>NZ_JABAHZ010000009.1 GCF_012641265.1 Chitinophaga eiseniae | reverse complement strand
AAATATATTTATTATTACAATAACTATAGGATCAAATTAAAATTAAACGGCTTGAGTCCAGTACAATACCGAACTAAAGCCGCTTAAATTAATAGTCATTTTTGTCCAAACTTTTGGGTGCACTACACTGACCGGGTTTTGTTACTTATGCGCAAATGCCTTTTTAGTCCTGGCGTTCTGTAACAGGCTATCGATAGTATATAGAATACAGTGTTTATCCTCTTCAGGCAGAGAGCTAATCTCATTAAGGCGCTGCAACATGACAGGATCTTTAAATGTATTACTGCTGGTAGCTTCTCGGAGCAGATAACCCACAGTAGTATCAAGTTGTTTTGCTATTTTTTCTACGACTTCAATAGAAGGAAGCATCTCATCACGTTCATATTTGCCGATGACAGTGTATGAAGTCTTCATTTGTTTATCCAACTCTTGTTGGGAAAGGCTTTTAGCTTCCCTGAACTCTCTGAATTTTTTGCCGAAAGTAGCCATTTTTAAGCTGGATTAGGTACTAGATGACAGTATTCTACAGCGTTTAAGCAAATTAACTAATATGAGCATAAATGGAATATCTTTGATTATGAACTGAAGAAAGAGAGAATTAATTATAGATAGGGTTCTTATTTTAAGATTTGAAGATATATGTTAACAGAGCAGCAGTTTAAGATATTGATTCGTTCCATGCTAGTAATAGTAGCTTTATGGGCTGTACTAGGCCCTGCATACTTTTTTTTATTATGGTTTGACGGTAAGAGGATGTATGAACGTGTGAAAGATCACAGGCAGGTATATGTTCATGAAACGTATAGCGGAGCAATCAATTGTGTTATGTATGTTACTGGAAATAATGATACCGGCGCGTTGATTAGATATTATTCAATAGAAGAGTTGGGCGCTGGAGGAGGTATAATTAACTTTCCTATTAAGATGTTACCATATAATGCAGCCTGTTATTTGGTTGACGACTCAGCGCTGTATAATGGGTCTAAAGTGGTGGAGGTTGTACGTTTTGATACGGCATCCCAAACCAGAGATTACGCAAGAGGATTTGTTTATAAAGGTACTGTGCATCTGAATCCACCGAGTGATAGCATCTTGAAAAAAGATAGTCTTGTTAAAGCCAAATATACAAATAAATCGTATTGACATTTATTGGAGACTCAATTCAATAAAATTGAAGGCTGTGTTATCAAAAAGAAAGTTTAGAATAATGGTTGGGACAATGTTAGTACTAATGGCCATGGTTGGAGTATTGAGCCCTATATATTTTTTTTATTTGCGGTTTGATGGTAAAAGAATGTACAACCGCCTTAAGAACAATAAACAGGTATATGTTAATGATACTTATAATGGAGCAATAAATTCAGCTATGTATGTTACTGATAATAGTGATACAAGTGCATTGATTGAGTTTTATTCGATTGCAGAATTAGGGAGTGGGGGAGGCTTTATTAAATTTCCAATCAGGACAATGCCCTATAATACAGTTTTTTATCTAGTCAATGATGCTGCATTATACAATGGGTCTAAAGTGATAGAGGTAGTATATTTTGATACACTTTCAAATACGCTGGATTATACCAGAGGGTTGGTGTATAAAGGTACAGTACATATGAACCCGCCAAGTGATAGTTTATTGATTAGAAAAGATAAATTTCATTGACTCATGGAGGCTTTTAATCAGTTTGTAGCGAAACTTCTTCATTTTCTAATACGCCATCATCTAGTATCGGCATACCAAGGATTTGTTTTTCTTGGTGAAGAACAGGAGGTTAAGAATTTTTATAACTCCTACCGGTTAGAAGTACTTCTGAAATGTTCTCCCGAGTATTTTAAATAGTTTATGAATTTGTAACTTTGAAGTCACAGTTAGTAACAAAAAACTGAAAGCTTAGCAAGCGTATAGCTGGGCTTCGGTTACACTGGCAGGAAGTGATTTTTTGCATGATGAAACGGACTATTGTACTTTTTCTGTTACTGATGTTATTGGCTGTTATAGCCGGATTTTTAGTAGCTTATTCTCCGCTGGATGGAATATTCTATGACTTTTTTGGAAATAGCTTGGTGGCAGTGGGTGGACTATATTGGCTGATAAGCATTATTTTGTTTTTTAGAAGAAGTAATTACAGCTGGCTATTTTTCATATCGGGGTTATTGGTATTAATCGCTGGCATTATTCTATCGGTTAGTTTCTATGGGTATGCAGACGCGTTGCGGAGATGACAATCTAGTTAGAACAGTTATAGTATGAAAATGACCATCATCGCAATATTAGCCACCTTTCTACACTTAAGCTACGGCGACCTGGAAGTGAAGCCATGCCCGCATTAGTTCGATACCGTGGCAGGCATGAACGTTTTTACACAGGTAGATCACATGCCGGAATACCCCGGAGGGAAGGCCGCATTAGCGAAATTCCTTGTCAAAAATTTCAGGTATCCTGAACAAGAGCAGTTCCAGGCCACCTTTTTCTGTCGTTTTGTTATTGATACAACCGGCAAAGTAATTGCCGCGGGAATATTGAATAAATCACTGGCTGAATGGTCGCCGGCGGAACGGGCGTTAGTCAATGCAGTGACTAAGATGCCTAAATGGAAGCCCGGCTCCTGTGCCGGAAAAGTTGTTCCTGTATTGTTCGTGCTACCTTTACGGTTGTAACATTTGACTGTATATTTTTTGATATAGATATATAATCGCGCATATACGCTAAATCAACAAATCATAACATTCGATTAACACTTGTTACCCCGGAATTGCTTTAATTGTGTCACCTCGACATCACATGCAGATGTAAAGGACTATCAATTTTGTTATCCTCCAGTACTAACACTATGAATCGCTATTTTACCCGCATTATATTGTTCCTGTTGGTTTATTCGTCGGCCATCCACGCGCAGCAGCTCTGGGATAAAGACAAAGCCCAACGCTGGTATGCCGCCCAGCCATGGCTTTGCGGCGCCAATTTTATTCCTTCTACGGCGGTAAATCAATTGGAAATGTGGCAGGCCGCCACGTTTGATCCGCAAACGATAGACCGGGAGCTGGGATATGCAGCGTCCATAGGACTGAATGTGATGCGTGTATACCTGCACCACGAGGCCTGGGTACAGGATGCTGTCGGGTTTAAGCAGCGGCTCGGGCAATACTTGCAGATAGCAGATAAGCACCAGGTAAAAACGATGTTCGTTTTCTTTGATGACTGCTGGCGGGATGAATACCATGGCGGCCCACAGGAACCGCCTATTCCCGGTGTGCATAACAGTCGCTGGTTAAAAGATCCGGGAGGCCGGATAGACAGGGAACCTGAATTAATGGATACGTTACGCAATTACGTAACAGATATATTAACTACTTTAAAAGATGATACCCGGGTACTGGCCTGGGACCTGTACAATGAGCCGGGCCACTTCGGGCACGGCGATAAAAGCTGGCCGTTGTTGAAGAATGTGGTGGCCTGGTCCCGGGCGGTAGCCTTGAGCCAGCCGGTGACGATCGGCATCTGGAACAAAGATTTTAAAGATTTCAATGCCTTTCAGCTGGAAAACTCTGATGTGATCAGCTTTCATAATTACCGGGATTCCACGGTGATGCAGGAGGCGATTGATAGTCTCCGGAAATATGACAGGCCCCTGTTTTGTACGGAGTATATGAAGCGGGTTAACAAGAGTACGTTTGCCATCATCACGCCGATGTTGAAGAAAAACAATATCGCGGCTATCAACTGGGGGCTGGTGGCCGGTAAAACACAAACCAACTTCCCGCAGGGGAATAAAGGTGGAGAAGAGGAACCGGTACTATGGTACCATGATATTTTTCACAGGGATGGCAAGCCGTTCGATAGCGCAGAAACGGCTTTGTTACAGCAACTTACCCGGGAAAAGTAAAGGGACGCCATGCCATGTTTCGAATTATGAATTTTTACTCACTGCAAAAATAGCGCAGTGGCAAAATTTAGTTTTGCAGCATAAAGAAATGCCAACGTTATTCAATAAAAAGTAGCCGGGAAATTTATACTATGTCCAGCAAGATTCCTTCTGCATTGAAATGATCATGTCAGAAGTGAGGCTATTTGTCGTTAAGGAAACCAGGTCATGAGGATGCCATTTAAAGTAATTGAAAACCGAAAATGTGATCATAATAATGATGCCGCACGATATGTGTATTATTCTCTTCTCTTCATCCAGCTGATGTTAAAACAAACACATTATTGACAAAAGATAATGCAATGAAAAAGAAACAAGTAATGCTGGAGCTGATTATTATGGGATTGGTATTCCTGTTCGTATATACGCCTGCCAGTAAGCTGATGATGTTTCATGAATATGTGTTAACGATGAAGGCCCAACCTTTTGCTCCCTGGTTTAGCGCCTTTCTTACCTATGCGGTGCCGGCGGCAGAAATACTGGCAGTAATACTGCTTGTGCTACCACTCACCAGGAAAACCGGATTATATGTATCCATGGTTTTGATGATGTTATTTACAGGGTATATTGGTTTAATACAGTTGAACTACTATGGAAGGATCCCCTGTACTTGCGGAGGATTCATTTCTTCATTAACCTGGAATGAGCACCTGGTACTTAATATAGCTATTCTGCTCCTGATTGGGGTAGCGTTTTGGTTGATGAGACAAACATCCGGGGGCAAGACAAACGAAAGGAATGTGCTGGTATAACCATCCTGGTAATACATCCTGTAGTCATCAGTTACAGTCAACATAAAATCTAACATATTACTTGTCAGTAAGATTCAATCACTATCGTTAATCATTAAAAGTTTCTAAACATGAAAATCGTAAAATTTGCCCTGGCTGCAACAGCTGCTTTCGTTGGCCTGGCAACAGCCTATGCCGCCAATCATCGTGTCGACTACACCTATGTGAATTTGCTCAACAATGGTACCTATACCAAATTGACGACTACCTATGACGCCGCTAATTGCGCCAGTTCCTCTACAAGGATTTGTGCTTATAGCTCTCCTATAGATTTCGGAGCAGGTGTAACGCCAACGGCTGCACAGATCCTGGCAGCCGGAGGTTCGGTGAAAACAAATGTTAACAAGATTTATTTACCTTGATAGCAGGCTGTTTTGTGGAGGCTGCCCATGGGCAACCTCCACAATATCAGCGAGGGTTTTCGGTGATATCAATTGCATGAACAATAATGGATCTTAGCTTATCAACGGAGTTGGAGCCATTGTTTGTCGGAATGGGCGGATCGCCATCAACAATGTTCCCGTCTTTTCCAATAATGATAAGCTTCGGATATCCTGTGATACCATAGTATTTTATGATGGCATGCTCCATTCCTTCCCCGTTGGTGTATAGGTTAACGCCCCCCTTATGCGTATAAATTCCGGATGCTACCGACTCGAGGAAGAGCGCTCTGGATGAATCGATTGAGACAGATACAAAAGCTACATTGTGATGATTCCTGAATTCCTGGTAAACGGGTTCAATTGCCCTAACGAGGAACGCACAGCCAGTACACCCGTTAAAATAGAAATCAAGTATTACTACCTTCCCCTTAAAGTCATCCAGAGATACCCATTGCCCCTGCTCATCCAGTAGTTTGAATGGATAGGCTTTTTTTCCCCGTCCCAATGCATTACGTTTATTGATAAGCAGGTTTCTGCTGGGGGGATCCGCAATGATGGGCAGGTCTTTTTCCAATACATCCAGTAAATTTATCTTTCCAAAAAAGTTAGTAGAAAATATTAATGTGGTTAACAGCCTGTCCCGTGTTGGGCCGGAATAGTGCTGCATAAAGCTGGAATGTAATTCGTTGAATCCATAATCGCTATTAGGATCGTTATTTAAATAACGGGATTCTGCACGGCATCTTTCCTTTAGATACAGGTAATACAGGTATGGAGATGAATTTAATGCTGTTGCAGCGTCCACTGCTGCCAAATCAATGCCTGCCATCAATTTTTCAACAATTGTTGCCATTTTGCCCCGCATGATTGGATCTCTCGATTGCCGGAAATAAAATATAAAATAGGTCAGTTTGTCTGAATATGCTTTGTACACGGCATTCATTTCGAGAATTTTCCATGACTGGGGATCGATCTTCGTCTTGTACCCGGTAAGTATTAACAGCTGCCTAGCCAATACACCGTCCAGTTCTTTGAATCCCCTTTCTAACGTACTGGCATCGTCTGGCGTTATCTCGGAGGTGGTTTCGGGGGGTACTGATGCCAATACCAATTGACATTGGTATTGGGGGGAACTAATAAAAGTGATTTTGCCGCCGTCCAGTTTTATGACAATATCATCTCCCGATGTGGTCAACAATAATTTATCGGTGATCTCCAGGTAAGGAGCTGGTGGCACAATCCTGATATATGCAAAGCGCTGATCCTGTTTAATTGAGAAAGACAGCGTTTTACCGGTTATTTTTTTAGTGAATGTGTTACAGAACGCTTCGATAGTAGCCGGTGTGTAATAGATATATTGCTCTACCTGGAAGTCTTTCCCAATAAGTGAAACATCGGAAGTTACTACTTTGAGGTGGATAGCGCCATTCCCCGGGGCGTTTGAAAAAGCGTTGTGTAATAAGGTGGTTATCAGAAAAATTGATAGCAGGCAATTTTTCATAACTATCTTATATTTTGCTGGATATTACTGATCGCTATTTCGTCTGCGGGAATGGGCATCACATATTTGGGATCATTGGGGGAAAGGGTGAATGTTTTACCATCCAGGTCCCTTTTTAAGGTAATATTTGCCCCTTCCTTGTTTAAGCGTTTTAAGTCTGTCCACCTGGTGCCCCTCCATACCAGTTCTTTTCTTCTTTCCAAGAGAATGGAACGCAATAGCTGATCGGCTGGCTGCTGCGTAATGGGTTTAAATGTACCTGCCTTGTATCTTTTTGCTAATAATGTGTTCATGGTGGTAATGGCATCGTTTAACCTGCCGGTTCTGACATCGCTTTCAGCTTTTACCAGGTAAACTTCATCCACGGCAAGCCCTGTGAAGGGATATGATCCGCGTCCCGCATACACTGTTTTGGGGATGAATGCTCCTGTTTCGTTCCTGAAGAAAACAGGTTTTCTTAAATCGTTGTCATCAAACAGGCTAATTAAGCTACTATCGATATTCACCAGGGAGGCAGATCCGGTTAAAACGGCGCCATAGTAAAAAGCAGTAGCGTTTAATAATATAAGTTCATCGTTGTAAATGGTGAGAGGATACCTGGCAGTGGTATCGAGTGTATTGTAGTCAATTAACTTGTTGTAGCACGATAAACTGCTATCGGCATATTTTGCAGCGCTGGCATAGTTTCGCATACTCAAACATACCCTCGCCAGCAGGGCATAGGCAGCCGCTTTGGAAGGCCTGTTCCGATTCTGTGCAGGGAAGGTATTAGAGAAGTAGCCTATAGAAGATGTCAGGTCTGAAAGTACCTGGTTATAGGTATCTCCTAACGTTGCACGCTGCTTAATTTCATTGATATTAGCCGATTCTTTTAAGGGAACGCCCAGGTCTGTTGTTTTTTTGCTTTCGTCGTAGGCGGGTGAAAAAACAGAAACAAGATTATAATAAGAGAAGCCCCTGAAGAAAAGCGCGGCTCCCCTGACAAACTGCCCTGGCACACTGCTTTGCTGCTCCGTTGCCAGCTTATCCCACTGCTCCAATACTGCATTGCAATAGTAGATCGATTGATAGGGCTGATTCCAGTCAGGGATAGCAATTTCGCCATTATAGATATCCTGGTTCCATATATAGCAGTTTTTTTCTGTTTTGGTTGTCAGCGCATTGTATACATCGGGGGAAGGATAGCAATATTCATCTCCTGACATGATTCCCATGGAAACGCTATTTGATCGGAAGATATCCTGGTTGTCTAATAGCTGTATCATATCAGCCACGCTGCTGGGGACCACAATATTGGTATTGGGCTTTTTGTCGAGGAAGTCGCTTTTAGAACAGGCAACGTAAAGCAGGCAGCCCATTAATACCAGGTATTTTTTATAGTTAGTCATAGAGAAAATTAAAGCATCAGAAATTGACGGTTGCTCCAAAAGAATAGCTGGTGGGAGCAGGCGTGGCATATCCGCTATTTCCCACAAAATCAGGATCAAGTTTCAGTTTATTGGCTCGCCATAGTATTCCCAGGTTATTAACATATCCATATATTTTTACGCTGTTAAACAGCAACGGGTTATTTTTTCGTCTTAACGTATAAGCTACCTGTATATCCTGCAGCCGGATTTGGTCTCCCTTTTCCACCAATATTTCCGCGCCGTTATAAAAGGCATCCCGTTGATCGTCTGCCGGGTACACGAGGGAAGGAACACTGGTACTTTTCTCATCTCCGGGATGCTGCCAACGCTTGTCGTAGTCGGCCTGCATATAGCCGTCGTTAGTGGCATTGAAGGATCCTCTCCTGAAGTAGTATCCCATTTTATAGGTGATGTTAAACGACAGCTCGGCGCCCTTATAGGAAAAGTTGTTACGAATGCCTCCAAAGAAAGAAGGACTTGCCGGACCTTTATACACCAATCTCTCCCGGTTGGTAGAGTTTAAGATGGCGCCATAATCTTCACTGATCTTTCCATCTATGATCCCCTGCGGATTTCCGTTGTTGTCAAGGCCTGCCCAGGCATACGCAAATATGGCCGAATACGGGCGTCCTACGATTGGGTTTATATAGTTGGATTGTACGTAATTATTATTGATGCCTGTCTGAAGCTTATAGTCGGTGATTTTATCCCTGACATAGCTAAACAGGAAGTTGGTGGTCCAGGTAAATGCGCCTTTTATGTTAATACTATTGAGCGTTAAGTCAATACCTTTGGTGAGCATGTCGGCTGTATTACCGGTGAATTGCGTATTGCCTGTTTGAGGTGCTACAGGGCTATTGCCGATGAGATTCTGTCCTTTCTTGGAAAAGAAATCGATACTTCCATTTAGCCGGTTACCCCTGGCGCCAAAATCAAGTCCGGCATTGATAATATGTACTTTTTCCCAACTCAGGTCGGGGTTGGGGGGATTTATAATCACCTGCTGAGGCGCACCATAATTGTTGATGCCATCTGCCTTGGCAGTAGTGTAGGCCGAAAGGTTTTTACTCAGGTTACCATTGTATCCATGTGTCACCCGGATTTTCAGGTAGGGGATGGCGTCCAGGTGATAGAATTTTTCCCTGCTTATCAACCAGCTGACGCCGGCCGAATAAAGCGGTACACCCTTCTGGTTGGCATTTACGCCGAAAAGATTTGATTCATCCCTCCTGGCACTGAGGGAAAATGAGTATTTGTAATCATAAGTGTAGGCGGCATTGATATAATACGACAGGAAGCGATCAGAGATGCCACCCTGCCCATCCCCATAGGGGATTCTGTCCGGGTTACCATTAAATAACCTGGTGAAATAAGTAAAATAATCAACAGGAACATTCGTTGCATTATCCGGGTTATATCCATACAAAATAGTCTGGCGGTTAGAACCGTTATAATCTTTTATTTCAAAACCTCCTATGGCGGTTACCTGGTGTTTGGCTGAAAAGGTTTGATTGTAATTAAGCTGCACCCTTCCGGTATTGCTTTTGTAATTAGCGCTATTACTGGTAAAAATAGCTCCCAGCGGCACCGGGTAAGTAATATTGCCGGCAGGATCAACCTGCGTAAACGCATTGATGAGCAAGCGGGTCGCATAGCTCGACTGATCCATGAGGGTACTTTGATCGGTATTACCTTGTTGATATTGGTAGTTGATATGCAGGCTAAGTACGGCAGGAACAATTTTATACTGTAGCCCTATATTTATTCTATAGTCAGAAAGATCGGTTTTGTTATTATTGTTCAGCCGCTCATTAAACGGGTAGTAATTCCAGTCGAGATAGTCGGGGGTGGACAGTTCGTCTTTGCTGGCCTGTCGGAAATCACGTATAACCGGTAGCGCATTTCCTTTACTGTCTACAACTTTTTCATAGGGGTACAAAGGGCTATAGCGTGCAGGGCTGGAACGTGTCAGGCTTTTAGTGAAAAACAAGTCGCTGGTTAACTCCAGGCGTTCCTGTAATAGTTTATAGGTATTTCTTGCATTTAAGGTAAACCTGTTATAATTGTCAGGTACGGCACTATATAAGTTCCTGTCAAAACCACCTGATAGATAGTATTGGTCATTTTGACTGCCACCAGACATATTTAAGGCGTATTGCTGATAGATAGCTTTTCTGAGAAAATATTTTGAATAGTCACTCCTGGTATCTATGGAAGAAAGCGCGTTTAGCTGTTGCTCCGCATCAGCATGGCTAATGCGCCCTTTTTTTTCGTTATCGAGGATATCAATAACAGGGGATTGCTGCATATAGGGTAAATACGAAAGAGAGATATCGTATTTTCCATGGTCAAACCAAAATTTCTCCAGGTCTACATATGCTTTAGTCGTCAGCTGTGGTATTGCATACATATCGGGTTTGCAGGCAATGGTGACATTGGTGTTGAATGAGATAACTGGCTTTTGATTACGTTGCCCCATCTTTGAAGTGAGCACTATCACGCCGTTTCCGGCGCGAACGCCCCAGATAGAGGCGGCGGCTGCATCCTTTAATACGGTGACGGATGCTATATCATTCGGATTGATGTTGGAGAGATCTCCATCGTATGGAAAGTTGTCGAGGATGACAAGGGGAGCTGTATTCGCAAAAAGGGTGCTTCTGCCGCGAATACTGATGGCGGGATCACCACCATTTCCCGGGAAGCCCACCCGGTTGGCCGCTTTGTTGAAGAGCACCCCGCTCGATACTCCCTCCAAACGGCTTAGGATGTCTGTACTTACACTCCTGTTGAGCAACTGGTGATCCAGGTAATCAAACGACCCTGTTGCCCGCTCTTTGGGTAATTGCTGATACCCGGTAGACAACACTTCCACTTGTCCCAACTCACTGGGGCTGGGAACCAGGTCTATTTGCAGGTCTTGTTGACTGCCTGTAATAAGAAGTTCCTGGCGCTGAAACCCCGTAAAGGTAACCTGCAGCAGGGCATTTTGGGGAACTTGCTGGAGCATGAATTTTCCATCAGCGTCCGACAGGGTGCCTATACCGGTGCCGGCTATACGTAAGGTGGCGCCGATCAGGGGAGTACCGGCTTTATCTGTTACCTGTCCGGTTATACTGCTGGTAGCGCTGGAATCGGAGGCTACAATGACGGGTGAGGCTTCACGGCTCACGATACGAACGGATTTATGCTTCCGGTCGATGATCCAGCTGAATTTTTTATTGTCGATGATCAGTGTCAGGGCCTGTTCTAAGGGGACTTTGCTGACTTTAATCGTGCGTCGTTCTTTGTTGTTGAGCAGATTGTTGCTATAAAAAAAAATGAATCCTGTTTGCTGTTGGATGCTGTTCAGAATTTCAGCAATTTCGACGTTGGTAAAACGAAGTGTAACAGGTATATCATCCGGCAACGGGGTCACTGGTTGCTGGAAGGCTACCGTTGTATGAAAAGTAAATAAAAAAAGTATCCCTATAATAATTGCTCTATAGGTAAAAATGGTCATAAATGAAACATTAAGTGGTGGAAACACCGTTGAATCTCAAAACCCTACCAGCGTGACAATGTTAGTTTAGTTGACTTGTTTTGGTAAAAAAGCATTTCCAGGTGAACTGCCCGTGACGCCTGTCCATCTGTCACTTAACAAACCTTTAACCAAATTAAATAAGTACGTCCAAAAACCATTTTTGGTTTTATATCGTTAGTAAATAAGATAGAGAATTTTATCGCTTATAGCCAGCTTGATAACTCAGTTAACTTTTTGAACGCGCTATATGCTGTACTGTGGGAGATTGGGCGGCATTAATAAACCATAACTTTTGACATTTAGTGAAATTGCCATATCTGAGTTAGTAAACACCTATGCGGTTGATGCGTATTTAAACTATGCCATCAAATCCCTGAAAATGAAATATATAGATTGTGCTTAGGCGTAAAGATTAACAAGGGTACTGCGTTTTTTAAGATATCATGGGTAAACTCACGGAGGAAGAAATAGAAATTTATTTCACATTGAAGCTGTCGAATGCTTTACCTGACCGGGAACTAAACAGCTTAAACGAAATGATAGAAGACGACCCGGCCTTAAAGGCCAGGTGGGAGGAGTTTTGCGCGCGCTATGCTCATGAAGATGTCGACAGCCATTTTGCCAGGCTCCATGATGATCGCTTATGGGAACCATTAGCACCCATCGAAAGGCCAGCACCAGTAATTGAAAGAAAAAGGCAACGGCCATTATCCATATTGGCTTCCCCCAAAGGCGGCATAGCAGCCTTATTAGCTGCTGCCGCGGTATTGGCGATCATCCTTTTGGTGTACAAAGGGAATTATTTCGCCCCGGCTAAACCTAAATTAGCTGTTAATGATCCGGCGCAACCAGGCGGGAAAAATACCCGCCTGGTACTCCCGGATGGCAGGAGTATCAACCTGGACGATGAAAGAACACATTTCAGTCAGTATGGCATTCAGTTCGATCGCAGTATGGGAGCGCTCCTGGTAAAAGCGCCCGCAGAGATGAACGGTACCGGCCAACTGATAGTACCGCCCGGTAAGATCTTTAACCTCAAGCTAAACGATGGGTCAGACGTACAAATAAATGCCAATACCACCATATCCCTGCCCCTTGCATTCTCTGGCAGTAAAAGAGAAATCTGGGTTAACGGAGAAGCCTATATTAACGCGGCCCAGGATCCCGGCCGCATGTTTATGGTACATACCAGGAACGGCGATATACAGGTGCTCGGAACGGCATTCAACGTAAATACCTACGATAATAAACATACCCGGGTTGCATTGGTAAGCGGCGCCGTAAATATTCAAACGGCTAAGCAAAAGATGCTCCTGAGAGCCGGTACCACTGCTACAACGACCAGCAATGATGAAATAGAGGTACACAACACCAATCAAGGCACAGAGCTGTCCTGGAAAGAAGGCCGCTATTTCTTCCAGAATGCAGACATCAATGAAATCAAAGCAGTGCTGGAAAGATGGTATGGCGTGTCTGTAGTGGTGAATAACAGCCCTTCCCTGGTGGACTTCCGGTTTACCGGCGGAATAAACAAAGACGACGACATCAAAATATTCCTGGATAACCTGAGTGCCGTCACTCAACTTACCTACCAGGTCCATCCCGGACAGGTTATTTTAAATTAAAACGAAATCAGCCCGATCGTTTCATATTCCCCGTTTTTCTAACGACTTATCCCGCTTTGTAAAGCTGCTTCTCCACTATGCAGGTATAATTTTGTGCCTTCATCAAAGCTGTTATTATGCTACCACCCGACATCCTGGTGATTCCCGGCGCGCCCCTGGAAACCATCGATTCATTGATGAGTAATTCCGCTTTTATGGGGTGGTCGAAGCAGTTAACGGACCGGGCCGGGGTGATGATGTCCGTATGTACCAAAAATTTTTCCGGAGAACTGCTGACATAGGGTTGTCACCTGGGGTATCTAACATTGTATCCTGTTCGGTTTTTTAGCAAATACACGGGCCTGCTAAAAAGCGCTATTTAAAGTCCCTGTAGATATGTGGCTGTATACGGGCATACAGCGGCATATTTGCAGGGCTTTTTAGCAAATTGAACCCGGTAACAGGCAACAATATCGATTGGCTGGCTGTTACACAAGAAAGAACCCGATAAAAAGGCTGTTATGAAAAAGTTACTATGCTGTTTATTGCTGCTGCCTACGCTGGGATTTGCCCAAATCAATAAATTGCTGAGCGGGTATGTGTATGTAATGGCGCATGATGGTAGTATTGGCGGAGGATTAACCGGTAACGTGGAACTGTTTAATGCCATCGGCATTGGGCCGGGGGTAGAAGTTACCTCCTTTGAAGGCCGCACCCTGATGCCGGTTTTTGCCGACCTGAAAGTAAAGCACCGGTTTAAATACCTCGAGCCCTATATCAACGGGCAGTTTGGATATAATGTATACAGTGTAGACCGTACCGAAAATGTACCCTTGTCTACTGGTGGTGGCCAGCAACCCATTACCTACAACCAGTCAGGCAAATTCTTTTATGGCGCCGGCGCCGGCGTAGCCTGGCACTTCAATACCATGGGCGTTTTTGTTTCCTATGTGTACCGGGGATATAAGTACCGGTCACCGAAAAGCATTGCGGAAGACGGCCAGTCGGTTAATTTCGGTACCCGGTCTGTCAATGCCAATGTATTTACACTGGGTGTTGTATTTTAATAGCCACTAAGCTTTTTTCCGCTTAGGCAATACCAGGCTATCCGCCGGGTATTTTGCCTGTATCGCCGCACGGATGCCATCACACCAGTCGTTCAGTTGTTTTTTCTCGTCAGCACTCAGCTTTGCGTTGGTATGTACCAGTGTATAGGAAGATAATGGCATGCCGCCTTCATTCACTTCTTCGGCTACTTCTCCGATCTTTTTATATTGACGGGCAATGCGGTAACCCAGAAATTCGCTGAAGTTCAAATGACGTTTGCCATCTACAACATGATTGTTTAACCACCATGCTACCGGTTGTATCTTTGAATACCAGGGATAAATGGTATTGTTACTATGACAATCATTACAGGCGCGTTGTAATATAGCCTGTACTTCCGGAGAAGCGGGGTAGACTTTCATAATGTCATGATCGCCCGCAGCAGCGGATACATTGGGCGCCGGACGAAAGAACTGGATGATAAGCAATAGGCCCAGTAATACCCACAAGAGTTTTTTGATGATCTTCATGACAATTATTTATGGCCTGAAGGTAAAATAATCTCTGGCATTTTGGAAATGCTGTCCCAGGAGTTAGAAAAATATGTTAACAATAAATTGATATGCAGTTTTTCCGCAGCTGATTACTTTTGGCTGGAAATTGATCTTATGGATATCGAAATGGGGAGACTTCCGGGTGAATTTTTGCTGATAGAAAGTTTGAAGAACGGAGATGAAAAAGCTTTCCGGGATATTTATAACTTTTATTGGGAAAAGCAGTACGACCTGGCTTACTATAAGCTAGGCATCAAAGAACTGGCGGAAGAAATTACCCAGGAAGTGTTTGTTGCGCTGTGGATGAACAAGGCCAGCCTGGACCCTGAAAAGCCGGTAGGGGCCTGGCTGTATGGGGTTATGAAAAACCAGCTGCTGAATGCCTGGCGCAAGCAGTCGTCGCATCAAAAATACCTGCAACAGGCGCCATTAACCGTGGTGACCAACAATACCCTCGATCAGTTATCATTCAATGAGCTCAATGCGATGGTGAACCAATATATTCACCTGCTCCCCGAAAAATGCCGTGAAGTATTTACGTTAAGCCGTATCCGTGGCCTGAATACCCAGCAGATAGCGGATACCCTGAACATTTCTCCGAAAACAGTTAATAACCACCTGGTAAAAGCCCTGAAAATAATGAAGGTGGGCCTGAAAGACTATATCACCATCCTGTTGATCCTCTCTCTCCGCAAATAATAGTTGTTCATATTAATTTAACATGGCTGCGCGTAGGTGTTTGTATGCACTTGCGGTAAATGTAATTGGTACCGGGAAATATCCGATAAACGGGCTGTCAATTTATTTACATGCAGGAAGATCATACAATACAACCACTGATAGACAGGTATCTTGCCGGCCATGCTACGCCGGAGGAAGAACAACGGGTGAACGAATGGTTCGACCAATGGCATACGCCTCCGCGCGAAGGAGCCACTGATGGGCGTCCATCGGGAGATGATATTTTTGCCGCAGTGCAGGCGCGGGTGCAGGCCTATGAGGCGGAAAACACCGGCAGGGTGGTGGCCATGAAACCTACCCGCGTCAGATGGCGTTTAGCTGCTTCCGTTATATCGGTCGCCATGATGGTAGCAGGTGGATGGTGGTATAGATCTAAAGTGCCTGCACGCAAGCCTGCTGTTAAATTCCTCGACCTGTACACCCAGGCGGGGCAACTATCGAAAATCACGCTTACCGACAGCTCCGTCATCTGGTTAAACGCAAGCAGCCATTTGCGCTACCCGGAGCAATTCAGCACCAATAGAACAGTATACCTGGAAGGAGAGGCGTACTTTGATGTACGTCAGGACCCGCAACATCCTTTTGTGATTGAAAGTAACGGCTACCGTACCCGGGTACTGGGCACCACTTTCAGCATCCGTTCCTATACCGCGCCCAATACCTATAAAGTGACCGTGTCTTCCGGCAAGGTGGCCGTATACCAGGGCATTGATAGTTCACATGCAGTATTGCTTACCGCCAACCAGGAATTACGCATCAACATAGATAAAGGTACCCAACAGGTTAGAAATGTACGGGCACAGTCGCTCATGCTATGGAAGGAAGGAGGACTCTGCTTTGAGAAAGACTATCTCGCAGAGGTGGTGGTATCGCTGCAGCATCGCTATGGCAAAACATTCCGGATAACGGCTGCCCCTTTGCAGAACATGGAGATCAGCGGCACCTTCGATCCACATCAGTCCCTGGAAGATATCCTGAAGATATTGAGTAAGGTATATGGCCTGCATTTCAAAGCAACACCAAATGGTATTATTAATATTTCCTGACCTACTAAAACTGACATGATGAGAGAAAGATTTACTTAATGCACATCATAAAAAAACCGGATCACGCACGCGTACCCGGTTTAAGGTGCGATAGATATGACACCAGGCCTGAGAAACCGATCCATATCATCGCCGTCATTAACTAACCCGAAGGATTAACTAATTAACAAGGTAAAAGTATGAATTTTTTCCTGGGGAAACCCTGTGCTTATTTAAAATGGGTTATGCGTATCTCCTTTTACGTAATAGTGCTTGTTGTTACGGCCACGAACCTGATGGCCAGCGTAACTACCAAAGGTCAGTCAGTGGAACGGATACGTATGTCTGTCGACATCCACGACCTGCCCCTGCGGACTGCGCTGGAAGAAATATCGGCCCGGTCTGGCGTACGGATTTATTTCAATGATGAAAAGGTAGACAAAATAAAACACGCCAGCTTTCGGGCCAATAATGCGCCACTGCTGGATATCCTGGCAGGATTGCTGACACCGGCCAACATGGTGGCACAGGTGTATGCCGATAACCGTATTACGGTAACGCCTCTTCTTCCGCCAGTGAAAGGTACCGTTACCGACAAAAATAATGGTACCCCGCTGCCTGGCGTAGGCATACGCATCAAAGGGCAAAGCGCCGGCGCCATCACCGATGCCAACGGGCATTTCAGCATTACCATTCCCGATGAAGGCGCCGTATTGGTAGTGACCTATATCGGTTACCAACCACAGGAAATCAAAGTAGCAGGTGGTACTACCACTTTGCAGATTGCCCTGAAGCCTTCCCGTACACAGCTGAATGAGGTACAAGTGCAGGCCCGCCGCAAAGCCAATACCGAAGCAGCAGTGCTGGCAGAAAGAAAGGCATCAGCCATTGTACAGGATGCCATTTCCGCCGCCAATATCGAAAAAACAGCCAGCATCACTACTACACAGGCCCTGCAACGGGTATCCGGTGTTACCATTACCGATGATAAGTACGTGGCAGTACGCGGATTGGGCGACCGCAGCGTTATCGGACAGCTCAACGGCGTACGTCTGGCCTCTTCTGATCCCGATCGCAGCGCCATCCCGCTGGACCTGGTACCGGCGGCCCTGCTGGAAAATATTACTATCTATAAAACCTATACCCCCGATAAACCCGCCGATGCGGCAGCCGGTATTATAGAGCTGAAAACGAAATCGGTACCCGATTCGGCTACGCTCAATATCACCGCGCAATCCGGATTCAATTCCAACATCGGTATGGGCGGAAAGATCAATAGTTTTTATAACAGCGATCCGGGTTTCTTCGGGCAAAAGGTAAAGCAGGCAGGTTTATCGTCCGACTTTACCGCCCTCGGAAAGCAATATCCCGGCGGCTTTGCACAGGTGCAATCCATGATTGCCAACAGTGGCAACGACCCGGCTATTAAACAGGAGGTGAACAGGATCAACGGTATTATGCACAGCTTCGACCCGGTACTGACCACGCACTATGCCAGTGCAAAGCTGAACCAGATTTATGGTATCACCTATGGCAACAGCTTCCAGGTATTCAAACGGCATAAGCTGGGCGTAATAGCCGGTGTGAACTACTACCAGCGGTCTACCGACATACATGGCGGCGACCTTACCCAATGGAGTATTTACCAGGGGGTGCTGACAGGTAACAACCAGGTAAACAGCACCCGTATTATTCCTAACTATATCACGCCCAATAACATTAACCTGGGGAAATATATTTCGTATAAAGAAAACACCGGAACATCTACCCTTAACTACGGGTTCCTGGGTGGGCTTACTTACCGCTTTAACCCGCGTAATGAAATCAGTGTACAGTATATGGGTAGCCGCGGTGCCGAAGTGCAGGCCAGCAACCTTTATGGGGCCTACGAGTATACCGGTTTATCCGGCGATGTTTCCAATACGGTATATTCACTCAAACGCAGTTACCGTACCCTCAATACGTTCAACTTACAGGGCGAGCATAAGCTGGCCACAGGAGAATATGCGCCGAAGTTGAGCTATAATATGGCCAGTTCTACCTCCGGCCAGGATGATCCTGACTACCGCTTTGTGAACCTGGCGGTGTACCATCCTGTTGGTGGTGGCTCTATCCCGGTAAATGGCAGCCTGCCAGGCAGCACAGGCAGCACCGGTACGCCGGTGTACTATTCCCTGGTATCCGGTTATGTAAATGGATATGGCCCGTATGGCATTATCCAGGCCGATCCGAATGGTCGCCGTTATCGTCAGCTGAAAGAAACCAACTATAACTATAAAGCCGACCTGGCCTGGCCTTTCCGCCTGTTTGGACAAAAGCAGGAATTCAAAGGAGGCGTTAACTACCTGCACCGCGATCGCACATTTAATGAAAATGTATTGTCGCTGCCAGGCTCCAATTTCTCGTCTACCGGCAACCAGGCGCTGTATACCGTGCATGGCAACCTCGACAGGCTGGTAGGATATGACCAGATTGGCGTGAAGGTGCCTACCGGCGCTATCGGCGAGGGACAACCAGCCGTAGGAGGATTTTTATATAACGCACAGAAATCGCCCAACAACTATAAAGGTTCCTTTGAAACCCGCGCATTTTATGGCATGCTCGACCTGCACGTATTGCAAAATCTCCGGGTGACCGGTGGGGTGCGTTTCGAAATGACCGATATCCGGGCAGCAGTAGATACCGCAGGTGTTTTCCTCGATCCTTCACTGACTACGCCTAACAAAGATGGGCAAACCGTGAAGCTGGTATTTACACAGCCCAACTCTATTTATAAAACAGATTATAAGCCCTATTATTCCCTGAACCTTACCTATACCCTGCAGGAGAACATGAACTTCCGCCTGGGTTACAGCACTACGCTGGCCAGGCCGGAGCTGCGGGAAATTACCAACGTGTTTGAGTTTGACCCATTCCAGTTTGCATTGGTGGTAGGTAATTCTAAGTTGGTAAACCAGCAAACGACCAACTACGATTTCCGCTGGGAATGGTTCCCGAATTCCGGTGAAGTGATTGCGGCATCTGCCTTCTACAAACAGATTGATCACCAGCTGACCAAAGTATATTCACAGAATTCCGCCGGCCTCGATGCACGTTTTCCTGAATTTCCGGCCATTCGTTTTGAGAATGATCCCAATAGGGGACAAGTGTATGGCGTGGAACTGGAGGTAGTGAAAAACCTGGGCCGCTGGTGGTATCCGCTGAAGAACTTTAATCTCGGCTCCAACCTGTTGCTCGCGCAAAGTGAAATTAAAAAATCACCTGAACGGCTAAACGATTCCCGCATTGTAGACCGCAAGGCTCCCTCCAACAGCCCGCTGTTTGAACAGGCGCCGTATTCCATCAACGCTTACCTGAACTATAATAACCCGCGCACCCGCACCGACCTCACCGTTACTTTCAATGAAGTAGGAGAGCGGCTCATACAAATTAACCTGACCGGGGAGCCGGATTTGTACAGTAGGCCTGCACCGGTACTGGACTTTGTTTTCAGCCAGTATCTCACCCGGCGGTTACAGCTGAAAGGATATGCTAAAAATATCATGAACCCGGCCTGGCGGGAAGTATATGCCAACCCCGGCACAGGAGGTAAATACTATGGAAATACGTATATCCGCCGCAGTTATTACAGGGGCACGGAGTTTATGCTGGGCCTGAACTATAATATTTTCTAAAGGGATTGACTGTAAAATGAAAATGATGCAAGCTGTAAAATATTTTCTGGCCATACTATTGACTTCAGGGCTATGGGCCTGTAAGAAAAGTAAATCGGACTACGTGTTCCAGGAACAGCCCCCGCTGCCGCCATTGACGGCATCTACGGTACGGTTGATGAACATGGGCAGGGCCGCCACCGAATTGATCATCAATGATACGCCGCTCACCAGTTTTATGCCGCCCAATATAGAAGGCTACTACCTGGAATCCAGGCCTACGATATATTTTCAAAACGGCCGCCTGGGCGCTTCCTATACCATTCCGCAGCGTTTTATTAAAGCTGATGGGAGTGCGCATATCCGTATCGGAAGCATGATTTTTGGCGATAAGAAGATACAATATCCAAAGGATTTCGACATCCATGAGGACGTGAACAATCCGACTGACTTCTATAACGTTTTGTATGGTGCGCATGGGGATGCCGGGGTATTGGGAGATGATTCCATCTTTGCCATTCCCCGTTCTATTTCACCGCCTGCCGCCCCGGAGCGCTTTAAGATACGTTTGCTGAACCTGGGCTCTGCGCCTGATGTGGCATCGCTGCAGGGTAACATGACGTTGATACTGGCAGATGGCACTAAAGTGAGTGCCGCTACCAGCAGCATAGCCCCTGGTAAATACTCCGATTACGTAGAGCTGCCTTACGGCACCTACCAGTTTAAAGTGACGACAGATGATGGGAACGTATTGCCTGCTGTAAAGGTGAATAGTGATGAGCTACTGAGCGTGGTCAATAAAACTACCGGTACTATGACAACGGGAGACAATCCCATGATAGATACCCGGTTAACGTATGCGCCTACACGTGCGTATCAGCCCGGAGGCGTGTATACCATCATGGTATGTGCTAATGCCGGCTTCAGCTTCAAAGATGCCGGCAGCAGTTATGCAGCTCCTGTAACATTCAACAGCTTCCGGGTCATTGCAGATAACAAGGAAGCGCTGAATATTACTTATGGCCGCCTGCAGGCAGCCAACGCTTTACCCGGACAACCTGTGACCGTGAATGTTGACGGCCTGCCGTTGGCGGAAGGAGGACTGGCTTATAGTAAGTCTTCTGCCTATAAAATCCTGGTTACGGGCACGCATACCGTAACCTTGAATGACGCCAGCGGGAAAAAGTTGGCCGAGCAGCCGCTTACTATCAATGGCAGCGATAACTACACTGCCTGGGTATATCCCGACAATAACGGGCAACCGTCGTTGAAGATCGTAGCCAATAACCTGAGCGGCAGTTTTTATCTCCCCGGAAACAGTAAAGGAGATGATGGCAGTAATGACCAGTACAGCGTGTCGATACCGTTTAAAGTACGTTTCCTGAACTTGTCGACGGACATACCGGAGGTGACATTCACAGGAGCCAATGGCGCACTCCTTTCCGGCTATCTCACCTACAGCGGCACTGCCAGCCAGCACCTCAGCAGGGGACAGGTGATTGCCGATCAGCCTTATATACTTTTTTCGCCGTTGATAGGCATCAATAAAATTGGCGTATACGCATCTGCACCCGGCGTATTGCCTGGCGATTGGCTCACAGACATACCACAGCTAAATGGCAGCGATTTTATTGCCCGCCCTGAACTGTATAAAAATGGCTTGCCGGCCTATGAAACCGGCGTGTATACAGTAGCGTTAACCGGCGCCCTGCATCCGAAGAACCCCGGGGAAGTGCCGGCGCGAATGATCATCATCAAGCACAATCAATAACGACTATTATGAAGCGTGTATATAACAATAGCAGGAATATTATCTGGAGATATATAGCCGTGGTGGGCATACTGGTGATGGGATGCCGCAAGACGGATTTTCCCGAAGTAAGCGCACCCGCCTATCTCCGGGTATTTAACTGTCTTACCTACAATGTGTCTGTCGGCAACAAGGATGCGCCGCAACCTTTTATCACCATGCTGATAGACCCACAGCTGGATGCTGCCGGCGTGCCAATCGGCGCCGACGTTACTTTCGATTTCCTGGCTACCCGCGGGCCTTTGGCCAGACCTTACCCGGATGCCGGTAATACTACACTGTGGCAGAAAGAGTTTCCCGGGACCGCTAAAGTACCGGTGGGTCCCATTGTAAATGGATACGACCTCTCCGGCTATGGCATGGTGAAAAGTGGTAAGCACCGCTTCCTGTTCATGAACCGTCCGCGTAGCAACGACCCGTTTTATACGCTACCTGCCAGCGCCCGGAAAAAGGTATTGATAGATACAACGGTGAACCTGGACCAGGGAGAAATTTATACGATGAACATCCTGGAAAAATCCGTGTATACACGGGAAACAGGGGTGTATCTCCGGAAAGAGCAGTTTACGAAAATACCTTTATCGGATTCATTGGTATATACCAATTTCTACAACCTCAGTGCGGAAGGATTTGCGAAAACCTACGTGTTTGATCTCTCTAATAACGACAATACCTGCATAGGGGACACTATGAATGTGTTTTATTCCCTGTACAAGCAGGACAATACACCGGTGAATGGATATAAGAATGTATATGCCACGAAGATCACCAGGTCGCAGGAGCCGGTGGTGCAGCCGTATACCAATTTCCCGTTGTTCCCGGATGCTACTGCCAGCCATATTTATGCAGGTCTCGCCGGGCAGCTGTTCAATATCCTGAAGCCAGGTTTGCCGCCTGAGCAGGATTACCTGAATTCCAACAGTAAGGGTAGTTACACCTCCTTTGCACTCGGGGCAACGGCTCCGCCGGCGGTATTTGTCCTGGGAGGCGATGTACGCACAGGGATGGTGATTTCCGTGTATTCGGGCATATACAACCCGCGCTCATTTGCTACGATCAATACCGTGGAATATGTGAATGGCAATATGTATATCACCACCCTGCAACGCCGTTACGATCCGCCCATTTATAAATAAATGTATTATGAAAAGATATTTTCCTTTCTATATTTTCCTGTTGACGTTACTGGCAGCGGCATGTAAAAAACTAGACATTACTTCCGACGACCATACTGCCGATGTACGTATGGTAGGTGACTTCATACATAATAACTATGACCTGAGCCTCCTGTCGGCCGCCCTGCAAAAGACAGGGTTCCTGGATAGTTTAAATGCCGACGGCCCTTTTACCGTATGGGCGCCCGATAACCAGGCGTTTAAAGCCCTGGGGATCAACAAACCGGAGGATTTCAATGGTATGAATACTGATAGTCTGCGTACCAGTTTAAAGAACCTGGTGATCAAAGACCGTTTATACATAGCCGCTATCCCAACACAGCTCGATAACCGCTACGCCACCCTGGGCAATATGACCAGTTATGTATCGGTAGGGGTAATAGGTAACAACGCCGATGCCTATCCGGCCGTCTTCAATGGAGGTATGGTATATGATGCGCCCAAACGGAACCTGGCCATGAAAAACGGGGTAGTACATGTTATCCAGGCTGTACCAAAGTATGTACCACAGCAGATTACCGATTACCTGTCGGCCGATACCAGCCTGTCTGTTTTTGTAACGCTGCTGAAGAAAACAAAGCAATGGGAGACCCTGAAAACCGATGGGCCTTTTACCGTTTACGCGCCATCGAATAGTGCTTTCCTGGGTTATAATCTCACGGCAGACAGCATCAACAAACTGGATGTGAGCCGCTATAATCCCCTCGCTTTTAATATCTACACGCTGTGCCTGCAACCGCACCATATCCTGATGAAAGATTTTGACGTGATAGGTGCATACAGCGAAAAGCTGGATATCGGAAGCGGTTATTTCATCAATCCCCACGGCAACTTTACCATCTGGGCGCCCGGCGGCAGGTGGGGCGCTCACAGCCCGGGAGGTATTACCGTTGATGGCGGCGCAAAGGGACAGGATATCATGGTAAGCAACGGCGTCATTAACCGCATGAATAATATCCTGCTGTATCCTGATTCACTTTTAATCAAGTAAAAAAGCGGACTGATGAAAAAAAATTATTTCACATATACGTTTACGTTAGTGCTGCTATTCCTGGCCGGCTGCCAGTTGAAAGATGCACAGGTAGCGCCCATAGGCAAGCCTATTGACTATACCGGTCCTTCTCTGAAGATCAGGCAGTTGCTGGATAGCTCCAATCTTACCATTTATAAGTCGATCTGGAAAAAGGTAAACATGGATTCCGTGATTGCCGATAAGACCCTGCAGGCATATACGCTGCTGGCGCCTTCTGATGACGCATTTGCGAAGGCCGGTATTACTGCCGATAAAGTAAACACCATGGCGGTTGCCGACCTGGATACCCTGCTGTTTTACCATGTGCTGGATAGCTGGGTGTCGGGCGATCAGCTGCAGCGACTGAGCGGCAGTAACAATATGCATACGTTGCTCACCCGCATCGATTTTCCGGGCTTTTATTCCAACAATCCCTATATCTATTATCAATACCTGGGACTCCATAACGGGAAGCTGATAGTAAACGGGAAGCCACATCCGCTGAAAGCCCTGGAGGCCACCAATGGAACCATTTACGTGCTGGATGAAGTGCAGAACAAACCGGAGCAAGACATGTATGGTTACCTCACCACTCACCCGGAGTTCAGCTTCCTGGTGGAAGCATTTCGTATCAGCGATAGTATTTACCAGCAGAGCTGGGCCAATCCGACGATGACCAGGTTACTGCAGATTACTTCCGATAATAAACCGGTTACACTGTTTGCACCAACTAACAGGGCCTTTCAACAGAGTGGATTTAAAACGATCGATGACCTTAGACAGAGGGCCCTGTTATATCCGGTAGACGGTGCGCATTATGACGACAATGCCTTTTACGTGAGCCCTACCACCTCGCTCGACTCGCTGTTGTCGGCCAATCACCTGGATTTTAATGGCGCCATGCGGGCAGACTACCCACTGATGCTGTTTTCCAATGATCTTACCGACAACCCTTTGCTATCTGGTTTTCAAATAAGGCCCGGCGCCGCTTACCACGAACCGCCGCAGTTTATCCGGCTCGCCTTTGCCGGCAGCAATGGCAGTATCCTGGTGAACCAGGTAAAATCGCCGCTGCCTCCGCGCAAACTGGTAACTACCGACCTGTTGTTTCTCAACGGCGTTATTCATGTAGTGGATGATGGATTGTTCATGCCATAAGGCGCATACTTAAAAGCATTTAGTAAAATGAAACAACATATTTTAATTTTTGCGTCGGCGCTTCTATTGTTTTCATGTAAGAAAGACGACAATAAGCCGGCAAATAGCCAGGATAATAACAAGCTCCTGTATGTAATTGAGGACAACAAGTTCAACTTCTCCTTTTTTAATACGGCGCTCACTGCCACCAGCTTCAATACCCTGTTGCTGGACAAAGGGCCCTATACCGTGTTGATCCCGGATAATAGCGCCTTTCAGAGAAGCGGTTATAATACGGAACAGGATGTAGCCAAAGAAAGAGGAGCTGTATTGGTGAACATGATACAGTACCATATCCTGAAAGGATTATGGCAGCTGGATAAACTGCCTTACCGGTTTAATCAGCCGGTGAGTACTTCTTCCGGCGCGCAGCTGTTTGTTACCCATTGGGTGCACAACCAGGACACGGTGATTACCATCAACGGCACCCCGGTAACGGCGCAGAACTTACCTGCCAGCAATGGATTGGTGCAGGTGATCAGTGCGGTACTGAATCCATTGAACCAGGATAAGCTGAGCGCGGCTATTGCAGCAGAACCCTCGCTGACCTATTTCAACGCGGCCTTGCAAAGAGCAGGGATGAAAGAGCTGTTGAAGGGAGATGGCCCGCTGACGGTATTTGCACCCAACAACAACGCGTTTATCGCCGCCGGTTTCCCTACTACCGACAGCATCATACAAACCAGTCCCGACGTGCTGCGCAACCTGTTGCAGTTTCATATGTTAGGCAGCCGCCGCTTTGTATACGATTACGTACTCACTACAGATGTTTCCAATCAAAGTCTGCAGAACATGCTGAACAACAGCACGACTACAGTGAATATACAGAACAACGGCAGCGCATATACGATTACAGTGCAGGGAGCAGGTAACCGTCAGCCGGCGCAGTTGCTGAAATCCAACGTGCTTACCAATAATGGCGTGTTGCATATCATCGACCAGGTATTGATGGAAAATTTCTGATGCTTTCAATTAAAATGAACCAATGATGAAAAAGCTATATATACTTTGTTGCATCGTATGCATGCTATTATGCATACGCGTGCAGGCACAGGAAACCAGCGGTCGCCTGGATGGGCGTATCGTTGATGGAAAAGGGCAGCCGGTGCCGGGTGTTACGGTACAGGCCATACACACGCCCACGGGCACCCGTTACGGCACGGTAGCCGGCAACGACGGCCGTTATCACCTCGCAGGCATGCGGGTAGGTGGCCCATATACTGTGCAGGCATCCATGATGGGAATGGGCACACAAAGCCGAGAAGGTATTATGATCCGCCTCGGGGAACCTTTGCAGCTGGCCATTGTACTGGAAGACAGTAAAAAGCAGTTGTCGGAAGTAGTGGTGAAAGGCAGCAAGACCGCCAAAGCCAATACTTATGGCGCCGGCCAGAACATAGGCAGCACCCAGTTGCGCAACATGCCTACGGTGAACCGCAGTATCACCGATATGACACGCCTGGTACCACAGGCGTCTAAAGACAACTCTTTTGGTGGTACCAACTTCCGGTATAACAACGTTACCCTGGATGGAGCCATTAATAACGACGCTATCGGTTTTAGTCCCTCTACCGGCGGTATTACCGGTACTTCCGGTATGCCCGGATCCAGCACACATAGCAACCCGGTATCCATGGATGCCATTGAAGATATGCAGGTATACCTGGCGCCCTTCGATGTGAAAATCGGTAATTTCACCGGTGGTAGCATCAATGCGGTAACCCGCAGCGGTACCAACCAGTTCACCGGCTCCGTATACGCCTATGGCCGGAATGGCGCCCTTACCGGCAAGGATAAGGTAGGTACGCTGGGCAAAATGAACAGCGATTTTTACGACTATCAATCCGGCGTACGACTGGGCTTTCCCATTATAAAAGATAAGCTATTCTTTTTCACCAATGAAGAAGTAACCGGTCGCCGCGATCCGGCTCAATTGCTGGTAGGCCAGGCAGAAACCGCCCAGATCCTGAGTGTGAAAGATGAGCAGGATATCCGCAATGCCACCGGGCAGCGCTACGGTAAAGCATTTGATCCCGGTACCGGCGGAAGCTACAATGCCAGCACCCATTCGCAGAAGTTCTTTAACCGCCTGGACTGGAACATCAATGCCATCCATCAGCTGTCGCTGCGCAATAATACCATCCTGTCGGATGCCATGATCATGGACCGCGACCAGGCCGATTTCCGCTTTACCAGCATGGCGTATAAGCAAACCAATAACCAGACGTCTACCGTAGCGGAATTGAAATCCCGCTTCAGTCAGCAGCTGGCCAATAGTTTACTGGTAGGCTATACGGTAGTCAACGATCGCCGCGATCCGCAGTCAGATCCCAACCTGCCGCAGGTGCAGATCATGGGACGTACGCCTGGCACCACCATTTACCTCGGCACCGACCGCGAAGCTGCCATCTTTAACATGCAGCAACGTACCTGGGAAATTACCGACAACCTCACTTTATACAAAGGCAAGCACACTTTCCTCTTTGGTACACACAATGAAATTTATCATATCAACTATGGCTTTGTGAACAGCTGGAATGGCCGCGTAGACTACCTGAGCATAGATGATTATCTCAACAACAATCCCTGGAGAGTAAGAGGTAACTACAACTATACCAACAACAGCCGGGATTATATCCTGTCACACCCCGAATCCTTTAACCTGGGTATGTTGAGCGCTTATGCGCAGGATGAAATTCAGCTGACCGATAAGCTGAAGATTACGCCAGGTATACGTGCCGACTATACGTTGTTGCCAACAAAGCCTATCCTGAGCGAAAAAACACAAACGGCCATCCCTGATGCCTTCCTGGGCAACACGTACTACTATACGCCGTTGAATGCCATTCGCAACAGTTATCTCAATAAAATACAGATTTCACCAAGACTGGGATTCCGTTACGACTGGCTGGGCAACCAAAGCCTCATCCTGCGCGGCGGTATCGGCATGTTTACCGGCCGTATCCCGCTGGCATGGCTGGCGTACGCCTACTATAATAACGGCGATACCTATGGCTCATTTGATCAGAAAGCAGACCAGCAAGCCTTTGTAAAAGGCACCGACCCACTGAAAACAGGCAAGAATGGAATCGCAGATTTTATTGGCCAGAACGGGGCTGTTCTCAATAATAAAAATTCGGGTAAAACACAGGTGGATGTGGTAGACAATAACTTTGTGATGCCTAAGGTATTACGTGCCAGCCTGGCAGTAGATTATACCACAAGCAATGGCTATAAATTTACGCTGGAGGGCATGTATACCAAAAGCCTGAAAGACGTGATGTTCCGGCAGGTGAATATCAAAGACGATCCCCGCTATTATGGCTATGATGCAGGCATGCAGCAACCGGTATACAGTGGCAGCATTGATCCGCGTTTTGCCAATGCCTACGAGTTGAGCAATACCAACAAAGGTTATCGCTACAGCATTACCGGTAGTGTGGGGCGTAACTTCAGCAATGGGCTGAATGCCGGCGTATCTTATACCTACGGTACTTCCAAAGACGTGTCTAACGGTATCCGGAACTCCATGGAAAGTAACTGGCAGCTGAACCAGGCCTTGAATCCAAATAATCCCGACCTGGCCTATTCTAACTTTGATATCCGCCACCGTATCGTGGTGCATGCTGATTACCGCAAGGCGTGGAATACAAAATGGATCAGTAGCTTTTCCCTGTTCGTCAGCGCCCAATCCGGTTCACCGTTTACCTATGGTATTGTAAACAACAGTATCCAGGGACTGCCACAGCAGGTAAGCCTGGTTTACATACCACAAGCGGATGATGCCATTCATTTCTTCCAGGACTATACCAATACCGCCGGAACCCAGGTGACTGCTGCCGCACAGGCAGAAGCCTTTAACCGGTATGTGGATGGAAACCCATATTTGCGTAGCCGCCGTGGTAACTTTACCGAACGTAATATGGGACGTACGCCCTGGAATACGCAGGCCGACTTCCATTTCGGGCAGGAGTATCATTTCTCCGAAAATCCCCGCAGCAGTTATCTCACTTTTACCCTTGATATTATGAACCTGACTAACCTGTTGAATAAAGATTGGGGGAGGGCCTATTTCTCTCCCAATACTTTCAACTCTACCGCGAGTGTGGGACTGACGCCGGTATATCCGGGCAGGCAAAGCAAGGAGAACTACCCGGTATATACTTTCGGAGATCCCGGAAAACCTTATGCCACTGATTTCTTCGGCTCCCGTTATCAACTGCAGCTGGGTATGAGATATTCATTTTAGGTGTTACATCAAATAAAAGCAATGAAACAATATTTATATGTGCTGGCAGCTACGTTGTGCTTACTGGCCGCCTGCAAAAAAAATCGTGATGAAGTGGCGCTGCCGTTGTCGATCAGCGGATTCCTGCCCAGCAGCGGAAATCCCGGTACGGTGGTCACTATCAGGGGTACCGGCTTCGGTACCGGCATCGGTAACAATACGGTGTCTTTTAATGGCATTAGCGCTACGGTGGTGAGCGTGAATGATACGGTGTTGATTGTACAGGCGCCTGAAAAGGGCACCACTGGTCCGCTTACCATTACTGCGGGTAATCACACGGCTAACGGCGCCGTATACACGTACCAGGCATTGAGCATTCACCAGGTGTCGCCCGCCAACGGACCAGAAGGCACCAATATCTCAATTTCCGGTGCGGGCTTCAGCAGCCTGGAAGGACCCGCAGCCGTATCGATCAATGGTCACCCGGCTATTGTATCCAACTCCAATGATACGCTGTTGACGGCCATTGTGCCGGCAGGCGCCGGGAGTGGCGCCGTAGAGGTAACGGTCAACAATACCCATGCCTCCGGCCCGGTGTTTACTTTCCAGTCGATCACAAAAATAAAACCTGCTACCGGTGGCGCCGGTACGCTGGTTACTATCAGCGGAACAGGCTTCAATACCACGGTAGCCAACAACGTAGTGGCCTTCAACGGTCTGCCTGGTACCGTGGTAAACGCTTCGGAAACTGCCTTGCAGGTATTGGTACCGGCACAGGTGAAAGCCGGACCGGTATCTGTTACCATCAATGGCCAGAAAACAAGTGGACCCATATTTACACCGGTGCCGCCGCCTGTTATCCGTACCATAGCGCCACTGAGCGGCCCCGTAGGAAGTATTATCACCATTGCGGGGGATAACTTCAGCAGCATCAGCGATGAAGACACCGTATTGCTCAACGGTAAACCACTGACAATCATGAGCGCCACGAGCCAGCAATTGACGTTAACTGTTCCTGTTACCGCCACTACCGGTATGTTGCGGATATCAGTTAATGGACAGGCGATCAATGGACCGCAGTATACCATTCAAGCGCTGGGTATTACGCAATTATTGCCAGACAATGGTTTGGACGGATCCGTGATCGTAATGAAAGGAACCGGTTTCGACAAAATAGCGGCTAATAATCACGTATCTATCAATGGGCTGGCCGTGATGGTAACCGCTGCTACCGATACTACGCTGACCGTAACAATGCCAGCCGGCTTCACCACGGGATCGCTCAACGTAAGTACTGGCAGCTTATCTGCCGTAGGACCCTTATTCCGCCGGGCCGGTGTCAGCCTTTTCTATAAGGGGGCTATGGCATCAGGTAATGTGAGAGGGTTGGTGATAGACAGCAAAGGCAACGTGTTTACAGCGGGCGACGGTCATATCAGCAAAATTACCCCGGATGGTGCTGGTAGCCTGTTTGCCGGCGGCGATGACAGGGGTAATACCGATGGTACAGGCGTCAATGCGAAGTTCTTTGCTATCTCCGGTATGGCTATCGATGCACAGGACAACCTGTATGTAGCCGATGCCTTTAATAATAATATCCGCAAGATAACGCCTGCTGGCAAGGTGACCACATTCTATGCCGGCCTGGACTTCCAGCCGAAGTACCTCACCATCGATGCCGCGGGTAATTTATACGCCGGCTCGGATTACAATGGGGTATTCAAAATAACCTCCAATGGTACGCAGGTAACCCAGGTGGCCAGGAATGGTATCTCCTCGCAGTTTAGCTGGTATAATGGTTACCTGTTTATGTCTAACGTAGACGGCGCCATAGAACTGCGGCTGAACATCGCTACCGGTGAGAACCTGGTGTTTGCCGGCGCATTTAACCAGGGCGACTATATCGATGGCCCGAAAGGGGTAGGCAGGTTAAATGGACCGGCCGCATCGACCTATGACCCGGTGTCTGGTTTCGTGTATATCGTAGACAGTTATAATTATTCCATTAGAACCATCAATCCGAACGACGGTACCATTGGCACCATTACCGGCGCAGAAGGCAGCTACCAGCCTTTCCGTGGCGGTAATAAAAATGGCACCCTGCAGGAAGCGCTGCTGAGTCCCACCAGCGGTTCACCGTTAGTGGTAGATAAAGCCGGAAATATTTACCTGGTAGAAGAAAACCTGGGACAAATCAGGAAAATTACCCTGAGATAGTCAATCAACACAACGCTAAAACAACAGCTGGTCCGCAGATCCTCGTGTCTGCGGACTTTTTTTATGATGCTATTGCTGAATTCGGTGTATGGCCTGCCACTACAGAAGTTAAACAGAATTGCGGGTTAACTTTGGGATAAATTTAATGGTATGAAACACTATTTAATGTTTGGATGCCTGCTATTGAGCATGCCTGCCTTCGCACAAAAAATCAGTGAATCGAAGGTGCCTGCCGCTGTGAAAGCTGCCTTCTCCAGTAAATTCCCTGCTGCTACCGGTGTAAAATGGGAAATGGAACAAAAGAACTATGAGGCCGGGTTTAAGGAAAACCATCAACACATTTCTGCCGTGTTTGATACAAAAGGGACTTGGATGGAAACGGAAACGCCTATACCGGCAACAGACCTGCCGGAAGCAGCCAGGAAGTATATTGCCAGGCACTATAAAGGCATAAGAATGAAGGAAACAGCCCGTATTGAGAAAGCAGATGGTACAGTGAACTACGAAGCGGAAATCAGCGGTAAAGATATTATATTCGATAGCAAGGGCACATTACTTTAAGAGAGGATGGAACCTTATTTGTTAAAATGGCTTTATGTTTTCAGCTTTTAGAAGGAGTTATGCCGCAACAGCCCTGGGGCTGTTGCTATGGATAGGTGGCGCTTCCCGGGCATTTGCCCAGGGAAAGAACCTGGCGTATTACCTGGACCAGGGAAAACAAAACAGCCCACTACTAAGGGATTACCAGAACCAGGTAACGGCAGCACAGATCGATAGCCAGCGCCTGCGGGCCGCATATGGGCCGCAGGTAAATGGAGTAAGTAATAATAGCTATGCCCCCCTCATTCGTGGTATCGGGTATGATGCTGCCATCACCAACGGCGCACAGGTAAGCGCCCTGGTATCTGCCAGCAAGGAGCTGAACGGAAAAAAGAACCTGAATAACCAGTTGCAGGGAATAGATCTGCAGAACCAGGGCCTCCGCAATACTTCCCGTATATCGGAGCAAGACCTGAAAAGAAGTATTGCCGCACAGTATATTACCGCCTATGGCGACTGGGAGCAGTACCGGTTCAATGACCATGTATTACAATTGCTGAAGCAGGAAGAAGTGATCCTGAAAAAGCTCGCCCAGACCGGTACTTACCGGCAAACAGATTATCTTACCTTCCTGGTAACCCTGCAACAGCAGGAGCTCCTGCTGAAACAATTACGCGGGCAGTACCAAAATAATTTCGCCCAGCTGAATTACCTCTGCGGTGTAACAGATACCACGTTTACACCGATAGAAGATCCGGCATTACATATCGATCATTTGCCCGCGCTGGAGAATACCGTGTTTTACCGCCAGTTTGAGATAGATAGCCTGAAACTGCGCAACTCAGATAAGAGCATCGACCTGTTGTACCGGCCCAAAATAAACCTGTATACAGACGGAGGATTTAATTCTACCCTGGCCCTAGACCCATATAAGAATTTTGGCGTGAGTGCAGGCTTAAACCTGGTAGTGCCTATTTACGATGGCCACCAGCGTAAAATGCAACACGACAAGGTAGCGATTGCAGAAGCTACGCGAAAAAACTACCAGGACTTTTTTTCCAGGCAGTATTATCAACAGCTGCAACAGCTAACCCAACAGCTGGGAACAACGATAGAGCTGATTGACCAGGCCAGTAAACAAATCAGCTATGCCGAAGGGCTGATGGAGGCCAATAAAGCGTTGCTGGTACATGGAGATGTACGGATAGCCGACTACGTGATCGCTATCAATAACTACCTGAATGCAAAGAATATCATCACACAGAACATCGTGAATAAATATCAGCTGATCAACCAGATTAATTACTGGAACAGCGCTAACTGATACCAACTATGAAACGATTAAGTACGTTCAGTATCATTTGTTTACTCCTGGCAACGGCCTGTCACCAGTCTGCGCCGGCGGAGGAAGAGCAAATAGCAGCAGCCGGTACGCCAGTTACGATAGCATCGCCGGAAACCGGCGCCATGGAAGAGGAGATCGCATTGAATGCAACGGCCACCTTTTTGTTGAAAACAAATGTAAAGGCGGTAGCCAATGGTTTTCTGCAAACATCTAACATAAAGCTGGGACAACACGTGAGCAGAGGACAGGTATTGTTTTTACTGAAGACCAAAGAAGCAGAGAACCTCGGCAATACGATCAATAAATTGGATTCGTCTTTTCGCTTCACAGGCCTGATTCCTATTAAAGCTACCGGCAACGGATATATTACGCAGCTGAGTGCACAGAGCGGCACTTACGTGCAGGATGGAGAGCAGCTGGCTACCATATCCGACGACAATAGCTTTGCGTTTATCCTGAACCTGCCCTACGAGTTGACAGCGCTGGTGCCCACTAATCGCCAGGTAACAGTGGCTTTACCCGATGGAGCGCAGTTGCCTGGTGTAATGGAAGCACCGTTGCCTACGGTAGATTCTATTGCACAAACGCAGAATTATATCATCAGGGTAACCACCACTAAGCTGATCCCGGAAAACCTGATTGCTAAAGTGAAATTGCGGAAAGGAGGGAAATCCAATGCGGTATTCCTGCCCAGGGAAGCCGTGCTTTCCAGCGAATCGCAAAACGAATATTGGATCATGAAAATGATGGATAGCACCACCGCGGTAAAAGTGGTGGTGCAAAAAGGAATGGAAGCCGGCAACAAAATAGAGATCCTGTCGCCGGTGCTGAGCACGCAGGACAGGGTGCTGGTAAGCGGTAACTACGGCCTCCCGGATACCGCTAAAGTCACGATCGTAAATAAGTAGCCGGTATGAAAAATTTCTTTCTTGCATATAAAAACCCGGTAACGGTGCTCTTGGTAATTATCATTGCCGGAGGACTGTTTGCCTATGGAAAAATACAGTCGGCACTTTTTCCGGAAATTACTTTCCCTAAAATCAAGATCATCGCCGATGCCGGGCAACAGCCGGTGAATAAGATGATGATCACAGTTACCCGCCCGCTGGAGCTGGCAATTAAGCAGGTGCCCGATCTGAAAATGATTCGAAGCACCACCAGCCGGGGAAGCTGCGAAATATCTGCTTTCATGGACTGGCAGGCCGATATCAATATCAGCCAGCAGCGTATTGAATCAAAAATTGCTGAGATCAAGAATGCCTTACCGCCGGATATACAGATTAATGTAGAACGGATGAATCCTTCTATTCTCCCCGTGAGCGGATATACGATAGAAAGCCATAGCCGTACCCCCATTGACCTCAAGTACCTCGCTACCTATACCGTAAAACCCTTTCTGTCGCAGGTAGAAGGCGTAGCAGAAATCCGGATTATCGGGGGAAAGAACAAGGAATACTGGGTGGAGCTGGACATGCAGAAGATGAATACTTTTGGCATTACGCCGGATATGGTGAATGCGGCGCTGTCACAAACTAATTTTATTAAATCCAACGGGTATTTGTCGGACTACCGCTTGTTATACCTGACCGTTACCGATGCGTTGGTAGATAACAAAGAGAAACTGAATCAACTGGTGGTGAGCAATAACGGCAAGCGTATTGTCACCCTGGCCGATATTGCTGCAGTGGCTATCAGGGAAGCCAAAGAGTATATCAAGATAAATGCAAATGGTAAGGATGGGATATTGATTGCTGTTATCAAGCAGCCGAACGCCAACGTGGTGGACTTGTCGGACCGCATGAGCAGGAAAATAGCCGATTTGAAAAAGACATTACCGGCCGATATAAAAATCTCTCCTTACTACGTGCAGGCCGACTTTGTAAAAGACGCCATTCGCAGCGTAACGGATAGCCTGTGGATAGGTTTGTTGCTGGCGATTATTGTAGCGGTTATCTTTCTCCGCTCGCTGAAAGCGAGTGCCACTATCCTGATCACCATCCCCATTACGTTGTTGCTTACTTTAATCATATTGTACGCCAGTGGGCAAACGTTCAACATCATGACGTTGGGCGCTATGGCCGCTGCCATTGGGCTGATTATCGATGATGCAATTGTAGTGGTGGAACAAATTCACCGTACCCATGAAGAGCATCCCGATGAACCGACAACGGTACTGATACAAAAAGCGATTAATTACCTGTTCCCCGCTATGGTAGGGTCTTCCCTCAGCACCATCGTTATCTTTCTTCCTTTTTTACTGATGACAGGAGTGGCAGGTGCTTATTTTAAAGTGATGACCAATACCATGATCATTACGCTGGTATGTTCTTTCGTGGTCACGTGGATAGGGTTGCCGGTCATATACCTGTTGTTGACTAACCAAAGGAAAGAGCGGGTTGCCATACAAAAAGAGCGGGAGGGACATGATGTAAAGCCGCGGCGCTGGGTTACCTGGTTTATTACCAGGCCCTGGATCAGCGTATCGTTTATCGTATTGCTGGTGTTGTCTGTGATCCTGGTATTTCCGCGCCTGGAAACAGGGTTTTTACCGGAGATGGATGAAGGAAGTATTGTGCTGGATTACAGTTCTCCACCGGGTACTTCCCTGGAGGAAACGGACCGTATGCTGCAACAGGTAGAAAAAATTATTACAAGTCTGCCCGAAGTGGCGGCCTATTCGAGGCGTACTGGTACGCAGATGGGATTTTTTATTACAGAGCCCAACCGCGGTGATTATTTAATCCAGCTAAAGAAGGACCGGCAGCTCACCACCAATGAAGTGATTGATAAGATCCGTAAGCAGGTGGAGGCTACACAGCCGGCGCTGCGTATAGATTTCGGGCAGGTGATAGGAGATATGCTGGGGGACCTGATGACTTCTGTACAGCCCGTGGAGATTAAAATTTTCGGAACTGACCCGGAGAAGTTGAAGGCATTATCTAAGTCCGTGGCGGAAGTAGTGGGGAAAGTACCCGGCACTGCCGATGTATTTGACGGGATTGTTATTGCCGGACCTTCTGTGAGCGTGGAGCCGAACAGCCGTTTACTGGCGCAATATGGCATTACGCCGGCCAGTTTGCAATACCAGCTGCAAACAGCACTGGAAGGAAATGTGGCAGGAGCGGTGTTTGAGAAGGAGCAGTTGTCGCCCATCCGCCTGGTATATCCCGGTAGCCGTATCCTCAATGCTGCCGCGATTAACCGGTTGCAGGTATTTCTGCCGGATGGCAAATTACGCCCATTGACCGACCTGGCTACGGTGACATTCCATACTGGGGAAGCCGAAATTTCCCGTGAAAACTTACAGTCGATGGGTATTGTTACCGCCCGTTTGGATAACCGGGATTTAGGGGCTGTTATGCGGGAAATTAGTCAGCAGGTGGATGCCAGCATTTCGCTGCCGCAGGGATATAATATTGCTTACGGAGGAGCTTATGCCGATCAGCAACAATCGTTCGGCGAGCTGTTGATGATCCTGGTAACGGCCAGCCTGCTGGTATTTGGTGTAATCCTCTTTTTATACAAAGACTTTGTTGACGCGCTGATCATCCTGGTGGTAGCCGTATTGGGTATTGCGGGCAGTTACATGGCGTTATATGTCACGCATACGCCGCTGAATGTAGGGAGTTATACGGGGTTGATTATGATTGTAGGAATTATCGGGGAGAATGCCATCTTTACCTTCCTGCAATTTAAAGAATCTATGCATCATACACAGCAGGTTGACGAAGCTATCGTATATGCTATCTCCACCCGTCTCAGGCCCAAACTAATGACGGCCATAGGGGCTATCATTGCTTTAATGCCTATTGCGATGGGAATAGGGACCGGTGCACAGCTGCATCAGCCACTGGCAATTGCGGTTATCGGCGGATTCATACTGGCGTTGCCGTTACTACTGATTGTATTGCCCAGCCTGATGCGCTGGCGGTATCGCAGGCGGTTATAAAATAACCCGGAGTATTAGCTTGTTTTTTTCTGATGCGCCGGGCGATAGCCAATAGATATTTAGCGGTTGCAATCTGCGGTCCACGTTCTGCCGTTCCTGGTAAATCCGATCACCAGTTTATCTTTATTGATAGTGATAAGTCCGGTGCCATCTGATCCAACACTTGTTAACGTGTTAGCGTCTTTTTTTTCAAACTGCACGCCGGTAAGGTCAGGAATACCATCGGAAAAGCGGAAATCATAACGAGTGTCTATTTTTGTAACGAAGACACTGCCATTCGCCTGGCTAATATTTTTTTCATTATCAATGTAGCCGATTTTTCCCCTGAAGGTGCCTGCAAAAATATCTGTGTCTGCCGGGTCAGTGTTTTTACTGCAAGATGCAAATACGATGGCAGCCAATAGTAGTATCCCAACAATTTTAAGCATTGATTTCATAAATTAAAATTTTTGGTTACGGAATAGTAGTCAATGGCCGAAAATGCAATTAGCATACCAGAAGCATGTTAAGGGAGTATTTTCCTGATCATACTCATCCTTGAAAAAAAATATATTTACGCTACAATGCTTTCGTATGGCCGTTTGTGTGACCGTTATTTCACAAAGCAGGCTGTAGTGAATGTGCCTGCATTAGTTATCGGGGTCGTGCATAGTTTTAATGAAGGGGACTTTTTTATATTAAAATTGTAAAGCTTAAAGAATTATTCCTATATTTATTGAAGCCCTGTTGCTTGCTATACTAATTAATAGCAAGCACGAATAGCAAATGCTCTGCTCCGCATTCCACCTGCACAGCAAGCCCCAGCAATTTTGTAGCAACATCACTTTTTGTTTACGTTGATGTAAATATTTTAAATGCCTCCCGGGGGTATATAACTATTACATCTATACGAAACAAAAAGTGGTTCTTACTGCCGGCAATTTGATGGTCCGGCAAAGGGAGTACTATTTTTAGCGGAACCAGGCTTATCCTGTGTCCGCTAATGGTAAACCATTGAATAAACCCGAAATCCAAAATCTGTTTCCATTTATTATTTTTTAATCAATCAATTCTTACAGATGAAAACTTCTAATTTGCTGATGACAGGAGTGATGTGCCTTGCCTTGTTCTCCTGTCGAAAAAATGAAAGTGCTCAAACAGGTACCATTTCAAACGAGAAGAACCCTGTAGCGGCAGTTCCCAAATCTGCTATCAATCGATTTATCCGCGAAAAATTAGTTGACAGCGGATACTTTAAATGGGATATGGCCGGCAACGACATTGCCTGGAGTGCCCTGGTGCAGGGAGACAGCATTCTCTCCGTTGGTTATCAGCCCGCAGATTTCAATGATCTCAGTCATAACATTCATGCGATTGATCTGAATAGTGCAAGTTGGAAAGAAGCAAAACAGCAGGTGATTAACCTGATCGTGGAAAATGAAAAAAAGGACAATCCTGCCTTAACAGAAAAGGAGGTGGTAGTATTGTCCCGTACCAAGCTGCCAAGTATCAATGTAAAGGTGAGTCGCATGGCTACCCTGAAATCATTGAGAAACTCTAAGCTGGTGCGCTACGCCGAGCCTATTGGTTATGGCGTGTATATGGCGGGTAAAGTCCCTGATGGCAAGGTGGGGGTGGAGTCTACGCTGCTGAATTTCGGATGCGGCAGTAATACCGCTGAACCAGGTCTGGTGGCTGGCGCCGACTACACAAACATTACGCCGGGTGCAAAGCAATCCTGGAATTATGCCTATCATAATATTCCACAGGCCTGGGCAAAATCTACCGGTAGTGGTGTAAAAGTAATGATCATCGATACCGGTGTGAGTCCGGATCAGCCGAATTTTGGCAGTTTATTTAACCAGGGATCTTCTTCGGGCAGAACTATTCAGAAGCTGGTAACTTACCCGGGAGGTACTCCTGATGATCTTTGTGGGCACGGTACCAGCATGGCAGGTGCTTTGGCTGCGCCCAGGGGCACCAGTGGCAGCGCGGCAGGTATTGCTTATAACAGCAACCTGGTAACAGTGCATGCTGCTGAAAACGTGGTTATTCTTTCACAAGAAACGGTAACCGGTGTAACCAATGCGTATATCCTTGGTGGAGATGATCCGGATGTAAAGATCATCAGTATGAGCCTGGGTACCATCATTGACGTGAGTGTGATCATAGATGCTATCCGTTATGCCTATAACAAACAGAAACTGATCTTTTGTGCTGCCGGTACTTCCAATAGTTTCTTCGGAAGTTTTATAGGCGTTATTTTCCCGGCAAATCAGCCGGAAGTCTATGCAGTCACCGGTATGAAAGATAACCTCACAGACCGCTGCGGCAGCTGCCACGTGGGAAGCAAGGTAGCGTTTACGGTGGTAATGGAAAAAGCTTCCAATGGCCACCTGGCGCTTTCTACGGCCATGACAGGCAATGATCCTTCTACTGTTGGTGGTTCCTCCGTAGCCACCGCCAGCTGTGCCGGTATCGCTGCTTTGGTATGGAGCAAATATCCTTCTTATCCTAAAGATAGTATTGTGGCGCGTATGATAAGAGCTGCCAGTCTGAGCCAGCATAAGAGTAACCAGTTTGGTTGGGGTAACGTAGACGCCAACTTAGCGGTGGGACAGTAAAAAAATCGTCAGCGTGGAAGAGGTGGTATCGAAACTGATACCACCTTTTTTATAAGTAGGCCATTCCAGATGTGATCAGGACTCCAAATAATTGGTAATAATCAATTTCTTTCTTTTGGAAATTTATTCTACATTTATAAAGAACTACTATCCAGGCCCCGCTGTCCGTAATACCAGAGAACCAATAGCAAGTACGGGAAATAATAACAGGCAGCCGGCAGCCATGAAAAATTCTTATGAATCCCTCAAATACACGACCGACAAATGTTTACACACATTCAAAAGGAAGTCTCCCCACTCCTGTATTCCAATGGCGGCTGCTCCGCCGGTCAATTTTTCTCCATACCCGGCATGCCCGGTGTTCAGCTGCCACGGTATACCATTATACAGTTTGAAGTCACGGATGCCTAGTTGTGCATAGGCTTTCCAGGAAAATGTCATGTGGCGGTACGCTGTTGGCGGGTATGCTATACCCGATGGGACATGAATAACAGTAGCCTATATACGATGCCCCTTTTTAAGAGGCCGCGCTACAGCGGTCTTCTCTCCTGTATATACTAAAATTTAAATCGCATTTTATGGAAAAGACAACAGCTGGTCTGGACAATTTTATTGCCATTTCAGTGCCGCTTACCGGTTATTCCAGGGTAGCGCTGCTCGCTACGGGGATGGCTACCGATTATTACCATGCCGTGCGCCGCATTATTGGTGATGATCGGATGGACGATTTCCTCGCAGTGACGGCAGATATCCTGCAACATACCCATGACAAAGCTCCCGCGCTGGACCGGGAAATCAGGCAGCAATTACTGGCCAGCCTGCAGTATGGGCCTGTTACCCGCAACATTATCCAGTTATGGTACTGGGGCGCCTGGCTACCCTTGCCCGATGCCTGGATCGCCAAATATGGTAAAGGCGTGAAAGGAAATGAAAATCATTTTATCTCCCCGGCAGCCTACCAGCAGGGACTGATATGGCAGGCGATGGGAAGCCACCCGGAAGGTTCCAAACAACCTGGCTTCGGCTCCTGGAGTATTGCCCCTTTGTCATGATAACAATTACGACTATACGAAGTTACCTCATCCTGTAAAAATCCTTAGAAATGGAAAACAAAGAATATGATGTAGTCATTGTAGGTTCCGGGATAGCCGGGGCTATTGTAGCTAAAACGCTTACCCAGGCTGGCAAACAGGTGCTGCTGCTGGAAGCAGGACTGGAAGCCGGCATGGCATTCGACACCGATGGCGCCTATAAGAATTACCAGGAATACCTGCGTTCTTATTACCTGGCCCTGGCAAAAGTACCTAATGCTCCTTATCCCGATGTAAAAGATGCGGAGTCGCCCAATGTGCTGGACATGACCCAGATCAACGGCAAGCCGGATACGAAGGGATATTTTGTACAGAATGGTCCGCTGCCTTTTGCCAGCGACTATGCCCGCGCGGCAGGAGGTACCACCCTGCATTGGCTGGGTACCTGCCTGCGGATGCTGCCAAACGATTTTAAAATGCATACTGAATATGGGCAGGCGGTCGACTGGCCTATCGACTATGAATACCTAAAACCTTATTACGAAATGGCAGAGCGGGAAATAGGGGTGTCCTGCGACGTGCAGGAACAGCATTATCCTAATATGGGTGGTGATTTTTTCGGGAAAGATTATGTGTTCCCCATGTATAAAATTCCACAGAGCTATATCGACAAGCATTTCATAGAGGGGCTCAATGGCCTCAAAGTATCGCTGAACGGCGATGTATACGTGCCCTGGTGTACCAGCACTCCGCAAGGCAGGAATTCTACACCCAATGAAAAATACCGCTACGCGGGCACCGGATGGAATGCCACTAAGAAAAAGCTGGAAATGCAGCCTTTCCCCAAAAGGAGCGAGGTATATGAGCCGGTAGGCGCTATCTGGGATCCTTATGCCGGACAGCGTTGCGAAGGCAATGCCAGCTGCGTACCCATCTGCCCCGTACAGGCAAAATACAACGCGCTGAAAACGCTGAAGAGCGCAAAAAAAGAACATCTTACCCTGATGAGTCAGACTGTGGCCACGGAAATCCAAATCGATTCCAGCACGGGCAACATTACCGGGGTAGCCTATAAACAATACCCACAGGCCGATAGCAAGGAATATGTGAGCGGGATAGCCAAAGGAAAAATTTACGTGCTGGCCGCAAACGCCATTGAGAATGCCAAATTACTGCTGGCCTCCGATGCCTGCAAAACCAGCGACCAGGTAGGGCGCAATCTCATGGACCATATGGTGCTGCTCACCTGGGGACTGATGAAAGAAAAGGTATTTCCTTTCCGCGGCCCGGGATCTACCACCAACATCCCCACTTTCCGCGACGGTAGTTTCCGTAAGCAGCATGCCGCCTGGATATCACCGATCGATAACTGGGGCTGGGGTTGGCCCACCGGTTCACCCGATACCGACCTGGATCATGCCGTGTCTACGCTCAACTTGTTTGGCAACGACCTGAAAAATTACCTGGGCGATTTATTGTCACGGCAGCTGCTGCTGCATTTCGAATGTGAGCAGTTACCCGAAAAAAGCAACCGGGTTACTATCAGCAAAAAATACCTCGACAATATCGGCAACTATCGCCCGGTGATCGACTATAACGTGTCTGATTATACGAAAAAAGCTTTCAAAGCTTCCAAAAGCGTGTCAGACCAGATTTTTGCGGGCATGGGGGTGCAGGACTTTACCAGCTACCCGTCTAATGAACCGGACTATACCACCTACGACGGGCAGGGCTATGTTTTCCGCGGCGCAGGACATGTGGTAGGCACACATTGCATGGGTACCACGGCCAAAAATTCGGTAGTGAACCGTGATCAGCAGGCCTGGGATCATAAAAACCTGTTCCTGGTCGGCGCCGGGAATATGGCAACGCTGGGAACTTCCAATCCCACGCTCACCCTCGCTGCGCTGTCATTTGCTGCCGCAGAAAATGTATTGAAAGCACTTAAATAATCATTCATTTAATCCATCCCACATATGGAAACGAATCAACTGATTTCCGGCATTCGCCACCGCCTGGTGCGAAGCGGAGAGCCCACGCTGACCGATTTTAACAAGATCACTACACTGGACAGCCTGCGTAAACATTTACAGGTGGCTATTGAGCTGGAACACTCCACCATTCCGCCCTACCTGTTTGCCCTGTACTCCATCCGGGAAAATACCAATGAGGTTGCTGCCAGGATTATCAAAGGAGTAGTGATGGAAGAGATGTTACACATGATATTGGCTTGCAATATCCTGAATGCTGTGGACGGGCGTCCGGATATTTCGCATCCTGGCTTCATCCCGGAATATCCTACCTACCTGCCTCATAGCAACCAGTCGTTTGAAGTGAACCTGCAAAAATTTTCCAGGCCGGCTATTGAAACTTTCCTGAAGATAGAAAAGCCCAGTGGGAAAGGGGCCCCGCCGGAGGCAGACCGTTATGCTTCTATCGGGCAATTCTACGAGGCCATCCTGGATGGCATGGAAAGGCTGCAGGCAAAAGGAAATATTTTCACCGGGAAAGCATCCCGGCAAATTACGCCAGAGCAGTTTTATGGCGGCGGCGGAGGAGTGGTGGTCGTACACGACCTGGCTTCTGCCCATGAAGCGATTGCTGAAATAGTGGGGCAGGGCGAAGGCATTGATGGTACCATAGAAGACAGCGATCACCTGTTATTCGGAGAAGAGGTAGAGTATGCCCACTACTTCCGCTTCAATGAAATTCATGAAGAGCGTTACTACCGGCCTACCGATACGCCCAAAAGCGGCCCTACCGGTGCAAAGTTGCCCGTAGCCTGGGACCAGGTGCATCCTGTCAAAGAAAATATCAAGATGAAAGATTTCAAGAAGGGCACTGAAGAATGGGGCATGATGTACCAGTTTAATAAAAGTTATTGCGACATGCTGCGGGCATTACATGATACCGTGAATGGTGATAAAGAGAAGTTAAGGGAAGCGGTCATCATGATGTACGACCTCAAGTACCAGGCGTTGGGATTGATGAATATACCTATCGGCAATGGGTTACATGCAGCGCCCAGCTTTGAGTATGTGAAATAATAACCTCTTTTCCTCATTTCAATAAGAATGCCGGGGCGCCTGCCCCGGCATTCTACGCGTTGTTACCTGTTCAAACAATTGCGGGGGAAATTACCTCGATGAATGAATCAGCCCGGAGAATGTTTTACAACAGGTAATGCACGGATCAGTAAATACTGGCGAAAACGGTACCTGTAATATTTACATTGTTAAAGGTAGCGTAGCCGGAGCTGGTGGTAATGGATTGCCCGGCAAAAGTAAAGGTGTGTGAACCGGGGGCAGAGGTATACATGTTAATGGTATACACGCCTGCGGTTAATGGGCCATAAGAAGAACCGGAAGACGGGTTCAGATAGGCGCTGACGTTAGTGGGGCCGTAGAGGTAAATGGAACCGGTGTAGGTGGTGCCATTGTACACATTAAGACCAATACTAAAGAAACGGGCGGTACTGCTTCTTTCAGCGCGGAGCAGGGCTGATGGAAAGGCAACAAAGGCGCATAGTAACAGGATGCAGCATAATTTTTTCATAACAGTTATTTTTTGAGAGGAGGTAACTATCCGTTGTACCGGGGTATAAAGTCATAACAATATAATAAGCACATTTGGTAAATGCAATGATGCCGTAAGAAAAACATACGCTTATCTGGCGACTGAAAGTCGGGGAATTTTGCTTAAGTTCAGGGCAGAATTAAAAACTATACTATGCTCCAACGACTCAGCTACTGCCTGTTGCTATTGATCAGCCTACCGGCGCTGGCTCAGAAAGCCACTGAAAACCTTCATTTTACCAGCAGCAAACAACAGCTGATTGCGGTATATAAAGGCACTATTTTCGTAAACGGCAACAAAACCTACCAGTTGTCGCCCGACAAGATTGTATATAACAGCCGGCGTAACCGCCTTATTGAAGACGGAGGAAACGTGTTCCTGTTCCTGGAAGTGACCGCCGCTCCCAATAAAAACAGGTTGATCGTATTCGGTATCAACAATTCTATTGCTGATTCCCTGCTCACCGCCGTGGCTTCCGATGTAAAAGACTATGACCACGATGGACAGCTGGAGTTTGGCGGCAGCGAAGCGCCTAAGCCTCATCCTTCGGCCGATTCTATCTACTATCTTCCTTCCCGGTTTTATGAAATAAAGAAAGGAAGAATCAATGTAGATGCGGAGTATACAGAGAAGATAGACAAGAAAGTGAATGGCGTATACCTGGCAGATCCGTTAGACAGCAACGGCAATTGTTGCAAGGCCATTCCTAAAACCAAAGGCCGCCCAAAATAGTCACACAAAGGTGGAAAGAAGCAAAGCAGCAAAGAAGTATAAAACTTACTCTCTTTGCTGCTTTGCTTCTTTCCGCCTTTGCGGGCTTTATTCCCCACCTTTGCGTGCCTTATTTTCTACTGAACAGCGCCGCATACATAGTCCCTGACCGGAACACGGAGGGGCGTTCATTTATTTTAATTGCGTTGTCAAAACCCTGCTGCCGGAACAGCTGTACCAGCTCCTTAAAAGGAACAGGATAAGGTACCCACGCATTGGCGGCAGCCGTATCGTATTCTACAACCAGGAAAACGCCATTGGGCTGAAGATGTGATTGTATTTCCCGGATAAAAGCGGTTTTGTTGGCCACATAATGAAGGGAGTTAGCCATCAGCATGCCATCCAGGTGTTGAAGGGGCAGCGGTGTTGCTACAAAATCCAGTTGCCCGGTGCGAATATTTACCCCTGGTGGATCGGGTAAAGACAGTAACTGCACCGGTGCTTTATCATAGGCATACACGCTACTGTTGCTGCCCAGCAAATGTGCCAGCGCAAAGGTAAATAAGCCGCTGCCGGCGCCCAGATCCGCCCATACCTGGTGGGGACTCCTGTTGAAATAAGGGTGATTAATCAGTGAAATAGCATCGCTCAGCTCCATAGGATGTAAATATACACGACAACCGGAAATTTCCACGAATAGGGGGATACGCGTTTTATCCCGTTTTATAAGTGAAAACCAATATCCTCATAACTGACTATAGTATCCTTAAACGGAAACCCATGCATTTTAGCACAGGCAAACGAAGCCACATAACATGGATCCCCATACGCAGTAAATGATTACGCAAATTTCGATGGCACTTCAAATGCCCGGTAGATAGTACTTTACCGGAAAGGGCAGTAAAGCGACATATGTTGTCTCTGTTTCACCGGCCTCCGGACAATTGTCCGGGGGCCATTTATTATCTTATATCCAGGCGGCAATGAAATTTCTTATACTCCATGGGTGTTTTCCCGGTAATCAGTTTAAACATGTTAATGAAGTGGGAGAGGGTGTTATAGCCGCATTCATAGCAGATTTCACTGATACTGGCATCCGATTCTATCAGCAGGTTACAGGCATGGCCTATTCTTAGTTCCGTGATAAAGCGCACATAGGTGATACCTTTCTGTATTTTAAAATACCGGCAGAAAGAAGTGCTGGTCATGTGCATGATGGCAGCTACTTCTTCCAGGCTGACTTTATTTTTAAAATGGGTGAGGGTATATTCCATCACCGCTTTTAGCCGTTCATTTTCATGGTGACCGGTACTAGCTGGTATACTTTGGGTAGACAGCAACCGGTAGTTGCCGCTGTCGGCAATCAGGAAAAGAATTTGCAACAAAGACAGCAAACGGCTGCCGGGCGATTGGTCTGGCAGCTCTTCCATCATGCGGGCCACTTTGGTGGCGGTAGGTGCTTCTACTTTCAGTCCCAGTCGCGAAAGCGATAACAAGTGTGTGAGTTTTCGCATTTCCGGCAAAGCGGTGAGCATCGGTGTAATATCCTGCTTGAATAAGGCTACCACAGCTTCCCCGGAAACATCTTTCTGCTCGCATACAAATGTTTCCTCATGGCGGAAGGAGTGGGGTAGGTTGGCGCCTATCAGCACCACATCCCCGCTTGCAAAAGGACCAATATAGTCGCCTATCAGCCAGGTGCCGGAACTTTTCTTGATGTACAGCAGCTCCAGTTCGGGATGGTAATGCCAGTTATTGCGCATTTTTTCTCCGATGTCCCTTCTCACGGTAAAGGAACACTCAGGGGAGGTAGACACATTTTTTAATACTGCTTTCATGCACGTGGTGGATTAAGACAGTCATCAGATAGCGCTAAAATAGTTGTTTTCTGTCATCATTCGTTATTTACAGGGTCACCATCGCTTTAATCACTTTGGTGGCCGGATCGGCCAGCGACGGGAAGGCATCTTTTACCGCCATAAAATCGATATGATGGGTAATATACGCTGCGGGATTGATGAGCCCCTGTTGAATACAACTGATCACGTGTTCAAAATCGGCCCGGGTGGCATTCCTGCTGCAAAGCAGGGTTGTTTCCCGTTTATGCAATTCTGGGTTGGAGAAGCTCAGGGCTTCTTTTTGCAGGCCTACCAGTACATAGCGGCCTCCGTGTGCGAGGTAGTAGATGCCGTTATTCATGGCTTGCAGATTGCCTGTGGCATCCATGACTACCGTGGGCATATCGCCCCCGGTGATGGCTTTTACCTGTTCCCGGGCATCGGCATCGCGGGCGTTGACTGCAAAGGGTACCTGGAACCTGGAGGTGCAATATTCCAGGCGTTCGGCGTTGACATCCAGCGCAATCACCCGGGCGCCGGCAATGCGGGCAAACTCCATAGCAGCCAGACCTATAGGCCCCGCGCCGGTCACCAGCACATATTCGCCGGGTTGTATAGCGGCCCGCCTCACGGCATGGGCGCCAATCGCCAGCGGCTCTACCAGTGCCAGTGCCTCGTAGCTCAGCCCTTCGCCATGCAGCAGCGATGTAGAAGGAATGGAAATATATTCTTTCATCCCTCCGTCGCTGTGTACACCAAACACATTGATTTGCTCGCAGCAGTTGGAGAGTCCCCGCCGGCAGGCAATACAGGCGCCGCAGCTGAAGTAGGGAATGAAGGTAACGGCCTCGCCTTCGCGGAAACCGGGCGCATTGTCAAAGGCCACCAGCTCCCCCGACAATTCATGTCCCAGTACCCGGGGATATTGAAAGAAAGGTTGCGTGCCTTCAAAGGCATGCAGATCTGTACCACAGATGCCTATCCGTTTAATTTTGATGATGGCATGACCCGGTGTCAATACAGGTAAGTCCGTGCGCGCATAGGTCAGATGACCGGGAGAAGAACAGATCAGTTCGTGCATCATATCATTGTCTTATTTCAGGCTGATTTTCAGGCCGGTAACGGTCCAGGAGGGCAGTTGTACGGGCATGTCAATGACCAGTGCATCTGCTTCCACTTTCCATTTCAGCGGTTCCTTACTACCCAGCAGTTGTATAGCCGTAATTTTTTTATGATTCAGGTTGGCGTTGCTGCCTAATGCTTTGATCCGTATAGCCTTGGTGGGCTTGTCGAGGATATATGCATAAAGGTAGTTGTTGCGGGTGGTAAACCGGATATCTTCGGCGGTGTATTTTATTTTGTCTTCGTTAAAATTACCTGCTTTGATAGTGGCCGTGTTGTCGGATTTTTCTCCGAAAACTTTCCAGGGGCGACTGCCGTAAATTCCTTCTCCGTTTACGGCCATCCATTGGCCTATTTCATCGAGGGTCTGCAGCATATCCGGTTCCAGGTCGCCTTCCGGTGTTTGTACGATGTTGATCAGCAGGTTCCCGTTTTTGCTGACAATATCGGCGAGCATGCGCAGAATATCGGTAGCCGATTTATAATGCTGGCCGGTACGGTAGTACCAGTCGCCGATAGAGGTATCTGTTTGCCAGGGGAAGGGGCTGATACTATCCTGTACGCCTCTTTCCAGGTCCTGGGCCCACTTGCCATCGGATGGTTGTTTACAGTTGTAAACGGCCGTTGCTTTGCCTTTGTGATATTGCAGGTTGTCGTTGTAAAAGTTAGCCAGCATACTCCGGCCGGTATCTCCAAAGGGTAGCTGGCTGTCGGAATAGAGGAGGTCCGGATGATAGGTTTCTACCAGTTCTTTTACATCGTCGTACCATACTTTCATCCAGGCAGGATTGGTGGTGAGCCAGCCATTGTCGTTGTCGGCGGCGCGGGTATGATATAAGGAGGCATAGGCGGTGTCATTGCCATCGTAAGGAACGTCTTTGTACTGACCAGCTTTATCGGCGCGATGGCTGGGCTGGAACCAGGTATAGCTGGCGGCCAGGTGTTCAGATACACCGAAATAAAGTCCTTCTTTTTTGGCAGCCTTTTGCCAAAGGCCTACCACATCTTTTTTCGGGCCCATTTTTACGGCGTTCCAGGGGTGGAGGCGGGAGTTCCATAGGAAGAAGTTGTCGTGGTGACTGCCCATACTCACAAAATACCGCGCCCCGGCCTTTTTATAGAGTGCCATTAATTTTTCCGGATCCCATTTTTCTGCTTTCCATAAGGGGATGATATCCTTATAGCCGGATTTGGAGGGATGCCCGTAATGTGCCACGTGGTATTGGTAGTCGGCGCTGCCTTCTTCATACATCTGGCGGGCATACCAGTCGCCCATACGGGGTACGGCCTGTGGCCCCCAATGTGCCCAGATACCAAATTTGGCGTCGCGGAACCAATCGGGGTACTTGTATTGTTGAAGGGATGCATCTGTAGGTTGATAAGGACCCTTGGTAACGGGCAGTTGCTGCGCCACTGCCGCCTGGGTCATGGCAATAGCCAGGGTAGCTGCATACAGGGTGTGTTTGATAAATGGTCCGGTCATAGTAGCAGTATTGTTTAAAATCAATGTCCGTCAAAAATAAGATGATCGCTTCCGGTGCTGATCGACAATATTATCTGGTTGATAGTGTATTTTATCTTTTACCGCCGGTTAAATACCCGGTAATATTTTGCCGGAAGCGGATAACTGTTTTATTTACATTTATTGTTTTGGCTGCCAGGTGGCTGGATGACTGATATTTTTATGTGCATCACAAATGCTATTTGAACGATTTTTGATCAATTGGTAAAAAATAGCTACATTGACACTACTTATAAAAGTTTTAGCCAGCTATTATTAAGACCAAAATCAGTTTTGCTGTAAAAGATCCACGCATGCCTGCAATGAAAGATGTTCGTTTTGACGAAGCGGCTTTATGGAAGCGATTTAAAGCTGGAGACAAAGCTGCCTTTACCTTCATTTACCGGGAATACACCGTGTACTTGTTTCAATATGGCTTCCGGTTTTGTACCGACCAGGAGAAACTGAAAGACATGATTCATGATCTTTTTATAGAGATATGGAATAGCCGGGATCAAGTGAGTGAGGACGTAGCCATACGGTTTTATTTGTGCCGTAGTCTTAAGTATAAATTGATCAGGGCCAATTACCAATACAGGAGTATCACTGGTAAGCAAGACCAATACCTGCACGATCATATTCAGCCGGAAGCCACTGTAGAAGAGCAAATTATTGATACAGAAATAAAAGATTCACGCAGTCAGTTGCTGAACAATGCCATTAAAAAGTTATCCCGGCGTCAGCAGGAAATTATTATGCTCCGCTTTTATATGGGCTTTACCAATGCCCAGATTGCCGAAATGATGCATATGAAATACCAGTCCGTCAGCAACCTCCTTTACAATGCGCTGGGACGTATTAAAGAAACCCTGGAAACTACTCCTTTTGCCCGGCGTTTGCTGGAAACCTTTTATTCCTTTCTATAAGCGGCCCTCATTTTTCCTTCATTAGCCCTATTAATGTTCTTGATGGTAGGGTGTTTCAAAGAAAAGTTAAAAAAACTTTATTTTTTTTGAGTATAAAAACAAAGCTTTTGTCATTTATGATGAAAGGGCAGTTTATTGCCGTTTAAATCATCGTTGCATGAAGCATTTCGGAGAGGATACCTGGGAATTTATCCAGGACGACCATTTTGTTCAATGGGTATTGTTTCCCGATGCAGCGAATACCGCACGCTGGGAACAATGGATGGCAGACCATCCCGAGCGGGTGCCTGTGCTGGAAAAAGCCCGGGCAATGGTGCAGTCTCTGGGTAAAACTATGCCCCACCAGGTAGACCGCCGTTTGCTGGAAGAAGTGTATGCCTCTCTTGATGAGTATCTGGACAAGGAAGTGCCGGCGCCGGTACAAACTACCGCCAGGGTAACTTCCCTGCGTAAATGGTGGTGGGCGGCAGCGGCTGTAATAGCGGGTGGTATCGCAATGGTATCTATCTCCCGGAAATCCGCTACAAAAGAAAACCTGCTGGCCGATAAGCTGCAAAGCCATATGGAACAGCAACAGCTGGTGCGGGTTAATACCAGTGCTACCGACCAGGTAGCGTGGCTTACAGACGGCTCTTCCGTTATATTAAAAACGGGCGCTACCATCAAGCACGACGCCTTTCTTACTCAGTCTAAAAGAGAAGTATACCTGAAAGGAAATGCTTTTTTCGATATCGCCAAAGATGCGGAACGGCCATTTTATGTATATACACCCAAAGTAGCCATCCGCGTACTGGGCACCAGTTTTAATGTGTCGGAAGAAAATGGCAGCCTCACTGTTACCGTAAAGACAGGAAAAATTGCGGTGTGCAGCATAACCGATAAGCAACACAGTTATATTATTACACCCGGTCATCAATTGCGGTTCGATGCCCGCACCGCTGCCTTTGTAGCCGATTCGCTGAACAGCGAACAGCTGGCAGCCCTCCAGCCGGCGGCAGAAATACCCGCTTTTGCGTTCGATAATGCACCGGTCCTCAGCATTTTTAAAGCACTGGAAAGCGCCTACAGCATTAAGATTAATGCCAGCGAGGAAACGTTTGGCAAGTGCCTTGTCACCACCACTATCAGGAATGAAACGTTTGAAAATAAGTTAAAGATTATCTGCGCGGCTATCAACGCCAGTTATGCTATCAGGGAAGGCCAGGTATTTATTACCGGCAAACCCTGTAACTAACCGTATTGTTCACTTATAAATCGCTTGTTATTCACTTGTAAATCACTTGTAATTCTCGAAAAACGAACCCAATGTTTACATAATGTATCAACCAAAAAAAAAGTGGCGATGCGCTAACATCGCCACCCGGGTAATTTTTCCTGTAATGTCTGGACAACTGCACAGGAAATGAATTGTCGTACTAATCGATTTTATTAATCACAACAAAACATTTGAAGTTATGCACAAATTTGCAAACTCCAACAGGACTGTCATATTTTTTATGAGGGTTGCCTTACTACAAATAGCGCTTCTGTTTTGCCTGATTACCTGCACATTTGCAAAAAATGTTCACGCGCAGGAAGTTTTGAGTAAAAAGGTGTCATTAAATATGCCGCCCAGTGATCTGCGCAGTATACTCAAAACTATTACGGAGAAAACATCCGTCAACTTTACCTATAGCAATAATACGCTGCCGGCGCGCCAACGTATTGCGGTCACTGCCCGCGATGAGCAATTAGGAGAGGTATTATACCGCTTGCTCAGCCCATTGCACATCACTTTTGAAGTGATCAATGAACAGATTGTACTGAAGAAAGAGGACAGTAATGAAGGCGGCATGGAGATAGATGGTTTGAATGTACTTTTCCAGAAAATCAGCGGCTTCGTAAAATCAAAGGAGGGCGATCCCCTGCCCGGCATTAACATCATGATCGCCGGCACCAACAGGGGTACCGTTACCAATGTAGATGGACACTTTGAGCTGGAAGCCAAAGAAGGCGATGTGCTGATCTTTTCTTCTGTGGGCTTTGCCCAGCAACGGGTTACTGTTAGCGGGAATGGCATCATGAACATCGTAATGATGTCTTCCGCCACCTCGCTTGATGCAGTGGCGATTACGGCATTGGGTATCAAAAGAAACGTAAGAACATTGGGGTATTCCCAGGAAGAAGTAGCTGGTAAAGAAGTGGCCCGCTCCAATGCGCCCAACGTACTGAACGCTATGGCAGGTAAAATGGCCGGCGTAAATGTAACCAGCCCCAACGGTGTGGATGGAGGTACTACCCGCATCGTAATTGGTGGTAACAATACTATCCAGGGCGATAACCAACCGCTGATCATTGTAGATGGTATGCCAATGGCCAACGACCTGGCACGCCCGTATGATGTACGTTCTGCTCCTACCGGTAGCGCTCTGTATGCCGGCAACAATGCAGACGCCAGCAATACCAGTTCCCCTAAAGATTTCGGTAGCCCGATCAACATGATCAACCCGGAAGATATTGAAACTATCAGCGTGCTGAAAGGCCCCACTGCCGCCGCATTGTACGGTGGTAAAGGCGCCAACGGCGTTATTCTCATCACCACTAAAAAAGGGAACAAACGCAACGGCCTGGGCGTAGATTATACGTACGGTTATAAAACCGTAGATCCTTACCGCTACCTGCAATTGCAAAATGAATATGGCGCGGGTGGTATGGTGTCGCTCAACGCTCCCCAATACCTCACAGATGCCAACGGCAATAATCCGCGGCTCACTGAGAACTGGAATGGTATGTATGTGGATCCTAAAACAGGCTCCGGTCCTTATGGCATCAATACCTATAACCAGGTAGGATGGCCCGGCTCCGGCGTTTCCTGGGGACCAAAAATGGATGGTAAAATGATCACCTGGTGGGATGGTACCCAGAAAGCGGATGTACCACAACCCGACAATATCAAATTGCTTTTCCGTAATGGTATGCAATCCACCCACAACGTGTCACTGTCTGGCGGTAATGAATGGGGATCTATCCGTGCGTCTTTCTCCCGGTTGGATAATTCGGCCGTATTGCCCAACAGCAAATACTATCGCAATACTTTCAACCTGGGCGCCAATATGAAATTAACGAAGAGAGTAAGTGTACAGCTCACCTCTTCCTATATCGTAAACCAATATCATAACCCGCCGCAGCTGGGTAATGATGATGGTAACTCCTGGATGAAACGCCTGGTATATAATGCCGGCAGAAACTACCGGGGAGAAGATATTCCCATCTACAAAAATCCTGATGGTTCTCAGAACCAGCTCACCAACTTCCCCTGGGTAGGTAATGGTGGCGCTACTGTATGGAACATCATGGAAAATAATACCGACCAGAACAGGCGCAAATTATTGGCTGGCGTACAACTGAATTATGAAGCTACTGATTTCCTGGACTTCATTTTCCGGGGTGGTTTGGATAATAACACCAATGAGCTGACGACTAAAAATACGCCGACAGATGTGTTAGGGATCAAAGGATACTATGCCCATGGCGTAGAGCGCGACAATGCATCCAACATGGACTTCATTGGTACCCTGCATAAGGATAAAATATTTGGCGGCGATTTTAGCGGTAAGTTCTCCTTGGGTGGAACTATCTACCAGCGGGATGCCTCCGGTATGTTCAACTACAACGATAACTGGGCGATGCCGTATGTATATTCACTGAATTCGGGTACTTACCTGGGTAATCCGCATCCGACCACCGAAAGCCAGTTGCGTAAACGTATGAACTCCATGTACAGTTTCCTCAACCTGTCGTATAAGGATTACCTGTTCCTGGATATCACGGGTCGTAATGACTGGTCTTCTGCGTTGCCTAAAGGCCAATGGTCTTATTTCTTCCCGTCTTTCGCCGGTAGCTTTGTATTCTCCGATGCGTTTAAGATAGATCCATCTGTATTGAGCTTCGGTAAAGTAAGAGTAGCCTGGGCACAGGCGGCTACCGATCCGGCTCCTTACCAGATTAACTATACTTATGGTACTTCTACGTTTGCAGGACAAGCGGCAACCATGCTGCCGGGTAGTTTGCCGGCGCTCAACTACAAGCCGGCTATCAATACTACTGCCGACTTCGGGTTGGTATTGGGCTTCCTGAACAACCGGTTGAACGCAGATTTCAGGTATTATAAAGGAAAATCACGTAACCAGATATTGAGTTCTCCGCTGCCTATCAGCTCAGGAGTGAGCAGCATTATTGTCAACTCCGGCGTACTGGAAAATTCCGGTATAGAATTGATCCTGCGGGCAAAAGTGGTAGCACAGAAAGACTTCAGTTGGGATGTCTCCCTTAACCTGGCGCATAACAACAATAAGCTGCTGTCTTTATCTGATGGAACTGACCGCGTAGATATGGCCAGCGCCTGGGGTGATGGTGGTGCGCACGGTCCGGTAATATCCGCTCACGTAGGCGACCAGTTTGGTACCATTTACGGTTATGACTATGTGTATGATCCAAAAACACATCTGCCATTGATGGTAGCAAGTCCTTACGGCAAGCCGGAAATGAATGGTACGTTGTACCAGGCTACTGATGGACTGGTGCCATTGGGTAATTCGACGCCTAAATTAACCGGTGGTATTACCAATACTTTTACGTACAAAAATTTCTCTGTAAGCACGTTGATTGATGCAAAAATAGGCGGTGATGTATGGTCTGGTACCTATGCTACTATTATGCAACAGGGACAGGCAAGAGAAACGCTGAAAGAAAGAGATGGAGGCGGATTGCCTTATACTACACCGGATGGTACTAAAACCAACTGGGGGGTGATTTTACCGGGTGTGTTTCCTGATGGTAAGATCAACGACAACGTAGTACACTATTATTATAAATATATGCCTTATGGTGTGTGGAGCAGTACTGACCTGGGTGGCGGCTTAAAAGGAAGTGACTGGATCGACAGGAATGCCGTCCTGGAAAATACCTGGGTGAAGATGAGAGAAATATCCATCAACTACCAGGTGCCATCAAGCTTTATCAAACGGACAAAAGTATTCCAGTCAGCATCGCTGTCACTCGTGGGAAGAGATCTTTTCTATCTCTATACTTCCTTACCGGATCATATCAACCCGGAAGGTGTGAATGGCGCCGGCAATGCCCAGGGACTGGAGTTTATGTCTTTGCCAAGTTTCCGTTCATTAGGTTTCCAGGTAAGGGTTTCTTTCTAAGGGAACAGATCTACTCACCGATTAAAATGTGCAAACATGAACAAGACAAAAAAAATATTCCTTTATATAGCGGGTGTTTCGATGACGCTGGGCGCCTGTACGAAAGATTTCCAGGATATCAATACCACTCCGGGATTGCCTACTACCACTACCGTTCCTCCCATGGTGAATGGGGTGATCAGTACCCTGTTTCTGAAAGGGCAGGAGCAGGCGGCCATTCATAATGAGTATTATTATCCCATTACCCAGCTGGCTACCATTAGTGGTAATTCTGGTTACCTGGTACAGAATGGCGCTTTGGATATCTGGAACGACTACTATTCTGCGCTCCAGAACCTTAACCAGATCCAGGATAAGATCAATGCTTATGTGGGCGATAAAGCGGAGATGGATAATATACAGGGGATCACTTATATCCTGAAAGCTTACAAAACGCTGCGTATAAGTGACCAGTTTGGGGATATGCCTTATTCCAAAGCGGGACTGGCTTACACCAATGAAACGGCTAATTTCCGGCCGGCGTACGACTCCCAGGAGAGTATCTATAAAACTACCCTGGATCAGCTGAAGTGGGCGTCCCAGCACCTTACCACTGCTGCCAATACACCCGGAGGCAAGCCGTATGTAACCCTGGGCTCTTCTGAAACGCTGTTCAACAATAGCATTACCATGTGGCAGAAGTTTGGCAACTCGTTGTTGCTGCGTTATGCCATGCAGATAGTAGAGAAAGATCCTGCTACAGCCACTCCTTATCTGCAATATGCGTTGAGTGGCATACCGTTGATCGGGGAACATGAAGATGCCGGTATGTGGCCGCAGAAGCTGAACAACTACGTATTGAATGATAGCCGTTTCTGGTCTTTCACTTCTCATAAATTTGTGCGCATGAGTACTACCTGCTGGAATATGCTGGCAGATGGCAATGCGGACGCACAGATCTTTGACCCGCGGGCGAAATTGTTTTTTGAAACCAACCAGGCCGGTAAGTGGGCGCCACTGGCCCCTGGCAGCACTGCCAGCGATAATACCAATCCTTACACGGGGAATAGAGATGCTGACTTCTCCAATAAAGACAACTGCGTATTTTCCCCGGTTAATTACCTGATGGTGAGGGATATTTATTATCAGCCTGAATTGTTCATGACTGCAGCAGAAGTACATTTCCTGAAAGCGGAAGCTTATGCACGCGGCCTAGGTGTAAATAAAGACATGGTGAGCGCCGGCAATGAATATTTCAGTGGTATTACCTCTTCTGTCAACTTCTGGGATTCTATTGCACATACTACCAATGTTACCAATGATAACTGGTCGGCGGTGGCGCCTCCGAGCCCTACAGCTGCGCAGATGGCTACACTTTTTGCCAATCCTAAAGTGGCCTTTACCGGTACAGATGATCAGAAGCTGAATAAAATTTATGCGCAGGAATGGCTGTCCTTCTTCCGTCAGCCCTGGCTTGCCTATAACTTATGGAGAAGAACCGGTCGTACTCCGCGCGATGGTAACCCGGCTACTTATGTCAACTTTAACCGTTTACAGTATCCGCAACAGGAATCAGTGAACAACACTGCCAATTATAATGACCAGGCCAACCGCATGGGGGGTAACTCTACTGCGGTGAAGGTATGGTGGATGAAGTAAGTATTTACGCATACAGTAGTTACATAGAAGGCCCCGGGGAAGCATTTCTCCGGGGCTTTTTGCTGCCCGCTCAAAAATAAATTTGCGTAACTAAAAAGTTACACATACATTTGTGTAACCTAAAAGTTACATATTATGACTAAGACCATTCGTCACGAGTTTTTCTTTGCACATCCTGTGGAGAAGGTGTGGACCTACCTGACCACTGCTGAATTGATGTCGCAATGGTTAATGCCCAACGATTTTGAACCTGTTATCGGGCATGATTTTCAGTTCAGGACCAAACCAATACCCAGCCTCGACATAGACGGCATTATGTATTGTAAGGTGTTGGAGATGGTACCCTTTAAGAAGTTGACCTATTCCTGGAAAGCGGGCCCCGGGAGCGGCAAAATATCATTGGACTCGCTGGTGGAGTGGACGCTCTCGTCGGATGAAAAAGGCACCACCGTTAAACTGGAACATAGCGGTTTCCGGGAGATAGAAGATTTCAACATCTACAATGGCATGACCGACGGATGGAGGCAGAAGCTGCAGAAAATCGATGATCTTTTAAACGCCGTATTACATGACGCAGCCAACGCCTGATATATTCCAGGCTATTGGAGATCCCAGCAGGAGGCAGATCTTACAGCTATTGTCGCAGGATACACTCACCATCAATGCCCTGGCAGCGCATTTTGAAATGAGCCGTCCGGCGGTGTCGAAGCATATAAAAATACTGCACAGCACCGGGTTTATTGTCATCGAAGACAAAGGCCGGGAAAGGTATTGTACCCTGCACCGGGATGGCTTCCAGGCCCTGCAGCAATGGATCAGCTTCTTCGACGTATTCTGGCAGCACAGGCTGAAAAAGCTGGAAAATTTATTGGATAACACCGGCCATAAAAGTAAAGGCCATTGACACTAACAGCTAAAATTAATGACCATGACAACGCTCAGCACGCAGGACGTGGCAACAAGATTCAATGAACTGGCCATGCAGGAAAAATGGTTTGACATACAGGAGGAACTTTTTTCTGCAGATGTAAAAAGCATAGATCCTGCTGACTCGCCTTATTTTGGATTTGCGGAAGGCAAAGCAGCCGTGCGCAAAAAAGGAGAAGACTGGGTAAAAAAGATACAGGAAGTACATCAGCTGACTACCTCCACACCGGTAGTAGCCGGGCGGCACTTTGCCGTGAGCCGGATGATGGACTTTACCGTAGCGGATTTTGGAAGAGTGAAAATAGATGAGATCATGTTGTACGAAGTAGCGGATGGGAAGATTATATCCGAGCAGTTCCTGTATTAATAAGGATATTTTCACGCAGAAACGCGAAGAAGCAAAGCAGCTAAGAAATTCTTTCGTTGCTTTGCTTCTTCGCGTCTTCGCGTGAACAGACCATTTGAAAATGGCTATCTTTAATAAATGGAAAGTAACACCCTCGTCAAAGATATTCCCCATAGCCCGATGCGGGGAGCAGACGGACACCCCATACACTTCGATATCTGGGAGGTCAACGGCGAACATCGGGAATATCCCGCCATTTTCCTGAAGCCACACCGGAAAGATTACTACTTCCTGGTATTGGTAGAAGAGGGCAGCAGCCGTCATTGGGTGGATATGCAGCCTTATACGCTGCAACCATCCCATTTTTATTTTTCCGCTCCTCACCAGGTACATGTAAAAGAACAGGCGAAGCCCATGAAGGGCATCATACTCAGGTTTACAGATGCCTTCCTGGCCAGGGATGAAACCCGTTCCCTGAAACAACTTCCTATTATTCAGAATCCCCACAATGGACATGAGATGAGTCTCGACGCTACCGCCATGCGGCATATCAAAGATACGATGCAGTGTATGGTGGCAGAGTTCCATGCACAGGACACCTGGCACAACTCCATGCTCATTGCCTATTTGCAGGTATTGCTGATCTTCCTCAGCCGGTTATATAACGAACAGTTCCAGGATGCCGTACAGCCCGGGCGGGAGCTGCTGAAACATTTCAGCCACCTGGTGGAGCAGCATTACCGCGATCTGCATGAAGTGGCCGCCTATGCCCACCTGATGAATATCAGCGCCGGTCACCTCGGAGATACTATACGGGAACAGGCGGGCAAAACTGCCATCGCGTATATCCATGACCGTTTGCTGCTGGAAGCCCGGCGCCTGCTGTTTCATACCGACCACTCTATTAAAGAAATCGCCTACGAACTGGGCTTTGAAGACGCTTCTTACTTCAACCGGTTCTTTAAACGCCTCGGTGGACAAACACCCTTACTATACCGGAATACCACCCGGAAAATGTACCATTAATGCCGGTGCCGATACCATTTATCGGCATTGCGGGCGCCTAATTTTGTACCATCATTTAAAACAACAGATCGTATGAAATCAGTATTTATTACAGGCGCCAACAGGAGCATAGGTTTTGAAACCGCTAAGCGTTTATGGAACGATGGTTATTTTGTATATATAGGTAGCCGCGACCTTGATAAGGGCAAAGCCGCGGCTGCGCAGATAGGCACAGCGCGTATTGCCGTTGTACAACTGGACGTTACCGACCCGGCCTCTATCCAGGCAGCGCACCACCAGGTAAGCAGCACCACCGGCTCCCTGGATGTATTGATCAACAACGCCGGTATTCTCGGCAACTATCCCCAACAGGCCACCAACGCGCCTGGCTCCACCATCCGGGAAGTATTTGATACCAACTTTTTCGGGGTTATCAGTTTAACCCAGGCGTTGATGAATTTATTGCAAAAGTCGGCCCAGCCAAGGATTGTAAATGTTACCTCCGGTTTAGCTTCGCTTGCCAACCACTCAGATCCGTCCTGGAAGTATTATAACGTGAAAGGCGCTGCCTATGGTCCTTCCAAAACTGCACTAAATGCCTATACGGTAGTACTGGCGTATGAATTGAGAGATACCCCATTCAAGGTGAATGTCATAGATCCGGGTTATACCGCCACCGATTTTAACCAGCACCGGGGAACAGGTACCGTAGAAGAGGCAGCGGCTATTATTGTACGTTTTGCCACACTTGATGAGAATGGGCCGACAGGGAAGTTTTACAGTAATGATGCGGAAGGGGGTGAAATGGCGTGGTAATTTTCCTGCCGGCATTGCCCTATTTTTTTAGCAATGATTTTAAAATGGCTATACTGGCGGTCATATCTTCTTTTGTAGAAGACGCAAACCCCAGCCGGATGGCATTGGTATGATACCCGGGGTATTGATGCACTTTCCCGTCGGAAATATATAACCCTTTCTGAGATGCCTGCTGTGCCAGCATTTCGAGGTTAATATATTCCGCAAAGTTAGCCCATACCGTCATGCCTCCTTCAGGTATGTTGAAGTGGACCAGCTCTCCCAACTCGCTTTGCAACAAATCGCAGAAAAAATCCCTTCTCTCTTTGTATACTGCCAGCGTTTTTCTTAGGTAACGTTGTACGGTGCCGTCGTTGAGGATTTCGGCCATGGCATTGTCCAGGATATGATCTCCTTGCCGGTCCAGCAGCATGCGCACCCGGGCCAGGTGTTGTATCACGTTTTCAGACGCTACTAAGTAGCCAATACGAACGGCGGGGGAAAAACTCTTGCTGAAGGAACCGCCATATATCACCATACCGCGGTCGTCGGCGCTGGCCAGGGGAAGGAGGGGGCGGTTCTTATAATGAAAGTCGTAGTCGTAATCATCTTCAAAAATGATAAAACCATATTCCTGCGCCAGCTGCAGGAGCTCCAGCCTGCGGTCGATCCGCAGCGATACGGTGGTAGGGTAGTGGTGATGCGGGGTCACATATACCATGCGCACTTTTTTCCTGCGACAGATTTTCTTTAGTTCATCCGTTACCAGGCCATGTTCATCTACGGGAACGCCTATATGTTTCGCGCCAGCATGCAGGAAGTTTTGTTCTGCCCGTCCCCAGCCAGGTATGCCGGATACGATGACGTCGCCAGGCTCAATCAGCCCGTTGCACACCAGGTTAAGCCCCATTACAGTACCGTTGACCGACAGGATATTTTTCGGGCTGGTATTGAGTCCCCGGGTATCGTTGAGGTAATTGGAAATGGCGGTCCTGAACAGCTCCGGCCCTTCGGGGCGACTGTAGCTGCCAAATTTATAGTACAATCCACTACGGGTCAACTGGCCCCTCCAGGCCCGGTATAGTTCTTTGAGGGGGGCCAGGGAAGGATCGGGAAATCCATCGTCTAAATGCAGCCGGCCGGTAACAAGCGGCAACCTTGCGGCGAGATAGGCGGGGGCAGGCACCGAAAACCCGGCTGTTTCGTTGGACCCGGTTGCTTGTACGGGTTGCAGGGGCTTGGGCCGCATGGTGGGCAAATGCCGGGCAACGAACGTCCCCCGTCCCACAAAACTTTCCAGCCAGCCTTGTGTTTGCAGCTCTTCATACGCCTTGGCGGCAGTGATCCGGTTGATTTGCTGCCATTCGGCCAGGTCACGTGAGCCGGGTAACTTTTGCCCTGGCCGGAGCTGTTCTTTCTTTATCAATGCCAGCAGGGCATCGGCCAATTGCAGGTATACGGCGCGTTTACCGGTATGTTGCAGGTGTATAGTGGTGAAAATCTGTCTCGAAATTGGCCTATTCATTTTGTTGTAATTGGTCTACTAAGGTAATCCAATTCCTTGGTATTTTTGTGTACTCATTAAACGCAAGGATAGATATGTACACACCCCGTTCTTTTCAATTCCAGGACCAGGAAGAAATGATTGGCTTTATGAAGCAATACAGCTTTGCCACCATCGTTACCGTAAAGGATCTGTTGCCCGTAGCCACGCACCTACCTTTCGTGGTAGACGACAGCAGCGGCAAACTGGTGCTGAGCGCACACTTTGCGGCAGCTAATGAGCAGGCAACATACATTGAAACCACTCCCTCGCTCATCATATTTTCCGAGCCGCATGCGTACATTTCGCCGGCACATTACGATAAGCACGAAAGCGTACCCACCTGGGATTATATCGCGGTACATGCCTACGGTCAGGCCAGGGTACTAAGCGATAATGCCGCCAAAGTAAAGGTGCTGGAGCAAATGATCACGTTCTACGATCCTGCTTACCTGGCCCGGTGGCATAGCCTGTCTGACAAATACCGGCAAGGTATGATACAGGGGATCGTGGCATTTGAGCTGGAGGTGACCAACCTGCAGGGACAAAAGAAATTAAGCCAGAACAAAACAGCTGCAGAGCGGGAGCGCATTGCCGCACACCTGGAAAAGAGTGAACAGCCGCTCGACCAGGATTTAGCACGTCATATCAGGAATCTATAAATCATGTATTATGGAGTTTACGTTACAACCCGTACTGGAAAATGAACAGGTGATCCTGTTGCCATTAGAGGAAACTGACTTCCCGGCTGTGTATGCTGTTGCCTCCGACCCTAAAGTGTGGGAACAGCATCCTAATAAAGACCGCTGGCAACACGACCTGTTCCGCACCTTCTTCGAAGGCGCTATCCAGAGCAAGGGCGCATTTAAGATTGTAGAGAAAGCCACGGGTCAGGTAATTGGCAGCACCCGTTATTATGACTATGACGCCAGCGGTGTGGCGATTGGCTATACTTTTTATGGCACCGCTTACTGGGGCACCGGTATAAATCCCGGCGTTAAAAAGTTGATGCTGGACCATGCCTTTCAATTTGTGGGCCAGGTGTATTTTCATATCGGGGTCAATAATATCCGTTCCCAGGTTGCCATAGGCCGGCTGGGCGCAAAGAATATCGCTACCCAGGAAGTGAACTACTATGGCGAGCCCCCCAAGTTGAATTTCCTGTATCGCATTGGCCGGGAAGAATGGGAAGCACGTAAATAGTACGAAAAAAATTACCTTCATGGCACAATAGAAGGCCGATGAATGCAGGTATGTTTTTGAGTAGTACCCCACTGCTGGATGATAGTTTTTTTGAGCGCACACAGTTGTTTATTACTGAAGTGAACGACAAAGGTGCGATGGGCTTCGTTGTCAACAAACTTTTTCCCCGTAAGTTCAATGAGCTCGTGGAGTTCCGCCATAGTATTGCCTTTTCACTGTATGATGGTGGTCCGGTAGACCGTGAGCATCTATATTTTATACACCGGCGCCCGGACTTGATTGAAGGCGGTGTACCGGTAGCCGGTGATATTTATGTTGGTGGAGATTTCAAAGCTGCCGTGAAATACATGAATAATAAAACGATTACAGAAAACGATATACGATTGTTTATCGGCTATTGTGGCTGGGATTCGTTTGAGTTGGAAGAAGAAATAGCGGAAGGCAGTTGGGAGATAGTAGAAAACGGGAACCTGTTTTAACGGGATCTTTGTAACACCCCTGTTTACTATTTTTTGTTGTACCCCCTTTTTAGCCGGCACCCATTACCCGGGTGACCTGGCACTTAACTTACTCTTTGCAGGCAAAAAAAGCATTTGAAATAGTCAGTTTTATGGAGAAATAAATGAAGTGCATGCCGCATCTTTGGCGGCGGTAAAAGCGAGATACCTGGGCCAGGAACTGTTGAGATACAATCAAAGGCCCATCAGCGATATTGAAAAGTCTCCCGATAAAAGCAAGGTCTTTTATTTTAAAAGTTCACGTTTAAGCCGGCACTATTCCTGGCGCTGGGTAATTTTGGCAGCCAACCGCTGAGCGTAGAAAAACTTTGTGCCCCGATGGTACAAAACATTATCAGTGGCGTTGTAATAGAAAAATGGGGTATTCCGGTGTTTTTGTTTAAACCAGCGTTAGTTAATAGATGCTGACTGCCAACCAGTTTACCACGGCTATTGATATATAATTTTTAAATAGAGAAGGAATGAGACGAATCCTCAGTGTTGCGCTGGTATTGACATTTATTGCAAAAGTCAACATCAGCGCCATGAGTATGCATAGCGATACAGCCCGGCACTTCCGATATCCGGACAGGATCCGCTATGATGGCAGTTGTATGACCATTGATGGAAAGGATGTATTTATCTACAGCGCGGCTTTTCATTATTTCCGTTGTCCGCAGGAACTCTGGAGGGACCGTTTCAGGAAAATAAAACAGGCGGGATTTAATACTGTGGAAACCTATATCCCGTGGAACTGGCATGAGCGCAATATGCCATATAATATAAATGACACCTCGAAGTTTGATTTCCGGGAGCTGAAAGCCTGGTTAAAAATGGCGCAGGAAGAATTTGGTCTTTATACCATTGTACGTCCCGGACCATTTCTATGTGCAGAATGGTCAGGAGGTGGCTATCCACGCTGGTTAAGTCTGAAAGGCCCCGGTAAAGGTGATTTCTGGTTGCGGAGTGCAGACCCGGTGCATATCGAATGGTCGCTGCATTGGTGGAAAGCCGTATCAAAGGTGGTAGCGGCAGAGCAGGTTACCCGGAAAAAGAAGGGGCAGAAGGGAGTGATCCTGTTCCAGCTGGAGAATGAATACGACGCGCATGACACACCCAATAAGGAGTTATTCTTAAAAGCGTTGTACCGTTCCGCAAAAAGTAATGGCATAGATGTACCACTGTTTACTTGCCTTACGGGGGAGTGCAGGGCTAGCAAGGATCCGGAACTATCGCAGGTGTTTGATTGTGATAACTATTATGTAGATCTAACCGAAGCGCCCAGCTGTGCCCGCCGGATGGTGAACCTGCGAAAGGCTCAGCCGAATGCACCGGGTATGGTCACTGAGTTGCAGGGTGGGTGGTTTTCGTTGGTCACGGGTAGGTTGAGTGAAGAAAATTATTCCGATGCCCGTCATTTAAAAGCGATCAGTTTAATGTCGCTGCTGGGAGGCGCTACGGGGATCAACTACTATATGTTCTATGGTGGTACTCATTTTGCCGGGTGGGGTGCCAGGGGAATGACCACCAGCTATGATTACAATGCGGCTATCCGCGAAAATGGCGCGGTGGGAGCCAAGTATGCCGTAGCAAAAGAGATAGGCGATTTTCTCCGGGTATATGGCGGCCAGTTGGCCCGGGCAGCTGGTGGCCCTTGTGAGCTACAGTCATCCGGAAAACTGTTTGGCGGCGTTCGCGTAGCGCCCGATGGTACCCGGTTTGTTTTCCTGCATAATACCGATCAGGAACATGCCGTCAAAGAAAAAGTGACGCTGGTGCCTGGGAAAATAGACAAACCATCTGTGCCCATGTATAATATTAACCAGCATGGTGAAAGAGTATTGATACACGATATTAACACAGGTGCTTCCGGTTCGTTGGCGATGCCTGCATTTACCATTGAGGCAGATTTGCCGGCGCTGGGCGCTGGTATCCTGGTGATACCTCCGGGAGCATCACCGGAGAAAGGGCAATGGTGGCCTAAAGCGGCAGTTCCGGTTGAGCGCCCGGCACTTGCCATACAACCCATACGTATTGCTGTTGCTAAACGAATAGAGGACCCGGTAGCCAGGGCCGTATGGAAACCGTTGCCAGCTGCTGCATCTTTACCCGCACTGGGTATCAGCGATTTCAGGTATAGCCTTTACCGGGCGGCATTTCAGCTCAACGCTGCTGAGGTGAGCAAGGAGAAATACCTGTTGTTTAATATGTTCACACGCGACATTGTTTCCGTAACTGTGAATGGCGTGCCGGCAAAAAGGCTTTTCCCCGATAAGGCAGATGCCCAATCCTGGCCCACCCGGGATGCCGACAAACGGATTGGCAGTAACGAATTCGACAACCGTTTTGAGGTGGCCGGACTATTGAAAACAGGAACAAACGAAATAGTAGTCGCCTATGAGAATTTAGGACATGCGCATGGTTACGTGCCTATGGAAGAGCCAGCGGGCATCAGGGCAGGAGGCTTATCGGTAACGGATACCTTATTATCACATCCTTTGCGCTGGGAGTATGCCGCAGATGTAGCCGGTGTTACGCAAAACTACTGTCAGCCAGGGTTCGAACCATCTGGTTGGGAAAAGGTGGCATTGGATACAACGGGCGAAATACCGCGTAAAGGCAACCGGATGCAGCCCAAAGGTGGGCAAACAGGCTTGTTTACCTGGTATCGTGTCGAATTTTATCTCCCTGATATTTCCCCCCGCATATGGGTGCCCTGGATGGCCAGGATCAACGCTTCCGGCAACGGCTATATGTGGTTGAACGGTCATAACATTGGCCGTCATTGGGAAACAGGTCCGCAGCGGGAATTTTATCTCCCCGAATGCTGGTTAAACACAGGGAAGCAAAAAAAGAATGTGCTGGTATTCGGACTGAGACAAACAGTCAGTGGCGCACAGCTCCATGCAGTAGAAATCAGACCCTGCCTGGAAGACGCCGCATTCAAACAATAAAATATTTAAGTAACAATAACGATGAAGAGACTATTATTCCCGCTATTGCTGCTATCCACCTGGGCTATGCCTGGTGTGGTTTCAGCGCAAAAAGCAGGTGGTACTACCGGATGGACAGCAGACAATGGCAATGGAACCTTTACCAACCCGCTCCAATGGGGTGATTGGCCGGATCCTGATGTAATCAGGGTGGGCGATTGGTTTTATATGGTGTCTACCAGTATGCACTATGTGCCTGGCTGTCCCATATTACGGTCTAAAGACCTGGTGAACTGGGAAATGGCAGGTTACGCAGTAGATCGCTATAACGAAGATCCCAGGTACGATATGAAAGGCGGCACGTTATATCTCAATGGCTCCTGGGCTGCTACCATCCGGCATCATAACGGTTTGTTCTATGTGGGTTTTTGCACGCCTTCTGGATGGGGAACAGAGAAGGGACATTTTTCTATCTGTACTGCAAAAGATGTGAAGGGGCCCTGGACCAGGACCATTTTCCCCGAGTTCCTGTATGACCCCGGATTATTTTTTGATGATGATGGTAAGGTATACGTGGTGCATGGCCAGGGCACACTGTACCTGACTGAGCTGGCGCCTGATGCATTGTCGGTGAAAGGAAAGGCGGTAAAGATCTGGCAGGGCGGCATTGAGCGCCCGCAAGGCTCTTCAGCGCCCAATGGCAAGTATGGCATGGAAGGATCGCATGTATATAAGATCAATGGTTACTACTACATTGCCAATCCCGCCGGTGGTACAGAAGGATGGCAGGTTTGTTTACGCAGCAAATCTATTACAGGGCCTTATGAATCAAAGATCATTTACCAGGACGAAAGTTCGTATCCCAATAACGGTCTTCACCAGGGCGGTATGGTGCAATTGAAAAACGGTGACTGGTGGTTTATCATCATGCAGGATCGTGGTCCTATTGGGCGGGTACCGCATTTGTTGCCGGTGAAGTGGGTAGATGGATGGCCGATATTGGGCGATAATGGGAAAGGGTTTGTGACCGGCAGAAAACCGGATGTGGGAAAGACATTTGCAATTAATGCGCCGGCTACTTCGGATGAGTTCAATACCCCTCAGCTGGGGCTGCAATGGCAATGGAACCATAATCCAGATAACAGCAAATGGTCGCTTGCCAGCAGGAAAGGATATATGCGGCTGCAGGCTTCTTATGCAGCTTCATTAAAGGAGGCGCGCAATACGCTCACCCAGCGGGTGCAGGGGCCGTTCAGCCAGGGTACCGTGGAAATGGATATTACTGGATTAAAGGAGGGAGATGTGGCAGGCTTTGGTGTTTTCCAGGACCCATATGCTTTTATCGGTGTTAAAAAAGAGGCTGGACATACAGTATTGGTAATGGTGAACGATGGCAAAACGATTGATAGCATAGGAGGAATATCACAAACGAAAATCTGGTTCAGTGCGGTTGCCACAGATAAGGGGTTCACGGCTAGCTTTTCATATAGCCTGGATGGGAAAAAATTTATTCCCTTTGGAGATCAGCTAAAGATGGGGTTGGGGCTGCCATGGACAGCTAACCGTTTTGCACTATTTAACTTTAATACCATTGCCGGAAGTGAAGGTGGTGATGCTGATTTTAACTGGTTTCATTTTACTGGTGGAAGGCAATAAGAAGTAAAAAAAGAAGATGCTTTTATTAATAGCACGTGGAATAGCTCAACCTGGCCTCCCGTTCCCGGGAGGCCACTATTTTTTATAACAGGGGGTAATTTTTTCCACAACAGGGGGTGATTTTTTATAAGGAAAATGCACTGCAAAGAAAACATGTAAGTAAATCAATTTTGGTGTAGTTTTACGAAGTATAGCCCGATACATTAGTGAACATGCAAATTTTATTCCTGATGAAAGGAGAGTAGGGGCTACAAGCGATATCTGTTTTGCCGGCTACGGCAGTTTTCAATCGCCGGAAAATCTGCATTTTTAATTTACTAACATAAGGTGCTTGCCTGTGCTATGGTTTTAGAAGTATTAGATGACGAGGATTGTTATAATCGGTTAAGGGCAGGAGATGAATCCGCGTTCCGCCATCTCATTGGCGTTTATGGACCTGTGCTTTGTCGTTATGCAGATAGGATTATTATGAACAGTGCTGCCGCGGAAGATATTGTAACAGACGTGTTGGTGAAAGTATGGGAGAAGCGGGAAACGTTTCACTCCTTTACCAACGTGAAAAGGTTCTTTTATGTTGCCGCCAGGAATGCCTCGCTGCAATATATACGGGACCGGCAGCGGGAACAGCGGAAATTTGAAGCATTTAATGAAGTGCATACAGATATAGCTGTAGATGAAGTGATTTATGCAGAAATGATGGTGGAACTGCAAAGAGCCATCGCCGCGTTGCCAGCCAAAATGCGGGAAGTATTCATCCTGGGATATATACATCAACTCAGCAACCAGGAAATAGCCGTACAATTAAATCTCTCCGACCAGACAGTTCGTAACCAAAAAACAAAAGCCCTCTCTATTATCAGGAATAAATTGGGACACCGGTCTCATTTGGAAATTTACCTTGCATTATTGCTGTTGTTTCGGCAATAGGCGAAAATCGGCTGCCAGGGCGCCTTGTGAGGCGATTCTTCCCTTGCTGCGGTGGCTATATTATTTTCCTGAAAAAAAACTTTGTAATGCCGATGGTACAAAACGTACCAGGCGGCGTTGTCATTATAGATAGAAAATTCCTTTGCATGCCATGAAAGAAGAATGGATAGGTGAAGCGTTGCACATAGCGGCGCTGATACAACAATTGAGAGCCGGAAAGATTACAGCGGAGGAGTTACAGGCGCTGAAAGCCTGGATAGCGGCAGACAAAGGGAATGAAGCCATCTTCCAGCGGCTCAGCGATCCTGCGCATTGGGAAAGTGAGTTGCGAGCCGTAGAAAAATATGATGTCCATGCCTTGACCCAACGGGTAATGACGTCGGCTGGCTTATCGTTGCCGGCAACGGATGCGGATACCGATACCGACCGCCGGGTTGTCCGCCTGTGGAGGCAGCCGGCCTTTTGGAAATGGAGTATGGCCGCGGCAGCGATCTGTTTTGCCGCTATACTCATCCGGTATGTCACATTGCAAACGGGTGAACAGACACCGGGACATAAACCAGTTATCAATAGTGCCTTTATTAATCCTGGTGGCAATAAAGCCACGTTGGTATTGGGGAACGGCGCTATGGTCGCTTTAAAAGATAGTACAGCCGATACCGTAGCCATGCAGGGAGGGAGCCTGATTGCCCAACAGCAGGCAGGTGTGTTAGTGTATCATAAAGCAGGCGCTGTTGCACAAGGCGAGATCTGGAATACGGTGTCTACCCCTAAAGGAGGCAAGTATGAAGTGGTGCTGTCTGATGGTACGCATGTTTTTCTCAACGCCGCCTCCACGGTGAAATTCCCGGTGCCTTTCAATAAAAATAGCCGGGAAGTGGTGCTCACGGGCGAAGCCTATTTTGAGGTGGCACATGCATCGGGTGAAAAGGCAGACTGGCCTTTCCTGGTAAAGATACGGCGCGCGGGTGAAGATGGAGGAGAAGTAAGGGTATTGGGTACCCATTTTAATATCATGGCCTATGATGATGAGAAGGCGGTGAAAACTACGCTCGTAGAAGGATCGGTAAATATGCACAAGGGTGTAAATACCGTCATCTTGAAACCCGGACAGCAGTCGGTATGGTTTCCGCAAACCAATACGCTACAGGTAAGGCCGGCAGACCTCGAGGCAGAAATTGCCTGGAAGAATGGACGGTTCGTGTTCAGGTCTACCGATGTAAAAACCATTATGAGGCAACTATCCCGCTGGTACGATGTAACTGTGGAATACAATGGGGATATGACCGATATCCGTTTTGCCGGAAACATAGAACGAAAGGAAAATATCAGTGAACTAATAGAAATATTGGAAGCAGACGGCCGCTTACGCTTCCATATCACAGGAAATAAAATTATTGTATCACGTATTTCAGAATAAGGAGGAACAATGAAATAAATCTATCACACCACGTATCAACCAAAAATAAACCGGAATCCGCGGCCAGGCGGTATTCCGGTAGAAATGTCCGCTTTCTAGACAAGGCGTAGTAATCCTGTTATCAAAAACGAAACTATACAAATATATGTATTTGCACGTGCAAAATGCGCGCTCATTTTATGGGAGTTGGCGCAGAACCAGAATCTTGCTACACATCGTTATGAGACTTGCTTTTTTTGTTATGTTGGTCACCTGCCTGCAGGTCCGGGGCAATGCCTATTCTCAAAAGATTAATTTGTCGGGGAAGAACCTTTCCCTGGAAAAAATAATTTGGGTGATCGGCCAGCAGAGTGGTTATCAGATGATTTACAATCCTGACCTGCTGAAAAATGCCACCAGTATCGACCTCAACGCAAAGGATATGCCTTTGCGGGATGTACTGGATAAATGCCTGGACAAACAAGGGCTTACCTACGTAGTCAGGTATAATACGATCATCCTGAAAAAATCGGCGACGGCGCCGGAAGCAGAAAGTGCTACTGCCCCACCGGTAACCGTCCGTGGGCATGTAACCGATGAAAAAGGACAACCCCTGGAAAGGGTAGGTGTACAGGAGAAAGGTACCGCCAACGGTGTTTACTCCGACAAGAAGGGCGAATTCGTGATCCAGGTGAAAGATGGGCATGCTACCCTGTTGTTTAAATACCTGGGATATACCACCAAAGAATTACCGGTAAATAATCAAACCTACCTGGAAGTACAGCTGGCGCCTTCTTCTATCGGTATCGACTCCGTTGTAGTGACGGGTTTTAATACCAAACAAAAGAAGATCAGTATCGTAGGTGCTATTACTACTATTTCCCCACAGGAATTAAAGACGCCTTCCAGCACCCTATCATCCTCCTTTGCGGGTAGACTATCAGGGGTTATTGCGCGGCAATCTACCGGGGAGCCCGGTAGTGGCGCACAGTTCTGGATCAGGGGCGTATCTACTTACGGAGGTACCGGTGCATTGATCTTTCTCAATGGCGTGGAAATATCTGCCGGCGATCTTAACAGTATTGACCCCAGCAATATCGAAAGCTTCTCTATCCTGAAAGATGCTTCCTCTACCGCATTGTATGGTGCAAGAGGCGCCAATGGCGTTATCCTCATTGAAACCAAGCACGGTAAGATCATGGACAAGCCAAAGATCAGCGGGTTGGTGGAAAGTACCGTTTCTACCCCTACACAGATTGTGAAGTTTACCGACGGTGTTTCTTACATGAAATTGTACAACGAAGCATTACGGAACGACAACCCCTATAATGCCGACCGTTACTCCCAGGAAAAGATCAATGGTACCGCGCAGGGACTGGATCCTTATATCTATCCAAATGTTGATTGGTATAAAATGTTGTTTAAGGATTATGCGCTGAGCCACCACGCCAACCTCAATGTGACGGGAGGCGGCCAGGTAGCGCGTTACTACATGGGCATTGCCTATTATAAGGACATGGGTATCCTGAACAACGGCTTGCTGACCGGGTTTAAAAACAACATCGATAACAACCGTTTCAACTTCGTAAATAACGTGAGCGTAAAAGCCACCAAGACCACGGAGCTGGAGCTGAATATCAACGCCGACTATTACCGGAACACCGGCCCTGCCAACAGTGCCTCTTCCTTGTTTGGTAGTGTAATGGGCGCCAATGGCGTGGATTTCCCCGCTTATTATCCCACACCCGCCGATGGCGCATTGGATCATATTTATTTCGGTAATAAAACAGACGGTTTCCTGGGAGCCAATACCCGCGATAACCCTTATGCCGACATGATCAAAGGGTATAGTCAATCGGCCGCTTCCACCCTGTTGACCACTTTGCGGGGAAAACAGGACCTGAATATGATCACCAAAGGACTGAGCTTTAATGCCCTCATCTCTTTCAAGAACTGGTCCAGCAGCGGTATTACCAGGAGCTATACGCCTTATTATTATACCCTGGATAGCTATAGAAAAGATGCGGATGGAAAATATACCTATAACCTGAACTGGATTGCAGCAGCTGGTGGGTCTACGGCATTGGGCCAGTCAGGAAGTAATGCTGGCGACAGAACATTGTATATGCAAACCACGCTGAACTATAACCGTGTGTTTAATGATAAACACGATGTAGCTGGTATGCTGGTGTTTTTAAGAAATGAGTATAATACCAATACGCCTGGTGACAACATTGTAGATGCGTTACCTTCCCGTAAGCAGGGGTGGGCGGGTCGCCTGGCCTATGGTTATGACTCCCGTTATTACCTGGAGGCCAACCTTGGTTATACTGGTTCTGAAAACTTCGCAGCCGGCCACCGTTATGGTTTCTTCCCTGCCGGCGGGATTTCCTGGGTAGCATCCAATGAATCGTTCTTTAAAGACGCGGCGTGGACCAGCCATATTAACCTGCTGAAAGTACGCGCTTCCTACGGTTTGTCTGGTAACGACCAGATCGGGGGCGATCGCTTTCCCTACCTCAGCGTAGTGAATATGAATGCCGGAAACGGTTTTACTACCGGCTATAACTTCGACAATGGCATGTCGGGCATCCAGATTACCCGTTATCCGAATAATAATATTCAATGGGAGATCAGTAAAAAAATGAACCTGGGTGTGGATTTGGGCTTGTTTAACGATCTTACCCTGAATCTTGACTGGTTCCGGGAAGAACGCAGCAACATTTATCAACAACGGGGTACTATACCTGCTACAGCCGGCGTATCGAGTGCATTGCCTTATTCCAATATCGGAAGGGTGCTGAACCATGGTATAGATGCTACGCTCTTGTATAATCATAGCTTTAACAGGGACCTGCAGGTTTCTTTCAGGGGAACATTTACCTACGCACGTAACAAAATATTGTATTACGATGAACCGAATTATGCAGCACTGGGTCTCCCGAACCTGTCATTCATGGGGCATCCGCTGAATACCAATTTTGGCCTGGTGGCAGAACGTTTATTTATCGACGACAAAGAAGCGGCTAACAGCCCGGTATTTATTGCCTCCAAAGCCGGCGATATCAAGTACAAAGATATCAATGGTGATGGCATGATCAATAACAACGACCGGGTAGCCATGGGGTATCCACGGGTGCCTGAAATTGTGTACGGTGCTGGTTTTACCGTTACGTACAAGAAATTTGATGTGGGTGTTTTCTTCCAGGGTTTATCGCACATGTCTGATTATATCAATGGGTTCCGGCCTTTCGGGCGCTCCCAGAATAACCTGATTGCGGCTATTGCTGACAACCATTGGTCGTCCGACAATCAAAACCTGTATGCCTTCTACCCAAGGCTAACTGCCCTGGAAACAGCTCCCAATAATGAACAATCTTCTTCCTGGTGGTTGCGCGACTTCTCTTTCCTGCGTTTGAAGCAAGTTGAGATTGGCTACAACCCAGCCAAGATTGTCAGGGTATATATGAGAGGCATTAATCTGCTCACGTTCTCAAAGTTCAAACTATGGGATCCTGAACAGGGTGGAGGTAATGGTTTAGGATATCCTCCACAGATGGTTGTCAATTTAGGCGCGCAGTTTAATCTCTGATAACATCCATTCACCAGCAGAAAAAGAAATTTATGTATCTATTCAAACGCAAATATATATTCGGGGGTCTTTTTGTTCTTCTTTTATCATCAGGATTATTGTCCTGCAAAAAGTATCTCGACATTGTACCGCCCAACACGGCCACTATCAATACGGCTTTCCAGAACTACAATACAGCGTTGCGCTTCCTGTACTCGCTGTATGCTTACATGCCCACTGAAAATGATGCCAGCTATGGTAACATCAGTGCCTGTGCTACTGACCAGGCTATTACCGTATGGCAGGGAAATGTAATCACAAGGTTATTGAGAGGGGAACAAAATTCATCTAATCCATTATTTAACTATTGGGAAGGGAAGAACATCGTTTCCAGTGTCAGTCTTTTTGAAGGTATACGGCAATGCTATATCTTCCTGGATAACGTAGATAAGGTACCGGGTGTTACCGCTGATATAGCGAAGCGCTGGAAAGGGGAAGCAATTTTTCTCACCGCTTACTATCACTATATCCTGTTGCGCCAGTATGGACCTATCCCGTTGATTGATCACCAGGTAGATTTCAGTAGTACAGAAGGCAATGATATTTTCCCGTTCCGTCAATCCTATGATTCGGGTGTGAATTATATCGTAAGAAAATATGATGAAGCCATTACCTTACTACCTAACACCATTCCTGCTCAAAATGAACTGGGAAGGGTTACAACCGTGATTGTAAAGGCCATGAAAGCACGGCTGCTGCTGACGGCAGCTTCTCCGCTGTTTAATGGTAACAGCGAGTATTATGCTAGTTTCAAAGACCGGAATGGCCAGCAGTTGATGAACGTTTCGTACGACAAGGAAAAATGGAAACGCGCTATTGACGCTATCAAGGAAGCAATAGATGCTGCCACGCAAAGTGGAAAACGCCTGTACCAGTTTGCGGATTATAAAGGCCCTACCAATATTTTTGAAAAAACACGTCGTGATACCGGGATGATCGCCTACCGCTTTGCGATGGTAGATCCGTGGAATGTAGAGCTGATATGGGGTTATTCCGTACCGGAAGGTTGGTACCAATGGCAGCAGAACTGTGCCCCGCTGACAGGTAATTCTTACAATGGTATTGGCCCGAGTTTAAGAACGGTGGAAACTTTCTATACGGAAAACGGACTGCCGATAGATAAAGATCCTACCTGGGCGTATGCGAAAAGATATGAAGTAGATCCTGATGAGGGCACCATGAATGTGAATCTCCACCGTGATCCCCGTTATTACGCATCTGTGGCCTATGATAACGGCAAGTTCCTGGTAAACGGCACCGCCGAAACGATGCATTTCAAAGCGGGGGAAGATCAGGGATGGCGCTCTGGCGCTACCAACTACTCCAGCACCGGGTTCCTCGTGCAAAAAGTAGTGCATCCCCAAACTGTAGCAGACGACAACAATTTTACCATTGTTCACTATCCCTGGCCTATCATCCGTTTGGCTGAGTTATACCTCTCTTATGCAGAAGCATTGAATGAATATTACGGCGTTAGCCAGCAACAGCAGGTGCTGGATAACCTGAATATGATCCGGCAAAGATCCATGTTGCCTACAGTACAGGCTGCCTGGGCTATTGCCGGCCATGCTCCTGTATTTACCCAGGATGAAATGAGGGATATTATACGCCGGGAACGTACCATAGAACTGGTTTTTGAAGGACAGTACTTCTGGGATGTACGCCGTTGGAAACAAGGCGATAAATACCTGAATCAAACCATTTATGGGATGAACTTCCAGGGGGCCGATGAAAGTTCCTTCAACCAGGTAACGCCTGTGATGTCGCAGGTATTCCGTACGCCCGCCAGCTACCTGTTCCCAATCAGCGTGCAGGAACTGAGCAAGAATAATAACCTGGTTCAAAATCCCGGTTGGTAGTCGCTTTGAAAAACAATTCATCATCCAAACAACTTTCCGTTATGCTACATAAAAAGTTATTATTGGGTATACTGTCAGGGATTATATTCTTTTACCTGACCAGTTGTAGTAAGAAAGAAGATGCAGGCGCCCCTCCACCTGCATTGAGTAATGTAAAAGGCGCGCCAGGTTACGGTGAGGCTATCTTTACCTGGGATGCTATTGGCCGCAGCCCGAAAGATTCAGCGCTTTATCTCTATACTTCCATTAGTTATACGGATACAACGGGTAACACCATTGAACAGAAGTTCAGCCGTTATACCGACACGGCGGTGATAGGTAGTTTGACAGACAAACCCTATAATTTCACTATCAAAACAGTAGGTCCACAGGGAGCCGTGAGCGCAGTGACTACATTGTCGCTCACACCCAAGCCTCCGGTGTACATTGCGATCGCCAGTACGATCAAAATCACGGCGTCGATTGGCGGCGCGCGCGTGGCCTGGGAAAACAACTCAGGAAAAACGGTGATTGTAAATGCCGCCTACACAGATCCGGCTACTAATAAAGTGGTGAGCAAAGCGTTTACCTCGGCCGCACAACAGGGCGTAGGATTTCTCTCCGGGATGCCAGGAGGCAGCCCTGTTACGGTGGTAGTAACGGTAACGGATATATCCCGGCGTCAGTCCAACCCCGTGAGCGCATCCATTACCCCATTAGTAGAAGTGAAACTTCCCAAGAGCGGCTGGTCCATTGCTGGGTTCAGCGACCAGGAAGACGGTGGGGAAGGACCTGTAAATGGCTACGCTACCGCAGCGATAGATGGCAATATCAATACGTTCTGGCATACTACCTGGTCTAGCGCCGAAACGCCTTATCCTCACTGGATTGCCGTGAATATTGGTCAAGCCGCCACTATTTCCAGGTTTGGCCTGGTAAATCGCCAGAACAACAACGGCGGCCAAACCGAAATACAGCTGATGGCCAGCACGGATGGGCAAACCTGGACAGATCTGGGTACTTTCCCTTTCGTGCAGAAGAATGCTGAGCAGTTTTTTTCTGTACCGCCTCAGTCCTGGAAGTATGTGAAAGTGGTGCTCACCAAAGGTCCCAATTTCTTTGGTTTCCTGGGAGAGATCAACTTATACGGCGCATTGTAATCATTTTTCATAAAATAACACATGCATATGAAAAGAGTTAACCTATGGATGTATATTTTGGGGGTGGGATTGACGCTGCCGTTTACCTACTGTGCTAAGCATTCCGGAACAGCCACGGATAGCGAAAAGCCGGTCGTGGAAGTGAACAAGAGTACTTATAAGCTGAATGTAGTGTACTTCGTACCACAAGGGCAGGATACCCTGGTACGTTACCGGGAGCGGATGACTGATATGCTGTTTTTCTTCCGTGATTTTTATGGGAAGGAAATGAAGCGTAACGGGTTTGGTAACAAATCTTTCGGATTACAGACAAATGCCGCTGGCACACAGGTCATGTTTTCCGTGGTTCATGGCGCCCATCCTGCCTCCTCGTACAAGTACGATGGTGGCGCAGGACCTGAGATGGAGGAAATTAAAGCCTACTTTGACCAGCATCCCGATGAAAAAAGAAGTGAACATTATCTCGTGATCACGCCGGTACCGGATGTTACCCATGCTGATGTTCCTTACTATGGCATCGGTAACTGGGCATTTATACTGGACCACGACAAGCTCGATATCAAACAGTATGGACCGGGAATTGACTGGGTAGCTGGCAATGCGCATGAACTGGGCCATGGCCTTGGGTTGCCGCACGACAAGGAGAAAAGGAGCGAAGCCGCTACGATAGGTACTTCTGTAATGAGCACGACCGATTTCACCAAGGGAGCTATTTTTACGAAAGCCGCCTGTGCTATTTTAAACAACTGCGAGTTGTTTAATAATACGGTAGTAACCAATTATCAGCAGTCTTTTAAAACGTATGCGAAGAAGGTGCATATCAGTTACGCAAATGGTAACATGGTGATCACCGGGCGTTTTTTTGCAGCCCAGCCGGTGAATGGGATTAACGTGTACCAGGATCCGGATGCCAACACTGATTCTTACGATACGCCCAGTTGGTCGGCCGCTCCGATAGGAACAGATAGTTTTAGCATCTCCACGCCGATAAATGAGCTGTGGAACCTGGAGGGAGGCTATGAGCTGAGAGTCGATGTACTAGGTAATAATGGCTATCGTCAAACGATCGTCTCCTATCACTATTCGTTTATTAACCAGGAGCCGGTACTTGACCCTGCTATTGGCTCGCAGCCTGAAATTCCGAAAACGGGTTGGATAATTGCTGATGTAGATTCAGAGGAAAGCGGTTATCCGGCTACCAACGCACTGGATAACGATCCATCTACCTACTGGCATACACAGTATAGCGGATCAGAACCTACGCACCCGCATCAGCTCACGATCGACATGGGAGCATCCCACTTATTAAAAGGGCTTACCTTCAGGGATCGTCAGGGCGTATGGCCAGGTATCAAAGAAATGACGGTGTACACGAAAACCGCTACCGGTAGCTGGACGTCGCAAGGTGTATTTACGTTGAGAAAAAGTGATATGGACCAGTTTATTTCTTTTACAGCCCCGGTAGATGCCAGGTATTTCAGGATAGTAACCACCAGCAGTTATGATGATGGGAAATCTTGTTCGCTGGCGGAGATTGGCGCGTATTGAGTGATGAATGTTTATATGTTGATGGCCCGCAGGTATATGCCTGCGGGCTATGTTGCCAGAAGTCTTTTTATTGCCGATAACCTTATGTCAACTCCCGAACTTGAATAACCCAAAAGATGTAGAGATGGAAAATATATCCCCCGGCGCTTTCTCCCTTTTTGTTTGTTTCTTTTTTTGTAATCAATTAAATGCTCAACATCATTTTCAGGCAACAAATATTGACTCCGTTAACTATTATGCGAAAATATTAACGGATAGTAGTATTAATTGGATATATGGATGGGAGAATTGGGATGTAAAAGAGGTGAGTTGGTTAGAGAACAAAAAATACCCGCATACCCGGATTGATTCAGTTAAGATTTATCCTGTTGTTAAATTTGTGATCAATGTTGAAAGCGATACGTTAACATTTAACGGCCTATTATTTAACGATTCTGCTGAGGTTTGTGTAGTTGCCTATCCTTTTTTAAAAGTATATGGTTTCTTTGGACCTAAGCCTGAATTTGCGCAACTAGCCTACGGTGATGGCTTCGTCGCCGAGGTTCATGAGACAACGCGAGCCTCTTTTAAGAATAGTTATTTCTGTTATTTTTTGGATTATGAAAAGCATGCTAGAAACATATTGTTTGAGGCAAACGAGCGTGGTATAGGAGCCGCCAGGTTTTGGTATAAATCAAAAGAGTACACCTCTTTGCAGGATCTTATTGTTGCTAAATATGGTTCCGTTAACAAGTTTCAACAACTGCGAGTTTACGAAGAGCATCTTCGTAAATGGAAGCGGTTTCAGGATAGTGTAAGCAATAGATTTAACATTCCCTTGAATTATAAGTCTTTTGTTAAAGGAGATTGGCAATTTAGAAATAAGGTGTTTCCAGAGGATACAGTGGAGAATATAGATTTTTTTATTCAAAAGATAAAAGAGTACGTGCCTGGAGTATCCCATATGCAGTGGGACCTATTACATAAAGGGATTTATTCAGGCATCAGGAATAAAGAGGGGATGACTATTTTCAGTAGCGGTTACGATACCAACTCTTTATATTTTATGGGGAAGGATATTTTATCGTTAATTAAATCATCCTTAAATGCCAGTCAACTTACTGCATTTATCGCCTATGCGAGGTGTGAGGCAGCTCTTTATCCGCTTGTTGATAATTATATCTTCACCAATTTATTCAGCCTTACAAAGGCAAAGGTGGGAGATCAACGGATGTCGGGTAAGGAATTTCTAGAAAAACAGCATGAGTTTATTAAAAGCATCATGACACAAGATTGATGAATCACCTCAATCCCGCGGATGCTTCGTAAACAAACAACGTAGACTCATTATCATCTGGCATAAAATAGCCCCGCACTTTATCCCCTTCTCCCAGCTCAAAGAAGCTGGGATTTTGTGTCATAACAGCATCCGTAGCGGGCGACCACAATTCAACCGGCACCTGGTGAAGTGGCTGATATTTTTCGAGATCAATGATCTCTATTCCACCCAGGGAAAAGGAGGGCTTTCCATGCCTCTTGTAAGTACTAAGACCCGTATAAAGCATTTCCCCACCTCCCAGGTATTGATTATCCTGGTAGTCGATGTAATATGCGTGGTTGGGTAGGGGAGAGACGTTTGTATGGCGTAGCTTACCTGTTTCATTTAATGCCCATTGATAGAACCGGCGCGAACCCCAGCTGATGCCGTGTAAAGTATTGGCATCAGGATTCCTGGCAATGCCGCCGATATGGTCATTCCATCTAAACACTTCTTCAAGGACCATCTGGCGGGGATCGAACCGGTAAATAATAGACCGGCTGTCGGGCCGGTATTCAGCGGCTGCTATCCAGATGTGAGTGCCATCGAAATCGATGCCGCTGGGGTGAAAGATCGCTCCTTCACCAACGGCAATATCCGCTAGCAGGTTACCATCAGCATCGATTTTAAACAGGTGTCCTGCTCCGGAGGATCGATCATTGCCGGGGTGCACCTCTACAGAAGATACCCAGCAATCTGTTCCGATCCTCACCATTCCCTGGCAATGGAAGGTGTTGAACCGGATCTTGGTAGCTGCCACCTGGTTCCAGGGAGTATGCCGGGTGAGGGATTTCAGCCGCTTGCTTAAAAGGCTTTCCTGCCTTTTGGGTTGGGAGAGGCTTTCCAGGTTTGGTGACAGGCAAAGTGCGCCCAGAGGAAGCAGGCTATGTTTTAGGAAATCTCTTCTTGTAGGCATTTTATTGTCCAGGTTTATGCAGGTAATGTTACATAAATACCAGTAAAGCTAATATTATAAAATTAACAACAAGTATTGGGTGCGAAATCCTATCCAATAAGGAGCTAACGGCTTTGCCTCCTTGTTCTTACAAATACCGCGCTGTGAGCTGAAGAAAGCATTAGCATCAGCCACACACTTTGATTTGATCCAGGTAAAAAAAGCACCAGGAAAAGTCATTTAAATGGTGGTTTAGATTATCAGTCGTTCCTATCTTTAATTCAATTGCCATGTTAGTTGTTCCGTGGCGTACAGCATCTTTTCCAATATTTTAGACCCAGGTAACCCTTTATTTTCTATACGTTATGCAAACCACTATTTGTTACAACAGAAATGTTGCCGGTTTATTCTGGCGATTTTATACCCCAGATACTATACACGTGATAGTTTTCCTTGCTTATGTTGGATTAAGCGCCTACTATATACAGTTTTCTTATTCTTTCATTAAAAAGCAACATTTATGAAAAAATTGAAATTAAGTAATCTGCCTGCCCATGAGCTACTCTCCAGGGATCAGTTAAGAAACATTTTAGGTGGAGATGGAAGCTCAGGAGGAGGATGTGAGAATTCTGCCGGGTGCTCTGACCCAGGAGATAAATGCGGCGTAGATAAACTAAGCACTTGTACACAGGTAAAGTGTATTTCAGATCCCAGTATTTCGTTTTTAGACTGCCTTTAGTATTCAATGGGTTTTGAAATGAATACCTGGGTCTGACATTTAGATTAAATTTATATGGCAAAATCCAGGTATTCCTGAGCATTTATTTTTTTAAGGAGGTTAAGATGAATAATATATCCAGCTCTCGGGCTCCTTATTTTAGCCAGCGTAACGTCATTAGGGGATTAATGACATTAGCCTTGCTATTCGTCTTTTGGGGTATTCAGGCACAATCAAATACCCAATTCTTTCTCCGTGGTGAAATAAAAGGGCTGGATTCGGGCAAAGTATACTTATATTATCGCGATGATCAGAATCGCGGAAAGTTGGATAGTAGCGTTGTAAAAGACGGCCGTTTTTTCTTAAAAGGCGCTATAGCTGAGCCTTGCATGGCGTTTATTACCTTGAAGTCCTTAGCTGAAGGTCCGGATATAGGTAGTCTAAACTCTGGAGAAATTTACCTGGAACCCACCCTGATGTACCTAAGCGCAGCTGTCAATAAGTTTAATGAAATAATATTGAAAGGTTCTGCGACTGATAAAGATAGGATGAGATTACGCAAATTAAGGGCGCCCATAACTGCTATTATAGCGCCTGTTCAGGAAAGGATGAGCGCAATAGCGTTGTTATATAAAAAAGATAAGAAAGATTCTGCTGTGGTCCTCAAAAAGGAGCTAAAGCACGAGATAGATTCGCTATCATCCAGGTTGACGTCGCTATATAAGGAGAAAGACGCAGTTGACTCGTTATTTATGATACGGCATTTGCACTCTTATTTTACCGCCAATATTTTATTACGTAAAGTACAGGCTGGGACTATTGGGTTTACTTATGCCAGCGCTTTGCTGCACAGCTTCCCGGAAAAGCTGAAACGAAGTTTTGTTGGAACTGAACTTTCGCGAAAATTAACGAAAGTCAAGTTGATCCCATTAGGAGGCGAAACCAGTAATTTTGTTGCTATCAATACTACCGGAGATACTATTTCATTACGTAAATACCGTGGGCGAAAGTATGTCTTACTTGATTTCTGGGCTTCCTGGTGTGTGCCCTGCAGACGGCTCACCCCCGATCTGAAAGCAATTTACCAGCAGTACAGGGATCACTTGGAAATTATAGGCATCTCTTTCGATGCCAGGCAGACAGACCTCAGAAAAGCCATGGTACAGGATAGCATCGAATGGCCGCAGATTATGCAAAATGATCAACATGTGCGAATTGATCCGGTAGATAAGTTAATCAGCGATAGATTTTTCGTAGACGGTTTCCCATTTCTATTACTTATTGATAAAGAAGGAAAGCTGGTAAAGAAATTCGGTAGCGGAGTTGATGCTGTGCCGGCTTACCAGATAACATCCGAAATATCGAAGTTGATTCACTAAGCGGCGTTACATTGACAAACATTAGCAGCCATAAATGACATACCCGGACTCATTTGAGCCCGGGTATATCATTTATGTTTCAGAAACGCCCGCTATTTCAGTTTATCTGCGGTATTCCATACCTGTATATCTTTTATCACTCCCTTGAAGGCATGTGCAGTGTCTCCGATATTTTGCAATGGGAATACCAATGTTTGCACAATCATCATGGAATCTTTGACGCCCGCAAAACCTATCTTTTTCTTTTCCAGGTTTTGTACCAATTGCCCGTTCACGTACAGGCGGGTGCCTTTGTGATCCCCGCTGATAGCCAGCTTGGTCCATTGATTAGCCGGTACGGTATAATCGAAAGTATAATCGTAGCCTTCCCGTGAGAAGCCCAGCTTACCGGTTTGCTGTTGTTTAAGTTTAACGGTGGCGTGGGGAGAGCTGAATAATACGGCATTGGGTGCATTACCGGCATCTGGTTTAACAGTGAACATCACCGTGTAATCATACCCGATTTCGCGAACAGGCGTTTGTGCGAAACTCCGTCCTCCATTGACATGCAGGCCGTCGTGCTGGAGGGCTGCATTGGTTATTTTACCCAGGTTTCTTTGATTGCCGGAATTGTCTTTGCTTTTATTTTTCCCAGGTTCGTATTGTAACACCAGCCCATTCTTTCCTTTGAGTTTGCCGCGCATATTGGCGCCAGGGCCTTCGCCGGTATTAGCGGCTTGGGCGGCAAATACGGCATAGCTTTGCGTGCTGTCGGCGCCTCTCCACATTTTTTGAGAGAGGACCTGCATAGCCGGGAATACGCGGTCATGTACGTCTTGCTCGGTAATGCCGTTGCCTACGTGGTCGTTCCATACGGCAAAAGAACCGCCCAGGACCTGCGGATCGCCGTCATTAAACCTTACATCGCCTATCTGTACCGGTTCCCATTTGTTGTATAGTTGAGGTAAATTGAGGTAGTCGTAGTAATAACCTGCCGCGGGAACAATGTACAGCCATCCATCGGGGGTAGAGATCATATTGTATCCCAGTTTTTTCATGGCTACCGGATCGGCATAACCGTTATACCACATATTCATCGTCACATCTTTTACCTTCACCGGGGTATTGCCCTGGGCATGTGTGAGGGCGCCCCAGACCCGTACCTTTTTTCCGTAGTTTTCTACCAGGCGTATGTAATGGTCGGTAAATGCGCGGAATTGCTCTGCTGCGGCTTTGGCATACTCGTCTGTTCCGATGTGCACTTCCTGGCCTGTAAATACCGGGTTAGGTCCTGCCAGGTACTCCATGAATACGCTGTCGATGACCTGGTAGGTAACCGGGTTATCCAGGTCGAGATGATCCATCCCATATTTTTTGCTGCCAATCTCGGGGCGAAGTTTGGTAAACGCCAGAGAATGTGCCGGCACATCTATCTCCGGCACTATATTCACACCATAGGAAGCTGCCAGTGCCTGCAGGTCCCTGAATTCCTGTTTGGTATAGGAGCCGTCTTTAGCCGTAAGCCCGGGATAGAAATCGCTTTCCAGGCGAAAAGCTGCATAGGTGCTATCCCAGTTTTTTCCAAAGAATTGCTTGAAGCCGTTATCGTTGAGGTGTATATGAAAATCATTCATCTTGTAGTACGACATGAATTTCACATACTGCCGGAGGAAGTCGAGGCTGAAGAACTTACGTCCTACGTCCAGTACAAAGCCGCGAACAGCGTAACGGGGATAGTCTCTTGCAGTACCGCAGGGAAAATGAGTATGAAGACTATCCTGTTCCAATACCTGCAGCAGCGTACGCGTGCCCCAGAACACGCCCCGGGTACTTGGTGCAGCTATTTGCAGCACGTCCTTTCCTGCAGTTACCACGTAGCCTTCTTTGCCGAGCGCGGTATCTGCGCTGTTCAGCCGGAGAAAAATATCGCCCGCAGTGGGTGTGCCGGTCTTAATAGAGAGAGAAATGCCATGGGTTAAAGGCAACAGGTCCTGTTGCAGCACCTGCGCAGTAGCAGATAGCGCCTGGGCCGATGCCGGCTCCAAAACAATAGCACTGGCCGGTTGAAGGGTAAATTGTCCCTTGCTCCCCTGCCATTCCTGTAGGCCTGGGATTACAAATGGAGCGGGGTTGGTGGTTTGTGACCAGGCATTACCCTGAAAGAATCCCAGCGCTAAACCGGTAATAAGAAAAGTTTTTTTCATTTGGTATGTAATAACATTGTTCACTGATTGGCTGCCTGACTGGCATTGGCAATAGCGGTTGCTATCGCATATCTAATGTAATAACTTCCGGGTGATTTTCTGTACCCGGTTATGTAAAAGGTAATATAGGAGGGATATTGGTCAAAATAGCAGAACCGGTTGAATTCCTACTTCATGGTGGTCATGCTTCGTTGTTTGTTACCCCAGGTACTTAGCATTTTAAGGATCGGTTCTAATTCCCGTGCCACCTCAGTTAATTCATATTCAACCCTGGGTGGCACTTCCGCGTATACGGTGCGCTTTACCAATCCGTCTTGTTCAAGTGCTTTCAATTGCAGCGTGAGCATACGTTCTGTGATATAGGGGAATGCTTTTTTTAGTTCACCGAACCGTAGTGTTTTGCCTTCCAGTTTACTAAGTATGAGCAATTTCCACCTGCCACCTATCATGTAAACAGCGTAGGTAAGGTCACATTCAATGATGGTGGATTCGTTGCGGGTATATGTAGAATTTATCTTCCTGGTTGCCATTACTTACATATTTGTTCGTACCATACAATTGATGGTATCGTGCATAAAATTAACTGGTCCCCACTACTTTTACAAAGAATTTTTGAAGGCAAAAAAGATTAGGATTATGGATCTCTATTTAAATGGAAAAACAGCAGTAGTTACAGGCGCTAGCCAGGGATTTGGGCGCGCTATTACAAAAGAGTTGGCTATAGAAGGCGTAAAAGTATTAGCCATTGCCCGCAATAAAAATTTGCTGGACACACTCCAGGAAGAAATTATACTTGCCGGCGGTGTGGCACCCGTTGTAATGGTACAGGATCTGATGGCTCCCGACGCCCCACAGTTGATAGCCGCAGCTGCATTATCGAACCTGGGGCAGGTGGATATCCTGATTAATAATGCAGGCCGAAGCCAGCCAGTAGATGTTGTCGGCGCAGCGGATGCATGGCAGCAATCGATGACACTTGATTTTGAGCGTCCACGCCAGCTTACCGAACAGCTGTTACCTCATTTTATGGCACGTAAACAGGGCGTTATCCTGAATATTACGAGCTCTTATGAATTACGCTCCATCAATGTATCTGCAGTAGCGAAGGCATCGTTGGTTGCCTGGTCGAAGGGACTGGCCGGACAATTAGGCCAGTATGGTATCCGTGTAAACAGTCTTCAGCCTGGACTTATTGATACGAATAACATCAGGCGTTTCTTTTCTGGTGAAGCGCGCGCGGAATTCGCCGGGAATGAAATTCCATTGGGTGATTTTGGTGAACCGGAGGACATTGCCAACATGGCCGTTTTCCTGGTGTCGCCCCGGGCCCGCTATGTTACCGGTAGCGTAGTGGCGGTGGATGGAGGTATGCGGAGGTATCCGTTCTAACGGAATTGAGGTGGGGTGAAGTTAGAGATTCATCAAAAGGTTAGCAATAGGTTAATCGCCTTTTGATGAATTTTTATCCTTATACCTGCGTCAATGTGGCCTGTAATTCCAGTTCAGCGATGAGACTGGACTTTACCTGTGTAAATGCCGTATCCTTTGCTTCGGCAAAGGAGATGTTATAGGCACGTTCTATTTGTTGTAAATGTGGTGAGAAGGGCTTCAGCAGCTGATCGTAATAATTATCCAGCTCTTTTGTACCGGGCATTTCAAAACGGATGCGCAGTTGAAAACGCCTCAGCAGGGCCGCATCAATCATTTCAATATGGTTAGTGGCACAAATGAGCAACGATTTTTCAGGGTAGTAATCGATCAGCTGGATCAGCGTATTCACCAGGCGCCGCATTTCTCCTACATCTTTATCATCATCGCTGCGTGCTTTACCAATCTGGTCAAACTCATCCAGGAAGAGGACAGCGCCTTCCCTGGCGGCTTTATCAAAAACAGATTTGATGTTTTGAGCTGTTTCCCCGATGCGGGCGCAAATAACGTTACTCAGGTTCAGTATCAGCAAAGGTTTCTTCATGGCGCCGGCGATGCCTTTGGCGGTAGTGGTTTTCCCACAACCGGAACTACCATATAACAGTAGTTTGTTATTAACCGGAAGCCCATATTGATGGAGTGTATGTATGAACCGGTGCTCTTTGATGAGCTGCTGAATCGCTTGCCTGTTTTGACCCGGGAGGAAAATATCCTCCAGTTGTATGGTTGGTTGATCATGGATGATCAAATCGTATATATTCATTCGTGTTACTGTTATGCGGTTCCCTTCTTCGCTGGTACAACCAACCCTCCCGCATGCCAGGAGGGTTAGCTGGCAACTACTTCAAATCTTCTATGGAAGCCCCAAAGTTGATGTGCAGTACATTGCCGTTAGGCATTACCAACGCCGGAACCGACTTTATGCCTGCGTTGGCAGCATCGGTAATTTTTGATTTGTCGGTCCCTAAGTGAATCACCTCTACCTGGTTTCCAGGGATAAGGTGTAAAATGTCTTGCTCTGCGCTGACACAAACGGGACACCCGGCGTGGTAGAAAATTGCTTTTCCCATGATGATGCAAATTTAATTAATATTTACTGGTATAATGAGCGCCTGGCTGCTATCACTTCAGCAGCCAGGCTTTTGTGTGATGATGAAACAAAAGTATACTATATTTGGACCAGGTAACTAGTACAGAATTTATAAAAACAAGTAGTCCAGATGCTAAGAGCATGGAAGTTGGAAGTACAATTGGATGAGCAGTCTGATAAGGCCGTCTATCTCCAGGTGGCAGATGCCATCATAAAGGATATTCATTCCGGCAGACTGAAGTCGGGCGACGCGTTGCCGGGAAGCCGGTATCTTTCGCAGCAGTTGAAACTAAACCGGAATACAGTAGTGGAAGCGCTGAATGTATTGCTGATTGAAGGATGGCTGGAGTCAAAGGAACGAAGGGGCACCTTTGTAGCCGCTACTTATCCTTTTCATCCTGATGCACCGAAGAAGGGGGGGAAACCAACGGCTGCTCCGGCGACGAAGCCCTGGCGTATTTTTTTCGATGATGGTTATCCCGACAGCAAAATAGCACCCATCGCCGAGCTGGCAAGGGCATACCGCCAGATCTTCAACCGGAAAGCAAAGTGGCAGATGATGGGATATGGGACCGAATTGGGCGACCTGGAGTTCCGGAAGGAGATGGCGCAAATGCTGAACCACCAAAGGGGAATGAGTATACAGGCGCAGATGCTCTGTATTACCCGTGGCAGCCAGATGGCGCTGTACCTGGTGGCGCAAAGCTTATTGGAGAAAGGGGATTATATCATGATAGAAAACCCTGGCTATAAGCCTGCCTGGAAAGCTTTTGAGAGCACAGGCGCCAAATTGTTACCGGTAAATGTTGATGAAGAAGGGCTGGTGATTGCAGACGTTATCCGGCATCTGAAATCACGAAAGAAGATCAGGGCCATCTACCTGACACCACACCGGCAGTATCCTACCACTGTTACCCTGAGCCTGCAGCGCCGCCTGAAGCTGGTGGAGCTGTCGAATGAGTATGGGTTTACAATTGTGGAAGATGACTATGACAATGAGTTCCACTTCGGCTACCGCCCTGTATTGCCCTTGTCTACTTTTACAGAATTAAAAAAATATGTCTATATCGGCACCATGAGCAAGGTGGTAGCTCCGGCTTTACGCATTGGTTACCTGGCCAGCAGCGACCGGCAGCTGCTCGACAAGGTAGCAGCCCTCCGTAAGATCATTGATGTTCAGGGAGATAATATCATGGAGCAGGCAGTATTACAGCTCATCAGGGACGGGACTATCAAACGGCATATTAAAAAGGCCGGCCTGCACTATAAAGCCAGGAGAGATGCTGCTGCGCTGTTGCTGCAAAAATACCTGAAACATAAAGCCTCCTGGCATGTTCCTGATGGGGGACTGGCGTTTTGGATCGTGCCAAAAGCGCCGGTGGATTGGTTTCTTATCTCAGAAAAGCTACAGGCAAAAGGTATTAAAATTATCTGCCCGGATAGTTATAGCTATGATGCCCCGGTGAATGGTATCCGGCTGGGGTATGCTTCTCCCGGAGAAGAACAGCTGGAAGAGGGGATACAGGCGTTGGCAAAATTGCTGTAGCCAACGCATACTATTAAATTTGACAATTAGTATTAAATTTACCCCTGCCGCAGAGAACGGGAGCTGACGGCATTATATTGGGATGAATGAACTGGAACTACTGCAACAACTGGCGCTCGGCAACCGCGATGCGTTTACTGCTATCTACCAGCAGTACCATGGCGGCATCTATAATTACCTGCTGAAGTTCACCCGGAATCCGGCGCTAACGGAGGACCTGGTGCATGATGTTTTCCTGAAGATATGGGAAATCCGGTCGCAACTGGATATTAAGTCGTCGTTTGCCGCCTACCTGTACCGCCTGGCCCGTAATACCGCCCTTACACAATTGAACCGTATTGCCTTGTTTGATACCATCCGCGACGAGGTAATGCATCGCGCTTCCCTGGGCATCGATGACCAGTCGCTCATGAATGCCGTGGAAGCCAAACAATATGAAGAGCTGTTGCACAAGGCGATCAATAGCTTGCCGCCACAGCGCCGGGAGGCGTTTATCCTCTGCCGGCAGCAGGGTAGAAGCTATGAAGAGGCGGCTGCTCTTATGAATATTTCCCGTAATACCTTTAAGCAGCACCTGTCACTCGCCGTTAAATCGATCCGGGAATACCTGCTGGAGCATGGCAATATTTCCCTGCTGATACTGCTGGTATCCCTGAAATAAAAAAAAGTTGGATTTTTTTTCCAACGCATCCACCCATTTGTTTTATTCATTAGTCTTATTGATATGGAGCCAAAAAATTTTCCTGTTGCTGACCTGCTGCAAAAATACCTGGACGGTACCCTCACGGACGCTGAGAGTATTGCCTTGTTTGCATGGTTGAAGGAAAATCCTGTGGAGGAAGATACTCAACTGGAGCCCTTGCTGGAAGCGGTATATCACCGTTCTTTCGGGGAGCCGCCGGCACTTTCGCCGGCCGCCAGTGCTCGTATCCTCAACAGGTTAATGGAAAGCACTGCCACACCGGTAGTGCCTTTACGCCGGCCTTGGCTCCGCTATGCCGCCGCCGCGGTGCTCATCCTGGCCGCAGCCGGTACCGCCATGCTGGTAATGCGCCACCGGGACACCACACCGCCGTTGGCCGGCAACCTGGCCGCTCCGGCCAAACAAGGCAATCACGCCGTGTTAACGCTGGCCGATGGGCGGCAGATACAGCTCGACAGTGCCAAGGGCAATATTGTACAGAGCGGGGAACTGAAAGTGAACAATGACAGCGGCCAACTGGATTATGAGGGCAAGGCGGGCAATATGGAATACCATACCCTCACCACGCCGCGGGGAGGCCAGTATAAGCTGCTGCTGCCCGATGGTACCACGGCCTGGCTGAATGCAGGATCCAGTATCCGCTTCCCCACCGCCTTTAATGGAAAATACCGGCAGGTGAAAATGACCGGCGAAGTATATTTCGATGTAAAACAACAGGCTAATAACCCGTTTATGGTAGACATAAATGGCAAAGCTACGGTAGAAGTATTGGGAACGGCGTTTAACGTGAACGCCTATACGGACGAACCGGCCATCCGCACTACCTTGTTACAGGGAAGTGTCAGGATGACCCACCACGGGAAGTCCGCCATACTCGAGCCCGGACAACAGGCCATTGCCAGTCACGATCAGTTGAATGTGACCAGCAACACCGACACGGAAATGGCCGTTGCCTGGAAGGATGGACTATTCCGCTTTGATCACACCCCCCTCGATGAAGTACTGCGACAGCTAGCCCGCTGGTACAACGTAGAGGTGGTATATGAGAAAGGCGTGCCAGACGTTCCTTTCAGTGGCGAAATAAAAAGAGACCTCGACCTGAAACAGGCACTGATAGTGCTGGGCAGCATGGGCGTGCATTGCCGGGTCGATGGCAACAAACTAATCATTATGCCGTAACATTCCGTCATGTGAGCCATACCTCGTATTCTCATCAACAGATTGCATGAACATACAGGCCTTGTGCTGAATAAAAGCTGGAAAGCTACTGGCGGAGCTTTGTCCTGACTAAAATTAATTATTTAATCAACCAGAATTACCATGATTCCAGCATCCAATTTTTATAAACGGTTTGCCCGGAGGAACCGGCTTTTTAAAAAGCTGACCGTAGTGTTGCTGATGACCTTCAGCCTGGGGATATCCCTGCAGGCAGGAGCGCAAACAATTACCTATAGCAACAAAAAAGCTTCGTTGCAGCAGGTATTTGCAGAGATAAAGAAACAGTCGAACTATGTCGTGATATTTAATCCAGACCAGATAGACGCTAGTGTCACTATTCCAGTCAATGCCAAAAACCAGCCATTAGAAGCATTTCTCAAAACCATCTTTTCCGGTATGCCGGTGAGCTACAACATTGTAGGAACCACCATCGTACTATTCCGGAAAAACAGTGGTCAACCGGAGATAACGCCCGACGACAAAACGCCCACGCGTGATGTGTCGGGCGTGGTATCCGACGACAAAACAGGCGCCGCGCTAATGGCGGTGAATGTAGTGATAAACGGCACCAGCAAAGGAACACAGACCGATGAAAAGGGGCTATTTACAGTGAAGAAAGTAACAGACGAGGATATATTGACCTTTTCCTGTATTGGTTACCAGAAGATATCCGTACCCGTAGCCAAACTGTTTTCATCCTTTAATGTACGGATGAAAGCCGCTACCAGCGAACTAGACCAGGCCGTGGTACAGGCATATGGTGTTACCAGTAAACGTCTTGCCACTGGTAATATTACCAAGATCACTGCCAAAGAAATAGAAAGACAGCCCGTGCTTAATCCCCTGCTGGCCTTACAGGGCCAGGCGCCGGGGCTATTGATCACCCAAACAAGCGGTTACGCCAATGCGCCGGTGAAAGTAGAAATCCGGGGACGCAATTCCCTGGGAAATAATTTCATCGGCGACCCACTTTATGTAATTGATGGTGTTCCGCTGACTGTACTCGACTTACCCGGCTCTATACATAACGGAGGGATTTCTGCCGGTTTTGTACAGGGCGGCTTTTCCGCTACCGGTGGACAAAGCCCGCTGTTCAGCATGAACCCTCGCGATATTGAAAGTATTGAAGTACTGAAAGATGCCGATGCTACCGCCATTTATGGTTCCCGCGCGGCTAATGGCGTGATACTGATCACGACCAAAAAAGGCAAACCTGGCAAGACCAACTTCTCCCTGGATATTAACCAGGGATACATCGACGTGCCGCATCGCCGCAAAATGCTGAATACACAGCAGTACCTGCAAATGCGCCGCGAAGCCTTCAAAAATGATGGCGTAGCGCCCACGCCGGCAACTGCGGCCGATCTGATGGCATGGGATACTACGCGGTATACCGACTGGCAGAAAGAATTACTGGGTACCGGCAGCCAAACATCGGTCATGACCAGCCTTTCTGGTGGCGATACCCATAATACCTTCCGCATCAGTGGCAACTATGCCCGGCAGGTAGATGTACTCAGCAAAAGCGGATCTAATCAACAGGCTACGCTGAGCGCCAACATCGGCCACCGCAGCCAGAATCAGAAACTCAACGTTTCCCTGGGAACCACTTATTCCTATACACATGTGGATGCAGTATATGCTAACACTAACATATTTATGTTGCCTCCTAATGCGCCTCCCATCTATAACAGCAAGGGAGACCTCAACTGGGACGACTGGAATGCCACCGGCAACGCGGGCGGATTTCCCTTCGCTTATCTGAAGCAAAATAATATTATTGAAACCAATCAATTCAGCAGTAACCTGGGGATCAGTTACGAACTGCTGAAAGGATTCACGATTTCTACCACGGCGGGATATACGAATATGATGGGCTCCAGTAATATGTTTACGCCGATTGCTTCACAAAATCCAATTACAAATCCCACTGGCTCCGCCAATTTTGGAACGACTAAAAACACCAACTGGATTATAGAACCACAGATAGCTTATAGCCGCTTCATTGGCAAAGGTGATCTGAAAATACAGGTAGGTGGCTCGTTACAGTCGACCATTACTGATGGAGCCTCTACGTTTGGACTGGGGTACAGCGATGATAACCTGCTCCGCAGCATCAACAATGCGCCCATACAAATTAGCTCAGAGGCTTATGCACGCTATAAATACGCCGGTTTATTCGGACGTATTAACTATAACTGGAATAACAAGTATATCATTAACCTCAACGCCAGGAGAGACGGGTCCTCCCGTTTCGCCCCCGGCAGCCAGTTCGGCAACTTCGGCTCCGCAGGCCTGGCCTGGAATGCGTCTGAAGAGCCCTGGATGAAGCAGTTGCTGCCCGACTGGGTAAGCTTCGTAAAGCTTCGTACCAGCTACGGTATCACCGGTGGCGATGCCTCTATTGGCGACTACCAGTATTTGTCGCAATGGGCTACCACGTCGGGCGGCCGCCCGCTTAACCCATACAATGGATTACAGCCTATTATTCCTATCCATGCGGTGAATCAGCAATACCAGTGGGAATCCAATAAAAAATATGAAGCTGCCCTGAGTGTCAGTTTCCTCAACGACCGTATCAACCTGGAAGGTGCTTATTACGAGAACAGGTCCGGTAACCAGATCACACAGATCCCTACACCGAAATATACCGGTTTCGGATCAGTAGTTGGCAACTGGACAGCGGTAATACAGAACGCTGGTTGGGAAGGCTTTGTACGTGCCAGGCTGATCGATAAAAAAGATATCAGCTGGTCTATGACCTTCAATATCTCTACCAACAGGAACCGGCTGATTTCGTACCCGGGTATTGAGCAGTCGCCTTACTATTCCGTCTATAAAGTTGGGCAATCGCTCAGCACCGTATACGTACTGCACTACCTGGGCATAGATCCGCAAACCGGAAAGTACGCCTTTGTAGATCTCAATAAGGACGGCGTGATAAATTTTAACCCCGGCGTACCGGCGGGTACCGCTGACGACGACCGCTACGTAAAAGTGGATACGAATCCTAAGTATTACGGTGGCCTGAATAATTCATTTACCTATAAAGGCTGGAGTCTGGACCTGTTCTTCGACTTCAAGCGGCAGATCGGGTTAAATCCATACATAGTTGTACCAGGAGCATTTGGCAACCTGCCGGCAGATGCCTTACAGGATCACTGGCAGAAGCCGGGCGATATCGCTACCCGCCCAGGATTCACCAATGGCTTCGGTACCTCTATCAGTTCGTCGGATGCTCAATATATCAACGCATCTTACTTCCGGTTGCGCAATGTGTCGCTCACCTACAGCCTGCCGGATAAACTGGTGGCCAGGGCGCATATGACTGCCTGCCGCGCTTTTATCCGTACACAAAACGTGTTTACCATCACCAACTATCCCGGTATAGACCCGGAAGTACAGGACCTCTCCAGTGTTCCTCCTTCCAGAACGATTACCGGTGGCTTATCCTTTAATTTCTAAATCAATGGCTATGCAGAGATATCAGAGAAAAATTGTGATCGCTTCCAGCTGCCTCCTGCTGGGAATGTTGGGTGCCTGTAAAAAGTTGGTGACGGTACCCGATCCGATCAACACCATCTCCACCGGGCAGGTATTCAGCAGTGAAAAGCAGGCCAATAGCGCTATGGCGGGCGTATACACCCGTATGATCAATGGTGAAAGCACGGGTGATGCGAGTGGCGCGGGGCTTACCAGCTTTGCTGCGGGACTATCTACCGTATTGGGCAGTTTGTCGTCAGACGAACTGTATAACTACCGCGGTACTTCAGAACAATCGTATTACGGCCTTACTACTAATAAACTCACCATCTATAACAGCAGCCAGCCCTGGACCATGTGGGAAAGTGCCTACATCGCTATTTATGGCGCTAATTCTATTATTGAAGGTATTGCAGATTCCAAATCTTCTATGCTGAAAGACAGTGTACGAAAGGCGCTCACCGGGGAAGCTAAGTTTGTACGGGCATTTAGTTATTTCTACCTGGTTAACTTTTTTGGAGATGTGCCACTGGCTATGACGGTAGATTTTAACCAGACGGCCCAGCTGCCGCGTACCCCACAGCAGCAGGTATATCAACAGATCCTGCAGGACCTGAAAGATGCAGCCACTTCCATGCCTGCTACTTATCCCACTACCAACGGTGAGCGTACAAGGCCCAACAGCTTTGCTGCTAACGCACTGCTGGCCAGGGTGTACCTGTACCTCGGCGATTATACCAATGCGGCCGCGGCTGCAACCACGGTAATTAATAACTCGGCCGACTATACGCTGGAGAACGATCTTAACAAGGTATTTCTCAAAGGCAGCCGGGAAGCCATCTGGCAGCTGCAACAGTCGCTGCAGGATATGTACCTGAAAGATGCCACTCCCGAAGGATTTGCGATGATACCCAATGTAATGAAGATAGGAATAAGCAGGTTCTGCCTCACGCCTTCGTTGTTGTCTGCTTTTGAACAGGGTGATCAACGCTTTGAGAAATGGACCGACAGCACCGACAACTCCATGGGTACCGCTAACCAGCCGGGGGTAACCCGCTATCCGTTTAAATATAAAGTTGGTAATCCTAACGGAAGTTTCGGTATGCCACCGGCAGAATATTATATGGTACTGCGCCTGGCGGAAATGTACCTGGTTCGCGCAGAAGCCGCTGCCAATGGAGGCCCGGGAGGGAATGCTGCCGCTATTGCGGATCTGAATACCATCCGCAGCCGCGCCGGCTTGCCGGCCTTACCAGCTACGCTCAGCAAGGAACAGGTGCTGGCCGTCGTGGCAAAAGAAAGGCAAACAGAGCTCTTTGCCGAATGGGGGCACCGTTGGTTCGACCTGAAACGTACTAAACGGATGCATGATGTATTATCGGCTGTGCCGCTCAAACAACCGTGGCTGGGCGACTTCCAGGCATTGTACCCGATCCCTGTACCGGAGATCACTGTCAACCATTTCCTCACCCAAAATCCAGGCTACTAAGATGAGATCCTACTTTTTCATATATGCATGGCTGTTAGCTACCGTATTGGTATCCTGCGGCAAGGAATCGGTAGCACCGCCAGGTACCACTTCGCTCAATATTGTCAATGCCGTAGCCGGCAGCAGCTGGCTGGCGCCCAACCTGAAAGGCGGACTGCCGTTTGACTTCTACCGATTAAGGTTGATACAATACGGCCAGTTCAACACCATCAATAATCACTATAATTCCTCTGGCGGGGAACAGCCGCTATGGATATACAACTATCCCGATACGACCGACAAGGATGTGCCTTTGCTCAAAATGAAGCTGCAATTGCCCATAGGGTCTATGCACTCATTATTTGTGACAGGCACGCTGGAGCAGCCGGATAGCCTGCTCGCAGAGGACCACCTGCCGTATCACCGCCTGGGCGACAGCACTACCGGTATCCGGTTTATAAATCTCTCTCCCGGCAGCAAACCCGTGAAAGTGGTGATGAAGGGCAAGAATAAGCCGGAGGTAACCAGTATCGCCTATAAAGCAATGTCAGATTTTATTATTTATCCTGTGAATACCTATTACGGAGACTATGTGTTTGAGTTCCGGGACGCAGCCTCGGATGCGGTTATTGCCACCTATACGGCAACGGGCATACGAAATCCGCCGTTGCCGCCTAACCGGCATCCCTGGCTGTACCAGAACGCCACCCTGGCGCTGATAGGCGTACCGGGAGGTACTGGCCCCCGGCAACAAACGGTGATGGTCGTAAACTATTGATTCAACATTCAACAACCGCTATGAGTACAATACTAAAAATAGAGGGGCTCTCGCACCGCTACAGCAGCGCCTGGGCGATACGTGACATCAACCTGGAAATCAACCAGGCAGGGGTAGTAGGACTACTCGGCTCCAACGGTGCTGGTAAATCTACCACCATGAACATCCTGTGTGGGGTGCTCAATCAAACGGAAGGCCAGGTGACTGTCAATGGCATCAACATGCGGGAAAACCCGGAAGAAGCTAAGAAAAACATCGGTTTCCTGCCACAAAATCCACCGGTATATACCGATCTCACGGTAGATGAATACCTGGCTTACTGTGCCCAGCTGCGCAGAATGGAGAAAGGAAAGATAAAACAGGCGGTAGAAGAAGCGAAAGAACGGTGCGGGATTGCTCACTTCAGCACCCGGCTGATAGGTAATCTCTCCGGCGGCTATCGCCAACGTGTAGGCATTGCGCAGGCCATCATCCACAAGCCCAAACTGGTAGTGATGGACGAGCCCACCAACGGGCTCGATCCTAACCAGCTGATCGAAGCCAGGAAATTAATACGGGAAATAGGACAGGACCATACCGTATTGCTCTCTTCCCATATCCTGTCGGAAATACACCTGCTCTGTCGGGAAATAGTGATGATAGAAGGAGGGCGGGTGATCTTCTCCGATTCAATGGACGCCTTCAACAACTATGTACAACCACACAGCGTATTGACCCGCATGGAAAATCCTCCTTCCGCCACAGAACTGATGAAAATACCAGGGGCTACCAAAGTGGAATTTCTGAGCGACCGGCAAATACGCATCTATTTCGATGGCGACCAGGATATTACCGAAAGGATCATCAGCGCCAGCGTTCAGCAAGGATGGAGGCTGCGGGAGATCAACCTCGACAAAGGCCTGCTGGACGATATTTTCAAGCAATTATCCATTCAATCTCTCCAATAATATTCTTACATGAAGATGATATTTAAAATCGCGAGAACAGAATTGCGTAACCTTTTCTATTCTCCGGTAGCGTGGTTTCTTACAATTGCCTTTATGGTGCAATGCGGGATATACTATACCTATGCCTTGTACCCGGTGGCGAAGTGGCAGGAAGTGCTGCAACAAAATACACCCAAATTCAAGGACTTTGGACTTGCCATGACCTCCGGTATTTTCCTCGCACCAGATGGCATTTTTGCGAATGTATTACAGAATTTATACCTTTTTGTTCCCCTGCTGACCATGGGGCTGATCAGCCGGGAAATCAACAACGGAACCATCAAACTATTGTATTCTTCTCCGTTGAAAGTGAGGGAGATCGTGCTGGGTAAATACCTGGCCATCATGATCTATAACTTATTGCTGGTGGGAATCGTAGGGATCTTCATGGTAACAGGTATCATCAATATCCGGCATGCAGATTATGGCGTACTGTTATCGGCTACACTGGGCTTTTACCTGCTGGTATGCGCCTATACTGCCATTGGGCTGTTTATGTCGAGCCTGACAACCTACCAGATCGTATCTGCCATAGGCAGCTTTATTCTCATCTTCGTCTTAAGCCGCATTGGTGGCCTCTGGCAGAAGTACGACTTTATCAGGGACCTTACCTATTTCCTTTCGCTGTCGGGCCGTACCACCAAGATGTTGAAAGGCTTGATCACCACGAAAGACCTGGTGTATTTCCTCGTGATCGTATATATGTTTGTAGGCTTCACGCTTGTGAAATTAAAAGCGGGCCGTGAGTCGAAACCCTGGTACGTGAAAGCCGGCAGGTACGCATTGATCGCGATTACTACATTGGTAGTGGGTTACTTTACTTCCCGGCCGGGATACATCGGTTACTGGGATACCACCGCTACTAAAAGCAATACCCTGCATGCCAATACCCAGCAGATCATCCGTGATATGAAGGGGGAGCCACTGGAAGTAACCCTGTATTGTAACCTTTTTGGTGGCGGTGTTGGCCGTGGATTGCCGGAAAACCGCAACGACTTCCTCTGGACGCTCTGGGAGCCCTACCTGCGTTTTAAACCGGATGTGAAATTCAACTACGTGTATTATTACGATGTAGCAGATAACGACAGCTCTCTCTATAAAACCTGGGTAGGTAAAAGCGCGAAAGAGATTGCAGAAAAGATGTGTGAAGGATATGAAATTAAGCCTTCCCTGTTCATTCCCGGGCAGGAAGTACGCAAAACCATTGACCTGCAACCGGAAAATTACCGCCTGGTGATGCAGCTGAAATACAAAGGCAAAACCACTTTCCTCCGTACTTTCGATGATGCCACCTTTTGGCCGGAAGAACAGCAGGTAGCTGCTGCCTTTAAGCGCCTGCTGCAGCCCGTGATGCCGAAAAGTCTCTTTCTTACCGGTAATCTCGAACGTGATATTTATAAAAAAGGAGAGCGGGAGTATAACTATCACTCCCTGTCAAAGGAAAACCGTTACTCGCTCCTAAACCTGGGATTTGATTCGGATACAATTTCCGCGGATACGCATGATATCCCGGAGGATATTGCTACGCTGGTGCTGGCAGATCCCAAAACGGCGCTGAGTACCACCACCATGGATCGTATACAACATTATCTTCATAAGGGAGGAAATATGCTGATACTGGGCGAGCCAGGCAAGCAGCAGATGCTCAACCCGCTACTGCAGGGAATGGGAGTGCATATGCTGGATGGCACCCTGATAGAGCTGTCTAAAGATGAAATGCCGCATATGGTGAAACCCTTTTTTACTCCGAAAGCTGCGGAACTTTCGCAGGAACCTTTCATGCTGATGCTGAAAGAGACGTTCGAAACTGGGGAAGGAAGCATGCCAACGCTGATGCCTGGTGTGACCGGGTTTACCTGGACTAACGATAGCGGTTATACGGTGGCGCCCCTGCTGAATACTTCGCCAGGCAATGTATGGCTGAAAGCCGGCGCCCTCGTTACCGACTCGGTGCCACCGGTGTATAGTCCCGCAGAAGGCGATAGCCGGGCTGCCTATTATACCACCGCGGTAGCACTTACCAGGAAAATGAACAACAAGGAACAGCGTATCATTGTAAGCGCCGATGCCGACTTTATGAGTAACATGCGGCAGGGAGGTACCTTTCTCAGTCGCTCGTATTATTCCTGGCTCGACTACGGCAACTTCCCGATATATACCCCCAAACCCAAGGCAATCGATACTTTGCTGAACATTAGTGCCACCGGCGCCGGGATGCTTAAAATCATATATGTGTGGGTGTTACCGGGACTGGTATTGCTGATGGGAACCATATTATTGATCAGGAGAAAAAGAAAATAAAACACACAGGCATGATATTGCAAACAGATGACCAGACTATAGAAGATCTCCGGATATTCGGAAAGCGCGACAGCAGCGGCATCTACGACCTGTATAACCATACCCATACCCGGGGAGGTGAAGCGATACTGGGAGATATGTTCCGCCATCCTTTGTCGGACCGGGGAGAGATTAACCGCAGAAGCAGCATCATTGAGCATTTTGCGCGATATAACATCCGGTTCCCATTCAATGCCTCCTTGTTTGATATGGCAGAGAAATACCTGGCTAACGCCGACGCGCAAACGAAAAATGCCACGCGTAATGCTACCCTGGGAGAGAAGGAAATTAACAACGGCGTGAGCGCCGTTATCGAGCTGATTCAACAGGTAGCGGCTTTCGTGCATTCGGATGCCGTGGAAGGCATTGCTGCCTATGCCCGCGAACGCCAGGATATTGTCAGTCTGCTGGCGGATCCTGCCCTGGCGCCAGTACATGGAGAAAAAGGAAAAGGTAAACTGTCGTATGCGGCGGTAACTGCCTATGACCTGCTATTCCGTACCCGGGAGCGCCAGCGCATTGAAAAAATCCTGCAGCATGTATATTACCTGGACGTATATATTTCGGTAGCGAAGGTAGCCATAGAACAGCGCTTTGTATTTCCCAAAGCGCTGGAAAAAGGGGAGGATATGTTACTGTTGGAAGGAGTATATCATCCCGGCCTGAAGAACGCTATCGGCAACAATGTACGCCTCAATGCCACTGAACATGTCATTTTCCTCACCGGGGCCAATATGGCAGGAAAGTCTACCTTCCTGCGTTCGCTGAGCATTGCTGTATACCTGGCGCATATGGGGTTCCCGGTAGCGGCGCGGCGGATGGAGTTTGTAGTGCTGGATGGTATTTATACGACCATTAACCTCCCCGACAACCTGGGCATGGGCGCCAGCCACTTTTATGCAGAAGTACTGCGGGTGAAAAAGATTGCGACGGAGCTGGGCGCAGGGAAATCGCTGCTGGTTATTTTCGATGAACTTTTCCGCGGCACCAACGTAAAAGACGCTCATGAGGCTACAGTCGCCATCACCGGTGCTTTTACCAAAAAGAAGAACAGCCTGTTTGTCATCTCCTCCCATATTGTGGAAGCAGGGGAAGACCTGAAACAATATCCCGGGGCGGGATTCCTTTACCTGCCTACCCGTATGAACGGGCATATGCCGGAATATACGTATACCCTTGAACGTGGTATCACAGATGACCGTCACGGGATGATCATCATCCGCAACGAAGGGATACCGGATATCCTGAAGAATGGCCGTAAACGTGCATTGGAACAATAAAAGAACAGTTATGAGCTTCAATATCGATAAACAGACCGTAGATGAACTGAACCTGCTGGGTAAATACCGTAACGGTTCTGTATACCACCTGTTCAACCAGGTGAAGACGAGGGGAGGAGAACAGGTACTGGACAACATCTTCCGTCATCCATTGGAAGATGCTGCGGCTATCAACGAAAGGGCGACTATTTTCCGCGCCTTCCAGGAGGCGCAGCTAGCCTTTCCGTTCGATGCCCCGCAGCTGCACCTGATGCGCGAATACCTCGATGGCAGCGCACCTCGCAGTGCCGCCGTGATCATGATAGACACCCTTATCAAAAAGGGCCTGGCCACGCTTACCCGCGATGAAAGATATCGCAGGAAAGTACAGGGGCTGCAGGCTACCATCGTAACGCTGAAGCGGTGCTATAGCTTCCTGCAAACGCTGCCAGCTACTACCGGTCAATATGCCGCACGGGTGGGCGCCATCAGCGATATCCTCGCAAACAGCCAGGTAGATAAGCTGATGAACATCGATATCTATCAACCGTTGTCTGTAAGTACGCTCGCCTTCTATGATCATTTATTGAAGGGGCGCCTGCGTGAGGCGATGGAACAGGTGTTGACCTTTATTTATGAGCTGGATGTAAACATTGCCGTCAGCGATGTAGCCAGGGCTAAAGGCTTCACCTATGCCACCGCATTGCCGAGGGGAAAAAACAAATTGACCGTCACCGGTTTGCGGCATCCCTGCCTGCAGGGCGCTGTGGGCAATAATCTGACCATGGAAGAAAATAGTAATGTACTGTTTCTCACCGGGGCTAATATGGCTGGTAAATCTACGCTGATGAAATCAGTGGGCATCGGGCTGTACCTGGCCCACATGGGGTTCCCGGTGGCCGCAGATACGATGTCGTTTTCCGTAAGGGAAGGCATTTGTTCTTCCATCAACGTAGCGGACAACATCCACCTGGGTTACAGCCATTTCTATGCAGAGGTGATGCGTGTGAAACAAGCCGCAGAAGCAGCCGCCAGTGGTAAACGGTTGCTGCTGATGTTCGATGAGCTGTTTAAAGGCACCAACGTAAAAGATGCTTTCGATGGCACGCTGGCGGTTACTGCTGCTTTCGCGGAGTACCAGGACTGCCTGTTCATCGTGTCTACGCATATTATTGAAGTGGGAGAGGCATTGAAAGGGAATCCTAATATCCGGTTTGCCTTCCTGCCTACGGTAATGGAAGGCGCCCGGCCGCGTTATACCTACCGCCTCCAGGAAGGAATTACGGAAGACCGGCAGGGGATGATGATCATCCGCAACGAAGGTATCCTGGAATTAATCGGCTCCTGACGTTTTCATACATTTCAAAACAAATTACATGAAGAGATTGATCATTTCCAGCGCCGTAGCGTTGCTGGCGCTTTGCAGCATGCGGGTATCTGCCCAGGAAAAAAAACTGGCTAACCTGACCAAGGAGGACTTCATTGCAGATTTTAAACTGGCAGTGGAGATACTGAAGAAACAACATCCCAATCCCTATAAATTTATCGACTCCATCAGCTTCCAGCGCAAGGTGGATTCGCTGATGGAAAAAGCAGCGGGACAGCCAGATGTGCTTTCCTGCCTGCAATATTCGCCCATCTATCTCGTAAGTGATGTACATACCAACCTGGGCGTGAGCAACGATAATGCGAAGGAACTGTATAGCCTGATCCACCTGTTTCCCTACCCGGTGGTTATAGAGAGAGGTAAGATATTTATTAATATCAAAGGAGGCCCTGTTCCTTTTGGCGCGGAAGTAACCAGCATTAATAATATGCCGGTAAAAGATATACTTCAGGCATTGTCGGCCTCCGCCTACAGCGATGGACATATTCCCACCGGTATGGACCGCCTGTATCCTAACTTCCAGGTGATGTACAGTTTGTTGTCGCCCAACCAGTCAACGTTCCAGGTGAGCTATATTACACCCGGCAGCAATGATACCAAAAAAGTAACACTGCCTTTCGCTGATCCTACACAGGCCTTCCATGCCGGCAAGATGGGAGTATTCCCGGTGAACCTGCTGCAACGTGCCTACTACATCTACAATAACTACTACGATGATACGAAAACGGGTGTGCTCACCGTCAATACTTTCGCCATCAATGAATCGGATGCTTACAAAGAATTCAGTGAATTTTTTAAGGAGATCAACAAGCGTCAATACAAACAGGTAATCATCGACGTGCGGGCCAATGGTGGCGGTAACCCGGCTATCTCCGCATTGCTGTATTCCTTCCTCACCGATGCGCCATTCCGGAATGTATACAACTACCGCACCCGCACCATCGACATTGCTTATCCTGAATATGCCATCGCAGAAAATGGAAGACGCTTGTCGGACGAAGATTTGCAAACCCAGAAGAACTTCCTCTATCAGCGTTTCGACAAAGACAGTACCGGCTTGTATATCGGCAACGCCCGGCTGCGTGATGGTTTGCTCGAAAACTTTCCGGCCGATAAAGATGCCTTCCACGGTAAAGTATATGTCCTTACCGGTGGCGGCACCGTATCAGCGGCCACTTATTTTGCCGCCCTCGTACAGCAGAATAAAAGAGGCCTGATTATCGGTAAAGAGACCGGCAGTGGCGCCGCTGCTACTACGGCAGCGTGGTTTATGAAATACCTGCTGCCCCGCACTAAAAGCGTACTATCAGTGCCTATGTCGGAGTTATACTTCTTCAACGCTACTGCCGATAAAGGCCATGGCATTCTTCCTGACAAAGAAGTGCCCATGAATAAGTTTGTTTCGTATATCCAGGCAAGTAAGGACCCGGAGATGAGCTATACCCTGGAGTTGATTTCGGGAGAAAAACATTAATTAGTGGCAACGGTTGAGTGGGGGCCATGCGGCGGAAGCTGCATGTGCCCTTTTTGTTTGAGCACATTTAAAAATGCCGGTTATTCCCCACATTCAACGGGTTAATCAACGCCCGGTTACAGTATGTATCCCGATCAAAATCATCCACATTGATAGATAGAAACGACACCTCTGGTAATAACGGTGCTAATTGCTGTATGATAACAGTAGACAGCTGAGATTTCTGTTCCGTAGTGCGGCCTCCCATAATACTGGCGAAGATATGCAGGAAACTGTCTTTTCCATGTCCCAGTTTATAATGCGAAAAAGGAGTGATCCGTACTTTAATATCGTTTTCGGCAAACAACCCGGTAGACTCCGCGGCCTGGTACACCGTATCCATGATCAGTTCGGGGGATTGCTGTTCCAGCACGTTGTTAGAGCATTCGATGACAAAATGTGGCATGTTGGAAAAATATTATGTCTCCTAAATATACGAAAAAAGTAAAGCTGGTCTATTCAGACCAGCTTCACATAAAGCACAATGGCGTGTGCGATCATCAAATTTTAACTACCCGGAAAGTCTTGGTTTTATTCTCTCCTTCGAGCTTCAGAATATAAGTGCCACTTGGCAGCGTGCTGATATTTTTGTTGAGTTGTCTTTCTCCTTTCGAAATGATCCATTGGCGTAATATGTTACCACGTATATCCATCAGTGTAAGCATCCGGTAAGTAGCGCCATTCAGGTTGATCGTTAACTGCCCGTTTGTGGGATTAGGGTAGGGCAGCAGTTGGGTCGGTGTAGCGCTTTCTGCCACTACATCCGGCTTAACATAAGCCATGCGGGCGGTAGAAGTATCTACTGCGCAGTTGTCGATGCTGAACCAGTTGAATTTAAAGGCGCCCGACTGCACATGGATGCCGGTATAGCTAAGGGCAGGCAGTGTTATTGTTGCTTTAATGGTGCGCCAGGTACCGCCGGTGGACGGAATGCTGATGGTACCGAAATTGAACCCGCTATGTCCTATCCATACGCTGGCAGCGGCGGTAGACGATACGCGGATGCTGATGGTATATTTACCTTTTACGGGAACATTCAGGGTGTTGTACGCCCACCAGTCGTTTACATGCAGGTTGGTAAAATCCTGTCCGCCTCCCACATCAGTACAGGTTTCCAGGATAGGACCAGTTGCCCGGTTGGACGCGCTTTCTGCTTCATATTTATCATTTACAGTGCAGGTATAACCTGTTGCCACCACTGCAGCAGCAGATATAGCGCCGGAGCTGACGGTTACGCTATAGGTACCTACCGCGTTGCCTGCTGTAAATACACCGGTAGTGTCGATGGTATTTGCCGGGTCGCTGGTAGTCCATATTGGTTTGAAGGCAAACAGGCTGTCGCGCTGGTCATAGCCTTTGGCGATGAACTGCTGTGCAGCGCCTAGAGGCACGGTCACCGTATCGGGGGTAAGTACAATACGGGTAAGTGCAGGCGGTGTAATCACATGCACGATGGCCGTATCTGTTATGCCGGCTGCCGTAGCCTGCACCAGGTAGTTACCGGTAGTGCCGGCGGTAAAGAGACCACTGGCATTGATGCTGCCGCCGCCAGATACTGACCATGCTGGTGTGATAGCAAACTGGCTGCTGTCTTGTCCATAGCCGGTGGCGGTGAATTGTTGCGTTTGACCGGTATTCAGTGTAACGCTGTCGGGCTTGATGGTAACGCGCGACAAGCCAATGGAATCGGCGCGGAAAACGCTTAACCAGTTGAAGTTCCAGCCGTCTTTGTTGGATACAATTTTGATGGTTTGCTGACCCTGTTCCAATCGTATAGGCGCTGACGTAACTGTTATCCATTTTTGCCAACCGCCGCTAACGGGCAGGCTCACGGTTTGCAGGGTAACGGTATCCAGCTGTATTTTCAGGCTGGCGAGGGAGCTTACTGCTACGCGGAACTGCAGGCGGTAAGTATCTGCCCGGGGTACGTTGAGATCATATTCAAACCAGGTATTGGCGCCGATATAGCTTACGTCCAGGCCTCCGCCGATGTCGGAAGTGGTTTCGGTGCAACAGGCATTGCTGTTATCAAAACTTTCTGCCTGTATTTTTACGGGCAGGTTCCTGTAATTGGTAGCCCGCACGTTTACGTTGGTGTTGCCTGTTTTCGTAGTGGTATCTACGGTGGCGGTAGCGCTTACTTTGCCGGAGCTGTTCAGGGTTGCCAGTCCGCTGGCAGTAATGGTATTGCCTGCGCCGGTAATGCTCCATACCGGTGTAATGGCCATGGGATACCCGTTCTGGTCAAATGCTTTGGCCGTATATTGTTGTTGTTTGCCAGCGAGAAAAGAAAGGTCCGCAGGCGTTACCTTAATGGTGTCCAGCACCGGTGTACCCAGCCCTTTTTGGTAGATGCGCGCATAGTCTACCTGCATACTGTCTGGCCAGTCGGCTTCTACAATATTTCCTCCCATACCGCCGCCGATAGCGACGTTCAGGATCAGGTAGAATTTCTGGTCGAAGGGCCAGTCTTTCCAGTCGGTATGTGGATTGGGGTAGGTGAGGATCACAGTAGAATCATATATAAACCGGAGGGTATCCGGCGCCCATTCCATGCTGTACACGTGATAAGCGGTGTCAACATCCATTAGTTTCTTGCTGTTGGAAATGCCGCCGCCATTGGTCCAGTTATGGTTTTGGGTATGTACGGTGGATAATACAGTGCCGAAGTTATTACCCACATGTTCCATGATATCGAGTTCTCCGCTTTTGGGCCATCCGCCGTAGGCGCTGGAGGTAGGCATGAGCCAGATGGCAGGCCAGGAGCCGCGGGCGCGGGGGAGCTTTGCTCTTACGTCTACCCGGCCATACAGGAAATCAAATTTACCCTGTGTAATCAACATCCCGGATGACCAGGGCTCGGTGGTGTTGCCGTTGGGGAAGTCTTTCTTCCCGGTGATCACCAGGTTACCGTTTCTGACACGGGCATTATCGTGTGTGCTATCTGTATATACTTCCTGCTCTCCATTGATCCAGCCTTTGGGATGGGGATCTATTTTCCATTTGCTGGCATCGGGGATGCCGTTGGTATTGAATTCATCGGCAAATACCAGGGTCCAGTTGGGGTTACCTTCAAATACCACGTTGCCTTTTACCGTATAGGAGGCCACGTTGGCGCTGTCCAGTTCTGCGCCGGCCACGGTGAGTTTGAGTGCAGTGCGGGAATAGTTGGCGGGGGAGTTGCCGCTGAGCGTAACCAGGGCAATGGTATCGTTGAGCCGTTGTACGTTGCCGATCGTAACACCTGCCGGCAGGTTGGAGGCAACCCAGCTGCTGGTATGGAGGTTGGAATTGAATACGCCTCCATTTACTTTTGCGGTGAGCACGGCGCCATTTTCATTTCCCATCCTGATAGTGGTATCTTTTAAGACGATATTAGTAGGATTGGGCGCTTGTACCAGGTCGAAATACAGGATGCCATTGGCTTTCTTACCATCGATAAACTGTATGGCGATGGTATTAAAGTCGGTCCTGTTCTTTACACTTTGAAAGTTGAAGGTGGCTTCTTCCCACTGGTTTACGCGGGAGGGCCTGTAAGTAAAGTACACCGCTTTGCTGTAATTGGTGCCAGGCTGCAGTTTAAACATGATATCTTCCTGTACGTTGCTATACACCAGCATTTTGAATGTGCTGTTGGAAGAAAGATTGAAGGAATCTTTCAGGGAAACGGACGTGCTCATGTACTCAAAGCAGCTGGTGTCTTTGATAAATTTAGCGACCAGCGGGCTGGTATTGAGCCCGGACGGATTGGGATTGGGCACTCCAAATTGCACTTTCCCGGTAGTGGTATTCCCGGCATAGTAGGTCCATTTGCCGGAGCAGGGACCATGACCTTCCATATCATCCAACAGAAGGTATTGGGCGTGGAGGCGGCTGCATAGCAGCATGCTCAACACCAGCAAGAGTGTAGACATCTTTCTCATAACGCTTCATTTTTGGTGAGTGGATCAGCCCTGCTTTATGCAGGACTGATCCGGGTTTTCGGGTTTTGTTTACGTGGTTTTAAAGATTACTTACATAGGATCATTTACTCATCGAAAGGGTCATAAATTCGGGTTTATTACGGCATCTGCACCAGGTATGGGCATCCAGTAATTCGCTTTGGTGATAGTACCGGAAGGTTGCAGATCTCCCGGATTTTTATTGGCATTAGCTGCTTCTACCTCCTCCAGTCTTACCAGGTCGAACCAGCGGTTCCATTCACCGGCAAATTCCCAGGCGCGTTCATTGACTACCGCGGTGGCGAAGTCAGCACCGGATAAACCATCCGGCAGGTTGGTCAGTCCTGCGCGCTGACGCACGGCGTTAATGGCCGTATAGGCGTCGCTGTTAGGCGTGCCGGTAGCCCGTGCCTGTGCTTCTGCATAAATCAGCAGTACATGTGCATACCGCATCATAATAACAGGGTTGGCCGACATATACACGTTGCGCGCGTCCGACTGGATGGTGAATTTTTTATAGTAAGGATGCTTGGTGGTGGTTTGTTGCCAGGAAATGGTTTTACCATCGCTCAGCGTAAATTGTGTACTGAAAGTAGCGTCTTTCCTGGCGCCTGGGGGAAAGCTGTTAAAGAAGTTGAGTTCGGGGAAGAAGTCACTCCAGCCACCTTCATCTTCCGGCATGGTAGACAAGCCATAGAAAGAGTTGTAGGTGATCCACTGTCCGCGGGTGAAGAGCGTAAATACATCTTCCACTGTACCGCCGGCGAATATTTTCAGGTAATCGCCCTGGTACAGATCAAATCCATACAGCGTTTTATTGTCAATCACTTCTTTGGCTTTAGCGGCTGCCAGTGCGTATTTGGACTGATTTTTCAGCGGCCATCCGGCTTCTGTGAGATAAACATCTGCCAGCAGGGCTTTGGCGGCACCTTTATTTGGGCGGCCAGAGCTGCGGCGGGCATTGGGTATCCACTCTTCCGCTCTCTTCAGGTCTGTTTCTATCAGGGCGTATACTTCGGCAGGTTTACTCTTTTTCAGCGTGAGATAATCGGGTGAATATACTTCAGAAGGGATGATCGGTACTTCTCCCCACAACCTGGTGAGCCAGTAGTAGCAGAGTCCCCGCAGGTAGCTGGCTTCGCCCACCATAGCGCGGATGCTGTCGGGATTACCTCCCTGTACAGCCGTATAGTTGTTGATGATATTGGTGGTAGATTGTATGGTTTTATAACATCCCAGCCAGATGGGGGGCATCCGGCCATTCAGGGAGGAAACGTTGAAGCGGTCGAATTCCCTGAATTCTTCCTTGTTGGAGCCTGCATGGGTGGTGAGGTCATCGCCGCCCATCGTCATGGCTATTTGTGTCACGGAGGTAAAGCCACTGGTCCATGGCACCAGCAGGCTGCCGTAGGCGCCGGACAACACAGTTTCCAGGCCGGCCTGGCTGCTGAGGGCGTCCTTGCCGGCTACCAGTCCACGGGGCTCTTCATTAAGCTGTTTGCTGCACCCTGCCGCCAGCAGAAGGCAGAGTACCAGGTATATCGTATGTTTCATGTTATATCGTTTAGTCATGACCGTTATTTTTTAAAAGCTGAGTGTTACCCCACCGGTAATGGTTTTTACATTCGGATAAGTACCATAGTCAATACCCTGCCTGATGTCGCCGGCAGATGAATTGCTTTCCGGATCGAGGCCGCTGTAGTTGGTGATGGTCAGCAGGTTGGTAGCGCTGACAAACACCTTAACGCCGAGGGTATTTTTCAGTGCTGCTTTAGGAAGAGTATAAGCGAGGCTCACATTCTTCAGGCGCAGGAAATCCCCTTTTTCCAGGAAACGGCTGCTTTGTGTGAAGTTGCGGTTGGTGGTGCTGAACGCCGGTATGTCCGATGTTTCATTCACACCGGGAATGTAGCGGTCTTTGATGGCTGCCAGGGTGGCTTCCCGTGCATCGCCGCCATAGTACATGGCTGCGGCACTGTTGTAGTTCAGGCGGTCAAATCCAAAGAGCCCCTGGAACAGTAAGTTCAGCGTAAATCTCTTATAGGTAACGGTATTGTTCCAGCCAATAGATGTTTTGGGAATACCGGTACCGATCACGTGATAATCGTTGGCATCAATGGTCCCGTTGTTGTCGAGGTCGAGGTAGCGGGAATCGCCGGCTTTGGCGCCATACTGGCTGGCTTTGGCATCGCCGGGCTTCCAGGTACCGAGATAGGTGAGGCCCCAGATAGCGCCCAGTGACTGCCCTGGCATTACCACAAATTCTGATTGCGGCGACATGCCACCGCCTATCCTGCGGTTGTTTGGATCGAAGATGCGGGTTTTTCCTTCACCGAGGGAAAGTACTTCATTGCGGATGAAAGACACGTTGAATCCAGTGTTCCAGGTTACGGCGCTGTGGCTGATTACATCGCCGTCGATAGAAAATTCCCAGCCCTTATTCTGTACAGATCCGACGTTCCTGGTAATGGGGTTACCCCCGAGGTACATGGGTAAGGTTTCCACCAGCAGCAGGTCGCGGGTTTTCTTTACAAAGTAATCTGCGGTAACGTTTACACGGCCTTTTAATAACCCGATGTCTATTCCCACATCTTGCTGTTCGGTGGTTTCCCATTTCAGGTCAGGATTGCCGATGTTGCCCATCATCAATCCCACCAGGTGACTGTTGTTGGTAAATGAGGCGGCTATATTGGAATAGGATGAAAGGGTACTATAGGGGCTAACGGCCTGGTTGCCGGTAAGTCCCCAGCTACCGCGTATTTTCAGGTTACTGAAAGCATGCTGGTCCTGCATAAAGGGTTCGTTACTCACCACCCATCCGGCGGAAACGGAAGGAAAGTGGCCGTATTTATTATTGCCCTGGAATTTGGAAGCGCCATCGCGACGGATAGCGGCCGATACGAGATATTTATCGCGGTAGCTGTAGTTAGCACGTCCTACCAGGGAAAATATCGCCCACTTTGAATAACCCGAAGAGGGGCTACCGGGAGTGCCCAGCGCCAGGTTATACCACTGGAAGTTTTCGTAGGTAAGATTGGACGCGCCGGCAGCAGAATAATTGGTAGTGCCCTGCTGGTATTCCATTACCGCTGTGATATCGATGTTATGTACCTGGTTGAATGTTTTCCGGTAGTTCAGCGTGTTGGTATTCTGTAACACGATGTCTTTGGTGGAACGTATACTGGAAGAGGAGACATTGTTGTTCGTGATTTTTCCGGCGAAGCTCTTGTCATCGGTTTGCAGGTAGTTAGCGCCGTATTGCAGGTTGAACGTGAGCCCGGGAATGATATTGACTTTGAAGCCTCCTATCATATTGGCGAGCATGCGATCTTTTACTGCCAGCCGGTTTTCGGTCAGCGCTACCGGGTTATAGGATAAAGACCCCACCGGATCGCTGATAACGTAGCTGCCATCGGCATTGCGCACCGGCGTAGTGGGCGCCCATACGATCGCCTGTGCCAGGGGACTGCTGGGCCCATCGGCAGGGATGTCTACATTTTGTGCGGTGCTATATGAGCCGGTGATATTCAGGAAAGTAGATACCCGGTCGGATAGTTTGGAATTGATATTGGAACGTACCGTATAACGTTTATAGGAAGAGTTATTAATCACCCCATCCTGGTTCAGGTAATTGCCGGAAATGAAGTAGGTAGATTTATCGCTTCCACCGGAGAGATTTAATAAATATTCCTGGGTGGGTGCTGCCCGGAAAATTTCATCCTGCCAGTTGGTGCCGCCTTTGGCACGGAATTCCGCTATCTGAGCATCTGTAAACCTGGGGGTAGTTCCAACAGCTACAGCGTGGGCGTTAGCGGTTTCTGCGAAATCGGCCGCATTGAGCAGATCCAGTTTTTTCAATATGGTAGACGATGACAAACGGGTGGTGAAGTTGACGTTCAATCCGCCTTTATTACCTTTTTTGGTAGTGACGAGGATCACGCCATTGGAGCCCCTACTACCGTAAATAGCAGTGGCGGCGGCGTCTTTCAGTACCTGTATCGACTCGATATCATCCGGGTTAATAGCAAAGAAGTCGGCGCCTACAAAGCCATCCACTACATAGATAGGATCATTGCCGCCATTGATTGAGTTGGAACCGCGGATACGTATACGCACGGCGCCTCCGGGAGAACCGGCAGAATTAGTTACCTGTACGCCAGCCGTACGTCCCTGCAGCACCTGGTCGAGCCGGTTAACCGGCGCATCCTGGAAATCTTTGGAAGAGACAGATGTAATGGAGCTGCTGAGGCTACCTTTCCGTTGTTCGCCATATCCCACTACCACCAGTTCGTTGATATTCGAAGCGGTGGGGCGCAGTATAACGGGTAATTCATTCCTGCTACCTACCGGCATTTCTATCTTGTTATAACCGAGAGAGGAGATGACCAAGATGGCGTTATCGTTGGGTACCGCGATGGTGTATTCGCCTTTTTCATTGGTCACCACGCCCTTGCTGGTGCCTTTCACCTGGATGGTGGCGCCGGGAAGCGGTTCTCCTTTTTCGTTGGTCACTTTTCCCTTTACTTCTTTTTCAGGCGCAGGCACTGTTTCTTCCGGTGCCGGTTTTCGTTTTACGATGATCACCTTATCGGAAATAGACCAGGTGAGCGGTTGATCCTGAAAGCAGGTATTCAGTGCTTGTTCCAGGGGAACGTTTTTTAGCTGGAGACTTACTTTTCTTCCCTGCAATAGTTGTTCATCAGTATACAGGAAACTGTATCCGGTTTGCTTCCGGATCTCCTGGAAAATTTTATCCAGGGACGCGTTCCGTTGCGATAGGGTAACTGTTTGTGCATACCCTGCTGCATGAACCTGTAGCAGGGTGATGGTCATCAAAAGCACCGTTAATTTCATGATCAGTACCGTTTTTGCAGATAATCGTGGAAATTTTTTGCCCCATGCGGCAGAAGTTTGCCTGCCTTGGGAAAAAAGCATCAATTGCATACATTTGTATGGTTTGGGTAAATAATGAATAATTGTCACAAGCGATTTACATACAGACCCAGGCTTTACCGGGAGCGGTGCAACGCTTCCGGTTTTTTTGTGCCTGTATGGGTAAAGGGATAGTGGAACTTAAGGACTCATGATACCAGTTTTTTAACGTATAGGTAAATGTCAGGGTGACACGATAATCTGTCTTCCCCTGATCTCGAAATGCGCTTCTCCTGTCATTTCCATCATTTTTAATACCTGGGATACCGGTACATTTCTCGGTATGATACCGCGGAAGTGTGCGGTAACAGGCGCTTTATACACCACTTCCATATTATACCAGCGCGCAATGAGGCGCATGGCGGAAGCAATGTCGTTGCCTTCCAGTTGAATGAACCCGTTCTTCCAGGCGATGGCTTCTTCTGTATTCACATGCGGCACGATGGCCAGTTGGTGGTTTTGTTTATCCAGCTGGGCGCCTTGTCCCGGGGCCAGCTGTTGACTGTTATGGTGGTTGCTTACTTTTACGGCTCCTTCCAGCAGGGTGGTCTTCATCAGGCTTTCATCTTCATACGCCATGATATTGAATTGGGTACCCAGTACCGTCACTTCGAGGCTGTCGCCTCCGGTGCGTGTTGTTACCCTGAATGGCAAGGCGGCATTGGGTGCCACATCGAAATAGGCTTCCCCGGTGAGTTCCACCTGCCTGCTGCGACCACTGAAGGCAACGGGATATTTGAGGGAGCTGGCGGCATTCAGCCATACTTTTGTGCCATCAGGCAGGGTCACCTGGAATTGTCCGCCCCGTGGCGTGCTCAGGGTGTTGTAGGAAGGCGCCCCGGAAGTGTTGGTGTTGCCTGCTACAGCGGTGTACATCAGTTGTCCGCCAGAAGGCCTGCTGATCCGGGTGTTGCCCTGTTGTGCCAACGGTTCGCCACCGGTGCTGTCCAGGGGTACCTGCGTACCATCTGCGAGGGTAAGCATGGCTTTGTTGCCGCCAGGCGCTATATCGTTTTTGAGTAAAGGCGTAGTGGTGGCAATAGCAGGAGCTTGCCGGGACTTATGCTGCCATGCATACCAGCCCGCTGATAGCAATAATAGCACAGCCGCAGCAGCAGGTATCCAGCGTAGCGGGCCGCGGGCCGGCAGGGGAATAACCGGTGTGGGAGTAGTGAGTTGATCTGCTGCCAGTATTTTATTGGCGATCTGATCCCAGTAGGCAGTATCATAGCCGGCGACCGGAAGATCGTCCTGTAACAGCATTTCCAGCTGCTGCGCAACATTACCGGTAAGGTCATCCCTGACCAGGTCCGACAGTTCCTGCAGCTCTGCATCAGTGGCCGAGTGGTTCAACGCCTGCCGGAGCAGGTAGGTAAGACGCTCTTGTATCAACAATTTTTTGGTTGTTTTATGATTCTAAACGTGGATAACGTGGTATTTTATGCAACGTGAAAAGGTCCCTTCTATATCAACAGACGTGCAAGCGATCATTTAGGACCTATGGTCCTGAAAAAAAAATTTTAGAGCCGCAATAACCAGAATACCAGGGCGGGGAGCAGATGCCCCGATGCTTCCAGGTGCTTGCGGATAGCTTGTAGTGAACGTACCAGGGAATTTTTTACGGTGTTGGAGGAAAGGGAAAGTTGTTGGGCTATCTCTGGTATCTTCAATCCCTGTTCCCGGCTGAGCCGGTATATTTGTTGGGCCCTGGGCGGAAGTTCGGCTACAGCAACACCTACTTGTTTTATCATAGATGTATAGGCCATATTTTCCTCCATGCTGAAGGCCGGCTCTATGGGCGCCAGGGTGTCCAGTGCCTTATGGTGTACCGCCTGTTTGCGTAGATAGGTAAATGACTGGTAAAAAACAATACGCAGCATCCAGGATCGCGGCTGCTCGATGTCGGGCAGCTTGTCGCGGCTAATCCATAACCGGAGGAAGGTTTCCTGGATAATATCTTCCGTAACAGCCGCTGTTTTAGTAATGTGCTGGGCTATGGCGCGGAATTGCGGTACATATATATGAAAAAGCTTCCTGAAGGCGGTTTCATCACCTTCAGAGATTGCCTGGAAGAGTTCTTTATCATTGTATGATTGCGCATGCATGCCGGATAGCCCCTGTCGCTAAAGTAGCAAAATCTTGTGGAAGATTATTAATTTCCCGGGAATGACAGATAAGCGGATGATGGTATAGCGGGAGAGATGATGAAATGGTTACATAAAAAGATTACCTTGGCTATTACTTATAGCCTGTTTGAAAATGAACATTAAAACCCTGCTCCCTTTCGAGCAATATACCTTCGTTACGAAGCTGAGTATACCCGAAATAAGCAACCGGATTATGAATAGCACCGCGCCCAGGACAAGACTATTTTCGTTCCCCGAACCACCTGCGGCAGGTAAGTTATTTAGAGGGTCTATATCCGGTAACCAGTTTGAGTTATTGAGAATCATCCAGTACAGGAACTCTTTCCTGCCAGTCATAAAAGGAGAGATGAATACCTACCTGGGGAAAACGGAGGTATCAGTCCGGCAGGCGCCGGTACTCGCCGTACTTATTTTTATGGGATTGTGGATGGGTATTGTTACCCTGGCATGTATCGGAATGCTGTCGTATGGCGTTACACATTTACATCTATTGAAGCCGGGGCCAACAATAATACCTTTCCTGGTTCCTTTTTTTATGTGGATAGGAGGGGCCGCCATGGTGTCTATTGGGTTTAGGTTGGAAAGTGGAAAAGCGAAGAAGTTGTTGTTGGAGTTATTGGAGGGGGAAGTGGCTGGTTAGGATACGGCCGTATATCTGCAGGCAAAATCACGTAAAAGCAGGATTTTATCTCTGCCTGGTTTAGTATAAATTGTTAGCATTTCTAATCACTTAAACCAGTAAATTATGAAAAAGAAACCCGCTGCCAAATTGAAATTGGCTAAAATCAAAGTTGCTATTCTTAGTCAAACTGTTGTGATGGAAGATCATAATCGCACCCTGCCGATTACGCAGCACAAAACCTGTCCTGCTACTTATTGGGTATGCTAGTACTGTAGGTAACCTATTTGTCAGCAATGACAACCGGCGCATGGAACTCCATGCGCCGGCTTTTTTTAACACGAGAGACGTAAAAGCGGATACCATTCAATTATTACGGGACACGAATATTCCCTTTCCGGTGTACAGGCCATGAATGATAATTACTAACGTTTACGGGTATACTTTTTTAAGAGCAGATGCTTCCATAGATAAATCAGAAAAAAATCAGCCCCGCATTGCGACTACCGGTTTGTGTATAATGTACATATTGATGTAGTTTATCCCGGCATTAATTTTTTGCTATACCAGAAAAAAAAGATACAGGGTTACAAGAAAAGATTTATTTTTATTATAGAAACCCCAAACCCCAAAAAGTAAAAAGTAGATTATGCCTCTTCATGACCCCAAAAAAACGGGTAATCCTCCGGATTATCCTGGACGGAGCGTATTCTCATCTAACAACGATTCCGCCTCATCTTCTCCTGGCGATATACAGATGCCCGTTGTTGCATTGCCCAAAGGAGGGGGAGCTATTAAAGGGATTGATGAGAAATTTAATGTCAACGCTGTGACCGGCACCGCCGCTTTTTCCATCCCGATTCCATACAGCCCCGGCCGTAACGGTTACCTACCGGGTTTTGAGCTGTCGTACCATTCCGGTAGTGGCAATAGCAGTTTCGGATTAGGTTGGGACGTAGCCATCCCGTGTATCAGCCGGAAAACTGAAGATGGGCTACCCCGCTACCGCGATGCCGAAGAGTCAGATATCTTCGTTTTATCCGGCGCCGAAGACCTGGTACCCCTGCTGGAGTGGAATGGTAGCGAGTGGAAAAATATACCCGTTCCCAGAACGGTAGACGGTGTCCAGTACATGGTGATGCGCTATCGCCCGCGGATTGAAGGCACCTTTACACGTATCGAAAAATGGACAGATATCACCACTTCCCAGGTACATTGGCGCATCATCTCAGCCGATAACCATACTTCCTGCTACGGGCTTACCACCGACAGCCAGCTGGTTGACCCTGATAACGGAAGCCGCGTGTTTAAATGGATGCTTTGCCGTACACATGACGATAAAGGGAACCTGGTACAACTGGTATATAAGAAAGAAGATTTTGCCGGTATTCCCGCCCAGCAAAATGAAATTCACCGCATTCATCACTGCACACAGCTATATATTAAGAAGATATTGTACGGAAACCAGCATGCCTGGTACCTGGGCGATACATTGCCGGAAGAAAAAGATTTTCTCTTCAAAGTCATTTTCGACTATGGTGAACATGATACCGCCATCAATATCCCCAAAGATATAGACCAGGAAAAGAATAGCTGGACTTGCCGGAAAGATCCCTTTTCTTCCTATCGGTCAGGCTTCGAAATTCGTACCTATCGCAGGTGTTGCCGGGTAATGATGTTTCACTGCTTCCCGGCGGAACAGCTGCCCGTAAACCTCTGCCTGGTAAAATCGCTGCAGCTGTTTTATGACGATAGTCTCCCGCTCACAGGCAATGGCAACCAGGTAAATGGTTATTCCTTTCTCGTGAAGGCTCGGCAGAACGGGCATCTTTGGGATGCAGGCACCAATGCTTACCGTACAAAATATTTCCCCGAACTGGAACTGCAATACCAATCGCATGAATGGAATACCAGTGTACAGGTGGTAAGCCCCGATAACCTGGTCCATGCCCCGGTGGGCATCGATGATAAAACCTATCTCTGGGTAGATCTCTACAGTGAAGGAATTGCAGGTATACTTACGGAACAGGGCGGTGGATGGTATTATAAATCCAATCTCGGTAACGGGCAGTTTTCTCCTGCAAAACCGGTAGCGCCCCGGCCATCCTATGGAGGCCTCAACAAAGGCGTGATGATACAGGAACTGGAAGGCAATGGTATCAAGTACCTGGTACAGGTAGATAAAAAATTCAACGGTTTCTTTAAGCTGACCGAAGACGCCACCTGGGAAGGCATGAAGTACTTCGAGCAAACGCCGGTGCTCTATCCGAAAGAAAAGAATATGCGCTTTATTGATCTCACCGGGGATCATATGCCCGACATGCTCTATACCGATGAATACCAGTTTCGCTGGTATGCCGGAGCAGGGGAAAAAGGCTTTGAAGTGCCGGAAACCGTGATAAAAGCAACGGATGAAGAGCAGGGACCAGCCATCGTTTTTACAGATCAGGAGCAATGCATTTTTCTTGCCGATATGAGCGGCGATGGTTTGACCGACATTGTACGTATCCGGAACGGGGAGATTTGTTACTGGCCCAACTTGGGCTATGGCCGGTTTGGCGCCAAAGTAAACATGGATCATGCACCGGTATTCGACTATCCTGAACAGTTCAATCCCGCTTACCTCAGGTTGGCAGATATCGACGGCTCCGGCACCACCGATGTGATCTACCTGGGCAAAAATAATTTCAGTGTATGGATGAATCTGAACGGCAACGAATGGACAACCACGCCGGAAGTAGTCACCACTTTCCCGGCAATAGATCAGATGTCGCACATCGCTGTGATGGATTTCCTTGGTGCAGGTACCGCTGCTATCGTATATGCGTCGCCGATAGCCGGTAAACCCTTGCAGTATATCGACCTGATGGGCAGCAAGAAGCCGGCATTGCTGATAGGGTATAAAAATAATTGCGGCAGGGAAGTGACCATCGAATATAAATCTTCCACCTTCTACTACCTGGAAGATAAACTAAAAGGCATTCCCTGGGTCACGAAGCTCCCATTTCCCGTGCACTGTATTTCACGCGTCACCACTGCTGATAAAGTAAGGGAAACTATTTTTACCAACACCTATCGTTACCGTCACGGCTATTACGATGCTACAGAGAAGGAATTCCGCGGGTTTGCCCGGGTAGAGCAGGACGACACTGAGGTATTCAGCCAGTTTGCACTCAATATGGCTTTGAACGTGGTAGAAGAAGACTTGTACCAACCTCCTGTTACTACCATTTCCTGGTTCCATACCGGTGCTTACCTGGCCAACCAGCGATTGTTGCACCAATGTGCCACCGAGTATTTTAATGGCATTACACCTTACGATATGCCAGATCCTGTATTACCAGCGGGTTTACAGCCCTATGAGATCCATGAAGCATTACGTGCCTGCAAAGGACAGCATCTGCGCACAGAAGTATATGCGTTTGATGGTAGCTTGCAACAGTCCTATCCTTATACTGCCATGCAGGCCAATAATGAAATACGCCTGATACAGCCCAAAGGGAGTAACCGTTACGCGTCTTTTCAGCTGTTACCATCAGAAAGTATTACTTATGCCTATGAAAGAAACCCGGCAGACCCTCGTATTGCTCATTCCTTTGTATTGGAAACAGACGACCTGGGTTATACAACGAAAGCGGCTGCGGTAATATATCCGCGGTTAACCAGGCCCGCTGCTCCCAACGATATTCCTGATAAAGTATGGGACGAACAACGACAGCTACACATTACCTATAACGAAACCGGGTATACGAAAGATGTGATCGCAGATGATACCTACCGCCTTCGCGAGCAGTGTGAATCGCGCGCTTACGAAGTAGGTGGTATCAGTCAACCTCCGGGCTTTTACCTGGGTAAAACCGACCTGGCAGGAATACCTCCCGCTACCGTTATCCAGTACGAAGAAGAATTCAGTGGGGGGGTACAGAAGAGATTATCCGCGCACGGTCGTATCTACTACCTGAAAGACGATTTATCTGGCCCCCTGGCATTAGGTACGCTTTCGTCGCTGGGATTTGTCCATAGAAAATACCAGCTCACGTTTACACAAAACCTGGTCACCAAATACTACGGCGCAGAAGTAACATCCACTATGCTGGCAGACGCGGGTTATACCCACACAGAGGTCGATGTACACTGGTGGGCGCCTTCCGGAACGGATATTTTTTCAGCTACACCGGCAGCGGATTTTTACATCCCCACCGGCACGAAAGATGTATTTGGCAGGGAGCACCATATACAATACGATGCCCTGCACATACTGGTGGAAAGCAGTACGGATGCTATCGGGAATACCGTTACGGCAGATAACGACTACCGCGTACTGAAGCCTCATCAGATCACCGATATTAACGGCAACCGTTCTGCCGTGGAAACCGATGAGTTGGGATTCGTTGTTAAAATTGCTGTGATGGGCAAGGCTGGCAGCAGCGACGGGGATACCCTGGCAGATCCTACCAACCGCATGGAGTACGACCTGTTTAACTGGGTGAATAATGGCAAACCTAATTATGTACACTGCTTCAGCAGGGAACAACATGGTGCTGCCAACCCACGGTGGCAGGAAAGTTACGCCTATTCCAATGGCAGCGGCGGTGTAATCATGACCAAAAACCAGGTGAATCCAGGCAAGGCGAAAGTATGGAACGAGGTTACCCATACGGTAGATGAAGTAGATGCCAATCCCCGCTGGATAGGCAACGGCCGGACCATCTATAACAACAAAGGCAACGCGGTAAAGAAATATGAGCCTTATTTCAGCACCACGTCCGGTTATGAATCAGAAGCTGAGCTGGTGGAAACCGGGGTCACCGCTACCCGTTATTATGATCCTACCGGGCGCTTGATAAAAACTGTTTTCCCGAACGGCACATTCTCCAATATTGAATTTACCCCCTGGTATTTTAAATCTTTTGATGTAAACGATAACGTAGTTGCCAGTCAGTGGTATAGCGACAGGGGAAGTCCTTTACCAGGTGATCCCGAGCCATCAGATCCTGAAACAAGGGCTGCCTGGCTTGCCACACGGCATAATCTAACTCCGGCCATGTTTCACTCCGATGCCATCGGCCGGCCATTGATGACTATATCAGATTATGGCGCTGGTAAAACGACTGCCGTTTGGGTGGAAACAGATGCTTTAGGGCGGTACTCCAAATCGTTTGATCAACTGAAACGGTTGATCAGCTTCGGCGCCAGCAACATGGCAGGTGGACCTATGTATTCCAAGACAGCGGAAAAAGGCGAGAAATGGGTATTCCAGGATGTACAGGGCCGCATATATAAAATGTGGAATGGTGGCGGGCAGTACTATCGTTTTGAGTTCGATGACCTCGACAGGCCAGTAAGCAGTTACCTGAAAGTAGGTGCTACCGAATGGTTGTATGCCCGCGTGGTGTATGGCGACCTGTTTCCCGATGCCCAGGCCAGGGCGCTCAACATGAAAGGAAAGGTATACCAGGTATACGACCAGAGTGGGGTGAGTACGATCAAGGGCATCGATTTTAAAGGTAATATTACAGCGGCAGAGAAGAGGCTAACCAGGCATTACCAGCAGCTGATAGACTGGACGCCCCTGAAAGGACTCATTGTCATTCCCGATATTCTCACCGCTGCCGAACCGCTGCTGGAAACGGCTACCTATTCTTCAGCCGGTACCTTTGATGCGCTGAACCGCCCTGTAACGGCTACCTTGCCGGATCAATCGATTGTGCAGCCAGTTTATAATGAAGCCAATTTTATTGCTACCTTGAATGTGAAACCCGGAGGGGTAGGGGCTTTTATCCCCTTCCTGAAGAACCAGGACTACGATGCAAGAGGACAAAGGCAAATAGCACAATATGGTAATGGCACAATAACGAAATATTTCTATGACCCCCTGACCTTTCGCCTGACGGATTTGTTGACGCTGCAAAAGGATACAGATACCGCGCCGGAAGCGCTGCAAAATATTTCCTTCACGTACGATCCAATCGGTAACATCACCCAGATCAGGGATGATGCGCAACAAACACATTTTTTTAAAAATACTGTTGTATACCCTGAGTCGAAGTTTGAATACAATGCCATTTATCAATTGACAAAAGCCAGCGGCAGGGAGCATGCCGGCTTGTCGATGGATACACAGCGTAACAACACGGATATCGTATTTATTCCGCAATTGCCGGAAATGAACAACAGTACAGCGGTGAGGATGTATACAGAGCAATATGATTTTGATGATTGCAGTAATATCCGGTCGCTAAAACACAATGCCCCCGGGGCCACCTGGCAGCAGCGGTATCACTATGAATACGAGGATGATCCATCCAACGTGACCAACCGATTGAAGGCCACCAGCATGCCAGGCGATGCGCCAGGCGTATTTTCAGGTATTTATGTGCATAATGGAGGAGGTAATATGACTTCCATGCCGCATTTATCGGCGCCCAACAGCCTGACCTGGAATTTCCAGTCGCAGCTGAGCGGCGTTAACCTCGGTGGCGGAGGACAGGCCTATTATGTATATGGCTCCGGCGGGCAACGGTGCCGGAAAATAATAGAACGCATCGGTGGGAAAAAGCTGGAACGTATTTATCTCGGCGCGGTGGAAATCTACCGGGAAAGTACCGGCATGGGTGCACCTGATTTTGAGCGGTACACCTTGCGGATAGCAGATAATACCGGCGTCATAGCCCAGGTGGATACGAAAACGATTGATACATTGGGCAGCGATCCGGGTACGGCATTAAACGCCCCGGTTATACGCTATCAGTATGGCAATCATATCGGTTCCGCAGTGATGGAAACCAACAGTATGGGAGACGTGATTTCCTATGAAGAATATCACCCTTTCGGTACGTCTGCTTATCGTATCGCCAAACCCGGTGCCGACCTGAGTATGAAGCGATATCGTTTCTGTGGAAAGGAAAGAGATGAAGAAACAGGTTTTTATTATTTCGGCGCCCGTTACTACGCGGCCTGGCTAGGACGTTGGACCAGCAGTGATCCTGCTGGGTTTGTAGATGGATTGAATTTGTATTGTTATTGTTCCAATAACCCGGTGATGATTCAGGACCCTACCGGTACGGACGGAGGACGGGTAACGATTTCTGGTCATGCTACCGGCCGTGAAACAGAAGCGGACATCAGGAATGTATTGAGAAAACAGGGATATGATTTTCGCAGGATGCCTACCTGGGAACCGAATGCCAGTGGCACCGGTGGCAGGTGGAATTTCGGTGATGACAATCTTTACCGCATACCACGGGGAAGTGGTAGCAGTCACCATAGTTCAGGTGCTACACATCCCAGTGGAGGTGGGTCGGGTTCGGGTTCAGGTGCTGGTACCACGCCGCCACCCACAGGCGCTGGCGCTGGTAGTGGCGGAGATGCGGGGGCACCACCGCCGGATACACATCCACAAAGTGGCCCCACTGGTACGCCGGGAGGCGCTGCGGGTGGCACCCCCGGAGGATCTCCGGGGGGAGGACCTGGGGGCAGCCCAGGCGGATCTCCAGGCGGAGTGCCGGGAGGCAGTCCGCAAGGTAGTGCGGGTGGTAGCCCACAGGGTACGCCTGGCGGCAGTCCTAACGGAACGCCGGGAGGCAGCGGTAGCGGTGGTGGCGGTGGCGAACGTTCATTCTGGAGTCGTGGCGGCGCTACCTTACTCGGTGGCCTGTTATTGTTGGGCGCCGGTTTGCTCACCATCTTCACAGCAGGTGCTGCTACACCTTTGCTGGTGCTGGCAGCAGGCGCCATGGCCACGGCAGGCGGCGTGGCGGTGACTACCGCGAGTGCCGTACAATTGGGCGTTTCCTATAGCGGTGGCACTACCGCCACGCAGGACCGGGAAATGCAACACGCGTTGAGTACCGTGTCTTCCCTCAGTTCGCCAGGTGGATTGGTAGGAGGTACGGTCGGGGTGGCTGTAGATGGTGACAGGGGGCTGCAAAGAGGTGCATTGATCGGGAATGTAGCAGAATTGGGCTATGGTGTCACAAATTTCGGCATCTCCCGGTTCTCTGGGGGCGCTGCACGGGAGCTGTCTTCAGATGCAGGATTGATCAGTAATATGGCTACCATGGAGCCCACTGTTCCCAGAGGAGTTTTCGTTATCGGTAGTCACGGTGAACCAGGTTTGTTCCAAACCACCGCCGGAACCATGGCGCCTATTGGAGAACTGGCCCCTATGATACAGAGTGCCCCCCAGGGCCGGATTACGCTGTTAATGTGTAATGTTGGGCATGATCCGGCTGCCGTACAGGCATTGTCTAATGAAACAGGACGAAGCATCACGGCGTATACCAACTTTGTGGGTTCTGTTAACTACAACTCGGTAGTGTCATTTGCCGGTACACATACTACCGGCCTGGTACAACCACCGGTTATTACGGGGCTGGCATCGCCGAGCGTATTCAACCCAACTTATCTCAGCCCATATCTAAGTCTGACGCCCAATGTGGCTGCTCCCGCAGCCGCCACGGTAGGTGGTGTACAGGCCCAGCAATAAAACGTATAGCCGGTGCCGTGGTAATCTTCCAGTTAACACGGCGCCCTGTACATCCCTCTTCATTGTTCTAATTCCAAAAGAAATGAAAGCACACCTCATCAAAGGGTTCATTAAAAGTTCCCGCACTGGCCACCCCCTCCAAGGATTGAGGATAGAGGCCTGGAGCACCGAAGCACTCATCAATGTGCCGCTCGCCAACGGTATTACCGACGAAAATGGCCGGTTTATGCTGACTTTCAACGAAGGCCTGGTACAGGAGTTACTACGGCATAACCCGCAGATTTATTTCCGGATTTGGCAGGAAGAAGTGATTCTTTCCGGCAGCCACGATACAAAAAACTGGAATGTACACGAAACAACAGAAGAAATAGGGCTGGAAGTAGAACCGAAAAGCGGCCAGGATGGCGTGCAAAGCGCTATTGTAACAGGCACCGTATATCAACCGGATAATACGCCTGCCCCGCGCCTCACCGTAAAAGCATTTGACAAAGACCTCCGCTCAGAAACTGCTTTGGGTGAAGCCATCACTGATGCCAACGGAAAATATAGTATCTCCTATGATCAGCGACTGGCAGAGAGAAATGAGTACCAACGCGCGGATATCTTAATGCGTGTATATAAAGACAACCAGCTGCTTTTTGAAACGGACATCAACGATATTGTATTCAATGCCCCCGCCCGCGTGAATATTGATATTCACCTGAAAGAAAGTACAGGAAATACATTCAATGAATATGAAAAATACCTCCAGATATTATCTCCCGTAACTGGTAAAATAACACTGGATACCCTCGAGGAATCCTCCAGCCATCCGGACATTACCTTCTTAAACCGGGAAACCGGTATCGACTATCACCACCTCGAATACCTGGCATTATCGTATAAGATCCGGCAGCAATTCCAGTTTGAGCCTACCTTCTTTTATGGCCTTTTCAGAGAAGGCACTTTACTGAAGAATGACCTGCAACAATGGCTTACCACCAGGGTGACCATCAACATTTCTTCTGATGTGAAATCCCTGGTATATGAAACGGCATTGATAGACACTGATACGATCAGCGCTGCTATTATAGATGCTATTGCTGCCCATATTATTCCGGATATCAGCAAAGCTCTTCCCGTTATGCTACGACAATTACAGGGGCTGCAGGAAGAAGCAAAGAAATATATCCAGGAAGAAAGACCCCGGCAATGGGCTAATCTCCTGGTTGGCAGTGTAAAAGACGGATCTTACAAAAAACTGGTGGAACTGATCAGCCAGAATGCTGGCGGTAACCTGCCACAGCTGCTCAATAGCCTCATAACGGCCAACCCTTTTTTGAATGCGGTAACCGCCAATGACGCCGCAGTAAACATCAACATCGCCAGCCTGCTGGGCACCGATGATACCCTGATACAACATGTAAAGGCTACTGCAAACATCAAAGATGAGCACGAAGTATCGCAACTGGCGGCCCTTTCTACTGACGAGTGGAAAAATATGCTCAACCGCCTGCCAAATGACCAGCTACGCGCCAGCATGACCGCCAGTGCCGATGCTTTGGATACTCATGCCACCATCCTGCAGGGCCGCTTCCGGCAAAAATACCCGCATGTGGCCTTCATGGCTGACTTCAAAAGAGATCAGCCTGCTGCTATAGAAGAAATGAAACAACTGCCGGTAATAGACCTGGGAGGCAAACCGATAGATACACAACTGAAAGATTCCCCACTGTCGGAGAATGCAAAAGCGCAACTCCGCTCCCTGCAAAGGTTGTACAAGCTAACGCCAGACTATAATAAAGCCAAAAAACTACAGGCAGATCGGCTCACATCAGCTTATCACATAGTAGGATTAGGACAAAAACAATTCATTACCCGCTACAGTAAAGATCAAACCTTTACAGAGAAAGAAGCAGCAGCCGTATATCAGAAAGCGGTAAATATTCATACTGCCGCCATGACGTTGGGAGCAGAATTGAAAGAGTACGGTAGCGCAGGTAAGCTGAAAGCGCTAAATGGCGAAGCATTATCGTTAAAAATAGAACAGGTATCGAAAGATTTCCCGAATCTGAAAAGCCTGTTCCAGGAAATAGATCTCTGCGAATGCATGGACTGCCGCTCAGTATATGGTCCGGCGGCCTACCTGGCAGATGTACTGCAATTCCTGAAGAACCGCCTGCTGGCCAATGGCACCAAAACCGCCAAGGATGTATTGTTTGCCCGGCGGCCAGATATCGGTGATATTGACCTGAACTGCGATAATGCCAATACACCCATTCCCTATATCGACCTGGTATGCGAAGTACTGGAAGATGCGGTGAGCCCAGACCTGGGCATTTTACTCGATAGCAGTTATACTGCCGACATAGTAGTGGGGAAAATCAACGCTCATTTCCTGAAGGGGCTTACTGATAATGGAATGAAGCATATTACCGACCAGGCGTTGTTGTACCCTAAGTATTCCGCAGCGGGCGTAGACACCTATATGTTACGCGACACCCAAAGCACCACTAAAATATCGGCGGAAGGCAGCGGTTGGCGGGTAAAACAGCTTCGACAAACACACCTCAGTGCTGCGGAACTGAATGCCGCCCCGGAATATATAAATGATGCTGCTTATCAGGCATTGTCTGTATCACATATTTCTTTCGGACTTCCTTTTGATATCTACCAGCAAAGAAGTAATAGTTTGCTGGAAATAGTGAATATAGAACGGGCAGACCTGATGGATACGCTGGGAAATGCTGCTGGTCCTGATACCGCGTCCAAAGCAGCTGTATACCTGAAAATATCGCCGGCGGAAAGAACATTGATCATAACACCGGATGCCACTACCGCAGGGCAGGCAGTTTACTGGAATACCGGTGCGCTGCCACTGATCACTACCTTGCAGGAAGTAGACGTATTCCTGAAAAAGAGTGGGTTGAGCTATGTAGATCTGCAACAGCTGCTAACCGAATCATTTATCAATCCCGGCAACAACCTGTTTATCCAACACCTGGATAACACCTGTGATACGGCAAAGAAGATCATTGCAAACCTCGATGAGCCGGCGTTGGACCGCATTCACCGGTTCCTGCGGCTGTATCGCAGAACAGGCATCAGTATGGATAACCTGAACAGTATTATCATGTATACTGACCTGGGTAACCAGCAACTCAATGATGCCACATTGATATTGACCGCCGACCTGCTCAAGCTGCAAAACAGCCTGGGTATTACACTGGAGCAGGCTTTGTCATTTTATGGACAGCAACCGGCTAGTCCATATACTTCCGTATATCTCAACAGGATTGCCACCAACCCGATAGATGAGGCATTTACCGTAAAGAATATCGCGGCCAACGAACTACTGCCGGTAGGCAGCCGCGACACACTCAATGCGCATCTGACTACGCTGGGATTAAGCCTGAAGCTGAGGACCGCTGATATCACTTTTCTCATCAGCCAGTTGAATCCTGCAGATACTACGTTGACGCGTGATAATCTGGCATTTCTGTACAGGCATGGTCTGCTCGCCAACCTGCTGGGCCTGAAAGTACAGGAACTGTTTTCATATAGCGCGCTGGCGGTACTCCCGTTATTTACCACGCCAGCCGGCACCAGCGCGTTGGTGGCCAGCGTGCGGTTTATGCAGGCAGCTGGTTTTACTGTGAGCGACCTGCAATGGTTCCTGCAAAACAGCGATCCTACTGGTTTGCTCACGATGCAGGATACTGCTATTACCACGTGGCTCACTACCTTGCAGGGTGCCTGTCAGCAAGCGTTTAATACCACCCAGTCTACTTTTAATGCCGCATTAACACCGGATGAAAATAAGAATAACCTGAAGCAGCAAATGAATTTGCTGCCGGGAATAGCTGCTACGGTGGTAGATAAGATGCTGGCCATTGTGAGCAATACCTTCGCGGATGCTTTGTCGCCACAGGCTTATGTGGCCGCCAGCCTGGGCGCATATTTCGATACACTGGACATCCAGAGCAAAATTACCACCCTGCTGGCGATGACCCCTGGGGATCCCAATATTCCCATTGCACAAAACGCGTTGATACAATCCTTCAGTACGCCGATCTCCCTGTATCTCTTCCGGGCTGCCAAACAAACGGCGTTGTATAATGCCGTGCAAAACACCTTTGGTGTTACCGATGTCGTTACGCAGGTATTGCTGCAGTATGCTTCCCTGAAATTCCCCGGCCCCGCTAAAGTGCTCGGAGAAGTACTAACAGAAGATGTGCTGATAGACCAGGTAAATACGCCTCCGGTTCCACCAGTAATAACCCCCGGCGGGTTCGAAAAACAGTACCGGGCTACCCGGCTGCTAAAGCTGATGGTGAGCTATTTCAACAAGATCGGCATCCAGGCGCAAGACCTGCAGTGGTTCCTGCAAAACAATGCGGCGATGGGCTGGCTGGAACTGGATACGCTCCGTTACCAGGGAGATGTGCCCGCAGCAGATTTTGATAAATGGGTGAAATGGCAGACTGCATTACAACTGATGCAGAACGATGGCACGGTACAAAGCCCGGCAGATCCGAATGTAGTATTATCCTGGACAGATGTATGGGGACAGGTGGCATCCGGTGCAGCACAGTTAGACATCATTCACACGCTTACGTTGTTTACTGGATGGGACATCAACGATGTAAATGACCTGGTTACCTGGTATGGCTATATATACCCGGCAGACTTTAAGCTGCCAGCCACCTGGCAGCGCCTTGGTGCGGCAACAGCGGCTTTACGGCTGTTGGGCGTACCAATGGTCACTGCTGCACAGTTTATTAAACCCGTGCTGACAAACGTAGAGGCAAACCTGATCACCCAGACACTGCGGAATAAATACGATGATAAGCAATGGCTGAATGTTATCCAACCCGTGGAAGATGCACTGCGTCCTCAGAAAAGAGACGCGTTGGTTGCCTACCTGCTGGCATTTAACCCTGATCTGAACGGACCAGATGATCTATACGATTATTTCCTGATGGATGTGCTGATGCAACCCGGGCAGCCGAGTTCCCGTATCGTGATGGCACACGGGATACTTCAATTGTTTATACAACGCTGCCTGATGGCGCTGGAGCCCAATGCTATTGCAGACGTAACGCAGGACGATGGCTGGAGTCAATGGCTCTGGATGAAGAACTTCCAGGTGTGGGTGGCCAACAGGAAAGTATTCCTGTACCCCGAAAACTGGATACAACCGGAACTACGTACCGACCAGTCCTATTTCTTTGCTGACCTGATCTCGGAACTGCAACAGAATGAAATTACCGACGATAACGTAGAAACAGCGGCTATACATTACCTGGAGAAGCTGGATGATGTGGCTAGCTTGGATGTGCGCGCCTGCTACTATGATGTGAGCACTTACACTATGCACGTGATTGCGCGGGTAAGAGGAGGTAGCACCTATTACTACCGTACCGGTGTGAAAGAACGCAAATGGGAGCCGTGGACAAAAGTGGACGTAGATATTTCCGGCGACCACCTGCTGGCCTATATGCTCAACAACCGGCTGTTCCTCGCCTGGCACCTGCCCACAGAAGAAATCCAGCAGGGGCAGAACGTGAGCATTCCAAGTACGCCTATCAATCAACCGGTGACAGCGCCATTGAAACGCTATAAGGTACAGCTGGCCACCAGCGAATGTATCAATGGGGTATGGCAGCCTAAACGAACTTCGCAGGATGTATTGTACACGGGGTATTACAACGACCTCAATCCCGTAAAAGATACTTTCCGCATGCTGGATTTTGATATGGGAACCGTGGGATATGGTATCCTCTGCACATTTGACGGCTACGCCATCGGTATGTTCAATCTTACTGGTTGTAAAGGTTATCCGGAAGTGGCTAACTGGGGCGGGCAATCATTGCCTTATCTCGACCTGATCCCGGATTTTATGGATACCCAGTTCCTGCAAATGCAATACCGGGAGAACGATAACCGGTCGCTGGATACTTTGTCGATGAGGAGTATATTGAGTCCGTATAAATACGAAGCTATCCTCAACAAAACGCCGGGTATCTTCCGGATCACCTATCCACACGAGTTTTCGTTGATCGACTGGATTTATGTTGCCCTGGAATTGATGTCATCCAAAAATGCCTATCATACTAACAGTGAGTTTGCAAGCGATAGAAGATTGGTATTGCCCATGGCCAGCTTCATGCCTTTCTTCTATGCCGATGGTTCCCGGGAGTATGTGATCATACCAGGGTTCTTTGGAGAAGATGGTAAGAATGAGCGCACCTTCAGCGACATTTATAAATTCGTGACTGACCTGATTGCGTTAGTTATTAAGTATGTGAAAATCCTATTGGCAGACCCTGCACATGATCTGAATAAGTTGTTACAGCAATTGTACGCAGATCCTGAATACATCCGCCTTACCGCGGAATGGGATTTTTATAAGAAGCATAAGCCCCAGTTGATGTTCCGTAATTTCTACCACCCGTTGGTATGTTATATCAAGAGCACGGTGTATAAAGGAGGATTGCCGGCTATAATGACTTATGAAGTGCAGTCGAAGGTCAACAGTTTTAATTTTAATACGACCTATCAACCGCAGTCGCCGGTGGCCACGCCTTACCCAATAGAAAATATTGATTTTGATGCGCAAGGAAGTTATTCTTCTTATAACTGGGAATTGTTTTATCACCTGCCTTTCTTCATAGGTAACCAGCTGAGTCAGAACCAGCAATTTGAAGAGGCCCGGAAATGGTATCATTATATCTTCAATCCTATTGGAGGGGCCGGTGGCACTGTTCCGCAGAAGTACTGGATCACGAAGCCTTTCCATGAGTTCTTTGATTATGTGAGCCAACGTATCGATACTATCCTGACTGATATCGCCAGTGATCCTACCGGTACTGTTTATAAAGACCTGGTGAACGCTGTAGAAAGCTGGCGGGAAAATCCGTTTATGCCGCATGAAATAGCCCGTACCCGGCCACTGGCTTATCAAAAATCGCTGCTCATGAAATACCTGGAGAACCTGATTGCATGGGGCGACAACCTGTTTATGCAGAATACAATGGAGTCGCTCGTACAGGCTACACAGATGTATATCCTGGCGGATAAGTTGCTGGGGCCAAAGCCAATGATCATTCCACCAGCGGTACCTGTTCCTGACGAGACCTACAACCAGCTGGAATTGAAGCTGGATGCTTTCAGCAATGCTATGGTAGACCTGGAGAACCTGGTACCTGACCTGAACCTGTTGCCACATAAGGGGGCAGAGTTGCCCACCCCGCATAACACCGTGTCTTCCCTTTACTTCTGTATACCGGCCAATGACCATTTGTTGTCTTACTGGGATACTATTGCCGACAGGTTGTACAAGATCCGTAACTGTGAAGATATTAATGGTGTGCACCGCGTGCTGGCATTGTTTGCACCACCAATAGATCCTGGTATGCTGGTGCGTGCTGCCGCGGCCGGATTAGACATCAGTGCCGTAACCGCAATGCTCAACGCGCCACTGCCGTTGTACCGCTTCCATGTCATTCTGCAAAAAGCGACAGAACTGGCAGAGCAGGTGAAAGCTATGGGAGCTGCGTTGTTGTCGGCCCTGGAAAAGAAAGATAATGAGGCATTAGCCCTGTTGAGGGCCGGAGAGGAAATAAAACTCCAACAACAGTTATTGCTCATCCGGCAAACGCAGGTGGAAGAGGCGACACAGTCGATCGATGCCTTGCAGAAAACCAAAGCCATTTCCCAGAAAAAATTCGATTACTACAGTAGCCGTGACTTTATGAACGGATGGGAAATAGCCCAGGCTGGCATTTCTGCCGGCGCCATTATCTCTGAGATCGTAGCTACCGTTTTGGATGCCACATCCGGCGGTACACATATGATACCTATTATTACAGGTGGTGGTGCTGGTTTTGGTGGATCGCCGGTGGTTACGGTATCTTTTGGCGGTAACAACGTAGGTAGTTCCACCGGGCAGTTTGGTACCCTGTTCCGCGGCATTGCCGGTATCCTGCATTCTACCTCCGGTTTGATTGGTAACATTGGCGCATACCAGCGCAGAATGGACGACTGGAACCTACAGAAAGACCTGGCCAGCCTGGAAATGACGCAGGTAGACCAACAAATAGTGGTGGCGAACATCCGCAAAGATGTTGCGGTGAAAGAAACTACCACGCAACAACTGAGGATTCAACAGGCGCAGGAAGTGAATACATTCATGACCAGCAAGTATACCAATAAAGACCTGTATGCTTGGATGACGGGACAGATCAGCACCCTTTATTTCCAATCGTACCAGCTGGCATTTGCTATGGCTAAACAGGCCGAACAATGTTACCAGTTTGAACTGGCGACAGATAGTAATGTGATCCAGTATAACTATTGGGATACGATGAAGAAGGGACTCTTGTCGGGCGACCGGCTCCTGCTGGATGTGAAACGACTGGAATCCAACTACCTGAAGAATAACCAACGGGAATTTGAGCTGACCAAGAATATTTCTATTGCTGCATTGTCGCCCGAAGCGCTGATGCAGCTGCGCAATACCGGTCAATGCGATATCAATATTCCTGAAATGTTGTTTGACACGGACTATCCAGGTCATTACCTACGCAGGATCAAGGCCATTTCAGTAAGCATACCCTGCATCAGCGGCCCATTAGTAGCTGTGTCCTGCACTTTATCACAGGTTAGCAATAAATACCGGAAGAATACACAGCTCAATCCGGCGGGAGCAGATGCCTATGATAAGTACGTGGAAAAAGACGGTGGGGATGACCGGTTTACATATAACATCGGCGCTATCCAGTCTATTGCGACCAGTCACGCACAGAACGATACCGGGTTATTCGAACTGAATTTCCATGATGACCGCTACCTGCCTTTCGAAGGTACCGGCGCTATCAGTTCCTGGCACCTGGAAATGAACGACCCCGCTTCGCTGGCACAATTCGATTACCAGAGTATCACCGATGTGATTATCCAGATGAGCTATACTTCCCGGCAGGGTGGAGGGTTGTTCAAGAAAGAAACCACCGACTATCTGAAAATACTGTTCAAGAAGATAGTAGATAGTGTGCCGGTAGCGGGGCTTTTCCGGATGTTCGACCTGCGGCATGAGCTGTCTGATAACTGGTATGCCTTTATGAATGGCACCGGTACTTTCAGCGGTAGCCTCACCAAGGCAGGCCTACCGTATTTTACGCAGAATAGCGCTATAAAGGTTACTGTACAAAGTGTAGCCCTGTTTGTACTCACGAGCAACAGTGGTAACCTGATGGTATCAGTTAATGGCGCCGCCGCCCAGGCTATGACCAAGAATGCAAGTAAGTTTGGAAGTCAGATACAGCTGATAGATCCGATCAGTTCAATTACCGGGTCATTGAAGCTAGTGGGCGATCATATCGATTATAGTTTTGCCGTGCAGAATTTTAATACGGTGAAAGCGACCATAGCAGGCGCTTGGTTGGTTGTAAATTATACCATGGAGTAGTGGAATAGCATAGATAAGAGCGTGAAAAACGAAAACGCCCACGCAGCAACTGCATGGGCGTTTTCTATCCGAACAAACCTGATTAGTTGTTAAAGTTCAGGAGCTGTTGTACTTCTGTAGCTGTCAATGTTCTGCCGTAGATACGGATCTCTTCCATTCCGCCTTTGACAAAATAGCCATTGGTAGGCGAAGAGATTTCATCGCGGCCAATATATAATTTGGAAGCGGCTGGTGCATTTGCCGGTAATACGCCGGTGGTAGTCTTATCCAGTACACCGTCAATATACATGGTTATTTTTTGTTGAGCCAGGTCATAGGTACTGTTGAGCATATGCCAGGAGCCTGTAGTGACTACTTTCGTACTGAAGGCATTTATATCATCTCCAACGGGGCCGAAATGCAATAAGCCGAGGGTGTTGCCTGTATATCCTCTTACCGCGTAAACATAACCGCCATTGGGATCATTATTGCGTTTAGTCAGGATACTGGAACCAAAAGATGAATTATAGCTATCCAGCTTTACCCAGGCGTTCAGGGTGAAGTTAGTGTTGGTTAAACGGAGGTAGGCAGAATCATTTGCGGAGATGAAGCTGTTGATACCGTTGAAATAGAATGCGCCGTTGAACTTACCCCGGGATGATTCAGTTCCGGTATTGGTTTAAAAAAGGGTTGTCAAATTGGTTGTACAGATATAGCATGTTTTATATGACGTCATATATACTTGCAAAAGTAGGCAAAGGAAATATACGCCTGAAGTTTAAAAAAGGCATGTAAAGTTGAAAATTGAAAAGAGAATTACCAGTGACCTATGATTTAGAAATGATTATTCTTAAAAGCTATCTTGAAAGAATATTTTGTGTGATAACTTTATAGGAGTTGCGGGTATTGACAGGTGAAAGAAAGGTTTTATTTTTTCACATAAAGGCTATTTAAACGCTATGACAGATTTATGGAAAGTACAGTGGGATGGCGCTTTTGTGAAACATGCAGAGAGCAAAAGCCTATTAGCAGGCAGTCTATATGAAAATGGCTATTTATTTCATTTAGCTACCAAAGAGGTCACTTGTATCAACTGGTGCTATGGAAATCCTACCTGTGCGGTGATCAGCAACGACGAGCAGTGGGCAGTAATAGGTGGGGGAGAGATATTAACTGTTTGGAAGGATCATACGACCTTCGATATTGCCCTGGGATGGCCTTACGATATGCGTCAGTCCGGCCCTGTAACGGTGCATGTATTAACTGATCCCTGGATGGAAGATGCAGCCGTTTGGGAGCTCAATATAGCGACGCTTGACGTGCAGAAGTTAAGAGACTTTCATGATTATATCGGTAAAGTCTACACGGAGCGGGTTATCTGGTAGCTGCATTTTACCCCCTCGTTAACCGCACCAAACCCGCAAAGAAACGTTCCAGCAACCGCCGGTTTTTCGTAATAATTTCGCCCCTGGCTTTTAACCCTTCCCGGTATTGGAGGGATTTGTGGTGATTGGTTTTCAGGTCTGCCGGCAATACAATCCTGGCCAGATACCCACTGTCTGTAGGGATATCGGATATAAACGTTATTTTCCCTGCCAGGTAACCATATTCCTCGCTGGGATAAGATGAAAATTTAAGCAGCACCTCCTGCCCGGTTTTCACTTTACCGAAATTAGCTTGTTGTATATAGGTATCCGCGTAGTAGTGGCTATTCTGTGGGTTGATATAACATATTTGCTGACCGGTGGCTAGCTCCTGGTTCTCCTCCAGGAAAGTGGTAAAGGCAATACGACCACCAACAGGCGCCGTCAGCACATATTTCAGCTTCCATTCTTCTAACCGTCCATGGAATGTATTCAGGGCAGTAATAAAGATTTGTTGCTGTTGCATGATGATGCTTTCCAGCTCTGCCAGTTCTTTCTTTTTATCGCTTTCCCTCCCTTTGATATCAATGAGAGAAGCACTTAGTTGCGTGAGCTGAAGTTGCTTATTCAAGACTTTACTTTTTTCGGCGCGGTATTCCATGGCTGAAATAACCCTTTCCGCTTTCAGCTGCTCGGTGGCGGAGAAAGTTTGTTCCGTCAGCTGAAGGTCTTGCCCCTGCAACTGTTGTTGCTGTTGCAGGTTGCCGGATTTTCGTTGCAGGTCACCCAAATCAGCCAGGAGCATCTTCTTTTTGCCGGTGTAAAAGCCGTCCGACAGGTAATTGCGGAATACGAGTGATGCCTGCACCAGCTCCTGGTAGGGCTGTTGCAGCTCTCCAAGTTTTCCGGAAGCGGGTAAGTCTGGTACAACGGTTCCGCCGTCTACCAGGCGGTTTCGCAGGGTATCGATATACCCGGAAAGGGAGCATATGTTGGCATAGCTGCCGGCGCTTTCCATTACAGCAATAACATCATCTTTCTTTACCAGCGCCCCTTCCTTTACGGGGAGCAGCACCAGCTTACCACTGGTCCTGGTTATTACCATCTTGGGAGCATTGACAGAGGTGAGCCGGGTATTTACTACTACGATATCCGGGTAGTAGATACACCAGGAGAGCGCAAGCATTAATACGATAATACCGGAAAATATGGGGATTCCCATACGGACAAACAGGTCCGGCTTCCTGGCTATCAGTTCCCGGACCGCCGGGGAACGCAACAGGTGCTGTTGAGCATTGGTGTCATCCGCACTCCGTTCAATGATAATTTCTCCGTTTTTATTAATCTGGATAGGCATTTTAAATCAGTTTCCGAGTTCCAGTTGATTTTTTACCAGCTGATAATACTGGCCTTGTTGTAATACCAGCTCTTCATGCAAGCCCCTTTCTACGATCATTCCTTTGTTTAGTACGATGATGTGATCGGCATTGCGTACGGTACTCAGCCGATGTGCTACTACCACGACGGTTCTTTCCTTAAAAAAGTCCTGCAAATTGTTCATAATCATCCGCTCATTATTGGCGTCCAGTGCATTCGTTGCTTCGTCGAAGAATATATATTCCGGATCTTTGTATACGGCGCGGGCAATGAGTAGCCGCTGCCGCTGGCCCTGGCTGATACCGGTGCCTTCATGTCCTATAATGGTATTGAAGGATAGCGGTAGCGATTCAACAAAGGATAGTATGTTGGCCACTTTGCAGGCGTGTACCAGCTTTTTGTAGTCGGGCATCTCTTCGCTGACTGCAATATTCCGGGCTACGGTATCATTGAATATAAAGCCGTCCTGCATAACGGCGCCGCAGGAACTACGCCAGATGGGAGCGCTGATATGTTGCAGGTTGGTGTCACCTACGCGGATATCGCCGGTATATTTTTCATAGAATCTAAGCAATAATTTTAACAGGGTGGTTTTACCGCTTCCACTCATGCCTACTATAGCCGTTACCTTGCCTTGTGGAATGCTCAGCTGAATGTCTTTCAGTATCGGTTCGTTCATGGCACCGGCATAGGTAAAAGTCAGGTTGTTGAAGTGAATGGATCGTTGTTCGGGCAGTTCTTTAATATATGGTTTGTCTGCCGGGCTTTCATCAGGTATCCCATGGATTTCGTTCAGCCGTTCCAGTGACATTTTCGCTTCCTGTGCCTGCTGCGAGAAGCTGATAAGCTGTTCCACGGGGCTATTCATTTGCCCGATGATGTATTGTACGGCCAGCATAGCCCCCAGCGTGAGCTGCCCGTCGAGTACGGCTTTCGCCACAAAAAAGGTGATGAGAATATTTTTTCCCTCATTGATAAAAAGTGCGCCCGCCTGCTGGTATTGATTGAGGGAGAGATTTTTAAAATTCAGTTTGAATAGTTTCGCCTGCGCATTTTCCCATTCCCATCTACGTATGTTTTCTGCATTGTTGATTTTTATCTCCTGCATTCCCAGGATGAGCTGCATGGTAGTGGAATTTTCCCTGGCAGCGGCCTCGAAACGCTTATGATCCAGGTTCCTTCTTTGCCGGAAGAAAAGCTTTATCCAGCCAAAATATAACAGGCTGCCGGTGGCAAAGATGGCAAATACCTGCCAGTTGTAGATCAGCAGTACTATTGAAAAGATCAGGAGACTGATGAAGGAGAAGAAAACATTCAGGGTAGACCCGGTCAGGAAGGTTTCTATACGCCGGTGATCATTTACCCGTTGTAGTATATCGCCGGTTAGCTTGGTATCATAGAAACTAAGTGGCAGTTTCATCATCTTGATCCAGAAATCCGACAACAGGGCCACGTTAACATGGGTACTTATGTAAAGGAGCAGGCGGCTGCGTAACAGCTCTATTACTGCTTTTCCCAGAAAGAGGGCAAACTGCGCTCCCAGGACCAGGTAGATAAAGTTGAGGTTTCTGACCGCAATCCCATTGTCTACAATGCTTTGTGTGAGAAAGGGGAATACCAGTTGCAGGCCGGCCGCCAGTAATAAACTCATACCTACCTGTAACAGGTATCCTTTGTATTGCCACAAGTATTCCAGTAAAAAACTCCAGCCAATACGCTGAACCGCATCTTCGGGTTGCCGGTACAGGTCAGGTGTGGGCTCCAGTAGCAATGCGATGCCGGTTTCCATCCCAATGTTACCGCTACTCCAATGTTGCAGGAATTCCTCCCTGGGGTAGGTGATCATACCTTTTCCCGGGTCGGCCACCACCACTTTTTTACTGTTGGCAGTTGGCGTTACCACCACAAAGTGATTCTGATTCCAGTGAACAATACAAGGGAGCGGCGCTTCCTTTACCAGCTGGTCGTAAGTCAACGCTACCGCCCGGGTACGAAAACCTATTTCCTGTGCGGCCTCATTAATTCCAAGTACAGAAACACCGTCCTTTCCAATAGCCGCTTTTTGGCGCAGATGGTCCAGGCTGAGGTGAACGCCGTAAAACATTACTATCATCCGCAGGCAGGCAGGGCCACAGTCCATGGCGTCCATTTGCGCGTAAAAAGGGAATTTTTTTCGGAACAAGGTCAAGTTGTTTTAAGATAGCGTATCTGCATCAACTGTATTTACAGCTGTAGCTTTTCCTCCAATTGTGTATATAGTTGCTCCCCGGTGCTGGGCCGTAGTGCATTAGGAGCCACTAATACGCCATGTTTATTAAATAGTAGATACCTGGGAATACCAATAACGCTGCTTTGCAGCGTTTTTTCCAATGTTTCCCGGAAAGATTTATCCGGGAAATAATGAAAGCCATTTAATTTATATTCCCTGATAAACCTTTTCCATTCTTCTCTATAGTTTTCAAAATCCATGGAAACATATAACATGGTAATATTTCTTTTCTTCAAAAACTGATGAAGTGCGGGCTCATACCGGAATTCCGCCTTGCAGGGGGAACACCACGTAGCCCAGAGGTCGATGAAAACAGCCTGACCTGGGAACTGTTGCGCGATCAGTGCTTCGAGGTTTTGAAACTGTTTGCCGGAAGTTACCGGTGTAACCTTTCCCTGCGTTTCATCAAAAAATACGAGGTCGGTATTGCCGTCGGCCGACGCTACCGGTTGGTCGGCAAAGGAAGCCAGTTCCTCCTGTACCAGGGATACATAAGGACTTTGCGGAAAAGTATTTTTTAATTGATTCAGATCATCTGCCATTTCGCTGGATTTTTTAAACCTGAACTTAAGGTCCAGCAGTAGTCCGTCTCCTTTCAGCAATTCCTGGTAAAGTGGAGAAGCATAGTTATAGGCCTGGTAGTTGCCTCCCTGCTTGTCCCATAATCCGAGTTGAACTAACGATCCCTTGATGGTCCCGCTTTCAATCAACCTGCTTTTATTGGCAGCATTGTTAAAAGCGGAAATAGTATGGACATATGCGGTGCTGAAAGGATCGTATTGGGCATAGGCGGCCACTAGTATGTCTTTCAGCGCTTTGTCACTATGCCGTAAGTCTTGTTTATGCGAATTGCCGGGATCAGTATTGGTGAGAATGATATTGGAAAGGTTGAATATGATATCGGATATAATATCGTTCCTCACGTAATGATAGAAGGTGTCTGTTATTTCTTTCTGTTGTAGCACGGAATCCAGCGGATGCTGGTACTTGCCTATAATTGTTTTCACCGCCTCCATAGCTATAGCGGGGCTGGCAGAGCGGATAATGGCGCTTTGCAGCTCTTCTGCATTTTCCATTTTCCGGTTATACAATAATTGTTGGTTGTTATAGAGATAGTGACCCGTAGCGTTGCTGCCGGTAAAGCGAATAGGTGCGTCACCTGTTACACTGGTCTGTATATGTACGCTATCCCCGGGTGTCATAAACAACAGCAGGCGTTTAAAACATTTGGATTCTATTACCACAAAGCCTGGCAGCTGCTGGTCATAAGAAAAACTGAATTTTCCGTTTTTAGTTTGTATCGTATTGGTTTGTAGTAAGAGAAATTTATTGATGAAGGACCCTATAGGGGGATAAATAGCGACATCAACTTCGTTACAACCGTTGATATCTCCCGTCACTACTGTGGTGGCGGCGATACCAGGGTTGGTCAGCAACAGCAATAAAATAATACAAACATACCGGTACATCATACAAATGATTTTGAGAAAAGCGTGGAACGAAATAAGAAAAGGCAAGATAGCAGCGACAGGAAAAGGCTCCTTCACTGCTATCTTTGCCATAAACTGCCGTCAGAAGGATACTAAACTCCCATGCGGTTCAGCGGTTTATCAGCAGGCATTCCAGCAAGCTGAAATACATTCCTGGGTAGTGCTGCAGGTTACGTCTTTAGAAACGCCGTTGCAGGTACACTTTACAGTATAGCCACCGGTTAATGATTTCTGTTGTTCTTTGGACAGGATTTTAACAGCATCGTTTTTCAGTTGACTCAAATTTAATTTTTTCATAACATTTGTTTTTTAAAAATGAATTGATAAATCGCCGTTTTTCCAGGACGGAGTTTAAACCTGCTTGTTTGCAAACAATGATGTATGACGGTGAGGGTCAATCGCTATTTTTTCGATAATGTCGCTGTTTCTCAAGTAGTAAGGCAGATCAGCGATATTGAATTTATCCGGCAGTTCCCATCCATTGATGTGTATAGTGGGAGTATACCGGATACTATATCGCTTCCACCAGCTCTCGTGAGCGCCCAGCAGGGCTTCGGTATTTTGCAGCGCAACCGGAGGATACGCTTGTTTGAATTTGTCGGCATCCATATGGTTATACCATTCATGCAGCAGTTGTCGCAATCCGGCGCTGGCGGCCTCCTTACTGCCGGCCGATTGCCGGAGGTACGCCGCCTGCTGAAGAAGGTATTCGATAGCCTGATTTGCTTTTTCATCGGCAGCATGACTATTGTAGGTAAAACGGATGGTAAGGCCATATGCATCATTATTTTCCAGCAAGGCATGTAAGATGTGATGAGCCCGGGCGCAGGGGGCACAGAAGGGCGCGCAAATCATCATCAGCTGAATGGGCGCATCGGCATTGCCCAGCTGTAATTCATAGGGCATCGGCGTTATTTCCCTTTTGGCACTGGCTGTTAATAAAGCCAGGAAAGTGGCGGGGTCTTTCCTGAAGCGCAACAATTTCAGGTAATCACTTTCATATTCGTGCCTGGCTTCCAATACAGGTTTTATTACCAGCCAGGCAGCAGCAACCGCCAGGAAAGTAAACAGGAATCCCAGTGAGGCCATCCCTGTACTAAACGATAACCATGGCTGATGAGAGGCGGTGCTTCCATAGACGAGTACCCCCAGCTGCATCCATAAGATGGCGGTAACAATAAGACATAACCGGCACCATTGTTTCGTAAAAAATCCCTGGTAGGCAACGGTGGCTATAGTAACAGGGATAGCGACTGCAGCTATCAGTAATAGCGCCGGTAGCAGCCCGGTAAAGGCAGACATAACGCTGCCTGCTGTCAATATCACGCACCAGGTAGCAAAATATATAAGTACCACATCCGGGATACTCAGCCAGGAGGTAAGTTGCGATACATCTGAGCGGAGATTGTGGTCACACCCCTCGTTGTTGGATGCATCGCACAACCCTTTAGCAATGGGAAAACTAAGCCCCATTTTCTCCGCTATGATGGTAATACCTATGGCGAGCCCGGAGAAGGAAAGAAGGAGCAGGGTTAGCCAGAAATAATGTTGTTCATATACCAGTTTTGACAACAATGCCAATAACGCAATGATGCCCAACCATAAGGCATAGCGTGGTCCCGCGGGGCGATGGAAGCCTTCAAGCATGGCAGGAGGAACCACTGCATTTTCTTCTACGAGCACTGCCTGCCCAGTCCATTCCTGGAGAAATGCCGGCGTTTTCCGGAGGGTTTGTGGAATATCTTTTACCATCCTGAACATACCGCCATCTTTTTCAGAATGGATATAAGCCAGGAAGGGAAGGGGTAAATCTGTAATAAATTGTTTATCTACTTCCAATACGGCATTGGCAATGCCCATTTCGTCCAGCGTGTCGGTAATGCTGAGCGCAGAACCAGCCTGGGGATGTGATAGTATCTTATGCCGGATAAATTTTGCAGGAACGCTGATTTTCACCGTGCGGAGCAGCAATAACAGTTCATCCGCAACTGACAGGTAGGTATTTTTCATAAACAACCCTTTATACAGTGAGTGGCACGCTGTTTTTCAACTCGGTTAATATATTCCTGCTGATATCGCAGATGATGGAAACGGTATCATTGGTTAATGCCAGTTGATGCTGTGCGGCATCGAGCATAGTCCGGACATAGGTAGCTACATCCAATTCCGGATCACCTTTTATCATCGCTGTTTGTGCCCGCATATAGTCGCGCCACTGGCTTACCCAGTGAGGCGGTGTGGTAGCGGTTTCCAGCAAATGCAGGGTATATTCTTCCAGCAGTGGTTCACGATTTGACCGGAATATTTCATCCGCCATTGGCTTACCGGCGCTGACCCACCTGCTGGCATTGTTGAACAGGTCCACCAACGAAATAGCCTCGCCAATGTTGCTGCTGCAACCAGAAAATATCCCCAGGAAGGTATATAGACCGAAGGAAAAGATGGTATCATTCGTTACCTCTTCTTCCGACAAAATACTGACCAGGTGTTTACTCAACGCTTCCTGGAAATCGGCCTGGTAGGGGGCCAGTGGCCGTTCGGTAAATTCTGTGACGGGTTTAAACAGGTTGTATTGAACAGAATTATTCGGGAAATTCATCAGAAACCCTTCCACGGGGAAAGGCGCTAAGTGGCTCACAGAGGGGAACTGACGCATGAATGCAAGCGCCAAACGTCCTGTTTCGGTTGCCAGTAAAACATCGTTTCCCGGCAACACTCGCCCGCTGAACCGGATATTTTCTCCCCGCGTGAAGTTGAGACTAACAGCATAAGATTCGAGCAGGCGTTGATCTTTTAAGTGGTGTACGATGGATTGTATTTGCTGCAACAGCAAATGCCAGCCAGGCATGCCGTAGAAGATGGATACATTCACCGATTGCTTTTGTATGCCCATGGTTATAATGTAATAGGTAGTTCGTAGTTGAAATTCTTATAGACTGTTCCTCCTCCAAATTTTCCTTCATTAGCCTTTATTTTCCGCTGGCTCATATTACCTTCCATTTTTATCCTGTTGGTAATCTGGCTGTAGAAGAAGATCATTTCATGTTTTAGCTGATCGCTGGCGAGTGGATAGAACACAGCGTTTGCGGGCATTTCCAGGTAGGTGTTTTGCTGTTCGTTGTACTGCAGCGAAGTGTTTGTGTGGCTGCTGAATAGCTGTATACCGTCGCCGGTATTCATCCATTCGCCGGTTTCCCATTCGTTTTTCAATAATGAAAACTCATAGTTGTGGGTAGGATATAGCGACTGCTGATAATCATGTGCACACCCGGTGGTGTTGTCGACGATAGTACCTCTTTTGTAGCTGCCATCATTCAGTAATAGCAGTACTTCAGAAGACGCGGGGGAAATATAATGCAACAGGATATTGCTTAGACTGGTAAAAAGCCAATCCTGTGCAAAGCGGTCTTTGTCGGGATGAGTAATGGCGGTAAGGAAATCGCCGGGAATGCCTTTTCGTTGCAGGCCATTCATATGCAATCGGTTCACGAAGTCCGAATCTTCAAACCCATAGTGGATCATGTTTTCATCATATCCGCCTATTTGCACGAAATCATCTTTTCTCACGCATATTCTCCCAAAAACATCCCATATCAGCATTTCATTGGCCGATTGCTCTGCAGCCAGCAGCACGTTTTCTCCATTGGAGAACACGTCGTTGATATAGCTGGCAAATCCTTTGCCCGTGTAGTTATCAGCGTCTACGTTACAAACAATATCGCCGGTGCCCAGCTTTGCTGCCATATTTTTAGAATGGCTCATATGAAAGTAAAGCGGTTCGGTAGTTTTATAATAAATGAGTTTACCGGATGCAATGTATGAGGACATATTTTCCAATACCCAGGCTTCCAGGTCATCGCCTGAATTGTAATCCAGCAGTATGAATTCGCAATCCGGGTAATCTTCATTATGCAAGATGTTCTGCGGCAACGTTAAACACAAGTGATGAAGCCGGTTCATACAAACCGTACAGAACGAAATTTTTCGTCTTTCTTTCATAAGTATACATTAATAGAATAATGAAAGCTGGCAAATTACACATAGGCAGCTTGTGCCGGCGGCACGCTTCCGGCATGGTTAACTAATTACAGGCACATGATTGTAAATGACAGTTATTTCTATTGGCAGGCAAATACCTTTGGCCAGCAAAGCAGCATATCAGGCCCTCTCCGGGAAGGGAGTATGTTTCCATAGCTGCAACAGGAAATAAAATTCATTAACAAAACCAGATTTGCTGACAATGATTATTACAACAAAAAAATGACGGGATTTTTATACAGGTAATACGAGTTTTTCATAACAACAGATTTTAACAGGACAACAAAAGGGTTCAGTACAATTGGTTATTCTTTCTGCAGTGAATAGAATGTTAAACTAGAAAATTAAAATGATAATTCCAAAATATAATACCAACTTTTGTTTGAGTGATAAAAAATATCATTGTGACACTTATTATTGATGCGGGTTTTCACCGCCAAAAATATTTATTGATAGTTGTAACAAGGTATAGCGGCTGATCATTCCTGTATAAATAGCTGGCAGCGCGTTTTTGCAAAACTCGTTTTATGAAACATATTTTATGGTTGCTTTCCCTGGTGTTGAGAATAATAAATAGATCAATAGCTTTTTTAAGCTAATTTTGCCAGTTAACGCAGCTAAACAGGTAATCAATTATGTCTATAGATGAAAATAAAAATGCCAGCTTAAACGGAGATCCGTATGAAAATTTTCGTTCATTACTGCAGCAGTCCATCGTATTCCCTACTGAGTATACTTTTAAGTTCATTATAAAAGCAGAAGCCGATAAGATCACCGCATTGAAATCTATGTTCGAGGGCTCGGGAGCCCGGCTCACAGAGGCCAGTTCTTCCGGCGGAAAATACAAATCGTTTACGGTACAGGTACAGGTGCAGGATGAGGAGGAAGTGATTTCCTACTATAAAGAGGTATCCAGGATCGACTCGGTGATTATGCTTTAAAGAGGACCGCCTGGGATCGTAATGTAAAAGAATTGTTATAATATTGATATTTTTCAATGTATTGTGCTATTGTTTAAATTAAACCCCTAATTTCGATGGCTTATACATAGTTTTAATTTGAATTTATGAAGCAAACAGTACCTGCATTTATCCTGCTGGCCACATTGGCAGCATGTGGCGGTGCTTCTACCGACCAGGCGAAGACCGAAGAAAAGAAAGAAGCAGCTGTAGCCTCCGGCACAGCATATGCAATTGACACAACTACTACAACCGTTCAATGGCGTGCTACCCACAAAGGTGGATTTGCACCTCGCTTTGGTACGATCAAAGTAACGGATGGTAGTCTCAATGTGGAAAATGGCGCTGTTACCGGCGGTAGCTTTAATGTAAACCTGGCTGCCCTGGCGGTAGATCCGGCATCCATCACCGAACCAGACAAGAAAGCTGCTGACCTGGAAGGCCACCTGAAAAGCGGCGACTTCTTCGACGTAGCGAAGTATCCATCTGCAAAATTTGTGATCACCGGCATAGCTCCGTACGACAGCGCTAAACAGAAAAGCCTGCTGCCTGGCGCTACTAACCTGATCAGCGGTAACCTGACCCTGAAAGACAGCACGCTGAACATCACGTTCCCTGCACAAATCACCGTAGCAGCTAACGACGTAACTGCCACCGCAAAATTCGTGATCGACAGATCTGCCTGGGGTATCAGCTACAAAACAGAAGGTAGCCCTGAAAACTGGATGATCAGCAAAGACGTTGAAATTGGGTTCAACCTGAAAGCAGCGAAAAAGTAAAATACTTTAGTATAAGTTATTACTAAAACAGCCTCGCAGGATTCCTGTGAGGCTGTTTTGCTGAAGCAGGTAATTATCCGCATTTTTCCTATTTTACATACCTAATCCCCTATATTTTCACTATGGAAGACATCCTTTTATTAGAACCCGACGTCGAAAAAGACTATCCACTATTAAGTGCCAGGGTGCAATCGACTTTTATTGACCTGCTTTTTATCGTTTTGCTGATGTTCATTTTCGGCACCTTACTGGAACAGGTAGGAGAAGTACCGGATGGGGTACGGATCGGCTTATTTGTTTTCGTCTGGATTGTGTACGAGCCATTGTTTACTACGTTAGGAGCCACTGTCGGCAACTATATCAAGGGTATTCGCGTACGACAGCATAATAATACCAGCAGACGTCTACCATTTTATAGGGCGTTGTTTCGCTACCTGGTAAAATGTTTTCTTGGTTGGGTATCTTTTTTAACGATACATACCAACAAGGAAAGAAGAGCAATTCATGACCTGTTATCAGGTAGTGTGATGATATACCGGGAGAAGTAGCAGGACTGCTATCACTACGTTAGTATATATTTTCATAAATTAATAATGAAAGAAAAAGATATTGATCGTCTGATTATTGATCTGGGGAGAACGTTATTGACTAATGAGGAATTGTTTGAGGAAAGGGCCAGGCAGGAAGCTGAGAACATCGGTACAGAAGATTTGGCATACCTGCAACAAAAGCTGCATCAACCTCCCCAGGTTCCCCTGGATATTAATGTGCAACAACTTGGTCTGGGCGCGTGGTTATCGATTTGTCAATATGCTATCTTTGAGCTGGTTTATCAATTAGATGTGAAAGCGCTCCATTGGCTTAAATCAATAGCCTTTGGAGAATATGATTGGACTCAGGCAACCGCATTGGAAATAATTTACAGGCTGTATATTGATGGTAAAGTCCAGGTAGATATAGTCGCCGAGATAGAGGTTAACCTGGATAAGATGAGATATGAAACACTTTTATATCTTGCACAGGGACTAAGCAAAAGGAAGGAACGGGATCATAGATTTCATGGACTTATCAGGCAGATTAAAAACATTGATTTCTGCGAGGCATTAACTGAATTAACCCTGCATGACCCCATGACAAGAGAAGAATTAATTGACCTGGGTAATAAAATAATTACTGCCGACGGAAGCGAAGAAAAAATACAGCAGCTGATGGAAATATTCGACAGGAATGTACCTCATCCTGATGGGAGCAGTTTGTTCTTTTATCCCGAAAATTATAATGCCAAGGTAGATGATATTTCTATCTATGACCCTACTGCTGAAGAAGTGGTGGACAAATGTTTAAGCTATAAACCCATTAACGGGTAACATTATTTAATAGCGATGGATATACTGGAGAGTACATCCATCGCCACTTTTATCAATTAGCCCCTTCGTTCTTGGTGGCCAAACAATGCCCGGGCTTTATATTTTTTCGATGAGACTGATATCGATACCCTGGAAACAGTCATCCATACAGCCATTCTCTACAAACCCACAACTGGATATCATTCCATTATTCTTTGCTTCAAAGTAGGTTTTAGCATTACTGCGCTTTAGCAACCACCGGTCCTTTGCCGCTTTGTATATTTCATCTAAGGTTTGAGGAGGATAGGCATTCCCATGTGAACCTACTTTACTTTCCTCTTCCGTCCACTGCTCGTATACCTCCAGCTGGCCCGGGATGCTGTCAATCCGCCGTTTAGCAGTAAAGCTGCGCTGCACTACTTTCCCTTCTTTAACAGTAATAACGGTTTCCGTACTAAACCCGGCCCAGGAGGAGAAGCTAACGACATAACGGTAGGAGTTGCCCGATGCTGCTTTGAAGTTCATCCAGGATCGTACACTTGTATTAAAATCGTTTTCATACGCTATGTCGCTTTTCTTGCAGGAAGTAAGCAGAACGCCGGTCAGCAACAGCAGAAATAGGTAGATGTTTGCTTTCATACAGAAGGTTTAGCCAGTTAAACGGATGAAAGCGGATAATGTTACTGGATAACTACATCTACTGATCTTCGCTGTGTATCACGATCAACCATTGATCATTTTAGCCCCCAATTATGATTGGGCTCCGGGCTCAATGTTAACTCCAATATCCCGCCATTACCCAATACGTTATGATCCAGCCAACACTTTTCATAAGTCTTCCCATTTAGTTTGGCCGATTTAATATATTTATTTTCAGGAGCGTTGTTGATTGTTTTTATAATGAATTTTTTACCACTGGCATACTTGCTATCCAATTGAATGGTAATGGTATCAAATAGAGGGGTACAGATCTGATAACGGTTATCGCCGGGGCATAGAGGATGTAGTCCTATTGCTGCTAAAACATACCAGGCCGACATTTGGCCAACGTCTTCATTACCCACCAAACCCTTCTCGGCTGAATTATGATATGCTTTTTCACAGATAGTCCTGACCCATTTTTGGGTTAGCCAGGGTCGTCCCATTGCATTGAACATAAATGGTACATGATGTACAGGTTCATTCGCATGGTTGTAGTAATTATTCCATAACATGTTATCAGGAGTCTTTTCAAAAAAGCTCTCCAGGTCGGCCAGGGCTTTATCATTACCTCCTAACAACCCGGTCAGCCCTTCAATGTCATGCGGCACAAACCATCCCTGCTGATAGGGGTTGCTTTCCACACAGCCATATGATTGTTCCAGTCTGCCTGACGCAGGCCAGGCTAACCAATTACCTTTTGCATCCTTTGGCCTAAACCAGCCGACGGTGGTATCGAATACGTTTTTGTAATTTTTTGATTGGTTAGTAAATCTACTATAGTCATCCATTTTGCCAAGTCCCCTGGCTAATTGCGCCATACACCAGTCATCATAGGCATTCTCCAGTGTAGTTGAAATGTTGTCAGGCGTGTAACCTAATTTGCCGTTACCCAGTCGCTCCATGGTATTTCCTGCAAACTTATAAGCTTTTGCTACATCATAATCACGGATACCTTTCATATAGGCGTCTGCTAATACTACCACTGCAGGGTTTCCTATCATACACCCACTGTAAGCGTTCAGGAATTCCCATCGTTCCAGGTATTTGGTTTTGTTCTCTTCCGCCAGTTCAACCAGGGAATTGATCAAGTCGTTAACCACCCGGGGATTAATGATCGTTTGCAATGGCATTTGACTGCGAAATACATCCCATCCGCTGAATATGGTACGTTTCGTAAATTTGTTGCTGTGATGAATAGTCCCATCTCCGCCGGGGTAGTTCCCATCTATATCGGTAAAAGAGCGGGGATCAATCATGCTGTGATATAATGCAGTATAGAAAATTACTTTTTGCTCTGTTGTTCCGCCACTTATTTTTATCTTACCTAAAGCATCATTCCACATTTCCCGGCTTCTATCATAGACAGCATTAAAATCCCAATCGGTAATCTCCTGCTGTAAATTCTTCCGGGCACCTTCCATGCTCACGAATGAGATGCCTGCTTTCATCAATACAGCTTCTCCCGCCGTTGTATTAAATGTTGTATAAAATCCAAGGTGCTTGCCTTGCTTTTCATTACATCCCGTTAAAATATTTGCATGGGCTGTTAACGACTGGAAATCTTTACTTTCTATCGCTTCCCTTTTACGGTTTGCATTTGATGGGATGGCTACTTCCCAAACACCATAATTTTTCAGTGGTTTGCTAAACTCTGCGTAAAAGTAAACCGTGTAATCGGGCTTTCCATCTCCATTACCCCATCCACCACCAGAAGGGTCACATTTCATCCAACCGGTAATGGCGTGATCATTCACTACTTTAACATATTGTTCGGTAGAGGTGCCACCTACTCTTCTGGCCAAGTCAATTTGTATACGCGATTGCTCATTGGCGGGAAAAGTAAACCGCATGATACCACCATGGGGAGATGCTGTCATTTCTGCTTTGACATTATAGTCTGTCAGCTTCACTGAATAATACCCTGCCTTAGCCTGCTCTGTTGATTTATCATAGTAAGAACGATATCCTTTTATATCGTTTCCCTCTTTGCCGGAATTTGTTCTTAATGGCCCCGTCGTTGGCATTACCAGGAAATTTCCCAAATCACCATACCACCCAATTCCACTCATTTGTGTAAAGGCAAATCCTTCAATTGATGTATGTTCATAGCTGTAGCCAGAACCATTATCTCCCCCGGTTATTGTATTAGGACTTAGTTGCGTTAATCCAAACGGAGTAGCAGCCCCAGGGAAAGTTTTTCCCCCGCCATGAGCAGAGGCAGCTATTTTTGTGCTTGTTGTGGCTCCAATAAAAGGGTTTACGTATTCGGCCGGGTCCTTTTCCTGCGCTGCGCCGAACAAAGGGATTGAACAACAAAGGGCTGCGAAATGAAACTTAAATTTGGAAATCATATTTGGAACTTGTTTGAAAATCTAAGGGCGGCCAATTAACGAATCGATCTCCTAGTTTACATGAGGTAAACGGAGCTTAGTCATTGGCCGGCTGAAAGTATAGAAAATATTTATTAACTGCAATATAATACGTTAGCGTTCTTTGCTTCAAAGTAGGGGTCGGCATAAACCCATGAAAGCCGATAATGTTACTACTTCAATTTCCCGGATTGCTTTTAAAACAAAAACGACCGTTTCTTGAACGGTCGTTGAAAGAATTTTACAAGTCGTATTATTAAGAATGCTTATTGCCTAACTTCTGTAAAGCTTTGTTAGCTTCTGCTAATTTTTTAGGAGCAAGAATTTTTCCCTTCAACTGGTTGAGTTTTTCATCTACCGTTAAAGTGAATTCCTGTTTAGATAATTGGCTGCTCACTTTGATTATCTTCTTTTTCATGAGTACAAAGTTAAATAATTTTCTTTTTGATCAAAAAACCTATAGTAGAAATATTGGGTTGAAAAGGAACAAAATCAAACTCTTGTTCGATAAGTATATTGTATTGTAAATTAAACCATTTTATATTGTTATTTATAATTATTCTATATAACCTTGTCCGTTCTGCTGTGCTACCTTTAAAGTATACTTGCCTGTTGGGATATTTTTTTAAATAGAGTCCAATTACATGGCATACTGTTGCAAGAATTTTATCTCTATCTCCATTATTGCTAATCACAAAATCGTTTATTTCTCCATTTTTATCAATATCGCCAAAGGCTAAATTGACGGTGTCTGGATATTCTGTTGTCATAAACAATATTCTCTTTAAGATAACTCCTTTGGGGCCAATACTGAAAAATTCAAAAATGCTTAAGTCATCTGCAATGGTAAGGTTTTTATAAACTTCATGTTTCATTACTTTTTCTCTTAAATACAATTGAAAATGGAAAAAGTACCAAACGGAAATTTCTTCTTTAAGGGGCTAATATTATGCGGAGGAAATTCCACTAAATTTACATTGTCTATATGCTGAAAAGAGGTCTGATTTATAATAAATAGAGAAGAATGCGGTGTGTTTGCGTGACGCTTTTTATTACAATATGAAAATGAAATGCCGTTTAAATTCCAAAATAATTTCTAGCATCGCCAAGAGGAAAGTAAGATATGGACTTTCCCAAACTGCAAATTTCACAACGATGTTATCAAATTCCGATGCTTTTTTGACCAATAAAAGCCGCATAACATCTTTTTTAACAAGCTATCATAAAAGCGAAATTTGATGAGAGGTATATTGGTATTGACTTTAAGAAAACTAGGAGGCCGGGTGCTGCAGTTTATTATTGCTACCTGCACTTTATACGCACCAACCCACCACTCCCTACGAGAATAAATAATCCTTACTTTTAGCGCAATCACGTTTTGAGGGAAAATTTTGAGTTAGTATGATTGCGTCAAACACACTGTCCATTTGTAACTCCGGGCTTTTACACCAGGTGGCCGATGGAGATGAAGCCGCCTTCCGGCAGTTGTTTGAGATCTATGCCGATAGAATTTACGGTGTTGCCTATACTTACACCAAATCGGCACACCTGTCGGAGGAGATCGTGCAGGATGTTTTTGTTAAACTATGGCTTAAAAGAACAGCTCTGCCGGGTATCAGCAAGATAGCTGACTATATCTTTATCATTGCGCGGAACCGGATTATCAATGAACTGCGTCGTTTACGACTGGAAAAAAACTATCTCCGGCAACTGTTTGCTGAAGAAGGTGACAGTCTCAGATCGCCGGAAAGTGAATATGTATTGAAAGAGTCCCGCGGACTTATTGCCCAGGCTATTAATAGCTTGCCGCCTCAACAAAAAACAGTATACCAGCTCAACCAGCTGCAAGGGCTGAAGCTGAACGATGTAGCATTACAGCTGGGATTATCCAGGAATACCGTCAGAAACCACCTGTCGCGCGCCCTGCAATCTATCCGTGAATACCTCCATGAACACTCCGATGAACAAACCATTCTTTTCGTGATAATTTTTTTCTCATTATCCTAGTATCCCACTGGTACATTTTCAACAATCAGGTGTCTTTATATCTTGAACCAGTTACAACAGCACTGGTGAAGCAAGCAATATGCAACGATTTCGCAGTATAATAAAAGCATACCTGGAAGGCAGGGTGTCGGAAGAGGAGCTATCGAAGCAATTGGCTGCATACGATGATGAGCTGCATACAGATATCCATGAGCAGCTCGAATCCGGTGTAGCCGATGGATTGACGAGCCCGGCCAGCCGGGAGGCCATGTTTACCCGCGTAATGGAATCGGTGAAAACGAAAGAACCAGGCAGACCTGTTTTCTATAAGTATTGGTTAAGAGCGGCGGCTATATTACTTCCGCTGATAGCGTTGGCAGGTTGGTGGTACTACCGTGGCGACACGCGTCCTGCGAAAATAGCACAACAGCAGCTCGTTGGTACATCCAAAAAGAAAGTGATTCTCACCTTATCAGACGGCACGGCCGTTGAGCTGGATAGCTCGGGCAACGGAATGGTAGCCAGGCAGGGGAATACGTTGGTACTAAAACAGGGCAATGGGCAAGTGGTGTACCAGCCGTCATCCGGTAAAAGCAGTGAAGTATTATATAATAAAATATCGACGCCCAAGGGAGAAACGTTCCAGGTAACGCTCCCGGATGGCAGCACCGCCTTACTGAACGCGGCCTCCTCTATTCGCTTTCCCATCGTATTTTCAAAGAACGACCGGGAGGTAGAGATTACGGGAGAGGTATATTTTGAGATAGAAAAATCTTCCACACCATTCCACGTGAAAGCCCCGGAAACGGAGATACAGGTACTCGGTACAAAGTTTAACGTAAACGGATATATGGATGAAAAAGCCCTCAAAGTAACCTTATTGGAAGGCGCGGTAAAAGTTGCTGCCGGAAAGGACAACGTCCTGCTACGACCCGGGCAGCAGGCGATATTAACGGGGGATGGCGCCAACGTAAAAGAGCATATCGACCTGGAGGAAGTGATGGCCTGGAAGAAAGGAAATTTTGTTTTCAATAGCCTGACCCTGCCTGAAATTATGCGCCAGATCTGCCGTTGGTACGATGTGGAAGTATCCTATGAGGGACCGGTAAGCCAGAAGCGTTTTACAGGTATCGTTGGTCGCAATGACAGCATCGCTGAAGTACTCGATTTTATGCAAACAGCCGGAATCAAATATAAAGTGAACAATAGGAAAATAGTTATAATACCGTAATAAATATCACCAAAATCCTCCCTTAAAAAAAACGCCCTGTGTGCGAGACAGGACGTTGCTATAAGGGCAAACTATCCGGAATATCGTCCGGATAAGGAGTGCTATGCACATAACTCTCTATTTATTTACCCTCATCCACTCATCTGAAAATGAGTAGCTGCAAAAACAAATGTATGAATTTAAGAGGACATTTCCGTGCCCATCCACGATGTAAAACAATCACAAAACTATTGTTGATGATGAAGTTTACCGCATTTAGCCTGCTCTGCTTTTGCATGCAGACCAGCGCCATTGGTTTCGGCCAAAGCGTTACCCTATCAGGGAAAAATGTGTCGCTGAAAACGGTGCTAAAAGAAATCAACCGACAAACCGGATACCGTTTTTTTTATGAAGACGACCTGTTAAACAATGCTGCGGGGATTAACATCGACGTACGTAATGCCCCGCTACCAGATGCCTTGAAGAACTGCTTTAAAGGGCTACCGTTAACGTACCTGGTTTCAAAAAACAGGATCATTATTACTGCGGCAGCAACGCTGGAAAAAGATTCCCTGTCGGCCACTGCACCAGCGGCGATTGAGGTTACCGGGGTGGTAATGGGCGACGACGGCCTGCCATTGCCCGGGGCAACGGTTAAGCTGAAAGGCACTGCCAAAGGCGTTACCACCGATGCTTACGGCCGTTTTGCCATCCAGGTACCTGCTATCGGGGCATCGCTGACCGTATCATTTATCGGGTATGAATCCCTGGACGTAACGGTACATTCTACCAGCCCGCTGCGTATCATACTGAAGCACCTGGAGTCTAAAGTAGATGAAGTAGTTGTGGTAGCGCAGGGCAGGCAAAAGAAAACAGAGGTAGTAGGCGCGGTAACTTCTATCAAACCCTCTGAGCTGAAAATTCCCAGCAGCAACCTCACCAACGCCTTAGCAGGAAAGCTGGCCGGCATCATCGCCTACCAGCGTAGTGGTGAACCGGGATTTGATAATGCCGATTTCTTCGTGAGAGGGGTCACTACCTTTGGCTACCGGAAATCACCCCTGATCCTCATCGACAATATTGAAGCCACCAGCACAGACCTCGCACGCCTGCAAGTGGACGATATCGCAAGCTTTTCCATTATGAAAGACGCCACCGCCACCGCACTGTATGGATCTAAAGGCGCTAATGGCATTATATTGATTACCACTAAAGAAGGTAAGGAAGGCGCAGCAACGGTATCATTCAGAGCGGAAAATTCCGTTTCCCGCTCTACACAAAATGTACAACTGGCAGATCCTATTACCTATATGGAACTGGCCAATGAAGCCGTGCTGACCCGGAACCCTCTCGGAGGACTGCTATACCCGAAAGATAAAATTGAAAATACTAAGAATGGTGTCGATCCGGTAATATACCCGGCAACTGACTGGCAGAAAATGCTGTTGCGTAACTCCGCACTCAACCAACGTTACAACCTGTCGGTAAATGGTGGCGGAAAAGTAGCCCGTTATTATGTAGCCGGGGCTATGAACCTGGATAACGGAATACTGAAGGTGGACAAGAAGAGTAATTTCAACAGCAACTCCAAACTCAAATCCTATTCTATCAGGAGCAACGTTAATGTCAACCTGACACCTTCTACCGAAATGATTGTGCGTATCTCCGGGAGTTTCGACGACTATTCCGGTCCTGTCAATGGAGGAACGGATGTGTACAACCAGATCATGCAATCGAATCCTGTATTGTTTCCGGCCTACTACCAACCTACCGAGGAAACAAAGTATGTAAGACATATCATGTTTGGTAATTCCGCCGATGGAAAGTATAATAATCCTTACGCAGATCTGCAAAAAGGATATAAACAGTTTAACCGGTCGGCCATCAATGCGCAACTGGCGCTCAACCAGAAGTTGTCTTTCATCACAGAAGGACTATCGGCGCGTGGATTGGTGAATATCCAGCGCAACGCCTACTTCTCTGTCTCCAGGCAGTATAATCCTTTTTATTATGTAGCCTATAATTACGACTATATGACCAAGGGGTACTCCCTGAAAGCGGTCAACCAGGAAGCAGGCCAGTCGCAGGCCCCCGCCGGCACGGAATATCTCAACTATTCAGAAGGCGATAAAACGCTGTCGTCCGATTTCTACGGTGAGCTGGCGCTGGACTATCGCAGAACGTTTAATAAAGTGCATGGCGTGAGTGGTACCCTGGTAGGCATCGCGAAAAACAGCCTTACCGGAAACGCCGGTAGTTTACAAAACTCGCTTCCTTTCAGGAATGTGGGCCTGTCCGGACGTGCCACTTACCTGTATGATAACCGGTATGCGGCAGAATTCAACTTCGGCTACAACGGGTCGGAGCGGTTTTATAAAACGCATCGCTTCGGCTTTTTCCCATCAGCAGGCGTGGCGTATACGGTATCCAATGAAAAATACTGGGATAACCTGAAGGATGTAGTCACCAAGTTGAAATTAAGAGCTACCTATGGCCTGGTAGGTAACGATGCAATCGGTAGTCCCGACGATAGGTTCTTTTATTTGTCTAATGTAGACATGAACAGCAGCAAGAGAGGAATGACCTTCGGTACACTGAAAGATTACAATCTTTCTGGTATCGATATTTCCCGGTATGCCAACAATGACATTACCTGGGAGCAGGCGGCAAAAACGAACGTAGGATTCGAAGCCTCTTTCTTCGATCGTTTGAACCTGGAAGTAGATGTATATACCGAAAAAAGATCGAACATCCTGATGCCCCGTACCTCCATTCCCACTACTATGGGGTTGTCGGCCGGACTAAGCGCCAACGTGGGTAAAGCTTCTGCGCACGGTATAGATATCGCGCTGGACTACTCCCACCAGATCACCAAAAAGTGGTGGGCCAAGGCCATGGCCAATTTTACCTATGCCACCAGTCGCTTTGATGTGTATGAAGAACCGGCCTATCCTGAAAAGAATAAATCACACGTAGGGCACTCCCTCGGACAGCAATGGGGATACATCGCAGAAAGACTGTTTGTGGATGACCTGGACGCGAAGAACGCACCTAAGCAAAACTTCGGTATATATGGCGGAGGAGATATTAAGTACCGCGATGTGAATGGCGACGGACAAATCAGTGAGCTGGATATGGCGCCTATCGGTTTCCCTACTACTCCTGAAATCGTGTATGGATTTGGTATATCCTCCGGTTATGATCGTTTCGACTTCAACATTTTCTTCCAGGGATTAGGCCGGGAATCATTCTGGATCGATTCCAAGGCTACTTCTCCATTTATTGACGATCAACGCCAGCTGTTGAAGGTATGGGCAGATAACCACTGGAGTGAAGACAACCAGAATATCTATGCACTGTGGCCCAGGCTCAGCACCAGTCTTATCGACAATAACAACCAAACCAGCACCTGGTTTATGAGAAATGGCGCCCTGCTCCGCATTAAATCTGTAGAAATCGGGTATACATTGCCCACCCCCATGATGAAAAGATTACGTCTTACCAACGCCCGGTTTTACCTGAATGGGACCAACCTTTTCACTTTCAGCAAGTTTCACCTCTGGGATGTGGAAATGGGTGGAAATGGTTTGGGATACCCTATTCAACGGGTGTTTAACGCGGGTGTGACCTGTTCATTTAAATAGCAATAAGCAACAGAAAAAAAATGAGTATGAAGACTATAAAGATAATGCTGCTGGGAATGATCATCCTTTGCGGTAGTGCCTGTAAAAAATTCCTGGATGTTATTCCGGACAATGTAGCCACGCTGGATCAGGCTTTCCAGATGCGCGCCACTGCCAAAAAGTATCTTTTTACCTGCTATTCCTACCTGCCTAAGTTAGGTAGTGTATCAGAGAATTATACTTTCCTGGGATCACGGGAAATTGCTACACCCTATCCGGGTTCCCAGGCGCCTGGTATACCGGAAGGAATTATGCAGCTCTGCTACGATTATCAGAACATCGTAAAACCCATCGCCAACTACTGGGATGGCGACAATGGGGGCGTGGCCATGTACGCCGGCATGCGCACCTGTAACATATTCCTGGAGAATATTGGTAAGGTGCCTGATATGACGGAAGTGGAAAGAAAAAGATGGGTAGCCGAAGTGAAAGTGTTGAAGGCCTATTACCATTTCCTGATGATGCGGATGTATGGCCCCATTCCCATTATGAAACAGAACATCCCGGTATCAGCCGATGTAGAAGCGGTGAAGGTAAAACGGGAATCGGTTGATGACGTAGCCAACTATATTGCGCAGTTGGTGAATGAGGCAGTGCCCGACCTGCCACCCTCCATCACTAACCAGCGGGAAGAGCTGGGACGTATTACCACGCCCATTGCCCTCGCTATTAAAGCATATGCACTGACATTGAACGCAAGCCCGCTTTTTAACGGTAATGCAGACTATGCAGGATTGAAGAATAAAGATGGCCAGGCACTGGTAAATACCACCGCGGATGTATCGAAGTGGCAAAAGGCGGCAGCGGCCTGCCAGGAAGCTATTACAGCAGCCAACAGCGCCGGGTTCGAGCTATATCATTTTGAGAAACCTTTTGATCTCAATAATATTGGAGATACGACTAAAAAATGTATGGATATCCGGTGCGCGATTACGGACGACTGGAACCAGGAATGCATATGGGGTTTTCCCCAGTCCACGACTTCAGAATTACAACGGGAGTGCGCGCCCCGGAACGATGTTTATTCCTATACCTATTCCTTATGGGCGGCTAACATGAATGCCTGTGAAATATTCTATACCGGCAATGGCGTACCCATCGACGAAGATATTGACTGGGATTACGCCAACCGCTATACGAAGTTAGTCACCATCCCGGTTGGGATGCGCAGCATCTTAAAACCTAATTATACCACTTCTTCCTTTAACGTGAACAGGGAGTATCGTTACTATGCCGACCTGGCGTTTGACGGGTCCTCCTATTTTATGAAGCAGCGACCCAATGAAGACAACCTGCTGTATATAAATACCATGTGGGGCTCTTCTTCCGCCAATTCATTGTCGAGGTATTCCTTTACCGGTTACTGGCCCAAAAAACTGGTTAGCTGGAAAACATCCGGTGATGGAGGGTCCTATACCGCAGATGCCTATACCTGGCCCGCCATCCGTTTAAGTGCACTCTACCTGATGTACGCGGAAGCGCTCAATGAATCAGAAGGACCATCGGCGAAAGCGTATCAATATATTGATGCCGTACGGGGCCGGGCAGGATTGGATGGCGTAGTACAATCATGGGCCGCCCATTCCAGGAATGCAGCTAAGCCTACTACCCGCGATGGATTGAGGAGTATCATCCAACAGGAAACCATGATTGAATTTATTTTTGAAGGAGAGAATTATTGGAATATGCGCCGCTGGAAACGACTGGATCTTATGAACAGACCTGTTACCGGTTGGGATGTTACGCAAAGCACACCCGCCGCATTCTACAAAGTAAGATCCATTTACCAGCCGCATAATACCTATAGGGATTTCCTGGCGCCTATCAAGGAGTATAACCTGTATGTAAATCCTAATCTTGTTCAAAACCCCCTGTGGTAGTCTATCTGGGATCCATTAAACTAAAAAGAAATGAAGAAACAATTATTCCTCTATATAACGGCAGTAACCGCGGTGATCGTTGCCGTAGGTCTTTATTCCTGCCAGAAACAAACCGGTACCAACCTGGAACCCATCTACAAGAGCGATAAGAAACCTCCTGTGGTAACAAATGTACAGGTGAATAATTTCCCCGGCGGCGCCCTCATCACGTACAACATCCCCGCTGATCCGGAAATATTGTATGTACAGGCCGATTATATGATTAATCAAAAGGCACAGCAACAGGTAAAGGCTTCCTATTATACGGATACACTAACGGTACTGGGATTTGAAAAAGCGGGAGAGTATAAGGTGACCTTGCGTGCCGTTAGTCGCAGTGAAGTAAAGTCAGACCCTGTAGACGTGATCGTACACCCACAAACGCCTCCTTACCTCACGGTTAAATCCTCTTTACAGATTGTAGCTGATTTCGGGGGCGCAAATATCCAGTTCAGGAATGTTACCGGCGCCGATATCGGGGTGGTGACATTGGTAGATACGATTGGAAAACCAGAATATATTTACACCAACTATACCAAGGATACCTCCGGTAATTTTTCCGTCAGGGGATTTTCCGCAAAGGAAAGGAAGTTTGGCGCCTTTGTACGGGACCGGTGGGGAAATGTATCCGATACAGTGTGGGCCAAGGTGACGTCGATGAATGAACAGGAACTCGACCGTACAAAGATGAAGGCGTTGTTACTGCCCGGAGATCAGAAGGCCTGTTGCGGCTCTGATCTGAGCGTACCACTCTCCAATTCATATAGTGCGGGTGACTGGGCATTTTATGGAGGAACCGGTCCCAACGACTCTGTACCTGCCCGTGTGACCATAGATTTTGGACGTCCGGTAGTATTAAGCCGCTTCCGGTACTGGATGCGGCAGAATGGTGGCGCAGAATTCAGGAACGGCACCCTGCGATTCTTTAAGGTATATGGCAGCATGAACCCCAATCCCAACGGTGCGCTCGATGGCACCTGGACGCAGATAGGAGGGGTGTATGAACTGGTGAAGCCCTCTGGCCTTCCCTATGGACAGCTCAACAGCGCCGACAACGCAGTAGTGGATAATGGATCAGAATTTATTTTCCCGCTGCCGGCAGTTACGATGCGTTATTTCCGGCTGGTGATCCTCCAAAACTTTTCCGGTGGACAAGGATTGGAAATGGCGTCTATCAAGTTCATGGGAGACTATAAGTAATCATATCCGGTAGCATTTAAAAAAATCATTATGAAGAATATTATGTATGCCCTATTGCTGACGGTAACAGGATTGGGTGCATGTACAAAAATGGATCATGAATATGCGCCTTACCTGGCCGGCGGGGAGATCTTTTATACTGGTGTGCCCACCAACCTGGAAGCGCATCCCGGCAGGGGAAGGGTGGAGCTGCAATTCACCCGGTCGAAAGACCCCAATATCACCCGGTTTGTTATTTATTGGAATAATCGCGGCAGCAGCCTGGAAGTACCGGCCACAGATAGTTTGATACGAAAGGTAATAGTGCCTAACCTCCCGGAAGGCGAGTATGCATTTGAGGTGGTGGCCTACGATAAAGCGGGGAATCCATCCACGCCCGGATCGGCCGTTATCACGGGCAGCAGCCTGGGGCAGACTTATGAAAGTAACCTGCCTGCCAGGCGGATGACCATCTCCAACAGCCAGGCGGGTTTTATACTGAACTTTGCTTCGGTAGATACCAGCTGTAAGTATACAACGGTTGGATATGCTGCGGCTTCCGGGCCTGCCGGGTCAGTGAAATACCTTTCCCAGAGCGCATTCCAGGATACCCTGAAGGATGCTGCCAAATTGCTGGGAGCCGTTCAGTTGAAAACAGCCTATGTTCCTGCCATGGGGATCGATACGTTCTATGCCTCGCTAACGCTGCCGGTAAACCTCGTCGCCGCTAAGTATACCTGCACGGGCCAGATGATTGATCATACCAATGCCTCCCTGACAGGCGCCTATCCCTGGAATGTAACGCTGCGGCCCACGGGAGCCACACAACTGGAGCTGGTTGACAATGACCAGACGAACGATGTGTATCACAAGATTCTGAGTGGTGGCAACGGTTCCTACTATGGATCGTTTGGCGTGGTATTTACCCTGGATAACAACTACCGCGTAATCAGCGTCGTCAATAAATACGGGCAACCTTCATCCAACGGAAGGTCCGCCGAGCTGGACCCTTCGGGCATCAATAAATTTGACCCCAACACCCGTACTTTACAGGTAAAGTATTGGATGAACCAACCAGGAGCAACCCACCGGACTTCATTTGATGAAACCTTTTCGATGAAGTAAAAGGAGATGCTTTGTTGACAGGAGCTGCTGCTTGCAGCTCCTGTCTTTTTATCAAGTCACTATGTGCAAATAAAACATAGGAATTGGATAATTTTACACTGCAATTCCCCTGTTTTCATTCCTATTTTTACGCAATGGTCATAAAAAAAATTATTGCACTCGTTACAGCATGTACGCTTACTTCCAGCCTGATGGCACAAAGTGATTTTAATACCGCCTATTTTAAAATTCACATTGATGGTAAAGGATGGATTACCAGTATGAAGAATACCACGGTAAAGCCTAACAGGGAATTCAGCCCGTCCGACAACCCTTCTCCCTTGTTAAGCCTTTATAGCACCCAGCAAAAAGCATATTATCAACCCATAAAAGCTACCTACAACAAGGGCAGTAAAACCTTGTTACTTAGTTACGCCAACGGCTCAGTGGCCAGGGTTTCCATTCTCCCGCAGGAAAAATATTTTAAGCTCACCCTGCAATCCCTTGCACCGCGGAATGGTATTGATGCCATTGAATGGGGCGCCTATCACACCAATATTACCAACCTGCTGGGCGAAATCATCGGCGTAAGCCGGGATACCAGTAGCGCCGTGAACTACGCCATAGGCATGTTGGCTTTAAACGACAATACACTTGGCGGAACAGCAGCCACCATCGCCGATGCAGCCCCGTTTCAATATATCATTCATTCACCCGATGCTAAACGTTTTCCCTTACCCGATAGCCTGCATGAAGGACAGGTATTTAGCCTGGGAGGCGATGGCGTGAGTGACGTTGCATTTTATGCCCACAAGGAACCTTATTACCGGATCATGTATGGCAACGCAGCCAGTGTAGACGCAAAGGGCAGAATTTCCATTGCTTACCAGTCGCGGGACCGGTCTTTTGAAAGAGAGGTAAATTATTCGCTGATCCCACATATGGCGGCCAATATCCCCAACCATATACAGGTGCAGCCATTGCCGGGTGTAGATTATATCGGCTCTTCCATTGCTTTGTGGGGTAGTCCGGACAGCACTGCCCTGCTGGATGTGGTGCAACAGATCGTAAAGGCAGAGCGCTTACCTTATCCTACTATTAATGGGAGATGGGTAAAAGACCCGGCTGCTTATGTGCCTGATGCTATTACCAGTGGCCACCTGTATGATAGCATTATATCCTATACATCCAGGCTGGGCTTCAAAACCATCAGCTTATATGATCAGGGTTTTTTAAGGCCGGATCGTGGTAATAACGGTTATATCGATGGAAAGAATTTTGAGAAACATCCTATCCATCTAACCGCCGGTAATGTGTCGCACAAAACGTTTTCAGAGATGGCCGCAAAGCACGGTATTACCATAGGCAGAACAACGATCACGAATTCACTGGCGCCGGGCACCCTGGATGCCAGTCCTGTGCCAAGCGATAGCCTGTGTTACCAGCAACGGCGCTTGCTGATGGCGGATCTTAGTCCCTCCGATACCATCATTGTGGTAGATGATCCTAAATACCTGGAAGAAATTGCCAGCTGGGAAGGACATTGCGCCAATTTGAATATGATCAAAATCGGGAAGGAATTAATCCATTACCTGGGCGTGTCTGACAAGGCGCCTTATAGATTGCTGAACGTGAAACGCGGCTATTGGAATACCCAGGCCGCCAGTCATAAAGTACGCGATACCGTGTATAAACTCCAGGTGACGGTAAACTATGGCTACGATGGTATTATTCCAAATATGCAGTTGCAGGATGAAATTGCGGCCCACTATGCAGATGTTTGCGCGCTCAATGGCCTGGGATATTATGATTTTGATGGCCAGGAGTTTTTGTTTAACAACGGGCATGGTTATTATTCCACCAAACGTTTCTTCCGCGGAATGTTTGAGCGGGCGGCCAAACTGGGACTTCCCTCCATCCGCTTTACAGGAGCTACCCTGTCGGAAGGTTCCTGGCACTATCAGAGTATCTGGAATGTAGGTGGTGGAAAGAACCTGTACGATGCCGATACCCGGGAGTGGGGAAGTACTACCAGCCAGGGTAAAGACCTGCGGGACGTTACTTATGCCAACTTTTTCCCGGTAGGAATGGGCGGCAACTTCCCAATTAAGGCACATTCAACCGTGGCCCAATACGAGCATATACAGGCTATTTCCGTGGGTGTAGGTACCACCTACAGCCTGTACCTGAACCAGAAAGATGTGGAGAGCTGCCCGCAGAAAGACGCCATTTTTAAGACGATCAGAACCTGGGAAGATGCCAGGGCGGCTAATGCCTTTCCCCGCTGGGTGAAAACGGAGCTGGCAGATCCTTCAAAGTCGTTTCACCTGGAAGCCATAAATGCCAATAGCTGGAATTTATATCAATCCAACCGCGATGGTTCGGGGCGGCAGCTGTTAGCGCGACTGTTGAGAGCGCGTGGTTATTGATGGAATATAAGCATACTACCATATAGCCGATAATTTTAGCGACCTCTTAGGGCTAACAGCCCTGGAGCTGGGTAATTGCCTCTGGCGTAACCCGGCCCAGGGCTGTTTTGCGCGGGTAGAAAATATTTTGACAACCCCCTTGCCTAAACAAATAATATTTACATTATATTTATGGCTCCTTTGAAGGTCATGCCTAAAAACTCAAGAAGTGCAAACTATCACTGAAACAGCGGAAAACACGCAATTATTCGATTATGATCATTGGAATAGTCAGCTCCCTACATTAAGTAAAGATTACCAGGGGGCCAGTCCTTATCCTCATATTGTATTAGAAAATTTCCTGAACCCGGATGTATTAACTACATGCTCCCAGGAGTTTGATAAATTAAATGAGGAAGATGGATGGATCAACTATGTTCACTACAATGAAAACAAAGCCGGGTTGAATAAACTCGATCTGTTGCCCACCGCTATCAAGCGGACCATCAATGAGCTGAATTCCCCGGAATTCCTGGAGTTTCTCAGTAAGCTGACCGGTATAAAAGACCTGAAGAAAGATGATCTCCTGGAAGGAGGTGGCATACATCAGTCCAAGCGGGGAGGTTACCTGAACATCCATGCCGATTTCACCGTGCACCCGCACCATCGCCACTGGCAACGCCGGGTAAACGTGCTCGTGTATCTCAACCCGGATTGGGTGGAAGAGTGGGGCGGAAAACTGGAACTGTGGGATACCCAGATGAAGGCCTGCGAAAAGAAAGTGCTGCCGGTTTTTAATCGCTGCGTGATTTTTAATACAGATGCCGATTCCTACCATGGACACCCGGAACCTACTACCTGCCCGGAAGATCGTCACAGAAGGTCTATCGCTTTGTATTATTATACCGAAGAAGCCCAGCCCTTCCGCAGAGCTACCCACTACATGGTACGCCCCGGGGAAGAGAAAAAGAAATTTATGGTGAAGCTGGACAATACCATGGTGGCTGTTTATACGGAAATCAAAGGCATGCTGGGGTCAAACGATAAAGTAGTGAGTAAGATACTGCGGTTCTTTTCCGGTAAGAAAAAGAAATAAACCAGTTCAAAATAACAATAGAAAAGGCGTTGAAGTAAATTCAACGCCTTTTCTATTATCGTATGACCGGCGGTTATTTAGCCGGTACTTCTCTTTTCAGGAATACAAATCCGTTCTTACGATACAGTTCTTTTAAAGAATACTGTTTGTAATCATCTACCCGGTCTACCTTGGTAACAAAATAAACAGGTTTATCAATATCTCCTTTCAACAGCCAGGCTTCCTCATAAGAGTTTGGATTCGTTGGTTTCTCTTTATGAGTATAGAAGAAAGGCGCATAGCTCCAATAACCTAAGGTAGTTACATAACAATCTTCTCCCTGTCTTTGCTCAAAAAATTCAATGGCAGCAGCCTGTGAATACTTTTCTACTTTTGGAACAATGATCGCAGCCGCCAGGAAAATAACCAGGCCTGTTCCTACAAAGTAGGTGGTGGCAGCATTGATAAAGTCGCGCTTACGCAGCTGTATTAATCCCACGATAATCGTTACCACCATTAAAATGCCTACTAGTCCTTCCCAGCCACTCCAGTGTACATCCGCCGCCATATTGGCCTGGGCAAAGGTATCGTGCACATAAGGGATCAGTCGCCTGATATTTAAGGCGATCAGGGTTACCGCCAACAGTACTATCGCAATGATAGCGCCCAGGATGGTAGTGAGTACGCCCACATATTTTTTATAATCCATTTCCTTTCTATCCCATTTGTAAAAGGAATAGGCTGCCAGGAAGGTAATCGGGAACCAGGCCAGCGAGGAGTAGTGGATAATACGGGATTGCACGATCGTAAATAAAATGGTGACTACCCAGAAAAGTAGCATCATCCAGATCTTAAAATCTTTGTCATACCGGCTGGTGTAACGTCCTTTAAAAAACGCGGGAATGGCAAACAGGGAAGCGGGGAAACAGCCAATGAGCAATACCACGTAGTGATACCCGAAGAAGCCCGCCTGTCCTGCGTCATGCGTGGTAAAGAGACGGTACTGGTATTTCAAAAACTCGGTAATAAACCAGGGCCCGTTCTTGGCGGTTTCATATCCATACCAGGTGAGGGTAACCAGCGCAGTAGCTACCAGGAACAACAAGGCATGGCCCCAGTTAAAGAAGATACGGAAACGGTTATAAAAGAAATATACGCCCAACACCATCAGGAACACCATCAGGGCCACCTGTCCTTTGGTCAGGATGGCGAGGCCCATAAAAATGCCAGACCAGATCGCATAAAATACTGGTTTTTTATTGACGCCTTCCTTATCAAATCCGTTTCGTTTCCAGTGGTACAATATAAAGTAGTAGAGCGCCAGGAAGGTAAACAGGTTAAACCAGGGATCAATGATACCTGATTTGAAATACATATTCGGGAAAAGGGAGCCGCCAAAGGCCAGCGCCCAGAGAATACCAAATTTTCTATCGTACAACCGGGTACCACAAATGAAAAGCGTGATCAGTGTCACGATGCCGCAGATAGCATTGGGAAAGCGCGCTGCAAATTCATTGATCCCGAATATTTTCATGGACAGGCTTTGCATCCAGAAGAACATGGGCGGTTTTTCCCAGAACGGTTTGAAATTGACATAGATCCTGGTGTAATCGTCCAGCTTCAGCATTTCTCTCGAACATTCTGCGAAGTTGATTTCATCCCAGTCAAACAGATGCACCCGCCCCAGGAAAGGGATGAAAAAAAGCGCAGCAATCAATGCCAATAAAAGAATAGTGATTAGTTTGGGTGTACGCATATGTACTGTATGTAAATGATTGTATTGAACAAATATATGTTGATATACTATCATTTGCAAATCAGGCACTTCGGTGCGCCACCACGGCGTCTACCACGGCTGCTTCGTCGGTATGGCCTTTCTGTGGGTCCTGCTCGCAGGCCCGGGCAAACCAGGCGGTAGCTGCTTCTCCCAGCGGCGCCGGGCTGCCGGCACTATTGGCCAGGGCCACCCCATAGGTCGCATCTTTAAGCCGCAGACTTAACGTGAAGTTGGGATCGTCCATATAGTCGCGGTTGGCCATACGGTGAATATACCTCACTACCTGGGGACTAGCAGCCGCGCTGTGTTCCAGCGCAGTCATCACGGTGCTTTTATCCAGGCCCAGTTGCTCTGCAAGGGCAATGCCTTCGGCCAGGGCCGCAATCTGAACGGCGCCCATCAGGTTAATCAACAATTTATAATCGGTGCCGGTACCTACCGGGCCAAAATGCCTGATCACCCTGGAGAAGGAGGTCAACACCGGCCTTACCTGTTCCAGCGTTTCCGGCGCCGCGCCCACCAGCAGGGTCAGTTGGCCGGCTGCAGCCGCCTCAGGAAGCCCGGTAACCGGGCAATCTATATAATGCACGCCACGTGCTTCAGCAGTAGCTGCCAGCTGCCGTACATATTTGGCTGATAACGTAGAACATTCCACCAGGAACGAGCCGCTGCGCATGTGAGCTAAGGCGCCACCAGTATGTAGCCACACTGCTTCCGATGCCTGATCATCCGCTACCATGGCAATTACCACAGCAGCCTCACTGGCGGCTGCAGCAGGGCTTTCTGCCCAAATGGCGCCGGCCTGCAATAGCGGAGTGGCTTTGTCGGCACTCCGGTTCCATACAATTACGTGGTATCCTGCCTTCAGCAGGCATGAAGCGATTCCTCGCCCCATTCTGCCAAGTCCTAAAACGGCTATTGTTTCCATCGGTTTAGCTAGTTTATTGCGGGGCTAAAAATAGGGTAAAATAGCAGGAGTAATTGCAGGCGGTTTGGAAATGTCTCTGTGCAGCGTTTAATCGGATGTCATCCGCCGGAAAACCCGGCGGATACTATAACCCACACTCATCGTAATACAAAGCGGACATACGCCGAAACGGAAAAAGGTTAAGGCGATTTTTTTATACCAGGGCAGGTGCGCAGGGATAACCGGACAGCTCTTCCCATCGCCTTCAAATTCTTTGATTCCCCAAATGTTGGCATCTCTTTTCATTTTCTTCATTTTTTATTACCCGAAAAAATGATAAAGACAGATACCCGTCAGGAGTAGGGAGGTGATACAGAGAATGATCTTTGTTTTTGCAGTCATGATAAACAGTTTTAAAGGTGATTTATCTATTAATACCGGGTTACGATAATTATCACCCAAAAATTATCTGCCTTCTTCCTGCTGTTTTATTTTCTTCACCTGCTGAATGCATTTGTATTGTTGATTGGCGGCGGTATGCTTGTTTTTCCAACCCATTTTTTTCATCAATACTTCCATCGGTTCCCGGTAAAAGAAAATGGCGCGTAAGATACGTTGGCAATGCCCGGTGATCCTGGATATCCAGGATTGTACTTTTTCGTCTTTACTCTTTTCGGGATGCAGTGTGGAGGAAAAGGAAGTTGTTTCCCAATGATAGATGGATATGTCTGCTACCGGCAATAGCTTATTATCCCGCAGGCGTTTCAGCCAGAGGTTCCGGGCAATGGAAAAGAGATATGTTTTAATGGTGGCGGTAAGCAGGAAACCGGGTTGTCTTATTTTATGACGCAATACGATAAGGGATTCCTGGAAGATATCTTCCGCGTCTTCGGGTTTCCCGCAGTTGTTGATAATATAGGCGGTTATGCCAGGAAAGCAGTGTTCATACAATACCCCGAAAGCGGCGTTGTCGTCGCCTTTGAGCCGGCTAAGCAGGGTATCGTCGGGTACTGTTTGCATGCAAGGGCGAATTTAGTCACTACTATATACCAGGAGCGGTGGTTTATCACCCAATAAAAGTAAAATTATTTTAATTATATGCTCTGGTTGATTGTTGGTATCTCATAATCAATCAGTTGCAATTTTTTTACAAAAAAACGATCGTTTTACCGCGCTTATTCGTCAATAGAGAAAACAAGCAATATGAAAAATCTAAAAGACAAAGTAGCCGTAGTATTTGCGGCATCCGGTGAGATTGCAGGAGCGGTGGCGCGGTCATTTTCAGCACATGAGGCCAGGGTATATGTTACTGCCCGCAACCTGGATGCGGTAAAAGCGTTGGCCCGGGACATTAACGCCAGTGGCGGACATGCAGAAGCTGCCAGGGTGGACGCACTGAATGAAACGGAGATAGACAATTTTTTAAAGCAGGTGGTGGCAGACAACGGCAAACTGGATGTGGTATTTAATGGTATTGCGGCTGAGTATAGTGAGATGGGCGGTCGTCCGCTCACCACCCTGGCCACTTTCCAGCAATTTATGGCGCCCATGGAAAAGATCTGTGGCTCGCAGTTCCTCACTTCAAGGGTAGCAGCCAGGTACATGATGGAAACCCGGTCTGAGGGTACCATCTTATTATTGACTTCTGCCTTATCCAGGTCTAAGCTTCCTAATATGGCCGGCATTACGGCAGCCAGCGCAGCCATGGAAGGGCTAACGCGGGGAATGGCGGCCGAATGGGGAGGAGCAGGCATTAAGGTGATTTGTATTTGCCCCGGCGCCATTATGGAAACGAAGCGCATTTCCGGATGGATTGAAGCGGCGGCAGAAAATCTCCGTATACCAGTGGAGCAGCTGGAGGCACAGTACCGCGTTTTCGATATCTTAAAGGTAGGCCCCACCCTGCAAAACGTAGGCGAAACGGCCGCCTTCCTGGCTTCCGCATCAGGCGTGGTTTTTAACAGTCATATCGTGGATGTAGACTGCGGGAAGCTAAACATATTATAGTACATTAGTGGTTGCAGTCTCCGCCGGGGGCTGCAACCCTATTATTGCAAAAAATTACGAGAATGGAAAACGAAGATGTCTTAGCGTCGGCCATGGCCGGTGATATTCATGCATTTCAAACCTTGTTTGCCACGTTTCAAAACCAGCTGAAATCGTACCTGTACCGCCTGCTCACCGATCGTAATGATGTGGACGATCTTACGCACGACACTTTTATTAAAGCATTTTCCAGGATCGCTACTTTTCAGCAGGAGTCCTCGTTAAAAACCTGGGTATTTAAAATAGCCACCAACCTGGCTTATGATCATTTGAGGAAATTAAAGAGATGGCAACCTGAAGCCCAGGATAGGGGAGCAGACTTGGCCATAGGTTCAGAGGAAGTGAGACGGGCTTTCTGGATAGCGCACGATACCTCGCCGGCCGGCGCTTACGAAATGAGGGAGCATATCGACTTCTGCTTCACCTGTATTTCAAAAACTTTGGCGATAGAAAACCAGGTGGCGCTGATCCTGAAAGATATGTATGATTTTTCTGTCAGGGAAATTGCAGACATCCTTGGAAAAACAGAAGGTGTGATAAAGCATTTATTGAACGATGCCAGGAGTATTATGACCGATATTTTCGAGTATAGGTGTGCGTTAGTCAACAAGAACGGCGTCTGCCATCAATGCAGCCATATCAACGAAATTTTCAACCCCAAGCAAAATCAGCAGGAAGAATTGATGAAGCTGGAGCTGGTGAAGGCATCAAAAAAATATAACCGGGAACAGCTATTTGCGTTGCGAACCGTGTTGGTAAAGGCGATCGACCCACTGCATGCCGCCGGTACAGATCTGCACGAATCTATTATGAATTGTGTGAAAACAGCCATTGGCGAAAAAAGCGATTTTTTTGAAGGCCGTTGAGTCCCCATTTTATCGGCACATTTTCCCGGCATGTCTACTTTCAAAAAAGACAATCGGTACAGGGACTAGATTTGTGTAACAAGCATTTTTTATGAAAGCATCTGTAGAACGTAAGATTATTCGCTGGTTACATATCATCCTGAGTATCCCCATCCTGGGATACATTTATGGACCGGTAGCCAGTAACCCACCCGCAGCAAATGCAGTGCGCTGGGTGTTTTTACCGGTAGTGGCATTAAGCGGTTTTTGGATGTGGAAAGGGCATTGGCTCCGGAAGAAGCTAAGCAGACGTAAACAACTCGCCACCTGATTATTCCCCAGGACGTACACAGAATTCCACAGTGTATTGTTCGTTTTGTGTCCATGATGATCTCCATTGACGGCCTCAGTGTGGCATACATTTTATGGCATTTGAAAATATTATTGTGTTAATAATATTTCATATGAAAAATGTAGACATTAATCTCACTAAAAAGGCAGGTTTCTTTGAACGCATGGCGGCTGCGGCTGTATCTGTTACCGGTAGTGCCAGTGCGTTTGTAACAGCAGTTTTGGTAATCATTATCTGGGCTGTAACAGGCCCCATCTTCAAATTCTCTGATACCTGGCAATTGGTAATAAATACCAGTACTACCATTGTAACCTTCCTGATGGTATTCCTGATTCAAAAGGCGCAAAACAAAGATTCTAAATCCATACAGCTAAAGCTTAATGAGCTGATAGCGGCCAACAGGTTAGCGAGTAACAGGTTGATTGACGTGGAAAGCCTGACAGAGGATGAACTGAACGTGTTACATAAATACTATGGTAAGATGGTGGAGATCACCAGTTCGAAGATGAATATAAAGGAATCCCATTCTATAGAAGAGGCCATATCAGATGCCCTGAAAAAACATGAGGAAATTCTCACCAAGAGGAGGAGAAAACAATAACGCTTACTCCTGCAGTTTAGTAACGCTACGCTTGAAGTTAGCTTCTGAAATCAGCGTGCCGGCAAAAATAAGTGTACCTCCCACCAACAGCTGCCAGGAAAGCTGTTCTCCCAACATAAGAATGGCAGCAATGGCCGCAAAAATGGGCTCAAATAAGTAGATGATAGCCACTTTTTCTGCGGAAATATAACGTTGGGAAAGATTGGAGATCGTATACATATACGCCGTAGAGAAGAGCGCGCAGTAGCCGATACCCATCCAGAAGCCCTGATTCACGGGTAACCAGTTGGCGGTTTGATCGCTTACGGCTATGCAGAACATGATCAAAGCGCAGGTGGCAAACATGGGAACAATGGTAGGTAAGATGTCGCGTGCAGCGCTGTAACGTTCTACCTGGATGAGATATATGGCAAAGCCAATGGAGCCAATAATCGTATATACATCTCCCCGGCCAATAACAAGATTACCCCTCACAGAAATGATGAAGAGGCCCACCAGGGCAGTAACAGCGGCCGCCCAGATTTTCAGGCCCACCTGCGTTTTATACACCACCTGCTTTATAACAGGGATCATGACTACGCATATGCCGGCAACAAATGCACATTGAGAGGCGGGCGTGTACTTGATGCCCAGCGTCTGGAAATGGATGCCAAAGGTGAGCGGGATAGCCAGTGCCATGCCGGCGACAAGGGCCGGCCTATCGATCCGCTTTAATTGCTTGGACAGGACCGCCGCCAGGACAACAGTCGCCGCCAAAAACCGATAAAATAAGAAAGTAGAGGGGGAAACGGCGTCCGTGGCCATTTTGGTAACAGGGAATGAGATGCCCCAAAATGCGGTGCCGATAATCAGCAGGACTAAAAATATATACTTCTTTTCCATTAATACCTATGCTCCATATGTTTGTTGTAATTGAACGATATTATTCCCGGTTACTATTTTAAGGGCTAACTGACTTATCAGTTTAGTAGGGGCACAAAATTACCTTTGAAAACGGAATGTTCCTAAGACAATTTAAATAAAATGAATAGACCGATTTTAAACGGCGTCGTTATTGGGTGTTCCGGTTGACAGGCTTTTGATTAAGTTGCTGCAGCCAGTTCGCCGGCGGCGCATTTTTCCAGGCGCCGTCAGTCCAGCCCTTAGCCACGCCCGGATGACGGGCTGCCCAGGTTCTGGGGCGGGGGAGTGAGCAAACATATTGTTTCGCTGCAGATACCTGGGAGGAGGCTGTCCAGCTGGTATCTACATTGATCAGTTTGGGGTATCCTTCCGCGGTGAACTTTGGGTCGCGGGTACGTGCAATGAGTTGGCAATGACATTTCGATTCGAAAAGCGCGCTGATAAAGCGGGGCTCCGTATCATCCATCCAGAGCAGGCGATCACCGGGCACCAGGCGTTCTTTATAAATGATGATGTCGTTGTCGGCGGTATGAGTCCCGGTCTCCGGGGAGTGGGGCTCATCGTTAGGAAGGTATGCGGGATCGTCGGTAAAATAAAGTTCCAGCGTATCTCCATCGGTATGCACCTGCCAGAGATCAATCATTTCTGCTTCGGGGGCGATCACCGACGGGTAGGCGCTTACGAAAAGTACCTGGCCAGTCCGCATGGATAACAGCAGGCGATCGCCATCCTGCAGGTATAACTGCGATTTCTTTGCCCACGCTTTGATGCCGTCGGTTTCCTGGCGCGCCTGTAGAATAGTGGTGGCTGCCAGTTCCGGCGTTACCTCAAAAAACTCACGGTTAGGACGGTATCGTTTTTCTTTGAGCTGGTCATGTACCCGTTTTTCTAACTCGGCAGGGTGGGAGGTAATGGCCCTGAAAACTACCTCAAAGGCATCAGGCAAACCAGTGGTGAAAAGGCCCATGGGCTTTTCTTCTTCAGGCGCTGCTGTCATACCAATTTTGACTATTCCGGGCATTATTTTATTGGTGAGCACATAAACAAATCCGAAAGAATACTGCGACATCATCTCTGGCTTTAGGTAACCGAATAATGGATTTAATATACGAAATATTGGAGAGATGGGCGGTTTTGGGCGGATGTAGGTTTAAACGAAGTGCTGTAAATCACCTTCCTTATCCCAGTAAGTGGTTACAAGATGCCTTAAAAATCCCACATATGATTTTACCTGTGCAGGCTGGGTAAAAGCATAGAATTGATCATGGGTAGTATGAAATCCCATATAGAAAAGCCAGAACCCAGGAGAAAGGTAAGGTACCGCCGCCAGTTCCTGTTTACTGATTGAACGATATTTACGATATCCATCCAGGAAAATGTGATAGGCATCATTAGCGGCTGTTTGCGTCATTCTTCCCGTATATACATCCAGGGCAAGGTGTTGCCAGAAGGTCATTATATCATTCACCAACCAGCCATAACCCATAAAATCAAAGTCAAAAAAGGTAACCGCATCATTTTCGAAGTGAAAGTTTTTGGGAAGGAAGTCAAAATGACAATAGCCCCTGGAAAATTCTGCTGTGTGAACAGGTGATAACTTTTCTGCTATACCGTCAGCCTTTTCCAGTAGCCAGGCATATCCTTCGGCATCTTCTGCAAAGGCGGACTTCAGCATGGCTAAAGGCTTAAAAATGGTTGTTTCCAGGTTAAAATCCCATCTTTCCCCTCCCAACCTGATGTTAGCAGATACATTATGAAAGCGGGCCATTTCATGACCGAGGTTGCGGAGCTGGTTTTCATTCAATTGCCTGGCAGCCTGACCTGGAGCATAGCTGAAAAGCACAGCATATCTTTCTCCTTCCGCCGCTTCCAGCTTAAGAATAGCCTGCCCGGAAATATCGGAAATGGGATACGATACAGCTACATGGGCTTCTTTCAACGCCAGTAATAACGCCACCTCTTCCCTTATCTGGGGCAAACTTCGATGGGAAGTACGATACACCCGCAATATAAAACGGTTTTGAGATGATGCTACCAGGTAAGTGTCGCCTACGCCCCGCACCAGGAGCTTACATTGAACCCTGCCTATTTCATATTTTTCTGAGAGGAGTGAAGATAATGCGAGGGGGCAAAGGGTTGAATAAGTGGCGGGGAATATAGGTTTCATAGAAATGAAGATACGCTGATATGGGACATATATGCAACTGTCAGCCACCAATTATCAGATCACAGATCTGTTTTACAACTAAAAAGACCTTACAATGGAGCATTGTAAGGTCTTTTTATCTAGTTGGAATTTTTCTATAAGAAAATATCCCGCGTTATTTCTTTTGTTTTTCCAGGAAGCTCACCAGCGATGCAAACTCCTCGTACGACAAAGCGTTAGCGAGACCCGTTGGCATCATGGATGTTTTCATTTCCTTACGGCTCAGGATATCTGCCGCATTCACCGTATATACTTCACCGGTAATATCTCTCATCACTACTTTATTGGCCGTTTCTTCGGTAATAAATCCTACATAGGTTTTATTCCCCTTGGCGGTAATAGTATAGGTGGCAAAACCCTGAGAAATAGAAGCATTCGGTTTCAGGATAGACTCAGCAATCCGTTCGCGGTTCATGATAGAGCCGATCTGGCCCATGAATGGTCCTTTCATTTTCTCGCTTCTGCTGAGACTATGACAGGCTACACAGCCCTGGTTGGTAAACAATATTTTGCCCTTGGCAGGATCTCCTTTTAATTGTTTAACCGCCAGCAGCACATCTTCAATAGAAGACTTACCTACTTGTCCTTTCTTGCTTTTTATTTTCTCCAGGTCTACTTTAGGCTCTTTTGCCGCAACAGGTTCCGCTTTTTTCAGCGGAGCAAATGCAGCGATCTCCATCCTGTGACGTGCGTCGAGGTCTCTGAAAAGTGCCAAGCGGGCCGGATTGGCTGCTTCTTTCTTCATGAACTTTTCGATCACGGGTGATCCTTCCCATAGTACCGCTTTGTAGTAAGGACCATGTGAATCTGGCCGGGTTCCCCACCACCAGGATGCATCATAGGTGTCCTCTTTTTTGTACAGGCGTGCGAGGGTCGTCAGGATCTGCTTTTTCAGCTTTTCGTCTTTCGACTGTTTGTAAGCAGCAATCAAGCCATTCACTGCCTTTTCATCGTGTATATAGCGCAATGCCCATAATGCCAGCGTGGCATTGGGGCCGTTGATGGCTGATACGGTAGCATCTACTGCATTAAGCGCTACAAGAGCACGTACGGCGAGGTGTGGCAGCACGATCGCCGCATTGGGCGTGGCGTGGGGGCCTTCCTTATCAGTAGCAGGCGCCACGAACGAAGCAGGGACTTTGGTTTGCAACAAAGCGGTGGCGGCTTCCATGCGGTCTAAACGGCCTAATCCTACGATGGCGGCAGCATGAACACGGGGCGACGGATCTTGCAGCGCATCCAGGAAAGGTTGCTCCGGCACATCGGCCAGGAGGCCTTTACGATCTGCCAGGGCACGTAATGCGTGTTCTTTCACGGAAGGATCTTTGGTCAGCTCCAATAAAGCCGGGATACCATTTTTGCCAGCGCCTTGGGCGTAGGTGTAGAGACCGGCTACGCGGGCATATAACGGCTGCTGTGCATCTGATGCGATCCTCAGCGTAGCTGCCAGTCCTTGCTGGTCGCCCCGTTGGAGCAGTTCCTGGGAGGCGTTTAACCGGGCTACCGCGCTGGGTGATTTCAGCAGGTTCACCAGTTCTTCTACGGAAGCCTTGGCGAGGTCTGGAAATGCTTTATAGGTCCAGTTATTCGGTACAGCCCGTACCACGAAGCCGATGTTATCGCTACCGGAATAACCGGCGCCATCCCATGCGGAGAGGTAAAGTCTGCCTGATCCGTCCACATCCAGGTCGGTGATTTGTGGCAGGGCGATAAAGTCTTCTTCTTTTTGTGTAAAGGTAGCGCCATCAGGCTTTACCCGGTGAATGTAAAGCATGCTTCTTCCCCAATCGGCCATCATGGGAACATTGTTATATTTCTCCGGCCAGTTGGGTTCCGACATAAACAGGGCGCCGGTACCGGAGCCGCCGCCGAGGTCGGCCAGTGCAGGCAATATTTCGTCTGTAAAATGCTGGAATAATACCGGGTAACCGAATTCGCCGGATTGGATATGGTGGGAGAACCGTACATTCCATCCTCCGCCATCATTGGTGTTTTCTCTCGTAAACACATTCATGTACGGGTCAATGGCTACATCATATACATTGCGGGTGCCGTGGGTAAATACCTCCATTTCGGTACCATCAGGACGTACCCTTATGATACCTCCTCCCAGCATGGTCAGCTTTTTGCCGGAACGGTCGGTAGCGTCATGGAAGCCAAAGTCGCCTACCGCGATATAGATCCAGCCGTCAATACCCATGCGGATACCATTGGTAGCGTGGTCTGTTCCGCGCTCCTGGATATATTTGGTGTTGCTCAGATGTTCAATCAGTGGCTTGGGAGGGCCATCGGCCTTTCCATCGCCATCTTTATCTTCAAAAACCACGAGGGCCATGCCGGTAGCTTTGCCTGTTTCGCTGGAAAAGGTAGTGTGTAATACAAATACCTGGTTGCCCATGACGATGATCCCGCGAGGGTTGTCTACCATGGCAAATTCGGTATGCTGATCCATTTTTCCGTCATTGTCCGTGTCCACCAGCTTAAGTATCCGGCCTTTCCCCGGATCTTTTCCCAGTGAACCCATCATGTCTACCCCTACATATACTTCCCCGGTAGGCGCTACCGCCAGGCAGGCAGGGCTGGGTGTAATGGAAGGACCAGAAAAACGGGTGATGGTTAATTCAGGAGGGGCGGTCTGAGAATACCCCGAAAACGGCTTCAATAAACTAAGCGCTGTAAGAGAACAAATCAGCGTGTGTGGGAATTTAATCATTGAATTACTGCGTGTTTTAGATACTATTACTATAACTAAGTGCTTGGATAGCCGGTCAAGATATAAAAAATAAATTTCCATATTGGAATATTCTTGACAGAAGGAGTAATAGGTGGGTTAATGGAGAAAGCGTTGCATCCCAGCTTAAATCTGGTTAAAAAACGTACTTAACGACTGCTCCGTGGGCAGGTTCATCTTTTTCCTTATTCTGTACCGGCTTACCTCTACGCCCCGTACCGTGATATTCAGTAATTGCGCAATTTCTTTTGTGGACAGGTTTAATTTAATATAAGCGCATACTTTTAAATCGGAGTTGGTCAGTTGGGGATATTGTTTTTTCAGTTTATTCAGGAAGTCGTCGTTCAACTCATCAAAATGTGCTGCAAACACGTCCCAGTTAGCATTGATCTTTTCCGCATCCTTGATCAGGTCGGTGATACTCTTAATGTTATTGTCGGGGTTGGCGTCGGTGTTGAGGCGTGATACCTTTTCCTTTATTTTGGTTAAAGTATCTGCTTTTTCCATCAGGTGCATGCTGGTATTGGCCAATTCTTTTTTCTTAAGCAGTACTTCTTGCGCCAATTTTTCGTTTTGCAGCTTAATGATTTCTTTTTCATTTTTTTCCAGCTCCAGGTGATGAATGTACTTGAGCTTCTTTTGCTCTTCTTCAAATTTTTGTTGTTGCAGCAGCAGCTTATGCTTTAAATATTTACGTACCAGCAGTATCAGGCCGGCGGCAATGGCCATATAGCAAAGCATTGCCCAGATGGTTTTATACCAGGGAGCTTTTATGATAAAGCTATAAGCCACCACGGTGGATTCGTTATGCTGGTAGTCCCTCGCTTTTACTTTAAAGGTATATTTCCCATTGGGCAGGTTGGTGTAGTCTTTTTCTGTTTTACTATCCCAGGAAGACCAGTCAGGATCGTACCCTTCCAGCTGGTAACTATACGTAATGCTTTGTTGGAAATCATATACCGGGGAGCTGTATTCAAAATGAAAAGCATTGTGTGCGGATGGCAATTCCAGCAGGTGCTTGTTGCTGCCGGATGCAGAAGCCGCCAGGTATGCGTCCTGGTAACCGCCAAAAATAGTGCTGTCGGATTTGCTGGTAGTCTTTACAATGCCCAGGCGAACGGTGACGGGCTGTCTGGCGGATGTATATCTTTGATAGTTGAGGTGAATTAATCCTTTTTCGGAGCCGATAAACACATTTTCAGGGTTATAGGCATAGATGTTTTCAAACTTTGGCAGGAGCTGCCCGGCTAATTCAGGGAAGTAAGTGACTTTGGGCGAATGGGTGGTGTCGGTGGAGGAAAAATGCACCACACCTGTTCCCTTTTCGCCGCAGAACCAGATGTTACCTTCTTTATCTTCCGTGAGATACCGTATTTTCATCCGGCCAAAAACGGCGGAAAGAAACCTGGAAGAAAAAAATTTATTGGTGGAGGTATTGAATTCGTAAAGCCCTCCTGCGGTAGCAAAGAGGACCTGGTTCTTTATTTTGAAAACAAAGTTATTTAAGGTAGAGGGCAAGCCGTCGTTGGAGGTATATAGATGGAAGGTGTATTTTCTCTTGTCTTGTGACAAACTCACGCGATAGATGCCCCGGTAGGGATGGGAGGCCCAGATATCGCCGTTGCTGTCCAACGCCATAAACCGGTAGGAGTCGGGTGTTCCTGCTATTTTACCTTCATCGTTGAAATTACTGCCTTCATAACGGAGCCGTTTTAAGCCATAATAGGTGCCCACTATAATATCCTGCACGGGGTAAACGGAGGAGAGTGGGAGGAAATACCAACTGCCGGCGTCTCCGGAGAGCAGCCTGGCTTCATTTCCCTGTATATCATAGCTGCCATTGTCGCTGCCTAGTAATAAATGTCCGTTTATCTCGGCAAGATTCCAGGCTTCCCGGTTTTCTGTATTTTTTACCAGGGAAAAATCATCCTGGGTGACGTGGATATTTTTATTATCGGTCAACAGGGCGCTATACAGCCCGTTGGACGTAGCCACATACAGCCTGTTATTGAATATGCTGGTGGAGTAACCTGGCAGGTTGTTGGTTTTACCCACCTGGAGATACCTGATAGCGGAGTTGTAGTTGATATAACTGATACCGCTGTTCAACCCTGTCCATAGGTTGCCGCTGGCATCCTTGAAAACGCTCAGGGCATTGTTATTCTGAAGTCCCTGGTCATTGGAGAAAGTCTGCCAGGTTTTATTCCTGGTATTTACCACCAGGGATCCCCCCGAGGAACTGGCTACCATCAATTCGGCGTCATTTACTTTTGTGGCGCCATTGATATAAAGATGACCGGGTAGATTGTTGGGTTGCAGATTGATTGAGCCATTGTGTAATAAAAAGATGCCATTTGTCCGGCTGATGATGAAAACGCTGTCCTGGCCCATTGAAACGATACCGGCAGTGAGCGTCCCGGCAATTTTCTTACCATCGGGAACAGGTGACCATTGGTTGTTATCGAATTGCAGTAGCCCCGCCACACGATCAACTGCATATATATGGTCGCCGGCGCGGGCCATGAAAAACCATTGCGCATTGGAAAAATGTACCCGGATCGATTTACCGTTATACTCAAAGATGCGGTCATCTCCCTGGAAAAATACCCTGCTGCCCATAATGGCAATATGCCATATGTCTGCAAATTTTTTGTATTGTTCCGGAATATTGTCTTTTAAAGAAGTATAGGTCAGTACGCCATTGGAACCCGGGGCGAAATACCCGATCTCGTCCTGGCCCCCCACATAAATTTTCCCGTCATCACTAACCGCGAGCGACCAAATCACTGTGCTATTAGGTAATGGGTATAGTTTCCAATGACTTCCATCAAAACTTAAGAGCCCGTCGTTATTGGCAAAATACATCACACCATGTTTATCTTGTCCGATGCCCCAGTTCTGGCTGCCCCCGTGATAGTCAAATTTTGTATAGTTGACAACAGCAGGGAGTCCACATCCATTTTGCGCATAAACAGTAGAGCTGCAAGTGGATAACAGCCCAAAGAAAAGCAGGATATTAAACAGTGTCTTATTCATATTTCAATCCCCACACGACGAAGTAGTAGTGATGTAGTAGTATTGTAGTAGTGTCTTTTGCCATAAAAATAGGGAATTACGTGATAAGACGTAGTAATGAAGTGGTGGTTTTTTAACATTTTCTTACCAGTGAGGTTACATTTGTTGCTCCACGATTCGCTAATCAGGAACGACCAAAAAACTTAAATCTCACGTATGAAAAAAAAGTTCTTCAGAATTTTTACCCTCCTTGTGCTTTCTGTTATTGTTCATCTTACCACCTATGCTCAAAACAAAATTGTAAAGGGTACAGTGAAAGATGACAAAAACGAACCTGTCATCGGAGCTTCGATAGGTGTAAAAGGTACAGCTATAGGGACTGCCACCAATGTAACCGGGGAATTTACGCTTTCTATACCTTCCGGTTCAGATTCTCTCGTAGTATCAGCAATAGGTTTTGCCAACCGGGTGGTGGCTATTACTGGTACGGTGTTGAACATTCAGCTGGAGCCTTCCAGGACCAGTCTCGATGAAGTAATAGTGGTAGGTTATGGTACACAGAAGAAGGCCGACCTCACGGCGCCGGTTACCACGGTTAATACAGAAAACATGCTTAAACGGACCACCGCCACTCCTATGGAGGCGCTCCAGGGAAGTGTTCCCGGCGTACAGGTAGTTGCCAGTGGCGCCCCGGGCAGTTCTCCGAATGTCCGCATCCGGGGTGTAGGGTCGTTTAATAATGAAAACCCACTATATGTGGTGGATGGAATGTTTGTATCGGACATTAGTTTTCTGAATCCCAACGATATTGCCGACATGTCGATCCTGAAGGATGCATCCGGCGCCGCCATCTATGGGGTACGTGCTGCCAATGGCGTAGTGCTGATCACCACCAAAAAAGGAAAGGCCAATATGAAAACCCGCGTAACCTATAATGGTTATGTAGGGGTGCAAAAGCCCACACATGTGCTCAAAATGGCCAATGGACAACAGTATACTTCGTATTCGCTGCAACGTGGATCTGCGGCAGATAGCGGTACTGTGCTTTTGTCTTCTCAAAGATTTGGTGGCAACGGACTTAATCCCACTACCAGCACCGATTGGTATGACGTGATATTGAGAAAAAGTGCAATGATCACAAACCATGGTATTGATGTGCAGGGAGGAAGCGATAAGGTAACTTATTCCATGGGGCTGAACTATACCTACCAGAATGGTATCCTGAATGCCCTGAACGACTTTAAAAGATATAATGGCCGGTTACAACTGGAAGCCAAGGCGTTTAGCTGGCTGAAAGTAGGGTTCTCTGCCATCTTTAATAATTCTACTACGTTTAATCCCAATTATGGCGCTTTCCTGGATGCTTATACAGCTTCTCCGCTGTTCCCGGTATATGACAACGCCAACGTGAATGCTTTCCCCGTGAAATTTACCGCCGCTTCTGTGATTGGAAGATCAGATGATAAAAACCCGATGGCCTCCGCCTATTATAATTATGACCGGTCAAAGGCTTTCCAGATATTACCCACCATATATGGTGAAGCCAGTTTCTGGCAGAATAAACTCACTTTCAGGTCCCAGTTGAGCGAGATCTATGGTTCGCTACTGGGAACAAATTACCTGCCTGCCAGGAACCTGGGCCCCGGTGCTGATGGTGCTGTCAAATCTCATCTGAAATCTATCCAGGAAAGAACCACCAATTATATATTGGATAACCTGCTTACCTATCGGGACAGCAAAGGGTTGCATCACTGGAGCCTGTTACTGGGACAATCCACCAGGGAAGAGCGGTGGCGTCAGACACGGACCGAAGCTGATGATGTACCGAATGTGGAAGAAGCGTGGTACGCGGGTCAGGGCACGCCAAGTGCAGCTTACTACGGAGAAGATGGATACCGTAACGCCGGCCTTTCCTATTTTACACGCGGTACCTATGATTATGATAATAAGTACCTGCTTACAGCCACCTTCCGCGCAGATGGAAGTTCGAAATACCAGACCAAATGGGGATATTTCCCGTCAGTGGGCCTTGGATGGGTATTGAGCAGAGAAGGATTTATGAAGAACCAGAAAATCTTCGATTTCTTAAAACTGAGAGGTAGCTGGGGACAACTTGGAAATGACGGGGTAAATTCAAATGCTGGTTATGCTATCGTAAAAACCGGCAATAGTGCATCTGCAGTCTTCGGTAGCACAGCAGGCGCCAATGGCGTATATGTGCCCGGATACTCTGTGAACAGGTTCTTTACAGATGTCACCTGGGAAGTTGTCACCGAATGGGATGGTGGTGTTGACTTTGAACTGCTGCAGGGAAGATTAAAAGGCTCCGTTGACTATTTCAACAGGAAGACTACCAAGGCTGCCTTCAACAAGCCCATTCCTTTCACTTATGCGAGTGTATATGGTAACTGGGCAAGTATGGTGAACAGTGGTTGGGATGTGGCACTGAGCTGGAATGATAAAATCGGTGAGCTGGGATACCAGGTTGGCGCGAATATGTCGACACTGAAAAACAAGGTGACCGATTTGGGAACGCTTCCCAGTTCCACCAGCGGCTTCCCTGAATGGACCGCAGAATTTCCCAACCGTATCGTTGTAGGACAACCGATCAACTACTTCTATGGTTATGAATTTACCGGCGTATATCAAACGCAGGATGAAATCAACAACGATCCGATTGCAAAGAACTATAACCAGACAGCTACCTCGAAAATTGTTCCCGGTTTCCCAAAATATAAGGACCAGAACGGCGATGGAGTATTAGATAATAACGACCGTATCAACATGGGCAGCTATTTGCCAAAGGTTACCTATGGTTTCAATATAGCGCTTACCTATAAGAAGTTCGACTTTAGCGTGGCATTCCAGGGCGTGTCTGGCAATAAAATCTTCAATCTCAACAGGGGACGGCTTTACAAAGCTTCCACTTCCCTGAACCTGGATGAAAAGTTTGCATCAAACCTGTGGACAGGCCCTGGATCAACCAATGCCTATCCTTCTGCTTATGCCCTGGGACAGGGTTGGTTTAAAGTGAGCAACTCCTTCTTTGTAGAAAGCGGTGCTTACCTGCGTGTACAGAACATCCAGCTGGGATATAACTTTAATGTGGGCAAACAATCGCCTGTGGCCATGAGGGTATTTGCCACCGCCGACAGACCATTCATATTTACCCGCTACAACGGCTTTACACCTGAAGTGGGTACCAATACCGCTGGCGGTTACCCGGTATCTGGCTATGATGCCAATGTGTACCCGGTTTCTTCCTCCTACAGTTTAGGTGTTAGAGCTGCTTTCTAAAGAAAGCCCACGTTTAAGGATACACGAAAAGTTTCCTTGATACCCGTTATAGAAAATTTAAAAAAGAAAACATGAGAAACTACATATCAATTTTGCTCATCGTAATGCTTTTATCTGCCGGTTGCTCCAAGTTCCTGGATCGGCCATCAGAAAATAAGCCGCAGGCAACTACTATCGATTATACTGATTTATCATTAATGTACCAGCCGGTGTCTGGTGTATACAGAACCGCTTCCAGCGGCACTTTTGGAAAATGGATCAGCATGGCCATCCGGTCTTCCCGGAGTGATGATATCGAGCCGGGAAATGATGACGCCGGACAAATAGGTATCCACAATTTTCAAACCGATGTAACCGTAAAAAGCTACTGGGGCATCAACGACATGTGGATCAGCATGTATGCAGTGGTACTGGGTGCAAATAGTGCATTGGCTGAGCTGGACAAATTTGGAAAAAATATCCCCGCCTCCGATGCCGACAAAACCAAGCTGCTGGCAAAATACCAGGCAGAGGTACGTTTCTTCAGAGCGCTTGCCCAATTCTGGCTGGGCAGAAGCTTTGGCGCAGTACCCATCCTGGGATTGGAAAGCAACGATCCGGCTAAGCTGGGAACCGTTGGAAAGAGCAGCATAGAAGACGTGAATAAATATGTGATGGCTGAAATGGATTTCTGTATCGCCAACCTGGAAGATGCCCGGCCTAATGCCGCCACGCACGTTGGCGGGGTTACCAAATATACTGCACTGATGCTGAAAGCCAAAGCAGCCATGGACCTGGCAGGCAACAATAATGGCAGTACTTACTGGGACGTGGTGCTGGATTGTACCAACCAGATCGTGAACAGCGGTAAATTCTCCCTGTTCAGTAATTACCAACAACTGTTTAAAATGCCCGGTAAATTATGTGATGAGAGCATTTTAGAACTGCAATATTCTGATTTTGGAAAATCTAGTGGTGATATCGTGATTTCCGGTGGCCCCGGTGAAGAGTGGGGTAACTTCTTTTTCTTCCAGGGCCCTGAAAATACCTACAGTTCAGTTATTACCGGCCCAGGTTGGATGGTGCCCACACAAAAAGCGGTCGATTTCCTGAAATCACGTAATGATAGCGTACGGTTAAAAATGGCGATCCAGTATTGTGGCGTTAATGGCGCTCCCGGTACCTATTCCGTTACGCCAGATGGTGATACGATCTCCGGAAATGGATCCAGGAAGAAATATTTCAATGGTAAATCATACACGCCGAGCTCACAAATGACACCGGGCAGGGTTGATTATTATGGCGCCAATAATAACGTTCGTATCATGCGTTACGCAGAAGCGCTGTTAATGAATGCAGAAGCTAAAATCCGTAAAGGTCAAAGCGGCGATGCCCAGGTAAACCTGGTCAGAAACCGGGTAAAGCTGGCATCTATTAATGGTGTAACCCTGCAACAGCTGTTGGATGAACGCCATGCCGAATTGATCTGTGAGTGGTGGGGCGAGCGATTTAACGACCTGCTGAGAACCGACCAGGCGGCTACCGTGCTCCCTGGGTTTATAAAGGGAAGAAGTGAATACATTCCAATTCCACAGGCACAGGAAGACATTAATTCCCTGTTGAAATAATTTAATGATAGTAAAGAAAGCACTGAATCTAATGAAAAGAAGTATCTATTGTCTCGTTTTAACCTGGGTGGGATGTTGCTTTATCGCAACATCCCAGGCCCAATCCATTAAACGTCATACGAAATGGAAATTGACCTGGAGCGATGAGTTTAACTACAACGGATTGCCGGATAGCACCAAATGGGGCTATCAAACCGGGAGGTCTGGCTGGGGAAATAATGAGTTGCAGTTTTACACCGCCGCAGATATCAATAATGCGAAAGTGGAAAATGGTAAATTGTCTATTACCGCCAGGAACGGCGGGAGCGGCGATCACAAATACACTTCAGCGAGGATGATCACCAAAAACAAAGGCGACTGGAAATATGGAAAGCTGGAGGTAAGCGCAAAGCTTCCCAAAGGGAGAGGTCTCTGGCCTGCTATCTGGATGTTGTCGACCAACGACGAATACGGCGGCTGGCCGGAAAGCGGAGAGATTGATGTGATGGAGCATGTGGGTTATATGAAAGACAGCATCTTTGGAAGTTTGCACAGCAAAACGTACAACCATATTATCGGAACGCAGAAAACAAAAGGTGTTTATATAAAACAGCCCTACGACAAGTTTCATGTGTACGCAATAGAATGGACCCCTGATAATATCACCTTCCTGCTGGACGGGAGGGTGTATTACCAGGTGGCAAATGAACACAAAGGTCATGAAGGATGGCCGTTTGATAAAAAGTTCTATTTGCTGTTGAACGTGGCTGTAGGCGGCAACTGGGGCGGAAAGGAAGGTGTGGATGAAGCGGTGTTCCCTGCAGCCATGCAGGTGGATTATGTAAGAATGTACGAATGGGTGCAGTAGCATCCGGATAAAAATTTCAAAGAACGGGAATCATGCCTTTTAGCAAAATATATGCAGTCGTTGCGACTGCCGCCTTGTTATGCGTTGCTGATAAAGCCATCTGCCAGGTGAATACCGTAGAAGGACGTGTAAATGCGTTGCTGGCAAAGATGACATTGGAAGAGAAGGTTGGCCAGCTGAACCAGTATAACGGTAACTGGGAAGCTACCGGCCCTGTTTCCCAGGTGGGGGATAAGATAGCCGCCGTTAAGGCTGGTCGCGTAGGAGCAGTATTAAACATCATGGGTACAGCACATGTAAAGGCTTTCCAGGATGCGGCGATGCAGTCACGGCTTAAAATTCCGCTGCTGTTCGGACAAGATGTGATACACGGCTACAGCATAACTTTTCCCATCCCGCTGGCGCAGGCCGCCAGCTGGGATGTGGAAGCTATTGAAAGAGCAGAACGGGTGGCAGCTATAGAATCGGCCGCATCCGGCATTAACTGGACTTTCTCGCCCATGGTGGATATTGCCCGCGATCCCCGCTGGGGAAGGGTGATGGAAGGCGCCGGTGAAGATCCTTTCCTGGGATCAAAGATCGCCGTTGCCAGGGTAAAAGGCTTCCAGGGAAAAGGGCTGGGCGCCCCCGATGCGATTATGGCCTGTGCCAAGCATTTTGTAGCTTATGGCGCGGCCATTGGCGGCAGGGATTATAACAGCGTAGACATGAGTTTACATTCCCTCTGGGAAACTTACCTGCCCCCTTTTTATGCTGCGCAGCAGGCCGGTGTAGCCACCTTCATGAATTCATTTAATGACCTGAATGGCATACCGGCATCTGGTAGCAGTTACCTGCAACGGGATATTCTCAAAGGAAAATGGAATTTCAAAGGGTTTATAGTCAGCGACTGGGGCTCTATAGGAGAGATGGTCAGCCACGGGTATGTGAAAGATAACTACGAAGCAGCGGCTGTAGCTATCCAGGCCGGGAGCGATATGGACATGGAAAGCGGGAGTTATATCGGGCATCTGCAACAGCTGGTAGCAGATAAGAAAGTAGACGTGCGGCTGATCGATGATGCCGTTCGCAGGATACTTACGAAAAAATTTGAGCTGGGATTGTTTGAAAATCCCTACCGGTTTATTGATGCCCAACGGGAACAAACACTGCTCTATACCCCGGAAAACCTCGCTGTAGCAAGGGAAGTGGCAAGAAAGAGCATCGTGTTGCTGAAAAACGACCAACATCTCTTACCGATTACGCCTGGCAAAAGCATAGGTTTAATTGGCCCGTTGGTAAAAGCAAAGAAGGAATTAAAAGGGTTTTGGTCTTTGAATGTCAATCCTGGTGAAGATATCCCATCGCTGATGGATGGCTTGCAGGCACAGCTTCCGGATGCACAACTGTTGTATGCCCGTGGCTGTGGTATCACAGATTCTTCCCGCGCCGGCTTCGATGAAGCAGTAACGGTAGCCCGGCAATCAGATGTGGTGATTATGGCGGTGGGTGAGGCCCCCGACATGACCGGGGAGGCTAAAAGCCGGTCCAGCATACATCTTCCGGGCATACAGGAAGAACTGGTAAAGGCAATTGTGGCAACAGGAAAGCCGGTAGTGTTGGTATTGATGGCTGGGCGGCCCATAGTGTTCGATTGGGCGTCAGAACATGTACCCACAATCGTATACGCCTGGTGGTTAGGAAGCCAGGGAGGAAACGCCATGGCAGATGTATTGCTGGGTAAATACAATCCCTCCGCAAAGCTGCCCATGACATTTCCCCGCTCGGAAGGGCAAATTCCCATCTACTATAATCACTATAGCACGGGAAGGCCGCCGGCAAGCGATACCGACAGGTTTTATAAGTCGGCTTATACCGATCTGCTCAATTCTCCCCGTTATGCTTTTGGACATGGATTAAGCTACACCAGCTTTGCTTACAGCGACCTGAAATGGGAGATAACCGGGAAAGAAAATATAAAAGTGTCCTTCCAGGTAAAAAATACAGGTGGTTATGCAGGAGAAGAAACTTCCCAGTTGTATATTCATAATATTGTATCCAGGCCGCTGCGTCCCGTAAAAGAATTAAAAGGGTTTAAAAAAGTTTTCCTTCAACCGGGCGAAACTAAAGCAGTTACCATAGTATTTACAAAAGAAGAACTCTGTTCTTACAATGAAAAATTAGAGAAAGTTGTACTGCCTGTAGCATGCCAGATCATGATTGGCAGTGCGTCTGATGATATCAGGTTGCAAACAGCTACCATCAATAATATTTTTAGTGAACCACTTTAACATTAAACTATGAAACGAGTGAAAGTCGCCCTGTTAGGAGCCGGATTTATTGCTGATATCCATATGGAAAGTTATACACGGTTTGTTCCGGAAGCGGAAGTTGTAGCAGTGTATGCAAGAAATGCCGGGAAAGCAAAAGCCTTTGCCGACAGGCATCATATTGCGCAGCATTTTTCTTCCATAGATGAGTTGTTGCAACAGGTAGATGTTGACGTGGTAGATATTTGTCTCCCTAATTTCCTGCATAAGGAAGCAACGCTGAAAGCTGCTGCCGCCGGGAAGCACATTATTATTGAAAAACCTTTGGCGGTTACACTGGAAGAAGCAGACGAAATGATTGCGGCCTGCGATGCGGCTGGGGTAAAGCTGATGTATGCAGAAGAACTTTGTTTTGCACCCAAATACGAACGTGCCCGGAAACTGGTGGAAGAAGGAGCTGTGGGAGAAGTATACCTGTTAAAGCAGTCTGAGAAACATTCTGGTCCCCATTCCGACTGGTTTTATGATATAAATCAATCTGGTGGAGGCGTACTGATGGACATGGGTTGCCATGGTATCGCCTGGTTCCGGTGGATGTTGAAGAACAGCAAAGCCGTGAGTGTTACGGCATCTATGAAGACGGTGCTCCACAAGAACAGGACCAGGGGAGAAGATAACTCCGTGGTGATCATAGAATTTGAAAATGGTGTAACAGGCGTAGTCGAAAACTCCTGGGCCAAACAAGGCGGAATGGATGACCGCAGTGAAATTCATGGCCTGGATGGGGTGGCTTATGCGGACCTTTTTACCGGGAACTCCGTATTGGCCTACAGTAAAAATGGCTACGGTTATGCCATGGAAAAGACAGATACTACCGTAGGATGGAGCTTCTGCATCTTCGAAGAAGCCTTTAACCAGGGATATCCGCAGGAATTGAAACACTTTATCGAATGTGTACAATACGACCGCGAACCGCTGGTAACGGGAAAAGATGGAAGAGCGGTATTGGAAATTATCTATGCCGCCTACGCATCTGCAGGGCAGGGCAAACGGATAACGCTTCCCTTTAACCAGCAGGTAGAAAAGCCTATTGATCTATGGTTGACCCCCACCACCACCACTAAATAACCAGACGAGTGAAAATAGAGATCTGTCAAACATATGCTGAGCTTTCAGCGAAAGTAGCGGAGCAGGTGATACAGCTGATGTCGGCGTATGATAAGCCGCTGCTATGCCCCGCATCCGGCGATACGCCGGCGGGCTTATACAAGGCGCTCGCGGAAAAATACCAGGAAAAACAAATGGAGGTAACTGACTGGAGTTTTGTAGGATTGGACGAGTGGGTAGGACTTAACGGAACAGATGAGGGTAGCTGCCGGTATTCTATCGACAAAGACCTGTTCCGGCCGCTCGGTGTTTCCGAAAATAACATTTGCTTCTTCGACGGCCGTTCCGCGGATCTTCCGGGAGAATGTTCCGCAGCAGAGCAGTTTATCAGCGAAAGAAACGGAATAGATGTAGCTATCCTGGGCGTAGGCATGAATGGACATATTGCCATGAATGAACCGGGGTGCGCCATAGACGGGAGGACACAGGTAATAGCACTGCATCCCGTAACGAAGCAGGTGGGGCAAAAGTATTTTACCCATCCCCAGGTATTGGATAAAGGGATCACTTTAGGAATGGGTACGCTCTCAGAAAGCAGGCATATCATCTTAATGGTGAGTGGTCAGCACAAAGCGGCCATTGTCCGTAAGATGCTGGAGGAGCCTGCAACAAATGAGGTGCCGGCCAGCCTCCTCCTACAGCACCCATCGGTTACCGTTTTTTTAGACGCCGCTGGGGCAGCCGCATTATCAAATAAACAATGATATGGAGAAAACGCAGATAATAGGCGTTGACCTGGGAGGAACTAATTTACGTGCCGGCATTGTCAATGAAAACATTCGCGAGCCTGTTGTTGCACAACCCCTGTATGCACAGGGAAACAGGACGCAAATCCTGGAACAGATTTTTGGCATTATCGACAAAATCATCAACCCAGGGGTGAAGGCCATCGGGATAGGTGTACCGGGACTGGTAGATCCCACGAGCAGGATACCCTATGATATCGTGAATATTCCATCGCTGAATGAAACCGACCTCCGGACAGTGCTGGAGCAGCGCTACCAGGTAGCTGTCAAAATTGAAAATGATGCCAACTGTTTCGCGTTGGGGGAATTTCATTTCGGCGCCGGGCGTTCATGCAGCTCCCTGGTGGGATTGACGATAGGAACCGGATTGGGAGCGGGAATTATAGCTGATGGAAGATTATTTACCGGGAAGCACGGAGGAGCAGGTGAATTTGGTATGATACCTTACCTGGGTAAAAATATTGAGTATTATGTCAGCGGACGTTTTTTCACAAATGTATATCAAACGGCAGGGGAAGAGGCATACAGACGGGCAATAGCAGGGGAGCAGGAGGCCATAAAAATGTATGAAGATTTTGGCCGTCATTTGGGTGAAGCCATTAAGTTGATCCTGTACGTGCTGGACACGGAATGTATTGTTATCGGTGGCGCCGTGAAAGCAGCCTTCGCGTTTTACGCAAAAAGCATGTGGGAAACACTGGGCGATTTTGGATTCAGTCGCTCCCTTGCGGCGCTGAAGATAGAAACGTCTTCCCTCATTAATGGTAATATTTTAGGCGCAGCAGCATTGCATTTGCCAACCGCTGACAGACGCCCATAGTCAATGAATAACCAATAAAATTTTTATGTATGGCCGATAATACAGATGCTGCCAAGCATTTTGATGCCATTGTGATTGGTAGTGGTATCAGCGGAGGCTGGGCTGCGAAAGAGTTGTGTGAAAAAGGAATGAAAACATTGGTGTTGGAACGGGGGAGAAATGTGGAACATGTAAAGGACTATCCTACGGCCAATACGCCGTCCTGGGAGTTTAAGTACCGCGGCGCTGTGCCGAAAGAGGTACTGAAGGCCAATCCTTATATCAGCAGGGCGGCAGGATATGACGACAGCACCGCACATTTTTTTGTAAAAGATGCCGATCATCCCTATATCCAGGAAAAACCTTTTGAATGGATACGCGGGTACCAGGTAGGCGGAAAATCGCTCATATGGGGACGGGCCTGCGCCCGCTGGAGCGAAATGGACTTTACCGCCCCGCATCGCTATGGGTATGGGATTGAGTGGCCCATTGGCTACGAAGATATTGCGCCCTGGTATAGCCACGTCGAAAAATTCATTGGCGTTTGTGGAAACAAAGAAGGCATTGCTACGATGCCGGATGGAGAATTCCAGCCAGCATTTGAATTGAATTGTGTAGAGGAGCATATAAGCGATGTGGTGAAAGATAAGTTCAATCGCCACTATGTATCCGGCAGGTGGGCCCAGGTAACGCTGCCGCAGGAGATTCAAAAAGAACAGCATCGCCAGTGTTTAAGCCGCAATCTTTGCATGCGTGGATGCCCCTTTGGCGGCTACTTTAGCTCCAACGCATCCACACTTCCGTGGGCGGAAAAAACAGGAAACCTCACCATACGGCCTTTTTCCGTAGTGCATTCTATTATTTATGATGAGCAATCTGGTAAGGCCACAGGTGTAAAAGTAATCGACGCCAAAACAAAAGAAGCGACGGTATTCCATGCAAAGATTATTTTTCTCAATGCCTCCGCCTTAAATACCAATCTTATTTTACTGAACTCTACCTCCAAACGGTTTCCGAATGGGTTGGGGAATGACAACGGGTTGCTGGGGAAATATATTTGCTTTCATAATTACCGGGCTGGCATGAGCGGGGAGTTCGACGGCTTTGAAGATAAGTACTATAAGGTATCTAAACCGTCGGAATGTATTATTCCCAACTTCCGCAACGTGTATGAAAAAGACACGGATTTTGTGGGTGGCTACGTCATCTTCAGCGCTGCTTACCGCGAAAAGTTAAGCGACAAAAACATGCCGGCTGCAGTAGGCCCTGGGTTCAAAGAAGCGATCAGCAAACCGGGGAAATGGGGCGCTTATATGTATATGCAGGGCGAAACCATTCCCAAGGAAAGCAACCATGTAAGGCTGAGCAAAGATAAAAAAGATGAATGGGGCATTCCTTTGCTGATCACCTCCGTAGATTATGACGACAATGATGACCGGATGGTAAAGGATTTTATTGAACAGGGAAAAGCCATGCTCACCGCCGCAGGCGCTAAGAATATAGTGGTGAACGACAACCATCAGCCGCCGGGACTGGATATACACGAAATGGGTGGGGCACGCATGGGGAAAGATCCTGCTACTTCCTTACTGAATGAATGGAACCAGTTACATCATTGTAAAAATGTATTCGTGACGGACGGCGCCTGTATGACAAGTACGGGCAACCAGAGTCCCTCTATTCTCTATATGTCATTAACCGCGAGAGCTGCTAACTATGCAGTGGATCAGCTAAAAAAAGGAGCGTTGTAAATGGACCGTCGCGAATTAATCAAAACGATCGCCGTGCTGACCGGGGCAGCATTTGTTGGCGGCGAGCTGTTTCTCTCCGGATGTAAAGAACAAAAGGGGCCTCTTTTCAGCAATAATGATATCACCTTTTTGGACGAGGTGGCGGAAACTATTATTCCCCGCACCAGTACGCCGGGAGCGAAAGACGCTGAAGTGGGTAAGTTCATGGCCTTGTATGCCGCTGATTGTTATGATAACACGCAACAGCAGTTATTGAAACAGGGAATTACACAATTGAATACGGCGTCAAAAGAAAAGTTTAAGCAGCCTTTTATACAACTTTCTACGGAACAAAAGCAATCGCTGCTCACCGGCATCGATGAAGCAGCAAAGCGTCAACATAACAAAGACGATGCGCCTCATTATTTTACACTCATGAAGCAACTGACCTTACTGGGTTTCTTTACTTCTAAGGCCGGCGCTACACAGGTACTACGCTACCTTCCTGTGCCGGAGAAATACGAAGGGTGTGTTGCCTATAATGGAGAAACGGCGTGGTCGTAAGCAATAGAGCACGCCCCTGCAACTGTCACATTTTAAATGAAGCGCGTGAAGAAATTAACCATCATAGGTTGCCTGGTTTCAGCAACAGCTTTTGCACAACACTCCGGGCAAATAGATGCTGCCCATTTACCGGCGCTGGCCCCACATTATCAGCCGGAATATACGTTTGATGAGCTGGTAGATTCCGCTGCCTGGAAGGGCCAGGGAAGCGGGTTGCATGTGGCTTTCGGTTCCACGGAACAGGCTTATTTCAGAACAGCAGTACCATCGCAAAAGGTGACTGCCACCTGGGAAGCTACCGGCTGGAAAAATGAAAGGCTGAATGCACAATTGCTGGTATGGTCGCCCGACAGCCTGCGCCAGGTGCGGTTTACCGTGGGTGATCTCATCAATGAAAATGGGAAGGTGATTCATCACCAGCACACCAAACTGCATTTAGTGCGCTATGTATTATCCAACTATCCTTATGGAGCCAAAGATGCTACCTGCGAGGGAACGCCCTATAAACAAGGTTTCCTGATGCCGGACCGGTTTGAAGACTTCGACCGGTTCGACCTGCCAGGCAGAACGACCCGGCCGGTATGGCTTTCACTCGATGTACCTGCAGATGCAGCGCCGGGGCAATACACCGGAAAAGTGTTGGTACATACTGAACGGTATACCGATACACTATATATGAAGATCAGGGTGCAACGGCAGCTACTGCCGCCGCCGCACGACTGGCAATACCGCCTGGATCTCTGGCAGAACCCCTGGACGGTGGCCTGGGCCAATCACCTGGAGCCATGGTCGGCCGAGCACAAGGCGTTGTTGAAAAAACACCTGCAACTATATGCCGATGCCGGCGGTAAATACATTACCACCTATGGCGTACATTCCCCCTGGTCAGATAATTCCTATATGATAGAGGGAGGCATGATCACCTGGATTAAGGAGAGGGACGACTCCTGGAAATATGACTACCGCATCTTCGACGAATATGTAGAAATGGCCATGGCATTGGGTATCGACAAAGCCATCACTATCTATACGCCCGTTCCCTGGGGTAACCGTTTCCGTTATACCGATGCGGCCACCGGCAATTATGTTTATGAACAATGGGCGCCGGGAACAGCCGTGTACCGCACCCGCTGGCATGATTTCTTAAATGACCTGAAGGCACACCTGGAAAAGAAAGGCTGGTTTAACAAGACTTACCTGGGCATCAATGAAAATGAGATGGAGCAAACATTGGCCGCCATCAAAGTGATAAAGAAGCATTCTCCCCAATGGCGTATCACTTATGCGGGTAACTGGCACAAAGAGTTAGACACCTTACTCGATGACTACTGTTACCTGTACGGCAAAGAACCTACAGACGCCCAGCAACGGCAACGAAGCGCCCGGGGGGCTACCACTACTTTTTATGTATGCTGTAATCCGCCGGTGCCCAACAACTTTGTATTTTCTCCCCCGATCGAAGGGCGCTGGATCAGCTGGTATTCCTTTGCGCGTGGCTACGATGGCTTCCTGCGCTGGGCCTACGACGGATGGCCGGAAGACCCGGTGCGGGATGCCCGTTTTGGTGGATGGCCGGCGGGCGATTGTTTCCTGGTATATCCCGGTGGCAATAGTTGTATCCGGTTCGAGAAACTACGTGAAGGAATTGTGGATTACGAAAAGATCCGTATCCTGAAAGCGCAGGTGGCAGCATCCGGCAGCAAGGCGGCGAAGCGTGCCTGGCAGGCCCTGGAGCAGCATCTGGGAGTTTTCGCTAAGGAACATGATTTTAATGAAGAGAAGATTACGGGAGATGTAGATAAAGGAAGGGCGCTGGTAGCAGCGTTGAGTGATGCGGTGGGGCAGTAAAACTGCATTTCATTTAAAACAGCAACTTAATATTCAGTTCATATCTGGATATTAAGTTTGCCCCCGATATGGAAAAGCTAACGGACCGTCAGTTGTTATCACTGATTCAAGAGGGGAATCATGCTGCTTTCACTAACCTGGTGAATCGATATTGGGAGGAAATATTCATATATATAAAATCCAGGATAAGGCAGAGCGCAGATGCCCAGGATATGGTCCAGGATATTTTTATCAGCTGCTGGAATTCGCGTGAACGTCTTTACGTGGGCGACAATGGACGGTTGAATGCATATCTCTACCAGGCTGCCAGGTACACCATCATCGATTATTTTGCGAAACCAGGTACCACGGTGTACAACGATATATTACTGGAACAAGCCGCCGACTATGAAAAAGAGGACAATTTTGAATCTAAAATTTACCTGAAGGAGCTGGAACACTGTATCCGGGAGGAAGTGAGTCTCCTGCCGGAAAGGCTTAGAACACCCTACCTGCTCAGCCGCGAGGCTAATATGAGTATGAAAGACATAGCCTTAAAGCTCTCGCTCTCTGAACAAACCGTTAAGAATAATATTACCCTGGCGCTTAGAACCTTGCGTACGCGCCTGCACGAAAATGGCCACTACCTGGGCACATTAATGTTATTGCTCTCGCTGTCTAATTAAAATTCCTTAATAATTCCGTAACATACTTTCGCGGTACTTTGCCTTCCTGTAGCAGATTCTTATGGTATGGACCAATTCAAACAGCCCAACGATATTAAGTCTTTGTTGAAGCGATACCTGCTGCAACAAACCACTGCTGAAGAAAACAAGCGGGTAAACCATTGGTATGATCAATTGCCTGATAGTGCGCAAAGCGGGCTGTCAGAGGAGGAGAGGGCTGCTCTGCAAAAATCTATACTTCAGCAGGTACATGCTGCTACAGCACCGGTAAAGCCGTTAAGACGATGGCTTTCCTATGCGGCCGCAGTATTGGCGGTGGTGGGTGTTGCAGGATACTTGTACCGTACGTCCGATGCCGCTCCGGAAATTGTACAAACAGGAAACGCCGTTACCCGGCGGATAGTGCTCCCCGACAGTAGTATTGTGGTACTCAATGCAGGCAGCAGACTTAGTATTGATGCAGCCTTTGGGAAAACAGCGCGCAACCTCTCCCTGGAAGGGGAAGCTTTTTTTGACGTAAAATCGGATCCCAATCGTCCTTTCCGCGTACACTATAAGCAGCTCACCACTACCGTGGTGGGTACTGCCTTCAATATCCGCGCCTATCCCAATGAACAGCTGGCAAAGATTGCTGTAGCCAGTGGAGGTGTGAAGGTAATGATTAATGAAGACGGGGAACATGCCAGTTTGTTAAAGCAGCACGAAACATTACAGTACAGCACCAGCACCGGCAGCGTGGTGAAGGGTTTTGAAGACCCGCAGGTAATAGGGCAATGGCAGAAAAGAATACTGAGCTTTAATGGCAATACTTTACCAGAGATAGTAGCAGAAATAAGCAGACAATATCCCGATAAGATCCGCCTGTATAGCACTGCGGCGGATACCATACGATACAGCATTGTTTTCCGGCAGGAGAAACTTACTAATATACTCCATGTACTCGCCGGCCTGACTGGCATCACCTATAAAAATGCAGCGCGTCAAATCAACATATACAGTAAGACTTATGGACACTAAAGCGTAATCTGAAAAAAGAAACCGGAGGTGCTACCAACATCCCCGGTTACAAGCTGCGACCTGTTAAAGGGCACAGTATTTTTTAACGGCTAACATTAAAAAACACTACAAAGATGAGAAATTTTTACACCGGTTGTATGAAACCGGTCCAAACTCTTTTTTCCTTAAAAATGAGGCTAACACTCTTTCTCGCATGCTTATCCACCTGTTTGGCGTCTGCCACCAGTATGGACGGGCAGTCAATGGAAACGATTAAGGTAAATGTAACGGCAAAGGACTTATCTATGAAGCAAGTATTGCAGCTGATAGAGAAGCAGTCGTCGCTGACGATTGGCTACGACGTGGCGGCAATTCCGGCAAATAGTAAAGTGAGTTACAGCGCCACGAATAAAACTGTATCAGCTGTTTTAAAAGAGTTGCTGAGCTCTTTCCCGGTAGATGTAGTGCAGATCAACGACAAATACCTCCTGATCCAGGCTAATGGCCAGCAACAGAATATAAAAATTACGGGGCGTGTCATTGATGGTAAAACCAGGGAATCACTTCCTGGTGTAAGCATCAGTATCAAAGGTAGTTCTACCGGTACGCAAACCGATATTGATGGCCGGTTTTCACTGAGCTTCCCTGCTGGTAAAGAAGAAGCTACGCTGGTGGTGTATTTCCTTGGGTTTAAAAAACAGGAAATTGCTATCAATAAAAATAAAGCGGCTAACCTGCAAATACAGCTGGAAGAAGACCGGCTCGGGCTTGATGAGGTAGTGGTAACCGGCCAGGGCGTGGATATTTCCCGTCGCCGTTTGTCCTCGAACATTGTGAGCATCGGCAGCAGGGATATTGAAGATGTGCCTGCGGGGAGAATAGACCAGCTGTTACAGTCGCGTCTTCCCAACGCACAGATTAAATTGACCGGCGGACAATCAGGCGCGACATCGCTCATCCGTGCCCGGGGCGTGAACTCTGCCTTCATCAATTCAACACCGATCATTTATGTGGATGGCGTAAGAATGGATAACCTTAACACGGTGTCGGCCATGGGTGGCGGAAGCGCGCAGGGAGCTGCTATCAGCGCCATTGCAGATATACCGATGGATAATATCGACAAGATAGAATATATTAATGGAGGCGCCGCTACCACCCTCTATGGTTCCGATGCGGCCAACGGCGTTATCCAGATTTTTACCAAAAAAGGTGGGGCCGATAATACGGCCATTAACGTGGAAACACAGATGGGCGTAGAAACGCCAACGGCTGACTTCCTCCATTTTAAACGTACTAAGGAACTGCTGATGCAGACTGGTTTTTTCCAGAAGCACCATATTGGTTTGAACGGTGGTGGTGATAAGTTTGGATACAGCTTTTCCGGTAACTATCTCAACTCCCAGGGTACCGAAATTTTTAACCAGAACAGGAACAAGAAGATAGACTTCAGCACGGGTTTCCGCGCGGGACTGGGAGAGAAGGTAACTTATGAAAGCTCCTTTACTTATGTAAATAACCAGTACAAACGCAATAGAAATGGCAACCAGGGCGGCTATACAGGATTGTGGTTTACCGAAAGCGGCGCTTCAGCCATCACAGGACCTATGTTTAACCCTAAGATAGATGAACTGTCTGATACCGCCTTCCAGCGTATGAAGGACTATGTGCGCGAAGCAGAACGTTTACAGGATAATGATATTGTCGTTAACCGTTTTCAAACCTCGCAGTCATTCAAATACCGTCCGCTGAAAAACCTGGTGATTAAAGCTACCGGCGGTATCGACTACCGGGTACAGAAAAACCAGGTGATCACCACCAACCAGTATCTTTCCTTTACCAGCGGAAACCCGGTAAAAAACCAGGGTAGCGTTAACAATAACGATCGCAAATACCTGGGCCTTACGCTGGAACTGAATGGTCAGCACGAATTTAAAACCGGTGATTTCTCCTTCGTAACAACCGCCGGTACGCAGTTTTTCCGCAATGAAGACCAGCAGATCGCTTACAATGGAAGCAATATCCGCGATGGCGCGCAGAATATCAAGGATGCCACCGTTAAAACCAGCGATGAGTTTTACCTGGAAATGGTGAACTGGGGTGTTTACGTGCAGGAAAACATAGGATTTAAAAATAAGCTCTTTCTGGATCTGGGGCTGCGCGGCGACGGTAATCCTGCTTTTGGCCGTAACATTGGCGTACAGTATTATCCCAAAGTGGGTATCTCTTATATCCCCAGTGCAGAGCCATGGTTTGAGCGGATGGCGCGTGTAATATCGTCTGCTAAATTGCGTGGTGGATTCGGTATTGCGGGTAACCTGCCAACCGCCTTTGCAAATGAACGCACCATCGCTTTCCAGGGATACAATAACGAACAGGCTGCATTTTTTGGACAACCTGGTAACGACAACCTGAAGCCGGAGAAAACAGCCACCTTTGAGGTGGGCGTAGACATGGGCTTTTTGAAAGATCGTCTGCTGGTATCTGCCGGATGGTACAATGCACTTACGAAAGGAGCACTATTTAGCGTGCCGCCAACACCTTCTTCGGGAGAATCAGTCTCTCAGCTCTACAATGTGGGCAAGATACTCAACCGCGGCTGGGAGTTCAGCCTCACCGGCATTCCCATCGATCAAAAAGACGTGACGCTTCGCGTGAACGTTTCCCTGAATACTTTATACAATAACGTGGAATATGCAGCCGGTGCGGCGCCATTCAACATCAATGGATTCAGTGCCCGTACCATTCAAACCGTGGTGCAGGAAGGTTATCCTATCGGTTTCCTCCGTGGTAACTACGGCATATTTGGCGCCGATGGCGTATTGCAGTCAACCCTGGCCCAGCAGAACCTGGGAACTACCATTCCCAACCTCTTCGGTAGCCTGGGCATTAACCTGCGCTACAAACAATTTAATTTCTTTGCCAACGGTGACTATCAAAAAGGTGCTTATGCCAACTCTTTCGACCGCCAGTTCCGCTTCAATTACGGCGCAGACAATGAAGGCATTCCGCAGGCAGAAATTGACAAGAACAAACGGACCAACTGGTTGAACTTCACGAATATGTTTACCGAGAAAACCGATTACCTGAAGATCAGGCTGATTGGATGCAGCTATTCCTGGAAGCCATATACGCTCCGCAAAGTAGTGAAATCTGCTACCGTTAGCTTCTCTGCCGTGAACCCGTTGAATTTCGCCACTTCCTCCTTTGATCCGGAAGCAACTATCAGCGGAAGCGCACAAGGGCAGGGAGGAGCTACCACAGGCGGTATCTCTTATGCTACCTATTCGGCGCCGCGTCAATTCCTGGGCACTTTACGTTTAAACTTCTAAGACTACCATCATGAAAAGATATATCCTCACTATAGTATCAGCTGGCGCGCTGGCATTCAGCAGCTGTTCAGTGTTGAATCCGAATGTAACAGAACCCGTATTTATTGCTAATCCCAATGCTGCGAGCAGTTGGGTGACGGGCTTGAAACGTCAGCTGGCGCTGACTATGAACCAGGTGGTAGTATCCACGGAACTGGTATCCGACAACTATTTTAATAACCGTACGCTTAGCAGTAAAGTATTTGATATACCCCAGATCGATTATTTTGATGTGGACGTAAATAACCTGCAGATACAGGTACATCGCCTGCGTACCATGTCGGAATATGGGCTGTCGAAAGTACTGCCCGCTGATCCCAACAGTACCGCTGCCGACTCTGCGGAGGTATATTTCAGTGGTGCATTCGCTCACCTGTTGAGCGGAGAGTTGTTTGTGGGGCTTCCCGGCAGCAACCTGGGACCGGTGCTCAAACCGGCAGAACATTTCAGGCTTGCGCTGGATATGCTGGATAGGGCTTTGGCGTTGCAACCGGATGCTGATGAGAAAAAAGCATACACGCTGCTGAAAGCCAGGACTTACTATGCCCTGGGCGATGCGGCCAATGCGGCGAAGTTTGCCCAGGACGCTACCTCCAGCACGACTTTGCTCCGCCAGGTGAAATATGATGGCGTAAACGGTGTGTCAAACGATATGCAGACTTACCTGTTCTCCTCAACGAACAATGAGTTTGCCCCGCTGCCCCGCCTCGATTTCCTGGACCCTAAATATTTCCATACCGGTCTTGCTGCCAGCGACCAGAAACCAGTGACCATCGTAAAAGCAGAAGAAGCGTGGCTGATTCTCGCTGAAACGCAGCTCTCCGGCGGTAACATCTCCCTGGGAAGAAATACCCTGAAGCAGCTGTTGCAGGTAGTAGCCAACAGGCCCTTTACCATGGTGGATGATAAAAAGGAAACAAGGAATGGTGGTAACAGGAACGACTATCCGCTCACCGCAGTAAAGGTTCGTTTCAGTGCTGAAGACACCTTGCGTAGTAATTATGTACTCGACCGGAAAGCGGGTAACGTTAAGGTATATACGGTTTCCGGCACCATGGTGACCGCCAATGACCTCGATGCTGCCGTTACCGAAGATCAGCTGTTATATATTCTTTACCGCCTGCGCCAGGAAATTTTTATGGCAGAAGGCCGCCGGATGACGGATCTGGGTATTAAGTTCCCCGTATCACAAACAGAACAGCAGAATAATCCGAATGTTACAGCAGCATATGTGAAGGCACAGATTCCTGCGTTTATCCCGCTGCAACGCGGCATGGATGACTTTACCTATGATAAGGCCGCAGGCGTGGTAGTGATGAAGTATGACATGAATGCCGTGCTGGTAAAAAACAAACATGCAAAAGAAATTTTCCCATTCATTAACTAATTCAAAAAATATCATGAAGAGAATAATATTGGCAGGCGCTATCCTGTTATCGGGGTACTGTGCCATGGCTCAACAGGCGAAGTATGTGATTGTAGTAAGTATCGATGGTTTCCGGCCAGACTTCTATCTCGATAAATCTTGGCCTGCTCCTAATTTACAGGCAATGATGAAGAAGGGAGTACATGCCACAGGGGTGAACGGTATCTTTCCTACTATTACCTATCCTTCCCATACCACCATTATTACCGGCGTAAAGCCTGCCAAACACGGCATCTGGTACAATACACCTTTCGAGCCGGAAGGCGCCAGCGGCAGATGGTATTCTGAAACCAAAAACATCACTGCCGAAACTTTATGGGACGCTGCAGGGAAAGCGGGCAAAGTAACAGCGTCTGTTTCCTGGCCGGTGTCGGTAGGTGCGCCTGTTAAATACAATATTCCCGAAACGTTTTCCCTGGATAATCCCGGCGACCGCCGGAAGCCTACCAGCGAGCAGGCCACGCCAGCCGGTCTTTTCGAAGAAGTACAGCGCTATGCTACCGGGGAGTTGCAATCTACTGATATGAACCTCCGTTACCTGGGCATGAATGAAACATTGAGCAGGATGGCGGCGTATCTTATCCGTAAGTATAAGCCCAATCTTCTCACTATTCACCTGCCTTGCACCGACGAGGTGCAGCATCGTGAAGGCCGGGATGGGGAAGAGGTGCCCGCCGCTGTAGCTGCCGCCGATCACGGCATTGGTACCATCCTGGAGGCGATTCAGATTGCAGGCATTGCCGACAGCACCGCGGTGATTGTTACCGGTGATCATGGCTTTGTAGATACGCATACTTCCCTGGCGCCTAATGTATGGCTGGCGGAGAAAGGTTTATGCGGCAACAAGAGCAATCCTTCTGCCTGGAAGGCAATGTTCCATAGTGGAGGAGGGTCTACCTTTCTGAAACTGAAAGATAAGAATGATGTGAAAACGTTGCAGCAGGTAAAAGGCATACTGAAAGATTTGCCTGTAGGTATCAGGAAGCAATTTCGTGTAATTGAGCAGCCCGAACTGGCGCAAACTGGCGCCGACCTGGATGCTGTATTGGCGCTTACCGCCGTGCAGGGTGTTTCTTTTTCAGGCAGCAGCGATGGCGCTGCGGTGAAAAAGGCAAAGGGTGGTGCACATGGCTATTTCCCTGACTTCCGGGAGATACAGACCGGCTTCGTTGCCTATGGCGCAGGCCTGGCAAAAGAGGTGAAAGTACCTGTAATGGACCTGACAGATATAGCGCCCCTGGTGGCGAAATTGCTGGGCATTAGCATGCCGGCTGTTGATGGGATAATATACCCTGGTATGTTGGCGAAATAAAAGTATTGAGATAGAGACGAATGACGTTGATGAGAGTCCTGCACAATTATGTGACTGTGCAGGACTCCTTTGTTGTAAGATGACCTCTGCAGCTAACCCATTTATTCAGCATTTTCGCAGGCATCGCTGTATTTATTTCCTGCCTGGGCTTATATGGACTGGTTTCCTTCATGTTGGTTCGGCTCGCCTTCGTCATCGCTGCGCCGGTAGCCTGGTATTTTATGAATGGATGGCTACAACAATATAGTTTCAGGGTTAATCTGCGGGCCGACTTTTTCATCATCACCTTTTTGTTGTCTATCCTGATAGCCTGGTTTACAGTAGAGGGCTTCTACTATTAAAGCTGCTATTGCCAATCCGACAAAGAATTTGAGGACAGAGTAATGAGCGTTTACTGCAAAAAGGGACAGAGACAATTATTAAAATGAAAGAGTTTTTTTCAGATTGATAAAAATAAAAAGTCACCTGCCCCAAAGCAGGTGACTTCCAGGTATAAAAAGTTTTATTTACTAATAAGGTTTGCCATTTTAGGTAACGCCTTGTTGGCGGCTTCCAGCTTTTTAGGAGCAAAATCTTTAGGATTTAAACTGTCCAGTTTTTTATCAACAGTTAAAGTGATTTCCTGTTGAGATAATTCGCTTTTTACCTTGATTATTTTCTTTTTCATAATTGTAAAGTTACACATTTTTCTTTTTGATGCTCTATCCAGATATCATATTGTAATTCAAATTCTTTAATATTATTGTTGATTAGTATTCGATAGAGCCTGGTTCTTTCTATTGTACTACCTCGAAAATATACAATCCTGTTTGGATACTTTTCTAAATATAGTAGTATAGCCTGGCATACCGTTGCGAGAATTTTATCTCTGTCTCCATTATTGCTAATAATGCAATCATCCATTTTTCCATTTATATCAATATCACCAAATGCAAGGCTTACTATGTTTCCATTTTCTGTTGGCGCGAATGTTATTCTCTTTAGGATTACACCATTAGGGCCAATACTAAAGAACTCGAAGAAACTATGGTTGCTTGAAACGCTGATGTTTTTATATACTTCGTGTTTCATCACTTTTTTATTATTTAGATAGTCTCTAAAGTGGAAAAAGGTACCTATAAAAACACCGCTATTTTTAGCCAATTTTATTCATGAATTTATTGGAGAATGCGATTTGTTCGTTGATTGGCTATCCTTATATCTACAGAAGGATTCATTTCTGTAATTACTTTGCATATGTGTATTCGCTTTGGTATTTATCTAAAAAATATAGCTACTATTTATTATTTGAATATTAAGTAAGGCTGCAATATTTGTCGTATTTTGACAGTAAACAACTGGTATAATAATACCTTTTATGAAGAGTGCAATTAGCGTAACTATTGGAAGGGGAATCAGGCTGTTCTGCAATTAAGAAATTACATCACTATCCAATGAACGAAACCATCATCAAAAACCTACGACGTCACATCGAGCCAACTCCCGAGGAAACCGCCGTTTTTCTATCCCTGGCGGTTACTAAAACCGTTAAAAGAAAAGAATTTTTGTTGAGAGAAGGAGATGTGGCCAGGCAGCAATGTTTTGTCATCAACGGTTGCCTGCGTACTTATACGATCGACGCGGGCGGCAGGGAACATGTGTTGATGTTTGCGCCGGAAGATTGGTGGTGCAGCGGTGATTTGTATAGTTTTTTGTCCGGACAAAAGAGCGTCAATAACCTGGAAGCGCTGGAGCCCACTACGCTGCTGCAAATCAGTAAAGACAACCTGGATATTTTGTTCCAGCGGGCGCCCACATTCGAACGGTTTTTCAGGATATTATTTCAAAATGCTTTTGTCTTTCATCAAAACAGGATAAATGCGAACCTTTCACAACCTGCAGAAGGGAGATATGAACTATTCACAAAGGCTTACCCTGACCTTGAAAGCCGGATTTCACAAAAATATATTGCCTCCTATATCGGTGTTACACCAGAATTCTTTAGCCAGATGAAAGCAAATATGTTTCGTAAAAAATCTTAAGGTACCTTATTTTTTGACCTGTTTCAGCGTCGTTGCTTTGTAGTATAAAATCATTACAAACATGGAAAACAAAGCAAACGTACAGACCATTTTCAGCGAAAAGCCTTTTGCAGAAAAGAAATTTATTGAGATAAAAGGGCGCCGTATGGCTTATATTGATGAAGGCGAAGGCGACCCTATCGTATTTCAACATGGCAATCCTACTTCATCTTATCTCTGGCGGAATATAATGCCCTATTGCCGGGGTCTTGGACGCCTTATTGCCTGCGATCTGATTGGCATGGGCGACTCAGAAAAGCTTCCCGGTTCCGGACCGGAACAATATACTTATTCCGTGCAACGCAGTTTTCTTTTTGCCCTTTGGGAAGAGTTGAAACTGGAAAGAAATGTGACGCTGGTATTGCACGACTGGGGCTCTGTATTGGGCTTTGACTGGGCTAATCAACACCGTTCCCGCGTGCAGGGTATCGTTCATATGGAAGCGTTGGCGATTCCTTTTAAGTGGAATGAATTTGAACCAAAGGTGCGTGAGCTGTTCCGTGCATTGCGATCCCCCGCTGGCGAGGAGTTGGTGTTGAAAAACAATGTGTTTATTGAAAAAGTACTGCCCGGAGGAATTTGCCGGGAACTCAGCGGGGCAGAGATGGCGGAATACCGGCGACCCTATCTTAACGAAGGAGAAGATCGTCGCCCTACCTTATCATTTCCACGTCAGATTGCTCTGGACGGATCGCCCAAAGAAGTAGCTGAAGTGGTGACTGATTATGGAAACTGGCTAAAAGAAAGTCCGGTTCCCAAGCTCTGGATTCACGGTAACCCCGGTGCCGTGGAAAACGACAGCCTTCGGGAGTTTTGCCGTACCTGGCCCAATCAGTCAGAGATAACTGTAAAAGGAAAACATTTTTTACAGGAAGACAGCCCTATGGAAATAGGGGAAGCCATTGCCGGGTTTGTAAAAAAGTTGCGCTAGTTAATGTAGCGCGCCGCCGTCTTCCAGTGGGTTTGGTTTCAGTGTTTGTGCAGCCCCCTCTGCGGTGGTCTTCAGTTTACTTTTGTCGATTTTATCCCTGAATGCTTTCCGGAAAGCTTCGCTGGGGCCCTTCATTAATATGATCAGTGAGCCATGCTCACGGGCATATGGATTCGTGATACTGTCTACCAGCTGAACTTCCTTGAATTCTTTGATAAAGGCATGCTGCATTTCCTGCTTATCGTCTGTGACGAGCAGCAATACTTCGAACTGATCGAAATCGCGGGGCATCCAGTAAAGAAAACTGGCATTGTCGCTGTATGCCGGCGGCAGATGGTATTTCGGGCCATAATAGTTCACGGCTCCCGCTTCACCATAGTTATCGCAGAACAATAGTGTGTGGGCCTTCTCTGTGTTGTTGAGGGAAGCATAGGCGCTGGCCACCTTTTGGGTCATCTCCTCCCAGGACAGCATATCTGCGAAATCCTGGGGCAGGGCATGGTCCTGGAGGTCCTCCCAACGGAGGAATCCCACTTTACCGGCCAACGGGTGATGAACGTAGTATGCTGCCAGGGGACCAGGCGCCTTAAAAGGCAGGAGGAGCGGGGCCAGGCGGATGCCTATGAAAAGACTGAAGGCGAGCATACCTATCTTCCACCACTTATTCGCCCAGGCTTCCAGCACAGGAGCGCCGAATGCGAACAGGATGGGGTAAGCTCCCTGCGAGTAATAGCTTTTTCCATGACCTATCATCAGGAGTGCGAGTGTGACGAAGAATGCCCAGGCGATGAAACGGTATTGTTTCGTACGCGCCGCCCAAATGAGGCCTGTCACCCAGGTAAAGAGGGTGGCCACATTGTATAGGAGCTGATCTTTAAGGAAATCCGAGTTACTCACGTACTGAAGCAGGCCATCATGAAGCGCCTTCATGTGATAGGCAACCGGGAAGCCGTTGCGAACCTGCCAGAGCAGGTTGGGCAGGAAAAGCAGGAGGCCCAGGCCAATGGCATAATAGAAATGGCGGTTAGTGAGGAGCTTTCGGTCCCAGGTGAGGAGTAGACCCGCCATCAGGCCCGAGGCATAAAATACCATCGTGTACTTACTAAGCATGCCCAAGCCGAAGCTAAGACCTGCAATGTAAAGATGCACGGGCTTTCCCGACTGCTGAAACCTGGTGAGTCCATAGGCCATCGCTGTCCAAAAGAATATATCCAGGAAGTTTGGTTGGAAAAGAAAATGTATTCGGAGCCAGGCGCCTGCCACAAAGGGCATCCAGGCCAGGACCAGGGCAAACCAGCGGCCGCCCAGGTGGAGCACCAACCGGCCAACCAGGACGTATGTGAGAGCGCCACCCAGTGAAGGCCATATTTTGATGGCCCACGTTGCGCCGCCCAGGAGGTTTGTTAACCAGGCGAAGACAGAGAGCAGCGGTGGCACCTCCATATAACCCCAGGCCATATGCCGCGCTTCCGCGAGGTAAAGGAATTCGTCGCGATGAGGGGCCCAGGCAGGATCCTGGAGGAAGAAGGGTAAAATTAACTTGACCAGCGCCAGGAGATAGAGAAGATGAATGGGTTTCATAGCAAAAAGATAAAAAAAATCGGTAGCATTCAGCAGAAATTTTGATCTTTAACCAATGAAACCTGTTTTAACTATTTTCCTCTTTGCATGTGTGCTGTTTTGCAAAACCGCCTTTTCGCAAACTTCGTTTAAAGTCATTCCGCTTGGCGTGAAGGGCGGTATCGATGAAAGTAACCTGTCTTCCTACATGATTGCACCAACCGGCAGCAATGACTATGTGTGCCTCGATGCAGGCACCTTACATTATGGCATTGAGAAAGCCATACAGGCGAAACTCTTGCGGGGTACTGCCGAAGAGGTATTGAAGAAAAATATAAAAGGATATCTCATATCGCATGCGCACCTGGATCACCTGGCAGGCATGATCATCAATTCGCCGGATGATAGCAGTAAAAACATTTATGGCCTCGACTATTGCCTGGATGTGCTTAAGGATAAATATTTCTCCTGGAAAAGCTGGGCCAACTTCGCCGATGAAGGCGAGAAGCCTGCACTGGGCAAATACCATTATGCGGTACTTACGCCGGGTATCGAAATGCCCTTGCAAAATACCGGTATGCAGGTAACCGCTTTTTCATTAAGTCATGCCAACCCTTATCAAAGCACCGCTTTCCTGGTGCGTCATAACGAGGCCTATGTGTTGTACCTGGGCGATACAGGGGCCGATTCAGTAGAACATTCAGATAAAATGCATCAGCTATGGCAACAGGTGGCGCCGCTGCTTAAAGCTAAAAAATTGAAGGCGCTTTTTATTGAAGTCTCTTTCGCCAATGAACAACCGGATAAACAATTATTCGGGCATCTTACTCCACGCTGGTTAATGTCATCATTAGAAGACCTGGCTTCACTTTCCGGTAAGGAAGCGTTAAACAATTTTCCGGTGGTGATCACGCATATCAAACCTGGCGGCAACCGCGAGCAACTGATCCGCACGCAGCTAAAGGCTTACAACCCGTTGCATGTTAAGTTGATCATCCCGGAACAAGGCAAATTGCTTACATTTTAACGGTGGAGAGAAACAACTCCCGGCTACTAGCGTATAAAAGGCAGAATCTCATTATATGGCTTCTGGGTGATAATACCATAGAGGGCGAGCAGGAATAAGAGAAATACGACTATTAAGGTGATAGGCTTATACCTGAAGGCAATTCCTTTCTTTACGGCATATCTGTAGTAGAGTAGGGTGCCCGCCAGGTATATACCGGTAAACAGCAGTATGATAAAATTGACCTGCATATATTGGTTAGTTAACGGCTTTTTTAATAATCATTTTACCGGAAATATATAGCCCTATCAGTAAAACCAGGATAGATGTTCCTATCTGGGTTAAATATTCCGCTACCCATGCTACCAAAATAGCTACGATATGAATCTTCCCGTTTGCGTCGGGCTGAAACATTTTGCCTGAAAAAATATAGTAGGCGAAAGCTATAAAAAGCCCAAACCACACAAGGGCATACACATAGTCTAATGGCTTTTGACTGAAAGTAAATTTTTTGTTCATTTCAATGTTATTTTAAAGTAGGTGTAATCTGCATCAATGATATAAGTATTTTTTAATACAAGGGCCTTTAAATGAATATTCGTGATTAATGGATTCATATTCGTTGGGAAAACCCTTTTATTCGGTTGCCTAAAATAGGACAAATTACCAACAAAATAGCTGGGTAACGGTTATGAATACACTTTGGGGATAAAAGTAGAAGGGAATATATTTTTGCACTGATACTATAAAGTTTATATATTTGCGGCTTAACCCAAATTAATTAACCCGGTAGAAGGCAACCCCCTTCTCAATTGCATGTGATTTCAGCGTGTAATTTTTATTTAACTATATGGAAAAAGGAAAATTGCTTCAGGAGTATAAGCAAAGCTCATCGATGTGGATTGTATACGGATTTTTTATAGGACTGTTTGTGTTAATAGCCCTGGGTGGCTTGTCACTGGCTTTTCTGCTGCCCAATGAGCCAGGAATGGGCTTCGCCTCAAAATTCATTTTCGTTTTTGGACTGGCCATGGCGGTCATTTTTTACGCGAGTGCAAAAAAGAAAATGGATAAGCCACAGTATTTTTTGTACGAAAATGGACTAGAACGTAAATATAAATCGCAGGAATACCTCATGCCGGTAAAGAACCTGACAGACCTGTTCCTGTTCACTACCGGAAAATCTCCCGCTCCTAATAATCTCGCCTTTAAAAGCGATGGCAGCGATCAATGGGAGCTTATCAGCATTAACCATAGCGGGGATATCGGTGCTTTGATAGACATCAACTGTGCTAAAAGAAGTGAATACCTGTGGCAGGAAATTGAGCAGGGAAAAATTATTAAATTTAATTATATCACTACTGCTACCGCCCTGAAAAATTCTTTTACTGCATTATCTGCCAATACATTTTTAAATAGTAAATCCAAACAGATAAGCCTGAATAGAGAGTTTCTTACGGTTAACGATACTAATTATCCTTTAGCAGACCTGCAACCCATTCAGAGAGCAATGGTAAAAGGATACTCCATCAAAGACAAGAACGGGAAAGAAGTGTTTAGTTTCAGTGAAACAACGCTTTGGAGCTTTGCCGTTTTTGCAGAGATATATGAGAGACTACTGAAGAATCGTTCATAAATAATAAAAGAGCCTTGGATCAATCGATGCAAGGCTCTTTTTTGTAGATGGGGTGACCGATCTTGAATCAACGGCTTCTTCACCCTAACCTATAGAAAATTTTAGCTCCCCGGGCACTCCGGAAGATGCAGTAAGTTATTGGGGCTGTATCCATCTGATGTTGTTTTGAGATACTTTCGATTATCGTGCAACGCAATGATAACATCTACGCTTTGGCCATTGACACGGACAAAAAATTGACATTTACCCTGTTCAATCGACCTGATGGCGTCGTCTTCCGTCAGTTTCCAGCGAAATCCATCATCGGTTATTCCTCCGATATGGGAAATTCTCTCGTGGTCGTCGTAATGGCTATCGCGCTTGTTAATGCAGGCAACTTGATAGGTGGTCATAATTAAAGATTTAAATTGACCTGCAAAATGGAGTTTTGGACGATGAATAACTTACGGAAAACCGTAGGTACCATTATAAGTTGAAATGATTAGAGGTATCAGCAGGCTATAACATAGCACTACATTTACCTTGATGAGGAATTAACTCTCGATTGTAAGAGTAATTTTTGCTTTATTGATGATCTATCGGATCATTTAGGGAGCGAAATTGTGGATGCCCTCCATTGTATTGACCTATCTCCACTTTTGCTTTCTATGCCATAAAAAGGTCTGCTGCCCAGGATATTGGCCTCTAATAGGATGACTGACCTTTTACTTACCCTGGTATAAGCAGAGAAGCTGGTTTTTTCATTCGGAGATAAAACGTAATTGGGGTATTCATCTGATTCCCAGGCAACTTTGCCATCAAAAGCATGTGTTTTTTTTATTCCATATGGTTTGATATAGCCTTTGATCACGCGCGTTCCATTTTGCTGCAATTCGGAAACGCGTATGTCAATATCGTTTAACCAAAAACTATCGATGCTTCCTTTTTCCAGCGTAACTGTTAAGCTCAGATCGTCTAATTCGTCTTCAGCCTCAACTGAACACCTTTTTGTCTCCAGGCCTATGCTCAAATTAAGGATCAGCCATCCGGTAGTCAACTTGTATCCAAAAAAGATGATGGCAAAACCTGCGCCCATAGCCTTTATTACCTTCTCTATATTGGATTGGGGGAAAATCAGGCCGCAAGTGATCAACAACAGTATCGCGACCCCCAGCAGGATCAATTTTATTTCATATTTTCTGTCCATTGCCGTTGTTTTGCATTTAAATTTAGGGGATTGTCATTTCCAGGGATTATATAATTTACGCAATATTATAGGTTCCATATTGGTATCTAAAATATTATTGTAATGGATCATAGCTGGCCATCTGGTATAGAGATGGGTAAAATATCCGGGGTGCTCGTTTCTTCCGGCAGTTAATGCCGCTCCATAAACGGTAAAGTATGATACTGTTATTAAATTAAGTGAAATATTCCAGTCCTCAAAATTATTATCGAAGTAACATTTAACGACTATCGGAAAGTTTCAGTTATAAACGAAAATAGCCGTACTTCGTTGTCTGATGATTTTTTATTGATATTAACTTTTATGACAGATTTATCTCCTACAGACAAACATATTCATTGCGTTACGAATTTTCATGACCTTGTTTCTACGCCATTTAACGGAGAAATTAATGCAATTTGCTGGAATCGTAAACTGTCAGGTGATTTTTCTGAGATTGTTAAAAAGGTGAAGCTAAGCGGAAATATAACGGAAATCGGACAAGAGGAACTTCGTGAACTTCAGTTGAGCGAACAGGGGCAACTTGCCCGTGAAATTCTTTTAAATGACTGGAAGTTATTGGAAGCTCACGGCGCATCGCCAATCCTTAATGTGATCAGCCACTATGACCGGGATGATACCTACCCGTTTTTTCCAACTGATGTTTATTCTTTTCATGTAGATCGCTCTCCCATACCAGTCGATACCTTTTTGTGTACCTATTATGGCGAGTCCAGCGAAATATTGCCAAATTCAGAAGGCCAAAAGAAAGTACTTATCCCGGAAATACGTAATGAACTCAGAAAACTATATCGTGGGGCAGAGGACGGTTTTGAATTATTCTTGAGTGAACATAGCTTTGATCTGCACTACCAGGCTAACCCTGATGCACATCCAATAAGCTTAGGCTTGGGTCACCTCTGGAGGTTGGCGGTTGAGCATCCTGAAAGTAAAGTTCCTCCTTGTGTTCACCGCGCACCAAAGGAAAAACCTGGACAGCATAGGTTGTTGATGATCTGTTGAGCGCAAATCCTTCATTTCGACTACGCGGAAGAAGGTTGCAATAACGCACAACCTTCCGCATAATGCCTATAAGCTTCTTCAGTTAGTTAATAAGTTCAAAATCATACTGATTTATTGATTCTCCTTTGCGTCCTAAATTGGAAAATCGAACCTATAACGAACAGTATCAAAATAACAAGTAACGTTTTTCCAATTAATGGATCTTGCGGTCCATGAGCCAAAGGATGCCCAACAGGAATCCGGTTAAACGTTTCATTAACGGTGGGGATCATGGATAGGAGAAAACTAAAGGAAAGAAAGAAATTCTCCATATAACGGGCGCGGTTATTTCCTTGCTTCCTGGCATGAAGATAATAGGCGATCGATATCAAAATAATAATTAACAGTGCGAGAATATGCCCTGGATTGACGCCTTTAACGCTTGATAATCCTAACGCCGTTAGAGAAGTGACGAGCGTAAAATAAAAATAGATTTTTCCGGTAGGCTGACTCAAGTCAATTTTACCATTTCTTATAAAACTAATAACTGCTGCAACAATAGCAATAACACCTATAACCGTATGAAAAATTCCTAAATTAGATAGTCCCATAATTTTGATTTTTGAATGTTTATTTACGATTGTAAAGTAGCAACATTAAAAATAGGATAGCTGTGTGATTTAGCTCAGTTATTTGGTAATTTAGTTCAAAACTAAACAGAGATACAAGGGAAATTACCCTAAATTACGAAAATCGGGTATATTCCGGGGGATTCGTTCGGTAACCAGTTGGTGTAACGCCATATTTATCGTGAAAACTTTTAGTGAAATTGGCCAGGTCATTAAAGCCGCATTCAAAGGCGATGTCTGTAATACGTTCATCGGAAATTAAAAGTAGTTCCGCAGCTCTTTCGAGTCTTTTGTTTTTAATGTAACTGGCTGGAGAATCATTATATATTTTTTTAGACTCCCTTTTAAATGAAGAAGTGCTTAGATTGGTTTTTTGCGCAAGTTCTTCAACACTAGCTTGTGAAAACAAATTGGCTGCTATAATTTCTTTGAAAGTATAGGCTGTTGGAGAAAAAAGCTGGGACAATATAACTTGTATAGTTGCTGCATTTTGCGTCTGCGATAACAAAAGAATGATTTCCTTTAGTTTTAAAACTAAAATTTCATCATTTATCAATGATGGGTTTTCAAAATAAAACAGCAGCCCTTCAATATATTTTTGGATCAAAAAGTCATTATTGATTTTTCCGCTTGACTGATTGGTGATTTTGTCATTCTTCTGAAATATCAACGGAAGTTCTCTTTCATAAATTTTCCTTAGTATGTCCGGATGGAAAGTAACGATTACAATTTCGCTATTGCTGTTATTTAAGTCCTTGATCTGCTTGCCCGAGTCAAGGCAATTCAGCAATAATGCATGATGGGTAGGGATATTGATATGGTCATCATAGCGATGAAATTGCGTTTCCCCTTTCAGCATATATAGAAAGCAGGCCTGTTGGGAAACAGGAAAAGAATATTCAAAAGGAGGCGCTACGTCTACCTTTTGAACAAAGGTCTTGCCAAATAAATCAATTTTCTTATAGTCTGTCACCATTTAAACGATAAATGTTTATTGTTTATCAATAATTTTTATTACCTTATCATAACCTAAAATTCCTGGAATCATTATGAAAAGAATTTCAATAATATTTCTTCAGGGACTCATCGTTCTTATTGGCATCGTGGCACTTGCCATTTTGATTCGACTTCCCTTGACCGAAGGGAGAGCTGCAAACTTAGACCTGTTTAGTATTTACCTTGACCCGTTCATCTTGTATGGATACGCAACATCAATCGCTTTTTTTGCTGCGTTATACAAGGCGTTCAAATTACTTGGATATATCGGGCAAAATAAAGTATTCTCATCTAGCGCTGTTAAGACTTTAAAGAGTATAAAGTATTGTGCAATCGTACTAAGTTTTTTAATTGTGGCAGCAGGGCTGTATATTAAGATATCCCATAATAAAGAAGACGACCCTGCAGGCTTTCTCGCCATTTGTATCGTGACAACTTTCGTTGCTATCGTAGTTGCAGCTGCCGCCGCAATATTTCAAAGAATATTGCAAAATGCGATAGATATAAAATCTGAAAATGATTTAACGATTTGAGCGCATTGGATGCAACTGGTAAAACATTAGCGGCCATCGCGATAGCAGGCTATATCCTTCCGAACATTGTTGATGACATGCCAAAGGCATATGGTTATAAGGAAGAAATCCGTATCAGGATTAGTGACAGCGAGATAATAACAACAGCAGATAATATCTGCTCTATATTTTGTGTGCTTTTAAACTAAGGTCCATGCTCACAGCATGATTTGTGATAGCGCCGCAAGAGACGTAATCAACACCAGTACGGGCATATGAAATAATGTTATCGAGATTGATACCGCCTGACGCCTCGGTCTCGTACTTGCCGGCAATCAGCTCAATTGCTTCTTCCAATAGTTTTGGTGAGCAGTTATCGAGCATGATGCGGTGTACATTGCCCACAGCAAGCACACGGCGCACATCATCGAGGTTACGGGTCTCTATTTCTATTTTCAGGTGGAGGTTGTTGGCCGCAAGGTACTCGTTGGTTTTTTGTATGGCCTGCTCTATACCGCCACAAAAATCGATATGGTTGTCCTTCAGCATGATCATATCGTACAAGCCCATGCGAAGGTTGTAACCACCGCCAATGCGTACTGCCTGCTTTTCGTATTCGCGGAACAACGGTGTGGTTTTGCGGGTATCGAGTATTTTGGTTTTGTAATTTTTTATTTTATCGGCGTACTTATTGGTAAGTGTTGCGATGCCGCTCATGCGCTGCATGCAGTTAAGCACCAGTCTTTCTGCTTTTAATATGGTATGCACACTGGCTTCAACGATAAACGCGGTTTCGCCATTATTTACAGCATCGCCATCTTTTTTATAGAGAGTGAATTTTGCATCTTCTTCCAGATGATGGAAAATATCCTGCGCCAGCTGCATGCCTGCCAGTATGCCTTCTTCCTTTATTTTAAGTACCGCCTTACCTTTGGCATCGGCTGGTATGGAGGCCAGTGTAGAGTAATCGCCACTGCCCACGTCTTCGAGCAATGCTGCGGTAATGAATTCCTGTGTTGTCAACACGCGTTGTATTTTTGGACGTAAAACTAAGTAAATACTACTGACTTAAGAAAAGAAACGAGAGGTCATTAGTTCGATGTTTCCGAAAAACTGCATTTTGAAAATAGTTCACTTCGAATTGGGAGGGTAAATGAAGCTATCAAATTTATCTGCATGATAGACAGTAATTTAAGCGGAAATAAAGAAGGACAAGCCAAAAATAAATTTGACTTGTCCAATCAAGTCGACTGGACCGAGTTCGAACTTTATGATCGAAGATTGGGTCCAAATTGATACGTTCTGTACACAGGTAAGGATATCCGAACCAGTTTATGCTAATCTTACTTTTGCCACCCAGTGACAGACATTTTTGCCGGATAGTTTAAAATATAATAATTTTATAAAATTTGTTTTTTGCGCAAATGTAGCGTTATAATAGGCAATGCGCCCGAGGTAGTACAGCGCACCGTACCAGCTTATGCAACAGCGTATAGCCATCGCGGATGGAAGATTCACCAAATCATAGACCGGGTATATGTAAAGGAGAAAGCGAGGAAAGATCAGGGTTGGGAACCAACATATGATTTTGCTTACGTAGTAGCACGTATAAACGCAGGAGAAAGTTTACGCAGCCCACTTACCCAATTAACCGGCTCAAAAGGATATCATGCCGAGATAGCCTCTATCCCGTCAGCTAATCAGTAAATAGCCCATAAATCTCGCGATTCATGGGCTATTTACTGAAGACACCCTCTTATAAATGATATCTCCTGCACTAATTATTCTGTGCTCCCGCATCGATCCAGCAGGTAATAATTGCTTTTTGCATGGCTGTAAAAGTAGTATCACGGGGCATTGTTCCATTTGCTACTGCGTTGCGAATGGCTGCCCGTGAATTGAATATCTGCGAATAAGTTGTCAATTCTCCCGGGCCACTGGTGCTGCCAGCTGCATGACAACCGCTTTTTGCACAACTGGATATCATTAAAGGTTTCACGGTAGCCGAAAAAGTAGTGGTGAAAGAGCCGCAATCTACTTCCCCGGGATTAAGATTATCCGTCCCCTTTTTCTTACATGCAATTACCAGTATTATAACAATACATACTAAACCAAAAAATTTTTTCATATAAAATGTTTTAATAGAATTTACTAATCTTATGCAGCTGCGTAAGACGTCAAAACTCAACTTTAAGGTTGAGAACCGGAATAATACCCAGATCTGTTACTGTCGGGTCAAGATGTATGACATTCCTTGGGTCAACATTGGGTTCTACTTCAAGAACATTCTCCCGGTTAGCGATGTTCTGTACATCCAACGATAATATCCACGAATAACTCCGGTTGTTTTTTCTGAATTTTAAACCGGCATCAAATCGTATGTATCGAGACATATGCTGACTATACGTTTCCTCTGGTGGAAAAAACAGATAGGTTTTTCCACTATTATCGGTACCCATCCGACCTGGTGAATAACGGAAGCCACCGTGGGAAGTAGCTCTTACATTAATGCTGAACGTATTTTGTTTAAGTGCACCTGTATTGAAGTCCTTACCAGCCAGTGCGTTCACCAAATAGTTAGTGTTAAAACGAGTGTTATATATTTGACCATTGGCCGGTTTGTACTTTGAATCGAACACACTGCCAGAGAGCAGGAAATAGTAATTTTTTGAAAAGAATTTTTCCACAGTTATCTCAATACCTTTATTATATCCCTTTCCCTTGCTTGCATAAGCTGCGTCTGTCAAGCCATACAAGTTGTTAATAGTGGAAATAATACTTCCGGGACTGTCGACGACAGGAATGTGATATAAGTACTGGTAATATATCTCTGCTTTTAATTTAAGGTTCTTTGAAAGTAATTTTTCATATCCAAGTACATAGTGCATGGCTTTCGTAAGCTTCAAATCCAGGTTGGGTTGAGTGATTGCGCCGCCAGGTTCTTTTATCCTGGTAAAATACATAGAGATGGGTTCAATTCTTGAATGCATACCAAAGCCAAAACTCAAAAAGCTGCTGCTTCCTGTACTCAATTTCCCGCCGAGCCGTGGCTCAATGGCGTATTTATGATTCAGTAAAAAGCTGGTTGCGTGAAGACCACTATTGATCTCAAAGTTTGGGGACACGCGGTATTTCCATTGAAAAAAACCTTCTATCGACCCGGTATTGCCATGCTGATCCAGGGACACCTGACTAACGCGATTCTGGTCATAGTTCATTCCATAAATGGAAAAGAAAAAATGGCTGTAGGTCATACCTACCCTGACAACGCTGCCGGAATTAAATTTATGGTTCACCGAAGTGGTGAATCGAATGGTGGGATAGCTATAACGGCTGCTGTCTTTAGGCCAAAAGTGATAATTATTGTCCAGTTCCTTGCTTGTCAAACGATCTGATTGATAGGAAAGGGCAAGCGTTGATTTAAGATAGGTTTTTTTATTTGGCAACAACAGTGTATGCTTCACACCCAGCACTCCAATCAGATGGCGTTCAACTTTGTCGAGCTGTGTGCCTGGGTCCCGGCGCCACATCATTGAATCATTGGAGCTGTAATAACCTGTTTTACTGATACCGCCGATGCCAAAGATAGAAAATTCACCTGCCTTCCGGGTAGGGAAATTGATATGCATACTGAAGTCCTGGAATACAGGTGATTTCTGGTTGTCTGGCAGGTGGATGATTCCTCCTTCGCTCAGGAATTGAAGATTGCCATAACGATAATTCAATAAGTAGGAACTTTTTTTACTTTTTGATATCGGCCCTTCTAATGAGGCCTCGGAACCTATCACACCCACTTGCAGACCATATTCGGCTTTGTCGGAATTTCCTTTGCGCAAATTAAGATCCATGATACCAGCCAGCGCATTTCCATATTCGGCGGGAAAGGCGCCTGTGAAAAAATCAAAATTTGAAAGCATACCTGCACCCACTATGCTGAACAGGCCACCGGCATCTCCCTGTCCCCTGCTAAAATGGTTGGGAGCTGGGATTTCTATGCCCTCCAGCCTCCATAATAATCCGCTGGGAGCATTGCCACGAATAATGATGTTATTCCTGCCATTTCCGCCTGATAGTACCCCAGCCAGGGCACTTACCATGCGTGCCGGATCGTTGTACCCTGCAGCATATCTGGACGCATCTTCCGGAGTAACGACATGTGCGCTGACCGTTGCCATTGAATTTAATGCGCGGTCCCTGCTTTGCACCTGGCTAACGACCACTTCCCGCAAGGTTTTAACCGATTCCTGGAGTTCGATCGTCAGAAATGTTTCTTTGCCTGAAACAACCATAATATCCGCAGCCAGTTGTTCCTGGTAACCAATAGAAGAGAACTGCAGGCTTTGCCGGCCTACCGGAATTTCCATTAGAAAAAAGCCATTACTATCGGTAATGGCGCCCCTTGCCATTGAGGCATTTAAAACAGCGATACTTACATTTGCCAGGGGCGAATGGCTTTCTTTATCCACTACTTTTCCCTTAATAACCTGTATCAGCCCGGGTAGATCTGTTCTTTTTGTGGATGCCGGGGTGTTCTTTGAAAGCAGGACCATGTTATCTACCACACGGTATTTAATGCCCTTCTCAGCAAACAACAGGGATAGTACTTTTTCTATAGAATGATTTTTGAAATGGATCGATACGCGACTTTCTTTTAACAAAGGCACGAGCTCCAGACTATATGAAAAGCGATACCCGGAATGCTGCTGAATAGAATCCAATGCAGATATAAGCGGTACGTTGTTCAGATCTAGCGTAATGCGTTCGTTTTGTGCAAGAGCAGGTGCTGCTGTGGCAAAGAATAGAAGAAGGCTCTGCAAAGTAGCTGCAGCCATCCATCGGCTTTTTTTCATACTTTTGTTTAGATTTAGTCAATAATGCTTGGACGCTTTGTTGATGAAATTATAATAGCCGGTAAATATGCTCGTAACATATTACCGGTTTTTTATTTTCTCGTGATCAATATTTCATGTCCCTGGATCTGGTAACGTATAGGAGCAACGAAACACAGCATATCTATGACTTCCGTTACTGTTTTTCTCTTGGAGAAAGTGAAATTATATCCGATGGTGTCGGTTACAGAGGGATCAATCGAAAAATGTACCTGGTATAATTCAGATAATTTGTTGACAATAGTTTTAAGGCTGGCGGCGCCCAGCGTTACCTGCCCATGTCGCCAGCTGGTGTAAGCATCGGTATTTACATTTTGCACCGTTAGCTTGTGATCACCTTTTTCAAAGCGGGCGATTTGCCCCGGAACAAGCACTGCAAGCTTATTGCCTACACTGTCGTCAATAGCGATTTTCCCCCTTATTAATACAGCTTCGGCCTGGCTTTCTCCGGGATAAGCCTGAACATTAAAGCTGGTGCCTAATACTTTAATACTTATGTTCGAGGTGTGTATTATAAAGGGATGGGATGAATCATGAGTTACATCAAAATACGCTTCACCTTGTAGCGATACAGTCCGTGCGCCATTTAGGAATTGACGGGGATATGATATGGTACTATTGCTATTCAACCATATCTGGGTTCCATCACTCAGCACTACCAGCTTGCTACTGTCTGTATGCTTTACCGAAGCGGTGAGCCAGGCTTCAGTGTTTTTATTAAAATGATGCTGCACCAGGAAGAACCAGGCAACAGCCATTGCACCAATGAATATCGCGGCATAACGGCCCCATTGCAGGTATATTTTCTTCCTATGTTGCCCACCTTTACGCCGAATATTTTCAGTAAGAATGGCGAGGGCTCTGGCCAGTTGCTCCTCCGAACCAAAATATTCTATCCTGGAAGCATACCATAATACCCGGGTTTCATAAAATAGATGACGGTTTTGTTCGGAAGCCTTTAGCCAGGCTTCAAATAACTGCTTCTCTTCCAGAGAACAGGTACCTTGTAGATACCTGATCATTATTAGTTCGTTAAGCTGTTCGTTCATCTTATACGGCTTTTCTACCTGTTATAAGACAGTTGACCTCACAAAAACCTCCATACTTCCGGCAAAAAAAAATTGCTGAGGTCAGAAATTATAGGAAATTCATTAACAGGGCTTTGAGATGAAGAAGTGTTTTCCGTAATGTTTTCAAGGCATGATTAATATGCTTTTCAACAGTGCTGACCGAAATACTCATCATTTCGCTGATCTCTTTGTTTCTGTAATCATCGAGGTAACTTAATTTGAACACCTCCCGGCATTTGTCCGGAAGACTTTCTATTGCCTGGTGGACCTCGTCCCTTAATTCATTATTGTATAATTTGTGAATGACCGGATTCTTATCAGGATCGCATAGAAGGGCTTCCTGAATTTTTAGTGTATATTCAATTTCCTGTTGCTTGCCATGTCGCATTTTTAAACGGCTCAGGGTATTAAGAGAACGATTATAGACTGATTTGAACAAGTAGGCCTTAATGGAGGTATGAATGTTAATTGTATCTCTGTTTTGCCAGGTTTGGAGAAAAACATCCTGAACAACGTCTTCTGCGGTGGTATCTCCTACCAATAAACCCGCATAAGCTCTCAATGCGGGATAATGCTCCATGAACAACTGATTGAAGCTTTCTATTTCGCCCTTAAATGGCGATTGATAACTCATTTCCATTATTGAACATACTAATTAGCACATACAAATTTTACTATAAGATATCCTTGAGGCTATAAACGCCCATTACCAGACAGGCGCACCCGTTACCGGAAAGGCCGGGAAAGGACAGGGTCCATTGGCCTGCAGCATCCGTCCGCGGGAGTCATAGGTGAAAAGCACGTCAGCATGCAGCTGCATCAGCGCTGCTGTCGTCAGGTCATTCATCGAGTCCATGACTGCAAGTTATCCTAATTAATAATTATCTTTCTAAAAATCCCATCACGCCATGAACAAAATAATGTGCCTGTTAGCAGATATGCTTTTCTCCATGAATGCTTATCACAGCTTTCTTTATTTTCGGATGGAATTCCATTTTCCTTCAATTTGCAGAACGATCAGAAACAACTACAAATAAAGGAGTTGGAAGGAAAGCTATCTTATATAACGGATTTACTTTCCTCAGGCAGATAGTGCCTGCCGATTTCCGGGAAATGAAAACGGCATACAGCAGTAAACTTGAAAAGCCGGAAGCCAAATTAAGCACGTTTGACCAAGACCAGGTAAATATTAGCGGCCTGCCTGCATAATAGCGTGCAGTGCTATCACTTTGAAGGATATAAACATAGTGGGGCATAACAAACAGATTAAAATAAAAACAAAAAAGCCTACTCATTTCCAAGTAGGCTTCTTTATCAAGTCGGGATGACTGGACACAGTTCTAACTTTTTGGTACAAGACTTAACAGAAATTAGCCTTTATTGGGAAAACTTAGCAAAACTCGAAAAGACATGATATGACAATAACTGATAATGGGCAATAAGTACTTGGCAATGAAGAAATTAATAAAGAATGAGCTATAATTGTTACTTAGCTAAAAATTACGTATAATAGTAAAATAAAGGCTATAAATTAAGGTATGACTTGTAAAAGAGGAAAAGCTAACCCCGATTCACACACTAAGCTGAGACTGTTTGCTGATTCAGCTGGGTATTGTCAAAATCCTGACTGCAATACCAATTTATTTCTGGCAGTTGGAGAAACAGAGTTTCATATTGCAGAAATGGCCCATATAATAAGTGCAGGTGATGATGGCCCTCGTTCGAATCAAAAAGTTTCAAAAGAGTTAAAAGGAGATTTTACTAATCTTATTTTACTTTGTCCAACATGTCATACTAAGATTGATAAAGCTGAATTAGAGTTTCCCAAAAATTTGATACTTACGTGGAAACTAAATCACAGTCAAAAACTAAATTCGCTTTTTAATATAAAACAATGTAATAGTCGCTCTGAGGTAAGGCAATTAATCCTCCCTATGCTAAATGAGAATAGAACCATTTTTGAAATTTATGGGCCGCTAACAGACGAGAGGTTTAACCCTGAGAGCGAGATGCCGAAAGTATGGAAATCCAAGATTCATCAAATTATCTTGCCTAATAACAGAAAGCTACTTGCAATTTTTGACAAGAACTACAATCTATTGCAAAGTAGTGAAGCAAAGGTTGTTGAACTATTTAGGCAACATGTTTTAGATTTTGAGGCCAGGCACATAAACAATCAAGAGATAAATGGTCTTCAATTTCCTAATCAATTAAACGACTCTTTCATTGATGCGTAAGTCCCCTTTTGAATGGATAATTGAAACATTAGAAAACAACGATAAAGTCGAATCCACGACGATTATATCAGAAAATTTGCTCCATATCAAACGAACGAATGGGACATTACTTAGCGTTACAAAATCAACGTTAAACAGTTATAATGTCGCAAGCGTCAGAGAAATTTTAAATACGCAAAATGCTAATTTCATTTTGCATATACCTAAAAGCCCTTTTATTAGTGGAGACGCCCTTGATTATCTAGAGACAAAAAAAATAACCCTCGGTGGTTTCGGAGATTTAACTAGAGTTATCAAACAAGAAAATAATTGGCCCTACCTACCTCCAAATGTCTCATTCATACTGCGAGGTTTGAGACAGCATACAAAAGTGATATCTGTCAATAGGCTTGACAATAAAAGATATGAGATTGCACGCAATGGGCTAGAAACTGTAATCATAATTGCATTAGATGATTATGATTTGGGGATAGAGGCCATCCGTTGTGCAGTTGATGAGTTTGGAAAATTTGATGCGGTCTTTAAAGCGAACCCCAATGGTAGTATTACAAGCAAAGCCATAGAACTTGCAGATTCAAGGGAAATTAAGGTTTTTACATGGGGAGAACTTCTCGGAAAATTAAATTTAAAATGGACCTGGAGACAATAATTCAAGAATTGAAAATAGTTGAAAGTAACTTAGTTTCGATTAAACCTTCAATTGAATGCTATCTTTTTGGCTCCATTTTAACTAATCCTCAATTAGCTAATGATATCGATGTTTTGATACTTTATGAGGACAATAGGCTTTTAGATATCGTAAAGCATGAGTTTAATTTACTTTCCACCTACTATCCTATACATTTAAGTTGTTTTACTTTTTCTGAGCAACGGGAACTAAACTTTGTGAAAGGACAAAAAGCGTTAAAGATATTTAGTCTGTGATGTCACTAGTTAAATTGGATTCCCTTCGGTTCATGGTTTAAAATAAACGGCTTTGTCAAGTTGCCTGTATAAAAATGATATGAGACTTAATATGTCCAAGCAATCCTGTTTGTCAATAGGCCATGATATTGCCGGTTCATGGGCAGTAGGATTTCTAATTGCACTCATAAGCCCCCCTGAAAGGAATTTAATACCATCTTGAAAATCTTTATCAGTTTGAGACTGGCAAGATGTCACTTTCAATACACCACTATCACAACCCCAAACATTCAACATTAAAGGCTGTCCATCCTTGTCGTTTTGTGACTTTATCTTCACATCTTTATTATATGCCTTTGCGCTTTCAAAAACAGCATGAAAGAAATTACCCTGAACAAAAAGCCTCTGTGAGTGTTTGACAACTTCAGAATGAAAATTACGCCGAAGAAACTCATCGAGATTGTCCTTGTGTAGTAGGCTATATGGGCAACCATTCTTCTCTAAAAATTCTATTGTATTCTTTTTATTTTCTTCCGATGTTAGCTCTAAACAAAATCCAATGAGCCTCTTGGTTCTTTCAGTATTGTCTAAAGGTGTTTTCGCAAGCGAAAGCACCCAATCATACATCGTCTTTGCCCTTACAGAAGTTATCGATTCGTTGGGAAAATTCTCTTTGTTGATTCTTAGAATTGATTGTCCTATGCGATCAATCTCATTCACTGAAGTGGAATACTTTAATGAGTCACCGATTTGTGTTGCTATAAGTCTGTAGTTTATATCTTGCATAATTATCTTTAAGCTTATATCACGGTTTAGATCTTTCTGGAAATAATTGTAACATTGTTTCAGAAGCAGCTTCAACAAAATCTTTAGGTGTATAGTTCTCTAATTTGTGATCCCCACGTTTAATCACATTTTGTATAAAAAGCTGTACTTCTTCCCTGTGAGGTAATCTTTGAATGAACTTTTGAAACGCCAAACTAAATAGTTCAATTGCTGGCTTTAGAATAATATCTTTCATTGCACTGTTTAGATTCCGATTAACTTGCATTCTTACTTGATTAGAGAGAATAGCAACTTCAAAATTTGCTTCATTTTTCATTAATAACTCATCCTTCTTTATAACATTATTGATTCCCATAAATTCAGGATCAAACGAATTATCAGGTGCGTCATCGAAGAAAATCTGAAAGCTAAGATCATTTAAAATCATAGCGTATGGCTTATAGGAAAGAGAACAGTAGATGAAATTATCATTTTTGCCATGCACTTCTAAAAACGCAATAAGAAGGGAAATGCTTCTTACAAGATTACTATGTTGCTCAATATTTTTCAACAATTCTGTTCGATTAGAGCTAAGACTTTTGTGCAGAATATTTCTTAGAATTTCACTGTGTTCTGGCAACATTTCAAAATTATTGATGCCAGTAATTGCGCCACGCCAAGCTAATGAATAGATAAATAATCTCAAGGGGTCCCCATCTTGTATAGCTATCTTGTCATAGCCACCGGTATTCTTAACAATGTGTTTGCGTGTTTTAGTTAGCACCCTCTCGTTGACCACAGATTCCAATACACTTAACATATGCTCACATTCTGGGCAAAGTATATTGTCACTAATAAATGGATTTTCATTTTCCGTCTCCTCTATTTCTTCTTCATTTAACGGGCGGCCTTTGATTGGAATCACCTTCTCCTCGGCTGACTGCTGACGGCCAATGTAAGTTTTAACAAAAGCCTCCGAAAAAGAAAAAACTACTTCATTTTCTCTTTCCCTTATTCCCTCCTTATTTACCAGACTTCTAATCAAAGACCAAGAAAATATATGCGACCCTGTCTGAGTAGCAGGTTTTATTTTGCACAAATTGCACAGTGGTACTTCCATATTTTATTATATAGTATTAAAACATTATATTATCTCTTTAAATATACACCATATTTTACTTATACGAGTTTTGCAAGTAGATGTAAAAACGTTAATTTCATTACAAATAAAATATAATATGACTTACCAAGAGTATTATGAGAAATTACACAAAAATTATTCGGAAGCTTCTGAAGCATTTTTAAAGTTAGACAACGAATTGACCCAAACGAAGGGCTTTGGTAATTTTAACGATATACCAAGTTATCTAACTGCAAAAGAGAATTGGCAAGTAGCAACAAATAACTATTGGGGATTTTTAGCCCACATAAAAGATAAGAACGTTAATCCAAATGACGAAATGAGTTTATCATAATTCTACCTGAGATATGGAAGTTATAAATAGCAAGAGTTATTCTTTTCTGGTAAAGCCGTTACAGAAATTTAATGAAGAAGTAAGCGAATTAATTACCGAGGGTTATCGATTGCATGAAACAAAGGTTAGTATAGAAGAAGAATTATCCGCGTTTAGGGAAAATATAAAAATATGGGTGAACAAAGTTGTTGAGATTTTACAATCTTCATTTGATAAGCAAGACAACTTATTTGTTTTTGAATTTGGCCAAGCACATAGCCAAACATTCCGTTTTAATATTGGCCCAAATGTAAAAGTACATCTGTCAGATAGAGTGAAGAAGGAAAAAGATAATTTGCGTGAAAAAGTAAGTTACCTTGAATGGAATAGAAAAATCATTGAGGTATGTGATAGCATCAGCGCAAGAAATAGCACCAATTTTGACTTAAGGGCAAAATACAAAATGGCTGAAAAACTCTCATTGCTTTTAGATAGATTATACAAATTAAATGATGGAAATAATTACCCAATTGAGATGCTCTTATTGGAAAATGGTATAAGATTGAATAATCATGGTGAAGCTAGAGAATTAGCTGCAATTCTTGAAAACAACGGTTATATTACTACACTTGGCGGCTTAGGGTCGGAGTTACATGGTGCGATTACTGTTTCAGGAGCGATGGCACTCGAAGAGAGCTTAGAACCCCATAAGGAGAATTATGATGAGATCAGCAGCGATCAGGTTGAAATAAATCGGAAAATTGATTCAATTATTGAAACACTATCAAAACAAGATGCCGGACAAGAAGTTTTATATGAGGAACTCCAAGAGTTAAAAGAGCTATATGGTCAACTTAGCAAAAAAAATTGGGGTCAAATTCTAAAAGGCAAATTGTTTGATATTGCGTTAGAAAAACTGGCAGACAAAGACGTATTACAATTCATATACGAAAACCTTACAGGCCAACATTTAAGGCTTTTATAATCTATCTCCAACACTATATTAGCTTTGTGCTGCATTTCCAGAAAATGCCAATATTTTGTGTTGGTATAGACTTACAACTTATATCTTCTCATACCTTTGAAGCAGCATATGCTATGGCTGCATAAATGGCCTCTTGGGCAATCTGTGGATACGCTATAAGAATATCCTGTATTGTTTCTTTTTCAGATAGCTTTTCCAGTATCAGCTGAATAGTAATTCTTGTTCCTCTGATAACAGGCTTACCCATCATAACTTTGGGGTTTATCTCTATATATTGCCGCGTGTCCATTAGTTATTTTTTAAGTAGTAACAATTTTTTAAAAAAACAGCTCCCAGCATAAACAGGCCGGGAGTTTTTTTTTGTGAATTTCCAACCCTAATTCGTTTTTCTGATATCCCCCGTATAGATAAACCGGAGCTTAAATTGAAACTCTCCTAAAAAGATATATTGGGCAATGCTTACCAGAAAATGTTTTCTGTGCATGTAGAAGCCTTTTGAAGAACGTTACACAATCTTTTTGAGAAGAAAATTAAGGGAAGTAATCAACATTCAGTTAGTAAAGGGGATAATATAAATTTAGAACCCCGACAAGAGAACTTGCCGGGGATTATCTATCCTATGTATGCCCCAATTATATTTTGTCGGCCATATGAGGTGACTTGCAGTCACAACGATCGCTCAACATATTTATCATACCAATCATTTAATCGGCGCAGTTCAGCATGGAATACAGAACGTGCCATTTCCTTTTCAGCCTCGCTTAATACGGGTTTAAAAACACCGTCCCCGTTTACTACAATTCTTCCCCGCAGCTTGCGATAAAAGGTAGCTATACTCCATTTACATCCTGCACTGACGATCTTTCGGAAATTGACAATTGAAATAGCTAATTCGGTGTGCATAGCAAGAAGCAGGTTTTCCCCTCTTGGCAGTTCCGGCTCTTTATTTGTTTCCATGTGTAATTGAGTTTTGAGTATTATGATTTATAGTTATTTTCAGATGTTGTTGTTCTAAACGATATAGTTCTTCATAAAAAGCACTTTTTGTTGTCTCTAAAAATTCGGCCACCCGTTTTAACAATTTGAAAAGCTGTGGGTCTGTTATCACATACTTGCTGTAACGGGCTTGTATATAGGCAGTGCGTAATAAATTGTACAAGGCTTTTTCTTCCGGCGTATCTGCCGGGAACAACGCTGCAAGCTGGTACGTACAACGCTTGCTGGATAAAAGCAATCTCGTAAGATTATGGGTATCCACATGGGTATCTGTTAAAGCGTGGACGATAGCGCCTATAGCCTGCTCCACCGCCTGATGAATCATAAATGCAGCCACCTCTTTATAGTTAGCATGACACATGTGTTTCGCCGCTTCTAAAAAACCTTCTGCCTTATTGAACCGCTCTATAAAAGCCTTACGGGCTTTTAGCTTTGTGTTCCTGAAAGGTTGTTTGTCATTGACAGGAATAACAATATTGTTGCCATCGTAAACAAGGTTACGACTGTGACAGACGGAAGAAAAGAAGATATGCCCCTGTTTAATCATGTCAAACACATAGCCTATTTTATGTGCCGAGACAATAACGGGATGAATGTCTTTACATGCAGCTTCAATTAAATCTATATGTTGTCGTAGCGAAAGCTGTGCAGAATCGGGTAACAAGACAAACAGATCAAAAACTTCGCTATTGTCAATCTCTCTATGAGTATCAATTAGAAAAATCTTTTCAGGCCGGACTTTAGCACAGATAACGTCCAATACCTGTTTCAGCGAAGCTGGCGAATCAGCGGAACGCTGGTTTATTGTACCTGCTGAAATTTCCGCGCAAGCAGGCTGCCGACCTGGTGACCCAACATGTGCATATGCAGCTTCCAACATCAGGCTAAAGTGAGGAAGAAAGGATTGAAGTTCAACATTACCTGCTTGCGTCACATCAACACTGCCAGAAACAGAAGGTTCCAGTAACAGCCATAAAACCTGACGAACTTCTTCTAAAGGATAGCAACAAAAAAAAGTGCGTAGTACTTCTTTAGCTCTGGTCTTATGCTCGTTATCCGGTGGAGCAAAAAACAAGTCCTGAAGGGCTATATCCATGAGATAAGGTTTAAATGGTTATAGATAGAATGGCTAACGCCGATAGGCTAATCGAATTTTTTATAGGCTTTTTTTCTGACCCTTCTTTTAGGAAGAATGTACCTGTTGAATACATAGTCAGAATATTTCTTCATTGCTTTAGAGGCTATTTCCATAAAACGTTTTTCTTCTTCCAATGTCATGATCACGTTCCCGCTTACTTTGCGGTAATATTTTGCATCATCCCACCCCATTTCCATACACGTCTGTGTCCGAATGTAAATAGGCAGGCTTGCTATCCTGTGCATTATGTCCTCTGAAGGTATTTTTGTATCAGGCAGGGATGGAAAAATCTTATCCAGTCTGATTTTAAGCTCATATTCCGGGTACTTCATATTGTCTGATTTATGGAAGGAAGAAACGCAGCTTTTCAACCTGTTTCGGGACTACTCGAATGGATATTCCTCGTCGGGGTACAGGTATTCGTAGTACTGGATTAACTCGGCCTCTGTTTCGTCAAAAAAAATAAAGAGTGGCATGAGGTCTTCCAGCAGCACAAGAAACCAATATGGGCGGTCATTCCCCATCAACATATATTGTTCTATCACCAGATTTCTCAATCCTTTGCTTAATCTGCGAATGTTTGATTTTACAATAAGTTCCGACAATGCGGTTGCTACTTCAGCTGTTACGCTGAATTGCTTTTTTTCTGACATAAAATGAGATTTGGATTTAATACAATGATTCAGGGATGTGGGGTATTGCTATTACGGCTCACCGCCAATACCAATAGAACCGGCACGGATTAAGGTTGTTTTCCTGTTTTTCTAAGTTTAACGAGTAGCAACACTACCAGATTTCGGTAAATAATACAAGTGGATTGCAGTGCAGCTGTCGCGGATATAACAGGAAGATTGAATTTTTCCAGTCGCTCAATAAAGCCCGTTTCTGCGGTCATTACATCTTCAGATGCCCTAAGCAGCGAGAACAGGTCAGCAGACTGCAATTCACCTGTATTTACTTCTTTCCATAATAATCTATCTTTCATATATGGGAGGGTTTAAGAGACAGAAAACAACAAAAAAATAGCAGAAAGAAGCAAGGAGGGATTCAGGGGCATAAAAAATGCGTGGTACTCCTTGCCGTCGACAGGGAACCCGTAGGAAGGGCATGCGATCGAACGGACAAGAAGCCCACGCAGTATTGCATGGGCATCTCTTGTCTTAGTGCGATCGCAAAATGAACGTCCTACTTTTCCCTGCGAACACTAATATTTGAGAAGCCTATTTATACTCTTGGTGATCGCAAATGTACTTAAACGCCTGCAATCAAAAAGAGTATATATAACTCATTTTGAAATCAAATATAGGATAAAAAATGAATTTCGGGTACAATGATACCCGAAACATGCCAAATTTTTAATGTGTATTTGTGGGATATGGCCACAGATAAGAAAGTAGAAATAGTAGAGTTCGGAAGAAAAGTACAGCACTATCGCAAAGCACTTGGCTGGAGCCAGGATGAACTGGCTGCGGTAGCGGGTATCGAACCCAAACAGGTATCAAAAGTAGAGCGGGGGGCCAGCGATATACGCCTGTCCACTGCTATGAAGTTGATATGGGCGCTCAAAGTTGCTCCTAATGATGTGATTCCGTTTAGCCTGTCTGAAAGTAAATGATCTGAAAAAAGCATAAAAAAGCAGGCAAAGAATGCTTGCTTTGGAGTAGAACCATATTCCTGAAAAACCTGTTAGGCTGCCTGCCGATACTCATCCGCCTCAAAAATATCCATCTCTCCACCCTGATTGTACCGGCCATACTGCCGCGCCTTGCCCCACTCCGGTACTTCCACCACCGAATCCACATCGTGCTGAAAGCTGTTCTCTCCTCTGAACTTACCGGTTTTCGTAGACTGGAATACAAAGACAAAACTTTTGCCGGGATACCGCGCCTTTAACTGCCGCAGCTGCTCTACAGAGAGGCCGAGCAGGTTCACGCTATCAAGGAAGATATAATCATAAGGTGCAAGGTTCTCCGGCAATATAGATGAAACGTCCAGCCGTGGATGACTTACCCGCATGGATTTTATCTTGTCCTGTAAAGTACGGTGCAGGCGTTCTTCTTTGGCCACATACAGCACACGGCCATGCTGCTCTGCGAGGTATCCCGCAAAATCAATGCACAGTGTAGACTTACCGAACTTGGGCAGCCCGAATACCATTACCGTAAAACCGGGAGATGGATTTCCGATAAAGTCAAGCCACTTGCCGGTAAAGCCTATGGTCGGGAACTCCAGCTTTACAAAATCCAGGCTGTTCATCACGGTGGGCATATCGCCTGTACCGTTCAGCGACTGGCAGGCGCACCCCAAACCGGAGAATACGCCCTGCAGCCCACGTAGCGCAGCAGGTTCTATATCCAGCACCTTTAGTTTTTTATCAGCAATAAAGTTTTGCAGGTTGGTTTTTACGGATTGCAGCTCCAGTGCATAAGGATCATTACCGGGAACCTTACCCCCGTTGATAGCCTTATCTATGGATGATAACAGTACCTTCGCCCGTTCTTTCATACCACCTTTTTGATGCATCTCGATATAGCGCTTGATGAAACTAACAGAAGGTAGCATCACTTCAATACCTATGAGCTTTTTGAATGTATCGAGCGTTTCCGGCTTTAGGTGAATGGTCTTACTGCCCTTCATGTCGTTGTAGGTTTCCAGCAGCCTATCTTGCATGTAGACAATCTGCTCCGCCCACTGCGATGTTTTGCGGATGCGCTTCTCAACGATCGCCTTTTGCAAAGTATTGATAAAGGTTAGCAGCTGTTCTTTGGTTTTTACTTTTCCATGCAGGTTGACAAAACGGCGCATTAATCGCAGTTCTTCCTGGATGCGCGATACCTGCTGCGGTTCATCCCCCGGTTCTGTATGACGGTTTGTTGTGCTGATTTTCTCTATGATGGTAGCCGGTTTTCTTTCCCTTTGTGCAGTTTTTGCCGCAGCGTTTTTTTTCTTTCCCTGAATATAATGTTCCAGCTGCTGAAAATGTAAATCCACCATTTCCCGGAAAGTGGCGCTACTGTGATAGCTTTTCCAACTGCTACCGTTCTTTGTAGCCTGCGCAATCAGGTTATGGCTTTCCTGCAAGGCATCCGGCAGGCTGCTGATGTCTATGTTCTTTATACTGGCAAAATAATTGTCTGTTGTAAGCATACACTTCTGAATTAATAGTTAGGCAGCGTTTCGCAGCGCCAGTAGCTTGAGTTTAATGATAATTGCTTTCGATTCCAGTTCCAGCATATCCAGTTCATCGTCCTGTTGCTCAACCTGTGCCGCATGCTGCTGTTCACGGGCTTGTTGTTCTGCCTGTTCATCTACAGGTAGTGGCGGGATAACATGTCTTCGTGTAGCCGTATAGATATTCCCCTGTTCCAGCTGGCTGAACTGCGCATTGTTCAAGGTTACTGAAATACCATGTCTTTCACCGAGTATACGCACAAAATCATTAATACCCGCTTCAGGCAGCCATGCGCTCATGTTGCTGGACACTTTTTCAAAATTGTTCCCGTTCACTAAGGCGAGGAGATCCTTATCGAGAAAAATATCGCCCCCACGCTGCCGGGAACCGGATACAATGACGCGGAACTGATCGCCCTTCTTAAAAAAAGATAGGCCATTATCCGTGTTCATCTGTCCCCCGCTTACAATAGAGCGGATGAGCGGCAATGCTTTGATAATGGGTACAGTCACCTTATCGGCCACCTGTTCGCCTGGATTCCAGTTTTCCGGCAACAGGATACCTTTTTTCGTTTGCCCGTCTACGGTTGTATAGCTCACCAGCTTGCCCTTGTGGTCTGCAAACGCCTGTAACAAGTTGCCGGTGATCAGGTAACGCCTGCTGCGGTCTACACTGCTTTTCTTTACAAAATCTGCCCAGCCGGTAAGCAGTATTTCTTTATCGGCGGCCTGTTTCGTGTCAACGCTGGCCCCAATGATTTCCAGCAGCTCCGCCGACATGGACGCAGGCAGCACAATATATTTCATGCTACCTGCGATGGCATAGCGCAGTTTCACCTGTGAAGGGATGTAAGGGTTTTTCTTTTTTTGATCAATGGCAAAACCTAAAAAGATAGCGGGTATGGTTTCCTTACCGCCAATATAGCTTTCCACCGGATAGTCCAGCACACGGGAAACATAGAAGAAGCGCATCAGGCGCAGCATGTAGCTTTTTTTGCTTTCTGCAACCACCTCCACGCGCTGTAATTTCTGCTCACGGGCTTCCTCCAGCTCTTTCTCTCGCGCTGCAATTGTCTCCCGTGACCGATCTGTACCGGCCGGCAGCTTCTTTATGGCTTTCTCGTTGGGTACTTCCTTTATCAATTCATCATAGTACCCGTTCACTTCACTTAGCTCCGTATCCAGCCGCTGCTGCCAGTCTTCGCTGTAGGTTGTGATCAGTGATTGCTGCTGCTCTTCCGGTGTGCCGTCTTTGGTCGCATCGAAGAGCATATTATTCAGCTGCTCGCGGGTAAAGGGCTTACGCAGCACATTGGCCATCACTGTTTCCAAAATGCTGTCTGTGCCGAATACGCTGCCTGCGCCATTACCCATCTTAATAACACGGGCGCTGGTAGTTTCTGCTGCCAGCTCCAACGCTTCCACTTCCAGGTCGTACTCATCCACCTGCCTGAGATATTCCACGTAATCATTATACCGCTGGCTAACCTCCATATAAAAATCGGCCTGCATCTTTACAGAAAGTACGGCCACACGCCCGCTTACGCGTAGCGCCGCATCTTCGCTATAAGAAGGGTCACTACCTTCACTGTCTTCCTGCGAACGTTTGAGGTATAAAGGGTCATCCAGTAATGTATTCACCTCCGGGTTTTCGATAAGATATTCCTTAACGATCTTATCACCGTATTTATTAAGAAAATCGGGTACGTCCAGGATTTTGGTGCTTTGCTTTTGGTTACTGGTGGTATTGGCATCAAGACTTTTTAGTTTCTTCTGTAACATCATCATCAGGCGCTGCTCTGCCGGTATCGCGCTGGTAATATAGTCGTAGATAGGTTTGAGAATTTGTCCGGTACGGTTGATGCGCCCGCGCTTCTGCACTTCCGTAGAAATGTCCAGTTCTGCCTGTAATACGATCATTACACGCTGGCGTACCTCGCTGGCCGGTACTTTCGCAGTTGGTATGGCGTGGGCAGACGCGCCGGTACTGCCACTCTGGTTGATCATCAGTACGTCCACTTCGTTATTGTTGAACCGGCGAAAGGCATCATTGGTATTAATGCGTTTGCGAGCCAGTACCAGCCCCATACCGGTTTGCCGGTTCAGTTGCAACTGGTACTTACGTCCTGTCACTTCTGCTACACTGTAACCGGCAGCTTTCAGCTTTTGGACAATGACATCAATAGGTGATATGGTAAGCCCGGTGGACACCTCTTTGATACAACTGCTGATACGCTCATACTCCGCAACAGCGCCGTCACCCAATTCATCAAGGGAGAACTTTTTGTGAATGGAAGCGCCGTTAACATCCTTTTCTGTATAGCGTAAAACGCCCTCCAGCCCACGCCACAGCACTTCAGAAAAGTCGGCATTGATCGTGTCGCCATCCGATACCGGCAGACCGGTACCTGTTTCCAGCGTCTCAATAAAGCTGCCCATCGTAGAAGCAAAAGCGATAACCGGCTTTTTGCCTTCCTGCAGGCGCATGATCGTGCGATCGGCAACGGCATCTGCTTTCAGGGAAAAAAGCAGCTGGTTGATTATCTGGAATACCTTGCTGAAATAAGGCAGGTTATCCACCCCGGCTTTGGAAGTGCCCTCGCGTAGCTCCACTTCTTTTCCTTCAGCTGCGGCTATCTTGTCCAGCTCATCCACCTGCTTGTCTATATAATTTTTCTGAAAGGCAATAATATCGCGGATAATGGCCGTAATATTATCTGCAATGGCGCGGTGTTCTTCAGCCATATCGGTAAGGGAGATATAGTTCACTTCCACACCCTCAAAAGAACGTTCCCGGCGCAGCATCTGCCCCTCGCTTACCAGCTGGGCGCTCAGTACTTCCTGTAAGGCCACACCGCCCCCGGCTATAGCTTCTACCAATTGGTCTTTACTCATCGTACAATCCGCAATGGCTGTTTTCATCGCATAGATGGGCATATTGTCCGGGCGCTTGGCAAAAGTTGCGGAAAGGAAGATGACACCGCGCGTTGCAGCTACAATGCCCTGCATGAACATACCGGTATTAGAAGACCCAGAACTATTATGTGCTTCATCCAGTATAAAAATATTATCAGCAGCCATTGCACGCAGGAAGCCGGGCTTTTCCGGTTTTTTATCTTCACTGTTAAACTGGCTGTAGGTGGCCACAATGAAGTCATAGGCGGCAGGCAGCTCACGGCTTTGGATGATCTCTTTCTGCTGTACAGCTTCCGGTGCCTGGTACACGACATTGCCGTCTTCATCCTTTATGTCCGTTTTGCTCTCTTTGGCATTAATGATAAAGGGGCGCAGCTGCCCGCTGCCGATGGCCGCGAGGTCACGGTATATGTCCGAAAACAAATTGGCCTTTTCTGTAAGAAAAACCGGCTTTAATCCCTGCTCCACCGCATAACGAATAACGGAAGCGGCCACACGCCCCTTGCCGATACCGGTCTGATCGCCGATGATCATGCCCTGTCCACGCGCTTCTATGTTATAGATGGCCATGCCTACCGCATCGATCTGCTCTGCACTGAGCGCCTTACATAATTCCACTTTGGTACGATAGCCGAGCCGATGGCGTACAAAGTTGTCCATATCGCCACCTACCTCGCTGCGGATGCGCTCCAGCGCTGCCTGCGTTTCATAGGCCATACTGTCCGGCACCTGTGTATTTAGTATAACACAAGCCTGTGAGGCGGGCAGGTAAGGTGCGCCGAGCGGCGCGGCCAGCATTTTGAGCCGCTCTAGTACGGCGGCGGCCTTTTTATCCAGTTTCATGTCTTCATCTGTTCGTTCAGCAGCAACCATTACAGGATGCTCCGGTATGTTATGTGTGGCCTGCCCCATTGCTGTCATTACCCGTTCATATAATTCATCGAAGCTGCGTACCGTCACATCCCATATTGGCTGCATCAGTGGCGCAACTCCCTGTGGCCGAGGCTTTCTCCCGTCAATGAGAATCAATCGGACATTAAAAGCTGTTCCCTGTCTGCTATACAGCCTGTGGCCATCAATGTTGATCACATCTTTAACATAATAGCGGGAATACAGGAAATTGAAGAAGATGCGGTTCTTTCCGGCCTGTATGCGCCCGAGTTTGTCCCATTCTGTATGCCCTCCAATAATGACAGCGGCTTTACCATCGTCGGCCATCGTATCCAGCGCATACAAAGCCATCAGGTGTTCGAGGCTGGAAATGCGGTAATCCTCAAAATAAACCGGCTTATCCAGTGTTCCGAAAGGAGGATTGGTCAGCACAGCGTCAAAGCGCTTATGCCATTTTGCAAATGGCCGCGTGGCATCTTCACTTATAGTCTGGTAAAATGCCTGTGCGCGCAGATTGGCATTGCGCACGGGGTCAATTTCGTTGACGATAAAATGTTGCGGCTTTCCGGCTATTGTCAGTAGCCCGTTACCGGCGCAGGGTTCAAAGAACAATTCATTGTAACGCGCAATATCTACACCGCAGAATATCCCCATCAGGTAACCAATCGGTGCGGGTGTCGAATACTGTTGCAACAGGATAGACTGGCTGGTACGATGCGATAGGCTCACCTGCCTGTTATACAAATCCACGATGCGGTCAAACCGTTCCTTGTCTGTTCCGCTGCCATGTGCATAATAACGTGCTGCCTGTACAATAGCCAGCTCCGTTAATTCCTTGACATCAGTTTTGTCCGTGATACGGTACTGTGTTGCAGCCAGTTTTTCAAGACTTGTGCGTGTGTGTTCTTTACCGTCTGCATTCAGCAGGTTTTCCTGCATCCGCCGTACAAACAGCTCCTTGTTCATATCAAGACCCATATTATCTCCATTTCGTTCTATGCCATCCAGTGCAGACCGCAACACGCGGCGTAGCCCTATACCGATCACCTTCACCACCGGCACACTTACCGCATTGCCCATCATCTTGTACCGCTGCGTATCGGATATATCTTTCACATCACCTTCATATAACCCATGTAGTGTCCAATCGTCCGGGAACCCTTGCAGGCGTTCGCATTCCAGTGGTGTCAGTCGGCCGGTAACAGGCAACGGCGTGCGGATCTATCTCCGAAAAATAATGAGCGCTGAATTTAAAACCGGCCTGCATCATACCTAACGCAAAGCCTCCTGCACCACTGAACAAATCCAACAATACCATAGGAATTAACCTGCTAACTTTTGATAGCTAAGGTCATATCGCCTGTCCCATATATTGACTGATGCCTGGTTACCTCCCGCCCATTCGTAGACATACAAATCACCGGTTCGGGTGACACGCTTGATCGCCCATTCCGGTTTGTCACTGGTGGTCCCGGCGATAGCATAACCATAGTAAATAACATTGGGAACGCTTTCATCGATGCGTAATGGTGCATCCAATATCTTGTTGCCGTACAGGATAGATTTTATCTCGACCATCGTCGTCTCTATATTGGTGAGCAGGTCGTTTTGTACCTGCTGGTTTGCGGCAGTTGCATCGCCGCCAACGCCGCCACCACTGATGGTAATCTTCTGGAACAGCATATTTTTTACGGCAGCCAGCAGCGATGATATATCCGGCAGCTGCGGCTCTGTAACATCCGTATATTTGATGTACACATGATGCAGCGCCCCTTCTCCCATGTCAATGCGTATGGTATCTTGCACCGTGTCAATTGTCCGCACCTGTGTTTTATGTACCAGCAGTTCTGTGCCGGTTGGGTTGATGATACGGATAACGTTGCCGTCATCCAGTACCCGGATTCCTGTTATACCCATTTTCTGATAGTTGTTTATAGGTTTGCCCGCTGCCCATCTGCTCCACCAGCGCCTCTCCGATAAGGCTGCCGATAAATGCGCCCACCATCACAAAAGGAGCCGCGTCTTTACCCTTATCTTTTGCATAGGAGTAGCACAGCAGCGAGGTAATAAGTGTAGTGGCCGATATGACCACCTTGTCTGTTTTTTGCATATTGATCGCAATAGCTAATGATGCAATGCCATATAGGTGGCGGTGCCACTGAGCAGCAGCAGCCCCGCAGATAACAGCCGGTTCTTTACCCGGTGCCGCCTTATGTCCTTATGCAGTTGCAGATTTTCAGATAACAGTAGTTGCTGCTGGGCAAGGTTGCGATCATAATTTAGTTGCAGGTAGTTGTGTTGCTCCTGCTGTACAGCAATAGTGCTGTCCCTGTTCTGCACCTGTTGTTCCAGCGTACCGGTAAGCTGTTGGTACAGGCTGTCACTTTGTACAGCAGATGCGGCAAAGGCCACCGCTGTTTGTACGATACTATCGCAGTTGGTCAGTAGTGTGACTGTATCCGTTATAGCTGGTATGTCTGCTACCTGCTGCTGCAACTGCGCTTCCAGTGTTGCCGCTTTACGTTTGGTACGGTTCAGTGCAGCCCTGTTATCTGTTACCTGCTGTTGCAACCCTGTGTTTTGTACCGTCAGTGCCGCAATGCGCTGATCATAGGCTGCCAGCACTTTTTGCTGCTGCACCTGTTCCGCTGATGGCGGTACAGCTACCGGCGTTGGTTCGGGATCGCGGCAGCTCTTAAACAGTTGGCTGGTGCTGATCGTAGTAACAACGCCGAGGATAAAGAACAAGACGCGCATGGTGGTGACAAGTTTCATAACAAACGGTTTTTGAGTGAGGTTCTTTATTGCTTGCATCTGTGTGGATGTGGTTAAGTAGTGATCAATTGTTTTCGGTAACCTGCCGTCGTTCCATGCTGTAACCGAAGCACCCGGCAGCTACAAGGCTGGCCAGTGTGAAAAACATGGATTCGGGAATAGCTTTATTATAAAACTGCTGTGCAATCCAGGCCACAAGCAGTGCAATAAGCAGGATGCAGACAGCCAGTTCACGCAACGAATACTGCCCGTTTTTATCCTGCATCAATGCTGATAAAAATTGTTTCATAAAGAAGATGTTTTGGATAAGCGCAAATAGAGTATCAATGCGGATGCCGCCAGTGTCGTCCCGGTAATGAGTAGCAGCGGCGTTACGGCAAAGGGTGTTGCAACGCGGCGGCAGGGCCACCGGCGCGGGCTGCCATTGCGCCCGCTGCCGGTAAGTCTGCCTGTTCTATCAGTGTATAGGTGAACTTGTTGCCGTAAATAGCCCGGTGCTGCTGGCACAGCGTCATGAACGCATTAAAGTCGGAGGCGTTGGCAAAGACCTGGCATCCCGCGCTATAACCTGCAACACGCTTGGTAATGCCCAACTGTTCCGCGCGGTGAATATTGATGCCGAACATGCCGGTTTCTTCCCTGCCGGAACGGAAGTCCAGCACACCATCTTTATTAAAATCACGAATCACCTTTACCGGCCGAATCTGAACAAGTGCAGTATATAATCCCCTGTGCAGTCCAACACCATAACAGTTTTCATACTGCCCGGCTTTCAGGATAGCAGTACCGGCACCGTTGATCGGTTGACGGAGGTAGTGCATACCCGGATCGGTGGTAGCCGGGTAACTATGAAACTGCCAGCTGGTGCCATCGTGGTAGAAGACGCAAAGCGTATCGTCAAATGCGTCCGGTATATTGGAAGATGCACGGACACCTATGATGTTCAGCTCGTGCGGGCGCGAAAAAAATCGGTAGCCTTTACGTGAAAGGCATTGTTTTAATAGTTCTAACATAAAGCCTCCGATGACCTCCCCAATGGGAAGGGAGTATTTTTGTGAATAATAATTTGTTTGAGATTATGTGGCGCTATGCCGCATTCAGGACAGCAGGTATATAGCTGGCGATCCACTGACTAAGGTCGAAGCCGGGATTGGCATAAGGATAGACGTACACTTTATCGGCTCCCACGATCTTCGCCTGTGGATAGCGCTCTGAAAGTAAGATGAGCGTACTAAACAGCGTTTCATTTTGCAGCTCACTACGGCTGTCCACGCGGTTACCCGCTTTATCCATACCGCCAACCAACGCTATTTCTATCGTACCGTCCTTTGCCTGTACGGGTTTGAGGCTAATGAGCCTGCCGCCTTTTGTGACCAGGTAGTGATAGGGCAACGCATCCACGTCTGTTAATAGCATTCCCGGTTTGGTGCCGGTGGTATGCACCACGATATAGCTGATGATTGAATTGGGAAAGGTTTGTTTCCCTGTGGCCTTAAAGGCGCTGTGGCGCTGTTTTACACGGCAATTGCAATGTGTTTTTCGGATATTCATAATAAAACAGTTAAAGGTGTCTGATACAATTCTGATGTACTAAAAAGTGCCTGCCGCCGTTGGAGAACATGACGTATTGCAGCTTGCGGGCTACCTCTTGGCCGAGTACCATACGGGCAGGCACATGAACTGCGGTGGTGGGCGTAATCCATATTTTTGCCGGAACTACCGTTATGATCGGTATCCCGTCCAGCCCCGAAATGCTCCACCTGCTGCCATCGTAAGTAAGCCCCATCTTTGCAAACGCCAGTCGGAGTTGTTGCTTCTGCGATTCGGAAGAAAAAACATTTAGCAGGCCATTGACCAATGTTTGGCGCACACCGTTGATACGATATTGTTTGAAGCCGTCGCTGACGGTGCTGTAATCTGTGCTGCTGTTGATATTAGCCAGTAGAGAAAGCACGGTGCTAAAATCCCTGCGTAATACCGCACTATAGAGTTTTGCAGGCAGTGCGGAAAGATCAGTACCGCCAGATGCGCCGCTGCTGCTACCTTGCGTGAGTACATTAAAAAATGTCTCGCTGATCGTTGCAGGCATTTTCAGCTTTTTAAGCGCTGTGGCCATTTCCGCGCCGAAAGAACCATCGGCACCATAGCGCGGCAGTATTTTGCTGCCATACTTGCGGATAAGTGCTTCCTGCAAGCTGCGCACATTATCCCCCTTGCTACCGCGCTTCAGGGGAAAGTCACTGCCCGTTGCGGTACGTGTCCGGCTGCCTTTCGGTGTAAATACAGGTGGCGGCTTGATCGTACTATCCGGTATGGGGAATCCACCGGGCAGGGATGGCAGTGTTTCCATATTGGTATTCACTGTAGGCAGTGCGCTGTCTGGCTGCTGGTAGCCTCCCGGCTGTGCCTTGAGGAGTGCTTCATCGAGATTACCGTTCTTCTTTGCCTGCCTTGCTTTGATATAGCGCCAACCGAGATAACCAAGTATTCCAACAGCACCTACTGCCAATGTGGTGATCACAATCTTTCCGGCACCCGATCCCGTAGGTCGCGCTCCGCGCGGTGCTTGTGGCTTGGCTATTTTTTTGCCTGCTGCTTTTTTCTTTGCTTTTGCCATTGCATTTGTTTTTAAAACCGCTACGGTAGCTCCTTAGCGTGGTTTACCCTGTATGATCTGCATATACGGCCCGTATTCCCAAAATTCGAGTTCGCCCTTCAGGTCTGTGATCAAATCGCGGCCATACATCTGCTTGTAGATAATGCCGGTCTGTGCAAATACAGTTTGCGTGGGTATCTCGCTAAAAACCGCCTTGATCGCTGCTTCGTCCGTTCCGGGTATCGGGCCATAGGTTTTATCGAAAGCTGCCTTCAGCCTGCCTGCCCATCCCTGCAGCTGTGCCAATGTGACCTGCGTAGATGCGTTTGCGTTATACTGATCCGGTTTAGCGGAAATGATGGAAAGCATCTCACTGTACTCGCTGGATTGCAGTTCGCTTTCCATATCACGCAGCATCGAACGATTGTACAACTTCTGATAGGCGGTCATCGTCTGCCGTAGCACCTGTTTGGAAGGGATACGGACGATGGTTTCACGCAGTGCTGCCATGTTCGTACCCCACCAGCCATCATTGGCAAATGCCATCTTTATCTGCTTGGCATAGGTGGCTGCACTACCGTCCAGGTAAGTAAGCCTTTCGGTGGCATCGGCCTGCTGCTTTCTGATCATCCGGCGCACAAGGATCACCGCGCCGCCCAGCACCACGACCCCGGCAACGCCCAATACCAGCTTCTCCTTCAAGGTCATCCCCTGCGGCTGCGTGTATTCGTTACAGTTATATGTAGGATACTGCTGGTACACGGTTATACGTTAAGGTAAATTTTGGCTTGGGCGGTCTTTACGGGGTCATGCTGCACGATATGGGCGAGTTTGGATAGTTCCCTTACGGACAGCTTACCGGCAAGGGCAGTAAGCGCTTTGATCTTCTGTTCTGCATCTGCGGCGGTTTTGGCCTCGATGGTGACCGTAAAATTGTGTTTACTCATTACGCTGCTTGTTTGGTTTGTAATAATTCAACGACCGTAGCGATATGTTGCGGATGCTCACATAGATGTTCTACTACAGTCAGTACGCCGATCAGCTGCGGTTCATCCAGTCGCTCCTGCATCTGTTGCAGCAATGCGATGCGGCCTCGTGTCTGTTCATCGATCGTCTCTGTCCTGCTATAGCTGGCCGCGCCTTCCTGTGTGGGCGGTTCGGTGCCGGCAGTCGCATCCGAAGCACCCAGCAGACCCGCCAGCGCTTCACCGCCGGGTAGGTTCTTTGCGTTGTTGCGCAATATCCCCATCAGTACAGATGCACCGAGGTCGCCCAGCTTCAGCATCTTTCCTTTCTGCTCCGCTTCCAGCTGTGTAATGCGTTCCTGTAGCTGCTCTGCGTATTCTTCGGATTCCTGTAGCTGTCCTTGCGATTGCTGCAACTGCTCCCGCAGGCGGGCAAGCTCATAGTCCCGTTCCCGCTCTGTGAGCTTCTGCGCAACGATCTGGTCGATCTCTCCGAGGGTGGCCGCCTGCTCCGGTTGATGCGCCTTGCCCTGCTGCATGGAAAAAGAGTACCGGGTATTACGGTTGGTAGCAGGGCCATCGTACAGCAGGAAAGAAACATTGCGGGTGGTATCTCTTATTTCCTGTTCATAGTCGTCAAATTCATCCAGCACATTGGTACGCGGCACTACCTTAAACCCATCCACGATAATTTCATAGTCACGCGGCTTACCCTTATCCGCTTCACGCTGTAAACTGCGGCGCAAGCTATCGATCCTGCTCTGGTCGTATTTTTCTTCTACAATTGGCATAACGGTCTTTTATTTGGGAATGGCCTGCACAAAGCGCACATGTGCCGTTTGGTTACCGGCGTAATTACTAATGGTGACCATCCCGGTATGCTCGTACTGCAACTCATTGGATTTGGCTGCCGACAGGTCAAAGAAGCCCGCATCACTGACAATGCTGACCAGCTCCACCGGCTCTACCAGCACCATCAGCTGCCCCGGTACATAGTCATACCCTTGCCCTGACGGCGGTATAACAAAATGCCGTAACCGCAGGCTGTACTGCGCATGGCCAAGTTCCGCCATCCGGCTTTTGATATAATCCATTACTATTGCTCCGTGCATAATGCTGATGTTTCGTTGTACTCGTCATTGATGGTAACCCATAAGTAAATGGATAAGCGGTAAGCCATATCGCGCCACATCGAATCTCCCCACTGGTCGGTATAAGTGCCGAGCAGAACGCGCGGGGCGACAATATCCAGTGTGTCCGGCTCCCGGTGTGCGCCCATTGCAACGGTATTGGCCAGCAGGTCATTGCCATAACGAAAACCGGCGATGTATTTTTGGTAGCCCAGGTCTTGCTGTAACTGGTAGTTCTGGTCTACTTTCACGTAACTGCTGTAACAATGACCGAGTGTACCGGAAGCCTGAAGGGTGAGCAGCCCCGCCGTATCTTCCCGGCGGTAGGCCACCACCGGCCTGCAATAGCGACTACGTACACCTGTTTCGATGCCCGTGATACGTACCACATCACGCGGGAGTAAAATCTGGAAAGCAACACGCTCGCCGCGCTTTTGCACCAGTACATTACTGCATAAAACGGTACTTAGTAGTTTACGGGACATGGCTAATCTTGTTGAACGCAGTTGAGGTACAGCGATACGCGGTACGTATCAAATGTGAAACGGGTGTCTATCCTGTCTGTAAAGGTGATCTTCACCTGCCCGTTACCGGCAGGCAAATCACCTACCTCATACCAGCGCTGATTAGGAGAAAGATTAATACCGCTCATCAGCAACTTACTTTCATAGTTGTCCGGCACTACTTCGTACTTGTTGATCTCGATGCGTTGTGAGCCGCGATAGTACAGCAGGTCATCTGCATTGGAAGTAAGCAGGATACCCTTTATGGTGGTAATGTTCTTGTCCAGTTCAAAGGTTTGGGTGATCAGCTGCCCCTCAGTAGTCACCTGCACGTCAAAGCGTTTTTTTACGATGCTCATATACTCAGTTTGTAATCGTTCCGCCAAAGCGTTGATAAGCGTTTAATAAAGATGACAGCTGCCTTTCACCCTGTCCGTAACCCGCGCCGGGAAATGAAGCCCATACCTTGCGGCATTTATAGATGGCTGCTGCTATGCGTCCTGCCAGTACATCCTCCAATGCGCCCTTTCTCCGTATGAGTTCCACCGCCGCCCTGTCCTGCGAAGCCGGTGAAAAGTCCGGCAGCCTTAATGCCTGTTGCAGTGCTGTCCAGGTGCTATACAGAAATTGATAAGCACCTGCTGCCGTGCTGGTAATGCCATTTCTACGTATAGCCGTTGCCGGATGCGTTGCGTAGGAATAAAAAAGGCCGCCGCCGTAAAGGGTTCTGTAGGCGTTTGCGCCATAGGTGCCTTCTGCATATTGTATCGTGAGCAGGAAGGCTTTAAGGTTACGAGTTCCTTTACTGGCTGGTGGTATCGCTACCGGCGGCCTTTTGCTGGCGGCATAGGAGGTATGGTATAGTAAGATCAGTGCAGGTGTGAGCAGTGCGCAACCTGCAAGGGCTACCTGCCAGCGCATTGCATTACGGTGTGGTGATCGTACCGTGTAATGCGCAGTAGATATAGGTGTTCGCCGGTATCCCTTCCTGGCTTCCGAGTTCCACGGTCAGTTCGATCAGGATATCATCGGTTACAAGGCGCGGATTGGACAACTTGTAGTAGCCTATCGGGACATAGTGGAAGTTCTGCGTCTTGAAAATGGCAATGGAGGTTTCCGGTATCAACTGTTTTTTATTGGCCTTCAGGTTAAACTCACCGTTGACGATAGCAGGAAAATTCTCCAGCGCTTTGAAATCCGTAGCGACCACTTTGTCTTTTGTCGCATCTGCCGCAGTACCCGCCAGCAGCATGATGCCACTTACAAGGAGTGCCTGATTTTTGGGCAGCTTTGCATTAGAGATATTGCGCAGCCCTACTTCACGGTCGTCCTGCGTCTCCCACATTTTTATCGTGCGGGAAGTAACCGGCTTAATAGAATAGATCATTGTATCTGCAAGGCGCAGGGTGCCATCTTTCAGGCCATTCTGAATATAGTCCGGCAGCTCATTGAAATGCTTCTCCATTTCGGCACGGGAGCCTTTGGAGCGTGGCCCAGGGCTGGCCAGCTTGTTGACGGTGCGCTGGCGTTGTATAGGGTTCATCCGGCGCAGTGCGCCCAACAGCGCTTCACCTTCCGCGCCATCCAGCCCGAACAGCGCACCGGCATTGTTGTATTCATCGAGGGCAGCGAGACTGCCCAGTCCTTCCATACCTAACATACTGTATCGTTTTTGTAGTGAATTGTAAATGGTGAATGAAGTAACGAGGAGACTTAGAAATTATAGTCTGCTACATCAGCATAACCCATACTGTCCATATCCGGGGCAGCGCCCACATTGTCAGTATCTAATGCCAACGCACCAACGCCGGTGCCTTGCAGCCGCATCATACCGGCATCTGCTATGGCATTATCAATGTCATTTAATGCCCCCATCAGTTCCGGGTGGCCATTCTCTACGGCAAGGTCGCCGTATAGTTCCGGGTTATCCGAGCCGTTCATCTGCCCATAGTCGAAATACTGGATTTCTCCGACCGTGCCGTTAACCGTCTCTTTTTTCTTAATGACTTTATCGAGGAAAGTGCGCTGCATCATATTCTCCTTAAATGCCTGCACCCGTTCTTTTACCCCGTCCAGGCCATCCAATCCGTTTACAGCGCCGCCGACAAGGTTAGGGCTGGCCATCATACCCAGACCAAAAGATGAGGTGATCGGGTTGCCGGTATAGTGTCCGAGGTAAGTAACGCCCAACCCGGCAAGCAGGGAATACCTACCAAGCAGCGCAGCAACAAGGCCACCGCCCAATACGCCGATCAAAAGGTCTTTACCCGTTTCTTTGGCGCTATTGAACGCCAGCCCTTTGGTATGCAGGCGTGCCTGCAAATGCTCTTTTACTTTCTGTTTTAACGCCGCCTGATGGTAGCGGTTATTCTTTTGTTTTGCCATTGGTAATTGTTAAGCAGGTGAACATAGTTGTGTGTCTGTGCCTTTTGTTATAGCAGCGCTACCGCTGCTTTATGGTGGCCACCGTGGCCGTTGCGCTTCGCAGGTTTACGCTTGGGATGTTTTCGTTTTTTAGGAACACCGCTCAGTGATCTGCCACGGGCCGGCGCAGCAGGTGCGGGAGCAGAGCTATGGCTCATCAGCTTTAGACCAACACCTAAAACGACAACACCTATACCGGCGGGGACGATCCATTTTTTATTGTCTTCCCAAAAATTCTTCTTGGCAGGAGGTTTTGTACCGTTTGGCGATTTGCCCGCAGTATCACCGCCTCCTGAATTATCGTCTGAGCCATTATCTGCGTTACTGTCACTGGGCGGTGCGGTTCTTGCCATCGCAGCAGGCGAAGCAGGGGCAGGGCTGTTATTATCAGTAGATGTGCTGGCCGGTGCGCTGTCATCTGTACTGAAACTTGCAGCGGCGGCACGCGCAGCCGGGCTATTGGCTACCGCTGCGGGCGCAGCATTCTTTACCGCTGCTACTTCACTGGCAGCAGCGTTGGTATTTTCCTCCGAAAAGTCCTCGGAGCCTTCTGTCTTTTTTCCTTTAAAGATGTCGCCGATCTTTTTCAAAGAGGCGGCAATTGCTGCAATTACACCGGCTGCTGCGCCTACGGTTGCAAGGGTGATCGGTTCACCCAGCTCCCCAAACCCTGCAAAGCCATCCATGCCGTGTACGTTCTCATCGTAATAGATTTCAGGGCCGAGCAACTGTGGGAGCGGTGTATGTATGCTCATCTGCATAATGCCTTCATCCTGTACCAATGCGCCGAGGCCAAGCAGCCCGTTTACCGCGTGATCTTTATTGCCCTTCCCTTTGAGGATGGCCTTTTTCATATTGACCGGGTTGCCGCCTGCATTGCTGAAAATATCCTCCAGCTTTTGCCTTGTCTTGACCAGCTGTGCGTACCGGCCCATGTCAATGCCTTTTGCACGTGCGGCGTTTGGCGAAAGGTAGCTCCAGCGCAGGCGGCTACCGATCTTGCCGATGTTCAGCTTCATCGCTGCCAATACACCATTGCGCAGTGCCAGTGTTACCGGGTTTATCTTATTGGTCACATTAAGTAGCTTGCGGAAGAAGCCCTTTTTCTTTTTCTTCCCGGTGCCGGGAACGGCATCGGGGTTTTTAAGTGGGTCTTCTTCAGCGGCAGCCTGCCGTTTTCTTCTGCGTCTGCCGAACAGACCTAACTCGCCGAATTCATCACTGCCGAAAAAAACCTGGTCTTCTGCGCTGCTGTAGGGCGTTGCATCCAGTCCATTGAGATATTGCAATTCCATATTAAAATCTTTTTTTTCAGAAAATGGAACTTCGTAGTTGAAAAAATCAGTGACGCAATCAATTATGATATGGCCACGTTTTTGCGGTACTACAGGATAGATATGCTGGAAGTGGTCGTAGGAGTACTTTGTAATGCGCAGTTTGTGCGGTATATGCAAATTGCAAAGTATGCTGCTGATAAATGTTGTATAGCAATCGCAATCCACGCCCTCTGCTCTGTCCATCCATACGCGGCTAGGGCTGCGCACTTGTTCAAATCCTTCTTTATCTTTTTTGTAGTCGATATGCCGGTACACAAACTGCCATATATTTCGGCAGGAATCTTGTACACTGCGACCTTTCAGCACTTCCGCAATCCTGGCGGTCTGGTATAGGGTTGCAGGAATGATCTTCTTCATAAAGACCAGGGTGTCGTTTAAACCGGCATTTTTCCTGATCGTTGTTGTATCACCGGCAGCGCGAGGGAACAGGTGATCATACTTTGAGCCATCCTCAATGATTCTTTTCTTCGTTGCTTCCATGCCGTTATTTTTTCAGTACGATGTCTGCGTTGCTACTGTAAGGAATCCGGCTCCAGCCCAGGTTGATCGTAGTGATCACCTGTGCCTTGAACTGTATGGGTTCTTTGGCGTAGAGTGATTTTACAATGTGGTACACGCTGCTGGCAATGCTCAGGACGGGTATGTCTACCATCATGCTGTCAATAATCACCTGTCCGTATGCCGGTATCTGTATGTCTTTGTTGATCACCTGGCTGCTGCCCATCAGCGTATCGCCGTACATTAGGCGTATGTAAGGGAACTTGACCTTGAAACGTGCGCGGGTCGGGTTTTTCAGCAACGCGTCCACACGCACGGTAAGACCATTCCAGTTGAGCGTGTGTAAATAGGCTTTGGGGATTACTTCCAGCTGTACGGAAGCACGGCGCATGTTATAGAAATAACTGCCGCCAGCTACCGCACCACCCACAACGGCTGCACCGACAAGTAATTTTCCGGCGCTCATTGGCCTGCCTTACGTTTACGGTCTAAGTAATCGGCTGCGATCTTGAACCCAAGCCAGATACCGCCGCCAACAAGCGCCTTCAGGCCATAGTCCACTAACCCGCTAACATCTATGTTTGCCAGCAACAGTGTACCTGTGAGCAGTACATTGCTGAAATGTCCGTTACTATCTGTTTTTATTTCCATGTGCTGTAGCATTGTTTTTACAAAGATGCAGGTGTCGCAAAAACGTACTTTTCAGCATTGGCAGACATTTGCGCACTTTTTACAAACTCTTTTACAATGGTTGTTTTATGTGCTGTTTTTATGGCAGGCCGATCTTGTCGAGAATGATCTGCACCTGTGCTATGGTGAAATAATAGCCCCGCTTTTCACCGATCTCACGGGTAAAAGGTTGAAGCCATTTTTTAAACGTCCGTTCATCTACACCATAGATTTTGGACAAGGCGCGTGTAGTATAAGCGCGCAGTTCAATGGAGCTGTCCGGCTCCGCTGTAGCGGTATTCATGGGATAAGAATAAGTGGTGACTAATGAGAGAGTTTGCAGTAAATAATAGCACGGTAAAGAAGTGTGAGCAGACCATATGCTTTCAGGCGCAGCAGCTTTCGGCGGCAGGCTGCAATGGCGCAGGTGCGGGCGTAGAGCGCATAGCGATAATAGTGCTTACTGAATACCATGTATTCTTCCCGGTATCCCGGCACAGCCGCGCGTCTGAGTAACATTTGATCATACGCCTGCCGGGTGCCGGTATATCCTTCCTGGTAATTCGGATGCAGCCAGACGGAGGGTTGCGACAGGTAGCCGGATTGACCGGTGAGCTGGGCCTCCCGCGCCAGCAGGATGCGCTCACAGAAGCAGATAAAGGAGGATTCGGTAATTACAGGATAGTCCAGGTGTTGACGGATTAATGCAATGCTGCGCTGCTGCTCCTGCTCACCGATGGGCTGTTCTGCCCATAGTACGGCGCGGGCAAACTGCCAGCACGCGTTTACTATTTGCTGCGGTGTTTGTGATGATAAGTGAATGATGCGGGCCATGTGTTTATCGTTTGATAACACAAAGCTGCAACAAGCCGCTAGCGCGGATGATAGCTTTTGCTATGATTGTACAGCATTTAAAAACAATAGCATCATTTTGTAAGATACAGGCAGAATGAAAACCATTTTATAGGAATTGATCAAAATTGCACAAATCTTTCAGGATGGATTACCCACCATTTGAAAACTATTTGCCTGCAAGTTGATTTCCATTTGACCGGAATTGAAAAGAATTAAAAAACTTTGGCTCCCGTTTTTTGCCGGTATAATTTTTCAAATGTATTACCTAATATTGCCGTCTGAAATTAAAAGCGTATAATCGTTAACGTTATAATTGAATAAACATATTTGCGTTTAGCAAAACAAGGCTGTACCTGAAACGTCGAAAATTTAGCACACAGCCAAGTATATGCTAAACGCCTGCGGCAAGCCGTAGGCGTTAGTGTTACTTGTGTGCAGGGCTTTCGACGGCCTCAGGTACGGGTAACTACGAAACCTACGGTATTTTTTGTGCCATGTAAAACCATTGTTATGAACCCAACAGTATCAGCTAGTGAAAACACCTATCCCGGGTTACCTGTGAAAGCGAATCAAATTTCTGCTTTTAGGTACGTGCAGCCCCTTCAAACCTTTATCCTTTCCCTAAAAGACAGGGAAAACATCCTACGCTTTGAACCGGATGATATACAGTCTTTCATAGATTGGCTGAACGTTCACTATATCCGGGAATATAAAGCGTAAGCCAATACTTGCAAATAGGTTGCAAGTATCATTAATTACTTTGATCAAACAGGAACCCCTAACTATTGTGGACTTAAACAGATGGTTATTGTCATTTTTTGTTGATATGGGATGATCTTGGACATTACCGTGATCCTTACGATGTTAAATTGATTTAACTTTAATTCAATCCCTGCTTATGAGAAATTTTTGCTTTGTTCTATTGTTTGTGATTTCATTAAGTGCTTGCGCATACTCGCAGACTATATTTGCCCCGATGGGAGCCGAATGGTATCATAACCAGGGTTATGGAGTTTTTCATGATCAGGTAACCGGGAATGCAACCATTCAGGGACAGGCATGTAGAAGAATTACACAAAAAGCCATCACAGCAGACTTCTATTATCAGTCAGGGTTTCATGTTTACAATCAGGCTGATCTATATGTTTACGATAATACGGATACCGTTTTTGTTTACAACAACATATTTCACCGATTCACGCCTCTGTATGTGTTTAACGTTCAGGCTGGAGACACCTTACGTCTTCCTGTATTTGACCCAACCGGGCCATATTTCCTCAACGATAATGATCCTTTAGGCTGGAACTATTTCAACAGGGATACTGATAGCGTAACAACATTTATTGTTGATTCCATAAAAACTGTATTATATGATACCTCACACTTGAAAACAGTTTTTACAAGGAATATAAGCCCAAGTAGAGGAATTGCATTTTCCTTCTCACAAAGTAGTAAATCGGGTGCATATGCAGAGAAAATAGGCAGTGTAGGGACGGGCTTCTTACCCCAATGTTTTTCGTGCTGGCAGTATTTTGATGATGGAGCGCAATGCTCCGGCGCTATCCGTTGTTACAGCGATAGCACTACAATCGTACACTTAACGACAGGCGAATGCGACGAGGGAATTAAGCACACTACGGTAAATAGCACCTCATTAGAGGCAGCTGCTTTTTTTGTATACCCCAATCCTGCGTCGTCCTATGTATTGATTAATGGGAAAAACGTCCGGCAGGTTGCTATTAGCGATATGCAAGGCAGAGAACTACTAAAGCAGGAATTTAATGCGCCCGGACAACAACAATACAGAGTAGACTTGTTGGGGATTACTAATGGACTTTACTTGCTCAGTATTCAGGGTGATGATAATTATGTACGTTCATTAAAACTATCTGTAACATCACAGTATTGATATGTCTTATGAAAATAGTATATTTTTTAGTGCTATCATTTTTCTGCATCGGTTGCGAGCTTTCCCATGCCCAGCCTTCCGGTCTTGATAGCAGTTTTGGGATCAATGGGGAAGTTACTTATGCTCCGCCGTCAGGTTATGCCGCTCAATATGATGCGGTTACTATACAACCGAATGGCAAAATTGTAGTCGCTGGTTTAAAAAGTGGACAGGCCATCCTTGCGAGATATTTTCCCAATGGCAACATTGATAGCAGTTTTGCAACCAATGGGATGTACACGAGAGCCTATGAAACTTTGGGATTTTGGCCGAAGAGCATTGCGATGCTCTCTAATGGAAAAATCCTTACCGGTGGCGATAGAACCCAAAAATTCTCACTACTCCGTTTTAAAAGCAACGGGCAAGTTGACAGCGCATTCGGTATTGACGGTATAATTACCACTACTACAGGTTCAAAGAACAGTCAATATGATATGGCCTTACAATCTGATGGGAAGATTATCCTAATGGGAACAGCTCTTACTGGCGCAGGGGATGCTATTGCTATGATTCGTTTTGATTCATTAGGTGTAAGAGATAGCACATTTGGCATCAACGGCCAGATTGTCAATTTTACTGGCGGATATGGAGCCTCCCCGGGTGCTATGATGCTACAGCCTGACGGGAAAATTCTGATTGCAACACAGGCTTACAATAGTCAACAGATTAGTTCTTTTGCCTGTCTTCGGTACACATCCGCGGGGATAATAGACACAACCTTTAATCACACAGGCATTGTATTTGGTGCTAACGGATTTTTAACATATGTCAAGGCAATCGTATTGCAGCCTGATGGAAAAATTATTTTAGGCGGCGCTATTGATGGAGAACTTGTATTACAGCGATTTTTAGGCAATGGTGCAATTGATAGCGGCTTTGGCATGAACGGCATTGCTGCTGCTGATACCTGTGTTGCGTCCTGTATGGCGTTACGAAGCAATGGCAGCATTGTTGTTGGCGGCTACACTACTGCCAACAATGAAGACTGGGCTGTAATGCAATTTAAACCCAATGGCACTTTAGATTCGTCATTCGGCCAGTATGGCAAAATTTTTACGCCGATTGGCGTGAAAAATGAACGAATGCTTGATATTAAATTACAAACTGATGGCAAAGCATTGGCCTGTGGCTGGTCAGATAGAACAACCCCAAATGAATCTAATGCTATCATTACACGTTACCATTCAGATGGCCGCCTCATTATTCCTCAACTACACACAGGAATTAACCCGGATATTACATTGTACCCATTACCAGTGTCGGACTTACTTTACATCAATGCACCTGTCAATGCTGCAATTACAGATGCTCTTCTGTATGGCATCGACGGCAGGAGTATTGCCCATCTCCCAGTAAATAATAGCACCCTGAATGTAGCAGGCTTTCCGAACGGCCTATACCTGCTCCGTTTGCAGTTTACCCCTTCTTTCTCACCCATAATACGGAAGATTATTATTCATCACTAAAAAACTAAACAACAATGAAGATTAAATTTTATGCGGCGCTGATTGCGCTGTTGGTAAGTTATGTGCCTGTATTATCCAATGCGCAGGTAACGGTTTACCTTTCTATCCCCAATCCTGCAACCATTACAAGGGTATCTGCCGGGGTGCCTACGTTTTCGATTGCGGATGCTAATGTACTGGTAAGCCGGTACAACGTAACAGGCTTTACACAGCTATATCCCAACCACCGCTTTGAGTTTATGCAACATGTGTATGCGCTGCAATGCAGGGATGAAGCTTTTGCTGTGGCCCTTAAAAACAACTGGCCTGCTGCGTTCCCATACTATGAACTGCATGGCACACCGCAAAACCTTGCCTACTACCCGAACGATTGGGGGTATGGCAACTATGGCTATCTCAACTACATCGGTATGCCGAACGCATGGGATATCTCTAAAGGAGATACTGGAACAGTGATCGGTATATCAGACAACTATTTTGATATGGCCAATCCCGATTTACAGAATTATAAAGTAAAAAGGCTTACGTATAATGTGCCCCCTAATTATTCATGGGATTTTGGGCATGGTACCACGGTGGCCGGTATCGCATCCGGAGGGACAGACAATCATTATGCTTATCCCGGTGTAGGCTTCAATTGCAGGCTCGACCTTGTAGGTATTAAAAGTACGGATGTACTGGCCAGCATGTCTGATCGGAACTGTGCAGCTGTTAATGCCAGCTGGGGCACCAATGCAGGTTTTGATCTTGGCTACATATTTAATACTACCGTTTATGATCAAACTAATCTCCAGTATGCTTATGAGAATGGCACTTTGACTGTAGCGGCAGCAGGCAACGGGCAAACAGGAAGCCCGGGTTTTGCAGGGCAATATTTTACACCTGCGTCGCTGGATCACGTTATGTCCGTAACCAATGTAGGGTGGGCAAATGCCCGCAATGGCAGTACAAACTATAATGTACAGGGAGCGCACGAATGCTATCAAGGTGATTCGGTTAACCACTGCTATCAACATAACACCCGTGTAGATATATGCGCACCTGCATTTGATTTGGGGGCTATTGCCGCAGACAGTGCAGATACTTCAAGGCATTACCTGCCCTTAGCCGGAACTGGCACTTCTTTCGCAGCTCCGCAAGTGACTGGAGTGGCAGGATTAATGCACAGCGTAAACAGCTGTCTTTCCCCATACCAACTTGAATGGATATTAAAAAGTACTGCCAATGATTCCATATTGGGTTACCCGGAAAACCTCAAGTATGCAGGGAGACTGGGTGCAGGGGGACTAAGGGCAGGCGCGGCCGTTGCAAAAGCTGATTTTCATACTTTCTCTTGTAATGACGCAGCTACTCAAACCATGTTTATACAGGGCCTCGAGTTCAATACCATATGCGCACCGGGCTACAGCAGTAATGGTGTGGTGCCGCACCTGACCCCGGTCATTACAAACGGTACTGCTCCCTTTACCGCCCGTTGGGTGCCTATACCGGGTAATGAAGCAACGTTAAATGATGTTAAGGCACTACAGCCAACGGTAACAGCCGCCACGGGCGGTAAGCTGCTGTATTATCATCTGACGGTTTATGACAGCGATCCTGTAGCGCAGAAAGTGGCTGATAAGATTATCCGCATTCAGCTGGATACGGCTGCTCTTAGTGACTTCGCAATGCGTGATTCTTATGTAGACATGCTGGACGAGCCGAACAGCCAGGCTACCGTAGATGCCCGTAACTGGGAAATATGGCACA
>NZ_JABAHZ010000008.1 GCF_012641265.1 Chitinophaga eiseniae | reverse complement strand
CAATACAGACCGCATCTGGCCCTTAAACTTAAAACACCAGGTCAGGTCCACGAACAAAAAATCCCGGTCATCTAATGACGACCGGGAATATCTTTAAATCTGTCAACCTATTTCAGGACGACACATTCTGCTCCCTTTAGTATTTTTTCTTAAAAAGTAACCGTGTTTACCAGAAAAATTTTATTTTGTGGTATGCACGTGACTATGGAGGAGTTACTTTACCGCATACAATTTCACGATGATCAACTCGCTTTCAAAGCGCTGTACCAGCAGCAGGTATTCCGGTTATACCAGTTTGCCTTTGCCTTCGTAAAACAGCGCCAGCCAGCGGAAGAAATAGTGAATGATGTATTTGTAAAGCTTTGGGAAAAGCGACACCAGCTGGATAAGATCGGGCAGATAAGAGTGTATCTGTATGTGGCGGTAAAGAATGCCGCATTAAACCAGCTTCGCCGGCCGGCCATTTTTACCGAAACAGACCTCGACTCGCTCCATGTGCAGCATTTCCGGCTCGAGCCCGACACCGAACAGCTGCTGCTCACCCACGAACTGCAGCAGGCCATCGCTTCGGCGGTAGAACAGCTGCCCCCTAAATGTAAAATGATCTTTAAACTGGTAAAGCAGGATGAACTGTCTTACAAAGATGTGGCAGGCATCCTCGGTATCTCTCCTAAAACCGTAGATGCCCAGCTGGCCATTGCGATGAAAAAACTGGCTGCCCGTCTCCAATGTTTTGCCCCCGTACCGGCCCTCCCGGATGCCGGCGGAAAGAATAACTAGGCCTTTCCGGCTATCTCCCAAAAAATATTTTTCCCGCTTTTAGGGAATCGTCGTTTACCCGGTGTCCTTATACACAGGTCCTATTTGAATGAAATGAAATCTGAAAGAATAGCAGTATTGATGGCAAAAAAGGCCAGCCGGTCCGCCAGTCAGGAAGAGTTGGAAGAACTGGAGCAATTGCTGGCAGCGGATACCGGTGCGGCGTTTACGGCTTCCATCATCGACAGGATGGGTAATAACGCGGCCGAACAGGGGGAATTTGCGGAGCAGGTCTGGGAGAAAATAGCGCCCCGCCTGTCTGCCGCGCCAGTTACTGCCATGCGCATTAAACGCGGCTGGTGGGCTGCGGCTGCGGCTGTAGTGGGACTAACGGCAACGGGCATAGGATGGCAGTGGTGGCGTTATCAGCACCCGGCTATCGCCTCCCGCCAGGAGATGACCGCCCCGCTCGGGCAAACGATGAAGGCGCTACTACCCGATGGTACCACGGTATGGCTAAATGCCGGGAGTAAACTGAGCTACGATCAGCGCTTTAATAATAACAGCCGCGATATCCAGGTCAGCGGGGAAATATTCCTCGATGTAATAAAAGACGATGCGAGGCCCTTTGTAGTGCATACCCGAAAACTGGATGTACATGTACTGGGCACCAGCTTTAATATAAAAGCATACGACGACGACAACCGCTCAGAGGTAGCCGTAGTGGGAGGGAAGGTGCAGGTGGTCATGCACAACAGCCCGGAGAAAAAAGTAATCCTGTTGCCACATGAAAAACTGATTTTATCTACCATCGGAAAAACCGACAGTCTGTCGCTGGTCAATTTCCCGGAAGCCAATGGGAAAGACAGCCTGGTGGCCGAAACCGCCTGGCGCGAACAGAAGCTGGTGTTTAAAAATGAAACCTTCGAAACAGTAGCCCGGAAAATGGAACGGCAGTTTAATGTCACCATCTCCTTCGAAGATGAAAGCCTGAAGAAAGAAATACTCAGTGGCGTATTTGAAAAAGAAGGGATCGTAAAAGCATTGAAACTGTTACAGATGACGACCCCTTTCCATTTCCGTATCCAACAGCGACAAGTATATATATCTAAATAACAGCGAACATTTTATCAAACCAAAAACTACCTGTAATGAAAACACGCGTAAACAACTGCAGCACCTGACCAAACCATGAAAAAAGGAAGAGCAGGGCTCTTCCTCAAAAGGCTTATAGGTATCAACAGGGGTAAGCAGGCTTCGAAACTTCACTTACACCCTTCTTTACAAACCTTTCTAAAACAAATCTATGAAAAAAAGAAGATTTGGCAGGGCATCCTATGCGCTCCGCCAGACACTCAAACTATTCCTCATTATGAAGTTGTGCTTTGTCGTGGTGCTGATATCCTGCCTGCATGCGTCTGCCACTGTGTTTTCACAGGAGAAGTTCACCTTGTCCTTCGTGAAAACGGACGCAGATAAAATTTTTGAGAAAATCCAGCAGGAAAGCGACTATCGCTTCTTTTACAACTATAATACTATCCGGCAGCTGGGCAAAATAAACCTGCAGGTGAAAAATGCCAGGCTCTCCGAAATTATGAGCCGGGTATTGGATAGCGCCTTCGTGTATAAAATCATAGATAATAACCTGGTGGTGATTGCGCCCCGCAACGAAGCCACCGCAACGGATAAAATTACCGGGCGGGTGGAAGATGCGAAAGGACATCCCCTGGTTGGCGTATCTGTAAAGGTGAAAGGATCCGGCACCGGTGCAGTAACAGGCTCCGATGGCAACTTCTCCGTCATGGCTCCCGCCGGCGCTACGCTGGTATTTACCTATATGGGCTATGAACCCAAAGAAGCGGCCGCTGTTCCCAACCAGCCTTTATATATCGTATTGGAAGAATCTACCAGCGGCTTAAATGAAATTGTAGTGGTAGGATATGGTACCCAGAAGAAAAAAGATGTTACAGGCGCCATCAGTTCCGTAAGCAGCGCCGACCTGCGCAATGTGCCCGTACGCAATGCCGGTGAAGCCTTACAAGGTAAGGCTACCGGCGTAACTGTAGTGCAAAGCAGCGGTAGCCCCGGATCACCTCCCGTAGTACGTATCCGCGGTATTGGCTCTATCACCGGCAGTAACAGCCCCCTGTATATTGTAGACGGCCTACCTCAAACGGATATCGGCTGGCTGAATCCCAATGATATCGAGTCGATGGATATCCTGAAAGATGCCTCTACTTCCGCCATCTACGGGGCCAGGGCCTCTAATGGCGTGGTGATCATCACCACCCGTAAAGGCAGTCGCACAGAACAAAAAATGCACGTGACCTTCGACAGCTACACCGGCATACAGTCTGCCTGGAAAAGGCCACACATGCTCAACGCCGCCGAGTTCATCGAATATAAACAAAGAGCCGCCACCGCCGGCAACTCTCCCATGCCCACCAGCTTAAATACACCAGAGAAAAAAGCAGCAGTGCTGAAATTCGTGGCCGAAAATACCGGTAGTCCCAATGGCACCGACTGGTGGAAGGAAATCATCCGGGACAATGCACCCATGCAGAGTTATAACGTAGGGCTCACCGGCGCCGGCAAAAATATCGTATACGCTACCAGCGCAGGATATATGAAACAGGAAGGTATCGTGAAAGGTTCCGACTATGAACGCATTTCCTGGAGAACCAATGTAGGCGCAGATATCAGTCCCCGCGTAAAACTCACTACCAACGTTGGCCTCATCTATGAAAGCCGCCGCAACGTGGATGAAAACAACCCTTTTACTGGTACTATCTTTAGCGCCATGACGGCAGATCCGATTACACCGGTATACCGTAACCAGCTCAAAAATGTACCTGCTTTCTTCAGTAGCATCATGGATGGCTACGAAGCCAACAACCCGTACTCCCAATACGCCGGTATCCTGTACTCCAACAAACCTAACCCGGTAGGACAGGTAGAACGCATGCAGCAATCAGTATGGGAAGGCATTGCAGTAAAAGGTGGCGCTGCCCTCGATATCAAAATTATCGACCCACTGATGTTTCGCAGCAACTTCGGCCTCGACCTGGGAAGAGGGATCTCTAAAGGATTTACCCCCTCGTTTTTCCTGAATGCCTTTGACTACAGTACCTACAATACCATCAGTAATAACTCTTCCTGGAGTAATTATTTTGTATGGGAAAATACGCTCAACTTCGATAAGACTTTTGGAAACCACCATATTACCGCCCTGGCAGGTATTTCGGCAGAACTCACCAAAGGCTTGTCCTACGCTGCTTCCAAGCAGGGAATAGTGAACAATGATAATGATATGCGCATCATCGATGTGGCTACACTGAACCCTAACGCTTCCGGTTATACGTACTCCAGCGCCATGCAGTCTTTCTTCGGGCGTATCAACTACGTATATGCCGACCGCTACATCCTGGCCGCCAACGTGCGTCGCGATGGCACTTCCAACTTTGGGGAAGGCTATCGCTGGGGTACTTTCCCATCAGCGTCGGCTGCCTGGCGGTTTACAGAAGAAAACTTCGTGAAAAATGCCGGCCTCTCCTGGCTGAGCAGTGGTAAACTGCGCGCCAGCTACGGCTCTATCGGTAACCAATACACCGGTACGGGCAGTGGCCTCTATCTGTCTACCTACGGCAATACCTATCAGCGCTACATTTTCGGTAACACCAGCACGGGATACCTGGGCGCCGAACGTAAAACCATGGCCAATCCATCCCTGCAATGGGAAACCTCCAACCAGGCCGATGTAGCCCTGGAACTCCAGCTGTTTAACAGTGAACTGGATGTAACCGTCGACTATTTTAACAAACGGGTAAACAATATGTTGGTAGTAGTACCACTGCCGGCTACCATGGCTTATCCGGTAGATATTCCCTTCTGGAAAAATGCCGGAAGCATGGTGAATAAAGGCTGGGAATTATCCATCGGCCATCATCATACTTTTGGCGATTTCTCTTACAATGTTCGCGCTAATATTTCCACGTTTAAAAATGAGGTGTTGACAATGGGTGGTGGAGAACCTGTATACTCCACTGCTCATTTGGGAGAAGTGATCAGCAAAACGGAAGAAGGAAAACCCGTAGGCTACTATTTCGGATGGAAAACAGATGGCATCTTCCAGACGCAGGAAGAAGTAGATAAAAGTCCCCAGAAAGGAGTGAGCTCTCCCGGCGACCTGCGCTTCAAAGATATCAATGGCTACGATGCCAACGGTAAAGTAGTGCCCGGCCCTGATGGCAAGCTGGATGCGGCCGACCGTACCATGATCGGCAACCCCTGGCCCGACTTCGTGTATGGCCTGAGCATCAACCTCAACTTTAAACGCTTCGATCTGAGCATGTTCTGGCAGGGATCCCAGGGCAATGATGTGATGAACATCCTGCGCTACGATACAGAAGCCGGCACCGGTTGGTATAACGCGCCCAAAGGCTTCCTGGAAAAGTCATGGAACGGCCCAGGCTCTACCAACAAGTACTACAAAATTTCTTCTGTGGCAGCGCTGAACAACAGCGTGTCTGATTATTTCGTGGAAGATGGTTCCTACCTGCGCCTGAAAAATATACAGCTGGGATATAACTTCCCCGCCAAATGGCTGGAACGTGCACGCATACCACAGTTACGGCTATACGTGGCTGCGCAGAACCTGTTCACCTTCACGAAATACAGTGGGCTGGATCCGGAAATGGGTAGCAGCGATCCTAAGCTGATGGGCATCGACCAGGGATATTTCCCACAGGCCCGCACGTATATGATCGGACTGAATGCCAAGTTTTAATCATTAACACTGCCACTCATGAAAAAATTCGTATATTCTTTACCGTTAATAGCTGCTTTGCTCGTCACTTCCTGTTCTAAAGATTACCTCAACAGGCCACCACTGGGCAGGCAAACAGATGAGAACTTTTACCAGTCGCCCGGCGCCGGTTTTAAAACCGTAGTCAACTGCTACCTGGGATTTTATGATTTTTGGGGTTACCAGGCCGCCATCGCCGAGCTGGGCAACATGGCCACTGATGAAAGTGATAAAGGAGGCTCCGATGGCAACGACCGCCCTTTTGTGCTCGACCTGGGATTTGGCCGTACGCTCTCCAATAATGAAACCCTGTCTAACCTCTGGAAAGCCTGCTACAATGGTATCGGCAGCTGCAACGTAGCGCTGGAACACCTGCCCGATGCACCGCTGCTCGACAACAACGGCGTTAAGCTCGACGAAAATATCCGTAAGCGCTACCTCGCTGAAGTACGCTACCTGCGCGCCTATTATTACCTGGACCTGGTACGCATCTTTGGTGGAGTGCCGCTGGTCACTAAAACGCTGAGCGTGGATGACCGCAACAAAATTGTACGGGCTTCTTCCCAGGAAGTATTCCAGTTTATTACCAGTGAACTGGAGGCGGCGGCAAACGACGCCGCGTTGCCTTCCCGCAAGGATATGCCCGATGGGGAACAGGGCCGCGCTACCAAAGAAGCTGCCTGGGCGCTGCTGGCACGGGCCTATCTCTTCTTCGCGGAAGATGATAAAGCACTCTACGCCAAAGCAAGAGACGCCGCTAAAAAAGTGATCGACTCCCAGGCCTTCACCCTGGAACCACAATACCAGCAACTGTTTTTGAAAGATGGATATAAAAGCAGGGAATGCGTTTTTCCATTGATCTTTGGCGACGATCCAGCAGCCTTTATCTATGGCTCTACGGAGCCCGTATATTGCTCGCCCCGCAGCGCCGGCGGATGGGGCTTCGATTGCCCTACCCAGTCGCTGCTCGACGCCTTTGAACCCGGCGACCCCCGTGTACTGTTTACCATCCTCGACCAGGGAGATATATTTCCTAAACCAGGTGGACAGGAAGTGCTGGACTTTTCCACTTATCCCAACACCGGTCATCATAACCGTAAAGTGTTCCTGCCGGCGGCCCGCCGTGGCCAGGGATGGGGCAACGATGCATGGACGATGCACCTCATCCGCTATGCAGATGTATTGCTGATGTATGCAGAAGCGCTGTTGGAAAGTGGGGGAGATAAACAAACCGTGGCCGACTATATCAACCAGGTACGTACCCGCGCCACGACTTCTTCACATACCGATACGGAAGCTACTTCCCGCGTGCGTACAGTGCCTGCTACGCCGCTACGTCCGGTAACGGCCAGCGATGACCTCCGCGTGGCAGTAAGGCATGAACGCCGCGTAGAACTGGGCGGCGAATACGGCCGTCTGTTCGATCTGCTGCGCTGGAATATTTATGTGACGACCATGAAGGACTTCTCTACCAAACCTTACGCCAATGGCAAAGGCAATAGCTTCAAAGCGCCCGCCAGTGGCAATAAATACCTGTTCCCTGTTCCACAAACGGAAATAGATAAAAGCGGGGGATCCATCAAACAAAACCCAGGATACTAATACGATGACCCAAACCGGCTGAAAGCCTTCCTTTCAGCCGGTTACATTTTTATTACAGAGAACTATGAGAAAGCTTTGTCCACTGTTGTTGCTGGTACTACTTTTTGCCTGTACCTCCAGGAGAAGTAATACCAGGATTTTATGCTATGCTACCCTGCGCGATAGCGGATGGGTGAAACAAATACAGGCCGCTGCGGCCAAAGAAGGCTGGCAGCTGGTGCTGACGGGCGACCGGCACCTGTTCCAGGAGGATTCGCTCCGGCAGTTCAGCGCCGTTTGTTTGCCCTTTTCTTTATCCGATAGCCTCGACTTCCGGCAAGTACCGGCGTTGAAACGCTACGCTGAATCCGGCGGTGGTGGTATACTCGCCGTGAAAGATACCGCCGCACTGCGCAAAGACTGGCCATGGATACAGGAATGGACGAGCTTAGCCACTGGCAAAGCGCTCAAACAGGATGAGGGCCGGTTGTACCTGCTCGCACCAAATGCGGATGCAGTTGACTTCCGGGCCGCATTGACCTATCTCATCGGCGATAATGCCTTACCCAACTACAAACAATCGCTCACCCTGTTGCCGCCCGATACCAGTCGCTATACCTACACGGTGCTGGACCATGGTCTGGATGAGCCCATGGAAATGTGTATTCTCCCCGAAGGAAATGTATTGTTCATTGAACGTAAAGGCGCCGTAAAACTATACGATGCCCGGCAACACCAAACAAAAAATATCGGGCATTTCGATGTATTCAGCGGCATAGAAGATGGCTTGCTGGGCGCAGCGCTGGACCCTAACTTTAAAACCAATCACCGCGTATATTTTTACTATGCGCCCGCCGGGGAAAAATGGTTCAATAAACTGGTGCGCATGGAATTGCATGGTGATACGCTGGACAAAGCTTCTGAAAAAGTAATGATGGAAGTACCTACGCAACGCCGCTACTGCTGCCACTCTGCAGGATACCTGGCATTCGGGCCGGGCGGCCTGCTGTATCTCTCCATCGGTGATAATACCAACGCGGAGGAAACCGAAGGATATACCCCGGTAGATGAAAGAAAAGGCCGGGAGCTGTCTGATGATCAGGCCAGCGCCGCGAACAGCAAAGATCTCAGGGGAAAAATTTTACGCATCAAACCGGAAGAAGATGGTAGCTATTCAATTCCCGATGGGAACCTCTTCCCGAAAGATGGCTCGCAGGGCCGCCCCGAAATATACGTGATGGGATGCCGCAACCCTTACCGTTTCCACGTAGATATGAAAAACGCATTTGTATACTGGGGCGACATCGGACCTGACACCAAAGTACCTTCTCCCGAAGGCAATACGGTGAGCTTCGATGAACTCAACCAGGCACGGAAACCAGGCTTTTTTGGATGGCCTTACTTTAACGGCAACAATCAGCCGTACCCGCTATGGGACTATGCGGCAAAAAAAGAACGCCCCGTAAAAGATCCACTGCACCCGGTCAACAGCTCGCCCAACAACACCGGCATCAAAGACCTTCCACCGGCACAACCTGCCATGATCTGGTACAGCGATGCCCTGTCGCCCATATTTCCCATGTTGGGAAAAGGGGGAGAATCGGCTATGGCAGGCCCGGTCTTTTACAGCGACCTATATAAAAATGCCCCCTATAAACTATCGGACTACTATAATGGCAAACTATTTTTCTACGACTGGGTAAGGCATTGGATTATGGCGGTTACCATGGATAAGGAAGGCAACTACCTGCGCATGGAACCTTTCCTGGAACATATTCCATTTGCTGCGCCAGTAGATATGCAGATTGCCCCCGATGGCAGCATTTACATGCTGGAATATGGCACCAACTGGTTCGCCAAAAACTCAGATGCCAAGCTTGTACAAATTACTTATGCAGAAGGAAACCGTAACCCGGTAGCTGCTATCAGCACGCCGCAACAGTATGGCGCGGCGCCGTTTACCGCCCATCTTTCCGCCGCTGCCTCACTCGACTACGATAAAAATGATCAGTTGACCTATACCTGGAGAATAGGAGATCAACAGCTGAAGGGTATGGAGGTGCAACATACTTTCCCGCAGCCCGGCAGCTATAAAGTAACACTCACGGTAACAGATAATCATGGCGGTGCGGGCACAGCTAACACCGATATTAAAGTAGGTAACACGCCGCCGGTAGTACAGATCAATACTGCCGCCAATCGTAGCTTCTATTGGGACAATGCCGTGCTCAGTTACCAGGTAAATGTGAAAGATCCGGAAGACGGAAAGATTGATAGCAGCAAGGTACAGGTAAGCTTCGACTACCTGCCCATTGGGAAAGACCTGGCCCTGGTATTGGCCAAAGGCAGTAGCGCAGGGCTTAACCCGGAATATGCCAAAGGCAGCCAGTTGTTCTGGTCGCTCGATTGTAAAGCCTGTCACGCAGAGAAAGCCACTTCGGTAGGTCCGGCACTGGTAGACATCGCGCACCGTTATAACGCCAACGAGCCTATGATTAATAAACTGGCCGCCAAGATTATTGCCGGCGGCAGTGGCAACTGGGGCAATCGTACCATGTCGTCGCATCCTGATATGCCCAAAACAGACGCACAGGAAATCGTGAAATACATTCTTTCGCTGGGCGTCAGCACGGCCTCCATCCCCCTGCAAGGCACTTTACCGCTGAGTAAGCATACCGGAAAAGGACATGAAGGCGCTTACCTGCTTATGGCCACCTACACCGATAAAGGCGCTAACGGGATAGAGCCCATCACCACGCGTGATCATATTATGCTGAGAGATCCGTTGCTGCAAATCGAAGATGCCGACGAAGCCAAAGTATTTCTTACCACGCAAACCACGCTGGCGCTAAGTTACGGGCTACCGTACCACAATAATTTTGTACGCTTCAATCATCTCTATCTCGATGACATACAAAGTGTGCAATATAATATACAGGAACAGGGCATGGGAGGGGTAATAGAAATGCGTCTCGATAAACCCGATGGTGCGTTGATCAGCCAGCTGACCATTGCCCCGGGCAAGGCGCCAGATGCTAAAACCGGTTGGAAAGTGGTGTCCGCCCCGGTGAAACCGGCAACAGGACTGCATGATATCTATTGCCTGTTCAAAAGTACAGATGGTAAAGAAGGTCACCTGTTTAACATTGACTGGCTGAAGTTTTCAAACCAACATTAATATATGCCTGTAGCCGTTCGTATTCGTTTATCCGTACTCATGCTCCTGCAATACTTCACCTGGGGAGCATGGTATGTAACCATGGGCACTTACCTGATTACGGCGCTCAAAGCCAATGCCGTACAGGTAGGCGCCGCCTATGCCAACCTGTCAATTGCCGCCATGATCTCTCCTTTTTTTGTCGGGATGGTGGCCGACCGGTTCTTCGCAGCACAACATGTACTGGCGGTCCTGCATATAACAGGAGCGGGGGTACTTTGCTGGCTAAGTGTAGTGTCTGGATTTAATGGCTTCTGGTGGCTGATCCTCTTATATACCTTGTTATACATGCCTACGATGTCGTTGGCCAATTCCATCTCCTTCCGCCAGATGACAGATGCCGGCAGGGAATTCCCTTCCGTACGTGTATTCGGCACCGTAGGGTGGATCATAGCTGGGCTGCTGATAGGATTCCTGGGTATAGAAGCCACTGCCATACCTTTTCGTATAGCCGCCGCCTGTTCCCTGTTGCTGGGTATTTATAGCTTTTCACTGCCACCGGCGCCGCCTGTACGAAAAAAGGTAATGTTATCGGATGTAATCGGTCTCGATGCACTGGTACTCTTCAAAGACCGCCGGTACGGCGTATTTTTTATTACGGCCATTACCATCTGCATTCCCCTGGCTTTCTATTACAGCCTGGCCAATCCTTTTCTCAACGACAAAGGCATGGTGAATGCAGCGGGTAAAATGACCCTGGGACAGGTATCAGAAATGGGATTTATGTTGTTGATGCCCTTCCTGTTTAGCCGGCTGGGAGTAAAGAAAATGATGCTGCTGGGCATGGGCTGCTGGATTATGCGTTATGTTTTCTTTGCCCTGGGCGATAATGAAACTGGCGCCTGGATGCTGTATGCGGGGATCCTCCTGCATGGCGTGTGCTACGATTTCTTTTTCGTAACCGGGCAGATATACACCAACCACAAAGCAGGGGAAGCCGTAAAAAGTGCCGCGCAGGGACTCATCACTTTTGCTACCTATGGGGTGGGCATGCTGATAGGTTCTTACGTGTCGGGCTTTACGGCACAGTTATACAGCAGCAAAGCAGGGGACATGATACATTATCACTGGGCATCCATCTGGCTGGTGCCGGCGGTTATCTCCGGGGTAGTATTAATATTCTTCGGGTGTTTGTTTAAAGATCATCATCATAAAAATTAAAGTAGTTGCAATGAACAATGCATACAATCGCCGGCAGTTTATCCGGAACGCCGCTATTACAGGAATTGGATTAGGACTAACAGCTGCTGTACAACCACTCATGGGCGCTATACCCATGGCCGATCAGCGGAGGGTAGGCATTATAGGGCTGGATACTTCGCATAGTGTGGAGTTCACCAAAATGCTGAACGCCTCCAGCCCTGATCCTGCATTTTTGGGATATCATGTCACCGTAGCTTATGTACAGGGCAGCAAGGACATTGCCTCCAGCCTGGAGATGGTGCCCGGCAACCTGGCTAAGATAAAAGAGATGAACGTAGAAATTGTGGATACCATCGGCGCACTGCTGGAAAAATGCGATGTGGTGCTGCTGGAATCCAACGATGGGAGAGTACACCTGGAGCAGGCTTTGCCGGTACTGAAAGCGGGGAAGCGCCTGTTTATAGACAAGCCGATGTCGGCCTCCCTGGCAGATACGAAAGCTATTTTTAAGGCAGCTGCCAAAAACAATGTGCCCGTGTTTTCTTCTTCCGCCCTTCGCTTTATCGATAGTATCCGGCAGGTAAACGGTGGAAGTATCGGAAAAGTAACTGGCGTGGATATTTACACGCCTTCACCTACGGAAAAAACGCACCCCGATTTGTTTTGGTACGGCATTCACGGCGTGGAAATGCTCTACGCCCTGATGGGTACGGGTTGTAAGCGACTCACCCGCACTACGGAAACTGATATGGATCATATCACAGCCGTTTGGGACGACGGGCGTATAGCCACTTTGCGGGGCGTAAAAAAAGGGCCCTATGGTTTTGGTGGCCATGCCTTTGGTGAAAAAGCCATTGCGGCCATCGGTGATTTTAACTCCTATCACCCCCTGGTGCTGCAGATCACCCAATTCTTTCAAACCGGTATCCCACCGGTAAAACCGGAAGAAACCATTGAGATGATGGCGTTTATGGAGGCGGCGGATGAAAGTAAGCGGAAAAACGGTGCTATGGTGACGTTGACCGTTTAAATGGCAGCTGCACAATACAGCGGTAAATACCGGGTGACCATCCATATCCCTGGAAAAAAGATTACCTTTGCGGACATTTTCAAAGGGATTTTATGAAGTTGAATGAACTATTACAGGAAAGGGCCAATCATCAGTGCGAGTTATGCCAGGCTGCTGCTACATTAACCGTATATGAGGTTCCCCCGCAATCCTATGCTGACCAGGACAATTGCATCCTTATCTGCGACACCTGTCAGTCGCAGATCGCGCGTAAAGCAGAACTGGATAGTAATCACTGGCAATGCCTGACTACCTCCATGTGGAGTGAAGTACCCGGCATACAGATCGTTTCCTGGCGCATGCTCCAGCGTTTAAGACATGAAAGCTGGGCCATGGAAAGCCTCGACATGATTTACCTGAACGATGAAGCGCTGGCCTGGGCCAAAGCTACCGGCGACCATGAAAGCGATGCCACCGTGAACCTCCACAGGGATAGCAACGGTGCCATATTGCAAAATGGCGATTCGGTAGTACTCACCAAATCACTCGATGTAAAAGGATCCACCCTGAATGCCAAAATGGGTACCGTCGTGAAAAATATCCGCCTCGTAGAAGATAATACCGAACAAATTGAAGGAAAAATAGAAGGTCAGCTGATCGTGATTCTCACTAAATACCTGAGAAAACAAGCGTAACCACGCAAAGGGACATAAGAAGCAAAGGCGCAAAGAGGTTTTCTTTGCGCCTTTGCTTCTTATGTCCCTTTGCGTGAGCGTGATCAGATAGCACGGCTAAACTCCTCCTCCCTGGCGGCCGACAGGGACTCCTGCGACACGAAGAACGGCTCCAGCACAATCTTTACCCATACAATAGAGCAGAACACCGCTTTCACCGCATAGGGCTCTACATAAGTCCTGGCAATCCAATAAGGCGTAATCAGGTCGGTAGACGAAAACGAAGTAAAGACCAGCGTTAACACGGCCAGCGTCGTATTGATACGGGTGGGAGGCTGGGTAAAATACCAGATAGCCACACCGGTTAATGCAATAATATAAGTGGGCGACTCTCCCTTGTGATTGAAGATAACTACCCAGATGAGTATGGAAGCCAACATGTTCAGGCGCAGTTGCAGGGTGCTGCCACTATACAGGATCTTGATGAATGGCAGCATGAAGATGGCCGCTGCCGTTAAAATGAATCCCTGCTTGGGGATATCCATGTTAAACCAGGTATGCCACCAGCCCATTACCGATACGCCGTAAGAAGCCGAATAGTCGTTGGCCAGCAGGTGCGCCCAGCTCTTATAGAGGAAGGTCAGCTGATCAGCGGAAATGACCAGCAGCGGCATTACCGCAATCACCAGGGTCCAGAAAACGGTGTATAACGCCGCCTTCCAGCGTTCGGGATACAGCAGGAACAGCGACATAGCCACTACCCCAAATATCTTGATATACACCGTGATAACCAGCAACAAGGTGGCCAGCCACACTTTCTTGTTTTCCATACAATGCCAGGCCAGGATAAAAAAGCCCGCAATGAATACATTGATCTGTGAACTGGTTAACGCAATCATCATCTCAATAGCCAGGAACAAGAGCAGGACGGACTGCCGCTCTTTAGGGATCGGCAACTTCCGCATCGCTACCAGGAATACAATCACATTCATCAGGTTCCAGCAGATCAATGCCGGTACATCCGGCATCCAGGCAAAAGCGCCCATCCACATCGCAAAAGAAGGACTGTATTTATACAGGTCGTAATACTCATCTTCATACAGAACATATAAATCCTGGTTGTGTACCAGGTGCGACCAGGCATCTTTGAAGATCAGGAAGTTATTATAACGGGTCCAACGCTCCATGTCCTGGGAAGAATACCAGGAATGAAAAGAAATGGCTACTGCCATTAGTAAAAACAACGCATATAAATATTTAATCGGAATCCTGCTCACGGCATTACATACGGCATTCCAGCGGCCCTTAACGGCAGATATTAACATGATACGCTTTTAAGTGTGACAGTTGTTTTAGGTTCTGCCGCCAAAATTATATAAAATTTTTTTTATTCGTCACGGCAGAGATGCCCAGGAAAAGAATAATGATAATATTAATATACCCTTAATATATAATGAGTATTTAATATAAATAGACGCATCGTAAAAAAACTCAAGTATTGGTCGCTCAATCGCCGATAATTCCGTATATTTTGAAGCTTTTGTTCAACGCCCGGACCTGTTTACAGACGACTTTTAGCACCATACCGGTATTTATTACACCCCCGTTGCATTTTCTCAATTAACCAATAAAGCTATAAAGTACAGCACCGTTATGTTACAACACATCCGCAAACAGCTGCTATTCATCGCGCTGCTCGGCCTGCCGGGGATTTCCGCCCTCCAGGCACAGCAAAGTTATCAAATGAAACCCATTGCCATCCAATCCCGCTGGGCCAAAGAAGTAAGCCCGCAAAACGCTTTGCCAGCCTATCCGCGCCCTCAGCTCGAACGGAAAAACTGGGAAAACCTCAATGGATTATGGGAATACGCCATTACCGCCGCTAATGCGGCCATCCCTGCCACTTTCGATGGACAGATCCTGGTGCCCTTCCCCCTGGAATCCGGCTTATCCGGCGTAAAAAGGTCACTGCTGCCCGATCAGCGGCTATGGTATCGCCGAACTATTCAAATGAAGCCTGCCGCCGGCGAAAGAACCCTGCTGCATTTCGGAGCGGTGGACTGGCAAACTACCGTCTATCTCAACGGAAAAGAAGTGGGTACGCATACAGGCGGCTACACCGCCTTTACCATCGACATCACCGCCGCTGCCAAAACAGGGGAAAATATCCTGGTGCTGAAAGTATATGATCCATCCGATAAAGGAATAGGTCCTCATGGTAAACAGGTACTCAATCCCGCCGATATCTATTACACGCCCAGCTCCGGTATCTGGCAAACGGTATGGCTGGAACAGGTGCCCCGCGACTATATCGCTGGCCTGTTGCTGACGCCTGATATCGATAAAAGCCTGCTGGATATCACCGTCAATGCGCCTGCCGGCTACACTGTAACCGCTACTGCGCTAAAGAATGGCGCCGTGGCCGGCCAGGTAAAAGGAAAAAGCGGGGTACCCCTTCAATTGAAAATATCCCATCCTGAATTATGGACACCCGGCCATCCCGCCCTCTACGATTTGTCGGTACAACTGCTGAAAGGCAATACCACAGTAGATGAAGTGAAAAGCTACTTCGGCATGCGGAAAATTTCTGTAGCAAAAGATGAAAAAGGAGTGGACCGCATCTTCCTGAATAATAAACCGTATTTCAACCTGGGCACGCTCGACCAGGGCTTCTGGCCCGATGGCTTGTATACCGCTCCCACAGATGAAGCACTGGCCTTCGATATTAAAGCCATCAAAGCGATGGGATTCAATACCATTCGCAAACACATCAAAATAGAACCCGCCAGGTGGTATTATTGGGCCGATAAGCTGGGAATACTGGTATGGCAGGATATGGTAAGCCCCAACCACGGTCTCCCCGAAGGCGCCAAAGCCGCTTTTGAAGCCCAGTGTAAGGAAACGCTGGCCCAGCTCCATAATCACCCCAGTATTACTACCTGGGTACTGTTTAATGAAAAATGGGGCCAATTCGATCAACAACGCCTCACGGAATGGATCAAACATACCGATCCTTCCCGCCTGGTAAACGGGCACTCGGGTGAATACCTGTATGTCAATGAAAAACTGCGAAGCCCCAGTCCCAACGCATATATCAGCGCCGACCTCACCGACGTGCACAGTTATCCCAATCCAAGAAATGCTATTCAGCAGCCAGGCAAGGCCCGCGTGCTGGGCGAGTTTGGCGGTATAGGCGTCTTCATTCCCCATCACCAGTGGAATGCTACCAGCGCCTGGGGATATATCCTGGAAAAGCCGGCAGCCCTGAAATACAAGTACACCATCATGAACCAGCACCTGCAACTATTGCAACGGCAAGGCTTGTCGGCCAGCATTTACACCCAACCCTTCGATGTAGAAGGCGAACAAAACGGCCTGATGACCTACGACCGCGAAGTAGTTAAAATTCCTTTTACAGAGATAAGAAAAATACATGCACCCCTGAACCCCGATATGGGCAACATGCCCGCCATTGCTATCCAGGACGCTGACCTCACAGATCCAGCCGCTGTCTATAGCGCCCGGTTACAGGAATATATTGATGGTAACCGGGAACCCGAATTTTTAAAACAACTGGCCATGATGGCCACACAAGCAGGCGATAAAGACGGCGCCGCCATAGCCAGCGATGAATATTTCGCGGTCATGAAACCTCCCTATTCAGAAGATGACCTTCGCTATGTAATGCTGGTTACTGCCAGCACCAAAGACACCGGCTTTAACATTATCCGGAATAACACCGAAGCCATCGACAAAGCCATGGGAGCCAGACAGGCCGCCGTGAAAATGATGAACCTCATTTACCAGGATGATATCGCACCCGCTATACCGGCAGGCAGCAACAACCCCGACTGGACCGCCATCTATACCACGGTAAAACCTTACGGCGCCCCCGGAGAAGAAATATTTTTAAGAGCCCGGACGATCTACCAGCTCAATAAACAAGATAAAAATGGCTTCAAACCCGTTGCCCGGGAGTACCTCGACAAATACGGAGAATATGTAAAACAGGAGGAGCGGAGAAAGATTGAAGCCTTCATGAACGAGGAGTAACGGGAAAATATAAACGAAAAAGCGCCCCATGAAAGGGCGCTTTTTCGTTTATATTTTCCCGTTATTTCCCCCTTCCCACCCACAGCAACGCATCCAGTATCAGTTGGTTCTGCGCCGCACTGCTGAAAGACGATGACAATGTTTGATGGGTATGATGCTCATAATCCATGTCGTTATGCCCCATGTTGATGTATAGCATCTTAAACCGCCGGTTAGTCCATACTACGGGGTAATAGCCGCTATGCCAGATTTCGTGCGCTTTGGGGCCGGTGCCCAACGGGAAACTGTTGCTGTCAATTGATAACAGGATACGGATGTCCTTATTTTTCCGCAGGTCATTACTCCAGCGATACCACTCATTCGGCGCGGCCGAAAAAGTATCCGGCAGGTGGCGCGTTGCGGGATGCTGGCGGTCTTCTACACGCAGGGTAGCAGCTGTGGGGCGCCAGGTATTGCTGACGTAGGAACCGGAGCCCAGGAATGTTTCATGATACCAATTCCAGTTTTGAGGTACATCAGAGGGCGTAAGCGCAAACGCCGCAAAGTGAAAGCCGAGCCAGCCGCCGCCCTGTTCCATATACTGCTGAAAAGCAGCCCTTTGCGCCGGTGCTTCGGGGCGGGTATCCAGGAATATAACGACCTGGTATTTGGATAAAAATGAGGGCTCCATTAATTGCCAGTTGCTGGTGGAGTCATACACGAAATGATATTGCTGCGCCATCCGGGAAAACCACTCATGCGCTTCATGTACAAAGCTGATGTGGGCGTCGTCGTTTTTGGCGGTATAAAATGCAATGACCCGGAAGGAGGGAGTACTATCCTGCGTATAGCCGTTGGCGTAACACAGCAGGGCCAATACCAGCAAGAGGATATGTCGGTGGAATTTTAGCTTCATATGTCAGAAGAGATAGATATCTCACTAAAATACTCATTTCACAGCAATATCATTACAGGTGCTGCATTCTTAACAGGTCGTGCATAATTTTCACCCGGTCGGCCGGTATTCTGCCCGGTTCATAGGCCAGGTAAACGGTATTATAGGCTGGCACGGCGCCCCGCCACACTTCTTTCAGCAGGCCACTTTTAATGGCTTCTTTCACCATATATTCTGCCGCAATGGTAATGCCCTCGCCATGGCTGATGGCATGCACGATGGTGCTGATATCTGGAATGATGAACTTAGGCTGCAGCGCCGGACGTTTACGGAAGTTATCCCGCCAGAACCGGCGTATCACTGGCAAATCGCTGCTGTTGGCAAACCAGGTTTGTTCCAGTAACCATGCTTCCGCGCAGGCCAGGTCATTTTTCTTCAGGTGTGCTTTAAATGATCTGGTATCAAGACCGGCATGCGCCACCACTACAAAATGCTCCGTGAGTATCGGCTCGTAGGTAATGTTTTTTTCTTCTATCTGTTCCGTTACTACTGCAAAATCAAAATCCTGTTGCCGCAGCCGGCGCACCAGGTCTTTGCTGCCGCCGAAGTCCACCACAAAATTGGCAGGAGCGGTACTGATGCGGCAGGCTACCTGCGCCTGGAAAAATTCTTTTACGGTGCCGAGGTGTATGTTGGGAATTTCTTTCGTGGAACAGAGATAGCGAAAATCCGTTTCCACATTTTCCAGTTTTTCCAACGGCTCTACTACCTGCGTGTAAAAAAGTTTGCCATAGTCGGTAGGTACAATTTTAGGCTTTCGGTCAAACAATGGTTTGCCCACATAGGCCTCCAGCGCCGATAGGTGCTGACTCACATTCGGCTGCGAGATAAAAAGCATTTTTGAAGCGGCTGTCAGCGAGCCTGTCTGATATACTGCCTTAAAGGTGCGGTACCATTCCAGATTAACCATCATGCAAGTTATAAATAATTTTATAATGAGGGATAAATCATATTATTTTCCTTATATCAGTTTAACAGCCAATTTTGTGTCCTTATAACACCCCGGGGGAATACTTATTTAAAAAAATGGATCAATGAAAAGGATAGCATATATCGGAAGTCTGGGACTTATTGGCATTATCACAACAGAATTTGGCATTATTGGTATTTTGCCCCAGGTAGCCGCCTGGTATCATATTTCTATTGCGCAGGCAGGCTGGCTGCTGAGCGTGTTTGCACTGGTCATAGCCTTGGGAGGACCGCTCATGACCCTTTGGATGTCGGGCTTTAACCGCAAAACCCTCATGGCAACCAGCATTGGCATTTTCCTGGTTACAGGGGTAGTATCTTCTTTATCGCCTCCTTTCTGGTTGCTGCTGGTGGTACGGATGCTGCCTGCTTTCCTGCAACCGGTATTTATTTCCAATGCGATTGCCGCTGCCACTGCGGCGGCTGATAAAAAAGAGGAACATAAAATGATGGCCATCGTGATGGCAGGCATCGGGCTGGCAACGGTTACCACCATTCCTTTTGCCACCTACATCGCAGGTGTATACGATCGCTGGCAGGCATCTTTTGTGATACAAACCATTGTCAGCGCTATCGCATTTGTTACCATCCTACTGGCATTGCCATCTATGCCGGTAAAAGAAAAACAATCTTATGGCGCCCAGCTGCGGGTACTGACCAGGCCTTCGTTCCTGGCTAGTGCCGCTACCATCACCTGCATGATTGCGGCCATGTTTACCACCTACAGCTATTTTGCGGATTATATGGGAAAAGTAAACGGGATGTCACCCGACACGATCAGTATCATGTTGTTGTTATTCGGACTGGCAGGACTACCGGGCAACTTTGTGGCCGGAAAACTATTGGGTAAAAATCTTTCCGGCACCGTAGCCGCCTTTCTGCTGGGAATTACACTGGTATCTGTAGGTATCTATTTTTCGCCCATCTTATCAGTTCCTTTAATTATTGTATGGGGATTTTTACACACGCCCTGCTTTCTGAATGGAAACGCTTATGTAATCAGTGCGGCGCCCGAGGCCCCGGTCTTTGCCAACAGCCTCTCCATTTCTTTTGGCAACCTCGGGATTACCATCGGTACCGCTGTCAGCGGTTGGGTCATTAATACCTATGGTATCCATCATACCCCCTGGGCTATGCTGGCGCTGGGTTCCGCTGCATTATTGCTGATGGCGCTCCGGGAATGGCTATACCGCCGGGAGCAAGCCACGCAGCTGGCCACCCGCCATACTGTCAACCAGGCAAGCTTACACTATTCCGCTTAAAAATATAAGGGGATAAAGCCACTATCCCCTTACTTGTCCCCTCTTGCATGAAACCGAATTGTCGCAAGCCCCCCTTTAGAATGTCGCTTTTGCACCTGTTACCAAAACCAAAGGGCGGGTATCTTTGTAATGATCATTTACCCTAAAAACATCGGTTATGCAAAAGATCGTTCCATCTCTCTGGTTTAATAATAATGCGGAAGAAGCCATCGACTTCTACACTTCCATTTTTCCCGAGTCAAAGATTTTAAAGAAGTCGTACTATGGCGATGGTGCTCCTTTGCCCAAAGGCACCCTGCTGGTAGGAACTTTTCAGCTGGAAGGGCAGGAGTTTCTCGTGCTGAACGGCGGCCCCCAGTTCACCTTTACGGAGGCCATTTCATTTACGGTGAATTGTAAAACCCAGGAGGAAGTAGATTTTTACTGGAGCCGTTTAACGGCAGATGGGGGCAAAGAAGTACAATGCGGCTGGCTGAAAGATAAATATGGCTTGTCCTGGCAAATTGTACCCGCGATCCTCGGTGAACTGATGAGCGATAAAGACCCCGCAAAAGTAGGCAGAACAATGGCCGCTATGATGAAGATGATAAAACTGGATATTGCCGGCCTGAAAAAAGCATACGACGGCGAATAACTTATTGACGGGAATTGCCTTCAAAATTAATCAGCCAATGTGTACCATATTTATCTGTCAGGCCGCCGAACAATGCTCCCCAGAATGTACTTTCCAACGGATGGGTAGCAACGCCGTCGGTGGCCAGCTTCGCATAAAATACACGGGCTTCTCTTTCCGTACTGCAATTTAATAACAGGGAAACGGCGTTGCCGGTCGTCAGCCCCGATTCGGGCACCATATCGGTTCCATTGATCACTAATGAACCTTTCGTAAGACTCGAATGGAGGATGAGGGATCTCATACAAGCGGGCATGTTGATGGATGCAGGGGATTCGCCAATGGTTTGAAGGATAAGTTTTCCACCCAGACATTCTCTGTAAAAAGTCATCGCCTCCCGGCAGTTGCCGTTAAAAGTCAGGTAAGTATGGATGGTGGTCATTTAACCGTTTTTTTTTGTGAAATCATATTGCAAAAATCGTAACGCTGCCGCACTTTCCCAGGGGTGTTTAGCGACAATTCAAAGGCTAATTGCGGCATTAATTGTTTTACTATGATACATGTTTCTGTCCTGGTGCCGCTTGGGCATACCAGCTTAGTCAACATCGAAGGCTCCCACCAGATCTTTTCTGATGTTAATAATTTCCTGGTGGCAAAACAAAGAGAACCCTTGTTTAAAGTGCAACTGGTGGGGCTCAACTGGGAAACCAGTCAACGCAACCGCCTGTTTACCGTACAACCGGATATACTCATTGGCAGCGTCCGGAAAACGGACCTGATCATTATTCCCGCCATCCACGACGCGCCCACAGAAGCGATTGCCCGCAACCAGGATTTTATCCCCTGGATTCAGCAACAACACGAACGCGGTGCAGCGGTAGCCAGCCTGTGCCTCGGCGCTTTTCTCCTGGCAGCCACCAACCTGCTCGATGGTAAACCCTGTGCTACACATTGGATGTTTGCCAGAACCTTCAGGGAAATGTTTCCCAAAGTACACCTGATGGACGACCGTATCATCACGGAAGAGGATCGGCTTTACACCAGCGGCGGCGCCTATTCTTATCTCAACCTGTTATTATACCTGGTGGAAAAATACACAGGCAGGGATATCGCCATCCTGCTGGCAAAAGCTTACGCCATCGATATCGATCGCCAAAGCCAGTCACCCTTCATCATCTTTGAAGGCCAGAAAGCCCATAACGATGAACCCATCAGGAAAATACAGGAATATATAGAAGCCAGCTACCAGGAAAAATTTACGGTAGACCAGCTCTCGGATATGTCGGCCATCGGCAGGCGCACTTTTGAACGGCGATTTAAAAAATCTACCGGCAATACCGTCATGGAATACATACAACGCATCAAAATAGAAGCCGCCAAGCGCGACTTTGAAACCAGTACTAAAAATGTAAATGAGGTGATCTATGATGTTGGATATATAGACACCAAGGCTTTCAGGACGGTGTTCAAGAAAGTAACCGGGCTGACGCCACTGGAATACCGGAATAAATATAACCGCCAAATCACTAACACTGTAAATGAATAGTTATGGAAAAACTCACTTTTAAAACAACCATCAACGCTCCCCGCAATCGCGTATGGGACATACTCTGGGGCGCAGACACCTACAGCGCATGGACCGCTGTCTTTGCTGCTGGTAGCACAGCGAAAACCGACTGGCAGGAAGGCAGTAAAGTATTGTTCGTGGATGACACAAACCGGGGCATGGTGTCCAGGATTGCCGCTAAAACCCCCGGAGAATACATGTCATTCGAACACCTCGGCGGTTTCGACAATGGCGTGGAAGATTTAGATAGTATGGAAGCAAAGGGATGGGCCGGCGCACACGAAAATTACCACCTTACTACCGTCAACGGCAATACGGAGTTACTGGTAGAACTGGATACGGCTGATGAATACAAGGATTATTTCCAGAAGACCTTCCCGCTGGCGCTGGAAAAAGTAAAGGCACTGGCAGAACAATAACCGCTCATGTAAATAATGAGATATGCTTTGATCGGGGATGAGCTTGCCCTATATTTGCGGATATTGCAAAAAAGGTAACCACTGCTCGTAAAATATATCTCATGAGATTTTGGACATCATCTACCGTGTCCTGTATGCTGCTATTCGCTTTTCTGAAATTGCCGGCACAGGAAAAATATGAACTCAATAGCGGATGGCAATGCAGGAATGTGGAGGGCGTAAAGGCTACAGGACAGCAGATTTCGGTACCCGGCTATGCGCTGACAGGCTGGACGCCGGCTACGGTGCCGGGTACCGTGCTCACCACACTGCTCAACAATAAGCAGGTACCGGACCCGCTCTACGGTATGAACAACGAAAAAATACCAGATATCTATCACACCGGTCGGGAGCACTATACTTATTGGTTTGTAAAAGATTTTACAGAGAATGCCCCCGCTGGTGATGCCCAGATATGGCTGCATTTCCGGGGCGTAAATGATGGCTGCGATATTTTTCTCAACGGTCACCGTCTTACAAAAGATACCCACTACGGCGCTTACCTCCGCCAGGTGTATAACATTACCCCCTGGCTGGCTAAAAACGGACAAAACCGGCTGGCTGCAATCGTATACCCGCCCCAATTCCCGGGCAATCCTAACGGCGGACAAGGCGGGGATGGTACCATTGCCAAAAACGTAGGACCGCAATATACCGCTGGGTGGGACTGGATACAACCGATGCGTGATCGCAATACCGGCATTTGGGATAAGGTAACCATTGAAAGAACAGGCGCCGTACGCATTAAGGATCCACATGTGATTACACGCGTACCGGGCGTTCGCCAGGCCCAGGGGCCACAGTCGCCTGCCATCGTACAGGTGGCTGCCGGACTGGAAAATGCCACCGCCAAAAGCATCACCGGTACGCTCCGGTATAAAATAGGGGGAGAAACCGTTACTAAACAAGTTACCCTCGCGCCGCACAGCACTACCACCGTGCATATGCCGGACCTCACGCTGAAGCAGCCCGCGCTCTGGTGGCCAGCCGGATATGGAGAGCAACACCTGTATTCCCTGCAACTGGAATTCCTCAACAAAGGCAAAGCAGACGACAAACAAGACGTGGAAGTAGGTATCCGCGAAATACAAACCTATTGGAACAACCATACCCGTAGCCGCGAAGTGGCGGTAAACGGCCAGAAAATATTCATTAAAGGCGGCAACTGGATTACCTCCGATGCCATGTTCCGCTTCAGCAAAGAACGCTATGATGCGGAAGTACGCTTTCACCGCGATATGAACCTCAACCTGATCCGCATATGGGGCGGTAGCTTAACAGAACGGCCCGAGTTCTTCGAGGCCTGCGATAAGTACGGCCTGCTGGTGTTCCAGGACTTCTGGATCTCCGGCGATTGTAACGGCAGATGGCAGGACCCACAGAAAAAAGATGATCAGTGGACCCGTCGCCAGTATCCCGATAACCATGCGCTTTTCCTCGAAAGTGTGGCCGACCAGGTGAAACTGATCCGCAATTATCCTTCGCTGGCCTTCTGGTGCGGAGGAAATGAAATTACACCTCCGGCAGATATCTTCGCCGCCATGAAAGATACGATCATTCCTTCCCTGGATGGCACCCGCTACTTCTTCGATTACTCCAACTCTGACAGCATGTCGTACAATTCCATTGGCGGCAACGGCGATGGACCTTACGGCATCCAGCCCATCGCGCACTTCTGGAATGAACGCACTTTCCCGTTCAACTCGGAAGTAGGTTCAGTAGGCACCGGCGATTATGAATCGCTGGCCAGGTTCCTGCCCGCCGAAAACCTGGTACCGCCAGATCCTCAAACAGGCAAGACCGATGCAGTATGGAACTATCACAAATACATTCCGTATAATAACGCCATCGACCCCTATGGTAAAACAAGCGATTTAAGAGAATGGGCCAACAAGGCGCAGCTGGTCAACTACGACCAATACCGCGCATTAATGGAAGGCTTCAGCGCACATATGTGGGATTGGTATACCGGCGTTATCATCTGGAAAACCCAGAATCCCTGGACGGCGCTGAGAGGGCAGATGTACGACTATTACCTCGATCCCAACGCCTGTCTCTACGGTACCCGCAAAGGCGCGGCGCCGCTGCATGTGATGTATAACCCAACAGACGGTATGGTCATGGCAGTAAACAATACCTTTCGCTATGCCCGCGACCTGATGCTGGAGCTGAAGACCTACGATATGCAGGGCCATGATTCGCTGTTGACACAGTTGTTTGTGGAAGCAGGCCCGGCTACGGTACAGAAGTTTATGCCGGTGAAACCCATGCTGGACAAGCTGAGCGCACAGCAGGGTGTATTTTTTGTTCTGCGTCTGCTGAATACGCATCAACAAGTAGTAGATGAAAACATTTACTGGCTGCCCGATGCAAATGGTAACTATTCCGGCTTGCAGCAGCTGGCTACGGCCAACGTGTCCGTGAAGGCGGTGAAGGCCGGAAACGATAGTATCCGGGTAACGATCAGCAACCCTGCGGGCGGACCGGTGGCCTTCTTCAACCGCATATCGCTGGTAGATGCACAGCACCAGCAACGTATCCTGCCCGTGTTTTACGATGATAACTATGTGTCGGTGTTACCAGGAGAACAGAAAACCATCACCATTACCGGCGCCGCTATAAGTGCCGCTCCCGGAGCGGAGATTGAAGTATACGGACATAATGTGAAACGCCAGTATATCCACTTTTAACCAATATGCTTTTGCACTTGGCTTTCGGGATCTGTTGTATTTTCTGAAAGCTAAGTGCTGAAAGCAAAAAGCTTTTTGTATATTTATTTTGTTAATCTTCTTATACCTCCTCAAACTATTCACCAGATGACCACCCTGCAGGATACCACCATCCGGAAACTCAACGCCCAGGAGAAAATCCCCTACGACCTGTTACTGTTAGCCGATCCCTCAGTTGTTGCTATCAATGCTTACCTCTCATCCGGAGAGCTGTACGTAATGGAACAAGACCACCAGGTAATTGGCCTCTATGTATGGGTAAAGGACGGCGACACCCTTGAAATAAAGAATATTGCAGTACACCCCTCTTTCCAGGGAAAGGGGCTGGGTAAAATGTTATTGCAGGATGCTACGCACCGGGGCAGGATAAATGGCTACCGGCGCCTTTGTATCGGCACCGGTAATTCCAGTATCGCCCAGTTGTATTTGTACCAACGCCAGGGTTTTGAAATGGCCGCTATTATCAAAGACTATTTTACAACAAACTACCAGGAACCCATCTACGAAAATGGCATCCAATGCAGGCATATGATTATGCTGGAAAAAAGATTAAGCTGACGGAGCAGGGGGCTGCGGCTCAATAAGCGCACGGGTTTTAGGCAGGCTATCCGGAAATTGTTCCCTGACATACTTTATCAGGTTTTCGCGGATATAGCAGCGAAGGTCAAACGCATTGCCGGAGCTGGCGGCGCTCATGAGTGCCCTTACTTCCATCGTCCGTTCGCTGGTATTGGTAACTTGTAAGGCTTTGGCGCGCCGATCCCATAAGGGCGATGCCGCCAGTAACCGGTCAAATTCTATCCTCAGCTGATCCACCGGCACGGTATAATCCAGGTAGAAAAATGCGGTGCCCAACATCTCAGCGCTGGTACGGGTCCAGTTTTGGAACGGTTTCTCTATAAAATAATTTATCGGTAATATCAGCCTGCGCTGGTCCCAGATATTTAATACTACATAGGTGAGGGTAATTTCTTCCACACGTCCCCATTCTCCTTCCACTACCAATACATCATCGATGCGGATCGGTTGGGTAAAGGCGATCTGGAAGCCGGCCAGCAGGTTGCCCAGCGATTTCTGCGCTGCAAAACCAATGATAATACCGCCTACACCTACGCCCGTCAGTAAACCAGCCCCCAGCTTACGCATACTGTCGAAGCTCAGCAGGATAAAGCACGCGGTTAAAATTAATACCAGGGAGATAGATAACTTACGTATAAACTGTAGCTGCGTCCGTATTTTACGCTCTCTCAGGTTGTTAGCCTTTTTAAGATCATACGTATGATACACATAGTCTTCCAATACCTTGATGATCCCAATAACCAGTGCTGCAAACGATAAGGTCATAGCTATTTCCGCCATCTTACTTAAGGTGGGTATATATTTAGAAGGCACCCGCATCATGGGGATAGCCGTATTCAGCAGCAGCAGGGGCAGGAAATAATTGAATGCCTTACCTAAATGGTTCAATACACTGCGCAACAGCGAAAATTCATGCTGATCAGATAGCGATTTACGCAAAAATAAAGACAGCAAAATTTTAATAAGCCAGCCGGCAATAACGGCAATGCCCGCCAGCAGAAGGTTCCATAGCCAATCAGGCAGGTGATCCGTATTTTCTATCAATTGATTCCACATGCGCGCCCAAGCCCAAAGATGATGCCGGTATATGCCAACTAGTACGCATTACCCGGCGAAAGTACCGTCATTACCAGCTTTCGGCCCTTGCTGTTGTTTTGCTCCAGCTGCCCGTGCGACTGTTGCACAGTTTCCACACTTAACCCTCCCATGAATGGCATCAGGGAACGTGGAGGTGAGCTGCATATTATTCAATGTTTAAATTCACGCCGTAAAGAAAATCAAACTGTTTACGGGCAATGCGGTTGGGTGTATGCCGGATCAGGTAATTACGCAGGAGGCTACCGGTAGTATTCTTTACGCTGGTAAGGCGTCCCAGCATCCAGGACAGGTCTACTACGCGTTTGGCGCGTTTTAACCGCCTCGCCTGGTATTTGGCAAAGGCCCTTTCCGGTTGTGATTCCTGGCCAAGGTAGGCGGCCAATACATATGCATCTTCAATCGCCTGGCTGGCGCCCTGTCCCAGGTTGGGAGTGGAGGCATGTGCCGCATCTCCTACCAGTACTACATTACCGCGATACCATTGTTTCAGGGGCTGTATGTCATAGAGGTCGCCATGTATCAAAGCATCCGGATCCAGGCGGCTCACGATATCCTGTATGCGCAGATCAAAAGGCGCCAGCTCGCGCCGTATATAAGTCAGCGCTTCCGCCGGAGAAAATTTGCTGCCTGCAGGCATGGCTTTGGTCATCCAGAAATATACCTGCTGGTCGCCTACCTGTGAAATGGAAGCCCTTACCCCACCTTTACGGCTCCATACTTCCCCGCTGCTCACCTGCTCTGATGCCGGAAGGGTAGTGTTGATAATGGCCCGCCAGCAGGTTTGCCCGGAGTATCGGTATTGGGCTTTGGTTACATATTGTTCCCGCACCGCCGACCGGATACCATCTGCGCCTATAATCACGTCGGCACTGTCGGTGGTACCATCTTCAAAACGTACCACATTGCCATTAATGCCCACGCATCTTTTACCCAGGTGTATCGGCTGTTTTACCGCATTAGCCAGTATTTGCTGCAGGGTGCCCCGGTGTATGGCATGGGTAGCGTTGCCGTACCGCTGTTGAATGTCGAGGTTGTCGATGAATTGCAATAGTTGGCCTTTCACATCTTTTATAAATACCGATTCCAGGAACACGGAGGACGCTTTTAATGCATCTGCCAGGCCCAGGCGCTCGTAAACATTCATGGCATTGCCTCCCAGCCAGATGCCGGCTCCTACTGCCTTCAGTTCCGGCGCTGCTTCATATATTTCGAATTGGATCTGCTGTTGCTGTAATGCAATGGCGGTGGTGAGTCCCCCTATGCCAGCCCCTATGATAATCGCCTTCATGATTTTTATAATTTAGTACAAATGTATAAAAATATTTCATTCTTGTACATTTGTACTAATTTTTCTATTTTCGCTGCTATGAGCACCAAAGAAAAGATACTGCTTACCGCCACCCGCCTGTTCAACGAGCAAGGGATAGACGTGATTACTATCCGGCACATTGCCAAAGAAATGGGGATCAGCCATAGCAACATTCAGTATTACTTTAAGAATGCCGACGATATTATTGCCACGATCTATACTAATCACATTGAGGAATTGAACGAATTACCCATGTTTAAGGAGTTGACCCTCGATGCGCTGAAATCATCTATTGTAGCGATTATGGAGCAGATTTATAATTACCGGTTTATCTATATCCATTTTGTGATGATCGCCAGGCGTTTACCATCGGTAAAAAAAGAATACGCCAGACGGTTTACTATCCGGCGGGAGCAGTTCCTGGAGCTATTTGCGCATTACCGCGAAACGGGCATTATGCGTACAGATATTCCCGCTCCTGTATGGGAAAGCCTGATCAGTAACATTTATATCATCGGTGATTTCTGGATTTCCGCCAATGAGCTCAATACCGGGTTAAAAGGGAAGAAGGCGGTTGGTTATTACGTTACGCTGATTGAGCAACTGTTTTATCCGTATTTAACAGAGAAGGGAAGGGCAGAGATGAGGGTACCGCATTGATATAAAAGAAGAAGCCACGCAACGCTGCGTGGCTTCTTCTTTTATATCGGCAATAACTTATTGTCCGTTTTTCTTTTTCTTGTGATCTACGATAGCACCGGTACCTGCACCTACACCTGCACCAATCAGGGTACCAATTGCAGCGCCTTTCAGGTGATCTTTGTTAACGATGGCCCCGGTAATGGCGCCCGCGCCGGCACCTACTACAGCGCCTTTAGCGGTATGGCTCCATGATTTCCAGCCTTTCTTTTTAGGAGCGGGCGCTGGAGCAGGAGCTGCTGCTACATCACCACCACCACCGCCACCAGCAGGTGCGGTCATTGCAGCGTCGCTGTAGCCTTCCTGGCCGGAAGCACCTGCATGATGACGACGTCCTTTTACGTGATTCATTGAATCTATAACAGATTGCTTGATCGCACTCACATTGTTCATCGAATCAATAGTAGCTTTTTTCGCACTCTCTATGGCTGCAGCATTATCTCCATTGCTTTTGCAGGAGAAGAAAACCACGGCTGCCGCTAAGGCTACAAGTAACTTTTTCATGGTGATACGGTTTATTCCCCGCAACTTACGAAAACTATGCCAAACTGCGCATAACTACAATGGAAGCCGCATTTCTATCAGGTTTTGACGGAAACCGAACTTTTCATAGGCACGCACCGCCGCGGCATTATCAGCATACACGTCCAGCCGTAACTCGCGAATGCCCTGCTTCACAGCCCAGGCGCCCAACCCTTCAATAATCATCCGGTTTACTCCCTTACCCCGGTGTTCAGGCACTACATACATAAATCCCAGGTAGGCATACTCCGGAAATACCTGGTAAGGCTTCGCATCCCGGATACGGACATGCCCCGAGCCAATTATTTCGCCCGCATACTCGGCTACCAGTACCTCCGCATTATCGGCAGCGATCAGGGCAGCCAGGTCGTAGTAATGTATAACGCCTTGTTTTAATGTATTGTCAAACGGCCGTTCGGCAGCCACAATCCCTTGCTCAAACTCCAGTAGTACCGGCAGGTCGGCCGCAGTGGCAGGTCGGATATGTATCATGACTAAAATCGTTGAGCCGGCGAATGTACAACTTTTCTATCCCCGACACGGGTTTTTAGCCGGGTTTGTTGGTGCGGTCATGAAAGGTATTCCAGTGATTTACAGGTACGTATATTCGCTTTGAGCAACCCTTTCTCCGGGAACGATTGCGTAAAATAACGCCCGGCATCTCCCGCCTGTTTACTATTTTAACCGGCACCGATTTTATATCTGGCTATGCGACTGCCTTTATAAATAAGTGTCAAATAAACAATAAAAATAATTCTTATATTACGGCAGCAGCCATAACACAGGCTTATCCGGTAGGATATGTTTTAAAAGTAAGGGCCCGGCGCCAATAGCGGAGGAAAGAAGCCAGACAATTTAGCCTGGCAAACACATTTGAAGACTGGAAATTTTAATATGATGAGAATACTGGCTTGTTTATACGCCTCGCTGGCTTTCCTGCCAGCCGCAGCACAATCTGTACATGAAAAGTCGAAAGTATGGGTAGCCGATAATGGCGATGGTACCTATAAGAACCCGGTTATCTATGCTGACTACTCGGACCCCGATGCGATCCGTGTAAATGACGACTATTACCTGGTAGCCTCCAGTTTTGATGCCATACCAGGCTTGCCTATCCTGCATTCCAAAGACCTGGTCAACTGGCGTATCGTAGCCCATGCGCTCCTGCGGCAACCGCCTTATGACCATTTTTCCGCTACGCAGCATGGCAACGGTGCTTGGGCGCCCGCTATCCGTTATCATCAACAGCAATTTTATATTTACTATCCCGACCCCGACTTTGGTATTTATGTGATCACCGCCAAACAGGTGACGGGGCCCTGGAGCGAGCCACAGCTGGTAATCTCCGGCAAAGGATTAATTGATCCCTGCCCGCTATGGGACGATAATGGCAACGTATACCTGGCACATGCCTTTGCCGGCAGCCGTGCCGGGATCAAAAGTATGATCGTCGTAAAACAACTCAATGCAACAGGTACCCATCTCATCGGTGAGGGGGTGCTGGTATTCGACGGGCATTCGCAACACCCTACCCTGGAAGGTCCTAAGTTTTATAAACGCAATGGGTACTACTATATTTTTGCTCCCGCCGGCGGCGTTAGCACGGGCTGGCAGCTGGTACTGCGTTCCAGGCAGGTATACGGACCCTATGAAAGCAAAATTGTAATGGACCAGGGACATTCACCGGTAAATGGGCCACACCAGGGCGCATGGGTACAAACGCAGAAAGGAGAAGACTGGTTCCTGCATTTCCAGGACCAGGAAGCTTATGGAAGGGTGGTACATCTGCAACCCATGAAGTGGGTCGACAATTGGCCGGTAATAGGCGCCGATCCCGATAAGGATTGGAAAGGAGAGCCCGTGATGCGTTACCGTAAACCAGATGTAGGGAAAACGTATCCCGTGGTTACGCCGCAGGAATCAGATGAGTGCAACGGCAGTACCCTTGGCTTACAATGGCAATGGCAGGCGAACCCCGCTGCCGGGTGGGCATTTCCTTCACCGGCCCTGGGCTGCCTTCGGCTACTGGCGGTACCCTTGCCCGATAGCGCCCGTAACCTTTGGGAGACGCCTAATGTATTGCTGCAGAAATTTCCGGCCGCAACATTTACAGCAACCGCTAAATGTAGCTTTGCGCCCCACCTGGAAGGCGATCGCATAAGTATGCTGGTAATGGGCGCCGATTATGCCGGTATCAGGTTGGAGAAAAGGGCCGCAGGTCTTTATCTTACCCGCTTTACCTGTAAACAGGCCGACCGCGGAAATGTCGAAGTGGTAGAGACTATAGCCCCTATAACAGTAACGGATATATTTTTCAGGATCATGGTGGAAAAGAACGCCCAGTGCCGTTTTAGTTATAGTACCGATGGACAAAACTTCCATGATGCAGGAGGAATGTTTACCGCGGTGCCGGGGAGATGGATAGGTGCAAAAATAGGACTGCATTGCAGTCGCACGGCCAGGACCAATGATGCTGGCTGGGCCGACATCGATTGGTTCAGGGTGGAGTAATGAGCGAGGTTTGCAGCACCTTTGTTTCAAAATCTTTCACCGGCCGTTTGCTTTCTATCAATTGCAGCAATAGTTCTGTGGCTACCTGTCCCATTTCAAAGGCGGGTTGCCGCACCACTGTAATGGGCGCATACAGCAGCTCTATCAGGTCGGAGTTGGAAAAGCCGGTAAGGCCCATATCTTCGGGAATGGCCAGTTTTGCCTTCTTCAGCGCTCGTATGCAACCTGTAGTGAGTTTATCAGAGGTAGCGAAAATGGCGTCGGGACGTTTCTTTTCCTGCAGCAATTCCTGCACTGCATCGGCGACTTCCTCCTGCAGCATGCCGCCATGAAAACAATATTTGATCAGCGATGCCGGCAACCGGATACCAGCTTTATCCAGTGCGGCCACGTAGCCGGCTACCCGCTCCCTCGTAATGGAAAGATGCGCAGAGTTGGTAATACAGCCAATGCGTTGATATCCCTGCTGTAATAAATGCGTGGTGGCGTTGTAGGCTCCCTGGAAATTATCCACCCTCACCTGGTGCGTCGCTATCTCTTCAACAATCCGGTCAAAAAAAACAATCGGGAATCCATACTGATGCAATGCTTTTAATGGCGCCAGGTCTTTGGTAGCGCTGGATACCGAGATCAATAGCCCGTCGATCGACCGCGAGGCCAGGTATTGCAAGGTGCTCACTTCTTTCTCAAAAGATTCGTGACTCTGGGAGATAATGACCGTATAGCCTTTCTCGTTAGCTACCGATTCAATACCGTTGATGGTTTGGGAGAAAAAGCTGTTGGCAATTTCAGATACAATCACGCCAATAGACCGGCTCTTTTTTTCTTTCAGGCTCAGGGCAATAGGGTTGGGATGATAGTTCAGCTGTGCTGCATGATCCAGTACCAGTTGCCTGGTAGCTGCACTGATTTCATGACTGTCGCGCAACGCGCGGGATACCGTGGAAGTAGACAATCCCAATGCCTGCGCAATATCTTTTATGGTAGCAGCTTTGTACTTCATATCGTTCCCGGACCGTGGTTTCCGGCGTTTTTTTTCAGACGGTGAATGTACCGATTTTTCCGGGAACGATTGCGTAAATAAACTTCCCCGATAGTAATAGTTTCAGTAGAATTGTAACCACACAATACCAGTTCCAAATGCCTTTTTTCAACCAATGAATCGCCACGTTAAATAAATACAATTAAGTAGCACAACCTTTATTTGCCCAAACAGGTAACAGGGAAAATATTGAAATGGAAATGATCTGCCAATAGAAAACGTATGAAATTATCTCAAAAAACACTGCCGGCATTACCGGAAAAAGCGAACCGGCAACTGCCAGCCAGCAACTGGTGGGCATTGCCGGAAAAAGTATTACAGTTCGGTACCGGCGTGCTGTTACGCGGGCTGCCGGACTTCTTTATCGACAAAGCCAACAAACAGGGCATATTCAATGGCCGTATCGTAGTGGTAAAATCCACTTCGCAGGGCGATACCAAAGCCTTTGCGGAGCAGGACGGCTTGTTTACGCAATGCATCCGTGGCATTGAAGGTGGACGGCAAGTAGCCGAAGATGTTATCAATGCCGCCATCAGCCGGGTGTTGACGGCCACCTCGCAATGGCAGGAGATATTGGATTGCGCCGCTAACCCGGATATGCAGCTGGTAATATCCAACACCACAGAAGTAGGAATTGTATATGTAGAAGAAGATATCCTCCAGTCGCCCCCCGCTTCGTTTCCCGCCAAACTGCTGGCATTTTTGTACCAGCGTTACCAATACTTTAAAGGGGATCCCGACAAAGGAATGGTGATCATACCCACAGAGCTGATCCCGGATAATGGCAGCAAACTGGCCGGTATCCTGGAAAAGCTGGCGTTGTTTAACCAGCTGGAACCGGCATTTATACAATGGCTTACTCAACATAACTATTGCTGCAACTCCCTGGTGGATTGCATTGTGCCCGGCGCAGCCCACATAGCTGCCGACTATGATGATGAGCTGCTGATCATGACAGAAGTATACCGGCTTTGGGCCATTGAAACAAACCAGGAGACAGTGAAGGCAAAGTTGCCTTTTGGTGCAGTGGATACAGGTTTTGTGCTTTCGCCGGATATTAATGTATTCCGCGAACTTAAACTGCGCCTGCTCAACGCCACACATACCCTGAGTTGCGGATTGGCTTTCCTGGCAGGATTGGACACCGTGAAGACGGCGATGCGCAGTGAACCCATGGCGGCCTATATGGAGGGACTCATGATGCACGAAATTATCCCGGCTATAACAGACAAGGATATACGTAGTGATGCGGCCATACGTTTTGCCTATGCCGTACTCGACCGCTTCCGCAATCCTTATATAGAACACCGCTGGTTAAGCATTTGCAGTCAATATACTTCCAAAATGAAGATGCGGGTACTGCCGGTGCTATTACAATATTATGAACGAACAGGACAAGTACCAGCCTTGATTTCCCTGGGCTTCGCTGCACACCTGCTGTTTATGCGTGGAGGCGCATCCTACAGCATCACAGATGAATTTGCTGCTTTATACCAGCACGCCTGGGAAAACGCTGCGCCGGCCCAGGTAGTAAAAAATACCCTTGGCAACGAGCAGGTATGGGGCCGGGATCTGGCTGCCATTCCTGGTTTTGCACAGGCGGTAACCGCCATGTTGCAGCAGTTGGAACAGGAGGGAGCCATGGCCTATCTCGAACGCGTAGCAACAGAAATTATCTTATCATAAATATTTTAAGAACGGTTCATGAAACAGAAAGTATTAAAGGTACATCCCGACGATAACGTGCTGGTGGCCTTGCAGGACCTGTCGCAGCAGGAAGTAGTGCAGTATAACGGCATCAGCTATACGTTGACAGAGCCCATTCCTGCCAAACATAAATTCGCCGCCACGGCATTTGATAAGGAGGATGCCATTACCATGTATGGCGTATTAGTAGGAAGGGCAAAACAACCTATTCCCATTGGCAGCAGGATTGCCGTGGAAAACGTGCATCATGCAGCGGGTAGTTATGCGCTGTCTGATCAACGCAAAACTGGCTGGACAGCGCCTGATATTACCCGCTGGCAGCAAAAAACTTTCATGGGCTACCACAGGGCAGATGGGAGCGTGGGTACTGCCAATTACTGGTTGGTGATACCGTTGGTATTTTGCGAAAACAGGAATGTGGAAGTGCTGAAGGAAGCGCTGCTGGGAGAGCTGGGCTATAGCCGGCCCGGCAAATATGCCGCCTTTACCCGCTCGCTGGTTGCACAGCAACAAGCCGGCGCCGATACCCCCCAAATACTGGAAACCATCTATACAGAAGATACGACCGGCGCTGGCCCTGCCAGGATATTTGAAAATGTAGACGGTATTAAATTTCTTTCCCATGATGGCGGTTGCGGCGGCATCCGGCAGGATGCACAGTCGCTCTGTGGCTTGCTGGCAGGCTATATTACCCACGCCAACGTAGCCGGAGCTACGGTGTTAAGTCTGGGTTGCCAGAATGCCCAGGTGAGTATGTTACAGGAAGAAATCAGGAAACGGGATCCGCACTTCACAAAACCCCTGTACATCCTGGATCAGCAACAAACCGGCGCTGAAAGCGCCTTGATCAGCCAGGCTATCCGGCAAACATTTGCCGGACTAATGGAAGCGAACCGCTGCACCCGTCAGCCTGCTCCGCTGAGTAAACTATGCATCGGACTGGAATGCGGCGGCTCCGATGGATTCTCCGGTATTTCGGCTAACCCTGCTATTGGCTACACGTCCGATTTATTAGTAGCCCTGGGTGGCTCCGTGATATTAGCAGAATTCCCTGAACTGTGCGGCGTGGAACAGGAGATGAGCGACCGCTGTACCGATATGGAAGATGCTACCCGCTTCATTCAGCTCATGCGCACCTACCAGCAACGCGCGGAAGAAGCAGGCTCCGGATTTGATATGAATCCTTCTCCCGGAAATATTAAAGATGGACTCATTACAGATGCGATTAAGTCGGCCGGCGCGGCTAAAAAAGGAGGTACCTCCCCGGTGGCCGCCGTACTCGACTACCCCGAAAAGGTGCAGCACCCGGGACTCAACCTGCTTTGCACGCCGGGCAACGATGTAGAGTCTACCACGGCGGAAGTGGGCAGCGGCGCCAATATGGTGCTTTTCACTACCGGCTTAGGTACGCCCACCGGCAATCCTATTGTACCGGTGATAAAACTGTCGAGCAATACCAGGCTCTATGAGCGCATGCAGGATATTATCGATATCAATACCGGCACCATCATCGATGGCACAGAAACCATTGCCGCCGCCGGAGAACGTATTCTCGATTACGTTATACAGGTAGCCAGTGGCGCTACCGTGGCAAAATCTGTTGTCAACGGGCAGGATGATTTTATTCCCTGGAAAAGAGGCGTGTCATTGTAGTGTCTTGCCACCTGTTCGGCGATGAAATGGAAAAAGGGGAAATACCGGCAGATTTTCAGCTGGTAGGCAATATGGTACAGGATGTCTGTTATAACAATGCAAAGTCGTATTTTGGCTGGGAGTAACGATTAAAAAAAAATTCAACTTTTTTTAAGGGCTGCTGACATACGGTTGTCACATGCCCTTTTTTACTTTGTATTGTAAACGAAAAAAATACAGACTTATGGAAAACAACACACTGACTGCTACCGCCCCCACTACTGCCGTAATCATCACTCCTGAACAGCTGTTGAAGCACTGGCAGGGCCATCGTGGACTGACACGCCGCATTATTGAAGGCTTCCCGGAAGATAAGCTCTTCGATTTCAGCATCGGCGGCATGCGCTCATTCGGAGCCCTGGCCATGGAAATGATTGGCATGGCAACTCCCAGCGTACATGGTTTTGTAACCGGCGAATGGCTGGATAACGCAGCTTTACTGGGCGATAAAATTGATACCAAACCCACCACCAAAGAGGGCTTGCTGGCCCTGTGGGACGTAGTTACCGAAGCCATCAATGACTACTGGACCCGCATAACGCTGGACAGATTTCAACAACAGATTAAAGCGTTTAATCAATACGATGGCACCGTTAGCAGCATCTTGCTGTATGTGATCGATAACGAAATTCACCACCGCGGACAAGGGTATGTATACCTTCGCGCGCTGGGAATTGAGCCCGCTCCATTCTGGGATAGACCCTGATCTATCTGACTGCATTGAACTTTTCCCGGTATTCAGAAGGCGTCATTCCCACGGTTTTGCGGAATACCTTTCTGAATGCCTTGGGATCGTTATAACCGGAATTGTAAATGATTTCGGTCATTTGCTGACCGGTTTGTTCCAGCAATTTTTTGGCGGCTTCTATGCGGGTGAGTTGCAGGTATTCGATAGGGGTAACACCGGTTACCTGTTTAAACCTTCTCACAATATTGCGGCGACTGGATGGAATATCTTTGATCATTTCCTCGATAGTGCCGGCTTCCTGGTAGCAGGTTTCAATTTTTAGCTGGGCAGTGGCTACCAGGTCGTCATGGTGGTTACGCGTAGGCTGGAAGGTACTGAAATAGGATTGTTTATCACGGCCCATATCGATAGCGAATATCTTGGCCGTTCTCACCGCCACTTCAATCCCGCAATGTATCTCCAGCAAATGTAACAGCAAATGAAAGGTGGAGGTGGCGCCTCCGCTGGTATAAATACCCGCATCATGTGTTACCGTTTTATCTGGCAGCAGGTTCACCCGCGGAAACGCGCGGGCAAACTCTTTGCAGGCATCTACATGGGTAGTGGCTATTTTGCCATCGAGCAATCCTGTAGCGGCCAGCAAAAATGCGCCGGTGCAGAAACTGGCCAGTTCTGCTCCCTTTTTATATTGCTGCCGCAACCAGGGAAGCCATGCCTCGTTTTCTGCCAGTACCTGCGATAGGTCATCGGCTGTAAAAGAAGGAATCAGCAATAATTTAAATGCACCTGCTTCAACCAGCGTTTGCGCCGGGTAGGCCGGAAATGCGGAAATCAGATGCGCGGTGTCGGACGTATACAGTAACGTCACTGTAAAAGGAGCAGGCTGATCGCTTTTTTGGTAAATTTTGTTGACGGTGTCGAGGACGTCCGTGATAGCAGCCAGACTCAGTAACTTATAATGACGGGTTAGCAGGATACCTATCTGCAGCATATGGTGACAATTTTAAATTCTCTTTCCAAACTTAAGATTTTTTTGTCGCAAACGCCCCTAAGATTGACTGAATCAACATCCTTCCAGGCTGGAATTATCAACTACCTTAGAGATAGTTTGAAACCATAAATTACAACAACATGAAAGCTGCTAGTAACAGGATGCTGGGCATTCTGGCCATGTACGATCTGCAAACCGGGCTTTATCCCAGGGCATTGGAAGGTATAGCGGATGCAGATGCTTATAAACGTTTGGATACGGCTGCCAACCATATTGCCTGGCTGGCAGGTTCGCTGGTACAACAGCGGTTTGATGTAGCCGGTTTAATAGATCCCAACGTGAAAGAGAAATCAACCGGAGATGCGCTTTTTGCACACAACCAGGGTATCAAAGAAGGCGTTACCTATCCCACATTGGAAGTATACCAGCAAGACTGGGAACGGATTACGCCAATTTTCAGGGAAGTGCTGGCACAGGCCACCGATGAGCGGCTCGACAAAATCATTGAATTCCCCGGAATGAGCTTTCCCTGCTGGGATATGGTCACTTTCACCATTTACAGGGAAGCCAATTGTATTGGCCAGATTGCTTTGTGGAGGCGACTCCTGGGCTATCCGGCTATGAAGTATATGTAATAAATTTTACACCGATGGTAGAAGTATTTAAAACCAATGTGCAGCGTCGCGGCGTTGCCAATGCGTTGGTAGCGCTGTTGCACAACAACTTCCCGGGTAGCAGGATTAACTTCGACCTGGAAGATTGCGACAGGGTGTTAAGGGTGGAAGGGGACAATTTTCACCCGGAAAAAGTAATGATGCTGGTCAATGAAAATGGTTTCCAATGTCACATTATGGAGGATTGATAAGGGCGTTGCTGATCAAAAAAGGAATTGCTGATCAGCAACGCTTTTCATCCATCCGTGCCAGCCTTTGGGCGAGGAAAGAAGAGAAGCATCTCTGGTAGGAGATGCTTCATTTATAATGCCGGATGAAAGGAAATATTTGTACTGGATTATTGTGTTAGTGCCGTACGCGGCCACCACCTTCGTGTCCGCCGCCACCGCCGTGGCCGCCACCAAATCCACCTCCTCCAACACGGCCACCGCCACCACCGCCGCCGAATTCACGACCACCACCGCCGCCGCGAGGCATCTGCTGTGAAAAGTGTGGTTGCTGTTGTGCCATCACACGACCCTGTCCACCGTTGTAACTTGGACGGGCGCCGCCTGGATTATTGTACCCCTGTCTGGCTGGGTTATAGGAAGGAGCATTGCGCTGACCGGTAAATCCTTGTCTCACATTATTGTCTGGCCGTGTAAATCCCTGCCTTACGTTATTGTCTGGTCTGGTAAATCCCTGTCTTACGTTATTGCCAGGTTGATTATAACCCTGTCTTGCATTATTACCTGGTCGTGTAAATCCTTGTCTTACGTTATTACCCGGCTGTGTAGTTCCCTGCCTGATATTATTATTACCCGGGCGCATATTGTTATTGCCCCTGTCGGCAAACCCCTGCCGGACGTTGTTATTACCTCCAGGCTGGGTGTTGCCCTGTCTGATACTGGAACCACCCTGGTTAGTTAATCCCTGTCGAACCGAAGGCCGTGCTGCATTAGGGTTGCCGCCCACGCGATTTCCCTGCTGAGCATGTATCACTGCATTGGCTGGACGACCATTGTTTACGGAAGCCAACATATCACGGTTACCCCTCGCTACCCGTTGATTGGATACCTGTGCAGAAGTGGCCTGTATATGGCGATCCCGCATGGCTAACTGGTCGGTACGCGTAGGGCGGGCGGTTATACCGCCGGGACCATTGTAGCTGCTACGATTATTGATAATAGTCCGGTTATTAATTACGGTGTTGTTAATGTAAGTATTACGAACAATAGTGGTGTTTACATTGGTATAGGCTGTATTATAACGATATACGTTACCTGCCCAGCCGCCCCCATAGAATCCGGAACCAAAATATCCGCATCCATAGTTAACGCCACCATAGTATCCTACCCGGTGACCCCAGTAGCCGGCATGCCAGCTGTAAATGCCACCTATGCAACCCCAATATCCCGGAGTCCAAAGTAAACCAATGGCCGGAGGCATGATCCATGCACCTGGTACCCAGTAGTAACCATCGGGACCGTATGCCCAGTACCCCGGTGTCCAAAGATATCCATCCACCGGACAGGGAGGCTGGGTGTATACGGGTAACAGCGGGGGCGCCAACCGGATGGAAATTCCCACGCTTACCTGTGCCTGCGCCACCGGTGCGGTGGCAGCTAATGCTGTACTGGTGAGCATCAAGGCGATGATAATGTTTTTCATGATATGATTACTCTTTATCCTTTCTATTCGACAATTATGCCATAAAAAAGTTTAACCCGGGAGAAGGGGTTCGCAATAGCGCTACCGGGAGTATTGAAAACGGGTAAAGGTGCCGGATATTGCTTTGGTCGCGGATGTAGAAAATCAGGGTAACGTTGTGGAACGTGGAAAATACAAATTAAAGTGTTGTTAAAATGTTATCTTGGCCTGCCACGGTTATATATGAATAAAGCACATAAAACAGCAACTATGGAAAGTAATCACGCAGAAGAGAAATTTGCGACCCTGGGACTAGCATTGCCACCAGCGCCAGCGCCGCTGGGCGTTTATAAGCCTTGCCTCGTAGATGGTAAATATCTTTATCTGTCAGGTCATGGGCCTGTACAGCATGATAAATCACTCATTATTGGCCGGATAGGAGATGCGTTGGACATGGAAGCTGGTAAGCTGGCCGCCAGGCAGGTGGGGTTAACGATGCTGTCGACCATTAAAACGCATATAGGCAGTTTGGATAAAGTAAAACGGGTGATTAAGGTATTTGGAATGGTAAATTGTACGCCCAGCTTTGAGCGCCATCCTTATATTATCAATGGGTGCAGCGAATTATTTGCGGCCATCTGGGGAGAGGAGAATGGGATAGGCGTTAGAAGCGCAGTTGGTTTTGGCTCCCTACCGGATAATATCCCGGTTGAAATAGAAGCGTTATTTGAACTATACTAGGCAAACTAAAGAAAATAAGTATGTTTACGATAGATGCACACCTGGATCTTAGCATGAATGCGCTGGAATGGAACAGGGACCTGCAACAGCCGGTAGCCGCCATCCGGGAAAGGGAAGCGGGGCTGAGCGATAAGCCGGACCGCGGTAACGGCGTGGTGGCTTTCCCTGAACTGAGGAAGGGAAATATAGGATTGGTGGTGGCCACACAAATAGGCCGCTTCGTAGCCCCGGATAATCCCCTCCCAGGCTGGCATTCCCCCGAGCAGGCATGGGCGCAAACCCAGGGACAACTCGCCTGGTATAAAGCCATGGAAGATGCGGGAGAAATGGTGATGATCAAAGACCGGAAAGGATTGGAGCAACACCTGCTGCACTGGAATGACGGTACCCCCAATGATAAGAAACCAATAGGCTATATCCTTAGCCTCGAGGGCGCCGATTCCATTGTTGATATAAAATACCTGGAACGTGCTTATAATAAAGGACTCCGCGCGATAGGTCCTGCTCACTATGGGCCTGGACGTTATGCCAACGGCACCGATGCTACGGGACATTTAAATGAGCGCGGCCGGCAATTGATAAGGGAAATAGAGCGTCTGGGCATGATACTCGACGCTACTCACTTATGCGACGATGCCTTCTGGGATGCCATGGAATTGTTTAATGGGCCCGTATGGGCAAGTCATAATAATTGTCGTGCGCTGGTAGATCATAACCGGCAGTTCAGCGACGACATGATCCGGGTACTGGTACAAAAAGGAGCCGTTATTGGCGGCGCATTGGATGCCTGGATGATGGTACCTGGCTGGGTGCGCGGAAAATCTACCCCGAAGGATATGCATTGCAATCTCGAAAAAATGGTAGACCATATGGATCATATCTGCCAGATCGCAGGCAATGCCCTGCATATCGGTATTGGTTCCGACCTGGATGGCGCCTTTGGTAAAGAGCAATGTCCTTATGACCTGGAAACCATCGCAGATCTGCAAACGCTTCCAGCCTTACTGTCGAAAAGAGGGTATAGCGCTACAGATATTGAAAACGTCATGCATAGTAACTGGTTGCGCTTCCTGCGCAATGCCTGGAAAGACTAACACTATTCGTATAGCTGATTACGACAAAGCCCCTTCTTTATGCAGAAGGGGTTTTATGTTTTGGTGATTATACTACACTGGTTATCAATGATATTGATTTGATTATCTATGTGCTTACTTCAATAGTTATGCGCTTTTTGCTTCCCCTTTCCGGCAAGTTTTACTAACTTGCGCGAATGAATTTTCTTGAAGTCTCCAATATCAGTAAACAACAGCACGGCGCATATATTTTAAAGAATGTCAGCTTTACACAACACCAGTTTCAGAAGGTAGTGATTGCCGGAGAAACAGGTTCCGGAAAAAGCTCCCTGATGAAAATTGCAGGAGGCATGGGACAGGCCGATGAAGGCACAGTTATGTTTGAAGGAAAGCGGGTAAGGGGCGCCCTGGAGGTGCTTATTCCTGGACATCCGGGTACCGCGTACTTGTCGCAGCACTTTGAATTGAGAAATAATTACCGCGTGGAGGAAATTCTGTCGTATGCCAATAAGCTTACGGAAGAATCAGCCAACGAAGTATACGAGGTGTGCAGGATCAGCCACCTGTTGAAAAGAAAGACCGATCAGCTGTCGGGCGGAGAGAAGCAACGTATTGCAATGGCCCGGTTGCTGATAGGCGCACCGCGCCTGTTTTTGCTGGATGAACCCTATTCTAACCTCGACATGATCCATAAAAGCATTCTGAAGAATGTGATCGGCGATATCAGCGAAAGACTGGGTATTACCTGTATGTTGATTTCGCACGATCCTATGGATATACTGCCCTGGGCCGACCAGATCCTGGTGATGAAAGACGGGGAAATTGTACAGCAGGGTACTCCCAGGGAAATTTATAACCAGCCGGTTAGTGAATATGTAGCGGGATTGTTTGGGAAATACAACCTGATCGCACCCGCTAAGGCAAACATACTGGAAGGACTCCCCGGTATTACCCGTAACGGTAAGCATATTTTTATCCGGCCGGAGGATTTTAAAGTAGTGCGTACCAAAAAAGACGCGATTCCCGGTAAAGTGAAGGAACTCAGTTTTTATGGCAGCTTCCTCGAGGCAGAAGTAGCATTGGGTAATGAAATCGTTACCATTAAAACAGCCAATGCCGGGCTGAAGAAGGGGGCTACCGTGCAGGTAGCTGTAGACCCTGAAGCGGTGTGGTATTTTTAACCGGACCTTATTTATCTTCTTTCTGCAAAGCCGTTATAGGGCTTGTTACGCAACATATCCCAGGTTCTGTCGTAGGATACAATGTAATGAATAACTACAACGGCGGCCAGGATAGTACTCCACTGAGGATGTTCCATTACACGGAGCCCCCATATGGCCAACCCGAATAATATCCACTCCAATAGTAGTCTTGCCTGTCCGGGAATAGCCACGGGCGCTTCTTTCGGATCATTAGGAATACGAAAAACGCCCCAGAGGGTGGCTGCGCTGAGCGGAAATCCCAACGCCAGCACATATCGTAGCCAGCTATCGGCGCCCATTTGCCAGCCCCAGGAGCCCAGTATAACTAACATAATAATTTCCAGTAGGAAACGTACGGCTAAGTTGACGGGATTGGTATTCATATCGTTGACTATTCCGAAATAAATATATTTCTTTTATCTTAACGGCTTGGTGTTAATTAAATTGTTATGAGGAAAAATTTATTGCTGCTCTGCCTGGCCTGTCTGTATGCGAGCGTTGGCCTGTTTGCACAGTCGCCGCTGCGATTTGAAAAGGATATTCATACGATCCAGGATTTTGATAAAATGTATGCACCGGCGCCGCATCCTATTTTGTTTGTGGGTAGTTCTTCTATCCGCAAATGGGACGACCTGGAACGGAATTTCAGCAGCTATGTGGCGATGAACAGGGGCGTTGGCGGGGCTGAAACCAACGACATCACTTATTACGCCAATGACATCATTTTCCCGTATGCTCCCCGGCAGATAGTGATTTATGTAGGAGAAAATGATTTGCCGCATGCCAGCGTTACCGCCGATACTATGCTGGTACGCTTTCAGCAGCTATATGGTGTTATCCGGGCCAAGCTACCGGCCATTCCCATCATTTATATTTCCATTAAGCCCAGTCCCTCCCGGGCCGCATTTTTAGAGAAGGCAAGGCAAACCAATGCGCTGATCAAAAATTTCCTGGCAAAGGAAAAACAGATCGTTTTTGTAGATATCTATTCCAAAATGCTCGATAAATCCGGGCAGCCGCGTAAGGAATTATTCCTGGACGACATGTTGCACATGAACAAAAAAGGATACGCAATATGGGAAAAGGCCGTACAGCCGTACCTGTTGCATAAATAAAAGCAGTATGCGTATAGTTTTCATCATTTTCCTGTTGCTGCTGGCGGCGGAAATCACCTGGTCGCAATCATTACGGGTAGCCGTAGCCGGCGTATCGCACGGGCATGCGGGATTCATCCTGGGCCGCCCCGATAAAGGGGATATCCAGATCGCAGGCATTTACGAACCGGATGTTGCCGTAGCAAAGTTGCGCGCAAAGCAATACCATCTGCCGGAAAATATCTTTTATACGAACCTGGCAGAAATGCTGGATGCGGTAAAGCCGGCCGCAGTGCTGGCATTTGGTTCTATCAAAGCCCATAGAGAAGTGGTGGAGGCGGCAGCGCCCCGGCATATACATATCATGGTAGAAAAGCCGCTGGCCACCACCGTGGCAGATGCCGTGTATATGGACTCCCTGGCACGCAGATACGGGGTACACCTGCTCACCGACTATGAAACCAGCTGGTATCCGTCTGTTGCCAAAACGTTCCAGTTGGTGGAAGACAGCAGTTTCGCCGGGAAGATCAGGAAGGTAACCATCAACGATGGGCACCAGGGACCCAAAGAAATAGGCTGCGGTCCGGAGTTCCTTGCCTGGCTCACCGACCCGGTGCTGAATGGCGGTGGTGCGCTCATGGACTTTGGCTGCTACGGCGCCAACCAGATGACTTACCTGGTGAAGAATCGTTTGCCCGTTTCCGTTACCGCGGTGGCCCGGCATTACAAACCACAGGTATATCCTAAAGTGGAAGACGACGCCACTATCCTGGTGGACTACGGGGATATGCAATGTACCATACAGGCTTCCTGGAACTGGACCTTCAGCCGTAAAGACATGGAAATATACGGCGACAAAGGTTATCTTATTGCAGCCGATAAAAATACACTGGTGCAACGTAATAATGAACGGGCGCCGGCTACCGTTCGTTATATAACGGCAACGGATATACGGGTATACGAAGACCCTTTTCGCTACCTGATCGATATATTGAATGGCACAGTGAAAATGCCTCCCTATGGCTTATATGCGCCGGAAAATAACGTGATCGTGGTACGTATACTGGAGGCCGCCCGGGAATCGGTGCGAACTGGTAAAACTATTAAATTCTGATACCATGGGACTCCGGGTTTTTGTTTGTGAACAATGCCATGAAATGCAGCGCATGTCTACATCGGATCTGCTGCTACCGGAAGTGGTATGCAACCATTGTGGGCATATTACCATAAATTCTCCGGAAGCACAGGAGCGAACCCGGAACATGCTGGCAGAAAACAGGTGGTATGCCGGATTCCTGGAACTGCTGCTGGCAATAGAAGAACAGCTGGGCATTGACTATGCAGATGAAGATTTCCCGGCGCCATTCGTAACGCCCCGGCAGCTGATCGCCGTTACGCTGCAGCGATGCCATCATGCTATCACGGAGCAGGAGCTGATAGCGTTGATTACCAGGCTCACAGGCGCTCCAATCGCCAACCTGGACAGCCCCTTGCCCTGCTGAAAACTTTGCGTCTCAACCGGATAATATTCTTCCAAATAAAACGTTAATCCCTTTGCAGGTAGATCGCTCCCGGCTTTATTTCTTTCCCGGCGAATAAATGATACTTAGATATTATATGCAAGCTGATGCGATTCAATCGAATCTATTTTACCGTTATTTTTTTTCTTTTCCTGCGATCTTTTTAGGTGGAAGATATCGTATCTTAATATTAACAGGGTAGGCGTTAACGTTATTTCATGTTATATGAAAACAGGTTTTATGAGATCTAACCGCTTCCATATTATTAGCCTCTTTATCATCATAGGTAGTTTATTTCCCCAGGTTTTTGTTCAGGCGCAACAAACGCCTATGTTCAGCAATACGTACCAGCAGTTAACCCGCTTTATGGACACGGCGTTAATCCCCATGAAAGCCGGGAGCACCAGCCTCGCTTTTTCTATGAAAGCAGAAATAGATCATGGAAATATTACTAAGCTCGATTGCTCTACCAATGTAGCCAGTGATTTAAAGCCCCGTTTATTCAGGCTGCAGGAATTGGATATCAGGTGGAACAAGTTAACCGGGAAGAGTGGAAAATACTATGTGATTATTCCGGTATATTTTATCGTGGAACATTCAACGGGTAAAGTACAGCTCAATTCCAAAACGGAATTTACCAACGGATTTTATTACGATGATGGTGATTTGTTTGACAACAAACCGCTGAATAACTACTTTTTCTTAAAGCCCATCTACCTGCAGCGTTACCTCTGAGGATGCCGTGGCTGCGCGTTGTAGCCGGTATTGAGAGGGCGTGACTCCTTCAAACCGTTTAAAGAATTTGGTAAAATTGGAATTGTCGAACGTCAGTTTGGTGGCGATTTCTGTGATGCTCAACTGCGGCATCTGTAACATTTTCCTGGCTTCTTCCATCAGCCTCATTTCAAAGAAATAGCAGGGTGCTTTACCGGTATGCAGCTTGATGGTATTGCTGAGATGTACCGGGTGAATGAATAGCAGCTTCGCAATGTCTTTGATATGGTACATATGATCTGCACTGCCATCCATAATCTGATCCACATGTTTGTTGACCGCTTCAATAAAAGCGCTGGTGATTTCTGCTTTTCTTGACTGGTATTTCTGAGGAAGTACGGGCATGGTACATAGAGATAATGAGTAATAAAGATACTAAATAATCAGGCATCCGATTTTTATCGTGTGAGGGAACGGAAAATATTTTAACAAATTATGAAGGTTACCTTTTTCAGTCTGTTTGTATAAAGTTTAAATTCTCCTTGTTATGCGCCTTTCATTCTCGTACTTGATGATCCCAGTGCTCTTTTGCTGCGCCTGCAGTGCAAACAGAGCAGGAAAACAAGCCATGGCAGAAAAACAATCCGCGTCGGAGTACGCAACCACGGCCGATTCCACTACCTTCTCCAATGACATGAGCCGTATTACTTCTGCCTCGCGGAAGCGGGTAAAATCCGCTGACGTACGGTGTAGGGTAGCCAGTGTATTTGCCTCCACCAGTGCACTGGAGCAACTGGTAACCCGCTCTGGTGGCTTAATAGAAGAAAGCAACCTGCAAAACGAATCGGTAGAACAATACCGCCTGCCTTATTCGGCCGATTCCGTAAAACGTGTACAGCTTTACACGCCGGTAGCCAATCTTACCCTGAGAGTGCCGGTCGACAGCCTGGATATGGTAGTCCGTGCGCTTACTTCCACCGCTGTTTACATTGATCATCGCGTGGTAAAAGACCAGGATATGACCCTGAAATACCTGGCCAACGCTATGAAGAATGAGCAACAGGAAAACAGCGCAGGCAAAGCAGTAGCGCCTTCCAAAAAAGGCAATACGCTCGACATTGTGGAGTATAACGATCAACGCGGGGAACAGGCGGTAGACCGCCGGATCAGTAACCTGACGATCCTGGATGATGTGGCTTACTCAACATTTACCGTACAGCTTTTTCAACCAGAAGTAGCGGATGTACAGATAGTGGTGAACCCTGCGAAGATGAGCCGTGCCGGCTTCGGAACAGAGTTGGTGGTAGCCCTGCGCGGCGGCGCTGATATATTCCGCAACATTTTACTCTTCTTTGTTGAGCTATGGCCTTTCCTGCTGATTGGTGCGGCCGGATGGATTGGGTACCGGAAGCTCCTGTTACGTAAAAGCTAATCTTTCTCCAGGAAGGATGTCAACACTTCATTAAACGCCGCCGGAAGTTCCATCATAGGCGCATGTCCACATTTAGCCAGCATAACCAGTTCTGCCTGTGGCAACAGGCGCCTGAATTCCTGTGCAACTTCCGGCGGCGTAATTTTATCGTCTTCTCCCCAGATCAGCAAGGTGCGGGTGGGGATATGTGGCAGCAGGCCGGCTACATAATTACGGTTGGCCGACTTGGCCATTTTTACAATCCGGAAACACTTGCGGGCATTGGTGGTTGTACTGAATACTTCTGCCACCAGGGCATCGGTGGCGGTGGCAGGGTCATAAAAGGTATAAGCCACCCGTTCGCGGATATAATCGTAACTGCCACGTTTAGGATAACTACCCATACTGGTGTTTTCGTATAGTCCGGAGCTGCCGGTCAATACCAGCCTGGCTACTTTCTCCGGATGCCGGTGGGTATACAGGATGGCCACATGACCTCCCAGTGAATTGCCCACCAGGATTACATTTTCCAGCCCGGCAGATGCTATATACTGATCGAGAAATTGTACAAGATATTCCAGGTTATCTCCCGGATGCTCATCATAGATAGGCAGCGCCGGGATATGAATGTTGTAGTGGGGGGAGAAGTGATTAACAACGCCTTCCCAGTTGCTAAGCCCGCCGAATAGTCCGTGCAATAAAAGCATGCTTTGTTTCATACCTTTTTTGAATACAAAACTATAGTGCGGCTTACATGAAGGGCGTGATTTCAATCACAAACATTCCGGGTACGGTTCAGCAGCAGCAACCTGGCCCTGCTAATGGCTTCCCGGCTGGTATACAGGTAGCGGGCAATGTTGGTAAGTGATATTTTTTGGATGATGGCGGGGCGTTTTTCCAGCAGGAATTTATACCGCTGCAAGGGACTCTTCAGGGAAAGAATATATTGATGTTCTGCCTGTTGCTCCAGTAGTTCCTGGAATAGCTGAAGATTTACATGCAGCAGGTTCATGTGCAGGGCATAGAGCGGTTGTATCTTTTTAATATTTATTTTCAACACCACGGCATCCTCTACGGCTACGATGCCGAGCGCAGATGGGGCCTTTTTATTGTAGCTTTCGCAGTTAGCGAGGAAGTCGTTCGGGAAACTGAACTTCACAATTTTTTCATTGCCTTCTTCGTCGAAGATGGCAAATTTGAACATCCCGGATATAACAAAAGCAGAATACCTGGCTACCTTTCCATAGCGCAAAAAGGCATCTCCTTTCTTAATGTGTTTTATAGTGGCAATGGAATCCAGCAGCTGCCATTCTGCCAGTGTTACTACCGGGTATTTTTTCATTAGTTGATCATACCAGGCCGGCAATGTATGTGTCATCGAAGCAATCGGTTTGACTGCAATATAAACATTCTTATTTTCTGGCCTGATCGCGTAATGTTTTCACCTTATCATGTGCCTGTTTTAGCAAGGCCTTTTGCTGGGTAAGTAATTCCCGTATGTAGGCGGGCATGGTTTCCAGGTCAAGAGAATCCTGGTAGGCCTGCAATACGGCATCTTCTGTGGCTTCGCAGTTGGCCAGTATGGTTCTGCGGTCATGCCCGGAAAACAATGCTTTTACCTCTGACCAGGCGCGGTATATTTTACCGGCAGCAGTAGTACCGGTTTCCATGGTACCTCCGTTGGCCTGTACTTCGTTGCCCAATGCGTTCCGGAGCTGGTGACTTTCCGTAATCATGGCAGAGAAAACAGGTTTGAGGTCTGCATCAGTGGGAGGTAATTCCCGTAGCGCCTTTTCATAACCGGCAATGCGGTCGTTGTTGATGCCAATCAGGTCGTTCAGTATTTCGTTGGTAACGGCGGCGGTTATTGTTTCCATGAGTAATATTAATTTGATGTAATAGAATATCGGCCATAAAACATGCCAACAGGTTTGTCAACATGCACAGAAATATACAAGGAAGCAGGCGTTTTTGTTTGATTGTCACCGCGTGTTTTGTATTACAGACTGCCTTTGTGGGTGGATGTTCAACCTGGAGCAACCGATGCCAGGCGTTAATGAGAGGGAATACCAGGTGTGGAGGCTCTTAAACAGTATGTGGCGGAACATCATCTACTGCTCCGGAAGCGAGCCCGGCTTAAAACAATTTCCCTTGCAGCGCCTCGGCTGATATGGGAGGTGGCGTTGTTTCCCCTGTGTTGGCAGCAGTAACGGTAAACACGGCCGTTTCCTGGTACCGCGAGGCTACGATAATCTGCGTGCCGTTGGCATGCTCATCAAAAAGCGCCTGTACCAGGTCGGGACTGTTATTGTCGCGGGAGAGGTGGGAGAGCAGGAGGTGGCTCATAAATGCCGGGCGGTGCGTAGTAAATATTTCCAATGCCTGGCGGTTGGATAAATGCCCCTTACCACCACGGATACGGTTCTTCAGGTAATACGGATACCGCCCTTTTTCCAGCATTTCTTCATCGTAATTGGCTTCCAGGAAGGCGGCATTGCATTGCTGGAAATGACGAACTATATGTTCACAGGGGGCGCCGATGTCCGTAAAGATACCAATGGTAACGGCGTTGCCACTCACCACAAAGCTATGTGGCTCCGAGGCATCATGATGTTTGGGAAATGCGGTAACGGACAGGTTGCCTACCGGGATGGCTTCATACGGGTTGAAATCCACTACCAGCTGGGCATCGATCGATAGGCCCCCATGGGTAAGGGTGCCGGGTGTAATGTAAACCGGTAGCCGGTATTTCTTAGCCAGTACTTCTACGCCCCGGATATGATCACTATGTTCGTGGGAGATAAAGATCGCCTTTACTTTTTTCATGGAAAGCCCCAGGCGGGTCATCCGCTTCTCCGTTTCACGGCAGGAAATACCTGCGTCTATCAACACTGCTTCGCTGTCATTCCCGATATAATAACAGTTCCCGTTGCTTCCCGAATTCAATGAAGTGATAAATAGCGACATGCCGACAAAGGTAAAATTTCATGTCGAGATTTGATGATGTATTCACTGCTTCCCGGAAGATTATTTTGGATAGTTGTTTGTTAATTTGCAACATTGTTGCAAATTTGTAGAATGGATAAAATAATGATACTGTCGTGGGACGTGTCCCCGGACATTTTCCGGGTGGGAGGCCTGGCGCTGCGTTATTACAGTGTGGCCTTTATGCTGGCTATCCTGGCTGCCTATACGGTGCTGAACCGGATTTTCCGGCGGGAGCAGGTGCCGCCGGGCACACTCGATCGCCTGCTGGTATACATGGTGACAGGCACCTTGTTGGGCGCACGTTTGGGGCATTGTCTTTTTTATGATGCCGCCTACTACAAAACTCATCTCTGGGAAATTTTTCTGCCAGTTGTTTTCCGTAACGGGCAGGTGGAGTTTACCGGCTACGAGGGATTGGCCAGTCACGGTGCGGCGATCGGCATCCTGCTGGCATCCTGGCGCTTCAGTGTAAAATACCGGTTATCGCTTACCTGGTTACTCGACCGGCTGGCCATCGTAGTACCCCTGGCGGGAAGTTTTATTCGCATTGGCAATTTTTTTAATGCTGAAATCATCGGGTTGCCTTCCACTCTGCCCTGGTCGGTGACATTTACCCGCGTAGATGCACAGCCCAGGCATCCGGCGCAATTGTATGAAGCGCTTTGTTATGTACTTATTTTTTGTTGGCAGCTATACCGCTATTACCAGGCACCCCGGCCGGGGCAACTCTTCGGCAGTTTACTCTTACTGGTATTTACCGCCCGCTTTTGCATAGAGTTCGTTAAAGAAAACCAGGTCGCCTTTGAAAATGACCACCTGTTGAATATGGGACAGCTCCTGAGCCTTCCCCTGGTATTGCTGGGTATTTATTTTTTAAAATTTTATAAAGTATATGGAGAGAGATAAACCGATAAAAGCCTATATTATCACCGGTTTCCTGGGAGCGGGCAAAACAACTATCCTGAATAGCTTACTGCAGCAGTTTACAGGCTCCCGTAATATTGTGATTGAAAACGAGGTAGGCAAAGTGAATATTGATGCAAGCCTGATCGAGGCTAAAGTTGATCAGCTCTATGAACTCACGAGCGGCTGTATCTGTTGCTCGCTCGACAACGACCTGCTGGAAGTGCTGGGAAATATACCTGTCCAGGAGCAGCGCCCGGACCATGTTTTCATAGAAACCACCGGCATCGCCGACGCAGGCAATATCATCGGCATGTTTCATTTGCCAGATGTGCAGCGTCATTACAAGCTGGAAAATACCGTCTGTGTGGTGGATGCAGAAAATATCTTTGAACGCCTGCAACAGGCGCCGGAAACCGGTAAGCAAGTGGCCGCGGCGGATGTGATCAAAGGGGACTATTTCACTGAAGGATCTGCAATTCCGGGAGAAACCCTTACCTGCAAAGGAGATCACCGCTCCTGTAAAGCAGCCCCATAAGATCAACACGGTTTTGTTTGAATCACCCATCGCCTTCGATCTGAATATGTTTGTGTTTGTGCTTGATTTTTACTGCAACGCCTATCCCGATCAGTTGTACCGTATCAAAGGACATATCCGCGTCCACAACAGTAAAGAAAAAATGCTGGTGCAATCTACCGGCCGATACCTGCATATTGTACCAGCGGGGGAGTGGGGAGATGGCAATGCTTCTTCTACGTTGGTATTTATAGGGAGAGCGTTGAAATCGGCTACTATCCAGCGTATGCTGGCGCCGGCACAGAAAGAAAAGATATAGGGGATTATACGCTGGTTGCTAATTATGGAAAATTTAGAGAAATGCATCTTCTCTAAAAAATATTCATATGTCGGTAGCCCGGATATATTCATTATTGTTTGTCATCCTTATCAGTACAACCGCTTTTTCTCAAACCCGGACCGTATCCGGCATCCCGCTGCCACCGGGTTATAAACGCCTTTCGCAGTCACCAGGCTCCTTTGGCGCCTGGTTAAGATTGCTGCCATTGAAAAAGGATGGCCGGGTATATCTCTATAATGGCCAGTTAAAACATAATCAACAGGCGCAATACGCAGTACTTGATATTTCTGTTGGTACAAAAAATTTGCAGCAATGCGCAGATGCAGTAATACGGCTGCGGGCAGAGTATTTATTTGCCAGTGAACGGCCAGAGAAAATTGCCTTTCACGCTACCAGTGGTACACTGATGGATTATAACGGATGGAGCAAAGGAGACCGCTGGATTTTAAAGAACAACCAGCTACAACGAAAGCGGATAGCGTCGCCTTGTGGCGGACATACCTGTTTACTGTCGTACCTGGAAACGGTGTTTTCCTGGGCAGGCACGCTTTCGCTCAGCCGGGAGCTGGTATCGGTAAAGGATACACGGAAATTATTGCCTGGTGATGTATTTATTAAAGGAGGTAGCCCGGGGCATGCGGTGATAGTAGCAGATGTAGCAGAAGACGCGGCAGGTAACCGGATTTTCCTCCTGGCGCAAAGTTATATGCCTGCCCAGGATATACATATATTAAAGAACCCGGCAGGCGCTTCGCCCTGGTACACAGCCGGATTCACCGGCAAGTTGCTGACCCCGGAATGGATATTTGATGCCATTGAACTATCACGGTTTCCCGGGTGATAATTACACAAAAAAGGGGCGCTTCGTGCGCCCCTGAATACAAAATATCATCATCGCCGTTACCAGTGATGCGGAATGTAGTCATTTTCTACACTGCCATCTGCGTATAAGCGGAGGATAGCATAACCGGGAGGTGTTTCCAGGTAATACCCTTCACCGGCAGATTCCTTATCGCCTTTGCCCCACCAGAAGCCGCTCATAGCGCCATTGCAGCAGTAACGGATACCATTGTAAACCGCGTTGTCGGCCAGGTGGTTATGGCCGCTAAGACATACTTTTACTTTGTCGCGGTGTTGGAAAAACAGGGACTTTAACCGCTGATGATCGCCGTGGCCGCCGCCTACCAGCATGGGAGTAACACCCAGGATAGGATAATGCGACATCACCAGGGTAGGAGTACCGGCCGGTAATGCCTGCAGATCCTTTTCCAGCCACTGGTATTGTTCTTCATCCAGGGAGGTTTTGTCGTTGTTACCGTCCAGGATAATGAAGTGCCAGCCTTGGCGGGTGAAGCTATAGTAGCGGTGCGGTATTTTCAGGCGCTTTACAACATAGTCTTTCCCATACATGCTATCGTCTTTAGAAGGCGCTTTCCACCACATATCGTGGTTGCCCAGGCAGCTATGTACCTCGTAGGATTTGAGGCTGCTGATACAGTCATCCCAGAGGCTCCAGAGTTGTGTTACGCGGTCGCGCACCACGTTGTCATACGAGGCATCAAAGATAGAATCGCCGCCATTGAGAAAGAAATCGATCTTTTTCTTTTTGATTTCTTCCAGGCATTTTTTGAATCGCGCTGGCGCATCGAGGTCTTCGCGAATATGCACATCCGTGATATGCGCCACGGTCAGCACCGGGCTGCGTTTGCTGTTGCCGGCGGCTTTAACGGCAGCCGGTCCCAGGAGGGTACCGGCTGCAAGTAAGCCTGAATGTTTTAATATATCTCTTCTATTCATACGATGGTTTATTCCCAGCCAAAAATTTGCTTCAGGTTTGGATTCAATGCTACCTGGGTATAGGGAATAGGACGGTAGTAGAACTTAGGTTCTGTAAAGGTGCGTGTTTTTACTTCCGTTACAATGTTGCCGCCGGCTGCACCATTTTTCAGGTATACCGTTACTTCATCTCCTATACTACCTGCTTTATAATAAATCAGTGTTTGTCCCAAGGAGTTTTTCTCTTTTTTGTCTTCAGCCGGAATATCCTGGGTTTTGTCGATCAGGATAATGTCTTCAATACCATCGCCGGTCATGTCGTATTTGCCCAGGCCGGGGAAATACATGCCTTCCGGTATTTTTTCCAGCAGTTTGCCGGCATGCCATCTCATGAGGTCATCGTAGCGGTAACCTTCCAGGGCAAATTCCACCCTTCTTTCGCGGCGGATTTCCAGGATCACACCTTTCATGCCACCGGTTACGTCGGGATACTTCGCAGCGAGCAACAGGTCTGGTGTGGCATTGCTGGCAGCCAGGTTCATTGGCGGCATACCAGCACGGGCACGCAGCAGGTTTACAGACTGGTCCAGGTCGGTTTGTGTGAGCGTTCCGTTTTCTGCTTTGGCTTCTGCATAAATCAGCAGTGTTTCAGCATAACGGTATACGGGGAAATCCATACTACCGGCAATGTTGGCGTCGGTGGTATTGAAATAGCCTTTCAGCTGGTGGTAGCCGGTAAAGTTTTTATTTAAGCGCTGAATGTAGGGACGGGTTTCGCCGGCACGTATAAAGCCAGGCCAGGCGAGTGTTTGCGCCATACGGGGATCCCTATTTTTGAATTCCTGGGTATATTGGAGTTTGTCGTACCCGGCGGCGTCGGTAAAGCGGCTACCATCTTTCATCAGGTAGGTTTGTATGAGGTCGCGGGAAGGCGCTTGTTCGTAGTCGCCAAACACGGTACCATTGTTACTGCTGCTACCGGTACCTTTCAACAGGTCGTAAGGATTCCCTAAGATTACTTCGGAAATTTTGCCAAAGTCCTGGCTGGAAAACAACGCTGCATAATCGCTGTTGGGAGCGCCGGTATTATATACCTGGAATTTGCCGGAGGCCATGATATCTTTCACCTGTGCCAGGGCGCTGTCGAGGAAGCGGCCGGCAGTGGCCTGCAGGTTGAGCTCCGGATGGTATTTACGATAGGTACCTTCGTAAAGCGCAAACCTGGCAAACAACATTTTTGCTGCCCACACATTGGGTGTACCAGTAGGTACTTTCTCCCGTACATGGTTGGCCGCAAATGACAGATCGGCCATCACGCTGTCTACTACCTGGGCGCGGGGATCGCGTGCTTTGAACAAGGATGGATCATCCGGCAGCAAGGCCTTACCATACCAGGGCACATCTGAATAGCGGCCAATTTTATCGAAATAAAATTGCGCGCGGTAATACCTGGCCATACCGGCATAATGATCTTTTACTTCCTGAACAACGGCGGCTTTGTTGTAGTTGTCGAGAAAATAATTGATATCGCGTAAACGTCCCCAATCCCATCCACCGGTAATTGTTTGTGAACTGGGATTGCCCACCATCATATTTTTTATTTCAATAGCGGCGGTGGTGGAGGTGTTGTCGGTACTCTGGTCGCTTAGGTACTGATAAGTACCGGCGAGGGACAGCAGCCCGTTTACATACAGGGAAAGGTCAGTCTCTGATTTAAAAAATAGTTCCGGTGAAATAGCATCCTGTGGATATCGGTCCAGGAAATCCTTTTTACAGGAAGCCCCGGTGAGCAATAGACCGGCAATGATATATGGAGTAATTTTTTTCATGTCGCAATGTTTAAAATGTCCGGAATTATAAGTCAAGGTTTAATCCTACTGCATATTTGCGCTGGTAAGGATAGGCCCATCCATAGCCGTCGATAATAGATTCCGGGTCTACGTATTTCTTGATGGGAGAAAACTCGAAGATATTTTCCCCGGTTACGTATATGCGCAAACGGTTAATATGGTAACGTTTGGTGAGAGCAGCCGGTAAGGTGTATCCCAGCGTCACATTCTTGATACGCATATAAGCCGCGCTCAGCAAGTATTTGGACTGCGGGATATCCAATCCTTTTTTGTTGTTGGCATCAGCCAGCCAGGATTGTAATACCGGGTAGTAAGAATTGGTATTGGCATCAGCCAGTCCTGCCTTGATATAGGATTCGCTATGTTTGGCGCGGGTAGCTTCATTATCGGCTGTAGCGCGGTAGTAGTCGAGATTCCATGGGTAGATGTTGGCATAGGGCTGTTGAAGTGGTCCCCAGAACAGGTAGTGATGCGGATAGTAATCCATTTTGGCAATGCCTTGCATGAATATAGACAGGTCGATACCGTTCCAGTTCATGTCGAGGTTGATACCATAGCGGTAACGGGGACTGGTATTGCCGATCACTTTCAGGTCTTTGGGATCTTTAGCGGAAAGGCCTTGTTCAATTTTGCCATTACCATCCAGGTCTTTGTATTTAGGCCATCCTTCTACTATTTCCAGTGCACCCCAGGGAACGATGGCAGATTCGTCGAGTGATTTTACATCGTCTTTGCTTTTGAAATAACCATCATTGGTGAGTCCCCATATTTCGCCAAAGTTTTGTCCTTCCCAGTATTTGTTACCAAATAATTTCTGGTCATTTTTGAAACGGGTAATCTTTGTTTTATCGTCAGATAAAGTCACTTTCAATCCTACGTTGAAAGGCTTGTTGCCCACATTAAAATCGCTGCGGTAACCGGCGGTGAGTTCCCATCCGCGGGTCGACAGGTCGGCTACATTTTGCAGGGGAGCGCTGGTACCTAATACGCCTGGCAGTTCTTGTCCGCGCGCCAGCATACCGGTGGTATTACGTACAAAATAGTCGAAGGAAGCGAGGAACTTGCCCTGGAAGAAACCGATATCAGTACCTACGTTGGTCGTGGTTACTTTTTCCCAGGTATAGTTGTTCGGGTCTACTTTCAGTAAAGGCGCACCACTGATTACGGTTTGCTTGGTAGCACCATCGATCAGGTAACCGGAGTTTTGGGTAGCGAGCGATTGCAGGTATCCATAGTAGCCAACGTTCTGGTTGCCCAGGCTACCATAGGATCCCCTGAACTTAAGTACAGAGATAACAGGAATTGCTTTGATGAAGCTTTCTTCGCTGGCTATCCAGGCGGCAGAAACAGAAGGGAACAGCCCCCAGCGGTTGCTGGAAGGGAAGCGGGAAGAGCCATCATAGCGACCATTTCCCTCTATGATATAACGATCTTTAAAGGTATAGTTAATCCTTCCAAAGAGACTCCTGATGGCATAAGAACCGTAGTAGCCGCTTACGGATGGATCGCCGCTGGTCAGTGACAGATAGGGCAGGGAAGGAGAAATGATGTTTTTCTTGTTGGCATTCACATCCTGTTGCTCAAAGCTTTCCTGGTTATATCCTGCCAGCAGGGTAACGCTGTGATTTCTTGCAATGGTTTTGTGATAGTTGGCATACAGGTCAAATACATCATGCTTAATAGCTGTATTGTTTTCCGTTACGCTGGTGTTACCGCCTTCCTGGCGTACGTCATTAGGACCATACCCGATTTTATACTGGTTTTGGTCGGTATGATATTTCCATAACTCCCTTTTGAAGCTGGCGTCGCCGGTAATTTGCAGGTCGTTGTTCAGGAAGGAGGCTACTCCCCTGATCACATCCTGGAAACCGAAGCGGGTGGCGGTATTGCGGCCGCCGTCTACCAGCTGGGCGGAGAGGCGTCCTGCCGCTGTGTTAGCCCAGGTGCCATCGGGATTTACGGCCACCTGTGTAGGCTGCAGGTAGTATACATCGGTGATATTGAAAGTAGGCGCATCTGTTTTGGTCTGGTACACGCTCAGGTTATTGTCGACCTGCAACCAGCTGATGGGCTTCAGGTTGATTTTTGCGCGCATACCGGAACGCCCCCAGTCATCTTTGGCCAGTTTATTCAAACCGTTTTCCTTGGTATAATCGGCAGAGAGCAGGTAGCTGATCGGTGTTTTCTTTGCTGTTTCTGCGCTACCGCTAAGGGAAATGCTGTGGTATTGGGAGAAATTACTTTTACTGAAGAAGTAATCGTTCCAGTTGTTGCTACCCATATACGCCCACTTGGTAGGGTCGCTGGGGTCAATCCGGGTATCGGGGAGGGAAGGATTTTCGGATCTTTCTTTGGCCCATTTATAATACTCATCGGAGTAGTTGACATAGTCCCAGGGAGTATTATCGGTAGAAGTTTCCAGCACACGGGAGTAGATATAAGGATCCGTGATTGGATCTGGCAATACCGTGCGGCGGGACATGGCGAAGTAATTGCTGTAGCTCACCGTTTGCTTACCACCCATGGTGCCTTGTTTGGTGGTGATCAGGATTACTCCGAAAGAGGCCCTGGCGCCGTAGATAGCAGCAGATGCCGCGTCGCGCAGGATGGAAATAGAAGCGATATCAGAAGGGTTCAACCGCATCATATCGTCTACTGTACCGGTAATACCATCAATAATGATCAGGGGTTGTACAGTACCGCTACCGGCAATAGTGGCTACACCACGGATATTGATATTGGGTACCTGGCCTGGCTTACCGCCGGCATAGCTGATATTCAGCCCGGGGCTGAGACCCTGCAGGCCCTGCATCACGTTGGCAATGGGGCGTGCTGCCAGCTGTTTACCGGCTACCTGGTCGATCGCACCGGTTACGTTCAGTTTTTTCTGCGTACCATAACCCACTACGATCACTTCTTCCATAGAGTTTTTAGAAGGCTCCAGGGTGATGGTCAGGGTTTCACGTCCATTCAGCGATACTTCCTGTTGATCGAAACCAACATAGGTTAATTGCAGGATGGCGTTTTCGGGTACTTTTAATTCAAAGCCTCCTTTGTCGTTGGTAACGGTGCCGATGCTGGTATTTTTCAGCCGCACGCTTACTCCCGGGAGGACTTCCCCTGCGGGATTTACCACCCGTCCTTTTACCAGGATGTCTTTGCTGACTACACCGGCAGGAGCGATGACAATCAGCTTGTCAGACATTTTACGGAAGCGCAGGGAGGTATTATCCAATATTTTATCCAATACCGAATCAATACTCCAGTCTTTGGCGTCTAACGATATTTTATGGTTTGCCGGGAGATTGTCGTCGTTGTAAACAAACCGGTAATGGCTGTTTTTTTCCAACAGGGCGAGCGCCTTCTCCAGCTGCACCTGCGTAAGTTTCACTGTAATAGTAGATTGTGAATGTACCGATGCGCTTACGTGTAAACAGGCAACGGTCATCAGCAGCATAGAAAGCTTCATAAAAATTAACAGTTTATACAACTTCCGGCCAGGCGGAAGCCACTTGTCCACTGTACTTTTTTTCATACATTTGTTTTGTTGGTTAATAAATTGTTGACGGAATGTTTACCCAATACAATGCTGTTAACCGATATTACGCGGGGAATGGTGCGAACATTTCCCGTTTTTTTTCGGCTACATGCTAAACATTGTTTGCTTTAAAATTTTGAAATTACTGTCTGTTCAGGTTGTCTGTTTTTTCAAGTGAATAGAATATTTCGTGTTATTTTTTCAAAAAGGACCAGCTGTTACCTGATCCATATTTTCCCCGTGTTGTCTTTTTCCCAGCTAAAGGATAAAGTGTTTTCCAGAGCGTTCAGTACCTGTTCCAGGCTTTCTGTTTCGAATACGCCGGTGAAGTATAATTTTCGTTTGTTATTGTTGCGGAAGTCTATTTCTACACCGTACCATTGTTCCAGCATGACAACTACTTTTTCCAGCTCCAGGTGTTTGAAGGCCAGCTTGTTTTGCACCCAGGCGGTTTCCGGGATAATACTATCCTGTACTAATGTTAATTTACTTTTTTGCAGGGCTGCCATCGCGGGCATGGGAGCTGCATTGGTGGCTGCGGCCGTAACCGGATGAACCGGTACGGTCAGTTTTTCATTGGGGCGTAATGCCACCACCTGTTTACTATCATTATTTAATACTACTTCCACGGCGCCCTGTACCAGGGAAGCTACTGCGCTGTCTTCCATCGGATAGGCCCTTACATTGAAAGAAGTGCCCAATACATGCACATGAAATGCTTTGGTGTGTACGCGGAAAGGACGTTCCGCGTCGGCGGCTACTACAAAGAAGGCTTCTCCCTCCAGGTGTACTTCCCGGGGGCTATGTGGTGCAAATTGTTCCGGGTAGTCGAGTTTACTGCCGGCATTCAACCATACCCGGGAACCGTCGGGTAATAATATTTGTGAACGCATACGTTTCGCAGTGACCAGTTGTGCCAGCGGGGCAGGCTTTTGGACGGGCCGTTGGCGCAGGAACCAGGCGCCCATGGATACCAATACCAGCAAGCTGGCGGCTATAGCGGTATATAGCTTCCATACCTTGCGCTGTGGAGCGATGTCCGCTGCGGGCGTTTCTTCCGGCAGGGTGGCTGCCTGCAGGCGCAGCTGATGCTTTTCCAGTAATTGCTGTACCTGGGAAGGCCCATATTGCTTACCTGTTGGCACCCAGTTTTGGGCAAATACTTCCCGTATATAACTGGCATCAGGATATTGTTGCAATAATTGCTGCAAAGTGCTGGCTTCTTCAGCTGTCAGTTCGCCGGCCATTTCGCGGGCCAGCAACGCATAAAGTCTTTCCTGATCCATAGTTCCAGATAGGCGGTAAAAGGTACCGCAACAACGGAATTTTTCCGTCCTTATAAAGAGGACCAATAAACACCTGAAAACTCCCTAAGGAAAATGAAAAAAATTTAAGAATCTATCCGCAGAAAAGTCTGGGCTACTTCATCCGATAAGTCGAACCGGATAGCCTGGGATATTTTTTTTACCGCAATAGTCAACTGTGCATCTACGGTTTTGGAGGAGATATTCAACAGGGTAGCCACTTCCCGGTAACTGAGCCGGTCTTGTTTAATCAAACGGAAAATCACCTGGCAGCGGGCGGGGAGACTGCGGATGGCCCTTTCTATCTTTTGAGATACTTCTGCAGATACCATCCCATTTTCCGCCTCCGGCGCGATAGACAACATATCGGGGTTGATATGGTCCAGGGCATGGTGCTGGTGCCTTTTCTGCTGTTGTAAGGTATTAAGAGAAAGATTTTTAGTGCTTACGTAGAGGTATACCACCGGGTTTTCTACGTGCAGCAGGTCGTTGCGCTTTTGCCACAACGCAATAAATACATCCGACACAATTTCTTCTGCCAGATGGAACGAGGATACAATGGATGCAGAAAAATGAATCAGCCGGGTGCACAGCGCTATGTATAATTCGTTATACGCCTGAATATTGTCATCACAGCAGACCCTTTGAAAAAGCGATTTTATCTGCTCATCTTTTCTCATGGCGCAAAAGTATATAAAACGGAATAAGTCTTCTATTAAGTGTTTGTTACGATTTCGGTTGTTTGTCAGTCAAAGTCATTGTTCATATATGTCGGCAATATATACAATTTTTGGATTTCCTACAGCTGTCATTCTCCGCACGTGAATAACGTTTTCCTTATCTTTATGCGTAGCATGACCACCTCCGCCTCCATAAAATTGTCCGTGCTCACCGGGAAAATCCAGCAAGCGCTCCACCAGGTTTTTGCTGAACAAACCTGGTGGGTGGTAGCCGATGTGACCAACCACTCTTTTTACCGCCAGAAAGGCTATCACTACTTCGACCTGGTGGAAAAAGATGAATATTCCGGCGGTATTGTCGCCAAAGTATCTGCTGTAGCCTGGGGGAATGGCGCCATCAGGATCAGTGAATTTGAATTCGTGACCGGCCAACAGTTTAAAAATGATATTCATGTATTAGTGCGCGTATCTGTCAGCTATCACCAGGTACACGGCTTACAGATTACCCTGCTGGATATAGACACCAATTTCACGGTAGGGCTGCTCGAGCAGCAGAAACAGCAAACCCTGCTGCGGTTGACCACGGAATGCGCCGACTTTATCCGCAAAGTAGGAGATCGTTATATCACCCGTAACAATCAACTGACATTGCCCAGGGTGATACAGCGGCTGGCGGTGGTAACCTCTGGTAATTCGGCCGGCTACCAGGACTTTAAACATACGCTCGATCATAACCTTTTCGGCTATACGTTTGTGATCGATAATTATTTTACGGTAGTGCAGGGAGAAGCAAAAGCAGAACTGGTACAGCAACGGCTGATTGATATTTACAATAGCCAGGTACCGTATGACGCCGTGGTGATTATCCGTGGCGGCGGCGCACAAACAGACTTCCTGTTATTCGACACGTTTATACTCGGAAGAGCCGTTGCGAAATTTCCCATCCCGGTCATAACTGGCATTGGTCACCAGAAAAATGAAACGGTAACGGATATGATGGCGCATACGGCCACCAAAACGCCTACCAAAGCGGCGGAGCTGATTATTGCCCATAACCGCAGTTTTGAGGAATCGGTGATCAGCGCCCGGCAACAGATCCTGATCCGTGCCCAACAAATGTTTTCCGGCCATTTCCAGTCGCTGTCATATTTAAACAGCAGCATTATTAACCAGGCCCGCAACCTGTTGGCTGCCCATAAAGAAGCCCTGCATGCCTGTAACAATGTGGTGCTGCATACGTCGCGCGATATCCTGTTAAACAACCACCGGGACCTGATCACCGTATCCAACGCGGTGCTGAGTAAACCCCGCATGATGGTGTCTAACCGCCGGAACGACCTGGAGAATGCTATCGGTAAATTCCGCTCTTTCAGCCGCCTGTTTATACAGAGCAAACGGGGACAGGTAGCACATTACGATACTTTATTTAAACTGATGAGCCCAGCCAATATCCTGAAACGCGGTTTTGCAATGGTATACCTGGATGACCAGGTAATCAGCAATGCTGCTAACTTACAGCCAGGCGCCCATATCCGGGTAGTGATGCAGGATGCATCGCTGGAGGCAACGGTCAACACAAAAACGAACAACACTCATGAGTGAAGCATTAACATATGAAGCTGCCTACAACGAACTGCAACTCATTGCAGAAGAAATAGAGAATGAAGCCGTGTCTGTAGACCTGTTGGCCGAAAAGGTAAAACGCGCCGCCATCCTGATAGAATTCTGTCAGCAGAAACTGCGGGCAACGGAAACAGAAGTAAATAATATCATCAAACAAATGGAAGGCAACAAAGGAAAAGATAGTTAGCGTTGGGCTGGCAGCACAACGCCCAGGCTATCGGTATATCGCTGAAACAGTTGTTTGATATAATTCAGTTTTTCGTAAGTATTGCTGCTTTGCCATACACTGGCCGCCGGCCGGTAATGTGCCATGAAATAATCCAGGCTGTCACCTGTAAGTCCCGTTATCTGCCCTACCATATCCGGGTCATAAGCGTATTTAATGTATGCTTCCGCTTCTTTGTTCAGCAGCTGTTTCCGGAAGCGCTCCTTCCTCCGGTTATTACGGAAAGAAAGATTTTTATAAAACTGGTTGATATTGAGCCCCTGTCTTACAGTGTGAAACTGGTCCCGTAGTTCCTGTTTGCTGTTGGGAGGCAGCATCAGGTTAAAATCCCAGTTTTGGGCCTTCTTAAAGTAAGCAGCGTATTCTTCCCGGAGCCGCAATGAATCTTTATAGTGGTTACTTCCTCTTACCAGCTGCTGTTGCAGGGTAATAACACCCTGCTTCATGCGGATGCGCAGCGTAGGCAGGGTAAATAATTCCTTTGAAATAATCAGCTGTTGGGGTAAATAGCCTACCATAGAAAAGCGCAGGGTATCGCCTTCGCGGCAGTTGATGGTAAAGGAGCCGTGACTATCTGAAATCACCGTTTTGCCGTTGCTGATGTTGATCAGGCTGGCCCCGGGTAGCAATACCATGGAGGAGTCGTCCTCCACGGTACCAGACAGCCCATGTTGAGCCAGCAATGTACCGGGACAGAGTAAGAATAACAGGCTGGTAAAAGTCAGTTTCATGGGCGCCAGGTTTGTGCTAAGATAGCAGCATCCCTGGTCGGGCGTATGAAAACGAATGATAAAGTTTTGTTATAACGGACGGGAAATTATCTTCATCCAGGGAGAAAAAGACGCGGGAGATATCTCTCTAAAAAACTTCATTAATACCAAAGTAGAAGCCGGACTGGTCTTTACCCCGGCCATAGTCGAGCCGTATGTTTACCCTTTTCTTAAACTCCCACCGGTAGCCGATACCATAGCTGATAAGGGATTGGCTCAACTCCACGTTATTGAAACTGGGAAATACATTGCCACCGCCTACCCATACCGCCATACCACTGCGGCCGTAGATCCGCTGCCGCAGTTCTACCTGTGCTGCTAAATAATTTTTATCGCGGAAGCGGCCTTCATAATAGCCGCGCAGCCGGCTGGAACCGCCTGCCTCTGCCAGCAAACTCCAGGGAACATCGCCGCTGCGTTCTTCTGCGTATAGGTCTGTAGCCAGCACGCCGCCTTTCCAGAGCTGTTTGAACCAATCGAATTGCAGGTCAAATTGAGAGTATATGGATTTATTGGCGAGGAAGGAGGGAAAAAACCGGTAGCCCAGGCGAATGTACATACCCTTATAGGCATTGGGGATGAAATCGCGGGTATCATATACCACAAAGGGGCCTACGCCGATACCCAGTATTTTTTTGGGCAACATCAGTGGTTTGCCGCCAACGGTATCTATTTGCCCGGCCTGTACATTTTGTATCTGGGTACAAATGCCCATAAATAGTTTTCCGTTGATATTCATCGCAAAATCTGCCTGCGCTTTTTCGGTGAGTTGTACAAATTTGGTGTAATGATCTTTGTTGCTGCCAGCTTCGTAACCTATGCCCCAGTACCTGTTGGGCCGGGAGCTGAAAGAGGCCTTGAGGGCCAGCCGGAAGCGGTTATGCGGAAAAATGGTGGTGCTGCTGATACCTATCCCGTAAAAGCCGGTCAGGGCACCGGACGCATAAATAGCCGCGTTGGAAATGGGTAGCAGGGAATCCCGGCGGTCGGTTCTGAACTGGGCAGCCATCATCACAGCGATGCCAAAACTGGTTTCCGGCGTATAAACCGGGCCGCCAATGAAGCTAAGGTCTACTTTCTTTTTCTTCTTTTCAACGTTGGTATTTTTCAGGTAATACATGACCTGATCGAAGAATCCACGGGGCACAGCAACGGTGGCCGTCGAATCGGCCCGGTCTTTTTGCTGGGCGTGTAGTACGGCTGGGGTGATAAGCAGTAATAAAAGCAGGTATCTATTCATGATGACAATGCACTGAATATAGGAAAAAAAGCGGAAAGCGGAAGGCAGAAAGCAAAAAGCTATTTCCCCGGATGACCTTTGCGGATATTTAAAATCGTGTTGGTCATTCGTGTCAATAGCTTTTTGCTTTCTGCCTTCCGCTTTCCGCTCCTTTAACCGATCAATAGTTGTGTCACGGCGGCAGTATTCACGGCCCATTGCAGGGTGTACACCTCGTCGGCGATAGGCGTTTCCATGATTTGCAGCTGTTGCGCGACGGCTTTGGCTTCGAGTAGTTGACCTATGCTTAATTTGCTCTCCAGTTTTTTCAGGATGCTGTTGATGTTGACCAGGTCCAGCTGTTGTACTACCTGTCCGCCGAACGCCAGCTCCAGCCAGATGATTTCTCTGGCAGCTACATCCAGTACGCCAAATACCAGTCCTTTTGTAAGTCCCTGGGTAATGCGCAGCATTTGGTCTACACAGGAAGGGTCGTAGGCTACCCCGGTCTTTTCGCTGACCGTCATTTTATGCTGGCTGTTCATCCATCCTACGACCAGGTTAGGCGTTAATGCTCCGCCGCTATAGGCATTGCAGGTGAATGTTACATACCGTGCGCCGGCTGCGTCCAGTTCGGCAATATCCAGCTTGATGTATTCCGCGGTGCCCACCTGGTGTGGTATAGCGCGGATATCACCGCTATGTTTACACCCGGTAGTATGCAGGCGGGAATAGGAACAGATGTCTACCCGCTGATGGTCGTAGGCGATAAAGCAGCTCAGGTCCATGTCGAGGTGCTGGGCTGGCAGCCCTTTACCCCATTGCAGGAAGAGGAGGAGGTTATCGCTGTCCACTTTATAACGGGTACCCATCAACGCTGCAGGGAGGTCCTGTATTTGTTCGCTACGGTCGCCTATAGGAACGGGTATGTTGTACAATGCCGGTGCAATGTAGATGGTTTTTGCGTTGGTAGCTACTGTAGCAAAACGCTGTTGTATCACCTGTATACAAAGCGCGGTTACGGCGTTTTGCATTTGTTTCAGCTGATCGGCTTCGTATAGGAATACCAACTTATTCACCGGGATATGTTTGTTGACGCCTCCCAGCGGCTTTACTGCACGTTGGGTGGCAGGATCAAAATAATAGGCAGCGTACATCTGTAATGTCAGCAGCAGGCGGGCAGGCACTTTATGTGCTACTTCCGCAAATGCAGGAATAACCGCTTCTTCGCCAAACCACAGGATGTTGGCAAACAGGGACCGGGCAAAAAGTCCGGGACGCTGTTGTAATAACTTTAAGGTGTTATCTCTGTCATAACGAAGCTGATAGTGGTTCACCCGGCCTTGCCATACGGTGTAGTCCTGGCGGTAGAAAGTATCCATCAATGTGCGCAGGTGTGCAAACCCTTCGCGGCGGCTGAACTCCGCCAGTCGCAGGGCGCGGATAAATCGTACCCACATCCTGCGCTTAGGATGCATGATTTCACACATAGTGGCCACGTCCAGGGACATATCGTTGAGCCAGCGGGCGACCATCAATCCTTCCCTGCGGCTGTATTTCAGCTTCAACGCCGTGATAGCGGCTACTTTTTCAGCCGCAGATGATTTGACCGTTTTGGTAATGCCAAAGCCGCTGTTATTTTTCAGCTGGCGACGGAGTATTGTTTTAGGCATGATCAGCTGGGCAAAGCCGGTATGTTTATACCACAGGTAACGGAGGATATCCGTAGGGGTGGTAAATAATGCACCCGCGCCGGCGGGGTCATCTTTGGCAATCAATACGTCTGCTACTACTGCCAGGGTTTCTTTCATGGCAGGTTGAATGGCAGGCAGTGGAAGCACTTGCAGCAAGGACTTCAGGCTATCCGTTTGACTGGCATCCAGCGGGGTTTTAGACCGCAGCAGATCTGCCAGGTAGGCACTGGCTTTGTCGGTGGTCCAAAGGTGCAGCATACGGACTTTACTGTTCTGCTGATAGTTTTCTATGCCGCCGGTTTCAAACGGCGTACCGCAGAACGGGCAGCCGTTATATCTTTCCAGGGGAAAGGTGTTGGGAGGAATGATATGACCACAACGGAGACGGGTTCCTTCCTCGTCAAATACGCTGGCGAAAGCAACGGCAACATGATCTGCAAAGGACTCATTGGTAGGTACCTCCCAGTTTTTTACCAGGGGCATCCAGTTTTGATTTACGCCCATTATTTCCCGGAATGTTTCCAGGATGGTCACCTGCCAGGCAGGCGTAGTATGGTTCAGCGCGTGCAACAATGGTTCTGATACGCCGAAGCCCAGTTTAGCGAGATTGGCTACCAGTACGCCTGTAGTAGGAGTGAGCTGATACGCGTCGGAGTGGACGGCGGTTTCGGGGATAAAAATGGCCTGTTGGCGTAATCCTGTCTGTAATAATAATGTGTGCATGTGGATGAAAATTATAATCAGATAATGTTGTTACTATTTACCAAAAATGAAGTAAGTAACAATTGACCTCGATTGTTGTAAAGCAAACCGGACTCGAACCGGTAACTCCGCCCCCTGTAAGCAGTAAGTTTTAATTGACCTCCTGGTAATTTCAAAACTTTTAATGACGGCGTCTTACCCTTAGACGATTGCTTTTGCCATTTTCGGCGATAATGATAAATGTTCTTTGGATCGAATGAAGTAACATTTACTTGACCGCTTCCGATGATACAAAGATGTCGGTGCATGTGCGCAGTCTAGTTGCGCACATAAATATTTTTGTAAGGAAATATTTTAATATACTGATTATTAATTAATTATGAGAGATATGATAAATCACGATTGCCTGCGCATGTCTAATGCGTGGCGACGGTCTTTCTTTGTTTAAAAAGAAGGGTATGTCCATAAACAGGTTGGCACTGATCCGTTATAAGGCGATTGATGAGTGTTTGCGCAACCACGGGCAGCAATGGACGCTGGACCAGCTCATAGAAAAGGTGCGTGATATCTTATGCCGGGAGGAAGGCATTGACAGTGTGAGTAAACGGACCATACAGGCCGATATTCAACGTATGCGCAGCAATGAAGTGGGATATAATGCCCCCATTATTGTTAAGCAACGAAAATATTATGCCTACAGCGATCCTGCGTATAGCATCACCACAGCGCCGCTCAATGAGGCTGACGGGGCGCAATTGGAAGAAATGATCGCCGTATTAAAACAATTAAATGGGTTCAGTTACCTGCCGGATATCAGTGAGGTAATTGTGCGGTTGGAAAAGATACTTCGGAAGGCAAGAGGGGCCTGATACCGGGGAAATACCTGGACCAGGAACTTTCACAAGGATCGTTCCCGGTCCAGGATTTTAAAGGTGAGCAAACCTGCTTAGCTGCTCACTTTATGATAGATCGTTGTATCGGATGCCAGTTGTGGCAGGCGATAACCACCGGTATCAATTTTAAGTTTGGGCAGGGAGCGCTGGAGCTGCTGCACGCTGGCGGCCGCCACACCTGTCTGGTACAGGAATACCTGCTCCAGTTTTTTGTTGTCTTTAAGCGGCGATAAGGCATCCGAACTAACGGTAGTACCCGCGAGGTTGAGATAACGCAGGTCTTTACAAGCATTCAATGCAGCAATGCCTTTGCCTTTGAGCGCCACATTGCGCAGATCGAGCCGGGTTAAATGTTTGAGCTGGCCGGATACCGCAAATACCTGGTCGGTGACCGCTGTACCTGCGAGATTCAACCATACTATCTGTGATTTCAGCGGCAACAACAACTGCAGATCTGCATCGCTAAAGCCAATAGCATTCACACCATCTATAGTAATGTAATTGCTGCCGCTGCCCACTGGCAGTACCTTTAAGCCTTTGGCTTCCAATGCCTGGATATGGTGAGCGCTGGCTGCCGCTACTTTTTCTTCAGGAATAAACTCCTGCTTATCCAATGGGGTAGCTGGTTGCATACCATCCAGCACGGCCAGTATGCGCGGCGTTTTCGCAAGTTCCTTCACCATTTTTTTAGTAGGTGCCCCCTGTGCAATCCACCAATGTAAAAGTTCCAGCTCCTGTGGCGTTACCGGCGGCTTGCCTTTAGGCGGCATGCGGTGCTCGTCTGTTTCCGGCAACAACAGTCGTTTAAATAATTCACTTTCTTCCGGCATACTGTCTTTCAACACCGGCCCATGCTCGCCACCCTTGCGGATAAGCGCTAAAGACTCCAGTTGCAGTCCGCCTTTCAGTTTTTGCTCGTTGTGACAACCGTAACAACGGCTGGCCAGCACTGGCTGCACCAGGTCTTCATATAAACGGGCATCGCCTATATTCGTATAGGCCACCACGTTAGCAGCTTTTTGATGAATGCCCACCAGCTGCAGTAACCCTGCTGGCATGGCCTGGGAAAGGTAATCATCGCCATGTGTTAAGCTGCCTCCATAGTGGCCGGCAGCGCTCAGCAACAGCACCATCACTGCCGCGGTAGCCAGCTGTAGTTTGGGAAAGCGCTCCCGGTACCGGTGTAAAAGATATAACAGCGTGCTGACGATGGCGACGCTTATACCCAGATATTTATGGGTTTGCAGCATCCCTTCTTCATAGCCTCCATCCAGCGATAACAGGTAGCCGGTAATACAGCTGAAGATGGCCGACAAGGCCGCTGCCAATAATACTACGGGAAGTGCGCCCTGCAGATGCCGCCATTTTTCACGGCGCGATAATAGTATCAGGATAAAAGCAATCAGTAAGATGCCAATAGGTAAATGTACCAGCAAAGGGTGCGAACGCCCCAGCAACATTCCCCAGCTGCCATTGTTCATCAGTAATTTCATGATTTGCTATAACGTTGTTTAAGCTGGTTCTTCATATATACGTTGATGTCCCATTGGTCTGCCAGCGGCTGACGGGTGTAAGGCAGGGTAGGCAGGTAATCGGCCGGGCCAAATTCTGTCAGGAAAGTCAATGGTTTACCGGCAGCCTGGTGTTTTTGCACCACCTGGTCCCACCACTCGAAATGCGCTTTCACGGTGTTAGCCCATTCCGGTGCGCGGGGATCGTTTACCTGCGGGCCTTCAGGGTGTCCGATACGGGCATGTATATGCGACGCCCGGTCCAGTGCCTTGACTACTGTGGCGCCCTGGTCCTGTAAAAGACTTTCATGCACATTGCACCAGTGCGAAATATCCAGCGTTAACCGGAGGTCTGGCCTGGCTTCGATGAACTTACGCGCCACATGTGCAGCAAACAGCATCCGGGAACGGTGGGTTTCATGATATACCGGTACGCCCGATTGTTTGGAGATACGGATGGTCATATCAATCAACGCACAGTTTTGCTCAAACGTAAAGTAGTCGCGCCCGGAATGGCAATTGATATACAGTGGCTGTATCTTATTATGACCAGTAGCTGCTTTCAGTGCGGCTTCAAACTGTTGGGCGTGTTTCGTATAGTCGCTGTCGTAGCCGGCGCAAAGGTAGCCTACCTGTAGACCGTGTTTTTCCAATGCGGCGTACAATTCCTGGCGGGGAGCGTCTTCGTTGGGCCACCATACTTCTATGCCGTCGTAGCCTGCATTTTTTGCTTTTTCACAAAAAGCATCTATCGTACCGTTGTAGCCCCAGTTGGTGGCCAGTACAATTAATTTGAATCCTTCCTTCACCGGTGTGCGGCTGGCGGCTGCAAAGGAGGGCAGCGAAGGTACACAGAGAGCGGAAGCCAGTATGGCAGATTGTTTCAGGAAATTACGTTTGTTTTTATCCATTGACTGTTTAGCTTAAAATAGGAGTAATGACTTTTCCACCGGTATCTGTTAAACGGAAGGGGCGGCCCTGGAACTGGTAGGTGAGCTTTTCATGGTCGAAGCCCAGCTGTTGCAGGATGGTAGCGTGGATATCGTTGATGGCTACTTTACCTTTTACGGCAGCATAGCCTATTTCATCGGTTTCTCCATAAGAACTTCCTTTTTTGATACCGGCGCCGGCCATCCACATGGTAAAGGCTTCTACGTGATGGTCGCGACCCATGAACGGCATATCTTTACCATCGCGGTTTTCCTGCATAGGAGTGCGGCCAAATTCGCCACCCCATACTACCAGCGTTTCATCCAGCAGTCCGCGTTGTTTGAGATCCTGCAGCAGGGCGGTAATAGGGCGATCTATTTCGCGGCATTTATTTCGCAGGCCATAGTCGATAGAACCTCCTTCATCGGTGCCGTGGGTGTCCCAGCCCCAGTCGTAGAGTTGTACGAACCTTACGCCTTTCTCTACCAGCTTGCGTGCCAGCAAACAGTTGTTGGCAAAGGATTCCTTACCTGGCTGGGTGCCATACATTTCATGGATATATTCAGGCTCATTGTTAATGTTCATTACATCCGGTACAGAGATCTGCATTTTGTAAGCCAGTTCATACTGGGAAATGCGGGCCAGTGTTTCGGGATCGCCGTAGGCGGTATATTCCTGTTTATTGATTTCGTTGATCGCTTCGATCGATTCCTTGCGCAGATCGCGGCTCATACCATCGGGGTCCGTCAGGTACAGCACCGGTTCTCCTTTGGTTCTGCATTGTACGCCCTGGTAAACAGATGGTAAGAATCCGCTGCCCCACACGCTTTTACCGGCATCGGGCGTTTTACCGCCGGACGTGAGTACCACGAAACCGGGAAGGTTACTATTTTCGGACCCAAGTCCATAGGTTACCCAGGAACCAATGCAGGGGCGGCCCAGCCTGGCGCTACCTGTTTGCATCAGCAATTGTGCGGGACCATGGTTGAACTGGTCGGTTTGCACTGCTTTCAGGAAGCTCACATCGTCGGCCATGGTGGCGAAATGAGGGAGGTGATCAGAGATCCAGGCCCTGGATTGGCCATGTTGCTGAAACACGGCCTGTGGTCCCAGCATTTTAGGTACGCCGCGGATGAAGGCGAACTTTTTCCCCGCCAGGAGTGAGGGCGGACATAATTGGTTATGTAGCTTTTGCAGTTCCGGTTTATAATCGAACAGTTCCAGCTGGGAAGGAGCGCCGGCCATGTGCAGGTAAATGACGCTTTTGGCTTTAGCGGGAAACATAGGCGCTTTAGGCGCCATAGGATTGCCGCTGGCATCTACCAGGGTTTTACTGCTACTGCTGCCGCAGCTGGCCAGGAAGGAGCCCAGTGCTGCTGCGCCCAATCCTGTTACACAATCCAGCAGGAAGTGCCGCCGGGTAATATACCGCAGCGTGGTATCATTTGCTTCCTTTATAAGTCTGTTATGCTTGGTCATACTGCTTAGGATTTAGTAAGGAATTCATCCAGGTTCATAATCGCATTGGCTACTACCGTTAATGCGGCCAGCTCTGCTTGTCGTGGTATATTGTCGTTCGTTTTTGTCAATTTCTTTGCGGCATCAGGGTTTTTCTTATACTCCTGCAATGCCTGGTTGTACAGCTTCTGCAACACCGCCAGTTTGTTGTCGGCCAATGGTTGGTATACCGCTTTTTGGTAACCCCAACGGATACCCGCTGCGGCATTGTTGCCTCCATTTTCCTGCATATGCTTTGCCAGCGCCAGTGCTGTTTCCATGTACACGGGGTCGTTGAGCGTAACCAGTGCCTGTAGCGGTGTATTGGTACGTATGCGTCGTTGCAGGCATACTTCCCGGCTGCTGCCATCAAAAGAAATCATGGAGGGATAAGGGCTGGTGCGTTTTTGATAAACATATACCGCCCGGCGGTACTGGTTGCCGTCGGTGGCGGTTACCCAGGAGGCGCCATTGTATACGGTTTGCCAGATATTATCAGGCTGATAGGGCATAACGGGCGGTCCATACAGCTTCCTGTTCAGCAGTCCGCTCACCGTGAGGGCCTGGTCTCTTACTTCTTCTGCAGTAAGGCGGAAACGTGGTCCCCTGGCCACCAGGCGGTTGGCGGGATCTTTTTCTGTCAACTCCGGACTCGCGTTGGAGGTTTGTTTATAGGCGGCTGACAGTACTATTTCCCGCAGCAGCGGCTTCATATGCCATTTGTAGTCGTGCATGAATTTATAGGCCAGGTAGTCGAGCAGCTCAGGATGAGAGGGGATGAATCCCTGGGTTCCGAAGTCTTCCAGCGTTTCTACAATGCCGGTGCCGAAGAGTTGTTCCCAGCAACGGTTTACCATTACGCGGGCGGTGAGCGGATTTTGTGTAGCCGTCATCCATTCGGCCAGCCCGAGCCGGTTGCGGGGTGCATTGGCAGGGAATGGATTCAACGATGCCGGTACATCCGGTGTTACCACTTTTCCTTTCACCAGCCAGTTGCCTCTTTCAAATACGTGGGTGGTACGCTGCATGAAGGACGGATTTTCAATCATTACCGGGATATCATCCGGGTTCTGATTAATCACCGTCATCATTTCAGTATTCACTTTATCGTATCCTGGTTTTCCTTTACCGGGGAGATCGTTGCGGAAGGCAAACCATTCTACGCCGCAAACCGCATCGGCGGGGTTGATAGCAGGGTTGCGGAATACCAGGTACAGGTCGTGTGTGCCGCTCACCGGTTTGAAAGGCATGCTGATGGCCAACCTGCCATTGGTAGTGGCCAGCTGGTGCGTGAGCAGGGTACGGCCTTTAAGACTGTCCAGCCTCACTTCCAGGGTACCGCCGGGGGAGCCGGTCCAGTAGTTCATGAACATTTGTGTGCTGCCATCCAGGTTTTGTTGTGGTAAACGACAGCTACCGCCGGAACGGATGCCCAGGTATTTGGTGTCGAGCAGGGCGCCGTTAATATATTCATCGCAGTTATGGGCATGTACTTTAGGCTCCAGTACCTGCAGGAATTCTTTCATGTCCTGCTGCTGACCGGCATCGCCGTACTGGGCTACCCAGCTGCTGATTTCCTTTACCTGGGAAGTACTCACGCTGTCGTATAAGCGTAGTTTGGGATGCTCCATGTGGGTATCTTCATCACGGGTATTATTAACGAAGGCCAGCAGTTTGTAATAGTCTTCAAAGCGGAACGGGTCGTAAGGGTGACTATGACATTGCACACAGGCGATGGTAACGCCCTGGAACACGTCCATGGTAGTGGCTACGCGGTCCATCACGGCGGCGGTACGGAATTCTTCATCCTGTGTACCTCCTTCATCGTTGGTCATGGTATTGCGGTTGAAGGCGGTAGCAATGAACTGTGCGTTGGTAGGATGAGGCAGCAGGTCGCCTGCCAGCTGGTTGATGGTGAAACTGTCGTAAGGCATATCACTGTTGAAGGCGTCGATGAGCCAGTCGCGGTAGCGCCATATTCTCCGGCCTTCATCTCTTTCATAACCTTTCGTATCAGAGTACCGGGCGAGGTCGAGCCACATGGACGTCCAGCGCTCGCCATAGTGTGGCGACTGCAGCAGGCTGTCCACGATTTTTTCATAGGCCTGCGGGTCTTTGCTTTCGGCAAACTGCTTCGCCATTTCAGGGCTGGGAGGCAGGCCGGTAAGGTCGAAGCTAACCCGGCGGAGCAGGGTCATTTTATCGGCTTCCGGGGCGTGGCTAAGCCCTTCTTTCTTTAACTTCTCTTGTATAAATTTATCAATATTGTTACCCGCATCTATTTTAATATCCGGAATGGGCACCTGTTTGGGAGGGATATAGGCCCAGTGTTCGCCCCACTCGGCGCCCTGTTTTACCCAACGGGTCAGCACGTCTACTTCAGCGGCCGTGAGTGGCCCGCCCTTTTGTGGCATCCTTTCTTTGGGATCCTTACAGGTAAGGCGGCGAATGAACTCACTCTTTTCCGGGTGGCCGGGAATGATGGCGGGTTTGCCGGAACGGGTGTTGCCCATGGCTTCTTCGCGGAACAACACACTAAAGCCGCCGCTTTGCTTCACTCCACCATGGCAGCTGATACAATGCTTATTGAGTATTGGCTTTACCTCGGTACTGAAGTCTACTTTTTTCTGAGAATGGCAGGCAGCCAGTATAATACCCGCACTGCCGGTAATAGAGAGGAACACCGCGATCCTCCTCGTGGAATAATGGATCATTAGCTTTGGATTGACGCATGGTAAAAATAGATCAAAGCCCCGGTACAAAGGCTAGATAATCCGCTGGAAATGATGGATTATCTTACGGTTAGTTCTTCCGTTCCCTGTATTGGGCGGGCGATACGCCCATTACCTTGGTAAACATGCGGGAAAAGTAATAAGGGTCTTCCATACCCAGTTGCATGGCCACTTCTTTGATGCGCAGTGAGGTGAAAAGTAAGTACTGGCAAGCCTTCTGGACTTTCAGGTGATTGAAATATTCGATAGGCGGAAAGCCGGTGCTGCTTTTAAAAAGAAAGGAAAAGTGCGACTGGGAGAGATTTACAGCAGCTGCCATTTGCTGCAGCGTCAGCATCTTATCCAGGTTTTTATTCATATAGTCAATGGCCTGATCTACCGCGTCGTGCTGTTGGTTAGCTTGCCCGGGTTTGTGGATGCCCGGGTAAATACAAGACGACAGAAACGACCAGAAATTCATGTTGGAATAAGCCAGGTACTCACTGCGGTACCCGCGTTGCAGCTGTTGATAAATGCGTTCAAACTGCTCCAGTCTTTCAGGCGAATGCGGCAGGAAAGTTTTATGCCCGCCCCATTCCTTCAGGGCCTTCTCCGTAATTTCATCGCTACTGCTGCCCAGGAAGTGTGCCCAGTAAATAGTCCATGGGTCTTTTTCATCTGCACTGTATTCATGGGCCCATTTGCGCGGCAGTAATATGCAGTCACCTGCCTGAATATTATAGCTGACTTTTTTCAGTGTAACAGTTCCTTTGCCCTCCAGGCAATAGATCAGGATATGTTGGTCGGCGCCCTGCGGTCTTTTCCGGTGGTGAAAAAGCGCCCGCGGATAGTAACCGATATCTGTAATGTATAAAGGACTCAGCAGCGCTTCCTTAGCACATTTTCTGCTGAGGATATTACGTGGAATGACGATCATTCGCTGGCCCTGGAATCCTTCTTTCTTCCTGATCATATCGTGGCGGTTTGGTCCCTAAAGTAAGAAAATCCATTTATTCCGCGTCCCGATTCATCTCGATCTCCTGTCCGTTTTGATAAAGCGTGAGTTTATTGGGCTTACCATTGGCATCCCGGCTGAATTTGATCCTGGCCGCTACTACTGTATAAAAGAAATCACCGGTAGCGGAAGCGTAGATGGGAAACGCGCTCTGGTTGGTGTATTGGGCATATATCCTCGATCCGCTGACGGTAATCCGCATTTTCAGGAATGGGTTGTTACTGACCGTATAAATGCCGGCCAGCGGCGCCAGCACTTCCGGAGCAACACGGATACCGTGTTGGCGGGTGGTGATGGGTGGAATGTTTAAGGCGCCGTACCAGAGAATGTTGTCAAGGGCAGGAATAATGCTCATGGAGTTATTGAGCTGATCGATGTTGGACAATATAATGAGGGTTTTATTTTTATCTGTATAGCGGGCAATCACCGTGTTGTATCCATCATAACCTCCGTTGTGCCAGATATTCCGCCCTTTGGCGGAGTCGTAGGAAAGCACCCATCCAAAGCCATAGTCAAGCCCTTCTGCTAAACCGGCATTTTGACCGTTGGGTAATTTGAACGGTGTAAAAGCTTCCTGTAAGGTGCTTTGTTTTACCAGCTGTTCGCTATACAGCGCCTGGTCCCATTGCAGCATATCGGCCACATTGCTGCAAATGCCGTAGGGGCCGGCCACGCCATCCATATAAAAAGAATTATAGTTGGCAATGGTGCTGTCGGGATCCAGGAACTTGTTGGCGCCGGCATCCCAGGTATAGCTTAAAGCATAGTCGGGAATGGGCTTGAGGGCGCTGCGGCGGGAATACACCAGCGTGTTTTTCATGCCCGCAGGCCGGAAAACGTATTTTTGCAGGTAGTTGGCAAACTTTTCTCCCGACACTTTTTCTATAATCTGTGCCAGCAACAGGTAGTTGGTATTGGAATAGCTGAAGGCGGTGCCAGGTTTGAATAAAGTATTGTGATATACTTTAGGTAGCTGCTCCATAATATCTGCATTGAAATTAATTTTTGTCGTATCCACCTGTGCCTGCGTCCAGCTCAGAAATTCCGGAATACCTGATGTTTGGTTCAACAGGTGACGAATGGTCACCCCCGGAAATGGCAGTGCCGGAAAATATTGCCGGAGGGAATCTTCATACTGCAGTTTCCCTTTCTCCTTCAATTGCATGATAGCCATAGCGGTAAACTGCTTGGATACAGATGCCAGCTCAAAACGGGTACTGAGCTGTATCGGGATCTTTTTATCCCGGTCGGCATATCCCAGCGCTTTTTGAAAAACAGGCCGGCCATTTTCGGCCACCAGCACGCAGCCGCTAAAGTCCTGGCGGGTCGCTAAAGTATCCATTAAAGTAGTGAACTGGGCGATCTTGTCTTGTGCTGCTGAGGTGAGGCTAACAAGCAAAAGCAATACCAGTATAGGTTTTCGATTCATTGCTCTTTGTTTATAGAAACAATATAGTATTTATCAAGCAAAGAAGCCAAGGAGCAAAGTAGCAAAGATGTTATAAATTTTTTGCTACTTTGCTCCTTGGCTTCTTTGCTTGAATTTTCCTCGCTTATACTTGAAAACTTTCGCTCATCCATATTTATCAGGATCTTAAAAAAAATAGTGTTTTCTTTATCCGCTACAGCACGATTTAACTATTATTGAACAATGAAAGAGAAACTACTATTGGTTGCTCTCACCGCCTTATGTACAAGGACGTGGGCGCAACAGTTACCCGGCGAGTTGCAGACACCTGAGGTGGTATCCGTTAACCGGATGCCCATGAGAGCTACCTCCTTTGCATTCGAGAATGAAACGCTGGCACAGCAACGGGAGAAAAACGCCTCGACGTATTTCCTGTCGCTCAACGGATCGTGGAAATTCAACTGGGTACAGGATCCCCGTAAACGCTCGGTCGATTTTTACAAAGTAGATTATAATGATGCTGGCTGGGATAACTTCAAAGTACCAGCCAACTGGGAAGTAAACGGCTATGGGCTGCCCATCTACGTGAACCAGCCCTATGAATTTGCTGGCCGCGGCAAAACAGGAGAGGATATGAATCCTCCTTTTGATATCCCGGAAGATAACAATCCGGTAGGGTCTTACCGCAAGAAAATCAATATCCCGCAGCAGTGGGACGGACGGCAGGTGTTCATTCACCTCGGCGCCGTAAAATCGGCCTTTTTTATCTGGGTAAACGGACAAAAAGTAGGGTATAGCGAAGACAGTAAACTGGCCGCCGAATTTGATATCACCAAATACGTGAAGCCCGGTGAAAACCTGGTAGCACTGCAGGTATACCGCTGGAGCGATGGCTCTTACCTGGAATGCCAGGACATGTGGCGCATTTCCGGTATTGAAAGAGAGGTATACTTATACTCCACGCCCAAACTGGATGTGCGCGATTTTACTATCACCGCGGGTCTTGATAAATCATATACCAACGGTGTTTTTAAGGTGAATATGGAAGTAGACAATTACCGCATTGACCGTAATACTAACCATAGCAAGCCAGATACTTTTTCTGTGGCCATTGAACTGAAGGATACCAATAGTAAAAGTGTATATAGAGATGAAACCAGCAGTGTACAAAAGGTATTGGGCAATTATAAATCCACCGTTTCTTTTCAGCGGGAAATACCGGCCGTACAAACCTGGTCGGCCGAAGTGCCCTACCTGTATACACTCTACATCACCTTAAAAGATAAAACCGGCAAAGTGCTGGAAGTGATCCCACAGCGGGTGGGTTTCCGCTCTATAGAAATCACTGACCGGAATTTTCTCGTGAATGGAAAGCGGGTATTTCTCAAAGGGGTGAACCGCCACGAGCACAACGCTACCCAGGGGCATACCCTCAGCCAGGAAGATATGCGCAAGGATATGGAAATGATGAAGCAGCTGAATGTAAACGCTGTGCGTCATTCACATTACCCTCCCGATCCTTATTGGATGCAGCTTTGCGATGAATATGGATTATACGTGGTAGATGAGGCCAATATTGAATCGCATGGCCGTTATTACGATTTGGCTTATACCTTTGCCAACGACAAACAATGGAGGGTGCCCCACCTGGAAAGAATACAGCGCATGTATGAAAGAGATAAAAACCATGCGGCTGTAGTCACCTGGTCGCTGGGTAATGAAGCCGGCAATGGCGTCAATTTCTATGAAGCCTATGACTGGCTGAAAGCGAAAGATGCTACCCGCCCTGTGCAGTACGAGCGTGCAGAGCATGATTATAATACGGATATGATTGTGCCGCAATACCCGGCGCCCGGGTCACTGGTGCGGTATTCGCAACGGAACCCCGACCGTCCTATGATCATGAGTGAATACGCGCATATCATGGGTAATAGCCTCGGTAACTTCCAGGACTATTGGACCGCCATCGAAAATAATCCTTATCTCCAGGGCGGATTTATCTGGGAATGGATTGACCAGGGAATAGATACGGTGAAAAATGGAAAACGCATCCTGGCCTATGGCGGCGACTTCCCGCTGAGTGGCCCGGTGAATGAAGATTTCAGCGATAATAATTTCTGCGTGAAAGGTGTGGTAACCGCCCATCGGGGATTAACACCCATGGCCGTAGAAGTGAAGAAAGTGTACCAGCATATCAAAACTACGGGCAACCATGGTGATTCCATTTTTATCCGCAATGGTTACTTTTTCCGGGACCTTTCCAACTACCAATTAACCTGGGAAATACTGGAAGATGGTAAACGGATAGAACAAGGCGTAGTCCGCGATCTGAAAGTGGGCCCTCAGCAGTCTATCGCCCTGTTATTACCGGTAAAAACAAAGGCAAAAGAAGGAAAAGAATATTTTCTGAATACCCGCTATACCCTAAAACAATCTGAGCCATTTATTTCTGCCGGTTTCGAAATAGCCGCAGAACAATTTGCCTGGAAACCTGGCGCCAGCGCGGCTAACGGGGCTACGGCCAAACAGTCGCCTTTGCAGGTGACAACAACACCTGATGCGGTGCAGTTGAAAGGCCCGGGCATCGCGCTGACGTTCGATCTCAAAAAGGGAAGTTTAACCAGCTATAAAGTGCAAAACGAAGAAATGCTGGCAGACGGCCCGCAGCCAGCCTTCTGGCGTGCGCCCACTGATAATGACATAGGCGCCGGCTTTAATCATTCTCTCCGCAAGTGGCGTAATGCGGCCGCCGAAGGTAAGCTGCTGGAGGCTACCGGTAAGCAAACCGGCGATACCTATACCGTTACCATTAAGAAGGAGTTGCTGAACGGTGAAGCCATCAGTACCCAAATATTCCTGGTGTACGGCGATGGTTCCGTGAAAGTAAACAATGAACTGACCGTGGTGAAAGGCAAGTACCCCTTATTGCTGCGGGTAGGCAACGATTTGCAACTCAATAAACAATACAACCAGATCAGCTACTATGGCCGTGGTCCGTGGGAAAATTATACTGATAGAAAAACAGCTTCGTTTGTAGGAATTTATCAGCAGCCGGTCGATAGTCAATATTTCCCTTATGCCCGTCCGCAGGAAAGTGGGAATAAATCGGATGTACGCTGGGTGAATATGACCAACAAAAAAGGGAAGGGGATACGCTTCGAATATGCTGACAGCTTAATCAGCTTTGCTGCTTTGCCTTATAGCCTGGATGACCTGGATCCGGAAGCAGATAAAAAACAATATCATTCTGGGGAGCTGGTGCCACGCAATACGATTTACATGCACGTGGATATGCAGCAGTCCGGTGTACAGGGTATCGACAGCTGGGGTTCCATGCCTTTAAAAGAATACCGGATACCTTATGCTAACCAGGCATATAGTTACTGGATTAAACCATTGAAATAAGTAGTTGGAAAGAAGGCGGTTGAAAAACCGCTTTTCTTTTTACTCAATAATTTCTACGCCAAGTCCGTCCAGCAGTGCCAGTGCATCCGGCAAACTGAATTTGGCTTTTCGTACTTTATTTTCCTGGATGTTAATGGCATATCGATGTGCGCCCACAAAGTTGGCCTGCGTGAGATCTGTTTCTGCAAATCGGGCGCCGGCCAGGTCGCTGCCGCTGAAGTCGGCCTGCATTAAATTACAACCAGAAAAATCAACTTCGTCGGCCTGGCAATGCTGAAAGATACCTTTCTTCAGATTTTTACCGGAGAAGCTGCTATAGCTGATACGGCAATGCCGGAAAGATACCACCAGCGACTGCCGGGCATTATGCCAGGCAATACCAATGGCCTTGGTATGCAGGAGGTCTACCCGGCTGAACGCCGTTTGCTTCAGCTGGATTAATGACAGATCACAATCTTCAAACGTGCATTTCTCAAAGGTGCAGTCTTCCAGGATACATTCCTTCAGGCTACATTTATAAAAGTGGCAGTCGTAAAACTCCCGGCCGCTGATGATCTTTCCTTCCCAGACGATGTTTTCAAATTTTTTATGTTCATGTGAAAGTTCCTGCTCATACGCATCCATAACAGCTAAGTTTAGTGCCTAAAGTTAGCAGAATAATTTTAGCGAAGACTTACTTTCGTATCTTTACAAGGCTTCCGGGAGATAGTAATGGAGAACAGTTCAAACAGCATACAACGAAAAATTATTCATATCGATATGGATGCGTTTTACGCATCTGTAGAGCAGCGCGATAACCCGCTTTACAAGGGGAAGGCCATCGCTGTAGGAGGCTCGCCGGAGGGCAGGGGAGGCGTAGTAGCTACCGCCAGTTATGAAGCCCGGAAGTTCGGCGTTCGTTCGGCGATGCCTTCAAAAAGAGCGGCGCAGTTGTGCCCCGGCCTGATATTTATCCGTCCCCGTTTTGATGCGTACAAAGAAGCTTCCCGTCATATCCGCGAAATATTTGCCCGGTATACGGATCTGATAGAACCCTTGTCGCTCGATGAAGCCTATCTCGATGTAACCAACGACAAGCAACAGATCGGGTCTGCAATTGAAATTGCGAAGCTGATCAAACAGGCTATCCGGGATGAATTACAGCTCACTGCTTCCGCAGGGATATCCGTCAATAAGTTTGTTGCCAAAATCGCATCGGATTTGAATAAGCCTGATGGACTCACTTTTATCGGACCTTCTTCCATAGCAGCTTTCATGGAGCAGTTGCCTGTAGAGAAATTCCATGGCGTAGGGAAAGTAACGGCCGATAAAATGAAGAAGATGGGACTCTTTACCGGGGCCGATCTCAAGAAATTATCAGAGCAGGAGCTGAAAACACATTTCGGGAAAGTAGGGAGCTTTTACTACCGCATCGTACGCGGTATCGATGAAAGGGAGGTACAGCCACACCGGGAAACCAAGTCGCTCGGTGCAGAAGATACTTTCCCTTACGATCTTACCACCGTGGCCGATATGGAAGCTGAGCTTACCAAAATCGGAAAAATTGTATACGACCGTTTGCAACGATACAGCCTGAAAGGGCGTACGATTACCCTGAAGATTAAGTATGCTGATTTTAAGCAGATTACCCGTAATCAATCTTTCCCTTTCCCGGTCGGCGATTTCGAAACGATTGTGGATACCGCTAAACAACTGCTGGCGGCTACTTACCCGGAAGATAAACCTATCAGACTGCTGGGTATCACGTTGTCCAACTTCCATGAGATACTGCCTGGCCAGGAAAAACCCAATCAATCGGCGCAGTTGTCGCTTTTTGATTTTGAGGAATAGTGATTTCTTTTACCTTTGTTCCATATTTCATTATTCAGTACTGCTAAATGACCAACCATAATAATGCCGAATCAGCCAATTGGTTGTCCTTTCAGCAGGGCAGCAAACGTGCGCTGGCCGCGTGTTACAACGATTATGCAGACTACCTGTATAACTATGGCTGCAAATTTACTGCGGATACTGCACTGGTAGAAGATACGATACAAGACCTCTTCCTCAAGCTTTGGAAAAATCGCGAAAACCTGGGACAGCCTGCCTCTGTAAAGAATTACCTGCTCAAATCATTGCGGGGATTACTGATCCGCAATATCCAGAAAACGCAGCGGCATGCGCCTGAAATATTGGACGAAGAGAATTATGTATTCCTGTTGGAAGGTTCCCCGGAAAATATCCGCATCCGCCACGAACAGGCTGCGTTCCGGTCGGGCCAGCTGAATGCTGCCCTGGAGCAGCTTACTCCCCGTCAGCGGGAAGCCATATTTTTGCGCTTTTACGAGGAGATGTCTTATGAGGATATCTCCGATATTCTTTCTATCACCACCAAGGCCACCTATAAAATTATGGCCCGCGCACTGGACGCGTTACATGACCGGCTGGGTACTCCCATACAATAACCGGAAGGCATCCGCAAAAAAAATAAAAATATTTCTTCACCCGTGGGGTAATTTTTTCTCTCCCTGCGTAATTAGGTTAAAGGCATCCCTGTAATTGCCGTAAAACGTTTATGGACATACGCAAATATGAAAGCTACGACGCATCCGCCCTATTGGCAGATGAGGATTTTCAGCGCTGGGCATTACATCCCGACGCAGAAACCGTTGCTTTATGGGAGGAAGTATGGAAGGTATATCCGGAAAAACGTACAATGGCAGCCGCCGCAAAGGCTACCCTGTTGCAACTGCAATTCAGCAGGGCAAAGCTTGCGCCGGAGCGTAAGACCCGCCAATGGGAAGCTATTGCGCAACAGCTGGACGATGCCGATACCCCGGTAGTGCCGGTAACAAGCAATCGCCGGCGCTGGTATGCGGCGGCGGCCGCTATCCTGGTACTGGGGCTGGCATTGGGCGGTTGGTGGACTACCCGCCATACGCCGTTGCCCCGTAAAACATTTTACACCAGCAATGGCGAGATAAAAACAATACTGCTGCCAGATAGCTCAGTGATTGTACTCAACGCCAATTCTTCCCTGGCTTATGGCGAAGACTGGGATAATAGTAAAGACAGGGAAGTATGGGTAAGCGGAGAAGGATACTTTACTATTGCACACCAATACAATCGTGCGCAGGAACGTACCCGCTTTACCGTGCATACCGGCACGCTCGACGTGCAGGTGTGGGGTACCACCTTTAACGTTAATACCCGCAGGGGCACCACCCGTGTATCATTGAATACCGGTAAGGTGAGCATCGACTTTCCCCATGAGAAAAAGCAAGCTGTGATGATGAAGCCGGGCGACATGATTGCCTACACCCCTGCACAGGATAGGATCATCACCAGCCATGTAGACCCTGCAACCTATAGCAGCTGGCAACATAGAGAACTGGTTTTTAATAATACTTCCCTGCGTGAAATGGGGAATGAACTGGAAGATTTGTACGGGTTTAAGGTGCAGATTGCAGATAGTGCTACTGCCCGGAGAACTATCAGTGGACGCTTACTGGCCAGAAGTGACACGATGCTGTTAAACACCATAGCAGCAGTATTTAATCTGAATATTAGCTTAAAGGATTCTGTTGTAGTAGTTGCCCCCCGGTGAATATGGGCGTAGCGCCATGATTAACCACAATTTTTATTAACCAAAATTCGTATCATGAAAATGATGTTTTCGTGTAGGCGGCACCGTTTGTCTGTGCTGTCTGCGGGAATGCTGTTGCTACTTATTGCTGTAAATCAAAAATCAACCGGACAGATAGCGCCCGCACCACCATTCAATAGCATTTCCGATAAACAGGAAAAAACCTTCCGCAATACCCTGGAAGAAATTTCCAGCCAGTACAAGGTACGTCTCGTGTATGAAACCAGCCTGGTAGAGGCCCGGCCTTATATCAAACTACCGGCCCGCCGTATCGGCATCGAAGAAATATTGAAACAGGTAACGCATGAGTCCAATCTCGGCTTCATCAAAGTAGATGAGAAACAATTTGCCATCGTAGTACCCACGCCGGCAGAAAAGAGCGCTACCCTGCAGGAAACCAGCCTGCATACCACGGCTTATCCACTGCCCACCGCCACACCGGCACTGATAGCCCGGCCGTCTGCCGCCATCGATACAACCGTGGAAAGACGCCTGATAAGAGGGACGGTAACGGAGGAAAACGGAGACCCCATTCCCGGCGCCACCATTACCTTACCTGGTACCTCTATCGGCGCCAGTACCAATGCCAGCGGTACTTTTACCCTGATGATCCCGGCCAATGCCAACGCTCATGTCATGGTAAGCAGCATCGGCTATATGTCGCAGAAAGTAAACGTAAAAGCCGGCGGCGTACTCCATGTACAACTCCGCAAGAATGTTAGCCAAATACAACAGGTGGAAGTAAATGCCGGCGTATTTAAACGACCTGCCTCCAGCTATACCGGCGCAGCGACCACCATGACACAGGAACAGTTGAAACAGGTGAGTAACAAAAACGTCCTGGAAGCCCTGAAAGCATTGGATCCTTCCTTTAAAATGCCCGACAACCTCCAGTTTGGATCAGACCCTAACCGGCTGCCGGATATCCAGGTACGGGGCGCTTCCAGCTTTCCCAATATGAAAGGTGACTATAGCTCCAGCCCGAACTTACCGCTGTTTATCCTCGACGGATTTGAGGCTTCGCTGCAGCGGGTATTCGACCTGGATATGAACCGCATTGCTGCCGTTACCCTGCTGAAGGATGCGGCCGCAACAGCCATCTATGGCTCCCGTGGCGCCAATGGTGTATTGGTCATTGAAACGGTACGCCCTGAGAAAGGCCGCCTGCGCCTTAGCTATACCAACGATTTTAAAGTGTCGGCCCCCGACCTGAACGTATACCACCTGCTGAATGCCGCTGAAAAATTACAGCTGGAAAAAGATGCAGGGCTGTATACCTATGTAACACGGGGAGAAGATTTTTATATACCCTATCCAGATACCAAGGAAGCACAACGCCTGCAGGAGCTGTACAACGACCGCCTCACCAACGTAAAGCGAGGGGTAAATACTTATTGGTTGTCACAACCTGTAAGAACCGGCCTGTATGACCGGCACTCCCTGTATGCAGAAGGGGGAGATGATTACGTGAGATATGGACTGCAACTGGCTGCCGGTAATGAACAGGGCGTTATGAAAGGTTCCGGCAGGAGTAACTATTCTGGTGAAGTCTCATTGGCGTATCAATATAAACAACTCCGTTTCCGCAACTCCCTCACGGTGAACTATAACAAAGCCACCAATTCACCTTATGGCAGCTTTTCACAATTTGGGTTACTGAACCCTTACTACAGCATGTATGACGAGGAGGGCCATATGAAGAAAACCCTGGAGAACGGCGTGAACAACCCGATGTACAACGGGACCATGTTTGTAAAAGATCAGAGCACTTACACTGAATTCATTAATAATTTTTCCGCTGAATGGCAGCTGAGTAAACCTTTCCGCCTGATTGGCAGTTTTAGCCTCATGAAGCAGGACAATAACAGTGAGCAGTTTTTGCCCGCGGATCATACCGCTTTTGCCAACTACAGCGCAGATGATAAGGCCCGTCGCGGATCTTATACCATCCAGAATGGTAAAAGAATGAACTATGAAAGCAGCGTGACGCTCAACTATGGCCGCGCCATCAATGGTTCTTCCCTCTATGCCTCCGCCGGTTTCAACCTGGCCGGAAGTACGGATGACAACCAGGGATACAAGGTGGAAGGCTTTCCAAACGACCGCATGGATGCCAGTTGGTTTGCCAAACAATATGAAAAAGATGGACACCCTATCGGGAGTGAGTCGCTCACCAGGAGGGTAGGCGTGTTGGCCAACGTGAACTATGCCTACTTCCAGAAGTATTTACTGGACCTGTCGTATCGTATTGATGGTTCTTCCCAGTTTGGCGCCAACAAACGTTTCGGGGAATTCTGGTCGGCCGGTATTGGCTGGAACCTGCACAAGGAAGATTTCCTGCGCAATAACAAAAATATTAACCTGCTGAAACTGAGAGCCAGTTATGGTTCCAGGGGATCGTTGAATGTACCTGCTTACCAGGCACTGGCTACCTACAATTATTTCAACGACGTTTATTATTACGATATGCTCGGCGCTTATATGCTGTCGCTGGGCAACCGGGAACTGAGCTGGCAGAACCGCCTGTCGGCCAATATCGGTGCCGACATGGCCCTGTTCCGCAACCGCCTGAACATTGAATTTAACTACTATCACGATGTAACCAGGAACGCTATTGCCGACATCAGTACCCCACCTTCTGTAGGTTTTGAAATGAATAAAACCAACTTCGGAGAATTGCTGGGCAAGGGGATAGAATTGTATGTACGCTACATGATCATTCGCAACGACCGCCAGAACTTCTACTGGAATATCAACGGCTCCGTGGTACGCAACCGTACCATCATTACCAATATTGCCGATCGTTTCCGAAAGTTCAATGCCGATCAGAACACCAAACCGCAAACTGGCCCGGTAACCCTGCTGGTGGATGGCTACGGCCTTAATACCATCTGGACGGTGCCTTCCCTCGGCATTGACCCAGGTACAGGAAGGGAGCTGTTTCAACGCGCTGATGGCACTGTTAGCTATACCTGGGCAGCGGCCGACAAACAGGCTACCGGTAACCTGGATCCGCAGTATGAAGGCACTTTCGGCACTTTCATTGGCTATAAAGGTTTTAACCTGAATGCATTGATGCGCTACCGTTATGGTGGCCAGATCTTCAACGCCACGCTGCTCGATCGCGTCGAAAATGCGGATGTAGCCGCCAACGTAGACCGTCGCGTGTTTGAACAACGCTGGAGAAAAGAGGGGGATGTAACCTTCTTCAAGAAAGTGTCCAGCCGGGAGCAAACCAAACCTTCTTCCCGCTTTGTACAGGATGAAAATACCTTGTCGCTCGAATCGGTGTCCTTGTCGTACGACTTCAGCCGGCAGCAGATCCGCTTCCTGCGTATGCAGAACCTGCGCCTGTCGCTATACATGAATGAAGTGTTCCACCTGTCTACCGTGGAGCAGGAGCGTGGATTGGATTATCCGTTTGCCCGTTCTTTTTCCTTTTCTCTGAAAACACAGTTTTAATCCGTCAAATCAGGTACTATGAAATTTCGTATATGGCTTCCTGTTATCTTATTGTTGTTGTGCAGTACAGGGTGCAAGAAATGGCTGGAGGTAAGTCCCCGTTCGCAGGTAAAAGAGGATGAATTCTTTACCAGCCAGGGCGGCTTCCAGGATGCCCTCACCGGCGTATATGCCAAAATGGTGGGCAGGCCCCTGTATGGTGACTATCTCACGATGAGCTTTCTCGATGTGCTGGCACAGCGCTATCGGCCGGCCGACTACTACCATGTGTTTAAAGACGATGCACAGTTTCTTTACCAGAACGCTACTGTAAAAGTACATATCGCTGATATCTGGAGAGGCATGTACAGCGCGCTGGTAAATGATAATAATATTCTCCGTTACCTGGAGATCAATAAAAGCGTGTTAACCACGCCCCGGTACACGCTGATCAAAGGTGAGGCCCTGGGACTCCGTGCGCTGATGCATTTCGACCTGGTGCGGATGTTTGGTGCTTCCTTTGTAGCGGGTGCTGATAAACCTGCTATTCCATATGTTACCGAGGTAACGCAACGGCCCACCGAAATTTCCACTACCCGGCAGGTAACAGATAAAGTGATTACCGACCTGCTGGAAGCATTGTCATTGCTGGAAAAAGCTGATCCCATGAATGGTGGCCCCGACGATGGCAGCGTATTTCTCCAGCACCGGGAAGGCCGCATGAACTACCTGGCCGTAAAAGCATTGCTGGCAAGGGTGTATCTCTATAAAAATGACAAAGTAAATGCCGGTAAAATGGCGGCGGAAGTCATCGCTGCGGCTAAAATTACCTGGGTAACACCGCGCCAGATCACCTTCTACACCGACTATACCTTTTCCGGCGAGCACCTGTTCAACCTGCAGGTGATCAATATGAAAGCTTCTGTAGATGCGTATTTCAAATATCATGAAGATGAAACGTATACCAGTGGTAAAGCACAATACGAACTAAAGAACGATAAAAGCGTTACGCAACGGGTGTTTGAAACCAGCAGCGGTGGTGGTACGGATTACCGTTATGCTTATCTTTTTAAAGACCAGAGCGGCTTCCAGTATCATATCAAATTCTGGCAGGATGACCAGGCCAAGATGACCTTGAAATACCGTTACCTGATGCCGCTGATCCGGATCTCGGAAATGTACTACATCGCTGCTGAATGTGAGGCAGATCCGGCCAAAGCCGCTGCTTACCTGAACACCGTACGGTTTAACCGCGGCGTGGTAAACCTGCCCGCTGGCCTGAATGCGACACAGATCCAGGAAGAAATCCGTAAAGAGTACCAGAAGGAATTTTTCAGTGAAGGACAATATTTCTTCTATTGCAAACGGATGAATCTCAATAAAATCGGTGATAAGGTGATTACGCCTGAAAAAGTATACCCGTTACCGTTACCAGATAACGAAATTGACCTGCGATAACTGCTAATATCCACCAACATGTATTGTATGAAAAAATATTGCTTATATAGTTTGATAGGTTTGCTGGCAGCGGGTTTTATGGCCTGTAAGAAAAGCCAGCTGGAAGTATATCAGAATAATCCGCGGGTATATTTCAGTGCGGCAGACCTGACTTATTCTTTTGCTACCCGGTCGAGCACCATGATGAAAGACACGGTATTATTCCGGCTCAACTATATCGGCCTTCGCCTGAACGAGGCCTTGCCGGTGAAAATATCGGTAGTAACAGATAAAACCACCGCAGCTGCGGGCACCGACTATGAATTGTTGCCTTCCTACACGATGCCTGCGGGCAAGTTCAGCGACTCGCTGCGCCTGGTGGTGAGGCGTACTCCCGGCATGGCTACTACGGCGGTGAAGCTGGTGATTGCGTTGCAGCCTGCCGATAATTATGCCATAGGGTTGAATAAGAATGGAAAGGAACTCACTTTTACCATCAACGATATCCTTACCAAACCGTCGTCCTGGGAGTCATACCTGGTGCCCTATTTCGGCGCATACAGCAAAGCCAAATATCGTTTCATGATAGACACCCTCGGCCTGTCCGACTTCCCTTACGATATGACGCGCAACGGGCAGTTGCTCTACCTGAAAGTAAAGGTGGCCACTGCACTGGCTGCATATGAGAAAGAGCATGGTCCATTAGTAGATGCCGAAACCGGCAATACCGTATTCTTCCCTGCGTGATCACCTTTAATAAGCCTGATATGAAAAAATATATAGCATTACCATTCCTGCTGCTGGCGCTGATGTCGTGTTATAAAGACAAAGGCAATTATAATTACCTGCCGCTGAAAAATATACAGATCGACTCCCTCGTCAACCTGAAAAAACTCTTCATGGACTCCCTGGTGATCAACCCGGTAGTAAAGGTGGATAAGGGCTCGGAGGCAGACCTTGACTTCCAGTGGAGCATGTATCCCACTACCGAAAGTATGGAACAGTTGCCCGACCAGCCGGTGGTCATCGGCACGGGCAAAAATCTCCGTATACAATTAAACCAGGCTGTGCGCCAGTATCCTTATGTAGTGGTGTTTCGCGTAATGGATAAAGCTACAGGCGTAAGCAGTTACCGTAAGTTCCAGGTAATGATCGGCAGCCCGTTTTCTTCCGGCTGGCTGGTGCTGAACGATAAAAACAACGTGTCCGATGTTGACATTATTACACCACAGGATACCGTGCTCCGGGATATCTATCAGCGGGTAAATGGAAAGCCGATGGCCGGCAAAGCGCATCATATTAACCTGCTGGGCGCTTATACCGGCACCGATGAGTTATTTATTGAAACGGATAATAACCTGTTGCAGGTGCGCAACCCGGAGTTTGAGTTGCTGCAGGAAGCCAAATCGATGTTTTTTGCGCTGCCAACCACCCTGCATCCGCAGTTCATGACCATCAATGACTATGCTACCCAACGTTACCTGGTCAATGATGGAAAGGTATATGCTGCTTCTACGCTCAACAATGGTAAATATGGCTTACCGTTGATCGGAGATTATGAGGCGGCGCCTTTTATTACCAGTGAGGGTTCGGCTTGTATTTACGATCGTAAGAATGGCCGCTTTTTACGGTTGCCTTCTCTCAGCAATTCCGTGACCCTGGAAACTTTTGTTGACCAGAAGCCCGATGCTGTGTTTGATGTCAACAATGTAAAGGGCGAGCTCCGGTACATGGAAAGAGGGCCGGACCTGGCCTATCATTTCTTCCGGATGGCAGATGGTTCCATGATGTTGTACGGCCTGGATACCTATAGCAATGAGTATCCCGGTGCGTTAAAACAATCGGTGGCTTCGCCGGAAATGCGCCAGGCAACTGCCTTTGCTACCTCGGGTGTACTGCCGCTGGTATACTTTGCAGCCGGCAATAGCCTCTACCTGTATGATGTGCAGGCTAACTCCGCAAGGAAGCTGTATACCTTTCCGGGCGCCGGGGTATCCGTTTCCGTTATACGCATGTTGAAAAATTGGTTCAGCGACGACGATAATTCGTTGATTGCTGTAGGCGTCAATGATGGCACTAAAGGCAGTGTGTATTATTTCAAACTGGCCGGTACCGGCGAGTTTGCCGGTGGAACCTACAAACAAAAGTTTGATGGCTTTGGCCGTATTTCCGATATCATTTATAAAAGTAAATAAGCAATATGATAAAGAAGACATGGGCTTTGCTCGGATTGTTACCCGCCGCGCAGCTGTTTGCACAGCAGTCAGACAGCACCTTCACTATACAGGGACGTATTACCGGCAAAAAGCCGCCGATAAAAGTATTCCTGGACGTACAACGTAAACTGGATTCTGCCATTGTTACCAACGGGCAGTTCAGCTTTAAGGGAAAAGTAAAGGATGCGCCGGTGATGGCTTACCTGCTGTTTGATTACACGGGGGATGATATGCGCGATTATAGCCGTCAGCGGGATTTCCAGGGATTTTATATAGAGAATAGCGCTATGAAAGTGGTATCGCCCGATTCCGCCAAACACGCCCGCATTACAGGCGGGGTAGCGCAAGGCGAATATGGGGAGCTGCAAAAGCTTACCCAGCCGCTGGACGCCAAACAGCAGGTGTTGATGGCCGAAAACCGCCGTTTACCGGATGCAGAGCGGGAGAGTGGGGCTGCACAAGAGGCATTTACCAAACGTTATATGGCTATCCAGGCAGAGAAGAATACGATGGCATTAGAGTTTGTGCAGCATCATCCCGCTGCTACCATTGCATTACGAATTTTATCGGATGCGATACAGAACGAGGCTGACCCTTATGAAGTAGAGAAAGCATTCCAGGGTGTGCCGGCAAAAGCAAAGGAAACGATGTTGGGGCAGCGTCTGGCCAAGAGCATTGCCACTGGTAAGTTGACCGCCATTGGTGCCATAGCACCGGATTTTGTGCAAAAGGACACCCTGGGGAACGATGTACGTTTATCCTCCCTGCGGGGTAAATACCTGCTGATTGACTTTTGGGCGAGCTGGTGCGGCCCGTGCAGAGCGGAAAACCCGAATGTAGTAAAAGCTTTTGAGCAGTATAAAGACAAAGGGTTTACCATCCTGGGGGTTTCCCTGGACTCCAAAAAGGAATATTGGCTCAATGCGATTGCCAGCGATCAGCTGCATTGGATGCATGTGTCTGACTTGAAGGCCTGGAGCAATGAAGCAGCTCGCCTGTACGGCGTTAACGGTATACCACAAAATTTCCTGCTCGATCCGGAGGGTAAGATTATAGCCAGGAATCTACGTGGAGATGCGTTAATCAATAAGCTGAAAGAAGTACTATAGGTTTTTCCGGCTGGCTGAAAGGTAAAGCCATTGCCTTTTGGTCAGCCTTATCGTTATCAGGCTTCGGCTTTTGCTTTACGCCAGTACTCGGGTAAATCGAGTTCCGTTTCTATTTCTTCACTTCTGCGCTGCATCATGTCGATGAGGTTTTTGTGAAGATCGGGATGTTCCTCCCAAAACGTGGCTGGTACGTCCAGTACATTCTTTAACAGATCTCCGGGGTACATGCCGGCAGTCACTAAAACGTCGTTCTTTAATATCTCTAATGCCAGGGGTACCAGGTAAGTGGGATTAAATGATTGTCCGATCAACAGCCTTAATTCACTGGCTGATAATTTTACTACTGGTACTTTTACTAAGGCAAGACATTTTTGAATGAGTCCCGAATCTGCTTCTGTAGCTGTTCCCCAACTTCTATTCTCCAACTGCTCCAAAGATTTATATCTCCAGATATCTTTCTTATTCATAAAAAATGTGTCTCTCTTTTCGTGCTAATAAAATAATAACTTATGAAAGTGATTTCAACGCGCAAAGGTTCTTTGGATGGTGATCATCTGTAAGATTCCTGCGGAGTAATGCAGGTCTTGCGGTAGCCGGTCGGCGCCGGCGGTTATAAGAAACCAGGATCAACAGGTATAAATATAGGGAATATTGTTGATGGAGAAATAAAAATTTCCACCTTTAACATTTTATGTAGAAGCAGAAGTCCAAAAGAGGAAAGCAAAAAGCTATTGTGGTGACTGACCAAAGCGAGTGAGATATCCGCTGAGATTATTCTCCACGATAGCTTTTTGCTTTACGCTTTCTGCTTTATGCTCTCTGGTATTTCGGCAGCACCAGCAGCTTTACAATGCTATGTGCTACGGCCGACAGTACCAGCGCGATAACAATGAGGAGGGAAGCTTTACCGGGAGTATCGAATACATCGATGACACCGGATACGGACTTACCTGCAAATAAAATTGCGATCAGGCAGGCAATGCCGCCGGTAATCCATAGTGTGATATGCGACCACAGGTATTTCTGTTTCTGAAAACCACTTTTCCCAAAGGAAGTAAACAGGAGGTACACATGGGCCACGAAAAACAGGGCGGCTAAGACAGCAAGGGTTGTGAACATTCAAGGTTATTTTAGGTGATGGTATAAGAGTACATTGACTAATATATCAAAACCTTTTCAGATATACAACCCCCTGGTAAATATCTTTCCCTTTACACCGTGGTGGCCATGATCAGCTCCTTGTTAATCATAGCGCCGGCCAGGGAGCCAGCGCCTACAGCGGCAGATACGCTCCTGAACATCGTGGTGGCATCGCCGGCAGCAAATATGCCAGCTACGGTAGTAGCCTGGAAAGCATTGACCACAATATGGCCGGTTTCCGACAACTGGCATCCCATGGCCCCGGGGATAGGGCAGTGTTGCTGATAGGCCGGCCGGGCGTACAACGCCTGCAGGGCCTGTGTGCTGCCATCTTCAAAAAGCAGGTGCTGAATATGGCCTTGCGCTGCCACGATGGCTTTCACCGGTTTATCGTTAATGCCTATACGCAGCGCCTGTAGCTGGGCCACGTGGTCGGCCGGTATGGTGATGGGGCCGTTGGTAAATATTGTCAGGTCGCTGGTCCAATGGTGGATCAGACGGCCGAATTCGGAGGCCTGCTCTCCATTGACCAGTATGCCGGTAGGCTTATCTTTTACTTCATAGCCATGACAGTAAGGGCAGTGCAGCACAGAAATGCCCCAGCATTCGGCAAACCCTTTTATATCGGGCATTTCATCTTTTACACCGCTCGCAAATAATAGTTTCCTGGCCTGGAAATGTTCCCCCTCTGCGGTATGGATCGTAAATGTATCGCCCGTTTGCCCGCCGCTGACAGCCAATCCGCTTTTAAACTGTATGGTAGGATACTGCGCTACCTGCGCTTTACCAATGGCGGCAATGGTGGCGGGCGCTACGCCGTCTTGCGTCAGGAAGTTGTGCGAGTGCGGTGTCTGGCGGTTGCAGGGCGCCCCGCTGTCGATGACCAGCACCTGCCTGAGAGAACGGCCCAGTGTCATAGCTGCTGCGAGGCCCGCATAGCTGCCTCCTATAATGATTACGTCGTAAGTGTGCATGATGCTAATTATCTTGTTCCCTGCAAAAATACATATTTGCAACTATGTTGCAAATTAATTTGCGGGCTGATACTCATCCGTACCGGAGCGGATATGGGAGATATGCTCTGCAATCAGGTGCAGGCGGTAATAATATTTCTCAAAGATATCATCGTACATACGGTGCCGGTTCTCCAGGAAAGCATTGAGGGCCTCGTAAATAAATTCCTCGAAAGTATGATGCTCACTCACTTTGATCACACACTCAAACACGGGTTCCATGCTCGTGGAAAATTTGGGTTTTACCTGTATATCTGCCATACAGGTGATCATGTCTTTATAAAGATGAGGGGCTTTGGCAAAGGGGACATAGTGTATGGCGGTAAATCCATCTTCATCATATACATACTTATCTACATCTTCTCCCAACAGGAACTGTATCACCTCCCGGTTATTGTTATGCCGCACTGCCAGCAGCAATGGGGTGTCCAGGCTGGCCAGCACAAAATTGAAATGAATATTGTGTTCAATCAGGATCATCAGCATGTCCGTGATAGCGGCCAGCCGGTGATGTTTGAAGATATAGGCGATGGCAAAGAGGTAATCGGGGTTGTCGACCACCAGGCGCGCCCCTTTTTTGATGGCATACAATACCGCCGTAGGTTTGTTGGCGCCTACGGCGCAAAATATAATGGGAATGACCCCTTCTTTTTTATAATGGATATCTGCACCACCTTCTTCTATCAGGAGTTCCGCCGCTTCAAAAAATATTTCCTGGTTTTCCAGCAAATCGCAGAGCAGTTCAGAACGCTCGTCCCTCGTGAGCGAGGAAAGATTATAGCCAATACCGGTAATGATATCATCCGGCTCCTGGCTGATCTTCACTTTACGCCGCAAATCATTCAGCGAAATTGGTTGCATAGGCTTTCATAGTATAGTAATAGCTCCTGGGAGAGAACGTTGCATAGGATGAAAGCACGGTGGCATCGGTAGGTGCCAAAGATAATAAAAAATAATAATACGGTGTATCGATCAACAGGCGCCCGTTAGCGCCTGTTGCTATGATTTGTTTTCCTGGTGCCTCCATAATTCCTGGAATATCATGCTTTGCTGGCGCAGCGTGTCGAAAGTACCCTCCGCTGCGATACGTCCGCGACGCAGCACGTAAATATAATCGAACTGCGGAAGCAGGTGCAGGCGGTGCATAGCAGAAATAATGGCTTTATCCTGAAATGCCTGGAACATCTTTCCATAAATCATCGCTTCTGTTTTAGGATCTACACTGCTGGTAGGTTCGTCCAGCAGGATCACCTGGCTGTCGCGCGCCGCCAGTATACCCCGCGCCAATGCCAGCCGCTGCTTTTGCCCACCGGATAAGTTCACGCCTTTTTCCCGGATATCTGAAGCCAGCCCCTGGGGCAGCATGTCCACTACGTCCATGAAATGAGCGCTGTTGCAGACCGCCAGCACCTCGGCTTCGGAAAAGGGAAGGCCCAGTGTGACATTATATTCAATGGTGTTCTCAAATATTTCAGGCTCCTGCGGAAACAGGGTCACACTTTCATTCAGGGAGCCTAACGGGAACGGCTCTCCGTCGACCTGCAGCACGGTGCTTTGCTCCGGCTCATATAATCCACGTAAAATAGCCAGCAGTGTGCTTTTTCCGCTGCCGCTTTCCCCAATGAGCGCAATTTTGTGTCCTTTTTCTATATGAAGATGCAGTTCATGCAGGCTTTGCGGGGCATGTGCCTCATCGTAGGCAGCCAGGTGCGAAAAGCTCAGTTTTTCCAGGGTAATGGACTGCCAGCTGGCCGGCAGCTCTGGCGCTGTATCTGCCCGGTGCTGCAGCGTATAGGCGTCGCTGATATTACGCGCCGTTTCTACGGCAGTATTGTATTGCACGATATCGGTGTATTGCCAGGCCACATCCTGGAATACACTGGTAAACTGGTTCACATAGCCCAGCAGCATCACCAGTCCCGCTACCTGGAATACTTGTCCCGGCACCCAGTGCTGGAAACAATAGCCGATAGCAATGACGCAATAGATCAGCGTAATCATCATCTCTGCTACAAACCACTTCCATTCATTGATCACAGTATTTTTCTTAAACGGGGGCCAGATACGCTGTACTTTGGCCAGCAGCCCGTTTTCCATACTTTTCTCGAGCCGCAGGGTAATCACAGTCATAATATTAGAAAGGCTGTCAAACAGCGTAGCCGATACCAGGTGTTCCTGTTCATTGACCTCGTTCAGCGTTTTGATAAAAGGGCGGTCAAACCGCAGTACCAGCCATATGCAGGTAACGCCCAGGGCAATACCAATGGCTCCATACAGGGGAGAGAAGTATAGCATGGCCACCATCGAAAACAGGAGCTTACAGAGCGCATGCAGGTACATAAATCCTCTTTCGAAAAATTCTTTCAGCGCCTCATAGGCTTTGCGGATACGGTTAATCACCGATCCGCTGTGGTTATCCTGGTGCCATTTTACCGGCAAATGGAGGGCCTGGTGGTATCTTTCCTGGAGGAAGTTGCGGCTCAGGTTAAAGGCTACTTGTCTTTCCATGATCCTGGCAGGGCCATGGAAACACCACTCCAGGAATTTGATCCCGAAGTAGCCGCCGGCAAAGAGCAATACATACCGGGGCAGGTGAGGGGAATCTTGCTGTACCTTGCCTACGAACCAGCCAAACAGCACAGGATTCAACGAAAAAATGACGTTGGCCATGAAGAACAACGCATAAATGAACAGGTACTTCTTACGCTCCCGGCGGGCATATTTCCAGGCGGTTTTCAGTAGAGAAATATAAGGGTTAGGCATGTTTCCGGATTTAATCATCAGTCCCTAAAAATACAATATACCCGGGAAGCGTTGAACAAAAATGTGAGCCTGCTGTTATGGTACGATATTAGCGCTGTTCAGTACATTAAAATCATATAATATGAAAAGGTACCTTTTGTTTACCGCAACGATATTCCTTACCCTTGCCCTATTACAACCCGCCCGGGCACAGGAAACCAAAGCACAGAAAAAAGCTGAAAAAATAGCACAGGTGAAATCCTGGATGGACGCCCAGAGTTATATATTCGTGGCGCAAACAGCGCTCCCGATGAGTGGCCGGTCCAGGAACATCACACCAGATTATAACCTGGCCGTGACAGCCGATTCGGTGGTCAGCTATCTCCCGTTCTTTGGCCGCGCCTATACAGCCGATTATGGTGCTACCAAATCGCCGCTGGACTTCAAAACGAAGTCGTTTGAGTATAAGATCACACCAGGCAAAAAAGATGGCTGGAATGTGACCATCAAACCGAAGGACAATAAGTCGGTGCAGGCCATGAACTTAACTGTATCCAGCGAAGGATATGCCTCTCTGCAGGTAACCAGTTACGACAGATCGCCGATGAATTTTAACGGTTATGTAACAGAAATGAAAGATAAGAAAAGCAAAAAGTAAATCACAAAAGACAGGCTATGTCCGCAGTGGAGATAGCCTGTTTTTTATTGTCCTGGTTCCAGTGATTTTATCATCTTGTAGTTAGTCAGTGATACTTCTCCCAAATCTACCTGCCGCGTTTCCACTACTTTAAACCCCATCTTCTCAAAAAAAGGGCGGGCGGTAATACTTACATAGGATGTGAGGGAAGGCAAACCCAGTTCCCTGGCTTTTTCAAATATCCGCCGGATGAGCAGCCCGGCAATCCCCAGGCCCTGGAAATCTTTATGTACAAACATCATATCCAGTTCCCCATCGGCTTCCACAGAAGCAAAACCGGTAATGGTATCTTCCGGCGTCACCGCTACATAGAAGTATTGCTCTTTAATTTTATTTTCCAGGGAAGCAATCCTCTCCCCCCTGGCTGCCCAGGCCCGGACCTGCTCCGGGTTGTAATGGCGGCTGTTGATATGCATAATAGTCCCCTGGTACAGGCTTTTCAGCTGACCGGTATCCTGAAGGGTGGCCGTACGTATTTGCATGTTGTACTTTTATTGCAAGGATAGCCTTATTTTTATTGCAGCATAAATTTTTATTGAGATGGATAAGATTACCCCGATTACCACCCTTTTCCTGGATATTGGTGGCGTATTGCTCACGAACGGATGGGACAGGGCTGCCCGTAAACTGGCCGTACAAACGTTTGGACTGGATGCCCTGGAAACAGAAGAGCGGCATCACCTTACTTTTGACACTTATGAAGAAGGGAAGCTTACGTTGGATGAATACCTGAACCGGGTCATTTTTTATGAAGACCGCAGCTTTACCCGCAAACAGTTCCGCGATTTTATGTACGCACAGTCTGCACCATATCCCGATATGCTGGAAATGGTGACTGCCCTGAAAGCCAAATACCAGTTGAAGATTGCCATCGTGAATAATGAAGGGAGGGAGCTGAATGAACACCGTATTCATCACTTTAACATCAGCCGCTTCGTTGATTTTTATATCTCTTCCTGTTTTGTACACCTGCGGAAGCCAGATGCCGATATCTATAAGATAGCGCTGGACATTGCCCAGGTGAGGCCGGCGGAAGTAGTGTACCTGGAAGACCGGTCTATGTTTGTAGATGTAGCCAATGGCTTGGGTATTAACGGTATTTGCCACCGGGATTATGACAGCACCCGGTTGCAGCTGGAAACCTTTGGCTTAAAATTGTAGTAACTATTTATCATAGGAAAGAGGAGGGAAGTAACTTACTTCCCCCTCTCTTTCTTTTTAAAATATTTTAAGAATTAACCACCTAATTTCTTTTCGCGACGGGCGTTGTTTGTTCGTAGCTCCTTTTTTACCGCTGGTGTAATTTTTTAACCCCTGCTACTTACTTTTTTACAATTAATTTCTATTTTGTTGCCTTGTTGTAGGTTTAGCGGTGTTCCACGTTATTAGTTTAGCAAGCAAATAGTTGAAATTCAAATTTTCATTAAAATCATTTTGGGAATTGCCCATATAAAAAAACTAATGCGGTGGCTAGGAAGCTAAATGCATTTAGCAAACAATGTAAACTCTTTAAAAAAATCCAGATCTATGCTTAGATGGAACAAGTTCCGTCCAAAGTTGAAACAGTTACGTGTGTACGACCGGAGAACTTTGGTATTGATGTTAAGTATTGGCAGCTGTCAGCAGTTGATGGCCCAGAACAAACTGCCATTAGCTGATTTATCTGCTTTTCAGCAACCAGCAGCCAATTGGCGTATAGCCGGTGGCGTTAAAGCAGACCTGCAGCAACAGAATGTATTGCAAACAACGGAAGGAACCGGTATCCTGGTGAACCTGCCTGCGAAAAACACGCATGGGCAGGATCTTTTCAGCAACTGGCAACATGGTGATCTCGATCTGGAGCTGGACTACCTCATGTCTAAAGGGTCTAACTCCGGTATTTATTTACAGGGCAGGTATGAAATCCAGTTGCTCGACAGCTGGGGCACCGCTGCTCCCCGGGCTTCCGACAACGGTGGTGTTTACGAACGCTGGAACGACAGCCAGCCTGCCGGTCAGCAAGGATATGATGGACATGCACCCCGCCAGAATGTAAGTCGTGCGCCAGGTTTATGGCAGCACATGAAAATATCTTTCCAGGCGCCCCGCTTCGATGCTGCCGGTAATAAAATTGCCGATGCCGTGATCCTCAAGCTGGTGCTGAATGGCGTTACCATTCATGAAAACGTGGTACTGTCGGGCCCCACCCGCGGTGCGGTACAAAATAATGAAGTAGCGGAAGGCCCGCTCCGGATCCAGGGCGATCATGGTACCGTAGCCTTTAGAAATATCGTAGTCAATAACTATAACGCGCCCCGCCCCGAGCTGCAGGACGTGAAGTATAGTGTATATAAAGGTCGCTTCGACAAAGAACCGGATTTTAATACGCTGAAACCGGCAACTACCGGTACTTCCGCGCAACTGACCTCCAACATCAACGGTCTGCCTGACAATGAATTTGTGGTGCGCTATACCGCTACCCTGGTAGTGAAAAAAGCAGGAGATTATGGATTCAACCTCCATACCTCCGGTGGTCCGGGCGCCCTGAAAATAGATAACAAGCCGGTGATCACTCCCCGCGGTTGGGATGGCCATGGAAATGTGAGCCTGGAACCGGGCAACCACGCCGTGGAAGTGCTGTATGGCAAAACTACCGACTGGGCTAAGGCTTCCCTGACATTGGCGGTGAAAGAAGCAGGTATCCGGGAATTTGTGATCAGCGATGCCAACGTACCAGCAGATGATATTACCGATCCAATCCTGGTAACGGCGAACGAAAACACGGTTTTGCGCAGCTTTATGGATATCCCCGGCAAACGCGTGGTACACGCCGTTTCTGTAGGGAGTCCTGCTAAAGTGCATTACACCTATGATATGGATAATGGCCAGCCGGTACAGGTATGGCGTGGCGAATTCCTCAATACCACCCCGATGTGGCACGACCGTGGCGACGGTTCTTCCCGCCCTATGGGTACCGTACAAGTGCTCACCCCGCAGGTGGCATTAGCCATCGAAAAGCTGTCGGGTAAAGATGCGGCATGGACCAATGATACAACTGGTACCGGTTATCGTCCTGCCGGTTATACACTCGACGAAACAGGTAAACCTACTTTCCAATACCAGGTGTATGGTACCGCGGTAACAGATGATATCAGCGTATTGCCGGAAAACCAGGGTATCCACCGTACCGTAACGGTTGCACAGCCTGCGGCTGATCTGTATCTGCGTATAGCCGTGGCAGATAATATAGAGCAGGTAGCCCCTGGTATGTATGTGATCGGCGATAAATCTTATTACGTGAAGATGGACGATACCAAAGCGAATGCCATCATCCGCAACCAGAATGGCCGCGCAGAACTGATTATGCCGGTACAGGCTAAAACAGGTTATGCGGTTATCTTCTAAGCAGCAATACTAATGACTATTATGAAACTGAATTATAAAAGAATTACAGCAGGAATTGCCGCCGGCATGTTGCTGATGACTACTGCTATCACCGGGGTACAGGCACAGGAGTCGCCCAAGGAGGAAGACTTTTTCCGTATTGCACGTATCAGCTCCCCGGAAGGTACCCTGCTCGAAGTAGGTGGTTTATGTACCCTGCCTAATGGCGACCTGGGCGTGGCTACCCGCCGCGGCGATATCTTCATCGTGGAAAATCCTACCAGCAAGCAACCCTATTTCAGGAAAGTGGCTTCCGGACTGCATGAAGTACTGGGACTGGCTTACAAGAACGGATCCCTGTACTGCGCACAACGCGGCGAACTGACCAAAATGACCGACACCAACATGGACGGTAAAATAGACAAGTTCGAAACCGTATATGCCTGGCCGTTATCCGGTCATTACCATGAGTACAGCTTTGGCCCGGTACTGGGACCAGACGGCTCTTTCTTCGTATCCGGCAACGTTGCCTTTGGCGATGAAGAGTGGTGGCGTGGTGAAAGCCGCGTACCCTGGAGAGGCTGGATGATGCACATCACCGAAGACGGTAAAATGGAACCCTGGGCTACCGGTTTCCGTTCTCCCTGCGGTTTGGGTACTATCGATGGCGAACTGTTTTATACCGACAATCAGGGTGACTGGATGGGCTCCGGTGGACTTACCCACGTAAAGAAAGGTAGCTTCGTAGGACACCCTGCTGGTTTGCGCTGGACAGGCTTGCCCAATTCACCGGTAAAACTCACCACCGAAGCGCTGTATGCCAAGGTAGATCCCCGTTTCCGCAAAGATGCCAATGGCCGTGCTATCAAACCGGAAAACGTAGAAAACGAAAAGTTTGTGACGCTGTTTGATATGAAGAAATATTTCCCCGAATTACAGTTGCCAGCCGTATGGTTGCCACACGGTGTGTTAGGGGTTTCCAACTCACAGCTCACCACCATTCCTGAAGGCGTATTTGGTCCTTTTGCCAAACAGGTACTGATCGGCGACCAGGGGCAGAGTAAGATCATGCGCGTATACCTGGAAAAAGTAAATGGTGAGTACCAGGGTGCTGCCTGGGATTTCAGAAGCGGTTTCCAATCCGGCGTACTGCGCCTGGCCTGGGGCAAAGACGGCTCCCTCTTTGTAGGTGAAACCAATCGTGGATGGGGTTCTGCCGGCGATGCCAACCAAGGGCTTCAACGCCTGGTGTGGAACAACCGCGTACCGTTTGAAATGAGAACGGTTAGCGCCCAGCCCGATGGTTTTGAAATCACCTTTACACAGCCCATCGATAAAAAATATGCAGAAGATATTGCTTCTTACAATGTAGAAAGCTTTATCTATAAGTATCACCCGGTGTATGGAAGTCCAACCGTTAATACAGAGAAACTGACGATTAAAGGAGTACAGGTATCGCCCGATGGTATGAAGGTGCGCCTGGTGATAGATGGACTGCGCCAGTATTACATCCACAAACTGAGCCTGAATGGTATCCGTGCGCAGGAGAATGCTTATTCCCTCGTACATCCGGATGTATACTATACGCTGAACAATATTCCTGATGGCGCCAAGCTGCCGGTATCTGCGCTGAGCACCAAAAACTCCGCTATTAAGCCGGCCGCTACCAAGGCTGCAGAAGCGAAGGCCGCTGCGAAGGAAGCAGCTCCTGCTGCTGCAAAAGCGCTGACCTATGAGCAAATCAAGCCTTTACTGAATAAATACACCTGTTCTTCCTGTCATAATCCTGATAAGAAGCAGGTAGGTCCGGGCTTCCGGGAAGTGGCAAAGAGAAATTACTCTGTAGCCAAAATCCTGACACTGATTAAGAATCCTAAGCCGGAAAACTGGCCTGGCTATGCAACGCCAATGCCTCCTTTACCGCAGGTGCCACAAGCCGATGCAACCAAGATTGCGATGTGGATTAATTCACTGAAGTAAGCGGAAAGCAAAAGCGGATAGCATAAAGCTATTGAAGCGAGTGATCTTTGCGAATATTAAAAATCGCATTGGTCATTCGCTTCAATAGCTTTATGCTATCCGCTTTTGCTTTCCGCTATCTGACGCCAGCCCTTTTTATTTTAGTCCTCTCTGTCCATTCCGTGGATTTCCAGTTGTTATACGCCGGTAGTTTGTGCTCATTTTAAGGTTTCCTTAACGGGAAAACAGCGCCTTGTTCGGGTTGATTTGCAGGGGCATCCGAGGCATTTTTTGTCATCCAGGATTACCTTCTTGTTAACAAAACTTAAAAAGAGCTTAAAGTTTTTTCATTGTTATTTGATTAATAATTAAATATAGATATGATTAAATAAAATTTAAACAGTCGATTAAATAAACGCTTGTTTAAATTAAACGTTTGTTTAACTTTGCTTTGTCAAATCTAAAAAAGGAACATGGAAGAGTATAGTGAAAAACAGCTCGCGATTTTAAAGGTTGCAGAGCGGCTATTTGCCGATCAGGGCTTTCATGGCACATCGGTAAGGGACATAGCACAGGAGGCGGACGTGAATATTGCCATGATCTCCTATTATTTCGGATCGAAGGACAAACTGCTGGAAACTATTTTCAGATATAGAATGGAGGCTTCCCGTAAGTTCATCAATGAGTTATTGGAGAACAATACGATGGAGCCCCTGGAGAAAATCAACAGCCTGATCGACCGGTTTATCAATAAGATGCTGGGAGAGCAATACTTCCAGTGTATTATGAGCCGCGAGCAGCTGAACAGCCAGGCAAGCCCGGTAAGGGACCTGATCTGGGAACTGAAAGGAGAGATGCTGGGGTTAATGCAGCCCATCGTTACCCAGGCACAGGAGGCAGGCATCTTTTATAAGGATGTAGACGTGGAAATGTTGATGACCACATTATTCGGGACTATTCACCAGGTAATACCTGCTCAACATATACTAAAGAAAAGTGCCCCGGCAACGGTAATGAATGATGATGAATTCCGGGAATATGTCAAAAAAAGGGTAAGTACCCATTTAAAAAAATTGTTCAAAGCAATCCTAACACATGAATTCTAAAAGCATATACACACGATTATATGCGCTTGCATCGGGAATCCTGCTGACTTTTTTCTACCAGACAGCATCCGCACAACAGAGCATAAAACCGCTTTCGTTAAATGAAGCCATATCGCTGAGTATACAAAACAGCAAACAATTAAGAGTGAGCCAGGCCAGAGTTGCTGAAGCCACTGCCTCACTGAAAACAGCCAATGAACGCCAATTACCGGATGTAAGTGTTTCCGGTTCTTACCTCCGCCTTACCCAACCTAATATAGATCTGAAGCTGAAGACGGGTAGTGACAATGGTGGTAGCAGCGGAGGATCCAGTCCTAAAGTAAATTCTGCGGCATATGGTATGGCCAATGTATCCATCCCCATTTTTGCCGGCGGTATTATACAAAGTGGTAAAGAATCTGCCCGGTACCTGGAGCAGGCGGCCAAACTGGACGTTGATAAAGACAAAGAAGAGATCATTCAAAACACCATTGCTGCCTACAGTAACCTGTATAAAGCTAAAGCAGCCGTGACACTGGTAGAAGAAAATATTAAAACTTCGGATCAAAGAGTGAAAGAGTTTTCCAACAAAGAACAGAATGGATTACTGGCGCGCAACGACCTTTTAAAAGCAGAGTTGCAGCAGTCTAACTACCAGCTGGCATTGATGGACGCACAGAACAATCTCAAAATTGCCAATCTCAACATGAACATTATGCTGGGATTACCAGACAACACCCTGTTGCAGGTAGACAGCACCATATTCAAGGTAGATAACAACGTAGACGGACGCGGAGAGGCAGAGTTTGAGCAACTGGCTTACCAGAACCGGAAAGATGCCCAGGCTTTGGGAGCGCGGGAGAAAGCAGCCAACGCTGGTGTGAAAGGAGCAAAAGGAGAGTATTTTCCTTCCCTGGCTGTTACCGGTGGTTATATAGCTGCCTATATCCCTAACGTGGTTACCATTACCAATGCGGTTACCGGCGGGGTAGGACTGAAATACAACTTGTCTTCCCTCTGGAAAACAGGGTCCAAGGTAGCCGGTGCAAAAGCACAACTGGCAGAGGTACAGGCTAACCAGGCCAAGCTCATTGACGGTATTCATATGGACGTTTACCAGTCTTACGAAAACTATCTCCTGAGCCATAAGAAAATGGACACTTATATAAAGGCGATTGAGCAGTCAGAAGAAAATTACCGGATTACGAAGAATAAGCACGACAATAACCTGGCTACTACAACAGATCTGTTGGATGCCGATGTGGCAAATCTACAGTCGCACCTCAACTACGCTTATGCGAAGGCAGATGCACTGGTAGCTTACAACAAACTGTTACAGGCAGCAGGCATACTGGAATCCAACAACAAATAATACGCACAAACCAAAAAATATCAAAGCCGTGGAAACGCAAACACAAACAAAACCTACTAACAATATAAATATGCAGGAAACAACCGCGCCTAAAAAGAGAAGCAAAGGGTTTATCATAGTGCTGGCTGCGCTGGTAATTGGTGGTGGTGCTTTTGGTGTCACCAAATATATTCACTCCTTACACCATGAGGAAACAGATAATGCGCAGATTGATGCGAATGTAAGCCCGGTAATACCACGTGTATCCGGTTACGTGAAAGAAGTAAGGGTAAAAGATAACCAGCTGGTAAAGAAAGGAGATACCCTCGTGATCCTGGATGACCGCGACCTGGCCCTCAAAGTACAACAGGCGGAAAACGGACTGTATACTGCACAGGCAAACCTGGGCGCTGCTGAAGCTTCTACCGCTGCTGCGCAGGCCGGTATCAGCACTGCAGAAGCACAGATAGGTACGATCGACGCACAGATTGCTGCAGCCAAAGTAAATCTTTGGAGAGCCAGCCAGGATTTCGAACGCTACAGCAACCTGATTAAAGATCACTCTATCACACAACAGGAATTTGAACAGGCCTCTGCTGCCAAACAAACTGCTGAACGTCAGCTGGACGTATTGGCTAAACAAAAAGCAGCTGCTGCACGTCAAACAAATGTAGTGTCTTCCCAAAGCGGCGCTACTTCCAAACAAATCAACATCGCCAACGCTGGTATCAAACAACGTGAAACCGACGTAGCCGATGCTAAACTGAACCTCTCTTACACCGTGATCACAGCTCCGGAAGATGGGGTGTTATCAAAAATATTTGTACAACCTGGTCAGTTCGTGTCTGCCGGTCAGTCTCTTTTCAGCGTAGTACTGAGCACTACTCCATGGGTAGTGGCCAACTTCAAAGAAACACAGCTGGATAAAATGAAACTGGGCCAGAAAGTAACCGTACATATCGATGCTTATCCTGAAAAGGCGCTGGAAGCTAAAGTCACTTCCTTCTCGCCGGCTACCGGTTCTAAATTTGCACTGCTGCCTGCGGATAACGCTTCTGGTAACTTCGTAAAAGTGGTACAACGCTTACCGGTAAAAATTGAGTTCGACAACCCTAACGATGAACTGGTTAAACAGTTGCGCCCGGGTATGAACGTACTGGTAGACGTGCACCTTAACTAATCATATACATGAATAGCAACTTATCCGGAGTTAATAATTAATGGAAACCATGCAAAGACTAATGACAGGCAATACCAACAGCAAAGACTAATTCAACAGGCAGGTACTTATCGGCATTAATTATTAACTCCGGGCAACGTTGTCCTCATTCAAAATATAAACTGCTGCATGCAACAAGAATCATTGATAGAATACGGCTCGCGCAGGGTGATCATTACGATCACTGCTATTTTCTGCGCCTTGCTGGAGATAGTGGATACCACTATCGTAAATGTGGCGTTGAATGACATGCGTGGTAATATGGGTGCTACGCTGAGTGAAATCGGATGGGTGATCACCGCCTACGCTATCGGTAACGTAATCATTGTACCGATGACCAGTTGGTTATCCCAACAGTTCGGTCGCCGTAACTATTTTGCGGCGTCTATTATCATATTCACCGTTTCCTCCTTCCTTTGCGGTAACTCCACCACCATGGTGGAACTGATCTTATTCCGCTTCATACAGGGTCTTGGAGGAGGTGCATTGCTGGTAACCTCTCAAACAATTATCACGGAAAGTTATCCGCCCGAAAAGCGCGGTATTGCCCAGGCTATTTACGGCTTAGGGGTAATTATCGGTCCTACTTTAGGCCCCCCGCTCGGTGGTTACATTACAGATAACTATTCCTGGCCATACATTTTTTACATTAACATTCCTATTGGCGTTATTGCCACCCTGCTCACCCTGCAGTTCGTACGCAGCCCTAAATACGGCAAGAAGAAGTCCATCAGCGAAATCGACTTCCTTGGTATAGGCCTTTTGGCCGTCATGGTAGGTTCCCTGCAGTTTGTGCTGGAACGCGGACAGGAAGACGACTGGTTTAATGATCCAACCATCACCCTGTTGACGGTGATCAGCGCATCGTCGCTTTTCTTCTTTATCTGGAGAGAGTTGACTACGCCTAATCCCATCGTAGAGCTGCGGGTATTGAAAGATGGTAATCTTCGGGTAGGTACAATACTGTCATTTATCATGGGCTTCGGGTTATACGGATCTACCTTTATTATCCCGTTGTATACACAGGGATCGTTGGGATGGACTGCTACCCAGTCGGGTATGCTCATGATCCCCGCAGCACTGACCACGGCCTTTATGATGCCATTGATTGGTAAGCTGCTGGAGAAAGGGGTGCCTCAGCAATACCTGGTAGCCGCCGGTATGTTCCTGTTCTTTGGCTTCTGCTTCTGGGGATATAAAATTATTACCCCCGCAGATACCGGTGCAGATGCGTTCTTCTGGATGCTGATTGTACGCGGTGTGGGTATGGGACTGCTCTTCATTCCTATTACTACCTTATCTCTCTCCGGCCTCAAGGGGCAGCAGATTGGTCAGGGGGCAGCCTTCACCGGTATGATGCGCCAGCTGGGAGGTTCATTCGGGGTGGCATTGATCACTACCTTTATGGCCCGCCAGAATATGCTGCACCGCAATGACCTGGTAGCTAAGCTGGATACCAACAACCCCGATGTAATAAACCGGGTAAATGGCCTGGCACACAGCTTCGCAGCCAAAGGTATGGATGCAGACAAAGCCCTCGGCAGTGGTTATAAATTGCTGGATTACAGCATCACCAAACAGGCGGCGATATTATCCTATATGGATGTATTCCTGTACCTGGGACTGATGTTCCTGATCTGCGTACCATTTGTACTGATGGTAAAAGCTAAGAAAGCGGCTAAACTGGATCCGTCAGCCGTGCACTAACGGAACAGTTTTCGACATAAAAATATTGTTGCAATAACAGTGTAACAGTTGTAGGTTTAGGTAAATAAGCCCCGATTTTAATCGGGGCTTTTGTTTTTTTTGGGATAGTTTTTATGGAGATAATTTCTGCGGCTAGCTTCAGGATCAGCGCTACAACGGTATGCCCGCTCTTTTATAAATAAAACTCAGCAGCCAGGCCGGACCTATCAGGAGGAATTGCAAGTCCTTGAAGAAGGACGGTTTGGCGCCTTCTATTTTATGGCCTATAAACTGGCCAATCCAGGCCAGCACAAAAATAACCAGTGCCACCTGCCAGGTAGCCAGCCCGGTGGCGGCAATCATGCGCCACAACCACAGGCATATAATACCAATCAACAACATACCAGCTGCTAATGAGGCGGAAAGTCGCAGGTAGTAAAGGATGACCGCCAACAAGGCGATATGCGCCAATGTTAGGTACATAAAGGATATGCCGGGTATCTGCACCGCATACAGGAAGCCAACAATGCTGAAAAAGATAGCGGGTACACAGATCCAGTGAATCAGTTTGTTGGTTGGGTTACGGTGACTGGTACCGTAGTCATCCAGCCATTGGTGGATTGTTTTCATCGCGGAACGGTTTAATTGGTGTTCCTATTAATATACGTTAAATAAACCATTTGTGGGAGGAAAGCCGCTTACTTTTTTGCTCCTGCGATGTTGATCTGCGTCAGGCCTGTTCTGCCAAAGAATACCGGGAAATACATCATTTCCGCTTTGGCCGGGTTCAGGTGATAACGGCCGGTATACCGGGGCATCAGCGACACCTGGAAAGTATACCTGCCCTTGTTAAGCTGGTTACAGAAGATGCTCACCTTGTCTTTGAAATGTTCGCGGTGTACCTCATTGTTTGTCCAGCTGCCGCTTTTTTCTTCATAAGAACAGCCGGCAGGAATAGGTATTTCCACCATGACATAATCGGCATCTGCCTTTACTTCAACTTCTACGGTGAGCTGTACTCGTTTGCCGGCGGTGAGCTGCCCCACGTTTTTACCTTCCTGCATAAATTTGCTGCTAACGCTGAACTCGTGGCTGGCCGGCAATGGCGCCGGATTCCAGTGTTGTTGCCAGGCGCTGAAATAAACGGTAGCGCCGCCACTTTTAGTTACCTGTACTGATTGACCGCCGGGCAAAGTATGGTTGTACGGAAATTGAGTGACCGCTTGCCCATTTACCTGCAAGGTAGCCGGGCGTTGTTCTCCTGCCTGTAGTACATCCGGCATAATGGTGGCCAGGATGCTGGCCGACTCGTAAGTATTGCGCCAGTTACCACTGCGCCTTTTTTCCAGGAACCAGTTGCGGATGCTGTGTAATAGCTGTTCCTGTCCGCCTGCTGCCCTCAATATTTTATAGGCCAGCAAGGTGATTTGTATACTGTTATTAAAGAACTGGTAACTTTCCTCGCCCCAGTAACTGTTGCCCATCATAGTCGTTTGACGGTACGCCAGGAGCGAATCCGTTTTAACGGTAATGCCTGTACGTTGTTTCAGGTATAGCAGGCGATACTGATCGTACATGTTATTTTTCGGTGCTTTCAATGTATCCAGGTAATTGGAGTAGTTTAATTTTGCCCCCAGCATATGCAGGGTTTCGAGCAGGGTGATTTTATCAGTATAGGCCGCACTGTTGAGCAGAAATACCTGGTAGCTGATCAACGCGGATTTATCCAGGCTAACGGAAAATCCCTGTTGTTCCGCCAGCAGAAAGGCTTGGAGTACATGTTGGGAGATCCAGTATTCCGTTGTGCCTTTATGCCACCATCCCCAGTTTCCGTCCTTATTTCTATTTCCCTGCAGGTCGGAGATAAGCTGACGGATTTTCCGGTCTTTATCAAACGGTTGCTTCAGCAACCGGCGGGCTTGCTTTTCCAGGAGCAGGCCGGTGAGTTTGGAAGCCATCTGTTCATTGCAGAGGTATTCGTAGCGTTCCAGGTAGTCTGTTTCTTCCAATAATACCGGCAGCAGGGAGGTATTGGCATAAATGTGGATAGCGCCCGTATCGCTGGCTGTAAAGGTAAAGGCGGTGTCGCCGGGCAGTGTGGCAAAGACGCCATTTGTTTCTTTCACGCCGGCTGGTATTATTGGGATGGCCCGGTACTCGCCATCGAAATAGTCGCCGCTGGTATGAATAGTATATTGAAAGGAGGCGCTGTCGCCAGCCGGTATGGTGATCGGGAAGGTATCTATATAACTGTTTTGTACCCCGATGTTATGTTGTTCCACGAGACGATGATTGGCGTAAAAGCTGCGACTGACCGTACTGCTATCTCTCCCGTAGTTTAATATTTTACCGATAATATGGATGCTATCACCTGCGATAGCAAATGTTGGGAGAGACAGGTTAGCACTCAGGGGTTTAAACGCTTTAATCTGTGCCTCGGCGGCACCGGTTTGCCGTTGGTCGGTATACGCCAGGGCGTAGGTCTTCCAGCTGGTAATATCATCCGGGAAGGTAACCTTAAAGCTGGCTTCACCTTTTTCGTTGGTACGTAACCGTGGTTGCCAGAAGGCATCGTCCCGGAAGTGGGTGCGGATGGAATTGCCTGCAGGTAAGCCTTCCTCATGATTCAACGCGGCTAGTGCGCCCGCTTTACTGCTGGTGATAATAATTACGCCATTGGCCGCCCTGGCGCCATAAATTGCTGTGGCAGCAGCATCTTTCAGCACCGTCATGTTTTTGATCTGATCCGGTGGCAGGCTTTTCAGATTCCCTTCATAGGGAATTCCGTCTATAATGATTAATGGCAACCGAGTACTATCCGCTGCAATACCTCTTATATTAACACCGGCTACATAGCCTTGAAGCGACTCAGTGACCACGGAGACAGACGCAGTGAGGTTATTTTTCTTTATAGTACTATAACCTTTCACTACTACCGATTCCAACAGATGTTGCTCCCTGGCCTCCATTCTCACATCGAAATACTCCTGGTTTTTTAGGGATACCTCCTCACTGTTGTAACCTATAAAGCTGAAAACGAGTATCCCTTTTTCGGTGACCGGCAACCGGAAGAAACCCTTTGCATCGGTAGCAACACCTGTGTTGGTACCTTTCAGTTTCACTGTTACGCCTGGCAGGGGAGTATGCAGTTTTTTATCTGTAACCACGCCATATACGGTCCTGGTAAAGCTGCTGCTGGTAAGGTATTGCTGGTTGAATGCCGTATTGAAATCTACTTTTTGTTCAATAGGGGTTGGCTGGTTGGAAGGCCAGTCGAGGATGGCCTGGTGCAATGCCGTGCTCACGCTGTCGTTAAATACTATTTTATGTCCCTGTAATTTGTAATAGGTGTCCCCGCCTTCTCTTACCTCCAGGCTATCCGCAACATAGTAGCGGTTGTTGTAATGCAGTACCAGCAGGCGATAGTAACCGGGTTCCAGCCCCGTAAAACGCCGGGTAGTTTTAGGATAGAGGGCAACAAAGGAAGGGTTATCGTAGCGGTAAAGAAAGAGCTGCCTGATTTCTTTCTCTGGTAAACAGGTGTCGGGCGCTATTTGCAGGTCATATCTGCTGCCTTGATAGCTGTGGTCGGGGTAAATGGGATGGCCGATAGTAGTCCTCCCCAGCTCATTTTTCCAGCTGGTATCGATCTCCTGTGTGGTGAATACTTCGTCATAAAACGGGGGCTGCTCCCATGCTTTTGCATGAAAGAAAGAGCGGTAACGTTGGGAGGGTATCTCTTTTTCCCTGACCAACCCTTTCTGGATGCTAAAGGTATAACCTGGCTCGGGCTGGAAAGGCTGGGAGAAGTTGCCTTTTACAACATATTCGGCCTCAGACACGTACAACGGGCCTGCCAGCACGGTTTGACTGCCATAGTTATTACTCCTGAACCAATAGATATTGTCGCCCTGGCGAATATACGTATAGTTGGTATTTCCGTTTAGTTCAAATGGAACGAAATATCGCCTCCAGGTAATTTGTTCTGCAGGGGTGAGGGTAGGCGACATTTTTTCTACCCGTATCCGGGCATTCGGTTCGTCTCCCGGAATACTGACGAAGGTCTTCATCCCACCAACGGCCTCAATGCTGTCTATGATGATACGTTTATCCCTGGTGCGAAGTTCTATCCGGTGTTTACCCGGACTTACCGCAAAGCTATAAGCACTGCTCTGGCCGGCCTGGTCGAAATATACCGGTTGTTCATCGATGGTCACCATTACCGGCGCCTGGAGGGTATTGTTTTCCCGGATAAAGGGCGCCAGTTGCGTAACCCCCGACACTACCGGCGCGGTATTGTAATAAATGCCGGTTGAGTAGAGGAAGCGGTAATAGGTGATACTGTCCAACGCCATGTCATTTTTCCATCTTTCCCAGCTGATCAGCCGGGTAGTCAACGCCCGTCTGTTGTTGACAAGGCGTTGCAGGCTGTACTTTTTCCTCAGGCTATACACCTGGCCCAGGTAGGGCGCAACAGGCATCTGGTAGTCGCTGAATTTGCCGGTAATGGCGTAAGCGGTTACATCGGCGTCTTTCACAGGGTGCCCCTCCATATCTTTTACGGTAACGCCTATACGGGAAGTCTGGCCGGGATAAATGGCCAGCGGACTATTAATGTTTACCTGTAATTGCTTGTCGGCATACGGTATGTAAAAGTTCTCACGTTGCACCTGGTCATTCAGGATGTATTGAATGCTTACAGAATAATACCGGGGGGTGGTACTGGCGGCCTTCCACGACAACTGCCGGCTATAGCCCTTGTCTACCAGTTTGTTGTCGGCGAAGATGCTATACCAGAAAGATAATTTCGATGGGTTGTTGATGGAAATAAATACAGAATCGCGGGTGCGGAAATTATTTGCCGTGATCCTGGCGTCATTGCGGGCAATACTGTATTTCCTGCTTACGCTGCCGGCTGTGACGAGGTAGGTGGCTGCAAATGGCTGGATAGGGACGCTGGTTGGGAGCATCAGTGACAACCTGCGGATGGTATCTCCTGAAGCATTGACTAACCGCAGGATAGCCGGCATTGTTTTTACCTTACCTGCACGGTTAAACGAAATGGATATACTGTCGGCCGTTTGGGAAAAACGGATATCATCAGGCTCGAATAAATAATCTATATAATTACTGCTGTGTTGCGATTCATTGTTGCTGTTAAGAAACAGCGTCGCGATATTATAGGAAAAGGTAGCCGCCGGAAAGATGCTGTCCGGAAGGGTTACCTTGGTTTCGCCGGTCATATCCAGTGTGGTTTCATGTGTCCAGAGCGTTTCAGGAATGAAAACAAACGGCGCATGATACTGGCGGACTGTATTGGGAGTAACGGTGATGACTACCCGCCCGTCCATGACAGGGAGTCCGTTTTCATCAGTAGCTTTCAGGTACAGCGACAAGGGCATGCCACGGGTATGTTCGTTATGGTCGGTACGGGAAGTGAAATGGATGCTTTTCAGATCATACTCTTCATACTCAAAGATGCCCCGCATCAATACATTTCTTTTGGCGGCGTAAGCATCATCGTCCAGGTCTGTTTCATTATTGTCGAGCGCATATTTCCGGCTGGCCAGTGTTTCCAGGGTAATAAGGTATTTATCATCCAGGTCGAGATCGAGGCTGTCGTTTAGTACAAATTCGTAGTCATAACCACCAGGCCGGTAAGGATTGATCACCGTAAGGATGGTATCCAGGGTGTTTCGGCAGGAGAGCCGGAGCAATAAGGGAGTGCTTACCAGCCGTCCATCTTTCCGGGTAATAAATGTTTTGAGACGTACCGTATCATGGGGTTTGTATCTAGGTTTGCTGAATGCCATGAAACCTTTATAGTGCGCTTCGGAGGGCGTGGTTACATAGAAGTCGGCGTCTTCCGGGCGGGGACTATAGGGGCGCTGTTTGTGATGTGGCAGGAGCCTTTTCCACCAGGGTGTTTTACTGGCCTGCCGATTATTGGCCAGTTCAAATAGGTTCAGCACCTGGTTATGGCGTATGGTTACCGTGCCGGCGCTGGTCGATTTTGGCAGGCGGTAGGTGTGGGTAGCTTCATCCCAGGGAATGCTATGACCCCCTACCTGTACCTGTGCATTGGAGATGATGGCGCCCTGGTTGTCGTGCAGTAATATAGCGAGATCGTGATCGTTGGATACCAGTTTGAAATGGAGGTTATGTACCGGCTGAAAGGTATATTGCATTTCATTTTTATTGGCATTTACCACCAGGTAGTTGCCGGGTGGCACAGTGGGAAACAGGCTGTCCTGGGGATAGGACGTTTGCAGCGTGTGTAGATATTTTTCCTGTGCCCAGGTACGTTTTTTATGCCGCCATTGAAATATTTCCCTGGCTTCCTGGTCGCTGAGTTGATATACATAAGCATGCGCACTGCGGGTGGTGCTGCGGGTCAATGGCTGTTGGGCGTGTGATAGCAAGGAATACAAACAGCATAACAGAAAAAGGCTTCTTTTCAAGGCATCAGGATTATACCCGGAATTTAGTGAAAAAAATGGGATGTGGCCACTGGTCAAGATAAGAACGGGTATGTTTTGGGCCCAACAAAATTGAGATAAATCTATCACCCATAAGTTGACCTGAAAGCTTAGCTTTGAACAGTAAACTTTTTAATAGCAGTAATATGGAAACCATTGGATTTATAGGAACCGGTCATTTGGGCTACCCCATTGCAGAAAACCTGGTGAAAGCAGGGTACAAAGTGAAAATTTACAATCGCACCCGTGAAAAGGCGTTGCCGCTGGAACAGCTGGGCGCGGTACTGGTGGATACAGCGGCAGCGGCGGCAGAGAAAGGAGGCGTGGTATTGAGCCTGGTAGCGGATGATGCTGCACTGGAAGCAATATCTACAGACGCTTTGCTGGAAGCGCTGGGCCCCGGAGGGGTTCACGTGTCAATGAGTACGGTGTCGCCCGATACTTCTACAGCCTTATCGTTGCGTCACCAGGCGCAGGGCGTGCAATTTGTTACCGCGCCGGTATTTGCCCGTCCCGATGCGGCGGCAGCCAAGGTAGGTAATGCGGTGATTTCGGGTCCGGCAGCGGCAAAGGAGCGAATAAAACCTTTACTGCTGGCAGGATTTGCCAAAAATATTTTTGATTTGGGGGAAGATGCAGGTAGTGCCAATGTATTGAAGCTGATTGGCAACTTTATGATTGCCGCTTCTATTGAGCTGATGGCAGAAGCGTTTGCGCTGGCGGAAAAAAATAAGGTAGATCCGAAGGTGGCTTATGAAATGCTGACCACTACTTTGTTTGCTGGTCCCGTGTTCCGTAATTATGGCGCCATGGTGATAGACCGGAAATTCACGGGTAGTCCTTCGTTCGGCGCCGCCCTGGGTTTGAAAGATATGGACCTGGTATTGCAAACAGCGCGGCGCTCGTATACGCCGATGCCAATGGCACAACTGGTACAGTCGAGGCTTACCACCATCCTGGCAAAAGATGTGCATGATGCCGACTGGACATCGCTGGCGATGGGAGCGCTGGACGATGCGGGCCTGACGTATTAACCTTTATCCACCATAACCTGCGCCTGTTTCGGTTGGGTTGTGGTGGCCTTTTTATGTGCCACGCCCCAGTCAGACATATGCTGTAACAGTGCTTCCATACTCCATCCCAGCGGGGTTAGCTCATATTCTACGCGGGGAGGCACTTCGGGATATATAATCCGTTTTACCAGGTCGTCGTTTTCCAGCTCTCTCAACTGTAGTACCAGCACCCGTTCGGAAATACCGGAAATAGATTTCTTTAGTTCGTTATAGCGCATTTTGCCGTCAAGCAGACGCCAGAGTATAGAGGGCTTCCAACGTCCGCCGATCAGCGAGAGGGTATAGGCTGTGCCGCAATCGCCCCTTAACTGCCTTTCATTGATAGCATTGGAAGAGTTTTCTTTTCGCATACAATCATTTTTCTTTCCGCTGGTAAAGATACGGAAAGCCCTGCTATAGTACAGGAAACCACTATCCTTTCGGTAAGTCTCTTTCCTGGCAACAAGAATACCACTAGGTTTGTTATATTATTAAAATTTATTTACTATGAAAATAGTTCCATTGCTGGGCCGCATACTCTTTGCCCTCATTTTTGTTATGTCCGGGCTTAACCATGTGATGGGAGCCGGCGCTGATTATGCAGCAGCGGCTGGTGTGCCCGCTGCCCGCATTATGGTACCTTTTGCAGGTTTACTTGCTTTATTGGGGGGAGCCAGCATATTGCTGGGCTACAAGGTAAAATACGGCGCCTGGCTGATTGTTATTTTCCTGGTGCCGGTAAGTATTGTCTTACATAATTTCTGGTCTGTTACCGATCCCATGCAAAAACAAATGCAGATGGCTATGTTTATGAAAAATATGGCGATACTGGGAGGCGCTTTGTTGCTGGCTTATTTCGGACCGGGGCCTTACAGCCTGGATAAGCACTAAAGGCGTAAAGGCACGCAAAGACACGAAGGAGCAAAGAAGCAAAGTTTTTTATTTTCCTTTGTTTCTTTGCTCCTTCGTGTCTTTGCGTGCCTTCGCGCGAATTTTTGTTTTCCCCCCGCATATATAAACCGATAACCCGCATATACACCACCGGTGTAGCCGGATCGGTTATTTTTCTTTACTTTCAGGCTTTTATAACCCGATCACCACTACGAACATGAGAAGAAGCCTGTTGTACTGTTTGTTGTTGAGTACTTTGTGGGCCTGTAACCGTCCCGCTCCCAAAAAGCCATCCGACATCATTCAAATCAATGCCATCACGCGCGACAGCGATTTGCTGGCAGATTATCCTACCCTTCATTTTATCCGGAATGGAATTAGTGGATACGAATTTAACGATGAGCGATATATGCAGTTGATGGGAATGCCTGTGGCAGGGATGTCTATTGCCATAGATGAGGACAAGTTGCACCTGAAGCGAATATCAGTAGAATTATTTAAAAATAAACAGGATGCCGTTAACCTCAAAGAAAAGCTCACGGCCTTGTATGGCAAGCCAGGCGCCGACTCCACGGGAGAATTTTACGCAAATGAAGAGAACGACCTGTTGGTCTGGAAAAATCAGCAACAATTAATGGGTCTGTCTCTCCCTAAAAATATTAATAGCATTGCTGAAATCACCGAAGCTCCCACCTTCCGGATCTTCTTTATTCAACCCTAAGCCCCTACCCACCATGAATAAATTATACATTGGCATTGTTTTGTTGTATGCCCTGTTGATGGCCAGCTGTGGCCATTCGTCGTTGACGGCCATCGAAAATATCCATCACCGGCAGCAGCTCGACTCCCTCGTGGCCACGTTGGCGAAAAGCCAGGTACGGGTAGATTCTGTACCGGTTCGTGTACTGGTGATGCATCTGAAAGGCGACTTTACCTACTATGGTCAGCCTGTAAAAGAAATGCAGGTTGAAATGAAAGAGGAGGCGATCGTCCGCATTTCCTTTCATACAGAGAAAGGCACCCTGGAAGTGCTTAATGGCCTGGAATCGGCATTCGGCACCGGATTGAAAGAGGGCTCCGGTCCCGATCTAAGCTGGAAAACCGTGGAAAAGAATATCATTTTTACCGTTACTGATTATAAAGGTACCCTGCTTACCCTTGGCAGCAAAGAAAAGTCGTACATCACCCTGTATTTTAATCAACCGGCCAACAACAAAGTGACCAACGCCTATACTACTGTTCCCGCCACCGGCACCAGCGATAACTACCGGCTGGAGGTGGATAACAGTGAGTGTGGGTATCGCTTGTACGTAAACGGCTTTTTAGCGCTTACCCACCTGAGGGCGAATACCCTGGGCGTAACTGCAGATATTAATGCCTACTTGCAGAAAGGCAGCAAACAAACGCTGACGATAGAATTATTACCGGGCGTTGATTTCGACGGGCATCCACGAAACCGCCTGCACCAGGAGTCGGTGGTAACAGTGGCAGTGCATAAATGGAGCGATCAGTCCTGCTTTTCGCCGGTAATATTGCAGTTTCAGACTCCCAACGCTGATACGATGATCCAGCTGGAGCCGCATTACTACAAAGCGATCCGGGCATCACGGTTTGCTGGGCAGTCTTCCGCTACTATTAACCAAACCTTTGAAACCACCATTCAGTCCTTTGATCTGCCAGCCTATGCAACCGCTACCGACATCCGTAAAATACCGGATGCCAGAGAACGTGTGCTGGCGCATTACCGGAAGTTGCAGGCAGCGTACCAAGGTAAAGACACCCAGCAGCTGGCCAACCTGTTATTCCCGCTGGAACAGAGCAGGGCCATGGCCTGGCACCTCTATAAGCCTACCGACGGACAAGCCCAATGGAAAAATATCACAGACCTGGCGCATATAACGGATACGGTTACACTGGCTGAAAATGCCAGCTTGTATATCACGCCGGACGGGCGTTTTGCCAAATTGATCGTAGCAGGCAAAGATGATCCGGCCTGCTATATAGCAGATGCCAACAAGGTGTATCCACTGGATTACTATGTGAGCATCGATAAAAATAACGAGTCCCATTTTGTGGTAGAGTAATCACTGATCAACGAATTTTTATGCAATATATGAAGCGCATTAGTTGTGTAACCTTTGCCGTGGTGCTATTGGCGGCCTGCAAGGTGAAAACGGAACCTTCTGAAGAACTGAAGGCATTTGTAAAACAGTTTGATGGAAAAACACTGGTGGCCGCCAAAGAAGAACTACAGAAAGAAAGTGAAAGAATAGATCGCTTTATTAAGTTCATGTCGCGCATGGCAGCCGACAAAGAGAATGGCTATACAGGAAAAGAAGACACCGTGGCTCCCTACCAGCTAAGGCCAGTGGACGTTTTCACGTCAGGGTATGCCGCCTACCTGGAGAATATAGGACTAACCCAGGAAGTAAAGTATCCTAACAGCGTGTTGGAAGCCAATAACGCCCTGCGTGACAATGACAACTACGACCTGGAAGCTCCCGATGTGATATCTGAAAAAATATTTTTTGCAGATGGTACTACCGAGGCCAAATCTTATGCGCTGGACGGTTCCACGCCTATACCATCTTCCAAAACTATCGACAGCGTACTGGCCACGGTTAGTTACAGTTACCCTGTTAAAATGACGGTGCTTAAGCTGGATAAATCCCATTCCACGGCTACTTTTAAAGGGGCTGCCATTAAAATTGATAAGATGAAGGATAACCAGTTAAGGTTACTGATGGGAGATAGCGCCTACAAAAACTACCTCTATATAGAGGCATTTAACCAGGATGGCAAACCATTGGATTATATCAGCAGGAACAACGGCAGCGGGCATGATCCGGACGATATGAACAAGCTGCTGAAAACCTACAACAATATCTTGCAACAATTGGTAAAGAAAATAGACAACGGACATTTTAAAGATATTCACGCACTGCAGGAAGCCATGCTGGATGAGATGCCCGGAGGAACACCTTTTGACGCCGGCAAGGGAGGATATACGCAAGGATATTATAAAGGTAAAGTAGCCGGGGTGAGGGTGTATATGGCAGAAGCCCGTGTGGAAGTTAAAAAGGAGATGATGCTGAAAAATCTTTCTCCTAATTATGCCGGCCTCTATTTAGTAAAAGATGCGAAAAGTGATCTATATGGCTTTATGGATGCCGGTGGTAAGTTTGTAATACCACCCACCTACAAAGAAATGACCGCTATCAATCCCTTCTTTTTTTCCAGTTCAGACTATAATGGTTACTATTATTACCGCCTGGATACCGCTACCCGTCAACTGGTGAAGCTGGACCTGGTAGCAAGAGAATTTTCACCGCAACTGGCCATAGTAGCGAAGAACGAAGAAGGAGGGTTGAAAGGATTAATGGATGGCAATGGGAAATTGGTGATCCCGATGATCTATGATGATATCATGAAAGATGGAAAAGAACCGGTATTTTATGCCAACAAATCAGCGCCAGACGGTCCCCTGCAAGGCATCTGTTCCTTATATGATTACCAGGGACAGTTGCTGACATCTGTACCTTATTATACCAATGGCAATACCTATAGTGATGGACTATTGCTGGTGTATGATAAAAGCAATCATCATTATTTCCTGGATAATAAAGGAAAGAGGGTAATTGATTTGAAGGAGTACCAGGACGTAGAACCGTTTGAAGATGGTTTAGCCAAAGTAAGAAATGCGCACTTTGATTTTGGCTTTATCAATACCCACGGACAACCTGTTATTCCCTGTATGTATGCCACCGCGCGGCCGTTTAACGAGGGTATCGCCATGGTCACCAAAAAAGTGAATAATGATACGGAGGTAGGATTGATCAATACAAAGAACGAGGTGATCGTACCTTTTAATGCTGCATCTTACGACATCGACGGCAAAGGGGCGAAGATGGTATATACTATAGGCGAAAAGAAGTATAATGCAAAGGGGATGTTGATGCAGTAATGAATAGCGTATTTTATTTAAATAGCTCTTCCATCGTTACTTCATGATGCACCAAAGTGTTTTTATATTGGTTATCCTTTACACCATAGGTGGTAATCATTGTTAAAAACAACGTTTTTCTTGTTCCGGTTTCCTCCTGGAAGTTAGTGAGTTTGCGTTGTAGCTCCGCTGCATATGATTTCTCGATAGTAAATGCAGTATTTGAAAATTTCATTTCGCAAATATTAATGCAGTCATCCTGGCGGTCGAGTAACAGGTCTATCTGTGCTGTTTTAGATCGCCAGGCCGATTCTTCTGTGTAGACACTGGCAATGCCCAATGCTTGCTTGATTTGAGGGGCGTGTTTCAGACAGATATTTTCAAAAGCCATACCACTCCAGCTTTTCCATGAGGGAGAGGCAGCCCGCTTGATCCAGGTGCCAGGCCCTGTTGCCCGGGCATGTTCAATAAATTTGAGATAAAACAGGCTATATTCATCGGACAGTTTATAGATCAGATCCTTGGCATTTTTGCCAAATGGGAGATAGGTAGCTGTAAATCCCGATTGTACAAGTTCTTCCATCAATTTGGTGGTAGTCCCGCCACTTTGTAGACCCGCTTCGTGTATGATCTCGTTGCGTGTGAGTCCGGATGGTTTGGCGGCAAGAGCTTTTACCACGGCAATATGGCGATCTGCCATTTCAAAGAGAGAATTATACAGGTTGGTAAATTCACCTACAAGCAAACCATCCTTTGTAAAGCATAGACGATCGATTGCCTGGGTAGCACTTTCTCCTTTCCGGATTTCCTTTAAATAGTGAGGGATGCCTCCAAGTGCCATATAAATCTGGAGTGTTTGGTAATGGTCCAGGTTTACAGACCGGCTTTTCAGATAGGCAGCTGTTTCGGGTAAATTGAAGGGAAGGAGGCGAATTCTCCTGGTGATGCGGTTATGTAATCCTCCTTTGTTGTTTACCACCCGCTGAATCATCCAGGAAGCCGCAGAGCCACAGATAGCCACCACAAGATTTACCTGTTTGGAGCCCCAGGAATTCCAGAAGTATTCAAATGCAGGAAGGAAGCCAGATTTAGCAGCACTCAGCCACGGAAATTCGTCAAAGAAGATAACCGTCTTCTTCTTTTTAAGTTGTGGAGCAAGTAATTGAATCAGCAACAAAAAAGCTTCTGTCCAGTTGTGTGGTATAGCAGGGAGAATTGGTGTATTTAATGTTAATGCGATAGCGTTGCGAAAATTCTCGAGTTGTTGCCTTGTCGAGGATCCATGTACGCCGGAGAATTCATATACCATTTGATCCTGGTATACCTGCCGCACCAGGAATGTTTTACCAACCCGTCTCCGCCCATATATGGCTACCAGCTCGGCTTCCGGAGAGGAAAGCGTTTCCAGCAGTATTTTCTTTTCGTGTTCCCTGCCAATTAGTTTTTCCATCGCTGCAGTTTTTAAGGTGTAGTTTTGGCTGGCTATCCAAATCGATACGCAGCCAAAACAGGGTAAAAATACATAGTTTTGGCTGGCTATCCAAATCGATACGCAGCCAAAACTATATAAAAAAGTATAGTTTTGGCTGCGTATGATGATATTATAACATGTAAATAATAGCATAAAAAGCCCCCAAAGTATCGTACTTATGGGGGCTTTTCTGAAGCTGCTACAATACAATTGGTTATTCTGGCTTCTTATCTTCTTCCTTCTTTTTACCGATATCTTCCAGCAATTTCAGGCCAAGGAGTCCGCTGATAGGACCATTGGCGCCATCGCCGCCGCCGATGAGTACATCCGGCATGATACGGATTTGTTGTGCGCCGATAGCTTCCATTACTTTTAGCTGGGTAAAGTTGTTGCCGCCCATGGCTTCCACAGCCAGTTTATAGGATTCGGCGCTGGACTGACCGATGGCCAGGATCTTTTCTGCTTCTGCTTTACCGGTGAGGGCAATTTTTTCTGCATCAGCTTTGGCGATCCATTCAGTACGTTCTGCTTCTGCTTTGGCGAGCAGTCTTACTTTTTCCGCTTCACCGGCAGCGAGTAATTTCATACGGTCACTTTCCGCGTTGGCCTGCAAACGTACGCTGTTGGCGTCACCGGTGGCTTTCTTCACGGAGGCGTCGGCTGTTCTTTCTGCAATCCATACGCCCTGGTCGGCTTTTACGATTTCCTTCTGCATTTCAGCGATGGCCGTTTCTTTTTCCAGCTTTTGACGGGTTTCCTGTGCCAGGCGTTCCGTATCGTAGGTGATCTTTTGTTCTTCCGCAATTTTACGGTCGGTGAGTGTTTTCATCAGGGTTTCCGGTGGCACAATGTCCCCGATGAGGGTGTCTACGCCAAACACATTGTATTGATCCAATACATGGCCAATATGTTCTTTGGCAGCTGTTTGTCTTTCTTTACGGCTGGTCAGGAAGCTGATCACATCGGAGCCCTGGGCGGAGTTACGGAAATAGTTACCGATAGTAGGTTCCAGTACCTGGGTAACGAGGTTGCTCATATTACCGAAGCGGGCAATTACTTTGGGCGCCTCGGTAGTAGGGATGTGAATGATCTGTGATACGTCGAGATTGAACGTAAAACCGTCGCGGCTTCTTACTGTAATGGTAGAGAGGTTCTTATCCAGCTGGTGCGCTTCGCTTCTGGCGGAGGCCCAGTTGAGTACCAGGTTGGTGGTAGGTACCAGCTCTACTTTCATGATATAGGGATTAACAGGATATTTACCGGGGCCTAATGGTTCGGCCCATACGCCTTTACTGCCTTTGGCTACGATGTTGCCATGTTTGAATTCGGCGCCGCTGATGTCTACGCCATCATTACCCACGAAGGAGATGACCACGCCTACGTGCCCGATAGCGATTTCTGTCATCTTCACCATTTCCAGTTTAGCAAACCAGGGGTTGATAAAGTAGGAGCCGGCCAGTATTACCTGTTCCTGGAGACCTTTATAACCGCCTTTGTCGAGGAATGCATCCACATCCTGGAAGTTGTTGTGGTTGTCGATCGTTTTACCGGCGATGGAGCCGGTTTCGATGGCTTTACCTTCCAGGGTGGTAACGATACCTACTGCATTGTCGGGGATGGTGGACATGTCGGTGATTTCGATGTCGAACAGGAGGGTGTTGATACGGTAGGAGCCGGGGGTGATGATCGCCGTTTGCCGTCCTTTCCGGCCGCCATTGCGCAGGAAGGCTTCGGCGTCCTGGAAGGCGTCGCAGGCCACTTTACGAGCCAGGATGGAGCCAGTTTCCAGTTCCCCGCCGTCTTTCGCCAGCACCAGTCCGATTTTACCGGTAGGGATAATGGTAAAGGGTTGGAAGGCAACACTATACTGCCAGGCCCATTTGCCGAAGTATACGCCGGGGGCCAGGGTTTGCGCCTGGAAGCCGGCTTCTCCGTTGATAGCCAGGATACGGCCTTCGGGCAGTTCCTGTTTACCCATGAGCACAAATTTTTTGGTGACCAGGCCGATGCGGTCTTCCGGTACGATAACTACGCCAAAGCATATACGAAGAATGATCTTGTACAGTAACAGGCATAACAGGGGTAGGCCGATGAGCAATGCCCATCTGAGAATTGGATTTTCCATTGTTGTTGGGTGTTGTTAATGAATGTTGATGAAATATAGTGATGATTACCTGCACGGGCACACTGCTGACAGACGTGTCAGTTCGATGGTGAAGCCGGGCATGTTTGAATTATAAAGCTGGGGGAGAAGTGTTAAAGTTAGTAGCGATGTAGGCTGTTAACATATTACTGCCGGAGCAATGATCAGATTCCATTGTGAAATGAATTACGATGTAAAAGTGATAATAATTTTTCATCTGTCAAAATATTTTACAACAGATTTCTTTTCGAAAAGCAAGTACGTTTTTTTGATTTCTGGAAAAACGCCCTATATTTAGAGCCAGTTTTACCATTTTTCATCTTGCTAAAACGATTTTTCTGAGCAAATCAACCAAAATATTTTTTATATTTGTCTAGCTTAAACGATTTAGCAACCACTCTATCTTACAACTTTTATGAAGCATTCCACGGCGTTAGGAATTGATATTGGCGGCTCTCATATTACCGCAGCATTGGTAGATCTTGAAACAAGGTCTATCATAGAAGGTTCGTGGAACCGCACCCGCATTAATTCACATGGGGAAGCAGCCGATATAATCGCAGCATGGGCCACAGTGATCAATGGAGTATTCAGTCATGCTCCCGCAGAGGTAAAGCATATAGGGATTGGTATGCCAGGCCCTTTCGACTACGAGCAAGGTATCAGCCTGATGAAAGGGCAGGATAAATTTGATGCGTTGTACCAGCTTAATATAAAGCAATTGCTGGCAGCACAACTGGATATCCTGCCGGAACAGATCCGTTTTATCAACGATGCCGGCTGCTTTTTACAGGGTGAAGTATTCAGCGGCGCCGGAAGGAACTATCAACGGGGCATCGGGCTGACTCTCGGCACCGGCCTGGGCTCTGCCTGGTACCACGACGGGGTGGCTAAAGACGCCAACCGTTGGTGTACCCCCTTTAAAGATGGCATAGCGGAAGACTACCTGTCGACCCGCTGGTTTGTAAAACGTTACCAGGAAATCAGCGGTGAAACGGTAGCCGACGTAAAAGCATTGGTGGCACGTATGCCAACTGATAGCAGGATCGAGGAACTGTTCAATGAGTTTGCAGTCAACCTGGCTGTCGTACTCGTCGATTTTGTCAGGGACGAACAGCCGGAAGTGATTGTCATTGGCGGCAACATCGCCAATGCATCTGACCTTTTCTTCCCACTGCTGGAAACACAATTACAACAACAACAGATTACCGTCCCCGTAGTAAAAGCTACGCTGGGTGAGGCCGCCGCACTGATTGGTGCTGCCAGCCTATGGCATGAGTTGGAGAAAGCATAAGGCTTAAAGCACAAAGCAAAAAGCTATTGCGGAGGATCATCTTAGCGAGTATTTAAAAATCGCATAGGTCATCCTCCACAATAGCTTTTTGCTTTCTGCTTTAAGCTTTTTACTCTATCTTGGGTGACGTCTAAATAGCAACTGTTTGAAAGACCGCGTAATGGAAACAGATAATGTTTTGTGGGATAATATCATATTGGGCGATCAGGAAGCCTACAGAGAATTATATGATACATCTGCGGATATGCTTTTCCGGTACGGATTACGCTACGTGCAGGATACCGCGCTGATCAAGGACTGTATCCAGGATCTCTTCCTGGACCTATACCACTACCGGCGTAATCTTTCTCCCAAAGTAAATATCCGCTTTTACCTGCTACGGTCCTTCCGGCGTAAAATTCACCTGGCGGTAAAGAAATATGCCATTGCCGACCAGCTGGAAACAGACGATTACTTCTCCATCACCTATGAGCCGGATGTAGAGCAGCAGCGCATTGCGGCCGAGCAACAGCAGGAGATGCTGCGCATCCTTACCCGGGAGCTCAACGACCTTCCCGCCCGGCAAAAAGAGGTGTTGTTCCTGAAGTTCAATTGCGAGTTGTCTTACGAAGAAGTAGCCGGTATTATGAAAATCAGTGTCCCTACCTGCCGCACCCTGGCCTATCGCGCTTTCCGGCAACTGCGGTCCAGCATGGAAAAAGTGCCGGTGCTGCCGCTCCTAATTTTATTGATGTCCTGGCTATCTCAAAAAAAATAATTTAAAAAAAGTTGGGCTCAGCAGTCTATACCTGATCTGTTGATCACTCTTTATTGGAAAGATATTGCATGAAGCGCGGAAAAAAGTATCCGACCCTGGAAGATATATTGGGGAGTGACCAACAGTCACCGGGCACGCCCATAGATCCTGCCCTGGAGGCTTTGGCAGGATCGGTGGAACGGGTGATCCGGAATGCCGGGAACGAAGCATGGGACCCGGCCGACAAAGCCGCGCTCTGGGAAGAGATTGCGCCGGGATTGGTGCCTCAACCGGCCCGCTACCGGTACCTGTACCTTAAAGTGGCCGCTGCCATACTGGTATTACTGGCGGCGGGACTCTGGTATTTCCTGCCCCGGCAGAACGATTTATTACGCTTTGCCCGGCAGCTGCCCCATGACCAGCCCCTCACGGATACCCGCCTCCTGGTTGGGCAACACCAGGCAGTAGTGGTGAAAGGGAAGAATGCCGCCCTGGTATATGCCGGCGGAGGTACAGGTGTTACCATTAATAAAGACACGCTGAGTATTACCGCCGCCACTTACAATACCCTCTTGGTGCCCTATGGCCGCCGTGCCCGGGTACAGCTGGAAGATGGCAGCGTGGTGCAGCTGAATGCCGGCTCCCGCCTGGTATATCCCGCTGCCTTTAAAAATGGAAAAAGAGAAGTGTACCTGGAAGGAGAGGCCTTCTTTGATATCGCTCCCAATTCACAGTCGCCTTTCTTCGTATATGCGTCAGGTTTAGTCACCGAGGTACTGGGCACCACTTTTAATATCAGTGCCTATCCCGACGATACCCGGCAAAGCCTTGTGCTGGCCTCAGGAAGTGTGCGCCTGCATGTGCCCGGACATGGCTTTTCCCGGGAGCATTCGCAACTGCTGCAACCAGCCGATATGGCTACTGTTGATGCAAAAGCTGGTGGCTTACAGATGAGCCGCGTAAACATAGCCACCTATACCGCCTGGAAAGACGGCCGCCTGCTCTTTTTTAACACGCCTTTGAAAGATATCCTGAAAAAATTAACGCGATACTATAACATAGAGCTTGACCTGGCCTCCACAAAACCTGGATTGGAAACCTGTTCCGGCGACCTGGACCTGGAAGATAACCTTGATAACGTGCTGGAAGTAATCTGCGCCACCAACTCCCTGCGCTATGAGCGATATGGACAGCGCATCGTATTAACAGAGAAAGAGTAGAAAACCAAAATATGACCAAAAAAACCGGAAGATGGTGGAACATCTTCCGGTGGCGCCACCCTACGGGGGTAGGGTAGCGTATGTCTTTTTATTAACCAAAAAAACTAACGTGAAGTTATGAAAAAAATCTATGCGCAATGGCGTGTCCCGCCAGGCAGTACTTTTGCCACCAAACTAGTGAAAACAATGAAACTAACCGCACTCCTGTTATTCACCGCCATGATGGGAATTGCCGCTACAGGCAGGTCGCAGGACAACCATCTTACTATCCGGTTAAGCCAGGGTACCCTGCCGCAGTTATTCAGCCAGATCCAGTCGCAAAGCACCTGGCGCATCTTCTACAAAGATGAACTGGTGAATAAAGAGCAACCGGTCACCCTTGAATTGCGCGATAAAAAATTGACAGAAGTACTGGACCAGGCACTGGCCAATACTGCGCTCAGCTACCGGATTGTGCGCAACCAGGTAGCCATCATTCCCCGGGAAAAAGGAAAGCATACAGATAAAATTAACGGCATTTCCACAGAAGAAGACAGTACTTATCTTATACGTGGCCGTGTATACGATAACCACGAACCTCCACAGGCATTGCCAGGGGTAACCATCCGCGTGAAAGACAATAACAGCATTGGCACCACTTCAGACGTAGACGGCTACTTTACCTTAAAGGCTAAGAAAAATGCGGTGATCGTTTTTACACAAATGGGATACCTTCCCGAAGAACATACGGTGATCCGCAGCCACAACGCGCTGAATATCTCCCTGAAAGAAAAAGTGGCAGCCCTGGATGAAGTCGTAGTAGTAGGACTTTCCGAGCAGCAGAAAAAACATATCGCCAGCTCTATCAGCTCTGTAAACATAGCCCAACAAACCAATGGCAAGCCTATCACGGCGTTGTCACAAGCGCTGCAGGGAGGCGTTACCGGTTTACAGGTAAGCCAGAGTTCCGGCCTGCCGGGCGGTGATGCCGCCGTTATTAAAATACGGGGCCTCAGCACCCTCCAGGCTGACCGCGCTAATCCGCTCGTACTGGTAGATGGAATACCTATGGACATGAACTATATTGACCCGGTAACCGTAGAAAGCGTGACCATATTGAAAGACGCCGCCGCAGCAGCGGTGTATGGCGCCCGTGCTGCCAACGGCGTAATATTGATAACCACCAAGCGTGGCGTGGCAGGCCGGGTAGCCGTTACCTACGACGGTTACTATGGCGTACAAACGCCCTCTACCATGCCTAAGCTGGTAGAAGCGCCGGAGTATATGCGCATGTTTAATGAAGCACAGGTAAATGCCGGCAATCAGCCGTTTTACTCCGATGATGATATTAAGCACACGGAAGCTGGCGATGACCCGATCAAATATCCCAACACCAACTGGCAAAAGGAAATTATTAACCCGGCGGCCGCCATCACCAGCCACTCGCTCGGCATCAGCGGTGGTAACAGCCTGGCACGTTTCGCCCTTACCGCCAACTACCAGTTCCAGGATGGAATGATTCCGCTGAATCATTCCAACAAGTATAACGTGCGCGCCAACACTTCTATCACCCTCAGCAAGAAGTTCCTGGTGTACATGGATATGCTGGCCATTAAGCGAAATACTTTCTACCCTAACCGCCCCAATGGTAACAGTGGTAACCGCATACTGGAAGATGTGTTCCGCGTGCCACCCACTATTTTGCCCAAGTACCCCGAAAAAGATGGCGCGCCCACTATGTACGGCCGCTATGTAGATATTGTAAACCCCGTGGCTTATGCGGAACATGGAGGAAAAAGTACCAATGAATACGGGCAGTCCAGTATCAACCTGCAACCCAAGTGGGAAGTATTACCGGGACTGAATTTGCGGGGGCAATTTAGTTTTCGTTTAAACAGCGATGTGACCCGCAATACCAGGGATAACTATTATTTCTTCGATTATTTCAGCGGACAGCTGGTACAAACCTGGGGGGTAAGCCGGTCGGCCAGCTTCGACAGAACAACGTATTACTATGCCGGCGTTACGGCAGATTATACCTACGACTTAAAAGACCATCACTTTTATGTAATGGGTGGCTACTCACAGGAAGAAAATAACAGCAGCTACTGGGAGGTAAGATCACTCTTGTCTTTTTATGGTAAGCTGAACTATTCCTATAAAGATAAATACCTGCTGGAAGGTGCTATCCGCACTGATGGTTCCTCCCGCTTCGGGCCTGGACACAAGTTTGGAACCTTCCCTTCGGTAGCATTGGGATGGAATGTACACAAGGAGAACTTTATGCAATCGCTGCGGGCCATTAACAGCCTGAAGCTGCGTGCTTCCTATGGACGACTGGGAAATGAAAATATTGAGCTGTATCAGTATCAAAACATGATCAGTGCCAGCGATGGGGTAGAGTCGGTATTTGGAAACCCTGATATTACCTGGGAAACGGTAGACATGCTGGACCTGGGCGTAGATATGAGCCTGTTTAAAGGTAAGCTCGAATTCACCTTCGACTATTACGATAAAAGAACCAATGGCATCATCCTCAACCCACCCGTATCTTATGTAGGTGGAATGGGGACCACGCCTATCAATGCCGGCAAGCTGCGGAACAAAGGAATCGAGCTGTCGCTCAATTACAATAGCAACATTGGAAAAAATATCACCCTATCGGTAAGACCTGGTATTTCCTATAACAACAACGAGTTGCTGTCTTTACGCGGTGGACCTTACATCAGCGGTGGTACGATCCATAAAGAAGGATACTCGCTGGGAAGCCTATACGGATATAAGACGAATGGGTTATTGCAGGCAAGCGATTTCAAAGCAGATGGTACGCCGTTGGTACCCATTATTGCCAACGAGAAACCCGGCGACATTCGCTATGTAGATGTGAATGGCGACAATGTCATTGACGGAAAAGATCAGACGGTAATAGGCAATCCTACTCCTAAAGTAGATTACTTCGCCAATATCCGCCTGACGTATAAAAAATGGGAACTGGAAATGTTGCTACAGGGCGTGAGTAAAGACGATGCCATCTTAGCCGGTATGCTGGCCTATCCATTGGATATGTCGTTCGACGGTGGCGTGCCTACCCGTTATTATGCTGATCACTACTGGACGCCGCAACGTACCGATGCCCGTTTCCCGAGGTTAACAACTTCTCCCAGTATCAATAAATTAAACTCCGATTTCTGGATACAGAATGGCGCTTATGCCCGCATAAAATATATACAGCTGGGATACAACTTCAGCGGTGAACGTTTAAAACGCATAGGCATTAACGGCGCCCGCATATATGTAAATGCGCAAAACCCATTTGTATTTACGTCGATGAAGCTGGTAGACCCGGAAAGCCAGGGCAACCAGTGGACATATGGTATCATGAAAATGTATACCGCAGGGGTAAGTATCCAACTTTAATGATTAAAATATTGCACGATGAAATCCAGATATAGCATTCTCTTTATAATGAGCCTGGCGTTGTTATCTTTTCCGGGTTGTAAAAAATTTTTGACGCATGATAGTCCTGATGGCGTAACCGATGCCGTGTGGTGGAAAACAGAAGGACACGCGTACAGTGCGCTGGGATCTATTTACGCAGGTGTGCCTGCAGGATCAACCGGCCGTAATGTAATGTTCTGGTCAGGCCTGAGCGATGAAGCGGTATGCCGCGGCGACTTCCGGGGTAACTACGATATTTATACGAGGGGTTTGCAAAATCCTACCTGGGATGTAGCAGAGTGGATCTGGAGAGATGATTATATAGATATCCGCCGCGCCTGCCGTTTCCTGGAAAACGTAGATAAGTGCTTCATGGACGATCAGCTACGTACCCGCATGAAGTATGAAGCCCGTGCCTTACGTGCCTACTATCATATGGAGATCATGCTTTTCTTCGGGGATATTCCTATTGTGACGCAGTCGCTGACGCCGGCTACCAATCACCTGAAAAGAGATCCGGTAGATAAAGTATATGCTTTTATTTTAAGCGAGCTGCAGGCTTGTGCTGAAAACCTGCCCAAGGAATATGACAGCGATGAAACCTGGCGTATTTCTGCCGGCGCCTGTAATGCGATGATCGTGCGGCTGGCATTGTTCTTCCATCACTACGATATCGCGCGGGATGCGGCTGCCAAAGTAATAGGTACCGGGGTTTACCAGTTGTATCGCAGCGAAAAACCGAACGTGAACAATTACGCGGAGTTGTTTAGCTATACCGGTAAGTTGAATAAAGAAAGGATCTTTTTTACGCCGGGAGGTTGTAATAACGCCTGGACTACCTTCGCGCCTTATGGCATTGGCGGCGAAACCTATGTATCACCTACTTCGCTGGTGGTAGACAACTTTGAAACCAAACAAGGTAAAACCCTGGCGGAGCTGGGGGCAGACTCCCTGGCTATTTACCGTAAAAATCCTAACTATAATAATAACCGGGATCCACGGCTGGTGGCTTCGGTATTATATCCCGGAGAATCGTTTATAGATGCGGGTTATATCTTACAACCTTTTGATAATTCTACTAACAATACAGATAAAATAGGGGTACAGAAATCTACCGCCACAGGGTATTGGATACGAAAGTACCTGGATGCCCGCGACCGGCAGAGCAGAACGGGATCACTCGATTTTATGATTATCCGGTATAGCGAAGTGTTGTTGTCGTATGTAGAGGCGCTGATAGAGCTGGGCGACTGGAAGAACCCGGCTGTGGCGCTTTATCTCAATGATATCCGTAACCGGGCGGGGATGCCGCCGGTGGATATGCAACGGTATAATAGCCAGGACTTGCTGCGGCAGCTGGTGCGCCGGGAGCGGCAGTCGGAGCTGGCGTTTGAAGGGCAGCGCTATTTTGATATCCGTCGCTGGGGCATTGTAAAAGCGGTGATGAACGGACAGGTATTTGGTGCTACCAATCCGCAGACCGGCGTACAGGTAAAGGTGCAGGACCGTGCATATATCGATCGCGATTACCTGTGGCCTGTACCGGAAAAAGAAACTTTGTCGAACCCCGAGATGGTACAGAACCCGGGGTATTAATGAGGAGCGGATTTTTTACCGCTTATCATTTTTTCCATGAGTAACACTTGCTTTTCACACCGTTAGATTATATCTTACCTGTCAGAGAGACCAAGATCTAGCTTGATAGTGAAAATATTATCATACGGTGTGAAAATACAGTGAACAGCTATAGTAACCTGATAACTTTAATACAAGCATACAGCATTCAATCAAACTGAAATATGGCGAAACAAAACAGTGACTCAAGGCGGGCATTTCTCAAAAATTCCCTGGGAGCGCTTGCTGCATTTACAATTGTACCCAGGCATGTGCTGGGTCGTGGTTACCTGGCGCCGAGCGACCAGCTGACCAAAGCTGTGATAGGCACCGGTAGCATGGGCCGCGGCCACTTTGGCTATGCCGGCACCCGTGTTGTAGCCCTTTGTGATGTAGATAGCAGTCATTTGAAACTGGCGGTAGACCAGCTGGGCGAAAAAGGCAAAGGGGTGAAAACCTTTTCTGATTATCGCGAAGTGATTACCCTGCCGGAAGTAGATATTGTGCACGTAGCCACGCCTCCGCACTGGCATGGTATCATTGCAGCGGATGCTGCCCGTGCCGGAAAAGATATCTGGTGCGAAAAACCTATGACGGCTACTATTGGAGAAGGAAAACGCCTGGTGGAAGCGGTGCAACAGCACGGCAGAATTTTCCGCCTGAATACCTGGTTCCGCTTTGAAGACAGATTTTATGGAATGGGTACTACCGTAAAGCCCATCAAAAAACTGGTGGACAGTGGTTTACTCGGATGGCCATTGAAAGTGACCGTGAGTAAGCACACCGGCTTTGACTGGAAGTTTTACTGGATCGGTAAAACGAACCTGGAAGCCATGCCGGTGCCTAAAGAACTGAACTACGATATGTGGCTGGGCCCTGCGCCTTATCGTCCTTACAACCCGCATCGCGTACACCAGACCTTCCGTGGGTACTGGGATTATGATGGTGGTGGTTTGGGAGATATGGGGCAGCATTACCTGGATCCTATCCAATACTTCCTGGGGAAAGATGATACCAGCCCTGTGAGTGTAGAAGTAGATGCACCACAGCAACACCCCGATGCGGTAGGTACCTGGAGAAGAATTACGTACACGTATGCCGACGGTTGCCAGATCATCCTGGATGGTGATGGCGCTGATGAAAAGGCTGCTTATATTGAAGGCCCTAAAGGAAAGCTGTACCCGGGTTTCCGTTCAGACATTCCTGACCTGGAAAAGAAACTGGCAGCCTTCCCTGATCCGGCACCTCAGCAAACAGATTTTGTAGACGCCGTGAAAAGACGTCGCAAATTTGCATTGAACGAGGAAAACGGTCACCGTTCCGCTACCCTGGTCAACATGGGTAAGGTTGCCTTGCGTCTCAACCGCTCATTGAAATTTGACCCGGTAAAGCAGGAATTTATCGATGATGCCGGCGCCAATGCGCTCATCTATCAGCCTATGCGTGGGCCATGGACCATCTAAAACAGCCGGAATCAGCACAAACAAGTAAACAATTATGAAAAAGATATTACACTTACTCATTGCATTACTGGTTGGCGGGAGTAGCCTGGTATCCGCACAGGGACCATCAGATCAGCGTGCATTTCATACCAAGGTGGCCGATGTACTGGCATTGATGCCATCGCCGGGCCGGGCACAGTTTAATGCCAATATGGAGGCCATTGGAGCCCTGGGAGAAGAAGGACTGAGCACCATTGCCGGTATGCTGGCAGCGCCGGGAAAAGGCGATAACACGCAGCTGGAATATGCCATTTCCGGTTACTGTTACTACGTAACCCAGCCCGGAAAAGAAACTGCCCGTAAACAGGCAGCAGCAGCGCTTTGCAAGTCACTGGGCAAAGCACAGGACCCGGAAAATAAAATGTTTCTCCTTACCCAGTTACAAACCGTAGGAGACAATGATGCCGTAGGCACCTTACAAAGCTACCTGGCCGATGAACGGCTTTGTGATCCTGCTGCACGTGCGCTGGTGAAAATCAATACACCGGATGCACAACAAGCGTTGTTGCAGGCACTGAAGAGCGCTTCCGGCGATCGTCGTATTACACTCACTGAAGCGTTGGGAGATAGCCGTTATACCGGCGCTGCCGCCGCTATTGCGCCGCTAGCCACTGATGGCGACAAACGCCTCGCTAAAGTAGCTTTGTATGCCCTGGCCCAGATCGGCGCTCCGGCTTCTGCACCCGCGCTGGCTGCGGCTGCAGCAAAAGCTGCATATAGATATGATGTAACAGATGCTACCACCTCTTACCTGTATTATGCAGCTTCGCTGACAGATAAATCGGCAGCAGAAAAAATTGCAGAAAATATTTTTAAACAGGCAAAAACAGATGCCCAGGTACCTACCCGTACTGCCGCGCTGAAGCTGCTCACCGCCATCCGTGGCGATAAAAGCCTGCCGCTGCTGCTGGCAGCCGCCAATGATAAAAACCGCGCTTACCGCGATGCTGCCCTGAAATTTGCGGGTCAGTATGGCCTGGCAGGCAATCCACTGTGGCTGAAGAAATTGTCAGGCGCCGATAACGCCGATAAAGCAGCTGTAGTAGGTATGTTGGGAGATAATAAAGTAACTGGCGCCTTAACAGCTATCCAGTCATTGCTGGGTAGCAAAGACCAGGGCGTAAAGCTGGCGGCTATTACCGCTGCCGGTAAAATCGGCGGCAGCAGCGCATTACCAGCCCTGCTCGCTGCTATGAAAACAGGAGATGCCACTACCGTAGATGCAGTAAAGAATGTACTATTCACTATCCCTGGAGATGAAGTAGCTGCTCAATCAGGCGCCGCGCTTTCTACCATGCCGGCTGGTGCGCAAACCGCCTTACTCGCGGTATTGGCTGCACGTAAAGCAGACAACCGTGTAGGCGATGTATTGCCGCTCACCGGCAGCAATGATGCAGGCACCCGCAGTGCTGCCATCAGCGCGCTGAAAGACGTAGCCACCCAGGCGAACTTACCTGCGCTATTTTCCCTGTTGAATAATGCCGGCAACGACGCGGATATCAGTAATCTCCAGGCAGCCATCATCAACACCGGCGCAGGCAGTAGCACGATACAGGCACAAATGAAACAAGGCAGCGCAGCACAGCAGGCACGTTACCTGCCGGTATTGGCCGGTATTGGCGAAACCAGCGCTTTGTCTACCGTATTAAACGCCTTTAATAACGGTGATGCAACTACGAAAAAAGCAGCCGTAGCGGCGTTGTCTTCCTGGAAGAATGCCGCAGCAGCACCTGCCTTATTGCAGATCGCCCGCGATAATGCGGCTTACCGCGACGACGCCGTTGCCGGCTATATAGCACTCACCCGCAGATCCGGTTTTCCGGCAGATCAACGTTTGCTGATGTACCGTAACGCCATGGAACTGGCCACCACGACTGCTATACAGCAGAAGGTGCTGGAAGGCACAGAGCAATGCAAAACATTGTCTGCCTTACTGTTTGCCGGTAACTATCTCGACAATGCTTCCCTGCAACAGGCAGCCGCTAACGCGGTAATGAATATTGCCCTGGCAGATAAAAGTTACAACGGTACCACCGTACGTAGCTTGCTGGAAAAAACTTCCCAGGTGCTGAAAGGCCAGGATGCCGACTACCAGCGCCAGTCGATCCGCAAATACCTGGCAGAAATGCCTGCCGGCGAAGGTTTCGTTTCCCTCTTTAACGGGAAAGACCTGAGCGGCTGGAAAGGACTGGTGGAAAACCCGGTTGTCCGTGGTAAAATGGACGCCAAAACCCTGGCAAAAGCACAGGATAAAGCGGATGATAATATGCGCAAAGGTTGGTCGGTGAAAGACGGCCTCCTTGTATTCAACGGTCATGGCGATAACCTCTGTACCGATAAGAAATACGGCGATTTTGAAATGCTGGTAGACTGGAAGATCACGGCACAGGGCGACGCCGGTATTTACCTGCGTGGCTCTCCACAAGTACAGATCTGGGATACTTCCCGCGTAGATGTAGGCGCGCAGGTAGGTTCCGGTGGACTGTACAACAACCAGCAACATGAAAGCAAACCATTGGTACTGGCAGATAACGCGATCGGCGAATGGAATCACTTCCGCATCATCATGAAGGGCGATCGGGTAACGGTATACCTCAATGGTCAGCTGGTAACAGATAATACGATCCTGGAAAACTACTGGGACCGTGGTTTGCCTATCTTCCCCGAAGAGCAGATAGAGCTGCAGGCACATGGTACTTATGTAGCTTACCGTGATCTGTACATCAAAGAACTGCCCCGTCCTAAGCCATATGTGCTGAGCGACGAAGAAAAGAAGGCAGGGTACAAACTGTTGTTCGATGGTACCAACATGCATGAGTGGGTGGGTAACACGAAAGACTATGTGATACAAGACGGTAACCTGGTGATCGATCCTTCTAACGGAGGTCATGGTAACCTGTATACAAAAGATGAATACAAAAACTTCTCTTTCCGTTTCGAGTTCCAGCTTACACCCGGTGCTAACAACGGTTTGGGCGTGCGTGCACCGCTGGAGGGCGATGCCGCTTATGTAGGTATGGAATTACAGATCCTGGACAACGAAGCAGATGTGTATAAAAACCTGAACGTATACCAGTATCATGGCTCTGTTTACGGTGTTATTCCTGCCAAACGCGGTTTCCTGAAACCAGTAGGAGAGTGGAATGTAGAAGAAGCGATTGTAGATGGTACACATATCAAGGTAATCCTGAATGGTACGGTGATCCTGGATGGTGATATTGCCGATGCCCGTAAAAACGGTACGCTGGATCACAAAGACCACCCGGGTCTGAAGAATGAAACCGGTCATATCGGTTTCCTGGGACATGGATCCACCGTGCGTTTCCGGTATATGAGAGTGAAGACACTGTAAGAAAAAGTTATCATGAGAATAGGCCGTCTCTACTCAGTAGAGACGGCATTTTTATGCCTGTACCAGTTCTATTTTACGGCCGTCGGGGTCCTGAATAACGGCTGCGTAGCCCCATTGCGTAGAAGCGGGCATCGTTACGATGTTTCCGGGTGGCAACCGTTGGACCAGGTTGTCAATATCATCTACCGTAAAACCTAACCTGGTAGTGGTATCCGCTATGGTTACTCCTTTTGGTAAAGGATAGATTTCCAGTGTTACGGGTGTTCCCTTGCTGGCATAGTGAAAAGGGCCATTGCCATGTTGATGGTAATCGAATTCGAATCCAAGGCCGGTGTAGAAGGCCGCCAGTGCGGTAGGTTGGAGGGTTTTAATAACGAGTAGGTGGAGGGACGGCATTTTTCCCGGAAGGTAAAAATTTTTGTGTTGACTGATACCGGATAGTGGGGGAGGATCGTCTTTTTTTATTATAAAGCATTATAAATTAGCCGATTTGTGTTAATATTGCGGTTAATTGACAGTAGCATATTTAACCCATGAAATATTAAAACTATCTCACTTTATTTTATACTCGAAAGCATTTTTAACTTTTAATTATACCCCTGATCTATGAAATGTATTGTATCACTGGTGCTGTCATCCTTTTTTTGTCTGCATGTGATGGCACAGAATAAACTTGAATCTACTGGTAATGCTGGTATCGGAACTATTAATCCGGCTACGAAGCTGGAAATATATTCAGATGGTTTGTCCAATATACAACTCACTCATCAGTATGACGTATTGGGAAATGTAGGAGCGCTCAAATTCAATATGGCAGGTACGGAGGTAGGTAAACTGGAGGTGGAGAGAACTATCGCTTCCAACAGGCAGAGTGTCATGAAATTTAGTATTAAAGGGCGGGATAGCCTGATGGAGGCCATGAGGATCTTTAATAATGGCTTTGTTGGTATTGGAGAACGGTCGCCTGATGCGAGGTTGACGGTATCCGGAGATTCCGGGACCTATGTTGTGAAGTTTACACAACGCAATGTGCCTGCTACTGATGCGTCTTTATCCGTCAGGAACGCCACCAGCGCTACAGGTGTGTTTATTCCCAACCTGATTGGAAGATCCAGCATACCTGGCAGATCCTTCGGCCTCTACATTACCGGTGAGGCAGAAGATGTGTTGCCTGCATCGGATGCTTCGGTGGCAGCTGTCATCCTCGATGGCAGGACTAAAACCAGTACCCGTTTAACCACAAATAATGTGCTGGCGGTTAATAGTGCCGGAGTGAACCTAATGCAGGTAAAGGGGGATGGTAGCGTAGGAATAGGTACCACCGATACCAAAGGGTATAAATTAGCAGTAAACGGCAGTGGTGTTTTTACAAAAGTAGTAGTAAAAGCTTATAACAACTGGCCTGATTTCGTTTTTGAGCACGACTACCAACTTCCCACTTTAGGAGAAATGGAAGCCTATGTTCGTACCCATAAGCATTTACCAGAAATTCCATCTGCGGCTGAAGTGGCAGAGAAAGGCGTAGACCTGGGAGAAATGAATCAGCAGTTACTGAAGAAAGTAGAAGAACAGCTGCTCTATATGATAGAGATGAATAAGAAAATAACTTCTTTGACGCAGGAAGTACAGGAATTGAAAAAGAAGATTGCGCAATAATTTGTCACCTTATTTAGTATCCGCCATGAAATTTATTTGTTACCTCGCATTGTTTTGCCAGATGAGCGCCCTGGGTGCTCATGCCCAGGATAGCCTGCTGAAGAAAGTGACCCCCATACCGGCAAAATACCTTTCCCAGGTAAAGCAAAAGTCTGATAAAATGGAGCGCCTGGTGACCAAGCGTAGCGAGGTGGCGCTGGCCCGTTTTATGAAGCAGGAGGAGAAGTTGAAACGGCGGCTGGCACGTGTCGATTCCCTCAAAGCCAACAACCTGTTTACCCATTCCATCGATTCCCTGGGCAGTTTAAAATCGCGCGTAAAAGGCAAGCTCGGGAAATATTCCGGCGCATTGTCGCAATCGGGCGGTCCTTATCTCGATAGCCTTAGTAATTCGCTGGGCTTCTTAAAGGAATCAAAAGGACTACTGGAACAATCCAAAGGCATTACCGACAAGCTGAATGGCTCGTTAAAATCGGTCGATAACCTGAAAGATAAACTGGCACAAGCGGAGCAGATCAAAGCGTATATCCGCGAGCGTAAACAATTGCTCAAGGAACAGTTGAGCCAATATACCGGTTTCACTAAGGATTTGCAGAAGATGAATAAGGAAGCTTACTACTACGCGCAACAGCTGAAAGAATATAAAGAAGTGTTTAAAGACAAGAAGAAGGCAGAACAAAAAGCGATGGAAATGATCAAAAAATTGCCTGCCTTCAATGATTTTATGTCTAAACACTCGCAGCTGGCCAGCCTCTTTAATATTCAGGGCGCCGCTGGTTCCGCCCAAAGCCTGGAAGGACTACAAACCCGCAACCAGGTAGAACAATTGATCCAGCAACGCCTGGGTGGTGGCCCTAATGCGGGCGCAGCGGTGAGTCAGCAGATGGCAGAAGCCCGTAGCCGGCTTAATGAACTGAAAAGTAAATTCCCTGACCTGGACAATGCCGCTGAAATGCCGGACTTTAAGCCAAAAGAAATGAAGACCAAGAGCTTCCTGCAACGCCTGGAGTTTGGCAGTAATATACAGTTTCAGCGAAGCACGCAGTTCTTTCCCACTACCAGCGATCTCGCCGGGCAGGTGGCTTATAAGTTTCACAAGAATGGTAGCGCGGGGGTAGGGTTATCCTATAAACTGGGCATGGGTACAGGCTTCAACGATATCCATTTCTCCGGGCAAGGTATGAGCATCCGTTCCTTTGTAGACTGGAAGTTGAAAGGTACTTTCTTTTTGAACGGAGGTTATGAGCAAAACTATCAACCCAGCTACGTGGGAGTACCTGATGGAGTAGGGCAGCCATGGACGCCAAGTGGTTTGCTGGGGATTAGTAAGAAGTATAAGATCAATAGTAAGCTGAAGGGGAATATGATGGTGCTGTTTGATTTTTTGTATAATTCGCATGTGCCCAGGACGGATCCGGTAAAGGTGAGGTTTGGGTATAATTTTTAAAAAAAAGTATGTCTGCTGATAGCATCAGGAGTGTGTGATACAGCTGCGGAAAGAAAGCAGGGGTCAGAATTCCGGGATTAAGAAACAGTGGATGGAACCGAGATAATAATAGAATAGATGAAAAGAGTAATTACAATTTTTGTTAGCCTTGTTTTGAAAGGGTTTATTGTATTTGGGCAGGTAAGCATAGATAAAGCAGCCATAACACCTTTAGCCCCCAACGTAGCAGCATTATCGAAGTACATTGATGTTCCCACTATACCAATGAATGGAGTAGCACCAATTAACCTTCCTTTATTTGATATTGGTGTAGGAAAATTACATGTTCCCGTTTCCCTGAGTTACCATTCATCCGGAATCAAGGTTACCCAACAAGCTACTTGGGTGGGACTCGGATGGAGTTTAATGCCTGGTGGCACCATCGCCAGAACGGTGAATGGTGTAGAAGACGAAAAATTGACTTATGGTTGGTTTAACCAAAATATATCGGCCGACTCAGCCGACCGGATAAAAGATTACCTAACACTTGATAACTGGAGTAATGACCGGCCGGATATGAAGGCCGATATATTTAACTACTCATTGCCCAGTCAAGCGGGAAAGTTTGTGTATTCCCGGGATGATAAGAAATTCCGGGCTATTCCATATGCTCCAGTTGTAATTAATAGAGATGCATCTGTTAATACTTACAGTATTGTTGATGATGATGGAACGAAATATTATTTCGACATGAAAAATAGTTTCTTCAATGATGATCATACGATTCGGTCGTACGTTCAGTCCTGGAATCTGACCAAAATGGTTTCGGCCGATGGTATTGATAGCATTGATTTTTCTTATACATCTGAAGGTGAAGTCTCTACATCTGCTGTGAGCTCAGTTAGGTATAGAAAAGGAGAGTCTGATGATGATTTAATGGATTTTGTTCGCGAAAATGCCAGCACAACTGTTTCTACTAATCGTATTGGTAACCCTATCCTAAAAGAAATAATCTATAGAGATGGAAAGGTAGTGTTTTATGCGAATACTTCCCGGAAGGACGGTCTCGAATTGGCTAGCAATCCCCGGCATGCTTTAGACAGTATCGTTGTTTTTAACAAAAAGAATGGAGGTTATCAGCGATTAAAGAAAATTGTGTTTACCTATGACTATTTTGCCACGCAATTTAATAGCTCTCCTGCTACATCCAGACTTAAATTGACCTCGTATAGCACCATTGATATCAATGGAATTGATTCCGCTCAGACATATTATTTTTCCTATAATAATATTCCTTTGCCAGACCCAACTTCCTATAATATGGATTATTGGGGCTATTATAACGGCAGGAATAATGGTAGTTTATTACCGAACATCCTGCCTGATCAGGACGCATTAAAGAAATTTGGCTCAATTGGGCTTGCTAATCGGGAACCTGATGACAATTTTCTGCAGGCAGGTATCTTAACCAGTATAACTTATCCTACTGGAGGTCGCACAGTTTTTGAGTATGAACCTAATAAAGTCCATTTTTCACAAGCAGAGTATAAGGAAGGTGGACTTTTCTCTTTCAAATTAGCAGGAACAGGGCGTAATAGTACAGTAACTCGCCAGGAGAACTTTAAGGCGCCACAGGTGCTAACCGGTACTACTAATGCGGGAACAGTAAGAATTACCCTTTCTCCCTTTTCTCCAAATGCAGTTATCGAGGCGCAAACGGTCGTTTTCAGAGATTTGACTGCCGGAACCGATATACAGACATGGATATCCGGACAATTTAGCAGTGAATATGCAAAATCACATATCATTGAATACCCATATAATTTTGATACAACACACACTTATCAGGTGTACGTGGCTATTAATGACTATGCTACAACTACCGTTACTATTGATGTGATTGTGCAGATACGCACAGTATCCGAGGGCATCGTATCCGGAGGGGGGGTGAGAAATAAGTCAATAAATTATTACGATGCCAATGACACACTGAAGAGAAGGACCACTTATAGCTATGGAAAGAACGAGGAAGGGTACGGAGTAACGCTGAGGCCTATTGATATCTTTTATAAGAATTATTACACAAAAGGCCTCAGACGAGCCACTCCGACAGGTGGCGGAACAAGTTGTGTAGTACGCAATGGAGCTCAGATTATTTATTTGGGGCAGGCTTCTTATCCAAGTGTTTCTTTCAGCGGAGGAGATGTAATTTATCCAGCTGTAGTACAATATGATTGGGATAGTAATGGAAAACCTAATGGGAAAACGCTGTTTAGTTATATTATACCAGCAGACTATCAATCGGTCCCTAACCCTGTAGCGGTAGGAGGGAAAGATTTTGTGGGAAATAGCTTAAGAGACGATTTATTGGAATCAAAGAAATTGTTTAAGTATAATGAGGCAGGCAATACTTATGCCTTGGTTAGTGCTGAGGAGAATGAGTATAGCCTATTTAACTGGAGGGAAATTTATTGTGCAAGCGTTTATAACACCGTTGATTGGTTTGATGAATGGAGGTGTGTGGTAGGAGATCCACCTTTAACGGATTTCTGGAATAATTCTTATAAAATAAAATTAGGCAAGTTTCTTCCGTCTAAAGTTACTAATACGCAGTATACTGATGATGGACAAATGATCCAATCCGTTACGAATTACCATTATAACAACGCTCTTCTTCCGGATTCCATTTATACGATTGATAGTAAGGGAGTAGCTACCTCCATTACTTCCCATTATCCTGGGGATCATACCGTATCTGACCCCAATGTCACTGTATTAAACCAAATGGTAACTGCCAATATTTTAAAGCAACCTTATTGGAAAGGCGACTACAGAAACAATGTATTGCAACGTTTTTTGGTAACTACCTTTAAATCCGGTTGGAACGGTATTGCATCGCAGATATTCCCATCTTCCACTTTATTAAAAACGAGAATTAATGGAACAGATGTCAGTGCAGATGACATGTCTTATAATGCCTACGACATTTATGGAAACATATTGGAGCAACAAAAATCAAATGATGTGAAAGAGGTGTATCTCTGGGGGTATAACGGAAGATATCCTGTTGCAAAGATAATGGGAAGCGACTATGCAACTGCTAAGACAAAAATCACGCAATCGGTGCTGGACAATGCCACTGGAATAACGACAGACGACGCGATGCGTGCAGAGTTGGATAGGCTCCGTACAGGGTTACCAGGAGCGTTGATATGGACTTATACTTATGCTCCTTTATTTGGACTGACCAGTGAAACAGATCCGGCTGGCCGCACGAAATACTATGAGTATGACGGGTTTGGTAGATTAAAGTGTGTAAAAGGGCAGGATGGTAAAATCATTAAAATGTATGAGTATAAGTACCAGCTCCCGGTGAACTGATAGGGAAGTAGCATCACACCAGGTAAGCATACCGCGGTTTTGATGAGACACTTGCCAATTCAAAAGTATAATGCCCAATTTTTTATCCCATTTTTAAGATTGAGATATGTATAGAATCCCTTACAGAATAAAGTGTGTATTGTTGTCGTTGGGTGGTATATTATATATTACATCCCTGTTTGCCCAGAATATCCCTGATGGAAATGTAGCCCGTAAGTCGGCGGTACCGATAACAGTACCGGCCGGCTATACCAATACAACTATCAACTATGTGCGTGTTTTCGAGCCTTCTATGCCTACAGTAGATACAGCTGCTGTAAAGGCAGCGAATCGTACGGTTACAGAAGTAAAACAGACTACGCAATATTTTGATGGCCTTGGCCGTCTCCTGCAAACCGTTGCGAAAGGAACCAATCCGGCAGGCAGCGACCTGGTAACGCCAGTGGTATATGACAATTTTGGTCGCGAACAATATAAATACCTGCCCTACGTACCTAAAACTGGTAATACCAACGACGGCAAGTTTAAAACAGATCCATTCAACAGCCAAAAAGCCTTTTACCAGGATACTGTACTGAGTCCTTCTTCCAAAGGTGAAAGTATTTTTTATAGCCAGGTTGACTTCGAGCCATCTCCTTTGAATAGAGTGCTGAATGCCTATGCACCAGGTAATAGCTGGTCTAAGACCGGAGGAAATCACCCGGTACAACAACAATACCTGGTAAATGGAGTGGCAGATTCCGTACGGATATGGGATATGCCTATGGGTGCAGGTTTGCCAATAAGCACAAAAACTTATAATGCGGGTGAATTGTATAAAAATGTGACGATAGATGAAAGTGGTAATCAGATCGTAGAGTTTAAGGATAAAACTGATCATGTAGTGTTGAAGAAAGTGCAGGTTATCGCTACACCAGGTTCTGCTCATATGGGTTGGTTGTGTACTTACTATATTTATGACGACCTTGGAAATTTACGCTTTGTAATGCCTCCATTAGCAGTGGAGAATATAGTTGGTACCTGGAATCCGGTAAATGTAGCCCGTGAGCTGTGTTTTCAGTACCGTTACGATGGCCGTAATAGAATGATTGTAAAGAAAATACCCGGAGCCGATTCCACGGAAATGGTATACGACATCCGCGACAGGTTGGTGTTCTCAAGAGATGGTAACCTGAAAGCAAGCGGGAAATGGTTAGTCTCCTTCTATGATGCACTTAACAGACCAGTAGAAACAGCGCTGTATGCTTCGTCTTCCACATGGGATGCTTTACAGACAAGCATGAATGCAGTGATGAATACCACCGGATCTACCTCTTATATTTTCCCGGGAATAGCGGATTTGGTAATTGGTGTAAATGACCGGAATAAGTATGAAGCTACTAAGAGTATCACCTTTACCGATGGTTTTGATACCGGCACAAGTAGTGAAATTGACGCCTTAATTAATCCTTCGGCCAATGGAGATACGGCTTCCCTAGTAGTTACGAATCCGTTACCTAATATCAGTAACTTAACGCCGCTTACTTATACATTTTATGATCAATACGATTTTGCCGGCGCACAGTCGGCTGTAAAGGCCGATTCTTCCGGACTGAATGCAGGACTTAATCCCTATAAAGAAGCTTTTGTTATCAGTAACATGACAAAAGGATTAGTAACGGGGACTAAAGTGCGCGTGGTGGATACAGAACAGTGGCTCACTGCTACTAATTATTATGACGATAAGGGAAGAACATCCCAGGTAATTCGCGATAATATAGCTGGCGGTCAGGATATCTTAAGTAGCCAGTACGATTTTAGTGGAAGGGTGTTGAGCACATACCTGAATCATAAGAATCCACGTAGCGGGATGGTTCCGCAGGTAAAGGAGCAAACGATGATGTCATATGATGACGCTGGGAGATTAGTTACTGTGAAGAAACGCTACAATGATGCCGATAGCCTGGAAAGAGCCATTGCAATAAATGAGTACGATGCTTTGGGACAATTAAAAGCCAAGCGCCTCGGTATTAAAACCAAAGGTGCAGGTACGCCTGTACCTATTGAAAGAATGTCTTATGAGTATAACATTCGCGGTTGGATGAAGAGTATCAATAAAAATTACCTGGATAGTAAGGCCGATACAGCTCATTGGGGGCAGGAATTCAGCTATGATGAAGGGTTTACAGATACCGTTTTTAATGGTAATATTGCTGGCATCCGCTGGAAAGGCTGGAATGATGCGGTGCCGCGAGCCTATGGCTATAACTACGACCGCGTAAGTCGGGTGACACATGCGGAGTTCCGCCAACAGAACAGTCCTAATACAGCCTGGGTGAATAACCCAGTTGACTTTTCTACCAACTGGATTACCTACGATGCTAATGGGAATATCAGAAAGATGGCGCAGAATGGCCTGGATGGTACAACCAGCAAACAGGTGGACCGGCTAGCCTATACATACCGCTCTAATAGTAATAAACTGGCACAGGTATATGATAGCAGTGCAGTGTTGTCTGCACTGGGTGATTTTAAGAATGGCACTAATACTGGAGATGATTACGACTATGACTCCACCGGTAACCTGATAAAAGATCTGAATAAGGGCATCACTCAGATCTCTTATAACCACTTGAATTTGCCAGTATTAATCAAAATTAATGGCAAGGGCACGATTAGTTATCTCTATGACGCGAGTGGTAACAAGCTGAGAAAGATTGTTACAGATAGCACGAGCTCACAACCCAAGACTACTACCACTGATTATATTGGCGCCTATGTTTACGAAAACGACACCTTGCAGTTTGCCGGACATGAAGAAGGACGCCTCAGGGTTACTTGCAGAACCGGGCAACCAGCCAGCTGGAACTATGACTATTTCGTAAAGGATCACCTCGGGAATGTACGGTTAGTTTTAACAGAACAGAGAGATCAGAACGTTTACGCGGCCACCATGGAAACAGCGATGGCAGCAAAAGAAGCGGTGTTGTTTAGTAATATCGATAATACCCGTTCGGTTAAACCTGTTGGTTACCCTGCTGACCCAACCACGTCTCCCAACGACAACGTAGCAAGGTTGAATGCTACAAGTGGGCAGAAAATAGGCCCTTCACTGGTATTACGTGTCATCGCTGGGGATACCTTGCAGGTAGGTAGTAAAGCTTTCTATAAGAGTACTGCTGCCAATACGTCTGCTACCAACACCGCTGGCATGTTAGCGGCTTTATTACAAGCTTTTGGAAGTGGAGGAGTGTCAGATGGAGTACACGGTGCTACAGGTCCGGGTTCTCCACTGGCCATTATGTTTAATAATTCGGCTTACGACCAGTTAAAACAAAAAGACCCCAACCAGAACCTCGCAGATAAGCCAAGGGCTTATCTCAACTACATCCTGTTCGATGACCAGTTTAACATGGTGAATGAAAACAGTGGTATAAAACAGGTGCAAGGAACACCAGATGCCCTGCAAACTTTGGCCACTGATCGGATGGTGATCAAAAAGACCGGATTTGTATATATTTACACCAGCAATGAGAGTGGGCAGGATGTATTCTTCGATAACCTGGTGGTAGCGCATAGTACCGGACCGGTATTGGAAGAAACACATTATTATCCATTTGGGCTGACGATGGTGGGGATTAGTTCGAAAGCATTGAAAGGAACGAATTACTCAAAGAACAAAAAAGAGTACAATGGTATAGAGCATACGACGGATCTTGATTTAAATCAGTATGATGCTCTTTATAGGAATTTGGATCCACAGATAGGCAGGTGGAATCAGATAGATCCAAAGATTGATGAAATGGAGGCATGGTCTCCGTATGTTTCCAATTATAACAACCCGATTAGTTATAGTGATTTTCTCGGAGACGAGCCTGATGGAGACCCTCCCACGGGCGTTAGAGGCTTTTTGATTAGCACTGCTGGGTTAATTAATGGCATTAATAATACTATAACATTGGGTCTGTATAATACACCTGCATCCGCATTTGGATTAGAGGGAGAAGATGCTGAGAGATATGATAACATGAGCGGAGTGGGTAATATTATTCCTATCCTCTTCGGTCCAAAAACATCTCCTGGGAATCCTCCCGTAGCTCCTGTGAATTTAAAACCAATACGCATACCAGTTCCGGCGCCAGCAGTTCCGGCACCTATTTTAACGCCAATTAAATCGGCTGCAAAGAAGAAAAAAGGAGGTGGAATGCAGGAATTGATGGACGAGATTGCTGCAGACAAAGCAGCAAAAGAAGCAAAAGAACAGAAAGATGCTCACGAACAGGCTCAAAGACAGCGGGCCGGAGGTAGATCTGGTAATTCTAATCAGACGGTACGAGGCGAGCATAATTCCGGAGGAAGAAATGCAGGAAAGCATGAAAAAGCAAATAAGAGAAGAGCAAGGGAACAGAAAGCGGCTGATGCAAGGGCAAATAGACCTCCAGCTCCTCCAGCATCGGAACAGCCCAAACCTCCAGCGCCGACAACGCCAGGAACGTAGGTAGGTCATTCTACTATAAATACAGCTTTAATATGAAGGAAATAGTAAAGGACAGGCGTCGGTTATTTGCAATCTTGAGGAAAGAGGGTGAGAACCCAGAGATCTTGACACAGATTGCGGCTAGCTATTATGAAGAGAAAAACTATAAGAAAGCCTATGTTTACGATAGGCGGGCTTGGTTGTGCAACAAAAAAAGTATTGTTTATATTGCTAATCTGGCAGTTGATTTAGAAATGTTGGGTTGGTACGAAAAAGCAATTATTCTTTCAAAAGGAATAATTAGTTGGAATATTGACAAGATTTGCAAATACACAGGTGTTGATATAATGAAGGCGAAGGCCCTTAAAAATGATTGTAGGTTTAGAATTAGCCTGGTATATTATAAAATGCATGAGGATAATATGGCAAGGCGATATTTGAATTTGTATTTTAAAATTAAGAAAAGGGATAAATTGACCACATTTATTAGTAATGAAGATCAGAAAGGACATTGGCGAGATTTAAACCTTGACGATAAAATGACGATTTGGAAAGAGGCATAACTATTTGTAAAAGGCTTTTATAATCACGGGCATGCCATAGCATTACAGCCTGCCCGTGGTTAATCAGCTGGTAGTGTTGGATGTGTTCAACGGGTTACGTTAATCTACAGACTAGTGGCAATACATCGCCTGCAAAGGATTAAATCTAATATATTGCTCATGAAAAACGTATATCGTCATTGTTAGCAATATCATGTCAATTAGCCAACTAGTGCTGCATATATTTAAGGTACTACAAGTTGACAGGAGGTGAAATTTTCATGTAACGAGAACATCTCGCTTTGCCTGACCAATTTTTTCAAAAAAAATAGACATATCATCGCAAGTAAACAACCTACTATTAGTCGATTTAACACACCATTGTTAACTTAAATACCTAATATCTATGCGTTTTTTTATCAAACCTTTACTCTTTGCTGTAATTTTCCTGTTTTATCTACCCCACCTCCACGCCACAACAGCCGCCCGAATTGGCGATTGGGTCCTCGTAGGAGCCACTAATGAGCCCAATTCACCATGGGGATTACAGTACTTTAAACTACTGCAGGTGAACAGTGACAATCACCGGTATGCCAGTATTTACGAAGTGAGCATCCAGGGAGATGCGAATTATTTCGATCGCCAGGGTACTTACCAGATCAGGGTGGATAAATATGAAGGAACTACTGGTAGGTTCGACGGACTGGAAGTTAGATGTATTTCAGGTAATCCCGCTGCGGCTACTTTTTATGTCTTTAATAATGCTTTATGGCTGCGCTCCAATTATCAATGGGGAAATGTGTATTACCGCCCGGTAGCTGATTTTGGGGCAATTCCATTAAATGCCGCTCCTTTCAGTCAAACAGTAACCGCACCGACCGGATTTCTCACCAGTACCAATATACTTGGTATCAAATGTGATTTCGATAATAACCAATTTAATCTGTTGCCTGCAACGGATGTAAAAGGAAATATGACTGTACAGGCTAATGTAGGTGTCGGTACCGTACCCAATTACCCTTTACACCTGGTATCCCGCGGAAATACAAACAAAGCAGCTGCCTACCTCTGGGGCGAAAATTATGGCGTGGCTATTGGAACATTATCTAATTCGGCGTCTCAATATGCCCTTGCCGTGCTGGGCAATGCGAATACCGATGGAAGCGCCGCCGCTGGGGGCTCTAATCCTTTGCTGTATGTAAGAAACGACGGCAATGTAGGGATTGGTACTACCTTACCGCAGGCTAAACTAGCCGTCAACGGTGACCTCTTTGCCAAACGCATTAAGGTTACCCAAACCGGCTGGCCGGACTTTGTATTTCACGATACCTACCAACTACCTACCCTACAGGAAGTAGAACATTTTGTGAAAACGAATAAACACCTGCCCACCATTCCTTCTGAACAAGAAATCAGTACCAATGGCCTGGATGTAGGAGAGATGGAGAAATTGCTACTCCAGAAAGTAGAAGAGCAGATGCTCTATATCATTGAACTGAATAGAAAGCTGGAAGCCTCCCTGGAGCGAACCCACAAGCTGGAGCAACAAATAGCTGAGAAGAAATAATCATAACAACGGCCACCGTACCGGTGGCCGTTGTTATGATTATTGTTCCGTTCCCATCTTCCCCGGATCCTGCCGGAATATCTTCGTCAGCATCTCATATAACTCCGGATGTTTTTCTGCCAGCAAATCCGGACGCTCAAAAAAGTACTCTGATATCACCGCCAAAAACTCCGCTTCATTAAACGCCGCATACGGATTGATATCGGTATGCCCTGCGGAAATTTCCTGTATGGTCTGATGCACCAGCTTCATCCAGGGAATGCTGTAGCTGTGCTCCATCAGTTTGGTGGGCAGACCATCAATGATGCCGTCTGTTTTGTCCAGCAGGTGAACGAATTCATGAATGGCGGTATTGTTTTTATCTGTCACGTTGGAGAACCCGTCCCGCAGCGCGGAGCGCGACAGGATCATTTGACCATTTAGTGGACCGGTACCTACCATGCCTAAGATATTGCGGTTATTGCCTTCGTACTGGTAGGTGGAGTCGAAGGTATCGGGATAGAGTATCACGTTAGTGAGATTAAAATATTCCCAGTCTTTAAATCCAAAAATAGGGATGATAGCGCTGGCGGCCACCAGTACGCGATCCAGCGGTTCTACTATAACGCCTACGCCTTCGATATGTGTCCTTTTGAGAAAACGCTGTACCATGGCTTCAAACCGCGTTTTTTCTGCCGGCGGTAACTGCTGGTAATAGCGTACATGCTCCTGTAGCAGCGCCTGGTAATCTGTCGGTACTGCACTTTTCTTTAGCTGCCTGCGACTGTACATGTTTTTGAAGTACAGGAACAGGATCAATCCTATCATTATCAATCCAAATAAAACCATCTTAACACTATTTTCTGTATGCGCTGAATTCTGATCCTTGTTTCCAGGCAGGGTAGCTGCTTTCATTGCTGAGATGATAGCCTACGTCAAACAACAGGCGTACATCTGCTACCATGCCGTCCATGACCCAGATAGCCGGGTTAAATTCATCGGCGGGAGAGTGGTAACGTAAACGGTTATACGCCGCTATCTGTTCTTTTCCCCAGCCTGCTTCATGGCCTATGGCGTCGGTACCTGGACCAATATACAATCCGGGCACTCCCTTCTTGGCAAAGTTGAAGTGGTCGGAACGGAAAAACCAGCCCCCTTCAGGGTTGGCTTCGGGAACAATCACCCTGCCTTGCCGGGCGGCGGCGCGACGGGCGTATTCATCCAGCATCGACTGCCCATAGCCTATCACCGTAACGTCCCGGGTGCGACCGAAAGTATTCAGCACATCGAGATTGATATCTGCCACGGTTTTGTTCAATACAAAGCTGGGGTGGGCCACGTAATATTCGGAACCCAGCAGGCCTTGCTCCTCACCGGTTACAGACAGGAACAATACGGAGCGTTCCGGCTTTTGTGCCAACCGGGTGAAGGCTTTAGCCAGTGCCAGCAACCCTGCGGTGCCGGTGGCATTGTCTACCGCGCCATTGTAAATAGAGTCGCCTTTAACAGGTTCTCCTATCCCAAAATGATCCCAGTGAGCGGAATATACGACGCATTCCTGCGGCCTTTTGGCGCCCGGCAATACCGCCAGCACATTATGCGAGGTCGATTTTTTAATGGTATTGTTGATAACGAGAGAAGTATGTAAATGGAGGTCTACCGGCTTAAAACCTTTTGTCCGGGCCTTTTGCATAATATCTGGCGAAATGCCGGCCAGCTGAAAGATCTTTTTGGCGGCATCCAACGTAATCCATCCCTCCAGCGCTGTGCGATGCTGGTTGTTATCAGCCGTTTGCAGGTGCAGCTTGGAGTTGGACCAACCACTGCGCACCACTTTCCAGGGATAGCTGGCGGCGGCGGTCTCATGGATGATGATTACCCCCGTGGCGCCCTGCCGCGAAGCCTCTTCAAATTTATAAGTCCAGCGGCCATAATAACTCATGTTACGGCCTTTAAACAAGCTGCTGTCGGCAAATCCCGGATCATTGATCATCACGATCACCGTTTTGCCTTTTACATCCAGCCCTTTATAGTCGTTCCAGCCGTATTCCGGGGCTACAATGCCGTAACCCGCAAACACCAATTCCGATTGCGAAATGCTCACCTGCTCCTGTACGCGGCGGGTGGCGGCTACGAAATCGTCGAGGTAAGACAGCGTTACTGCACCGCCGGCGCCTTCCATCACGAGATGGTCGGCGGGGCGGGAACTGATCGACACCATGGGCACCTCCTGGAAATAGCTGTTGCCATTACCAGGTTGTAATCCCAGCTGCCGGAACTGGTCCGCCAGGTATTGAATGGTGCTGTCTTCCCCGCGCGTGAACGGTTTACGTCCCTCGAATGCATCGGAGGCGAGTACTTTTATATGTTGCGCTAAACTGTTGGCATTTATAGCCTGGATGGCGGCTGAATCCTGCGCGGTAGCGGATGATCCCAGCAAAGCGCCTGCCATAGCGAGAATAATCGGTCCCTTCAAAGTATTACAAGTTTTTTCCGGGCAAAATTTAGCGGAGTTCGGCAACAATTCCAAAAATGGCTAGCGAACCAATACGGTGGTCCCTTTCCGGAATACCCGTTTGCCGCTTTCTTTCTCGGTATACTCCAGCATCCATACATAAGTGCCCAGGTCGGCAGGTTGTCCTTTTACAGTACCATCCCATTTATGGGTCCAGTCGGTGGTTTCAAATAAAAGATTACCTACACGGTTATACACGGCAAAATGAAGGTCTACGGCCTTATAGGCGTTGAGTGGATAGAGATAGTCGTTCTGCCCGTCATTATTGGGGGAGAAGGCGGTAGGTACGTCTATATAACAGCTGGATACCACGGTAATATAATGATCGGCGGTATCCAGGCAATTGGCGTCGTTTTTAACAATGAGCCGGATCAGGTATTGCTGCTCTTTTTGAGTAGGGAAATATTGCATCCGGGTGGCCTGTGGACCGGTGGTTATGGCGCCGTTGCCATAGTACCAGGTCCATGCCTGTATTTTACCGAGACTTTTATTCTCCGGCAGCACCAGGTCCATAGGGCAATAGGGACCGGGACTCACGTCGAAAAGTGCGGTTACTTCACTCCTGAGCAGGGTATCTATACTTTTGGTATCGGTACAAATGCCATTGCTCACGGTCAGTTGCAGGTGCTTCATGCCCAGCGAGGTATACGTTTTAACTACATTTTGCGTAGTATAGGTATCGCCGTCGTCGAATGACCAGGCCCATTTGTTTACGGCATGCTGACCATCATGCTGCAGATGTAGGGTGGATATACGGCAGTCCTGTTGGATGGTATAGCTGAAGCTGGCATTAACGGTATCGGCTGTACGGAAATTGCTTACCTGGTTGATAGCGGCAGGTTGCCAGCATTCGCTCAATAGCGTATTACCGTCGGTACCGGCTTTAAGGGTAATATGATAATCGCCTGCTTTTAAAATGGGGGCGGAGAGCTGCAGTTCAATCGAGTCTGCCAGGTTATTGCTGTTACAGATGCCAATCGCTTTTATGATCTGGATGCCGCCAGGGCCAGTGAGAGTAAAGTCGCTGCCATCGGGCGCAATGGTGTTGCATTGCACTGGAACCGACAATCCCACCTTCACGGATTGCGGACTGCAGGTGATAGGTGCCATAGCTCCAAGTACCACGGCTGGTTGCGGTGCAATGGTAAAGGGCTGTTGCGATCCCGCCGGTGTTTCCTGCCAGCACTCGCTCAACAAGGTGTTGCCGTCTTTTCCGGCTTTCAGCACCACCAGGTAGTTGCCGTCTTTTAATATGCGGTCTTTTAATTGTAAGGTAATTACTTTCGTCATGCCGCTGGCGTCGCAGCTGCTGCTGGCGCTGGTGATTACTATGGCAGAAGGACCGGTAATAGTGAAATCGCTGCCGTCGCCCGCTACGGAGCTGCACCGGACAGGATCAGCCAGCACCAGTTGTATGGCATTGGGGCCGCAGGCCGGCGGTGTTACAGGGCCCAGCGCCACAAAGGGCTCATGGGGAATATTAAACTTCGCAGTACCACCCGGTGGAGTAGGGACATGACACTCATTTTCGATGGTGTTGCCATCGGGGCCGGTGGTCAATGTCACGGTATAATTTCCCTCCTGCGTAATGTGTTTATCCAGTTGAAGGGTAATAACGGTGGTAAGTCCGTCGGCGCTGCAGTTGCCGCTGGCGCCGGTGATCTTCACTGCGGAAGGGCCACTCAGCACAAAATCCTTTCCATCGGGCGATATAGAAGCACAGCGGATAGGTGCGCTAAACTGGAGTTGCAGCTGATCCGGTCCACAGGCCGGGATCTTAATACTGCCCATGGGCACCGGGGGAGAAGCCAGTACATTAAACGTAGTCTGATCGCCCACGCGCATAGCATTGCCACAGGCATCCAATACCGTGTTGCCGTCTTTTCCGATCTGTGAAACAACAGTATAAACACCTGGCGCCAGCGGTTTATCCAGTTGTAATAAAATGGAATCGGTGTCAAATCCGCTGCTACAGCCTACGCCGGTGGCGGTGGTGATTTTCGGGCCCGCCACGGTAAAGGCAAAATCGCTGCCATCGGCGGCAATACTGCCGCAGTTCACTTTTTTAGTGAGCTTTAATCCTATCGTATAGGGGCCACAGTTATACCCTGATAGTTTCAGTTCCGGAATAGTGGGATCGGTGATCACGGCGGTACCACCGCCAAACGCCAGCTGGTAACCGCTTTGAGAGCTGCCGGAAAAATGGCTGATGAGCAGCAGGTATTCGTGCCCGACCTGTATATTGGCCATTTTGCTGAATAGCGGCTGATTGCGCCCCCCACATACAGACAGGGAGGTGCCAGCTGAAGAAGCGCCTGTAACACCCGATTCGCCCGACCAGTTCATGGTCACGAATAAGTTGATATCGGTAAATACATCATTGGGATTACGTCCGGTGATATCGAAAACCTGCCAGTCGTAGTCGTCACTCAGTTCATTGGGCGTAATGGTAAATCCCAGTGTCCCCGCTGTATAACAGGTAAATTTATACCAGTACGGGTTCATGTCCATATGATTCCCATCATCCGGGTTATTACAAACCGGACCGGGAATGCTATTGATACCACATACCGGTACTTTATCTTGTTTGAATATCTTAGTGCCACAAACCGGGAAAGCAGAGGTGGGAGTTTGACCAATTTCCGTGCAGGCTTGTCCGCTCGCTGTTACAGCAAGGGCGCAGAAAAGCAGACAAAAAGCAATAGTTTTCAAATACAGCATAGAGACGGATTACACAAAGGGTAACACGAGAAATTAGGACAATTTTTCCGAAGTGCCGCCGAAAATTTTCTGAAAAGAATATATGCGGATTTTTATTAAATAGGAAGGAAAGGCTGTTTTTTTAGGTTAAAATTTGCGCATAATTGATTAATTACAGTAGCATACTGTCGGGTAGCTCCTTCTATTTTTGTTGACATAAAAAAAACAGATAGGAAAATGGCACAAGTTAACTGGCAAGGCGTATTTCCCGCATTGCTCACCCCCTTCACTGCTGATGATCATATTGATTATGATATGTTCGACAAAAACCTGCAGGCTCAGGTAGATGCAGGTGTAAATGGTATTATTCTGGGCGGCTCACTGGGAGAAGCCAGTAGTTTGCAGAACGACGAAAAGTATGCGCTGGTAAGACATGCGGTCGCTTTTCTCGCTGGAAAAATACCTGTGATCATGAATATTGCAGAGCAAACCACCACCGCGGCGGTTGCTTGTGCTAAGGCAGCCGAAGAAGCTGGTGCTGCTGGTTTGATGCTGTTACCGCCAATGCGCTACAAGGCAGATGACAACGAAACCGTAGCCTATTTCCTGGCAGTAGCCAATAGCACGCATTTACCCATCATGATCTACAATAATCCGGTCGATTATAAGATTATGGTGACGCTCGACATGTTTGAGCAGCTGGCCAAAGCGCCTAATATCCAGGCGGTAAAAGAATCTACCAGGGATACTACCAATATAATCCGTATGACCAATCGTTTTGGTGACCGGTTCAGTATCCTCTGCGGCGTAGATACCCTCGCGCTGGAATGCTTGGTGATCGGAGCGCACGGCTGGGTAGCCGGACTGGTGGATGCTTTTCCCCGTGAAACGGTAGCCATCTATCGTCTTGCCAAAGCCGGACGTATTGCAGAAGCGCTGGCTATTTACCGCTGGTTTATGCCATTGCTGGAACTCGATATCGATCCGAAATTAGTACAATACATCAAAATGGCGGCTGCGGCTACCGGTATTGGTACCACCCACGTACGGGCGCCACGCCTGCTGCCACAGGGCGCAGAAAAAGAATATGCGGAAAAAGTGATTGCTACCGGATTGGCGAACCGTCCCGTACTGCCCGACTATTTAAAACTCCCTTCATGATTAGTGGAAAAAATATAATTGGTTTTGACACTGCCGCTGCCGGCGCCGATGTACTTCGTGCATACAGTCCCGTTAGTAATGCCGCGCTGCCGGAAGCATTTGTGGTAGCTACCGATGCAGAAATAGCGCTGGCTGTGGACAAAGCAACCAAGGCATTTCAAACTTACCGCCTGACTTCCCCGGAAGCACGGGCGGTATTCCTGGAAGCGATTGCCACCGAAATACTGGCTATCGGCGATCCGCTCCTGGAAAGAACGGTGGCAGAATCCGGACTGCCATTGGCCCGGATCACCGGTGAGCGGATGCGGACCGTGTCCCAGCTCCGTCTGTTTGCCGCCGTATTGCGGGAAGGTTCCTGGGTAGATGCTACTATCGATGTGGCGCTGCCAGAGCGTACCCCGCTACCGCGACCGGATATACGAAAAATGCTGGTGCCCCTGGGACCTGTACTGGTATTCCCTGCCAGCAATTTCCCGCTGGCATTTTCCACCGCAGGTGGCGACACTGCCTCGGCCCTGGCCGCCGGTAATCCCGTCATCGTAAAGGCCCATGAATCGCATCCCGGCACCAACGAACTGGTGGCCCTGGCAATACAGAAGGCTGCACAGCAATGCGGTATGCCAGATGGCGTATTTTCCAGTATCAGCGGTCCCGGTGCTACGGTAGGCCAACAACTCGTAAAACATCCCGGCATCAAAGCCATCGGCTTTACCGGCTCCTTCAAAGCCGGCATGGCTATTTTTGAAGCAGCCAACAAAAGAGCGGTACCTATCCCGGTATACGCAGAAATGGGAAGTATCAATCCCGTACTGCTGCTGCCAGCTAAGCTGGAAGCAGCCGCCAGCGACGTGGCTGTGCAGTATGCCCGGTCTATCACGCTGGGAACAGGCCAGTTCTGTACCAATCCCGGCTTACTCATTGCGCTATCCGGCGCTGCTACGGAGCAATTTACAGCTACCTTACAGCAGGAGCTGAGCACCACTGCTGCGGCTACTATGCTGAACCCGGGTATCTGCCATCATTATTACGAAAACAGGGACGTGCTGGCAGGCAGGAAAGGCGTACAAACGCTTTTTGCCGGCCCCGCAGAAACAGCGCAAACCAAGGGTGCACCTGCGCTGTACCGGGTGAGTGCCCGCGATTTTATCAGTGATCCCCAACTCCAGCAGGAAGTATTTGGACCGTCGTCATTACTGGTGGAATGCGATGATGCAATAGAATTGTCTGCGCTGCTGCAATCCTTACATGGCCAACTCACCGGCACGGTGATGGCCACTGCGGAAGATCTGCAGTCTTTTGCACCGGCAATTGCTATCTTGCAGGAAAAGGTAGGCAGGATCATTTTTAATAATGTGCCTACCGGCGTGGAAGTGGGCTATGCCATGCAACACGGGGGACCGTTTCCCGCTACTACCGATGTAAAAAGTACCTCGGTGGGCGCATCAGCGATCCTGCGTTTTGCCCGTCCGCTATGCCTGCAGGACTGCCCGCAGTCGCTGCTGCCCGATGCCCTGAAAGATAACAACCCTTTAGGTATCTGGCGTCGCATAGAGGGACAATTAACGAAAGATGCTGTTAGATCATAACCAGGAGAATTTATGTCAGCCAAAACATTTTTTTGTATAGATGCACACACCTGCGGCAACCCGGTAAGACTGGTTGCCGGAGGCGGGCCCTTATTGAAAGGGAACAACATGATGGAGAAACGTCTCCATTTTTTGGAAGAATTCGACTGGATCCGTAAGGGACTGATGTTTGAACCCAGGGGCCATGATATGATGAGCGGAAGCATCCTGTATCCGCCCACCGATGCAGCCAATGATATCGGTGTATTGTATATCGAAACCAGCGGTTGCCTGCCCATGTGCGGACATGGTACCATTGGCACGGTGACGATCGCCATCGAACAGGGGCTCATTACCCCTAAGATACCCGGTCAACTCCGCCTGGAAACGCCGGCAGGACTGGTGTTGGTCAGCTACGTGCAGGAAGGCGCTAAAGTGAAATCTGTAAAGCTCACTAACGTAAAGTCTTTCCTGGCCGCAGAAAACCTGGAAGTATTGTGCCCCGACCTGGGTATGTTACAGGTAGATGTAGCCTACGGCGGTAACTTCTATGCCATCGTAGATCCGCAGGAAAATTTCCGGGGACTGGAAAACTACACCGCTGATCAGCTCATTTCCTGGAGCCGGGTATTACGGCAAAGGCTAAACGAAAATTACCGTTTTGTGCACCCGGAAAATGAACATATCAAAGGGCTGAGCCATTTGCTGTGGACCGGCGCTACCATCAGTCCCGAAGCCACGGCGCGCAATGCGGTGTTCTATGGCGATAAAGCCATCGACCGCTCTCCCTGTGGTACCGGTACCTCCGCCAGGATGGCCCAGTGGCACGCCAAAGGAAAGTTGCGGAAAGGCGATTGCTTTATTCATGAAAGCATTATCGGTTCCCAGTTCACCGGCACTATTGAAGACGAAACCACCATTGCCGGCAAACCGGCCATCGTGCCAGGTATTGAAGGCTGGGCGAAGGTAACAGGCTATAACACTATTATCCTGGACGACGATGACCCGTATGTACATGGTTTCCAGGTGATCTAATATTTTTAAGCATATGAAAGCAATCGTCATCGGTGGCGGTATTATCGGCCTTTGCAGCGCTTACTATTTGCAGGAAAGCGGCTGGGAGGTAACGATATTGGATAAAGGAGATTTTAGTGATAACTGCTCCTATGGCAACATGGGAATGATCGTGCCCAGTCACTTTGTGCCATTGGCCGCACCGGGTATCGTATCACAGGGTATCCGCTGGATGTTTAACAGCAAAAGCCCTTTTTATGTAAAACCATCTTTGAGCCAGCAGCTGATTAGCTGGGGGCTCAAGTTCATGAAAAGTGCCAATGCCAGGCATGTAATTGAGTCTGCCTTACCCCTGCGGGATATCAACCTCCTCAGTCGATCTTTATACAGCACCCTGGCGCAACAGGACGGATTTAATTTCGGCCTGGAGCGTAAAGGGATTATCATGTATTATAAGACAGCCGCAGTGGCGGAAGAAGAAGCCCACCTGGCAAAGCAGGCCAACGATATGGGCCTGGATGCGGTGGTGCTGGATAAAGCAGCACTTCAGGCGATGGAACCCCAGGTACAACTCGATGTGCTGGGAGGGGTGCATTATCGCTGCGACGGGCATCTATATCCCAATGACCTGATGCAGCAGCTGATCACTTACCTGAAACAACGCGGGGTGCAGTTTTTGCCGCATAGTGAAGTCACTGCCATCAAATCTTCCGGGAAAAAAATCACATCGGTACAAACCGGCCAGGGTACCCATACCGCTGATCTGTTTGTACTGGCCACTGGCTCCTGGTCGCCCGCAGTGGCCCGGATGGCTGGCGTAAAGGTAGCCATGATGCCCGGCAAGGGATACTCCGTTACCCTGGATGCTCCTTCGGTGAACCTGAATATCCCCGCTATTCTCTGCGAAGCCCGGGTAGCATTAACGCCCATGGGCAACCGTCTTCGCTACGGTGGTACCATGGAAGTGGCGCCGGTAAACGACCAGGTAAACATGAACCGCGTGGCAGGTATCGTTAACTCAGTTCAACACTACTTTTCCAATCTCCCCATTAGTATGCCTGAAAAGAGCAACGTATGGAGCGGTTGCAGACCCTGTTCACCGGATGGACTGCCCTATATCGGCTATGCACCCCAGTACAACAACCTGCTACTGGGCACTGGCCATGCTATGATGGGCTTAAGCCTGGGACCCGCTACAGGCAAGCTGATCGCAGAACTGGCCAATAACGAAAGTACCAGTATCGACCTGGCTGCCTTCTCGCCGGCCCGGTGGAGCTAAAGAGTTTAAAACAGGAGGCACGCAAAGGAGCTAAGAAGCAAAGCAGCAAAGGCATTTTATCAAAACATGCGCTCATAAAGAGCTTATAAATTTCTTTGCTGCTTTGCTTCTTAGCTCCTTTGCGTGCCTCCTGCTTTTCCTTATATTTGACGCATGCAAACGAACATTGGTAAAAAAGCTGCCGGCGAAAAAGCCGCCGGATACATCAAACCTGGGATGACCGTTGGTTTGGGCACAGGCAGTACTGCCTATTACACTATTCTTCGTATGGGCGAACTCGTGAGAGAGGGCCTGGATATAAAAGCAGTGGCAACGTCTGCGCAATCGGAGGAATTAGCCCGGGAACAGGGCATTCCTTTGGTAGATTTTGACCAGGTAGATAGCATTGATATAGATATCGACGGGGCCGACGAGGCCGACGCGCAGTTGCAGCTGATCAAAGGGGGAGGAGGGGCCTTGCTCCGGGAAAAGATTATTGCGGCCGCTTCAAAAGAGATGCTGGTAGTTATAGATGAGCAAAAACTGGTAAAGCACCTTGGGAAATTTCCATTGCCGGTAGAAGTGGCCACCTTCGCCTGGGAACTTACTTTCCGGCAGCTGGTAGCGCTGGGCGCTCACCCGGTGCTGCGGATGAAAGATAATCAGCGCTTCCTGACCGACAATGGAAACTACATACTGGATTGCCATTACCAGAAAATCCATAACGCTGCAGCATTGCATGCACAGCTGAACAATGTGCCCGGCGTAGTGGAAAACGGCTTATTCCTGCATTATGCCACCCGCCTGATTATAGGTGCTGCAGATGGCAGTGTCAGGGAAATTACGCATCCTTATCCAGCAAAGACGTCTTTTTAGTATCGCGGGACGTAATATATACCAGTAACGAAATAAAGATACAGGCCGTCACGTACCAGTAGTACATCGATTCATGTCCCGCTTTTTTAAAGGATAGGGCGATGGGTTCTGCCGTGCCCCCAAAAAGTGCTACGGTCAGGGCATAAGGGAATCCGACTCCCAGGGCCCGGATTTCGGCCGGGAACATCTCTGCTTTTACTACCGCATTAATGGAAGTATAACCGCTCACAATGACCAGCGCGACCAGGATAAGCCAGAAAGCGGCCCATTCGGAGCTGGTTTGACTGATCGCCGTCAGGATAGGCACAGTAAATAGCGTGCCGAGCAGCCCAAAGCCCATTAGCAATGGCTTCCGGCCGTAGATGTCTGAAATCCAGCCAAATACAGGTTGTAAACAGGCAAATATCAGCATCAGGAAGAACGTGATGGTAGTGGCCTTTTCTATGGTCAGGTGCACCGTATTCACCAGGAATTTCTGCATGTAGGTGGTATAGGTATAAAACGCCAGCGTGCCGCCCATGGTGAGCCCAACTACAGTGAGCACTGCCCTGGGATGTTCTGTGAACAGGCGTTTCAGCGAACCTTTATCCTTTTCATCCCTGATTTTTTCGAAAGAAGACGATTCCTGCATATGCCGCCGCAGGTACAGTGCAAAAAAAGCGAGGGCGGCCCCGATTACAAATGGGATGCGCCATCCCCATTCCTGCAGTTGTTCCGGTGTCAGAAACACCTTTTGCAGCGACATTTGCACGCCCAGGGCTATTAATTGTCCCCCGATCAGGGTCACATACTGAAAACTGGAATAAAAGCCCCTCAGCTCCGGGGTGGCTACTTCACTCAAATAAGTGGCAGAAGTGCCATATTCGCCTCCTACGCTCAGTCCCTGCAATAACCGCGCTACCAGCAACAATGCCGGCGCAATTACTCCAACGGCACGATACGAAGGCGTAAAGGCAATGAGCAGGGAACCCAGCGACATCATCAGCACCGACAGCGTCATAGAGGCCTTCCGCCCGCTTTTATCGGCAATCCGGCCAAATAGCCAACCACCTATAGGGCGCATCAGGAAGCCTACTGCAAAAATTGCCGCTGTATTCAGCAACTGGGCCGTGTAATTGCCCTTGGGAAAGAAAACAGGCGCAAAATAAAGGGAAAAAGTAGCGTAAATGTACCAGTCGTACCATTCTACCAGGTTGCCCGCCGACCCGGTTAAGATGGCTTTTATGCGCCAAGCGTCAGGATGTTTCATATATGATGCAAAAATATACTTTAATGTGGAATCTGCGCCGGCAGCCCTTGTAAGAAGAAAAACTTTAAAATAAATTAGGGTTGTATTCAATAAAACACCTATCTTCGTTCCGCTTCTTAAAGATAATGTATTTCAATTCTGTTGGTAGATCACCTCTCACATTCAGCTTTTTTTTACAGTTTTTCTTCTAGTCGCCCAGGTAGCCGCCTGCTGTAAAATAAATGGCGAGAACACGTTCACAATTAAATATTAAATATAATGCAAACAGGTGTAGTAAAATTTTTTAATGAAGCTAAAGGTTTTGGATTCATTAAAATCGAAGGTTCAGGACAAGAAATTTTTGTTCACGTATCTGGTATCAAAGAAAGCATCGGCGAAAATGACCGCGTAGTATTCGACGTGGAAGAAGGCAGAAAAGGCCCGAATGCTGTTAACGTAAGACTGGCATAATTTATTTTATAATAGTTTTTGTAGACCGTCCCGGCTAAGCCAGGACGGTTTTTTTATGCGCTTTTGTTTGATTTTCGTTTAATCGTTACCGTTACTATTCATTTGAGAAATGAATGATCCGGTCCCACACCGTTCATTTAACGTGCTTTTCGCCGGATTTTCTGTACATTTGCCTTTTCAATTTAAACAGAAATGCCCCAACCGGATAATACAAATACCATCTTTCACCTGGCGGCAGATTTCATAAACCATACTCACCGCCATATCTTCCTGACCGGTAAAGCCGGAACAGGAAAAACTACGTTTCTCAAGTATATTAAAGAACATACCCGCAAGAATACGGTAGTAGTAGCGCCCACAGGAGTAGCCGCCATCAACGCCGGCGGCGTTACCATGCACTCCTTCTTCCAGCTGCCTTTCGGACCATTTATCCCCGGCACGAAAAGAGGATTTGGCATGGATGAAATCAGCAGCACCGACAAACATAGCCTGTTTCGCAATATCCGTTTTACCAACGATAAGAAAGTACTGCTGCAGGAAATGGAATTGCTCATCATTGATGAGGTGAGTATGGTACGCTGCGATATGCTGGATGCCATAGACGTAATACTCCGTCATTTTCGCAATAAACCCCTGTTACCTTTTGGAGGCGTACAAGTATTGTTTATAGGCGACCTGTATCAGCTGCCCCCGGTGGTGCCCGATGCAGAGTGGCGGCTCCTCTCGGAATACTATAACAGTACCTTTTTCTTTGCCGCGAAAGTAATTGAACAGGCGCCACCGCTCTATATAGAACTGAAAAAAATATACCGGCAAAATGAGCAGATCTTTATCGATGTGCTCAACCGGGTACGTAATAACGAAGTACTGCACGAAGACCTGCAGTTGCTGAATGAACGCTATCAGCCGCATTTTACGGGAGATGATGAAGAATACATCGTACTCACCACCCATAACAGGAAGGCCGATGAAATCAATGCCCGGCGCCTGGCCGACATGCCGGGAAAAGTATACCGCTTCGAAGGCAAAATAGAAGGCGATTTCAGTGATAAAGCCCTGCCCACAGAGCTATTGCTGCAACTAAAAGTAGGCGCCCAGGTAATGTTCCTGAAAAACGACCTGGCACAGCCCCGCCGCTACTACAACGGGAAAATAGCCACCGTAAAGGAAATTGACGACGAAGAGATTGTATTGGTACTCGCCGGCTCCCACGAAGAACTTAAACTGGGCAAAGAAACCTGGAGAAATATCCGCTATTCCTACAATGCGGAAGAAAATAGCATTGAAGAAGAAGAAATAGGCAGCTTCACCCAGTTCCCCATCCGCCTGGCCTGGGCTATTACCATCCATAAAAGCCAGGGGCTTACCTTCGAACGGGCCATTATCGACGCAGGCTACGCCTTTGCACCCGGGCAGGTATACGTGGCCCTGAGCCGCTGCACATCGCTCGATGGACTGGTACTGCATTCGCGTATTGGGCATGGCAGCATTAAAACCGACCGCCAGGTGATCGAGTTTGCCGAAAAGGAAAACGAGCCCAATGAACTGGTGGTACTGCTGGAAATGGAGCGAAAGAAATTCCAGGCTACCTCCCTGCTCCAGCTATTTGACTGGTATCGTATGCAGGCAACGGTACGCACCCATGCCGTATGGATCCAGGATAAAAAGGTGCCTGACTTTGATGCCGCTATTACCCTGAGCCGGCAGTTCACCGCTAAAGTGGATCAGCAACAGGAAGTGGCCGCCAAATTTGTGCTGCAACTGCATCAGCTGCTCGATACCGCCGTACAAACCGGGGAAATGGAACAGCTGCAGCAACGGGTAAACAAAGCTATCGGGTATTTTACCCAGAGCATCTATGAAGACCTGATAGCGCCGCTACACGCACATATCACCGCCGTTAAAAAGGCGAAATCCAAGAAATACCTGCTCCAACTGATGGGCCTGGAAGCCGATTTCTGGAATAAACTGCGCCATGTCTGGGAAGTGTCTTATGCCGACCTGGTATTTACCAGCGGATTAAAAGACTATACCCGCCTGCGCGACGCGGAGGCAGCCGCTGCTGCAGCGCCTATCACCGCTGCCAAAGAAAAGGCCGCCAAAGGCAAAGTGGAGAAAGGAAGTAGCCGCAGAGGCACGCTGGAACTCTACCTGGCGGGCAAGTCGATCGCGGATATTGCCGCTGCCCGGCAGTTGGCCATCGGCACCATAGAAAGCCACCTGGCCCAGTGTGTCGAAGCAGGAGAAATGGAGATCGGTCGCTTCGTATCGGAGAAAACAATGCGGCTTATCCTGAAACACATCGGAGAACTGGGCGCTACGGCCGCCGGCCCCATCAAGGAAAGGGTAGGAGACGCCGCCAGCTTCGCAGAGATCCGCGTGGTGCAGTGGTACCTCAAAAAGAAGCAAGAGGAACAAATCATGAATGGGTAAGCCGAAAGCATAAAGCAGAAAGCAAAAAGCTATTGTAGCGAGTGATCTTAGCGGGTATTTACTCGTATTAATCACTCGCTACAATAGCTTTTTGCTTTCTGCTTTATGCTTTCTGCTCCACAGCAGGATGGACCGGGTTGGTAACACCAATCCGGTTCTTTATTTTGTACCAGTGAAAAATAAGCCAGTAACCGGTAAAAAAGAGGTAGGATTACTATTACGTTGCCCGCTAAATTTGCAGGGTCAGCAATGATCATTTAAATTACTTTACCCGTGAAAGTAGGATTATTTATACCATGTTATATTGACCAGTTCTACCCGCAGGTAGGTATTGCCACCCTGCAGTTGTTACAGAAACTGGGATGTGAAGTGGGATTCCCGCAGGGACAAACCTGTTGCGGACAACCCATGGCCAATTCAGGATATGAGCACCTGACGCACCAGTGCAATAGCCTGTTCATCAAAAACTTTGCTGACTACGACTATATTGTAGGCCCTTCCGGCAGTTGTGTGCTCCATATCAAGGATCACCTGCATGATCCGGCGGCGGAACCGAAGGCAGAGAAAATACGCCAACGTATATACGAACTCACCGAATTCCTGACCGATGTGCTGAAGGTAACGTCGTTGCCAGCCAGGTTCCCCTGTAAAGTGGGATTACACCAGAGCTGCCATGGACAGCGTGGCCTTGGACTGGCGCAGATGAGCGAGCTGGTGGCTGCGCCTTTCTCCAAACCCGAACAGTTGCTGCGCATGGTGGAAGGAGTGGAGCTGGTACCGTTGGACAGAGCGGATGAGTGCTGCGGCTTTGGTGGTACTTTCTGCGTAGCTGAAGAAGCGGTGTCCGTAAAAATGGGGAAAGATCGTGTAGCCGACCACGTTAAACACGGCGCAGAGGTCATTACCGGTACCGATGTTAGTTGTCTCATGCACATGGAAGGTATTTTGCGCCGGCAGCATGCCGGTGTGAAAGTGATGCATATTGCTGAAATACTCAATCAATACACAGATGAACAGGCAAACAGCTGATCACGCCACACTGGCCGACAAGTTCAACGAGGACGAACCCCGGGTAAACTGGCATGACCAGACCCTGTGGTGGGTACGCGCCAAGCGCGATCGCATGGCGTGGACCATCCCGGAGTGGGAGCAGTTGAGAGATACCGCTTCCAGCATTAAGCTCAATGCGCTGGGCAACCTGCATGATTATTTACTGCAGTTTGAACAACAGGCACAGCAGAATGGCGCCATTGTACACTGGGCGGCGGATGCGGCAGAGCATAACCGTATTGTGACGGATATCCTCCAAAAACATGGGGTGAAGCGAATGGTGAAAAGTAAATCCATGCTCACAGAGGAATGCCACCTGAATCCACACCTGGAAGCCAACGGTATTGAAGTGATTGATACGGACCTGGGCGAAAGGATTGTGCAGCTGGCCAAGGAACCACCGAGCCATATCGTATTGCCCTGTATTCATAAAAAGAAAGAGGAAATCGGCGAGTTATTTCATGAACACCTGGGCACTCCCGCCGGCAATGCTGATCCGCAATTCCTGACAGCGGCCGCCCGCCTACATCTCCGGAAAGAATTCCTCCAGGCCGACGCCGCTATTACCGGCGTGAACTTCGCTGTAGCGGAAACGGGAGAGATGGTGGTATGCACCAATGAAGGAAATGCAGATATGGGAGCACACCTGGCCAAGGTACATATAGCCTGTATGGGCATAGAAAAGATAATCCCGCAGCGTAAGCACCTGGGCGTTTTCCTGCGCCTCCTGGCACGCAGCGCTACCGGGCAACCCATTACCACCTATTCCAGTCATTTCCGGAAGCCCCGGGAAGGGCAGGAGCTGCATATTGTGCTGGTAGATAATGGTCGTTCCCGGCAGCTGGGACGGGAAGATTTCCGGAACTCGCTCAAATGTATCCGTTGCGGGGCCTGTATGAATACCTGCCCCGTATACCGGCGCAGCGGCGGACATAGCTATCACAATGCGGTAGCGGGTCCCATTGGCGCTATCCTGGCACCTAACCTGGATATGAAGGATTATGCTGACTTGCCCTTTGCGTCGACGCTCTGCGGGTCCTGTTCCAATGTATGTCCCGTGAAAATAGATATTCACCAGCAGTTGTATAAGTGGCGGCAGGTATTGGTAAAAGAAGGTTATACCAGCACGGCTAAAACCGCTGGCATGAAAGTAATGACAGGGGTATTATCTGCTCCCGGTGTATATAAAACAGCCGGTAAAATGGGCCGCTGGGTGATGCGTGCTTTTCCGGGGATGGTTAACAACCGGATGAATCCCTGGTATAAACAACGGGAAATGCCAGCGCCGCCGGCACAATCATTTTCTGAATGGTATAAGAAAAATAAAAAGTCAACATGAGCAGCAGGGAAAAAATATTAGCCGCTATAAAACAACATCAGCCGGAAGCATCCGCTCTTCCTTCGCTGACCGGTTTATCCGGTAATATGCCCGGCACATTGGAGGCTTACCGTAAAGTGCTGGAAGGATTAGGCGGTGTGCTGTTTGAAATAAAAGCCGAAAGCGAAATCCCTGCTATCCTGGCACAACAGTACCCCGGTTTACAACGGGTAATTACTGCCAGCGATATACAACGGGCATGGGCCAACGAAGATCCTCACCTCCTGGAAGATGTGGATATGGCTATTGTACCGGGACAATGGGGAGTGGCAGAAAATGGCGCCATCTGGGTTACGGAGGAGGATATACATGCGCGGGTACTGCCCTTTATTTGTCAGCACCTGGCTATCGTATTACCACGTGAACGGCTATTGCCTACCATGCATGAGGCCTACGAACAAATAGGAGCCCCTCAGTCCGGTTTCGGGGTCTTTATTGCCGGACCTTCCAAAACCGCTGATATAGAGCAATCCCTGGTGCTGGGAGCACATGGCGCCAAAAGCCTGGTGGTATTTATCATCGGATAAATTACGTAGGCGCGACCTGATAGGTGCACCATCATATAAATTACGTATGCACTTCTGCGTTAGCAGGCATAGCACGGCCCCTCCGCTTAAACGGAGGGGCCGTGCCGTTAGTCAGGTATCCTGATAGATGTATAATATAAATATTTTAGTAAATTTTTAAAGACAACGTTATTTGTTTAAATAGTTCGTTAACTTTAGATCATAAAAATAAATAAATTGTCAAAGTTGGTATGGTGTTTGTTTCTAGTGCGGGCATTGTAAGTAGTCATTGACGCAGATTTTTTTGACCATATCGTATAGCCATATTTTTTAGTAACTGCGTTAACCAGAAAATTGAAAGACCATGTATCATCACTTAGCAAACACTTTAGAGCTGTCAAAGAGAAGCCATTTATTAAAAAAGCAGCAGCTGTTGCTCCGCCACCAAGGGAGCAAGTCAGGTAAAATTTCTGTAGTTATAGGTCATATGAATAGCAGATGTTGCTGATCTGATCTGTATTCGTGTATACGTCAGGGTTATTTCTGTATTGTGTGTACAGGTAGCGTTTGAACGAATAATCCTTCCGATACGGTGTTGTTATAATCGCTTGTTAAAGCCGGTTCGGATTCCTTATGCACTGTCGTTTTATCAAAAGATAGAGATGTTGAAAATTTTTTTTCACACTTTACTTTTTGATAACAGAAGTTATCAAATTTAGTAGTTACTTTGTGATAACTTTGAAAACCGATAGTTTGTAATCATTTATTTTCGTTCTGACATTAACTGAAAGCGCCCTTATGAAAACCTTGGAAAACCTGCGCGAATGTAGTTAGTCAGCCGAGCATATTTATATTTAATAACCATATCTTATTATTGAACCTATGGTGCGTAGTTCATCGTGGATTACCCCGTCATGGCTAATTCTTCTATTAGACCTCGGGTGTTCCGTTATCGCAATTAATATCGCATTCCTCCTCCGGCTTAATTTTGATCTTGAGGCATTAATGGCATATGCAACGGTGAAAACCGCCGCGATTGTGCTGGGTGTAAACCTGTGCCTGTCGCTCTTATTGCGGACTTATCGCGGCATCGTGAGATATACCAGCCTGGCGGATATTGGCCGTATTGCCGGCCTGAATATTACCAGCTGCCTGATATTATTTACAATAGGTTACAGCCGCTTACCGGATATGGAAATGAATATCTTCCCCATATCCGTTATCCTGATTAATTTCTTTGTTAGTTCCTTCCTGTTATTGTCTTACCGGTTATTGGCAAAATGGATATTCCGGTATTATAAAAAAATTCCCCGGCGCAACCGTACCCGCGCAGCTATTTACTATACCGGGCATTCCAGCATGATGCTGCGTAAAGCTATCAGTGATGACCCGGCTGCCGATATCCGGATCACCGCATTCCTGGCGGATACCAACTCACATGCAGGCAAATCCATAGAAGGACTTCCTGTATATGCTTCCCGGAAAGGGCAACTCTTTAAAATGGTAAAGGAAGGAAACATCTCCTTACTGCTTATTCCTAACGATCACCTGGACCCAGCTCACCTGAACGACCTGGTAGAAGAGTGCATGGCATTAAATATCCGGGTGCAAAAAATTATTCCCGTGAGCCAGTGGACAGAAGGCGCCAGCAACAGCATTCAGCTAAAGGATATTAATATTGAAGACTTGCTCGAGAGGTCTGTTATTAATATTAAGAATAAACAGCTGAATAAAGACCTGAAAGGGAAGAGCATATTGGTAACCGGCGCTGCTGGCTCTATAGGCAGCGAGATAGTAAGACAACTGTTGAATTATAAACCGTCCGTCATCGTCCTCTGCGATAAAGCCGAATCGCCCCTGCATGAGCTGGAGCTGGAAATTGCAGAGAAATCCGAAGGTATACAGGTGATTCCATATATCGGTAATGTATGCGACCGGTTAAGGATGCAGCAACTGTTTGATATCTATGCGCCTGCCGTAGTGTACCATGCTGCTGCATACAAACACGTGCCCATGATGGAGAAAAATCCATCTATCGCCGTGATGAATAATGTACTGGGGACGAAGATCGTAGCGGAATTGTCGGTAGACTATGGCGTGGAAAAATTTGTGATGGTATCCACCGACAAGGCGGTAAACCCCACCAACGTGATGGGCGCCTCCAAACGTATCGCAGAAATCTTTTCTCAAGCTTTCAATAACTATCTCAGCGAAAAATACCAGAAGATGGGCCCCATTTTTGGCGCGCCACCTACCCGTTTTATCACCACCCGTTTCGGAAACGTACTGGGCTCAAATGGTTCAGTGATTCCCCGGTTTAAACAACAACTGGAAAAAGGTGGTCCGTTAACCGTTACTCACCCGGAAATCACCCGCTATTTTATGACCATTCCCGAAGCTTGCCAGCTGGTGCTGGAAGCAGGTTCTATGGGACAAGGAGGAGAGATATTCGTTTTCGACATGGGCCAGCCCATGAAGATTGCAGAGCTGGCGCGTAAAATGATCCGGATGACCGGTAAAGAACCGGGAAGAGATATCCAGATTATCTATACCGGCCTGCGCCCGGGAGAGAAGCTCTATGAGGAACTCTTAAACAATGCCGAAAATACATTGCCTACTTATCACGAAAAAATTATGATCGCCAAAGTAAGAGCAGTCGATTTTACAGAAGTGAATGAGCAGGTGAACCAATTGATAGAATCTGCCAGGAAGCATTATCTCACGCCAACAGTGGCCAGGATGAAGCAGCTGGTACCAGAGTTTATCAGTAAAAACTCTGCCTACGAAGAACTTGATAAGGGAAAAATGATTATCTAATCCACCCTTATTCATTACTAAACCAGCAACTAGAGTATTTATAATATGTGTGTGCGATCTATCAGAGATTTCAAAGGAATTATCGTTTTATTATCAGGAGTCATCACGTTATTGGTCAGCTCCTGTTCGGCGCCTAAAAATATAACTTATTTCAAGGATGTACCGGATACCATCAGGCAGCATGAAATACAACAGGCGGCTTATTCAACGCCCCTGATCCAGGTGGATGACATCTTACAGGTGACCATCCAGACATTAGATCCCACCGCTACGGCGATGCTGAATCAATCCAGCGCCCCCGTACCGGTAAGTGGGAATACCACGGCTGCAGCCCCCGCTGCGATAAGTGGTTACCTGGTAGACAAAGACGGGTATATCGTATTGCCCCTGATAGGTAAAATAATGGTACAGGGTAAAACCACCGACAGCGTAAGAGAAAATATCAAAGCAGTAGCCGCTACTTATTATAAAGACCCGGTAGTGAACGTACGCTTTGCCAATTTTAAAATAACAGTACTGGGAGAGGTCAACAGACCATCTACCTACGTGATGCCCAATGAGAAGGTAACCTTACTGGATGCATTGGGTGCCGCAGGCGATCTGACCATCTACGGAAAAAGGGAAAATGTGCTGCTGATCAGGGATAACAACGGCAAGAAGGAATTTATCAGGATGAACCTGAACCAGAGCAATATCTTTTCCTCTCCTTACTTTTTCCTGAGACAGGGAGATGTGATATACGTAGAGCCTAATAAGGCTAAAGTATCCAGCACAGACCTGGCGCAGGTAAAACGTATTTCTATCATGGCATCTGTTCTATCACTGTTGATCGTAGTGGTGTCGAGAGTCAAATTTTAAATTTTTAAATGGAAAACATGCCAGAGCACATCTTTAAAAATCAGGGCGCCTATTTAAATGGGCACGAGGCCAGGGAGCCAGAGAAAGACAATGGTATCAGTCCCCGTTACATACTCGATACCCTCATGCGGCGTTGGTACCTGTTTGTCATCTTTGTGATCATGGGAGTAGGCGGCGCATGGCTATACCTCCGCTATGCCACACCAGGCTATAAGATCAGCGCCAAAGTATTGGTGAAAGATGACCAGAAAGGGGGGGATATCCCCGGCCAGGAAATACTCCAGCAACTCGAAGTGTTTTCCAATAAGAGCAGTGTCGACAATGAAGTAGAGATATTGACATCACGTACACTCATGCAGAAGGTGGTCAACAACCTGCAACTAAATACTTCTTACTTTGTAGAAGGAAGGGTAAAGGAAACCGAGCAATACGGTAACCTCCCTTTTGCACTGCAATGGCTTTCCCTCAAAGATACCATTATGAAAACCTCCTATGTGGTATCGCCAATAGGAAAAGACAAATTTGAACTGTCGGGCGAAAAAGGCACCCGTACTGCCTCCTGGAATGATACCCTTCATCTCCGCGAGGGGATCGCCAAATTTGTGCTCACGGGATTGCCCTTTAGCAGACCGGCATATACCGTGAAAGTAGCATCTGTAGATGAAACTACGGCGAATTACCAGCTCCAGCTGGATGTACGAATTCCGAATAAACAGGTAAGCACCATCGATCTCACCCTGAACGCCCGCGTTCCGGAAAAAGGAGAGAAAGTGCTGAATGAATTGCTGACGGCCTACCTGAAAGCAAGCGTGGAAGACAAAAACCGCATTGCCGACAGTACCATCGCCTTTATCGATAACCGCCTGGTAATAGTTACCCAGGAGTTGTCGGGCGTGGAAAAAAACATTCAACAGTTTAAGCAGGCCAATGAACTGGCCGATATCGAAGCCCAGTCAAAATTACTGGTGCAGGGTACCGGCGATGCCCGCAAACAATTGCTGGATCAACAGGTACAACTGAACGTGGTAGAATCGCTGGAGCAATATATGCACGATACGGAAAACAGTAAAAGGGTAGTACCCTCTTCCCTGATTGTACAGGACCCCACCTTCGTAGGACTGGTACAGCGTTACAACACCCTGCAGCTGGACAGGGAACGGCAACTGATGTCCAACACGCCTACCAACCCGGTAATCGTGACGATGGATCAGCAGCTGGCCGGTATCCGTGCAGACCTGCTGAGCAACCTGGCCTCCCTGAAGAGAGGAATAGAGGTAGGCATTGCCGAGCAACAAAAGAATGCCGGCGCCCTCGATCAAAAGATCCGGCAAGTGCCGGCGAAGGAAAGAATATTCCTGGATATCTCCCGTCAACAGTCTATCAAACAGGAACTGTATCTCTTCCTCCTGAAAAAGAGAGAAGAGTCAGCGATCTCCAAAACTTCTAACCTCGCCATCGCCCGCATTATCGACGATGCCAAAAGCGACGCCCTGCCTTATAAACCAAAACGCTTACTCATGCTCCTGGTGGGAGTGGTACTTGGCTTAGCGCTGCCTGCCGCCTACCTCTATATGAAGGAACTGCTGAGCAGGAGAGTGAAGAATAAACAGGATGTGACGAGTAATACGCCGGTTCCGGTGCTGGCAGAAATTGGTCACAGCGCCAACAATATGATCATCACCAAAACGGATTCCCGTACACCAGTAGCAGAACAGTTCCGGGCACTAAGAACCAACCTCCAGTTCGTGTTGTCCGATATCAGTAATAAATCAGTGATTGTTACTTCCAGTATGGGAGGTGAGGGAAAATCTTTCGTATCTACCAACCTGGCAGCCGTGCTGGCCCTTTCCGGGAAAAAGGTGGTGCTGATGGAAATGGATTTACGCAAGCCCCGGATTGCAGAGCGACTGGGATTGCCTAACCATGAGGGCTTTAGCACCTACGCCATCGGCAAAACGTCTATGGATGCGCTGATTAAACCATCGGGTATTCACGATAACTGTTGGATAATCAGTTCGGGACCTATTCCACCCAATCCTACGGAATTATTCCTGCAGACCAGAACGGAAGAGTTGTTTAAAGAACTGAATGAACGCTTCGATTATATCATCATCGATTCCGCTCCGATAGGATTGGTAACCGATGCACAGATCCTGGGACGCTATGCAGATGCTACACTGTACCTGGTGCGTCACAGCTTTACGTTCAAGCAACAGCTGCAGATTTCTAAAGATCTGTACCTGCAGCGCAAGCTGCCAAGGCTCAATATCGTGATCAACGATGTGAAAAATAATAGTGCCTACGGATATGGTTATGGATATGGCTACGGATACGGGTATGGCGAAAACAACCAGCGCAAGGGCATCCTTGGGAGAAGGAAAAAGAAAACAGTATCACAAGACTAAAAAATAAAAAGAAGAATAAATATTTTATGGTGAAGATTAACAACAGCGTTGAGAATATCCACCTGGCCGTTATTGGCCTTGGCTATGTTGGTTTGCCGTTAGCGATAGAATTTGGCAAAAAATACGATGTATTGGGATTTGATATCAACAAGGAAAGGGTACAGGAATTGGCGGCCGGCATTGACCGTACCAGAGAAGCTAACATGGAAGACCTGAATGCGGTGATAGCACTCAAAGCCGATAAGAAATCTGACATCGGGCTCGCTTTTTCTTCCAATGCTGCTGAGCTAAAAAAATATAACACCTTTATCGTCACCGTGCCTACGCCCATAGATGAGTTTAAGGCGCCAGATCTGGGCCCGCTGATCAAAGCCTCTGAAATGCTCGGAGGTATCCTGAAAAAAGGCGACCTGGTTATTTATGAATCAACCGTATACCCCGGTTGCACGGAAGAAGATTGTGTGCCGGTACTGGAAAAAGTATCCGGACTGAAATACAACACCGATTTCTTTGTAGGCTACTCCCCGGAAAGGATTAATCCGGGCGATAAAGTAAATACGCTCACAAAGATCCGGAAAGTAACCAGCGGCTCTACCCCGGAAATTGCTGACAAGGTAGACGCCCTGTATGGTTCTATCATTGAAGCAGGTACACACAAAGCACCCAGCCTGAAAGTGGCCGAAGCTTCCAAAGCGATTGAAAATGCCCAGCGCGACGTAAACATTTCATTTGTGAATGAATTGGCGCTGATCTTCGATAAAATAGGTATTGATACCAACGATGTTATTGATGCTGCCGGCACCAAATGGAACTTCCTGAAATATAAGCCAGGATTGGTAGGCGGCCACTGCATTGGCGTAGATCCTTACTACCTCGCACATAAAGCAGAATCTGTAGGCTATCATCCGCAGGTAATCCTTTCCGGCCGCAGAGTAAATGATCACATCGGTCACTTTGTAGCCAATAAAGTAGTAAAGCTGATGATCGACAAAGATCATAAGATCAAAGGGTCGAGGGCGCTTATCATGGGCATTACCTTCAAGGAAAATTGCCCGGATGTACGTAATACCCGCGTAGTAGACATCTACCACGAACTGCAGCAGTTTGGGCTGAATGTAGATATCTATGATCCCTGGGCTGATCCGGCAGAGGTAGAAGAAGAATACGGCGTAAAAATATTAAATGCTATAGATAAAGCAGCGGTATATGATGCCATTGTTGTAGCTGTTGCCCATAAAGAGTTTTTAACCTTTGATTACCTGAAATACAGGCGTAACAACGGGGTCATTTTTGATACCAAATCTTGTGTAGACAGAAGCCTGGTGGATGCCAGGCTTTAGAACCGGTAACCAACATATAGGTATAAGTAAATTGTAAATTGATAGTTGATGTCAATGAAAGGAGTGAGCTATGAGATGTCGTTAAACCTGGGGACGAACTTTTTAGCTTTGGTTTTAAATATTCTATTAGGACTGGTAGTTGTACCGTTCTATATAGCTAAGATTGGTGTAGATGGCTATGGTATTATAGCGTTGGCTACTTCTTTCAGTTCATACCTGTCTATTATTACGATCGCTATCGACGCGTCGGTTGGCAGGAACTTTACGTTGGCAATGAGAAAAGATGATCATGCGTCTTCCAACGCCATCTATTCTTCTTCTATTATCTCAGCCTTGCTGTTGATTGTTGCCATCCTGCCGCTGATCGGCTGGTTTCTGTATAAAATAGACAGCCTGGTGAGTTATCACGGGCATACCGTGAATGAAATGAGGTGGGTGTTTGTTGCTATCATTACCTCTTTCGTACTCACCTTTATCCGCGGGCTCTTCCTGGTGCCGGCTTTTGCGTCGAATAAAATATACATTCAGCGCATTATCGCCATCCTGGAAATAGTGGTCAGAACAGCGTTGGTGTATTTATTACTCAATGCTTCTGCCCAGCTAAGCCTGATCGGCGTGGCCTTTTTCCTGGCATCGCTGGTATCATTTGTGGCCGCGCTGATCTGGATTATCCGGAAATTTCCGTTCCTGAAATTACGGGCATCCAGCTTTGATAAGCAGATCGTGAAGTACGTAGGGTCTATGAGCTTCTGGTTGGTCATTAACCAGATCGGTACATTGCTCTTTATTAATATTGATATCATCTTACTGAATCATTATTACGGACCTACCGCTACCGGGGAATTCAGTACAGTAGCGCAATGGCATACCCTGTTGCGCTCTTTTGCGGGGGTATTTGTGGCCATCTTTACACCGGTGGTATACAAGTATTACGCAGAAAAGGATTTTAATAACCTGCTGAAATTCTCGAGGTATTCCGTAGTCGCCATGGGAGTGGTGTTGGCGATTCCTATCGGTATCATCGTGGCGTATTCTGATGTGATACTGAAACTTTGGATTGGCGACCGGTTTGTTCATTTTTACCCGTTGATGATCCTGCTGACAGGCCATTTGATCTTTAACCTGTCGGTACTGCCGATACTATCGATCAATGCGGTATACAACAAAGTAAAAGTACCGGGGCTCACCTCGTTTTTCTGCGGAGGGCTTAACCTGGTACTGGGTATATTGATCATCAAATATTTCGACCTGGGTATTTATAGCGTAGCCATAGCATCTGCTATACTGCTGACTTTAAAGAACCTGATTTTTTCCCCTACTTATGCGGCAAAGATATTAGAGCAACGTTTCTGGTTTTATTATCCCAGCATAGGCAGAGGAATGGCATTATTTCTATGGGTATTGCTGATGTCGTGGGGTTGCAGGCATTTCCTGGTACCCGGTTCATGGATGGCCATGTGTGTGTCGAGTGCACTCATTGGTGTGGCAAGCATACCCTTCGCCTGGTTTGTAACATTGAATAAAGACCAGCGATTATTAATTGAAAAACTTATAAGGAGAAGGTAATGAAGAAGGCACTGATAATTAATGAGGGATTTTCTAATAACCTGGGGGATCAGGCTATCAGGGAGAGTATGACCAGCTTATTGCGGGACAGTGACTTTAGTACGGAGTTCGCCTATTTTACCAACCCCAGGCTGGCGCGACTGCCCGAATATGATTACCTGGCCGCAGCAGCTACCGGCAATGTAATAGCGCCTATGTCGCTTACCAGTAAGGCAAGATTGAAATTGGCTTTCTACTATTGGATTGGCATCAACTATAACGCTATCCGGAAGAAATTATCAGCAGGCGAATATGATGTGATCGTAATAGGAGGGGGACAGCTGATAGAATCATCTGGTAAAGATTATCCCAGCAGGTTTTCTATTGCTTTATACTGGTGGACATATTTGATTAAAAAATTTAGTCAGGCTAAGATCTATATTATCGGGGTGGGCGTAGGCACAACGTTTAATGCGAAAGAAAAGAGCCTGTTTGCCAAAGCCTTATCCAGGGTGGACCTGGTATGGGTACGGGATCAGTTTTCCAAAATACGCCTGCAGGAACAATTTGGTCATAAGGCCATTGTAACGCCGGATATTGCCTTCTACAGCGGTAAAAACAGGATGGAGGAAGCAAACCCCAACCGGAAAGCGCTGATCGGCATCACCAATTACAAGGAAGTTTTTTCGAAGTATAATAAACTGGCAAAGTCCAGCGAGGCCTATTATGAAGAGTGGTATGCGGAAATCAATAACTACCTGCGCCAGGGGCTAACGGTGGAACTGTTTTACACTACCATTACTGATGCCGCGGAAACCATTGCCTTCCGCGATTATATACGCAGCAAATACAATGTGGAGATCAGCGTGGCCAAACTGGCATCTATCGATGATTTAAAGCAATTATACAAGTCGGCATCCGATGTGTATTCCGGAAGAATGCATGCCTTGATACTGGCTATGAAACATCAGTGTAAGGTGAAGGCCTACCTGATTTCGCAAAAACTGAAATCCTTTAACGAGGAATATATTTCTTCCGGCACGCAGACGATTGAATACAGCAAGAAGATCCGGGGCACATTCAACGACCTGATGATTGATAATATTAAACTATAGGATAGCATGAACGCCTGGAAGCTGATAAAGTCAGATTTGTACCGATACCATGGAAGAACCGGTGTAAAAGATTTACTGAAAGGATTTTGCCTGATAGAGGGATTCCGGTATATGTTTTTTTTCCGGTTATGCGCTGGTAGTACTGGTTTACTCCGGCTTTGGTGGCGACTGTTTATCCGGCATTATTCTTATAAGTACGGATTCCAGATACCATACACTACCCGCATAGGGAAAGGATTTTATATCGGGCATTTTGGTACGGTGGTGATCAACGGGAATGCCAGCATTGGTGATAATGTAAATATTTCACCGGGAGTTATTATCGGGCAGGTGAGCAGGGGACGGCTAAAAGGAGTACCCACAATAGGCAATAGCGTATGGATAGGTTCCAATGCGGTGATTGTAGGAAATATTACGATAGGTGATGACGTGTTGATTGCGCCCGGGGCTTATGTAACCATGGATGTTCCCGCCGGCTCGCTGGTAATGGGCAATCCAGGTGTGATTTCACCAGGGAAAGGTGTAGAAGGTTATATTTTGAATGAATGCAGATGATGAAAAATGTATTAATCATATCTTATGAATTTCCACCCATCATTGGTGGGGCGGGCGTTTATGCACATGACCTGGCTATTGGGCTGGTAAAAAATGGGCATAAGGTAAGCCTGTTGACGTATAGTACCCCCAACAACCGGCAGTTCCTGGCTGACTTCGGAAAGAAATACCAGGTAGCTTGTTATACGATCCCCGCCAGAAAAATTATTCACTTTTACCTGCTTTACCTAAAATTTAAGGAGATACTGAAACAGGCATCATTTGATACCATCATCTTTAGCGACGGTCGCTCGAAGAAGATGGGAGCCCTGTTTCAGTCTTCGCTAAAAGGTATCCTGGGACGGTCGGTTTCTATTCTTCACGGCAACGAGAAAAATAGTTTCTTCGAAAAACCCTCCCTGGCACTGAGATTGTTTGGCATGCAGAAAAGAATGCTGAATTTCTTCCTGCAACAAAAGAAGATCATTGTGGTGAGTGAGGCAGAGCTCAGCATGTGGCAGCAAACTCCGCTGAAAAATCAATTGCACTTAATCAGGCATGGTATTGACACCGATATCTTCCAGCCAAGAACAACGGCAGAAGTGACCGTGTTGAAAGCACAGCTAGGTATTGATAAAGAAAGACCTATACTACTCAGCGCTTCCAGGATCGTAAAAGAAAAAGGACAGGAAGTGGTGCTGGAGAGCTTGGATAAGATATTGCAGTCTGTGCCGGATTTGCTTTTTGTAATTGTGGGCAATGGGGATCATTTACCGCAACTGGAGCAGATGGTGGCCGCGCGTGGATTGCAAAACCATGTAGTGTTTGCAGGTGGTGTGTCCAGGGATGTATTGTCTACCTACCTCGCTGTTTGCGACCTGTTCATTTTGCCCAGCCAGTATTATGAGTCATTCGGGCTGGTGTACCTGGAGGCCGCGGCTTGCGGTAAAGCAGCTATCGCCGGCAACCGGGGAGGCACTAATGAAGCCGTGGTAGAAGATGTAACCGGGTACCTGGTAGATCCATTGTCGAGAGAAGCAATTGCAGATAAAGTGATCAATGTATTACAAAATAAGCCGCTGAGAGAGCGTTTGCAAACCAACGCCCTGAAAAGAGCAACCGCCGAATTTTCAAATATGCGCATGGCGGAGCGAATAATAAATTTTTGATTGGATGATAAGGAACCGAAGCGCCCATATTAATATTTTATGCCTGCTGAACTTCGTTTTTGCAGGAGTAGCCGGCATCGTATCTGTTAGCCTGGCTACTTTCCTGTTTAACGTATTGCTGGTGCTGTTTGGAATGGGCTGCATTCACCTGATGGCCAAAGACGCCGTGAAGCGACAATCGTCCTATACGATCTTCCTGTCTTTTTTCCTGGTATATGGTACTTATATGATGATCACCAATGAACTCTTTGTACAGGACCCATTCAAGGATATCTTTTATGCAAAAGATTCGGTGACCTTCTATACTTACGTCGATAAAGTATCAGGCGCGGGCAGCATCGGCGAAATCGGGACTTACTACCGGAACGACTTCTTTGCGAATGACTGGAAAGGATTTGCCTATTTCTCCACCGTGGTGGCATTCATTGCAAAAAGCATCGACATTAACTCCTTACTTTTACAGAAACTCCAGATTGTGGCTTGTTCCAGCGCCATACTGGTCATCCTCTATAACCTGCTGGCCAACTATATCACAGACGAATACAGTGTAAGGATGACCGTTATATACGGCTTCCTTTCCTATAACTTCTTTTATTCTGCCATTTACCTGCGGGATGTGCACATAGGTTTATTCTTTGGACTTTATTTTTTGTTGATCGTTTTTCGGAAAGGGTTTGCAGGTATCTTTTATGGCCTTTTGCTTACCGTGGTCATCTTTTTCTTCCGGCCCGAGCACGGCTATTTCTCTGTGTCTTTCCTGTTTGCCTACATCTATTTGCTGGTAACAGATAAGAATAATGTAACGGCCAATAAATTTAAGATCCCTATCCTGGTGATGCTGGCATTGCCTGCACTAACGCAGATTGCGGTGCTGCAGGAAGGGCTGAATACGATACAGAACACGAGCGATAGCTATCGTGATTTTTCGTCCTCCAGTGCAGGGCTGGGCTCTTTTGGCAGCATGTTGCTTCGCCTGCCTTTTGGAGTGAGACATATTGCGGTGGGTTTGTTTTCCCAAACGCTTCCCTTCCCGTTCTACTCGGTATGGGAGGAGAATCTCTTTTTTATACCCTGGTCTGTTGCTGCGGTATTCTGGTTTGTGGTGTGGGTAGTGATTATTTACACGAGCCTGATAAAGCCAAGGAACCCATTATTCCAGTTTAAAGAATTGAATATTTTATTTGCGATTGCCATCCTCTTAATCCTGGGTGCCAGCGCAAATGCAGATACACGGAGAATTATGTCGGTATACCCCGTTGTCTTTGTCATTTTTTCGGGGGGGATTTTATCACTGGCTAAAGCCAAAAGAAAGCAACTCGTTGCCCGGGGATTGTTGTTTTATTTCACCCTGATTTTTGCTTACGCCTTAATAAAATAAAGAACGATGATGCGCAAACTTTTTAACATAGTATGCTCTGGCAGTACCCAATACGCGAAGATGTGTATCATCATCGTGGGGTGCCTGATGACTTCCTGTGCAGACACGTTTTCTCAGAATATCGCAGACAAGGCGACAATTGCTGTTACGCCGGCGCCCAATTATACATTAACGAAAGACAAGAGCCAGAAAGAAATGCTGACAGATGGCAGATATGCCAGCGTGCTTTCCTTCTGGAAGGATCCTGCGGCGCTGGGTTGGCAGAATGTGAAGCAGGTGACCATCGACTTCTCTTTTGATAAACCGGTGCCGGTATCCCGTGTTAACCTGAATACGGTAACAGGGCAGAAAGCGGAAGTGAGTATGCCACTCAGCGTGCTGGTATTTATCAGTAATGATCAGCAGCAGTGGCAGTTCCTGGGTGATATGACAGAGCAATCGTCTGACAAAGATGAGTATTATAAAATTATTCCGCTGTCGTTGAAAGGCCTGCAAGCTGTAGGGAAATATGTCAGGGTGCTGGCTATTCCCAATGGCAGCTACTTTTTTACAGACGAAATACAAATTATAGCGGGTAAAGATAATGCCGGTAAAGCTGGTACCTATAAAACCGTGAGCGACAACGACCTCCCTGGCTTTATTAAAACCTGCCGGGATGCGGCGATCGGCAAACGCTTTTCAAATGAAGCGAGCGGCGCATCGGTAGCTAAAAGTGCCCCCCTGTCGGTGATGTCGGCCACCACTTCCGGTCAGTCGGGAGTTACCCTGGTGCCGCTGGCGTCCCCGTTTGCGCCCGATTTACAGGCGGTAAACAGCCCTGTTCCGGTAGAAACGTTTAAGGGATTGTCGTCCTACAGTGGATGGCTGATCTCCAATCCCGGCAACCAGAGCGCCACCGTTACGTTGTCATATACCAGCAACGCCGGCGACCTGGGTGTAAATGTGTACTGGGCTAAACCGGTGAAGAGCCGCGATTTTAAAGTGATCCCCGATGCCCTGATGGAACTGCAAAGTGGCGCTTCGATGGAACTGGCGCCGCGGGAAAACCGCCTTATCTTAATGAAAACCCTGGCTAAAAGCGCGGGGAATAGCAAGGTAACACTTAGCATAAAGGACCCGCGCCATACAGCCAGCAGCGAACTGGCTATTAATGCCGGCAATGCCTCCTTGTCGGGCTATACGAACCTTCGCCCCGATGTAAACGTATGGGCCTATTTCAGCGATCCCCTGCTCCAGGGCCGGGAAGCCAGTGCACGGCAGGATTTGCTGAATCACTATGTAAATACTTTTGTGATTCCGCCAGGCATATTGCTGCCCAATGTACCGGTGGCCAGTAACCAGAAACTACAGGCTTACCTCCAGTATATAAAAGGATTTGATAAGGTATTGCTTTACCTCGATTTTTCCGTGAATGCGAAATCCGGCTTCCTGTCTGATGCCTGGAAGCAATCTTTCCTTACCTGGTACGATGCGTTGATGAAAGCCATTGTAAGTGCCGGTATATCCGCAGATAACGTATACCTGTATCCGTTTGATGAGGTAAAACCCGCACAGCTCAATACGTTTCAACAGTTTGCCGACTGGATTAAATCTGCCAGGAAAGACGCCCGCATTTTTGCCACTATTTCCAATGCCGGTACTTTAAAGTCTATAGGCAACAACCTGGATATTTGCCAGCTGTTTTGCAGCCCTAATATTCTCCGGGAGAAACAGCAAAACTATGCACCCCGTGGCAAAAACTGGCTATACGATATTAAGAAACCTACCAAGTCTTTATCTCCTTACAGCTATTACCGGTTAATGGCTTGGAAAGCATACGCATCGGGCATTACCGGGATCGGCTTCTGGCAATATGCCGATGTAGGGCATGAAGCCAACGCTACGGCTGTATGGGATGATTTTGATGGTAAGTCGGCCGATTTTGCCGTGATCTACGATGATGGCAATAAGGTGCTGTCCAGCAGGAGATGGGAGGCCTTTAAAGCAGGCGTGGAAGATTATATGCTGCTATCGGCCTACGCCCGGAAGGCAGGACAGCAGGCGGCGATGGACTTATGCCGCAGTGTGCTGGCCAACGAAGGGCAAGCCCCGGCAGCAGAAGATGCGAGGAAGAAAATGATTAAAACACTGGGAAATTAAGAAGAATAAAAGATGAGGAAACCGGCACTATTGATATTGGCTACCATGCCGCCTCCCATTGGCGGAATCACGATGCACATCAAGCGGCTGCGGCAGTTCCTGGATGGTAACGGATACGATTACACGTTTTCAGATATCAGGAGAGCTAAACCTGCCGACACCCTGAAAAGTATCTGGCGGCACCGGTTTGTTCATTTCCATGTATCCAATCCCCTGTTAAGATGCGCGCTGGTAACAGTCAGCACCTTGCTGGGGAAGAAAGTGGTATTTACTTACCATGGAAATGTGGGACAGTATAGCGCCATGAAAAACCTGGCCGACAACTGGTCGTTCCGCCTGGCTTACCAGCCGATTGTGCTGAATCAGAAAAGCATGGAACTGGGCAGCAGGATGAATAAACGTACCCGGTTTATCCCGGCGTTTATTCCGCCAGGACAGGAGGAAGTGCTGCCGGCGGCTATAAAAGAAGCCGTGTTACAACAACGCACCCGCCTGGTTTGCGCTACCAATGCCTCCAGCGTGTCGAGAGACAAGCAGGGCCGCGAAATTTACCAGGTGTCGTTGCTGGTAAAAATATTTAAAGCATGGCCGGAAGCGTGTTTGATCATTTCCGATCCGTCGGGCAGCTATCAAAGATATTTTGCCGAAACAGGAGAACCGCTGTCGGAAAATATCATACTCATTGATCAGCCGCATAGTTTTTTTGAAGTGCTGAAAATGTCGGATGTGTTTTTACGGATCACCACCACAGATGGTGATTCATTGTCGGTGAAAGAAGCGCTGTACCTGAAGAGACAGGTGCTGGCAACAGAGGTGGTAAACCGCCCTGCCGGCGTGCAGCTGGTACCACTCAGCGAACAAGCCATAGAACAGGCGATTCGTCAATTGAAAAAAGGAGATAATAATACACCAGGAGTTCATTTAAAGAATGCAGCCGCCGAGTTATTGGAGCTGTACCAGGAAGTAATCAATTAGCTGTATGAGTTTAATCGTTTTTGTTAAAAAGAACCTGAATATAAATAGTCCTTTGATCGGGAAGGCCTTATCGCTTATTCCCTTTGAAAGCAGACCCGGCGTAGGAAACGTTTACCAGCGCAGGCGGTCGGATATTGCGGCCTATGAGGCATTGGATATAGAAGGACAGCGGGCATTTATATTGCAGCGCTTTCGTCACATATTAAACTATGCTTATGAACAGGTACCGTTTTATAAATCCTACTACGACGAAAAAGGATTTTCTCCAGGGGAGGTACAATCTTTTGACGACATACAAAGGGTGCCCGTGATCAACAAGGAAATACTGAAGCGATATGCGGTGGAAGAAAGAACGGCTGACATAAAAGATAAGTACATCGCCAATACCGGCGGTTCTTCCGGTAACCCGCTTACGTTTTATGTATCCTCGAAAATGATTGCCAATGAATGGGCACATATGCACCGTATCTGGGAACGGTTGGGATATAAGCCCAGTAGCCTGAAGTTGACCTTTGCGGGCAGAAGCGAGTTTAAGAAGAACTGCGTGGAATATGATGCCCTGCGTCATAGCTACGGCGTAAATATTTATGAAGACCTGAAGCTGTGTGCAGCAGAGCTGAAGAAAATTCTGAAAAGGCAGCGGATTGAATACCTGCATGGTTATCCCAGTGCGCTGTATGAATTTAGCTTATACTGCCGGGATCATGATCATGAATTGATCGGGCTCCTGAAAAAGAACCTGAAAGGGGCTTTCCTGAGTTCAGAATACCCGATGCCCTTATTCAGAGATACCCTGGAGAAGGTTTTTGGCATATCTACCATTTCCTGGTACGGGCATACTGAAAGGAGCGTACTGGCTTATGAAACGGAGAAGTTTGTGTATACGCCTTTCCAGACCTACGGATATACGGAGGCGTTAGATAATAACGCCAACAACGGTACACAAAACCTGGTAGGTACAGGCTTCTATAATATGGCTTCTCCCTTAATCAGGTATGATACCTACGATGAAATCAATGATGCAAAGTCAAACCATGGCGTATTGCAGTCATTTTCCATCGCGGGGGGCAGGGCTGGCGAATTTGTGCTGGATGCAAAAAACAAAAGGATTCCTTTAACAGGACTCATTTTTGGGCGTCATCACCGGTTGTTCGATATGTGTTCGCATCTCCAGATTACCCAACGGCAGCCGGGAGAAGCCACTATCCTGTATGTATTGTCTGACAGTATCTCTGAATTACAACACCCGGAAAAATTATTTGATAGCAGTAACGTGGATATACGATTTGAGTTTAAGTTAATTGATCGTCCTATTAAAACCGTTTCAGGAAAGGTAAACCTGCTGGTGAACCATGCTGAAATAACAAACTAATAAACTATTGAAGCAATGAAACAATTGATCCAGTCTTTCAAAACAGGAGAAACTATATTGGAGGATGTACCAGCGCCGGGTATCAGCCGGGGCTGTGTGCTGATACAAACTACCCGTAGCCTGGTGTCGCTGGGAACGGAGCGCATGCTCGTGGAGTTTGGGAAGGCCAACCTGATCCAGAAGGCCCGTCAGCAGCCCGATAAGGTAAAGCAGGTATTGGATAAAGTGAAAACGGAAGGTTTGATGCCCACCCTGGAAGCTGTATTCAATAAACTGGGACAACCACTCCCTTTGGGATATTGTAATGTGGGAAAAGTGATCGCAGTAGGAGAAGACGTACATGACTTTAAAATAGGTGACCGCGTGGCCTCTAATGGCCAACATGCGGAGTTTGTATGCATACCGCAAAACCTGGTGGCAGCCATTCCAGACAATGTAACCGATGAAGAAGCGGCATTTACTGTGATTGGTTCTATCGGGCTGCAAGGCATCCGGTTATGCAATCCTACCCTCGGTGAAACAGTAGTAGTGATCGGCCTTGGCCTGATCGGTTTAATGACCGCAGGCTTGCTGGCAGCCAATGGCTGCAGGGTTATAGGCGTAGATCTCGACGCAAAGAAAATAGCATTGGCGCGTGAAAAAGGTATCATCGGCATTAATCCCCGGGAAGGAACGGATGTGGTAAAAGCCGTGATGGACCTTACCGGCGGCATTGGGGCCGACGGCGTTATTATCACCGCTTCTGCCAAAACAGATGATATCATTTCCCAGGCTGCCCAGATGAGCCGTAAGCGCGGCAGGATTGTGCTGGTGGGGGTAATCGGGCTCAATATCAGCCGGGCAGAGTTTTATGAGAAAGAGCTCACCTTCCAGGTATCCTGTTCGTACGGGCCTGGCCGTTATGACGAAAATTATGAGCAACGGGGCCAGGATTATCCATTGTCCTTTGTGAGATGGACAGAAAAAAGAAATTTCGAAGCCATACTCCAGGCCATCAGCGCCCGGAAGCTGGATGTAGCTTCTTTGATCACGGAGCGGGTGCCATTGGCGGAATACCAGAAAATATACGGCGATATAGGGCATAGTAATGCCATTGCCTCCATCCTGGTATACCCCGAACAGGCCACGGCAGAGCGGGTGGTACAGGTTATTCCCGGTGCTTCTTTCAAAGGCTCGAAAGGCGTTTTTGGCATCGTGGGAGCAGGCAATTTTACCAAGATGACCATGTTGCCAGCCCTTGAAAAAGTAGGCGCCAATATTAAATACATTGCCAGCGCCGGAGGGGTTACCGGTACTGCCCTGGCAAAAAAACATAAGATCGCCTACAGCACCACCGACTACCAGGAGCTGCTGCACGATGCAGATACCGACGCGGTGTTGATCACCACCCGTCATAACGCGCATGCGGGTATGGTAACGAAAGCCTTACAGGCGGGCAAACATGTGTTCGTAGAAAAGCCGCTGGCACTCAACCGGGAAGAACTGGAAAGGATTGTTGCGGCGTACAACGGATCTGTTACGCTCACCGTAGGATTTAACCGCCGTTTTTCGCCGCATGTACAGAAAGTTAAACAACTGGTAGGTAACACGCCCATGAATATCATTGCCACTATGAATGCCGGCGCCATACCGGCCAATGTTTGGGTGCATGATATGAAAGTAGGCGGTGGCCGTATCATCGGGGAAGCCTGCCACTTTATAGACCTGATCACTTACCTGACCGGTAGTAAAGTAAAGGCCGTTTGCATGAATGCCATGGGCACCAACCCGGCAGAAAACACGGACAACGCTTCCATCTTATTGCAATATGAAAACGGTTCCACCGGCGTAATCAACTATTTCTCCAATGGATCCAAAACATACGCAAAAGAAAGGATAGAGGTGTATTCACAGGAACGGACGGCAGTCATCGACAACTACCGGGTTACCGAAGGATTCGGGTTTAAAGGGTTCACCAAATTGAAGACCGGCATTGATAAAGGGCACAAGGCCCAATTCGGACTATTGACCGAACGTATCAAAAATGGTGGCGCAGCACTCATTCCTTTTGACGAAATCATCAATACCACCCTGGCCAGCTTCGCTGCAATTGATAGCCTGAAGCAAGGGGGCTGGGTAGCAGTAGCGCCCATAGGCGCTACCGCCAAAAACCGTTCGGAGAAAGCGGAAGAGAGGCCTGTAGCAGTTGTATAGATTCGTCTGCAGTATATATCTGAAGAACCATGTAGCAATAGCCATAGCCGAAAAACCATTAATTATATTTAAAAACCATATCGATATGAAGTTAACCATCATCGCGGGAGCGCGCCCTAATTTCATGAAAATAGCTCCTATTATTGCCGCCGTCCAGGAAAAGCGCCAGGACGGGTACAACATCAGTTATAGACTGGTGCATACCGGCCAGCATTACGACAAAAACATGAGTCAATCATTTTTTGAACAGCTGGGAATACCTGAGCCGGATGCTAACCTGGAATCAGGCGGTGGTACACAAGCGGAACAAACAGCCAATATCATGGTCCGCTTTGAAAAGGAACTGACGGCGCATCCCTGCGATTTGTTGCTGGTGGTGGGAGATGTAACGTCTACATTGGCCTGTGCCATTGTAGCAAAAAAAATGAAGATCAAAGTAGCGCACGTAGAAGCGGGTATCCGTTCCGGTGATATTACTATGCCCGAAGAAATTAACCGCCTGGTAACCGATGCCATCACCGACTATTTCTTTACCACCTCTATTATTGCCAATACCAACCTGCAAAAGGAAGGGAAAATCGCAGAACAGATTCTCTTTGTAGGCAATACCATGATTGATACACTCCTGAAACAACGGAGTCGCTTTACGCCGCCGCCCATATGGGAAAGGGCCGGACTGCAACCCCGGCAATACCTGGTAATGACCCTCCATCGTCCCGCGAACGTGGATGAAGAAGATAACCTGGCGCTGCTGATCAATGAAATTATGAGCAATAGCCAGCAATTACCGGTCATTTTCCCGGTACACCCGCGCACGGCCAAAAACCTGGAAAAAATTGCGGTGGCACATCCCCGTTTACACCTGGTAGAGCCACTGGGTTACCTGGAATTCAACTACCTGGTGGAAAATGCGAAAGCGGTGATCACCGACTCAGGTGGTATCACAGAAGAAACGACTGTCATGGGAGTACCCTGCATGACGCTGCGGGACTCTACCGAGCGTCCTGAAACCTGTATTACCGGCACCAACGAACTACTGGGCACAGATCCCAAAGCACTGGCGCCCGCTATGCAGAAATTATTTGCAGGGCAATGGAAAAAAGGAGCTGTTCCCGCTTTATGGGATGGCAAAACATCAGAGAGAATTGTAGCACACCTGACAAAAATATTTGCTGTAAAACAGCAGGAGACAACAGTAGTATGAGTAGCTTGAATACAGTAATAAATGGACTGAAAGTAGTGCGGAACATGGGTTGGCGGTATGTGGCATTCCGTTCTGTTCATGAGTTGAACCGCAGGACCGGGCGCCTTAAAAAGCGCTTCCCACAGGCGCCTGCGTTTCAGCGTTACTTGTCATTGGATGAGTGGAAGCAGCAGCCGGTAGCGTTTTTCTTCCAAAGCCGGGAAGAAGTAACTGCCGCGCGAAAGCCAACGCCTGCGCTGACCGCACGGTTTAAACAGATCAAAGAAGGAAAACTCACCTTCTTCAACGGTGCTCCTTTATCGCTTGGTAAAGATTTTTCCTGGATGAAAAATCCCGATTCCGGATTTTTATATAATGGAGAACAGCACTGGACCGAGGTAAACGACTATTCACTGGAAGCAGGGGATATTAAGTTTGTATGGGAAAAAGCGCGTTTTGCCTACCTGTATGATATTATCCGCTATGACCATCACTTTGAAAAGGATAATGCCACGCTGGTGTTTAACGACATCCTTTCCTGGATCAGCGCTAACAAGGTAAACAGCGGTCCTCACTATAAATGTAGCCAGGAGATTAGCCTGCGGGTACTCAACTGGACGTTTGCCCTGTACTTTTACCGCCATTCACCGGCGTTGACAGACGAAATTTTTGACCAGGTACAGTATGCTATCTACTGGCAGCTGCATCATGTATTTCATAATATCAATTTTTCCCGCATCGCCGTACGTAATAATCATGCTATCACAGAAACGCTGGCATTATATCTCGGTGGACTGCTGTTCCCTTCCCTGCCTGGCGCTGCCAGCTGGAAAGAACAGGGTAAGAAATGGTTTGAAGAAGAAATTGCTTACCAGGTATACGACGATGGTACCTTTTTGCAGTTTTCCATGAACTACCACCGTGTGGTGATCCAGTTGTTTACCTGGGCATTGCGGCTGTCGGAGCTCAACGGTGAATCCTTTGCGCGGCATGTGAAAGAAAGGGCGGTTAAGTCATTGCGTTTCCTGCGTGTATGCATGAACGATAGCAACGGCTGGCTGCCGAACTATGGCGCCAATGATGGGGCATTATTCTTCCGCCTCAACGATCAGCACTACCGCGATTATCGCCCGCAGCTGGAAGCGCTGGCAGTGTTGCTGCAAATGGATGCAGCATTGCCGGAAGCCAACGAAGACCTTTATTGGTACGGGTTGCAGCCGGCAGCTAGTCACGATACCGTATTGGAGAAAGACAAAGTACTGTATTCATTCCCGGAGGGAGGATATTTTATTTGCAGAGAGAAGGAAACGCTGACCTTTCTCCGTTGTGGCAATCACAAAGACAGGCCCTCCCAGGCAGATAACCTGCACCTCGATATCTGGCATAAGGGCGAAAACCTGCTGATGGATGCAGGCAGCTATAAGTATAATACCGATGAAACCACCTTGCGTTATTTCATGGGCACCGCTTCCCACAACACCGTGATGCTGGGTCATTACGACCAAATGCTGAAAGGGCCCCGTTTTATCTGGTATAACTGGACACAGTGCTCACGGGCAAGATTATACGAAACACCGGATGAATATATCTGGGAAGGAGCTATCAGCGGCTTTCAGCAGGCAGGCGCCGACATTGTTCATATCCGCCAGGTGCGGAAGAAGAAAAATGCGGCCGAGTGGATCATAAAAGACCATATCCAACATAAACCTGCCCACCTGTCTATGCGACAGTTGTGGCACACCTGTACGCCGGAGAAATTGAATACCAGGTCGGAAGACAGTAGTGGCGCTATTTTGCAGTCCACTTGTGAGCCGGGCATGTATTCATCTCTGTATGGGGTAAAAGAAAAGAACAGCAGTATCGTTTTTACGACCGCTGCTGATACTATTATTACTGAGATCATAATATAATTATCCATGAAAATTTTATTAGTACATCAATACTTTTTGGAAGAAGATGATCCCGGAGGGTCCCGATGGAATGAGATCACCAAATCCTGGACAGAGCAAGGCGCTGAAGTAACGGTGTTAGGCGGCATGATGCATTACAACGGCTCCGCTAAAAGAGAAGAGTACAAGGGGAAATACTTTGTGAAGAAGCAACAGGGCGCCGTTACCGTGTGGCGTTGTCATGTGTCGGAATCTTACAACGCCAGTTTTCTCGGCAGGCTATGGGGATATTTCTCTTTCATGTTCTCTTCACTCTGGGCAGGCCTCTTTAAAGTAAAGGGCAAGTTTGATGTAGTGGTAGTCACCTCTCCGCCTTTATTCGTAGGCTTTTCGGGATACTTGTTGTCCAGGCTGAAACGGATGCCATTTGTATTTGAAGTGCGTGATCTCTGGCCGGAGTCGGCCATCGATACAGGCGTATTGAAGAATAAATTCGTCATCAAACTGGCTTATTGGGTAGAGGATTTTATTTATCGTAAGGCAGCCATGATCAATGTATTGACGCCGGCATTCTATAATACCCTGCGCGATAAAAAAAATGTGCCGGAGCAAAAGCTCATCTTCATTCCCAATGCGGCAGATTTCTCCCTGTCGGATCACCTGCTGGAATCATTCGACCGGGATAGCTTTCGCCGTGAGCATCAGTTGAGCAACAAATTTGTGATCACCTACGTGGGTGCGCATGGCGTGGCCAACCACCTGGAGCAGGTGCTGGATGCCGGCAAGGCGCTGGAAGATACGCCCGTATTGTTCCTGCTGATAGGGCAGGGAATGGAAAAGCCCCGGTTACAGCAGCTCGCGGTGGAAAAAGGTGTGAAGAATGTACGCTTCCTGGATGCTGTTCCTAAGGCAGATGTATTTAAGTATATCCTGGCTTCTGAAATGGGCGCTTCTATATTGAAGAAGGTAGACACCTTTAAAACGGTGTACTCCAATAAAACATTCGACTACATGGCTTGCCGTAAGCCTATCCTCATGGCGATCGACGGCGTGTCGAGGGAGTTGGTGGAAACAGCAGGGGCGGGTTGTTACGTAGAGCCTGAAAATACGGCGGCTTATAACACGGTTATCCGGGAGTACCTGGAAGATCCGCAGCGCCTGCAAACGGAAGGCGACAGTGGTTTCCGTTATGCGAAGCAGAATTTCGACCGCCAGGTATTGGCATCCCGCTACCTGGATTTCGTCAGGAAAAAGATCGTTAAAGCAATAAAATCAAACAATGCACTGGTACAGGAACCTGTTTAAACCGCTGATGGATATCACGGCAGCACTGGTGGCACTGGTGGTATTATCACCCGTGATGTTGGTACTGGTGCTGTTATTGGCTATCGCTAACAGTGGCCGTCCCTTCTTTTTGCAGCCCCGGCCGGGCAAAAATGGACGGATATTCCGTGTCATTAAGTTCAAAACAATGAACGACCGGAAGGATGCAAATGGCCGGTTACTGCCGGATGAAGTGAGGCTGACACCAGTCGGGAAGTTCGTCAGGAAAACATCGCTGGATGAAATTCCCCAGCTGATCAATGTATTAAAAGGAGATATGAGCCTGGTAGGTCCCCGCCCTTTACTGGTAGATTATCTCCCGCTGTACAACGATACGCAGCATCGCCGTCATGAAGTACGGCCCGGTATTACCGGCTGGGCACAGGTGAATGGCCGTAACGCCATCAGCTGGGAACAGAAGTTTGCCTATGATGTATGGTACGTAAATAATATCAGCCCTGCCCTGGATCTGAAAATAATACGGATGACAATACAAAAAGTGATAAAGTCGGAAGGGATCAATGCGGCAGGCGTTGCTACCATGGAGCGTTTTATGGGAAATGGATGATAGCATTAAATAATAAGGTATGTATTTATTTGGCGCCGGTGGGCATGCAAAAGTGATTATCGAAATACTGCAATCCAGGAAGATTCCCGTGGAGGGACTATTTGACGACAATCCGGATATAAAGCAGGTTTGGCAATATCCGGTAATAGCTTATTCGCCTGAAATGCCGGTTGCAGCGATAATTATAGCCATTGGAAAGAACGCTGTCCGGAAAAATATCGCGGAACAACTATCTGTTCCTTTCGGTACTGCGCTACACGAAAGAGCTAATATCTCTCCGTCTGCGATGATAGCGGAAGGAACAGTAGTGATGGCCGGAGCTACCGTAAATGCCGATGTGTTGGTGGGCAAACACTGCATCATCAACACCAATGCTTCGGTAGACCACGACTGCGTGCTCGAGGACTTTGTGCACATTTCTCCTAACGCCGCACTATGTGGCAATGTAAAAGTAGGAGAGGGCGCGCACATCGGGGCGGGTGCAGTGGTGATTCCCGGTATTACTATTGGCAAATGGGCCGTTATTGGCGCAGGAGCAGTTGTTACCAGAGATATACCTGATCATAGCGTAGCAGTAGGAAATCCTGCACGTAAAAGATAAACTTAAAAAATTACCATGATGAATAAGAAAATATGGTTATCCTCCCCTCATATGGGAACAAAGGAATTTGAATTTGTAAAAGATGTGTTTGATAGTAACTGGATTGCCCCGCTGGGCCCCCATGTGGATGGATTCGAAAAAGATTTGTCAACGTTTACAGGTACTGCTCATACGGCCGTTTTATCGTCAGGAACGGCGGCACTGCACCTGGCACTAATCGCACTGGGAGTGAAAGCTGGTGACGAAGTCATCTGCCAGAGCATGACCTTCTCTGCCTCCGCCAATCCCATAGCCTACCTGGGCGCTACGCCCGTTTTTGTAGACAGTGAAACGTCTACCTGGAATATGGACCCGGCCTTGCTGGAACAGGCGATCATAGATCGCATCGAAAATGGCAAAAAGCCGAAGGCAATTATCCCGGTTCATTTGTATGGCATGCCGGCACAAATGAATGAGATTATGGCGATCGCCAACCGTTATGAGATTCCCGTCATTGAAGATGCAGCGGAAGCCCTGGGTTCCTGGTACCGGGAGCAAGCCTGCGGTAGCATCGGTAAACTGGGGATTCTCAGTTTCAATGGAAACAAGATCATTACGACCAGTGGTGGAGGTGCATTAATAAGTAACGATGAAACGCTCATCAGTCACTCCCGTTTCCTGGCTACCCAGGCACGCGACGCCGCTCCTCACTATCAGCATAGCCATATTGGCTACAACTACCGTATGAGCAATGTTTGTGCTGGTATTGGCCGTGGACAGATGCTGGTGCTGGAAGAAAGGGTAGCACAACGCCGGGCAAACTACCGGCATTACGTGGCACAGTTATCTGATTTGCCAGGTGTTACTTTTGTATCAGAGCCCGTAGGTTTCTTTAGCAATCGCTGGCTCTCCACTATCCTGGTGAACCCTGCGAAGAGCAACGGCATTACCCGTGAAACCATACGCCTGGCGTTGGAGAGAGAGAACATCGAATCCCGGCCGCTCTGGAAACCCATGCATATGCAACCCGTTTTTGAAAAAATGCCGGCCTACGTAAACGGCGTTTCCGAAAAGCTGTTTGATAATGGATTATGCCTGCCAAGCGGATCTAATCTTACGCCGGCAGACCTGTGGCGTGTTACAGACGTAATCAGGGGATTGTTTGCAGCAGCAAAAGTAAATGCTTCCCGTACGTATCAGTCACAAGACTAAATGGATACAGGAGGTTACACTTATTTTATTTCCAGGCAGGAAAATAAAAATAAGTGTAACCTTCTCCTGTTATCCCACTCTATAAACCCAAACAACGATGACACCACTGCTGTTGAAATATTCCGATGCTTTGTCCGGTGTATGTAAACACCTTGCAGCAGTATTGTTTTGTATCATAAGTGCCTTGCATCCCGTTACCGCACAGGATATTTTACTGAAAAATCCTTCCTTGGAAGGAACGCCGGGGAAAGATAAGGTACCCGATTTATGGAAACCAAGAAATACGCCGGATGTACAACCAGGCACATTCGATATTAATCTGCCGCCTTCCAACGGCGCCACCTATGTAGGTATGCATAGTGGTCCTACCTACCTGGAGGCCATCAGCCAGGAGGTATCACTGATTGGTGGCAAAACCTATACAATAGCGCTGGACCTGGCTTATGCCACCAAATATTCTTCGCTCACCTGTTATGGCAATCTCACGGTATATGGCGGCAATACGCCCACGGATACGGCAGAAAGACTATGGAGTTCAGGCGCATTTACACATACTAACTGGAAGCGCTATTCATTTACTTTCCATCCCTCCCGTAATTATAAGTTTATCACTTTCATGGCAGATGCCACGATTCCCTGCGACAAAAGCATTTATGGTTCCGCTGTATTGATGGACAACCTGTCTGGCGCCTTGCTGGAAACACCCCAGCTCACGCTGTCGCTGAAAAATACGTGTAAAGGGGAACAAACCGGGGAGGCCAGCGTTACTATCACGGGTGTATCTGCCACCTGTGCCATCCGCTGGAGCCGCGCAGGAGAAAATACTTCGCATATCACCGGTTTGGCGCCCGGCGATTACGACGTCACGGTAACACATCCCAATGGTATCAGCGTTACCCAACATTTTACCATTATAGGCTGGGAGGTGAAAAGTAAGATTACGGTGACACCCTCCCGCTGTTACGGCCAGAACGACAATACTATTGAGCTGGAAACCACAGGAGGTACGCCACCTTACCGGTATTATTTCAATGGTAGTACCACCGGCACTTACACCGCTTCTTTCGAAAAATTATCTCCCGGTAATTATAGCATTTGGATAAAAGATGAAGAAAACTGTGGAGAACAGATTGACAATATTTCCGTAGTGGAACCTGCCCCGCTGGCAATTGCGGGAGTACGCAAGAAGGATATCAGTTGTGCCACCACTTTCGATGGGAAAATATCGCTGGATGTTACCGGCGGTACGCTTCCTTATGCCTATAGTCTCGATAACGGGCTTTGGCAGCCGGATAGCAGTTGGTCGGGGCTGGATGCCGGCAATTTCCATTTCAGGATCAAAGACGCACATGACTGTGAAACGGATGGACAGGCAGACATTATCCGCAATAACCGCGAATGTGCAGTGTTTGTACCCACAGCGTTTACGCCCAATGGTGACGGGTTAAATGACTTGTTCCGGGCAAAGGTGCACGACGATGTACACGATTACCGGTTGGAAGTATATAGCCGTTGGGGCCAGACAGTGTTTAGCACCAATGATCCGGAAGGTGTGTGGGATGGCACATTGAAAGGAAGTCCGTTACCGGGAGGAAGTTATGTATGGATGTTATTGTATACCGATAGTAAGCAGCAGGCACGTAAACAAACCGGTACGGTAACGCTTATAAGGTAGCATTTCCGAAAGGATAAGTATCGAGTAGTTTCCGCAACTTGTTGCTTTTAGCGATGCCGGCAATGGCATGAAGATGTTTCTCATGGTGCAGATCTGTACCAATAAGATCAGGTAAACCGGCTGCCATCAGCTTTTCCGCCGCTTGTTGCACATGCTTGCCATAATACCCGGTCAGCGACAGCAGGTTAAGCTGAAGCAGGCAGCCTTGTTTTTTCAGTTGCTCATATTTTGCAATGTCAGCATGGTAATAGGCATATCTTTCCGGATGTGCGAGTACAGGCTGATACCCGGCGGCCTGTATATCAAATAACCACTGCGCCAGCTGTAAAGGAGGGGAGATGAAAGAAATTTCCACCAGTACTTTATTACCAGACAGCGTCAGCAGGGGCCGTTGGAGCAGTGTTTCAAACTCTTCATCCATATAGTACTCTGCTGCATAGTGAAAGGAAATCGTGTTGTTTTTCCGGGCCAGCGCTTCCACCACGTCCTGGTAGGGCGCCGCAATAGTGGCGGCGGAGTTGGGATAACGGTCCATCATAATATGTGGGGTGGTCACAATTTTCTGAATCCCCATATGTTGTAACTGTTCTATAAACTCCGTTGCTGTAGCCACATCCGGCACTCCGTCATCAATACCCGGAATGAGATGCGAATGTATATCTGTCCCCATAAATGCCAGCAGCTGTGCAGGCACTACAGGATCGGTATTTCGTTTACGGAAAAAAAGCATACTTGTCTTTAAAGCGATGAAGTAATTTTTCGCTCTCTTATAACACAATCAGTGCCACAATTTCTTCCAGGTATCGCTGATCTGTTTCATCAAAATGAGATAAGGATTCACTATCTACGTCCAACACTGCTTTTACCTCGCTGTTGCGGATCAGTGGTACCACGATTTCTGATTTGGATAAGCTGCTACAGGCAATATGTCCCGGGAAGGCTTCCACATCAGGTACAATGAGGGTAGTAGCTTGTGCCCAGCTGGTACCGCATACACCTTTGTTCTTACGGATACGTGTACACGCTATTGGTCCCTGAAAGGGGCCTAATACTAATTCTTCTCCTTTAACGAGATAGAAGCCTACCCAAAACCAACCGAACTGCTCTTTCAAAGCTGCTGCTACATTGGCCAGATTGGCCACCAGGTCGGGTTCTCCGTCCAGTAATCCCTTGATTTGCGGGATCAGGGAACGGTATTGTTCTTCTTTATTTCCCTGTACAACATGTAAGTCTTCTGCCATAATCGTTGCTGTTAATAGCGCAAAAATCCGGAAATTTTATATTATATTAGCTGAATAACCGTTAAAGTATTTATTGTTAACCATTCAACCGGTAAAATCTGTATGAAGCATTGTTTTTTGCCAGTTCATCCTATTTTCCGTCTGCCAGAAGTTTAATTAAAATATCTTTGTTAATACTATGAAATCACCGGACGTAATTTTAGTGAACGAAAAAGATGAGGCTATTGGTACTATGGAGAAGATGGAAGCACACCAGAAAGGGGTGTTGCACCGTGCTTTTTCTGTATTTATTATAAATGATGCTGGAGAACTGCTGTTGCAGCGCAGGGCGCTGGAAAAGTACCATTCTGCAGGATTATGGACCAACGCCTGCTGCAGTCACCAGTTTCCCGGTGAAACCACCGCTGCTGCAGCGCACCGCCGATTACAGGAAGAAATGGGATTCGACTGCGAATTGCATGAAATCTTTGCTTTTACGTATAAATCGGAATTTGATAATGGGTTAACCGAACACGAATTTGACCACGTATTGCTGGGCGTTTATAATGGCAATATATTACCCAACGCCGCCGAAGTATGTGACTACCGCTACCTGCCCACCCGTCAGATCCTGGAGTTAATAAAGAACGAGCCCGATACCTTTACCATCTGGTTTCATAAGGCACTGCCTATGGTATTGGAACATATGAAGATCCCGAGCGTTTGATAAAATTTTGTTTAGCTATGCCAATTTGCTGTTAACCGGATTACTTTAAGGAAATAAATTACCGCACCTACCTGCTTTTGCCGCTTTGTGTGGCCTGCTTTTGCGTGCCTGTCACAATTATATTATGCCATATACCCATATGGCTATCCCTATGTCATTTTCAACCCTCTATTAATTCACTATTTAAACGCAACTCTCATGACAACCATTCAAATGCCAGCAATCAGTTATCCCTTTACCTCGGGCGTAAACCACCATGTAAATGAAGCCCAGCAACACATTACCAACTGGGTACAAACCTACGGACTTATTACTTCTGCCACAGCCCTGAAACGCTTTGAGAAAGCGCGTTTCGCATGGCTGGCGGGAAGAGCCTTCCCGGATGCGGCGCTGCATGAATTATGCATTATCGCTGATTTCAACACCTGGCTCTTTATTTTAGATGATCAATGCGATGAGGCGGCCGTTGGCCGCAAAGCCGACTACCTGAAAAGCGTGATGGCCGGCCTGATGGATATCCTGCAAACCAACCAGATAGTTACATTGGCTACCGGCGGACCGCTGGCCGCCGGTCTTAGCAGTATATGGGACCGTATGCGTGCCATCAGTTCACCTGCCTGGCGTTTGCGCTTTATCCGCAGCATGCAGGATTACTTTATGTCCTGCATCTGGGAGGCGGAAAACCGGGAAGCAGGCAGGGTACCTTCCGTGGATGATTACATCCACATGCGCCCCTATACCGGCGCCCTCCTGGCGGATATTGAAGCGATAGAAATCATTGAAAAAATCTATCTCCCCCGCCCGGTAGTAGAACAAGCCCTGTTGCAACGCATGATCCAGGCCTGTAATAACGTGGTATGCTGGTCGAACGACCTTTTCTCCTGTACCAAGGAGTCCCGGCAGGGCGATGTACACAATCTCGTGCTGGTACTGCAACACCAGCGGCAGATTTCCCTGCAGGAAGCCGTTGACCAGGCAGCCCGTATGCACAATGAAGAAGTAGCCATATTCGTGGCCCTGGAAAAACTGCTGCCCCTGAAAGGAGATGAAACAGATTATGAACTGCTCCGGTATGTAGCCGTGTTGCGCTCCTGGATGGTGGGCAACTTCGACTGGAGCGTGAAGGATACCGGCAGGTATGGACTGGAACAGCAAGCGATAGTCGCGGCATAAGTCAACGGCCCCCGGCATTTTTCGTAAACGTCCGGGGGCCATTTTTAACTACGCTTCATCCGCTTTTCGATCAACCGCCCCACCCACCAGAAAGAAAGTGCCAGGATACCAAAGAACAGGCCCTTATTGGTATGGTCCCAGAGATATTCGAAATAACGGGTATATAGGTCCAACAGGAGAAAGGTCACGCCCAGGTCACGCAACAAATCATCTTTTACCCGGATGCCCAGCCATATCATACCCACACATTGAAGACTGTATACAATCACCCATTGCAACAGGTGGATCTGCCGTAACTGTTGCCATTCTTCCCAGGTGCCGCAATTGCCAAAGATAGAAATCAACCAGCCGGAAATGATGAACAACAACCATCCGCCGGTCCAGCTGATATCTTTGATGGGTGCATATACCTTGAGTTGGCGCAGTCCCCAGGCCATTCCTGTCAGCAAAACCCCCAGTAAAGCCATGCGGCAGGGCAGGTTCATGCCCAGGAAAAAAGGGGCATCGCCGGTCAGGTAGTAAGTGAGCTTTACATAAGCCGGCACCAGGCATAGCAACGTAGCTATCCACATGAGCCGTGAACGGAGGGCAATGCCCAGCACGCCATAACAAACGGTAGCCAGCAACCAGAAAACCCCATAATTGCCTTCCAGGTATTGCAGACTCTTTCCCAGGTATACCACGCTCACGCCTATACTGAGTACAGGCAGGAGCCAGAAAAGCTCCCGGTTAAAGGAAAACAACGGCTGGTGCCGGTTACGCCGCCATCCCTCGTAACAAAGGAAGATACTGACAGCCGCAAACAGCAGGGCAATGACCCCATCGGTCATCGAAAATTTCTTCCGGATAATCTCTATCCATTTCTCATCCAATACCAGCGATCCAAAGGCCATCAGCGCACAGGATACGGCGGCAATAAAAATATACAGGGTAAGCGTCTGCCAATCGGTGTTCACCACCTTATAACTTTGCTGCAACCGGCTGGCCTGCTCGGTTGTGAGCAGCTGTTCCTGCTCCCATTGATGGATGGCCCGCTGCAGTACCTGGGCTTCCCGCTTATCGAGTGTTAACATAGGCGATATTTTCAGCTGTGTGGTCCTGTTTTATGTACCAACCGAAGTGTATTACGTTTTTTTATCTTTAACCGGAAATGGTTAAACAAAGCCAGCGCCGGAATGGCAATATAACTGATACGTTGGTACGCCGTGTTGTCGGGGTACAGGAAATAGGTCATGGCAATCACCGTGAAACCCGTTGCCATGGTAAGAAAACCATATTTTAAGCGCTGGTATAGCAATGTTTTCTCTGTATGATGTCCCTCCATCGTTAAATCCGGATTTTTCTGGAAAATAAAATAACTGATCCAGAACAACGCTGCCAGGCACCCCGTCAGGTTACACAGGTAAATAAAGAATGGCAGCATAAAATGACTGCTGGTATGCAGGAGCGCGGAGGTGGAAAACGGAAATAACACAATAAAAAACAAAAAGAAAAGATGCCGGTGTATCAATCCTTCGTTGTAATTTTGGAGCAACCGGCATAATTGCAGGTGTCGTACCCAAAAATTACCAATAAATATAAAACTTACTGCAAAAGCCAATAATTCATAGGCAGTAGGCCGCATTAATTCCCAATAGTCACGATCGACAGGCATTTTAACCGGAAGAACGGGCAGTTTGATTTCGATGACCAGTAACGCAACAGCAACGGCAAATACCATATCACAGAAAAGAATAAGTCGCTCCAGCTCAAACACACGATGTAAAGGTTTGGGTTCTTTGATAACAGACATAGACATAGTTAACAATATACTTTTCCGAAAGATACGAAAATAGCTTTTAGCAGCCCGTAATCGTGCTTTCCACCTGCCGGGATAATCCCTTTTATCCCTGCACAACTTTTTCACCTATTTATTGTTAAGTATCTATCAATCATCATATACTTTCAAAGTAATAAGTATGCATTGTCGTTATATTCTATTCACCCTTCTTTTATGGACCCAAATAACTATCGCTTACGGGCAGGTGGATACCTCACGCTCTGGCAATTATGACTTTAACCTGGCCAATTGCATACAATACGGCCTCGCACATCAGAATGATGTGGTAAATGCCCGGCTGGATGTAAACTTCTCCCAGGAACAGATTAAGGAGTATACAGGGAAATTTCTACCTCACGTGAATGTGAACGCCAGTATCACAGACAATCTCAAACTCCAGACCTCCTTAATTCCTGATATCGCCAATGGGAACTATGACAAAAAAATACCAGTGCAATTCGGTACCAAATGGGCATCTGCCGCCACAGGACAGGTAGACCAGGTGATATTCAACAGCGATTACTTCCTGGGCCTTAAAGCTTCCCGGGTGTATGGGGATCTCTCTAAAAAGAGCCTCAAACGTACAGAAATAGATACCCGGGTAGCCATTACCAAAGCCTACTACGCCGCCCTCGCCGCAGAAGAAAATATCCGGCTGGCAAAGTCCAACATGACCCAGCTCTCCAAAACACTGTCGGATACCAAAGCCCGCTATGATGTAGGTGTGGCCGAAAGGGTAGATGTAGACCGTATCCAGGTGTCCTATAATAATATCGTCACAGATATTGAAACCCAGATACGGGATCTCGTATATGCGATGCAGTTATTGAGATTCCAGATGGGCATGCCGCAGGAAAACAAATTGACCCTCACCGAAACGGTGCAGGACCTTAATGCAGATGTTTTTATCGCAGATACGGTGGATTACCAGGTGCAGGACCGCATTGAATACAGCATACAAACCACCCAGGTAGCCCTGGATGAGCTGAGCCTGAAAAGTAAAAAGCTGGGTATCCTTCCCCAGCTAAACGCTTATGTGAATTATGGATATAACTATTTCTCTACCAAGTTCAGCGACCTCTATAAAACCGGCTATGGCGCCTCTGCACTGGGGCTCACCCTGAAATGGCCCATTTTTGCCGGAACAGAGAGATACCATCAGATCCGGGAAAACAGGATTACCCTGGAGAAGTCGAGAAATACGCTCCGGTACATCGGGGACCAGGTACAGCTGGATGTGGCCAATGCCAATACCCAGTACCAGAATAACAAAGCAAGATATGTAACACAGAAAACCAATATGGACTTAACCCAGGGCATATACGATCGTATCGTGTTAAAATTTGAACAGGGAGTGGCTACCAGTCTGGATGTTACCTCAGCAGAAAATGACCTGAAACAGGCGCAGGTGAATTATGTGCAGGCACTGCTGAATACCCTGACCAGTAAAACAGACCTGGACAAGGCCATGGGCAAGATCAAATAAGCTATTATTCGTAATTCGCAATTAATTTCTCATATGTATCCAGTCAATTACAAGCGGACATTTTATGTGGCAGGAATGATGCTCTGTGTGGCCTGTGGTAACAGCAAAAAGCAACAACAGCAGGCTGCTATGATGGGGAAGATGAAACCTACGGTAGTAGCCGTGGAAGTAACGCCTGCTTCCTATACCGTAGCCGAAAAATTTCCCGCTACCCTGGTGGCCCACGACGTTGTATCCCTTCGCCCCGATGTTACCGGCTACCTGGAAGCGATCCGCGTACCGGACGGTAGTAGCGTAACTAAGGGCCAGCCCCTGTATGATATTGACAGAAGCCGCTATACCGCTGCCTATGGCCAGGTAGCTGCTTCCCAGGAACAGGCCGAAGCCGACCTGGCGCAGAAAACAAGGGATTATGAAAGATATAAATCCCTGCTGGAGCATGATGCGATCTCCAAACAAACGGTAGACCAGGCCAACACGGCCATGCTAACCGCCAAAGCCAACCTCGCTGCCGCCAAAGCAGCCGTGGCAAAAGCCGGTACGGACGTGAGCCATGCGGTGGTAAAAGCGCCGGTGACCGGGAAAATAGGCATCGCACAAATTAAAGTCGGTGATATCGTTAACGCCGGCCAAACGCTCATCAACACCATCGTTAACGAACATCCCATGTTCGCTGATATGGATATTCCACAGGCCCGCCTGCCGGAATTCCAGCGGATGCTGAAAGGACAGGGAGACCATAAATTCTATATCCAGTTCGGCGACGGTACCCGCTATGGGGAAGAAGGGAAAATACTGACCATCAATAATATTATAGATCCACAAACCGGTACTGTCAGGGTACGGCTCGTATTCCAGAATAGCGATGGCATGCTGAAATCAGGGATGAGTATCGTAGCCGTGATGCAGTATGGCACACCAGGTACCCAGCTGGCTATTCCCGCCAAAGCGATTATCCAGAATCTTTCTGAAACCAGCGTGTATATGCTCAGCAAAGATAATGTGGTCACCGCAAGGGATATTATACCTGGCCCGGTTACCGATACCATGCTGCTGGTCACCAGCGGGTTAAATGCCGGCGATAGGATAATAGTGGAAGGGCTGCAACGGGTAAAACCCGGAGATACCGTGAATATTGCCGGACCCGGCGCCGCACCTGGCGCAGCTCCCGGGGCAGGTAAACATTAATCCTAAATCACTCTCAGGGTATGATCTCAAAAACATTTATAGAGCGCAAGAATACTACGATCGTCATTGCCATCATCATTGTGATTGTAGGACTCATTTGCATGTTTAACCTGCCCATCGCCCAGCTGCCGGATATCGCACCACCGGTAACGGATGTACGCGCCAACTATGTAGGAGCCAACTCCACAACGGTAGAGGAAACAGTGACCACCCCCATAGAAAACCAGGTAAACGGTACCCCCGGAGCCATGTATATCCAGTCGGTAAGCGCCAACGATGGATCTATGAGTATTACGGTGACCTTTAAACTGGGTACCAACCCCGATATCTCCACCCTCGACGTACAAAACAGGGTGAGCCTGGCGTTGCCCAGTACGCCTGATGAAGTAAGGCGTGTGGGCGTTACCGTTAAAAAGCGCTCCAATGACATGTTGATGGTAATCGCGCTCAACTCTCCCAAAGGAAAGCACAGCCGCGAATTCCTGGATAACTACATGAATATTTACCTGAAACCGGAACTGGCCCGTATCAGCGGAGTGGGCGATGTAAATGCCTTCTCCCAGGACTATAGTATGCGTATCTGGCTCAACCCGGATAAGATGGCCGCCCTGGGGCTGACAGCCGGTGATATTTCCCGGGCTATTACAGAACAAAACCAACAGGTGCCTGCCGGTAGTGTGGGCGCCCCGCCCATGGGCAAGTCCCAGGCATTTGAATATACTGTGAGCGTGAAAGGACGCCTGGCCACTTCTGAAGAATTCGGTAATGTAGTGGTAGCTACCAGTCCCAATGGAGGCCTGGTACGCCTCCGCGACGTGGCCCGCATCGACCTGGGCTCCTTTACCTACGCCATTGAAGCTAAAGCCGACGGTAAAACCGGTAGCGGGATGGCCATTTATTTGTCGCCCGGCGCCAACGCACTCGACGTAAACGACCGGGTGATCGTCAAAATGAAGAATATGGCCAAAAGCTTTCCCGACGATGTAAACTGGCTCATTCCCTTTGAAACTACCTCCTTCGTAAAAATATCGATCGATGAAGTAATACAAACATTTATAGAAGCCCTGGTACTCGTGGTAATCGTGGTATTTGTGTTCCTGCAGAACTGGAGAGCGACCCTGATTCCCATCCTGGTAATCCCTATTTCCCTGATCGGTACCTTTATCTTTTTCCAGCTGCTGGGCTTCTCCATCAATACGCTCACCCTCTTCGGGTTTGTGCTGGCCATCGGTATCGTGGTGGATGATGCCATTGTGGTGGTGGAGGCGGTACAGCACCATATCGACGCCGACCTCATGTCGCCCCGCGAGGCTACTTTCAAAGCCATGGCGGAAGTGAGCGCCCCGGTAATCGCTATTGCGCTGATCCTGGCCGCAGTATTCGTACCAGTGGCCTTTATTCCGGGGGTAAGCGGAAGGTTGTACCAGCAGTTTGCATTGACTATCGCCTTCTCGGTATTGTTATCGGCCTTCCTGGCTTTGACGCTCACGCCGGCGCTGACGGCCATTTTGCTGAAGCCGGCACACCTCACCAAACAATCACACGGACTCAATAAACTCTTCTTTAAATTCAACGAGTGGTTTGCCAGGTTTACCAATCGCTATGGCAATGGGGTAAAGCACGCCATCCACTTTACACCCGTGGTGCTGATCATCCTGGGTGTATTGTTTGCCATCGCCGCTTTCCTGTTTAAGAAAACGCCGACTACCTTCGTGCCACAGGAAGATATGGGCGCCCTGTTCATTGCATTGGAATTGCCGGAAGCCTCCTCTACAGAACGTACCAAAGAAGTGGTAGCGGAAATCAGTAGTATCCTCGAAAAAGACAGCGCTGTAAGTCACTTCTTCGGGATCACCGGTATCAACTTCGTGGCCAACGCCACCAAGCCAAACTCCGGTACCTTTTTCGTGAGCCTCAAACCCTGGGATGAACGATACGCTCATGGCGATAATATCAATACTGTATTAGGGCGCATACAAGGCGCTGCTGGCCGCATTATCGGGGCCAACGTCATCTGTATCCCGGCGCCCACCCTGCGTGGGTTAGGTACTTCCGGTGGTTTCTCCTTTATTCTCGAACAACGGAGCAACCCGGATATCAACCAGTTCCTCCAGGTGATGGGCCAGTTCCTGATGGCCGCCAATCAACGGCCGGAAATTGCGCGGGCGTACGCTTTCTTCAGCGCTAATACGCCACAGTTCAATGTGGAAGTGGATCGTGATAAGTGTAAACAACTCGGCGTAGCCGTGAGTGATGTATTCAATGCGTTGCAAACCTTCCTCGGGGGACTTTACGTCAACGACTTCACCAAATTCAGTCGCAGCTTTCGCGTGGTGTTGCAGGCTGATTCGCTGTACCGCACCAGTATCAATAACCTGAATACTTATTACGTAAGGAATAATACCGGGCAAATGGTGCCGCTCAGCGCATTGATTACCACCAAAAAATCTGCCGGTGCACCGGTTATTAACCACTTTAACCTGTACCGCTCCGTAGAAATTGATGGGGACAGCAAAACCGGCTACAGTAGTGGCGACGCCATCAATGCATTGAAGGAGGTGGCCGCTTCTGTATTACCTGAAAACTTCAGCTACGAATGGGCCAACGTATCCCTGCAGGAAATTGAAGCTGGTAATAGTAGCCTGTTGATTTTTGGTTTATCTATTCTCTTTGTATTCCTGTTGCTCACGGCCCTGTATGAAAGTTGGTCGGTGCCATTTTCCGTACTGCTGGCGGTGCCGGTAGCCCTATTTGGGTCTATCGTGGCATTGTCGCTTACCAAACAGGCTAATAGCGTATATTCGCAGATCGGCTTGATTACCCTGATAGGTCTGGCTGCCAAAAATGCCATCCTGATCGTGGAGTTCTGCAAGGAGCGTGTGGATAGGGGGATGCCGCTGCTGGAAGCCACATTGGAGGCGGTGAAACTGCGTTTACGCCCCATCCTGATGACTTCCTTCGCATTCATCCTGGGGGTGATGCCCTTGTGCCTGGCAAAGGGCGCCGGTGCTGCTTCCCGTGTTAATATAGGCTTCACCGTAGTGGGAGGGATGCTGGCAGCAACGATGCTGGGTATCTTCACCGTACCGGTATTATATGTACTGATCACCAAACTGGCCTACGGTAAGAAGAAACTGGCCGATCTGGAAGCACACGGCAATGAAGAGAAAAAGCCCAAAGGTTTAGGCGAATAACCGTAACAGGATGAAAAATACAGAACGTTTCAGTACACGCGTAGAAAACTATGTCAAATACCGGCCGCATTACCCGGCGGCCATCATTCCTTACCTGGCTAAGGAAGTAGGATTGACCCACGACACCCTGGTGGCAGACATCGGCGCCGGTACCGGCATTTCCGCCCAACCCTTCCTGGATAATGGCAACAAGGTATATGCCGTGGAGCCCAATACAGAAATGCGGGAAATGGCGGAAAAACTCCTGCACCGGTATCCCGGCTTCCAATCAGTAGCCGGCAGCGCAGAGCATACCACCTTACCCGATGACTCGATAGAGCTGATCCTGGCGGGTACCGCCTTTCACTGGTTCGATCAATCCGCTACTGCCGCCGAATTCCAGCGCATCAGTAAAGACAACGCGGCGATTGTATTGATGTGGAATGTACGGCAGTCTGAACTTCCCTTTGAGAAAAGCTACGAAGAGCTGCTACATCAATACGGAACTGATTATAAGGAGTTGCAGCACAGAAACGTAGGTGCGTCGCAGTTAGCCTCCTTCTTTGCGCCCGCTGCCATTCATGAAATGTCGTTTCAGAATGCGCAGATCTTCGATTTTGCCGCGCTGAAAGGGCGTATGCTTTCCTCTTCCTACGTGCCTGAAAAGGACCATCCTTCCTATCCCGCCATGATGAAGGACCTGGAAGATATTTTCTGGAAATACCAGGAACAGGGCATGGTGAAGTTTCATTACGAAACGAAGTTGTATTGGGGAAGAATATCGAAGAAATAAACAGAAATATATAAAAGCAAGCAGGCGAATAACACCCGTTATTCGCCTGCTTGCTTTTATATTATACAGGTAATTACTTGAGACTGTTATACAATATCTCTATTGGGTGCAGCGCTTTAACGCCCGTACCATCTTTAACCTGGTGGCGGCAGCTGGTGCCTGGCGCCGCAATCAGCGTGCCTGCGGCGGCATTGCGTACCGCGGGGAATAACACCATCTCGCCAATCTGCATGCTCAGGTCGTAATGTTCGGTTTCATATCCGAAAGACCCCGCCATTCCGCAGCAACCGGAAGGGATGACTTCTACGGTATAATTTTTAGGAAGCGACAACATGTTCTTGCTGTACAGGGCAGATGACAATGCTTTCTGCTGGCAATGCCCGTGTAATTTGATATGTTGAGGAGCATCGGTAAACTGATCCGCCCTGATATGTCCTTTCTCAGCTTCGGCCGCCAGGAATTCATCTACCAGGAATACGTGTTTGGCTAATGTTTTCGCTGTGGCGCGGAGTTCTTCTCTTACCAGGTCGGGGTATTCGTCCCGGAAACTCAGGATAGCCGAGGGCTCTATACCCAATAACGGTACGTTTTCATTGATAACGTTGCTGAATATACGAACATTCTTTTCGGCATACTCGCGGGCCTGGCGCAACAATCCCTTCGACATATAGGCACGGGCACTTTCCGGGTGTGCTATCATTTGCACGTCGTAACCCAGCCGGTGCAGCAGCTGTACCGCCTTAATACCGATGGTGGTATCGTTATAGTTGGTGAATTCGTCGCAGAAGAGATACACTTTCCGTTGACCAGCTGCAGTTCCCTGTTTTTCGAGCGGCCATTTTTCTTTGAACCATTTCCGCAGGGTGATGGTGTGTAAACCTGGCAGGGAGCGTTTGGCCGCAAAGCCGGAAAACTTGCGGATAATGCCACCGGTAAAGGAATTGTTGATCACGGCATTGTACATGCCGGGAGCGATAGCTGCCAGTGCAGATAACTTTGAATAGTTACCGATCATCCTGGCACGCAGCGGTACCCCGTTGGCATCGTAGTAGTGCTGCAGGAACTCCATTTTCAGTTTGGCCATATCCACGTTGGACGGACATTCCGACTTACAGCCCTTGCAGGCCAGGCAGAGGTCCAGCACTTCGTAAATTTCTTTATGGTCGAAGCGGTTTTCCTTGGTGCTATGGGTGAGGAATTCACGCAGGATATTAGCCCTGGCGCGGGTAGTATCTTTTTCATTCCTGGTAGCCATATAGCTGGGGCACATGGTGCCACCGCTCAACTGCGTTTTGCGGCAGTCGCCGGAGCCATTACACTGCTCCGCGTGTTGCAGCATGGTTTGGTCCGGGAAGTGGAAGATCGTTTTGATATCTGCCGCTTTCTGCCCGGGTTCGTACCGGAGCATACTATTCATCGACGGCGTGTCTACGATCTTATTGGGATTGAAGATATTCTCCGGGTCCCAGGTATATTTGATCTGGCGAAGCAGTTCATAGTTTTTGCCGCCTACCATTTGTTTGATAAACTCGCCTCTGAGGCGGCCGTCGCCATGCTCCCCGCTGAGGGAGCCATGGTATTTTTTTACCAGGGTGGCAATTTCCTCGGCTATCTTGCGAAACAGCTGGTTGCCTTCTTCCGTTTTCAGGTTGATGATAGGGCGAAGGTGTATTTCACCGCTACCCGCATGCGCATAGTGTACGGCGTGCAGGTTGTATTGGTGCAGGATATCGTTGAAGTCGCGGATAAAATCGGGGAGATCTTCTACCGCTACGGCGGTATCTTCAATTACCGGCACTGCTTTTTCGTCGCCGGGCAGGTTGCTGAGCAGGCCCAGGCCGGCTTTGCGAAGGCCCCATATTTTCTTGCTATCCTCTCCAAAGAGCAGGGGGAAATGGTACCCCAGTCCGGCCGACCGGAGCGTAGCTTCCAGCTTGCCGGTGATCTCTATGATCTCTTCCCGGGTATTGCGGCAAAACTCTACCACCAGGATAGCGCCGGGATCGCCCTGTACGAAGAAACGGTTTTTACGTTGTTCGATGTTATCCTTGGTACATTCCAGGATGTAGTGGTCGATCAGCTCACTGGCGCTGGGCTTGTATTCCATCACCAGGATATTGGCGCGCAGCGACTCGTCGATGGTATTGAAATGTATGCAGAGCAGGCCCGTTTCTTTGGGAGGGAGCGGATCTATATGCAGTTTTATTTCAGTCAGGAATGCCAGCGTACCTTCCGATCCGGCAATCAGTTTACAGAAGTTAAAATCTTCCGTACCGGCGGTGAAAGGGCTGGTATCCAGCAGCATATCTACGGCGTAGCCGGTATTGCGGCGGGGAATACTTTTTTTGGGGAATTCTCTCCGGATTTCATCCTGGTAAGTATGATTACTCAGGCTGGTGCGGATTTGCTTGTAGATGGCGGTTTCCAGCGTATCCGGACCTTCGCATTTCTGGTGGAAGGCCTCTGCATCCATGCTGCCAAACACCACTTCTTCGCCGTTGCTGAGCAGGGCTTTCACTTCCAGCAGGTGTTCGCGGGTACTGCCATATACCACGGAGTTGGAGCCACAGGAGTTGTTGCCCACCATACCGCCAATCATAGCACGGTTGGCGGTAGAGGTTTCCGGGCCAAAATAAAAGCCATGCGGCTTCAGGAATAGGTTCAGCTCATCACGGATAACGCCTGGCTGCACACGTACCCAGCCTTCTTCTTTATTCAGTTCCAGTATTTGTGTAAAATTGCGGGATACATCGGTAATAATACCGTTGCCCACCACCTGTCCGGCCAGCGAGGTACCGGCGGTACGGGGGATCAGGGAGGTTTTATTTTCACGCGCAAAACGAATCAGTGTCTTCAGATCATCGATATGCTGCGGAATAGCTACTGCCAGCGGCATTTCACGGTATGCCGACGCATCGGTGGCATAGAGTGTCCGCATGGTATCATCTGTATAAAGCGTGCCTTCCAGTTTCTGGGCCAATTGCTCTAGCTTGTCGCGCATCATGGTATGTACCGGTTTTGAGAGGGCGAAATTAATACTTCAGTCCGGCTTTTTTCGGTTTTTTCTCACGCAGAGGAGCAAAGGAGGAAAGACACAAAGCTTGTTTTATTTTTTGACCGCTTTGCTGCTTTTAGCCTTTGCAGGCGTTTTCGCTGGCTCGCTCTTGACCGCTTTGCTGCTTTTTACCTTTGCAGGTGCTTTCTCCGGCTCACTCTTGGCTGCTTTGCTGCTTTGCGTCTTTGCGGGAACTTTCTCCGGTTCGCTCTTAGCTGCTTTGCTGCTTTTTACCTTTGCAGGCGCTTTCTCCGGCTCACTCTTAGCTGCTTTGCTGCTCTGCCTCTTTGCGGGCACTCTTACTGCCTTTGCAGGCGCCTTCACCGCCGCTTCTCCAGTAACAAACACCGGCTTCTTTACAGTGATCCCGCACACGGCCTCGAACTTTTCTGTCATATACAACGCCAGCTCCGGCGAAGTAGCCTCGTCATGCATATGCATGAAAAAATATACTTCTTCCAAACCATTATCCAGCCAGTATTTGATACGGTTGGCCCAGTCATCGATACGGGTGTAATCTGTGGGATGCAGGCTATTGCCCACAAACCGGATGAATATCTTGGGAACGGTTAAGTGCATATGGGCAATATCTCTACGGCCGGCAGTATCGGTGATAATAGCGCCTACGTTAAGTTCCCGCAGCTTATCGAAGAGTTCCATCCGCACTGCTTCGTCTTCAAACCATTGCGGGTGGCGCAACTCCACGAAAAACTGGAGGTCTTTCGGCAGGGAAGCCAGGTACTGGTATAAGTTATCACGTTTGGCGGGGCCAAACTTATCGCTCAATTGCAGGAAAATAGGCCCCAGGTGCTCTCCAAAAGCCAGTATGCCCTCCAGGAAAGAGGTAGTTTTGTCGCCGGCATTGATCAGCGTGCTGAAATGGCTGATGCTTTGCGGCACTTTAGGACAAAACTTAAAATCCATACCCGCCGCTTTGACGTCCCATTTGGCAATGGTAGCAGGGCCATAGATCTGGTAATGCGTGGCATTGAGCTCAATACTGTTAAAGTGTTTTACATATTCATCCAGGAAATTGGCCTCCTTGGTGCCCTGTGGATATATTTTCCCGATCCACTCTTTTCTTCCCCACTTGGCACAACCCAGGTAAGTGAGCGGATGCGCCACCGGACGGCCTTTTAGCACTTGTTTATTGAACACCGGTTCAGCAGGTAATTTAAAATCGATATCTGATAACGTAGCTTCTGGAACGCGACCAAAATCCATAAAGGGGAGTTTAAGGGTGAGCAGGAATCACATGACGATACAAAGATAGGGGAAAGCGTAAAGCCGACAGCCGAAAGCAAAAAAGCGATGATAGCAAATGGTAACACCGTTTTAAATATCTCCAAAGATTATTCGCATCAATTAGCTGTTTACTTTGTACCTGGCGCTTTTTGTAAAAAAATAATATTTTTTTACAGCTCCTTTGTTTTCTTGTTTTTACAGTTTAACTTAATAAACATTATCAATTAATTAGCATGGAAATTTTACACATCAGCGCGGAATGTTACCCGGTAGCCAAAGTAGGCGGACTAGGTGATGTGGTGGGGGCATTACCCAAATATCAGCACCAGTTGGGGAATTTTGCCAAAGTAGTGGTACCCGCTTACCGGACAAAGTATTATGATACACATGAATTTGATGTGGTACACCAGGCCGGTATGTGGCTGGGGCATGACTGGTATCACTTTAATGTATTGAAAGAGAGAAGTAATGAACTGGGGTTCGACCTGTACCTGGTAGATATTCCCGGTTTGCTCGATACGCCGGGCGTGTATGGTTATCCAAATGATACAGAACGCTTCCTGGCTTTCCAGGTTGCGGTGCTGGACTGGGTCAACGAATGGCAACACCAGCCGGATGTGATCCACATCCATGATCATCATACAGGGCTTATCCCATTCCTGATGTACTATGGGTATAAGTATGGTCGCCTGAAAGATATTCCTTCCGTGCTCACTATTCATAACGCTCAATACCAGGGCCAGTTTGGCTGGGATAAACTGTACCTCATTCCTTCATTTGACCTGTGGAAGTCGGGTTTGCTCGACTGGGGCGGGGCCATTAACCCACTGGCAGCAGCGATTAAATGCGCCTGGCGGGTAACCACCGTATCACCGGGCTACCTGGAGGAGCTGTTTTATAACGCCAACGGCCTTGAAAGCCTCATCAGCCAGGAAAAAGATAAAATGGTAGGGATATTGAACGGGATCGATACGGCGGTATGGGATCCGGAAGCAGATCATATGTTACCCGCCAACTATGATATTGACACCATGGACGATGGTAAGCAACAGAACAAAGAACAACTCTGTGAACGGTTCGGACTGGATGCCACTTTGCCGCTGATCGCCTTTATAGGCCGGCTGGTGGGCGATAAGGGAGCCGATCTGCTCCCCGAAATTATCGGCCGTTCCCTGCACGAACTCCCCGGGGAAGTGAATTTCCTGGTGTTGGGAAGTGGCGACCCGCACATTGAGTGGTCGCTGCAACAAACCCGGCAAACTGTTAGCTACGGTTTTAATGTACATATAGGATACGACGAATCCTTATCGCACCTGATCTATGCCGGCGCCGATTTCCTGTTAATGCCTTCCCGGGTAGAGCCCTGCGGGCTTAACCAGATGTATGCGCTCCGCTACGGTACCATACCCATGGTACGCAGCACCGGGGGGTTAAAAGACACGGTAATCGACTTTGGAGACAACGATGGAGTAGGTATACGATTTAACCAGGCGGGAGTCTGGGACGTTTGTTATTCCGTAAAACGGGCTATTGAATTGTATCATGATCCGGCACACCTCGAAGAAGTCCGTCTGAGAGGGATGAAGCGGGACCATTCCTGGGGAAGCTCTGCACAGCGCTACCTCAGCATGTACAGTAGCATGAAGTAATTTGACATTGCATATTGAATATTGAACGATGATCTTCTAAAACCAATTCCATTTATGACAAACGATGTAATATCCATTATTCTCGGAGGTGGGGCCGGCACCCGCCTATATCCGCTTACCCGCCGCCGTTCAAAGCCCGCGGTGCCCCTGGCCGGTAAATACAGATTGGTGGATATTCCCATCTCCAATTGTTTGAATGCTGAACTGAACCGCATCTTTGTGCTGACACAGTTCAACTCGGCCTCCCTGAACAAACACATTAAAAACACGTACCACTTCAGCAATTTCGACAAGGGATTTGTGGACATCCTCGCGGCAGAACAAACCCCCGATAACCCCACCTGGTACCAGGGTACAGCCGATGCCGTGCGACAGTGTATTCACCACATGGAAAACTTTGAGTTCGAATATGTACTCATTCTCTCCGGTGACCAGCTGTACCAGATGGATTTTAAAAAGATGATCCGCCATCATATCGATACCGGCGCGGAAATTTCCATCGCCACCATCCCGGTGAGCGCGAAAGACGCATCTGATTTCGGTATTTTAAAACAGAATGACGAAGGCGCTATCGTGTCATTTACCGAAAAACCATCCCAGGCAGTACTGCCGCCATGGGCGTCGGAAGTAAGCGAAGAAATGCAGAAGGAAGGGCGTATCTACCTGGCCAGCATGGGAATCTATATCTTCAGCCGGCAGGTGCTGTTCGACATGCTCAACGATAAGCCCGATGCTACCGACTTCGGCAAACAGATCATCCCGCAGGCCATAGAAGCCCAGCGCCGCATTTTCAGCTACCAGTATGAAGGCTACTGGACCGACATCGGGAATATTCAATCGTACTTTGAAGCCAATATCGGCCTCACAGATGAAATCCCCTTGTTCAACCTCTTTAACGAGTCTCAAACCATCTACTCCAGGGCCCGGATGTTGCCCCCGTCAAAAATTTCCGGTACCATGGAGAAAACAATGATCGCAGATGGTTGTATTATAATGGCGAACCGGCTCGAAAGGGTAGTGGTAGGCATACGTACCCGCATCGGCAAAGGCACGGAAATCAGCAATGCCTACATCATGGGGAGCGATTACTATCAAACCCTCGATGAAATTGAAAAAGCTAAAGCCCAGGGACACCCGTTTATGGGAATCGGTGAAAACTGTGTGATCAACAACGCCATCATCGATAAAAACTGCGCCATCGGAAACGGCGTACATATCAACGGAGGCAAACACCTGGCCGACGGCGATTTTGAAAAGTATACGGTGAAAGACGGCATTGTAGTTGTTAAAAAAGGAGTAATCCTGGAAGACGGATTCAGTATTTAACAAAACCAGTAACATGCGACTGTCAATAGAGCGGAAATCTACCAAGATTTACCCTGATCTGAAACGGGTGGTAGCAAGATTTTTCTTCAACGGAGAAGCCAGGGCTAAATCCATCATTCAATTGGTAGCCGCCATGAGCGATGCGGAAGTAGACATAACCATTATGCCTATACTAAGAGAGTTCTCCCGTCGCCACAGAAATATTACACGCATTTTTGAACGGCATGCCGACCGGCTTCGCCACCTCTTTCCCAGCCTCAACCTAAATTATGATAGCCTGTCACACAAACGAAAGTTGTTGACAGGCTCTTATTTCACCAACGAATATTCGATCGAATCCGCCGCCTTCTTCAATCCCTCCCTCATCGAAGATGTGGACCAGAGCGGGCTGGAAGAAGGTGAAAAACGCGTGATCATGAGCTTCCGGGCCGTTGGAGAAGGGCACGTTTCTTCCATCGCCTTCCGCTCCGGGATCATCAATAAAAACAACGAAATCTCTCTTATATCCCCGGGTAACTACGTAGACGAGGCGGAAATCATCCGTAATTCCAGGTACCATAAACATACCTTCTTCCAAAATGCCGTATCTATCCGGTTGCCCGACTCGGTGATGCAGGAAATACAAAACAGCCTGCCCGATGAATTCGAATACCTGGCCCTGAAAAAAGTGATCCGGGAAATGCAACAGCGGTTCCAGGTAGATCACCTCCTGAAGAAAGGCCTGGAAAGAATGTTGTGGCTGGCAGACTCTTACTATGAACTGAATTTTTCACTCGACACCGACTTATCCGACCGGGTTATTTTTCCCTACTCAGAAGCGGAAAGCAGGGGGATAGAAGATGCCCGCTTCGTGAGGTATACCAGCGAAAATGGGAATGTAACCTACTATGCCACCTACACTGCGTACGATGGGATTACCATTCAGCCCAAACTGCTGCAAACAAGAGATTTTTATAACTTCAACATCATGCCGCTTTATGGGGAAGGCGCCCAAAACAAGAACCTGGCGCTGTTTCCCCGCAAAATAAACGGCAAATACGTCATGATTTCCCGCATTGATGGCATCAACGGCTACATCATGTATTCCGATAAAATCAATATCTGGGAAAATCCACAACTGTTACACCAACCTAAATATGCGTGGGAATTTGTACAGGTAGGTAACTGCGGCTCTCCCATCGAAACGCCGGAAGGTTGGCTGGTGATTACCCACGGCGTTGGCTCTATGCGCACTTACTGTATAGGAGCCAGTTTGCTCGACCTCAACGATCCGGGCCGGGAAATAGGCCGCCTCCGTGAACCCCTGCTCATGCCCAACAAAGATGAGCGGGAAGGATACGTACCTAATGTGCTGTACTCCTGTGGCTCCATGGTACATAACGATGAACTGATTATCCCTTATGGTTTATCCGACTATGCATCTGGATTTGCTACCGTAAAGCTCGAGAAATTGCTTGCGCAGATAAAAGCAGATGGTGTTTAAATCTCTCCCGAAAACTACATACGGGCATATAACGCCAGGTATTCCGCCACCATTTTTTCCGTACTGAAATTTTCCCGGGCATGTGCATGACATTGCTCCCGGCTGATAGATTGCAAGGCGGCTACGCGGGCTACCGCCTCGGGCAAGCTATTGACCAGGAAACCGGTTTGCCCGTCTATGATCAGCTCTGGCATGGCTCCGCGGTTAAAGGCGATCACCGGGGTGCCGCAAAGCATGGCCTCCGCCACACTCAGTCCAAACGGTTCATCGAAATGAATCAGGTGCAGCAACGCTAAGGCCTTACCCAGCAAGGCGCTGCGCTGGGCGCCCCCTACAGGGCCTACAAACTTGATCTGCTCCTGGTCCACAAATGGTAACACTCTTTCCCGGTAGTACTGTTCGTCTTGTATAATACCCGCTATCACCAGCTGTAAGCCAGTATGCCGGGCCACCTGGATGGCATCATGGGCGCCCTTATCCGGGTGGATACGCCCGTAATACAATAGGTACCTGTCGGCCTGCGGCTCATAGGGAAAATCAGCGGTATTGATGCCGTTGTGAATAGTTGCCGCATATTTGAGCGCCGGATGGCGATCGGCATTACTGATAGACACATACCGGCCTATATCATTGTACCGCTGGTATACCGGGATTATTTTGGGAGAAGAAAAGCCGTGGATGGTGGTCACCATGGGCGTTTTCACCAACCGCGAATAGGTGAGGGGTAAGAAATCGAAATGGCTGTGCAGGATATCAAAATTCCCCGCCTGTTCCATGAAATAACTGATATGCATACACTCTGTTACTTTGGCATCGGCGTCCCGGTCCTCTTCATACCCTTTGGGGCAGATAGCCGCGAGGTGTCCGCTGGTGTGTGAATCGCCCGTAGCAAAGAGGGTTACATCAACGCCGTTAGCTACCAGTCCTTCTGCCAGGTTGCTGGCCATTTGTTCCCAGGGGCCATAATGCTGGGGTGGCGTGCGCCAGGCTACCGGCGCCAGTATAGCTATTTTCATGTATGGGGTGTTTTTTGGGGAGAGATGAGTCAAATCAGGGGCCAAAGCAATTCGGTCGTTGGGGATGGGAAATAAATATGCAACACCTCTCCAGGAAAAGGTGTTGCACGCTACGGTAATAACCGGGTAATTGCTTATCCCCGTTTAATGAGCCTGATCAGCCAGATCAGGATAACAGAGCCCAGCAAAGCCGTGAGCAGGGAGCCAATAAGACTGCCACCCATGTGAATGCCCAGCCGGCCAAATATCCAGCCGCCAAACCAGCCGCCAATAACGCCAACCACGATGTCTATAATAATCCCGAAACCCTCTCCACGCATAATTTTACCGGCCAACCATCCTGCAATGCCGCCGATTATCAGAGTCCAAATCATAATGAATGCATTTAGTGCTAAATTGAATATACTACTAAATTTGAATATATAAATAAATCCTTGATGGCGAACCGAAGAATTAATTTTGGATCACGTTCTAACTATTTAACTAACTTCGTACATTCAAAAATTTCGATGTATTGGCACGCATCGTTATGTAATTGATCATTTGTAATTCGCAACTCAATATGCTGGAGTATATTCCTTATGGGAAAACTGGTTATTTCAACCAGCTGGTAACAGATTTTTTAGCCGAGCATTCGCAGATCAGACCGTTTTATACCTATTCTCCCGTGCATCCGGACTTTGGAGCGGCCATCCAGGCCAGGCAAGGGTTTAATACACCGCGAGCCGAACTGGTAAAGGCTTTGGAACAACAGTATGCCTCACTAGAACCGGTAAAGGCCGTACAGGATAATATTACGGCGCTATTGCAACCCACTACCTTTACAGTGTGTACCGCGCATCAACCCAACATTTTCACCGGTTATCTCTATTTCGCCTATAAGATCCTGCAAACAATCAAACTTTGCCAGGAGCTGAAACAACAATATCCGCAGCACCACTTTGTGCCGGTATATTATATGGGCAGTGAAGATGCCGACCTGGAAGAACTGGGCAGCATCTACCTCGATGGTAAAACCCTTACCTGGAATACGAGTCAGCAGGGCGCTGTAGGGCGTATGCATCCAGATGGACTCGAAGTGCTGATCGCCGAAGTCAGGAAATCGCTGGGCTATGCGCCTCATGGTGCGGAGCTGTTGGAACTGCTCCAGAAGGCCTACCTCGAACACCGCAATATCCAGGATGCTACTTTATACCTGGTACACGCACTCTTTGGCCGCTTTGGCCTGGTAGTGCTGGTGCCTGATAATCCTGCGCTGAAGCGTTTGTACATCCCCGTTATGAAGGATGAACTCTTTCACCAGGCCTCCCATGCGATTGTAAATGATACCATGGAAAAGCTGTCGGCACACTATAAAGTACAGGCCAACCCCAGGGAAATAAACCTGTTCTACCTGCAGGACGGCAGCCGGGAACGTATTGTGCAGGAAGGCGGGGAGTGGAAAGTATTACACACCTCGTTGACTTTTACCGCCAGCACCCTGGAAGCAGAACTGGAAGCGCACCCCGAGAAATTTAGTCCCAATGTTATTTTACGCGGTATGTTCCAGGAAACGATCCTGCCCAACATCGCGTTTATTGGCGGTGGCGGCGAAATCGCCTACTGGCTGGAACTGAAGCAGCTCTTTGCCCACTACGGCGTACCTTACCCGGTGCTGCTGCTGCGCAATTCCCTGTTGCTCACCGACCTGCCGTCTATGCAGCGTATGCTTAAACTGGGTCTCAACGCTACCCTGCTGTTTAGGCCTACGGAAGATATCGTGAACGACTATGTGAAACAACATACCAACACATCGCTGGTATTGAAAGAGGAGTATACCGCGGTAGAGCATTTATTCGATGCCCTGGAAGCAAAGGCGCGTAATATCGATGTAACCCTGGTGGCCACTACCGCTACAGAAAGGAAGCGGGCGCTCAAAGCCATCGGTAAACTGGAACATAAATTCCTGCGGGCAGAAAAGAAAAAGTTTGCCTGGCAAACCGACCAGATCAGGGGTGTTAAAAACAGGTGGTTCCCTGCCGGCTCCCTCCAGGAACGTAAGGAAAACTTTATGCCCTGGTTTGCCCAGGAAGGCCCTGCCTTCTTCGACAGGATACTGGCCGCATTAACGCCGGTAACCGACCAGTTTATGATTTTGGGAGAAGAGTTGTCTTAGGTTGAATTTTTTTTCTCGCCAAGGCGCAAAGAAGCAAAGGATTTTAATGAAGATTGAAGCGAATTTTAAGCCCGCAAAGCGGGGAGATCATGTAATGTCCTTCTAGGTGACATAATCTCCCCGCTTTGCGGGCTTAAAATTCGCTTCAATCTTTGCTCCTTTGCTTCTTTGCGCCTTGGCGAGAAAAAAATCGCTTCAGGTCCTTCATTATTAATAGCTTATAACGCCATAACTAAAGTTTTATTTGTCCCAGCGCTTTACTCATATCCTTCATCAGCGACAAGATGGCAACCAGTTGATCATGTACCTGTTTTGTTTCCAGCATTTCATCCCTCACAGGAGTAGCGCCTTTGCCTTCATTAATTTCCTGCTGGCGCTGGTGTACCAGGCTTTCCAGGTGCACATCGAGCCGGTCAAAGGCGTGTACAATGGGTGATGGCTGCGCGTTGGCGCTGGTAGCCGGGTCCATCATCAGTTGAAGTTGATCCATGTAATGCAACAGGTAGTCCGTGATCTCGCGGTATTCCGGGCGGGGAAACTGCACACCATGATGCATGCTGTAACCCGCCAGGGTGGCGGTATGAGAGGTAAGGGTATGATTCAGTACCACATAGTGATATACTTCCGAGGGATGCTTTTGCTTGCTTTTTGGTTCTGACAACATACGCTGGAAGGCCGCCATCATATTGGCAGAAGCCACATAGGTATCTTTCCTGGCCAGTTTAAAATCAGTAACAGCTACCTTTTCGTTGGAGTAAGCCCGCATCACCAGCTCAAAATATTTGCTGTTGGCGCTCATCATCTTCTTCATATAATCCGGCAGGAAGTTATGCTCCCAGGTAGGCCACAGGAGCATGTTGGCGAAAAAGGCCAGACCTCCGCCAATAAAAGTATCCAGCACCCGCTGGGTAAGATTGTACAGGTCGGACGGATGCAGGAAATGCAACAGGAAAATGACAAAGGGCGTGGTGAAAAAGACACTCAGCGTATACTGGATGGTCATGAAGCTATAAGCGCCCAGGATACAGAGCAACATCATGAGGAAGATCACTGTATTGTTGTGGGTGAGATATAGCAGCCCCGCGGCAAATAAGGCGCCGGTAACAGTGCCTATCAGGCGTTGAATGCTCCTCGATTTGGTAAGCCCGAAACCTGGTTTCAGGATCACCACTACCGTCAGCAAGATCCAGTACACCCGGTCCAGGTGCAGGGCAAGCCCCAGTCCATAACCCGCTACGGTAGCCATGCTTACGCGGATGGCATGCCGGAAGATATGCGACTTGAACGTAAGGTTATCCCGGAACGTTTCAAAGTCGTATTTCTGGCGGGTGGTAAATTTCGACAGCTCCAGCTTGGGATCTATCGACTCGTCTTTCAATCGCTCCAACCGGGTGAGGCGGTGCAGGTTATAAATGCGCTGCGCCATGTCCTGCAGGTTTTGCAGGATGTTGGTAAGCGGAATGGTGCGGGTTCTTTCCTTGAGGGTAGGTAGTTGCAGGGTAATGTCGGCAATGGCTTGCTTTACCTTTTCCATTTCCACCTTCAGGTTGTTTTTAGGTAAGGAGCGTTGGCCGGCAGCCACGGCGATGCCGATATTGCGCAGCTCCTGTGCAAAAGCCAGGATGAGGGTATGGAATTTTTCCAGGATGTCGAGATCTTTGAAATCGGCCTGCAGGGCGTTGTAGTCTGTTTGGGAGGCCATGATCTGCTCCTGGAGGTCTACCATGTCCAGGAAAATAAGCACCATGCTTTTGTTAATGCTGGTGGTGCCCTGTTGGGCAGAACGCCTTTTCAGCAGCAGCTCCCGTACATTTTCCTGCTTTTCGTTAACGATCACCTGTTGCGCCAGTACTGCCTTATAGTTGTCGATTACGTTGACGCCCGGCGTATAAAAATTGGCCCGTTGTTCCAGGTAGCGGGCTGTTTGGGTGATACAATCGCCCAGGGCCTGTTGTACGTTGAGATAGGGGCGTATCTGCCACAACACCAGTGCCAGCGCGGCATACCAGATGCTACCCAGCAATACCATCGAAGAGTGTAGCAATGTCAGTTGCGGCGTGAGCTGGGTTTCTCCCAGTATAGATACCATTACGAGTAAACAGCCGGTGCCTATATTGCCGCCCCGGTTCCCGTATACCAGCATCATGGCAAAAACAAAGCAACAAACAACTATCCAGGTGGCCATCGGGATCGGGTAAGGTATCAGCAGGCCCGTACCTAACGCGGTAAAGAAAATGAGGATGGTACTGATGATCAGCCCATTCCGTTTATGGATAATGGTACCCGGTACGTCGCTAAGGGCGGTACACAGCGCTCCCATCGACATGGCGATGCCCAATCCCAGCTCGTCGAAATAGGCAAATACCAGCGAAGGCACTACCACGCTGATGGTGGTACGCATACCGTTGCTGAAATGATAACTGTAAAGGAAATTTTTAATGTTATTGATTCGCTGTTCTGTACGCAAACGTATACGGGTTTTTGATGGCCAAAGATAGGGAAAAGCAGTCACGCAAAGGAGCAAAGTAGCAAAGGAGCAAAGCCATTTTGTCAAAATATGAGCTTTTAAGGAGCTTATAAATTCCTTTGCTGCTTTGCTACTTAGTTACTTTGCGTGCCTTTTTTTCCAACACCAAATTTAATTGTAATTGTTCTTTTTACTATATTTATAATCAGACTCTTAGGTGATCGCGGCCTACTGCGGACAGAGGCTATTGGCCGGCAATTGTGTATAAATAATTACGGTATATTATGGCTTCTCACTTAAATTACTTTTTGATTTAAAATTATATCTTTGACGCCTTAAAAAACCTCGGAGTACGACGTGCGCTTAAAAACACTAGAAATTAAAGGCTTTAAAAGTTTTGCAGATAAAACCGTTTTGCAGTTTGACGAAGGCATCACTGGGGTGATTGGGCCAAACGGTTGTGGCAAAAGTAATATCATCGACTCCATTCGCTGGGTAATCGGCGAGCACAAAATCAGCAACCTCAGATCTGATAACCAGGCTGGACTGGTATTCAATGGGTCCAAAAGCCGTTCCGCCAGCGGAATGGCAGAAGTTAGCCTCACTTTCGAGAATACCAAAAATGTACTCCCCACCGAGTTTACCACGGTGACGATTACACGCAAATTTTACAAAAATGGCGATAGCGAATACCGTCTCAATGACGTAGCCTGCCGCCTGAAAGATATCCATAACCTGTTCATGGACACCGGCGTGAGCACCGACTCCTACGCCATCATCGAACTGGGCATGGTAGACGATATTATCAAGGATAAGGAAAACAGCCGTCGCCGGATGCTGGAACAAGCAGCCGGTATCTCTATCTACAAAACCCGTAAAAAAGAAGCCAAATCCAAGCTGGACGCTACGGAAGGGGATCTGAACCGCATTGAAGACCTCCTGTTTGAGATCAACAACAACCTCAAAACCCTGGAAAGCCAGGCCCGCAAAGCCGAACGCTTCTACGAGGTAAAAAAGGAATACCGCGATATCAGCATAGAACTGGCCAAAGCCGCCCTGGAAGGCTTTAACATCACCTTCAAGGAACTGTCGGATACCCAGCAGTCGGAAAGCGACCGTAAACTGGCCCTGGAAACGGAAATCCTCACCGCCGAAGCCGCCGTGGAACAGGATAAGCTCCATTTCGTAGCCAAAGAAAGAGAACTGCAATCCATGCAGAAATCTTTTAATGAGCTGGTATCCACCATCCGTACCAAAGAAAACGATAAAAACCTCGCCACGCAGCAACTGACTTACCTGCGCGAACGGGAAAAAAATATTAACGACTTCCTCAACAGTGCAGAAGGGCAATTACAGGGACTCACCGCCTCTATTGAATTTACAGAGAAACAGGTGGTAGAAGAGGGAGAGGTGTTCGAAACCATGACCGACGAACTGGAAACATTGCGCGACATGGTGGAGGAAAAGAAAGAACGCTTCCATCAAAAGAAGCAGGCACTCGAAACCCTGCGCAACGACCAGCAACGCTGGCAACGCCAACAGTTTGAAGCCGAAAAGAAAGTGGCCGTTGCCGATACTTCCGTGATGAACCTGCAACGCAGCATGCAGCAGCTCCAGGAAGAAAAGGCCAATCGCCTGCAACAAATTGCCCAACTGGAAACAGAGAAAACAGCCCTGCAGGAAACGCTGAATACCAGCAAAACAGAGCTGGATAACATGGTACGCTTCCAGGAAGAAACCAAAAGCAAGATCCTCGCTACCCAATCCGATATTGAAGGACTCCGCGATAAACTGGTGGATGAAAACCGTAGCCTCGATTCCAAAAAGAACGAGTACGACCTCCTCAAATCGCTGGTAGACAGCCTGGAAGGCTACCCCGAAAGTATCAAGTTCCTGAAAAAGAACCCCGACTGGAATAATAATGCGCCCATCCTCAGCGATATATTCTTTTGTAAAGAAGAATACCGTACCTGCGTGGAAAATCTCCTCGAGCCTTACCTGAGCTACTACGTAGTCAATAATGTGCACGAGGCGGTACAGGCCATCCAGTTGCTCGACAGTAACAAAAAAGGGAAAGCTAACTTCTTTATCCTGGACCAGTTCCGCATCGATGCCACACCGCTGCTGGCGCCTCCGGGCACCATCCCTGCATTGGAAGTGGTGGAAATAGAAGAAAAATATAAAGGCCTGGGACAGCACCTGCTCGGTAAAGTGTTTATCGGGGAAGACCTCACCCGCCTGGAATTCAGCCAGCTGGCCGACGAAAGAATGCTGCTGGTAGAGAAATCCGGCCGCATGCATCGCGGTAAATACAATATCAGCGGCGGTTCGGTAGGATTATTTGAAGGTAAAAAGCTGGGAAGGGCCAAGAACCTGGAAAAGCTGGAAGTAGAAATCAAAGACCTCGAAGCAGTAGTAGGCCAGCTGAGAGTGGCTTTGCAAGACAAACACAACGAAGTACTCGGATATAACAGCCAGTTAAATGAAAGTAACCTCAATGCCGCCCGCGAAAAGGTAAACCAACTGAGCAACCAGCTCTTTGGTCTCCAGAACCGGATTGAAAACTTTCATCACCTCATTGAAGCCGGTGATAAACGCCTCGAAGAAATGCAGCAATCCCTGGAAACCAACCAGGAAAGCATTTCCGGAGTAAAAGACGAACTCGATAGCCTGAATGAAAGAGTGGCTGAACTGCAGGACAGCATCGCAGATGCCGACCGGATGGCCCAGGAAGCGGAACAACAGTTTAACATGGCCACCGTACAGTTTAATAACCAGAACCTGCAACATACCCGCCAGCAGAGTAAGGTACAGGCCCTCAAACAGGAACTGGAATTTAAACGCAAACAGCTGACCGACCTCCACACCCAGATCACCAGCAATAAAACACAGCTGGAAGATGCGGTCGCCAATATTGCCACCGTCGTGGAAAAATTAAGCCACGCAGACGATGGACTGGTAGAATTATTCCGCCAGCGGGAAGAAGACGAAAAGGCCCTCAACGAAAAAGACCAGGAATATTATAATTTCCGTAACCATCTGCAGGAGCTGGAAAGCACGCTGAGAACAAAACAGCGGGCCAAAGAGCAACTGGAACAACAACTCAATACCATCAAGGACAAAGTGAACGAGCTGAAACTGCAACTGACCACCATGAAAGAAAGGCTCAGCGTGGAGTTTAAAGTGAACCTCGATGAAATCATTGATGAGCAGCGGAGTTCCGAACTGCCGGTGGAAGAATTGCAGGCCAGTGCCGAGCGACTCAAGAAGCGCATGGAGAATATGGGTGAAATTAACCCTACCGCCATCGAAGCTTACCAGGAAATGAAAAAGAGATATGAATTTATCCTGGAACAAAAGACCGACCTGGTAAATGCGAAAGACTCTCTCTTGGCCACTATCCAGGAGGTAGAGTCGACCGCCAACCAGAAGTTCCTCGACACTTTCAACCAGGTAAAGGAAAACTTTATCCGGGTATTTAAGGCTTTATTTACCGAAGAAGACCAGTGCGATATGATCCTGAGCGATCCGGAAAACCTGGCCGATACCGGTATTGAAATTATCGCGAAACCAAAAGGTAAACGCCCTGCAGCTATTACGCAGCTGTCGGGAGGGGAGAAGACCCTGACCGCTACCGCGCTGTTGTTTGCCATTTACCTGATCAAACCGGCGCCTTTCTGTATCCTCGACGAGGTGGATGCGCCATTGGATGATGCCAATGTGGGCAAGTTCACCAATATGATCAGGAAGTTTTCCGATAATTCACAATTTATTATTGTAACACACAACAAGCAGACCATGGCCGCTGTAGACGTGATTTACGGTGTTACCATGCAGGAACCGGGGGTAAGTAAACTGGTACCGGTAGATTTCAGAAGTCTGAACTAGTTAACTGGTTTAATTGTTGTAAAAGCATTCGACAACTTTATTCTTTATTCTAGAAAAAATAAAAAAACGCAAACACTATGGGCGCATGGGGCACCAGGAATTTTGAAAATGAAGGATCACAGGATTGGATATTTGACCTGATAGACAACAAAGACGGTGGATTGGTGACGGATACGTTAGTACGTATCATGAACAACATCGAAACACTGGAGATACCGGATTGTGAAGAGGGGCTGGCAGCAGCAGAAACAGTGGCGGCGCTGGTGAGCCGTCCCAGCGAAGACTTTCCCGAAGACCCGCTGGATAGGCTGGATATCTTAAATCTGATTGCTACCCGCGCAATCCGGAATCAGGCCATCGCTGTGGTAAACAAGATTGTTGCCGGTTCTGAAATGAAGAACTTCTGGGAAGAATCAGGTCAGGGCCCTGCATGGGCAGCCGTTCAGGCCGACCTCGTGAAAAGGCTCGAGTAGTCAGATCCCGGAACCGGATACAGGCAAACGAAGGTGGGCAATTGCTTTACCCTGGCTTCGTCTATCCTTTTTTTTGAAATATTTTTCCGATAAGTATATGAAACAGTGGCTGGCTATATGCTACCCACTGTTTTTTTATGGAGATACAGGCCCGCCGACAGCATAAAAAAGGCTGATCTAATCGACCAGCCTTCAAATATGATAGGTGCGTGCTGTTAGATCAGCATGCCTGCAATGGTAGCCGACATATAAGAGGCCAGCGTACCGCATAACAGCGCTTTCAATCCCAGTTTGGCCAGGTCTGTTCTCCGGTCTGGCGCCAGCTCTCCGATACCGCCAATCTGCATACCCACGCTGCTGAAGTTGGCAAAGCCTGCAATGGCAATAGTGACAATGGCTATTCCTTTCGGAGATATCACTGGTACACTATGGCTGGTCAGGCTTTTAAACGCTACAAACTCATTGATGGTCAGCTTTTGCCCCAATAGGGTAGCTACGCTTTGTACATCATCTTTCGGCACGCCCATGGCCCAGGCCATCGGCATAAACAATTTACCGAAAATCCAGTCCAGGCTCAGGTCGAAGTTCGGGTTGAACAGATGCCCAATATTAATCAGGCACCAGTCGACCAGCGCTATCAGTGCGATAAAACCGATCAGCATGGCAATAACGTTCATGGCTATCTTAAAACCATCGCCGGCGCCATGGGAAATAGCATCAATTATGTTAGTATAGTTGCTCTTTACTTCCATTTTTACACGGCCAAAGGTCACGCTTTCCTCTGTTTCCGGGAATACGATCTTGGAAATCACCAGCGCGCCCGGAGCAGCCATCAGGCTGGCAGTGATCAGGAATGGCGCAATATCCATTCCTGCCTGGAAGCCCATGTTGGCGTATACCACCAGGATACCACCGGCAATACAAGCCAAACTTCCACTCATGGAAGCCAGGATCTCACTTTTGGTCATGCTCGACAGGTAAGGACGTATCATTACCTGGGCTTCTACCTGGCCTACAAAAGCACTGGCCACATTGCTCAATGCTTCGGCGCCGCTTACCCGCATCACAAAGTTCATAGCCCGGGCAATTACCGCTACCACGCGCTGCATAATGCCATAATGATATAATACCGCTACCAGCACACATACCAGGATGATAGTGGCCGTTACGTTGAAGGCAAATACAAATCCACCGCCGGCAAAATCCTTGATGCTGCCATCCCGCTGCGATACGCCGATACCACCATATACGAATGATGCTCCCTTGGCGGCAAATGCTTCCAGTTTACCCATGGCATCACCTACTTTCTTAAAGAACCAGGTAATAGGGGGAACCTTGAATACCAGAAGGCCAATCAGTAGTTGTAATCCTATACCAGTAACAACGAGCCGGTAGTTTATTTTACTCCTGTTGTTGGAAAATAAAAAGGCAATACCCAGGATGAGGACAATGCCAAAAATGCCCTGAAAGCGTTCCATAAATGCAAATAAATCGTAAAATGTATGCAATGAAGCGACGAAGATAGGTTTTTTTGCCTTTGGAAATACTAAACTGTTATCTCATATAATTTTTCAGAAAAAATATAGGTAGAAATGTATTTTTATCTTTTGCAATCGAATTAAAAACATGCAGCGTAATCATTATTTTTTCCTTTCCACGTTAGCCATCGCCTTATTGGGCGCATGTCACCAGGGAAAACAACACGATAAAAAAAACAAACACGAAGAAGATTCCATTGCCATGCGGCAACAGTATGCCAACTCGCCTGTATTAGACGGAAAAACGGCTATCAGTCATATGGTGTTCGACAAAGGACTCGAAGTTCAGCTGGTTGCCGCCGAACCATTGGTGGTAGCCCCGGTAGCCATGACCTTCGACCAAGCCGGGCGCATGTGGGTAGTAGAAATGACCGGCTTCATGCCTGATACTGCCGGCACCGGGGAAGATAAACCCGATGGAAAAATTGTGATCCTGGAAGATACCAACCACGACGGGGTCATGGATAAACGCACCGTATTCCTCGACTCCCTGGTATTGCCCAGGGCCATATGCCTGGTGGAAAACGGGGTGCTGGTAGCCACGCCTCCACAACTGTGGTTTATAGAAAATGATCATGATAAACCCGGCAAAAGAACCCTGGTGGATGACCAGTATGCAGCCGGCGGCAACGTAGAACACCAGCCAAATGGACTGTTGCGCGCCATGGACAACTGGATCTACAATGCCAAATCAGATAAACGTTACCGGAAAGTGGGCAACAAATGGCTGAAAGAGGATACCCATTTCCGCGGACAATGGGGCATCACACAAGATGACCAGGGCCGCCTGTACTATAATAATAACTCTGAGAATTTGTTGGGCGACTATTTCCCACCAGGACTGGGAGGTACCAACCCGCTGCAGCAGCGTGCCGCCGGCTTCGACGAAAAAATTGTGCCCGACAACCGCACTTATCCACTCCATCCCACACCGGGGGTAAACCGCGGATACCAGAAAGGTACGCTGGATGACAGTCTCCGGCTGGTCAACTTTACCGCTGCCTGTGGACCGTTGATTTACCGTGGAGGCCTGCTGCCGGCCACCTATGCCGGCAACGCCTTTGTAGCAGAGCCTTCGGCTAATCTCATTAAGAGAAATATCCTGTCCGACAGCAGCTTTGTGGCAAAAGGTGTACAAGCCTACCAGGGCAAGGAGTTCCTGGCCAGCGATGACGAGCGTTTCCGCCCGGTGGACTTAGTGACCGGTCCTGATGGCGCTATCTATATTGCAGACATGTACCGGGGGATACTCCAACACAAAACTTATCTCACCGAATATTTAAAAAATGAAATAAAGATGCGGAAGCTCACGCTGCCGCTCAACTGTGGCCGTATTTACCGGGTCATCCCCGCCGGTAGCCACCCGGCAAATGTAATGCTGCATCCGGATTCATTGTGTAACCAGCTGCTCAGTAGTAATGGCGCCCTGCGCGATAAAGCGCAGCAGCTGTTGATCGATCATCATGAAGTAAGCCAGGCGCCCCGTTTAAGGGAGCTGCTGAAAGACAGCCAGCATCCCATAGCGCAACGGCATGCGTTATGGACCCTGGAAGGGCTGCATCAGCTCAACAGCGAAGATCTCGCCTTTGTATGGCAACAACCCGATCCTTCTTTGAAAGTGCAGGGCCTGGCCGCGTTGCCTTCCGTGTTAAACAGCGCTAATGTAAAAGCTGCCGTGGCTTCGCTGGATACTTTATCGGACAATAGTTACCTGGCGCCGGTAGTGGCGTATGTTTTACCGGCACTCAGTAAAGCAGATAAAGCAGCCGCAGCGCGACTGGAAGACAAAATGATAAAAGCGTATGCCCCTAACCGTTATGTGGCGGCTGCGCTGGTAAGTAATGCGGCCAACCGCGAGGCTGCCTTGTTAAAACAAGTCACTGCCTGGAATCCTGATACCACGCTGGTGTTGCGGAAGCAACTGCTGGCAGTGTTGAAGAACCTGGACAATAAAGCCAATGCAAAGAAGATGGAAGCGTTGCGTACATCGCTTCCCAGGGGATATAAGATATTTAATACTGTTTGTCAAACCTGTCATGGTAAAAACGGGGAGGGTATTGCCTCCATGGCACCGCCGCTGAATGAAAGCAATTGGGTAAATGGCAATAAAAATGCGTTTATCTCTATCGTATTATTTGGCTTAACCGGCCCGGTAGAAGTGCATGGTAAGGTGTACAAAGCACCGGAAATCAACGGCGATATGCCTGGTATTGGGGCCAGCGATGAGTTTAACGATACAGATATTGCGGAGGTGCTCACTTTCCTGCGTAGCGCCTGGAATAACAAGGCGGGTAAGATTACGGCGGCAGATGTACAACAGGTGAGAAAGCAAAGCCAGGGCCGTCAGAAGCCTTTCACTGCCGGTGAATTACCGAAATGATGTTTTTCTTTTAATAAAAGTCCTATATTTGCCGGATACAATTGATGAATCATTGCATCCGGCAAATAACATATTACTCCTTTCATGTACTCTCTGTGCATCCAAATGCATAGGTGGGTTTCTTTTGCCGTTCTTATCCTGCCCCAAAGACTTCAACACGTAATCCCGGGCAACTTTTAATTTCTAAAATGTTGTACCCGGGGGAATCATTGCATCTGTAGCTGTGTAGTGTTATTCCATCAAGTATTTTTTCCAAAACAATCTTATAAAATCAGTTTTATGAATCATCGGATAGCACGATGGGCAATTTATTTTTTATGCCTGTTGCTGGATGTGAGCGTCGCTGCAAGCCTTTATCGTGGATATTTAAGTGGTTGGTTCCTGTTGCCCGTGGCAGTGGGATTGAGCCTGTTAACGATTTACGACCGGCTGCAAGGAAAGCATGCCTTATTGCGTAACTACCCGTTACTTGGGCGTTTGCGCTACCTGCTGGAGCAAATCCGGCCGGAGATGCGGCAGTACTTTTTTGAATCCGACACCGACGGAAGGCCTTTCAGCCGGCGTCAGCGGGCAGTAGTATACCAACGCGCAAAAGATGTAAAGCAAACCGTTGCCTTCGGTGCGTTGGACAATATGTATGAACCCGGTTATGAATGGGCCGCTCATACTGCGTTTCCCATGAAGGTGAAACCGGAGGATTTGAGGGTAACTATTGGCAATGAACAATGTACACAGCCTTATAATGCCAGCTTGTTGAATATTAGCGCCATGAGTTATGGTGCGTTGAGTAAAACGGCGATTGCCTCGCTGAATGGGGGCGCACAATTGGGCGGCTTTGCGCATAATACGGGCGAGGGAGGTATCAGTCCCTATCACCTGCAAAACGGTGGCGCCTTGATCTGGCAGATTGGTACCGGTTACTTTGGTTGCCGGGATGAGCAGGGACATTTCTCCCCGGAAGAATTTACAAAAGCAGCAGCGGAAGGTGCTGTTAAAATGATAGAGCTGAAACTGAGCCAGGGCGCTAAGCCTGGCAAGGGAGGCGTACTGCCTGCAGCTAAAAACACCCCTGAAATTGCGGCGATCCGTAAGGTAACACCAGGGGTAAGCGTATTGTCGCCGGCCGGCCATACCGCCTTCAGTAATGAGTATGAGATGCTGGCCTTCCTGCAGCAGTTACGTAAACTTTCCGGAGGCAAGCCGGTAGGGTTTAAGCTGTGTGTAGGCCGTGCAGATGAGTTTGAGCGTATTTGCACCGCTATGGTTAATACCGGCATTTACCCCGACTTTATTACGGTAGATGGTGCAGAAGGTGGTACCGGGGCGGCCCCTTTGGAGTTTACGGACTCTATCGGGATGCCGCTGTACGATGCATTGGCGTTGGTAGTGAATATGTTGAAGCACTACGGGCTAAAGCAGCATGTACGTATCCTGGCGAGTGGTAAGGTTATCACCGGCTTCGATATTATGAAGGTGCTGGCTATGGGAGCGGATGCCTGTTATAGTGCCCGCGGAATGATGCTGGCGTTGGGTTGTATCCAGGCTTTGCAATGCGATAGCGGCAGTTGCCCGGTAGGTGTAGCTACCCAGGATCCAACGTTGTACCAGGGCGTTAATGTAGCCGACAAAAAGGTAAGGGTGGCTAACTTTCACCGCAATACCATTTATGCATTGGCAGAACTGATGGGGGCCTGTGGCTTTGCTTCCCCCGACAAAGTAAATCCTGCCGCACTTTACAGGCGTATAACCCGAACGGATGTACGCTCTTATGAAGAAATATATGCTCCGGATTATAACAGCAAAGCGGGAGCGGCGCTCTATCCGGGGCCATCTGTAAACAATTGATAAAAAACCGGTCATCATGAAAAAGAAACAGATCATTGTGTCCCTACATGATTACGACATCCTGAAAACCCTGTGCTACCATGCACCGGGTTCCGACAAGCTGAGAGAAGAGCTCGATAGAGCCGTGATAAAGAAAGGTAAGGTACCGGATGACGTAGTACAGGTAAACTCCACCCTGCAGTTCAGAGATGAGCGCAGTGGCGCCGTAAGAAGCGTTCAGCTGGTATTGCCGGCTGCCAGCAACATACAGCTGGGCAAATTATCAATTCTCTCACCGATAGGTACGGCCCTGCTGGGCTATAGTACCGGTGACGTGATAGACTGGGAAGTACCTGCGGGTAAAACGCAGCTGCATATCCTGGAGGTCGTGAATACTCCTGCGGCAGCAGTTTAAAAGAAGCTATTAGTGTTAGCGATCAAATATGTATCAATAGAGCAAAAAAAGACCCCGCTTCGTGCGGGGTCTTCCTTTTATAGAAAAATCATCATTACTTATTGGTAGCTGATTTTATCGCCATAACCGATGTGGTATTTATCACAGAAGCCGCCGTTTACTTCCAGCACATACTTCGCTTTTTTGTAGGAAGGAAGACTTTCCTCCGACAGGGGCGTCGCATATTTCTGGATGGACACGATTTCCATGTTATCTGCGATATAGATAATGTCGAGGGAGATGTAAGTGTTTTTCATCCAGAAGGCCCTTTCTTCCATATCAGGGAAAATGAACAACATACCCTGGTTGTCCGTCATTGATTTGCGGTACATGAGTCCATCGGCGCGTTGCTCATCGGTTTGGGCCAGCTGTATATCAATTTTACGCAGGGTGTCTGCACCTGATTTTGCGATGAAAGCCAGGGCGCCCTGTTTCTTGAAAGCAATCCCATTGGAGGTTTCGCCGGCCACGTCGGGCGTGGTAGTAGCAGCACTGTTTTCCGTAGTAGCGGTATTGTTGCTGCTATTATTACTTCCCTGCTGGTGGCAACCCGCAGCATATAAGCTGGCTATCAGTATACATTTAAGGTGTAGTTGCATAAGATAGAAATACTATTTGGTGAGCAGTTCTTCATCAGAAAAAACTACTTCGGTATAATCCTTTATTTCGTTGTAAACGGTGTCTCTTTCTACCGGGCGTCGGCCAGCCTGTTTGATCAGGGTAGCCAGCTGTGCGGTGTTCATGGAAGGGTTTTGTTCTTCCGCACCTGCCATCGAGTAAATTTTAGTGGTATCGTCGATGGTGCCGTCGAGGTCATTTACACCGAAAGAAAGGGTGAGCTGTGCGGTATTTCTTCCCAGCATAGGCCAGTAGGCTTTCAGGTGAGGGAAGTTATCCATGTACAAACGGGCTACGGCGTATAGTTTCAGGTCTTCCACGATAGAGCTTTCCGGGATATGGGCCATATCATTGCCTTTATTACGGAATTTCAGTGGAATGAAAGTATTGAAGCCACCGGTTTCATCCTGCAGTTGACGCAGGCGTTCCATATGGTCGATACGGTCGGCATAAGATTCGATATGGCCATACAGCATGGTGGCATTGGTATGCATACCGCGTTGATGAGCAGCTTTGTGAATGGCCAGCCATCCTTCGGCATCTACTTTATCGTGACAGATCTTCGCGCGTACTTCGGGGGCAAATATTTCTGCGCCGCCGCCGGGCATGGATTGCAGACCGGCTTCATTGAGGATGCGCATCCCTTCATCGATGCTCACTTTGGCTTTGCGGAACATGTAATCCAGTTCTACTGCCGTAAATCCTTTGATATGCAGATCCGGACGATGTGCCCTGATCTTTTGGATCAGCTCCACGAAGAAGTCGAGCTGCATTTTAGGATGAACACCGCCCACAATATGTACTTCTGTTACCGGTTGGTTATCGTATTTTTTCACGATATCCATCATCTGGTCTATGCTGAGTTCCCATCCATCTTCCCGGTTTTTATACAGGCGGGAATAAGAACAGAAGTGGCAGGTGAAAACGCAAACGTTGGTAGGTTCTATATGAAAGTTGCGGTTGAAATAAGTTTTATCACCATGCATCCGCTCGCGTACCTGGTTGGCTAAGGCGCCCAACAGGCCTACATCGCCTTTCTCGAATAAGATCAGCCCTTCTGCGGGTGTAATTCTTTCTGCCTGGAGTATCTTCTCTGCAATGCGTTTGATGTCTGCATCTATGTTGGCTTGCTGCAGGAGCGCTTGAACTGCCGGATTATCTTTTCTCGTCGTCATCTTACTTTCATTAATTTAATGGTATTGGCCCTGTTCCTGTAAATTAATTTTACAAAATAAACACCATTTGGCTCATTTACCAAATTAAAGGTCAGCCGGTTCCCGATGCCTATCTCCTTAGCTATTCTGCTCATAATAAACTGTCCGGCGGCATTGTAGATAGATACCTGTACCAGGTCTTCCGGTACCTGGTAAAAAGTGACCCAAACTACCCCGGTGGTCGGGTTAGGATTCACTAAAACGCCTTTTTCCCTTAGGGTAGGGTTCACTTCTTTAGTAACAATCCTTATATTATCAATATAAATGTTATTCTCTGAATTTGAGATATTTCTGAAGGCTACCTGGAATTTTGATTGATGTATGGCAGCGGTCAGATCCACAGAATCACGGCGCCATTCGGTGACGGTGGGCACAAATTCGGTTTGAACTGCTTTTTGCCGGGTGATGAGGTTGGCGCCCCATTTTGAATAGAGGAGTTGGGCGGTTTGGCGGCAGTCGGTGGTCACCAGCACCTGTAACGTATCCCAGGGATTGGAAGGAGATGCAGTGGCCGGATCCGTGTATACCGCGGCAGCTACATCGAAGAACAGGAACACGGAGTCGCTGTTTTGCGGATCCAGCACCGGGGTAATGAGGTCGTCTACCTGTCCGTTGGTATTATAACCCAGGTTACGCATGAGTGCGGAGGCGTTGCTGTTCTTGCCTACATCGCGACTGCGTTCCCAGGTGAAGCTGCGGTCGGGGTTGTAGAGGTCCCATCCGGGAGGGGGGAAGCTATCGTCTTCAAAGCCCTGTTCAAAGGGAAGGCGAGCTTCGGCATCGTAGCGGAAGCGGATACGTGCGGTATCGTTACTCACATTTTCGTCGGCCACGCCGTTGGGCAATTGCGTATAGGCTTTCAGGTTATAGCTGCCAATGGCCACATCGGCCGGCGGTAAAGTGGCGGTGGCCTGCTGAAGTGGGTTCAGGTTACCAATCCATTGATAGGAGGTAAGGGGGCCGTTGTTCAGCTGGTACCAGATGGTAGCAGCCGTGAGCGGGCGGCTGCCGCGGTTGCGGATGGTCACCACCGGGTTAATACGGGGATCGCATATTTTACCGGAAGGGGCTTCAATACTCACCAACGAGGCATCGTTGGCTACCAGGATAGGCGGTACACAACCATCGGAGGTCATCAGCGTGGCAGTGATATTTTCCAGCACATAGCGCATACGGTCTACCTGGCCGGCCGTGAAAAGGTGCATACAGGCATCGTCGGTATAGTCCATGTAGTTCATGAACATAACACCGGGCGCCACTGTGGTGCAGTTATCCAGTTTAGGGAAAGTGGGGCAGCCATAGGTATTATCGCCCTGCAGGGGCGTATCGGCAATCCCATCATCGATGGTACAACCGCCGTTATCATCTCCCCAGATATGCTTTAAACCAAAATAGTGTCCAATTTCATGGGTGCAGGTGCGGCCCAGGTCATACACCCTGCCTACGCTGCCGGTGGTGCCAAAAGCGGTATAGTGTACCACTACGCCCTCCTGTTCTTCCGGGAAGCCGGTACCAGGAGGAGCTGCCACACCGAGGTAATTACCGGAAAGGCGGGTGACCCATATGTTGAGGTATCTGGAATGATCCCAGGCGTCAGAACCACCTGTACTGTTGTACTTGGCGTCGGCGGCGCCACCATTGATCGAAAAACTTTGACCGGCGGCAGTTTTCACCTTTACAATGCCACTGGTAGGTTCTCCATCCGGCGTACGCTGGGCCAGGCAGAAGTTAATACGGGTATTGCCGATCAGCGGTTGCCATACTGCCGGCACCTGGCTGATATCTGTATTGGCAGCATTATAGTCACGGTTTAATACATCTATCTGGGAGAGTACCTGGTTGTAGGTAACGGCGCTGGTATCATCGAGCACAATATGCACCACTACGGGGATAGACACCGTTTGCGGGATAGCCTCTACTTTGGCGCGCTGGGCTTGCCCCAACATCATCTGACGTTCATTTTGCTGTACAATCTGCAGCAATCGTGGGTTTTCGTTTACGCGTTGTTGTATGACTTCGGCCGTGCCGCATTTCCGCTGCGCCACCGCTGTCAGGCCATAAAAAGAGGTAAACAGGATAATAAAGAGATAACGCAAAAAGGTAAGTTTTGGGAATGAAGATACGAGAAAGAATCTGCGAATGTATATGTCGCCAAAAAAGGAATGAGGAAAGGTGACATCAAAAAAAAAGCGTCCCGGTATATACCGGAACGCTTTTTCACTCAGTTTTTATAAAAATTACATATTGGCCTGAATTTTCTTATCCAGCACAGATTTAGGCACTGCGCCTACCTGTTTGTCCACTACCTGACCGCCTTTTACGAAAAGGATAGCAGGAATGCTGGTAATACCGTAATTGATAGACAACTGTGGGTTTTGGTCCACGTTCACTTTTCCGATGTTTACTTTACCTGCGTAATCTTTAGACAATTCTTCGATAACCGGACCGATCGCGCGACAAGGACCACACCATTCTGCCCAAAAGTCGATAACAGTTAATTTATCGGAATTCAGAACTTCTGTTTCAAAGTTCGCGTCTGTGATTTCTAAAGCCATATTCAAAAGTTTTAAAAAGGTATATTAATGATTGTTTTGATTTTCAAATTCGTATAATAGTCATCAAATCCTGATCCGAACGCAAATTACTGCATTTTTGACACGGTACTTATTGATTATCTCTATACAGGTATTGATTAAGCAGGGTGTAAAAGTAATGAATTTGTGATTATTAATGGTTTTTCCGACAATACCAGCAAGTAAGTATGAGTTTGGTTGATCAAAAAGCAATAAGTGGCAACGATGACAGTAAAAACATGGTGAGACGAATCGTCATATAATAGCTGACATTCCGACAATTGTAAGGCAGATAGCTTAATCCTAGGCAGGCATTATTTTCAGCTGGCTTTAATCCAGGTTTTTCTATTTCCTTATTTGTTTTTCTCCGCGCTATTTATTTTCTTTGCGGCCAAAGATTCATAATTAACCCAGCCTATATTATATGTTGTTGTTTTTGAAGAATGAGAATATACATTGTCCTGTTAAGAGAGCCCGTTTATCTATCACCACACCGGCAAACTCGCCACTAATGTCTTATTCCTGGCCAATGTTAAAGCGCTAACGGCGTTGGCACGTTGTTGTTTTAAAACGTATTTTTTAAAATCCTAGATAAGCACTACATAACCCGTAGTGTAATATTTTTCATGTCTGACACCGATTGTTGTCAGTTTACCTGTTACTTATGAGAGTATTTAAGAAGTTGATAATTGCCTGTGCCCTCGTTTTTTTATTCCTGCCATTTAGATTGTTAGCACAGGAGAACGCTACGGGAAGTTCGAATGGGGATGCGAGCACTATAGCACAACAACGCAATACCGCTATATCGGTTAACCTTTTTACAGGTATTCCTCAAGTGTACGTGCCTTTATTTACTTATGATCGGGGGGCACTCAGCTTAAATATCGGACTTAACTATTTCGCCGGAGGAGTACAAGTGAATGAGGATGCGCCAGAATCAGGACTTAGCTGGAATCTGAATGCAGGCGGAGTTGTTATGCGATCTGTCAGAGGAGTGCCTGATGACTATCCGCAGGTGGGGTATTTGAACTTGCCAGCCTATCCAACTACAATGGCAGATAGTACGCGAATGAAATACTATGATAACAAGCTGGATGCACAGGCGGATATATTTACTTTCAATTTTGATGGTGCATCAGGAAGATTCGTAATAGCTAAGGATCGCAGCATAAAGTTAATTGAGCAAAAGAACCTAAAAATTGTACCAGAATTTACCTCACTTCCCAATGCGACATATTCCCTTACTGGCTTTATAATTACTAAAGAAGATGGCACCAGGTATGAGTTCAGGGACATAGATCTGGAGAAGTTTGATGGAGAATCCAATGCTGCCATTCATGAATATCAATATTATCCCATTGCGTGGAACCTTACCAGGATTATTGCTCCGTTTAATGAAGATACTATATCATTCAAATACAAGATCTATGATATTCAAAAATCGGAGGCGGCACAAGAAAGTATCACGTTTGACAAAAATGACCAATACTACAATAGTAGTTTTGTGATTTTTAATCGTCGTTTAAATCGTATTCAGGATATAGTAATGCCTGGAGGTCAGTCTGTTTCTATTATTCGTTCAATGCGTCCGGATGATTATGGAGAAACTATAAAGTCTGTCGCCTTGTATAGTAATGGACAGGTCAGAGATAAGTTCCGATTCGATTATACTATATACGATGCAAGTAATAACAAGTGGATAGATAACTTTTACTTCGGTTTCGGAGTCTATCTGGGTGAGCAGGACAGCCACAAATATAGGGCGTTCCTGAAGCGAATTGTGAAGGAAACCCCTCAGGGCCAATTTCCATATTATTCATTTGTATATAATACAGATTATTTATTACCCAGCAAAGGTATAGGACTAAGTGGAAGTCCTTCGGGCCCAAAGGGATTAGGCTCAAATTCCCGGGATCATTGGGGATTTTATAACGGAAAGCCTAACAGTACAGGGATTCCATCGGTTACCGGTTTTCAGGGTGCAGACAGGGAGCCCAGTAGCACTTTCGTGCTTGCGGGAAGTTTAAAGAAAGTAGTTTCCCCGGAGGGTATGATCAGGGAATACACTTTTGAGTCGCATGACAGGGTTGGTATAACCAATGCCGTTCAGGAGGTAAATGTCAGTGCAAATTCACCTGGGAGCTATTCACTTAATCTCTCTCAGTATTACACAAGCAAGCATCAGCTTAATATCCGTCTGGATCCGGGAGCTGATTTATCAGAAAATCCTCCTGCTGGGTGTACTTATTCTTTCTATTTAAAGAATTCCAGCGGGCAAACTATTGACAGTAAAACCTATAGTTTTGATGTGCTGAACAATACGGGAGATGCCGTATGGGATATAAATGCACCCTCAGGTACCTATACTGTTACAGTACAAAAATCGGGCGGTTGTACGTTGCCCGTGAGTGCTTCCCTTGTAGTGAGCTGGAATAATAACGTAGTAAATGCGCCGAAAGTAATTGGGGGAGGAATCAGGATTAAAAAGGTGACTACCTATCCCGGTAATAATAGTGCGCCACCGATCACGTCGGAGTATAAGTATGTAATGCCAGATGGCGTTACTTCTTCGGGATATATGGCGCAATTGCCCAAGTATGAGTATACACGGCCAATTGTTTACACAGATGGTACAATGAGGGAAATTAGAATTGCATCCTCCGATCCTATTAATAACTTGAAGTATGTTGGGGGTAATCCAATCGGCTATAGTAGAGTAGAAGTATTAGAAGGCGGACAACAGGGAAATAACGGGAAGACAGTATATGAATTTTCTGATTTCCGGGATATTAACTACAATCAGGTTCAGGCTGAATATCCATATCTGCAGATAGAGAAAGCAGATTGGGGATTGGGCTTGCCCAAGAAAGTAAGTACTTATGACAATGCTGGGAAATTAAAGAAGGAAATTATTAATACATATAATATTATCCAGGCACAACTGACTGATCCATCCGTGGCTTCTGCACAGTTATCACATGTGAGTACTTCCAGTAATGGAATTTTTGATGTGAAGAAACTCCGTACGGATATGTTCTATCCACTGATCGGAAGAACTGAGTTGCTCAAAACTCAGGAAATAACACATTATGATAATAGTGGGAGCACTACGAATACAACGTCTTTTACTTATAGCCCGGTGCATTTTAATGTAAAGACAATTGTCCAGGACCTGGATGCTGCAAAGGGACTGTCGATTGAAAAAAGGTGTTACTACAACACTGATTATACTATTACGGGTGGTGTTTTTCAGACCTTTAAGGATAAAAGCATCACACAGCTGATGGCTACGGAGGAATGGATCACGGGTGATGCCGATCCACGGATGACCGGAGGAGAAGTAGTAGAGTACCAATCTTTCAATAATATTATTCGGCCATATAGGAATTATACTTTTGCCGCTAATGCGCCTGTTGCGCTAAGTGTTGCCGGCGCCTTTAGCCCGGCTGTACTGGTAAGAGGTGCGAATCTGTTTACGGTAAATGCGATTAATACGCAATATGACAACCAGGGGTTCTTACAAACCTCACAGAAAGAAGGACGTGTGTCTGCTATTTTGCTTGGCCCCGATAAGCAGGGGGCATTGATGAGAGTACAAAATGCCAACTATTCAGATGTTGCATATACCAGTTTCGAAACTTCCGAGAAAGGAAATTTCAGTTATAGTGGAAACCCGGTAGTTGATGATAATGCTTTAACAGGGCAGTACATTTATAACCTTTCCGGCGGGGCAGTTACCAGCGCCAATATTCGCCAGTCCATGGCTTATTCATTGAGTTTATGGTTTAGAGGAAGTGAACCGGTTGTTACCGGAGCTGCAAAAATTGCAGCGTTTTCCAATACTAAAACCGGATGGACGCTCAACGAATACAAAGTAAATCAGGCTACCATTAGTATTTCTGGAACAGCGTTGGTCGATGAAATCAGGCTTTTTCCTGTAGGTGCTGTAATGCGAACCCAAACGTATGAGTCATCATTAGGCGTAACTTCTGAATGTGGAGTGGATAATCAGCCTGTGTATTATTCTTATGATGTGTTTAAAAGACTGGTACTGGTCAGAAACCAAAACAGGCAAATTATCACTAAAAAAGAATATGGAGCTAACAGCGTATTACACACAAATCCCGTCTGGGATACCACTGGCGTAAACCGTTGTCAGACAGATAAGGACGGGGTTACTGGAATACTGGAAATAGAGTTAACAGACATCAATACGAATAGCGCCACCTGGGGCGCTACCAAATGGGTGACTGCCGGAAACTCGTACGCTTGTATACCGGCGGCGAGATACGAACCTACTGGCCGTAAGCGATGTATTGTAACATCGGATGGAAATAATACTGGTGGATATGATATAGAGCAACGGAATGTAAATCCGCACTCATCAACTTATGGAGCCTATCTTTGGGTGTATGGCGGTATAGATAATACAATGTGCCGTGATTTATGCATTGGTGAATTCAAGAAAATTATCAATGGCAAATGCGAAACCGGTAAGAAGGTATATATAGAATCGGAACCGCAGAAGACCGGCTGGCGATGCATTTACCAGTATGAATTTTCGGATGGAACAACTATAGGGCCATACGATGAATATTCTCCCAGCCCGTGTATGTAATCCTATGAATGTTTTTTAATCCGATTTTCCTTTTATGAAAATAATATTTGTTCCTATAGTTGTAGCATTTTCATTGTTTGCCCTGGATGTCTGTGCGCAGAATAAACCAAACAATGTAACCGCTCCCATGGCTGTAACGCCAGATTCTTTACCAACGGCATTTGACGGTAACACAAGGGTCAATTTTATCCGTACTTATACCCCAGCGAAAACAGTAACAGATCCCGCGAGCATTACCATGCAGAGTAATGTAGTTGATGTGGCCATTTCCACCAATTATACCGATGGTCTTCAGCGCCCCCTGCAAACGGTGGTGCGCCAGGCATCCCCAGATAAAAAGGACATTGTTATTTTTAATAGTTATGATAACCTGGGGAGGGAAGCGAGGAAGTTTTTGCCGTACGTTGCAGGCGGTAATGACGGATTGTTTAAACAGGATGTTTACCAGGCTGCCAATACTTACAACACGGCGACGTTTCCTGGTGAGCAGGTCTTTTACGGGAAATCATCCTTTGATGGTTCTCCGCTCAATAAGGTACTAAAAGTAATGACTCCGGGTAATAGCTGGGCTGGAAGCCAGCGGGGAATGTCTACGAAAGAAAGAGCTAATACTATAGCCGACTCTGTTGGAAGATGGTCCATTAGTTCACCTGACATATCTACAATACCTGTATCTGCCGGCTTTTATAGTGCCAATCAACTTCTGGTACAGGAAGAAACAGACGAGCAGAATCACCTCCAGGTAAAGTACATCGACCAGAAGGGAAGGATAGTACTCATCAGGAAGAAGGTGGCTGCAAATGCGGGACAGGGACATATAGGCTGGGCATCTACTTATTTCATTTATGATGAGGTAAATAACCTGAGATTTGTGATTGTTCCTAAGGCAGTGGAACAAATCATGAATAATTGGCAATTAAGTAATGCGGATGTCAGAAATGAACTTTGTTACCAGTACCAGTATGATTATAAACGGAGAGTAGTGGCACAGGTAGTTCCAGGAAATGGCCTCACCGAAATGGTGTACGATAGCCGGGACAGGCTGGTATACCTCCGCAAAGCCAATATGAAAGATAAAGGCTGGCGCGTGAGCTTCTATGATGCAATGGACAGACAAGTCAAAACAGGTTTTTATACCCTGAATAAATCCAGAAGTGAGTTGCAACAACTAATGGATAACCAGGCAGCTGCCCTTCAACAGGGAAATAAGGTGCTTTCCCAGACCGGAGATATGACGGTGTCTGCCAGAGACAGGAGTATCCAGGTATATAAGGCTGGATCATCTATTACTTTTACAGATGGTTTTGATACCGGCGCCAATGATAATATGGACGCTTATATTGAACCGGGTAGCACTAATGACAGCTACCTGGAAGCGGTTGTAATGAACCCATTGCCGCCGGAAGATAATATCGAGTGGTGGTCTTACGCCTATTATGACGATTATAGCTGGACGGGAGCCGCTGCTTTCCAGGGTAGCTATACCGGGAAGCTGACAGATGGTGGAAATCCCAATGCTGATCTGGCGTTTACTCCTGTTAGTATAATACGAGGAAAATTGACCGGCAACAAGCTAAGAGTCCTGGGAACGGATCAATGGCTTACTACTACGGCGTTCTATAATGAAAACGGAAGACCACTGCAAACGATATCAGATAACATTGCCGGAGGTAAGGACATTGTTACGTCATTATTCGATTTTAGTGGAAAAATGTTGAGTAATTATGTGGCTCATACCAACCCCCGTAGCACGTTAAAGCCCGGTACGACTATGTTGTCGATTGTCAAATATGATCACGCGGGAAGGATCACGGAAATCAAGAAAAGATTGAATGACGATGCTGCCAACGATAAAATAATTGTACAGCAGCAGTTTAATAGCATGGGGCAGTTGAGAAAGAAAATGCTAGGTGTGCAATCAAACGGCAATATGCTGGATAGCCTTGTATACGATTACAATGTCCGGGGCTGGTTGAAAGGGATTAATCAGAGCTTCGTAAATACTAATAATAGTACTGCCAATAAATTCGGAGAAATACTGTGTTATGATTTCGGTTTCGATTCTTCGCAATACAATGGCAGCATAACAGGTATTAAATGGAAGGGGTGGAACGATAAAGTTGCCAGGGCATACGGATATAAATATGATAATCTCGGGCGGCTTACCAACGCAGACTTTAATCAGCAGAATACGGCAGGGGCAACATGGACAAAAGATAAAGCAGATTTCTCCGTTAATGACCTCACTTACGACATAAACGGGAATATCCTTTCCATGTCGCAACAGGGCTTAAAAGGAGCTGCGATTACGCCTGTTGATAAACTGGCTTACAGCTATGTACCTCAAAGTAATAAGTTACAAGGTGTGTTGGATGCTGTAAATGATCCCAACTCAACACTGGGTGATTTTAAAGATGCTAATGGAACCAACACCATAGACTACGACTATGACGCCAACGGAAACCTTACTAAAGACCTGAATAAGAAAATTACACAGATTACGTATAATTTCCTGGACAAACCAGAACTGATCACGGTAGCCGGAAAGGGAAATATCCGGTATATATATGATGCAGCAGGCAACAAACAGAGGAAAATAGTCACAGACAATAGCGGCTCAACGGCATTAGTCACAACTACAGATTATATCGGCCAGATCATATATAAGAATGATAGCTTGCAGATGATTGCCCATGAGGAAGGCAGGGTGCGTGCCGTATACAAAACCGGTAGCCCTGTTACGATGGCATACGATTATTTTGAGCGCGACCATCAGAATAATGTTCGGGTAGTACTTACAGAACAAGCGGACTACCAATTATATGCGGCGACAATGGAAACCTCAGCAGCTCCGGTTGAAACGGCACTTTTCAGTAACATCGATGCCAGCCGCAGCGCAAAACCTGTGGGATATCCGGACGATAAATTAACGGATAAAAATGAATTTGTTGCCCGCCTCAACGCACGGACAGGTGGACAGAAAATAGGTCCTTCCCTTGTATTAAAGGTCACTGCAGGCGATACCATACAGATTTCAACACGGGCATTCTATAAATCAGGAGGGCCCACAGACAAGGGGCACCCTCTGCCGGAAGAGATGCTTACCGGGTTGATCAACAATTTCAGTGGAGCTGCCCCTACTGCAGACGAGCATACGGTAGCAGGAATGACCGCATCTCCTTTTGGTACTACCTTTACGGCCCGCGATTACCAGCGATTAACAGAGAAAGACCAGGATCCACAGCAGCCCAATAAGCCCAAGGCTTACCTGAACTACGTACTCTTCGATGATCAATTTAATATGGTAGATGCGAATAGTGGTGTAAAGCAAGTACAGGAGACCCCGGATCAATTGCAGACGCTGGCTACCGACAAGATGCCGGTAACGAAGAGTGGATTTTTGTATGTATATACAAGTAACGAAAGCCAGCAAGATGTTTATTTTGACAATTTACTTCTTGGTGTATCTTTGAGCCCCGTAATGGAAGAAACGCATTACTATCCTTTTGGATTGGAAATGGCTGGAATTTCATATAATGCAACAGCACCGCTCAAAAATAACTATAGATACAACGGTGGTGCTGAATGGGAAAATGAACTGGAAGTAAGCCAATATAGTACTTTCTTTCGGAAATATGATCCTCAGATTGGCCGCTTCCAGGGAGTGGATATTGCTGCGGTAAAGATGTATGATTTAAGCCCATACGCCTACGCAAATAACAACCCAATAAGCTTTAATGATCCGTTGGGGGATGAAACTAACCTGGCCGAAATTATAGACAATAGTCTGAATGGGCCTGGTTATGGAGGCACATGGTCGGCTGCAGGAGGTTACCAGCCATTTACCTCTGGGACAGAGGCATTCATGACAGGGGCTGCTCAACTCTCGGCGATGGGACTCTGGGGTAGCTACGGTGTAGCCGCAAATTACCAAACGGCTGCTACAGCTTATAATGCCAGTGAACAGGCACAAAACAGCCAGAGTTTTGTACCGCCTAATGTAAGGTACTTGGTTGGAGTAACCGTTCAGTATAAAAATTACGACTCCTATGTAAGAGGAGGGCTTGAAATCTGGAGCCAGATGGATAAGTCCAGGCCCACCGACTTTTCAAATTATGATAAAGGCAATTCGGTGGTGAGCCCTCTTATTATTGGTCTAGGACTTCAGTCCGAAATGATGGCATATGGAGTAAGAACTAGTTTTAAGTCTGCGCAATCCTGGTGGGCCTTCGGCAAGTTAACTTCCAGCCAACAGGCATGGAGAACGATGGCTATTTTGGGAAATGAGGGAAAGGCATTTAAAGGCGCTATCGACGGGTTGGGGAGAGTTGTATTCTATGCACAAGTTGGGATTAGTGCTTATAAAGTGTTTGATGCTTACTATACCGGTGATCCTAATGCTAACGGGGTACTGGCCAAAGCAACGCTGGATGTTGCAATTGGAGCCGCTTCTGTATGGGGAGGACCGGTAGGTTGGACGATAGGGGCCATTTATTTTATTGGTGATGCCAACGGCTGGTGGGGAAAAGATTGGGGACAACCTACATATAAAGAATAAAAAGAATTAGATGATGCGACAGTTTTATAAATATATCATTTACCGGCTTTATACCTGGGCTAAGAATGGGCCTAGCAATAGTACACCTATTCTCAATGTACTTATAACGCTTGCGTTTGTACATTATATGCAATTGGGAATAGTACTTCTAATTGTGGGACTGAGTCTGCGGTCCAGTGTTCATTTCCCGAGAATCGGGCCTGAGTATATTGTTGGCTTCATGTTTCTATCTTTAATCGCTCACTATTTTCTTTTTTACAATAAAGAAAGATGGGCTAGTTATGAGAAAGAGTTTAAAGATGAAAGCCCCGAAGAAAGCAGGAGAGGCAAAATTTATGTTTTGGCATATCTGATCGGAAGCACATTTGGAGCTCTCCCGTTGATGTGGCTTATTGCCAAGATCTTTCATACCGTATAGTAGATAAAACAATACCGGCAGGAAATTTTCCTGCCGGTATGTTATTTAATGATACGACAGTTTTATAAATATCTCATTTACCGACTTTATACCTGGGCTAAGAATGGGCCAAGTAGCAATACACCGATTTTTAATGTGATCATAACACTCACGGTCGTGCATAGTATACAGTTAGGTGTAGTGTTTTTGTTGATACAACTAAGTTTGGGCTCTTGTATTCATTTTCCCAGAATGGCACCTGAGTTTGTAGCTGGTTTTATGATTTTATCGCTAATCGCCCATTATTTCCTTTTTTATAATAAAAAAAGATGGGCCAGCTATGAAAAGGAGTTTAAAGATGAAAGCTCTGAAGAAAGCCTGAGGGGTAAAATTAAGGTTTTGGCGTATCTAATAGGAAGCACACTTGGTGCCATTCCGTTAATGTTACTCCTTGGTAAAATTTTTCATACTATTTAGCAAGTAGAACATTATAATGGGCGGTAGGTCTCATTCCGTTGTGCTATTAATGATACGACAGTTTTATAAATATCTCATTTACCGACTTTATACCTGGGCAAAGAATGGACCCAGTAATAGCACACCTATCTTTAATGTGATAGCAACACTCACGTTTGTTCATTTTGCACAATTAATAGTATTGGGTTTATTGGTATTGGAGTGTTTACCATTTCACGTTGATCTACCAAGTAACATAGCGTTATATGGCGGTGTTTCCCTTATTTTATTACTAATTGTCCACTACTTTCTTTTTTATGCTAAGAAACAATGGGCCAGTTACGAGAGGGAGTTTAAGGATGAAAGTCCAGAAGCAAGTTTCATAGGGAAAATTTATGTGTTAGTCTACCTGATTGGGAGTACATTGGGAAGCATCCCACTGATGTGGCTTATTGCGAAAATCTTTCACTAATAAATACAACAGTAACGGCAGGAAGCCTCCTGCCGTTACTCCGTTCGGATGAAGTGTGAATTTACATCAATGCACCACTACTACCTTAGCAGTCTTTACTACACGGTCGGCATCTTCTGTATCATAGAATGTCAGGATATATAACCCAGCCGGAAGATCTGATTTGGAAACGAAAGTATGGTTACTGGTGAGCAGCCGGTTATCCCGCTCCCTGCCTAACACATCATGGATAACCATCCGCAGTTTATGATGTATACCCACCAGGTTTACAGTGAAGTTACCATTGTTAGGATTGGGGGTGATGGTGATTTCGATCCACCAGGGCACTTGTCTAACGGCGCTATAGAAGATCTTACCATCCCGGCCGAACACTTTTACGCGATAGTAGGTCCAGTTATCATACTCGTCATCATCGCGGTAGTTATAGTCGAGCGTGCCAATGCTGGTGCCGTTCAGGCTATGCGGGGCAACCTTGGCCACGGTATAGAAGCTGTCTTCATTTTCGCGGCGGCGTTGTAACTCATAGTGATCCAGGTTGAGTTCTTTGGTGGTACGCCAATGGGTGCCTACCCACCGGATGGTTTCGCGATAAGCTTCAAAGAAGAAGGCTACATCGGAAGTTACTTTATTGAAAGAGGCTAACGACAGGAAGGTGTTGACTTCCCCGCCATCCCCGAATGTTCTGCTATTCATATAGGTGTTGCGCAAAGCAGCGCCGGTGGTAAGCGTACCCGGAGTAACGACTCCTGAAGGCGCCACGGTATCCCATGCCACGCCGCCGGCGAGGCGGGTTACATAGCTGCTGTCGCGGTTAATGGAAAAAGCCGGCGTTTCACTTTCCTCGGGGTGCTGTAACAATACAGTCACATTGTTCAATGCACCGGAGTCTTGTTTTACATGCCAGGTTTTTAGCGTATAACCTGACGTGTTCATATCTCCTGAAAGGCCATATTGGTAAACGTTGTCGAACACCCTGGCCTGGATGGTTTTCGGGGTGCTGGTGTTGCTTTTCAACGCCATGGGAGAGTAGCTGTCGGTGGTGCTGCCAACGGGGTATACCACCATATCGTTGGCAGGAGTGATCTGTTCTCTGAAAAGGAAGCCGCCGGATGACTGACTGCCTGTTACCACAAAGGCTTTGTTGGAATAGCCGGTGATAGTACCCGGATCGCCGTTACCTACCACCAGGTTCCAGCCGTTGAGCAGGAGGTGGCCGGTTTCAAAATTCAGGTTGTAGCGTACTTTCAGATCACTTAAATCGTCGAGGTGAATATTATTACTATTGCCGATGCTCAGGTTAGGGAAGCTGGCGCCAGTGCCGATACTGGCGCTATAGCCTCCGTATATATGCTGAACACCCATGCTAATACCTTTTGTCTGCAGGAAGCGGAAAGTGCCGCCCATATTGGGTTGGTGGCTGTTATTGTAATCATTTTCATCAGGTAAGGTGGCGTTATTACTGTTTTCCCATTTACTGCCGTAAAAATTGACGACACTTCCTTTTAGTGAACCAAACCTGCCGTCATTTTTTACATCACTGAAAATGGCCACTGTATCACGTGGATGCACGCCGATATTTCCTCCGGGAGGAACATATACGCCCGTTTGCGCCAGGCATAGCTGTGTTCCGGTTAAGAGGCAGGTGATCATATGGAGTGTAAACTTGCGCATCACGGATTGATAATAGTTACATCAAAAGTTACGGTCCCGAGTTTCTGGTTGCCACCAGCGCCACCGCCGGTATTAATAAAGTTGATGGTAATGGTATTGGCTGCGCTGATAAAGGAATAAGCAATGGCCAATCCCTGTGGAAGCGCGGTACGGGGATTCACGATCACGGAAGCATTTACATTGGCGCCTGCAACAGCGGCTGTTTTGGTGAGACTAGTGGTAGTGGTGATATTGGTAACAGCATCTGACAGGGAGAAATTTGATTTAATCATGCTGCTTACCACGGTACCACTGGCGCCCAGTTTAAAATTGCCTCCTACATCCAGTTTGGCAGCCGGAGTGGTGTTGGCTATACCTACATTTCCTGTTCCGTCTATCCGCATGGCTTCATTGGTGCTGGCGGTACCGCCGGTGATGAACATCAGGTTTTTGCCGGAGCTGGCGTTACCGATGACGAAGTTATTACCGGTAGCATACATGTAAGCGGTATTGCCGCCGCCTATCACGGTTCCATTACCATTTCCTGCGGAGTTGATACCCATGTCAATGAAAGTGGTGCTGCCATTATTGGCATAGGCAACGATATCGGTACTGGCATTCGGGCCGCCGTGGGTGTTTTTGATACTCATTTGCAGCGTACTGTTCACGAAGCCTTGTCCGCGTATCAGATTAGTGGAGGTAGAGGTGGTGCCGCCATCTACCAGCAGGCGTTCGGGGTTGGTAGCATTAAACAAATTGCTACCAATACCTACGCTGCCGGTGGCGTTGATGCGCATTTTTTCGGTATTGTTGGTAATGAATGGCAGATCAAAATTGGTAGTGGTGCCGAGGTTTTGTACTGCGGCAACTCCATTGCCTCCCAGTAACCAGCCACCTACGGAGCCTGAATATGAAATGGTACCATTAACCTGGTCATAAGTGATGCCGGTACCTGCACTGAATAATGAACGCACTTTTATGTAGAAATTCGCAATATTGGTAGTATCAATGGTGGAGAGTTTATTGTTGAATGTATTCCAATCGGTGCTGCTTAAATACCCGTTTGTACTGGTAGAAGCCTGGCTGATACCAATCACACCGTTGTTGTAAGTGATAGGAGCTGTTCCGGAGAACAGGCTCCTCACTTTCACGCTAAAATTCGCAATGTTGGTCGTATCGATGGAAGAAAGTTTGTTATTGAAAGTATTCCAATCGGTGCTGCTTAAATACCCGTTTGTACTGGTAGAAGCCTGGCTGATACCAATTACACCGTTGTTGTAAGTGATAGGAGCTGTTCCGGAGAACAGGCTCCTCACTTTCACGCTAAAATTCGCAATGTTGGTCGTATCGATGGAAGAAAGTTTGTTATTAAAAGTATTCCAATCCGCGCTGGTTAAATATCCATTAGTACTGGTAGAAGCCTGGCTGATACCAATTACACCGTTGCTGTAAGTGATAGGGGCTGTTCCGGAGAACAGGCTCCTCACTTTCACGCTAAAATTCGCAATGTTGGTCGTGTCGATGGAAGAAAGTTTGTTATTGAAAGTATTCCAATCGGCACTGCTTAAATAGCCATTTGTACTGGTGGAAGCCTGACTGATACCGATTACGCCGTTGCTGTAAGTGATAGGAGCTGTTCCGGAGAACAGGCTCCTCACTTTTCCGCTAAAATTCGCAATGTTGGTCGTATCGATGGAAGAAAGTTTGTTGTTGAAAGTATTCCAATCCGCGCTGGTTAAATATCCATTTGTACTGGTAGAAGCCTGGCTGATACCAATTACGCCGTTGCTGTAAGTGATAGGAGCCGTTCCGGAGAACAGGCTCCTCACTTTCACGCTGAAATTGGCTATATCAGTCGTGTCAACCGCAAACAAAGCTTTTTTCCAGGAGCCTGCACTACGCACCCTCAAACTGTTATCTCCTTTGAAAAAGAGAACGGTGCCGTCTTGCGCAGTAGTCAAAGGGGCTACTGTGGTATCTGCGATCCTGGTGAGTAATAATCCCTGGTTTTGACTTTCCAGTTCCAATACAGAGGCCTTATTGATGGTGCTGGGGTTACTACCCAGTTTCAGTTGTTGTGCAACTGAAAATAAAGGCAATAAGAGCACTGGCACCGCCAGCAGGGGGAAATGAAATATGCTTTTCATAGCAACTAGTTGAATGATGAGAGAAGTGGGAGAAACCGCTACTTCTTAATCACGTACCAGTCTGTTCCATCTGTTTGCAGCGTAACAAAGGTCCAGTCGTTGTAAATAATATAATTACTGGATCCGTCTATAGTACCGCCGGTGGTAGCTATAGTGACTTCCTTATCAATGCCGCCGCTGCCGACTTTTTTGACGGTGTAAATACGGCCGGCAATAGTGGTGGGGCTGGGCAAAGTGATGGTAAGCGCGCCGCCGGTAGCATCTGCCAGGATGGTATTATCGCCTGCGGTGGCAGCATAGCTGCTGGTTACTTTGGTCAGATTAGTAGCCACGGAGCCCACTACCTGGAAGCTGGAATTAGCTTTGGTACCTTCGGCAACGCCTACTGCCAGTGAATCACGGAAGCTCTTATAACCGGCAAAAGTTTGACCGCTCAGGAGATTGATGACCCCTCTTACTGTAGTGGAGGCATCAGGAACGTTGATAACTGTTTGTGTAGCCGAACTGCTATCGATATTGATATCATTTACAGTACCAGGGCTCTTGCCGATGACCAGTGTTTTAAAGGCATTGTCATTCAGTAATCTCTTTACGAGCGTACCGTCTGTGCGCCGGATCAGTACATTGTTACTGTCGGTGGGTGCAGCGCTATTAATATTGGTCAGTACTACATTACCATCAATAGTGGCATTTTGAACGACATGCACATTGTTCTGGAAAGTTTTATTACCACCAAAGGTCTGGTCGCCTGCTGAAACACCGCCCGGATTAGTGGCATCGGCCGCATGCAGTGTCAGCGTACCATTATTGATACTAATACCATTGGGGTCTGGAGCGGTGGCGAATAAAGTGTGCAGTATCTGGAATCTTGCTGAAGAGTCGAACCGTTGCCAGTCGCTATAAGATAATAAACCACGGGAGGTAGCGCCAGTACCACTTTGAGTGGGAATGTTCAACGTATGTACGCCATTGGTAGAAGTAATGGAGAAATCTTTTGCTGCGGTGCTGTCGATCGCAAATGTCTGTACCGTATCTCTTAACCCGTTTAAGGATACGATGGCATTATTGAATGCGGAAGCAGCCATGGTACGTTGCAGCACGTTGCCTGTGCTGGGATCTATTACGAGTACCTGTAGCTGATTGGTACCATCGGGGATTGTACCTGCTGCCACTTTAAGATTTCCATTAGCAGATAAACGCATTCTTTCTGCATTCCCTGTTTTGAATACCAACGCCTGTTGGTCGGTAGTTCCCAGGAAGTTTTTGGTGGAGTCTAAACCGGCGTTACCAATGGTATTCCAGTTACCATTATTGGCTACACTGTCCACCGACATTTTTTGCCATAAACCATTCTTCCGGATAAAGAGGCTGGAAGAATCTGTTACGTAAATGATCATACCGTCTGGAGCAGTATTGAGTGGTGCGGCAGTGAGGTTAGCGCCTGGTATCCTCGGCAGTAAAAGACCCTGACGGGTGCTTTCCAGTTCCAGTATGGAGGACTTGTTGATCTGGCTGGGATTGGAACCTACTTTTAACTGCGCAAATGCTGTGGAGGTGCCTAATAAGAACAAGATCACCGTAAAAATTCTACACTTCATGACTTTTGTTTTGATAGGTAATTGATAAAATGATTGAGAAGCGCAAACAGCTGTTACCTGGACGCCTGAAGGCATCCTGTCATCGAGTCGAATAACTATAGTTCAGTAAATCGCCAACTTATTGGTCATGCAACCATGCTGGAAGAAAATATGATGTAAGTTTTTTACCGGAAAAGGAGGGATTACTTATTGCCGTAGACAATGAAGGGTCATAGCATCATCTGGTGATGCATAATTATAGAATCAATGTGCTGCGGTTAATAGGTAATACAACCTAATTCTAAACTGGATTTTACATGAATGGACAAGATGGGGAGATGCATATCCTTTAGAACGCCATGTGCTGGTTATGAGGTAATACAACCCGCCATTAAAAGTGTAGTCACGAGGAGGTGGTTAAAATATGCGATAGGAATGATACAACTATCGGACGGTATCGAGGAGTAGTTTAAAGTATTCGGTTAGTTACTCTCTACGAACGTTGCCAGCAAACGTAAAATAGAGATACTTATTGTGGCGTATTCTTCTTAATTAAAGATAAAACAGGTTTTTTATGTAGAGAAAATATTTTGGCCAATTATCAAAAGAAAACAGGGAAAGTTCTTATTTCCCGGTTTAACGTATAATAAATTCAGCGCCAGATGGTATAAAGGGTATATTTTACCTCATTAAAATGGGCGATTACGACGAGCGATAACAGACAAAACGCGGCAGGAGAGCCTCCTGCCGCGTTTATTATAAATAGCAATTCTTAATACTACCTATTTATTGATAATTTCAATATACACGTCAATATCCGGTTGTTTATTCAGGAACACTGCCAATTCATCATTCATCTCTATATTCCGGTTAAAGGTATGCAGCTTGGCATGTGTGTTATCGTCACGGTCCGTGAGGTGCACATGTAGTACGCTATTGCCCGGGAAGCGGTTCACATTGTCCACGAGGAAGTCGACAGTAGGCCTGCTGAGGAGTTTGGGCATCGTATTCAGGTATACCTGTTTGGTATGCGTTTTTTTCACTTCCTGCAACAGTTGTATGCTGCTTACCTTGAACTCATATTCATTATCATTGAAACGCTTGGATTTAAAGCCGCCATTGATAAACAGGCAGAGTCCCGGCTTGAGGTACGGAGCAAAACGGATAAAGTCTTCACTCCAGAGGGCGAACTCGAATTTGCCGGTATAATCCTCAATGGTCATTACCCCAAACTGGCGGTTATTACGGGAAATCCTTTCCTGGGCGCTGGTGATATATACTGCCAGGCGGAAATTACGTTCCCGGGAGCGCCCGCCTGTGCCCCCTGGCTGTGCAATCTCCGTTTGATATTCTACCAGTTCCTGTACGGTATTCATATGGTAGTGTTTCAGTTCAAAGCGGTAATCGTCCAGCGGGTGACCGGAAATATAGATACCGGTGATATCCCGTTCGTTGTTCAGCTTCATGATCAGCGGCCAGGCATCGCAGTTCGGAATTTTAGGTGGTTCTACATCCGGGAGCTCATCGGCGCCAAAGAGGCTGCCTATGTTGGAAGAGCCGGCAGTCACCTGTTGACCGAATTTCACGATTTTGTCGAGGCCGTTAAGGTTGTCGCCATCTGGTTTGTGAAAATACTGGGCACGATGTAGTTCCGGGAAGCTGTCGAAAGCGCCGGACATCACCAGGGCTTCCAGTGATTTTTTATTGACTGCGCGTTGGTTCACGCGTTTGATGAAGTCGAATATATTTTTAAACGGACCCTCTTTTTTACGCTCTTCCAGCAGGTTTTCGATAGCCGCTTCACCTACGCCTTTCAGGCCGCCCAAACCGAAACGCACCTGTCCCTGTTTGTTTACGGCAAAGCCTTTGAAAGACTCGTTCACGTCGGGCGGCAATACGTCGATGCCCATGCGTTTGGATTCTTCCATGAAGAAGGTGATCTTTTCAATATTGCTGGCACAGTTGAGTACGGCAGCCATATATTCGGAAGGGTAGTGGGCTTTCAGGTAAGCCGTCTGGTAGGCTACAAAGGCATAGCAGGTGGAGTGCGATTTGTTGAACGCATAGGAGGCGAACGCTTCCCAGTCGGTCCATACTTTTTCGCAGACCTTTGGATCGTGGCCATTTTTAGCGCACCCTTCCATAAATTGCGCCTTCATCTTATTCAGTACGGCAATCTGCTTTTTACCCATGGCTTTACGGAGTACGTCCGCGTCGCCTTTGGAGAAGTTAGCCAGCTTCTGGCTCAGCAACATCACCTGCTCCTGGTATACCGTGATACCGTAGGTATCGCTCAGGTATTCCTCCATTTCCGCGATATCGTATTGTACGGGCTCGAGGCCATGTTTACGGCGGATAAAGGAAGGGATATACTCCAGTGGTCCCGGGCGGTACAAGGCGTTCATGGCGATGAGGTCGTCGAACCTATCGGGCTTCAGCTCACGGAGATATTTCTGCATGCCGGGCGACTCGAACTGGAACGTGGCGTTGGTTTCGCCTTTCTGGTACAGTTCGTAGGTTTTGGCGTCGTCCAGCGGGATGTCATCAATTTCGATGCTGATACCATGGTTTTGGCGGATCATTTCCAGGGCGCCCTTGATGATGGTAAGGGTTTTCAGCCCCAGGAAGTCCATCTTGATTACGCCGGCCGATTCAATGATACTACCTTCAAACTGGGTAACGAGGAGATCGGAGTCTTTCGCGGTAGACACCGGGATCAGGTCGTACAGGTCCTGCGGCGCAATGATGATACCTGCCGCATGGATACCGGTATTTCGCACCGATCCTTCCAGTACACAGGCTTCGCGGAGCACTTCTCCCTGTAAATCCTCCCCTTTGATCAGCTCCCGGAGCTTTTTCACGTTTTCAATATCTTCCCCGGCCAGGCCTTCCTTGTCGGCCAGGCTTTTTTCCCCTTCCAGCGGCGCGTTGAAGATACGATCCAGCTGTATGCCGGGTTTATCGGGTACCAGCTTAGCCAGGGTATTGGAATCTACGAGAGGGAGGTCCATTACGCGGGCAACGTCCTTGATACTCATTTTAGCCGCCATAGTACCGTAGGTAATGATTTGCGCTACCTGGTTGCGGCCATATTTCTGTACTACGTAGTCAATTACTTTCTGACGGCCTTCATCATCGAAGTCCGTATCAATATCGGGCATGCTCTTACGTTCCGGGTTGAGGAAACGCTCAAACAGCAGATTGTATTTGATGGGATCAATATTGGTGATACCGATACAGTAGGCTACTGCCGAACCAGCGGCGGAACCACGTCCCGGGCCTATGAATACGCCCAGTTCGCGCCCGGCCTTGATGAAGTCGGCTACGATGAGGAAGTAACCGGCAAAACCCATGTTTTCGATTACCTGCAGCTCAAAGTTGATACGTTCTTCAATATCGGCGGTCATTTCCATGTACCGGCTGCGGGCGCCCTCATAGGTAATGTGGCGCAGGTACTGGTCCTGGGTAATAAATTCTTTGGGGATAGGGAAGTTGGGTAGCAGGATATCTCTTTTGAGATCCAGCAGCTGCACTTTGTCCACGATTTCGTTGGTATTGTCAATGGCCTGCGGAAGATCATGAAACAGCTTCGTCATTTCTTCCGTGGTCTTGAAATAGAACTGGTCGTTATAGAAAGCAAAGCGACGGTTCTTTACCGCTGATTCGTCATCCGAAAATTCTTTGTTGGTAGGGGTGCTTTTCTTCTCACCGGTGTTGATACAAAGCAGGATGTCATGTGCGTTGGCATCGGCCTGGTCTACGTAGTGGGAGTCGTTGGAGGCAATGATTTTTACATTGTACTTCTCTGCAAAGCGCAACAATACAGCGTTTACCTGTTCCTGTTCCGGAATACCGTGGCGTTGCATTTCCACATAGAAATCATCTCCAAAAATATCCAGCCACCAGCGGAATTCTTTTTCACCGGCCTCTTCGCCATGACGCATAATGGTTTTGGGAACAGAGGCGCCCAGGCAGCAGGTAGTGGCAATAAGCCCTTTGTGGTACTGCAATATCAGCTCCTTATCGATACGGGGATATTTACCGTATAGCCCTTCCATATAGCCCAGTGAGCAAAGCTTGATCAGGTTACGATAACCTTCATCATCTTTGGCCAGCAATACCTGGTGATAACGTATATCTTTTTCCTCTCTTGTAAAAGCGCGTTTATGGCGGTTGTCTACCACATAAAATTCGCATCCTACAATCGGTTTTACTTTCAGTCTTTTATCTTTGGGATCGGCCGGGTTTAACTTATTGTTATATGCTTCTGCCACAAACTGAAATGCGCCAAACATATTACCGTGGTCTGTAATGGCCAATGCCGGCTGATTGGAAGCCATGGCCTTTTTATACAGTGACTTGATATCTGCGGCACCATCCAGTAATGAGAATTGGGTATGAACGTGTAAGTGGGAAAAAATCATCTGCTAGTCTTTTTCGTCAAGCGACAAAAATACGGGAAAAAAGGCTTTCTTTGCATTTTAGCGAAAATTTAGCCAGAGCTTATGATCAGAGTAAAGGGACATCTTATTGTGAAGGTATCGATTTGTGCATTGTCACTTACCTCCTGCGCTTCACTAAAAAAGAGTACCACCAGGAAAACCACTACCACACCCGCTTCTACCAATAATAACCGCCGTGTTGAGTTTATAGACGGCATTGCTACCAATCGCCATACACGCAACACCAATAACTACAACAACAGGGATATCAGCATCAGCAAAAACATTACCAGGGGCAGCGCCAACCTGGAAAATGCACAGAGCTGGCAATTCAAATATGCACAGATGCTCGATGTGCCGGTGGAAGATGTGCTGAATTACAAATTGTACAATTTTATCGAAGAATGGTGGGGCACTCCCTACCGTTTGGGCGGGAAAACAAAAGATGGTATTGACTGCTCCGGCTTTGTAAATACCCTGATGAATACCGTCTTTCAAATGGGGCTGACCGGTAATTCCACCAATCTTTTTACACAGGTAAAACGATTGCCGGCACATGACCTGCATGAAGGAGACCTGGTATTCTTCAAAATCCACCATAAACGCATTTCTCACGTAGGGATCTACCTGGAGAACGACAAATTTGTACATGCTTCTACCAGCAATGGCGTGATGATCAGCGATTTGAAAGAACCTTACTGGAAGAAGTATTTTGCTGGCGGCGGACGACTGTAGCCACTTCAACACATTTGTTTTATTGTTAATTTTATACGATTTTTACCGTTTAAACTTAATCTGCTGCCCTGTGCAGTACCTTTGGCATTATGGAATTTGCTCCCATCGTATTATTTGTCTACAACCGGCCAGCACTCACACGGAATACCCTGCAGCACCTTCAGCAGAATAAAGAAGCGGCGGAGAGTACACTGTATGTTTATTGCGATGGGCCCAAAGCCGGTGCCAGTGCCGAACAACGGCAGCTGATACAGGAAGTGAGGGATATTGTGCATAGCCAGCCCTGGTGCGGTAAAGTAGTGGTATACGAAGCCGAAAAGAACAAAGGACTGGCCACCGCTGTGATTGATGGGGTATCTGAGGTAATTGCCAAACATGGTAAGATCATTGTACTGGAAGACGACCTCACCGTATCGCCCAGTTTCCTGAAATACATGAACGATGCGTTGACCAAGTACGAAAAAGACGAAAGGCTGCTGGCAGTACATGGGTACCTGTACCCGTTTGACATGCCGGCCAACTACCCCCATAGTACTTTCCTGGTGCATGATCCGGGAAGTTTAGGCTGGGGAACCTGGTCCAGGGCCTGGGATAAATTTGAAAGAGATACCGACAAGGTGATTGCCGGCATCAGGGAAAAAGGATTGAAACAGCCTTTTGACTTTTGGGGTGCTTATCCTTTTTTCCGGATGTTGCACCAGCATAAGCATGGAAAAGTAAGTTCCTGGGCTATCCGCTGGAGAGGCGCCGCCTACCTGCATGATATGCTGACGCTTTACCCGGTAAAATCGCTGGTACGGCACGATGGCAATGTGGCCTCCGCTACGCATCATTATAAAGAAGAAGACTGGTTATATACGGAGATATACCAGGATGATATCCCGGTAACGGATATCCCGGTAGAAAATAACCTTGCGATGGAAAAAGTGTTTGCCCGCTTCCTGAGATATCATGCGGGTATGACCATTTCCGCGAAGATTAAGAACAGACTTAAAAAATACTGGAAAAAAATAACGGGGCATGCTTAAAACAGTTCGGAATATATTCAGGAAATTGAGGCGGGACGTAGTGTCGCCGGTACAGTGGGATAATTTAAGAAGATTGCAGCCGATGTCTACCAAATTTGGATTCGATCGGGGCACCCCGGTAGACCGTCACTATATTGCCGCTTTCCTGGAAGCCCACCGCGCCGATATTCACGGTCATGTACTGGAGATAGCGGAAAGCAGTTATTCCAAACAATTTGGCAGCCAGGTCACCAGTTTTGAAGTGCTGCATGTACAGCCGGGGGCGAATGTTACCATTGTGGGAGATCTCACCAATACAGCGTCATTGCCTGCCAACCAGATAGATTGCTTCATCTGCACCCAGACATTCAACTTTATCTACGATTTTAAAACAGCCATTGCCGGCGCCTGGCACCTGCTGAAACCAGGTGGGGTATTGCTGGCTACTTTAGGTGGCGCTACCCAGGTATCGGCTTACGACGCCGCCCGCTGGGGGGACTACTGGCGGTTTACCACCCAGTCGGCCGAAAAGGTATTTGGAGAAATTTTTGGAAAAGACAATGTGGAAGTCACTGCCTATGGTAACGTACTCACCTGTACAGCTATTTTACAGGGCCTGGCGGCAGAAGAACTCACCCGGGAAGAACTGGACTACCAGGACCCCGTATATCCTATTATCATTGCCGTGAGAGCGAGGAAGGCGTAAACACGATAAAAGTTATATCACCGATGGGAAACCTGAGCCAAAAAATATTTGCTGTCGCACACTATGTAGCCAACAAAGTGCAACGCCCGGCTGTCATCCTGTTATACCACCGGGTCACTACCCTGGAGCGGGACCCACAGGAGCTGGCGGTGACCCCAGCCAACTTCCGGGCACAACTGGCGCACCTGGCAGCAGATTACAACGTACTGGACGCAGATCAGTTTCTCTATCACGTAAAAAATAAAAAAGCATTCCCTGAGCGCTCGGTGTTTGTCACCTTCGACGACGGGTATGCCGACAACTACCACGAAGCCCTGCCCTTACTGCAACAGGAGCAGGTGCCGGCACTGTTCTATATCACCACCTCTAAAATCAATACCAGCCTTGAATTATGGTGGGATGACCTGGAGCGTATCTTATTGACCACCGATCAGCTACCGCTGACGTTAACGGTAGATATTGACGGAAAGAAATGGGAATATAATACCGGCACGCTCACGGCTATACGCGAAACGTACTATGCACTGCAACAGGTACTACGTTTTTGTAAACCTGCCGTCATAGAAGCCGTTATGCAACAGCTATATGACTGGTCGGGTAAATCGGCTGCCGGCCGCCCTTCACACCGGTTAATGACCTGGGAAGAAGTGAAAGCCATGGGCAGCGCGGACTATGCCACCATCGGCTGCCATACCCACCGGCATCCCGCAGTGGGCATGCTTAGCTACGAAGAACAATACACAGAAATAGGCATGTCTAAAGAAATACTGGAAGGCGTGCTGGGCACACCCCAGGTACACTTTTCCTATCCTTTCGGCGGCCGCAAGTTCCTGGGCACCAAACGCTATTATAATGCAGATAGCATTAAAGCCTGTAAGGCACTGGGATTACAGCTGGTAACCGCCAACTACCACGGACAGGTACATAGCTGGAGTAATCCTTATGCACTGCCCCGTATATTAGTGAGGGATTGGCCATTGGAGGTATTCCAGGCACATATGCGACAGTTCTTTAAATACTAGCCCGTGAAAGTACTTTTTATCAATAAATATGAAAACAGCGGCGGGGCGGCCATTGCAGCACAACGCATCGCCACCGGCCTGGAAGAATATTATCATACCGATAATCACTTCCTGGTAGGGACTCATCGCACTTCATCTTCGAAGGTAACGGTAACGCGCCCGGGAACGGTGCGTAATGTGATAGAACGGGGCATTAATGTACTGACCAACCGTGTAGGCCTGCAATATTTATACTTCCCTTTTTCTACCCCGGCTATCCTGGGGTATACCGCAGCCTTTAAGCCAGATGTTATCAGCTTGCATAATATTCACGGGGGCTATTTTGATGCATCGATACTGCCCCGTTTGTCAGCCATAGCACCGGTAGTATGGACGCTGCATGATATGTGGGCGCTCACCGGGAGCGCCGCCCATAGCTTCGGCGATACGTCCTGGAAGACAGGCAAGGCGGGAAAGAATGAGCACAGGCATGCACCTTATATGGGATTACCCAATGGTAATTACCTGATTAAACGGAAACAACGGCTGTATGCAGCCAGCAACCTGCACATCGTTTCGCCCTCCCGCTGGCTGTACGACATGACGCGGGAAAGCCCGCTGACCCGGGAAAAGCCTTTATATCATATTCCCAATCCGATTGATACGGCCTATTTCCGGCCGCAGGAAAGGGCCGCTTCCCGGCAATTGCTGGGACTCCCTGCCGATGCGCCGGTGATCACCTTCGTATCCGAACGTTTATTTGCCAGTGAGTTTAAAGGAGGAGCGGAGCTGCTTAAAATCCTGCACCTGCTGGATGACCAGCTGGACAGCCCGGTATATCTGCTGATGATAGGAAATGACCGTTTGCCCGGTACTTTCAAGCATCTCCAATGTGTATATACCGGTTATGTGAAGGATACTGTCAAAATGATGCAGTGCTATAGTGCCAGCGATATCTTCTTTTACCCGACAAAGGCCGACAACCTGCCCAATGTACTGATAGAAGCCGGCAGCTGTGAAACGGCCTGTATCACCTTTGACGTAGGCGGTTGCCGGGAAATAGTGATTGATGGCCGTACGGGCTATGTGATACCGCCAGGTGAGCATGAACAGTTTGCCGCCAGAACCCTGGCGCTGCTGCGTGATCCGGCTACCTGCCGGCAGTTTGGACAGGCGGCCAGGGTACATACCGAACAGCATTTCAGTATGCCGGTAGTCGCCGAACAATATTATCATTTGTTTGAATCGGTGATATCATCGCCGCAAATAACTAATACATGAGTGCAGCTTCCCCGGTGTTGAGTATTATCACCGTATGTTTTAACGCGGAAAAATTTATTGAAAGTACCATTCAAAGCGTGCTGTCGCAAACCTATCCGCATATCGAATACGTTATTGTTGATGGCGCTTCCCGCGACAATACTATGGGCGTGATTGAAAAATACCGTTCCCGTATTGCCACCGTGCTTTCAGAAAAGGATAAAGGGCTGTATGACGCCATGAACAAGGGAATGCAACTAGCCACCGGTGACTACCTGTTGTTTCTCAATGCCGATGATGTGTTGGGCGACAACAACGTAGTTGCCAATATGTTTGCCGCCTGTGCACATGCCGATGTATACTATGGAGAAGCCATGTTTATGGATGAAAATGGGGTAGATATTGGATTACGTTCTGAACAAACGCCGCATAAAGTACCGGATCAGCTCACCTGGAAAAGCCTGAAACATGGCATGGTGGTGTCGCACCAGGCCTATATTATTCGTCGCAGTTTAAGCCCGTTGTACGATTTGCAGTATAAAGTATGCGCGGATATCGATTGGATGATCCGTACGCTGAAGGCATCTCAAAAAATATGTAATACGCACCAGGTGGTAGCGCGCTTCCGGGTAGGAGGCACTTCCAAGCAGCATCAGCAGCTGGCCTGGAAGGAACGCTATAAGATATTGAGCCGGTACTATGGGCATATTCCCAACTTTGCGCATCACCTGTTTATTGGGTTGCGTTATATTTTTTCAAAGCGGTACTAACGTTATTTACTATCATAAAAAAGGCCTGGGCGGATCATTTCGCTCAGGCCTTTTTCATATCAGTAAGGTATTTATTTTTTCTTTTCTGGTACCGGCACGGTTTCTCTTTTCATCTGCTGGTAAAATTCCCATCCAAATATCAATACTACCAATACAAGCAGCAGGATAGAGGTGGTACCGGCAATTTTAAGACCGGTGAAGAATGTTTTAGGCGAAAATTTCATCTCGATTTTATGATCACCAGCGGGGATTTTAAATCCACGCAGGGCATAGTCAGTACGGATGATATCTACGGGCTTGCCATCAATAAATGCTTCCCATCCGGCAGGGTAGTATATTTCGGAGAATACGCCGAAGCCTTCCTGGGAGTTGTGCGACGTATATTCGAGCTGGTTAGGTCCGTATTTAGTGAGCTTGATGGCTGCACTGCTGTCGGCTCCTGGTTTAAAGCTGCCTACCTGTGCCTGGAAGCGCTTGTCGATCACCGCAGAATCGCGGGTATTCAGGTAATCCAGCGTTTTCATTTCTGTGTTGGCATCGGGCGCCCAGATGATATCTTTTACAAACCAGGCATTGCCATAAGCATCCGGATTGCGCTGTGCGATGGGCTGCCCTGTTTTTTGATCTGGTACAATAAAGTACTTGGTATTGAGCATGTTCATCACATGCATATTGTTTTTCGCAATCTGGTGCGTAATCAGATCCTGGTAGAGCCACAATTTAGCCGGGCTGTAACCGCCAATATTCTTGTGGAAATAGGAGGGGGAGGCATCATCGAAAGGCGCCGTGGTTACATTGAATACGCGATAATACGGATCAGGATCCTGTTTAATCTGCTGGTCAGCGGGCGATGGTTGCAGTGCCTGCATAAAGCTCAGGTCATCCACGAAGCTGTCGCTGTTGAGATAGTTTCTGTCTACCTGCAGCAGGTCGATGGTAACGGCGGCGGTAATAACGATGGCGGAAACTTTCCAGGTCATCTTATCTTTCAGGTAAGCCCAGATGGCGCCGGCGGCAATCAGGATGAAGATAGCAGAGCGGAACGTATCCTGTAAGAGCAGGCTGCTGCGGTCTTTTTCGAGGGCGCGGATCAGGAGCTTCGCATTTTCTTCGCCACCCATCATCTGCGCAAAATATTGCAGCATGCTGGCATCGCTGGCACTGCTGAAGCCGGTGAAGAAATTGGTGATCAGCACAAAGCCCAGCAGGAATCCACCAGTGATCAGCAAAGCCTGTTTCAGTTTTTGCAGGAGCACTGTTTTGGTGTATTTCCCGGCAGCCACTTCCTGCAATCCCCAGCAGCCTAATACTATAAATGTCAGCGAAGGCAGTACCAGCGCCTGTGCAGGGGCGCGGAATTTATTGTACAGGGGAAGATGATAAAACAGGAAATCGTTGATAAAGGCCAGATTTTTACCCCATGCCAGTATAAAGCCGATAGCGGTAACGGCAATGAGCCACCATTTATGCCAGCTGTCTACTAACAGTAACGATAATACGAACAGGAAGCAGATAATGGCGCCCACATATACCGGTCCGGAAGTGCCCTTACTTTGAGCGCCGTAGTACATCGGTAATTTTTGTTGAGACAGGAACTGGTCTACCTGTGCGGCAGGTACGCCCAGGCTCACCATTTGCTCCCCGAAATGGGAGCTGGCAGTGAGTTTCTGAGCAGAGGAGTTACCTACATAACCAGGGATAAGGAAGGTGCCTGTTTCAGCTTTGCCGTAGCTCCAGTCGTAAGCGTAGTCGATATCCAGGCCAGTAGACTTTTTCTGAGCGGCATCGTCCTTATCGAGCGTAAGCTCTGATTTGCTGCCACGCATGGTATAGTCGGTATATTCCCGCAGGATCATCAGGCTATCCATAGAAGTAAGGATGGCGAGTGCACCGGCGATGGCCAGCAGTCCGGAAGCTTTGAAAAACTGTGGCAGCTGCTGGGTTTTAAAGGCGTGTACAAACGCGCCAACAGCCAGGCAGGCTACCATGATCAGGGTATAATAGATAATTTGCAAGTGGTTATTATAGATCAGCATACCGGTAGCGAGGGCGGTTAATGCGGCTCCTGTGAGCAGGCGACCCCGGTAGGTGAGGATGATACCCGCCAGTACAGCAGGCATCAGGGCGATGTCGAACATTTTAGTGATATGGCCTACATCAATGATAATCACGTTGTACGAGCAAAACGCAAAAGCAATGGCGCCCATAACGCGGATCCAGTATTTGAGGTCCAGCACACAGAGCAGCAGGTACATGCTCAGCATGGCGAGGAATAGCATGTTAATAGGGAAGGGCGTCTTCAGGGTGATAATCCAGTTCATGTACCCCATTCTGTTGGTACCCGGACCAGAATAGATCACATAGGAAGGCATGCCAGAAAACATGCTGTTGGTCCACAGCGGACGGTCACCGGTTGCTTCATAGTAGTCCTTTGCTTCTTTCGCCATTCCCTCTACATTCTTCATGTCGGCCTGGTTTACTACTTTACCCTCCAGGGCAGGAGCGCAATATACCATGGCCAGCAACAGGAAGATCCCTATTGCCGCGAGATGCGGAAGAACGGCTTTTAGCCAGTTTTGCTTCATCGGATATTTTGGATTTAGTTTTAAAGAAACAAAAATAACTGTAATTTATCCGAAATTTCAATATGCGCTGGATACGGTTCCTTTTAAAATTTGCTTTTATATGCAATCTGTGCTTTCTGATCAGTGAAATCCTGCGTATCACTACGTATAACCATTCGCTGGATACTTTGGTGAATCATGTGCTGGTATTGGGTGTGGGCATTGCCTTTCCGCTGAATGGGATCTTATGTATACTCACGGCGGTGTTATTATTGTTAAAAAAAATACAATGGAAGACATTGCCTCCGTGGGTATATTTGTGCAACATTGCCATCTTTATATTTCAACTCATAGTTAATTACTAAATGATCCGGAACCTATTAAACGACAAGCCCACCAAGCTTTTTGTCATATTTACCAGCTTTTTTGTGGCCAATGCGCTTATTGCTGAATGTATTGGCGGTAAACTATTTTCCCTGGAGAAGTTATTGGGACTGCCCGTACATACCTTTACGCTCTTTGGCGAGAGCGGCCTGTCGTATACATTGACGGCAGGGGTATTGTTATGGCCGCTGGAATTTGTGATGACAGATATCGTAAACGAATACTTCGGGCCTAAAGCAGTGCGCAGGATCTCCTATATCGCCGTGGGACTCATTTCCTATGCCTTTATCATGTTTTTTGTGGCGATGAACGTACCGGCCGATGGCTGGTGGCTGGGCAGCAAGGCTGCCGATGGGGTCCCTAATATGCAGTCGGCCTTCGTTAGTATCTTCGGACAGGGTATGTGGATTATACTGGGTAGCTTAACGGCCTTCCTGGTGAGCCAGATCGTGGACGTAACGGTATTTCACCGTATTAAGAAACGGACGGGTGATAAGCACGTGTGGCTAAGGGCTACCGGTTCTACGATCGTATCGCAGTTGGTAGATAGCTTCATTGTATTGTATATCGCCTTTAAGCTCGGTAATAACTGGAGCTGGCAGCGGGTGCTGGCTATTTGTATGGTTAACTACAGCTATAAATTTGTGATAGCCATTGTGCTCACGCCGTTGATCTATTTACTTGAACACCGGATAGAACGTTTCCTGGGACATGACGTTGCCAAACAAATGAAGGCAGCAGCCATGGGCCAGGAACATCCTTTTGTTGATCCGGTAGTGAGCGAGTAGGCACGCAAAGGCACAAAGTAAAAAAGCAGCAAAGGAATATGATACTATCCTTTGCTGCTTTTTTACTTTGCGCCTTTGCGTGGGCTAATATCTTGCTTTTACTATATCCGCTACTACCTTATCTATAGGCAGGGTAACTGCTGCCGAAGAAAACTCGTCCCAGTTGATCCAGCGGGCGCGTTCTACTTCCGATACGCCTTCCGGCACGGTAAAATCGAATGGTTTGCTGCTTACACTGGCAGTAAAGGGTGAGGTAGGGGTCACCAGGTAGTAAATAGAGATGATTTGGGTTTCGTTGTCGAATGCAGAAATCTGGAAGAAGTCCGTGGTATAAATATGTTCTACCACTGTTACATCCTGGCTGAGCTCTTCCTGCCATTCCCGCACAATGCACTCCAGGGTGCCTTCGCCGAATTCGAGGCCGCCACCGGGGAATTTGGTATAATAACCGCCACGGATATATTCATCACTAACCAATACCTGGCGCTGATCATTGATCATGATGCCATATACTCTTACGTTAAATCCTGTTTGCATGTTGTTGTATAAATTAGGCTAAAACCATTTCTTCTTCATAAAATACCAGCTGATCACCACCGAAATAGCGATGGACAGAATGACCGGGATATAGAAGGCGTGCATAGTATGCTGATAGGGGATATCTACGTTCATCCCGTATATACTGGCTACCAGCATAGGGAAGGTGAGAATGATGGTAATGGAGGTAAGCCGTTTCATCACCACATTGAGGTTGTTGGAGATGATACTGGCAAAGGCATCCATCGTACTACTGAGGATGTTGGTGTATACGTTGGCCATTTCCAACGCCTGGGAAGTGTCTACGATGAGGTCTTGCAGGAATTCCTTTTCATCTTCGTTGAGCCCCAGGAAGTTGGTGCGCTCCAGCTTCATCAGCAGCAACTCATTACTGCGCAGGGCCGTTACGAAGTATACCAGGCTTTTCTGGATACGCATAATACCCAACAGTTCTTCATTCCGGTTGGAGTCGTAGAGTTTGGCTTCCAGCATATTCCTTCGCTGGTTGATTTCCTTGAGGTAGTCGAGGAAATTAATAACCACCTTTTCGAATATTTTCAGCACCATCATATTCCTTTTCTCCGGGGAACGGTTGTGAAAGGTATTCAGGAATTTTTTGATGGCGGTATTATCGAAGGAATTCACGGTAATGATCTGGTGGTGCGTCAATATGATCACGATAGGAATGGTGATATAAAAGGCATCACTTTCATTGATCGAGTTGTTTTCGGTAGGCGTTTTGAGTACAATGAGCTTTACATTGTCTTCCAGTTCATACCTCGATTTTTCGTCAATATCCAGGGAGTCCGTGAGGAAGTCGAGCGGGATGTCCAGTTCCTCGGACAGCTGTTCAAATTCAGCCTGTTTGAGGGGAGGGGTTATATTTACCCAGGCCCCGTTTTCGGGCTGTTTAATTTCAACGGTTTTGGAGTTTATATTTGTGAAATACTGGATCATCGGGCGCAAAGGTAGTTAAAATGTTGAATCCTGTTAGCAATTGGCGTAATATTGCACATCAGGAAAAAGATAAATATATTTATATAAATGGGAGTAATCAAGCAGCAGAGTATCAAGTCCACCTTGTTGATTTATATTGGGTTTGCCATTGGTGGTATTAATATCGTTTTCCTGTTTCCCCATTTCTTTTCCAATGAAGAGTTCGCATTGACGCGGCTTTTGCCCGAAATTGCCATGATGCTGGTGCCCATTTGTACCTTGAGTACCGTGCCTACCATCAGCCGTTTTTTCCCTTATTATTCCAGTCGCCTGAAGGATAAAGATAATGATATGTTAACCTGGGCTATGCTGGCCACCCTGGTGGGGTGTGGCTTATTTGCCCTGGGTACGTTATTCTTCCGGCAGCAGATCATTAATGCTTTTATTGAGAAATCACCGCTTTTTGTCGACTATTTCTATCTCGTTTATCCCAACGTTTTCTTATTTGCCTTTTTCGCGGTACTGGAAAGTTACAGCGGGGCGAGGCACCTGACGGTATTTCCCAACTTCCTGAAAGAGCTGGTAATGCGACTCCTGACCACTGTGTTGATCTTCCTGTATTATTTTAAGTTGGTGGATATTACTACTTTTTTGTGGTTGTTTTCGCTGCTATATGGGGCATTGCTGGTGGCGCTGCTGGTATATCTTTACCGGCATAATTTCCTGCATTTTACATTCCGGGTAAGTACGGTAAGTCGCCGTTTGCTGCCCAAGATGTCCATCTATGCATTTTCCCTGCTGGGAGCTATCCTGTTTAACCTGCTGGCCAACAATGTGGCGCCGCTGATCCTGGGAAGCACGAAGGGGTTGGATGATGTGGCCTATCAGACAATTGCCACTTACATGTCGATGCTGATACTGATCCCGCAGCGCAGTATTTCCGCTATCGGGTTGCCGGTGCTGGCGCAGGCCTGGAAAGAAAAGAATATGAGTAAGATTGAAGAAGTGTATGTGAAGTCCTCGCTTTTGCAGTTGATTTATGCTTTGTTCATCTTCCTGGCTATCTGGCTGAATATTGACAGTTTTTTCAAATTGTTGCCACCTGAATATGCGAAAGCAAAATATGTAGTGCTTTGCTATGGTATTTCCAGGGTAATAGATATGGGCACCGGGTTGAATAGCCAGTTGTTGGCTACCTCCAGGTTATGGCGGTATGATTTATATAGCTCCGCCGTGTTGCTGGCGTTGTCACTGCCGCTCAACTTTTACCTGATTAACCACTACGGGTTGATAGGTTCCGGGTTTGCTACGCTGATTTCAATGGCTGTATTTAACCTGATCCGTTATGCTTTTATCTGGGCAAAGTTTGGATTACAACCCTTTACAATTAACAGTGTAAAAGCGATAGGTGTATCGCTGGTGGCTTATTTCGGGGTTACGTGGATACCGTTTATTATCCATCCCATTATCGATATAGCCATTAAAGGCGCTTTGTTTGCCGTGATATTTATAGGACTTACACTGGTACTCCGTGTATCCGACGACGTGAACAGTACGGTGAACGAAACCATTCATAAGTTGAGAAGGAAGCAATAATGCAGTCACGCAAAGGCGCTAAGGAGCAAAGCCGCAAAGAAATTTATAAGCTCCTTAAGAGCTTATGTTTTGACAAAATATCTTTGCGGCTTTGCTCCTTAGCGCCTTTGCGTGACTGTTATCCCAATACTTCCGCTAGTACAGCAAACTTCTTTGGTTTGTTGAAGAGTGCCTCTGTAATGCGGATGTTTTCCTGTACATCGCTTTTATTGAGCAGGGTACTGAAGTCTTTAAAATCCAGGTGGTCAATGGCTTTGGCATCAAAAACGGCTGCATGATTTTGTTGCAGCAGCTGATACAGGGTGCTATTGCTGTGAATGAACACCTTTTTACCCCGGTGCAGCAGGGCAATGACGTTGCCGGCGGCCTGGGTGCGGAAATGGTACATCACTGCAATATCTACCTGGGCCAGCATTTTGAAGTATTGTTCCCGGTTAAGGAATGTACGCAGGGCCATTACTTTCTCGTGTCCAAAGAGGCGGATAGCTTCTTTTTCAATCACATCGCCATATTGCTGATAGCCATAGCTGAGCGGGATCACCAGCTTAATGGGCTCGTCTTTGTACCTGGATAAGGCATGCAGTGCTTCGAGGTGGTTGTTGGTGGAGGTATCTGAGTTGCCCAGCAGGATGGTAGTTACCTTTCCATCTTTAGGGGTGTTCATGATGGCCAGCTCATCTTCGCCCGGATGCGGATTTACATCGTAAAAGAAGTACTTGTATTCGGCATGGGTAGTATAATGCTGCTGTACCCATTCAAAGTCGATGGGATTCCAGTGCAGGAAGAGGTTGAGCCGTTTAAAGAACAGGTCGCGGGTACGGGCCACTTTCCGGTCCGGGGCTTTGTAGTTGAAGAAGCGCTGGGCAAAGGAAGTGAGCGCCCTTTTAGGCCTCATGGGATTCAGCTTCAGCCTGGGGCGTTCTTCATATTGCTCAAAGTACCGGAGACTCATAGGTCCGTATACGCTGTGTTTAAAGCGGAAAGCCGGTATTTCCACGATATCACCGCCCCAGAAGAACATACCGATAGTAATGTTTGCAGGGAGGGATAAGGCTGCTTGTATGGCTTCTTCAGAGGCCCAGTGAATAAAAAGACGGTCCTGCGCAGTAATTTTCTTCAGCAGTGCTTTAAAGGCCGGTGTATAAAAAGGCAGATAAGTTACCTGGTCGGATTTGATAAAGGTGGCTTTGGCTTTGGTGGTGTTGATGATATAGGTATTGTTGCCGGGGGCCACAGCTTCTGCATCCCTGATAAAATCATTGATGAATTTGTCATCGGCCATTATATGGTAATTCATGCTGCCTGGTTTATAGTCTTTGGATAGGTGCCTGGTGTAAACAGCGTCCGGGTAGTGGGAGAGTAGCCGTTTCTGCCCCACGCTACCAGGCGGGGGCAAAAACGGTTGGATAGTTATTTATTTTACAGTGATATCGCCTTCAAACACCAGTGTAGCGGGGCCACAGAGCCAGATGTTATCGAAAGTGCGTTCGCCGGTTTTGGTGAAGCGTACTTCCAGTTGACCGCCCAAAGTTTGTACGGGTACCACGTATTCTTTTTCTTCTTTACCTGCAAAAGTGAGTGCGGCGGCGGTTACGCCGGTACCGCAGGAGTAGGTTTCATCTTCTACGCCTCTTTCATAGGTGCGTACAAAAATGCCGGATTCGAATGGCTGTACGAAGTTGACGTTGGTGCCCACGGCCGCAAAGCGGTCGTTGTAGCGGATACCGCGACCTTCATTGAATACGTCTACCGCCTGTACATCTTCCACAAATTTTACAAAGTGCGGGGAGCCGGTGTTGAGATAATAGTAAAGCGGGCCATGTTCTACATCATCCACGTTTTGCATTTTCAGGTTTACCCAGCTATCGCCGTCCATAGTGGCTTCGTGTTCGCCGTCTACAGCAGTGAAGTAGAGGTTACCATCGCCAACGCCCATTTTGTGCGCGAAGGCTACGAGGCAGCGGCCTCCATTGCCGCACATGCTGCTTTCGCGGCCGTCGGCATTGTAGTATTTCATGGCAAAATCGTAGTCTTCACTTTTGTTGAGCAGCATCAGTCCATCTGCGCCGATGCCGAAGCGGCGGTCGCAGAGTTCATTCACCTGTTCGTCTGTAAGCCAGTCGTATTGTCCATTCCGGTTGTCCATGATCACGAAATCATTGCCGGTTCCCTGGTATTTATAGAAGTGGATATTGTTCATGGAACAAAGATAAAAAAATAAGCGATGCGTGTATCCCTTAGAGGGTGGCGATAATACCCAATCCTTTTTCAATTAGTGCGGCTACCGCGGCGCCTCCATCTTTGCTGAACTCCTTGCGGATACGGTTAGCTACAATAGCGCTGATAGACAGGCATTGGTGGCCCAGTACGCGTCCCATACCGTAAATACCGGAGGTTTCCATTTCAAAGTTGGTGATGCGATGCGATTCGTACGAGAACCCGGTGAGGTTGTCGATCAGGTTGGGATTAGCCAGCGTGCCTCTTAAAGCGCGACCTTGTGGGGCATAAAAACCCGGGCAGGTAACGGTGATGCCTGTATGAAAACCATCTCTGAAATGATTGTGCAGTGCTGCGGAGGCTTCAAAGAGGCAGGGACTGGCGCCGCCGGGCTGCAGGAATACTTGTCCGCGGAAGGCTTCCAGCAGTTGTTTTTCTGCCGTGGTATTTTCAAATGCGTAATAAGGCATAAGGTTATCCAGGCCTAATCCGTGAGAAGAAACCACGAAGCTGTCTACCGGGATGCTTTCCTGCAGTGCGCCGGAAGTCCCCAGGCGTATGATTTTCAGGGAAGTAAGGTCCGGTTTTACCAGCCGGGTATTGAAATCAATATTGACTAAAGCATCCAGTTCATTGAGTACAATGTCGATATTATCAGTACCGATGCCGGTAGATACTACAGAGATACGTTTATGGCCGATGTACCCGGTATGGGTCACGAATTCACGGTGTTGAAATTTGCCTTCTATTCTATCGAAGTGTTTGCTGACAGATCCCACCCGATCCGGGTCGCCTACAGTGATGATAGTATCAGCCAGTTCATCCGGTCTTACATCGAGGTGATATATGGCTCCGCGGTTGTTGATGATCAGCTCTGATTCAGCAATACGTTGATTATCCATGGTACTAATTTTTTATTTTGTCATAAGTCAAGTTTCCAGGTTTTCCGCCTCAATATTCCACCGTTCTGCCTTATTATCAAAATATTTTTTAGATATTTTTTAAATAATATTTGGCAGTTATCAGAAATTCACTACTTTTGCAATCCCACAAAACGAATGAGATGTACGCCAGTGGGGGAGTTACGGCGAACATTTTGATAAGATGGTTCGGTGGCCGAGTGGCTAGGCAGAGGTCTGCAAAACCTCGTACAGCGGTTCGAATCCGCTTCGAACCTCGAATCTGAAAGGGCTGCAGCGATGCAGCTCTTTTTTTTTCACGCTAAGGAGCAAAGCAGCAAAGAAATTTATAAGCTCCTGAAGTGCTCATATTTTGACAAAATGCCTTTGCGACTTTGCTCCTTACTCCCTTTGCGAGCCCCTGCTCGCTCTTCCAACCCCTTACTGCTAGCCAGTTTCAGTATTAATAAAGATTTATTTTAAGAGTGATGCAAATGTCGATGTAAAAGGTTATATTGCATCCCCCGCATTGAGGGACGATGATTTACAGAAGGCATGATATTTATCCATGATTAAGAAATTACATTACACTGCGTAATTGATCATAAGATGATATAGGGAATACTTCTACTAAAAAGAAAGTTTCCCACGAACAATACAAGCAAGAAGCCTTCTGCATGCAGAAGGCTTCTTGCGTTTTATATACCATTTAAAAGAAGGGGTTATGACAGAGATTATTAAAGTAACCGCCGAAGATACCCAGCACCTGGCCCAGGTGAAGCTACTTTTCCGCGAATATGCCAATTGGTTAAATGTTGACCTAAGTTTTCAGCGATTTGAAGAAGAACTGGCCAGTTTGCCAGGTGTTTATGTAGCGCCCAAGGGAGCGTTGTTTCTCGCGTTGGTAGACGGACAACTGGCGGGTTGTGTAGCGGTGCGGCCGTTTGATAACAGCATTGCAGAAATGAAACGTCTTTTTGTAAAAGATGCCTATAAAGGACATGGCGTAGGTAAACTGCTGGCCAGTGCAGCCATCGAGGAGAGCCGGAAGCTGGGCTACAAGCGTATTTTGCTGGATACCCTGGCACATATGCGCCCGGCCATTGATTTATATACTTCCCTCGGATTTGAACCGATAGCAGCTTATTACGATAATCCTATCAGTGATGCGGTATATTTATCACTGAATATAGAGCCCGTAACGCATTGAGCCGTATAAAACCAGCTTTTGGTAAAGGCGGGATAAACGTCTCTGCCAAAAGCCGGTTATTTTATGTTTATAATGATCTGATCCAGATATTACGGTAGCTTACCGGGTTACCATGATCCTGCAACGCAATGGACTTAGGGCCATGCTTTACATAAGAAGGCTTGCCGATATACTGCGTTGAGCCATCCAGTTCCACATTATTCTGCACCAATACGCCGTTTTGCAATACGGTAGCCCTGGCGGGCGATTTCAACGAGCCGTCTTCATTGAACCGGGGAGCAGTCCAGATCACATCGTAGGTTTGCCATTCGCCCGGCTTTTTACAGGCATTTACCAGCGGAATTCTTTGTTTATAGAAGCTGCCAGCCTGCCCATTGGAGTAGGTGCGGTTGTTGTAGTTGTCCAATACCTGCAGTTCGTAATACTCCTGCATAAAAATACCGCTGTTGCCGCGGCCCTGGCTTTCTCCCTTTACTTCTGCCGGGGTGCGCCATTCGATATGCAGTTGAAAATCTTCAAACTGTTGTTTGGTTTTGATCACGCCGGTGCCTTTTACTACCGTCATGATATCGTTTTTCACTTCCCATTGGGCCGGGCCTCCTTTTTCGGCTTCCCAGTTATCGAGATTTTTGCCATTAAACAGGATAATGGCGTCGGAAGGCGCGGTGAGGACTTCCGTGCCGGGTGTAATTACTTTGGGAACCGGCTCCCATACTTCTGTTTCTTCCGGCTTCATCTGCCCGTTGTTCTGTGCCAGGGCGGTTGCCGAGAGCAGGGTACAGGCGGCGAATAATAAGGTGCGCATACGGTGCTTTTATTTTTTTTAGAGAGATGATCAGGTAAGGTTACTTTCGTTTATACGGTCACGTTAGGCAGTTTGTACCCATTGTGGTAAGCGGCTGCCAGCAGTTTGTTGGCATCGCGGTCGGTAAATTTGCCCTCACTGGCATCCCAGTAGATTTTTTTCCCGGTGCGATAGGCAATGTTGCCCATTTGCGCGGTGGTGGCTACCAGCGCGCCTACCTGTACCGGCGCGTGCAGGTCTGTAAAGTTGCGTGATTTTATCACTTCTATGAAATTGGTAGTATGCATGTCGAGGCCATTGTCCACAGATTTTTGCCTGGGCACGGCTTCCATTTTTCCTTTCTCCGGAATCACTTCCCAACCACCCCGATCTAATACCAGCGTACCGTTGTTGCCGATGAAAGCGATACCATGATCACGCCCGTAAGGGCCGCCATCAATGCCGATAGCCTGTTCCCACTGGATGTTGTAGCCATCGAACTCATATACGGTGGTGAGGGTATCTGGTGTTTCTGCCGCATCATCGGGATAGGCAAATTTACCACCGGCAGCCATAATAGATTTAGGTGCGGCCGATTGCATACCCAGCAGGGCATAATCCAGGAGGTGCACACCCCAGTCGGTCATCAGTCCACCTGCGTAATCCCAGTACCAGCGGAAGTTAAAGTGGAAGCGGTTTTCATTGAAGGGGCGGGTAGTAGCGGGGCCCAGCCAGGCTTTGTAATCTACGCCTGGAGGAGGCGTACCGTCGGGCTTCACAGGGATCGATTTCATCCAGCCCATATAGGCCCAGGCTTTCACCAGGCGTATTTGACCGAGCTTGCCGGAATGTACAAACTCGATGGCGTCTTTAAAGTGCTGTTGACTGCGTTGCCATTGCCCTACCTGTACGGCGCGGTTATATTTTTGCTGGGCAGCCACCATAGAGCGGCATTCAATGATGGAGTTACCCATTGGCTTCTCTACATATACATCTTTGCCAGCGGCACAGGCGTCGATCATTTGCAGGCAATGCCAGTGGTCGGGGGTACCAATTACTACGGCGTCAATGCTTTTGTCTTCCAACAGCTTGCGATAGTCGGAATACGCCTTTACTTTGATGCCTTTTTGCGCCAGTTCTGCTACGCGTTTGTCCAGCACGTTTTGGTCTACATCGCAAAGGGCCACACATTGGGCCGCCGGATTTTTCAGCATGGAGGTGAGGTCCGCCCAGCCCATACCGTTGATGCCGATAGCGGCCACATTGAGCCGGTCGCTCGGCGCTACCGCCGCTTTCAGGGTAGATGGGAGGGCTGCTACCAGTCCGGCACCCGCCATTAACGTGGAGGCGGATTTAATAAAGTTTCTACGGGAATTGTTCATGTAATAAAACGTTTTGTGGAATTGTTAAAATGACAATTAATAATACAAAATAGGAAAAAATGCGAGGATATTCATCTTTCATGATGATTTTGTGAAAAACGGTTGTATGGGGTATCATCCTAAAAAACAGAGAGAAGTCTCTATAAACTTCTCTCTATTAAAAATATAACCAGGTAATATTTATTCTTCCGGTTCTTCCCCGTCGCCATCGCCGCCCAACGCGAAATTCATCATGGTACCGAGCAGGTCGCTGAAGCGGGTTTCATTTTCCACTACTTTCTTGCTGATGAGGGAGTAGGACGATAAGCCATGGAGCACAAATTCCATGAGCAGCAGCGCTTCCTTGTTATTGGCTTTGGGAAAGCGGGCTTTCACCAGTTCCTTGAGTCCTTCTACCCGGGAGAGGGTGGCTTCGTATTGTTTGTCGCTGATATCCTGGAGCAGCTGTACGGCGTTGCCTTTGTCGAACCACTGTATCACGCTGCGGTATGGATTTTCCGCGGGAGCGTTCTGTTTCTTTTTCTTAAAGGAGTCGGGATTGGGAAAATAGGTGGCAAAGAGGGTGCGGATCGATTTATCCAGTAGGTTATGGGCTACTTGTAGCGGGCCTTCCTGCTCTCCTTCATATACCAGTTCTATTTTACCAGTGATAGCCGGGATAATGGCTTGCAGATCCGCAATGCGCACTTGTGTTTCCTTTTCCTTATTGATGATGGCACGGCGTTCCCCGGCACTCACCGCGTTTTCGTAAGCGGCAATAGTGAGACGGGCAGATACTCCGCTTTTCTTGTCTACGTATTCGCTGGTGCGTGCTTCAAAAGATACTTGTTCTATGAGACGTTTCACCATATCGGCAATCTGCACTTTGGCCTGTTGGTCATCGTGTATATCGGCTTCCTGTTCGGTGATCAGCAGGGCGTTTTCGATGGTTTTAGGGTAGTGGGTAATGATCTGGCTTTCGATCCTGTCTTTCAGCGGCGTAACGATAGAGCCACGGTTCGTATAGTCTTCCGGGTTAGCGGTAAATACGAACAGGATATCCAGTGGCATTCTCACTTTAAAGCCCCTGATCTGGATATCGCCTTCCTGTAAAATATTAAAGAGCGATACCTGTATACGGGCCTGCAGATCGGGCAATTCGTTGATCACAAAGATACCGCGGTTAGAGCGGGGAATGATGCCGAAGTGGATTACGCGTTCATCGGCGTAGCTGAGTTTCAGGTTGGCGGCCTTGATCGGGTCGATATCACCCACCAGGTCGGCCACGGAAACATCCGGTGTAGCCAGCTTTTCGCCGTACCTTGCGCTGCTGTGCACCCAGGCGATGGGTGTTTTATCGCCTAGTTCAGCAATCAGGTCAATCGCATAGCGGGACAGTGGATGAAATGGATCATCGTTTACTTCCGAGCCTTCCACGATGGGAATGTATTCATCGAGCAGGTCGGTCATTTGCCGGGCCATCCTGGTTTTCGCCTGTCCGCGTAAACCGAGGAAAAGTATGTTGTGCCTGGATAACAGGGCTCTTTCAGTATCAGGAATTACGGTATCTTCATAGCCTATGATACCGGGGAAGGTGCTTTCCTTATTTTGTAATTTTTTAATCAGGTTACGTCTGATCTCTTCTTTTACGGAAACTGGTTTATAGCCACTTTTTTTGAGCTCGCCTAATGTTTTTATACTGGTATTCATCTGAGATATTTACGAGTGATATATGTTTAATAGAACTTTCTTTTCCCGTTTTCGAAGTCCCGGAAAAGGAATTGTCCCAGTTTATCGGTCCCGGAAAAGAAGGCTTTACCGTTATTGGTTTCTGTAAATTCCTGTACAAACTGTTGCAGCCATGGGTCGGTAGCGACCATGAAAGTAGTGATAGGAATTTTTAATTTTTTGCATTGTGCGGCCAGGTTCAGGGTGCGGTTCAGTATCTTCCTGTCGAGGCCAAAGCTGTTTTTATAATATTGTGACCCGATCTTCAAACAGGTGGGTTTACCATCTGTGATCATGAAGATCTGTTTATTGGGATTGCGCCGCCGGCGCAGCAGGTCCATGGCCAGTTCCAGTCCGGCTACCGTATTGGTGTGGAAGGGGCCTACCTGCAGGTAGGGCAGGTCTTTGATTTCGATCTGCCAGGCGTCGTTCCCAAAAACGATGATATCGAGGGTATCTTTGGGATACCGGGTGGTGATCAGTTCCGCCAGCGCCATGGCCACCTTTTTGGCCGGCGTGATCCTGTCTTCTCCATATAAGATCATGGAGTGGGAAATATCGATCATGAGGGCGGTAGACGTCTGGGTTTTGAAGTCGGTTTCCTTCACTTCCAGGTCGTCCTGCTGAATAGAAAAGCTGTCGATACCGTGATTAATCTGGGCATTCCTGATAGAGGCCGTAATATCCAGCTGATCTACCCCGTCGCCAAATTCAAACGGGCGGGTTTCGGCATTGAGTTCATCGCCCATGCCCGATTTGCGGATATTATGGTTGCCGGTCGCAGATTTTTTGAGTTTACCGAAGATCTCTTCCAGGGCATTTTTACGGATGGTTTGTTCTGCCTTGGAAGTGATTTCTATTTCGCCGCTTTCCTCGTTTTCGCGGATGTACCCTTTGTTTTTCAACTCTTCTATAAAGTCGCCTATACCATACTCCTGGTTGGTGAGTTGGTACTGGTTATCCAGCTCGGTGAGCCATTGCAGTGCTTCTGTCACATCCCCGCTGGTGTAGGTAAGAAGTTGGGTGAAAAGGTCCAGTAGTTTCTGGAAGGGTGTTTTCTTGTTATCGTCCGGGTTGAACCTGGTAAATTGTATTCCTCTCATAGCACGTCTTCTGGATTAAATTTACCACTTTTACGGGAATGAAGAAAGGGGGGAGAGAAAAGTGACCACATGGTAACAATTGCCGGCGATATAGGCCACGGGGTAATTTCTTCTCCGAAAACTTGCATTTTACCTTGAAAGCAATTACTTTCAATCATCAAAAAAATAACTATATGAAAAAACTGAGAAATGCATTGATGCTGGCGGGCGGCCTGGCAGTTGCATTATTTGCAAAATCCGCGGCTGCACAAAGCAGGGCTGATGCATTGGGCTGGAAACTGGGAGCGCAGGCATGGACATTCAATCATTTTACCCTGGCGGAGGCCCTGGATAAGATGGATAGCTGCGGTATCCAGTATGTGGAAGCTTTTCCCGGACAAACCATCGGTGGCGGTATTGAAGGTAAATTTGATTACCATATGTCGCCCGAAAAACAGGAGCAGGTAAAAGCGCTGTTTAAAAAGAAACACAAGGTATTGATGGCTTTTGGCGTAGTAGTGCCTACTTCTGCGGCGGAATGGCGTATGCTGTTTGATTTTGCCAACAGGATGGGTATCCAGAGCATCACTTCTGAACCTAAAGAAGAAGACCTGGACCTGATTTCTTCCCTGTGCGACCAATACCAGATCAAACTGGCTATCCACGACCACCCAAAACCTAGTCATTACTGGAACCCCGACATCGTGCTGGCGGCTATCAAAGGCCGAAGCAAGCTGATGGGCGCTTGCGCTGATATTGGTCACTGGGTACGTTCCGGCCTGGATCCGGTAGAGTGCATCAAGAAGTTGGACGGTCATATTGTAAGCCTGCACTTCAAAGACCTGGATAATAAATCACCTGAATCTCACGACGTAGTATGGGGTAACGGTGTAAGCCAGATGCCTAAAGTACTGGAAACACTGAAAAACCAGAAGTTCAAAGGGCTGTTTTCTGCAGAATATGAATACAACTGGGATAACAACGTACCAGAAGTGAAAGCCAGCGCTGCTTTCTGGAGAACGATGGTGAGCAACCTGTAGTTCCTAACGCTTCGCGAAGATATTGTCCGGAGGTCATGGGTAGTACCATGGCTTCCGGATTTTTGTTTTAGATAGGTGATGCGGAGAAAGACGTGTCTATTCACCGCATGTTTTGCGGAGAATAAATGATATATTGGGGTATGGCACGTTACATACATCAATTAAGGGATTGGCCTCACTTTCAGTGGAATAGAGAACAAGTGTATCGGCTGTTGGTGGCTGTCCGCCACCGCCAGGGCCGGTTGTTGGGGCATATGGAAGCCCTCAGCTCAGCCCTTCAGTCAGAAGCTACGCTTACAAACCTGACGTTGGAGGTGGTAAAGTCCAGTGAAATAGAAGGGGAAGTACTTAACCCTGATCAGGTGCGTTCGTCCATAGCCCGGCAGCTTGGAATAGATATGGCAGGTATGGTACCTGCCGACCGGCACGTAGATGGCGTAGTGGAAATGACGCTCGATGCCACTCAACATTATGACAGCCTACTTACCGCCGACCGGCTATACGGATGGCATGCTGCCATGTTCCCAACAGGGTATAGCGGTATGTACAAAATCTTTATAGGTGGCTGGAGAAACAATCCCAAAGAGGATCCTATGAGGGTGGTTTCTGGCGGGATGGGAAGGGAGAAAGTACATTTCCAGGCGCCTGATGCTGATAAGCTCGATGTTGAAATGACCGGATTTTTAGAATGGTTTAATGCACCGGCAGCAGAAGACCCGGTGATAAAGGCTGCCATCGCGCACTTGTGGTTTGTAACAATCCATCCCTTCGATGATGGCAACGGAAGAATCGCAAGAGCAATAACAGATATGCAGCTGGCCCGCGCTGATGAAAGTGCGCGACGGTTTTATAGCATGTCGGCTCAAATAAGAATAGAAAGAAACAGCTATTATGATATCCTGGAAAGTACGCAACAGGGAACGTTGGATATAACGGATTGGCTGACCTGGTTCCTGCAATGCCTGGATCGTGCGTTAATGTCTACTGACCAAATATTAACTACCGTTATCAGAAAAGCTCACTTCTGGAAAAATCCAGTTACACAAGTGCTCAATAAGCGGCAAATACTGCTGCTGAACAGGCTGCTGGACGGGTTTGAAGGAAAGCTGACTTCTTCCAAATGGGCAAAGATTGCGAAGTGTTCGCAGGATACAGCGCTTCGGGATATTCAGCAATTGCTGGATTTGTCTGTTTTGATAAAAGCAACAGCGGGAGGGCGGAGTGCCAGCTATGAGCTGAATGAGGCTTTGTGGGAGAAATAGTCCTTATATAGAAAGAGGGAGGCCCTCACGCTACAGCGTGAGGGCCTCCCTCTTTCTATATAAAATAATTACTTAGCGGAATCAGGCGCCTTGGTACCGTTGGAATCTTCCTGGGTATTTACCTGGATTAATCCTTCTTTATTTCTCTTAGTACCATTTACACCGAAGTCAGATTTCATTTGGCCTAACCAGGTGATGAACTGCTGCGCATTCTGGCCATCGCGTTGTAAGTCGTTGGTCATTTTGCTGGCAGGGAGGGAAGCGTAGTAGCGTAACTGTTGCTCGCAATCCTTCACCACTTTGGCCGACAGCTCTTCTGCTCTCTTCGCATCGCCAGCCATGTAGTAAGCATAGATGGTTTGGATGGAAGTGTAGTTGTGCATGTTACCTGGCGTGGTCATCGCATAAGGGAAGTTAGTTTCCATGATGTTTTTATCCATGTAACGGAGCACGTTGAGGGCGCTGTCTTTAGATTGGCCTTCCTGTGTCATGGCTACCGACAGTTTAGTGAACGCCTGGCGGAGGTACATGATCATTTTCCTGTTAGGCTCATCGAAGTAGGTACCGCGGGTTTGTGCGCCACCGAATTCGAATTTATGCATCAGGTTATCATACATTACCCCTACGTTAGCGTTGATGTCCATACCCAGCGGGTCTTGTGCGGTTTGCTTAGGCAGTGGCACCAGGTGGTAGGTAAGACCATCTGTTTGCAGGTATTCGTTCAGGCCCAGGTCTGTTGGGCTGGTGAAGTAGATCGGGCGTTTCCAGTTGTTGGTCGCAATGATATCGTATACGGCGAGATCATTTTTCAACAGGAAGTTTTTGCTGATCTTAAACGGCATAGAAGGCAGGACTTTCGCGCTGTCTTTCGCTGCTACTACATGGTTGGCCAGTACGGCTTGTTTATCAACCGGCACATACAGCTGACGGGTAGGCAGGAAGTTTTCGGAGCCGCCATCCTGGGTAGTCACTTTACTGTTTACATCATCACTTCCCATGAAGGTCATGATTTCTTTCAGGTTAAAGGACTTATCGGCCGGAATATTTCCCGGGTCGAAGAAGCGGATGTAGTTGCGGTTTTCGCCTTTGTATTTATCCGGTGTCCAGGACATTTGCACGGCAGGGCTTTGGTTTACCGCTCTGCGCATTTGGTCGATGTACCAGTCTACCCCGAGGAGGCTGAGGTTAATTACCCGGATATCCGGACGGATGCCTTCTACTTCCTGGGCGTACCAGAGCGGGTAAGTATCGTTATCCCCTACGGTAAACAGGATGGCATTGGGCTGACAGGATTCGAGGTAATCTTTGGCTACGTCTCTGGCTACGTATTTGGTAGAGCGGTCGTGGTCATCCCATTCCTGGAAGGCCATCAGCACTGGTACTGCCAGCAGGCACACGGCGGTGGCCAGGGCAGGAGAGAGGGCACTTTTGGTTTTCTTCTTCAGGAAATTATATACAGACAGTACACCCAATCCTATCCAGATGGCGTAAGCGTAGAAAGAGCCTACATAGGCGTAGTCACGTTCACGTGGCTGGTTGCCGGCCTGGTTCAGGTAAATAACGATCGCTAAACCGGTAAAGAAGAACAGCAGGGATACGATCAGGGTATCTTTGCGGTGGTTGTTATATTGATAGAAGAATCCGAGGAGACCCAGGATAAACGGCAGGAAGAACAGGGTGTTGTGTGCCTTGTTGTCCTTGAGGCTATCCGGTATCATGGACTGGTCGCCATAGATCAGGTTATCAATAAATGGAATACCAGAGATCCAGTTTCCATCTCTTACGTTGCCATAGCCCTGGGTATCGTTTTGTTTTCCGGCAAAGTTCCACATGAAGTAGCGGAAGTACATGAAGTTTACCTGGTATTGGAGGAAGAACTTGATGTTATCGCCGAAGCCTGGCTTTTCGCCTTGTTGCAGTCCCAGCCAGGTTTTGTAGTAATCGGCATGGCCCTGGTCGTTGCTGGCATCCCATACACGCGGGAACAGCATCATATCATCGGGTGCATATACCGGGTCCATTTTCTTACCGGCTACTTCGTATTTCTTAGCGCCACGGGCGTAGATGTTACCGCCTTCCTTATATTCAGTAGGACGTGCGGTGAACACCTGGCCATATACCAGTGGGAAATCGCCATATTGTTCACGACCGAGGTAACCTACCAGGGAGATAGGGTTATCTACGTTGTACATATCTACAGACGGATTGGCGGTAGAACGTACCATGGTAGTTACGTAGGTAGAATAACCCAACAGCATAAACAGCACGAACAGGATCGACAGGCGGCTGGCGTGGGTGGTTCTGATAAAGTCGAGCTTTACACCTACCATTTTGAGGAGGTAAGGGATAGCCACGAACAGGGCAGCCAGTACTATTTTAAAGAAGATAGTACCACCGCTCACATCGTTGAAAGCGGGCACCAATATAATGGTAGCGATAACGATCAACGGTGCATAGAGCGCGAATTTCGGCTTACGGTAACCGATGATCAGTATAGCGGTGATTAAAGCGAAGTAGAAGATAAAACCGGAGAAATATCCCATTCCCAGGCTATTTACGAAGAATACATCCATATAACCGGATGCTTTCACGGTGTCCTGGATCAGGTATTTCTGTACGATACCGGTAAGGCCGCAACCGATCACGAAAGCCCAGAAGGTACCCCAGCCGGTTACTTTGTAGCGTCTGAAGTAGTACACCATTACCATGGCGGGGATGGTGAGGAGGTTGAGCAGGTGCACACCGATAGACAGACCGAGCAGGTATCCTATCAATACGATCCAGCGGTCGGAGTAAGGCTCGTCGGCTTCATGCTCCCATTTCAGGATAGCCCAAAATACGATGGCAGTGAAGAAAGAGGACATACCATATACTTCACCTTCCACAGCGGAGAACCAGAATGAATCAGAAAAGGTATAAGCCAACGCACCAACGATACCGGCGCCCATGATGGCGATCATTTTTTCGCGGGAGATTTCTTCCCCGGCTTTCACCATGAGGCGGCGTGCGAAGTGGGTGATGGTCCAGAAGAGGAACAGGATAGTGAAACCACTGGCCAGGGCAGTCATGGTATTTACGCCCAATGCAGCCTGGGAGGGTTTCAGGAACATACTAAACAATCTTCCAAGCAACACGAACAACGGTGCTCCGGGCGGATGGGGGATCTGTACTTTATAAGCACTTGAAATAAACTCGCCGCAGTCCCACAAGCTGCCTGTAGCTTCCATCGTTTTAATGTAAACAAAGCAGGCAATGATGCAAATGACCCAGCCGACCATGTTGTTGGTCCTTTTGAAATTCATAAGGTTGTTTTAAGGTCCGACAAAAATATAAAAAACAGCAAATTATGCTAATCTGGTGAACAGTTTTAACTTTTTGTAAATATCTTTTTAATTGGGAGCCTTTGGCTACTGGTTTTCAGCATCCTGTTTTGCGTTAGCGGGGATATTAAAAATCCATTAGAATCCAGGGGCTTCTGCCCGGAATTACAGGCTGGCGGCCTGGGTAACGGTCCAGGCGGCGGGTTTGGCATTAAAAAGTGGCTTGGTAGCGGCCCAGGTTTCCCGGAAGAGGGGGGACTGCCGGTAGTTTTCAAGTGCGGCTTCGGACTCCCATTGGCTGAAGGTAAAAAAGGTATTCCCGGAGGCGTCATGTTCCCAGAGCTCCAGGTGCAGGCAACCGGGGAAATTCCGGATCTGTTGTTGCTGTTGGGCGAAGAGGGCCCGGAAGGTTGCTACTTTTCCCGGGTCAAATTCCATTTTTACGATACGGTTGATCATTGAAAAATTATTCTTACAGTTTGGTAGTATGACAGTTGCTGGTAGCCGGCGGGCTGGGTCAGCTGTTCCCTCCGGAAGCCCTGGAGGCCAAAGAGGCCGGCGGCATTGCCTTTATTGATAGCAATTTCGAGATAGCCGGCAGCATTGAAAATGGCCAGCTTAGTACCTTCCGGCACATCGGCGTAGGTTTCGCTGATCTGGCTGATCACCTCATCGCGGCGGAAGAAGATGCGGAACTTACGGCCTTTGCATTGCATATCGAATTGCTGGCGGGTGATGTTGACCACCACGTTCTCGAAGCTGTCGATATGAATGATCTGGCCTTCTATAAAGTCGTCCCCCACCAGCGGCTGCAGGTTGTTCTTTACCTGGATCTGCTGGGTGAGTGGTCCCAGTTCACCGAGGGCCTTGCCCCGGCTTAGTTCCCTGGCGGCAGATGCCAGCAGCTGCAAAATGGTAAACGTATTTTTAGGCGCGTCGGGAGGAAGGGGCAATTTGATCACCTTCTCCGGCATACCTCCCACAATCATGGTGAGCAAGCCATTATCGGCGCAACCGATATACTGGCCGTTATGTTCTGCTACCAGCACATGATCGGGTCTTTTATCGAATAAGTTGATTAATACAAAGTGGAAGGTGCCCAGCGGGAAATAGGCGAAGGCGCTTTTACAGATGTAAGTGGCCTGTGGTAAGTTAAAAGGACTGATATGATGGGTGATGTCGGTAACATGACATTCCGGGCAGTATTGCCAGAGTTGCCCTTTGATGGCACCTACCAGGTAATCCTGCATCCCTATGTCTGATGTTAATGTTATGATGGACATGCCCGAAAATCTAAATCCAAATCCCTATGTTCAAAATCCCGTTCTCACCTTTTGTTCATTTCAGAATGGCAAGTTAAATGCGCGCTTTCCTTCCAAAAAAGATGCCACCGGGGTAACGCGAGCTGAACTTAGTGCAAATAACGATAAAAATCCCGAGGCGATCGTATTTTGAACGGAATTTTTTCCCACTAACGTCAACGGCTGTTTGCTACTGTAACGGCGAACCAGGCTCCTTTTTAAAGTGATTAAAAACCAATCCATCCAATACGCCCGGCAGGATCTTACTCAGGAACACCGTAAGCTTTCCCTGGCCTGTCAATACCAGCGTACGTTTGCGCTTAGCAATAGCCTTGGTGATGGCAGCAGCTACCGCCTCCGCACTCATCAGCTTCCCTTCATCCAGCGGTGTTTCACTCTGTGCATTACCCTCTGGATTCAACGCCGTATTACGTATGTTCGACGCCGTAAATCCAGGACATACCCACATCACGTTAACGCCTGTATGTAAATTTTCTGTGCGCAGCGCCTCGAGGAAACCCTGCATCGCAAACTTGGAAGCAGAGTAGCCCGTACGTCCCGGTAACCCCCGGTAGCCTGCAATAGAAGACACACCCACAATAGTACCCTTGTTCGCCAAAATAGAAGGAAACGCAAACTTGGTACAATATACCGTACCCCAGAAATTAATATCCATCAACGATTTCAGCACCTTGATATCCAAGTCACGGAACAGCGCCCGCATAGAAATCCCCGCGTTATTAATCAGCACATCTATCTTACCATACTTCATCTGCGTGGCATCAATAAACGCTTTACAATCGGCTTCCACACTCACATCGGCCACAAAGGTAAACAGCTGCTGGCTGCCAAGTTCCTGGTGCAATGCGTCCAATGCCGCCTGCTTACGGCCACACACCGCTACGATAGCGCCCTGTGCCAGCAGGTCAACGACCAGTGCCTTACCAATTCCTGAAGATCCGCCGGTAATGACTACCGTCTTATTCTGAAAGTACGTATTCATGGGTATAATTTAGCGACACAAAAATAGGTGAGTAACATCAATTTATTATAAGGCATTTACAGAAATGTACTGAACTATTTTGGGGAGTTTGTTGTTATAAGTGTCTGCGGTGGCGGGGTCGCGAATAAATTTGAATAAAAATTTGGCAGGAATAAAAATATTCCTATTTTTGCAACCGCTTAACAGCAAAGGATTCCGTAGCTCAGTTGGTAGAGCAATACACTTTTAATGTATGGGTCCTGGGTTCGAGTCCCAGCGGGATCACTACTAAATCATCAAAGGAAATTAAAGCCGCTTGAATCGTAGGATTTATGCGGCTTTTCTGCTTTTGGTATGAAAAGATAAATCATATCAAACGAATCTGCGAGGATACAAAAAAGGATACAAAAAAAATCTAAGTTTAGTGTATCCTTTTTTCTGGTAGATGCTTATCAGTAAAGGGTTTTAGGACTTGCAAACCGAAACAAAACAAACCAAACAAAACCAAAAATCGGTAACCTAAAACTTATTTGACTATGAAAGTAAGTCAAGATTTATCAATCCTCTTTCATCTCCGGTACGATAACAATAATTCCAGCGGAAAGGCTACTATCTGCGTCCGTATTACTGTTACGGGCTTTCCCCGGGATGGATTTTCACTGGGCTACAAAGTTGATCCCACGAAATTCAACAAAGAAGCCGGCATCTTTATGGGAAAGTCAGCAGAAGCCATTGAGATAAACAACCAGCTGCAACACGTCAGAGGTGAGCTGCTCCGGCACTACAACCTGTTGAAGAAGCAGGGATCAGCCGTTACCCCTACCATGATTAAAAACGCCTATCTGGGTGTTCATCAGGAAAAACGGACACTGTTGGAGGTTGTAGATTTTCACAACGGGAAGTTCAAAGAAAAGGTGGACAAAGGGAAGCGGGAAAACAGCACCTATAAAAAATGGCTCACCACAAAGGATAAGATCACAGCCTTTCTTGCTGGCGTCCTGAAAATGAAAGATATTCCCCTCGAAAGAATTGAGTTTTCCTTCGCAGAAGATTTCTTCGATTATCTCACCCTTACAGAAGGTATCCAGGATAACACTGCTATGAAATACCTGAAGAACACCAAGCAGCTGTTAAAGCTGGCGGTCCAGCGGAAATGGTTACAGTGTAACCCCTTGCAGGATTATGTATGTTCCTATATCAACCCCGAGCGGGATATACTTACCGTGGCAGAACTCAGCACATTGTATCATAAAGAATTCTCCATTCCCCGCCTGCAGGAGGCCAAAGACGCCTATGTGTTTATGACACTCACCGGCTACGCTTATAAAGATGCACAGTTGCTGACACCTGACAGTATCACTAAATACTTCGATGGCGAAGATTGGATTGTGAAAAACAGGGAAAAGACCTGGTGCCGTGAAAACGTTCCTCTGTTACCGTTGGCTAAAGAGATCCTGCGGAAGTACCGCGAACATCCGCATTGTGTTGCTAACAATGTACTGTTACCCATCAAAAGCAATCAGCGTTTTAACGGATACCTCAAGGAAATTGCAGACCTCTGCGGCATAGAGAAGAATCTTACCACCCATACTGCGCGGCATACCTTTGCCACCACGGTAACACTGGCTAACGGCGTACCACTGGAAACCGTGAGCGCCATGCTGGGGCATAAATCCATACGCACTACACAGATATATGCGAAGATTGTAGCCAGTAAGGTAAGCGATGACATGAGGGCGTTAAAGAACAGATTTAACCTTTCATTGCCTGATTCTATGCTGAGTGTAGCAGTGGCTTAATTCCCTGATTATTTACTGATTAATATTTGTTAACCTCTACATTATTGTTTGTTATGGAAACCGAAATACAACAAAATATCTTGTTTTGCATTCATACAGAGCTGGGCAGCTTTCTGCAAAAGTTTAGGATACGGGTTTGTAAAGAATGTAACTGGAGTGAGGCTACATACTATAGAAAAATGCGCTCACCGGGCTTTGCCGGCTATCGAAGAAGAAATTCTTTGTTAAGCAATGCTGAAAAGGAAAAAATCATCAGTATAAGAAAAGAAATAGTCAAAGAGATAATGGAAGAACTGGATAACGAACCAATTTCCTGTCACTGGATTAATTTTTAAAGCAGATAGATTTAACTTATCAAGGCTGGTCGATTGGAAAGCCCGCCAGCTTTGATAAGTATCTGATTAACAATTCGTTAACATCTTCTTGTCGCCCGATACATTTTATTGCAACCCCTGTTGATACTGAGCGTATCACAACCCCGGCCCCGATCATGTGATTTATGAAAGACCATTACGCAACCAAAATTATACTGCGCACATTTTAAAACCACCAATATGCAACAGTATTACCCATTATCCTTTTTTGAAAAATTTATTCACGTTGACCTCCAACAAGCATCGTACAAACGCAAACACCCTGACGAACAATTTTTCACACAAGCCGTTGACGACATTGTTAACGAAAAAAACAACATTCTCGAACGTACCGGAAGGTATCTCTACGATCTGCGTAAAAAGAAGCAGGTAGGGTGGTTTATTCAGCATTGCCAGCAGCACCTGGTTATTTTGATGGAGCTGGTTGCGGCCAACCTGCCGGAAGAGAGCCTACTGGATACTTCCATTTCTACAGCTAAAAAGACCTGGACAGATCTGTACAAAATCATCTATCTCAACCTTGCCGAACTGCTGGCATATCTCGAACGGAAATTCGGGAAGTACCTGGACATTGACTGTAAAGTACCGCCGTCTTACCTATTGACAGCCCAGGCGAAGTTTCAGAAAGACGTGGCGATACTGAAAGACGGTTTTATTTCCTCCGGTGTTGATGAACAGTTACAGCATGTGGTATTCATGCCATTTCTGGAACTCACCAAAAATAACCACACTGCATCCCCGATCAGTTACCAGCAGTTACACTATTTAACGGAGATGAATAAACGATTATTCCAATTGCTGGACGCCAGCGGCGACAAGGCAGATTTTCCCCAAAAACTGCACGAGCTGTTATTGTTTATCAACTTCAACAACATTCACTACTTTGAATATTGGGTAAGCATGATAACGGCGCAACTCAAAGACTATCCTACCATCCGGGAGAAACTGGAACAGCTGATATATCTGCAGAAGAAAATCAGCCAGGCAACCCTGAAGCCTGCATATGTGTTCAACTCCATGCGGCCACCACTTCAAAACAAAATGCAATCATGGCTGGCAGAGGAAATTGTTTACTACAAGGAAATCAGCGTAACATCAGGAGGCGCCCATCTTCCTGATGAACTAAGCCGCTGGAAAGATTTTAAGATTCAGACTATTTTTTCAGTGCCGCAAATTGGCCATATTCTCAAACTACTGTTAGATAACGGCATTTATGTAAATAAAAACAGGGCGGAAGTCCTCGACTTCTTCTCTTACTTCTTCACCTCTGTAAAACAGGATAGTATTTCTCCCAACAGCCTGCGAAATAGTTTCTATAATGATAATGCAGCTGTTTCCCGATCCGTCCGCGAGATCCTGATGCAGTTAGTCAACCGGTCACACAAAGGGCTAAACGTAGCGTTTTACCTGATGGTAGACTGTTTCCTTCAACAATTCTGATTCCTCCATTACACGCTGATTCAAATATTATTAAAATAATTATACTAAAATCTTTCCTTTAGTAATCAATAAGTTACAGGGGGTTGTAAAACCCCTGTAACTATTCTTGCGTCCCTATTAGCTATTCTTTTGCTGCCGTAACAAACAAACCCAAACCTTATGGCAGCAGAAATCCTCACCCGTGAAGATCTGGCGATCTTCAAAACAGAACTGTTCCGGGAACTGCGGGAACTTGTAAACGCTCCCGCCATCCAGCCCCGGAAATGGCTTAAATCCTACGAAGTCCGCGACCTATTGGGTATCTCCCCCGGTACTCTTCAAAACATGCGTATCAATGGTACGCTCTCCTTTACCAAAATCGGCGGCTTAATCTTCTACGAGTACGACGACATCCTGAAACTGATGGAAGGCACCAAGAAACCAGTTAAGCGTTCCTGATGCCGGCACCAGCAGCTCATACTAACTACATCAGACACTTAAATGCTTTCTTCGCACAGGTGCGGAAGGAAACCCGCTTGCAGGCCAATCATGTAAGCCTTTACCTGGCATTGTTTCAGGTCTGGAACTATCATCGTTTCCAGAATCCTTTTCCCATCCTGCGCGAAGAAGTCATGAGTCTTTCCTGCATAGGCTCCCGGAGTACCTATGTACGTTGCTTAAAGCATCTGGACCACTGTCACTATATCATCTACGTACAGGCGCGGCAAGCCTACGCCACCAGCTACGTTTCCATCATCCCATTAGCCGATTTTATTGCCGATCAGCACCCTGAACAGCTGTTTCTGTTCCAGGATGAAAAGACCGGTACCATGCGGCCCAAAAGTGAGCCACATGACCTGCTCAAAACTGGGCCACACATGAGGCCCAATAATGGGCCTGACACGTGGCCTAAAACTGGGTCACATACAGGCCCAAAAGTGGGCCACTTTAATAAACATATAAACAATAGTAAACGGGAGGGAGAAAACAGGCGCCCGCCCCCATCAAAAAAAAATAAAAATGAAACTGAAAACCTCCCGCGCGATCCGGATGCACCCGGCGCGGAAAATTCAGCCGGCGCCGCGCGGATTCTTCCCTCGCTGTCCGAGGTGCAGGAATTCTTTGCCGCCTGCCGGTACCAGGAGGTGGAAGCCGACAAATTCTTCCACCACTACCAGGCCAACGGCTGGCGGCAGGGCGGCAAAACGCTGATCACCGACTGGCAGGCCGCCGCGCACAAATGGATACTCAACATTCACCCACCCAAACCCGAACATCATGACAAACATACCAGATCATCAACCGGGGCAGGAAGGCTCCACACCAATGAAAACAAAAGCTACTCAGAGCCCCTATGACTACTATCAGCTCTTCCAGCAGCTGGAGGAGCATGGAAAGAATATCTACGGTCCCCGGTTTTGGCTCGATGATGTGGACCGGCCGGTGGTGATCAAATTACTAGCTTACTTCCTGCAGGACGAAGCAATAGCTGCTGCGGAAGGGATGGACCTGCATAAAGGGATACTCCTTACCGGTAAGATCGGATGTGGTAAAACCTCACTCATGACGCTTATGAGGGCCCTGGCGCCAGAGTCGTACCGGCCGCATATGGTCTCCTGCCGGCAGATCAGCTTTGAATTCAGCAAAATCGGGTACGATGTTATTAGCCGGTATAGCACCAACGCCTTTTTTCCGTACACCAATGTGCCGCGGGTACATTGCTTTGATGACCTGGGCGTGGAACAGACGGTGAACTATTGGGGGAATAACTGTAACGTAATGGGGGAGGTATTGCTGTCACGGTATGATCTGTTTATCTCCAATAAGATGATCACGCATGTGACCACGAATTTGAATAGCCAAGAGCTGGAAGAGGTATATGGGAATAGGTTGCGGAGTAGGATGCGGGCGATGTTTAACTTACTGGCCTTTAATTTTGACACTAAGGATAAGCGATATTAATTTATTTTGGGAGTATATAGTTAGAATTGCTATATTCGTAATAATTGGAAAGCCTATAAATATGGACCCGTCTATATTTATGGGCTTTTTATTTCCCTTAAAACATTAACCAAAGTTAATTCCTTTGTCATGTTTGTTGATGTCAAGTTGCTATTACCCGATCAATCAAAATTAATAGTTGTAGCCTCAAATGGAGCATTTCGAGATTATACTCTTTCCAGTACTTAGTATTTTCCTTCATGTGAGTTTGTTTCAAAGTATCCAGTACTCTGCTGGTATTGATAGTTAATATAAAAATTTGTCTGAGTATTGCTCTTAAAGGACAAGTTTCAGAAAACGAGGAAGTGATCATAAAATGTAGAATGTCATGCGAATTTCTAAAATAGAGATCGAGAATTTTCGTCTTCTAAAGAACTTCTCTATGGATTTAGAGAATGAACTATCACTGGTGATAGGGAAAAATAATATGGGAAAGACCTCTATACTGTTGGTGCTAGAGAAATTTCTGAATCCTTCTGACGGAAATAGATTTTCGTTTGATGACTTTAATACTGAATACAAGAAAATGATTAAAGTATTGATAGAAGATCCTATTTTAATGACAGAGGAAGACTACAAGCCACTGGGGATAAAAATGAGGTTATTCATCGAGTACAATCAACAAGATAACCTTTCTAATATAAGTCGCCTAATGATGGACTTGAATCCCCTGAATAATGTGATTGTGCTGGGATTTGAATACTCGTTAGAATATCGGAAGTATCATAAAATGAAAGACGATTTTAAAAAATTCCAGACTAGCGAAGAGCAAAAGGTCAAAAAGGACAATAAATACAAGCCAAAGAGTGCATTTGATTTTTTGAAGCATAGACAGGAAGATTTCTTTTCTCTAATTAGGAAGTCCCTAGAATATAATATAGAAACGAAAACTGTTAATGAATCGGTTTTCCTGAACTTAGGAAAGGAGCAGATATCCATCAAGGATGTTATTAACTTTAAATATATTAGCGCAAGAAGAGATGTGACAAACAAAGATGTTGATAAGACGCTTTCAACACAGACTTCGAGGATTTATGAAAAGACGGAATCTCCCGATGAACAGAATAAGGCTGTAGAGGATTTTAAGGACAAGTTAAGCGAGACCGATGATCACTTAAGTGGTATATACAAAACGTTATTCAATGGAATAGTTGAAAAAGTTAGAAACTTTGGCGGAGTTAAGATTAATGAATCTGATATAGAAATAATTTCAACACTACAGCATAGAGAATTGTTGAAGGGTAATACAACAGTTGTTTATAAACATGATGAAGATAGCCGGCTGCCTGAGCATTATAACGGTCTTGGATATATGAATTTGATAAGCATGATCTTTGAAATAGAGATACTTGTACACGAATTCAAAAGAGAAACAGAAAAGATACCTGCGGACATAAATTTGCTTTTCATCGAAGAGCCGGAGGCACATACTCATCCTCAAATGCAATATGTTTTTATTAAAAATATTAAGGCATTGTTATCCGAAGGTATAAAAAGAAATGATGGGATTAAGAGAAAATTGCAGTACATAATTAGTACGCATTCAGCCCATATAGTCGCAGATAGTGATTTTGACGATATTAAGTATCTTACTAGAGAAGCCAGCGGTGTCATCGCCAAAAACTTAAAAGATTTAAGTGAAAGATACAGTAAGAATCCCAAGTACTATCATTTTTTGACCCAATACCTTACAATCAGTAGAGCAGAGATTTTTTTCGCGGAAAAAGCGATATTAATAGAAGGTGATACCGAAAGGATCTTGATACCGACACTCATGAGGAAAATTGATATCGAGGAAAGAGAAAAATTTTCAGGAGAAGGAGAATCGGATAGATATTTGCCACTATTGTCTCAAAATATCTCAATTGTTGAAGTTGGGGCTTACTCTCATGTTTTTGAAGTATTTATCGATTTTCTTGGAATGAAAACGCTTATTATTACGGATTTAGACGCGGTTTGCGAAGATGGGAATTCTTGTGAGGTTTCTAAAGGGAAAGGATATTCAAATGCGTCAATAAGGCATTTTTATGACTCACCTTCTTTGGAAGATTTGACGAATCGAAGTTTTGATAGAAAGTGCTTGAGAAAAGAGTCCGATAAGTGGGTAATAGACAGAAAAGGTAACCTTTGCATCGTTTATCAGGTAGAAGAAGATGGATATAATGCGCGAAGTTTCGAAGATGCTTATATTCATATTAACAAAGGATTTATAAAAGATAATAAGCAAAATTTTGCTGGACTAAAACTTAAGGAACATTTTGACAATGGTAAAAGTGCCTATTTTCTAGCGGAGAACTGCATAAAGAAGAAGACTCATTTTGCGATGGACATTATTTATCAAAGTGACTCGAACTTGTCAAACTGGAAAATCCCCGCATATATTAAAGAAGGTTTATTATGGTTGAAGGAAGATTAGAATTGGAAATGGAGGTGCAGAAAGTATTCGAACTGATCGATGGCGGAAAGAATTTTTTATTAAGTGGTGGAGCGGGAAGCGGAAAAACCTATTCCCTTGTTCAGGTCATACGACAGATCATTGTTGAAAACCCAACTGTGAAGATTGCATGCATGACTTACACTAATGCAGCAGTAAAAGAAATTGAGGACAGGGTAGATCATCCAAATTTAAATGTTTCAACAATTCACGATTTTTTGTGGGATAGTATTAAAAATTTTCAAAAGGAGCTTAGAAAGGCTCTTGTTTTTCTGATTAATAGTGAAGAGATTTCTCAACATTCTATGGATACACCATCCCCGCTTCCTGATAATTATTTTGATACATTTTCCCCAGGAATTCAATATAAAGACTATTTAAGATTGAGAGATGGAATCATTTCGCATGATGAATTGTTGGTTGTATCTTCATATTTATTCAAAAAATATCCCAAGTTATGTGATATAGTAAAGGATAAATATCCTTTTATTCTAATTGACGAATACCAGGATACAAGTCCATCTGTAGTAGAAATATTTCTTACGGATTTCAAAAAAAGCCAAAAGTCAACGGTGGTTGGTTTTTTTGGAGATTCAATGCAAGCTATTTATGATGGTTCAGTTGGTAATTTAGATAGCTATCGAGATGAAGTCTTTGAAGTAAAAAAGAATCAAAATAGAAGAAATCCCAAGAAAGTTATCGAACTAGCAAATAGACTCAGAAAGGACGGGATTGTACAGGAGGCTGGTGCAGACTTGGGAGCTCCAAACTTGGTAAATGGAATTTTAAAGGAAGGAGAAATATTATTCCTTTATTCATCTGAGCCTAGTGTAATTAAAGCAAAAGGTTATTTAGAAGAATATCATAGTTGGAGCTTTAACGGCCTGAATGATACGAAAGAGCTCAACTTAACGCATAATTTGATTGCGGAAAAAGCAGGATTTCGGAAATTAATGGATATCTATGATAAAGATCCCGTTATTGGTTTGAAGGGGGACATATTAAGGAGAATCAGAGATAACGAAAAGAATGGAAAACCAGCTGTTCCCATTGATGATTCTGATACATTTGATATGGTCGTAGATAAATTTAAGCTAGTCAATAAACAAAGACAGCTTAAAATGTAGTGCCCCCAAAAAGTTAGACACTTCTTGGGGGCATTTTTATGGATAAAAGGATAAAATACAGCTTAAAGCAAAAGTTAGCGGCAGTTGTCGCTGTAGAAAAAGGGAATGAATCTATACATTCA
>NZ_JABAHZ010000007.1 GCF_012641265.1 Chitinophaga eiseniae | reverse complement strand
CAATACAGACCGCATCTGGCCCTTAAACTTAAAACACCAGGTCAGGTCCACGAACAAAAAATCCCGGTCATCTAATGACGACCGGGAATATCTTTAAATCTGTCAACCTATTTCAGGACGACACATTCTGCTTAATCAGGTGCGGGAAGAAGACGCACGCACCACCAGTTCCGGCGCCAGTACTACCTGCCTGGAAGGTGATCCCGGGTGATTTAATTCATTCATCAGCACTTCCACAATATTTTTCCCGATGCTGGCAATAGGTTGCGATACACAGGTAATAGAAGGACTGTGCAGGCGGAAAAGATCATGATCATCAAAGCCAACAAGGCCAATTTCTTTGCCTATCTCCCACCCCAGGGAACGGATGCTTTCTATACCAGCAATACCCAGGTAGTTAGTGGCAAAGAAAACTGCGTCGAGATCTTTTACGGTAGTGAGGAATTTCTTTATCTCTGTGTTGAAGCTCTCCCTGTCGAGATCAAAAGCGAGGCGCTTCGCCAGCGATTTATTAAAAGGTATTTTATGTTCTTTCAATGCAGCCACAAAACCATCCAGGCGATCTTTCATCTGGGTTTGTTCTGAGGCGATGGTAACAATGGCAATCTTTTTATATCCCTGTGCAATCAGGTGTGTAGTAGCGTCATAAGCGCCTTTATAATTGTTGAGCACTACGTAGCTGCTGTTGATATGCGGGAAGTAGCGATCCATTAGTACCAGCGGTTTGGAGGCGCTCTGCAGCAATTCTATTTCTTTATCAAGGTTTTTAGTAGGCGTGATGATGTAGCCATCTACCTGCCGGTACTTCAATACTTCCAACAGGCCTTTTGCTTTTTCCGTATTGTCTTCCGTGCTGCCGTAGAGTACTTTGTAGCCGTATTTATCTGCTTCATCTTCTACTACTTTGGCGAGTGAAGCAAAAAAGTTGTTGGCAATATCTTCTACAATGAGACCAATGGTTTTTGTTTTACCGGTACGTAATCCGCGGGCCAGCTGGTTGGGCTTATACTTTAGCCGGGCGGCAATTTTCTGGATTTTCTTACTTACCTGTTCGCTGATTCTTTTTTCTTTTGCCTTGCCGTTAAGCACAAAAGATACCGTTGTAGGAGATACACCAGCTTGCTTTGCAATATCTTTAATAGAGATCCCTTTCATAGAAAAAAACGCTACATCGATTTAGCCCAGCGTAATTTACAAAATGAAGTTGAAAATTACGTTGTTGTATTAATTATTCCAAGCTACATTGAAAAACTTATTCCTTATCGGATTGTCTGCCTTCCATCACATAAAAAGGTTATTTTGGCTAAAATGATGTTTTTTTAACCAATTTTTAATAACTTGGCAACATTCATAGGACGATCTGTATACGACACACCTGCCAGCATAGGGGTTCCCCAGGGGGGTATAATGGCGATGGTAATAAAGTATAGGACTGTCACAGTAATATAGTAGCTTAAATTAATACATGAATGAAACCCATCCTTATTAAAGTTGGGGCTTTTGCCGATAACCAGATCACCATCATTGAGAGGAGTGATCCATATTTCAATACACCGTTTCACTTCCACCCGGAATGTGAGTTAGTATATGTTACGGAAAGCCACGGGAAGCGAATTGTGGGAGATAGCATTGAAAGCTTTGAGGAAGGCGACATGGTGTTTCTTGGACCACATATCCCGCACGTATGGTATAATGAAGAAGAATACTATAAGGGCGATGATTTAAAAGCACGGTCGGTGGTCATCTATTTCCCAAAGGATATTTTCGGGGAGAAATTTTATGGATTACCGGAAACGAAAGCGCTCAGCGAGTTATTCCACCGGGCACAACGGGGCATGAAAATTACCGGCGCCACCCATGAACTGCTGAAACCTGAAATACTGGCCCTTCCCCGGAAAGAGGGACTGGACCGCATTATTTCTTTGCTCAACATCCTGAAAACTTTATCAGAAACACGCGATTGTTATTACCTGGCCAGCACCGGTTACTCCCATGCCTACAACGTAAAAGACAATCATAAGATCGATGAAGTGTTCAAATACGTGATGAATAACTTCTCTAAAGAAATCTCCCTGCAGGATGTAGCCAGCATCACCAACCTGTCGCCACAGTCATTCTGCCGCTTCTTTAAGAATCGCACCAAGAAATCGTTTGTACAGTTTTTAAATGAAGTGCGCATAGGCCATGCCTGCAAGCGCTTAACAGAAGAAGACTGGTCTATCGCCGAAATCGCCTATTCCTGCGGGTTTAAAAACCTCTCCAACTTCAACCGCTTCTTTAAAGAGATCGTCGGCAAAACGCCTAAGGAGTATAAGAATGAGCTCCGTCTGAAGGAAGCATGATAAAAATATAATTATTTTAGTATTTGGTTATTTAGTTATTTTAAAAAGTAGACTGTCAAATTTCAGAATATCAAAATTTTCTTCTTACATTCATTTCAGTAATTATCAACCAAAACGCTTAATTACTACTGTCATTCAATGTACAGCAGTTATTCCGATAACCAGTTAGTATCGCTGTTAAAAAGCGATGATAGTGCAGCCTTCAATGCCATTTATGACCGCTACAGTAAGATGCTGTATTTATTTATACACAGCAAGCTCGACGCGGCAGAGATCAGCAAAGATGTACTGCAGGAACTCTTCATTTCACTATGGGAGAAGCGGCATTCACTGGTACTGAAAGAATCATTAAAAGCATACCTGTACCAGGTAGCCCGCTATAAAATCATTGACATTTACCGGAAAAACGCCACCTATCGCAAGTACCTGCAACAATTGATTGAGCACTTTGATGCGCAACCCCATTCTATTGCAGATACGGTAGACAATAAAGTGCGAACCCAGGAACTATTTGAGGCGATTAACCATCTGCCCGAACGCATGAAGGAAATCTTTATGCTGAGCAGGTTCGAAAACCTCAGCGTAGAGCAGATTTCCGATCACCTGGGACTATCGCAGCAAACCGTTAAAAACCAGATCACTAAAGCATTAAAAATATTAAGGGCCAGCTATGCCAAAACGGATCTTATCCTCCTTTGCATCCTGCTGATCCGCTATTTATTCATTTAAACCGGGTATTTCATAAAAAATACCCGGTGGCGATGGTACTATTTCCACGTTATTCCGACTTAAGAACACATAAAATCCGAGCAGGTGGACACAGAACAGATCAAAATATTGCTGGAACGATATAACCAGGGGAAATGCTCACCGGAGGAAGCAGCTATTGTAGATCAGTGGTTTGAAAATATAAATCGTCACCAGTCCACCTACGTAGATGAAAAAGAACTGGACCGGGAGCTCGACAGCTTAAAAATACAACTGAACCAACAGATAGCGCCGGCGCCACCCGTAAAACCGCTGTATACCCGCTACTGGTACGCCTTTGTGGCTGCGGCCGTTTTCCTGCTGGCTGTAGGCATATTCTGGCTCAACCAACCCAAACAGGTGACTCCTCTTCCGGGCATTGACCATGCCATTCCGCTGGCAGCCAACCAGGGACATCGCGTGGTGAGAGACGGCTTCGTGGAAGTAAGCACCGGGAAAGGCAATAAGGAAAGTATTACCCTGGAAGATGGCAGCAGCCTGGAATTGAATGCCGGCAGTAAAGTACTTTACCCTGAGCACTTTGGTAGTGACATCCGCACCGTGGTATTACTGGAAGGAGAGGCATTTTTTAATGTAGCCGCCGATCCTGCCCGCCACTTCGTGGTAAAAGCCGGCGACCTGGCCACCACCGCGTTGGGTACGTCTTTCAATATCCGCGCTTACGCCAGCGAACAAAAAGTGACGGTAGCCCTCCTCACCGGTAAGGTGAAAATAGACCAGCTGAATGCCAGTCAGCAATCGGCCCCGCTCATCCTGCTCCCCAGTGAACAGATCAGCTACGACCGCATTTCCCTGCACCTGGTAAAAACCAGTTTTAGTAAGCCTGACGACATTACCGGGTGGAAACAGGGATACCTGGTATTCAGAGATGCTCCTTACAATGAAATCGTTACAGGCATCGAAAATCGTTACGGTGTTACAGTTGTGAACAACAGCGACAAAAAAGAATGGAATTACAACGGCTCCTTCAAAAATGAAGGCCTTAAAGACGTTATGGATATTATCTGCCTGGCAAAATCACTTTCTTATACCATTAAAAACGATACCGTTTATCTGCAAAATCAAAACTAGTTCATATGAGGGTAAAGCCGTGCCCCGTGAAGTGGTTTGTATCCATGGGGTTGATGCTGACACTCCTGTTGGCGGGTAGCCTGAACACCATGACTAGTGCCATCACGCAAATACCCGACCCGCCCACAGATATTGTCGTCACCATCCAGGTAAAAAATAAAAACCTGGAAGATGTAATGGCCGAAATTTCGGCAAAAACAGGACTAAACTTTCATTACGACAAAGCTGATCTTAACCTGAAGAAAAAGATTACGTTAAACTGCACCAAAACACCCATCGAAGAAGTGCTCACGTTAATGTCAGTACAAAGCGGACTAAAGTTTACCCGGATCAATAACAAAATCATAGTAGGCACAGCGAGTGAAAAAACATCGTCACCCAGTGTAGTCCTGCTGAATCATGTATCACTGGAACGAGATATCACAGGGATTGTACGCGATAACAAAGGCACGCCGCTCCCCGGAGTTACCATCCAGATAAAACATACAAACAAAGGAACGCAATCCAACGCCGATGCTGGTTTTACCATTAAAGCCAGCACCGGCGACATCCTTGTATTCAGCTCTATCGGTTTCATTAACCGTGAAATAGTAGTATGCCCGGAAAATGTAATAGACGTGCGCCTGCAGGAAAATGTGAAAGCGTTGAATGAGCTGGTGGTCACAGCGCTGGGCCTGCAGAAAAAAGCAAAAGAGCTGCCCTACTCCACCCAACAACTGGGAGGCGATGATTTACAGCTGGTAAAAGACGTCAACTTCATGAATTCCCTCAACGGGAAAACGGCGGGCGCTACTATTACCTGCAACGCTTCCGGCGTAGGCGGCTCTGTACGCGTGGTACTGAGAGGCAATAAATCTACCCGGGAAAATCAACCCCTGTATATTGTAGACGGCGTACCCTATGTTAACAATACGCCTTCCCAACCGGCCGATGTATGGGGACAATCGCATAATATCATAGGCGCCGGGGGCCGCGATGGCGGCGATGGCATCTCCAACATCAACCCTGATGACATTGAAAGCATCAGCATCCTCAAAGGCGCTTCCGCGGCCGCTTTATACGGCAGCCAGGCCGCCAACGGCGTTATCCTTATCACCACCAAAAAAGGAAAAGCCGGTCGCAGTAAAATCGATGTTTCCTCCGACTACACCCGGGAAATGCCATCCCTGCTGCCGAAATTACAATACCGGTATGCCCAAACAGATCCACCGGGTATAGACCATGTAGGCACACCGCAGCCGGGATCGCTGGGCAGCTGGGGCAAGTCCATACAAGCACCAGATCATGTAAAGGCATTTTACCAGACCGGGTCTACCTGGACCAATACCGTGGCCTTCAGCGGTGGCACCGAAACCGCACAAAGCTACTTTTCCTATGCCAATACCTCGAACAAAGGCATTCTGCCTACCAACCGGTTTGACCGGCATACCGTTAATTTACGCGAAACATTAAAACTACTCAACGACAAGCTGGTGATGGATGCCAACGTATCCTTTACCGCGCAAAACACCGTAAACCGGTTGTCGTCCGGTCTCTACTACAGCCCCATTTCCGGGCTATATACCTTTCCAAGGGGATTGGATTTTGACTACTACAAAAACAACTTTGAATATTTTGATACGGATCGTAACCTATACCTGCAAAACTGGTGGAACATTCGCAGCGATAAAAAATGGATTGGGCAGGATGATCAGCAAAACCCGATGTGGGCACTGCAACGTAACCTGCGCCTCGATTCCAGGTACAGGGGATTAGCTACCCTGTCGCTCACCTGGCAGCTGAATAACTGGCTGTCTATAAAAAGTCGCGGCAACTTTGATAAATCGCTCGACCAGTACGAACTGGAAGCTTACGCCGGTACACAGATTGTGCTGGCAGGTTCCAATGGCCGTTATACCCAGGAGCGAGAATTCAATACCCAGCTATACGGAGATCTCATGATAAATGCCAGCAGCAAGATCAACAGCTGGCTGCACCTGGCAGGCAACCTGGGCGCAAGTATTACCGACACCAAAGCACATGAACGCACTTTCAACGGCTCCAATCCCAATGCAGATCCGGGCTTAATTTATCCCAATAAATTTTCCATCTCCAATATCTGGAGCTCCTCGCTGGATGCTCAGCATGGCATTGACCAGAAACAGCTACAGGCGCTGTTTGGCAACGTACAAGCCGGATTTAAGAACTTCCTGTTTTTAGATATTACCGGGCGTAACGACTGGTCCAGCACTTTTGCGTTTACCAATACCAAGAATAAAGGTTACTTCTACTATTCTGCCGGGCTTTCTGCAGTATGGAGTGAAATGTTTAAGATGCCCGCCGGCATTGACTTTCTCCGTTCCCGTATTTCGTATGCCCGGGTAGGCAATGATATTGCGGCGTATTCGTCCCGCCCCGCTTCGTTTTCCCTGCAAACCATTGCCGGGGTTACCCGTGTGATATTGAACCAGCGCACCATCTACCCCGGCCTGACCCTGGAACCGGAAGACAACCGCTCGTTTGAAATAGGTCTGGAAGCCCACCTGCTCAAAAACAGGGTGACGGCGGATCTTACCTTCTATAAGAATAACAACTACAAACAATACATGGAAATTCCCGCTCCTCCGGGCTACCGGTTCAGTACTTATTACCTGAACATGGGGAATATCCAGAACCAGGGATGGGAAGCCACCCTAACGCTGATGCCCATACGGAATAAAGCGCTTTCCTGGACCAGCACCATCAACTTCGCCGCCAATAAGAACAAAATTGTTTCCTTATCCAACTCCCGGATTATAGGCGCCGACAGCAGCAGTATGTTTATATTGACAGACTTCGGCGTAAATATGTTTGGTTCCTTTATTATGGAAGGAGGATCATGGGGAGATATTTACTCTAACAAAGAGTTAGTAAAAGACGATCACGGCGCGTACATACTGGATGGCGCAGGTAAACTGCAGTCGCGCAATGCGTTTAAAAAAGTAGGGAATCCGAATCCTGATTTCACCCTGGGATGGAATAATAGCATCGATTATAAAAATTTTAACCTGAGCTTTTTGATAGACGGTCGTTTTGGCGGCAAGGTCATGAGCGTTACACAGGCCGTGCTCGACTGGTATGGCGTGAGTGAAGTGAGTGCCCGGGCCCGCGACAATGGAGGCGTATCCATTAATGCAGTGAATAAAAACGGGAGCCCCTACACCGGTAAAATTGATGCGCAGACTTATTATACCACCATCGGCTCCAGGGCCGGTATTGGCGAAATGTATATGTATGACGCCACCAATATACGGCTGCGGGAATTGAGCCTGAGTTACCGTATTCCATTAAAATGGAAATGGATACGCAGTGTGAGGGCTGGCATTATAGGCAGGAACCTGTTCTTCTTTGAGCTGCATGCGCCTTTCGATCCGGAAGTATCGATGGGTACGGGCAATGGCTTACAGGGGGTAGATGTATTCGGGCTTCCGCCTTTGCGGAGTATGGGAATCAATTTAAGATTAGGTATTTAAAATACTCACCAATGAACAGCAGGAGGAACATATCCACATTATTTGCCCTGGTGGCCATTATGCTGGTAAGTGCATGTACGAAAAAGTTTGATGAGATTAACACCAATCCTTATGATTTTAACGAAGAGGACCTGGCGGCGGACTATCGCCTGATGGGGGAACCTTTATCGCAGGCGCAGCTATGCCTGTTGATCTACAACGATCCTCCTACTGCGCAGCTACAGCAAAACCTGAATGCTGATATCTTTTCGGGGTATATGATGTCGCCCACTCCTTTTGAAGGCAATATCAACAATACCAATTATGGCCTGCTGTATTACTGGAACAACCGTCCCTGGCAGGTTACCTATACCAATGTGATGAAGTCCTGCGATTTTACGCAACAGAAGGCAAAAGGCACATACAGTGATTTTTATGCATGGGCGCAGATTATTAAAGTGGAGGCCATGCACCGCATCAGCGACATTTACGGTCCTATTATGTATACGCATTATGGCGTACTAAACGATGAAATGGGCATTGATTACGATTCGCAGGAGCAAGCCTATAATGCGTTTTTCAATGATCTGCGGGAGGCGGTGGACACGCTTACCGCATATATCAACAGGAATGCCGTGCAGCGTTTTACTTCATTCGACCTGGCGTATAAAGGCGACTATACCCAGTGGGTGAAGTTTGCCAATACCCTGCGACTGCGCCTGGCCATCCGTATTGCCGGCGTTAATCCGCAAAAGGCAAAGCAGGAAGGGGAAGCGGCCCTCAGTCATCCTTTAGGGTTGCTGAAAACGGCGGCTGACAACTTTGCCATCAACATTGCGCCTGTTACCCATCCGCTGAACATCATGTGTTATACCTGGGCGGATATACGCATGAGCGCGCCAATGGAGTCTATCCTGACAGGTTATAAAGACCCTCGGCTACCACATTATTTTGTGCCCACCGACGATGGCGCCAATGTGTATCATGGCATCCGTAACGGTATCCGTATTTCGGCGAAAGAAGAATACAGTGGCTTCTCCCAACTGGTAAAATTCAACAGCAATATCCTGTTTATGACAGCTGCAGAGGCCTGGTTCCTGAAAGCGGAAGCCGCATTAAATGGCTGGAAAGGCGCCGGTACTGCAGCTGATAACTATGCCGCCGGTATTACCACTTCTTTCAACCAATATGGAATTAATAACGTTAACGACTATATGAACAATAGTATTGACAAGCCCAAGCCATATGTTGACCCTCAAAACCCAGAAAATAATGTATCTGCGGGCGATCCGCATTTAAGCACCATTACCATTAAATGGGATGAAAGCGCCGGCAGGGAGCAAAAGCTGGAGCGTATCATCACACAGAAATGGATTGCCATGTTCCCCGAAGGACAGGAAGCCTGGACTGAATTCAGGCGTACCGGTTACCCTAAGTTATTCCCCGTAGTAATTAATAATAGTGGCGGTACCATTCCTACCGAAAAATTTATCCGCCGTTTACCTATGCCACAGGTAGAACTGGTTACCAATCCTAAAGCGGTAGCCCGTGCTATTACCACCCTGAAGGGACCGGACACCGGGGGGACGCCGCTCTGGTGGGACATTCGATAGCTGCTAAAAAAAATTAAAAATTTTTTAAAATCACGTAGTACTAGTTTCAACTCCGTACGACTCCTTTTGCATAGCGCACTATTTCGGCGCTTTTAAGCGATGCAGCCTGTAAAAAACAGACGTTATAAAAAACAACATTTCATGTAAGAAAAACACATAACAGGACTCAACCCGAATAGACATTGCCACACGCGATGAGGCCTTGCACGTACCTATGAGTCCGGCTATTGACTAAAATATTACAAACAACTATAACAGGATGGCATCCGCCATGCTAACGGCTTTGCACGTCCTGTACCCGGCACGTATGAACAACTATTCATCACCTTGATCTATTTAAAAATGGTCAGTTTAATGCAACAATACAAATCCCATTTATTAACCAAAAAAAAGGCAAGTATGAAAAAAAACCTACGCCTTATGAAAGTGTGTGCTATGACCGGTCTTGCGCTCACTTCCATCTTAGCAGACAGTGCGTATGCGAAGGCCGCCGGCTATCGTTATTCGCCCACCACTTCATTCCGTAGTATTTTACAGGACAGGGAAATCAGCGGTACCGTACGCGATAGCAAGGGCAATGCATTGCCCGGCGTTACGATACAGGTGAAAGGTGTTTCAAGAGGTACACAAACTGGTGTAGACGGTAAATATCATATCAACGCCAAAACCGGCGATGTACTGGTTTTCAGCTCCGTAGGTTTTGCCGTAAAAGAAGTGGCAGTAGGCAGCGGCGCTACGCTCAACGTTTCTTTGGACGACAACGTTAAAGGATTAAATGAACTGGTAGTAACTGCGTTGGGCATTCAACGTAAAGCAAAAGATCTCACCTACTCCACCCAACAGGTAAAAGGAGAAGATCTGACTACCGTAAAAGAAACAAACGTTATCAACAGCTTATCCGGTAAAGTATCGGGTTTGCAGATCAACCGCAGTGCATCCGGTGTGGGCGGTTCTTCCCGGGTAGTATTACGCGGACAAAAGTCCATCCGTGAAAACCAGCCACTGTATGTAGTGGATGGCGTGCCCATTGCCAATTTCACCAGCGCCCAGCCCAGCGATCTTTGGGGTCAGGCATCCGGTACTTCCTCCGGCGGCCGCGATGGTGGTGATATCCTCAGCACCATTAACCCTGACGATATCGAAAGCGTAAACGTACTGAAAGGCGCCTCCGCCTCTGCGTTGTACGGTAGCCAGGCAGCCAACGGGGTGATCATGATCACTACCAAAAAAGGGAAAGCAGGACAAGCAAAAATTATTTACTCGTCCAACTTTACACTCGATCAGCCTTCTTATCGTCCGGACCTGCAGTACTCTTACCTGCAATCCTCTCCGGGCAACCTGTATAGCTGGGGCGATAAAGGTAGCAGTCCTGATCATGTAAAGAAATTCTTCCAGACCGGTACTACCTGGATCAACTCGGTAAACGTATCTGGTGGTACAGAAAAGGCACAGACCTATTTCTCTTACTCCAATACCGCCAATAAGGGTATTGTGCCTACCGCCAAATATGGACAGCACACTCTCAACTTCCGGGAAAACGCCAATTTCCTGAACGATAAACTGAACCTGGACGCGAACGTGCAAATGACCACTCAAAATGCACATAACCGCCCTACCTCCGGTTTATATTATAACGCACTGACGGGCTTATACCTGTTTCCAAGAGGTTTAAACTTCGACCAGTACAAGAACAACTACGAGTACTTCTCTCCTACCCGCAACATGTATGTGCAGGACTGGTGGAACCTCAACATCGATAAAAAGCTGGACGGACAAGACTCCCAGCAGAACCCTTACTGGATCCTGAACAGGAACGTCACCGAAAACCGTAAGGATAACCTGATCACGTCATTGGCCTTGCGTTATACGCTCACCGACTGGTTAAGCGTACAAGCCCGCGGTAATGTGAATAAAGCCTGGGATAAATATGAATTAAAAGCCAATGCCGGTACACAAACCACTATTGCTGATGCCAATGGTCGTTATACCTACGATTACCTGTCCAGCACACAGTATTATGGCGACCTGTTATTTGTAGGAAGTCCTAAAATTTCTGATAAAATAGGCTTCAACTTCACCGCAGGTACCAGTATAACAGACCTGAAGCAGGATCGTAACTTCATCGATTCCAAAGATGCTGACCTGGCTTTTGCCAATATATTCCATGTTGGTAACATCAACCTGAGCCCGGCGGCTAAAATTATACCGACCGGCACCAGGAGACAGCTCCAGTCTGTATTTGGAACCGTAGGTTTCAATTTGCAGCAGAAAGTATTCCTGGATTTAACCGCGCGTAACGACTGGTCTTCCACCCTGGCTTACACGCCAAATGCCAAGAAGGGTTACCTCTATTATTCCGGCGGTTTAAACGCCATCCTCAGCGACATCTTCCACATGCCTAAATTCATAGACTATGGTAAGGTGCGCGGCTCTTATGCCAAAGTGGGTAACGACGTAGCGCCATTTTCTACCCTGCCGGTAAATACCATTACTTCCGGTACGCTGACCTCCAATACATCCGGCGCTTACCTGGGATTACCGCTGAAACCGGAAATGACCACTTCTGTTGAATTTGGTACAGAATGGAGAATGTTTGACAACCGCTTGAACTTCGATATCACGTGGTATAACTCACATACTAAAAACCAGTATTTTGACTTTACCATCTCCGCAGGTTATTTATATCCTAATGCCTTCGTGAACGCAGGTAATGTACAAAACACCGGTATAGAAGCTACTTTGGGCTACCAGGTTATCAAAAGCAAAAACCTGAACTGGCAAACCTCCTTCAACTTTACCCATAACCGGAACAAGCTGATAGAACTGGCTCCGCAGCTGAAAGGCGACTATACCATTACACCTAAAGGCGACAACGTAAACAGCTATGCACTGAAACTGCATGAAGGAAGTTCCTTTGGTGACATCTATGGCCGTGCCTTCAAACGCGGTGCAGACGGCAGCGTCCTGGTAGATGATAATGGCAAGCCTTTGCCGGCCGATGGTCCGCTGTCTTTCCTGGGTAATCCTACTCCTAAATTCCTGCTGGGATGGAACAACAGTTTCAGCTGGAAACAATTCAGCTTAAACATCCTGATCGACGGACGTTTTGGAGGTAAAGTAATGAGTATTACACAGGCTATGCTGGATGAATATGGCGTATCTAAAGTTACCGCAGATGCCCGCGACAATGGTGGTGTAGCGTTCAATGCCACCAAAGCCAGTGGCGGTAAATTTACCGGTAAAATCCCTGCAGCAGTATTTTACGGTGGTGTAGCCGGTCGCGCCGGTATCACTGAATACTACATGTATGATGCTACCAACGTGCGTTTGAGAGAGCTGGCCATTGGTTATACCATTCCGATGCACAACAATGTGCTCAGAGATCTGAAGGTAGGCCTGGTAGGACGTAACCTGTTCTTCTTCACCAAAAAAGCGCCTTACGATCCTGAAATGAGCATGAGTACAGATAACGGTGTTCAGGGTGTGGATGTATTTGGTCTGCCTTCTACCCGCAGCTTTGGACTGAACCTGAAAGCTACGTTTTAACCTGATTCAGCACACAAAAAAATTGAGCCATGAATTTTAAATCATATAAAAAAATAGGTTTGGTCCTGACCGCTGCCTTATTAGGTTTCAGCAGCTGTACCAAGAACTTCGAGGAAATCAACAAAAATCCGTATGGGTCTACCGATGCTGATTTACAGGGCGACTTTGCGCTGGTAGCGGCACAATTACAACAGGCGCAACGCAGTATTTACTTATATCTTCCGGTGCCGGATTTTCAATTGCAGCAAAACCTGCTGGGAGATGTGTTTAGCGGTTACATGATGTCGGCCACTCCATTTGCGGGCAACAGTAATAACCTCAGCTATAACCTGCTGGATGGATGGACCAGCGCTGCCTGGAGAATTGCCTATAGTAACGTGATGAACCCTTGTTACAAAGCGAGCACCTACTCCAAATCTAAATTTCCTGAAACGTATGCTATGTCGCAGATCCTGAAGGTGGAAGCCATGCATCGTATCAGCGACATTTACGGTCCTATTATCTACACTAAGTACAATCAGCCTAATGCAGACGGTACCGTAGATTTAGACAGCCAGAAAGACGCCTATTATGCTTTCTTCGCCGATTTGAAAGAAGCGATCGATATTCTCACACCGATCAAAGATCAGCAACAATCCGTTTTATTTGGGAAAGCGGACCTCGTATACGGTGGCAAATACATCCAGTGGCTGAAGTTCGCCAATACGCTGCGCTTACGTCTTGCTTTGCGTGTTGTGAATATTGATCCGGCCAAAGCAAAAACAGAGGGCGAAGCTGCCCTGGCCAATGCCGGCGGCTTGCTGACCGATGGTACTGCCGACAACTTCCTGGTGGATATTGGCGCTACCACGCACCCGTTGAATACCATCAACGACTCCTGGGGTGATATCCGCATGGGCGCCCCGGCAGAATCTATCATGGGTGGCTACAATGATCCGCGCTTGCCTAAATTCTTCCAGATAGCTACCGATCCGGCTGTAGCTGGTATATTTAAAGGTATCCGCAACGGTATCAACATCGATGCAAAAGAAAGATACCTGAAATACTCCAAGCTGGCTATTTTCCCCAGCAAAATACAGCTGATGACCGCCGCTGAAGGCTGGTTCCTGAAGGCAGAAGCCGGTGTCCGCGGATGGGCCAACGCCGGTGATCCGCAAACCAACTACCAGTCCGGCATCCAGGCGTCCTTTGATCAATACAAGCTGGGCAGCGCGGCTACTTATTATAACAATAGTACCGCCAAGCCTAATGAGTACAAAGATCCTAAAGCCATCACCGCTGGTCAGAACGATATACTTGCCGGTTCCCCCTACCTGAGCACCATCACTATTAAATGGGATGCTGCCGCCACTTTCAACCAGAAACTGGAACGTATTATCACACAAAAATGGATTGCCAACTACCCTGAAGGAGAAGAAGCCTGGTCTGAGTTCCGCAGAACCGGTTATCCTAAACTCTTCCCGGTAGTGATCAACAACAGTAATGGCGCTATCACCACGGCCGATTTCGTGCGCAGGGCTAATTTCCCGAGCAATGAATACGCTACTAATGCAGGTGCCATTCAAAAGGCAATTGCCACACTAACACCACAAAAAGATGTAGGCGGTACTCACCTCTGGTGGGATCCGGTAAAATAAATCAACATTTTATTTTGAATCGCGTGCATAAAAAAGGCCGGTCCTGTTGAGGACCGGCATTCTATCACACCAAATGATTCTTAAAAAATATTGCATTTAGCATTCACTCAACATAGGTCACATTCAAATTAACAGCCGTTGGCATTCCTGTTGACGGACTTTTTAAGAGAACAAAAATTTTCGAATTTTCATAGATACAGGACAAAAGCAAAAGCCGGTTTTGTTGAAAACCGGCTTTCTTTATGCATATAAGCGTTTGTTTACTGGAAGAAACGATGGAAGAACAACAGCTGATACTGGATGGAATTAGCCCAGTAGTCCCAATTGTGCTCACCGGGGCGTTCGGTATAGTCGTGGTCGATACCCGCCAGCAATAATTTCTTATGGAGGTCGCGGTTTACATCTATAAAAAAGTCTTTTACCCCGCAGTCGATGATAATAGACAGGGCGCCTGGTTTCAGCTTTTCTACCTGCTTAATTACCGTATAGTCGGTCCAGTTAGCACCTGCAGTACCGGGAGGGCCCAGTCGTTTGGCAATGTCCCAGTTTTTGGGGAAAGGACGAAGGTCAACGCCACCGCTTATGCTGCCGGCAGCGCCAAAAACCTCCGGATGGCGGATAGCGAGAAACAGGGCTCCATGGCCTCCCATGCTGAGGCCTGTAATAGCACGGTAATGAGGTTCCGGCATTGTTTGATAATGCTGATCGATATAGGCGGGTATCTCTGTGGATACATAGCTTTCGAACCGCACGCTGCTATCTACCGGGCTATCAAAATACCAGCTGGTAACGGCACCATCGGGGCATACCACCATACATTGGTAGGTGTCTACCAGTTCTTTAATGGCAGGCACTTTGGTGACCCAGTTGGCATAATCACCACCGGCGCCATGTAGCAGGTATACTACCGGGTACCGCTGGGTGCCGCTTTTATAAGTGGAGGGTGTAATGACCACACAATTGTAGGCGCGGTGCATTTTCTGGCTGTAAATACTGACAGTGTCTACGTCTGCGGCCTTTGCCATCTGGGTACAACACAGCAGTATCAGTAAACGGGCAAATAATTTCATCACTCGGGCTTTTATGAATATCAAAAAAAGGGCGGCTATCATCCGGGATGATAGCCGCCACAAAATATAAAATAGCGCGATTATTTTGTTTTTGCTTTCTTCATGGGGTTGTCGCCGGTGGAAGCACCGCGTACGCCTCCCTGGGCTTTAAACAGCTCAAACTGGGAAGGAGCCGCTTCACGGGGCCAGCTGTTATTGCTTTCGTCGATATCAGCGGTTTCACGCAGGGGGTCGAGCTTTACGGCCACTACCTGTTTGTCTTTGGCGAATACTTTGGTCACTTCATTTTCATTCTTGCGCCAGATGTAGGCAGAAATACGGTCTGTTTCCCTGGTGCCATCTGCAAACGTCCACTCAATGATCAGTGGCATTACCAGTCCGCCTTTATTGGAGAAGGTAAGCTGGTAGAAGTTCTTCTTGCTGTCGTACAGTGCTTTTTCTTCTTTGCTTAAGCCGTTATAGAACTTACTGTAGGCATCTTTGTCTTCCTGGCTTACTTCAAACCGGTTCCATTTGCTGTAGAAGTCCTGCAGGCTGGTATCCTGGTCTACCGCATATTTCACGCCGGCAGCTTTATTCCGTTGACGGGCAACATGGTCCATGTTTTTATCATACGCTGCCTGGGCAGTTTTGGCTGTTTTTTCCGGGTCATTGCCATCCATGCGGAACCATTTCACGCTGTCGAGGGAAATGTCTACCGGTTCGATACCGAAGAACCATCCGCGCCAGAACCAATCCAGGTCTACCGCAGAAGCATCTTCCATGGTGCGGAAGAAATCGGCCGGTGTAGGATGCTTAAATGCCCAGCGACGCGCATATTCCCTGAAAGAGAAGTCGAACAATTCGCGGCCCATAATGGTTTCACGGAGAATATTCAACCCAGTAGCCGGCTTGGCATATGCGTTAGGACCAAACTGTACAATGTTTTCAGAGTTGGTCATAATGGGCTCCAGCTGGTCTTTAGGCATCTTCATATAATCTACGATCTTATGGGCAGGGCCGCGACCGGAAGGGAAATTGCTGTCCCATTCCTGTTCTGCCATAAACTGGCAGAAGGTATTTAATCCTTCATCCATCCAGGTCCATTGCCTTTCATCGGAGTTAACGATCATCGGGAAAAAGTTGTGTCCTACTTCGTGGATGATTACGCCGATCATGCCATTTTTGGTGGCTTCTGAGTAAGTACCGTCTTTATCGGCACGGCCGTAGTTAAAGCAGATCATCGGGTATTCCATGCCGTTGGCTGCTTCTACCGAAATAGCCACGGGATAAGGATAAGGGATGGTATGCTTCGAGTAGGATTTCAGGGTATGTGCTACCACTTTAGAGGAATAGCGGTGATAGAGCGGATAGGCTTCAGGACCATAATACGACATGGCCATTACCTTGTTGCCTTCTACGTTAGTGGGCAACGCATCCCATACGAGGCGGCGGGAAGATACCCAGGCGAAGTCGCGCACGTTCTGTGCTTCATACACCCAGGTTTTGGTGCTGGAGGCATGGCCTTGTATGGCTTTCTTCGCATCATCCAGGGTCACTACTTCCACCGGTTCTTTGCTGTTTTGTGCCTGCTGCCAGCGCTGATATTGTGCTGCGCTGAGCATTTCCTTATAGTTCTGGCATTCGCCGGTGCCGCCTACCACATGGTCGGAGGGTACCGTCATGCGTACTTTGAAGTTACCGAAGGTGAGGGCAAATTCACCTCTGCCGGTGAACTGTTTATTTTGCCAGCCCTGGAAGTCGGAATACACGGCCAGCCTGGGATACCATTGAGCAATGGTATACAGGTAGTTTTTGTCTTCCGGGAAGTATTCATATCCACCGCGGCCACCGATGGTCATACGATCGGAGATGTTGTACCACCACGAAACTTTAAAGCGGTATTTTTCGCCTGGCATCAGGGGTTTGGGCAAATCTATCCGCAGCATGGTCTGGTTGACGATGTAGGGCAATGTTTTGCCTTCTGCATCGGTGAGCTTCGTGATTTTCACGCCCAGGTCCTGCTTAGGCGGCAGGATGCTGTTGAGCGTAGAAAGGGTCATTTTATCCGACATCCGGCTTTCGTTGAAAGACTGGTTGTCGCTTTTCGGATCGTGCTCATTTTCATCCAGCTGCAGCCAGATATAGGTGAGCGGATCTGGCGAATTATTAAAGTAGGTAATGGTTTCGGCGCCGGTTAATTTCTGGGCGGCATCATCCAGTTGCACGTCGATATCGTAATCGGCCCGTTGCTGCCAGTATTTGGGTCCTGGCGCCCCGGAGGCAGAGCGGTACATATTGGGTGTTTGCAGCATAGTGCCCAGCTGTTCGAAGCGGTTGCCATGGTTGGAGCCCGGGTTATTCTGTGCCTGCAGCGACAAAATACTGCAACACAATACCCCGGCGAGGTAAAGATTCTTTCTCATAAACAGTATTAAAAAAACAGCGATCTAACGCCTTGTATAACCATTAAAAATGCGACTCCAAAGGTGGCCGACGATAGGAACATGTTCCAGTCCCGGCGTTTTACGTGGCTGATTTTCACGATCGTTGTGGATACCAGCAGTATGCTCATGACGATGATGATCTGCCCGAATTCCAGCCCCAGGTTAAATCCCAGGAGTGGTTGTACGATGTTGGCCTGGCTTCCCAATAAACTTTTCAGGTAATTGGAGAATCCCAGCCCGTGAATCAGCCCAAAAAACAATGCGTAGAAATAGTTCAGTTGCAGGTTCTGTGGCTCATCTTCCCTTTTCAGGATGTTGGACACCGCAGTGACACATATGGTGACCGGTATCAGGAACTCCACCAGTGGCCCGGGTATGCGGATAATATGTAACACACTCAAGGCCAGTGTAATAGAATGACCTACCGTGAAAGCCGTTACCAATACCAGTACTTTTCTCCAGTCGCGCAACAAGTAAATGGCACTCAGTGCTATTACAAAAAGAATGTGATCGTAAGCGTCCCAATTGATAATATGCTGCCACCCCAGCTGAAAATACAACTCATCCATTGCCCTGCCCTGCTATATTTTGGTTATGATTGCTTTACCAGCTTTGCATTTGCGTTCACTGGTATTTAAATTTTCAAAGCACACAAGATAATAATGTTCTTCAAAAATCAATATACAAATGTGTTGAACCAAAAAATCGGGATTGTGAGCGGAGAATATGGCGGCTTAAAGCGTATTTTTGTCTTCCGGTAAATTTAAAAATATAAAAAGGTGGGCTTATTATTTTGTAAATGGTGGATGACTTTGTGGCTGACAGCCGCTCATCCTTTTTATGCCAGTGTAACGGAGATTTCGCATAATGCCGCGAAGAAAGAGCTGCAGGTAAGCTGCCGTATTTTTGCAGACGACCTGGAAAATACACTCAAAGCGGAATATAAGACCTCTTTCGACATCACCCATCCTGCCAATCGCCAGCAGGTGGAGGGTTATATTGCCGGTTATCTTTCCCGTCATCTCATCATTACTTTAGATGGCAAAACAATTCCCTTACATTTTATTGGCTATAAGATAGAAGAAGACGCAGTATGGAGTTTCCTGGAAGCGGAAAATGTTCCGGCGCCTAAACAGGTACAGGTAAAAAATAACCTGTTGTATGAAAGACATCCCACGCAAACAAATATGATTCATGTAATGGTAGGGGGTGAACGGAAAAGCACGAAGCTGGATAACCCGAAAGATATAGCGGTGATGGGGTTTTAATCAAACACTACACAAATATTTATATTTCCTATGGACATCACGATCAGAACAGCTGGAGAAGAGGATTTCGCACAAATCTATCAGCTTATCCGGGAGTTTGCCCACTTCATTAAAACCCCGGAAAAGGTAACCATCACTTTGCCACAAATGATACAGGACAAAGATCGCTTTCAATGTATTGTGGCTATTTACCAAGACCAGGTCATTGGATTTGCTACCTGGTTCTTCGCCTATTATTCCTGGTCAGGAAAAGCGGTGTACCTGGACGATCTGTATGTAAAAGACCAATATCGCGGCCATGCTATTGGAACAGCACTAATGGATGCCGTGATAGAAAAAGCCAGGGAAGCAGGATGTAAGAAGGTAAGATGGCAGGTATCCAACTGGAACCAGCACGCTATTGAATTTTATAAAAAACGCGGTGCACAGATAGATGAAGTAGAAATCAATTGCGACCTGGTATTATAGTTATATGCTGAACTTGTAGTTATATACTTTTTCCCCGTCGATATAATCTCCGAAATCTGTTCCGGTGATTTCGCCAAACAGGCTGCGTGCATAACTAAATACATCGCCATTCACTACGCCAAACTGTATCATCCCATCGGCATATACGATATCGGCAATGGCCGCTTCATCTTCAAATACGCTGATGTAACAGAACATGGCATTGTCGTTATAGGTGATGAGCGCTGTTTTGCCACCAACGGAAGCTTTTCTTACCCGGGTAGATTCTGCCACGCCGGAAGCCGGGCAGATAATAACGGTGCCCTTTTCACCATAGCACACGCTCATTGTCCATTCTGTAGCATTCATCCGCAAATGGCCGTTGAAAACACTCTCACCCGTTGGCTCCATACTTTTCAACCGGAAATCATCCTGTAAAGTGGATAACTGCTGAGGGTGATATACTTTATTGCTGAGCGCCACAACGAAACTCATGCCCATAGGGATACCTGTTTATATGTAATCAATAAGAATAAATATAAACATTATTTTATATATACAAATAAATAACGGCTAATTTCTGTTATCTAAAAACTTTACCGGTTTGCGGCTGTTTTCCGGAAACTGCATACGCATAATTTCCTGCTGGCCGGTATACCGCACCTGGGGGATTACCCGTAGCTTGGCCTGGAGATAGGATTTTATTTTGCGGTCCATTTCTTCCGACTCTTCCCGGGGCCAAAGGTGCAGGAGGATTTCATCGGTACCCAATTCATTGGAATATACTTCCACTACAAACTCTTTCACATCTTCCATATCGTTCAGCAGGTCGAACAGGGCCGGCGGATACAAGGTGGTACCCTTGTACTTGATCATCTGTTTTTTACGTCCTATTACGGGAGACAAGCGCAAGGTATGCCTGCCGCAGCTACAGGTATCGTAATGATACTGGCAGATATCGCCGGTCTTATAACGCAACAGGGGCATGCCTTCTACGCCCAGCGTGGTAATGGTAACTTCTCCTTCTTCACCGGGAGCCACTGGTTGGTTGTTTTCATCCAGTAATTCCACATACAACAGCTCCGGATGATGATGCCCGCCATTACCTGCTTTGCACTCCGTAAAGGCCGTTTGCATTTCAGTGGAAGCATAGGTGGAATACAATTTTATATTCCATTGCTCTGTAATTTTTTTGCCTAAAACATTCAGCGAAAAATCCGTATTCCGGATGTTTTCACCTATACACACGGCTTTCTTTACAGATGTTTTATTGATGTCGATGTGATGCTCTTTCGCGTAGGCGATCAGCTTTACGATAAAGGAAGGTACACCTACGATAACGGTAGGCTGTATACGCTGTATATTTTCCCATTGCATACTGGGTACGCCAGGGCCTACGCGTAATACGCCGGCGCCGAGTTTACGTATACCGTTGTAATACGCCATCCCTGCCATAAACTGGCGGTCCAGCGTCAGCATCAGCTGGTAAATATCGTTGTCTGTTCCGTCGGCGCAACAAAAAGAAATGTATTCGTTATAACTTAAACGTTGCAGGTCTTTTTCTGTGAGGGCAATAATGACGGGGCGCCCGAGGGTGCCGGAAGTGGTGGTATATTCCGCAATCTTACTTTTATCTACGCAAAGAAATTCCCAGTTGTGTTCCTGTAAGTCTTCTTTGGTTACCGGTGGAATCATGGAAAATGCTTCCAGCGACTGAACCTGGTCGGCAGCAATGTCATGCTTTTTAAACCACGCTTTATAGAATGGTGAAAATTCACGCAGGTAGCCCAACAGGCGCAACACTTCTTTCTCCTGGTAAGCCCTGATGGCTGCTTTCGACTGTAATTCAATATCTGGTATATACATCTTCCCCTAAAAATTTATCCTTCAATAATGACCATCGCCACGGCGGCGCTTTTTTCGTGAGATAAAGACACCCATATTTTTTTGATGCCCATGGTACCGTACCTGGAGGCACCCTTTCCAATCAGGTATACTTCCGGCTTGCCGGCTTCATCGTTGCGTATTTCTATCTCGTCGAAGTTAATGCCGCCGTTTCCCCAACCTGTTCCCATGGCTTTCAACACTGCTTCCTTGGCAGCAAAACGGGCAGCATAGCTATCGGCCGGAGCAGCCTGCTTTTCGCAATAGGTGATTTCATAGGGCGTGAATACCAGGTTGCGAAACCCCTCGCCCTTAGCCAGCTTGGCCGCGATACGGGGCACCTCCACAATGTCTGTTCCAATACCTATAATCATAACAGTTACTTTTAGTGGTTCGCCTGCAATTTTGCATTACATAACTCCAGCTGTTTACGGATATGATTCTCCTCTCCTTTGGTGGCAATGACTTTCGTTAAACCCGTTTCATAATATTGTTTGGCAGCCACATACTCCCTGCGCTTAAACGCATAATCACCTGCCAGCACATATGTATGATAGTATGCGGGGTTAGACGCAATCAATGCGTTAATATCTACCGTTTTACCTTCTTTTATCTGGTCTCTCAGCTGCCGGTAAGTATTGAAGGCAACATATTCTTTTGATAGCAGGAAGCTGTCGGCCGGAATAGTTTGTGCGCTATCATATACCTCATGATCGGAATCCAGGCCGTGCATGCTGAATATTTTGTTCAAATCGTAGGCCACAAACTGCCCCAGTTGCCAGGGTGCAGTAGATACCCACACCATCCGTTTTTTAGGTTCAAATACGATGGAATGATGGGCAATCAACTGGTTGATGGCTTTTTCATTCCCCAGGCCAATATTGGCATTATGTAAACCACCGCGGTCGCGGAGGATGTTCACTGTTTTTTGTACTGTATTGGGCCCGTTTTCCTGCATCAGCTCTTTCAATCTTTCATAACGGTATTCCGATGCACTTTCCTTCATCTGGAGCTTGTTCGACGCCAGGTTACCGAGTGTGTCGCCCTGGAAGTGATTGGTACAGGTAATGGTGTTTTTACCAGAGCTGTACATATCCATGCCCTGCGGCGTTTTTTCGATGAGCACCGCTTTGTTATCAGCAGCCGAGCCAACCAGGAAAGATTCCGACACAAACATTTCCCGCTTGCTGGCTATATTCCAGGCTTCGGAGATGTTACCTGCATATTGCAGGATTTCCCGGGCTACCAGCGATACCGGTGTAGCAGCAGCGGTAGGCACACTGGTTTTAGCGGCATTGATGGTCACTGTCAGGCCCTGGTCGTTCATACCGGATACGACTCCTGTAAAACCGCCCCAGGTTACAAACATGAACTTATGCCCTTTTTCCGGGCGATAGAACACTACCATCTTTTCTTTCGCAAAATCGTCGCCCATATAAAAGTCGAAATTGCGCCCGATAATCAGGTTGCTGTCGGCCGACTGATCGTTCCAGGTGCCAAAAGACGTACAACCCACCAGCATCATGCCTTGCAGTGCATGTCCTATATCGTGTGCCGCATGATAGTTCATCAAACGGGAATAGTTGGTACCAATGTAATCGTAGTTGGGAGAAGCGGAAAATGATTCTCCATAAATTTCTTCCTTAAACTCCTCCGGCACATGACTGGTCAGGTCCCTGTTAAACCAGCCTATAAAGTATTTCAGGAAGTGAAGCATGAACTTGGAGGGCACCATTTTACTGAACTGGGCCACAAACACATCTTCCTGCCGGCGGATCAACTCTCCGGACAATTTACCATTGATTACCCCGCGTTCAAAAGGCGCGCCTTCTACATACATTTCATACAGGCCACTGTTGCTCTTGCGAAACCAGTTGTTACCGAGTGTATAGCAGGTACTGTCCAGCTCTTTGCGTTGCAGCTGCAACGCGCGCTGATCTGTCACCACGGGCGGCGGCATTTTGCTCACGGCCACCAGGTAAACTGCCAATCCCACAAAGAGCAGCAAGAAAAACCCGATGATATATAAAAGTATGCGTCCTAATCTTTTCCAGCCGCTTCGTTTCTTTTGTTTCACTTTATATTGATATTGACTGATTAATTTCATCCACCAGGAAGTCCATGCCCAGCAATTCTGCCGAGGTAATCACCCCACTGATGGTCACTCCTAAAATTCCATGCAAGTTCAGGTTTTGACCTGTAAGATACAAATTGGATAATTTGGTACGGGCCGATATCATAGTCCGCAGTGGATCTGCGCTATCTTTCATAATGCCGTACATGCTGCCATCCCCGGTACCGATATAGTCGCGGTACGACAATGGTGTAGCCACATAATACGATTGTATACAGTTCCGGAATCCCGGGAATTGCTTTTCCACACAATCGATCAGCAGGTCTGCCTTTTGTTGTTTAAATGCCTCGTAGTCTGCGCCCCGGCCTTCCGGTTGCAGTACAGTATGGATGGTATGTTGCCAGGGCCCCATTTCGGCATACCGCATATACGTCATTACCGACAGGCTATCGGCATAGGTTTCATGCCGGGAGCTGGCCGATACGTACATCGCATAGGTTTGCGGCCATTCTTCCGCGCGGTAGTCGATGCCCGCCCAGGCATCAGGAGTGGCATGGTAATAATGATTATAGTTGAGATACCTGAATGTACCGGGTTTCAGCACCACGTTCAATACAAACGCGCCTACCGAATTTTCCAGTTGCTGTACGCGGTTGCGATAAGCGCTCCGGAGCGTATCGCTATGGGTCATGGCCATCGTTTGCGCCGGATGCAGATTAGAGATATAATGAGTGGCCCTGGCGCGGGTGCCATCCTGTAAAACAATATGGTCTACCTGGTCGCCTTCTCCCTGGATGGCGGTTACTGCCATATTCCGGATAATGTTGCCCCCATTTTCCCGGATACGCCGACATAACAGCTTCCCTATCTGGGAGCCGCCATCCACGCATTTCCAGGAGCTTTTCATATAGCTGTTTAACACCAACGCATGTACGTAAAAAGGCGTTTTTTCGGCCATGCCGGCGTATAACAGGTTGTTGCCCGCCAATACCTGTTGTAATTTTTCGTTGCTGGTAATACTGCGTAAGTAGCTGGCGGTATTGAGCTGCAGTACACTGCGTTTTTCTTCATAGTCGCCCGTACGGAGATTATACAGCGGGAACTTGCTGCATACTTCACTGATCTTATCACAGTAGGCCCGCAGCGCGGCTTCTTCTTCCGGGAAATCGGCCAGCAGGGTGCGGATAAAGTTTTCCTCGCCCTGAGCCAGTTTGTATATTTTATCATCCCCGGCAAAGCTGATATGATCGAAGCCGTCCATATCCATACGTTTCAGCTTCAGCTGATCGTAGATGCCCAGGTATTTAAATACTTTATAGAGATTTTCGCCCGGAGCCAGGCCACCAATATAATGTACGCCTGAATCAAAGATGACTTTTTCCCGGGAATAGGTTTGCAGGCAACCACCTGCCTGCCGGTTTTTTTCATAAATACAAACACGGTAGCCGTGCTGGCTGAGGATAGCGCCACAAACAAGGCCTCCGAGGCCGCTGCCTATAATGATGACATCATAGCTGTGCATAATTTTTTTGGGGAAGTTTTTTTATCACAAATATTACATTCGAGGTATACCGGGTGTTGTCTATCTGCTCCGCTACCGCACCATATTTGCTGACCAGGTTACGCACATGTGAAGCGGAAAAAAACGATAACTGCTGATTACCCGTTTTATTAAATCCAAACACTTTTGTAGACATAAACTCTGTAAACTTCGTGCCTTCATGCCTTTTGGCCATGTCACTGTCGCCATCGCGTACCACGATAACGCCATCCGGGGTAAGCCTGCGTATACACTGCTGCAACAGGGCTTCCTGTGCCGCAGGCTGCAGGTAATGCAATACATCACTTAAAATAAAGGCATCGTATTTTTCAAACGGCGTTTGGGAAATATCGCCGTGAATAAACTGTAGCTGTCCCGGCTTCTGGTAACACCAGGCCGCCGTAGCTATTTTCTCTTCGTCGTAGTCGATACCGGTAATTTCACGCCCTGGCGCTGTCCAGGTAAGCATATAATCCATGAAACCATAGCCACAGCCTATATCCAGGATGCGACCGGTTGTCGGAAGCAATTCATGAAACAGCTCATAGTTCTTTTCCATGGCGGTTTTCACCCGCATATACCACTCCAGCACCGGCCCTTTATAAATGTAATTATACTTCAGCTGCTCCCGGAAATATTTCGGCACCTCTATTTCTGCCCGCAACACTTCGTACTGTTGTCTGAAATACCGGCTGATACTTTTCGTACGTGCGCTATAGTTATCCCCCCAGGACGTGTCCTGTGGCGTAATACGCGGCAGGTATTTAACCGTTACGGTACCATCTTTCAGCAGGAAATCGCCCTTACTCATCGTATAGGCGGTACCGTGAATAACAATGGGTACTATATCCAGTCCCAGTTGTTCAGCAATATAGAAGGCGCCTTTATGAAACCGCTTGATAACAGGATCGGGAGAACGGGTACCTTCAGGGTATACCACGATGGAATAACCTTCTGCCACGCGTTGTTTTAATTTCTCAATAGCCCCTTCCGCTCCATCAGCTACCGGGTAATAGTCGGCCAGCCGCACTACCGCCCCAAATACCGGCGAACGCCATACCCACTGGTTAGTGAGCAGTATCACCTTGGGATGCAGCATGGTAGATACCAGGATATCCAGGAAAGACTGGTGATTACTGATGATAACTGCCGGCTTTTCAAACTGCTCATTGGCGGGATTGACAACACGCTTCTTCACATTCCCCATAATATACAATACGCTACGTGTATAGGCCGAAAGAATGCGGTGGTATAATAGTTTACCTTTTTCCTTATTGAAAGGATTTAAGCGGATCAATAGGGAGCCTATGACCGTCAACAACAGACAACCTACCGTGAAATAAATAAAGGAAAATACCGATAAGCACCACCCTTTCAGGGTCCAGGGAGCATAGTTCTTTTTTACGCGGTTGGTGATCAGCCAGTTGAACAGGAATGGGATAATCACCTGGGAAATCAATACCACCGTACTGATCCCGATAATAGATATCAGGGCAATTGATTTCAGTGAAGGATGCTTCGCAAAGATCAGCACGCCCAATCCAAGTATGGTAGTGATGGCCGACAGGAAAATAGAGGATTTGAAAGAAGAAAGGGTTTTCTTGCCGGTCTTGTATTCCTGCAACAGCCCGTCCATCATAAAGATGCTGTAGTCATCTCCCAAACCAAAAATAAACGTGGAAAGGATGATATTGACAATATTAAACCTGATACCAAACAATCCCATAATTCCTAATATCCAGATCCAGCTCACGGCCATCGGGATAAAGGTAATCAGCGCCAGCTCAATGCGGCCGTACGACAGCAATAGGGCGAAAAACACCAGCAGGGAGGTCATCCAGGCGATGCTGTTAAACTCATCTTTGATCACTTCTACCAGCCTGTTTGCTGCGTATTGCTTATCCAGCACCGTAGTGCCCCGCAGGTTTTCCAATGCGTTGTACACCGCCTGTTTATGCGCCGGATCCACCTTCAACAGTGTTACTACCGACGTAGCGCCATTCTTTTGTATAATAAAATCGCCCAGGTTGCCACTTTGCAAGGTCTTTACCGCCTCTGGCGACAACGGCTGAAAGTCTTTATGCAGTAACTCATCAAAGTTATTGAATGCGGTGGCGCTAAAGCCGAAGCGCGTGCCTTCCTGGCGCAGGTAAGCGAGCAAAGCTGCTCGTTTGTTGGCGTCGGCAGCCTGCCAGTAGCGGTTCCAGCGATCAATGCGTGTCTGCTGTTCTTTTTCAGATAACAGCAACGACTGTACGCCGGCATATTTTTTTACAATTCCTTTCTCCTGCAACTGCTGTATTACCGGCATCAGCTGCTCCCCGTTTTCCAGGGCGCTCTCCAGGTTATGCCCATCAGAAACTACGTATACCGACTGGGCAATATAAGCGTTCACCGCATTGAGGTGTGCTTCTGCTGCCTTCAATTGCGGCGTCATGTAATTCATGCGCATCATGTCACTTTCAAAAGATACGTTGCGCGCAGTATAAAAGAATACAATGGTGAGCAGGAAAATAGCGCCTACCAGGTATTTATTTTTCTCCGGTTTGTAAGCCGATAACTTATCCAGCCAGTTATCGTGGTGGGTGTGCTGCTGCTGTGCATGTTGCCCAATCACTATCCAGTGAGGCAGGAATACCAATGAAAATAAGGCCGCCCCTACCAGGCTAAGCGCTGCAAACAATCCCACATCGCGCAGCATGGGCGATTCTACAAACTGCAAACAGAGAAAACCGCCTACGGTGGTAAAGCTGCCCAGGGTCATGGGCATAGCCAGGTCATTGATCACTTCCCGGATATCATGCGAATGGCGGTAGTGATTAAATACATGCAACGAATAGTTCACGGCAATACCCAATACCACCGCACCAGCCCCCATGGCCATTACCGAGATATGTCCCTTTACGGCATATATCCAGGCCAGTGAAAAGAGGCCACCAAAAATCACGGGTAACATCACCAGTACCGGCGATCTTTTCTTCCGGAAAAACAGGGCAATCAATACTACCAATAACACAATGGTAATGCCCTGTGTTAAAAAGGTATCCTGTCTTAACTGGGTGGCATTGCCAACCGATACCGCAGTACCTCCAAAATAAGACGCTGCTACGCCGGGGTAATGCTGGTCCAGGCTATCTTTTATTTTATCCAGTCCCTGCAGGAACTGCGCATTAATCTTCGTTGCTCCCGGTGGATTAGCCGGTGTAATAAAGATCATCACATGCTTATGATCTTTTGTGATCACATAGTTGTCATATAGTTCATACTGATCATCCACCTGGAGATGTTGCAACTTCCGGATGCCTATCCAGGAAATGCCCACCGGGTCGGCCTGTATCATCTTCTTCAGTACCAGTCCCGCCGGTGAGATGAGAGTGTTGTAATCGTATTGCAGCGATTCCTGCAGCTTAGCAGGCTGCAATAAACTATCTATCTTTACATAGTCTTTTTCTTCCAGGAAGATGGGAAGATGTTGTTGTATCACCTGCATCAATCCCATGACCATGGAATCTTGCGCCTGCGATTGTATTTGTTTGATATAGGGCGACAGCTGGGCGCCGGCCTGTGTAGCAAGGTCCGCAGCATAGGCAGTAAGGCTGTCGGGTTGTGCCGCCTGTGTAGTATCTTTTTGAGAGATGGTGACAATCAGCTTGTCTGCAAAGCGGGAATCCTGGAATACCTGTTGCAGTTTATCCAGCTTCTTATCTTGCGGTAGTATTTTTGTGATATCTTCTTCCAGCTTAATTTTGGCAGCAAAATATCCCACCAGCAAAAAACTGAGCAGGGTACAGGACCACAGCCAGCCTTTGCGCTGTTCAAAAAAGTTATATATCGCTACAAAAAGACTACCCATTTTTTTTTTCTTTTCTAAACATTCCCAACAACATCCAACTCAGCAGCCAGGCGGCGATGCCCGCCAGTACGGCCAGTGTAACACTGCCCACTATAAATTGCAGCATATTGTCGCGGAAGGTCCGGAAGGTAATACCATCCTTAAATACCAGGTCTTTCGCGGTTTGCCCCATCCAGATGCGACCGGTGTAAAAACCGGCAAACATAATGAAGGGAGTAAACGGCGGTGTACTGATATGCGCCGACAACAATACCAATGCTTTATTCAATTTCAATTTAATAGATACCAGTATCGCTACCAGTAGTTGCGCGCCCCAGATAGGCATAATGGCCATGAACACGCCAAAGCCTATAGACGCTGCTTTCCTGACATTAGATTCTTCCGCTTTCAGCACTTCTTCTTTCCACATCCGCTTCCAGTTTTCCTTTTTCAACAGGAAACGGATAAAGTCGCGGGGCTTGATATATAGGAAAGTTACCAGTACCAGTACCGTATTAAGTATCGATATCCGGACGAAATCGCGGAACGGCCGGAAATGCGATACCCGCTCTTCCGGCGGCGGATAGTACACTTTCACCGGTGTCCAGTTCACTTTAATACCTTTCCAGGCGCTGCGTACCAGCACTTCTATTTCAAATTCGTACTTGGTACAAAAGAAATTCATTTTCCCCATGCGGAGCAGGGGATACAGCCGATAGCCGGATTGTGTATCAGGTCCTTTCAACCCGGTGGTTACCCAGAACCAGAAGTTAGATATTTTATTGGCGGTAGTATTCTTACCGGGCATATTTTCCTGTTGCAGGTTGCGCGCGCCAATGATCAATGCTTCCGGCTGCTCCTCTATCTGTTGCACCATAGCTGGCAAATCGGTGGCAAAGTGCTGTCCGTCGGCATCCATGGTAATCACGTAGTGATATCCTTGTTGCAGCGCATAGGAAAATCCGCGGCGCAAGGCAGCGCCTTTACCACGGTTAGGGCTATACGACACTAATTGCAGATGGGGATACTGTTCCAGTACCGCCAGCGTTTCATCGGTGGCCCCATCATTTACCACTATTACATGGCTGGTGTAGGTAAGCGCTTCCGATAATACCGCGCCGAGGGTACCTGCGTTGTTGTACGTAGGAATCAGCACCGCCGCGCGGTGACGCTCAAAATGGTCGTTATGTGTAGGTGCGTTCGCCACTTAGTTAAATATACCCTGGAATTTCATAAATGTTTTGTCTTCCCGCTTCAGGGTAGCCGTTACTTTCCAGCCGTTCTCTTCTTCTTTATACACCACGGATACATCTACCAGGGGCTGTTGTACCGGGTCTATCATTTGCAGGAACTTCATCTGGTTCGCTTTCTTCAGGGTGACCTTCTTTTGCAGCGCGCTCTCCAGTACTTCTGTAATGGTTTGCATCATGCATACGCCGGGCACCACAGGTTGTTCAGGAAAATGACCCTGAAAAATGGGATGTCCCGCATTCAGTTCAATGGTAGTGGTCACCTGTCCTGGTTCCTGGGATTGCGCTGTAACGTTATAAAAATTGCCTGCTAACATGGAGTGTGATGATTTAAATGATGTTGATATTATTTTTCTACCTTTTGCAGGGAGATATTGAATTTGAAGTGCTCGTGACGGATGTTGATCGAATCGGGCACGCCATTCGTGTAATGCTGCATCCACACCGTAACAGCGGGGCGACGGCGGGATGATTTTTCTATCCTTACCAGCTGTGTACAGGTAGTATCGGTAATGTAGTAGTTGTTCCCTTTTTCCGTTGGTAATACCACATAACGGTAACGGCTATCCGTAGCTACATGTGCCTGGGTGAGATCCGGATGCAGCAGCACCAGTGCAAAATCCTGCTGCAATGTTTTCACCACGGCTTTCTTATCCATTTTGGCCATCAGGTAGTGTTTGGTAAACTGCCCGTTTTTATCAAATTCAAAATCAAAGAACTTAAATCCCATTTCGTTGGCAAATACCACGCGGGTACTGCTATCCGGCATTTGTTTAAAAAACAGGAGGCCGCTGAGATGATGCTTTAAGATGTCGACCTGCGTACTATACAGCGAAGACGTAAACTGCGGACTGAATTGCCGGATGCAGTTTACATCACCGGCGGCAGGCTGCAGGCCTTTGTACACCGAGCGGCAGCTGGTCATCAGCAAAGCGATCCAGACAATATTACTTAACCGAAAATACCGCATCGGCAATAGCTGCATTCAGCTGTTTATGTAAAAAACTAATGGTCGTGTCATCACCAGACGATTCTGCCATCGTAATTTTAGATACAGAATAATCCTGCTTGTCTACCAGTAACACAATTGTTTTGAAATATTCTTTCATTACTTTGTTTACCGGTGTCAGCTCCAGGCGGTAGGACTGGTTATTTTCAGTAGCCTTGGTGGTGAAGTCGGCGTTATCCAGTACTGTTCCACGTACGCAGTCAACGGTAATTTTATTGATCTGTTCAAACAGCTTATTGCTCTTTCCAGACACTTTATTCTCTTTCTGGGCATCTTTAATCCGGATATCTTTCCCGTTGATGACCAGCAGGTAATAGGATGGCTGCATATATTCCATTCTTACCTTATTATCTTTCTTAAACCAGAACTTGCCTTTAGATACAATCTTATCAGACAGCATGCTCAGGTTTTTTTCCTGTACAAAATCGCATTGAATGCTCTGGGTGCGTTGCGCAGCGGCGGCAAACTGCTGTTTCAGCGGGGCCAGGTCGGCCACCGGCTTAAACCCTGTTTGCGCCTGTATTTGCAGGCTTGCTACGGAACAAAGCAACACTAAAATCCATTTACACATAAGCTCTCACGTTTAACATTTTATCAATTCTCTCCAGCCGGTATCCCTGTTGGCGGATATCGCGGATCAGTTGTGGCAATATAGCGGCGGTTATCTTACAGGTATCGTGTAGCAGGATAACGGCGCCGGGTTTGAGTTGTGTTAATATCCTGTGCAACAGTGCTTCTCCATCTTTGGCTACGGTATCGAGGGAGCGGACACTCCAGCCCACCGGGAGGTAGTTGCCTGCTTTTACGGCCCTGGCCAGGTTGGGATTGGTAACGCCATAAGGCGGACGAAACAGCCGCGGATGCAGGCCGGTAGCATCTACCGTAAGCGCATCCATTTGTTGCATATCTGTCAGCATATTAGCCGACAGTTTCATATCAAACCAGAAATGATGGGAATAGGTGTGGTTGCCTATTACATGTCCTTCCTGGTAAATGCGTTTCAGCAAGGATTCATTGCCTGTAATATTTTTTCCGATACAGAAAAACGCTGCAGGCGCCTGTTCTTCTTTTAAGATATCCAGGATAACAGGCGTATATTCCGTTTGCGGACCATCATCGAAAGACAGGGCCGCCACCTTTTCCGTCGTATCTGCCTGGCATTGCACCTTCATAAAGAAGTTAGCTTCAATATTGATGGCGCCATGAATGGTAAAGGGCAGGTAAATCAGTATGGGAAGGCCATAATACCAGAATGGTATATCATACCCCATGAGCTTGTCCAGGCATAATAATACCAGGAGGCTCACTACAGCAATGATATTTACAATCCTGTTATTCAGCATGCGGTGAGTAGTACAAAGGAATGGTGTGTTCCCTGGTGATGGTTATACAATAGAATCCTGTTGATTTTTTGTGGTGCACGACCATAGAATACGGCTGCTTCCGGAACGGCTTGTTCCGCGATAATGGCGTTGGCCATCCACAGCCCAAAGGCCGCAGCGGTAGGATATTCGCCGCAGAGATGTTTGAAGCTGGCTTCTGCATGATCGGGAAACAAGGCGGCGGCTACTTCTTCATACATTTCATCCTGGTCAATGTCTCCATTTCTGCCGGTTACCAGCAGGTCTATGTCGGCTGGCGTACAGCGGTGCTCTTCCAGGAATTTCATGATATGACCAATTACTTCTCCCTCCCACAGCGGTTTGTACAGGGTGCTTACACCTGTTAACTCCGCTACCGTGCCTGGGTCTTTGGTAGCGCCCAACGCAAAAAAGGCTGCGCCTTCGCCGGCAATGGTGCCGGTATCGGGACTGTTGAGCAACTCCATTGTTTTTACCGGCGCTTTCTTATAAATGCCGAAACGGGATAATACCTGGTGGCTGTAGTTGGTAATTTCATCCATGCCACCGGCCAGTATATGTTTTGCCGTGCCTTCTTTTAAGATCATAATAGCATCGAGCAAGGCATTTTCGAAAGAAAATCCGCGGTGTACAAAAGTATTGTTGTACCCGTTACATCCCAGCAGCAAGGCTATCTGCCCGGCTACGGTGTTGTGGGTGCTTTGTATAAAGGCGGTTGGCGTCAGCATTTCTTCCTGCTGGTTCACCATTTTGGTTAAAAACACGCCGGTATCGTCAAGGCATCCGTAGGCGGTGCCGGTGATGATAGCATCCGGCAAGGTGATGCCGGCGGCCTCCAGACTCAGGTTGGCAGCCGCTACGCCCATCTTCACCACACGGCTCATGCGACGGATCTGTTTTACGTCAATCCACTGCTTATAATCCGGATCTACGGTGGCCAGCCTCACTTGTTCATACTCCCTGGGAGCAGCCAGCAAAGGCCCTCCCTGCGCAGTATCCTGCGGAGATATACAACCGGTGCCATTGATGTAGATATTCATGTAGTCGTTAACTTTTTAGCAGCGTTACACTTTAGAAAATACCAGGCTGGAACAATTTCCTCCAAACCCAAACGAGTTGGACATGACGTGTTGCAGGTCATGACCGGTAGAAAAAGTAGTAGCTGGTGCAAATGGTAATTCTTTCATTTGATGCTCAAAACGGGCATTGGGATAGATGATTCCCTCTTTTACCGCGAGAGCCGAAAATACCGCCTCTATTCCCCCGCTAGCCCCCAATGTATGTCCGGTGAATGACTTGGTAGAGCTCATAGCCGGGAAATGCGGCGCAAAGAGTTTATTGATCGCTATTCCTTCCGATACATCATTGTTTTGTGTACCGGTACCATGTAAGTTGATATAGCCTATTTGCTGCGGTTGTACGCCGCTCATATCCAGCGCTCCCTTCATGGCCAGGTAGTTGCCGGTGCCATCGGGGGAGGAGGCCGTTTGATGATAGGCATCGTTGGCATTGGCAAAGCCGCTTAGGCGGCACCATGGCTGCAATTGAGCGGCCAGGCTGTCGGATACCAGCACCACATACCCCGCGCCTTCACCCAGGTTGAGTCCCGTACGGGTGTCGTCGAAAGGGCGGCAAGGCTGCTGATCGAGGATCATCAGGGTATTGAAACCATTCAGGGTAAAGCGGGTGAGCGAGTCGGTGCCACCGGCAATCACTACATCCACGATATTATTGCGAATCAGGCGGGCACCATACATCAGCGCATTAGCGCCGGAAGAACAGGCTGTGCTGATGGTAGACACATGGTGACGGATACCCAGCATATCGGCTACCAGCTCGGTAATGCTACCACATTCGTGGTGAGCTACCTGGTGCAAACGGCCACCACGGGGATTGGCGAGGAAGTCCGGGAAGAAATCTTCTGTTTTATCCATTCCGCCTACCGTATTACCCGACACAAATCCTACCCGGTAATGGGAAATATCTTCCAACCCGGAGGACTGCCACGCTTCGCGGGCAGCAATCATGCTGAGCAGGGCCGTACGGCTGATATTTTCCGGCATACGGGCCATATCAGCCAGGGTAGCATTATCAGCTTTTACTTCCGCTACCGGAAAGGTATTGCGATGCACAGAAGACAGGTACTGCATAGCAGCCATTCCTGGTTGCATATCGCGGAACGACTGTATACAGGCAGGTACATCCAGCCCTATACCGCTGATCACGCCACCACCTGCTATCCACACCTTTTCACTCATGCCTTGATGGTTTGATTGGCAGTAATGTATTCAGCCATGGTACGCACGGACTGAAAAATCTTTGGTCCCTCTTCAGGGTTGGCAATGCGGATGTTATAATGCTGTTGCAGCAATACAATCAGTTCCAGCGCATCGATAGAATCAAGCCCCAACCCTTCTTTGGAAAACAGCGGCTGATCATCGCCGATACTTTCCGGTGCTACCTCATGTAAATTCAATTGTTCTATGATCTGCGCTTTCAGATCCGCCATCAACTTTTCCAATGTAATTTGATTAAAGTTATTAACTGTTTATTGTTGATATAGCGACGATAAAGCCGCCGCTGTTAAGGCAATGGCGTTATCCCGCTGTTTATTTTCTACCAGGAATAATGCTGCTTCATATTGTTGGTCCATTACTTCCACCCAACCGGCAATACAGGCCTGCAGTGGTGTTTCGGCCAGCAGTTGCGCCGGGTAAGTACTCAGTAGCGCGGTGTCAAAGGTATCAGTTACAAAAAAAGTATTCTCTCCTTTAAAACCGTGCCGGATCGATATCTCTCCCATTACAATGTTGGGTAATGTGTATACAAACAACGCAGGACTGGCAAAATCCTTCACGGTGGCATAGTAACGCAAATCGGTATCCAGGCTGCTGCTCCGGTTGGATAATACCATGCCGGCCTGTTCCGGCGGGAGACTGTGGATATCCGTGTTTTCCAGCAATACTTCCGCCGCCAGCCAACCTAATTTGCTGAGGGCGTCCATTTTGTGAAACTTCGGATACTGACCGGAAAAACGGTCATATCCCGCCCGCAGAAAATCTGTGAGCTCCAGCCCCGGATCTGCTTCCCATAATAAGGCGCCGTTTAAGAACACCTGGTTACGCCGAATGATACAACTACCTGTAATATATGCCAACTCGCTATTCAATCTCAGAACTGCTTTTTAATTTTTCCGTTAATTCGATGGTCCTGGCCAGCCGTTTCAGCGCGGTATCATGATTTTTCACAAACGGATTGCTCATGTCCCACACATAACCTGCTAATACTGAACATATTTGCCCTTTGATCACCGGATCAGCGTCTTTTTTGAAGAAAATAGTGTCCAGCGTTCCCTCATACCAGGCCATTACATAGGAGCGGAATGTATTTACGCCCTGCATGGTTGGTTCCATGTATTCCTTTTCCCAGTCTACCGCTTCTCCTTTCAGTTTCCGGATCACCAGCTTCGCAGCGGTTTGTGCAGAAACGCAGGCCAAAGTTACACCAGAAGAGAAAATCGGGTCCAGAAATTCTGTCACGTTCCCTGTCAGCACAAATCCATCTCCATAAAACTTATCGGTAGTGGCCGACCACGACTGCAATATCCTTGGTTCAAATACCAGTTCTACATCGCGGAAACGCTCCCTGGTATAGGGTTCTGCTTCCAGCAATGCCCTGTATTTCTCTTCATCCGTACCGGGATATTGTTCAAAAAATTCCGGATCTCCCACAAATCCGAGGGACGTAATCCCGGTAGCGAAAGGAATTATCCAGATCCAAACGCCTTTTTGATGCACCACTGCCGTTATACGATTAGGTTCATCGGCCATGGAACGACGTACATCCACCGTATGGGCAAATAACGCTTTACGGGGCTGGAGATTGGAATTTTTCTCCAGGTTAAACAGTTTGGGTATCACACGACCATAGCCGCTGCCATCCACAATAAAGCGGGCGGCTATCTCAGACTGCTGGCCATCTTTATCTTCTATCGTTGTTACAGAATCGGAACCATTGAATCGGATGCCGGTAACAGTTGTTTCATAGGCTACGGGTACTCCCATACTTTCTACTGTATCGGCCAATGTTTTATCAAAATCGGCGCGGGTTACCTGCCAGGTCCAGGTCCATCCCGGCGTATATTGTTCCTGGAAAGTAAAATCACACAGTGCCTCCCCTTTTACGAATTTGGCGCCAAACTTCTGCTGGAAACCTTTCGCCTTAATGGCCTCAATAAATCCAGCTTCCTCCAATGCCTCCATGCTGCGCGGCAACAGGCTTTCTCCGATCACAAAACGGGGAAACTTTTGCTTCTCCACCACTTTTACCTTATATCCTGCCTGATGAATAATAGAGGCAGCTACTGTTCCTGCCGGACCTGCTCCTATTACCAATACATCAACTTGTTCAGTCTTCATAAGAGATCGATTTTGGGAGTTATAGATGATATGATTATTCTGCTTTTTTACATTTCAGCAATGTATAATTGATGCCCATCTGGTTGTTTTCTTCCACGATGCGCAGTCCTGCGTCTGCAATACATTGGAAAAAGTCGTCTGTATGGTACATCTGGCTGTTGCCGTTGGCCATCGCTGTGAAATACAATGATGTCTGCTGCAGGCAAAATGCTGCAGATTTAAACTGCTGGCGGTTCCAGAAAGGCTCCAGTATATAAATGGTTCCGTCGGCGTTGAGCGCTTCGCGGCAACGTTTCAGGATAGATACGATTTCAGCTTCAGAAAAACAGTCGAGGAACTGGCTCATCCAGATGGCATCAAAGCCTTTAGGGAAGGGCACTTCCTCGTGCAGAATGTTGGCAATATGAAAATGAACCCGGTTTTCTACACCGGCATCTTTCATTTTCTGTTGTGCGAGTCCTGCCTGTCCGGGCAAATCAAAAATGGTTACTTCCACTTCAGGGTCTTTGGCGGTACAGGCCAGCGCCCATTTGCCGGTGTTACCACCAATGTCGAGCAAACGTTTGGGTTTGTTTTCAAACACAATATCCAGGGCGGCGGGAGTAGCCAGGTCGGAGTAGTAGTGGTCGAAGTCGAACCAGCTCTTACCTACTTCCTGCGGCAGCAGCGACAGGCCCGGATAGATGGTGTCCCATGGCCCCAGTTCACGTAAACCGGCTGGTTTACCTTCTCTCAAACTTTCCTGCAGGTGATTCATGCCTTTGTAGCAGATATCCTGTGAAAAGTCCATATTGATCTGGGTAAGGCGATCGTGTAAAATAAAGTAACCTGTTTTGGTAAGGGTATAACGCTTGTCATTCACGATGATGAGTTCCATGCCCAAACCTGCTTCCAGCAACACTCTTACGGCGTAGCGCGACATCCCGGTTTGTTCCATGATTTCTTCGATGGTAATACCGGCAGAGCGACTGTTACTTACCGCCGTTAAGATGCCCATATCACGGAGGGCCCTGGTGGCCTGAAAGGCAATCGGAGCAAATGCCAGCCGTAATGCCGCTTCTTTCGCTTCCAGTGCTGTTTTTGTTTCTTTATTAAACACGACAATAACTTTATTTAGCTGTTAAGATTAAAGACCATGGCGGCATTACACCCACCAAATCCTGATACTGTTTTCAGGAAATGAGCGGACGATTGCTGCTGCAGGGTATTATAAACGTTTACCGGCATACTGACGCCGGGAGTGTCAAATCCTTTGGTGGGTATTATCACCCCATTTTTCATGGCCTGCATGCTGATAATGGCTTCTATCAGCCCGGCAGCGCCGAGGGTATGGCCATAGTATCCTTTCAGGCTGTTGACTGGCACGGATGCCAGGCCAGCATGGTGCAGGGCTTTGGCTTCCATTTCGTCGTTGTACAGGGTAGCGGTACCATGTGCCGATACGAAGCCGATATCCGCCGGCTGCAGTCCACTATTCTGCAACGCCAGTTTCATCACGGCTGCCAGCTCTTCGCCGGTGCGGGAAGGGCCGGAAATATGGTTGGCATCGTTGCTGATAGCACCGGCTCCCAACGAAAACGGCGCATGGCCCTGGTCTTTGCTGAGCAACACCGTTGCAGCGCCTTCTCCCAAAGTTACCCCGGTACGATGGGCATCAAAGGGCTTGCAAGGTACTGCACTCACCGCCTGGAACGACTGAAAGCCAGACAATACAAAGCGGGTGAGCACATCGGCGCCAGCTATCACCACATGGTCATAGCGACCAGCCTCGATCAGCCGCTTACCTGTTAAAATAGCTACCAGTCCGGATATGCAGGCACTGCTGATCACTACCGGTTGGTTAGCGGCTTTAAAATGTGCCGCTATTTTGGTGGCGGTGGTAAACAGTTGCATATCAGCCAGTGGAGGTCTGTCACTTTCCGGTGTTTGCTCCAACAGCTCAATATTTCCCTTGGTAGTAGAAATAATGAGTCCGCAACGTTGATCCTCCAGGGAAATATCGGTTTGTTGCAGTACATCTGATATAGAGGCGACCAGCAATTTTTCAAACCTGGTATAGCCTGTTACGGAATAAGCTGCTGTATAGCCTTCCAGCTGCCCCGGGGCCATCATAGCCCCATAAAACGGCGCAGCGGCATAGGCTGCATTTTCCTGCCGTCCTATGCCACTGTTGCCTTTTAATACCTGGTCAAAGTTTTCCCGGGTAGTACTGCCTAAAGGCCCCACAATATTATCCGCGACTACATACACCTGTTGCATAATACCCTTGGTTATACCAGCCCATGCGCTTTTTTCCATTCCAGGAAAAAGGCCGGGGCAATCAATTGCAGCGAAGAAGTTTCCTTGTCCAGGAATACCTGTACGGAAGATCCTTTCGCCACTACTTCCCCTGTTGCCGGGTTGGTAAGAATGTATTCAAATTTAATTTTTGCGGCCATGTCGTCCACAAACCTGGTTTCCACCACTACCCTGTCGCCGTAGCGCAAGGAGCGTTTGTAATCGCATTGTATGTTTACTACAGGAACCGTGTAACCTTTTTCAAAAATATCGAGGTAACGTAACCCGTATTTTTCTCCGAACGCTTCCCGGCCGTCTTCAAAATACCGCACATAATGCCCGTGCCATACTATTCCCAGCGGATCTGCTTCATTAAATCGTATCAGTATGTTGGTGCATTCGGTCAGTATCATAATTTATCCTTTCTTCTTTGGTTTCTTGGTTTCTTTCGCAGCTACGCCTGTTTTAGCTTCTTTTTTAGGAGCCGGTGCTACTGGTTTTTCTTCTTCCGGATCAACGGCGGAAGCGTATTTTTCTTTCAATTTTTTGTAGTCATCGTCTACGTTGTCCATCACATCCTTGATCATAGCCAGCCAGTAGTTACGCCAGGCGAAGCTCCATTTCTGGCCTTTACCCACATAACGCTCTGTCATCAGCACATTTTTGCGGTCCATGTCTACCACGGTTACCCACATAGAAGCGCTCTTGGAGCTTTTGCTCATGCCTTCCATTACGAAGAGCACACCGATACCATGTTTGTTGGAGAAATCGTAAGATTTTACCACTTTGGTGATGTCTTCCGGTTTCAGGCGTTCAAAGTCGGCTGATTCGTCGGATTTAAAAGCGTCTTTATTCACGCTTTCATTGTGTTTATTCACGAGCGTAATGCTGGTATTGTATTTCTCGCGATGGAACATGTCCGGGATATGGTATTTCTTCACTTCATTTACCACCACCTGGTTCATGGCAGGAAAATCGGCTTCCACAATCTGGTCTACTTTAGCGCCGGCATCACCAATGAGGCGGGCCTGGGTAAAGTCTACTCCCAGCCAGGTAAAGGAAGAATCTTTGTTTTCCAGGAAATTCTTCAGTTTTTGCGCGTTTGCATGATAGGTGAGCATGCCCATAAACGCTACAGAGAGTGCGATAAATTTTCTGCAGTTCATAATATTAAATATTATAGTTGGGGATTGATGAAGATTTTCATTTCACATTGTGCCATTACACGTCCTTCGTACATCACTTTTCCGGTTACCATGGTAGCGTTAAATACTTCGCTGCCTATTACGGTAGTGGTTTCAATCATTTGTCCTGCCGGCGGTAATTCCAGTATTTCCAGGTCTTTTACAGCGCCGATAAAGCCCAGGGGCACGGGTGTATTTTGTTGTTTAGCGATATAGCCAATACGGGCGGCGGCGGTTTGTGCAATATTTTCCATGAGGCCGGGAGCGGTGAGCACGCCATTTTCCACGAAAATGTTATCGGGGGCAATATGCAATCCGGTGCGGGTTAGCGGGCCATCTACCTCCAGGATACCACTGATCATCACAATAGGTGTACGCTGTGGGATATACGCGGTAATATCGTCTGTATGAATAAACATCTGCACAAGTTATTATTAAAAATGTAACACGAAATAAATAGAATTATACGAAATTATTAACAGTATAAACACGGTTTATTCCCAAAAATCGTAATAATTGAACCACTGAACAGGGTAACGATGCACTTTTTCTTCCACCTGGCGGCCAAACTCCTGTAGTGCGGTTGCCACTCCTTCGTTCCGGCGACCGTAATACTGCCGGGGCTCTGTGGCATAAAAATGATAGTGGGTAGCAGATTCCTTGAAGGCAAATACTACGGATACCGGCACCCGGAAGGTGGCTGCCAGCAAAAAAGGTCCCATAGGAAAACGGGCATCCTGCCCCAGGAAAGGGATGGTAATGGTTTTGTTGCCTGGTAAAAAGCGGTCGGCATGCATACATACCATTTCCTGGTTACTCAGCGCCTCGTTAATGGCATAGATATGTGACAGGTCGTCTTTGATCACGATAATATTCATGTTCCGGTCGCCCGTTACCCCGGAAAGATATTCCTTGATCCGCTGGTGTTCCCCATCAAACATTACGATATTGATACGGGTTTCCAGGCGTTTGAAAAGGTGGCCTGCTACCTCCCAGTTACCCAGGTGGGCACTCAACAGGATGCCGCCCTTACCGCCGGCCACCATTTCCCGCAGGTAATGTTCGCCCTCAAATTCAAAGGTGAATTGATTGGCCATATCTGCCATTACCACCACCTTGTCGATGAGGGTTTGGCCAAATATGTAATAATTGCGGTACAGGCTGAGCAGGGAACGCCACCTGCCAAATCCTGCTTTGGTGCGGAAATAACGATAAATGGGTGCGGAAGAACGCCAGGAAAATGCAAAATAGTAGAAGGCTACAAATCTCAATAACAGATAAGCCGGCCAAACTCCTCCATGTTTAAGCAGGAAAACAAAGCAACTATATCCGAACTTACTACCTTTTGATTTTCCTTGCCAGGATGGCATTATACCAGTTCTTTTTGTTGTACACGAGTGGCTACATAATTGTAGAAATCCTGGAAGGTAACGATAGACTGAAAATCTTCCGGATTTACTTTAAATCCGAAGTTATCTTCTATTACTACCACCATATCGATATAGTCCAGGCTGTCGAGATCCAGCGTGGATTTCATATTCGCTTCCGGGCTGATTGATTCGGGGTTTGCTTCAAACTCCTCTACCAGGAACTTATTCGTAACAGTTACTATTTCTCTAATGTCCATATTGTGTGAAATCAGATATAGGTCGTTTTAAAATATTTTTACTTTGTGTTGGTCTAACGATCCTGATCCAGGGGCCAAAGTTAAGGATATTTATTTTCCATTCCACCCTCTTACAATGAGAGAAGAGTTAGTTCCGCCAAAGCCAAAGGAATTAGACAAAAATATATTAAAATTTTTATCAAGTGTATGGGTCACAATATTTAACCTGGCAGCATCGTCGTCGGGGTTTTCCAGGTTAATATTGGGCGCAATAAAGTTGTGTTGCATCATCAGCATGGAATACACAATTTCGCTGGCGCCGGCCATCCAGCATTCGTGGCCGGTCATAGACTTGGTGGAGCTGACATATGGCTTTGATCCGCCAAATACTTCATGAATCGCTTTTGCTTCGCTGGCATCGCCCGCAGCGGTAGAAGTGGCATGTGCATTAATATATTCAATATCACCGGGTTGCAACCCGGCGTCCTGTAAAGCAATTTGCAGGGAACGTACCGGCCCGTCCACGGTAGGGTTGGAAATATGACCACCGTTGGAAGAAAAACCATATCCCAGTACTTCGCCTAAGATGGTTGCTCCCCTGCGTTGGGCCGACTCCAGGCTTTCCAGGATTACGGTAGCGGCGCCACCACTGGGCACCAGGCCATCGCGGTCGCGGTCAAATGGGCGCGAAGCACGGGTAGGATCGTCCTCCCGGGTGGAAAATGCCGCGATAGCGTCAAAATTGCCCATCGCGTATAAATTTACCTCCTGGGCGCCTCCACAGATCACCGCATCCTGCATACCGTTACGGATAAACATATACCCCAGCCCAATAGCGTGGGAACCACTGGCACAGGCAGCGCTGACGGTGAAATTCACGCCACGCAGCTTAAAGATGGTGGCAAGGTTCATATTCACGGTAGAATTCATGGTCTGGAACACCGAACCGGAACCTACCAGCATCGTATCTTTTTTGGCCCGCATAATATCGTTCGCTTCCACTACCGGCCTGGCAGAACTATCGTTGCCATATAAGAGTCCTATCGGGGTTTTATCAATGTATTCGGGCGTTATGTTAGCCTGGGCCAGCGCCTCACGGGTAGCCATATACGCAAATTCCGCCTGCTCAGGCATCATCAGCCTGGCGCGGCGGTCCAGCAATCCTTTCAGTTCCGGCCGCTGTATAGCGCCGGTGAGCCCTGAACGATAGCCAAAGGCTTTTCTTTCGGGATCCAGCACGATACCGGATTTACCTGCATACAATGAATCCCTCACCTCCTGCTTATCCTTTCCGATGCAGGAGTAGATTCCCAACCCAGTTATCACTACTCTGTTCATAAGCCGATAGCATTTATTCCGCTAACTTACAATACGATAATTTATAACATTAATAACTATCCGCTATTAGCGACAGTTTACGTGTGCAATCCTCCATTGATATTCAGCACCTCGCCGGTAATATACCCGGCCGCTTTGGAAGCCAGGAAGGCTACCGCTTCGGCTACTTCTTCCGGTGTACCAAAACGGTTCATCGGCACCTGTGCGGCCAGCTCTTTTTCATTGAGTTCCGCCGTCATATCTGTTTTGATAAAGCCAGGGGCGATCGCATTGACGGTGACGCCTCTTTTGGCCACTTCCTGTGCCAGGGCCTTGGTAGCGCCAATAACGCCCGCCTTGGCAGCAGAATAGTTGGTTTGACCCGGAAGGCCTTTAATACCAGATAATGATACCATGTTGATAATGCGTCCGTAACGCTTTAGCAGCATCTGGTTCAATACCTGTTTGGTAACATGATAAAAACCATTCAAACTGATATTCAGCACATTGGTCCATTGTGCTTCGTTCATCCAGAACATCAGGGAATCTTCCCGGATGCCGGCATTATTAACGAGTACCTCTATCTGTTGTTCTTTATTATTTTCCAGCCAGCTACCCAGTACCTGTTGTACTTCGGCAGCATCGCCCACGTTGAACTGCAACAGCTCACCTGTGCTGCCTTTGGCTTTCACGGCTTCCAGTGTTTCCTGTGCCGCTGCTTCATTGCCTTTATAGTTAATGAGTATATGATATCCTGCTTCGGCCAATCTGGTACATACTGCCCTGCCTATTCCCCTCGACCCACCGGTTACTAATGCACATTTCATGAATTACATATTTCGGTTCTCAAATAATGGTTAACCTCATCGCTGTTTAGCATTGCACAGGTACGTTTTTCAGCAGGTATTCCTTGATTTTCTGAAGATCCTTGTAGCGCGGGCTGTCTTCAATAAATTTAGGGAAAATTGCTCTTACTTCCTCGTACACCTTGTGGGAGAAGCCTGCCAGGCGATCCTGGCATTGCAGATAATCTACCGCCTGCAACATCGTCATTACCTGGATAGCCAATACCTGGAAGGTATTATCTATCACTTTGCTGGTCATCACGGCGGCATTGCACCCCATGCTCACAATATCCTGGTTATCATTGTTGTTGGGAATACTGTGTACATACATCGGGAAAGACAAGGTTTGATTTTCCGCCACTGTAGAGGTAGCCGTAAACTGTACGCCCTGCATTCCAAAATTGAAGCCAAGTTTACCCAGGTTCATAAACGGCGGGAACTTGTGATTCAATTTTTCATTCATCAGGTAGTTCAGTTGCCTTTCCGCCAGCATCGACAACTTGGTGATAGCGATCTTGATCTTATCCATTTCCAGCGATACATAATCGCCATGGAAGTTACCACCATGGAACACATTCTCCAGGTGATGATCTACTACCGGGTTATCGCTCACGGAATTCAATTCCTGCACCACCAGTTTTTCTGCCTGCGCCAGCGTATCATACACGGGGCCCAGGATCTGTGGTACGCAGCGCAGGGAATAGTATTCCTGTACTTTATCTTTAAATATTTCTTCTTCCAGCTCTTTATACAGGTGATCCGGGCGATGGCGTACCATTTTGCTGCCCTTGAGGATTTCCCGCATTTTGGCGGCTATCTGTTGCTGTCCTTCGTGTTTTTTTACCGCGTTAAGTTCTGCTGAGAGATGATCATCAAATGCTTCTACTATTTCGTTGATCATGGCCGACAAGGTTACCGACCAGCCCAGCAGCTTTTTAGCTTCAATGAGGTTTACCAGGCCTATACCCGTCATAGCAGAGGTACCGTTAATAATAGCTAAACCTTCTCTCACATGAATGCCGATAGGTTTAAGGTTCAGCCGGGCAAATACTTCTGCCGTAGGCTGAAACTTATCTTCATACCATACTTCGCCTTCGCCGATCAGTACCAGGGCCAGGTGCGCCAGCTGTACCAGGTCGCCGCTGGCGCCTACGCCACCGTGTTCGAATACACAGGGGTATACATTTTTATTGATCAGGTCTTTCAGCAGGTGTACCACTTCCGGATGAATGCCGGAATGCGCCTGCATAAAACTGCTCAAACGTGCAATCATCAACGCTTTGGTATGCAGGGGCGACATACATTTGCCCATACCGGAGCTATGGCTGCGAATCAGGTTATACTGCAACTGGAAGGTATCTTCATCGCTGATGCGGTATTGGGCCATAGGGCCAAAACCGGTGTTGATACCATAAATCAGTTTCTTTGCTGAAAATTTTTCGAGGAATACAAAACTGGCTTCTACCTGTTGCAGTGCTGCTGCTTCCAGCGTCAGTTCTTCACCACCCAAAAGCACCCTGTACACTTCTTCCAGGGACAGTGCCTTACTTCCTATTGCAACCATTTTATCTTAAATTAAATTATTTGTATATGTAAAAAAGTGCTCAAAATTAGCATAAAGCTGGATTTATCCAAATAATTAACAACCCTCCGTCCCGATTTCCGGGTATTTACGTATGTGGTTACTACTTATTTTCGTTTTGGGGAACAGGCCTTACTCTTCCGTTGTTTGAGGTGGCGGTGTGACCAGCACTTTATCGATACGATGTGCATCCATGTCCACTATCTCAAAAGTAAAATCGCGCCAGGTGAACTTCTCACCGGTTTCCGGTATATGTTCCAGGTGATGCAGGATAAAGCCGGCAAGGGTATCGAAATCCTGCTCAAATTCAGTCATCCAGTCTTCCTTATCAAATTCTTCCAGGAAATCATAAAATGGGATCTGGGCATCTACCAGCCAGGTACCATCCTCCCGCAATACCATTTCATAATCATCCACATCCGCTGTTTCCGGCATATCTCCCACAATCGCTTCCAGGATATCATTCAGGGTAATCATCCCCAGGAAAGTACCGTACTCATCTACAATAAATGCAGCGTGGAGGTGGGTTTCCTTAAACTTTTCCAGTACCTGGTAGGCGCTGTTATTTTCCGGTACAAACAAAGGTTTCCGGATCATATCTGCCAGCGGAACCGATTTATCGGCCACCCGGTACAGGTCTTTGATAGTGATCAATCCTTTAATACTATCTATTTGCCCATCGCACACCGGGTATACGGAGTGCAGACTATCGTGGATTTTCTGGTGATAGCTACCCGTAGCCTCGTTGATATCCAGCCAGGTAATATCATTTCGATACGTCATCAGGGAGGTGATGTTACGGTCGCCCAGGTGAAATACCCTTTCAATAATTTCCTGCTCTGTTTCTTCGATGGCGCCGGAAGTGGTGCCTTCGTTGATAATCGCCTTAATTTCTTCTTCTGTTACATGCGGTTCGCCGGCCTGTACACTGAATAACTTCACCAATACATTGGTGGAGGCAGACAATAACGCGATGAAAGGATAGGTAAGCCAGGAAAGCACCTGCATAGGTTTGGCCATTGTTTTGGCAATGGATTCCGGCTTGGCCATACCAATACGCTTAGGCACCAGTTCACCCAGTACCATAGAAAAGTAGGTAATGACAATCACTATGATAACAGTGGCCACCACGCCACTGTAAGGCTGTATCAACGGAAAGGTGTTGAGCCAGGCCATCACATCAGCTTTGATGTTCTGACCAGAGTAAATACCCAGTAAGATGCCGATCAGGGTAATACCGATTTGTACGGTAGAAAGAAAGATATCCGGATTGTTGGCAAGCTTCAGCGCTGCCTTTGCTTTTTCATCCCCTTTATTGGCCTGGTTTTCCAACCGGGTTTTCCGGGCCGAGACCATTGCTATCTCCGACATCGAGAACAGGCCATTCAATAAAATAAGGATGAGGATAATGACGACTTCCATATATGAGCCTAAAAATAAAGAATTATTCAAATATCAGGGTAAGAAATGCCAACAGCAGTCCTATGGCGATGGCCAGCACCTTCTTCCGGCTGAGTTCATGATGTTTCGTACCACTTTCATAAAAGATAGTGGTGGAAATATGCAGGAAAGCGCCAACTACCAGTGCCACTACATATAGGAGATAATGCTGTACCACTTCAAAACGGTTGCCCATCCAACCCGCCAGCAAAGCAGCGATAGGGGTTACCAGGGCAAAACACACCAGGATACTCCACAACTCCGACCGCTTCTTATGGGCATGTATCATCACCGTCATCAGGGTCAGGGCCTCCGGTATTTTGTGCGCCGCCACCCCTGCCATCAGGGAAGGTAATGCCGACTGATCATCGTATTTGAAGCCCAGGGGAATCCCTTCCATGAACGCATGGATGGAAAGTCCCAGCAGCAGCGGCGTTACCGCAATGTGGTGGTGATGTTCCTGCGGCAAATGGGTATGCCCATGCTCCATTCCATGCGACAGCTGCTGCAAAAATACCTGCAGGAAAAAGCCCAGCACGATATATATGCCAGCCTGGTGTCCCAGCTCATGATATACTTCCGGCAGCAGGTGCATGATCACCACGCCAAACAGAAAAGCCCCCGTAAAAGCCAGGAGGTAAATAGAAAAGTTGGCGCTGACACGCTTTATAGTCATGGGTATCAACCCACCGGCAACAGTGGCAGCCAGTACTAATATCAGATAGTTCCAGTTCATGATGCGAGTTCGGGCTCCAGTCTTATACGGCGTTGAAAGAAACTACCGCTGAGCAGCCCAATTAAAGTACCCAGTAAAGCACCTCCCAATACGTCTAACGGGTAGTGCACGCCTACGTAGACCTGTGCATAGGAAACGATAGCCGCCCATGCAAAGAACAACCAGGCATACCGGTGAAAAGCTGATTTTAAAGTTATGAAACAAAAGGTTGCCAGGGCAAAATGATTGGCAGCATGGTTGGAAGTAAAGCTGCCACTCATCGGGCAATACACCACCAATACCCTTGCATAGTGCGATACTACCGGGTCCCGGCAGGGTCGTATCCTTCCCACAGCACCCTTCAGATATAAACTGGCCTGATCGGACACCCCGAAGCAAAGCAGGAAAAACAGGATCCAGAACAGCCCTTTCCAGCCATAGTTAATGGTTACAAACAAACCCAGGAAAAGGTATAACGGCGCCCATACATATGGTTCCCGCACAAAAGGCAGCAGCGCATCTAAAAATGCGTTGTGCCATTGGCCATTGATATGAAAGAATAGTCTAAGATCCTCACGGAGAATAGATTCCAGCATGGCTATGATTTTGTGGCTACGATAATCAGTCGCGGTGAGCGCTGGGCATCATAGCTGTTAAAGTGATAATCTCCGAAAATTTCTGTTATCAGAAGCCCCTGTTTGGCAAACATGCGCTCAAAATCCGCCCGGGTAAAGGCATTTACACTTTCAGTATAAGTGGCCCTGCGCATTTTCGCTTTATCGAGGATGTTGATCTGCTTCATGAATTTATGGTCGTTCAGCTCCCTGCGGATATCGAATACCACTCCCTCTTCTTCCTTCACCTCATCTGTTACCAGGTGCGCGGCTACATACTCGCTGTTCAGGTAGTCCAGCACCAGCCTTCCGCCAGGCTTCATCGCATTCTTAAGCGTTCGCAGCGCATTATCATTATCCCGTTGCGAGTCAAAATAGCCGAAGCTGGTAAAAAAGTTAAATACCACGTCGAAATAATTGACCCAAAAAGGTAAGCGCATATCGTGCTGGAAAAAGCTCAGGTGGTCGTTTTCCAGTTTTTTTGCCACATTAATGCTTTCGATAGACAGATCGATCCCTGTTACGTTATAACCTTTGTCGGCCAGGTATTTGGCATGACGGCCTTTTCCACAGGCCACATCCAGCATTTCTGCGTCGGGAGCAGGATGCAGGTAAGTCAGCAGCTTGTCGATAAAAGCCGCCGCCTCCCGGTCGTCACGATGACTGTACAACAAATGATAATAGGGAGAATTAAACCAATCCTTAAACCAAAGTTTATCTACTTCCATAATTGTGGCAGTTACTGGCTGTTAAGCTTTAGCCGTTAGCGTTTCAGCAAATGCGCTAAAACGCTAACGGCTAAAGACCCGTTGCCAAACGGCTATTTTTTATTATTAAACATCAAATATCGGGTGCTTTGATAAAAGCCGCGTGTTAAATTATCGAGGCTTTTTGCCGTATCTGGCTGTTGTGCCCGGATATTTTTCAACGGATCCCCTTTCAGGTCGTACAATGCGGTAGAATCGTTGACCATATTGATTTCGTACATATACCGGTCGCCCATCACTGCGTAATGTGCCATCTGGTTACGCATCGTTGTCAGGAACACATATTTATTATTCACCCGGGTACTGTCGAACAGGTCTACTCCCAGGGTATAATTTTTATAAGGCATACCCACCATTTTGGCTACCGTAGGATATACGTCCAGCAAGCTGCCGGGCGTAGTCACCACCTGCGGCGCCAGGTGTTGAGGGCTGTACATAAACGCAGTTACATGTACGCCGCCACTGGCCAGCTCATATTCCGGCAGCGGCATAAAGCTGTAAGGGTTAAGCACGCAGTTGTGATCTCCAAAGAATACGAAGATGGTGTTATCCAGATAACCATCTTTCCGGGCCATGTCCATCAGGTGGCCTACGTTGTAGTCTTCATACCGGAGGGCATTCAGCTGATCGATCGATACAAACCCTGATTTTTTGAACGTGTTCATATCAATATCTTTCTCTGTCAGCTTTTTAAAATCACCGGCGCCACCAGTAGTGGTATAAGGCGGGTGATTGTCTGCCAGCTGGAGAAAGGCAATAAATGGTTGTTTCTTATCATTGTCAGCTTTGAAGATGCCGCTGGCTTCGGTGATCAGGTCGTAGTCGGCAATTCCCCATACATCGGCTTTACCGGATTTGTACATGCCTTCTTCATAGATACGGATACCTTCCACGTTGTTGGTAAATACCGCCCGGATATTGGCCCAGTTGGTGTTACCGCCCAACAGGTATAATTTATCGTACCCTTTAAACTGGTCCATCACAATACGCTGGTCCAGCATTTTCGGGTGCCGGCTGGCTGTTTTCACCGAGGTGATATCCGGCAACCCGGTATGAACACCGAATACTGTTTTCGCCGTGCTGATGGCGGGTACGTAAAAATTCTTAAACAGGATACCGCTGTCGGCCAACCGTTTCATATGGGGCGTAGCCTGCATAGGATTACCGTACATGCTGGTAACTGCTGCGCCGGTAGATTCGAGCATCACCAATACCACGTTGAGCCTCGGTTTAGACGCATCGGCGGCAATGGTGCGCACATAGCTGAGGGTATTGGGATTCAGTGAATCTACTTTCAGGTATTCAGCGATATCCGGGTAATATTTTTTGGTAGCTTCCAGGTCATAGGTATCGCCCTTCACAGAAAAATTGGACGCAAAATACAGTATGGGATTGAGTCCCAGGCTTGTAATACCATTATCCCTGCTAAACATGGCCTGGCTCCAGCGCAGCGGGAAATAGGCAAAATTGCCATAGCATCCGGCGCCAAACAGCAATACCATACCAATTACGTAGCCGGTGTAAGGCCAGTTGCGGAGATATAGGGTGGGCTGCGCCGCAAATTTTTTCCAGGTGGCTTTTTGCAGGCGGAATATAAGGAACATGAAGACGATGATGCCCAGTACCCCTCTTACTACCGGGTAACTTTGCCACACCATGCGCGCATTGTCGGCCCTTTCGCCTTTAGCCAGGAACCTTAATACGGAGGGGTCGAGGCGTAAGCCCAGGTAATCGTAATGTCCCAGATCCAGTATATAAAAGAGGGTCAGGAGCAGGTAAACGACAAAGAAATAGATAAAGTTGGTGCGTCGTATGGGTGTGGAGGTAAAAAATTTATTCCGGGTAATCAGGGCCAGCAGGAGGACGGGAATCATGAGGTAAAGGGCGAGACGCAGATCAAATCTGAGTCCCAGGTTCCAGGCTTTCCATATCGCTGCATGGTCTGTGATGGTTGTTTTGAAGAAAAAGAGGTAAAAAACTACCCTGAACATTACCATCAACAGGAAGAGGTAAAGCGTTTGAACAAACACATAACGAATATACCGGGGTATATTCTTCCACGAGTATTGCATGTAACGTATAGCTGTTTTTTGAAAAGCGTAGCTGCAAATATATCGAAAAAGCCGAAAGCGGAAAGCAGAAAGCAAAAAGCCATTAAAGCGGATAAAAAGCGGTAAATGACTTGACCAGGCCCGCTGGTCGACCGCTTCAATGGCTTTTTGCTTTCTGCTTTCCGCCTTCAGCTTTTGATAATTAGGATTTCTGGAATGCTTTTTTTTATATTTGCCTTCCTTTAAAAATTGAATCTTGTGGCACTGATCAAATCGATATCCGGCATACGCGGAACCATAGGCGGTAAGCCCGGCGAGGGACTTTCTCCATTAGATGTGGTTAAATTCACAGCAGCATACGGCACCTGGCTGAGCCGTCAAACAGAAAACCGTAAGGTGGTAATTGGCCGTGATGGCCGTATTTCCGGCGAGATGGTGAGAAACCTGGTCGTATCTACCCTCAACGGGTTAGGTATCGATGTAGTTGACCTCGGTTTATCTACCACGCCTACTGTAGAGCTGGCAGTAACCATGGAAAATGCTGCCGGCGGTATTATTCTTACTGCCAGCCATAATCCGAAAGAATGGAATGCGCTGAAATTACTGAACAGTAAAGGCGAATTTATTTCCGGCGAAGACGGCGCTACCCTGCTGGACATTGCGGAACGCGAAGATTTTAATTTTGCAGATGTAAATAAGCTCGGTACTTATACCGTAGATGATTCTTACCTGCAAAAGCACGTAGACCTGGTGGTGAACTATCCGCTGGTAGACGTACCTGCTATTAAGGCACGTAACTTCAAGATTGTAGTAGACGCGGTAAATTCTACCGGTGCTTTGTTTGTTCCGCCCCTGTTGAAAGCATTGGGCGTGGAAGAAGTAGAAGTGCTGTTTCCGGAAGTTACCGGCAAATTCAGTCATAATCCTGAGCCGCTGGCAGAAAACCTGACGGCACTTTCCAACGAAGTCAATAAATCCAATGCCGACCTGGGTATTGCAGTAGATCCGGATGTGGATCGCCTGTGCTTTGTATGTGAAGATGGCAGCATGTTCGGGGAAGAATACACCCTGGTAGCTGTTGCCGATTATGTATTAAGCAAAAGAAAAGGTAATACTGTTTCCAACATGTCGTCTACCCAGGCGTTGAAAGATGTGACCCTGAAACATGGCGGCCAATACACGCCTTCCGCAGTGGGAGAAGTGAATGTGGTGAAGAAAATGAAAGACACTAACGCGGTAATAGGCGGAGAAGGCAATGGTGGTATTATTGTACCGGATCTGCATTATGGCCGGGATGCACTGATCGGTATCGGTCTTTTCCTCAGCCACCTGGCGCACAACAAGAAGAGCATTAAAGCGCTGCGTAACAGCTATCCTGATTACTTCATCTCTAAAAATAAAATTGAGCTGGATAAAGGAGTAGATGTGAAAACTATCTTCGAAAAAATTAAGGAGAAGTATAAAAACCAGCCACTCAATACGGAAGATGGGCTCAAAATAGAATTCGACAAGGACTGGGTGCATCTCCGTACCTCCAATACCGAACCTATTATCCGTATCTATGCGGAAAGCCAGAATGAAACCACGGCAGATAATATTGCCAAGCGGATCATGCAGGATATCAAGGAGTTTATGCACTAATTGTGCACGCAAAGTATAAAAGCAGCAAAGCAGCAAAGAAACATATTATCTCTTTGCTGCTTTGCTGCTTTTATACTTTGCGTGCCTTTTTCTGCTTATATCAGTTCTTTCAGCTTAGCTACTACCTGATCTACTTCTTCTTTGGTGTTATTCTTACAGAAAGAGAAGCGTACAGCGATCTGGTTGGGGTTGCTGTTGATGGCGCGGATAACGTGCGAGCCGGCATTCGCGCCGGAGGTACACGCACTGCCACCGGAAGCACAGATGCCATTGATATCCATATTGAACAGGATCATTTCTGATTTCTCAGACTTAGGGAATGCCACGTTCAATACAGTGTAGAGGCTTTTGCCGTGCAGGTCGCCGTTGAAAGCTACCCCCGGGATATGCTGCTGCAGCTGATCGGCCATGTACATACGCAGCCCGTTGATGTGCGTGCTATGTGTTTCCTGTTCAGCTGTAGCAATTTCCAGTGCTTTGGCAAACCCGATGATACCGTACAGGTTTTCTGTACCTGCGCGCATATTACGTTCCTGGCTCCCTCCCTGGATGAAAGGCGTAATTTTTACGTTTTCGTTGATGTACAGGATACCTACTCCTTTAGGACCGTGGAACTTGTGCCCGGCGCCGGTAACAAAGTGTACAGGCGTGTTACGCAGGTCGAACGGGTAGTGTCCTACCGTTTGTACGGTATCAGAGTGGAAGATGGCATCAAATTCCTTGCAGAGATTGCCTACCGCATGAATGTCGAGCAGGTTACCGATTTCGTTGTTGGCGTGCATCAGGGTAACCAGGCATTTTTCGGTGGAATTTTGCAGCAGTTCACGCAAGTGTTCCATATCAATATGACCGGTAGGCAACACTTTCACAAAGGAAAGGGCTACGCCATCATGATGATGCAGGTACTCTACGGTGTGCAGGGTGGCATGGTGCTCGATGGGAGAGGAAATAATGTGTTTGCAACCCAGGTCTCTCACCGCGGCACTAATGGCGGTGTTGCTGCTTTCTGTACCACCGGAGGTAAAGAAAATTTCCCCGGGATGTGCATTCAGTATTTTAGCTACTGATTTGCGTGCGTTTTCGATACCCAATCTTGATTCCCGTCCGTAAGAATAGATAGAAGAAGGGTTACCGAACTTTTCGGTCATAAATGGCAGCATAGCTTCTAATACTGCCGGGTCCAGCGACGTGGTAGCTGCATTGTCGAAGTATATTCTTTCCATGGTGGTTTTTGATAAAAGAATAATTAATTAATGGTGGTATGGTTTAAAAAGAGGGCTAAGTTCGGAAAAAAAGCGGAAAGCATAAAAGGAAAAGCACAAAGCCACTGTAGCGGAAACATTAGCGAATGTAATAATATTACATCCTGCTGACATTTCCGCTACAGTGGCTTTATGTGGTATAACTTCTCCCCGCGCTTTACGAATTCCGGTTAATCACGTCGTAAAAACGGTCCCTATACCCATCAGAGATAGGGATAGATTGATTGGCGATCATGACGGTATTTTTCTCTACGCAATTTATTTTGTTGAGAGATACCAGGTAGGAACGGTGCACACGGATGAATTTATCTGCGGGTAAACGTGTTTCAAACGATTTAAGGCTACGCAGGGTCAGTACCGGCAAATTATGTGTATAAATTTTCGTATAGTCTTTCAGTGCTTCAATGAAAAGGATGTCTTCCAGGTTGATCTTAATGATCTTGTATTCTGTTTTGATGAAGATGTAGTCATTCACCCAGGCGGCTTCCATGGGTACGGTGTTACCAATGGCCGACACATTTTTCTGTTGGGAAACCGACCAGGTTTCGCTGGCTTTGGCCGCTGCTTTCAGGAAACGTTCGAAAGGAACCGGTTTCAGGAGATAGTCGACCACATCGAGATTAAATCCATCCAGCGCATACTCGCCGTATGCCGTAGTGAATACTACCATCGGTGGATATTTCAATGACTTGAGGAACTGGATACCGGTGATATCCGGCATTTTGATATCCAGGAATACCAGGTCAACCGGCTCATCCTGGATGAAGCGCAACGCGGTGGCCGCGTTTTCGAATTTACCCGCCAGGGTGAGGAATGGAACCTTACGGATATAATCTTCCATAATTTCCAATGCCAGCGGTTCGTCATCCACAGCAATACACTTAATCATTTGTTCAACACAATTTTAAGATCTACAATAAATTGGTTCTCCGTTTCGCTGATATTAATCTCATGCCTGTTTTCATAGAGCAATGCCAGGCGTTTCAGTACATTATCCAGACCTATGCCTCCCCTCTCTGCCACACGCTCTTTAAAATGACTGTTTTTAACTATTAATCTGATCATATCATTTGTTGTCGTCACATCTATATCGATGAAAGATTCTTCTGTATAACTGATACCATGTTTAAACGCATTTTCCACGAAAGGCACCAGTAACATCGGCTCAATCTGCAAACCATCTGCATCGCCATTCAACTGGTATCGGATGTCAATATCTTTCGGTAATCTCAATCGTTGTATTTCTATGTAATCATGCAGGTACTTCAACTCCTGCGACAGCAACACTTTGGCCTCATTGGATTCATAGATCATGTATCGCATGATGGTGGATAGCTTTAAAATAGCGTGTTCCGTTTGCGAAGACTGTTTATGCGCCAGCGAATAAATGGTGTTTAAACAGTTAAACAGGAAATGCGGATTAATCTGCGACTTTAGAAATTTCAGTTCCGCATTTAATTTTTCCACTTTCAGCTCTTCGCGTTGTTTTTCACTTTTAAACCATTCGAGCGCAATCTTGATGAATCCACTCATAAACAACATCAGCAACGCAAAAAAGCCCGATCTTCTGAGCACCTCCGGGAAAAAGAGGTATTCCCATAACGTAGGTCCTTCCTCAAAAATATGGGGAGGAGGAATGGGCAAAAATCCCGTTGAAGCCACTGATACTGCCGAACCTGAAGCGGTGACAGTGCCTCCGGCTGGAACCATAGCCGAATCTAATCGAGCACTGCTCGTAATAATTGTTTCTCCCATCCCGGCTCTGGCGCTGAAAAACATACGACGATGGTGAAACGGGGGAAAGCTATCAGATGTTACTGACAGGTCATTACTTTTTTTAGCTAAACGAACCATCATCCCCGGCCGGGGTCCTAAGTGTTTGAAAAAATAGAAATTGAGCGCCGCCTGTTGGGCCGTAATAAAAATAATTAACAGGGCTATACTGCACAGGTACGTAACAATCTTGCTCCTGTTAAAATACCGTGGAATCAGCACATAAATATTCAGGTAAAAAATGCCTATCAGGAACAAGTTATCTACCAGCTCTTTTAAAAAGAAACCGGTATGCATGATCTGTATACGATAAATGAAAAACGGGAAGAATAAAAAGCATGCCCATCCCAGGATGTGCAAGGAAATGAGGAAGGGACGACTTTTGAGAATCCGTTTGAAACTTAGCATCATGTAATTTGATGCGATAAACTTACATTAGATAGGGTTAGACTTGTGTTAAAGTTTGTTAATCCTCTATAAGGTATTGTTAAATTTAATAAAGAACTTAAAATCGGCTTAAAATACATAAACAGATTAAACCTTTGGATCAGTACTGTTTTTAATGCGTGGCATTGAAAACAACCTGTTCCAAAGGTTTATTTATATCGTAAATAATTATTCCGCTTCCGGTATCCCCATCCGCACCAGCTCCTGTTGCGACATAGAAGGAATCTTATGGTGGGTCAGCTTTTCAGCCACCACATTCCCTACCCGCAGCGCATTTTCCTTTGACCGGAATACCCGGTTTCCCGGAACGCCGGGGATAATGTCCTGGTAGATATAAGTGCGGCCACCTACATTTACTTTGTATCCCCAACCATCGTGTATTGCAAAGGGCTCTACTACTACAGCGAGCATATCTGAACCGTTCTGCTGTGCGGCTGTGCGGGATAGCTTCCAGGCGAAGAATACCAGCGCCACAACGGCTACCACGGAAACGATGATAATGTTACGCTTAGTCATTTTTATTGTATGCAGCGTTTGGATCAAATTCACGCATATCGTCCAGCTGTAAACTGGAGCTTTGTCCTAATACTACGAAGCCGCGGTTTTTCACGGTAAAACCGGTAGAATAAGTACGTGCAGCGCCTTCGAAATCTGTTTTCTGTACCCAGCGATCAGTGGCCGGATCATATTCCCAGGTAGCGGTGGTATAACTACCTTTAGTACCGGTAGTGATATACCCTTTACCATTGATGACAAAAGAAGCCGCGCCACTACCGGCAAAGTTGTAGGCATCATCAAAGCTGTCGTCGCTTACATTCGCAATCGAATTGAGGGTAGTCCAGTTGGTACCATCAAAGGAATAAAAATCTGTAACAGGTGTAGAGTTAGCTGTTCCCATCACTACATACGCTTTGTTGTTGATCACAAAGGCTGAAGCGTCTTGTCTTTTACCGCTGTTAAGGCTCTGGGATTGTGTCCAGCTATTGGTAGCAGGATCGTATTGCCAGTTATCCTTTAACCAGTTGCCATCGTAACCGGTAGCGATATAACCTTTGTCATTCAGGGCAAAAGCTACGGCGCCATAACGGGCACTACCGCCAAAGTCAGCTTTGCGTGTCCAGGTATTAGCGACAGGGTCGTATTGATAAAAATCATTCAGTTTATTCAGTCCATCGTAACCGGTACCGATATATCCTTTTCCGGCCATAGCCATACCAACAGCGTTACTGCGTGCGGTACCGGTAAAAGGCGCTTTCTGTGTCCACTGGTTCAGGTCCACATCGTACATCCAGATATCCTGTAATCTGTTAAGTCCATCATATCCGGTTCCTACATAGGCTTTGTCATTCACCACGAATGAAGCGGCTGAGCTTCTGGCAACACCTTCAAATTCAGAACGTTTAATCCAGTTCCCAACCAGCGTAGTAGTATTTGAACTCTTCGAACAGGCCGCCAGGGAAGCCATCAATAATAAACTATAACCTTTTAAATATCGCATTAGCATGTTCTTTTTACTGTAGCCAAAATTATCTGCCGGAGCATTCCGGCAAACAGGAAATAGCTATTCCCGCTATTTTAGATGACGGATACCGTTATTTCGTCTACCAGTAGGATTCTTTCCCCCGAAAAGCCCGTTCCCGCGCTATTGTCAGCATAAAGAACAGATTTCGTTATTCATCGATAAATTTTGGCTGTTGGCATATTAAAGCAATTGAAAATATCGATCCTGTCTAAAATTGCGCACCATGAACAATACCATGTATCATTTAATTTTCAGGTGCGTAAATGGTCGGATACGCAGGTACCTCCCGGCATTATTGCTGGTGGCGCTGATCTCATCCTGCCAGAAGACGGGGTTTACCTATAACAACATTGTAGACAATAATCAGAATACCGATTATATCCTTACCGATACCTTATCGGTGAAGATGCAAACCATACAGCAGGACTCTATGCCCACCTCCGGTGCCGAAGTACTACTGGCCGGCAAAAGAGCAGACCCACTGTTTGGCACCTCCACCGTTCAATCTTACTTCCAGATTGCGCAACCGACCACCATTGACATTCCTGCCAATGGCTCCAAATATGACTCCATGGTGCTCATGATGCGTCCCAATGGCTACCTCTCGGGCGACTCTACCCAGGTACAGCAGCTACAGGTATACCGGGTGACTTCTACCATCCAGACTACCAAGAACTTCTACTACCTGTACAACAGCAGTAGTTTTTCTACAGAAAGTACGCCTATAGGAAGTTTCACAGGCGTTATCCGTCCTCACACCGACAAGATCATCACCGCCCATATGTCTGATCAACTGGGCGCCCAGCTATTCCAGATGCTAGTAGATAAAAGTCCCGATATTACCACCAACAATATGTGGCTGGAGTTTTTCCGTGGGCTGAATGTAAGAGGAGGCGCCGGCAGCACCCTGGTATCGGGCTTTACTGCTAATGATACCGCCCTGGTGATGCGTTTATACTATCACGTTAATGAATTGATCACTACTGTAAAATATGTCGATTTCAAGATGCAGGCATCTAACCTGCAATTCAACCAGGTAGTAACCACCCGTACCGGCACGCCACTGGCGCCGCTTACAGGCCCGGGAAAAAACCTGCCTTCTGCCAGTGTCAGCAACCAGGGCTTCACACAACCTATTACCGGCGTAGCCACCCGGATCGATATTCCTTATATTAAAAACCTGGCTTACCTGGGGCAGTTCTTTAAAATAATGAAGGTGTACCTGTCCCTGAAACCGGTAAACGGCACCTATGTCAATGACCGGCTGCCACCACGCATGGCCCTCTGTGAAGTAGATAAGCTGAACAATGTTACCGATACACTGACTTATGGACAACTGACCATCGACAAACAATTTAACGTAAACACCAACTATACCTTCGATATCACCAATTATGTGATCAAGGAACAAACAGTTACCGATGTTAATTCACGGGGATTGTTACTCACACCAAGTGCTACAGACGGAAGAACAACACTGGATAGGCTGGTAATAGGCGACCAAAAGAATACTCAGAACCCGCTTAAAGTACAGTTATACTATCTGTTGTACAAATAAAGGATACACATGCGCATAAAAATATATAGCGGTTTAACTTTACTCCTGTTGTGCGGCGCCGCTGCCAAAGCGCAACATGGCCTTAATTCCATCTATTCTGCCTATGGTATAGGAGATATGGAAGCAAGGGATTACAGCCGGAACTACGGCCTGGGAAGCAGCGGTATTGCCCGTCGCCACTCCGGCTACCTCAATGAGCTCAACCCTGCGTCGTACAGCGCGATCCCTACCCAGAACTTCATGTTTGATGTATCGATCAAAGCGCAACAGATCAACTATAACGGCGCCGGCATTTCCAACAGCGCGGGCGACATCAACTTTAAACGATTGGCGCTGGGCTTCAAAGCAACCAGCTTCTGGGGCATATCTGCAGGTATCGCACCTTTCAGCAGTATCGATTACAAAATCCTTAACCAACAGTTTGTAACCGGTACCGGCGCACCCGTTACCACTACCACCACCGGTACGGGCGGGTTTAACAGGGCATATATTTCCAACGGTTTTGCCATCAACAAGCACTTTTCCGTGGGGGTATCTACTGCCTTCTTATTTGGGCCCATCAACGTATCACAGAATATTGGTTCCGACTCCTTACAAACACAGCATAACAAATATGGCTTCAAGCCCAACTTTACTGCTGGCGCACAATATATAGGTAAAATTACTAAAGACTGGCAGCTGGGGCTGGGCGCGACCTATCGCTTCCAGACCAAAATGAAATTGCAGGAAAAACTGAATATCGTTGATATCAACGGTACTTCCCTCTTTTCAAAAGACCAGGATCCTTCCTATTTCACACTGCCTGCTGAATACGGCGGCGGTATTACCCTCACCAATGGTACTTTTACCTGGGTGGCCGACTACCGGCATTCCCTGTGGAACAGCCTGAATGAGAAAGGCCCGACCTTCGCCTATGTAGATGGGCAACGCTACTCTACCGGTATCGAATACACGCTGAAACGCCAGTATTACAATCAAATGATTGAAGGGGCTGTATTGCAGGCTGGTTTTGCCTTTAACCAAACACCACTGGTAGTGAGCAATACCCAGATCAAAGATATTTCCGGTACCCTGGGCGTATCACTGCCCAGCAAAAACGGGCAGTTAAGATATTACGTAGGGCTCGAAGCCGGACAGCGCGGCACTTCCGGCACAGCGCTGATAAAAGAAACTTATATAAATGCGATATTTCACTTCAGCCTGAGAGACCTCTGGTTCCTGAAGCGATTAGCACAATAAGAAGATTCACGCAAAGGCGCTAAGCAAAAAAGCAGCAAAGGAAGTTATAAAATCCCTTTGCTGCTTTTTTGCTTAGCGCCTTTGCGTGACGTTATTCTACTTCTTCGTTCAAAAGCTTCCTGAACCAGTATCCGGAGTCTTTGATAATTCTTTGCTGGGTATCGAAATTAACATGCACGAGGCCGAACCTGGCCCGGTATCCTTCCGCCCATTCGAAATTGTCGGTAAGCGTCCAGGCAAAATAGCCATCTACCGGCACTCCTTCTCTACGGGCCTTTAACACACCCGACAGGTATTCCTGGAAATACTCAATACGGGCGGTATCTGCAATACGGCCATCGGTGGTAAGCTGGTCGGGGAAAGCAGCTCCTCCTTCTGTTACAATGATTTTCTTAATTCCCTCGTAGGCGCCAAACTGTTTGAGTATTTCATACAGTCCGTTGCCACTGATTTCCCAGCCCAGACCGGTAAGCGGTACATTGCGGTACCTGGCCTTTACTTCTGCAATTTTTACCACGGGCATAAAGTAGTTGTACTTTACTACCAGCGGGAAATAATTCTGTACCCCTATAAAATCAAAATCAAATGGGAGGCGGTCCCAATCGCGCCACAATGCATACCGGCGTTCAATACGGTGCAGCAGGGGGAAGTCTTTTTCCGGGTACCCCATGCCCAGGGCTGGTTCCAGGAACAGGCGATTAAAGAGTGCGTCTGCCCGGCGGGCAGCCCGTACATCTTCTTCATTATTGGTATAGGGGATAATTTTTGAGCAGGACAACGCTGTGCCAATATTGGCGCCGGCTACCTCCTGGCGGATCACGCGTCCCGCCTCGGCCTGAGCCAGGGCCGCATGGTGTACCGCCGGCAGAAACCAGGAAAGGCCAAATTTTCCCGGGGCGTGTACGCCCAACATATAACCCAGTGCTGTAAACCCAAAAGGTTCATTGAGTACAATCCAGTTCTTGACCTTATTCCCGTATTCACGAGCACATATCCTCACAAATTCCTCAAAGGCAAATACTACTCCCCGATGGCTCCAGCCACCTTTATGTTCCAAAGCCTGGGGCAGATCCCAGTGATATAGGGTGATATAGGGTTCCAGTCCCAATTCGAGGCAGGCATCTATCACCCGGTGATAATAGTCGATTCCCGCCTGGTTAACGGCGCCTGTTCCCTTAGGCATAATGCGCGACCAGGCCAGGGAGAAGCGGAATACGGAAAAGCCCAGCAGCTTGGCCAGTAGTATATCTTGTGTATAGCGGTTGTAGAAGTCGGTGGCTACCTGTGCGTGGCTCTTATCTTTGATTTTACCTTTGCGGCTGCTGAAGGTGTCCCAAATAGAGAGACCTTTGCCATCGGTATTGAAGGCACCTTCGTTCTGAAAAGCGGAAATAGTAACCCCCCAAAGGAAGTCGTCGCCGAAATCCTTGCGTGTAAAGGGTATAGCAGTTGTTTGCATACTCGATACGTAAACCGAGGCTTGCGGGCGTCCCGAAACCGGGTGCAGTTTACAACAGTTTTGGTGGAAAATCGATTATATAATTGTTAACACCTATATGGCGCCTGTTTTTGAGGAAAAGCCATAAAGCTATTGTTTTAATATTATTTTTGAGTGCCGACTAAACAGAGCTGTCAATAACATGCAAAAAATAAACATACTGCTGGGGCTAATCCTGCTAAGTGCCTGCGCCGGGAATAGTGGTAAAAAGAAAAACGATACTACGGAAAAGGATACACTGAATAAGATGGTATTGATTCCTGCCGGTTCTTTTTTTATGGGAGCAGACGACAGCACCGGTACGGCGGATGAATATCCCAAACACAAGGTGGATGTTGCCTCTTTCTGGATGGATGAGCACGAGGTAACCAATGAAGAATTTGCCCGCTTCGTGGAGGCCACCGGCTATGTTACCACCGCCGAACAACCTGTCAGCAAAGCAGAGCTGCTGGCCAGCTTACCTCCTGGCAGTCCCGAACCCGACAGCAGTACCTTGGCTTCTATGATGGCGCCTGGCGCCCTGGTATTTACGCCCCCCGATCATAAAGTGCCTTTCAATGATATTTCGCAATGGTGGTCATTTGTTCCCGGTACCAGCTGGAAGCATCCCGAGGGGCCGTCCAGTAACATCAATAACAGGGGCAAAGAGCCCGTTACGCAGGTTTCGTGGCTGGATGCCCAGGCCTTTGCCAAATGGGCCGGTAAAAGGCTTCCTACAGAGGCAGAATGGGAATATGCCGCCCGCGGTGGACTATCCGGGCAGTTATATCCCTGGGGCAATGAAGCACTGACCAGCGGCCGCCCCAAAGCCAATACCTGGAATGGTAATTTCCCTTATCACAATACGCAAACCGATGGCTATACCGGCCTGGCGCCAGTGAAATCGTACCAGCCCAATGGCTATAAGCTGTACGATATGTCGGGCAATGTATGGGAATGGTGTGACGATTGGTATGATGCCAACTATTACATACAGGGCGAAAAGGGCGTACGAAATCCTACGGGCCCTGCTACCGCCTTTGATCCGGACGACCCGGGGCAGGCCAAGCGGGTAATACGGGGAGGTTCTTTCATGTGCAGCGATGAATACTGCCGGGGATACCGGGTATCTGCACGTATGAAAAGTACGCCGGAGTCGGGGCTATCCAACCTGGGATTCCGTTGTGTACGGTCAGCAGGCCAGAAATGAGGCCAGGTCCTGGTAATCGCCGTCATATCTTTTGCCATTCACATAAAAAGTGGGTGTACCATTTACGCCGCTGCGCACGCCACTTTCAAAGTCGGCCTCTACTTTACTGAGTAGCCGGGGTGAGTCCATATCATCCGAAAATTTCCGGAGGTCTAATCCCAGTTCTGTGGCCAGTATTACCAGTAAAGCCTCATCCAGGTCAACCTGGCGATTGTACAGCGCATCATGCATGGGCCAGAACTGCTGCTGTAAAGCAGCCGCTTCTGCAGCCAGGGCTGCATCCATCGCATACTCATGGGCCTCCGATAACGGAAAGTGGCGGAAAATGAAACGCAGCTTATCTCCCAGCTGTTGCTGGATTTCCTTCACTATAAAAAAAGCTTCGCGGCAATACGGGCATTGAAAATCGCCGTATTCTACCAGTTCTATCGTTGCATGTTCTGCACCGGTGGCATGGTCCAGTGCATTTACGGGAGGAATCAGTGTCGGCATCATATTACCTATATAAACAGCCTTTTTCACATAATGTTGTGCAGAAACAAAAATGCCACGGTAGCGGACCGTGGCTTTTTGCAGGCTTGGTAGCATCAATTATTTTACGTTTATCGTATCTTTTGTCAGTACTACGGGTTGCAGTTTCACGCCCGTTTTGGTAGTAACGAGGATCACCCCGTTTTTTCCTCTTTCTCCATAAATGGCAGTGCCACCGTGATCTTTCAACACATTGACAGACTGTATCTGGTCAGGATCGATGCTGTTAAGGTCTTTCGCATTTTCCAGCGGTTTACCGTCTACTATAACCAGTACGTCTTTTAGATCATTTTGCGGGTCTCTCAGCACGATGTTGTTCTTTCTAGCTGGATCTTTTGTCTCTATAAAGATGATACCATTCCTTGCCTGGGGGCCGTAGGTTTCCGCATTTTTCCCGGTGGCCTCTTTCACTACTGTCATGGAGGAAATGGTACTGGCATCCTGGTATTGTTTCATCGCTTCCACATCTTTTACCTTTCCATCAATTACAATCACCGGTCTTTTGGACGGTTCCATATCAAAAATATCTGTCCGCGTACTGGTTGGGCCATCGCTGGAGCCAGTGGTGGTCACCACTTTGAGAGGTGGCGGTGGAGGCGGTGGCGGTGTTTTAGGCAGTTTCCCCGCTTTTTTCACTTGCGGCGCAGGAGCAGCGGGTGGCGGAGGAGGAGGAGGAGGCGGTGGTGGCGGCGGCGTTAAGGTATCTTTTTTCACCTCCTGGAATGGCATCATTACGGCGGCCCGGCTGTAGTTTAGCGACAGCACGGCGCCGGCTACAATGGCGCTCAGCACCAGGTAACGTACCACCTGATATTGGGATGATTTCTTTCTATTCATCATCATGATCCTGTTTTTAAGATGTGAGAAATTGAAATTGTTTGCGATGGCCGTCGCATATGGGATCCCACTAACTTTAATAAGGTTGTATTGATAAGCCGTTTTGTCTACTCCCTGTTGCAGGAGATAACGGTCGGTAATAAATTCGAGGTTCTCACGGATGGCTGTTTTCATGAGCCACGCGCCGGGATTAAACCAATAGAAGATGTTATTGAGTTCACCCAGCACTACATCCATACTATGCCACTGTTTCACATGCACTTTCTCGTGCCGCAGGATGGCCGGCAGTTCTTCCGGCAGGTGCAGGGAAGGATTGATATAGATATGGCGGAAGAAAGAAAAAGGATTGACAGGCTGCTGCAATACCTGTACCCGCACATTGTCGATTTCATCACGATGCGATTGCTGGTGTATTTTCCACAGGGAAAACAATTGTATAGCAAAACGTATAGCCATTACCGCTACACCGGTCCAGAAAATATATACCAGGGCGGTCCATACCGTAAATTCCGGCGCAGGTGCCTGCCATTTGGTAAAGTCGGGTATATAAGTCATGACCGTACCGGCAATGACTTCATGCCTATCCACAAAGGCATTGATGGAGACCAGCGGAAACAGGGAAGAAAATACGATACCTGTCAACAGGAACAGCCTGTTGCTGGTATAAAAGGTAAGCCGGCGCAGTCCGAAGCGGTAAGCCAGGAAAAACAGCGTAAGCGAGATGTTGGCCTTTAACAGGTAGATCAAAACAGCAGGTACCATAAATCTTCGTTTTATTATTTCCCTTTTTCAATCATATTAATTATTTCCTTCAGTTCATCGGGACTGATCTTCTTTTCTTTGGCGAAGAAAGACACCAGCTCTTTGTAGGAATTTTCGAAATAGTCTTTTACAAAGCCGTTCATGAACTTTTGTTTGTATGCACCTTCCTCCATCAATGGCGTATATTCATATACGTTACCCATTTTCCGGCTTTGCAAAAAGCCTTTTTTTTCCAGGTTTTTGATGGTAGATGCCAGGGTGGTATACGGTGGCGCCGGCGCCTGATGCGCTTCCAGGAAGTCTTTCACGAAACCTCTCCCTACTTTCCAGATAGCCAGCATGGCTGTTTCTTCTTGCTGGGTCAGTTTTTCCATAGCAACTGTTATTATTGAATTACGATTCTTTCGTAAATCTACGAAATAATCGTAGATGAGCAAATTTATTTTCTACCGGGATAAAAAAAGATGCCCCCGCCATACGGCGGGGGCATCTTTTTAATCACTCGCCAGAGGCGGTGGAAATTATTTCAGGATCTCTTCCAGTTTAGATGCAAGCTCTTCACCACGGAGGTTTTTAGCAACGATCTTACCTTTAGGATCAATCAGTACGTTTTGTGGAATAGCGCGTACACCGTAGAGGTCGGCCGCCGCATTTTTCCAGCCTTTCAGGTCGGAAACATGTTTCCAGGCCAGCTTATCGGCTTCTACAGCAGCCAGCCATTTCTCTTTTTTATCATCCAGGGAAACACCGAGGATTTCGAAGCCTTTATCTTTGAACTTATCGTAAGCTTTTACCACGTTAGGGTTTTCTGCACGGCAGGGACCACACCAGCTGGCCCAGAAGTCAACCAGCACATATTTACCGCGGAAAGAAGACAGGCTGATATCTTTTCCATCGGCATCTGCCTGTGAAAACTCCAGGGCAGGTTGGCCTACTTCTGTTTTGCGGGCAGATTCCAGGCGTTTGGCAAACTCTTTACCAGAAGGGGAATTCTTGGCCTGCTTGCTTAATTTCTTATATAAAGGCGCTATTTCAGAAGGTTTCAGATCGTAGCCAGCTACCTGGTTCAGCAGGAACATAGCAATAGGAGAAGAAGTATTTTTCAGGAGAAAATCATTCTCGATTTTCTTCTCTTCTGTGTCCAGTGCATCGTATTCAGCTTCCAGCTTTTTGATACCTTCCTGGTCCTTATTCTTGGCAAGTTCACGGTATTGTTTCTGCAGGGCAGCACCTTTTTCGTTCACATCTTTCAACAGGTCGTTCAGCTTTTTGTAGTCGTCGTTAGCCTGGGAACCGGTAACGGTGGCCTTGCTGATAGAATCGGTGGTGTTTACACTCACTACGCCTTTATCGATGAATACGGCGAGCATATCGCGGCCCATAGACAACGGTCTTTCTGTACCTTTCTGTACCAGCATTAAACTGGCCATAGAAGGTTCTTCCAGTGTGCCACTGAAAGAAAATTTACCCTCTTTCACCTGTGCGCTGTCCAGGAAGCTTTCGCCCGACTTACGCATTCTGAGATATACGGTGGCAGGGTCTTTTTGCTGAGAAACTGTTCCCTGTATGGTATAAGGCTTACCAGCAGCCGATCCCTTTTTATCCTGGGCTATCAACACGGTGGGAGCTAAAAGGGCAATGCCTAAAATTGCTTTCTTCATTGGTTTTTGTTTTACGAATAACAAATTTGTAAAATCGGCGGCGCAATCGCAACCTGATTTTGATAAGCGGCTATTTCAGCAGCTCCTCCAGTTTGGCTTCCAGCTCTTCGCCACGCAGGTTGCGGGCAACGATTTTCCCTGCAGGGTCTACCAGGAAATTGGAGGGAATAGACTGAATGCCGTACTGCACGGCCACTTCATTGCCCCAGCCCCGTAAATCGGAGACCTGGGTCCAGGCGAGCCCATCGTGATTAATGGCCTGCAACCAGCGCTCCCGGTTATCGTCCAGCGATACGCCCAGGATAGTGAAATTTTTACCTTTGTATTTGTTATACGCTTTTACCACATTAGGGTTTTCCTGGCGGCAAGGTCCGCACCAGCTGGCCCAGAAGTCAACCAGCACATATTTTCCACGGAAAGAAGACAACTTCACCTGCTGGCCTTTGGTATCCTGCTGCGAAAAATCGTCAGCGGGCACATTGACGCCGTTTGCCCGCAGGCTTTTTATATAGGCGGTTACGCTTTCGCCATATTGGCTGGCCTGTACCGACTTATCCAGTGAGCTGAACAACTGCTGGAATTCATCGGGCTCCAACCGGCTGCGCAATTCATTCATCAGCATCCAGATGCTGGCAATCGCCTTGGGATGGGTTTTGATGAACTCTTTACCCGTACTCACTACATCTTTGCTGAACACGTCTGCCTTCTTGCGGAATGCATTCTTCCCCGGCTCATCTTCGGGGTTAATGTTCTTTGCCTCCGCATTCAGCTCCTGGGCCTTTTTGATTAACGGCTCAAAAGCTTTCTGGTACTGCTGCATAGCCTGTGTGTTCTCATTTCCCTTTACCGATGAAGCAATGGGAAACGTAGCCATGGCGGTCACCAGGTGTATAGGTTCATTTCCTGTTACAAATAACATAGGGTAGCTTACGTCCTTCATAATCAAGGCGTATACTGATGGCTCCTTCCCGTTTTTCACCTTAAAGCTGAACTCATCGTTCTTGATCACTACCGAGTCATCAGGGTAATTGTCCTGGTCATCCAGGAGATATATGGTTTTACCGCTCCCGTTCTTCACAATACCCGATACCTGCTGGGCATACGCTCCTACGGAAAGCAGCCCTGCAACGGCCAACAGGAAAATTCTTTTCATTACAAATTATTTTAATTAGTTAGAGGGCTGTAATATACGAAGAGATTCTTTATAGAGAGAGGGGATAGTCACCTGGCCACTATGGGCAATTGGCGGGACATGATTTCCCGGATGCAGGTGCCGGTAAGTGCTTCATTCCCGTTTATTGAAGGCTTATTTGCTTAAAATCAAGCATTAATAAATAAAAATAAAACACCAGCAGGCAGCTATACCCGGGAAAGAAGCCAGCAACAACACCCGCCTGGCGGGTGTTGTTCACATTTATTTATGACGTTGTTTTAACACCGATATAACATCTGACAGCTGGAATCCTTTTGCCTGGAGGAGTATCAGGTAATGGAACAACAAATCAGCAGATTCATTGAGAAATAAATCGTCGTTATTATCCTTTGCTTCAATCACCACTTCTACAGCTTCCTCTCCTACCTTTTGCGCTATTTTGTTGATGCCTTTGGCAAAGAGACTGGCAGTATAGGATTTATCGGTGGGATTATTTTTCCGGTCGGCAATAATTCCTTCCAGGGTAGCCAGGAAATCGTTGCTGATATTTTGCTCATCCCAGCAGGTATCTGACCCTGTGTGGCATACAGGGCCCAGGGGACTGGCTTTTACCAGGATGGTATCCTGGTCGCAATCTACCTTCAGGTCTTTAACGATCAGGAAATTTCCACTTTCTTCTCCTTTTGTCCACAAACGGTTTTTAGAGCGGCTGAAAAAAGTCACCTTACTTTCCGCCATGGTTTTTTCCAGCGCTTCGCGGTTCATGTAACCCAACATCAGCACTTTACTTGTCACAGCATCCTGTATAATAGCCGGAACCAGGCCATCGGACGACTTTTGAAAATCTATCTGCATGTTAACATATTTCAGGTATCACTAAAATCTTACGTTCACTCCCTTCTCATAGAGAAAGGTTTTGAGCGCAGGTATTTCTATTTCTTTGTAGTGGAAGATACTGGCAGCGAGGGCCGCATCGGCCTGCGCATTTTCAAATACATCCACAAAGTGGGCCATATTGCCGGCGCCACCGGAGGCAATTACAGGCACGTTCAGGTGCTGGGATAACTGCGCAGTAATATCGAGCGCAAATCCCTGCTTGGTACCATCGTTATTCATGGATGTGAGCAGTATTTCCCCGGCTCCGCGGTCAACAGCTTCTTTGGCCCAATCGAACGCTTTCACCGGCGTTTTTACCCGTCCCCCGTTCAGGTATACGTACCAGTCGCCTTCTTCAAATCGGGTGTCGATAGCAAGTACGATACATTGACTACCAAATTCCCGCGCCAATTTATCCACCAGCCCGGGATCTTTGAATGCGGAGGTGTTCACCGAAATTTTATCCGCGCCCGACTGTAGCAGTACATTCACATCTTCCACGGAGGAAATGCCTCCACCTACTGTAAAAGGGATATTAACATGGCGGGCAATACGGGTAACCAGTTCCGACAATGTTTTCCTCCTTTCATTGGTAGCGGTAATATCCAGGAATACCAGTTCATCGGCTCCCTGCTCAGCGTATAATGCGCCCAATTCGATCGGGTCTCCGGCATCGCGGATATTTTCGAAATTGATACCCTTAACGGTGCGACCGTCTTTGATATCCAGACATGGTATGATGCGTTTGGTCAACATGTTGTAATATTTTACAGGAATGTTTTTAATGCCTCCATCGAGATGTTCCCCTCATAGATGGCTTTACCGATAATGGCGCCACTACAGCCAATTTCCTGCAAGGCAGCCACGTCGTCAATATTGCTTACGCCGCCGCTGGCTACAAAGTTAATGCCTGGGAAGCGTTCTATAATCTTTTTGTATAAGGCGGTCGATGGACCTTGTAAGAGGCCGTCTTTAGCGATATCTGTACAAAAGATATTGGTAACGCCGGCTGCAACATTGCTTTCCAGGAAATCAAACACCGACAGCGTAGTGGTTTCCAGCCATCCGCCTACAGCTATTTTCTCCTCCTTCACATCTGCACCCAGGAATATTTTCTCTGCGCCATATTGTTTTACCCAGCTGAAAAAAAGTTCGGGCTGTTTCACCGCCACACTGCCAATGGTGGCCAGGGCCGCTCCACATTCAAAAACAATATCCAGGTCTTTCCCCGTTTTGATACCACCTCCGAAATCTGTTACCAGGCTGGTTTTCCCGGCAATACTTTCCAGCACCTTCCAGTTCACCACCGCGCCTTTTTTAGCACCATCGAGGTCTACCAGGTGAAGACGGCGTACCCCGATCGCTTCGAATTCTTTAGCTACTTCCAGTGGATGTTCGTTGTATACTTTTTGCTGACTATAGTCGCCCTGCGTGAGTCGAACACATTTACCATCAATAATGTCGATGGCAGGAATCACTTCAAATTTTTTGGTCATAGTGTGTTGTTCCAGGGGCAGTTCCATTCTGATATACCTGATACCGCCCTTCATAAAATAATCGCCCTTTTTTAGGTAGCCGAGCTTATCATAAAAGCTGGCAGCAGTATCGCGTGCATTACACCAGAGTAATTTTATTCTCTCCTGCTTACAAACGCTTGCCAGGTGCGCCAACACGGCTTTACCGTAGCCTTTGCCCTGTGCGGCAGGCAACGTAGCGAGTTTACGGAATTGGGCGCTGTCGCTGCCCAGGAACAGGGATACCACCGTTACCAGCTGCCCCTGATCATATACACCGAAGTGTAATCCATCGCGGTCGTTGTCTACCATCACTGCCTCCAATGATTCATTGGGATACAGTACATCTCTCCTTAGCTGCAAGGTATCTGCTGCCGTAATCTGACGGATGTTCATCTTACAGGTTCAAAAAGTTTTCGATAATGCGTGCACCTGCTTCAGCAGATTTTTCCGGGTGAAACTGCACCGCATAAAAATTATCTTTCTGCAGGGCGGCGCTGTAGTTAATCACGTAGTTGGTGATAGCTACGGTATCCGCTCCCAGTGCGGCATAGTAGCTATGTACAAAATACATGTAGGCATTTTCCGGTACATGTTCAAACATCACACTGTGTAAGCCGGTAATGTTATTCCAGCCTATCTGCGGTATTTTGAGCAGGTTTTCTACGGGCGACTGAAAACGTTTTACAGCCGTGTCAAATACCCCGATACATTCGGTATCATTTTCTTCTGAATGTTTGCACAGCAGTTGCATGCCCAGGCAAATACCCAGCACAGGCTGTTGCAGACCGGCAATCACCTGGTCCAGCTTCCGCTCTTTCAGGTACTGCATGGCCGTACTGGCTTCCCCCACACCGGGAAAAATCACTTTATCGGCCGACATGATTTCCTCATGATTATCCGTTACAGTACCGTTAACGCCTAAACGCTCCAATGCAAATTGCACAGAGCGGATATTACCGGCGTTATATTTTATGATAGCTGTTTTCATGTTTGTTACTGAATTATTCCCGAAATAAACGTTTCTACCGTTTTATCAATATCCTGGCTATGCTCAATAGCTTTGATGAAAGCCGTGCCAATGATGGCGCCATTAGCATACGCAGATGCCGTATCAAAAGTAGCTTTATCTTTTATACCAAACCCGATTAATACAGGATTACTGAGCTGCAAACTTTTCAGCCGCTCAAAATACGCCTGCTGATCGTTCATATTCTTGTCTTTCCCTGTGGTAGAAGAAGACGATACCGCATACAGGAAACCCTTGCTCAGGCTATCTATCTTACGAATGCGCTCTTCACTCGTTTCCGGCGTTACCAGGAATATCAGGTGCAGGTTATATTTTTCAAAAACGGTTCGGTATTCACTTTCATATTCGGCCATCGGCAAATCAGGTACAATGATGCCATCGATCCCTACTTCGGCGCATTTAGCGCAGAAGGCTTCTACCCCATAAGTTAATACCGGGTTGAAATATCCCATGAGGATAACCGGCACGTGTATCGTTTGCCTGAATCCCGCCAGCTGGGTAAACAGGGTATGTAAGCTCATTCCGTTCTGCAGGGCTTTGGTGCTGCTATCCTGGATCACGGGACCATCGGCCAGTGGATCGGAGAAAGGCATTCCCAGTTCAATCAGGTCCGCACCATGCTGTTGTAAAGCGGTCATTACCGGCAGTGTATCATTTAACTTCGGAAAACCTGCCGTGCAATATATATTTAAAACGCCGTGTTGCTTTTTGGCAAACAGTTGATCAATACGATTTTGCATAGTCCATTTTATTTTTTCATGTTACGGATATAGGTATCCAGGTCTTTATCACCACGGCCGGAAAGACATACCACTACTACATCATCTGTATTCAGCGGGAGGTCTTTCAGTTTGGCGAGGGCATGAGCCGATTCCATTGCCGGGATAATGCCTTCCAGTAAACTCAGTTCGTAGCCGGCTGCCAGGGCTTCCTCATCGGTAGCATCCAGGAACTGGGCGCGGCCCGATTCATACAAATGGGCGTGCATGGGGCCAATGCCGGGATAATCGAGACCTGCGGAAATAGAGTGTGGCTCTACAATCTGTCCATCGCTGGTTTGCATGAGCAGGGTTTTACTGGCATGGATAATACCAATGGTTCCCAGCTGCGTGGTAGCTGCTGAAAATCCGCTGTGTACGCCTTTACCACCAGCTTCCACGGCCACCAGTTTCACTTCTTCTTCATCCAGGTAGTGGAAGAAAGCACCAGCCGCATTACTACCGCCACCAATACAGGCTACTACGTAATCAGGATGTGCGCTGCCTGTTTTTTCCAGCAGTTGTTTTTTAATTTCTTCACTGATCACTGACTGGAAACGGGCCACCATATCAGGATATGGATGAGGACCGGCAGCGGTGCCCAGTATATAATGCGTGTCTACGGGATTATTGATCCAGTCGCGTATCGCTTCATTGGTAGCGTCTTTCAACGTTTTGCTGCCGCTGGTAGCCGGTACTACGGTAGCTCCCAGCATTTTCATGCGGGCCACATTGGGCGCCTGTCTCTCGATATCGATGCTACCCATATACACTACACATTCGAGTCCCATCAGGGCACAAACCGTTGCCGTTGCTACGCCGTGCTGACCAGCGCCGGTTTCAGCGATGATACGGGTTTTACCCAAACGTTTTGCCAGCAGGATTTGTCCGATGGTGTTATTCACCTTGTGAGCGCCGGTATGGTTCAGGTCTTCCCGTTTGAGGTAAATTTTTGCCTTATATTTTTCAGATAAACGCTTCGCGAAATATAAAGGAGAAGGCCTTCCTACATAGTCTTTCAACAGGGCTTCAAACTCCTGCTGAAAAGAAGGATCACTGAGTATGTCCAGGTATTTGGTTTGCAACTCGTGTACGTTGGGATACAACATTTCAGGAATGTATGCCCCTCCAAATCTGCCATAATAGCCATTCTTATCCACCTGATACCTGGAGTTGCCGGTATTGATCGCAATATCCATGACCGTTTATTTAGTTAATGATGAATGTATTTCTTTTACAAATTGTTCTACCAGTGTGATGTTCTTAACACCAGGGCTGTCTTCAAACTTACTGTTCACATCTGCCGCAAACAGCATCGGCAGCTGCATACTACTAATTTCCGCTGCCTGGTCCGGTGTAATACCTCCGCTCAGGAAAAAGGGATGATCGAAGGGGTAAGTTTTCAGCAGTTCCCAGTTAAACCGGTCGCCGGTGCCACCATAGCCTTTTACCGAAGCGGTATCGAACAGGAAATAATCGGTAACGGGAATAAATGGCGCTACGGCTGTTTGCCAGTCAACGTTATCCCCTATACGAAATGCTTTGATCACCGGGATGCTTTCACGGAGAGCGGCACAAAATCCGGGCGTTTCATCGCCGTGCAGTTGTACCATATCCAGCGCATAGTCGGCAATAGTACGTTGTACCTGTTCCAGGGAAGCATTTACAAACACGCCTACTTTACGGATGCGGATAGTTTCCCGTACCGACCTGGCATCTATTTTATTACCCGCAAAGCGGGGTGATTTCTCATAGAAAATAAATCCGGCATAGTCTACTCCGTTAGCGACCAGCGCCTGCAAGTCAGTGATTCTTGTAATACCGCATACTTTAATACGCATATCGTTATTGTTTTTGCTGCAGGTCGTTGAGTGTCTGTACAAAATTTTCAAATGCCCTGGCCGGATCTTCCTGTCTCATAAAATGTTCCCCGATGAGGAAACCCTGGAACCCTGCGTTCTTCAGGGTAACGATCGAAGCGGGATCATTGATACCACTTTCTGCCACCTTTATTTTATCTGCCGGAATTTTCGGCGCCAGCTCACAGGAGCGGTTAAAATCGACCTGGAAAGTAACCAGGTCCCTGTTATTTACACCTACCAGGTGGGTATGTGCCGTTACCTTTTCCAGCTGGGCTTCACTATGTACTTCCAGCAATACTTCCAGCCCGAGGTTATGCGCAAATGCTGCCAGGTATGCTACCTGAGCGGCATCCAGGCATTCTGCAATCAGCAGGATAACGTCGGCGCCGATGGCCCTGGCCTCCAGGATCTGGTATTCATCTATCACAAAATCCTTGCGCAGGATGGGAATCTGGTTAAAGCTGCGTGCCTGTTGCAGGTCGTCGGAAGAGCCGCCGAAATACTTTTCATCGGTGAGCACCGACAAGCCGGAGGCGCCATAACGGGTATACGCAGTAGTTACCTCCTGCACGGTTACGTCTCCATTGATCAATCCTTTGGAAGGGGAGCGACGTTTGAACTCTGCGATGATACCTGTCTTCTCCGCTTGTTGCAGGAAGTTGCGCAGCGATAAGGTTTCCCGGCTAAAGCCCGGCGACTGTTGCAGGTCCTGCGCACTACGTTGCAATTTACGGGCAGCTATTTCTACCTGTTTATGCGCGACTATTTCAGCTAAGATGTTTTTCATGATCAATTATCTGGTACTACGATTGCAAAGCAATCAGTTTTTTAAATGAGGTAAGCGCGCTACCCGACTCGAGTGACTCTACCGCCGCGGCGAAGCAATCATCGTAAGATGAGTATTTTCCAAGGCTGTACAAGCCCATGGCTGCGTTGGCAAATACCACAGAGTTCTGTGCCCAGGTGCCTTCTCCTTTGAGTATTCTCATAAAGATCTTCGCGGCTTCTTCGGTAGAATTACCACCATAGATGTCTTCCGGGTGAACCTTCCTTTTGCCCAGCTGTTCCGGCGTCCAGTCTTGCTCTCCTTTATTGGTGATCACCTTGGTATCGGCAGTCAGGGAAATTTCGTCATATCCGTCCAGGCTGTGTACAATCACAAATTGTTTATCTGTTTGCTGGAACAGGTAGTTGTATACCCTTGCCATTTCCAGGTTATATACGCCAATGAGCTGATGCTTGGCCAGGGCTGGATTTACCAGGGGCCCCAGCATATTAAAGAAGGTGCGGATACCCAGCTGGCGGCGGATACCGGCCACGTGTTTCAGGGCCGGGTGAAATAGCGGTGCGTGCAGGAAACAGATGCCGGATTCCTCCAATTCTGTTTTCAGCTTAGCATCATCATTTTTGAACTTGTATCCTACCAATTCCATCACATTGGATGCGCCGCTTACGGAAGACACGCCATAGTTACCATGTTTGGCCACTTTAGCCCCTGCCCCCGCTACCACAAAGCACGACAAGGTAGAAATATTAAAGGTATTTTTTGCATCTCCACCGGTGCCTACGATGTCCAGTACATCGTAACCATTCAGGCTTACCGGTACACAAAGCTCCAGCAGTGCATCGCGGAAGCCGAGCAGCTCATCGATGGTGATACTGCGCATAAGGAAAACGGTCATGAAAGCGGCCAGTTCACTTTCATTGTACATACCCTTGGAAATGCTGATCAGGATATCCTTTGCTGCTTCCCGGGAGAAGGTTTTATGTTCGAAGAGATAATTGAGAATCTTTTTCATAGCTGTTAGCTGTTGGCTTTTAGCTTTTTAACAAAATGGTTTCATACGTCAAGGCTGTTATTTAATGCTGTAGCCAGTTTCGCAAGATTTGCTCGCCCAGTGGTGTCAGCACACTTTCGGGGTGAAACTGTACGCCGCTTACATCGTATTTGTTATGTTGCAATGCCATAATAAAGCCGTCTTCATCTTTGGCAGTCACGATTAATTCAGCGGGGAGGGTACTTTCGTCTACCACCCATGAATGATAGCGACCAGCCTGGATCTGGCGCGGCATGCCTTTAAACAGGCGCCCGTTATCGGCGATAATATTTACCTGGGTAGCCACGCCGTGGTATACTTCCTTGAGATTAGTTAAGGAAGCGCCAAAAGCTTGTCCGATGGCTTGCTGGCCGAGGCAAACTCCAAAAATGGATTTGGTGGGGGCATATTCCTTAATGAGCGGGAGCAACAGCCCTGCTTCTTCCGGGATACCGGGGCCGGGAGATAAAATAATTTTATCGTAGTCGTTTACTTTTTCCAGTGGAATTTCATCATTGCGCACCACGGTGACTTTGCCGTTGATGATTTTTTCCACGAGGTGAACGAGGTTGTATGTAAAGGAGTCGTAATTATCGAAAACGAGGATATTCATCACTAAATTTTTTGTGCCAGCAGGATGGCTTGTTTTAACGCATTGAGTTTGTTATTAACTTCTTCCAGTTCTGAAGAGGCTACCGATTTAGCCACTACGCCCGCTCCGGCCTGATAATACAGGGTATTCATTTTGCTGAGTATGGAACGGATCATGATGGCATGGTTAAAGTCGCCGTTGAAGCCTACCGCACCGATACAGCCGCCATAGAAGCCGCGGGCAGTGGGCTCATACTGATCAATGATTTCCATGGCCCTGTATTTGGGAGCGCCGGAAAGTGTGCCTGCAGGGAAGGATGATGCCAGCAGGGCAAAAGGATTCGCGGTTGGATCCACTTTCCCCGTTACTTCACTCACCAGGTGAATCACGTGCGAGTAAAAATGTACTTTCCGGTAGGAAGCCACTTCCACCTCGGTGGCATTGCGGCTAAGATCATTGCGGGCCAGGTCTACCAGCATCACATGTTCTGCATTTTCCTTTGGATCTTCCAGCAGTTTTTCTGCCAGCAATTTATCCTGGCTATCATCCCCGGTACGGCGGAAAGTGCCTGCTATCGGGTGAATGGTCGCCTTACCGTTGGTAATTACGATTTGCGCTTCCGGGGAAGAACCCATTAGTTTATAATCGCCGTAATCGAAGAAGAAAAGATAAGGAGAAGGGTTGATAGAGCGGAGCGCGCGGTATACGTTGAATTCATCGCCACGGAAAGACTGCTGGAAAGCCCTGGAGAGTACTACCTGGAAAACATCTCCGCGGAAACAGTGTTGCTTGCCTTTTTCCACCATTTGCATGTACTCCTCATCTGTCATATTGCTTTCCTCCACTCCGGTAGCGGCAAACGGATATCCGGGCGAGTCTTTATGCCGTATGAGTGATTCTACCAGGTCAAATTCGCTATCGAGGCCCTCTACCTGGTTTTCACAAAGAAAGAGTTCATCTTTAAAGTGATTGATGGCAATGATATATTGATAGTAGCGGTAACGCATCAGGGGGATGGTATTACCGGCTTGTTTTTGCTTATTGAATTCGATAGTTTCGAAGAACTGTACCGCATCGAAAGTGGTGTAACCAAAGAGGCTCTGGGCGCCTGGCACGGGGTGTTTGCCACTGAAAGAGAAGTTGCCCAGGAATTTCTGCAGTTCATCCAGCACGCTCTGGCTGCTTTTCAGCTCTTTCTTTTCTACCGGCAGGTTGGGATATTTGAATTCAAACTTAGTGGTAGAAGTAACTTCAATGCCAGCAATAGGCTTTACGCAGATAAAGGAATAGCTGTTTTCACTGGCCCTGTAGTCGGTGCTTTCGAGGAGGATGGAACCGGGGAATTTATCGCGGAGCCGCAGATATATCCCCACTGGCGTGAAAATGTCTGCCAGCATCTGTTTCGATCTCGTGTTTACTTGGATGGTACGCATGATATATTGGGTGAAATGTTTGTTTTTCTGTTGAAATAGAAAGGTATAAAAAGCCAGAAGGCCCGCTGTGTAACAGCGGGCCTTCCAAATATATTTCTAAACGAAACATGGCACTGTAACACAGATCAGGAATTGATTCCGTGCCACCACCAATGTTTATTTGTAATGATATTTTGCATAGCGGGACAAAAATGGGCATTTTTTTTATAAAATGCAAATTTTTTTCGCGTGAAGTTTCACGCAGAGGAGCTAAGCAGCAAAGCAACAAAGGAATTTTATCTAAATTCTTCTTATTTCCTTTACAGCTTTGCACCTTTGCTCCTTTGCGTGACTATAATACTCCTTTTGTAGATGGCAGCTGCATGTTATAAGGGTTCCGCTTCACGGCCATCCTAATTGCTTTGGCAAATGCCTTGAAGATCGCTTCTATCTTATGGTGCTCATTTTCACCTGTTGCCTGGATGTTCAGGTTTGCTTTAGCGCCATCGGAGAAGGATTTGAAGAAATGATAGAACATTTCGGTAGGCATCTCCCCTATCTTTTCTCTTTTAAACTCCGCATCCCATACCAGCCAGTTACGACCGCCAAAGTCGATTCCCACCTGCGCGAGGCAGTCGTCCATAGGCAAACAGAAACCGTATCTTTCAATGCCGCGCTTATCGCCCAGGCCTTTTGCCATGGCTTCTCCCAGAGCAATACCAGTATCTTCTATGGTATGATGTTCGTCTATATGTAAATCACCTTTAGCGGTAATATTCAGGTCTATGGCGCCGTGGCGGGCAATCTGATCGAGCATATGATCAAAGAAACCCAGTCCTGTATGAATATTGGCTTTGCCGGTACCGTCGAGGTTCAGTTCAATACTGATATCCGTTTCGTTGGTTTTTCGTATATGCGTTACCGTTCTCAATCCCAGTTTCAGGAATTCATAGATACGGTTCCAGTCGGTCGATTCCAGCACTATCACAGATTGCAGGGCGGCTACATCATCGCTGATCTCCGCGCTGCCCAGGCCAGAGCCTTCATTGATCCAGATGGCTTTGCTGCCCAGGTTTTTAGCCAGTTGTACATCGGTGATCCGGTCGCCTATTACAAAAGAATTGGCCAGGTCGTAACTGCCGTCCAGGTATTTGGTAAGCATACCGGTACGGGGCTTACGGGTGGGCGCATTATCGGCTGGAAAAGAGCGGTCGATACATACTTCATCGAATTTCACGCCCTCATTTTCGAAGGCTTTCATGATCATATTTTGTGCCGGCCAGAAAGTATCTTCCGGGAAAGACGCTGTACCCAGGCCATCCTGGTTGGTAACCATCACCAACTCGTAATCCAGTTCGGCCGCTATCCGCGCCATATTCACAAATACTTTTGGATAGAACTCTACTTTATCCAGGCTATCGATCTGGTAGGTGGGTGGCACTTCTTTGATAAGGGTACCATCGCGATCTATAAAGAGTACACGTTTCATGCAGATACAGGCGTTTCTTTTTTCAGGTTAAAAGATTTCAATACTTCCAGCAGGTGCAGGTTTTCAGCGGGCGTACCGATGGTAATGCGCAGGCAACCCATACACAGTTCTACTTTGGAGCGATCGCGCACCACGATACCGCGTTCAATGAGGTAGTTATAAATACCTTTGGCATCGGTGGTTTTTACCAGGATAAAGCTGGCGTCGCTGGGATAAATTTCCAGTACTTCCGGCAGCTGAATAAGGCCGGCAGAGAGCAGGTCGCGTTCTATCACGATTTCGCGGATCCACTCATTTACCTGGCCTACATTGTCAAGCGCCTGTAAAGCCAGTTCATTGGTGGCCTGGCTGATATTGTACGGAGGCTTTACCTTATTGAAAGTATTGACGATATCTTCACTGGCAAAGGCCATCCCGATCCGGAGCCCTGCCAGCCCCCAGGCTTTGGACAAGGTTTGCAGTACTACCAGGTTAGGGTATTCTGTCAGCTCCTGTATGAATGTTTTCTGGCGGGAGAAATTAATGTAAGCTTCATCGATCACTACGACCCCATCGAAGTTGTTCAGTAGTAATTCAATATCCGCGCGGTTAATAGAGTTGCCGGTCGGATTATTGGGGGAGCAGATAAAAATCAGTTTGGTATTTTCATCGATGGCCTGTTGCAATGCAGGGATGTCCAGCTGAAAATCAGGTGTAAGACTCACTTTGCGTACAATGGCATCGTTGATGTGCGCACTTACTTCATACATGCCGTAAGTAGGCGGACAAAGCACCACGTTATCTACACCGGGGTTTACGAAGCAGCGATACAGTACATCGATCGCTTCATCGCTACCGTGGCCGATGAAAATATTCTGTGGGGGCACGCCTTTTATTTCGGCCATTTTATATTTCAGTTTCCACTGCATCGGATCGGGGTAGCGGTTATAATTTACCGGCAGCGGTGATCCGAAATTATTTTCGTTGGCGTCCAGGAAAATGGTTGCTTCTCCTTTAAACTCATCCCGGGCAGTAGAATACGGCACCAGTCTTTTTATATTTTCCCTGATCAGGGTATCGAGATTAAACATATCGATTGTAATTAGGTGATTATTATGAGTTGGATTTCTCCAGTTGCTGTAATCTTACGGTCACGGCGTTTTTATGTGCTTCCAGTCCCTCAGCCGCTGCCATGGCTTCGATGGTGGCGCCAATGTTTTGCAGTCCTTCCGGTGAAATCTGCTGGAAAGTAATTTTCTTCACGAAGCTATCCAGCGATACGCCGCTATAGGCGCGGGCATAACCATTGGTGGGCAGGGTATGGTTAGTACCGGATGCGTAGTCGCCTGCGCTTTCAGGAGTGTAATTCCCCATGAAGACGGACCCTGCATCGGTAACCCTGTCTGCCAGGTTTTCGGCGCCGTTACAAGCTAAGATAAGGTGTTCCGGTGCATATGCGTTCAACATATCTATGGCGGTATCGATATCTTTCACCAGGATCATTTTGCTGTTATCCAGCGCGGCCGTGGTAATTCCTTTACGGGGCAGCTTTTCCAGCTGGGCATTGAGGGCGTTGGTCACGTTGGTGATTACACTTTCGCTGGTGGTTACCAGTACTACCTGGCTATCGGGGCCGTGTTCTGCCTGTGACAACAGGTCGGCGGCCACAAAATCAGGGATACAGCTATCATCCGCCAGTACAGCCACTTCCGAAGGGCCAGCCGGCATGTCGATGGCTACACCGCTTTTGTTGACCAGCTGCTTGGCGCAGGTTACGTATTGGTTACCGGGGCCAAAGATCTTATATACCTGTGGTACGGAGTCCGTACCATACGCCATAGCGCCGATGGCTTGTACACCTCCGATGGTAAACACTTTTTCAATGCCTACCAGCCGGGCGGTATAGAGGATGGCCGGGTGCAGGGACGGCGTACATAGTACCACTTCTTTACAGCCTGCTATCATGGCCGGAATGCCCAGCATCAGGATAGTGGAGAACAAGGGTGCTGATCCACCGGGAATATATAAACCTACCTTTTGAATGGCTACGGGTTTGCGCCAGCATTGCACGCCGGGCATGGTTTCAATCACCTGCACTTTTTCCTGTTGTGCGCGGTGGAAAGTGGTAATATTTTTGGCTGCCTGCTGGATCGCCGCTTTCAGTGCGGGTTCCAGCACCGATTCTGCAGCAGCAAAAGCGGCGGCAGGGACCTGGATATCTTCCAGGGTTACCTTATCAAATTCGGCAGCAAATTTTCTGATGGCTTGGTCGCCATTGTCGCGTACTTCCTGCAGGATGTTATTCACTTTTTGTTCCAGCGCGGAAGTGTCCATTACCGGCCTTTGCAGCAGGGCTGCCCAGGCGCTTCTTTCCGGAAATCTAATTGTTTGCATCATTGACTCTTTTATCAGATCACCATTTTTTCGATAGGCACCACCAGGATACCTTGTGCGCCGGCTTCTTTCAGGCTTTCGATGATATCCCAGAAATCATTTTCATTGAGTACAGAGTGAACAGAGCTCCAGCCAGCTTCTGCCAACGGCAGTACGGTGGGACTTTTCATGCCTGGCAGCAGGCCAATGATTTCATTCAGTTTATCATTGGGTGCATTAAGCAGGATGTATTTATTGTTCTTCGCCTTTTTCACGGCCTGGATACGGAACAGTAGTTTATCGAGCAATACCTGTTGTTCAGCCGTAAGCTGGTGACAAGCTGCCAGTACCGCTTCTGACTTGAGAACAGTTTCCACTTCTTTTAGTCCGTTCATGAACAGGGTGGAACCACTGCTTACCAGGTCACAGATAGCATCTGCCAAACCTATGCCCGGCGCTATTTCTACCGAACCGCTGATCTCGTGTATTTCTGCGGTGATACCATTGCGTTTCAGGAAATCTTCCACGATCACGGGATAGCTGGTAGCAATTCTTTTGTTTTGCAGGTCTTTTACAGACGTGTAATCCACTGATTTTTCCACTGCCATGGATAAGCGGCATTTGCCGAATCCCAGCTTCTGTACGATGTTTACCTGTTTTTGTTTTTCCAGTACTACATTCTCACCCACGATGCCAATATCGGCTACACCATCTTCAATGTATTGAGGAATATCATCATCGCGCAGGAAGAACACTTCCAGCGGGAAGTTGGTCGCTTCTGTTTTCAGCTTGTTCACACCATTGTTGATGTCGATGCCGCATTCCTTCAGCAACTTGATGGAATCGTCGTGCAGGCGGCCTGATTTCTGGATTGCAATTTTTAATTTCATCCTGGGTAAAAATAAAAAAGGGCTTACCTCTTCGGTAAGCCCCTGTGATGATGTAATATGGTGATATACACAAAAATCATCCCCTGCCTACCGTGCTGGTAAGATATGATGGTGATGATGTATATGTATGTTTGTTGTCATAATTCGGGTACAAAAATAGTAATGAAAATGATAAATCAAAGGATTTTTTTTGGTGGTAACACGGAAATAATATATTAGCACTTATTTAGTTAGCCTACTTTGCAGCTCTGGCACCACATTTTCGAAGGTGCGCAATAAACGGTCCCAGTTGCGAAAAGATTCATCTGAGCTGGCAGCGACCCCTGGAGGCGCTATTTCGCTCACTAATTTTGCCTTATAGGTAAGCGGATCGGTATTGCCTGTTTTGATGATTAAACGGGTACGGATCGTGGCCGCCTTGAAAGATTTTACCACCCAGGCGGTGCACATATAGCCGGTAGCCTTGTCTGTTACTGCGATAACATCAAAATAGCCGGTGATGATGCGGTTGATCAGCTTCCAGGAATCATCTTCATTGTGACTGGTACGCACGTCGATATCCTGGTTAGCCAGGTTGGTGACCATGGAATTTTCGTAGGCATCATCTTTTTCCAGCTTAATATAATCAGTGGAAGCCAGGGTATGTTTGCCATCATTGATATAGTTTCTTTCCTGGGTAATATAGCCAGCTTTTTCCACCCGTACGTTCACCTGGGCATAGGCGCCCACTTTGATTTCGGTAGACGTATTGTTGACCAGTTTGCCATCCACAAATATTTTCGCATCGTTCTCTGTATTGATGGTTATTTTCTTGGGACGAACTTTTGCGTAAAGGGTGTTTGGATAAAAGAAAACGATCGAGGCAGTACAAAAAAACAACAGTGCCAGAAGGTGTTTGCTCATAAGGTATTTGATTTGCTGAGGTTTACAATATCATAAGTATAACAGGACCGCAATTTGCAACATCGGGGTAGTCATCTTGTTAATCAAATGCAAATAGCCCTGAAATAACAACTTAACAATCAATTCATTCTGGAAATGCCCCCGTCAGGGCAGGTAGATAAGTAAAAAAAACTGACTGCGCCTGTTTTAGCACCTACCCGACACATCTTGCTGATCTGCTGTCGATTAGCTCCCAGACTGGTTTTGCAGCATTGTCAACGATCTGTTAATTGATTTTTTTAACTAATTATTTTAGCTTTAATTTGCTAATATTATTAGTATTTATTAAAACGATAGTTATATGGAAGCATTGAAACAGCGCGCGTTGGATATAACCCTGCCGTTTGTTAACACCAACATACCCGCAGGGTTCCCAACCCCCGCATTGGATTACCAGGAAGAAGAAATAGATCTTTCCCGGATCCTGCAACCTAATCCCAACAGTTCCTTCATTATTAAAGTGAAAGGAGATAGTATGACAGACGCCAATATTCCTGATGGCTGCATGGCGGTGGTAGACCGCTCCCTTCGCCCCGGTACCGGCGATATCATTGTAGCAGCATTAAATGGAGAGTATACCGTGAAGCGCCTGGTAAAAGCCGGGCGTAGCTGGGTATTGCATCCCGAAAATGCGTTTTATAAGCCCATCGTGATCACAGAAGACTGTGACTTCCAGGTATGGGGCGTAGTCACCGCCGTGATTGTAGATATGCGTAAATAAACCATGAAACCGGTCCCTCATGCATAATCCACTGGCATTATTGACGCCCGAACTGGTAAAGGCCTTGCTCGATCATGGCTTTACTTTGTTTGTCCGGCAAAGCTATGCCGCCGGAAGAAATGATACAGATACACCTATCAGGGAAGTATTTCTCATTACTCCCTATAAAGACATAGGTGAAGCCAACATTCACTTTCAGCAGATCCGTTTTGACCACCGGAAATATATCTACCAGGCCCACCACCCGGAAGAAATAGACAAGTTATTGATTGCCGCTTCGCAGCCGGAAGGCTACAAAGTATATGCGGCACTGCTACAGCAGGAAGTATGGCAGCCGCCTCTATATATGGACCCGGCGGTAAGAAGATACATTTCCCGCAAAACTACCTGGAGGCCAGACAAGCAGGAAGAAGTCCAGGCGGAATTATACCTGCACTACGGGGAGTTGTATTTTTCCCTGAAATACGCCAATGAAGAAATAAAAGTACCTTTATCTGATATAGACTACGACTAAATTACTATGTGTTACGATATTGCCTTCAGTGCCAACATAGAGAGTATTTTCAAATATCTGCCCCAGCTAAAAGCCGGTGGCAACCTGGATATTCACTTTGATCCCACCTGGCATAAAATCGGGATGTCTTACCCACAATGGCCCGTAATTACGCACCGTAATGGCCTGCAGCTGGAACAATTCACCTGGGGACCTATACCCAAACTATTAGATACCCTGGAGAAGGTAAAAAGACAGCGCCAATTATACCTGAACGCGCGCAGTGAAAAGGTATTGGAAAATGGCACCATGTGGAATGCTATCCGGCACCAGCGCTGCCTGATACCCGCTACCGGCTTCTTCGAATACCGGCAGATACCCGGATGGAAAAATAAAGTAGCTTATCATATCAAATCCAGGGAACAGGAAGTCTTTTTTATTGCCGGCCTGTGGGCGTTGTCCAACTCCTGGGATGTGGATAAACCCGGGCGTATTCCCACCTTTACCCTGCTGACACGCAGCGCCAATCCATTAATGGCACAAATCCACAATGGCGGCGACAATGCCGGCAGAATGCCTATGATGCTCACCAACGAACTGGCAGAGGAGTGGGTTAAGCCATCCCTCACAGACACGGATATACGTGAAATATTACGATATGAGTTACCAGCCGGTCAACTGGATTGCTGGCCGGTAAATTCTGTACGCAAAGTGAAACCCGACGACGCTAGTGTTATTGCCCCCGTGATACACGGAGGGTTGCCTGCTCTCCAGCTATAAGCTACCCGTAAGCTGCTAACCCGGCTACTAAAACGATTTGCTGTTTACATAAAAATGCGGCTATTTTAAAAGAATTACTGCATTGCCTTCACCCTTTATGTATAGTGCGTTGTCTTACCTCTAATAAACGCGCACAAATATGATTAAAATAAGATATAGTGCCTGCTGCGTGCTGTTGTTGCTCCTGCTACGGTTACCAGGGCTGGCACAAGGGTTTGAGATCAAAGGAGCCGTAAAGGATGTAAAATATGGCAAGATAAAGCTACTGGCGCTGGAAGATAACAAAGTCATACTGGGAGAAGCCGATATCAGAGGGCATCAGTTTATCGTAAAAGGGAAACTGGATTACCCTCAACCAGTTACGCTTTGCATCAACGGAAATGTTACACCTGTATTCCTCGAAAACACCCGTTACCAGCTACAAACGGATTACTTCGGATTGAATGGCCGTCAGTTAAAAGGCGGACAGCTGAACGATGAATACCAGTACTATCTGCAGGATATGAGGACCCCCTCTAATCCTGACCGTACCGCGGAATTTCTCACTAAATACCCTGATTCTGAGGTAGGAGCTTTCCTGGCCAACTACTGGGGAAAGTATCCCTATTCCCGGGTAAAAGCTTTCCTGGATGCCATGGGACCTCATGCGCGGCAATCCTGGTATGGCAAACTGGTAACCCAACGGGAAGACGTTATGTCGAGATCACAGCCAGGTCGCGTAGTGCCGGATTTCAAAGCCCTGGGCGTAAATGGCGACACCGTTAGCTACAATCGTTTCCGTGGCAAAGTACTCATGCTTGATTTCTGGGCTTCCTGGTGCCATCCCTGCCGCATGGAAATACCTCATCTCAAAAAGGTATACCAGACCTTTCATGAAAAGGGCGTGGAAATTCTCAGTATTTCTGTAGATGCTGTAGATACAGCCTGGAAAAAAGCACTCGGCCAGGAACAGATGCCATGGCCGCAGGCACGCGACCCCAAAGGATTTGATGAAAATGGTTTCCGCAAAGTATTTGGATTCGGCTACGTTCCCTTTGCAGTGATCATAGGCGCCGATGGCAAAGTGGCAACCGTATGGGACCGCACCGGGAAATCGCTGGAACAATTGCTGGAAGAAGCCCTGGCACAAACCAAATAAAAAAAGATCCATGAAATATAGCTTTCTATTATGGTTGCTTGCAGGATGGGGCCTATCAGCTACCGCGCAACAGGCAAGTATACAAAATCAACTGACTGCCATGCACAAAATAGCTGCCGATGGCCTCCAGGACAGCGCTACGGCCAGCAAAGCTGCTATCAGGCTGTTGGCACAACTGGATCCGGACAATGCGTTGCTGGCCACGCAAGGTAATGACAGTATCATCAATAGCTACCTCGATGGCTTTTTCGAGATGCGTCACCTCGCAGGAGTTGCCACCCACTTCGACAATGGCAGTAACATGCGCCTGAAATATGTGCTTTACAATGTACAGAGCGACCGGGTAAGATGGGCTTACTATCAACGGGTGGCTGCCGGGCGCACAACACTTAACGATGACTATAGCATACTGAAAGAAGTGAAAGCAGACCTGGCATTCGTAGTACCGGCGCGCCAGCGGATGAAATACGATTCCCTGTTCAGCATCTGGTACAACGTGCGCCAGGGAGAGCCGGCGCCGGCCTTCACTTTATATAATAACCAGGAAGGACGCCTGGTTACCAATGCTCCCGGTGAAAAGATGTGGGTTATTCAAACCTATGCCCCATCAGACACTGCCAGCATGCGCATTTACCAGGACTTCTGCGCCCTTGCGCAACGATTCGCCAACGACACCAACTTCATTTTTATTGGCGTTAATCTGCAGCCGGGAACGGCTCCCGCCACTATGCTGCCACAATATCACCTGCTGCCAAAGGATATCCCGGCTTTCCGCCGTTTATACGCTATCCATGGTAACAGCCGGGGCATGATTATACGCAACGGCTACTTCCAGATGGCTACTATCCCCGATGCCCCGGAAAATATGCTGGTACTGCTCCTGCACTATAGCGCCAATATGCACTATCCAGATAACGAACATCGAGAAACAAGCATCAGCGTTGAATAAACAAAAAAGGGATGGTAGCCGTAGTGGCCACCATCCTACGCCGGGAACTGAAAGAAGAACATTACCCCGGTATGCTCCTGGTGGCTGCCGGCAGCCTGATTTAGCCCTTAAAATTCAGGTATTATTACACTCCTCTGGTATGGTGATTGTGGCGTATTATAACGAACTTTGTATTGTTCAATCTATTGTTACACCAAAACGCTACTCATATGGCACACGTAGAAATTCATCACAAGAGGAAGAGCAACACCACCTGGGTATGGATGATCATCATACTGCTTACGTTAATGGTCATTTTGTTTGCGTTGATGCGCAGCACCGATAAGGTGGCTCCATCACCTATTCCACCTGCCAATACAGCTGTAAACGCGTAAAAATACCAGACCTGGTGAGGATTTCGTTACCCGTATTTCGCATATCGCCACATAATATTTAAAATATTATGTTTTATTTGTGTCAAATAACCGGGATGAAATACTTGTTGTGGTACTGTTTTCTGCTGCTTCCTTTTTTGTCGTATGGCCAGGAATTAACCTCCTATCGCGATACGGTACATAACTTTTCGGTGGGTATCCCTGCCGGGTGGCAGGTGATGCAGGCGCCTGCATCGTCGCCTGTAAAACTCCTGGCAGGGCGGTTATCTGCCAACAGTACCCAGCGTATGCCGGAAAAATTCAATGTAACCATTATCGATGCACCCAGGTCCAATCTGTATGCGGAAGTAAAGAAACTGCTGAATTATACCCGCCACAACCCTTATTTTAAGCTGGTAGATTCCAGTACTACTGTCAATAGAGGGAAGCGACTGTTCCGGATGGATGAAATACACCAGGAACCCAATATACCCGATACCTTTTTTGCCAGTATTTTCGTGTCTTATACCAACAACAAGGTATACCTGCTAACGGCATCCACTTTATTGCCATTTTCAGCCGATTTCCGGCCATTATTTCACCAGGTGGGGACTTCATTCAAAACAGGGAAGGCCAGCCGGAAAGAACGCCTGAAAATCGCTTTTCCCACCACAGAAAAATGGAAGACCATTGTAGATACGGATGTGGACAACCTGGCCACCCGCCAGTTGTTGCCAGAAAATGAAACCCCGGATAACTGGACCCAGCTGCTGAATGAAATGACGATGGAACAGGGCCAGGTAGCTAATATCGACCAGGCTGTTAAAAGCTTTACGGGAGCGGCCCTTCAGCAATCGCCCAATGCTACCGTAACTTTGCTGGCGAAAGAAAATCTTCCCAAACGCCGCTGGGCATTGTTTAAAGTAGAAAGCCCGGTATCTGCGGTACAGGCGCCCCAATCGCAGCTCTATTACGTTATGCAGGGACCGGAAGCATTTCATGTGGTTTTTATTGCGAGAAAGGAATCTTTCCTGCTGCCTTCCTTTATCAAAACCTGGGGAGATATTTTCCGGAAAAGCCAGGTGGTATACGAATAACTAGGCCGGCAATATTGCCTTACGGCCGGAAAACCAGGTTCCGGCCGCCGCAATGGCGATTAAAATAATGGCAATAATATGCGGCATGGCCGTCATCACATTCCCATGCGTAGCCTGCAATACCAGTGTCATATCCACAAACGGGACCATGCTGCCTGCCAGCAATACCACCACCAGCGCTTTTCTTTCATTCATAGCCGCCAGCAATACAATGACAATACCGGTAAATAAATCGCGGATACCTTTGATGTAGTGAAAAGAATAATCTCCATTTTCCTGGAAATGCAAACCAAAACCCATCTCCCCTGCTTCCGGCTGTAACAGGAATTTTAAACCGATATATACTAATACTAATCCAGAACTGATGGTGAGGTACTTAAAGAAATTTGAACGTGTCATAATTGATAGTTTTATAACACAAATTTCTGTCAGGCAAACAAGGATTTCGTGCACCCAGGTTAATTAATTCCTTTGGCCATCCTTTTTCGTATCCGGCTCAGCGACTGTGGCTTTACGCCTATATAAGACGCAATCATATACTGCGGGATACGATGTTGTATGGTCTGAAACATTTCAAAAAACTCATGATACCGTTGCTCGGGCGTTCCCGTATAGAGGGAAGTAATTTGCTTCGCCGACCTGATAAATACGTCTTCTATGATGAGCCGTCCCATACGGTCACCTTCCCGGAAAGTGTCGTACAGACGCTGCAAATCTTCCGCCGAAATGGTCCATAAGACAGTAGGCTCCACCGCTATAATACTTTTGGTAGAGGGCGTACGGGTGAGCATACTTTCGTGCAGTCCGACCCACTCATTTTCGCAGGAAAAATAAAGGGTTACCTCTTCCCCGTTATGGTTCGTTAAATACCTGAGCAGCCCTTGTTCTATGAAGGCCACCCGGGTGGCTACCTTCCCTTCCTGCAGGAAGTATTCGTTTTTCTTCAGCGTCACCCGTTTAACGAAATCAGGTAACATTTGTTCCTCCTCTTCCGACAAGCGGATCAGGTATTTAATGGATGCGACTAGTTGCTGGTTCATAGGTATCAAATGTATAAAAATTATCAAAAGACCTGTTTAGGTCATATATTCACCGGATATTCAGCCAGGTTTACCATTTGCTCAGTGGGCAAAAGTAGCGTGTACAGATACCGATAGCTTTGGTATTATAAACCTATAGTATCATGAAAAGGACTTATTATCTATTGCTACTGCTTTGTCTCCCTTTACTGACAGCAGCCGCAAAACCACCGGGTTACCTGGCATTGCAACCTGGCGACTGGTTTGAGATGCAGGTAACATTTGGGCCCAAAGACGGCCCCTACCCTGTACTTCCTTCTCCCTATCTTCCGGAAGGGTTTGGGCCCGCTAAGGGAACCACTTCCTTCTTATGCAGCCGGCGTTATACTGTGAAGTACCTGTTACTGCAACAATTGGCCAATGGGAACCAGCAATACCGGATTTCCCTGGAAAGGGCAGCCAATTTCGCGCAGCCGGCTCTCTCTCAAAACGGGAACCGCTATCTGCCCACCGGATGGATGGGATACGACAGTTACTATCCTTCCTACATACAAGGGCTCACCCAGAAACCACCCAAAGATGTGTTTACACTGGAAATTACATCCCAGGGAAAAACGGTGTCACTCTTGGAAGATTCCCTCCTGCAACCGGTCACCATCACGATGACCAGTTATGGCCCTGCTACCAACGCTGCCAGCAGCATGCTCATTACCACTCCTGCTATCAGCATAGTGGACCTGCAGGAAAATATTCAACACGTAATGGCGTTGCGTACCCGGGAAAAACTACCACCGTTGCTTACGCCGGTGAGTATGGGTGGATACTCACAGCTATTGGTGGGGGCTTCCTACCTTCCTGGTGGCAATACATTGGTAAAAGGAAGTACCGGAACAGGCGCAAAAGAAATAACCCTGCAACTATCAGATAGCACCTACACCATCCCGGTAAAAGCCAATGGTGAATTCATTTGCCCACTGTTGCTGAAAGGCCCGCAGGAAGGGATGTTACTCCTCGACAACCGCAATGTCCCTGTTTTCCTGACGCCCGGCGACACCCTGGCCATCACCTTTGATAAAACCGGGGCCATGACACTGGATGGAAATGCCGCCTCAAACAGCCGGCTGTCCGAAGCCGTGAATGGGCTCTACTACTACCGCGACCGGGTAAAGGCAATCCAGCTGATGGCCAATATCCAGGAGTGTATGGATATACAACAAATAGCCACCGATAAATTTAATGCGCTGCTCCGGCAGCACCAGGGCGATGCATCGCCGGTATGCCTGGATTATTACCAAACCGCCTGGAAATATTACATTGCCGGCGAACAGTTGCTGTTCCTGAATGTACGCGGCTACCAGGCCGACCGCGCCCTGGCTTCCTTCCAGCAGATACCGGTTTCCGTTACCACAACTATAGATACCTTGCCAGTAGCGCTTTGCCCCTATCCACAGAATAATTTTTATAAAATTTATATAGAACAGCTCCTGCAATATCAAACGGCGCATATCAGCTATGCCAGCGGTGGTAAGGCCATGTTCAACAATTTTTACGACGACTTTTTTTCCGCCGTTTCCATATTAAAAGGTTATCCGCTTTATTACAGGCTTGCCAGCAGTATCAATAAAGAACTGATGCAGAAAAGCTGGACAGAGAATCAAAGGCTTAAACCTTACTACCAGGATTTTATACAAAACTGTGATGACAGTAAACTAACCACACCGGTAGTAAAGAACTGGCAACTTATGGACCAGTGGGCGCCCGGGAATAAATTACCATTCAGTAAATTATCACAGCCTGATGGTCAGGCAATTACGCTACCTATCTCCCAGGATAAAATTACCTGTCTGCTATTCGACGATGGGAGCCCGATACAGGACACCGCTTTCCTTTCTTTCCTGAAAAGGCATCCGGAAGTACATTTCATTTACCTCTGGATGCAGGAACCGCACACCACGGCGCCACAAAGAAGGGATAGCCTGTTTCGCACACTGGCTCATGTAACCAGCATTGAAATAGCTAACAAAGGCGATCAAAACTATGCGGCTTACGGCTTAGCCAAAATAGGCAACAATAATTTTGTGGTGTTGGATAAATGGGGCCGCATTGCCAACGATCATATTCACAGCACTTATAACAGCTGGCCCGAACTGGAAGAAGCTTTTAAAGCAGCCGAAAAAATCCCCCGTTTTTCCGCAGCGCAAAAAGCAAGTTTTTTGAACATTGCAGGATGGAGCTTAGGCTCTATCCTGCTCACGGCTTTAGCGGGCATTTGGATTTACCGGGTCCGTGTACGCCGCCTGCAACAAGGCGCCACTTTGAAAGCTACCATCCGCGACCTGGAAATAAAAGCGATCCGCTCCCAGATGAATCCGCATTTTATTTTTAATGCGCTCAACTCTATTCAATCGCTGATCAACACGGGACAATTTAAGGCTGCCAACAGCTACCTGGTAAAGTTTTCCCAGCTATTACGAAGTGTATTGCATAATGCCGAAAAAAATACTTTGCCGCTGTCTGATGAATTGGCTACGATACAACTATATTGCGAACTGGAACAACTCCGGTTTAACTTTAATTTCGAGATGACGGTAGATCCTGATATTGAGCCCGATCTGCTATCGATACCCGGCATGATCATCCAGCCACTGGTAGAAAATGCGATTGTACATGGTATTGCCGCCAAGGGCGCCGCCGGGATCCTTCAAATTAAAACGACCAGGCAAGATAACGTCTTACGTATCAGTATATACGATAACGGAACCGGGTTTACCGCCGCTCCCACGGATCCTGCACAACATAACGGTATAGGGCTTAAACTGGTAAGAGAACGGCTGCAACTGTTTACTACCCATGCGGGCAATCTCCAATTCAGCAATGGTACCGGTACTACGGCACTATTAACCATTCCAATTGAACCGGCATGAAAATAAAGAGTATCATTATAGACGATGAAAGCAAAAGTCGCGACAACCTGCGGGTGTTACTCAGTGAATACTGCCCGGCCATCGAGATCGTGGCGGAAGCCGAAGATGCTGCCAGTGCATTGAAACTGATCCGGCAACTGGAGCCTCATCTGCTGTTCCTCGATATTGAAATGCCGGGAGGATCCGGATTCCAGTTATTACAATCATTACCGGCCAACAGGGACTTTGAAGTCATATTTGTAACCGCCTATGATCAATATGGCATTGCTGCTGTAAAAGCCTGTGCCATTGATTATGTATTAAAACCCGTCGATGTGCTGGAATTATCGGCAGCTGTAGAAAAAGCGGTAGCACAAATTATTCCCCAAAAGGAAAATAGCCGGCTGCGCGAGTTAGTTGCCAACATGAGCAAATCCCCGGCGGAAAGCCGCATTGCCTTTCCACTGGCCGACAAAATTATTTTTGCTTTGCCTACCGAGATCGTACGACTGGAAGCAGATGGTAACTATACGCATGTGTACCTCGCCGGACAAAAAAAAATAATTGTCTGTAAAACATTGAAAGAGTATGCCGATCTGCTCAGCAACAGTCATTTTATCCGTACTCATCAATCCCACCTTGTTAACAGTCACAAAATAACCGCCTGGATCAAAACAGAAGGAGGCGCCATTGCTATGGAAGATGGCAGCCTGGTGCCTGTTTCCCGCCAACGCAAGGAAGAAGTATTAAAGCACCTGGTGAAATAAATCGCCGCTGTTGTGTATTTCTTTACGCACTCATAAAACCCTTATGAGTTGTAAGTCAACCACTTCTTTATGGTGTAGTGTTTGGAGCTGATTTTATAAAAAACGCTATGCAAAAAATACCTGAAACACCTGGTCCACTGCGGGATAATGACCTGCAACCGGATGACGTGGTGCTGAATCAGCAGCAGCCCGTACCGCCCAAAGGCAACCAGGATGAGCAATCACGGTCAGAGGCCGACCATTCGGAAGAACTGGAAGATGAAGAAATGGAAGACGAACAGATAGATGATTTACTGGAAGAAGAGCATATTACCGACGAAGATATCAATCCTACTTTTCCGGAAGAAGATGATACCGAGAAAGGCCCCATGAAGTGACAAGATATAAACGGATACAGATAAGCAGTGTTATCTGCATCCGTTTATATTATTTATTAATCTTTATAAATAAAGACTTCTATTTTACCGTCTTTGGTAACACTACCGCGATACATGCCTTCCGTATTGAAAGACATGGTCATATTACCTTTTTTATCCAGCGCAATCAGGCCGCCATCGCCACCCATATCGCCTACTTTCCTGATCACTGTTTTACCCGCCTGTTGCACTGTATATCCTTTATACTCCATCAGGGCAGATAAATCGTACGCTACCACATTGCGGATATAAAATTCGCCCCAGCCGGTACAGGAGATAGCAGCAGTTTCGTTGTTGGCATACGTACCCGCGCCAATAATAGGCGAATCGCCAATGCGGCCGAATTTCTTATCCGTCATACCTCCGGTAGAAGTAGCAGCCGCCAGGTTACCTTGTTTATCCAGGGCCACCGCGCCAACAGTACCGAACTTATAGTCCCTGTTCTTAATACCCAGCTTGCCGGGATTATTCGATACGTGCGTTTTAAGTGCCGCAATAGAATCGTCTTTCAACGCTCTTTGCAGGTCGTTCCAGCGTGTTTCTGTTCTGAAGTAAGAAGGATCTACAATGACCAGTCCGGCTTCTTTGGCAAACTTATCGGCGCCGGGACCTACCAGCATCACATGTTCTGATTTTTCCATCACGGCGCGGGCGGCGGTGATGGGATTACGTACGGTGGTAACACCTGCTACCGCACCGGCAGCTTTGGTTTTACCGTTCATGATAGCCGCGTCCAGCTCATTCCGGCCATCGTGCGTAAATACAGCACCTTTACCGGCATTGAAGAGGGAATCGTCTTCCAGTACTTTTACCGTAGCTTCTACGGCATCGAGACTGCTGGCGCCTGATTGCAGCACCCGGTAGCCCGTTTCCAGGGCCTTTTTCAGGGAAGCTTTATAAGCAGCTTCTTTCTCCGGTGTCATATTCTTTTTCAGGATAGTACCAGCTCCTCCATGGATCACCAATACATAAGAAGGCGTTTTTTCCTGTGCCATAGCCGGCGTTAAAAACAATATCCAGGATACCAGGAAAAACAAATAACCAAACCGTACTTTCATATCAAACTTTATTAGAAATCATCAAATTGCTTTTTTCTTCAGTTGCCCTTTTTCTACCCACCACCAATACCAGCTACCACCGCTGGCCTTGGCCGGGTCGAAGTCGGCCACGGAAAAGCTGCCGTTGCCATTGGCCGAAGCAGGTATTTCATACACTTTCAATGCCTGCCCGGCATGGTTCCATTCCAGCGGTTGACCGTTCTCGCAAAGTTCTGGTTTTTTAAGACTATCTGTCATAATAAAACAAGCTTTGCTTACGCCATATACCGTGGCCATCCCATTTTCATCGATACATACTGCCGTTTTCTCATCGGGTGCAATACCGCGTGGGAAAACAGCATTGTCTTTTATAATACGGCTCATAAAGGTAACATGCCTGCCTTCCCGGTGACGTTTCAGGTAGTGTTGGTCGCTGATTACCTGTTGCAGGTATGGCGCATGGAGGAAGTCGTTATTATAGAGTTTTACGAGTGAATCATATGGGTTGGCGAGTACAGAGTCGGATACGGCACTGCCACCTTCCCCACTATAATACCAACCGCTCAAAATAGCACATCCGGCGCTGGTGCCTCCTACGGGCACTTTCTTTTCCTGCAGCAGGTAATTAATAGCCGCATCTACTTTAGTACCTCTCCATTGCTGCATATATCTCGACTGATCTCCACCGGCAATAAACAGCATCTCTGCATGGCGGATAATGTACGCCACAGTGTCGTTGTTGGCCAGTTCCCGGCTGGTGATGTTCAGGGTTTCCACTGAGTTTACCTTTCCCAGCGAATCGATATCTGCGTTATAGCCGCCGTTGCCGGAAGCAGTGAGTACCACTACATCTCCACCACCACTGCGTGACAGCATCCATTGAAAGGCCCCGTCTACATTACCTCCGCCACCAATCAACACCACACCACCTTTCACAGGTGCAGAGATATCAGCTGTATCGCCTATAAAACCGATAGACGCCGGACGCCCGGGAATAACGGGCGTTTTGGGAGCAGATTGATAGCAGGCAGAAAAACAGGTAGCCGTTGCCGTTATAAGCGGAAAAAAGAGCTGATTTATTTTCATCTGATCGTTGTTATGGTTTTACCGTAAAGCCGGAAGACTAGTAGCCCGGGTTTTGTTTCATGTTTTTGTTGGCTTTGGTTTCTGCATCGGGAATAGGGAAAACATACCCTTTGTCGCCGGGCTTTAGCAATACTTTGCCCTGCGCATTGATGGCGTCTTCCGGGTTCCTGGTTACAGAAAGATTTCTTCTTCTGAGGTCAAACAATCGTTGTCCCTCGAAGGCCAGTTCTTTGAAACGTTCGGTATAAATGGCGTTGATCAGGGCATCTTTACCGGCAAATGCTTCCGGCGTATAACCATTGATACGGGCGGTCCGCAGGGTATTGAGATCTGCGGCGCCGTCGGTCACTTTATTTTTTTCCGCCAGTGCTTCGGCACGGATCAGGTACATTTCCCCGGTTCTGAACAACTTGATATCAGCGAGGCCGGGATTACCAGCAGGGCCGAAATATTTATTCACGATATACTTTGAGGTGCCATCACCGCGAGTATCATCATACAGAATGTAAGCAGGGTAACGCACATCATTGTTCTTATCGAACAGGTTAATCAGTTCAAAGGAAGGCGCATAATACACGATGTCACCATCATAGTAAATAGCGCCCACCGGGTCGTCGGCGCCGGCTACCTGTTTCAGCTTCCAGATCACCTCGGCCGATTTGGTATCTTTCCAGATGCCGGGAAATTCGCTGGCAGTAGCCAATGGCAGGGCATCGATTGCTTCCGTGGCATAGGTGATGGCGTCGTCCCATTTTTTCTGGTACAGCGCTACGCGGGCACGGATAGCGGCAACGCCGGTACGGGTAATCCGTGTATTATCGTCTGCATCCGCAGGAATCAGGGTACTGGCCAGCTGCAGATCTTTTTCTATACCTGCCATCACTTCTCCAAAAGTATTACGGGCAGGGAAACTGTTGATGGAAGTATCCATCAGGGGCACGCCCATCGCAGCTGGATCATATGCTTCTGCATAACTCTGCAACAGCTGGAAATGGCAATAGGCGCGCAATGCCAATCCCTCGCCACGGTATTTTTCTTTCAGCGCAATATCATCGCCTTTGGCGGGCACGCGGTTAATAGCGGCGAGCACCCGGTTTACGCGATCCAGTGTAATGTAATATTCACCAAAAGAACCGGTAATAGTGGTGGTCCCCGGATCTATTTGCCAGCGGTAAGTGGCAATACCCCTACCCAGGTTATTTTCATTGGGCAACATACATTCATCTGTTACCAGCGATACGCTGTAGATCGTATTGTAGGTGAGCTGTGTATAAGCGCCCAGCAGCCCGCCATTCAGGTCGGCCACATTGCGGAAGGTTCTTTCCGGATCAATAATAGAGTCGGTAGGTTGCAGGTCCAGCTGCTTATTGCAGGAAAATAAAATGAACGGCAGCAGTAGTGCAATATATTTTAAATGACGAAACATCATAGTTGCTGATTTTAGAAATTAACATTCAGGCCAAAGGTGTAGGTCCGTGCACTGGGGTAGTCAAACATGCCTTCCCCATTATTATTTTCCGGATCAAAGCTTTTCCATTTGGTCCAGGTATAAAGGTTCTGCGCCTGTGCAAATACCTGTATACCCTGCACAAATTTTAAGTGCGTTAACAATTGTTTCGGGAAGTTATACCCGATGTTCACATTCCTTAAACGGATATAAGAAGCGTCCTGGATATCTTTTGAAGAGTAGTTCCGAGCAGCAGTGATCCTGGGCAGGATGGCGTTATCGCCGGGCTTTTTCCAGCGGTCGTATAACATACGTTTAGATTGGTTACTGCTGGCGAAAGAAGGGTTTTCGTTGTAGTAGTCTTCATTCAGGTAGCGCATGGCCTTATCCGCAAACGTAAACAGGGCGTTGGCGTAAAATCCTTTCCAGTTAAGCGATGTATTGAAACCACCGGTGAAGGGCGGAATATAGGTACCAAATTCAGCAACGCTTAGTGCTGTTTCGTTATAGTTGGAAGTTTTCTTACCCTGGCGGTCATAGTATTGCGGATCACCGGTTTCGGGATTTACGCCGGCCCATTTAGGCGCGTAGTGGGAACCGTAAGGCAATCCTACTCTTACAATCTGGGAAAGGCCCTGGGTAAATTCGCCGGCGCCACCCAGGTCGGTGATCACGTTTTTATTATAGGCAAAGTTGGCGCCTACACTCCAGGTAAAATCTTTACGGCGGATCACATCTCCCTGGATATCCATTTCTATCCCCCTGTTACGCATGGCGCCTGAGTTCAGGAACATGCTGTAGAAGCCAGAGGTGATGGACATCGGTTGATCTACAAACAGGTTGTTGGTTACTTTATTATATACATCGGTAACGAGGCGGATGCGGTTATTCCATACACCAAGATCGAAGCCTACGTTAAGCTCCTTGGCATACTCCCAGTCGTAGGCCGGGTTGCCGGGTTGTGAAGGAACAATAGCCGGGATGCCGCCGTATTGGTCTGTTTTATAGGTACGGAAATAGGCGAATGGTCCGAGCCCGGAAAATGGATTCGCGGAAGTACCGTAGCTGGCGCGGAAGCGCAGGTTATTGATAAAGTTGTTGTCTGCCAGGAAATTTTCCTTCTTCACTTCCCAGCCCAGGCCAAAGGAATAGAAACCATGCCAGCGGTTGTTGATCGGCACGGTGGAAGCGCCGTCACGCCGGTAGCTGGCGTTGAGGGTATATTTTTCGTTGAAGGTATAACGGCCTACTGCGATATAGGATGCCAATGCACTTTGTGTACGGCCGCCATGCAACAATGGCGTGTAGGGCGAACCTGGGGTAATGGCAGCCGGTGTAGCCGGCAGGCGGCCATCGAGGTCGTAACCGGTATAGTCGAAAGAACGGTAGTTATTCTTTGTAAACTCGAAGTAACCGGATACTTCGAAGTCATGCATCCTGTTAATTATTTTGGACCAGGTAAGCCCTGAAGTACTTACCAGGGTGAAGTTGCGGGTAGTGCCTTCACCGAAGCTGCCTTTGGAACCGTTGTCGATTTTATAGCCGGAATAAGAATCGGGGTTTACATATTGTTCAGCAACGGTTTCCCTGAAGTCTAGTCCCAGCCGCGTTTTCGCTACCAGTCCTTTTGCCAGTTGATAGTTCAGCGACGTACCGATAATACTTTTCAGCTGGTTTTCTTTGCTGGAGGTATTCAACATTGCTTCCAGTGCGCGGCTGCCCTCGCGGGGATCCAATGTGGGATATTTATCGCGGTTGTACCGGGTCATGAGCGTACCGTCGGGCGCGTAGGGGTATTCGTAGGGCATGGCATAGTATACGGCCGACAAGGTATTATCGCCGTTGCTGGAGCCTTCCCGCCGTATGAATGAAGATTCGGAGTAGGCGAGCCCGATGTTAATATTGGCAGTTAATCTGCCGGCATTAAAGTCTACATTATTTTTCAGGCTATAGCGCCTGAGCCCCGACCGCCGGGCGATACCCTGCTGATCGAAATAATTCACAGAGCTATAAAATCTCACATTATCATTGCCGCCGCTGGCACTTAACTGATGTTCCTGGAACTTACCTGTTTGCAGGAATATTTTTCTCCAGTTGGTATTCATGCCTCTGAGACTGTCGAGGATGTGGTTAGCCTGTTGTTGTTCCTGTGGGGTTTTGGTAGCATAGTCAGGATTTTTGGGAGAATAATCCCAGCCAGGGCCATTACTTTCGCCGGTTTCCAGGCCTACTTCTTCCTGGAACTGCAGGACTTCGGCCGAATTCATCATCTGGTATTTGGGGGTGGTCATGTTGGAAAAACCGTATTGCGATTTATACGCGATGCCTACTTTACCGGATTGTCCTTTTTTGGTAGTGATCACGATCACGCCGTTGGAGCCGCGGGATCCGTACAGGGCTTTGGCGGACGCATCTTTCAGCACCGTAACGGAGGCAATATCTTCGGGGTTAATGCCCTGGAATTGGCCGGATTCAATGGGGATGCCATCCATTACGTAGAGGGCAGCGGAGCTGCCATTGATAGTACCTACGCCCCTGATGGTTACTTTAGCGCTGGCGCCGGGCTGGCCGGAGCCGGCAGATACCACCATGCCGGGCACGCGTCCCTGCAGGATCTGGTCGAAGCTGGCCATGGGCACCTGGGTAATTTTATCGGCGCCCACTACACCGGAGGCCGCGGTAGATTTATCGCGGGCATAGTTCGTGTAGCCGGTAACCGTTACCGCGTTCAGGGTTTTTATATCTTCAATTAGTTTTACATTTATTTCGGATCGCTGGTCAATATCTACCTGTTGACTTACATAGCCTACCAGGGAGAACTGGAGCGATTTAGTGTTGTCGGGTACATTCAGGGTATAGGTACCGTCGGTATGGGTGAGGGTACCGATAGTGGTGCCGGTTGCCCTTACGGTAACGCCGGGGAGGGGAAGATTATCCGTTCCCCGCACCGTTCCATGGATGGCAATGTCCACTGCCGCTTTAGCAGCTGCATCGGCATAAATCACTACCAGCCCATCTTCCTTGAGCCGGTAGGCCAGTCCTGTACCGGCGAGGGCCTGGGCCATTACCGCATCCAGGGTAGCCTCTTTGGCAGCAACGGTGACCTTTTTATCGGCGGGCAGTGTTTTATCATGAAACACAAACCGGTAGGTGGTTTGATGTTCCAGTGTTTTCAGCAGTTGCCTGATACTGGTTTCTTTTACCTGCAGGGTAATGGTTTCCTGTGCGGAACAAATAGCTTGTACCTGCAGGCAGATTAAAAAAAGAAAGACTGTCAATTTCATAGTTAGCAGCAGTTTGCCGGTGGGAACAGGTTTTCCCTTCCACTCCAGGAATACAAGTTTTAACATACCTTTGATGTTGGTTTAGTAAATGATCAAATCCGACATTTTTCTGACCTAAGTCCGGGGGAAGTGTTCCAGCACCTCCCCCTTTTATTTTTGGTTGATATATCGTTTACTTACTGATAATAATTTCTCCGTTGAGCATTTTAAAATTAAATGGATACGATAATTGCAGCGCGTCCAGCGCTTTTATGATTGTTTCACTCTCGAAAGTTCCTGAATAGCGGTACTGCTTCACGGTATTGTCGGCAAATACGACCCGGATGCCATACCATTTTTCCAATTTGGCAGCGATTTGTTCCAGCGGTTCATTCTCTATTTCCAGCCGGTTTCTTACCCAGGCAATTTCCCTGGCTTTGTGATTTACCGGGTCTGCATCCAATGGCGCTACTGTAAAAGGAGTGGTTGTATTGGTTGTTAATTTCTGATTAGGTGCTAATACTATTTTCTGTGCGGGTTTACCGGCCAATGTTACCTCTATCTTCCCTTTAAACAGGGCGGTGGCTGTTTGCCCGCTACCTGTATAGGCGCTCACATTAAAAACAGTGCCCAGCACTTTGATATCGAGTGCAGCAGTATGTACAATAAAGGGAAACTGTGCATTTTGGGTAACATCGAAAAAGGCTTCACCGGTAAGGGTGAGGCTCCTGTTGTTGTGATTAAATCCGGGCGCCAGTTGTATGGCGCTGTTTTGCCGTAAAACGATTGCGGAGCCATCAGGTAACACCACTGTTTTCCTTGGGTCGTTGCCCGCCTTGATAGCGGTGGCCTTTTCAGTGGGGCCTGGCTGATGCCGCGGAAAAAATAACACGCCGGCAGCCAGCACGAGTGCGCCTCCTATCATCGCGGCATATGGCCATATACGCCGGGACTGGCGTGTTGTTACAGGAGCAGTTTCTTCCAGCAACGCCTGATGCAGCAGCTCATAGCGCGCAATCCCATCCTCCAGGTGTTTTAACTGCTCCAGTCGATTGCCCTGGCCGGCAGATAGCAACATCACCATATGGCGGGCTTCAGCCACAGCAGTGCTTTTTTCGGGATGCCGGGTTATCCAGTTTTCCCAAAACTGCATATCTGCCTCCTGCTCATCCAGGCAATAACGCTGGAAAGATTCGTCGCAAGCAAAATCGATGGCTTCGTAATCCTGGAAATTCATGTAGGTAATGCCTTTGGATATACAGACGGCATAAAGCAGCTTTTTTCCTAAGGATTTTTCAATATTTTTTTGGGAGAGAGAAAGGATGCTGTTTATTTCAGCATTTTTCTTAGCGCCTTGATGGCATCATAGATCGTATTATAGGCCGTTTTCACGGTTTGCGATGTCTGGGCAGCAATTTGTTCGTAAGTCATTCCTTCAAAAAATTTCAGCCTTACCAGCTCTATCTGCCGGGGAGTTAACGCTTTCAGGGCCTGTTGCAGGCGGTGCTTTATTTCTTCGTCCTGCTGGCTGCGGATAATTATTTCTTCGTACGACAACTCACTCTCTGCTTCCTTATCCGTCATCCGGTGAATAGCGGCATGGATCTTAGCCTGGTAGGCCAACTGATCAAGTAGTTGCCGTTTCAGGGCGGTAAACAGGTATCCCTGCACATTCGTAACAGGTGGCAGGGTAGCCTGTTTGGTCCATAGTTGCAGGAACAACTGGGTAATACAATCTTTTACCAGTTCATCGTTGCTACCCATCTTCAATCCAAATCGCAGCAAATGTGAATAGGTGTTATTATACAACGCAAACAACGCCTGTTTGTCGCCTTTTCTCAGGCGTTCCCAATAAATATGATTGTCGTCTTCATAAACATCCATGCGCTGTTGTTGTATGCTGAACATGACCGGTGGAAAAGATGTACACAATACAGGCTTCTTCCGCCGGTTAAGATACAGCGAAAAAAACTTTATCGGGCATATCTTCTTTGTTCAGATACCCAGCATCACCAGTTCGTCTTCCGCCGCTATTTCTTCGGGCGAGCGCTCCGGCATATCGATGATCTCTGTCAGTAACAGCGTATATCCCAGCAATAATACAATGAGCAATACCTGGTAACGCAGCACAATAGGCGCTGCAAACACGCTGAAGCCAAAGTTGAGCAGGATGAAAGTCCAGCATAGCAACAAGGCGAGGTTAAATTTGCGGGAGGTACGCCTGATCCCTTTCCTGATAAGGTAACGGATCGTTTCCTCCAGGAACAGCACATGACAAACAACGATCAGCCAGGGAAATATAGCCATGAGCGTTAGTTGTGCATCCCCGTATTTACCTACAGGCTTTTCTTTTGCACCATCTGTAAAGAAAGCTGCCACATTTTGCAGGTTGGATCCCATATAAGGGCGGTTATAAGCTGCCAGTACTTCCATTTCAGGGAAGAGGTATTGTTTGGCATTAGGCCATATGTAATAATGCAAAAAGTCCCAGGGATATTTTTTTATCATGTACGCACCATAACTACCAAACAAGGGCGCCACATTCGCCCAGCCCGTATAAGTATCTTTTCCCGGGTGCGCCTGGTTATAACGCGCAAGCATGATCTTTTGAGGTCCGCCGTTATCCCACATAAATGCCGATCCCAGGCTAGGATCTATCCTGCCTTTACCCTGTTTCAACAGGGTACAATACTGGTACACCAGCTTATGCATAGGTTCCAACACAGCAGGTGCGCCTGTGGAATCTATTTTAACATACTGCAGCATATACATCGAGTTATTCATCATCTGCCAGCCACTGAAAGCGGAAAACAAACGTATACCCGCATGCTCATAACTCTTTTGTCGCACAAACAATACAAAGGCAGTAATGAGCACCACCGGCAGCAAAATAGCCGTTATCTTCTGCCAGGGCCGGTACCGGGCACACAAGACAGGAATCAATGCCACCAGCGGATAAAACATGGCGTTATAACGTATAGTAAATGCTGCTCCCAACACCAGTCCATGCAATACCAGCAAAATGGTGGTAGGTTTATGCAGCATCCACAGCAGTAATGTAATCCAGGTCAGTCCCAATGACAAAAACAAGGCATCTGAAATAAAATAGTTGCCCAGGAAAGGAAACAAAGGGTTAATGAGCAGGAAGGCATAAAACCCATAGCGGAAATAGCTTTCAGGGTGAAAGATATATACCACGCTGAAATAAAAGAAGAAAGCGCTCATCTCCAGCAAAGTAAATTGCAGCACTGCCAGCACTGTTTCTGAGTGCGACACCTGGTGAAACAGCCATAGAAACCTGGAATATCCAATAGGCCAGATATTATAATCCATATGCTTCAGGGTTGTTTCCATATAAGACCCGGTATCGGACGTAAAATCCATATACGGGAAAAAATGTTTAAACAGCATCATTTTAATCACGGCCATTATTACCGCACCTGTCAATAACAGTTGGTTCCGGCGATGGGCAAAGATAAACGAGGCAAAGCCGGGAGCGGGACGCAGGAAAGACGTGGCGGTTGTTAACAGCATAATTTGAGGGTATTGATTGCAGGGTTTTACAAATGCGGTTGCACTTACAAGGATAAGGGAAGAGGCTGAAATGGTAATTCAGTGGGATATAAATACCTGGCTGCCATGCTATTACAGCATATTTTTTGCACAAACCGCAATAAAAAGTAGTTAAAAATTTGGTATTTATGAGAAAAGTTATAATTTCGCGGTCCTGATTTACTATTGCCTGATAGTATAACGGTAGTACGACAGACTCTGACTCTGTTTGTCTTGGTTCGAATCCAGGTCAGGCAACGATAAGAAACCCACTCTCGGAGTGGGTTTTGTTATTTTAACTATCTTCTTCGATCAGATGACATATACCCCAATACTAAACTGATACGTAGAATGATAGTATCACGTGATACTATCAATATCTAAAATAGCTATAGCTGTCACACCACTCAAAGCCATTTACTTAGCGTCGATTGTCGACAGGCTCTTCGACATTAATAAATTCAGCATAGGCCATGGCGTTGATATTTTGCTGTAAAATTCTAAGTTCATCTGCCATCTGCTTGAAATCAGTTGTTTGTCCGAAGATCATATACTCTCTCATAGTTTCAAAATCTTTCGACCAAAGATCAAACACTTCTTCGGGAGGAAGGAAACTGATAGTTGCAGGGGCATGCTGCTTATAATCAACGCCACCTTCGTGATTGAACAAATATCTATGGGCAACAATATGTTTATATAGCCCTTCATCAACTAATGCATCTGCTGCATGCCCCGTACCCATCAGCTTATATAAATCATAATAGTGGCGAGATAACCTTTCATACCTCCATTTTTCACGAGGTTTTTGGAAGTTTTCATGCAAAAGAAAGATTTTCTCGAGGAAAGTTCGTTTCGGTTCAACTGTTTCAATTTCAAAAGGAGGCAATTTCCTTTGCGCCAGTAGCATAAAAATAAAAAACAATGAATTTTATGCGTTAAATACTTCCTCCCTTAATGGCTTTAAATGTAAAAACGACAACTAATCCCCGCTACTTTTATCTCCCTAATATGTTTATATTTATACTACGCCACTACCACACGTTATGTTAAAGACAACGCTACTGATCTCACTGCTATTATACCTCCTGCTACCTGCCAATGCCCAGGAGTTTTCCTCCCTGAATGTTAACAACGGCCTTTCCAATAACCAGGTAAATTGCATCTTTAAAGATAATCGTGGATTCATGTGGTTTGGCACCATGAGTGGACTGAATCGCTACGATGGCTTTAACTGCAAGGTGTTCCGGCATAGTGCCACCGATTCTGCTTCTATCTCCGACGACTATGTTACCGCCATTACTGCCGCCCCCGGCAACCGGTTGTTTATACGCACCCGGAATGGCGATGTGTTGTATGATCCTGTTACCGAACAATTTGCCAATGCCGCCGGCTGGCTAAAAAGTAAAGACCTGCCCACTACCGGAATTACCGCCTTGCAGCAAACCGGCCAATCCTGCTGGATAGGCTACCAGGACGGTAACATCTATCAGCTGACCGGGGAAAAAGTACAACGCCGGCAATACCATTCAGGTTTACCGGTAGCGGATATTACTTCCACTGCGCCGGGCCAATTAGGCATTCTTTACATCAACGGCGAGCTGGATATACTACAGGAAAAAAACGGGCAACTGCTGTCTCACACCGATACTCTCACCCATTTCATCGACAACCGGCCATTATTCCTCCGGCTCTTTACCGACGCACAGCTCGACAAATGGATATACATGCCAAACACCGATTTCGGGATCGTCTATATCAACAGTAAAAATGGTGACATACGCCGCTTCACTTCTAAAAATAGTGCCCTCAATAACGATATCATCAACAGCATTGTACAGGATGAAAAGGGGCAAATCTGGATAGGTACCGATCATGGTGGTATCAATGTATTGAACAAGGCCGACTTCAGCTGCTACTATCTCCGTAAACGTCCGGAAGATGTGAAGAGTATCGCGGAAAACACCATTTATACCCTCTATAAAGATAACATGGGCATCATCTGGTGCGGCACCTATAAACGAGGCGTCAGTTACTATGCAGAAAACATGATGAAGTTTTCATTGTATGTGCACAAATATGCCGATCCGCAGAGTTTAAACTATAATGATGTAAACTGTTTTACGGAAGACAGGAAAGGAAATATATGGATCGGCTCTAATGGCGGAGGGCTCATCTATTTCGATCGCCAGGCCAATATGTTCTCACAGCTAAAACATGATCCGGGAAATGATAACAGCATCAGCAGCGATGTAATATTAAGCCTGTTTTTAGACAATGATAATAGCCTGTGGATTGGGTACTACTTCGGTGGCCTCGATCACTACGCCAATGGCCACATTACCCACTACCGGCCGGGCGCCGCCAACAACAGCCTCGGTAGTAAAAGTGTGTGGAAGATCTATAAAGATAGCCAGCAGAATTTTTGGATTGGCACCCTGGGAGGAGGCCTCGATCGCTTCGATCAGTCGGCCGGTTTGTTCTACCACAACAACGTCAACATACCTAACTCCGTTCACTCCAATTTCATTACCGACCTGGCGGAAGACCGCAAAGGCAACCTCTGGATAGGCACCGCCTACGGCATCGATGTACTGGATAAAGCCAAAGGCGTATACATTCACTACCTGCACGACTCGCATCAACTAAGTAATGACAATACCAACTCCCTGCTCTGCGACAGCCGTGGCATCATGTGGGTCGGTACCCGCGATGGCCTCAATGCCTATGATCCCGACAAACAACAGTTCTTCGTTTTTCGCATGAAAGACGGGCTGCCCGACAACAACATTATCTCTATCCTGGAAGACAACGACCACCACCTGTGGGTAAGCACTTCCAATGGTCTGAGCAAAATAACGGTGCTACCGGAAAAAAATGGCAGGATCAACATCAACTGCCATAACTACGATGAAAAAGACGGCCTGCAGGGCAATGCGTTTAACATCAACGCCGCGCTAAAACTCAGATCCGGCGAACTGCTGTTTGGTGGCTACGACGGCTTCAATATTTTTAACCCGGCTGCTGTAAAACCCATCCGGCAGGAACCACCCATTGTGTTTACCAGCCTGCAACTATTTAACCGCACCATTGCGGTAAATGAAACCATACACCACCACGTCATACTTCCTGCTGCGATGCCGGAAACCCGGAAAATTGTGCTACGTCATAATGAAAACGATTTTTCCATTGATTTCGCCACACTCGACTTTACCAATACCGATAAGAACCGGTATACCTACGCCTATAAACTAGAAGGGTTTAATAAAGATTGGCAAACAACCGATGGAAAATCCAGGCGTATTAACTACACCAATATCAACCCCGGCAACTATACCTTATACCTGCGGGTAGTCAGCGATGACCAGGTGAATCAATGGAAGGGCATTTCCCTGCATATACGCATCCTGCCACCCTTTTGGGCAACGCCACTGGCCTACATAATTTACCTGCTGCTGATAGCCGCTATCCTGCTGCTGCTGAGAAAGATTGTACTTCGCCGGGCGCAGCGCCGTTTTGCACTGGAACAGGAGCGGCGCGAAGCCCGGCAATTGCACGAACTGGACATGCTCAAAATCAAACTGTTCACCAATCTCAGTCACGAATTCAAAACACCGGTTTCACTGATCATGGCGCCACTGGAAGAAGTCATTACCCATGAAGCCGACCATAACTTCCGCCATAAACTATACCTGATACGCCGTAATGCCAAACGACTGCTTTACCTGGCTAACCAGTTGATGGATTTCCGGAAGATGGAAATGCAGGAACTAAAGTTAAATCCGGCCAATGGCGACATTATCGCGTTTATCCGCGATGTGGTGTACTCGTTTACGGACCTGGCCGAACGCAAACAGGTGGAATTTTCCTTTTTTGCCGAAAATGAAACCTTATTTACCAGCTTCGATCACGATAAAATAGAGCGCATACTATTTAACCTGCTCTCCAATGCCTTTAAATTCACCCTCTCTGGTGGTAGTGTAAAAGTATTTACCGGCTATACCCCAACAAACGATCAGGCGCTCCTCGAAATCCGCGTAGAAGATACCGGGATCGGTATCCCCCCGGAACGGCATGAAAAAATCTTTGAGCAGTTTTTCCACAGCGACTCCCCCGGCGGATTTGTGAACCAGGGCAGCGGTATGGGCCTCGCCATTACCCGGGAATTCATCAAACTATGTAAAGGCACCATCGGGGTGACCAGCGAGGTGAATAAGGGAACTACCTTTACCCTTCACTTACCCCTGGAAATACTTCCTGCTACCACTATGCCGCCGGAACCTGCCATCACTGCCAACTTAGTGGCGCCTGGCTTACCGGAACCCATCACTCCTGAACCTGTTAGCAGGTTAAAACAGGAAGAGAAACAAACCATCCTGCTGGTAGAAGATAACGACGACTTCCGCTTTTATCTGAAAGAAAACATGAAAGCCCACTATCATATTATTGAGGCGACCGACGGCGTCAGCGGCTGGCAAAAAACCCTGTCGGCGCATCCCGACCTGGTAGTAAGCGACATTAATATGCCGGCCATGAACGGCCTGGCCCTCTGTACTAAAATCAAAAACGATAACCGTACCCGGCAAATTCCCGTGATATTACTGACCGCCCTCACAACGGAAGAAGAACAGTTGCGTGGACTGGAAAACGGCGCGGATGATTATATTATTAAACCGGTACGATTCGAAATCATGCTCTCCCGGGTACGTAATCTATTGACACGCAAGGCGCCCGCCAAACAAATGCTCGTGTTGCCGCCCCCGGAAGATACCGCCACCATATTATCAGCCGATGAAAAGTTCATGCAAAAAGCACTGGAAATTGTGAATAAACAGCTGTCCAACGCCAACTTCTCCGTAGAAGAACTAAGCCGGGAACTGTTCATGAACCGCGTGTCCGTTTACCGGCGCATCTATAGTATTACCGGTCAGCCCCCTATTGAGTTTATCAGGGGAGTACGCTTACAACGGGCAGCACAATTGCTTACCCAAACAGAAATGAATGTAGCAGAAGTAGCCTACGAGGTAGGTTTCAACAACCCCAAATATTTTACTAAGTACTTCAAAATGATGTACCAGGTACTGCCTTCCGCCTATGCTGCCAGGATGAAAAAAGAATAACTGCAACCAAATATACCCTCGTCCGTATACATTTGATACCCTTGCCATGCAACATAATAGCCTGGATTATAAACATCCGGATACCCTGCGTTAAGATCAATAAGAATAACTTTATTCTCATCGCCACAAATGCTACGTCTATGAAATAGCAAAACCAAAGTCAGTAGAAGATTCCTTTTTTAAAAATTTTTAATTTCTCCACGTATGAAAAGAGCCAGTATTACTGGAAGGCCATCTCTATGGGTATGGCTAACGATCACTTATTGTGCCTTTGCTTTTACTGCAAGCGCACAAAATCCACCTCCAGGAAAAAGAATTACCGGTACCGTTACAGCCCACGAATCCGGCCAACCCGTGCCCGGCGCCTCTATTGTTTTTAAAGGTACTACCACCGGAGTAGTCACCGATGCCCTGGGTAAATTCAGTATCACCGCCTCCCCTGGTCAGGTGCTCACCATCAGCTCTATTGGTTTTACTGCGAAAGAGGTAACCGTGGGCAATGGCGCTGTTCAGAACATTGTTATCAGCGAATCTTTGAGCGCACTGCAGGACGTAGTGGTAATAGGCTACGGTACCATGAAGAAAACAGACCAGAGTAGCGCCCAGGTGTCTATTTCTTCTGCAGATATCAATAAAACGATTAACACTACCCTGGATCAGGCCATACAGGGCCGCGCCGCCGGCGTATATGTAACACAAAACTCCGGGCAGCCCGGCGGCGGTATCTCTGTTAATATCCGCGGCGTAAACACCATCGGTGGCACCAACGAGCCATTGTATGTGATAGACGGAATACAGATACAACCGGCAGTGGTATCTTATGGCGTTACCAGCTCCGTTAACCCGCTGGCAGGTATCAATCCATCTGATATTGAATCCATGGAAATATTGCAGGGCCCTTCCGCTACTGCCGTATATGGCTCCCGCGCTACCAACGGGGTGGTACTGATCACCACTAAAAGGGGACAGGCAGGCCTGAAAGTAAGTTATAACTATCTCTATACTTCCCAGGAAAAGCCGGAAGAAGTGAATACGATGAGCCTGCAGCAATTTGCCATTATGAGCAACGAAATTGCCAGCCAGCTGAATCGCACACCCACTGCGGAGTTCAAAAATCCTTCCGCACTCGGCGCAGGCACCAACTGGCAACAGGCACTCTTTAGAGTAGCCCCCTTGCAAAAACACCAGGTCACCGTCAGCAACGGGAATAAAAACACCAACTACTATATGGGAGGTGAATACTTCTCCCAGCAAGGGGTCGCCATAGGCTCTAATTTTGATCGCTACTCCTTCCGGCTCAATCTCGACAACAAAGCATTCGACTGGCTCAAACTAAGCACCTCCCTTAATTTTTACCAGACGAAAGAAAAACTGGGCGCTACCAGCGAAGATGTAATCAGAAACGCTATCAATCTCGCGCCTAATATCCCTGTAAAAAATCCGGACGGCAGCTGGGGCGGCGCCACTACCAATGAATTTGGTAACAATGCGCAGTACGCCCCGCTCAACCCGGTGGCCATCGCCAACCTGGTTAACAACAACTATAAAAGAACCGGGGGCCTCGGCGGCGTGAGCGCAGAATTAAATCTTATACCGGGGCTTACTTTCCGTACCAGCTTTAACGGCAATTTCGAATATGCCGACGGATCTAAATTTACGCCTACCTACCAGCTGGGATATGCTTCCAATGAAAAAGCTACCCTCAGCATCAGTAGCAACAAAAATTTCTACTGGAACCTCAATGAACTGTTACAGTACAATAAAACATTCGGGAAACACAGCGTCAGCGTAATGGCCAGCCATGAAGCACAAGCCTGGAATTACCAGAGCTTTTCCGCTTCCCGCACCGGTTTTGCCAGCAATGAAATTCCTTCACTCAATCTCGGTAATGCCCAGGGACAAACCACCGGCTCCGGCAAAGGCTCCGGCGCACTGGAATCTTACCTCGGGCGTATCAACTATGTATACAATGATAAATATATTCTCCAGCTGGCCGGACGTGTAGACGGATCTTCCAACTTCGGGGTCAACAACAAATGGGGCTACTTTCCCTCTGTGTCAGCAGCATGGCGCATTTCCAATGAGCCTTTCATGAAAAATGTAAGCTTCATCAATGACCTGAAACTACGCGCAGAATATGGTACTACCGGTAATACCGGCGGCGGCGGTGCGCAGTATGCACGACTCAGCGCTGTAACCACCCCCTGGGGAACCGGATTCGCTACAGCGCTGTATGGAAATGAAAACATCAAATGGGAATCTACCACCACGAAAAATATAGGCTTCAACATCAGCGTGCTGGACAACAGGATACAACTGGAAGGCGACTACTACATCAAAAAAACAGACAATCTCCTGCTGCTGAATCCTTTGCCCGCCTACATGGGCACACAGGGAGAAGGCGCCATCACGCCTCCCACCATCAACATCGGCTCGTTGCAGAACAAAGGTTTCGGCATCACCTTAAACACCGTGAATATCAAGAGCGGCAGCGGTTTTGTATGGAGAACCAACTTTAATATCTCTTCCTTTAAAACCAAAATCCTCCAGTTCTATTCAGATAATGCCTTTGTTTCACACAACGCCTGGTACATGAACAACTTCAGTGAACGCGCCGCTGTAGGACAAGCGCCCTGGCTGTTTTATGGCTATGTGGCAGATGGCATATTCGCTTCTGTAGACGAGATCAACAAGAGCGCTATCCCCACAAAAGCGGATGGCAGCCGCCTCGATGTATCAAAAGACGGAGGCGTATGGGTAGGCGATATCAAATACAAAGACCTGAATGGCGATCATGTAATCGACTCCCGTGATCAGACCTTTATCGGAAATCCCTGGCCAAAATTTACCTTCGGGTTCACCAATACCTTCTCCTATAAAGGCTTTGAACTGAGCGTACTGATCACCGGTTCGCAAGGCAATGATATTTACAACTACCTGCGCTTTGAAAACACCAACCCGAATAATATCAACCTCGGACGCAACCTGTTGGTTGAAGCTTTCGACTATGCCCGGTTTACCAACGAAGGAGATAAATCTACGTTGTTGAATCCCGGCACCAAAGTACCGAGAATTACCGGTTCAGATGTAAATGGCAACGGCAACCGCTTCACCAATCTCTTTGTGGAAGACGGCTCTTATATACGGATCAAGAATGTACAGCTGGGATATAATGTACCAAATTCGCTTTTGAGAAAGCAACCGGTTATAAAAGCGGTAAGGCTTTCCATTGGCGTGCAGAACCTGGCCACTTTTACAAAGTATAAAGGCTATGATCCGGAAGTAGGCGCTTCCATTGGTAAAGAAGTACAACTCAACAGCCAGTTCTATGGCGTGGATGGCGGCCGCTATCCTTTAACCAGGATGTATTCTGCCAGCGTTGCAGTTGATTTTTAAAGCAGTAAAAAAATAATCATGAATTATCGTTCATATACAAAATACCTGACCTCACTCGTAATACTGGCTATCTTGGGTAGCTGCAGCAAAGACTTCCTGAACAGACCGCCGGAAGATAGTATTGTGGATGCCAACTTCTACCAGACCTCCGACCAGGTATGGGCTGGGACCGCCCCCCTCTATGGCCTGGTATGGTTTGCCTACAACGATAAAGCCTCTCACGGCTTGGGCGATGGAAGAGCCGGCGTACTTATGTCTGGCTCTTACCAGGTAGAAAATATCCGCATGCAAACGACGGATGTTACGCCGGAAGTATACAGTTCGTGGACCGCGTTCTTCAGCGTGATAGCACAATCCAATATGGCTATCAACAATATCACCAAGTACACAGCGAAGAGTGTACCCGACAACGTTAAAAACGGTGCAATCGCGGAAGGCCGCTTTATGCGGGCACTCGCCTATTCCTACCTGGTACAAAACTGGGGACCGGTGCCGGTAATTGTGGATAACAACGTACTGGTAACAGATACTTCTATCAGTCGCAATACCGTAGAATCCGTATGGGGCTTCATTATCCGCGAATTTCGCTATGCAGCTGCCAACCTTCCCACCGCACCGGTACAAAAAGGTCGCTTAACCAAATGGTCGGCCGAAGGGATGCTGGCGAAAGCATACCTTACCCGCGCAGGCGTAGGGAGTGTTCAAACAAGGCGGCAAACGGATCTCGACAGCGCAAAATGGTTTGCCAAAGATGTAATCAGCAACAGCGGTGCAGCACTCATGAGCAATTATGAGGACTTGTTCCTGACAAAAAATAATAACAACTCCGAAAGCCTGTTTGCCCTTCAATGGAAATATGATGGCGACTGGGGCACACAAAACAGCGTACAGGCATTCCTGGCTTATGGTTCTGAAATCACCGGCTTTGCAGATGGATGGGGCAGTGACCTGGGCGCTTCGCTGGACCAGCTAAAATTATATTCTCCCAATGACAAAAGACGTAAAGGTACTTTTATGTACCCAGGCGATCACTACTCCTATATTCATCAGTCGGTAGATGATCCGAATAATCCCGGTAAGAAGATCATCCAGGAGCTGCAAGTTCCCTGGCGCTACAATGGAACCGAACGGTATAATACCCGGGCATGGGTGAAAAAATATGTAGTAGGCCGGCCGGAAGACAACGATGGAAAAGTAACCCAGCAACATACGGAAATTAACACTTACATGCTGCGGTTAGCAGATGTATACCTCATATATGCAGAAGCTATACTCGGCAATGCCGCCAGCACCGCCGACGGAGAGGCGCTTACTTATTTTAACGCCGTTCGTCAGCGCGCAGGGCTGCTACCCAAATCAACCATTACCTGGGATGATATCTATAAGGAAAGAAGATTGGAACTGGCCATGGAAGGACAAGCATGGTACGACATCCTGCGCCTGCATTATTACAATCCGCAAAAGGCAATCAACATACTGAATGCACAGGATAAAGGCACCTACCGCATTATACCTGATAAGGAAACAAATGCTACCAGCTGGACAGTAACTTCCGATACACCGGCATTTTACCCGGTAACAGAAAGTAATTTCCTGTTGCCACTACCGGCTGCCGAATTATCGGCTGCTCCCAATCTCCGGAAACCACCGGTACCTTATCCTTATTAATCTTCAAAATGAACTTGTATGACGCATAATAATCCTGCATTTCATAAACAATATGGCGGCCTGGTTACAGGTATGCTGGCCATCTTGTGCCTGCTCCTGTCCTGCTCTAAAAACAATGACCAGTCCGGTCCACCGGTGATCAATAAAGTCACCCTGCTCGACTCTACCCTGCAAGACAGCACCTTCACCAAAGCCTTGCCCGGTACACTGATCCTCATTACAGGTCAAAACCTGGGAGGAGTGGTAAGCATTGCGTTCAATGGCGCCAGTGCTTATTTTAATCCTACCTACAATACCAGTACACATATCATTCTCACCATCCCGTCTAACGCACCTACCGAAGCTACAGATCCCAAAGTGCCCAACCAGATACACCTGGTTACCACCCACGGGGAACTCACGTATACTTTTGTAGTAGATATACCGCCTCCATCTATAGCGGCCATTTCTAATGAAAATGCGCTTCCCGGCGACTCTCTTATCATTTACGGTTCCAGCCTGTTCCTGATCAATAAGATCACCTTCCCGGGAGGAAAAGAGGTGACATCGGTTGCTACCAACGCCGCAGGTACGCGTGCAGGCCTCATTATGCCCGATCTGGGCAGCGATACCGGCCGGCTGGTTATACATGCCAAATTCGGCACCGCGATGTCTGACGGGCCTTTAAATGACCATGCCAGCGGGGATGTGATCAGCAACCTGACCAACAGTGGAGAAAGTGGCGAACCTCCTGTGTTTAACTGGGCCTGGTGGGGCGCCAACAGAACCAGCGACGCCGCTTTATTTCCCGGCACCCATGGTGGATATCTGCAGAACATCTTCGGAGGTGTGGGCGCTAATGATGGCGGATGGTGGAATGGCAACCGGTCTGGCAACTTCAACGATGTAGCCATGTTTACTACAGATGTACTTACTAAAGAAGCCTCTCAGTATGCATTGAAATTCGAAATCAATACCAAAGAGCCATGGACAGCGGGTATCAACGTACTCCGCTTCAACGATAAATATGCTTTCCGGTATATGCCATGGCAAAATGCCGACAACAAAACCTTTGACACCAAGAACAAATGGCAAACGGTAACGGTTAACCTCTCCGCATTCCGGCTTGCCGACAACGGGGTGGAAGGTACCGGCGCAGCAGCTGCGGTAATGGGCGACCTGTTAAAAAGCGATGGCAAAGTAACTTTCGGATACCGCATCATCACAGAAAGCGCCGGCGTAGAAGTATACAATACCGCCTACGACAACTTCAGGATAGTAAAGATAAAATAGTGGTCAACCGCTCGCCGCACCTGCTATAGATACGGCGAGCGGTATTCAAAAGGAAGCATAATCTGTTCAGATGAAAAACATAAATGATAGCACACTACTTTGTCTCCTGTTTTGTTCATTAGCAGCCTGTGGTAAAAAGTCCACCTTACCCAACAACAATGACAACGGCAATCATCCTGATACTGTTACTACCGTAGTTACGCCTCCCGATCCGGCTACCGCGCTTACAGAAGGATTTTTTAAAGATGGATGGACCGCCAGGAGCTTTACTGCGCCTGCATTCACAGAAGCGACAGCGCCAACAAGCGCCAATGACACCGTGAACGTGGACGCAGCTACGATTGTTACAAAAATTTCACCGGCATTGTTTGGCAACAATGCCAACCTGTATATGACACAGATGGTGACCGAGCCCGCCCTATTGGGGCATATTACCAAACTCCGTCCTGGCATTATCCGGTTTCCAGGCGGTAACCTCAGCAGCGTTTATTTCTGGAATGCCGCCCCGGGCCATCCGCCAGCAGATGCACCGGCCAACCTTCCCGATATGAATGGCGCCATGGCCAATGCCGGTTATTGGTTTGGACGTAACAACGACAGCTGGACGCTTTCGCTGGACAACTACTACCGCATGTTACAACAAACCGGCAATGAAGGCATCATTACGCTCAACTATGGCTATGCCAGGTATGGCGCCGGGTCAAATCCCGTAGCCACTGCCGCCCACCTGGCCGCCGATTGGGTACGATATGATAACGGTCGCACGAAATACTGGGAAATAGGCAATGAAAGCAATGGCACCTGGCAAGCTGGTTATCGCATCGACCAGTCGCAGAATAAAGACGGGCAACCGTTGCAGGTAACCGGCGACCTGTATGGCCGCCATACTAAAATATTTATCGACTCTCTCCGTAAAGCGGCTACCGAAATTGGTAAGCCCATTTACATCGGCGTACAGCTATTGGAGCAGCAGCCCGCCAGCTGGGCCACGCCTACCGATAAAAGCTGGAACAATGGCGTATTACAACAAGCCGGCAACCTTGCAGACTATTTTATTGTACACAGCTACTATACGCCTTACAATACCAACTCGACCCCACTGGAAATACTGGCATCTGCCAGCACCGTTACCAAAAGCATTTATGATTTTGTTGCCAGCTCCTGCCAGGCTGCCGGCGTAAGCCCCAGGCCGCTGGCACTTACAGAATGGAATATCTTTGCTACCGGCTCACAACAAATGGTGTCGCAGGTAGCAGGCATGCATGCAGTGATGGTATTGGAAGAGCTTATGAAAAATAAGTTTGGAATGGCCAGCCGCTGGGACCTTTCCAACGCGTGGGATAATGGAAATGACCATGGTCTTTTCAGCACCGGCGACGCGGCTTCCGGTGAATCAAAATGGGATCCACGCCCCGCCTTCTATTACCTCTACTTTCTGCAAAAAACGTTAGGCGACAGGTGTATCAACGCCGCTACCACCAATGCTAGTATTGTCTCCTATGCGTCTACCTTCAGCTCAGGAGAAATATCCACGGTACTGGTCAACAAAGGAAATACTACCCGGAATGTACAGCTTACTTTCAAAAATTTTAATGCGGGCAACCGGTTCTATTGGTATACGCTAAACGGCGGAGATGGTGTTACCGGGTTTGGCAGAAAAGTATTTGTAAATGGTAGCGGACCGGGTGGATCCGCCGGAGGCCCTGGGGATTATGAAAATGTAAAAGCCAATGCCGCCCTTACACAGAACGGTATTAAAGTAGCTTTGCCGCCGATGTCGGTAGCATATGTTGTGATAGAAAAAAAATAACCGTAGCTATGAAAAGTTGGACAGAGGGCATTATTCAACAATGGAAAACAGACAGTATCCCGCTTAACAAAGGTGCATTAATAGAAATGATTGCCGAAACAGAAACCGCGCTGGGGTTCAGATTCCCGGGAGAGTTCACAGAACTCTACCTGCAAACAGATGGATTTGCACACCGGGAATTTCCCGGCGGCGGTTATGTTATATGGCCTATCCACCGGATACTGCATGAATTCAGGGAAAGCGCCAATAAAAATTTTATCGGATTTGCCGATTTTCCCGGGCATCACCAGAAAATCGGTTTCCTGAAAAACAAAAAAGGGATCTTCAGAAATTCAGACCAGCAATCTTCATTTGCCGACACTTTCAGGGAAGGCATACAGCGGATGAATATCACGCAAAGACGCTAAGGAGCAAAGCAGCAAAGAAATTTATAAGCTCCCTAAGAGCTCATGTTTTGACAAATTCTCTTTGCGCCTTAGCGCCTTTGCGGGCATCATCGCGCTACATCCCACCACACACGGCCGGTCAGGTCGTCTTTACCCTGTAACCCCGGCTGTGCAGCAATTGCCGCTTCTACATGCTTAGTATTGATATTATGCTCCGACAAAGGATAACCTTGGCGGCGGGGAATAGGAATATTATTATTTCCCGGGGCAGGCGTCAGCTCCGGATAGCCCGTTCTTCTCCATTCTGCCCAGGCTTCATAGCCGTTCATATACAAATGCACCCAGCGTTGGTAAGCAATCTGTTTAATGGCAGTGGCAGCATTATACACTACTTCCGGGCGGGCCATATAGGCAGCCAACCCGGTGGAAGAACCCGTCCACTGATTAACAGAAGCTTCAATAGCTGCATTGTAATCCGCCATAGCAGCGGCATCGCCGCCGGGAATCCAACCCAGCTTGGCTGCCTCCGCCCGTGCCAGCAGCACCTGTGCATAAGTGACCACGTAAGCGGTGGCATCCTGCTTACGGATAGCTGTTCCCTGGAACGACACACTACCTGCCGGAATATTCTGCGCATCTTTTCCTTCCAGACCATAAGGCATGCCTGCATAATCGCCACTGCTGTTGGTGGCCGCATATACTTTTAACCTCGGATCGCCCAGGGGCTTCATAAAGTCCACCAGTGGCTTGCTGATGCAGTACCACCGGCGGCCCTGTATACTATATACATAGTACCAATAGTTTTGGTACGCGGTTTCCGGCAAATGCTGGGTAATAGCATTATCATCATTCCCCGTAAAAATACCGGTAGTAAGCGCCGCGACAAATTCCCGTTTACCCCAGGCAGGATCCACTTTCGACAACCGTAACGCCATCAGCGCATGCAGGGTGCCTGCAAAACGTTTCCATTTGCCGGTATCGCCATAGTACAACACGTCGCCTTTAGCTGGGTTACTGTTTTCCAGCTGTGCCGCGGCCTCTGTCAGTTCTTTAAACAGATCGGTATAAATATCTTTCTGACTGTCATAGGCCGGGTCTATCTTTGCCCTGCCCTGTAAGGCTTCTTTATAGGGCACATCGCCCCAGCGATCCGTGATATACCAGAAAAAATAAGCCCTTAGTATCCGGGCTACCGCCTGCTGGTTATTGGCCGACCCTTCATCAGTATTGAAGTGTGCCGTTTTAATAATCAGGTTCAGGTTCATCAACGCATCTGCATAAAAATTAGAGAACTCAAAAGAGTTGTTGATATAACGGGAAGCATCGGTATACACTTTCTCCGACAGGTGCTGCACGTATAACAGGCCATAAGGCGTAGCAGCGGTAGTATCCATTTTCAGGATGGCATAAGTCAGCAACTTGGGGTTGGAAAAGGTATCCGGCAAGTTCGGATTCCGGTTAAGGTCGTCGGAAAATTTTGTACATCCGGTTAACGTAAACGATGCTACGAAAATAATATATAGTAATTGCTTCATGATGATCGGGTTTACAGGGAAATATTCAGGTTAATACCAAATGACCGGGTAGACGCCAGCTGCCCTGTTTCCAGCCAGCTGATAGAAGACCTGCCGGTAGATAGTTCTGAAGGATCCAATCCTTTAGGCGCCTGTTGATATATCATCACCGGGTTGCGGGCTATCAATGCTACATTGATGCTATTAAACGGCATGCGGCGATGTGCTTCCCGGGTAAACGTATAGCCTACACGCACTTCTCTCAGCTTAATATAACTCGCATCATACAACCATTCTTCATATATCGAGGTACCCAGCGTAGTACGATAATAGGATTTGGCATCCACGTAAGCGGTGACTTCCTGCCCGGTAACGCTGGAAATACCGTTCACTTTTACACCGCCCCCATCTGCCAGCGGATCACGCACATTCTTGCCACGATCATTCATGGCAGCCGTTTCCGGCGCCTGGCCCGATTTTACACTCAGCATTTTTGTCCAGCTGAAAAATTTACCGCCGGATTGAAAGTCAACCATGGCCGACAAATCAAAGTGCCCTATGCGGAAAGTATTCTGCCATCCGCCAGTGAAATCAGGTACTACACTACCAAAATTGTGGTTCTCCTTAAACATGGGCAAATTGGCGGCATCCAGCAGGATCTTACCGGTTTTAGGATCACGCTGATACGCATTGCCCACCAGGGTGCCAAAGGCCGCATTCACATCGGCATTCAGGTAAACGCTCACGCGGGAATACGTGTTGGCATCCAGCTGCAGGGTGTTTAACCCGGGATACAATTTCTTTATCAGGCTCCGGTTCCGGCTGAAATTCAATACAGATGACCAGTTGAACACCTTTGTTTGTACAGGGGTGGCATTCAGACTCAACTCCACGCCCTGGTTCTGGATATTACCTGCATTGATCACTGTACTCACATAACCGATAGCACCCGATACCGGGATACTGAGTACCTGGTCGATATTCTGTTGGTTATACCAGGTAAAAGCCAATCCTACCCGGTTCTTCAGCATCTTCAGGTCCACCCCTGTTTCGAATGAGTTGCCCAGCGAAGGCCGTATCTCATTGTTATTAAGCGTTGAAGGCAAGTGCATAGGCAGGTAAGGACTATTATCACGTCCTTTGTAAGGCGCCTCCAGTAAATAGGATTCGTAAATCTGGTAAGGATCCAGGTCGGAACCGGCTTTAGCAAAACCTATGCGGAACTTGCCATAGGAAAGCGGTTCCCACTTCAACAGCTCACTGAATACTACGCTCAATGATACAGAAGGATACCAATAAGAGTTATGATTTGCTGGAAGGGCAGAAGAAATATCATTACGGATGGTAGCATCCAGGTAATAGATATTATCATACCCCAGCGAAACGGCTGCATACTCGCTGCGTACCTCCTTTCTCCGCAGGTAATTAGATACGTCCGGGCGGTCGATGGAGGCAGAAAGGTTGTAGAAATTTACCACAGATAAACCGCCCTGGGTTCTTCCCATGATACCGGTATAACGCTGGGTAAGCAAGTTGGCGCCGAGATTGGCGTTCAGGCTCCACTTGTCAAATGTTTTATTATACTGTGCCAACACTTCATAGTTCATCTCCTTATTCTCAAATTTGGCCTCATAATATTCATTAAGATCCCTTCCGCCATAGGCTTTCCGCTGGTTGATACTTTGGGTAAACATATCCGCCCTTACCGCACCGCTTACCTTCAGGCCGGGCAATACGTCGTAAGTAAGACCTATATTGCCAAAGAAGCGATCGCGCCCATCCTCGTTCAGGTTTTCATAAGCTTCGAAGTAAGGGTTATTCCAATCGCTGCCAGGCTTCTTCAGGAAATCCGGGTCATCTACATCTTCATGATTCCAGTGATAAAAAGTACCGTCCGGGTATTTATACTGCCGTAGCTTCTTCATATCCAGCGAACGTTCGAACCACTGGTAAAAGTTACGGGAACCGTTGTAGTAGCCCTGCGCCGGGCGTTGCCCTTTATTATTGGCGTAATTAAAACTGGTAGATACCGTTACTTTGGTATTCAGGTTGAGCGAGCCGTTAAACCCCAGGTTATTTCTTTTGAGATAAGTATTAGGTTCTATTCCTTTTATATCCGTATGATTAAACGACAGGCGAAACGTAGTGTTTTCGCCACCTCCCGACATACTGACGTTGTTATTGAAGGTGGTACCGGTTACAAAATAATCCTTTACATTGTCAGGATGTGGACTGAAGGGCGTTAACTTCCCATAGTCGGGATCGGCGGGGTAAAAACTGTACATCTGGCGCACCGGCGTACCATCCATCTTAGGACCCCAGCTTTCATCGGTGCCGGATGCCAGCAACTGCGTTTGCCCGTTTACGGTAATGGTACTAAACTTTTGGCTGCTACCGGCGCCATAGATATTTTGCAGCGGCATAAAGTTACCCGCTTTTTCTATGGAGAAGGCGGAGTTAACATCCACCATTACCTTCTTACTTCCCTTACGGCTACCCTGCCGGGTGGTGATCAGGATCACGCCGTATTGTCCTCTTAGTCCATATAAGGCAGAAGCAGCGGGGCCTTTCAGCACGTTCACAGACTCAATATCCTCCGGGTTAATATCCTGGGCCAGGTTACCCAGATCGGGGCCATTCCTGCCCGCGAAGTTGTTATTGCTCACAGGCGTACCATCCACCACAATTAACGGCTCTTCCTGGCCATTAATGGAGTTGATACCCCGGAGCTTAATTTTCTGCGTACCTCCCATACTGGCGCCCGACGCGCCCACTACCTGTACACCGGCTATTTTACCCGACAAGGAGCCCAGTACATTCTGCTCTTTGGTCAGCGTAAGGTTGCTGCCTTTTACCTCCTGTACCGAATAGCCTACGGCTCTTTCCTTCCGGGAGATGCCCAGGGCGGTAACCACCACCTGGTCCAGGTTATGGGTATCCTGCCTTAATACCACATCAATACTGCTTTTTCCCGAGGTACCGATTTCAGTAGTGAGGTACCCTACCAACCGGAAAATAAGTATGACCTCATTTTTCCCGGCATCCAGCTGGTATCGGCCTTCCGGATCTGTAGACGTGCCTTTATTAGTGTTCTTAATCTGTACGCTTACGCCGGGCAAGCCCTCCCCTTTTTCGCCTGTAACCTTACCGGTAAGAAGGTGGGATTGGGCTACAGACATCAGGGAAACAGTACAGCACACTAATAGGATAGTGAATAGTTTTTTCATGAATAAGCGGGTTAGATCTTGGTGAAATATTATGTTCTACAAAATAGAATAATAATTGGGGAATGTCAATAGGTATAAAATGCCAGCTGCTATCCTGTATAAATTCCGTAAATTAACATATGCGTTTACTCATATTGCTACTGCTGACAGGACTTTTATCTACCGCCGTAATTGCGCAGACCGCGCCACCAGTGGTGCTCGGGCAACTGACCACCGACAAAATAAAGGAGGCCTCGGGCATTGCATCCAGCGTGCCGCTGAAAGGCTGCTACTGGACACATAACGACAGTGGCAACAAACCAGAAGTATACCTGCTCAACAGTAAAGCTGCGCTAATCAGTACCATTAAGCTGGAAGGGGTGAGTAACCGCGACTGGGAAGATATTGCAGAAGGCGCCGGCCCGGTAAAAGGCAAGCATTATGTATATGTTGGAGATATTGGCGACAACGCCGGTATCCGGAAACATATCCGCATTTACCGTTTCCCGGAACCTGAAAAATTACCGGAAGAAAAAACAAGCGTTACACCAGATATACTAACGCTCAAATATCCCAACGGCCCGCGGGATGCAGAATCGTTGCTGATAGACCCTATCAATAAACAAATCTATATTATCAGTAAAAGAGAAAAAGAAGTTAGTCTCTATAAAGCCGGTTCCACCCTCTTTAAAGATGGCGATAAAGTGGTGCTGGAAAAGTTGATAAAGCTCCCCTATACCTGGGTTACCTCTGGAGATATTTCTAAAGACGGTCACCATATTGTGATAAAAACGTTGACCCATATTTACTACTGGCACCGCAACAGCAATGAAACGGTGGAAGAAGCGATGGCGCAACCTGCCAAAGAGCTTCCCTATATCGAAGAAAAACAAGGCGAAGGCATTACCATCACACCCGGGAATGATGGCTACGTTACCATCAGTGAAGGAAAAAATGCACCGATCTATTTTTACAAATGGAACTTCTAGTTTCCCCGCTTGCAATGCGGCTGCTATCGCAATTCAGTAACTAATCCTATCATTGTATAGTGCAGGCAGCCCTCACTTTCTGCTGCTAACCCTTTATCATATAAACCCTCAAAACAGGTGTTGCTATTGCCGGTAATACCTGCGTAAAACCGTTTTGCTATGCCATCGTTCAAAAGGTTCCATCATTTTCATGTGCGGGGAATGCCGCTCCGACACAACATACCAGACCAATAAGCGCTATATCAGCTCACCTCAGAAACCATTTACTCAACAACCTCATTCGCTCATGCAAAAGAAAGCTATCATCATTGGCGCTGGCCCGGCAGGGTTGACCGCTGCCTATGAACTATTACAACGTACCAGCATCATCCCGGTAGTACTCGAAAAAAGTACCGACATAGGAGGTATCTCCAAAACAGTCAATTATAAAGGCAATCGCATCGACATTGGCGGCCACCGTTTCTTCTCAAAATCAGACCGCGTAATGGATTGGTGGATGAACATGATGCCACTGGATAAAGAAGCCGCAGAAATATTTTCTATCAGCTATCAACAGAAAACAAGGGAAATAAAATCCCCGCGAAATAACCACAGTACTGATACACTGGTAGCGCCCAATCCTGACCTGATCATGCTGGTAAGAAAACGCCTGTCGCGCATTTACTTCATGCATAAATTCTTTACCTACCCTATACAACTATCGGTAGATACGCTGCGTAAGCTGGGTTTCACTACCACCATCAGCATCATGGTATCTTATCTGTGGGCACAGATCTTCCAGCGGAAAGATGAAAGCACCCTGGAAGATTTTATGATCAACCGCTTTGGTAAAACCTTGTACCACCTCTTCTTTAAAGACTATACGGAAAAAGTATGGGGCGTTTCCTGTAAAGCTATCTCGGCCGAATGGGGCGCACAAAGAATTAAAGGAATTTCCATCGGCAAAGCCATTGCACACGCAGTAAAATCTGCTGTAGAAGCCGGCAAGCCGAAAGACCTCAAACAGAAAAATGTAGAAACCAGCCTGATCGAACAATTCCTATACCCTAAACATGGCCCCGGCCAGCTTTGGGAAGAGGTGGCACACCAGGTGATCAACAAAGGCGGCACCGTATTAATGCAGCACGATGTCAGAAAAATCCACACTTCCGGCAACCAGATAACCGCTATTGAAGCGCTGGACCGCACCACCGGCGAAGTCGTCACCCTGGAAGGCGATTATTTTTTTTCTACCATGCCCATCAAGGAACTGGTAGCCGACCTGGAAGCAGATGTTCCGGCTAATGTACAGGAAATAGCCGCAGGCCTACATTACCGCGACTTTATCACCATTGGTATCCTGCTAAAAAACCTGAGCTTCGAGGATAAGAAAACGAAAGAACACAAACCCATCACCTTAAAAGATACCTGGATTTATATACAGGAAAAAGACGTTAAAGTAGGACGCCTCCAGCTCTTCAACAACTGGAGCCCCTATATGGTAAAAGATCCGGATACCACCTGGGTCGGAATGGAATACTTCTGTAATAAAGGCGATGATTTCTGGGAACTGACAGACGACGCTATCCGCCAGACCGCTATCAATGAACTGTGTAAGATAGGTCTGGCCCAGCCTTCCGATGTGCTGGATGCCACCGTACTGCGCATGGAAAAAACTTACCCGGCCTATTGGGGTACCTACGCCCGGTTTGAGGAGTTAAAAACATATATCGACGCCTTCGAAAACCTTTTCCTGGTGGGCCGCAATGGTATGCATAAATATAACAACTCCGACCACTCCATGCTTACCGCCATGGTGGCGGTAGACAACATCACAGAGGGTATTGTTACCAAAAACAATATCTGGTCTATCAATACAGAGCAGGAATATCATGAAGAGAAAAAATAAAAACAAGGGCTGATCAGAGAATTATGCACTGGTCAGCCCTCCTTATTTTTATATCGCCTGCGCCGGCACTGCCACCGGGGCAGCTTTGGGTGGAGTAACCGGCAGCGGCGCCACTACTTCATCCCCTACCATAGGCCCATCTGCGGCCAGCTCACTACCTTCTTTCTTCGATTTGAAAATAGGCCACAACAGCTGCGCATACCATTCTTCCTCCTTGTAATGCTTTAATCCGTAAGCCTTTGGATACTGCCGGGTGATAATACCGGTTCCAAAAATAACATCCCAGATAAAAAACATGTTTCCAAAATTCCCCTTATAGTATCCGATGCCATCATCGGTGGTATCGGCATGGTGTGCATGGTGGGTGGCCGGGGTAGATATGAGCCGTTCCATTACCCAGCCTATAGGCTTCAACCACTTGATGGTGTAAAATGGCTTATCCCATTTGATACTGCTATGTGCGCCGGTTGTGATTAAAGATTTGATACCTCCCACAAAGAGCGCCGGATACCCCAAACCAAGATAGGTAAGCGCTACCGTGAGGTATATCTGGGAAAAGAAGGCCGTGTAAATAATATTCTGCCTGCTGGCCATCGCCATTCCCATATAGGGCGCAGAATGATGCGTACGGTGAAAACGCCACAGGATGGGCAACTGGTGATGCAAACGATGATACCAATATTGGGTCAGGTCGTCGGCTACGGCCATGATAGCAAATCCCCACCAGAAAGGCACCCAGGCAAAGGCATCTTTGGCCTGCGGTAACACCCAGGGCAACAGCTTCAACCCGAAATAGGCAATCATAGGTCTTAATACTACTTTAGGAAGAATAAAGCATACCACATCAAGTATTCGCTCATTCTTCGTCCACTTGTTTTCATATAGCCCCACAGAAAATTCCACTACACCCACCGCTATCATAATAGCAGGCAGGCCCCATGTTTTCAGATTTTGAAATACTGCCTCCAGGATGGCCGGCATACGGAAAGGCAGCTGTGTTGTTGCGGTGGTTAACCAGGGTTTGCTTCCACTAAAATAAAAGGAGAGCAACATCAGGAAAATGGGTAATACATATAGCAGCAGGCTCACCAACGAATCCCGCAGGATGACGGGTGTGCTTGTTTTTGCAGGTGCTGTCATAATGAAATGTTTTAGGTGATACATTAATTGTTTAACAGGTTAAATACAAACCAGATAGCGCCGGATATTACTATCAGCGGTATCAAAAAAATAACAATGCCGATGGCGATCTTCTTTGTGATCAATACGATATCTGCCAGTGTCATAAATTGTTTTTTTTAAATGGGTTAAGGATGTATAATTTCTACATGGTTCAGCTTACCGGTAAACGTGTAGGGCGATCTGTACAACGGCGATACGGCCGACCCCTGATCCCTGCCTATATCCAGCCCTTCGTCATAAGGTGTAATCACTGCATCTTCTTTGGTAATAGCCCGTTCTGCTACTTTCTCCTCATTGATGTATAGTATTTCAGTACCAGCAGGATCTGTTAATCGCCGCGCCGGTGTATACTTCAATTCATAACGCAGGATAGCTTTGCCAACGGTAAGTTTCCGGGAGGCAGCCAGGTCTGTTAAGCGGCCGTTATTGTTATGCACGGCTTTCAACCTGCCATCCTGCACAAAAAGGGTAAACCCGGAAAAGCGGCCACCGATGGCCAGCAACACGCCTTCTGCCTGGCCATCCTTCCACTCCACATCGGCATTAATAATAAATGACTGCTCGCTGAGGAAAGGCGCTGAGCGTGTAGGCACCTGGGTTAGTCCCGGATACAAAATGGCACTGCGGCGGCTATCCAGCGGTCCCCTGGTGAGTAATGCCGGCGTAATGCGGGCACTGTCGCCCAGCAAAGGATATACTTTATACTTATGCGCCTGCTCATCAAACAGGGCCTGCAACTCTTTCAGCTTTGCAGGATTGGCAGCAGCCAGGTCATGTTGCTCGTTAAAGTCTTCATTAAGATTGTATAGCTCCCATTTATCGTTGCTGAAGGGGGTTCCCCGCTCATGTGCCACCGCCGCTTTCCAGCCATCTTTGTAAACGCTGCGCCCACCGGCAATTTCATAGTATTGCACATGATGCCTGCCGGCTGCCGTGGGATTATTAATCGTATAGGCGAGACTGATACCTTCCAGGCTGTCTTGTGGATAACCATTAATTACTTTGGGCACGGTTAATCCCGCCAGTTCCAGTACAGTGGGCGTAACGCTGTTCACATGAGAATACTGTGTACGAATCCCTCCCTGTTTAATCAGCTTAGGATAAAAAATGACCAGCGGATTACGGGTACCTCCTTCGCTGTTGGCATCCTGCTTCAGGTAGCGGAAAGGCGTATTGGCGGCCTGCGCCCAGCCCACCGGGTAGTTAGGACCCGATTCCGGCGTGCCTATTTTATCATACAGGCTATCTATCTCTTTAATCCTGCTGTCGTATGATTCGGTAAACAGGTTCCCGTTAATATATTCATTGATACCATGTACATGTCCGCTAAGGCCGCCTTCCTTGCTGGCGCCATTATCCCCGATAATCAATACTACCAGGGTATTATCCAGTTGCCGGGTATCGCGCAGGTAACTGATTAATCTTCCTACTTCATAATCGGTATGGGATAAGAAGCCGGCATATACTTCAAAGAAGCGGGCAAATACTTTCTTCTCTACCGGCGACAAGGATGCCCAGGGTTTCACGCCGGGGTTGCGGGGAGGCAGTGTTACATTGGCAGGTACCAGTCCCAGTTTCTTTTGCCGGGCTAATACCTGCTCCCGGTATACATCCCAGCCTGCATCAAATTTTCCTTTGTATTTCTCTACCCAGGATTTATCTACCTGGTGTGGCCCATGCGTAGCGCCGGGAGTAAAATAAAGGAAGAAAGGCTTATCCGGCGCAGCGGAATGCTGGGCAGCAATATAGGCAATAGCCTTATCTACCAATACTGTAGTGAGATGCTGGCCATGCAGGTCTGGTTCTACTTTCACGGTATTTTCCCAGAGTGCAGGCGTATACTGATCCGTTTCTCCCCCCATAAAACCAAAGAAGGCATCAAAACCGCGACCGGTAGGCCATCGGTTAAAAGGCCCTGCCGGCGTAAGGTCCGGGCTGGGCGTAACATGCCATTTACCCACTGCATAGGTATTGTAACCATCTTCTCTTAATATTTCTGCAATAGTCCCTTTCTCAAAAGGCATATAGCCATTATGCCCCGGGAAATTAACAGCTGCATCAATTACCGTAGGCACATTGACGGAGTGGTGATTACGCCCGGTTAACAGGGAAGCACGCGTGGGACTGCATATGGCTGTGGTATGAAAATTCGTATAGCGCAAACCGTTATTAGCGAGACTATCAAACACCGGCGTCTCTACCAGTCCCCCAAAGGCGCTGCTGGCTCCCCAGCCAACATCGTCCAGCATGATGTAAACAATATTAGGGGCACCTTTCGGAGCAATAGGATTAAAAGGCGCAGCTGCCACGACTGACTGTGATAAGGTAACACCTACCTTGCCTGCATAGGGCTTTTCAGGACTATACTGGGCATATGCGGAAGCGCCGGAAAGCAGCGCGATGGTAAAAAACGTTTTGTAAGAAAGTAAATATTGCATGTGAGGTTGATTGTGTTGGCCATTAGATTATTTGTCCCACCAAAGTGCCGGTGTCTGATAACCGGAGCCAGCGGGCGTATGAATATTCAGGGATACTTCATTTTGCGGATAAGGAATCCTGCGGGGAATCTTACCTTCCGGGTTGGTCACACTGGTAGCATTTTTGGCCAATGGCAACACAGGGAAACCGGTACGGCGGTAATCGCTCCAGGCTTCCGGTTGCAGGAACAGGGCTATATACTTCTGCGTAATAAGCGTATTGAGGTCTGCGGTCGACTCTCCCTTTAGAGTAGTCTTTGCCGTTATATAAGCCAGTTGCTTCTCTGGTGTGGCATAGGGATCAGCGCTATTGCTGATCACCTTGGCAAAAGATGCTTTGATGGCCGCTTCCAGCGATGCTTTCACCAGGGGATCAGCCGGGTTAATCCGCCAACGGGCTTCAGCCTCCAGGAATTTGGCTTCAGCAAAGCTGGTAAGGATAACCGGACTGGTAGCAGTGCCATAATAGCTGCCAATAACAGAGAAGGCGCCGGGTACGCCGGGTGCGCTCCCCCTGTAAGTAGCGCTGCCCACGGGATAGGGCGTAGCAAAATAGGCCCGGCGGGGATCTACCAATGGCCCTTCCGGCTTAGTAGGATCATCTGTTACGGCGTTGCCATTAAGCAGGTTCACAAAAGAAGCGCCCAATCCGATCCAGCCCGGGCGATTACTGTTTTGTTGATAAAATGGATTGGCATTGGTGGTAGAAGCACCAAATATCACTTGCGCATCGGCAGAATTATCGGCTATGCCGCGATACCTGCTGCCATCATATAAGGCAGCCAACACCTGTTGTGCAGCACCTGTACTGTTTATTTTTGAGAGATGAATAGCATACCGGGCTTTCAATGTATATGCGAACGATTTCCAGCGGTCTATATTTCCACCGAAGATAACATCATCTGAAGCAGGTAAAGCGCCCTTGTTGTTAGCTGCCGGCACAGCCAGTTCCAGCAGCGCTGAATCCAGCTGCGCCTGCAGATCCTTATAAATATCTTCCTGCTTATCATACGCGGGATTGGTAATATTATTCCCGTATAGAGATTCCTTATAAGGGATATCTCCAAAAAGATCAGTCAGCGTACCATAACTGTAAACACTCAATATCCGTGCAATACCACTGTAATAAGGTAATTGCTGTTGTGCTGCAGTGGTTTTCACAATCTTCAGTTCATCCAGTACATCCGCATAAAATCCTTTCCAGGTACTGTTGAAATACTGGCTAGACGTAGTATAGTTATCGAATGAAGCGGCATCTCCATTAGCACCGGAGGCCTGCTGTATGTATATATTGGCAATAAGCCCCGCGTTCACGCCCACATTGAATCCCAAGGCCACTTCCGCGCCGGTCAATACAGCACTGATAGATACGGCTGTGGATGCATTCGGATTTACATTGGTTTCCTGCAAGGAGCAGGCTGCCGGCATTGTAATGATACTAACGCCAACTAGTATACGATTTATATATTGATAGACTTTCATGTTAATAGATTGAGGTGGTTAAAAAGAAACGTTCAGCGCAATACCATAGCTTTTGGTATTGGGGGTAGTCCAGAAGTCAATACCGGCGGCATTTGACAAACCGTTACGACTACCCAGGTCAGGATCGCTGCCGGTGTAATTAGTGCTCAACAGGAAATTCCTGGCGGTAAGCGTTACACTGGCGGCCTGTATATGCGCCGGCTTTAAAAGCTGCTGTGGTAAGGCATAGGTAAAGTTGACATCTTTCAGTTTTACCCAATACAGGTCATGTTCTACATAGAGGCCCTGTATGTTGAATGTATTCCGGTACCAGGCTTGCGACAACACCGCTGGAATGGTATTGGGTTCGCCTTTGGAAGCAGTTACACCTTCAAAAACTGTTTGAGAGCCCCTGTTTACCGTTGAAGCATCTACGCCATTAAATACCATCTGTAAGTGTGGGGCATTGAAAATATCGAACCCGAAACGTCCATCCAGCAGGAAAGAGAAGGTAAAGGCGCCATACCGGAACTCATTGCGCAGCCCTACGTTGAAGTCGGGGTTGGGATCCCCGATTTTAGTAAAAGCGGTATTCACCAGCGGATAGCCATAGTTGGCACTGGCAGGATTATCGTCAATTACCGGTTTACCTGCTGCATTGCGTTTTACGTCAATACCATAAAATACACCATAAGGCTGCCCTGCCTGTCCACGGGCTTCCATCCATATCCCACCCAGGCTCACGCTGGAAATATTATCGGTGATATAATTGACGCGACTGATATTCTTATTGAACAAAGCGGTGGCGGTCCAGTTAAATTTCCGGCCATTGATAATCCGTTGCTGTAGAGTAGCCTCCAGTCCCCGGTTCACAATATTGCCGGCGTTGGTAAGCGTATAGGCGGCGCCGGTAGAATAAGGCAGGGTAACCGGGATAATCTGGTCTTTACTGCTATTGTGATAGTATACTACTTCCAGCTGTGTTTTGTCGCGGAAAAAATGCAGGTCCAGCCCTGTTTCCCAGGTACTGATGCGTTCCGGCTTCAGGTTGGGATTACCGATAGTCGTACTGTAACTTAATCCCTGTTTGCCGTTGAAGGGAAAGCTGATAGCGCTTTGTATCCATCCGCTGCTGGCGGTAGGCACATAATAGGTTTCCAGTGAGTAGGGATCCGCATCGTTACCCACCTGTGCATAGGTAGCGCGTATCTTTCCAAAGTTCAGGAAGTTGCTGCTCCAGTGCAGCGCATCTGTAAAAATGAAGCTGGCGCTGGTACTGGGATAAAAGAAAGCATTCTTTCCCTTAGCGAGTGTAGAGGTCCATTCATTTCTACCGGTTAACTCCAGGTACAGCCAGCGTTTAAAATCCAGCTTCAGATCAGCATATCCGGCCACCAGTTTTTTACGGATAGTCTGGTTAAACGTTTGCGTAGCAGCTGCATTGGAAATATTAAAATTCTCCGGAATAGTTAATCCATCGCCACGTGTATTTACCTGGTTCCTCCAGGAATTATAGTAGTTGTAACCCGCCACTGCCGTTAGTTGCAGGTCTTTGCTCAACTTCCTTTCTGCAATCAGCAATACATCCAGGTTATTATCTCTCCGGGCATAATTCACATCATTAACAGTACCTGTAGCCACGCCGGAAGTGCCCCGGCTGAAGGCGCCTTTACGCACGTCGGTATAGTTATCGATGCCATACCGCACCGTGCCTTTCAACCAGTCGGTGATATCAAGATTGGCTTCAGCAAAGGTGATAAAGCGGTTCACCTCGTCCGATTGCGGGTTCATATTCAGCGACCAATAAGGGTTATCCCAGCCAATGCCATTGGCGTAAGAGCGGCTGTCGCCCCAGGGCTTAGCCGTGGTTGCCGGCAGCTTATAAGACTCCGGATGTTTCCAGGGGTCGGAGTAGCCATTGGTAATATCGAAGTTGGAAGGCGTGTTTATCAACGCGCGCATCACATTGGTATTAAAGCCTCCCATGAGTGCGCGGTTATCTGCCCCATCTTTAATATAATTAACGCCACCGGAAAGTTTCAACCGGTTGCTCACATTATAGTCGCCGTTAAACCGGAATGTTTGACGATAAAAATCTGTGGTGGGAATGATACCGGTTTGTTTGAGATTACCGTAAGAAAAATAATACCCCGTATTTCCCGTGTTGCCGTAAAAGCTGATATTATGGTCATTCGTATAGCCGTTCACGAAAAAGTTATCGATGTTATCGTACCTGTTCACGGGAATACCGTTGGACGCAGGATCGCTTTTACCGACAATGGTACCATTCTTATCGAAGTTGCTGGGAATATTGCTGTAGGTAAGGGTATCCAGCAAAGCGCCCCAGTTTTCGTCGGAGCCGGTGGTACCAGGTTTTACATACTGGCCACCAATGCCGTTGGAAAAACTGGTCTGGCGGGGTTGTAAACGACGGTTAATTTTATCTACCGTAAAAGAGCCACTGTAGCTTACACCGAAAGTTTTATCAGTTAGTGAACTACCTCTCTTGGTGTTGATCACCACGGCGCCATTTGCCGCCCTGATACCGTACAATGCAGCGGCAGCGGGCCCTTTTAATACGGTTACGCTGGCAATATCAGCGCTGTTGATATCAATAGCCCGGTTGGAAGGAGTAGCCAGCGACACACTGTTGGAAATAGGAAGAATATCCTGGATAGAGTTATCTAGCGGAATACCGTCGAGAATAAACAGTGGTGCATTACTTCCCAGCAGGGAGCTGTTGCCCCGTATTTTTATGGTAGATGAACCACCAGGAGAACCGCCGGAATTGTTGATCTGCACACCGGCCACTTTTCCGCTAAGTGCCGCTACCACGTTGGGTTCCCGGCTATCTTTCAGGGCAGCACCTTTTAATTCGCCCACGCTGTATCCCAGCGAGCGGGTGGCGCTTTTAATGCCCACTGCGGTAACTACCACCTCCGACAGCGACTGCTGCTGCTCCAGTTTAATGACCTGGTGGAGATTATCTTTGGTAACCACGATTTCCTGTGGCTGATAGCCGATGAAGGTGACCAATAGCGTTTGTGGCAATTGGGTAATGCTAAGCTGATAATTGCCGGTGGCATCAGCGAGTGTGCCCGCTTTCCCGTTTTTTACACGAATAGATGCACCTGGTAATGCTTCTTCCGTTTTATGATCGATCACTTTTCCTTTGAGAATAATGGGCGCTTGCGCCATGATAGTTCCTGGCAGTAACAGGAATGCGCACAACATCATTTGTCGTAAATATTTCAACATAAAAAATTGATTAATGGTGGAGAGATATGGGCAAAACAGGTCCTGACAACGGCATGAGCCGTCATCTAAATAATTTCGGAAATACCTGGAAATTGTTTAGCAGCAGCAACAACAACAGCAGCCATCAGACAGTAACCTGTCAGTATGCAGCGCTTTCTTCCTATTGTTGTTCAATAGCTGATTCATGGTTGAAAATGTTTAAAAAATAGTGGCCTGGGTTACTTCAGAGAAGTAACATTTGCTGATAAATTATTTACTCGCTTTGTGTGGTGGGACAAAGACTTTTTGCCGGGATACCGGCGTCTGGTGGTGGTAAATTCCTATTAGTCTACTAAAACTGTAGACAAATATACAAAGGCTTTTCAAAAACGCAAATCTTTGCGCAAAAATTTTGGGTTAACAAACTACTTGTACTTATTTTCCGTGGTAGGCGCTGATAGTTTGTATTGTTCCATCTTCATGATACACCAGCGGCGCTACTTTTACATTGCGTAAATGTGTTTTACCAGATAACTGTGTATCATGATAGAACAAGTACCATTTCCCGTTGACATCGATAATAGAATGGTGATTGGTCCAACCTTTAACAGGATTCAACACGATGCCTTTATAGGTAAAGGGACCGTAAGGGTTATCGCCAATAGCATAGGCAATATTATGCGTATCACCTGTTGAATAGGAAAAATAGTACTTGCCCTTGTACTTGTGCATCCAGGTGGCTTCAAAAAAGCGCTTGTCGTTATCCTTCTCCTTAAACAAATTTCCTGCACTGTCAAGTATTTTGATCTCTCTTACCGTTTCCGAAAAATGTTTCATATCCTTGTCCAGTTTCGCCATACGTGGCAAAATAGCGGGTTCGGTTCCCTGGCGTAACCTGGCAGTGGAATCATACACATTATTATTCCAGCGTTGCAGCTGTCCTCCCCATATACCGCCAAAGTACAGGTAACAGGATCCATCATCATCTTTAAATACACAAGGATCGATACTGTAACTGCCTGTTATGGGCGTTTTTTCTGCCACAAAAGGTCCTTCCGGCTTTGGCGCAGTAGCCACTCCTATCCTGAAAATGTCTTGTTTATCTTTTACTGGGAAATACAAATAATAGGTGCCATTCGCAAAAGAGGCATCTGGCGCCCAAAGCTGTCGGCCCGCCCAGGGAATATCCCTGATATGTAATGCTACTCCATGATCAGTGACTTTGCCCCCAACGCTATCCATAGAAAACACATGAAAATCCATCATATTGAAATGATCGCCATTATCATTTTCAGGCGTGCCGGTGGCGGTATCGTGCGATGGATACAGGTATATACGCCCTTCGAACAGATGAGCAGATGGATCGGCAGTATACATCGATGTAATCAGCGGCGGCGAAAGAAACACGGTGGAATCTTTTATCTCTGCGTTTTTGCTGGTATTGGGTGATTGGCAACTTTCGCTGGCAATTACTGTCACTGCGGTCAGCAGCAACAAACTATATCGGATAGCATGTTTCATAGCACGTGGAATATTTTATATGTCAATATAACAATTATTACGCACAAAACATAATACGATGGCTTATCCTCAATATCTATATATAGCCATCAGGTTAGATCAGCCCCATTATTTCTGCAATCCTGCAAGCTTCCAGGGAGTTGGATACTTTTAATTTTTCGAGAATATTTTGGCGGTGCCGGTGTACGGTATTGATACTAATAGATAGCTTCCCGGCGATTTCTTTACTGCTTCTCCCATTTTTAATGTGCCGCAATATCTCTTTCTCACGATGCGACAGTAAGTCGTTACATTGCTCCTTATCGGGAGTAATGGGTTGGCCGGTACGCGTATTAACAATCATTCCCTGGTACCGTTCTATGCTTCCTGGAGGATAACAATGGCTATATAAACAAAGAGCCAGCCATATACTGCCATTGCCTGCACTTAAAATATAAAAAATACGATGCTGTACCGCCACATACTGTTCCTCTTCGTTTTTCATCCGGATAGTGCTCTGTACCTGGTAGTCTCCGCGCTCAGCCACTGGTAAGGACTTTAGCAGCTGAAAGAACTGTAATTCCAGGGCATACTTTTGCAGTAGATCGTCGGGATGAATGCGGCTAAATATATCTTCTTCCCAGATTGACTTGATTTCCGTTACATTGCCGGTAGCAGGAAGCCCCATACCAGCTGCTATGCGCCCATTATAGATATAGCTGGTATTGGCGCTCAGGTCGCTCAGTACACTGATGGCATTTTCCAGTTTTGCATACATCTGTGCTATAAACCGGCCGGTGGCCAATTGTAGCTCCGGCTGTTGCTCGTCACTGAAAGTTTGCCCGAGCAGCGTATCATTTAATGCGGTATGAATATTATTCATTATCTGTCAAAATGGTTATTATTCACCATTGGGCGTTATCCGGTAACACTTTAGTTTTGCAAAGGTAGCCAACCGTTATGGTTAACCGGGATATTTTCTGCTGCATATACACGGCGCAGGATCCATTCATTAGTAATTATGATCATCGATATGAAGAAAATTATTGTCAGCCTAATGGCGCTCATGGCCATGCAATCGCTTACTGCCCAGAGCCTTGAAAAAATGCAATGGTTCAATGAACCCGCAAAATGGGAGATAAAGAATAAGTCGCTCACCATGTTTGTCACGCCTCAAACAGATTACTGGCGTATCTCGCACTATGGATTTACCGTAGATGATGCTCCTTTTTACTATGCCACCTATGGCGGAGAATTTGAAGCCAAAGTAAAGATTACAGGTGATTATAAAGCACGGTTCGATCAAATGGGGTTAATGATCAGAACAGATGAACAAAACTATATCAAAACAGGAGTCGAATTTGTAGACGGGAAATTCAATGTCAGCACCGTAGTCACGCATACGGTAAGCGACTGGAGCGTTACTCCGCTCGACAAAACGCCTCCTTTTATCTGGATAAAGGCGGTACGGAGATTAGATGCCGTAGAAATTTATTATTCCCTGGATGATCAAAACTATATCATGACCCGTAATGCGCCACTGAAAGACAACCATCCGGTAATGGTAGGACTGATGGCTGCATCACCCGATGGGAAGGGATTTGAAGCGAAATTCGAAAACTTCACCGTAAAGCATTTGCCCGATCAGCGCAGGTTGAACTGGCTGAAAAATAACGCAGCCCCTGAAAAACAATAGCGAGCAATATAAGACCCTCCAGCTAGCTGGGGTAATAAAAAAAGGACAAAATGGAGTTGATCCCACTTTGTCCTTTTTTCTGACTTAATTATTTATCAGCAATACAGCAGCCAGTGCTTCCTAATAGCTTTTAATCACTCCCTTCACCTTGTACATTTTATTTATCGCTGATATAGCAAGCGTTGTTGAAGGCTTCGACTGATTCCCGGTATTCAGTAAAATATAATCGTCTTTCTTTTCATGAGGGTATACGTATCTTACTATTTCAGTTCCCTTGTGGGTAAGCACCAGGTAATCATCTCCCATGATAATCTCATTTATATTCACCTCTTTACAAAGTATATAATCTCCATTACAGATTTTAGGGCGCATTTCATCTCCCGAAATCCGGATACCAAATGCACAATCTCTAAACGAAGGAATGGTTACATAACCAACAGGTGTACTTTCGTGATTAATAAGTGACAGCGCTATGGGAACATCAAATATCGGTACACCAATCCACCCGGCTCGCCCCCGCTTCTGCCGATAAGGTGTCGGCTGTTCAGCTACCGTATTGTTATTTGTCTCTTCCTCAACAAACATCTTCCCTTTCCCCGTCACTATCCATTCCCTGCTAATCGAATATACGACCTCCAATCTTTCCCGGAAAAGCTTGTTTATTTTTTTTGATCCGCCAAGGATATCCGACACATAATTTCTTGAATTATATGATAATTCTCTTGAAATTAATTGATTAGTAAGACCCTTTCTGGTCCTCTTCAAAATCTCTATTACCTCTTTTAATCTGTCAAGTTGGGTCATGTTAAGACTGAAGAATTAGTCGAATTTTCGATTTTTTATTTTTAACATTCTAATTTTTCGACTTAATATTGTATGGCAGTTCAATTACAATATTAAAAATCAGAATAAGTAAATATAGACCAAAATGATAACAAAAAAATCAGCATTGAAAGCGGTTGCAACTTTTGATAAAATTTTTATCATTTTTGTAGTACCTTTATCACTAAGCGATAAATTGAATTAATTAGGATTGTAACCTGGTTGGTGGTGTCTTATCTAAGTATTCAAATGGACATACTACAATACATAGAAATAAATCCGGAAATTATGATGGGAAAACCCGTCATTAAGGGCACGCGTATTACCGTTGAGCTCATCCTGGAAAAATTATCTGCAGGTGAAACAATGGAAGCTATCCTTACAGCCCATCCACATATTACCATGGAAGCTATTCAAGCAGCCCTGGCGTTTGCCGCACAGAGTTTAAAAGACACACATTACTATCCCATTGCCAGCTGAGAATGCAGCTATTTTATCGGTCCCTCTATAAAGACATCAAGTATAATCTTTTGATACGAGGGAGCATCATTACCCAAAATACTTTCTGTATTTACTCTTTTTCGTACCTTTCACAAAAGCTATTAATATTGTTGCCAGTGTAACAATGCGTAGCCACCTTACTTTCATATCTTTTTATGATTATTAAAAACAATTCATCCATATTGTTATGAGGTTTGTTGCTGACGAAAGCGTCGATGCACCTATTGTACAAAAGCTAAGAGAAGATGGTTATGACGTCTTTTCTATTGCAGAGCAATCGCATGGAATTAGTGATGAACAAGTATTAGCAATAGCCCATGAAAAAGATTCTTTGTTAATTACACAGGATAAAGATTTCGGTGAATTGGTATATCGGTTGGGCAAAGCACATCATGGTGTGATATTGCTGAGATTAGTGGGGTTAAATCCTTTTGATAAAGCTGATTTGTGTTTGATTGTAATCAATCAACATAAGAATGAACTTCCTGGAGCATTTACCGTCGTATACAAAGATTTTGTGAAGATCAGGAAAGGTCAATAAATAGTCCTCTTACCTAAAAAAGAAAACCGGACAAGCAGCTATTTATTGCACTTGTCCGGTTTTTTGTTGCCCAACCTGGATTCGAACCAAGACAAACAGAACCAAAATCTGTCGTACTACCATTATACTATTAGGCATTGTTTAACGGGATGCAAATGTAGTTTTTTTCTGAAATAAAACAACATTTGTGAAAATAAATTTCATTATTTCCTGATAGACGCGGCTGCGATACCCACAGCCACGGCGTCTTCCACGCCTCCCAGCGCCGCATCTTTTATAGGCAGCCGTTTTCCTGTTTCACGGCGCAAATAGAAAAATGCATACGCCGCAGCAATGGCTGTAACCCCGCCAATCAATGCACCTTTCCATGCTTTTCCATTTTGCGCCTGGTATAAAGTAGCGCCCGATAAAGCACCGGCAAGCGCCCGGCCGGCAATACCGGGAGCGGCTATACGATTTCCAACGCCCGGCGTCTTATCTATTACCAGTTCTCCCGCCGCCATTGTCTGGAGGTAATGCAACGTAGCAAGATGTTGCATAAAGCGCAAAGGTGATCTTCGCAGCTTGCCCGATGGTTGCCGGTTAACAAAGTAACTGGTAAATGCGGGGCCCATCGCACTGCGCATCCCGGTGACTATTCCTAAACCAATAGCCCGGAAAAAGGTAGGTAGTAATGCTTTCTTCATAACAGCAGCATATCAATCATTATGCCACCGGCATTTCTTAACAATACTATAAAAAATAACACGTAATAATATTATAATCAATTAATTAAAATCAATGTAGCTTTTTTGTAGTGTTATTTCCTGGTGATTGTAGATATCATGTAGTAGCTACTTTTTCCCAATTGCCACACCCTCCTTTTACTTTTGCGCTAAATCATTCTTAACTAAAAAAACCTCAACAGCTATGAAAACAAATCAATGGGCGATGATTGCTTACATCACGATTATAGGATGGATTATTGCTTTTGTAAAAAGTAAGGAAGAAAGAAGTTCACTGGTGAGCTACCACCTGGAACAAGCCCTGGGATTGGCTATCGCAAGCATCGTATGGTCTATTGCTGTAGGTATTGTTATTGCTGTTTTACCGGCTGCCCTGTCTGGTGTACTGTCGATTGCCGGCTTCCTGCCATTTATCTTCATGATTTTTGGCATTATCAACGCCAACAATGGCGTACAGAAACCAATACCGGTGATCGGAAAAATGTTTGAGAACAAATTTGCTTTTTTACAAGCCTGATGAAATGGGGACGCGGGTTCACTGCGTCCCCATTTCATGTTATTAACTGGCCACCGTCATCAGGTAGGCATCCAGCCCCTCGTCTTTCCCCAGCCCCAGTTTCTGCTTAATCCGGTAGCGCGACATCAGGATACTCTTTGGCGCCACTCCCATCCGGGAAGAAATTTCTTTTGTAGACAGCCCCATAGAAATATAAGAGCAGTGCTTCAAATCAAGCCTGGTGAGGGAGTTCCCTGCCTTTTCCTGAAGACGGGTAAAAAACTCAGGGTGAATATTTTCTAACTCCGTTTTGGACGTTTCAAAATCCTCATCCAAACGCCGGTCCTGGTCTATCATACGACTGATCTGCCCAATCAGGTTACGGTCTCCCGATTTCTCCTGGAGCTTTGCCTGCAGAGTTTGCAGCAATTCATTCTTTTGCTCTACCTGTAAAGTACCTGCCAGCAGGTCTTTTTGTAACTGCTCCTTCTGGGCCTGCATCAACTGCTGTTCTACCTGTAAACGGGCAGCAGCTTCGCTTTGCAGCTGTGCCTGCAGCGCAGCCTCCTGCTTTTCCAGCTCCAGTGTTTTTGCTTCTTCTTCTTTCAGGCGAACCTGTAATATCGCGTCCTGCTTTTCTTTCTCCAATAATGCCTGTTGTTGAATAGTTGATTTCAACCGGAAGTGATAAGAGCGGAAAAGGAATAGCAGCGCCAGTATACAGGCAACTATTAGTATCACATATGCAATATTCAGCTTTTTATTAAAAGCTGCCTTTTCCTGTAAGGATATCAGTTCCTGCTCCTTTTGTTGTGCCTGGTACTGGGCCTCCAGCTTTTTGGCAATGGCCATTTTTTCGGCATCGAAAGCGGCCGCATAATACTTGCTGTGCTCCCGGGCATAACTGAGCGCCGCCGGCAGATCCCCTTTCTTTTCTGCCACCTCAGACAAGGAGCTCATAAAATGCGCCATCAGGCTATTATCCGGGGTGGGCGATTGTTGTAAGGTATGTAACCCGCTTAGTAAGAGGCCAGCCGCTGCATCGTAATGCCCGTCGGCCAGTTCAAAGCTGCTCTGCATCCCGTAACTGCTGGCAATGATCTCCTGCTGATCGGTTGCTACACCAATCTCCTTGGCTATTCTTAAATAGTGCTGGGCGGAATCGCGGTAACTGCGGGGAAAATACTCGGCATACAGGTTAGCCGTATTCAATGCCAATATACCTAATACGCTCGGAAAGCTGATCCTGTTCTTGTTTTCCAGGTAGTATTGAATGGCCAGCCGGTTATAATACAGGGAAGAATCCAACAGGTTACGTGCACTGCTATCACCCGCAAAGCGGTGTTCATAGCTGGTGGCAATAGCCTGGTAGGCATTGCAGATATCATCGGGATCGGGAAAACGTTTGGCGGCATCGAGACTTGCAAAAGCATACCGGGACTGGTTTTCGAGGTCATCCCAATCACCATATACTGCCGAAAGATTATAATAGATGCTGGTAGCATAGCTGTTGGGCGGCTGTTTTTCCCCGAATTTTAATGCCTGCTGGAAACTCTTTACTGCATCATGCGGCTTGCCAATGCGGTTTTCCAGCCAACCTTTTCTATACCACACATTTTCCAGGGTATAGGGGTCGCCCGATTGTTCGGCCAGCGTAAAGGCGCTGTCTAACTGTAATCTTACCCGCTTTACATCTTCCTGGCCATACATTAATGATACCAGGGAAGAGTGTGATTGTGCGGCATACTTACTATCCTTCAGGGAACGGCTCATGGACAAAGCCACCTGGGCATTAGCAAGCGCTTCCTTTCGATTGGTGCTGAGCAGAGCGCGACTCAGTTTCAATCTTGTCAGTACCTGTTCTTCAGGTGTGAGACCCGGCTGGACCAACACCCGCTTCAGCGAGTCAACTACCGTTTGGGCCGACAAATCAACTTTATATAACAGGCTAATGATGGTACATAATAAAAATACCAGGCCTTTTTGGATATGGTTCATTCCGCAAAAATACTATTTGTAGATGTTTTGTAGATATAAAAAATGGCGTAGTGTAGTTACGTTGTAGAGGCCCTAAATGCCTGTAATCCGCCACCCACATGTATTTTTGTATTAGAGTTCATTTATGGAAAGGATCATATGGAAAAATTGAAAAACCTGCATCCTGGGTCTGAACTTACTATTACGTATATACGGCCTTTCTTCCCATTGTTAGTTGTCCCAAATGCTTTCTTTATAGAAAAGATAAAGGGTGTATCCAAACAGGTACACCCTTTTGTTTTTATCTCTCTAAAAAACATATAGCCATCACAGTGACTTTTCCCCTTTTTTTGCTTTTTTCCATTTTTTTTAAATTAAACATCAGATGTTTAATTTAAACATCATACCTTTACAATTGAAAAATTGAATATATGGAACAAGCCTCCAAATTATCGGACCGGGTCATTAATGCCATCCAGAAAGATATTTCCCAGGGGAAATACAAGCCTGGCCAGAAAATACCGGCTGAGCCCGAATTGATGGTACAGTATGCGGTAGGCCGCTCCACCATCCGGGAAGCCATCAAAACCCTGTCCATGTCGGGCATACTCCGGGTACAACAGGGCGCCGGCACCTTTATCAATGAATCTGTTCAGGCAGAATCCCTGGATCAGCGCCTCAGGCGGGCCGACTTCGAAGAAATTAACCAGGTAAGACGCATGCTGGACTATGAAATCGTAAAACTGGCAGCGGAAAATCATACGCCAGACGATCTGCATGAAATGCGGCTACAACTGGACCAACGCAAAAAAGCCATCCTGGAACAACAATACCAGCCCTGCATGGAAGCCGATATCGCCTTTCATATGGCTATTGCCAAAGCATCGGGTAACCACGTACTGGCAGATCTATATCGCAGCTTCACCAACGTGATCCGCGATTTTTTTGCCAAACGGGATACCCAGAGCATCAGTCACTTTGCCATCAGTCACCATACCCACGAGGCACTTTATAAGGCCATCAAAAGCGGAAACGCCAAATTATCCCGCCAGGCTATGGAGGATATACTAGACAACAACTATTAATTTTTTTATAAGATGAATATCCTGATTTTTAGCCTTATCCTGCTTGGAGGCGCCTACCTGGCGGGGTTGCTGGGCTCTTTAACCGGCCTGGGAGGAGGCGTGGTAGTCATCCCTTTGCTAACGCTGGTATTTCATGTAGATATCCGCTACGCTATCGGCGCTGCCCTGTTGGCCTCCATCGCTAACTCTTCGGGGGCAGCTACCGCCTATATTAAAGAAGGCATTACCAACGTGCGACTAGGCATGTTCCTGGAAATAGCTACCACGGCAGGCGCCGTAGGAGGCGCGCTCATTGCCATTTTTACGCCGGTTAACACCATCGCTATCCTCTTCGGTGTAGTGCTCATCTTTTCCGCCCTGATGACCATCCGGAAAAAAAATGAGCATGCAGCGCAAACCGGCAGTAAACTGTCTTACCTGTTAAAACTCAACGGCAGCTATCCTACTCCCGCAGGAGAAGTCAGCTATAAACTAAAAAATGTGGGAGGAGGGTTCTCTATTATGCTGCTGGCCGGCGTTTTATCCGGACTGCTGGGCATTGGTTCCGGCGCCTTAAAAGTATTGGCCATGGATGGCGCCATGCGCATTCCCTTTAAAGTGAGCACTACCACCAGCAATTTCATGATTGGCGTTACAGCTGCCGCCAGCGCAGTGGTGTACCTGCAAAGAGGTTATATAGATCCGGGTATTGCGTTTCCCGTGGTACTGGGGGTACTGGGTGGCGCTTTTACCGGCGCCCGTTTGCTCACCATCATGAATCCTAAAACATTGCGGATCATTTTCTGTATCGCCATTTCCTTTGTGGCCCTGGAGATGATCTATAACGGATTACATCACCAGTTTTAATTTACGCATCATGAAACTAGTCAGGAAATTATTAGGAGATCGCGATATAGAACTTTTTATCGGGCAGGTGTTGAGAGTTGGCGTCGTTACTGCCAGCAGCATCGCATTACTAGGCGGTATCGCCTACCTCGCTCAACAGGGAGCTGCCAGCATACCGGATTACTCGCAGTTTACCGGTGAAGGCGCCGGGTATACCTCTTTCCGCGGTATCTTCCGGGGAGTAGCCACCGGTAATGCTACTGAAATTATACAGCTGGGAGTACTGGTACTACTAGCTACGCCTATACTCCGCATCTTTTTTTCGCTGGTAGCTTTTGCTGTGGAAAAAGACAGGTTGTATGTGGCGATTACCACCATCGTATTGGGCATTATCCTGCTCAGTATGTTCGGCGGCCTGAAAATATAAACCTATTCTTCCCGTAACCGCTCATCGGTATAGGTGATCTCTGTTTTGCCGTGCGGCACCGGGCGCCCCTGCTCATCTACGCTTACAAACACCATCTTATCGATCGTTAGAATAGTTTTCTGCGTAATCTTATTCCTTACCTGGCAGGTGAGTGTGAGAGAAGTCCTGCCAAAATGCGTGGCTTTAATGCCCAGTTCCACAATATCGCCCTGACGGGCAGAGTTGATGAAATTGATTTCAGACATGTACTTGGTTACACAGCGATTGGTACCCAGTTGGATAATGGAATAAATGGCGGCTTCTTCATCTATCCAACGCAGTAAACTTCCGCCAAACAACGTTCCGTGTGCATTCAGGTCTTCCGGCTTTACCCATTTCCGTGTGTAAAAATTCATGACAATGATTTTATGCGCTAAAATGGCAAAGCTATTTATTTCTTATAAATGATGTACTATTTTTCCCGCTAACCAGCCCTGGAATAAATGCACTTAATTACGTATATACGTTACTGTTATAATTAAACTTCCCCGGCAGATGCCTGCTTACTTCTTCGTTTCCGGCAACTCGGGCTGATGGAGCTTTACCGGTTTTTCAGATTTTGCTTTCATACGCAGGTTGAGGGCCTCTATAAATACGGAAAAAGCCATCGCAAAATAGATATATCCTTTCGGGATGTGTTGGTCAAAGCTCTCAGCGATCAGTGATACACCAATCAACAACAGGAACGACAGGGCCAGCATTTTTACGGTAGGGTGCTGGTTTACAAAACGGCTGATCGTTTCAGAAGCCAGCATCATAACGGCAACGGCTATCACCACGGCAGCAATCATAATTTCTACATGGTCGGCCATACCTACGGCAGTAATGACCGAATCGAGAGAAAATACAATGTCCAGCAACAGTATCTGAACGATCACCTGCCCGAATTTCAGGGCTTTGGCATTGGGGTTACCATGTTCTCCTCCTTCCAGTTTTTCGTGGATCTCGGCAGTGCTTTTATAAATCAGGAAAAGTCCTCCTATCAGCAAGATCAGGTCCCTGCCTGAAAGCGCCGTTTTTTCCAGCCATTCAGGATTTTGCATGCCTATCCACGTACCCGGATTAAATAGCGGTTGTGTGAGCGACATAATCCAGCTGATCGACAGCAGCAGCAATACCCGCACAAACATTGCCAGTCCCAGACCCAGTCGCCGGGCTCTCTTTTGCTGGCTTTCCGGTAATTTTCCGGATAAAATAGAAATAAATACAATGTTGTCGATACCCAGTACAATTTCCAGCACAGTGAGTGTGAAAAGGCTTATCAATGCATCCACGGTAAGCAGCTGTTCCATAATAATTCGCAGTTATATATAGGTTATGTGTGGCTAAGATAGCGTCTTTTTCAACAGCGCGGAAATTGCGCTTATTCAGATGCCGGCGCCTGTAATTGGTCGCGGTAAGCGGAAGGACTGATCGTATGATATCTCCGGAAAAATTTATTCAGGTGGCTCTGATCGTTAAACCCCAGCTCATGACTGATTTCCTTCAATGACAACGAACTGTAGTGCAGCCGGTTTTCCAGTTGCCGTAATTTATATTGGTTCACATAATCGCGCAACGTGCTTCCCGTTTGCTCTTTGAAAAAAGTACCCAGGTAATGTTTGGAATATCCGAAAATATGCGCCAGCTGCTCCACCTGTACTTCGGCTACATCATAAATATGCTCATGGATATAATTCAGGATAGCTGTTACACGGGCGCCCGGATGCGGGCCTGCAGACGCCATGCCGGTAAGGGTCCATTTCTTGATCATCGCAAACAATGCCTGTAGCAGGAAAAAAATGGTTTCACTGTTCTCCTGTTTTTCTTCCTTCCATTCTCCGTTAATCAATCCCATCAGGGTAGCCATCCGGCCGGTAGGATCCGTAAAAGCCCTTTGCTGACGAGCCTGTAGCAACAGCGTATCCAGCTCCCGGTTCCAGTTCTGCTGTAATTGCAGGTTGCCGGTACCATGCAGGTATACATTGGTAAACTTGATAAAAGTAAAAGTAGTCGCAGTAGCAATGTGGAAATGGTGCGCATCACAGGGCGCCAGCAAAAACAGGCAAGGCCCGGTGTAAGGATAGCTCATATCTCCAATATGATGCGTACCGCTACCCCGGTGGATAAAAATAAGTTCGAAATGATTATGATTATGCACCGGATGCTGCCATTCTTCGCTGGTAAAATGCGACACCTTCAGGTATTCATGCTGTATATATCTCTTCATGGTTGAAATATACCAATTTACCCTGCTTTGATACAAGGCCAGCCAACCGTTTCCGGTGGATCTTTGTGTAGTGAAAAATTACTGGTAAAAATACAACATAATATGGAACAGCATCATCAACGGAAAGTAGCATTGGTAGCGGGTGCACAGGGCGTTATAGGCCGTAACCTGATTAATTACCTGCTAAAGCAGGAGGCCTGGGATATCATAGGGTTATCACGGAGGGGAGGCAACAATACCGATCATGTAACACATATCGCAGTAGACCTGCTGAGCGGGGAAGACAGCCGGCAAAAGCTCGGGCAACTGACTACGGTCACGCATATATTTTATGCCGCTTACCAGGATAGCAACAGCTGGTCGGGACTGGTAGCTCCTAACCTAACCATGTTGCGCAACGTAGTAGAAACGGTAACCCCGGTGGCCCAACAGCTGCAACACATCAGCCTGATGCAGGGATATAAAGTATATGGCGCGCACCTGGGACCCTTTAAAACACCCGCCGTAGAAACAGATGCCGGCACTTTTATGCCGCCGGAATTCAACATGGAACAACAACATTACCTGGAACAGCAGCAACAGGGGCAGTCCTGGACCTGGTCGGCCATACGTCCTTCTGTAGTAGGCGGTTTTGCCCTTGGCAACCCGATGAACCTGGCTATGGTAATCGCTGTATATGCTGCCATTTCCAAAGAGCTGGGACTACCCCTACGTTTTCCCGGCAAGCCGGGCGCCTACGATAAACTGATGGAAATGACAGATGCCCGGCTGCTGGCCAAAGCTACTGAGTGGGCGGCAAACAGCCCTGCCGGCGCTAACCAGGCATTTAATATCAACAACGGCGACCTATTTCGCTGGTCGGATCTATGGCCCCGTATCGCCCGTTATTTTGATATGGAAGTAGCTTCACCACTACCGATGCAACTGGAAGTTGTGATGGCCGATAAAGAAGCATTGTGGACTACTATGATGAAAAAATATGGACTGCAATATACTTACGCCGAAGTATCATCCTGGAAATTCGGCGACTTTGTCTTCTCCTGGGACTACGACTTCTTTGCGGATGGCTCCAAAGCCCGCCGGGCGGGGTTTCATGAGTTCGTGGAAACACCGGCCATGTTTATGGAAATTTTTGACAATTTCAGGGAGTGGAAGGTGATTCCATGATAAATACAGAGGGCAGCGATTTCTATAAAACCGTTGTCCTCTGCGCTTTGTTGCATATACAGCATCGTTTCGTTTATTTCGTTTATTTCGCTACATTTGTAATACAAATAATGACCCATGGAAGCGATATTGGAGAAAACGACAAAAAGTGATCAGAAAATTGCAAAGGCACTGAGAGCGAAAGTGACGGAGGCGGCTATCAAAGTCGCAAAGTCTGACACGGACACGGTTGCACTGAAAATTGATGGATACAAGCCTTCTCTCGACATTCCTAAATCTGCTATCAGGCTATTTTTTACCATTCTTAACAATATGGCAGATGGTAATTCCATTGCACTGCTACTGTCTGATAGTAACACCGATATCAGTACACAACAAGCCGCAGACTTGCTGGGTGTATCCAGGCCACATGTGGTGAGTTTGTTAGAGAAACGAGAAATTCCGTTCTTCAAAGTAGGCACACATCGTAGGATTCATTTGAAGGACCTGATTGCCTACGATAAGAAAGTAAAAAAGAACAGAGCCGATAAGCTGGACTTTCTGGCATCGCAGGCTCAGGAACTCAATCTTGGTTATTAACATGAAGGACCCCAAAAAGATTATTGCAGTACTGGATGCCAATGTACTGTATCCTGCTCCATTGCGGGATTTTCTTCTTCGCTTGGCACAAGTTGACCTGTTTAGCCCAAGATGGTCAAACGAAATTCACCACGAATGGACCCGAAATCTGTTAAAAATCGACCTGACCTGAAAGCGGTACAATTGAAAAGAACCTGTCATGCAATGGATAATGCCTTTGCAGAAGCAAATGTAACGGGATATAAAAATCTTCTCGCTGAATTAGAGTTGCCGGATAAGGACGACAGACATGTACTTGCCATAGCCATAAAGTCGGGGGCAGATACTATTATCACATTTAATAAAAAAGATTTTCCTGCAAGAAATCTTAAACTATATGGTATCGACTGCAAAGATCCAGACGAGTTTATTGGCCCATTACTTAAATCAAATCTATCAAGAGTATTGGTCGCCTTTGAAAGGCTTGTTAACGCGTTGAAAAATCCGCCTCAAAGCAAAGAGCAGGTATTAAATACACTGGAAAACTGTGGTTTGAAAGAAAGTATCATTGTTATCAGAACAGTAGCTATGGCGTTATAAAGAAGATTATATCCCATATTAAATTTTAAAACCCGCGTTTTTACAAAACCTGTTCTATCCTGATTAAATGAAATCTCCGGTCATTTTTGATAAAATCCTCCATCCAGGTATCGGTATTAATAAAAAAGTGCTTTATTGACATTATTTATAACAATTCGGCTAACCAATCTTACAAATAAAAAAAGGACAAAATGGAATCACCATTTTGTCCTTTTGTAGTTGCCCAACCTGGATTCGAACCAAGACAAACAGAACCAAAATCTGTCGTACTACCATTATACTATTGGGCAATACCCTTTATTGTTTGGGATGGCAAAAGTATAACTTTTTTTATTTCTGCAAAAAAAACTTGCGATAATTTTTAAATATCCTTTCAAATCAGCCGCCATGGCTCACCTGAAAATCACTGCATTTACCTTATCCGCTATCTGCGCGGGTTTTATCCACTCCATACAGGCATGATCCCCTCTGAAACAGGGTTTATTGCCAAATACAGAGCAAGGTCTACAAGCGAGGTCATCAATTTGTACAGCATGGGTGGCAGATTGCCCATATCCCATAAAACCGGCAAATGGGTGTGTAGCTCCCCAAATGGATACTGCGGGCACACCAAATAACGATGCCAGGTGCATATTGGCGGAGTCCATACTGATCATTACATCCAGCTGACTGATGATTGCCATTTCTTCTGCCAGTGAAAAGCGTCCTGCTACCACAATGGCGCCGGGCAGTTTCTCTGCTACGGCGGTCAGCTGCGCTACTTCCTGTGGCCCTCCCCCCATCAGCAACAGTTGTTGCCCGGGTTCCTGCGCCAATAACGCCAATGCTGCTTCCATTTTTTCCAGTGGGTACATTTTTTCGCGGTAAGTGGCAAAAGGAGCCACGCCTATCCACTTTTTACCGGCTTTGGCACCAGTCACCGCCAAAACGTTTTCAGGCAAAGAACGGGGCGGGAAAACGGGTTGTTGCCCCATTTGACAACGCAGTCCCAATTGACGGAAAACAATGGCATATCGCTCTATCGTAGTGGTCAACGGTTGCAGTACCTTATTTTCCTGCCGGGTGAGCGCCTTTTTCTCCGCACGTCCCTTGTCGATAACGGCGACCGGGGTACCCGTGAAACGGAAAAAGGTCCGGATAATCTTTGATCTCAGCACATGGTGCAGGTCGGCCACCGCATGAATGCGCCGCTGCTTCCTCACTTCCCGGAACAGGCGGTATAATCCCTTCACACCTTTATGAATTCCCTTCACATCTGCAGCGAAAAAGTGCAGGCGGGGTATACCCGCGCATAAAGCTCCCCAGTTCCGGTTGGTCACAAAAACAATCTCCACTTCCGGGTTCTCTTCCAGCACCTGTTTCATAACAGGGATGGTCATGGCCACATCTCCCATGGCCGACAACCGGGTAACCAGTATCGTTTTTACAGTGCCCAAATGATTGCGGATTTATTGTTCGGTTTTGTATAAAACGGGATTGAGAGAAGGATCATTATACATCTTCATCTGCTTATACACTTTCATAAATTTTCTACCTGCAGCAATATCCGCCAGCAACGCTTCAATAGCGGTAGCCAGGTCTTTTTGCTGTTCCAGTAAAATATTCAGTTTACGCTGGCAGGCTGCCCGGTGCTCAGGCGTAGCATCTGCACGGGTAGCTTCCTCCCGCATATGGTAGATCTTCAGTCCCAGGATAGACAAACGGTCTATTGCCCAGGCCGGACTTTCGGTATTAATACTGGCATCTGCCGCCGGCACTACCTCTTTATATTTATCCAGGAAATAGCTGTCTATATACTCCACCATATCCGTACGCTCCTGGTTAGAACGGTCAATCCAGCGCTTGAGCTCCAACGCAGCTACCGGGTCTATGTTCGGGTCCCGGATAATGTCTTCCAGGTGCCACTGTACTGTATCGATCCAGTTTTTCAGGAAAAGTAAATGCTCAATGCTGCTTTTTTCATACGGATTAGAAATAGCCTGATGCACATCATTGTGCTCATGATAGGCGGCGATACTCTGGTTAAATATCTTTATAGACAGTTCTGTAAACATGCCGCAAATGTACAAAAAACAGCCATTTTCAATAGCTGAAAGCAAAAAGCGCATGGTGGAAACCATACGCTTATTGTAAAAGATTGTCATGTGAATGTTCGAGAATGCAAATCGTGAAGGCTTTTAATGGTTATCTTGGGGTTGAGATGCCGTCAAGGTTATACCACCTTATTTCCTTTTTACCCTAAAAATGATGCGGTTACACACCATAGTTGGCAATAAATGTTTTTATAGTTATTTGTTGTTTTTTATTTGAATATCTTTTGAATGCAGTAAAAATCAACTACTCTAATGGCTATACTTTTATTGAGGGTTTGTAAATAATTGCTGTAATTGTTAACAAATTCCAGGTCACAAATTACAGGGTTCAAATCACAGACGTTTCATAAAATGGCGCAGCCTCTTGCTACATCTTTTTTATGGGATTCCTTCGCTAATGTTGACAATATCCTATGTTAAAAATATTCTCTAATAATTACCGGGTTTTCTAAATCGTCTAGGGTCCATTTTTCAGACATCACTATCGCCGTGTGTCTTAGTGCAAATTAAATGTGGCCACTGCAATACCGATTGCAGTGGCCACACTTTTTTATACAACGTTCGTGGTAAATCTCTGTTTTACTTGTCCATTTTAGCTCAATCAGCTCAAACTGCCTTTGCGCTGACGCGCCATAGCCAGGTAATACAGCGGAATACCCAACAAGATAATTCCAAGTCCAGGTAAGGTATAACTGGTTTCAAATACCAACAGCAACAATGCCAGCGAGGAAGCTACGATGATGTAAATCATCGGTAACACCGGGTATCCGAAAGCTTTATACGGACGGGCAGCTTCAGGGCGTTTCTTTCTTAAAATAAAAATACCCAGTATCGTCAGCACATAAAATATCAGTACGCCAAATATTACCAGCGCCAGCAAATCGTTGTAACGGCCTGTTAAACAAAGCAGCGAAGCCCAGGCACATTGGATCCATAACCCATGAGCAGGTACGCTGTACTTATTGAGCACGCCGGCCTGGCGGAAAAACAGCTTGTCTTCTGCCATCGTATAATAAATCCTGGCGCCTGATAATATCAGTCCATTATTACATCCAAAAGTAGAGACCATAATCATCACAGCGATGATAATAGCCCCGCTGGAACCAAATATTTTAGCCGCTGCAGCCACGCCCACACGGTCATTGGCAGCAAAGGCAATGTCATTCAGCGGTAACACCGCCAGGTACATCAGGTTGCAGCTCACATAAATAATCGTTACAATCAACGTTCCCAGGAACAATGAACGACCAATGTTTTTAGCCGGGTTCTTAATTTCCCCCGCAATAAAAGTCACGTTATTCCACGCATCGCTGGAAAACAGCGATCCCTTCATAGATACCGCAATAGCACCAAATAACGCCAGCCCCGACAACGCTGCGGTAATCACCTCTCCATTGGGTGAACTCACGGCGGTGGCATCCCAGGCATGTTGCCAGTTTGCCTGCCAGATTTCCTGTTTGGCGCCAATAGCAAATCCGAAAATAATCAACCCAAATAGCGACAACAGCTTCGCCAGCGTAAACACGGTTTGTATTACCTTGCCATGCTGTACGCCACGGGTATTGATAAACGTTAGTAAGATGATGGAGATAATAGCTACTATCTGCGCGGCAGAAATCTGTACAATACCAGCATCCAGCAGGATGTTTTTTTCACTGAACCCCGGAATCAGGTAGGCGGTAAACTTGGCAAAAGCCACTGCTACGGCGGCAATAGTACCTGTTTGGATCACGCCAAACTGCGTCCAGCCAAACAGAAAGGCTATAAACGGGTTGTATGCCTCCCGGAGATAAACATACTGGCCACCAGCCTTGGGATACATACCCGACAACTCTCCATAACTCAGGGCCGCAATAAGCGTTACCACTCCTGCCAGCACCCACATGGCAGTGATCCAGCCGGCGCCACCCACGCTACGGGCAATTTCTGCAGTTACAATAAAAATGCCGGAGCCTATCATGGAACCCGCCACAATCATGGTGGCATCCAATAAACTCAGCGATGGCTTGAACGATTTAGTCTGGTTGATTTCCATATGATGCACTATAAAAAATCCCGGCGCATAAAAACCGGGGAATAAGGTAGAATAAAATAGTTGTTTTACCGGCTTATACAGGGTTATACCTCATATATTCCTTCCTGCAATATAATAACATCTGCTGTTAACTGCTAACCTATTCCCTGATTTTCCCGGTATAACATAGCTGATATAAAAAATCCCGGCTCTTGACGAACCGGGATGATAAAAAGTTAGTTGACAGTATTCACTTATTTGGCAGGCGTTACATCCAGTGCATTCATGCCTTTAATAACATCTGCCGTTACATCATAGGCAGGATCTTTATACAGAATATTGCTGGCCGTGCTACGATAAGAGAATATAAATGCATAACGTTTGTCGGCATTGAAGGATTTCAGGAAAGCATCCAGTCTCTTCTGGAGTTCTTCGTTAAATTTAGTTTCCTGCTCTGTATAGGCAGCGCGTAAATTCTGCGCTTCCTGCTCCAGTTGCTGTTGTTTAGACATCAAACTACGCTGCGCGGTTTCTCCCTGCTCTTGTGTGAGGGTATTAGCTCTGCGCTGCAGGTCGGCATATTCGCTTTGTAAAGCGCGGGCCTTGCCTTGCAGCTGGTTGTCCATCTGTTGCTGTTTCTGCTCCAGTACCGCTCTTTTCTCTTTGAAATATTCAAAATGTGCTTCCAATGAATCCAGATCTACATACGCCATTTTGAAACCGCCCGCAGCAGCAGTATTGGTTCCTGCGGCAGGGGTGGCGGCTGGCGTAGTGCTGTTACCAGCTTTGTTTCCCTGGCAAGACATCAATAATCCGGCTGCTAATGCCGCTAATAATCCTTTGGTCACTAATTGTTTACGAGTGCGCATGTTAATAGGTGGATTTGCTTCTTTTAGTACATTTTTAAAAATGGAACGGCTAAAATAATGTTTTTACCGGATTTTCAAATTCCGGATACCTTTTTTTAGCTAGGTTTTAACTAATATCGCTACTTTACTTTATCCAACAGGATTTCGGGCTCATTGGTGGTAATAAAGTCGATACCATCCTTCAATAACGTATCCATTACTTCCGGATGATCTATTGTCCACGCATTGGTGGTTATTTTTTGCTGCCTGGCAGTGGCTATCAGCTGCGGATCTTTCTTAAATACCGCCTGGTTATAGTCCAGCCCCCAGATCCCATCAGCCTGTAATTCAGCAGGTGTTTTATCGCCATTCAGATAGGCAATCTTCGCCGTTGGCTCCAGTTGCTTCAGTTTCTTACAAATATTATAATCAAAACTGATATAAAACATCCAGGCCTGGGCCTTTTTGGCGCGAATCATCTCCACCGCTTTAGTGGCCAGCAATTCGCCCCTACCCGTTGCAGATGGTTTCAACTCCAGTACCAGCCTGGTTTTATGCTGTTCCATCACTGTATTGATATACTCTTCCAGGGTAGGAACCCGGTCGCCATTCTTTAACTGTACTGTCTGTAAATCAGCCAGGGTAGACGCTTCTACCTTCTTCCCTCCTATTTCCGGATCGTGGGATATCACCAGCTGGTCGTCGGAAGACAACCACACGTCAAACTCAGATCCTTCACAACCCAGTTTAATAGCATCTTTCAGAGAAGTAATACTATTCTGGCTGCCTTCATGATGTTTCCAGGCGCCACGGTGCGCTACTACCTTGTTACGGATAAACTGGTCAGCCACCAGCAGAAAATCAGCAGTATCTGCTCCCGCTTTAATCTTCACCGGGTAAACGGCCTTACCGGAAGCATCCACGGCGGCCTTCTTCTTAAGCTGTAACAGCCCATTGTTGATGGTAAACAGCCCCGATTTGTCTTCCAATAAGGTAGCAGGACCAATATTACCTTGCTTATCATAAATCTTTCCTATAACGGCCTGTTTTTGCTTTACCGGAATCGTGTAGGCATCGAGGTAAGGACCGGCTGCCTGTTGTGCCTGCGCCCCAGCCCCCATAAAGGCGATTCCAGCCATAAGCAATACTTTTTTGCAATTGTTCATGTTATTGGCGTTTTCTCTAAAATAACGTGCAATTTATCTATTTCCATCCCCGGACAGGGAAATAGGGTATTAAATTAAAATAAAGCTTTAATAATAATACATAAAAAACGAGGAAGTATTCATTTGAAATACTTCCTCGCGCTATTTCGATAACCGGAGCCGGCTATTAATTATTATTTACCTGCAATACATCCATTTTCGTTGAATCCAGCGGATACCCGGCCGTAATCAACGTGTATACCTTCCCGGTTTGTGCCGGCAGCTTGTACGACTTTAGTACCTTCAGGGAATCTGTCCACCGGAAATTAATTGTATAGGTGCTGTCGCCCGTTATGGGGGCGAAATCCGTTTGCGATGGGAATCCAAGGCCCCGGAAAAAACGGGGGAAAGTATCCGAATAAACATCTATTCCCAATGGCGTTCCGTTAGGTTTGAATCCCTGGCTCAAATCAATCACCCTGAATTTAGCCTGGTTGGCCTGCACCGTCAGGTCATCCTCTGTAATAATCAGCATTAATCCCCGTTTGGTGGTATCAACTCCCAGGAAAGCCGTGTAATAACGATTGTTTCTTAAAAAGATCTGTTGATTATATAATATGTTGCCGGGGTTACCTGCAGTGGTAATAATCAGGTTATATTTTTGTGCCCGGAAAGATTTATACCCGGTGCTGGTTTTGTAAGGTACATTACTGGCAAAGTCAATACTATCCAGCTTTACATTAAACAACGTGTCAGGTATCTGTGCAGCATTAACAAACATCAGGCTGCCATGCGTATCTGGTACGGCACTATCGCTGTTCTTCTTACAAGCCCCCAGCAACACCAGCCCAATAATTATAGGAATGATCAGGTATTTCATGAAATCCACTTCGTTTTACAACGTCAAAAATAGGTTTTAATTGGTTTTTAATAATCCCCCATTAAACAAATATTATCCAGCGCCGTCTATTCTTTACAAACAAATTAATTATCATATATTAAAACCTACAACAATTATGAAAATCACTACTGTCCTTGTACCCGCGCTTGTCTTAGGATTGACTTCCTTTACCACACAAGCCCAGCACCGTGTAAAACATGATAGAATCGATATTCACCACGACCGGAAAGACATTCAGCACGACAACAACGATATCAACAATTCAAAAAAGGATATCCGGCACGATCGTAACGAGGTAAAGCAAGACAACAACGATATCCATCGCGATAAAAAAGATATCAACAACGACCGTAAAGACCTCCACCACGACTACAACGATGCCCGTAAAGACAGGCATGACATCGCAAAAGACCAGAAAAAAGGAGATACCAAAGACCTGGCAAAAGATAAGGCAGACCTGAAAAACGATTACAACGACATCCATCACGATAAAAAAGACCTATCACGCGATGGTAAAGATCTGACGGCCGACAGAAAGGATAGAAATCGCGATAACAAAGACATTCAACAGGATAAACACCAACTGAACCGGGAAAGAAAAGATAAACAGCATGATGTAAAAGACCTGCAGCACGATAAGAAAGACCTGCAAAAGGATCAGAAAAATTCATAACAAAACGCTGGCAAGCAATCATCATCCATTTCATCCCCTTTTCTTAACATCCTGATGGCTGGCCCCAAATAAATGACAGGTGTCTCGAAAGTAATTTTGAGGCGCCTGTTCCATTTTATCCAGTCACTATCAGGCATAAAAAAGAGGGAGTTTCATATAGAAACTCCCTCTTTACTATTTCGTGAAATGCTTTGCAGCACTATTCTTCTTCATCAAACTGGAACACTTCCTTAGAAGAGGCCAGGATATCGTATTCTTCCTTAGAACCTACGATCATGTTTTCGAATTCACGTAAACCAGTACCGGCCGGGATCAGGTGCCCTGTGATCACATTCTCCTTCAGACCCATCATATCATCGGTTTTACCGTTGATAGCTGCCTGAGACAGTACTTTGGTGGTTTCCTGGAAGGACGCAGCGGAGATCCAGCTACGGGTACCCAGTGACGCCTTGGTGATACCTTGCAGTAATGGACTGGAAGTAGCCGGCTGTGCATCGCGGAATTCTACCAGTTTCTTATCTGCACGACGCAGTAAGGAGTTTTCTTCGCGAACCTGACGGAGGGTTACTATCTGACCTGCTTTCAGGTTAGTAGATTCACCTGCTTCAGTTACCACCTTCTTGTCGAAGATCATATCGTTTTCTTCGAAGAAATCGAACCTGTCTTCTGTATCGCCCTCGAGGAAGCGGGTATCACCCGGATCTTCGATGTTTACTTTACGCATCATCTGGCGAACAATCACCTCAATGTGTTTGTCGTTGATCTTCACACCCTGTAAACGGTATACTTCCTGGATTTCATTTACCAGGTATTCCTGTACAGCAAACGGTCCTTTGATAGACAGGATGTCGGCAGGCGTAGTAGAACCATCGGAGAGAGAAGTACCAGCCTTCACGAAGTCACCATCCTGTACCAGGATATGACGGGTTAATGGCACCAGGTATTTCTTGATCTGACTTTCACGGCTTTCGATGATGATTTCGCGGTTACCACGTTTGATGTTGCCAAATGCTACCACACCATCAATTTCAGAAACGATAGCTGGGTTGCTTGGGTTACGGGCTTCAAAGAGCTCGGTTACACGTGGCAGACCACCCGTGATATCTCGCAGTTTACCGATAACACGTGGGATCTTCACAATTACCTGACCTGCTCTCACCTTGTCACCTTCAGAGATAACGATATGAGAACCTACTGGTAAGTTGTAAGATTTCACCTCCTTGTTACCTTCTACCAGGATAGACGGAATCTTATTTTTGTCTTTCGTTTCAATTACTACTTTCTCACGGTGTCCTGTTTGCTCATCTGCTTCTTCACGGAAGGTAATACCTTCAATGATGCTGTCGAAACGAATGCTACCAGGTATTTCAGACACGATAACGGCGTTGAACGGATCCCATGTACAGATCATTTCACCTTTCGCTACTTTCTGTCCGTCTTTTACCAACAGGGTAGAACCGTAAGGAATATTGTTGGTTACCAGCAGACGGTCGTTTTTCACGTCCATGATACGCAACTCACCGGTACGACCGATAACCACCTGTACTTTTTCACCTTCGTTGTTTTCGTAGGTGGTAGTACGTAAGCCATCGAATTGTACAGTACCGTCAAACTTAGCTGGCATACCGGATTCAACAGAAGTAGAACCGGCCACACCACCCACGTGGAAGGTACGCAGTGTCAACTGTGTACCAGGCTCACCGATTGACTGGGCAGCGATGATACCTACTGCATCACCTCTCTGCGCCGTGTAACCACTGGCCAGGTTTTTACCGTAACATTTTACGCACACACCACGACGGCTTTCGCAAGTCAGTACGGAGCGGATTTCTACGGTTTCAATCGCACTCTCTTCAATTCTGTGCGCAATTTCTTCAGTGATTTCGGCACCAGCAGCAACGATCAGTTCCTCGTCGTTATGAGGATCAAATACATCGTGCAGGGAAGTACGTCCCAGGATACGGTCGTACAGTGTTTCGATCACTTCTTCATTGTCTTTCAATGCGGAAGTAGCAATACCACGGAGTGTACCGCAATCCTCTTCATTGATTACCACATCCTGCGCAACGTCTACCAGACGACGGGTCAGGTAACCCGCATCCGCTGTTTTCAACGCCGTATCCGCGAGACCCTTACGGGCACCGTGCGTAGAGATGAAGTATTCCAATACGTTCAAACCATCTTTAAAGTTGGACAATACCGGGTTCTCGATGATCTCAGAACCAGTAGATCCACTCTTACGTGGCTTAGCCATCAGACCTCTGATACCAGCCAGCTGTTTAATCTGCTGTTTGGAACCACGCGCACCGGAATCCAACATCATGTATACAGAGTTGAATCCTTGCTTGTCTGTTGCCAGCTCACGGATCAGGGTTTCTGTCACCTTCGTATCCACACGTGACCAGATATCGATGATCTGGTTGTAACGTTCGTTGTTGGTGATCAGACCCATGTTATAGTTATCCCAAACTTCTTCTACTTCACCGGCTGCACCATCAATCATGTCCTGCTTAACATCCGGGATGATCAGGTCATTAATGTTAAATGACAGACCACCGCGGAACGCCATGCGGAAACCTAATTGTTTGATGTCATCCAGGAACTTGGCAGTTGCAGGGATATTGGTAGCTTTAATGATATCACCGATGATTTCACGCAGTGATTTTTTGGTCAGCAAGGCGTTTACATAACCGGCAGCTTTAGGTACGAACTGGTTGAACAGTACGCGACCTACGGTTGTTTCGATCAGTTTTTTCTCCAGCTCACCGTTTGCATTTCTTACATCAGCTTTAACACGGATGTGAGCATGCAGGTCGATGCGGTCTTCATTCAGCGCAATGATCACTTCTTCAGCAGAGTAGAAAGCTTTACCTTCTCCCCTTACCACTACATCTCCCATTGTTTTCTTACCCTTGGTAATGTAATACAGACCAAGCACCATGTCCTGTGAAGGCAGGGTGATAGGCGTACCATTCTGCGGGTTGAGGATGTTGTGAGAAGACAGCATGAGCAGTTGGGCCTCCAGGATCGCAGCATTGCTCAAAGGCACGTGTACCGCCATCTGGTCACCATCGAAATCGGCGTTGAACGCAGAACACACGAGCGGGTGCAGCTGTATCGCTTTACCTTCCACCAGTTTAGGCTGGAATGCCTGGATAGACAAACGGTGCAGGGTCGGAGCACGGTTTAACATTACCGGGTGACCTTTCAGTACGTTTTCCAGGATATCCCAAACCACCGCTTCTTTACGATCCACCAGCTTCTTCGCTGATTTCACGGTTTTAACGATACCTCTTTCGATCAGCTTACGGATAATAAACGGTTTGAATAACTCAGCCGCCATATCCTTGGGCAAACCACATTCATGCAGTTTCAGTTCAGGACCTACCACGATTACAGAACGTCCGGAATAATCCACACGTTTACCGAGCAAGTTTTGACGGAAACGACCTTGTTTACCTTTCAGTACGTCTGACAGGGATTTCAGTGCACGACCACCTTCCGCTTTTACCGCGTTGGATTTACGGGAGTTGTCGAACAGGGAATCCACTGCTTCCTGTAACATACGTTTTTCGTTACGAAGGATCACCTCAGGCGCCTTAATTTCGATCAAACGTTTCAGACGGTTGTTACGGATAATTACCCTGCGGTAAAGGTCGTTCAGGTCGGAAGACGCAAAACGGCCACCATCCAAAGGAACTAACGGACGCAGTTCTGGTGGTACCACAGGAATATATTGCATAACCATCCATTCAGGACGGTTTTCTACACGACCATTGGCTTCACGGAAAGCTTCCACTACACTCAAACGTTTCAGCGCTTCCGCTTTACGTTGCTGGGAAGTTTCAGTTGCCGCCTGGTTACGCAGCTGGTAAGAAAGGCCGTCCAGGTCAATCCGGGCCAGCATCATTTCTACGGCTTCCGCTCCCATCTTGGCAATAAACTTGTTAGGATCTTCATCCGGTAACAGCTGATTGTCTTTTGGTAACGTATCCAGGATATCCAGGTATTCTTCTTCTGTGAGCAAGTCACCGTAGTTCATACCTTTCTCCTGTTTCATACCCGCCTGGATGATCACATACCTTTCATAGTACACGATAGTTTCCAGTTTCTTGGAAGACATACCGAGCAGGTAACCAATCTTATTAGGCAGGGATTTGAAATACCATATATGTACAACGGGCACCACTAAACGAATGTGTCCCATTCTCTCACGACGTACTTTCTTCTCCGTTACCTCTACACCGCAGCGATCACACACAATACCCTTATAACGGATACGCTTATATTTTCCGCAATAGCACTCGTAATCCTTTACAGGACCGAATATTCTTTCGCAGAACAAACCATCACGTTCCGGCTTGTAAGTACGGTAGTTGATGGTTTCAGGTTTCAGCACTTCACCGTATGAACGCTCCAGAATAACATCCGGAGAAGCCAGACTGATGGTAATGCTGTTAAAATTTGATTTAGGACGATTTTCTTTCTTGATAGCCATCTGTAATTAGCTTTTAGCTGTTAGCCGTTGGTGATAAGCCAGCGACAAAAATTTTATTCCTGCGAAATATCCAAGCTATCAGCCACTAGCAGTGCTGCTAATGGCTGGTAGCTAAAAGCTCTTAGTCAAATTTCAGATCCAGACCCAGACCACGCAATTCATGAATCAATACGTTGAAGGATTCAGGTACACCCGCTTTCGGAATGTTGTCACCTTTCACGATAGACTCATACGCCTTGGCACGACCTACGATATCATCTGATTTAATAGTAAGCAGTTCCTGCAGGATGTTGGATGCACCATATGCTTCCAGTGCCCACACTTCCATCTCACCAAAACGCTGACCACCAAACTGGGCTTTACCACCCAGCGGCTGTTGGGTAATGAGACTGTACGGTCCGATAGAACGGGCGTGCATCTTATCATCCACCATGTGGCTCAGTTTAAGCATATAGATAACACCCACGGTTGCTTTCTGGTGGAAACGATCTCCCGTTTCACCATCATGCAGGTACGCGTGACCAAAGCTGGGCAATCCAGCTTCGCTGATATAAGCAGCAATTTCTTCGGTAGTAGCACCATCAAAAATCGGCGTAGCAAAACGTACTCCCAGTTTCAGACCAGCCCAACCTAATACGGTTTCGTAGATCTGTCCAAGGTTCATACGGGAAGGTACCCCGAGTGGGTTCAGTACAATATCCAGTGGTGTACCGTCTTCCAGGAATGGCATGTCTTCATCACGCACAATCTTGGCAACGATACCCTTGTTACCGTGACGTCCCGCCATCTTATCACCTACTTTCAACTTACGCTTGCTGGCCAGGTAAACCTTCGCCAGTTTCAATACGCCCGCTGGCAGCTCATCACCGATAGAGATGTTGAACTTCTCACGTTTGTAACGACCCAGCTCTTCGTTGAACTTGATGTTATAGTTGTGCAAGAGGGTATTGATCTGATCATTCACCACTTCGTCTGTTGTCCAGCCCAGTGGGTTTACGTTCATGAAATCAATATTTACCAGGTTCTTCGGAGAGAACTTGGAACCCTTAGAGATCAATACTTCACCGTAAGTGTTGGTAATACCCTGAGAGGTTTTATCCTTCAGTAATACCAGCAACTTGCTCATCAGCACTTCCAGCAGGTCTTCAGCGTTCTTCTGGTGAATTTTCTCCAGTTTCTCGATCGCTGCTTTCTCACGGGTCTTGGAATTCTTATCTTTCTTAGCGCGGCTAAACAGTTTTTTGTCGATTACCACACCTTCTGTTGATGGAGGTGCTTTCAGCGACGCATCTTTCGCATCAGAAGCTTTATCACCGAAGATCGCTCTCAGGAGTTTTTCTTCAGGAGAAGGATCAGATTCACCACGCGGAGTAATTTTACCGATCAGGATATCACCTTCCTTGATGTGCGCACCAACACGGATAATACCGTTCTGGTCGAGGTCCTTGGTAGCCTCTTCACTCACGTTAGGAATATCCGGTGTCAGCTCTTCTTCACCCAGTTTGGTATCGCGAACTTCCAGCTCATATTCATCAATGTGGATGGAAGTAAAGAGGTCTTCACGTGCAACACGCTCAGAAATTACGATCGCATCCTCAAAGTTGTAACCTTTCCATGGCATGAACGCTACCTTCAGGTTGCGTCCCAGCGCCAGTTCACCACCGCGGGTAGCGTAACCTTCTGTGAGGAAGTCGCCATCTTTCACGCGCTGACCTTTCTTCACACAAGGTCTGAGGTTGATACAGGTGCTTTGGTTGGTTTTAACGAATTTAGTCAGCGTGTAAACGAGCAGATCGTCTTCAAAGCTCACCAGTTTCTGCATTTCATCACGCTCGTAACGAACATGAATTTCGTTTGCATCCACAAATTCTACCACACCGTTACCATCTGCGGTAATCTGCAAACGGGAGTCACGTGCAGCCTTGCCTTCCAGACCGGTACCTACGATAGGTACTTCAGGATTCAGCAATGGTACTGCCTGACGTTGCATGTTTGATCCCATCAACGCACGGTTGGCATCATCATGTTCCAGGAACGGAATCAGGGAGGCGCTCAAACCTACGATCTGGTTAGGTGCCACGTCCATGAACTCCACTTCATCTCTGTCGAGAATCGGGAAGTCGCCGGTTTCGCGGGATTTCACCTTATCATTTACGAAATTGCCTTTATCATCCAGTGGGGCGTTTGCCTGCGCAATCTTCACAGAATCTTCCTCTTCAGCGCTCAGGAACTCCACTTTATGCATATCTACTTTACCACTGTTTACTTTGCGGTAAGGCGTTTCAATGAAGCCCATTTCATTCACCTTCGCGTGTACGCAGAGGGTAGAAATCAGACCGATGTTTGGTCCTTCTGGTGTTTCAATGGTACACAAACGGCCATAGTGGCTGTAGTGAACGTCACGCACCTCAAAGCCTGCTCTTTCACGACTCAAACCACCGGGTCCGAGAGCGGAGATACGGCGTTTGTGGGTGATTTCAGACAGCGGGTTTGTTTGATCCAGGAACTGTGACAACTGAGAAGTACCAAAGAAGGAGTTGATAACAGAAGACAAAGTCCTCGCGTTAATCAGGTCTACCGGAGTAAATACCTCGTTATCACGAACGTTCATTCTTTCACGGATGGTACGGGCCATACGTGCCAGACCAACACCAAACTGAGCATATAACTGCTCGCCTACAGTACGCACACGACGGTTAGACAGGTGATCGATATCATCGATTTCCGCCTTACCGTTAGTCAGCTGTACCAGGTACTTGATGATGGAGATGATGTCATCCTTCGTTAACACTTTCATGTCTAACGGAGTAGGAAGACCTAATTTTCTGTTGATCTTATAACGACCTACGTCACCGAGATCGTAACGTTTGTCGGAGAAGAACAGTTTATCGATGATACCCCTTGCTGTTTCATCATCCGGCGCATCGGCACCGCGCAGTTGGCGGTAGATGTGCTGAACGGCTTCCAGCTCGGAGTTAGATGTATCCTTATTTAATGTATTGTAGATGATGGAGAAATCACCGCTCACCTCTTCCTTCTGAACGAAAACGCTCTTCAATCCCATGTCTACGATGGTCTCGATGTTCGCTTCATCCAGGATGCTATCACGCTCGAGCATAATTTCGTTACGCTCAATGCTCACCACTTCACCGGTATCTTCATCCACAAAGTCTTCTACCCAGCTTCTTAAAACACGGGCAGCCAGCTTTTTGCCGGCATATTTATCAAGACTCTTTTTGTCTGCTTTTACTTCATCTGCCATGCCAAACAGCTGCAGAATATCCTTATCTGTTTCATAGCCGATGGCACGTAACAGTGTGGTAACCGGGAATTTCTTCTTACGGTCGATGTAAGCGTACATCACGTTGTTGATGTCAGTTGCAAACTCCATCCACGCGCCCTTGAACGGAATCACCCTTGCAGAGTAGATTTTAGTACCGTTCGGATGTACAGATTGACCAAAGAAAACACCAGGTGAACGATGCAGTTGGGATACAACTACGCGTTCAGCACCATTAATAACGAAAGTACCTCTGGGAGTCATGTACGGAATGTTCCCTAGGAACACATCCTGCACAATTGTCTGGAAATCCACATGCTCCTCATCATTACAGCTGAGGCGGAGTTTCGCTTTCAACGGTACGGAATAAGTAAGCCCACGCTCAATACACTCCTCAATAGTATAACGTGGAGGATCCACGAAATAATCGAGGAATTCCAGATTAAAGATATTTCTGGTATCTGTAATCGGGAAGTTCTCTTTAAATACTTTAAAAAGGCCTTCGTTGTTTCGCTTGTCTGGTGTGGTTTCTAATTGGAAGAAATCCTTGAAAGATTGGATTTGGATAGCCAACAGATCCGGTGTCTCAGTAACTTGTTTGATCTTTCCAAAATTTACTCTTTCGTTTGTTTGGGCTTTTTTTAGAGACATATTCGAAGTTAGCAGTTATATGACTTGTAAGAATTAGGGAAATTAAGATTTCTTTGCCAATACCATCCCAATTTATTTATGCCTTCTGCACGTGGTCAAAGTCACTTAACGTGATTCCCCGTTTTGACTCTCTGAAAAAGACACTTTCCCAAAGGGAATAAGGCCAAAAGTGCAAAAGCACTTTTGACCTTTAAAAGATGTATACTTAAGCAAAGAATTACTGAATTTCAACTTCAGCACCAGCTTCAGTCAGCTTAGCTTTCAGGTCTTCAGCCTCAGCTTTGCTTACGCCTTCTTTCAGAGCTTTAGGCGCGCCGTCAACCAGTTCTTTCGCTTCTTTCAGACCTAAGCCGGTCAGGTCTTTAACGACCTTAACAACGTTCAGTTTGCTAGCACCTGCAGATTTCAGGATTACGTTGAAAGCAGTCTTTTCTTCAACTGCTGCTGCACCTTCACCTGGAGCTGCAACTACTACTGCTGCTGCTGCTGGTTCGATACCGTAGTCAGCTTTCAGAACATCTGCCAGTTCTTGTACTTCCTTAACAGTTAAACCTACTAATTGTTCAGCTAATGCTTTTACGTCTGCCATTTTATAATGTTTTAATGTAATGTTTGTAAAATGTTGTTAGTTATATTGTGACTTGGAAGCCAATGTTATATACGGATAGCGGGTAGCTATTCGTACTATTCTGCTGCTGGTGCTTCCACTGCAGCTTCTTCTTTGTTGCCTTTCTCCAGCAAAGCAGCGATAACGCGTTTTGCAGGGGATTGCAACAGACCAACGATTTCGCCGATGAGCTCGTTCTTGGTCTTGATGTTGGTCAGCGCTTTCAGCTGGTTGTCGCCTACGAATACTTCGTCAGCAACGAAAGCAGCTTTCAGTACTGGTTTTTCCAGTTTACCGTTAGCCTTACGGAAAGAAGAGATGATCAATGCCGGCTCTTTAGGGCTGTCAGAGAACATCAGCGCAGTTACGCCATGCAGACTGTCATAAACACCTGCATACTTTTCGCTGTCCAGAGATTCCAGTGCCTTACGGATCAGGGTGTTCTTAGCCACCTTCATTTCCACTTTCTTGTCAAAGCAAACCTTCCTCAGATCATTTACCTGCGCAACCGTTAAGGACTCAGTGTTAGTGATATAGAAGTTGCTGTATTGAGAGAACTTGCCTTTCAGCAGTTCAATCACTTCATTTTTTTGATCTTTATTCATATTAAAACGTTTGTAGCAAGCCCCATCTTCACAGATAACGGCTACAACTCGTGATCAATTTAGTTTTGAACAGATTTAGTATCGATAACAATACCAGGACTCATGGTGCTTGCCATAGACAGCCCTTTCAGGTAAGTACCTTTTGCAGTAGCTGGTTTCAGCTTGATAATAGCATTGATCAGCTCCAGGGAGTTCTGTTCAATTTTATCAGATGCGAAAGATACACGACCGATAGAAGCGTGGATGATACCAGCTTTATCTACCTTAAAGGTGATTTTACCGCCTTTAACATCGTTTACTGCAGCTGCAACATCGTTAGTAACAGTACCGGTCTTAGGGTTCGGCATCAGGTTACGAGGACCTAAGATCTTACCCAGTTTACCGATTTTCGGCATTACAGCAGGAGTAGCTACGATTACATCTACATCAGTCCAACCAGCTTCGATCTTCTGGATAAATTCATCCAGACCTACGAAGTCAGCACCTGCTTCTTTTGCAGCAGCTTCTTTATCAGGTGTGCAAAGCACTAAAACCTTCTTGGTTTTACCGGTACCGTGTGGAAGCGTAACGGAACCACGGATAGCCTGGTCTGCTTTCTTAGGATCAACGCCTAAGCGGATATGTAAATCGACAGAACTGTCGAATTTAGTACAGTTAATATCTTTAACTAAGCTGGAGGCTTCTTTCAGGCTATACACCTTATTTTTTTCCACCTTCGTGTCAGCTACTTTTCTCTTTTTAGTTGCCATTTGTCAAAATGATTTTAAGTCCTGCCTCAACAGGGTGAAACAATTAGTTTTCCCAAGGAGCTTTACCATCAACAGTAATACCCATGCTACGTGCAGTACCAGCTACCATTCTCATAGCGCTGTTCAGCGTAAAGCAGTTCAGATCAGGCATCTTGTCTTGTGCAATCGCCTCAATCTGAGCCCAGGAAACTTTACCCACCTTGTTACGGTTAGGTTCTTTAGAACCACTCTGTAATTTAGCAGCTTCCAGCAGCTGTACAGGTGCCGGAGGAGTTTTGATTACGAAGTCGAAAGATTTGTCAGTGTAAACTGTCAGCAACACAGGCAATACTTTACCCATTTTATCCTGGGTGCGGGCATTGAACTGTTTGCAGAACTCCATGATGTTCACACCTTTGGAACCCAATGCGGGACCAATTGGAGGTGCAGGGTTGGCCTGGCCGCCTTTAACCTGCAATTTCACGTACGTTGCGATCTCTTTTGCCATGTTTTTTGATTTAATTTGGTTAAACGTCCCCCGTCAAACAGAGAACTCCCAAAACTAAAAGGAACTTAAAATAACCTTTTAAAGGGGATGCAAAGGTATATATTATTGTGAAATTGTCAAAAAGTATTTGAAATTGGGCATCCTTTTTGCTCTGGTTCACATTTTTTTTACAAATCTATTGCATTTCCCGGAAATTTTCCTTATCATTCGAAGCCGGCAAAGTTACAACTTATCCGCCACTTGTACATAAAACAATTCCTTCCGCTTCTCTCTGGCCGTCTTTATATACTTATTCACAAAAGCCTGCTCATTTACCACCTTCTCCTTCATCTCTCCTATCGCATCAGATAATTCCTTCATATTATGCTGCATACTGTCATCTCCCACAGGAAGCCCGGCAAGCGCCTTCTCTGCTCCCAGCAGTTTCACGGAAATCCCCTCAATCATCCGCTTGATCGCCTCATCCTTCATTTCCGGCAGAAACTGGTGATTTTTAAAGGCTACATATTCGTTATACTGTTTCACCACCTCCGTATAATTCCTGTTAATCTCATTAAATTGGTCTATACTCCGGTTCCTGGCTTCTATTTGCTGGTTATCCGCCAGCACCCGGATGGTCTGATCCATCCAGTCGAGCTCCGATACTATAAATGGATTACTCATTCCCCCATAACGCCGTATCCTTGCTGCCGCTCCCTGCAATCGTTCTAACCGCGACTGCCGCGCCCAGACATTCAGGGTGTCGTTAAAGGCAAACACCGGGCGTTGAGTTGCTGCAGCAAAGCCCTGGGCATTCAGCTCATCATGACGCAGCGGAAAAGACAGCAGTTGCCACAACGGATCGTATGGGATATGCCTTTTTACTGCCAACTGCGGCGATAATTGGAACCAGGTCCAGTTAATACCAGGTACAAACCGCCCGTTATCCACGGCGCCAGCTCCCCAGGTAGGATCCGTAATCGTCCAACGCCCACCGTCCTTCACAGCAACCCAGTCGTGCGAACCCGTAGGCGTCATCATATCAGGCAATAAGCCGTAGCCACTCACCATGACTGCATTAATTCCACCCGCCCGGCAAATCCAGGCATATAACACCGCATAGTCTGTACAAAGGCCCTTCCGGGTACGCAAGGTCCTGGTCATTGCGGCCAGTGAATCACGGTAGCTATTGGGGCTGTTCATATTTTCCACGTCATAGGCAATATGCGTGGACATCCAGTTGAATAAAGACTGTTGAAACCCCTGGCTCCCCCTGGTATGGGCTTTCAGCCACGAGGCTATCTCCCCCGGTGTAGCGGTTACCGTTTCCGGTATCTGAACAATAGCGGCGGTAGCCACTTCTTTTACCGGCTTACCTTTCTGCGCACCTGCGGATATAAACAATAATAACCCAAGCAGTACAGCAATGGCTGATTTCATATGTGATGAAGATATAGGGAGTATAAAAAAATTATTTGCGCTAAACCTGACATACTAAAATATAAAAATGCCGGCAGTAAAACTACTTCCAGCTCAGTTTATAAAACAATCCTTTCCGGAATAATTTGCCTGTTTTAATGTATTTCGTTACAAAATCCTGTTCTGCCGTTATCCTTTGGCGCATCCCAGCCATGGCTGTACTGATTTCGGCAATGCTATTCCTGACCGGCGCCTCATTGGAGGTAACACTTTTCAGCAATTTGTCGATATCTTCCAGTTTCTTCGCCATTCCATCCACCCAGTCCCGGATTTCCTGGTCAGGTTTGCTGGGTGTAAACTGCTGATTTTTAAACACTACGTATTCGTTAAAGGAATTAGTCAGTTCGTTATATTGACTGCTGGCCCGGTTCACTACACTTACCTGTTGGTTATACACGGCCACGTGTTCATTTTGTTTAGTGTAGGCTATGAGGTTTTTCAGGTTAGTCAGCTCCACTGAGATCATCTGGTTGGTGATCCCGTAGCGCTCCATTCTGTCAATAGCATTTTGTGCCCGTTGACTTTCATTCATCCTGGCAAACCCCGCGAGCGTGTCGGGGTAAGCAAATACCGGGTTGCCGGCCGCTGCAGTCCATTTACCGTCCCGGATTTCGTCGTGACGTAACGGATGATCCAGGAACTGAAACAATGGATCAAATGGTACATGGGTATGGATATACTCAGCAGGCGCTACGCCAAAGTGTTTCCAGTTGAGCGAGGCCACGTATTTATTGTTTTGTACATAACCTGATCCCCAGGTAGGGTCGTAGAGCAGCCATTTATTGCCGGTAAATGCGGCTACCCAGGCATGGCTGGCGTTATCCATCTTGCCGCCGGTGATGGTATATCCGGTCACCAGCCAGGCAGGAATATCAGCATGCCGGCAGATATCCACAAACAGGCTGGCATATCCCTGGCATACAGCGGTGCGCGTTTGCAGGGTCTTTTGGACGGCATCTGCAGTATCCTTATAATAATCGGGTTTGAAGGTATTCACCATATCGTAAGTGATATGCGAAGCCATCCAACCATATAGCGCTTTCAGCATATCCGTCTGACTGGTATGATGCGTGCGTAAGTATGCTCCCATGGCCGCTGAAGAGTTGGTAACCGCGTCAGGAATAGGAGCATAGGTAATAGCGGTTGCGGGAGCCGGCTTTACTGGTTGCTTTATGTTGACCTGTGCATAGGTGGTGGTACTAAGCGCAATGCAGGTGGCTACCGCCAGGTGTCGAATGTTCATAGTTATGAATACGGGTAAACAGAAAAAAGCGTCCCGAAATATCGGAACGCTTTTCAATAAAGAGTTTATAAAAACTTATGCGAGTTTCTCTACCTGCATAAAGTTGAGTTCTACCGGAGTAGCACGGCCGAAGATCTTTACTGTTACTTTCAGTTTCTTTTTGTCTTCGATCACTTCTTCGATTACGCCGTTAAAGTCGTTGAACGGACCATCGATGATCTTAATTGTTTCGCCAACGATGAAAGGTTCGCTCATGGTGAGTCCCTGATCGCTCAGTTCGTCTACCTTACCTAACATTTTATTTACTTCAGCTTTACGGAGTGCGATAGGTTTTTCCTTTCCGAGGAAGTGGATAACACCGGATACGTTACGTATAGCTTGTATTACTTCATCGGTCATTTTACCATCTACCGCTTCGATCATCACATAACCGGGATAGAAGTTTTTTTCGCGCATTACTTTTTTACCAGCCTGCACTTTATAAACTTTTTCTACCGGCAGGAAAATCTGGCTGATGACGTTACCCCAATCGGAGCGGCGTACTTCAATATCCAGGTATTCCTTTACTTTTTTTTCCTTGCCACTAACAACGCGGAGTACATACCACTTTGTTTCCTGAGCAGGAAGATTGGCTGCATCCATTTATTTAGCTTTGAAAATTTCGTAATAGTGTGTTAACACAAAATTGGAAGCGGCATCCATACCCCAAACCAGCGCGGTAACAAATATTGTTGCTATCAGAACAATCATGGTAGATGACTGGAGTTCCTGCCAGGTAGGCCAGGACACCTTATAAACCAATTCATGATAAGACTCGCGGAAATAATTTCTGATCTTATTCATTATGTAAAGTTAACGATTTATGGTCAATTGTTTAAAGCCTAAAAAATGGTTGACTTGTTTTATTTTGTAATAACAACAATTCAACCATTTAATTATTTTGTTAGACCTGGCACGGGTACTAGGATTCGAACCCAGATCAAAGGTTTTGGAGACCCGTATGCTACCGTTGCACCATACCCGTGTATAAAGCCATTAGCGTTGAGCTTTCAGCAATCAGCAAATCTATATAAATTTTCTGACATTTAATCGCCAAAGCTAATGGCTTTTAATATTGTGAAATGCTTATTTCAGGATTTCAGTTACCTGACCAGCACCTACTGTACGACCACCTTCACGGATAGCGAATTTCAGACCTTTATCCATTGCGATTGGCTGAATCAGTTTCACAGTCAGTGTAACGTTATCACCAGGCATTACCATTTCAACACCAGCTGGTAATTCAACTTCACCGGTTACGTCAGTAGTACGGAAGTAGAACTGAGGACGGTATTTGTTGAAGAACGGAGTGTGACGGCCACCTTCTTCTTTGCTCAGTACGTATACTTCGCATTTGAATTCAGTGTGTGGAGTGATGGTACCTGGCTGGCAGATAACCATACCACGACGGATTTGAGTTTTCTCAATACCGCGGAGCAACAGACCAGCGTTATCACCTGCTTCACCTTCGTCGAGGAGTTTTTTGAACATCTCAACACCAGTACAAGTAGATTTCAGTGGTTCTTCCTGCAGACCTACGATTTCAACGTTCTCACCAACTTTGATACGACCGCGTTCGATACGACCAGTAGCAACGGTACCACGACCAGTGATAGAGAATACGTCTTCAACAGACATCAGGAATGGTTGATCAACCGGACGAGGAGGCAGTGGGATGTAAGAATCTACAGCATCCATCAGTTGGTCGATAGCAGCAACCCATTTTTCGTCACCAGCGAGAGCGCCAGTTGCAGAACCCTGGATTACAGGAACGTTATCACCGTCGAAACCATTAGAAGACAGCAGATCACGAATTTCGATCTCTACCAGTTCCAGTAATTCTGGATCGTCTACCAGGTCAACTTTGTTCATGAAAACAACGATACGAGGTACACCTACCTGGCGAGCCAGCAGGATGTGCTCTCTGGTTTGTGGCATAGGACCATCGGTAGCAGCAACCACCAGGATAGCACCGTCCATCTGAGCAGCACCGGTAATCATATTCTTCACATAGTCAGCGTGACCTGGACAGTCAACGTGAGCATAGTGACGAGAAGCTGTCTGATACTCTACGTGAGCTGTATTGATAGTGATACCTCTTTCTTTTTCTTCAGGAGCAGCATCGATCTCATCATAACCTCTCTTCTCTGCCAGACCTTTATTTGCCAAAATCGTAGTAATGGCAGCAGTCAAAGTAGTTTTACCATGATCCACGTGGCCGATGGTACCAATGTTTACGTGGGGTTTATCCCGCTTGAAGGTTTCTTTTGCCATTGTATTTTCTTTTTAGATGGTTTGTAAAGATTGTATTGATAGTTGTTTTTAAAAAACGGTTTTACAAACTTGTACCGTTGATGAGAATTGAACTCATGGCCTCCCCGTTTTCTGTTGAAGATGGGTTGCTCTTCCATTGAGCTACAACGCTAAGTTTTAATTTCGGAGTGCAGAATTTACAAATTCGAATTCCGAAATTCGAATTTTATGGAGTTTGTTGAGGCGATTATTCACTCACTACAACTATTCTTCTAAAATTCAATTGAGCTGTTGAAGAGAATTGAACTCTCGACCTCTTCCTTACCAAGGAAGTGCTCTACCCCTGAGCTACAACAGCTTGAAAATTGCATTTAATGCGAGCGGGAGACGAGGTTCGAACCCGCGACCTACAGCTTGGAAGGCTGTCGCTCTACCAACTGAGCTACTCCCGCATATGTAATTCACTAAGTTTCCAGCAACACGTAGCAACTTTTCACTTATAGAATTATAGAATAAAAAAAAGAGCTTTAAAAGGCTGTTGTAGCACAAGGCCAGGGTAATCTTAGTATCTTAAATTACTCACCTTTCACTTAACAAGTATGTTCCGCCTCTGCGAAGGGCAAAAGCGGAACACGCTGTTTTGGTGGGCAGGATAGGATTCGAACCTATGAAGACGTAGTCAGCGGATTTACAGTCCGCCCCATTTGGCCGCTCTGGAACCTGCCCAAACATTCTTGGATTTTGTCGCCCGTCACTTTCATGAACAAAGCAAAAATCGATGAGCCAGCAGAGGGATTCGAACCCCCGACCCACTGATTACAAATCAGTAGCTCTGGCCAACTGAGCTATGCTGGCATCTTTTCAAAAAACATTCTTTCAATTAAAGTATTTCTGTTCGTTTAACTCGTTGAAAGAGAGCGCAAAATTAAGAGTTTTTTTCAATTCTCAAAATCTTTTTTTCAGTTTGTTATAAATATTTAAAAATTTATCTACTTCCCTGAAGACGCCCTGCTATAAAGAACTTTGCTACTTTTACCAACCCTCTTTTTGAATCGGGATGGCAAAGGTAGCAAAGAGATTAATATTTCCAAAATTATTTCAGAAAATTATTGAAATTTCTTTTCCTTAGTACGTTTTACCTGGTTAACAAGTGAATCATAGGCTAAATCAAACGACTCTTCGAAAGACTTGGACTCGTGCTTGACAAATAGGTCCTGACGGGGTATTCGAACTCTGATTTCAGCTATTTTATCTTTAACCTGATGTGCTATATTATCCAATTTTAAAAAAACATCCACGCTTACAATACGATCATAAAAGGTGTTCAACTTCTGAATTTTCTTGTTCACGTGATCAATCAATTTAGCATCCGCATCAAAATGCACAGTTTGAATTTGTACGTTCATAGCACTAATTTTTTAAATATTTAACAATCTAGGTTCTAGTTAGTAAACCATGGTCATAGGCACTCTCGTTTAGTAGAAAAGAACTTCATTACTAATATAGTCACTTTATTAATGCAATGCTGCTATACCGCGTAATATTTTGTTAAAAGCTGAAAAAAAATCTACGCCTTTGGGTGCGCCTGCTTGTACACCTTCTTTAATTGCTCTATGGTATTGTGCGTGTAAACCTGTGTGGCAGCGAGACTCGAGTGCCCCAGCAACTCTTTGATCGCATTGAGATCTGCACCATTGTTAGCCAAATGAGTAGCAAAAGTATGCCGCAGCATATGCGGACTTTTCTTCTTTAGGGTAGTGATCTGGTGCTCCGTGAGATATTTTCGCACCATCAGGTATACATACTTGGGATACAACCGTTGTCCTGTATGTGGATGCACCAGCAATACACCGCTTTCAAACTCCTCCAGTTGAACGCGCTTTTGCTCCATATATACGGCTATCTGCGACAGCAGCCTTTCACTGATAGGTATAATACGCTCCTTTCCTCCTTTCCCCATTACCTTCACCGACAGGTTGCTGCGGTCTACCCTGAATTCTGGTAAAGCAATCAACTCCGACAACCGGATACCTGTCTGGTAAAAGATCTCAAAAATGAGGCGGTGGGTCATCCCTTCAAAATCGTCGGCGAAAATATGCAGGGAACTCACAGACACCGGGCTGATATTATCTTCCAGGGCGCGCATTCCCTTTTCCTCAATATACCCCGGCAAACGGCGACTTATTTTAGGTGCAATTACTTTCACCATGGGCGACTGTTTGACAAGCCCCTGGCGAAGACAATATTTGAAAAAGGATTTAAGCGTGGATATTTTCCGGTTTACACTTTTAGCCGTCATGGCATCTTCCATCAGGTGGGCCAGCCAACTGCGGATCATTACATGACTAATATCACCCACCGGGGTGTTGCTATAACTGGCAGTAATGTAATCGAAAAACTGGAGGAGATCATTGCGATAGGCAATGCAGGTATGAGCGGAGTAACGCTTTTCGAGCTGGATATAGGAAATGAACCGCTCAGCTAATGAATATAATGGCTCGTTCAACACAAAAAGATTGATGACTGTAAAGTTATTAAATAACCTTACAATCATCAAATATTTTGAGTTGCAATCAGCCTATGGCTAACGCAATTAATTAAGCATCGAATTTACCGGTAGACAGCTGTTGCTTGTAAACGGCTTTTAACACCTCGTTACGACGTTTAACAGATGGTTTGGTAAAAGACTGGCGCGATCTCAGCTGCAGTAAAATGCGAGCTTTCTCAAATTTCTTTTTATACTTTTTAAGCGCCTTGTCTATGTTTTCGCAATCTTTAGAATCAATGATCAACATAATTTTTGCCTCTTATTTTTAGGAACGCAAAGATAATATAAGATTTACTAAAAAACAAAAGATTGCCGAATTATTCTGATTCTCCGCCTTCCGGGCCGTATAGGACCACCCACAACAATATATCGGCCGTACAATTCCGGAAGCGATGCGTACTCCCTGCAGGCACAAACAGGAAATCTCCGACGCCTACCTGTACTACTTTGTCTTCCAGCTCAAATTCCCCGCTCCCCCGCATCACCAGGTAGATTTCATCCTGGACATGTGGCTCCTGTCCATCCATTTCATCGGGACCGAAAATAATCCCCCTCATGGAACCGTGCTCAAACAATACCGCGAAATCATCATCGCTTTTCTGCAATTGTCGTAAAGACTCGGCAAAAGAAACATGAAACCTCATGCTGTGGTTGATTTAACGTGTGCTGTGATACCCGAATTTAAGAAAGAAATGCGAAACAAAGCGGCAGGCGTCTTCCTGCAGCCAACGAAGATTACCGGGAAAATGCCCACAAAGGGGGTCATTCCGGCAAATGGTGCAATACCGGAGCAATGGGATTCTATTAAATAACAGTGGAATTAAGGCCCCAGGCACGTGGCATATACGCGGAGCAACAGCAACTCCCTGGCCTGCTCTCTCCAGAGAACAGCCATATCCATGGGAGCATTCAACGCAGTCACCCAGGGAGAGGTGGCTCTCCCCTATAACTGCTAATACGTTTGTCTTAGTCTTTCAGCTTCTTTTTCAACAGGCTTACCTGGTCCTGTAGCTGGCTGACCATATCGGCCAGGTGGTTAACGCTCATACGGCTTTGCTGGCCCGCTTTACTGATAACGGCATCAGACTGCCAAAGCTCTAGTACTTCTTCCATTTCTACTCCATATGGTTCAAACTGGGGATTGTCGGATACCAGGGTAATTTTTGACTTAGCGCGGTTATTCTTCTGGATCCGCTTAAACACAATACCTTCACGGGAAGTAACTACAATATATGTTTCATTGTTCTTGATCTCTTCCCAGCCATCTACCTTGTGGCAAACGATGACAGAGCCGGAAGTAACCGGGAGCATAGAATCTCCGGCAATTTCAAAAGCCCGGTAATCGCCGGCGCCCAGCATAGGCAGGGTAAAAGTGTTCAGTTCCTCGATGAATTCATCATCATTATAACCGGCGAGATAACCGGCGGCCGCTTTTACCGGGACAAACTGGATGGCTTGCCTGGAAGTCCCCATTTTGAGCTGGCGGCGCTTTTCCAGGAAACTATCTTTCTGGGAACCCAAATCCCTGCGGAGCAGATCATCGATGGATACCCGGAACATATCGCTTACCTGTTCCAGGATTTCCGTACGGGGCTCTGCACGTTCTTCCTCATATGCCCCCAGCAGGGAACGCTTGATACCGAGTTTATCGGCAAACTCTTGCTGCGTCCAGCCTTTTTGCTTACGCAGATATTTCAAATTCTGACATACTACGGACATAACCTAAATAATTTAGTACCTTGCTAACAAAATTAGCAAATATTTTTATGAATTACCAAATATATTCGACATTCATCGCTTATTTTTGCCCGGTATAAATCCAACTCGACATGTTAAACTATGTACACTCGTTCTTAAGATGGGCAATATTATTAGCTGGGATATGGGCAGTGATCCGCTCTCTCAGAGGTGTTACCGGTAAAACACCCTTTACAGCAGCAGACAGTAAAGCAGGACTTTTTTTTATGATCTTCTGTGACCTGCAGTTGCTGGTAGGGCTGATTCTTATGTTTGTAAGCCCGCTGGCCAAACAAGGCTTTGCAGATATGAGTGTGGCGATGAAAACACCGGTATTAAGATTTTTTACCGTAGAACATGAAGTCATGGCTGTTATTGCCATTGCGCTGGTGCATATTGGTAAATCCAAAATAAAGAAAGCTGCTACAGATGCGCAGAAACATAAGCTGGGCCTGATTTTCTTCGGCCTCGCACTGATTGTTATACTGGCGCTCATTCCATGGCCTTTCCGCGAAGCGCTGGGCAAAGGATGGTTCTAGTCAATAATCGCTCTCTATAAAAATATTAAATGGCGTCCTTGTCAGGGACGCCATTTCTTTTTGTATGAATTGACCACGGAATCACAGCAGGTTTATATTATCCTTTATCCTTATTATACAACCGGAAGGAATAAATATAGGGCAGGGCTGCCAGTACAATGGAAAGAAAGAAAAAGATAAACACTCCTGTAATCAGCGACAGGAAGAATCCGGCGATGATGGTTACAATGCCCGCGCTTGTCCACAGGTTACTGGCCATCAGGTGTGTTTCTTTCCATATCTGCGGGTTCTGCAGCGTCCATGGTGTCCGGACGCCTATATAATTATTGGGCTTTAACCTGCGGAGATAAAGCCCTATTCCGGTGATCAATATCCCCACCCCGATAAATGCCCAGCGCTCCATAACGAACGGGTTTCCCTGGCTTACCAGGAATATGATGACACAGGTAAAAACTGCCAGGCAGGTATGGATTAAAAACCGGATACGGTAATAGTCCTTATGTACGGCTTCTCCTTTCGGCACAGACTGGCTTTCGTCCACAGCAGGGATATAGCGAAAAAGGAAGTACAGCAGGCCGTTTGTAAAAAACAGGAAAATCATGAGTAACAGGAAATCGCTTTTTGACCTTATTTCCGCGGAACCCAGCGGGTTTGCCGCAGCGGGAATGGCGGTGGGTAAATGATTCCAGATAATGGCGAGGTAAGCCATGGGGACCAGCAACAATGCGAGAATTAGTAATTCTTTGGTTAAATCCGGTTGTTTCATTGGAGATCAGTTTAAAGGTAAAACCATTCACATACTCCCTTTCTCCTTCATTTCCACTCTCTTACTCATTACATATTGAATGCCAGATATGCCATACTAAAGTTACGAAAAATAGCAGCGCGAGATTTTTGAATATTTATTGCTAATTTTATTAGCAATAACTAAAATAATTAGTAAATTGCAGGTCCAGATGAAAGTGATTCCGGCTGGCAGGCCTGTTGCCTTACTATCCTTCCCCATTGCCCGGTCCGCCATCCGTATCGCTTTTATACGGTGTACCCGATCCGTCCTTGTTTATCCCTTAAACCAACTTAGTTATGATTACTTTACAACAGCGCACCATTGCGCATTTCGACCTGGATTGCTTCTTTGTATCCGTCGAATGCCAGCGGGACAGCCGGTTAAGCGGGCAGCCATTACTGGTGGGCGGTAGCAGTGACCGGGCCGTAGTAGCAGCTTGCAGCTATGAAGCCCGGCGCTATGGTATTCATTCTGCCATGCCCATGAAAACCGCGCTGCGGCTATGTCCGCATGCCATTATACGCAGCGGGGACATGGAACTGTACAGCGCTAAATCGAGGGAAATCACGGAGATGATTGCAGCAAAAGCACCGCTTTACGAGAAGTCATCTATCGATGAATTTTACCTGGATATTTCAGGGATGGATAAATTTTTCGGATCCCTGAAATGGACCACAGCGCTGCGAAGGAGCATCATGAAGGAATCAGGGCTTCCTATCTCCTTCGGACTGGCATCCAACAAGCTGGTGTCTAAAGTAGCCACAGACGAAGCAAAACCAAATGGTCAGCTGGAAATACTGTTTGGTGAAGAAAAAAGTTTTCTGGCACCGCTGGCGGTGGAAAAGATCCCGATGGTAGGCCGTGAAACCGGCGCCCTGCTCAGGCGCCGTGGCGTAGAAACCGTGAAGACACTGAGCGAAGTGCCCATCTCCCTGCTTGAAGCATGGATGGGGAAAAACGGGATAGCCCTATGGAAAAAAGCCAATGGGATCGATGAATCGCCGGTAGTGCCTTTCTATGAACAGAAATCTATCTCTACAGAAAGTACATTCCCTGCAGATACCATCGACCTGCAATTCCTGCACGCAGAACTGGTGAGGATGACAGAGAAAATTGCATTCGAACTCCGGCAGCAACAAAAACTTACTGGTTGTATTACCCTGAAAATCCGCTATGCCGATTTTGAAACAGTCACCAAACAGATGAGTATCCCCTACTCCTGCGCCGATCATGTACTACTGGAAAAAGTAAAAGACCTGTTTAAAAAACTATACGACCGGCGCCTGCTGGTACGCCTGATAGGCGTACGTTTCAGTCACCTGGTACATGGAAATTACCAGATCAGCCTGTTCGATGACAAACAGGAAATGATTGCCCTCTACCAGGCCATAGACCAGATCAAAAACCGCTTTGGATGGGAATACCTGATGAAAGGCACCAATGTAACCGCCCCCGGGAAAAAAGACCCAACAAGGCCTCCAAAGGATATCATGCCCTATTTCAAAGCTTAACCCCGGTTTATTGGTATGTATCTCAACTGTAAAACATTCTTTAGTCTCCGCTATGGCACCATGTCGGCCGCAATGCTGGTTAAAAAAGCGCATGAACTGGGCATTATCAGCCTGGCACTGACCAATATCAACATGACTGCCGATGCATGGGAGTTTGTAGACCTTTGCCGGCAATACCTGATCAAACCTATACTGGGATTGGAATGCAGGAATGGGAACGATTTTAAATACCTGTTACTGGCCCGTAACCAGGAGGGCTGGTATCATATCAACCACCTGTTGTCCGACGACCTGCAGCGGGAAATTCCTTTTCCTGATAACGCCCCCCAGCTACCACACACCTTTGTCGTTTATCCCTGGGGCAGCCGGCCACCCGACAGTCTGGATGCCCACGAACTGATAGGTATCCGCCCCTGGGAACGCAATAAACTTTTCAGAACTGATACGCTTGCCTGGAAAAAGAAGCTGGTGGTTTTACAACCCGTTACCTTCCAGGACAACGAACACTATGAATTACATCGCCTGCTTCGCGCGATAGATCAGAACATGCTGATCACCCAAGTCACACCTGCTATGACGGGGCATCCGGCCGAACAATTAACACATCCGGCGCAACTGGTCGATCACTTCTCCGACTACCCGGACATTGTACAAAATACCCTGGAAATAATGGATGCCTGCCAGGTGGAGATGACCATGAACACACCCAGCAATAAAAAACATTTTACCGGCAGCGTAGCGGGCGACAGGAAAAAGCTGCGGGAGTTGGCCATAGCCGGCATGTACCAGCGGTATGGCAAAGATCATACAGTGGCATTAGCACGCATTGAAAAAGAACTGGACATCATTGCCCAGCAAAATTTTGAAGCCTATTTCCTCATTACCTGGGATATGATCCGGTATGCCCGGGAACAAGGGTTTTTCTATGTTGGCCGTGGAAGCGGCGCTAACTCCATTATTGCCTACTGCATTCAAATTACCGATGTAGATCCTATTGAGCTCGATCTTTACTTTGAACGATTCCTGAATCCTTACCGCAAGTCGCCGCCCGACTTTGATATCGATTTTTCCTGGCGCGACCGTGACCAGGTAATCCGTTATATTTTTGATACCTATGGACCGGAACATACCGCGCTATTAGGTACGGTGACTACCTTCCAGACGAACGCCATTATCCGGGAACTGGGAAAAGTGTATGGACTGCCGAAAAAAGAAATTGACAAAATACTGGAGAATGGCTTTCAGCTTCAGTTGGAAAATGATCATATTCACCGGCAAATTGCCCGCTATTGTGAACTGATGAATACTACGCCGGCATTCCCCAATCACCTGAGTATTCATGCCGGCGGTATATTGATCAGTGAAGCGCCCATACATCACTACTGCACTACTTATTTACCGCCCAAAGGCTTTGTAACAGCCCAACTGGACATGTGGCAGGCAGAACGTATCGGGTTGCATAAGTTCGATATCCTCAGCCAGCGCGGGCTTGGTCATATCCGGGATGCTATTGATATTATCCGGGAAAACAGGCAGGTAGAAATTGATATCCATGATGTGAAAGCATTTCAACAGGATCCCCGTGTAAAAAACAATCTTAAAACGGTCAATACGATTGGATGCTTTTATATCGAATCACCGGGGATGCGCCAGCTATTACAGAAACTACAATGCGATAATTATCTCGCCCTGGTGGCTGCCAGCTCTATTATTCGCCCTGGCGTAGCACAATCGGGCATGATGAAGGCCTATGTAGAACGATATCGCAACCCGGATAAAGTCTCCTATTTGCACCCGGTGATTGAAGAACTGCTGAAAGAAACTTTTGGTATCATGGTGTACCAGGAAGATGTGATTAAAGTTGCGCATCATTTTGCGGGGCTGGAGCTGGCCGATGCAGATACGCTGCGTCGGGCCATGGGCGGGAAATACCGGGAATCGAATGAGTTTAAAAACATCGAACATCGTTTTTTTGCCAACTGCGCCCAACGTGGTCATTCCCCTGCAGTGACAGCAGAAGTATGGCGACAGATAGCCAGCTTCGCTAATTTTTCCTTTTCCAAAGCACATTCGGCCAGCTTTGCTGTAGAGAGTTATCAGAGCCTCTATCTGAAAACATATTTTCCGGCGGAATTTATGGTGGCCGTGATCAATAACTTCGGCGGCTTCTATAACCGGGAACTTTATTTCCGGGAACTGCAGAAAACCGGCGTAGACCTGCACCCTCCCTGCATTAATAACAGTGACTACTATACGAATATCAAAGGCCGGCAGGTATATGTGGGATTCATTCATGTGGAAGGCCTGGAGCAGCAACTCGCGGAACGGATACTGGCAGACCGCCGGGAATATGGTCCTTTTTCCCACCTGGAAGATTTTACCAACCGCATCATGCCCGGAGAAGAACAGCTGGAAATACTGATCCGTATTGGTTGCTTCCATTTCACTGGTTATACGAAAAAAGAATTATTGTGGAAAAGTAGCCTGTTGGTGAGCAGGAGAGATAACAGCCATACCCATGCCCTGCCTTTATTCGGGGCTACGACAGTAAATTGTGAGTTACCCACGTTGGCATATCACGCCCATGAAGATGCCTTTGATGAGATAGATCTACTGGGCTTTCCCCTGCAATCGCCTTTCCAGGTACTGCAGCATGATCAACAATCGTATATGCCTGCCCGTGAGTTTGACCAGCATGTGGGCTTACCGGTAACGACATTGGGCTATCTGGTTACCACCAAGAATTTACGCAGCGCTAAAGGCGAGCCAATGTGTTTTGGTACCTTCCTGGATAGAGAGGGCTCCTTCGTGGATACTGTTCATTTTCCCGATAGTTTGCGGCAATATCCTTTTCAGAAGGGCGGTTTTTATGTACTGAAGGGCAAAGTGGTAAAGGAGCATGATGTGATTACTCTGGAAATCAATAAGATGTGGAAGATTGGCTATTTTGAAGACAAGCAATTGAAATAACGACAAATTGTTGTATTTTTGTGACAAATGTCGGGTATTATGAAACATATTAAAGGATACCAGGTGCAGGAAAATGCGTTGTTGATCGTAGAACAGCCGGGGGCCGCCTATGTGGCCAGTAGTGGTTATTTTGATTTTATACAGCTTTCCCGCAGCGGGATTCTCAAGCGGGCATTATTAAACCTGAGCAGGCAGATTTCGTTTTCCTTATCTGAGCTGGCGCAGGTAGTACATATTTCAGAGAGAACGTTGCAACGTTATGCCGATGACACGAAATTATCAGCCGACACGTCTGAGCGGGCCATCCTGCTTTCACAGCTTTACCAACGGGGCACCGAAGTATTTGGTCACCTGGAAAACTTCAAGGAGTGGATGCGTACGCCGCTGCCCGCCTTCAATTATCAATCCCCTATTTCGTTGTTAGACACCACTTTCGGGTTTCAACTCATCCAGGATGAGCTGGGACGTATTGAGCATGGCATCTTTGCGTAAATCAACGAAAACAACAGCATGGAAGTATACAGGATCAGTAAATGCGCTTACATTAACGACCTGAGTGGAACGGGAGCACGTTTATACGGTGGGAGATGGAATAGTCCGGGGCATGCCGTGATGTACACAGCCGGCAGCAGGGCCTTGTCGGCACTGGAAGTATTGGTACACATTCCGCTTAAAACCATTGTACAGGATTTCTGTATTGCCACCATTCATATACCGGACAACGTTGCCATCAAAGTGCTGACCAAGCACGATTTACCTTCGGGCTGGCAATCGCTGGCTCCTTTCCCGGCGCTGCAACAGATTGGGGACGAATGGATAGATACCGCCCGGTATGCCGTATTGAGAATACCCTCTGTGGTGATTGCAGATGAATATAATTACCTGCTAAATCCCCTGCATCCCGATGCTGCCAACATCAGCATTGCAGATACCCAACCTTTTGTGTTTGACCAGCGGCTAAAAAAGTAAAAAGCAGTGAAGACATGCTCCACTGCTTTTATGGAAAAATAGCATGGTCTTTTATTCCAGACCAAACAATCCTTTATTCAGCACCTGTAATGTTCTCTCTTTATACTGGCCGTTGATCAGGATAGAGATATTGTGCCTGCTACCACCGTAAGAGATCATGCGCAACGGAATTTCCTCCATGGCATCAAACAATTTAGTGATAATAGACGGTGTGGCAGCCACCTCGTTGCCTACAATAGATACGATGGTTTGGTGATAATCCAGTTCTACTGTACCAAATGGTTGCAGTTCTTTCAATATCTGATCGAGGTACTGATCGCTATCGATGGTGATAGACACCGCTACTTCGGAAGTAGTGATCATATCGATGGGCGTGCGGTATTTTTCGAAAATTTCGAAGATCTTGCGCAGGAAGCCGTATGCCAGCAGCATGCGGCTGGACTTGATCTTGATGGCGATGATACCATCTTTGGCAGCAATCGCTTTAGCGCCGTTACCATTAGGTAATTCGGTGATGATAGTGCCTTTCGCTTCCGGCTGCATGGTGTTCAGCAATTTCACCGGGATGTTGAAATGCTGTGCAGGCCAGATAGAAGCCGGGTGGAGGATTTTAGCGCCAAAATAGGCCAGTTCCGCCGCTTCATCGAAGGAGAGTTGCTCGATCGGGAAGGTTTTCTTCACTACGCGGGGATCGTTGTTGTGCATACCATCGATGTCTGTCCATATCTGTACTTCGTCTGCCTGGATAGCGGCGCCGATCAGGGAAGCGGAATAATCGCTACCCCCGCGTTTCAGGTTGTCTACCTCTCCCCTGGCATTGCGACAGATATATCCCTGGGTAATAAAGATGGTTTGATCTTTATGTTGACGGATCAGGTCGGCCAGTCTATTTTTTATTTTCGGAATTTCCGGCTCTTCATACTCATCGATACTCATGAAGTCGAGCGCAGGCAGCAATACCGCCTGGATGCCGGCTTCTTCGAGGTATGCACAGAAGAGACGGGTAGATAATAATTCGCCCTGGGCGAGAATATCTTTATTCAGTGCCTCATTGAAAGATATCTTCAGGATGATATTCAGAAATTCGAAGTGTTCATCAACGATCGCCTTGGCTTTAGCGCGGCCGGCGTCCTGCTTCACTAAATCATTGCAAAAAGTACGGTAGTGGCTTTCCAGCTTATCAATCTGCTGCTTCGCCAGTTCCTTTTTACCTCCTGACAATGACTGGCTGATTTCCACAAGAGAGTTTGTGGTGCCTGACAGTGCGGAAAGGACCACAATTTTCTGATCTTTATCTGCTGTGATCAGTTGTGATACCGACTGCATACGCTCTGGTTTTCCCACGGAGGTTCCACCAAATTTTAACACTTTCATCTGAATGTTTTGTTTTTGCTTTAGCAACCTGAAATCCAGCACGGGCTTTATTCCGGGTGTTTTTTATGAATGATGGTGATTTAAAAATTCAAGTTAAACTTCGCTGCTACTTCCTTCATATCCTTTACCACTGGCGCAATTACGGGAATACCATTTTCCAGTCGTTCCTGGTGCATTTCTCTTTCAGGGTCACCTGGTATTAATACTTTTTTACCGGGAATCGCTTCAGCATTGCGGAAGCGGCTGATCCAGGTATCCATATTGGATTTAAACTCATCAGCCGGCCGGAAGGCATCTACACGCATGGCGCCGAAGAAATGCCCCAGGCCTTCCCCTACCGGGTTGGGCGACAGCGGCAGAAAACTTACAAATGGGGGCGCCCAGGGTCCGTAATTGGCCCCTGAAAGAACGGCCGAAAATATGTCAACAATTGCTCCCAAACAATACCCTTTATGGCTTCCGTGTTCCCGGTCGCCGCCGAGGGGCAGTAAAGCCCCGCCGTCCTTGAGTTCATGCGGATTTTTGCTGGGATTACCGTTTTTATCCTGTATCCAGCCATAAGGCGCCTCTTCATTTTTACGCTGCAGGATTTCCAGTTTACCATTGGCAGCGGTCGTGGTGGCGAAATCGGCTACAAAAGCCGGTTGTTCTTTTGCCGGAATGGCCACTGCGATAGGGTTGGTGCCCAGCATACGCTCTGTGGAAAAGGTGGGTGCTACGAGGGGACTGGCATTGGTCATCGCCATCCCGATCATATCCTGTTCGAGCGCTTTCATAGCATGGTAACCGGCAATACCGAAGTGATTGGAGTTTTTAACGCTCACCCAGCCGGTACCTACCGCTGCGGCTTTTTGCATCGCTATTTCCATGGCATATGGCGCCACTACCAGGCCTAAGCCGGCATCTCCATCCACCACAGCGGTGCTGGGGGTTTCGTGTATGATCCGGATATTAGGACGGGGATTGATCCGCTTAGCTTCCCATAAACGCACATAGCCCGACAGACGGGCTATGCCATGAGAATCTATGCCTCTCAGATCGGCTGACACCAGCACTTCGCTCGCCAGCGCAGCATGTTCCAGGCTACACCCCATGTGGATAAATACCTCGCGGGTGAATTCCCTCAAATGATGATAAGAAAAAATATGTTCCATCTGACTTACGAATTATGCCTGAGCGGTGGGTCCACCAAAATTTAAGGGTACAGACACCTGCTCCTGGTCCTGGATAGGCCCATGTATGGATTCGTATTTCTTAATATTATCCAGCATGGCCTTCATAAAGCGCTTGGCATGCTGAGGAGTGAGTATGATACGGGATTTCACTTTCGCCTTGGGTAAACCGGGCATCACATTGACAAAGTCCACTACGAACTCGGCGTTGGAATGGGTGATAATAGCAAGATTCGCATATTGCCCTTCGGCTATTTCTTCATTCAACTCAATATTAAGCTGATTCTGTTCTTCGTGCTGATTTTCCATGTTGTAAGATTTTGCCGTACAAAAATAGAAAAAGAGGGCTCAAATAAGCCCTCTTTTTTTTATTGACCAGTATATTGACCACTAATAATAGTCCTCTTCGTCAAATTTGCTATGCAATATTCTTGCTGCTGGCATCAATTAACGCCTGTGCGGGTGTCCCAATACATTTGTGCACCCCAGTAGTTATCTTTTATTGAACCCACCGCTGCACCGCTATTGGCGCCGTTCAGGGTAGTTTCAGTGTTAGGATAAGGCAGGCGGAAAGATGTGCGGGTATGGCCAGGATAAGGAGATCCTGTGGCAGCTGGCAATAAAGGCACATCTGTTCTTCTGGTTTCAGCCCATGCTTCGTGACCGTCTTTAAACAGGGCAAGCCATTTCTGCATATATATCTTTTTCACATCGCCATCCCATTTTACACCGGCACTTGCTTTATATGCCGCATTGGACACCCCATTTTCTTCCAGGGACAGATCAATGCCCGCCTCGTAGGCGTCTTTTGCGCTTACTCCTACATTCCAGCCGTTAGCAGCCGCTTCTGCCAAGATGAATTTCACTTCTGCGGCGCGCATAAATGGCGTAAATCCTGTTTTATTGTCCCTGAAACGGGCGCCGATTCTGGAATACAGTGCAATAGAAGGCAGTTTTTCGCTATCCTTGATACCAATTCCTACCCCACGGTATTTGCCATCACCTGTGGCAGGTTTAGCATACACGGGGAGACGGGGGTCGTTTAACTCGAGGAGTTTATTAACCAGTACGTCGCTGACAGCGTGGTCGTCACGACCATCGTCGTATTTGTTGGAAGACCAGGGTTCGTTGTAAGGTTTACCTCCAGGCCAGTTCAGGAACGCATTGTCAGCATTGCCTGTCATAACTGGGAATTTGGCTGGATTACCGGCAATTTCCTCAATATTTGCTTTGGCAGTTGCCACATCTTTCTTGCTCAAACGGATAGCTACCCTTAACCGGAGAGAGTTACAGAACTGACGCCATTTGGTTGCATCAGCTGAATACAGAACGTCTCCATCGCTTAATCCGCCGGCGGCACTGTTCTTTGCAAAAAGATCATTGGCAGTTTTCAAATCTGCCAATATCGCCGCGTAAACATCCTTCTGGCTATCATATTTGGGTGTAATTACCCCACTGCCACCTTTTATCGCGTCAGAGTAAGGAATGTCTCCCCAGGTATCAGTAGCAATTTGCGCCACATAACACTTGAAAGTAAGCGCTGCCGCCTGCTGATTTATTTTATTAGTGGCGATAGCATCATTAATGGTGATCTGGAGGTTATTTAACACATTGTAATGATAAGCCCAGAAATTCTCGATCGCTGCTGGTCTAAACACATTGCGCGCCTCGTCAATGTACTGAATCTTACCCAGGTGGCCTCCGAAACATTCTGGCTCATTCATATCAGCTGTAGCATCAAAAATGTTTTGTGCGTAATAGACAAGGGAATAGGCCAACGTATTGTTACCCGGCACCTTCAAAGGCGTGTTCGGATCCGTATTTATTTTTTCAAAGTTCTTGGTACAACTTCCACCGGTTATCATTATCAACGCCCCGACCAGGAAATATTTTGATAATCTTCTATTATACAGTTTCATAATACTAATTTTAATTAAATCATTAATCTGCTTCTGCACTAGGTTAGAAATTCAGATTTAATTTCAAACCGATACTTCTGTTTGAAGGAATCTGGTATTCTTCAAAACCCAGTTGGGCCACATTATTGCCAAATCCGGTTTCCGGGTCAATATGTGCTTTGTTACTTTTATCTGTATACAGGAGTGCTACGTTCTGTGCAAACACCGATACACCGGCGCTTTTCAACCATCCCCATCTGCTGATTAGATTAGCTGGAATGTTATAGCCAAATTGTATGGTGCGAAGTTTTATATAAGTACCGTCGATGATATCGAACCTGGTTCCGGAAGAAGCTCCGTCATAAGAAAGATATTTAAAGGCATTGTCGGCCGCTACGACTTTGGTGTTCGGATTGCCACTTGCATCTACAAACTTTTTGTCGGTCAGGATATCTTTACCCAATACCACACCAGTTTCACGAATATTGCCGGCCGCAGTAAAATCTAACACACCAGTATTGGCGCCGAACATATGCGTTACGCTGAATATATCACCACCTTTTTTCATGTCGATCAGGAAGCTAAGATTGAAGTTGCGATATCTGAAGGTATTATTCACACCACCGATCCAATCGGGCACAATATTACCAATTACCTGGTCTTTCTTGAAAGAAGGTAATCCATTTGCTCCCACCACGATAGCGCCCGATTTAGGATCTGTTACATAATCAGCTCCCCTGATGATACCATAATCTTGACCAGGAATAGCTCCGATAGTAGTACCCCAGTTACGTCCTAGTTGGAACCATGGCAATTCCTCACCTGTTCTTGGGTCAGTATACAGTTTGGTTACCTTGCTGTTATTTTTTGCCCAGTTGATAGTCATATCCCAGTTAAAGCCATTGTCGCTACGCAGAATACCTAAATTCAGTTGCAGTTCCACGCCCTTACTCACAATTTCACCAGCATTAATCTGCGCAGTAGTAGCTCCTGACGCAGCGGAAACAGATATAGGCATGATCTGGTTGATTGTTCTCTTATCGTAATAAGTCGCATCCAGATTCAGCCTGTTATCAAGGAAATGTAATTCAGCACCAACTTCAACACTCTTGGCACGTTCTGGCTTCAGGTCCAGCGGCGGTAGTCTATATGACTGATGATAGAGGGTCACCCCATTGAATGTATTTGATTGAGGAACGAAAGATCTTAGAATCATGTAAGGACTTGTTCCAGAACCTACTTCGGCATAGCTCACGCGCAATTTACCATAGGTAAAGGCAGATGAGTTGCTAATTTTCAATGCGTCGCTGAAAATCCAGCTTAAGCTGGCGGAAGGATAAAAATAAGAAAGATTATTGGCTGGTAACGTAGAGTTCCAGTCGTTCCTTGCCGTCAGATCCAAATACAGCCAGTTGCGGAATCCTAATGATGCTTGTGCAAATACGCTGTTAGAGCGGAGTTGCGAAATATACATGGTATTAGACGCTGCACCTTTTGCGTTACCAATGGTGTACAGATCAGGAACAGTCAGATCGTTAGCTGTAGAAGAAACATTTTTAGTTTTTGCATCCCGGTAGTTTCCACCAACGGTATATGACAAGGAGAAATCTTTACCCAGTTTACCACCGCCGTTTGCGATCAGGTCGGCATTCACTTCATTTCCGTAAATACTCCAATCAGTAAACTGACCGCCTACGCCATATAAAAAGTTGGCGGTAGCGAGAGAGGAAGTATTTTGGGTTCTGCTTTCAGAATACCAATCGGTACCAATACGACCCATCAGGTTAAACCATTTGCTGAATTCGTATGAAACACTCGCATAACCGAATACACGGTCTTTTTTACGGGCGTTTAAGTTTCTATATAAACTCAGGAATGGGTTATCGTGATAGTTCAGGTTCCAGTTGTATGGAACACCGGTACCAGGGAATGCCGGATTAGGCATCATTTTATCCCAGTTATTTTTCAGGTCATTCATATCTATTTGGCGTCCGAACCAGCTACCTATTGACTGCATAGGGTTGAACTCATTATATCCCTGTCCTACGAGGTTGTCGTTGAGTGTTTGTACGTAGTTAGCCATGGCTTCTACTTTCAACTTATCAGTCAGGTTCTGGCTAGTGCTCAACATCGCCGAATACCTGGTTTGGTCGGTGTTGGGAACGGTACCCATCTGGCGCTGATGACTCAGTGAAAGCCTGGTGCTACCCTTGTTGGTGTTACTGGTTAATGATACGTTGTTATTGAGTGAAAATCCTGTTTTGAAGAAATTCTTCACATTGTTAGGGTGTGACACCCAGGGAGTAGCGGTTCTGTTACCATTGGCATCCAGCGGGCTGTTGTACTGCGGCAATTTCAGTCCAATATCCATTCTTGGGCCCCAGCTTTCATCCACACCATCATTTACACCGGCTCCTTGTCCATCAACATAGGCAAATCCATTTTGTAATGCCCAGTCCTGGTATGACAATGTATTAGCAGGATCTGCTGCCTTATACAGGTTATACCAGTATTCGCTACTGGTGGAACCCTGTCCGTACTTATTCTGGTATTTAGGCAGAATGTATTGTTTTTCTAAAGAAGCACCGCCAGTGTAAGAAACCCCAATGCCTTTAAAGGCAGATTTCCCGCTTTTGGTGGTGATCAGGATTACACCATTACCTGCCCTGTAACCATACAAAGCGGCTGCATTGGCGCCTTTCAGGATGGAAACGGAAGCGATGTTTTCCGGGTCAATATCATTGATACCATTACCATAATCCACAGCGGATTGCTGGTCAGTAGCACTGGGTGTAAGGGCTCCTGGTATTACCGTTGACTGTGGGTTATTGATGGGAATACCATCTACCACGATGAGTGGCGCATTGTTGGTAAAAGAGTTGTAACCACGCAATACGATGCTGACACTGGATCCCACAGCACCACCGTTGTTATTGATCTGTACACCTGCTGCCCGACCAGACAATGAGTTTAAAACATTCGTTTCATTTGTTTGGGTAAGTTCAGTTCCCTTTACTTCCTGCACAGCATATCCCAGCGCTTTCTTCTCTCTTTTAATACCCAGCGCTGTTACTACTACTTCATTGATCGTTCTGTCTGATTTTGCGAGAACGACATTCAGTGTATTACCATTTACTGTAACTTCTTTTGTTTCGTAACCGAGGCCGGAAATAACCAGTACCTGGCCCTTTTCGGCTTCCAGTTTAAAAGCACCATTCGGATCGGATACAGTACCTTTTGCCTGTCCTTTAAATTGAATGGTAACACCAAGCACAGGATCGCCGGTTGCATCGGTGATTTTACCTGTGATAAGTTTTGCTTGTCCGATGACAGTGGCTATGTATAGCACCAACATCGTTGTTAATAAAAACGATTTTCTCATATGCGGGCTGTTTTTTTTTATGTTATTTAATTGAATGATCCCGGCAGGTATAGCGACGGATTTCTTCTGAAAGCAAACCAACATTGTCAGTATCCGATTTTGGTTGAATACCGGATGCTCCTACATGGTAGGGGCATCGGGCGACAATGATGTCAGTATAAACCTTAGCTGTTGTTTTGAATGAATGCGCCGGGTGCTTTTAAACGGTTCGATTTGGTTGAATGTTAAGTATCCTGACTTTAAAATAATGCACGCAGGGACGTATATCCCAGCAACGTCGTGTTACCGGAAGTATCGTTTGCAGTATAGGGTTCAAAAATACCTGGTTGAAATGTGTCAGTGCGCGCTGCAATGACCACCCTTACAACCGCCAGCGGCATGGCAAAAAGGAATGATGTCCTTTTCATAAAAGATTCAAATTTTGGTTGAAAAAGAAAAAACTTAGTTTATTATTTATTGGCTCAATTACCTGCTTTAACTACGCTATTGTAAATATTCTTCGTAAAATATAGGGCATAGTATTCCCTATACCGTATATACTATCTACACGATTAAAACAATGATAAAAACGTACTGATCTCCGATCTTTAGGAAGCAGTATGATCGTTCTTAAGCTTCATAGCGTAATGCTATGTAACAATGGAAACGCTGTTTTTCATTGATATCAGATTTTGGTTGTATTATTAACACTTATTCCGCAATTACTTCCTATTGTATATATATCATAGCAAAACAGACTCGTCTGAGTTGGCAATGCTTCAGTTAGATTGTTGTTTCGCCTTGTGCAAATGATATCGGGTCAAGTCCAGCCGCTTGGTTTAGTATTATGTTAGTTTTAGTTCTCAATTTTTGGTAGAAGTCAATTGCAACAGTATTTTCAGTGTAACCTTTCCTGTCACAACCACAAGCAAATTAACTCGTAGATACAAACTCTCTCATAAAGCAAATTAGAATTTAGATTTTGGTTGACGTCCACAATTTAGAAAAAAAAAGAATTCAGTACTACATCCAGTTAACATTATTTTAACAGCAGATAAAAATATCTACACAACAACATGAAAATCAATTTATTGCAATAAAAAATATTTTAAAAACTTTTTTATCACTTGCCGTTTATCAAATATTGCAGCTGGAACTGAAGCATCGTTTTTTTGTTGCCGGCTATCATATCATTGCCGCTACCCACCTGCTGTGCGCCCTGGTAAATGGTTTGATGGAAACGCCCCCAGCAGGAACAGCGTGCATTTACCTTCCATTTCACATTCAGATAATACTGCCAGCCCAGGCCGTAGAGCTGAGATACCGCATTTTCATACAGCACGCTGTTTTCCGTTGCATAAATGCGGGTATCATAACTACTGGTTTTAAAACGGGCCAGGCGCCCGCTCACGGTAACAGGCATGCGCAGTAACCGGTAACTGCAATCCTGGTATATCATCCATCCCTGCTGTATTCCGGCAACTGCTGTGGCCTGATAACTGCTATATTCTATCCTGGTGCGGATGCTCAATCGCCGACCCTGTTGTATGGCTGACTGGAAACGTATATGCCTCGACGTTATATCCATTAACACCGGGATGGGATTAGCTGATTCAGGTATATTCTCTTCTGCCTGCCGGTAGTTGTATCGCAGCAGCATCGTTATTTGCCTGCCCGGTGTATAGGTTCCCTGCAGAAAAAATTCCTTCCCTCCTGAAGGTCCGCTGGACCGGTATTTCAGCCAGGGGAAACGGAAGATATCTGCATAAGCATCCAGCTTAAACCGGGAACCCACTTTTACTGTGGTGGCTGTATACAAGCCCTGCTCATTTACCGTGCGATAGCCATCTCCAAAACCATTGGCAAATAACGATTGGTATGCCTTATCATAGTACCGGTAAACAAGGGCCATATCCACGGAAGGCGCCACAGTCGTGAGTAATCCCTGCATAAAAGCTGGCTGCCCATTGTCAGCAGTTGCCAACTCTCCAAACACATGCACATTTTTCCAGCTGCCGGCATAATCGATACTGGCGGCAGCTAGCTGTTTCCCACTAAAATCAAATTGATTGTAAGGTTTACGCTCTTTTTGCCAGGCGGGTGTAAAACGATGCAACAGGAGGTTGCCACCAACTTTCCACCGGGAGCTGTTATACCGGATATTACCTCCAGCGCTTATTAGCCGCACCTGACCCCGTTTCTCTATTTCTGTGGTACTGCGATGATAACCACTACTTACCAGGCTGGAAACGGTCATTTCTTCCTGGCTGGAATCAGCACTGGGACTGGCATCGAGCTTTCGGTGCGAAGCAAAAGCAGTTACTTCCCATCGATGCCGCTGCAGGGTGATAGCCGCTCCCCTGAAGAAATAAAACTCTCCGGGCGAAGCATAAGGCCTGATCACTTCTCCTTCTCTTTTTATCTGCATCACAGCCGCTCCTTTACCAAAGGCCTGCGATTGCCAGTTGAGTAACCCCTGCCCGAGATTCACCGTATAATCGCCCAACGCCAGCGCTTTTATCCTGCGGTAATTGCGGAGAAAGAAATGGACGCTATAAAAATCAAAACCTTGCTGCTGCGCACCTTTAAAAAATGCCTCGCCTGCATCTTTCTCCATCACCATTCCCCAGCTGAGATACCGGGGGAAATTATACCGATAGCGTAACAGCAGTTTGCCCGGGCTCCCCTTGTATGCTGCGGCAGTACTATCAGTATGCAGGTATCCCCTGGCTTTTTCTAACGTACGTCCGTAGCGCATCAGCAAAGCATGATCGCCCTTCCGCAAATAATCTTTCAGTTTATAATGCGGCGACAAGTCGTTACCTACCTCCACATAAGGCAGGATACGCCGGATGATTTCCGGCTCAAATCCTGGTATCGCCTGTAGTTCATAAATGCTTAGCAGATCGCCCAGGAGCGAACGATATTGCAGGAAATTACTGATTTGCAAAGGCGTTAAGAGTCCCAGTGCCTGGAGACTGGCCTCATCAGCCGTATTCAGTTGCAGTTGGTGCCGGCGCCATGCACTCAACTGCTGCCATTGTTCATCATCTTCCGACACTGTTTCCGTACCTGCAGCCTGGTGCTCCAGGTTATTTTCCACTGCAGCAGGCATTATGTCCTCCTGTTGCTGCCCATAGGCAACAACGTGAATCCCCGCCAGCACCAGGGTTCCTATTATTCTGCGGATAGCTGCCATATCAATGCAGTTGAAGGAGTGATTCCCAGCCTGGGATGAAAGCCCGCGCCAATATCGATTCGCAGGGAACGCAGGTAAAGAATGCAGGCCGCAGTATGATAAGCCGGCCGGGACGCAAAGCCTATTTCCAGTGCCAACGCCGGGGCAATACGGTAATAGGCGGCCACCTTCATACCAGTGTCCTTACCTGCGTGCAACACCTCAGTCGACAGCAGAAAATCGCCCGATGCTTCAAATCCTGCACCTCCGATATATAGCCAGTCTCCATTCATTAATTGTTGCACCTGTAGCCCCACATGCCATTGTTCACTGATATGCCACAATATGCCACCCGCTACCGTCAGTTGGCTGGCAGTCCCCACCCCCTGCACAGTAGTGGTTTCATAGTTAAACTGTAGCCCCAGTCCTACCCTGCGCCCGAGACGACGGCCATATCCTCCGCTCAGTTGCTGCTGATGATAAGCAGTACTACCCAAACGGGTAATACTGCCTCCGAAAGCACCTGCATATACAGGAATAGCTATCATCGCCGCATACAGTGATGCCTCCTTTACCAGGAAACGATTTTCTGAGTAAATGCCGGCCGTAAGGCGCTGTATACACGACAATGCCGCGGGATCGGACCAGGCAGTAATGATCTGCTGAAAATGGCGGCTGTAAGCGCCAATACGCGTATTCTTACCTATGGGCATGAGAGCAGGTTGCCCAGATAGCCATCCTATCCACCCCATGAGTAAAAGGGTCAACATCAGTTGTTTCATATGGAAACGGGGTTTAACAAACAGTTCGTCAACAGCGGTATTATCGGGTTAACCAATGCTGTCGCGTATCATAAAGGTAGATCCTACATAGGGCAAAAGTGTTAATGAAATCTGAACAGCGTAAAATAAAATGGGAGATAAAAGCCACGCTTTTATCTCCCATCTCTTTATAACCATACCCTGCGCCGGTTAAAACAAACCGTACAGCTGTGAATCGATCTTGGAAATAATTTCTCCCAGGTCTTCATCACTCTCAGGGAATTTATTCTTATCGATATCTATAATCAACAAAGGGCCTTCTTTATATTTTTCGATCCAGTTGTTATAGTATTCGTTCAGGCGTTTCAGGTAGTCGAGGCGTATATTTTCCTCGTACTCTCTTCCTCTTTTCTGTATCTGGGCCACCAGTGTAGGCACCGACGCCTGCAGGTATATCAGCAGATCCGGCGGTTTCACCATGCTTTTCAGCGTTTCAAAGAAGTTGAAATAGTTATCAAAATCGCGCTTGGTCATCAGTCCCATTTCATAAAGATTAGGCGCAAAAATGTGCGCATCTTCATAGATGGTTCTGTCCTGTATCACCGTTTCCTTACCATTCTGTATTTCCAGCAATTGCTTTAATCTGCCGTTCAGGAAATATACCTGCAGGTTGAAAGACCAGCGGGGCATATCTTCATAAAAATCGTTCAGGTATGGGTTGTGCTCTACGTCTTCATACTGTGGATGCCACTTGTAGTGCCTGCAAAGCATTTCCGTGAGTGTAGTCTTACCAGCGCCGATATTACCGGCTATGGCGATATGTTTAATCCTGTTTTGTTTTGCCATGCGATGATAGGTGGTTAATATTGAAAATAGCTACAGTTGGCGACTTTTTCAATAATAATTTAAACCAATTAGTTTTCTCGCCTGTTGCAAAGTTTGTGCCGCATTCGCTCTGGCCTTTTCTGCACCGGCTTTCATAATTTTTCTTAAATAGTCGGTGTCCTGTTGCAAATCTTTTGCCTTTTCGCGGATAGGGGCAATAAAGTTCACCATATCTTCACCCAGCTGTTTTTTCATATCGCCAAAACGGATGGTTTGATTATCCCAGGCCGCCTCATAGAACTGTACTACATCCGGGGCTGACACTAATTTCATGAGGTCTACCAGGTTTTGTACAGATTCGGGCATCGGCGTACCCGGTGTCACCGCTGCACTATCCGTTTTTGCTTTCTTTATCTTGTTGCGGATTTTATCATCGTCATCTGCCAGGTACAGGGTGGCCATTTCATTTTCACTCTTGCTCATTTTACCGGAACCGTCCAGGCTGGGGATCCGCACCAGGCTATCGCCGTAGTTGAAGGCTTCCGGCTCAGGAAACAAGTCTGTATCATAACGGCGATTGAAACGCTGCGCAAAATTACGGGCCATTTCCAGGTGTTGTCCCTGGTCCTTACCCACCGGTACTTTTACCGCACGCTGAATTAAAATATCTACACTCATCAACACCGGATAAGTAAGCAGCCCGGCGTTTACATTCTGTGGCTGTAAACGAACCTTGTCTTTGAAAGTGGGCACTTTTTCCAGTTCCCCTACATAGGCCAGCATATTCATGAGCAGGTACAGCTCAGGAATTTCAGCGATATCGCTCTGTGCATATAACGTTACCTTTTCCGGATCAAGGCCGGAGGCAATATTTTCTGCCAGCACCCGCATTACATTGCCCTGTAAATCTTTAGGGTTGGGATGGGTAGTCAGCGAATGCCAGTCTGCTACAAAGAAGTAACAGTTAAAATCTTCCTGCATCCGGATATAATTACGGATCGCACCAAAATAGTTGCCTAAATGCAAATAACCGGTAGGGCGTATGCCGCTTACCACAATTTCTTTTTCTGTAGCCATAACAGGGCGCAATTTAAGGAAAAAGCCGAAAGCTTAAAGCAGAATCGTAGCGGATAATTTGGCAATAAAGCCCTGCTTTACACCCCCTTTTTGCTTTCTGCTTTAAGCTTTCCGCTTTTTCTGGCCGTTTATCATTAATTTTGAAACGCTATCCTTTTTGGGCGCAATAATTTATTATCTTTTGATTTAATTTGATTATGGAAGTGAACGAAGCGCTGGTGCAACAACTGGCTGATTTGGCAAGACTGGAATTTAACGACCAGGAAAAAGTGGAAATCCGTGGAGAACTGCAGCGGATGATCACTTTCGTGGAAAAGCTGAACGAACTGGATACCACTCATGTGAAGCCCCTGCTTCATCTGACAGATGATTATAATGTTTTCCGGGAAGACAGGGTTATTCCGTCTACTACCCGTGAAGAAGCCCTGCAGAACGCGCCTGCAGCTACTGAAGCATACTTCAAAGTACCGAAAATCATAAAGAAATAACCCACATGCAAAAGTCCGTCATCCATTTGGAAGGAATCAGGAAAAGTTATTTTCTCGGGAAAAATGAACTCCCAGTACTCAAAGGAGTGTCATTAGACATTTACAAGAATGAATATGTAGCACTGATGGGGCCTTCGGGCTCCGGGAAGTCGACCCTGATGAATATACTCGGCTGCCTCGATACGCCTACCGATGGAAAGTACGTACTCAGCGGACATGATGTGAGTAAAATGGAAGACAACGACCTGGCCACCGTACGCGGCAAGGAAATAGGCTTTGTGTTTCAACAGTTTAACCTCATGCCCAGGCTCACCGCCCTCGAAAATGTAGCCATTCCACTGGTATATGCTGGCGTGAGCAAAAAAGAAAGGGAAGAACGGGCCATTACTATGTTGAAAAAAGTAGGATTGGGAGAACGTTATAAACACAAGCCCAATGAGCTTTCCGGCGGACAATGCCAGCGTGTGGCCATCGCCCGGGCACTGGTCAATAATCCCTCGCTCATCCTCGCTGATGAACCTACCGGTAACCTCGACTCAAAAACTTCCGTGGAAATCATGGAAATCTTCGGCCACATCCACGCCTCCGGTAATACTGTGGTGCTGGTTACCCACGAAGAAGATATTGCAGAACACGCACGCCGCGTAATCCGCCTCCGCGATGGCGTGATAGAATCCGATCGCATCAACGAAAAAGTAGCCGTACTCTAATCTTTCCGTTACCACCCCCGGTAACGCTGTAATTCGTAATTTGCAGGACAACAATACCCATCAGACATGTCCTTCAAAATATATACAAAAACAGGCGACAAGGGGAAAACATCGCTCATAGGCGGTACCAAAGTACCCAAAAGTGATGTACGCATCGATGCCTATGGCACTGTGGACGAACTCAACTCCTACATCGGGCTGGTGAATGACTATATCGCAGATCGGGATACCAAAAACCTGCTCCGCGAAATACAGGACCGCCTCTTCACTATTGGTTCCGCCCTGGCCTGTGACCCCGACAAAGAAACCAAACTGAAAATACCAGACCTGCACGAGGCCGATATTACCCTGCTGGAAAAAAGTATCGACCAGATGAACGACGAACTGCCCGTCATGAAATCATTCATCCTGCCCGGAGGCCACGTGGCCGTATCTACCTGCCATATTGCCCGCTGCGTTTGCCGCCGCACCGAACGACTCTGTGTAGGCATGCAGGAACACGATATGTTCATAGAACCCCTGGTACTGAAATATATCAACCGCCTCAGCGACTACCTTTTCGTACTCGCTAGATGGGTAGGATTCAGACTTGGCGTAGATGAAATTCCCTGGAAACCCCGGGTATAGAAAAATCCTTAAATTCGCTTCATGTTTACAGGAATTATAGAAACACTAGCAGAAGTGGTATCCACTAAAAAAGAAGGTGGAAATCTCTTAATCACCATACAAACACCGCTGGCAGGGGAATTGAAAATAGATCAGAGCGTAGCTCACAACGGTGTTTGCCTTACAGTTACCGGCATACAGGGCAATACCTACGAAACAGTGGCCGTAGCTGAAACCCTGCAAAAAACCAATCTCGGGCAACTCGCACCTACCCAGTTCGTTAACCTGGAAAGAGCCATGGTATTTAACGGCCGCATCGACGGACACCTAGTACAAGGCCATGTGGACAGTGTAGGCGAATGCATATCGGTAAAAGAACAGGATGGCAGTTGGCTCTATCGCTTTCGTTATCCGAAGGAATTTGCCGCCCTCATCGTAGACAAAGGGAGTATCTGCATGAATGGCATCAGTCTCACTGTTTTTGATGTATCCAACGATGAGTTTTCTGTGGCCATTATTCCATACACCTACGAACATACCAACGTATCTAAAATAAAAACCGGACACCTGGTAAACCTGGAATTTGATATTCTCGGGAAATATGTTGCCAGGCAATTAGCCGTAAGAAACTAATGCCCGGCCTTTTACAGGATCCGTTATACTGATTCAAACACAAAAGCCCACAGCAGAATGCTAAAATCTTTCCTGCTCTGCTTTGTATGCATCCTATCCCTGCTGGCAAACGCCCAACAGGCCCAGGTAGTGCGAATTACAGGCAGCTACGATCCTAATGCAGTAACAGAACTCTATAACGTTACGCCCATTGGTATTCAATTTTTTATGAGCGATAGCAGTAGCCGGCAAACCGCCGGCTACCTGCAGGGCAACTACCGCTGGAATAAGCTGAATATCAGCAGCAGCAACGGCAGCATCCGCAATGGCGTACTATATTTTAACAGGCCTCAGCTGATAAAGGATAATTATCGTATTACCCTCACCGTTAGTACCGACGATCATTCACCCCTCCAAACCACTCTTACTTTACCGCATATCGTCGGGATACGCTTTAACCATTATGCCGACAGTGTTAAACGCGATATCCGTTTCTATCTCAATGTGGAAGGAAAGTTCAGCAGTGGCAAAGTGCTGCCCCTGGACACCTCCGCCCTCAGGTTTGCCGCCTCTACAGGCACTATCATCGGGCAAGATCTGCTACTCGAAAAAAATGATTCTGCTAAAACAGTTACAGTAGAAGCCTGGTATAAACACAACAATCAAATGTACCTGCGGTCCGTTATTCCCGTTAAACAGGCGCCAGACAATGATGCCGGCATCATAAAAAGCCTGCCGGAATTAAATAATAACCGAAAGAGGAAAAGACAATAATCAAATCAACATACGGGATTTCAGTTCCAGGTATTTATTGACTACGTTCAGGGTTAAATGTTCCGGTGTACTTAACAATGACATAATACCATACTTCGCCAGCTCTTTTACGATGAGCTTCTTATCATAGGCAAATTTCTGGGCAATGGTCTGCTTATAAATATCTTCCATATCGTGGGCCTGCATCTCTGTCACCTTCTTTATCTCCGTATTCTCAAAAAACACCACCAGTAAAAGATGATAACGGGCCAGCCGGCGAAGGTACGGTAACTGCCGTTGCAGGCTCGACATAGATTCAAAGTTGGTATATAACATTAATAGAGAACGGGTAGATAAATTACTACGTAGCTGTACACTTAATGCCTCGTAATCACTCTCCTGCCAATGCGTTTCCTGGGAATAGAGCGTTTCGAGTATCTTATTTACCTGTACCCTTTTATTACTGGCAGCCAATGTTTCTACCTTATTTTCTGTAAAGGTGATTACGCCGGCCCTATCTCCTTTATTAATCGCCACATTGCTGAATACCAGGGAAGCGTTAATAGCGTAATCCAGCAGGGATAAGCCATTAAAAGGCATCTTCATGGCACGTCCTTTATCAATAACGGAATACACTTGTTGGGACCTCTCTTCTACATAATTATTCACCATCAGGTTACCGCTGCGGGCAGATGCTTTCCAGTTAAGCATCCGCACATCGTCGCCCTTAGTATAAGGCTTAATATGGTCAAACTCCATACTATGCCCTATCACCCGCCGTTTATGGACGCCCAGTTCATTCAACCGGTTCATATAACCGTACAATTCAAAATGCCGCAACTGGTGGAAACTGGGATACACACGGACTACTTGCTCATTATTAAAAACAAAACGCCTGTTTACCATTCCCAATGCACTCCTGATAAATACATTGGTGTACCCGAAATTATACACGCCTCTTTCCACCGGCCTTAGTACATACCGGAAAGTATAGTGTTCGCCCGCACTTACCTTCGCTTTCTGCAAGAAGTTACGGTCCTGGAACTGGAAAGGCAACTCTTCAATCACCGATACAAATACCGGGTAGGGATACCGGTTATGGAATTTCAATAACACTTCATTGTCGTCGCCATTGCTGAAACGCGCGCTGGCAATACGTTCCAGCGAAACGATATCGACAGGCCGAAACACCAGTAAGATCATGTCCAGCAAAAGCAATCCCGCCAGTACAATAACTGCTTCAATAGCAATATTGTACAACTGCGGAATAAAAAACGCAATGATAAATAACAGGATATTTCCGCCTAACAACAAGTATAACCGGTTAGTAAAAAAGAGTACCTGGTATAAATTATTTTTTACGGTTGCTGACATATTTCTTTTTAACGTTTGGCTTATCTCGGTATTTCTATCATCTTCAGTATCTGCGCAATGACATCATCTGTTTTAATGCCTTCCATTTCCTTTTCCGGCGTTAATATAATACGGTGACGCAATACGTGCGGTACCATTTCCACCACATCATCAGGAATGACAAAATCCCTGTTTTTCATTGCTGCTGACGCTTTGGCACAGTTCATAACAGCAATGGACGCACGTGGAGAAGCTCCCAGGTACAGGGAAGAATTCATGCGTGTTTCATTGATAATAGCAGCGATATAATGAAACAGCTTATCATCTACCATCACCTGTCTCACCATATTCTGGTATTCGATGACCTGGGTGGTAGTCACCACCTTACTGATAATTTTAGTAAGATCTGTTTCGCCATTGAACTGATGCATACTACGCAACACCGCTACTTCTTCGTCCAGGTTGGGATACTTTACTTCTATTTTGAAAAGAAAACGATCCAGCTGGGCTTCTGGCAGGCGGTAAGTTCCCTCCTGCTCAATGGGGTTTTGGGTAGCTATTACCATAAATGGCCGGTCCAATGCCCAGGTAGCCCCATCGTTGGTAATTTGTCTTTCTTCCATCACTTCAAACAGGGCCGACTGCGTCTTGGCAGGAGCCCGGTTGATCTCATCGATCAATATGAGGTTACCGAATATCGGACCTTTCTTATATTCAAACTCCCGGGTTTGCGGGTTAAACACGGATGTACCCAACACATCTGCCGGCATCAGATCCGGTGTAAACTGAATACGGCTGAAATCAGCATCCACGCATTGCGCCAGTAGCTTGGCCGTCATGGTTTTAGCTACGCCCGGAACACCTTCTATCAACACATGCCCCTGCGTAAGCAATCCTGCAATCAGCAGATCTACCATTTGATGCTGTCCTACTATTACTTTTCCTATTTGCTCCCGGATAGCCTCCACACCTTCATGTAAGGCTGAAAAATCAGTCCTGGGTTGGAATGTATTGATGTCCATTATTTTGTATTTAAATAAAACAGTTGAATGCGTTTATAAAATTCCTGCAGGTATTCATCGCTCACGTGCTGTTCCAGTTGTATGTGACTAATCATCTGCAACAACAGCCGGATATCCGATTCAGCAATAGCCGACTTTTTCGACAAGGTGGTTACAAACTCCTCGTTCAGCACGTTGGTATCCATGTAGTAACGGGAACGTATATACTCTAACAGGTGAACAATCATCTTATGCGCCAGGTTATGGTTGTCGTGCCGTTGATAATACAGCTGACCGATGGCATCTACAAACTCCAGCGAAGTATTGTTCAGCGCCGGTTTATCAGGAATAATCCTTTGCCGCCGTTTACTCTCAAATACTACATAGAGTAACAGCAGCAAAATGCTGAGCCATAATGCCCAACGCATAGCCGGGTAACGCATCAGTACCTGCCATTCGCTGAAATCGCCCGACTGTGCGCTATGCTGATGGCTATAAAAATCGTCCCAGTAAACATTGTCGGCGTAGTCCTTCAGGTAGGATAGCTGCGTTTCCAATGCGTTTACATTCTGCTGGTGCAGTAAAAAATAATTGGTAAAAGTATACGGGTTTAACAACAGGTAAATATAACCACGACTGTAGGCAACACGTATAAAGTTCGGCTTGTTTTTATAGTTGGTGCCCAGCACTGTCGTAATACTACTGTCGATGGACGAAAAATAATTACCGGCCACCATCCCTTTATAGGTAAAGCTGGTATCCAGAGGAACAGACGCGTCTGTATAACGCTGTACCCATCCTACCTGCTGTTGCTGGAAACTACTACTTTCCGTCACTGCAAATTTCAATTGCTGGGCCAGGACCGGATCCGGATTGTTGACTGCAATAAATAACTCATTACCAGGAGCTACATATTGCAACATAGCATCGATGTCTTTTTCTGTGGTAAACATATTATCTGACACCAGGATATACACATTGCCATTATGTGCCAACTCCTTTTCTTTACTATAAGTACGGGCAAAAGACTTCGTAACTACCTGTACAGCATGATAGGCAAACAACTGAGGTAATAGCTTAAATGCAGCATAAGCACCTCCGGCTTTTTTATCCTTACTGGAAAAAGTAGACCAGCTCATATCGGTCGATTGCTCCACCGACTGCTTTTTGCGGCTTCCGCCCACAAACAGCAGTACTGCTGCCAGCAGCACCACTATGCCAACGATAATATAAATAGGTTTATTCTTCACCAGCTTTTTCCAATTGCGTTATTAAAATCCCTGAACTCCTGGTTCATACTCCTGAAATTTGCTTCACTTACATTAAAGCCGCCATACCAGATATATTCATAGTCGAGTGTGAGCGCCGCAAACTTTTTGTAATGCGTAGAGTTCCTCATCTCACGCAGGTAGTCGTTGTTTGTTTTATCGCGTAGCAGCACCAGTAATTGTTTTTCCGACAGTTGAAATAAAGTATAGAGATACCACCAGCGTATAGCCTGCCTGGTATCACCGGCGGCAATGGCAGCCTTTATTTTCCCTTCATATTCAGCGGCATCCTGCAGCGACTCATCGGCAGCATCCGGTAAGCCGCCTTTAGGCGCAGGCTTCCTGAATATACTCAGGCCGTTGCTTTGCATAAAGCGGAAAATAAGATAGGCCAGCCCCAATAGCAATAAACCCATAATAATATATCGGCCTGCAGATATAACGCGAAACAGCGTTTCCAGTATCTGTATAAACCAGGGAGCGGCTCTGGGAGGTGCTGCTTTGGGGTCGTGGTACTGGAGCCATTTATCCGCCTTTAATTCGTTGACAGAAGATGCCGCTACTTGTCTCCGCTGATAAACAACCGGTTCATCTACATATTGCCCCGCGGCTGTATCACTCATTATAGAAGGATCAACGGTATCCGGCACCTCTGCGCGCGCCGCGTTAACAGTACTATCGTATTGTGCCTTGCCCTGCAATGGTAAACAAAGCAGGAACAGCAAACAGCTTTTAATCAGGAAATGCTTACTCATAATACCGGCGGGATTACTTTTCCTTCTGTACTTAAGCGATACCCTTGCTTATGCAGATATATAGGGTAAAAAATAAAATAGCCCAATATAAAAGCCAGTGAGCCGATGAGGATAGAAAGGCTTAACGTCAAAGGCATTGAAGTATGGCGGGTTACAAAGCTTTCCAGGAATGCAGCCACAATAAATACAGGAACTAATGTTACCATGGTTTTTATACCATCTTTTGCTCCCTTTCGTAAGGAATCCAATCTTTTCCTGGTACCGGGGAATAATATACTTTTTGCGAGGATCAACCCGGCGCAACCGGCAATTACGATACTCGATATTTCCAGCGTGCCGTGAATCCATATCACCAGCACTGACTTCCAGCCAAGGCCATGTGCAAAAAACAGGTATTGGAAAACGCCCAGCATCACCCCATTTGTCAGCAGCAGGTATAAAGTATATACGCCTAAAAAAATGCCTCCAACAAAACAGGAAAAGGCCACGTAAATATTATTAAAGGCAATACTGAGAAACATTACTACCGGGTTGTTGTCTTTATATACGCCAAACGGGTCGTTGTTCGCAATATTCCGCTCCGTCATATTTACATACTCATCTCCCAGTACGCCACGGACAAAAGTTTCATCGTGCGCCGATGAAAAAGCACCGATGGCGGCAAAAAGCACAAAGAAGCATAAGGTGAATAATAATAAGCGATGATACCGGCGAAATAACAGCGGCAGCTCATATTTAAAGAATAGCTGGAACCGGCCTACATCTTCGCGGCGATGGCGGTAAATACCCTGGTAAATAGCCGCTGCGAGCCCATTGATATAACGGGTTACTTTACTGAAGCTATAAAAAGTCTTGGCGTAAGACAGGTCATCCAATACAGACACAAATCTTTCCGCCATTTCATCAGGGTCATCTGTGGGTTCCTCCTGGTACTGTTTCCATCGGGACAAATTTTTTTTGATAAACAGCGATTCTCTCATAATGAGTTTTCTTCACTTTAAATACAGATATTACCTACAGTAATAGGCTACTAATGGGGAATACCAGCAAACATACTAAATCGTTCAACAAAATATAAACAAATATGTAAATTTGAATATGGCCGATATAAAAATACCAACTTCCTTTAATATAGACCTTGAATTTGAGTCGGCGGACATCATGAAAAGGTTTTTAGCCTGGCTGATCGATTTTGCCATACGCGCCGGTTATATACTGGTAGTATATATGGCGTTGTTGTCTTTCCGTCCAAATTGGTCGGGCTTTGACGTACTGTTTTTTCTCCTGGTGCTATTCCCGGTAGTACTCTATTTTCCTATTATGGAAATCAGTATGCATGGGAAAACACCCGGAAAAAAGATCACCCAGTTACAGGTAGTCAGTATGATGGGTAATCCACCCAGCATAAGCCAGCACCTGATCAGGTGGATATTCCGGTTGGTGGAATCGCCCCTGGGCGCTTTTGCGTTGGTGCCGGTGATTGTGCCTACGGTAGCCATTGTGCGTACCCCTTACAATCAACGGCTGGGAGATATTGTAGCAGGTACCATTGTGATTAGTACCAAGAGAAAAGGCAGCATTGAAGACACCATCTTCCGGGATATGTCAAATACAGACTATCAACCCCAGTTTCCGCAGATTATGAAACTGAGCGACCGGGATATGAACAAAGTGAAGGACCTGCTGGATCGTGCGTTGAAAGCGAATGATGACGTGCTGGCCTCCAGGGTGGCTCACCGGGTAAAGGAGGTATTACATATAGAAACAGCACTCTCCGATACACATTTCCTGGAAACGGTATTGAACGATTATAATTATTATACAACGAAGGAGCACTAATAAGAAAGCGAATGACTAACATCATTCGCTTTCTTATTAGAAGTATTATCTATTGCAGCTTTTGGCCAATGGAACTCAGGTCACCTGTTATACTACGGGTAGGATCGCCGGCAGGGCCTTTATACGTGATGGTGCGATCGAATGCCAGGATGGGGTAGAAAACAATGCCCAGGAAGATCAGGCCGATAGTAAACCCTTCCGATTTCCCAAAGCTCTTACTGAGCAGGTTGGTTAGCCAGATAGCAATCACGAAGTTTACACCAGGAATGAGGAAAAGGAGCAGCCACCACCCTGGTTTCCCAACAATCTGCGTCAATACGTACAGGTTGTAGATGGGGATAATTGCTTTCCATCCTTCCTGGCCGGCTTTGGTAAAAATTTTCCACATACAGACAATCATGAATACGCTGACTACCAGCCAGAACATGAGAAAAGCGCCGCCGAAAATGGCTCCGAATGCATTTTGACTTTCATACGTAGTTTCCATAAAATGTTTATTGTTTTTTTAGGATTAAGAAATAAAATCAGTGGTTCACTTGCTATTTATATGATATATAATATGAATTGATAAAAGGGTCGGATTTAACAAGAAAAGAAACAGCGAATACACCCTTTTAAAAAAAAATTAAACTTTCTACCGGCTAATATTTGGAGATTCAACACATTATATTACCTTTGCAACCGGCAAGTCTTATACGACCAGCTCCTACTGAACTCCCCCAGGACAGGAATGTAGCAAGGGTAGGTGGTTGTAGCGGTGCGATATAAGTAACTTGCCTTTTTTTTCTTTTTTTATTGTCATTAGTTGCTCGTCAATAGTATCTGGTTGCTATTTTCTCCACTTCCTCCACTAATGACAGCATACTCCGCAAAAGGTTCATTTCCTGACAACTAATTTATCATAGTATGAAATTCTTTATCGATACGGCTAACCTGGCGCAAATAAAGGAAGCCCACGATCTTGGCGTTCTGGATGGTGTAACCACCAACCCTTCTCTGATGGCTAAAGAAGGCATCAAAGGCGAAGCTGCTATTATCAAACATTACGAAGATATCTGCGAGATAGTAGATGGTGATGTAAGTGCAGAAGTATTCTCTACAGATTTTCAGTCAATTATTGAAGAAGGTAAAAAACTGGCAGCTATTCACCCCAATATCGTGGTGAAAGTGCCTATGATAAAAGATGGTGTAAAAGCTATCAAATGGTTTACCGACAACGGAATCAGAACTAACTGTACCCTCGTATTCTCTGCCGGTCAGGCTATCCTGGCGGCTAAAGCGGGTGCTGCTTATGTATCTCCTTTTATTGGTCGCATTGACGATACCAACTGGGATGGCGTGGAACTGATCGCTCAGATTGCTCAGATCTACAGCTTACAGGGTTATAAAACAGAAATCCTCGCCGCTTCTATCCGTAGCGCACTCCACATTGTGAAATGTGCAGAAGCAGGTGCAGACGTTTGTACCTGTCCGTTAGACTCTATCCTGGGCTTGCTGAAACACCCGTTAACCGATATCGGGCTGGCTAAGTTCCTGGAAGATGCCAAGAAAATGTAATCTTTACGATATTTTTTAGATGGTGTATCCCCGGTGCAGTAATTGCGCCGGGGATTTTTTTTACTTAAAATTTTTAAATATATTTTTTAAATTCAGCAAATAATATATCCACGTACAAGCATATACAACAGAAAGCCTTATGGGAAAATATATCCTTTCGCTCGACCAGGGAACCACCAGCTCCCGCGCCATTATTTTTGACCATGATGGCAGTATTAAAGCCGTTGCCCAGAAAGAGTTCAAACAAATATTTCCCCAGCCTGGCTGGGTAGAGCACGATGCGATGGAAATATGGACTACCCAGGCCAGCGTAGCTGCCGAAGTAATTCTGAAAGCACGGTTAACCGGCGAAAACATTGCGGCCATAGGCATCACCAACCAGCGGGAAACCACCATTATATGGGACCGCAAAACCGGCAAACCCATTCATAACGCCATCGTATGGCAGGATCGCCGTACCGCCGACTACTGCGACACGCTTATAAAAGAAGGCAAAGAACAGCTCGTAAAAGACAAAACAGGCCTTCGCCTCGATGCTTATTTTTCTGGCACCAAAATAAAATGGATACTCGACAATGTGCCCGATGCCCGCCAGAAAGCTGAAAACGGTGAACTGGCATTTGGTACAGTGGATAGCTGGCTGGTTTGGAATTTCTCTAACGGCAAATTGCACATCACCGATGTAAGCAACGCCTCCCGTACACTTTTGTTCAACATCCACGATATGAAGTGGGATGCAGAACTACTGGCGCTCTTTGATATTCCTGCCGCTATGCTCCCGGAAGTAAAACAATCCAGCGAGGTATATGGCTATTCTGAAGCTACGCTTACCCCCTACCGCATTCCTATCGCCGGCATTGCCGGCGATCAGCAAGCCGCCCTGTTCGGACAGCTCTGTACGCAACCCGGTATGATTAAAAACACTTATGGTACCGGTTGTTTTATGGTGTTAAACACCGGCGACCAACCTATTCCTTCTAAGAATAATCTCCTCACTACCGTTGCCTGGCAAATCAATGGTAAAACCAGTTACGCCCTGGAAGGAAGCATCTTCATCGGGGGCGCTGTAGTACAATGGCTCCGCGATGGATTGGGAATCATCCGGCACTCCGCCGATGTGGAAAACCTCGCTGCCACAGTGCCTCACAGCGATGGGGTTTACCTGGTGCCAGCCTTTGCCGGACTGGGGGCTCCTTATTGGAACCAATATGCAAGGGGGACTATGGTGGGGCTCACCCGTGGCTCTACAGCAGCACATATTGCCCGCGCCGCGCTCGACAGTATTGCTTTTCAAACCATGGATGTATTAAGGGCCATGGAAGCAGATGCCGGCATGCCTATCACAGAAATACGTGTGGATGGCGGCGCTACAAAGAATAACCTCCTCATGCAATTCCAGGCAGATATCGTGCATGTACGCGTAGTACGCCCTACCATCACTGAAACTACGGCGCTGGGCGCGGCTTACCTGGCAGGTTTGGCCGTTGGCTATTGGGACAGCATTGAAACCATTGCCAAACAATGGAAGATCGACGCCACCTTCGACGCCACTATGGAAGCGGCAGAAAGCAAGCGCCTGTGTGGAGAATGGAAACGGGCCATTCGCGCGGCCCAGGCATGGACAGAAGAATAATTATTTTCCACGTTTATAAACACCTTTTACAACATATGTCACCTTACTTAGCTGAAATTATAGGCACCGCATTTTTAATCGTTTTGGGAGATGGAGTGGTAGCGAGTGTCATACTCAACAAGTCAAAAGGCAACCAGGGCGGATGGATTGTGATCACCCTGGGATGGGGTATGGCCGTATTTGTAGGCGTATATGCCACTGCCAAATATAGCGGCGCTCACCTGAATCCGGCGGTTACTTTTTCGCAGGCGCTACAGGGAAAATTTCCCTGGGAGCAGGTACCAGGATATATAGCGGCACAGGTAGCCGGCGCCATGCTGGGTGCGCTGCTGGTATGGTTTTGCTACAAACAGCATTTTGATGCCACCACCGATGCTGATACCAAACTGGGCGTATTTTGCACCATTCCTGCTATCCGCAACAGCAAGTACAATTTCCTTACAGAATTCCTGGCTACCCTGGTATTTATTCTCGCCCTCTGCTTTATTACCGGTCCTACGGTAGGCCTGGGCGCTCTGGATGCCTTACCGGCGGGATTGGTAGTACTAGCCATTGGCCTGTCGCTCGGCGGCCCCACCGGCTATGCCATCAACCCGGCAAGAGATTTCGGTCCGCGATTGATGCACTTTCTCCTCCCCATTCCGGGGAAACGCGACAGCGATTGGAGTTATGCCTGGATTCCCATCCTCGGACCGCTCACCGGCGCAGCTGCCGCTGCCCTTTTATACAAGTACTGCCTGCAATAAAGATTCATGCAAAGAATAAAAAATTTATGCAAAGGAATATAAGCAGCAAAGACGCAAGGAGTCTATATCCTTTGCGTCTTTGCTGCTTATATTCCTTTGCGTGAATCTTATTTTCAAACAAACTTTCATTTTTTTCTGAAAGTTTTGTAACTTTGAGAATATTTAGCACTGGTACAGCGTTTGTCGAACGCTGTACAATGGAATGTGTTAAAGGAAGCCCGGAGTAGAACATTATTGCATTGCTGCAAAATATAAAAAGACGAATTATGATTCAGCCCAACATCCCGGAAACAACTCAACCGCGAATCGTCATAGTAGGCGGCGGATTCGGTGGCGTAAACCTGGCCAAACAATTAAGAAATGCCCCCGTACAGGTAGTATTATTGGATAGGAATAATTATCACCTGTTTCAGCCACTGCTGTACCAGGTATCTACCGCGGGCCTGGAGCCTGATAGCATTGCCTTTCCCCTTCGCGGCATATTCAGAAAACAAAAGAACCTGGTATTTCGTATGGCAGAAGTTACCGGCGTAAGAGATACCGAAAATATACTGGAAACCGGCATTGGCGAAATACATTACGACTACCTGGTTTTCGCCACCGGTAGCAACACCAACTTCTTTGGAAATAAAAATATTGAAGATAATGCCATCGGCATGAAATCGCTGATTGAAGCGGTACAAATCAGGAACTACGTAGTAAAGCAATTTGAGGAAAGCCTCTTGCTGAAAGACACGGAGGAAATAAAATCTAAACTCAATTTCGTGATGGTGGGCGGCGGCCCTACCGGCGTGGAACTGGCCGGGGCCTTTGCTGAATTACGCAAATACATCATGCCGAAAGATTATCCATCTCTCCCCCAGGATCTGATGAATGTATACCTCATTGAAGCCGGCCCCAAACTACTGGCCTCCTTCAATGAAAAAACCTCCCAAAGAACCCTGGAAGCCCTGCAACATATTGGCGTACGCGTAATGACCAACACCGGCGTAAAGGAATATGACGGCAAAACAGTTACGCTCAGCACCGGCGAGCAAATCCATACCCAGTCGCTCCTCTGGTCTGCCGGCGTGAAAGGCATCCCGGTAAAAGGAATTCCGGCAGATATTGTACTTCCCAACGGGCGCATTCTTGTAAACGAACTGAATCAGATAAAAGGCTATACGAATATATATGCTATAGGCGATATCGCCCAGATGACCAACGATTCCCGCTTCCCTAAGGGTTATCCCATGGTAGCCCAGGTTGCGATACAACAGGGAAAAAATGTAGCCCATAACATCCGCCTCTCCCTGGAAAATAAACCGATGAGAGGCTTCAACTATAAAGATCTTGGCAGCATGGCCACCATCGGAAGAAACCGGGCTGTTGCCGAATTTGCCGGCATGCGCCTCAGTGGCTACTTCGCCTGGATTGTTTGGATGGTGGTACACCTCATGAGCTTACTCGGATTTAGAAACAAATTGGTGGTATTTATCAACTGGTTTTACCGCTACTTTACCTACGAGCGTGGTACCCGCATTATCATTAAACGGGGAGCAGCCAACATTGTGAAACTAAGGCAAAGTGTCAATGGCTAATAATAAAAAAGGGAGATGAAAAAAATTCATCTCCCTTTTTTATTTACAAATATCGATTACTTCCTGTTCAGGATAGAGTTTAAGGTAATAGAAGATACCAGTTCATCAGCCCTTCCCCCCAATGCCCGGTAATACAGGAGAATGGTGTAGTTATTCTCCGTTTCCCACCAATTGCCCTCTGTTAACTCGGTATCTAACCTTGGGTTAGCCTTTCTCTTATCCACCAAACCATAGATGTAGTTATAATATCCCTGCTTCAAAAATAGGGTTCCTTCGTAGGCACGGGTTTCTCCATTGTAAGTAAGTTTGTTCTTATCGTTGCATTCGTAATTGGTCAACTCTCCATACAGGTACATATCATATCCTGCATAGGGCTCCGGCGCAGCAAAGGAAAAGTGCACGGATGCATAATCCCCCTCGAAATTAGGGTCGTAATCATCCAGTGTGGCCAGGTAATACCTGCCGTTAATATCCTTGATAAACTGGTATATCATATCAGACCGTTCCTTATCCGTTACTGCATAAATATCGGTGCTGTTATTATGATATTCCGAATGCTTCACCCTTTCCGTTTGCAGGCGGAAGCTACGCAAGTCGATCCACCGGTATTCCTTTCCGCCTGGCATAATACAATCCTGCTCAGCATTGTATTTTAATACGTTCCCATTAATAAATTGAGGCTTAAGGCCGGTGAGCGCATTATCCCAACGGTAATTCTGCAGTACCACTATTTTTATCTGGTCAAATGGATTCTGGATATTCAGCGCGCCCGTATTTACCTCAAAATTGATCTTCTGAAACGTGCGGAATAATTTTGGCGCAATAGGCTGTTGTATAAAACCAGATATGCCTGCCTTATTTTCTATTACAAACATCCGGCGGGTAAATGCCAATTGAGAAGTATCACTATCCAGGTATACTTTTAGCAGGTAATTGCCCGATTTTACCGGGTAACTATTGGTCCCCGGCAGCTGCACACTATAATGCGTATACCTTGCCAGGGAAACACTGGATAATTTATAGTTAAGTATCCTCGTTTCTGAAAAGCCCCGCATATAGTCGAACGGATTTACAGGAGCCGGTGTCCAATCGGCATTACATAATACAAAGGAGTAATAATAATTCTTCACATCATTGTCCATGTCATCAAAAGACAGTTCCAGCTTATCCCCAGAGCCGATGGTATACATGGGCATACTGAGCGGATCGCCGGCCTGGCTGAACTTTACAGACTTAATATTATTGTAGAAGACATGGTCCGGAGTAATAGCATTCACCTGCGCTACTATACTGTTGCTGAACAGGCAGGAAGCAAGGGCTATTAAAAAAAAAGCTGCTGTACGCATACGAGGTAATTGATGGCTTAAGGTACGACTAAAAGCCGAAAGGATACATATGCTTTCCGCTTTTCCCTATATTTGCCCATGCGTTTATCATTTTTTATCGCCAGACGGATTGCCTTTAATAAAGGTTCCTCTTTTTCAAAATTTATCATCAATATCGCCGTAGCTGCTACTGCGGTGAGCGTGGCGGTAATGATACTGGCAACTGCATTGGTAAACGGCTTCCAGGAAGTTATCCAGGAAAAGATCTTCAGCTTTTGGGGACACCTGCACATTAATCAATACCAACCCAACGCTGGCCCACTCACAGAAGAAATTCCCTTTACCAGCAGAACCAGCCTGATAGACAGCATTAAACTGGCCACCGGTATAAAAACAATCAGCAACTACGCTACCAAATCAGCTATCATTAAATCTGATAAAGAGATAGACGGTATCATCTTCAAAGGCGTTGACAAAAGCTATAACTGGACACAGTTAAAACGCTTCCTCCAGGCAGGTAACCTCCTGAAATTCAACGACTCATCCTACGCACCGGAAATAATGATTTCGGAATATACCGCCAAAGAATTAAAACTGAAGGTCAACGACAAAGCGATTATCTATTTCATACAAGGCGGCGGATTACCTCCTCGCGCCCGCAAACTAACGGTAACGGGCATATATAAAACGGGCATAGAAGAATACGACAAAACCTATGTGATCGGCGATCTCAACCTGGTACGCAAACTCAACGACTGGGCCCCCAATGCAGTAGGTGGTTATGAAATAATGCTCAACAGCTACCATAACATGGACTCCACCGCCCGGTATATCGACAACAACCTGCTGCCCGACCAGCTGTTTACCCGTACCATCCGGGATATCTACCCCAATATTTTCGACTGGTTACAACTACAGAACCAGAATGAACTCATCATCATCATCATTATGACTATTGTAGCCGTCATTAACATGATAACGGCTATCCTGATACTCATATTGGAGCGCACCAATATGATAGGCATCGCCAAAGCCCTGGGGATGCGTAACTGGAGCATTCAGAAAATATTTGTATACCAGGCCGCATATATTATCCTGATGGGAATATTCATTGGCGACCTATTCGGACTGGGCATCGCCTTCCTGCAACAAAGCACCGGTATATTTAAATTGCCGGAGGAATCTTACTACATGTCGGTAGCAGCAGTAGATGTACGCTGGATAGATGTACTACTGATCAATGCCGGCACATTTTTTATCTGCACCATCATACTGCTGATACCTGCCAGGATTATCCGCTGGATAACCCCGGTAAAAGCTATTCAGTTTAAATAGCTATTTCTTCTTAGTCACTTTTACATAGTCACGCAGGTAACTGCATTGCCCATATACCTGCTGGTAGAATTTCGTATCTGCAAAATTGGTAGCTAACAAAGGGAAATAACGGTTACGTATCAACGCGGACAAATACTTATCGCTGTCATTATTTTCCGCAGTATGTTTCTGCGAACAACGCGCCGCCATAAAAGCACACCTGGCCCTGAACTCCCGGTCGGTACTGGCCTGGGCAGCTTTCAGGTAATAGCTTTCTGCTGCATAGCAGCCAAAATACTGTTTCGTGAACGGATCTTTATCATAGGCACTGGTATACCAATCAGTTGATGGCCGGTAGTCTTTCACAAAAAACCAGGTCTTTCCATAATAAGAAATGCTGAATAACGCCGACGCATAATCGTAGTATACCGAGGAAGACACCGGCGTAGTTTTCATTTTTCCCTCCAACTGCACCATGCGTTCACAAAACTGCAATTGGTTGATGGGTTTATTATAGGTGCGGATAGCGGTATCCTCTCCAAAGTCCTGCAACTGTTCGCGGAATGCCTGGTAAGAAGCTGCCATAGCAGATGCGGGCGTTTTCTTAAACCAGTCGCGCGCATGACTGAAATCATGTACCCGCATATAGCTGATGCCTATCCGTTCACTCATATTGATCTCTTTTGGGAAGAAACGTACCAGGTAGGTTTCATAAGGCGTTTTAACCGGTTGACGCAGAAAATCATTCAATCTAATCAGCGCCGCAGTATTCATATCATCGGTGATCTGGGCTACTGCTGTTTCCCCGGAAACGCCATAGCCATTATGAAGCGAATCGCAACGCCCCCGGATCAGCGCTTCCTTTACCAGGTCGCCCTGCTGATGGTAACGGGGTGCCAACACAGCAAACAACAGGTTGCGGTATGTTTTCCTGAAAAAGGCGGGCTTGCCGGTATTGCCCCACCAGCCATCGGTGGAGGCACTTTCCGGTGTTTTGGAATCCAGCCATTTGAAAGACGCCAGCAGTTTGGATTCAAAAGTGCTGTCGATGGTTTTCTGTTGATTAATATTCACCAACAGGTTAATGATCTCCCACTGATCCCTGGTATCTGCATCTTTTGCTTTCACCGCATCGAGCCGGGCTTTGGCACCAGCATAATCCTTACCCATGTAAGATAAATAGGCAGACGAAATCCGCCACAGGTCCATATCCCGAAGCTTACCCTTATCTATCAGGCTATCCACCACCTGCTGCAATGCTTTTAACTGTATGAGCATTTTCCCTCTTTCTTCTACGGCATAATCCCGCATACTCACCATGCCATTTGATGCTATTTGTTCGAGGTAAGGACTTAAATAGCCCTGCTCCAGTTTATTCAATTCTCTACCCAATAAAATGGTCATTGTCGGAGAAGCAGGATCAAAAGCGTATACTTCCCGTAAACCCGCCAGGCTGAAGTCCGCATTCGCCAACCCATAAACGGCAGCTACTGTGCCTTTTTCATGGTTGTCTTTACACAGGGGATATACATCCCTGGCGGTAGTATTTGCCCACATCAAACCTGTAAAGCTGGGAATACGCAGGGATGGCGCTTTTTCAAATACGCGGGAAAACAGGTAGGCGCCTTGTACCGAATCCTTCATGCGCAGGAGGGCGCCGGCTTTTAGCGACAAGGCTTTATAATACACCAACGAGGAAGCTTCTTTTCCACCAAACAGCTTGTCAAAAGATGTCGCTGCTGCCGCGTATTCTTTGCTGTAATGCTGTAGCCTGATCAACTGGAACGCATATCGGTCGCGGATATCTTTGTCCCTTGTTTTATTGTATAATTCTTCTCCCTCCTTGTACAAATTTCCCAGCAACACAGTATTCCGTTCGGGAACAGACCAGGGATCTGCATTGATCACAGCGGGTTCGCAGGTTTTAGCGAACAGCAGGTAACGGGCAGCTTCCCTGTTTTTCTCTTTCAGTAAAAACTGGGTAAAAGTGTTTTGCTTTACGCTATCTGGCAGCAGGTTACTGCCATTGGCAATGATGGATAACTGCTCCTGGCTATATGTGTAAATACATTCCCGTATGTCCTTTACCGTTACCTTACTACCGGTATATCCCTGCCAGTCGGCTACATTGGCGGTTTCTTCAGAGGGAGTCGGATCGCTATAAAAAGTGGTTAGCGAGGTATAGTAAAAAGGTTCATATCCTTCTCCCTTTATAGTGGGATTAAAAAAGGAAACGTAGTAATCATAGGGATCTTCTTCTCCGCCACAGGAAAGGGTATAAATGATATTCCCGAAAAAAGCAATGCAAAAGCTAGTTAAAAATACGAGTGATTTTTTGTAGTTCATCCAATGGATAATTTTTAAGTGTCACGGAATCTAAATGATAAAATATAACAGCAGGATCGCTGGTGGCCAGCTGTGCTGCCACCATCCTGGCAGCGCCTTCCAGGCTCGGCTTATCAACGCTTTCACGCCGGATAACATTTCCTTTCCGGAGTGGATAGCCATTTAGTAAGGTATCCTGCTGTACGGTATATAAATGTTTTTTTCCTGGGGCAAAAAGCCGGGTGTTTTGTAACTCTCTTTCTCCCACGTTTCGCAAAATGCCCACATAGCCGGTATCATTACGAAACAACACGCTCCAGGAAAAAAGGGGTAAAGCAATGTCCAAAGGTAAGGGATAGTTGGCTACCCGTTGTTCGCCGAGGTAAGACGCCATCGTCTCCAGATCAAGGATAGAATTATGAGGGCCAGGCTTACGCAGGTCTCCCATATTATAACACATCAGCAGCCCCCTGTCTACAGGCGGTATGCCAGTGCGTACTTTATACTTGACCTGGTACATCCGGATAGTGGCAGATACCCGGCGATGCTGGAAAAAAGGCGTTTGCCTGATTTGTTTAATAAAGGAGAAATAAGCCTCCCGGCTGGTTTGTGTCCAGTCGCAGTCGAGCTGCACTTCGGGAATCCGCCCCGCTGGCAGGCTATCACACAGTTGCGCCATGAGCTTACTCACCTTGCCGGCCAGCTGTGGGTCGGGATGGGCCCATACTTCATTCATCAGGAATACTACCGGTATAATATCGGTATTAGCCGGGAGTGGAGCCGCCTGTTTAAAGATGGCAACCGGTACCGGCGCTTTGGTCACTTCGTCAATATCAACATCAAACAGCTTAATGTAAAGTCGTTTTGCAGGTAGTTGCTCCGCATATTGCAGTTCCTGGCTATTGCCGGTCCAGGCTTGCTTCCAATAGTAAAATGCCGGCGTTACCTTTCGCGGCATCCGCTGGTGACAAGAAATACAACCAAGCAACAGGCAAATAAGTATGATTCGGGGTATCATGACAGGTTAAATAAGTAATCGGCCGCAAATAATACCTGCAGCGATGGCCGCATTCAGCGATTCGGCGCCACCGAGACGGGGAATGGTGATCTGATGGGTAGCCAGGGCGGTTACTTCTTCCGTTAATCCTCTTCCTTCATTGCCAATCAGGATAATTCCTTCCTTTATCGCCGGGAAATCAGCTATGTTCTTACCATGTAAAGTAGCGGCATAAGAAGGCAGGGAGGTATTCCGCAATAATTCCGGGATATCGTATTCGGCTATACGTACCCTTACCATGCTACCCATGGTGGCCTGTATTGTTTTAGGATTATATACATCTACACAATCGGGTGAACAAATAATCCTGGAAATACCAAACCAGTCGGCAATACGGATCAGGGTACCCATATTCCCCGGGTCTTGTATGGCTTCCAGCGCCAAAACAACACTCCCCGGCTCCGGCATCGGATCTACCGGCGCCGGCATATCCAGCAAGGCCATAGCCCTGTTAGGCGTAGTCAGGGAAGATAATTGTTTAAGTACGGCAGATTCAACAGCTACAACGGCGCCTGCAGGTAAATTGTTTAACAGCGCCTGGTGCTGCTCCAGCCATTCGGCAGTGGCAAACACTCCTTTTACGGGCATGCCCGCCTGTAGCAGCTCCTGCACGATCTTATCCCCTTCTGCCACATACTGGCTGGATTTTTGCCTGTTTTTTTTGTGCTGTAATGATTGAATATATTTAATTTGCGCCTTTGACAACATGGGGCCAAACCTACACGATTTCTTTTAATCAGCCAAGAAGAGGCGTGATAACGGCTTACTCCCTGTTGGCTTTTTAAATGATTAATAACGTTTTCACCCGTGATGCTGCTGCCTCCAAATTCCAGATTCTTACTGCTGAAACAATTGCTGCTATTGGCTGTAGTATTCACGTTGGCAGCGTGCTCCAATACCAGGTATCTTCAATCCAATCAATCGCTGTACACCAGCAGTAAAGTGGTGGTAAAAGGCGATATCCTTAATTCCGAAAAACAGGATATCCGCAGCTCCCTTTCCTCCAAATCGCTGATGACACAGCAGCCCAATAAGAAATTACTCAACTCCCGTATCAAGGTATGGCTCTATAACCAGAAGTATAATGAGAAAAAATCAAACTGGTTCTGGAACCTCGTCCTCTCTAAAAGAAACCTGGAAGAGCCGGTGGTATACGATTCTACGAAAGCCAAAGAATCGGTGGACCGTATGACCAGCTATCTCCATAACCAGGGATTCTTTTATGCCACCGTTCAATACAGCGAGAAAACCAAACGCAGGAAAACCAGTGTTACCTACGAGGTAAATACCGGGAGAAATTTTGTGATAGATAAAATTACCTACGCCATACCCGATTCCGCCATTCTCCGCCTCGTTAAAGCCAATGAGAAATTATCCCTTATCCAGAAAGGAATGGCTTTCAAATCGGCCACGCTGGGCAGCGAACGGGAAAGGCTAACCCGCCTGATCAAAGATGCAGGCTATTATAAATTTAACCGCGATGCCATTGAATACAGCGTAGATACCCTCAATAAAGCCCTCTTCCGGAATAGCCTCAACCCCTTTGAAGGGCTGGTAAATATTTTCAATGAAAATAAAGGGAGAGATAAATTAACCATGGATGTGGAAATACGCATCAAAAACCCGGAGGACAGCACTTCCAGCTGGCAGCCCCACCACATTGGTAAAATTTATGTGTATCCCGATTTTTCACTGAACGGCAACCCGGCCGATAGCTCACTGAAAAAGGATGACCGGAAATATATCAACATCCGCTACCACCAGGAGATTCTACGGCCCAAAATACTCTCCAGGTCTATTTTGCTCAGGCCGGGAGAAACCTATTCCCTCCAACAGTACAACAACACGGTTAATAAATTATATGATTTGGGTATCTGGCAATTTGTGACCCTCCAATACAAAGAGCCCAAAGACTCCGTAAATACACTGGATGCCTACCTCTTCCTGACACCCCGCCGCAAACAGGAGCTGGGCGTTAGTTTCGAGGTAAGTAACAGTTCCGACTATACGTTGGGTTCAGGTATTACCCTGAACTACCGTCATATCAATCTGAATAAGACTGCTACCCAGCTGGGTATGAGCATCAATACGGGTATCGAACTGGTGAAACAGGAAACAGGCTGGACATTGCAGTCCAAACAGTTTGGAGGAGAGGTAAGCCTTACCTGGCCCCGCTTTGCACTGCCTTTTCATATCAAACAATCCAACAGATCAAATGCTAAAACCAGGCTTACGCTGGGCGCCAATTACCTGTCGCGCATAGAAAAATTTGATGTCACCAGCTTCAATGCCTCCTATGGATACGACTGGAATGAAACGCTCTATAAACGCTGGATTGTACGGCCCATTACGATCAACTATGTAGGCGTATCCCTTAATCCAACATTCCGCGACTCCGTGGTGAATACCAACCCCTACCTGAAACGCAGCTTCGAACCGGCATTGATTGGCGGGGAAAGTGTTTCGTTTATTTATAGCAACCAGGACCTGCTGCATCCCCGCCACTATAGCTATTTCCGGGTAAATGTGGAAGAATCCGGCGGATGGTTGAGCGGTATCAACAGCCTGGTAAATGGCATCTCAGGAAAGAACACCAACCTGGAAACAGCAACAGGCGTTAACATTTCCAATTTTGTGAAGCTGGAAGCGGATTACCGTCATTACTGGAAGTTGGGCATTCACAGCGGATTAGCCACCAGGGCGTATGCGGGCGTAGGTATCCCCTATAGTTATTCACAGGTGTTACCTTATGTAAGACAGTTTACTTCCGGTGGCCCAAATAGCATCCGGGCCTGGCGCCTGCGTACATTAGGGCCGGGATCCTTCAAGGACTCTTCTGCTACCGCACAGGCCTTCCCTGATCAAACCGGCGATATGAAGCTGGAAGGGAATATAGAATACCGTTTCGACTTGTTGAGAATGTTTGGAGGCAGCATAAACCTGAAAGGCGCTACCTTCCTGGATATGGGTAATATCTGGATGATCCGGAAAGATCCGTCCAGACCCGGCTCCGAATTCCAGTTAAGTCAGTTGTACCATGATCTGGCCATGGGTACGGGAGCCGGTCTGCGTTTGGACTTTTCATATTTCCTGGTGCGCCTCGATTGGGGTATTCCCTTGAAGGTGCCTTACTTTACCGGTAACAAAAACGGCTGGTACCTGAGTGAATGGGATCTGAAGAGCAGCCGCTGGCGCCGGGAAAACATTATCTGGAATATCGCTATTGGTTATCCGTTTTAGGGACGGTATTAGCCACAATAAAATCTTCCATATCAGTAGCATCTGTAAGCTTAAAATCACCGATACGGGTTCTGCAAAGGCTGCTCAGGTAAGCGCCACAGCCGAGCGCGGCGCCATAATCATTAGCTAGTGAGCGTATATACGTACCCGTACTGCAAACCACTCTGAAGTGTACTTCCGGCAGCTCAATTTTAGTGATCTCAAACGCGGTAATCGTTAACTTACGGGGCTCCACCTTTACATCCACTCCCTTACGGGCCAACAGGTAAATAGGCTTACCATTTTGTTTAATAGCAGAATGAATAGGTGGTAATTGCATAATTTCACCGATAAATGGCCGGGTACCCGCTATGATGGCCGCTTCATCGAGGTGAGCAATATCTTTAAAATTCTCTGGTTCAGATTCTTTATCAAAGGTAGGCGTGGTAGCACCCAACGTAAACGTGCCGGTATATTCCTTTTCCTGCGCCTGGTATTCATTGATTTTTTTGGTCATTTTTCCAGTACAGCAAATCAGCAGGCCCGTAGCCAGGGGATCCAATGTTCCCGCATGTCCGATCTTAGCTTTGGTGAGGTTCCTGATCTTACGTACTACATCAAAGGATGTCCATGTCAAAGGCTTATTAATCAATATAACCGCTCCTTCCTGGTAATTAACTATTTCGTTTGTTTGCATGGCGCAAAGATAGCTAATCACCATTAGCTTTCAGCCACCTGTAATGCTGTTATAGCCATGTTTTACGACCTGACAGACACTTACAAATGATGAAAAGCTAATATCTAAAAGCAGAAAACTAGTCTCTTTTTACTAAATTCACGGAATTTTCAGATTCATGGCATTAGAACATCACAAAGACGCAACGCTACGGCATCAGCAACAGGTAGATAATTCGCGCGACTACGTGCTGCCATTCATACAACTGGAGTTTCCGCAACTGGAAGGCCTCCGGGTAATGGAGGTAGGATGTGGCGAGGGCGGAGTATTGACTCCTCTCCTGGAAAAAGGCTGCCACTGCGTAGGCGTAGACCTCGCACCCGACCGGATAGAACTGGCCAAAAGCTTCCTCCATAAATACCTGGAAGGTGGACAATTAAAACTAATTGCCAAAAACATCTATGACCTTGATTTCCTGGGAGAATTCCGCCACTCTTTTGATGTAATTATTCTGAAAGATGCCATTGAACATATTCCTGACCAGGAAAAAATCATTGGCCACCTGAAACAATTACTCACTCCCCGCGGACAAGTGTATTTTGGTTTTCCACCCTGGTATATGCCACACGGAGGACATCAGCAGATTTGCGCCAACAAATTCCTCAGCATGGTGCCTTATATCCACCTGTTGCCAAAACCCTTATATAAAGGTGTTTTGCGGTTATTCGGAGAAGGAGATGATGTGGTTGTAGACCTGATGGACGTAAAATCTACCGGCATTTCCATCGAACGGTTTGAACGTATCGTAAAACGTCAGCAATATAAAATTACACAACGCAGATTTTACCTGATTAATCCTATTTATAAATATAAATTCGGCGTCAGCGCAAGAGTACAGTGGAAGCCCATTGCGGCCATTCCTTTCTTCAGGAACTTTGTCACCACCTGCGTGTATTATATGATTAAGCCAATATAGGCACTAAGTAAAAAGCTGTTGAGGCGAATGATCTTTGCGAATATTTAAAAATCGCGGAGATTATTCGCCTCAATAACTTTATGCTTTAAGCTTTCGGCTTTATGCTTTATTCCATATTTCCCAGGATGCCTCTGCCTGTAGTATCAGCATTTCATGCCCATTTTTAATGGTAGCTCCCTGCGCTGCACCCTTTTGCAGGAAGGCCGTTTCTGCAGGGTTGTATACCAGGTCGTACAGCAGATGCCTGGAACTGAGGTATTGATAAGGTATTTCGGGGAAGGTATCTACTTTGGGATACATACCCAGCGGCGTAGTATTCACAATCACGGTGTGCGCCTCCATGGTAGCCTGATCCAGCGCCTCATAGGCAATGGCGCCATTTTCCGGCCGGCGGCTCACTATGGTATAGGTAATACCCAGTTGTTCCAATGCATACATAATAGCCTTGGCGGCGCCGCCGGTACCCAGTACCAAAGCCTGGGTATGATGTGGTTGCAGCAACGGTTGCAATGATTTCGTAAACCCGATCACGTCGGTATTATATCCTGTTTTCTTTCCACCGTTAAAGTGAATGCAGTTTACAGCGCCAATACGTGCGGCCGCATCGCTTAGCTCGTCCAGGAAAGGAATCACCACTTCTTTATAGGGAATGGTTACATTTAAACCCTGTAGCTGCGGATGTTCTTCCAGCAAAGTGGTAAACTCCGTAATACCGGGTATGGGATAATTTTCATACTGGCAACCAGTGATGTTTTCCTTTTCAAACTTCTCCTTAAAAAAACCCTTTGAAAAAGAATGGCTAAGCGGATAGCCAATAAGTCCATACATCTTCATGAAACTATAATTATAAATACTACGGACAATATCTTATTATAAGTAGGAAGATCCTGGAGAACCTGAAATTATTGCGGACAATAATCTTCGTTCCCCAGGATCTTGCTGAATGACTTGTTATGGCAGTTATTCTCTGTCGAGAAACAGGTTAAACGTATCTCCTCTCAGCCCTACACGCATGGCTTCCAGTGAAATCACCTCATTGGGAGCCAGGTTACCGAGGTTGGCATTGCAGCCTACCAGTTCCAGGAAATAGAGCTGTTGCGCTTTCTGAGGCGCCTCCCAGATAATTTTTTCGGCAGGTATCTTAGTCAGGATTTCCTGTACCAGTCCTTCACGCACTTCACCACTACCGCGATAAATACCAACGTTACCGCTCTCGCGGGCTTCTGCAATTACGTAGGTAGCACCGGCCGACAGTTCAGCACTCATCAGTTCAATCCATTTATAAGGGGGGATGATGTGTTCTGCGTCTTTTGATCCTACTTCGCTCAATACCAGTCCTACTTTCGACAGTTTTTCAATATACCCGCATTTTTCAGCATGGGGAATAATGATAGAACCGTCTGAAACTTCCATGTAGCTGATACCATAATCTTTTACCACGTTGATATATTCCTCAAACTGGTTGCGGATTACAAAGGCTTCAAACAGGGTTCCGCCAAAGTATACAGGAATGTTGGCCGATTGATACAATTCAATTTTTGCGCGCAGGTTGGGCGTAACGAAAGCAGTGCCAAAGCCAAGTTTAAGGATATCGATGTGAGGGCCTGCAGCAGATAAAAAATTTCGTGCTTCTTCCAAACTCAGCCCCTTGTCCATTACCATGGTTAATCCATGCGTACGGGGCTTCAGTGTCCTTTCCGGGATTTGTGTCAGATTAAAATTCATTTGAAATATTTTTATCTTCTTATTGGTCAGTAAAACACATGCTAATATTCGCCAGGCACTTCGGGATAGCGTAGATGCAATTTTAATAACCGGAAATACTGTTGACTTTTGTTCATGACAATTAAAAGCCGGCGCAAAAATAAGAAGTATACTTTATTTTATTAAAGTAAATAACATTGGTTAACGTTTACGGCGGTATTGTGCGATCAAATCCACCACACTAACATGTTGTAATACAGCAGGATCAAGTTCTACCAGCTTTTTCACAATTTTTGGGGCCTGTTGCAGCGCCGTTTCCAGGTGCAACAACCCTTCTTTGGTTTTCCCCATGGCTATCAGGATAGCAGCCCGGTAATACATGAATATGGGTTTACGTCCGGCCTTTTCCTCTGCGATAGAGAGTTGTACCAGGGCCTCCTCCATAAATCCGGATACATACAAGCCTTTCAGGAGTGTTTGCCAGGTAACAGCACTCTTGGGCCGGGTACGCACTGCGTTCATGAAATGAACCAGGGCATCTTTATTCTTTCCCAGCTCCAGGTAGCATTCACCCAGGCTCATATTGTATTCAGCGTTGGTTTTATTTATTTTCAATGCACTCAGTAACGATTTAACAGCATTGTCCCAATTAGACTCCATCATATAAGCCACCGCAATCTTATAGTACAACTTATCATCATTGGGGCTCAGATGCGATGCTTTCCGGTAATAGTAACGGGCCTGGGTAAATTTGCGTTGCCGCTCATAACAATGCCCGATGGCCTCATAGATCACATCCTCCGGCTTCGCTATTTCCAGGTGTTTCTGTAATACTTCGATGGCATCAGCATACTTACGCAAACGGATATAGGCATCACCCATATTGCGATAAGCATAATCAAATTTTTCATCGATGGCTACGGCATACTGGTAAGCGTCGATGGCTTTCTCATATAGCTTCAATCCCTGGAAAGCCGTACCCAGGTTGAACCAAGCCAGCTGATTAAAAGGATGTTCGTCTATAATAGCGGTATGTAAACGGATACTTTCCTCGTTTCGGCCCGTAAACTCTGTCCAGAAACAGATCTTGTGCAGGGCTTCCTCATTGTTGGGGTCATACTCCAGCGCCATCTTCAGGCAATCAAACACTTTCTCAAATTCCTCCCAGTCATCATATACATCTGCCAGCTCGAGCAACAACTCTGTTCTGTCGTCGCCGGAAAACTGCTCTATCTGTTCTTCCAGCACAGCAGCAGCCTTCTGGTGCTGATTTAGCGCCAGGTAAACATCTGTCTGTAAAATGTATAGATTAATATCAGTGCGGTCCAGTACTTCTGCTTTGTCCAATAAATCCAATGCTTCTTTGTACTTCTTGGTTTCTATCAGTAAGTTGGCCTTCTTTAGTAGTAGTGTGGAGGAATAAGGAAACTGTTCGATGGCTATTTCTGCGGCCTGTAATGCGATCGGCATTTCGTCATGCTCGTCATAATAGTCTATGATCTGCTCAAATGAATCTTCGTCCAAAAAAGAATGAGACTTACCTGCCCGGAGGTTTTCAAACTGCTGCAACAAGTCTCTCAGATCATCAAAATCCTCGTTTAAAAATGAAAAGTCTTTACTCATTACTGTAAATATAGTACTTTTATCTATGACAAAATATGGAGCGAAAACAAGCTTTTTAAATATTTTTTAACAATTCTTTGTGATTTCTTCGTATCTTGCGTTAAGAATATGTTATCGGATATATTCAGAAGTTTGTACATTTGTTATACAATGAAAACGAAAAAATACATATCACGGACTTTTTCGTTGTCTTGCTTGTTGGCAGGCGCGCTGGCGTTCTTCTCGCTCAGCGTGTTGGCAAACAGTAATTTTTTGCCTTCTGACAATAATAAGGACAAAACGAAAAAAGCAGCAGACAATCAGCACTTTGTGTTGAATACTGCTATGCCTAAAACCAACCTGGGCCTCGACGCAGCTTACCGGTATTCCGGTACCTTCAGCTCAGACTTTAAGTTTACTGCTCCCAGCAATAGCAACTATAATAGTTTGATCAACTTAAAAGCGGTAACCACCTATACAAGAGGAAATGTTACTTATGTAGTTCCTTCCAACGTACAGGTGCAGTCTCAACCGCCTGGAAATATGAATTTTCAGAAGTTGCAGATTATACTGCCACTTAAGAAAGGGTAATAAACTTTACGTTTCTTCAATTACAATATGGGCCGGTTAAAAAGTTTCACAACTTTTTAACCGGCCCTTTTCTTTACATCTTTTTCAGTTCTTCCTGGCTAACCTCTTTATACCCCGTTTTAGGCACATCAAAATAAGAAGCAGGAATGGGATATAGCTCTATTTTTGTAGCAATAACGCGGGTTTTAGCCCCCGTTTTGGTCACAATTTCAAACTCCAGCGGAATACCCTTCAGGTTTACAAAACGACGGTTATACTGCCTGTTTTCGGGTATCAGATCTACGGCATAGTATACCTCGAAAGTCTGCCCATCTGGCATAGTTCCTATGGCCCTTCTGCACGCATATCCCGCTATCTGCTTGGTTTCAGCCTGGTCTTTAAATTGTACGTTTTCATACTGTTTCAAATCCTTCTCATACTGATCTTTACTGGCGCGGATCAGGTATTTGTTACCATGCTGGTCTATCAGGGTGGTCATGGTTTCTGTTCGGCTGTTGATCAGGTAAGTATAATGAACAATGTTAAAGTTCATATCTATCCTGCTCATGGGCCCGCGCATGTATTGTGTAAAAGTGCTACCCTCCAGCATGGCATCCATTTGCAGCTGCTCGGGAGGCAGCTCCATTTTATAAACAATCTTAGCATCCGAAACAGTACGTTGCGCCATCAATGTACCTGAGAGGTACAGGAAAACAACAGTTAATAACAACCGGTATGACATAGTGTGGTGTGTTTATTCAGTGACAGCTGGCCATGGTCAATAAAACCAGCTACCAGATAAGCTTTTCCTTATTCAAAAAAGCGGCTATTCCGCGTTTGCAATCTTCATGTCCACGGGTGGCAGCGTTCAATTCTGCCGCATGCAACAGCCCGTCTTGTAATGGTAAGTCCAACACTGTGCCAATCAATTTTTTGGTTACTTTCAGGGAATTGGCAGATGCTTCTGTACATAGACTGGTAGCCACTTTGGCCACATGAGCAGCTATTTCACCGGCGGGTATCACCCCTGTAATTAGGCCATCGGTAGCCGCTTTTTCGGCCGTTACCAGCTTCCCGGTCAATAACAACTCCCTCGAGCGCCCCTCCCCTATTTTTCTTACCAGGAAAACCGCTACCAATGCTGGAATGAAGCCGATTTTCACTTCGGTATATCCCAGCAGGGCCGATGGTACGGCATAACTCAGATCGCACAGTGTTACAAGTCCGCAGCCACCGGCCACGGCATGCCCTTCTACCTGGGCTATTACTATCTTGTCAAGTTCGTAAATCTCCCGGAATAGCTGCATCAGCTCCCGGGAATCGGTGAGATTTTCATCATAGGTATTTTGCTGCAGTTGCTGCAAATATTCCAGGTCAGCCCCCGCACAAAATGCTTCCCCATTTCCCTTCAATACCACCACTTTAACGGCATCATCGGCGGCAGCAGCCCGGAATGACTCCCTAAGCTCCGCTACCAGTAAGCCATTCAGCGCATTACGCTTCTCCGGACGATTCAGGGCAATGGTGGCCACCCGGTCACTCACGGTATATTGTAAAAAAGAAAAAGCCATAAACAAAGAATTAAAAATAACCTTGTTTATGGCAATCTAAGCAAAAAAAATTTAATGGGTAATCTCTTGTATTACCTGCCCTACATTACCACTGGGCATCTGTATATGCAGCAACGCAGCCAATGTAGGCGTAATATCTGTCATACCCACCGTGCGGTTGGTTTTGCCGGGCTGTATCCCCCAACCCATCCATACCAACGGGATATGTGCGTCGTAAGGATACCATAAACCATGTGTGGTACCGGTGTTGCCGCCGTCTATATAACCGGGCGACAGCACCACTTGTATATCGCCACTGCGTTTGGTGTTAAAGCCATTGGATAACATAGTACGCATAGGCTCCGGCAAAGTGGTAGCCATCAGGTGATCAATCGCAAAAGCCTTTGCTATGGCCGGTGAACGCAATAGCTGTGCAATAATAAATTGTTTGATTTCTTCTTCATTTTTATTACCCCTGGCAATGGCATCATGATTTAACCAGAACTGGTAATTGTCGGTCGCCTTTACGGCACCTTCTACGCCAAACCTGCCAGCCACCTGTGTATTCAGGTCTTTCAAAGCTGCCTTATCATCCCAGGTGCCTCCGGGCAGTTTGTTTTCCGCCATAAAGCCCGGTACATGTGCTACACCATGATCGGCAGTAATGAAAAACAGGTACTGGCCTTTGCCCACTTTGGCATCCAGGTAGTTGAACAAAGTAGCCAGGTCCTGGTCCAGCCGCAGGTACGTATCTTCTATTTCTACGGAATTGGGACCAAACTGGTGACCTACATAATCGGTGGAAGAAAGACTTACCGCCAGGAAATCTGTTACATTACCTTTCCCCATGTCATATGCTTCGATGGCTTTCTTCGCAAATTCCAGCGTCATCGTATTGCCAAATGGAGAAGCAGCAATGGCGCTGTTGGCCATATCTCCCAAAGCATGCGGGAAAGAAGTGTTACTGGCATTTTTAAACTTGCCCTCATAGGATTTTTCATCTGCTGTACTGAGGGTATAGGTAGATACCGGGTACAAGGTAGTCCACGGCTTATTGAGATATTGCTGCGGGTAGTGCTGGTTATTAAATTCCTGCGCCCAGCCGGGTAATTCATTCATATAGTACGTGCTGCTTACCCAGTTGCCGGTGCTGGCGTCATACCAGAAAGCTGCATTGGCGCTATGTCCGGCAGGCAAAATCGCCCCCCGGTCTTTGATGGCAACGCCTACTACTTTGCTCTGGAAGTTGTTGGATACTTTCAGTTCATCACCGATCGTAGTCACGAGCATATTATGGGGACTCATTTTCCCTGCAGCAGAGCTGCTACCGATAGTGTTCACCGTGGTATCTTCTGCACAGTATACTGTACGACCCAGTTCGGGGCTGAACCAGGTGTTGCCGATAATACCGTGGATGGCCGGAATAGAGCCGGTGTACACACAGGTATGGCCACAGGCGGTAATGGTGGGGGTATAATTAATCAGGGTATTTTCACAGGAGAAACCTTCCCGCAACAACCTTTTAAATCCTCCTGCTGTGTACCGGTTACTATAGCGGTACAGGTAGTCCCAGCGCATTTGATCTACAACTACACCCACTACCAGTCTGGGTTTCTCCGCTTTTTTGTTACCGGTGGCGGTGGTCCGATGGTTAAATGGTTTGGGTGAGGTTGCTTTCTGCGCCTGTGTAGTCATGATAGGAAACAACAGGGCCGCAGCCAGGAAATGTGTAAATTTCATCTGATCTTGTGTATTTAAAAGTCACTGTAAAACAATTACATAAGACGGTATTTTTCCCATGGAGGGGTACCTCAAATGCGGATCAAGTTTACAAAAACTATTATTTTAATACCTTTGTGTCCATTTTAAATGGAATGAATTAACCATTACATAATATATCGTATGGATATTTTCGAGAAACTGCTGAAACATTTGGGCCCTATCGGGGAGCATTCAGACAGAGCCCATGGCTATTTCGCATTTCCTAAACTGGAAGGAGAAATAGGCCCCCGCATGAAATTCCGTGGCAATGAAAAGATTGTCTGGAGCCTGAACAACTACCTGGGCCTGGCCAACCACCCGGAAGTACGTGCCACTGACGCCCAGGCTGCCGCCGACTTTGGGATGGCGTCTCCAATGGGAGCGCGCATGATGAGCGGTAACACCAACTACCACGAGCAGCTGGAAAATGAACTGTCCGATTACATGGGCAAAGAAGCCACTACTTTACTGAACTATGGCTACCAGGGTATCATGAGTGCCATTGACGCTATTGTAGGCCGTAGAGACGTAATCGTATATGACGCAGAGTGCCACGCGAGTATCCTGGATGGTTTGCGTCTGCATCCCGGAAAACGTTATGTGTTCAAGCATAACGATATGGAAGATTTCGACAAACAAATGAAGCGTGCAACTGAACTGGCTAAAAACCAGGGTGGTGGTATACTCGTGGTAACAGAAGGCGTATTTGGTATGGCCGGCGACCAGGGTAAACTGAAAGAAATTGCTGCTTTCAAAGATAAATATGAGTTCCGCCTGTTGGTAGATGATGCTCACGGATTCGGTACCATGGGTAAAACTGGTGCTGGTACTGGTGAAGAACAAGGTGTTCAGGACAAAATTGACCTGCTGTTTAATACTTTCGCAAAGTCCGGCGCTTCTATCGGCGCATTCATCAGCGGCGAAAAAGCCATCATCAACTACCTGCGCTACAATATGCGCTCCCAGATCTTTGCTAAATCAATTCCCTTACCCATCGTAATCGGACACCTGAAACGTGTACAACTGATGCGTGAGCACCCGGAAATGAAAGCTAAACTGTGGGATAATGTAAATAAACTACAGAATGGTCTGAAAGCACGTGGATTCAATATCGGCAGAACCAATTCACCGGTTACGCCTATCTACCTGCAGGGCGATATTCCTGAAGCAACCGCGATGTGTCTCGATCTGCGCGAAAACTATAACATTTTCTGCTCTATCGTAGTATACCCGGTAATTCCTAAAGGCCAGATTATTTATCGCCTGATCCCTACCGCTGCCCACAGCGATGAGGATATTGAACTGACCCTCAAAGCATTTAGCGAAACCAAAGCTAAACTGGATGAGAAAGTATACGAGGTAGCAGAAATTCCAATGGTATAATTGCTGTCACACATAAAATATAAAAAGCCTTCCTGCTTATTCGGGAAGGCTTTTCTATTAAAAAACGGGAAAAGGCCAGAGGGGTTATAGCAACAGGGAAGTCGGGCACAAATGCTAAATAAAATACAAAAGGGCTGATGTTACTCAGCCCTCACTTCAAATCGTTCTTTCACTAGGTGTAATTTTTCATTAGATTTCATCAGGACATGGTAGAGAACAAATGGTTTTCATAGAAATTGGAATAACCAAGTGATTCCAAATATTTTATAGGGATAAGTTATTTCTAATTCATTTCTGCATCATCATCGATGCTTACCAAAAGTAGGTCAGTTTTCAGCAAAAACTATCACACAAAGGTACCATTTTGTTAATAGCTTGTTAAAGGTTCAGACTGCAACAATAAATCACTAACCTCTGAAAACGCCTCCTTTTTTCCCAATCTGATCCATAATTTCCACTTTTGCGCCAATACTCCTGAACAAAGTGCGGCAATTTAGCAGCGAAAACAATACATAATCAGGCATTTAATCTGATTGACAGGCAAATCTCCGTTTGTACTACAGCTAATAGCACTTTCGTGGACACGTAATGACAAACCATCAAAGAAAGTATATAGGTCATCCTGGTATATAGGTCATCCTGGATCCTTATACTGGCAAAACGTTATAACAAAATGCTAAAATAAGCCGTTTTACAGGCTTCTACATTTATTTGAACATATTTCCCCGTCAAATGGTATAACAGCGCCTATAATCGTTTTAATCAGCGGAATAACGTTGTTTTTATCAGAACAATGATTCCCGTTTATACTACATCTGGTCGTACATCAATGGTTTAGGCACCAGGATGAATATTGGATTTAAATATGGTTCTAAAAGTAGCTATTCCAGGTCTATCTCAAATACCTTTCTAAAGACGCTCTGCATACCGGCAATCTCATCATCGGTGAGTTTTGGAAAGCGATCACGTCTCCTTTTAGGGAAAGTTCCTTTATTTTGATGCAAGTAGATTAGCATCCAATTGATGTCTTTATCAGGCATGTCGACAATCATTTGCAATGCTCTTTTGGCTTCATCGTAACGTTGCAGAAAGAGTAATTCTTCCGGCATATCGTGTTCCAACGTTGCATGGATCGTTTTTAGCAAATAGATAACCTGTTCCGTTAAATCAGGATACCGGTAATATCCTTCTACTTGTGCTGGGTTACTTACTGTTATGCTTTCATTTTCTTCCAGTTGATATTTTACACGTTGCATCAAAGGCCCTGAATAGCGCTCTAAAATGGCGTCATAGTCCTTCATATTATTGAGCATATGGGCAGAAACGGGTATGATCATATCGTCTGGTACTACCTTATCATGTACCAAAGTATCATGAATCAGAAAGCGATGTATTCTGCCATTTCCATCGTCAAATGGGTGAATAAAAACAAATCCAAAAGAGATAATTGCCGCTCGCACAACAGAGTTAACACCTTCCGTTCGAACAGCGCTTTGCTGAAGTCCAATCATAAGCGAATCAACAAAGGCTGGAGGAGGGCATATATAGTGAATTTGTTGTTGAAAATTTGGATGGGTTTGGCCGATATAATTTTGAAAATCACGAAAGCCGTTAACGGCAAAACGGGGATCGACAATTGCTTCCTGAAGGCTTACCAACCGATCTTCTCTCAATATTGTAAAAGTTGAATCGGTACCCGCTTTTCTCAATAGCGTTATAAACTTATCTATTCTATCTTCACTTGGAGCTTCGTGTTCAATTTCATAAGAGGATTTAGTTTCTTTCTTATAAAGAAATTGGATAACCCGTCTAAATATCTCCGAAGGATAACTCTTCTTTAAAACATGAATTTTCTGACTAATATCTATATAGATAAGTTCTTTAAGTTCTTTTTTTTGCCTTATGATCGGACAAAACTCCCAATCTCCAAGTAAATTGTTATTAATTTTCCATCGGGAATCTTTAACGCTTATACTGGTTATGTACTTCTCCGGATCCAATAAATCAGCATAGTTTCCGGAAATACTTTTCATCAACTTGAGCCTATGGCGAGTAAGCAATTCATATAAAAAACCTATTCGACGAGCGTATTTCCCCGAAGGCGACTTTTCTATGAATTCTTCGACATGTTTAGCAGGAATATTCTTAAAAACGGCTTGCAGAAAATCAAGATTCAAATCATCGTATTTCAATGCAAACTCAATATGATGTAAAGGTGCGTCTTCAGCTGGAGCATACTTAGAACCAAATACTTCCTCAACATTTCCCTTTGAGGTTAATTCCACATGAGGATTACTACCAATAAAAGAACTGTGAGTCAGAATGTACGCTGACAGTTTAAAATGATCTTTTAACCATTGACACCCTGCAGATTTCATAATGTGATGGTTCTACTGTAAAATGATTATTCCCTACTGTAAAATAGATAATTTTACTATTTTATACGGTAAAACGATTACAATGATAAAATAGCAATTTTTATGCAATATATTAACTGAAGCATTTCATTAAGTTAATGAAATGTAAAGATTACCAGGAGGACGCCAGGATGAATATTGGGTTTAAATACAACTTCTAAACAAATACCGGCATAAAAAGAAAGCGGCGATTGATATAATCAATCGCCGCTTTCTTTTTATGCTTCAGCTAATGCTTATGCTTTTTTCAAATGTTCTTCAATCGCAGTATCATAGGTTTGTTTCCAGGTACTTACAGTATCCCAGTCTTCCCCGTTTACTTTGATACTTTCGCCGGTCACCACACCCAGCTTCTCATGACGCACAGATACATCAGAAGCATCTACCAGGCTGTGCATGAGCGCTTCAAACTTCTCTTTATTTTCCGGTTTAACAGAGATGACTACACGGCTCTGGCTTTCGCCGAAGAGGTAAGCATCTTTACGGAATTTATTGTTGAGCGTCAGTTCAAAGCCCAGTCCACGTGGCATGGCACTTTCCAGTAAAGTAATAAATAAACCGCCATCGCTTACATCGTGCGCAGATTCGATCAGGCCGGCTTTATTCAATTTAGTGATAGCCTGTTGCAGGTGCAGTTCCTCTTCAAGGTTGAAATGCGGTGCAGGGCTGTATTCGATACCGATAATTTTGTGCAGGTATTCAGAGCTGCTGATATCATTGCGGCTACGGCCTACCAGGTATAACAGGTTACCTTCTTCTTTAAAGTCCAGTGTGATACGTTGGTCTATGCTATCCAGCACCCCCACCATACCAATGGTTGGAGTAGGGTATACAGGACCATCGGGCGACTGGTTGTAGAAGCTAACGTTACCACCGGTAACAGGCGTATTAAATTTACGGCAGGCTTCACCCATACCTTGTACAGCGTGTACAAACTGGTAGTATACTTCCGGATCGTAAGGGTTACCGAAGTTTAAGCAGTTGGTAATCGCTACAGGTTCGCCACCAGAGCACACGATATTACGTGCTGCCTCTGCTACAGCAATTTGTCCGCCTTTATGAGGATCGGCAAATACATAGCGACCATTACAGTCGGTAGTTACTGCCAGGGCTTTCTTAGTTGGTTTTACCAATACAATCGCAGCGTCGCTTGGTGCGTTGGTGCTGGCGTTGGCGGTACCTACCATGCTGTCGTACTGATTGTAGATCCAGCGTTTGGAGGCGATGTTCGGTAATGCCACCATTCTTTCCGCTACAAAACGGGGGTGTTCTGTATCGGGGATATTCTGAATATCGAATGCTTTTACTTTGGCGAAGTAAGCTGGTTCGGTATAAGCGCGGTGGTATTGGGGAGCGCCGCCACCCAGTACCATACTTTCAGCAGGAACATCTGCTTCCAGTTCGCCGTTCATGTAGAACTTCAGATTTTTATCTTTGGTCACTTCACCGATTTGTACGCAGTGCAGGTCCCATTTTTCGAAGATGTCGAGGATTTCTTTGTCCTGTCCTTTCTTTACTACGATGAGCATGCGTTCCTGGCTTTCGCTCAGCAGCATTTCCCATGCTTTCATATCTTTCTGGCGGGTAGGTACTTTATCTAACCAGATGTTCATACCATGTTCGCCTTTGGCACTCATTTCAGCAGTAGAGCAGGTGATACCGGCAGCGCCCATATCCTGCATACCTATGATAGCATTGGTTTTGATGATTTCCAGGCAAGCTTCCAGCAATTTCTTTTCCTGGAATGGGTCACCTACCTGTACGGCTGGTAAATCTTCCACGCTATCTTCCGTGATGTTGGCAGATGCGAAAGAAGCGCCGCCGATGCCATCTTTACCGGTAGCAGATCCTACGATGAAAACGGGATTGCCCTCACCATAGGAAGTAGCGGAAACTGTTTGTCCAACTTTTACAATACCCACGCTCATAGCGTTTACCAGCGGGTTGGTACCATAGCAGTCTTCAAAGTATGCTTCACCACCAACAGTTGGTACACCAAAGCAGTTACCATAATGTCCTATACCATGTACAATACCTTTTACCAGGTGTTGTGTTTTCTTGTCATTGATATTGCCGAAGCGGAGGGAATTAAGTGCGGCAATGGGGCGTGCGCCCATCGTAAAGATATCGCGGTGAATACCTCCTACGCCGGTAGCAGCACCCTGGAAGGGTTCGATAGCGGAGGGGTGGTTATGCGACTCTATTTTAAATACCACCGCGTAGCCATCACCGATATCTACCAGACCGGCATTTTCCTCTCCTGCTTTTACCAGCAGTCTGTCACCTTCGCGGGGCAGGGATTTCAGCCAAACGATTGAATTTTTGTAAGAGCAGTGTTCACTCCACATTACAGAATACATACTGAGTTCTGTAAAATTGGGGACACGGCCTAAAATGGATTTAATTCGTTCAAACTCGTCAGCGGTAAGTCCTAGCTGTTCAGCAATTTCTACGGTGGTTTGCATGTATTTAAGTATAAAAAACGAGTAATTTAAAAGAAGTCGCAAAAGTACATGATTTTCCTGCAAATGACAATAGGTGAACCCGGGAGCGAAAACTGCTTTTTTAGCAAAGCTTTATCATATTAGTAAATTTTAAATTTATCAGTTTCAAAGTACCCAGCATCCAAATATTTGATCAAATAGCAAAAAAAGTGTCTTTTAAAGACTCGAAACGTAAATTTTAAATTAAAATGAACAATTTATTTGTATTTCAGGCTAGGTATGCGTTCTTTTGTGTAAAATATTTTACAGCATGCAATCGTTACGTTTCAAAGCGCTGGAAGGATTAGCTGGCGTAGACTCCACTCTCACCGAACATAACGGTAAAATTACCGAAGTATTTGGCAGCAATGTATTTACTGGTAAAGTTGTTCGGGAATACCTGAGCGATGAGGCTTATAAAAGCCTGATGAACTCTGTTAAAAATGGCACCAAGCTGGAACGTAAGATGTCCGAGCAAATTGCTTCCGGCATGAAGGCGTGGGCCATGAAGAAAGGTGTAACCCACTACACACACTGGTTCCAACCATTAACAGGTACCACTGCTGAAAAGCATGATTCCTTCTTCACCCTGAAAGGTGATGGTACTGCGCTGGAAACTTTTGATGGCGATGCACTGGTACAACAGGAACCAGATGCTTCCAGCTTCCCTAACGGCGGCTTGAGAGCTACTTTCGAAGCACGTGGTTATACTGCATGGGATCCTTCTTCTCCTGCATTTATCCTGGAACAGGCTTATGGTAAAACACTCTGCATTCCTACTATCTTTGTTTCCTACACCGGCGAATCGCTGGATTACAAAGCGCCACTGCTGAAAGCCCTGGCTGCTATGGACAAAGCTGCAGTAGACGTATGTAACTATTTCGATAAAAACGTTACCAAAGTAACCGGTACCCTTGGTTGGGAACAGGAATACTTCCTGGTAGACGAAGGAATGGCAAATGCCCGTCCTGACCTGATCATGACCGGCCGTACTGTGGTAGGTCACGCACCTTCCAAAGGTCAACAGCTGGAAGACCACTACTTCGGTGCTATCCCTGAGCGTGCATACGCTTACATGCGCGATTTCGAAGTAGAAGCCTACAAACTGGGTATTCCTTTAAGAACCCGTCACAACGAGGTGGCTCCTTCTCAGTTCGAATGTGCTCCTATATTTGAAGAAATCAACATCGCAGTAGACCACAACTCCCTGCTGATGGATGTAATGAATAAAGTGGCCAAACGTCACAAACTGAAAGTGTTACTGCACGAGAAACCTTTTGCAGGCATCAACGGTTCTGGTAAACACAACAACTGGAGCATGTCTACCGACACCGGCGTTAACCTGCTGGCTCCCGGTAAAACTCCGAAAACCAACCTGATGTTCCTCACTTTCTTTGTGAACACCATCAAAGCGGTACATGACTATGCCGACCTGATGAGAGCTGCTATCGCTTCTCCTAGCAACGACTTCCGTCTGGGTGCTAACGAAGCTCCTCCTGCTATCATCTCTGTATTTACCGGTAAATACCTGTTCGATGTACTGCAGGAAGTTAAAAACCGTGTAAACAACAAGTTCGACGAACAAGACGAAGCGATCCTGAAAATGGACCTGCACCGTCATATTCCAGAACTGATGCTGGATAACACCGACCGTAACCGTACCTCTCCTTTTGCTTTCACCGGTAATAAGTTTGAGTTCCGCGCGGTAGGTTCTTCTGCCAACTGTGCTTCTGCTATGACTGTACTGAATACTATCATGGCTAAAACCCTGGTTGACTTTAAAGCAGAAGTAGATGGCCTGATCGAGAAAGGCGAGAAAAAAGAGATTGCCATTATGCAAACTCTTCGGAAATATATTGTAGATTCGGAAAAAATACTGTTCGAAGGCGACGGCTACAGTGAAGAATGGGAAAAAGAAGCGGAAAAAAGAGGTTTGGCTAACGTAAAAACCACTCCTAAAGCGCTGGATGCAATGGTAACACCAAAAGCAACCCAACTTTACACAGAAACCGGCGTTTACAACGAAAAAGAACTGCACGCACGCCACGAAATACTGCTGGAAGATTATGTGAAGAAAGTGCAGATCGAAGCCCGCGTTATCGGCGACCTCGCAACCAACACTATCCTGCCATCTGCTATTAGCTACTTAAATGAACTGGTAGCCAACATCAATGGCCTGAAAGCAATCGGGTTAGGCGACGACAGCGTGAAAGCACAGAAACAAATTGCCGCTAAAATAGCTGAACATATTAATGTAATTAGTGAAAATGTACAGGCTATGATTGAGGCGCGTAAGGTAGCTAACAAGCTCACCGACAGCCGCCAAAAAGCGATAGACTATTGTGAAAAGATTAAGCCGTACTTTGATGTTATCCGCTACCACTCCGATAAACTGGAGTTCCTGGTGGACGACAAAAAATGGGCACTGCCTAAATACAGAGAGCTGCTTTTCTTGCGATAAAACCGTAAGATTGTTTTGGTGTATGATTAGCCCCGGATTTTCATCCGGGGCTTTTTTATGAATCATTTTATCAGCACTAAAAAGCCCCCCACGCTTTGCAGCATGGGGGGCTTTCATTATAATATAACCGTTACCGTTATACCAGCTTAAACGTTTCTGTAAACTTAGTGGTAAAGTTACCCTTACGGAAGTTTTCATCACGCATCAGCTGCTGATGGAATGGAATTGTTGTTTTTACACCTTCGATCACAAATTCGCTCAGTGCACGCTCCATAGTATTGATCGCCTCTTCGCGGGTTTGCGCCATGGTGATGATTTTTGCCACCATAGAATCATAATACGGAGGAATAACATAACCAGCATAGATATGTGAATCCACGCGCACACCGTGACCACCCGGAATATGCAGGGTAGTAATTTTTCCAGGAGAAGGACGGAAATCATTGTAAGGATCTTCCGCATTGATACGGCACTCAATGGCATGCATCTGTGGCGTATAATTTTTTCCGGAGATAGGAATACCTGCCGCAATCTTGATCTGTTCTTTTACCAGGTCAAAATTGATCACTTCTTCCGTTACACCATGCTCTACCTGGATACGTGTATTCATTTCCATGAAGTAGAAATTACGGTGCTTGTCTACCAGGAACTCAATAGTACCAACACTTTCGTAGTTGATAGCACTGGCCGCCTTGATAGCTGCTTCTCCCATTTTTTCACGCAGCTCAGGTGTCATAAACGGAGAAGGAGATTCTTCTACCAGCTTCTGGTGACGACGCTGGATAGAGCAATCCCTTTCGCTCAGGTGACATACCTTACCGTATTGATCACCCGCTACCTGGATTTCAATGTGACGGGGTTCCTCCACGAATTTCTCCATGTAGATGCCATCATTACTGAAAGCCGCGCGCGCCTCATTCTTAGCCATGTTGTAGGCGTTTTCCACCTCGCTATCTTCCCATACCACACGCATACCTTTACCACCACCACCGGCAGTAGCTTTCAGGATAACGGGCAGTCCCATGCTTTTTGCCAGGGCCTTTGCTTCATCCACGCTCTGCAACAAACCGTCAGAACCCGGAATAACAGGTACGCCCGCAGCAATCATGGTTTCTTTCGCCGTCATCTTATCCCCCATTTTACGGATCATCTCCGGTGTAGGGCCGATGAATTTGATACCATGCTCGCCGCAGATTTCAGCAAAACGGGCATTTTCGGCCAGGAAGCCATATCCTGGGTGAATAGCATCTGCATTGGTAATTTCAGCTGCTGCCATCAGGTGAGGAATATTCAGATAAGATTCCGCGCTCTGTGGTTTACCTATGCATACCGCTTCATCGGCAAATTTCACATGCAAGCTGTCTTTATCTGCAGTAGAATAAACTGCCACCGTTTTGATACCCATTTCCTTACAGGTACGGATAATCCGAAGGGCAATTTCACCACGATTGGCAATCAATATTTTTTTGAACATTGTTTTCCTTATAAGTTAATAATAGCAGTTAGCTTTTAGCGATTAGCCTTCAGCTGTCAGTATTGTATATATAATACTGAATGCCAAAGGCTAACGGTAAAGGCTATTATTATGGTTCAACTAAAAATAAAGGTTGGTCGTATTCTACCGGAGATGCGTCATCTACCAGTACTTTCACGATTTTTCCACTCACTTCACTCTCTATCTCGTTGAATAACTTCATTGCTTCGATGATGCACACCACTTTACCGGAAGATACCTCATCACCCACATTTACGAATGGAGCTTTGTCTGGTCCGGCACTGCGGTAAAAGGTTCCGATCATAGGAGATTTGATCGTTACCAGGTTGTCGGCCTTTGCAGGTGCTGCAGGAGCAGCAGCGGGAGCTGCAGGGGCGATAGGAGCTGCTGCAGGAGCAACAGGGGCTACAGGCTGTACGGCGGCAGTTGCCACGGTGGCAGGAACAGTGATTACCTGTTGTACTTCGTTATCCTTTTGTTTTATTGTAATCTTAAACTTGTCCTGTTCAATGCTCAGTTCACTGATATTTGATTTATTGATCATTTTTACCAGTTCCTGAATCTGTTTAAAGTCCATGTAGACAGTTTTTGGTTTAGAAATATAGAATATGAAAATTCGATTCACACGTTCAGGAACCCTGTTCCACAGGAACTCCTCCTGGAAACAACATTCCTGTCAGTCAATCAAAAATTAAAAAAATGCTATTACCCTTTTACTCTTTCAATATATTCACCATTCTTGGTGTTCACACGGATCATTTCCCCTTCTTCCACAAACAGTGGCACCATTACAGTCGCACCTGTTTCAACTGTAGCCGGTTTCAGGGTACGTGTAGCCGTATCGCCCTTTACACCTGGCTCAGAGTAAGTTACCAGTACTACAATCTTATCCGGTAATTCTACCGCCATGTATTGTTCTGTTTCGGTATTGATTTGAACACTCACTTCCTGGCCTTCTTTCAGGAACTGAGGCGCATCGATCGCATTCTCCGGCATAGCAATCTGCTCGAACGTTTCATTATCCATGAAATTGTAGCCGGTATCGTCTTTATATAAAAACTGGAAAGCTTTCTTTTCAATACGGATGGGGAAAATAGTATCTCCGGAGTTCCATGTATGCTCTATAGAACGGCTATTGTCAACGCCTTTCAATTTAGCCCAAACCTTTGCGGCTGCACGGGCGGTTTTATTCTGACCAAACTCTACAACAGAATACAAACTGTTATCCAGTTTGATGATTAATCCTGTTCTGATATCTGCGGTGGTAGCCATAAATTTAGGTTACTGATTTTAAGTTAAAAATTTATACGGATTGCAAAAGTAAAAATTTTCGCATATGAACAAGCATCTAATTCCCAAAATTAGATAGATTCGTTCCTTTTCGGCCCAATTTTCGTGTTTTTTATGCAATAAATGACATTTATCCGGTAAATTTAAACTCAAATCAAGAAACTTTTATTTATATGCGCTACGTGTTTTTCGCAATTTTAAGCTGTTTACCCGTGTTTTTGAAGGCTCAAACTGCTACTCCCCCTACCAAACCAGCTTATTTACAATATCCGATCATCCCGGCTTTTCCCCTCACCCTGGTAGATGGCCACACCATCACCAAAAATGACCTGCGTAAAGGAGAAAAAACCATGTTATTCATATTCAGCGTTGATTGCGACCACTGTAAACACCTGACAGAGGATCTCCTGAAGAATATCGAGAAATTTCAAAAAACACAGATCCTGATGGTCACTCCCTTTAAAGTGGAACAAATGAAGGAATATTACGACCAATACAAGATCAAAAATTATCCAACAATCACCATGGCCAGCGAACCTACCCGGCAGATCATGTACTTCTATGATCTCCATTATTTCCCTGGTTTATACATATATAATAAGAAACAACAGTTTGTAAAAGGTTTTGAAGGAACAGCTAAGATAGATTCCCTGCTATATTACCTGCACAAATAAACCTTGTTAAAATGTGCATGCCCGGCCGGTTATTGTAATGCCGAATCATTACATTTGTTTAATCACATTCATTCTTCACTTTTAAAGCTATAGACAAGATGAAAGTTACAGTAGTAGGAGCCGGAAATGTAGGTGCCACATGCGCTAACGTACTGGCCCACAGAGATTTTCTACAGGAGGTGGTTTTATTGGATATCAAAGAAGGAACGGCTGAAGGTAAGGCGCTGGATACATGGCAACAGGCTCCCATTGACTATTACAGCACCAAAATTACCGGGGTGACCAACGACTACACCAAAACTGCCAACAGCGAGGTGGTGGTAATTACGTCAGGGCTACCCCGTAAACCAGGTATGAGCAGAGATGATCTGATTTCTACCAATGCCAACATTGTGAAATCGGTGACTGAAAATATTACCAAATATTCTCCGGACGCGATCATTATCATTGTGAGCAACCCACTGGATGTAATGACCTATTGCAGCTATCTCACGGCTAAAAAAGACAGCAGCAAAGTATTCGGTATGGCCGGTATCCTGGATACTGCCCGCTACCGCGCTTTCCTGGCCGATGAAATAGGCTGCTCTCCCAAAGATATACAGGCTATCCTCATGGGTGGACATGGCGATACCATGGTACCCCTTCCCCGCTATACCACTGTAAGTGGTATTCCCGTAACAGAACTGGTAGCCGCCGACAAACTGGAAGCTATTATCCAGCGTACGAAAGTAGGGGGTGGTGAGATTGTAAACCTCCTGGGTACTTCCGCCTGGTACGCTCCCGGCGCCGCAGCAGCCCAAATGGTAGAGGCCATCGTGAAAAACGAAAAACGTATTTTCCCGGTGTGCGCCTGGCTTACCGGCCAATATGGCCTGAAAGATATCTACCTGGGCGTTCCCGTAGTATTAGGCAAAAACGGTATCGAAAAAATCATAGAGCTTCAACTCAATGAGGCTGAAAAAGAATCACTCAATACCTCTGCCCAACATGTAAAAGAAGTAATGGACGTATTGGATAAAATGCAGTCTGCTACTGCATAATAGCCTACCAACGCATACAGCGGAGATAGATGTGGAAAACATCCCCTCTATCTCCGCTAATCATTCCCCGCTGCCACGATAAAATCAGGATCTTCTGCCTTATCAACCACAAGACAAAACCTGCAATTCTTTTTTTATTCGTAATTTTACCCCATCCTGAAAAGATGACTAAAGCAGTATAAATGAAACACTTCTAAATCCGTTTCACCAAATTTGGTTTAACTCTCAACGTATGTCTAACCTGGAAAAACTGATAACACAAAAATCTTTTGAAAGTGAAAATCAGCGTGGCCTCGTCAGCCTGATTTTTATAGGCAACTGGGTTACCGCCCGGCACCAGCAATTCTTTAAACAATACGGCATCACCATGCAGCAGTTTAATATACTGCGCATCCTTCGCGGACAACATCCCAAAGCAGCCAGCATCAACGTGCTGAAAGACAGAATGCTCGACAAAATGAGTGATGTATCCCGGCTGGTGGAACGCCTCCGCAAAGCCGATCTGATAGAACGCAAAAACAGCGAAATGGACAGGCGCGCCGTCGATGTTCGCATCAACGACAAAGGCCTGCAACTGCTAAAACAAATAGATACTGAAATCGGGCAACTGGATAATACACTCCAGTCACTCAATGAAAAAGAAATAATACAACTGAACAAGTTACTGGATAAGATGCTGGAAAGCTACCATTAAATTTCTTCCAGGTAATTCAGGTCCTTACCAAATGTTTCCTCCACGTTCCAGGCAGTAATTAAAGCAATCCCTATACATACCACCGCTACGATAGCGCCGCTTTGCAGGAAAGTAAAGTGTTTTTGCACGTTTATAAATAATAGTGATATCAACGGCAGCATACCCCGCGCAAAATTAGGCACCGTAGTAGCCACGGTAGCGCGTAAATTAGTACCAAAGCTCTCTGCCGCGATGGTTACGAAAATAGCCCAGAACCCAACGCTGAAGCCCAGTATAAAGCAAACGGTATAAAATACCCAGGTAGCAACCCCATGTAAATTCAGGTAAACGGCTACCATCACACCAGTCAGCAACAGAAACAGCAGCATCACCTTTCTCCGGCTTTGCCACACCTGGCTCAGTAACCCGGTTGTGAAATCACCCAACACCAGGCCCGCATAACAAAAAGCCACTGCATCACCGGGATTAATGGCCCCCTGCACGTTCATGATAGTGGCAAACTTATTCGAAAACGCAATGAGGATACCTACCACAAACCAGGTAGGAGTGCCCAGCAACATACATTTCAGGTACTTCATAAACCGTTCCCGGTTGTTAAACAAGGCCACCAAACTTCCCCTCGCCGCCGTAGATGCCTTCACCGCATTAAATAAATGCGACTCCATTACACTAACCCGCAACACCAGCAACGCCAGCCCCAATCCTCCACCTATAAAATAACAAATACGCCAGTCGCCCACCAGCTTGGCTATCAGGTTGGCCGCTACAGCGCCTGATACCCCAACAGTAGCCACTATCATAGTGCCATATCCCCTCTTTTCCTTGGGCAATATTTCAGATACCAGCGTAATACCTGCGCCCAGCTCACCGGCCAGGCCAAAGCCCGCCACAAAACGCCATAATATATAGCCATTGATGCCATGCACAAAACCGTTGGCAATATTGGCAACAGAATAAATGAGAATAGAACCGAATAATACGCTCAACCGGCCTTTCTTATCTCCTATAATACCCCAGAAAATTCCACCAATCAACAGCCCCACCATTTGAATATTGATTAAAAGCAGGCCGGCACCCGCATCAATTTCACTTTGCGGAAGCCCCAGCGACTTTAAACTCGGTACCCTTACGATGGTAAACAGCAAAAGATCATAAATATCTACGAAATAGCCTAGTGAAGCAACTATAACGGCTATATTGAAAATAGAAACAGAACGATTATCGGTCTTCATTGTTAGTTTGGTTGACAATAATTATAACGGGAATTAATAAAAAAGGGCCTTTTAAAAAGGCCCTTTTAAAGATATAAAAAATTATAATGAAGAATCTGTTTTTTCTGCGGGTTCCTGGTGAGGGGCAGTGGGCGAGTGTTTTGTTTTGCCAAATATCACTTTGATCAGTACCGGCAAGGTGGTAATTAATATAATCACCAGGATAATCAGCTCCAGGTGCTCTTTCAAATTCGGGAAAGCCTTATCCAGGTAATGGCCGGCCAGCATCATAGAAAATACCCAGGCAAAAGAACCTACAATATTAAACAACATGAATTTTTTGGCATCCATTTCCGCAATACCCGCTACAATAGGCGCAAACGTACGGATAATAGGCAGGAAACGCGCGAAGAAAATAGCGCCGCCGCCATATTTGCCGAAAAATTCGTGGGCCTGGATCAGGTGCTTCTTTTTAAAGAAAAAAGTATCCTTTTTCTTAAATAACACAGGACCGGATTTTCTACCAAACCAGAAGCCCACCATGTTTCCCAACACACCGGCAATGGCAATCAACAACATGATCACCACAAAAGGCAGATCAAAGAAGCTGTGGCAAAGATCTTTACTGTAGATACCCGCCACGAAAAGCAGGGAATCGCCCGGCAGGAAGAAACCAATAAACAGACCTGTTTCTGCAAAAATAATTGCCAGCAACAGGTAAAGGCCACCATGTTCAATAATCCACGAAGGATTAATGAGGTGTTTAAAAAACTCAAGAATCTGGTCCATGCTAAATACGCTATTTCTATTTCTGAATCGGTAAAATAAGCATTAATGTGTTACGCATTTGTTAAGTTAGGCCGTAGGTGCATCTTCGGTGCTGAGTTTGTTTTCCCACTTGGAAACTACAGCGGTAGCCATGGCATTGCCAATAACATTGGTAGCAGAACGGCCCATATCCAACAGGTGATCTACTCCCAGCAATAAAAGCAGCCCAGCCTCCGGGATGTGAAACATTGATAAAGTACCCGCAATTACCACCAGGGAAGCACGGGGCACGCCGGCAATCCCTTTACTGGTAATCATTAATACCAGCAACATCGTAATCTGTTGATCTATAGAAAGGTGCATATTATATGCCTGCGCAATGAACAGGCTGGCAAAGGTCATATACATCATAGAACCGTCCAGGTTAAAGGAATAGCCCAACGGTAACACAAAACTCACAATCCGGCTATCACAACCAAATTTCTCCAGCTCCTCCATAGTACGGGGATATGCAGCCTCACTACTCGCAGTACCAAATGCCAGCAACAAGGGGTCTTTAATCATACCCAGCAACCTGAATACCGGCTTGCCTAAAATCAACCATCCCACAAAGGCAATAACTGCCCACAAACTCAGCAGCCCCATATAAAACTGGATAATAAACTTGCCATACGTAACCAGCACGATAGGCCCTTTCACCGCAATAATACCCGCCATAGCCCCAAATACAGCAAAAGGAGCAAAATTCATCACAAACCCTGTCACCTTCAGCATAATATGAGCAACACTATCCAGCAACTTTACTACCGGCATCGCTTTTTCACCAATAGCAGCTGCTGCCACCCCGAAGAAAATGGCAAATACTACAATCTGCAATATTTCGTTCCTGCCCATCGCATCTATCACACTATCTGGCACTACGTGATGAAAAAATCCCCGCAGGGTCATATCTGCCTTGGCAATACCAGATGAGGCATGTTCATCCGGCAGCGGTAATTGCAGCGATATCCCCGGTTTCATAATATTCACGAGCACCAAACCCAGAAACAATGATACAAAGGTTGCACTGATAAACCACAGCATTGTCTTTCCACCAATACGTCCAACCGCTTTTATATCTCCCAGCTTGGCTACTCCTACCACCAGGGTAGAAAATACCAGCGGGGCAATGATCATCTTTACCAGGCGCAGGAAGATGTCTGTCAGTATAGAAATGTTATCAGCGAAGATCTGCGGTGTGTCTTTGGTACCTGCCGGTGCAGCAGCATTGCCATAAGCCAGGAATACCGAATAACCGGTACCTATCCCGATGATCATGGCAATGAAAATGTATAGGGTAAGCAGATTCGACGATTTCTTCATGCGGAGCAAGAATTTTTACTTGAAATAATTAAAAGTTGTAACCGGAAAATTTCCCAAAAATAAGGTTTGGCGGCTAAAGATGCGCGTTAGTGGCTAAAATAAAAGTATCTCTTTTTGATTTTAGATATTATATTTGGCGACCAACAACAAAACAACAAGAACTAAACTACCTTAAAACATCAACCACAATAAGATTGCGTATGAGCAAACTATTCGTAAAAAAGCAGCTCTCTGTTTTAACGGCCGAAGCTGGAGAATCCGACAAGGGACTGAAAAGGACGCTTGGCGCGGGTTCATTGATAGCCCTTGGAATAGGCGCTATCATCGGGGCAGGTCTGTTTGTTAGGACAGCTGCTGCCGCCGGACAACATGCCGGGCCCGCTGTTACTATCTCCTTTATTATTGCTGCTATTGGCTGCGCCCTTGCCGGCCTCTGTTACGCCGAATTTGCTTCCATGATACCTATTGCTGGAAGCGCCTACACTTATTCTTATGCTACTTTAGGAGAATTTATTGCCTGGATCATAGGCTGGGACCTTGTGCTGGAATATGCGCTGGCAGGGGCCACTGTAGCCATTGGCTGGTCACAATACCTGAATAAACTACTCACCAACGTTTTCCATGTCACCATTCCCTATGAATGGAGCCATAGCCCTTTCGAAGTATCCGACGCAGGTGTACACGGTATCATGAACGTCCCTTCCCTCTTTATTTTGCTGGCGCTCACGCTCCTGCTGATCAGAGGTACCCAGGGATCTGCTATCGTTAATAACATCATCGTTATTACAAAAGTATCCATCGTACTGATGTTCATCATACTTGGATGGCATTTTATCAACCCTGCCAACCATGCTGAATTTACCATTCCAGCTACTGCCGGAACTGTTAAAATGCACAATGGCCAGATCGTTGATTACTCCAACTTCTGGAACCATGGCTGGGGAGGGGTACTAAGAGGCGCCGGGGTAGTATTCTTTGCTTTCATTGGTTTCGACGCTGTATCTACTGCTGCACAGGAAACCAAAAACCCTAAGAAAAACATGCCTATCGGTATCCTGGTGTCTTTGGCTATCTGTACGGTATTATATATCCTGTTTTCGTTTGTCCTTACAGGTATCGCACCATTCCAGGACTTCCTGAAAGCGGGGGGTGAGGCTTCTGTTGCTTACGTGATCGACACCTATATGACTGGTTACGGCTGGTTGTCTACCTTTATTACGGTAGCAATCCTGGCAGGTTTCTCCTCTGTAATCCTGGTAATGTTGCTGGGTCAGACAAGGGTATTCTACTCTATGAGTAACGATGGACTGGTACCACCCATTTTTGCCCGCCTGCATCCTAAATACCATACACCTCACCGCTCACAATGGATGTTCTTCATCTTTGTAAGCTTATTCGCCGCCTTTGTACCGGATAACGTAGTAGGTGATATGACCAGCATTGGTACCCTCTTCGCTTTTGTACTGGTATGTATTGGGGTTATTGTAATGCGTAAAAATAATCCGGAAGCACCGCGTGCTTTCAAAACACCGTTGGTACCACTTATCCCCGCATTGGGAGCGGCTTTCTGCCTCACTATGATTATCAGCCTTGGAGTGGAAAACTGGGCCCGTCTCTTCGTATGGCTGGGTATTGGCTTCCTGATCTACTTTGGCTACAGCGTAAAACACAGTAAGGCCCGTAAAATGATGGATCAAAAATAGCCCCCGGGGTGACAAAAAATAGCTGAAAGCGGCGAATAAAACGAATCATTATGGTCGTTTTGTTCGCCGCTTTTAAGTTAAATCCCCAAATCAGCCTACTCCTGAATTTGAAAATCCTTATTTTTGCGTTCTGTTTTTACAAGTACTAATTATATACCACTCCAATGGGAAGAATATTTGAAGTAAGAAAATCGACCATGTTTGCCCGCTGGGACAAGATGGCGAAAGCATTTTCAAGAATCGGAAAAGAAATAGCCATAGCTGTAAAAGCTTCCGGCCCTGATCCGGATAATAACCCTGCACTCCGCCGCTGCATTCTCAATGCCAAGAGTGTTAACATGCCTAAAGACCGTGTAGACGCTGCTATCAAGCGTGCCATGGGTAAAGACAAAACTGATTACGAAGAGGTGGTATATGAAGGCTATGCTCCTCATGGTGTAGCAGTAATTATTGATACCGCTACCGACAACACCACCCGTACGGTTGCCAACCTCCGTATGCACTTCACCAAAGGTGGAGGTAGCCTCGGTAACAGTGGCTCAGTGGGCTTCCTGTTTAACCGCGTAGGTGAATTCAAAGTAAAAAATGCCGGGCAAAACCTGGAAGACCTTGAACTGGAACTGATAGATTTTGGCCTGGAAGAAATAGGGGAAGATAGCGAAGGCAATATCATTATCCGCGCGGCATTTACCGAATTTGGTACTATGGCCAAAGCCCTCGATGATAAAGGCCTCGAAGTAATTAGCTCCGAGCTGAAACGCATTCCTACTACTACCGTTGAATTGAATGACGAACAGGCAAAAGAAGTGCTGGAACTGGTAGACCGCCTGGAACAGGATGATGACGTACAGCAGGTTTTCTACAATCTGAAATAGTTGTTTATCAACATATAAAAAAGAAAACGTCCGCCATTACAGCGGACGTTTTCCATTGGATGGAGTTAACCAAACCAAAAACAGCTAAATCTTAAAGATGGTGTGTGAGCGATCCAGGTCATCCGCGATAAACATCAGTCCCTTGCCATGGTAGGTTTCGAGTTTTACAGCAGGATCCTGTGCAATGTGTTTACGAAGCCTGGTCAGGTAAACGTCCATAACGCGTGATGAGAAGAAATCATCCTGCCCCCAGATACAAGTCAGGATATCATCTTTTTTCAGCTTTTTGTTTGAATTCTCGCATAGAAAGCGAAGCAACTCCGCTTCTTTTGGGGCCATACGAACATGGGAATCTGCATTTTTATGCCGAATATTATATTGAGAATAGTCAAAAACGAGGTTGCTGATGGTGTAAACAATGCGCCTTTCGCTCTTTAACAGCCTGCTCCGCTTCAGGTATACATCTACCCGGCAAAGCAATTCCTGGATGTTGAAAGGTTTTACAATATAGTCATCAGCTCCGGATTCAAAACCTTGCAGGCGGTCTTGCTCCATATAACGGGAGGAAGTAAATAAAATGGGGACATTTACGTCAGTTGACCGGATATCCTGTGCCAATGCAAAGCCATCCTTCTTCGGCATTACCACATCAAGCAGGCAGAGATCAAAAACATGTTTCTGAAATTTCTCCCAGGCTTCCTGTCCATTTTCACAAAAAGTAACATTATAACCGGCGCGTTCGAGTTGTCTCTTAACTACTTTAGCAAAAAAAATATCGTCCTCTGCCAAAAGAATGCTTGGTTGCATGTACGTTGGTTTTAAGCGGGTAAATATTTAGATTTTAGTTGTTGCTCTTAATGAGTGTATCCGATACGTTTATTCAAAAATAAATAACATATCTATAAACCTGTCCATCCATCCCTATTCACTTCTTACAGGAATATTCATTTCAACCATTCCTTTTAGAAATATCCCCCGGCGGTTATGATTTGCGGTTTAGTGCTCGCTTACAACATAAAAACATATTTACCCGCTTCACGGGGAATACTAATTAATAATATTTTGTGGCACCCCTCCCAAAAATGCTTTCACATTCTCTACAGCTGTATGCATCAGTCGTTTTCGCGCGGCCTGCGTAGCCCAGGCAATATGCGGGGTAATAATAGTATGAGGCGCAGTCACCAGCGGATTGTCGGCCAAAGGTGGCTCTACCGACAATACGTCCAGGGCCGCACCGGCGATAACGCCCTCTGCTAAAGCCCTCGCCAGGTCTGCCTCCTGGATCAGCGGCCCACGGCTGGTATTAACCAGGAAAGCTGTTTTTTTCATGGTAGATAATAATGCAGCATTTACAAATTCTTTATTGGCTGCATTCAGCGGACAATGCAGCGATACCACATCTGCTTCCCGGAAGCAGGTAGCCAGATCCACAAAAGTGACGCCTTCCATTTTATCCCGGTCGGGATGCTTATGATAAGCGATCACCTTCATCCCGAAAGCCAGCCCAATCCGCGCTACTGCCTGCCCTATCTGCCCCAGCCCTACAATCCCCAGCGTACCGCCGGCCAATTCTGTTAACGGAGTTTTCCAGTAACTGAAATCAATACTCCTGCCCCATTCACCTGCACGTACACTTTCCGCATGTAACCCGGCATGATGGCATAGCTCCAATATGAGCGCAAAAGTGAGCTGTGCTACGGAGGCAGTGCTGTAAGCAGGTACATTGCTAACCGGTATTTGCCGGCCGCGCGCGGCCGCAATATCTACTACATTATACCCCGTGGCAGTAACCCCGATATACTCCAGCTCCGGCAACTGACGGATAGTATCTGCATTTACAATGGCTTTGTTGGTCAGCAGGATATGTGCATCCTGGGCCCTGGTCAACACTTCCCCCTCCGGTGTACGGTCATACATCTTCACGTTTCCCAATGCTTCCAAAGCCCCCCAGTCAAGATCACCGGGATTCAGCGTGTAGCCATCCAGTACTACTATATTTTTCATCCTTTAATATTTGAAGGTTATTTGAATGTATTCACTGTTGCAATGATATAGCACATTACAACATAAAGCAATAATCCGCCCGGTTATCAATGGGGAAAATATCTGTTACATCAGCTTAAAGGCAGTATCCATATATATTTCAAGCCATCAACCACCTGATGTGCTGATGTGAAATAATCATTAACTCCGCTACTGGCGCATTGTTCATCTACAAAAAGCACACACCTTTGCTGCGCCATAATAGCAAAATATTACTAAGCCTTTCAACTGCTTAATTTTAAAGGAGCCATCACTTTAGCAGATAATATGCTAATATGATGGCTCCGCCAATTTGAGGACATACCAAAGAAAAAACGCCGGTTCCCGAAAAGGAAACCGGCGCCGTTATTATTTAGAGCAGTACTACTCCTGCATCATTTCTGTAACTATTCTGATCACATCTTCGGTATTGGGCTTGGAGAAGTAATCCCCGTCAGAACCATAAGCCGGGCGGTGTGCCTGCGCACTCAGGGTGCGGGGCGCTACATCCAGCCAACGGTAACCTCCCTGTACTTCTATCACCTGCTGGAACATATAGCCAGTGCCTCCACCGGGTACATCTTCATCAACAAAGAGAATACGATTGGTTTTCTTCAATGATTCCACAATGCTGTGGTGAATATCAAACGGCAGTAAGGTTTGTACATCTATCAGTTCACAGGAAATACCAATCTCACTTAAGGTTACCATTGCTTCTTCTATAATGCGGGTCATAGAACCGTATGTTACAATGGTTACATCTGTTCCTGCCTGCAGTACTTCCGGAATGCCCAATGGCACGGTAAATGATTCCAGGTTAGCCGGTAATTTTTCCTTTAAGCGATAGCCATTCAATGATTCAATCATTAGTGCCGGTTCGTTGGCTTGCAGCAAAGTATTGTACATACCGGCTGCCTGTACCATGTTGCGGGGCACGCATACATGCATACCTCTCAGGGAGTTAATAATCATTCCCATTGGAGAACCGCTATGCCAGATACCTTCCAGGCGATGGCCACGGGTACGGACTATCAGCGGGCAATGCATAATTCCTTTGGTACGATATTGCAACGATGCCACATCATCACTCAGTGGCTGCAAACCATACAACAGGTAATCGAGGTATTGTATTTCTGCAATAGGACGAAGACCTCTCAGCGCCAGGCCAATGCCTTGTCCCATGATGGTCAGCTCACGTATACCGGTATCGGCTATACGATCTTTTCCATGTTTTTGCTGTAACCCGGCAAAACCCTGGTTCACATCTCCGATCTTACCCACATCTTCACCGAAGGCAAATACTTTAGGGTTGTTGGTAAACAGCTGATCAAAATACCTGTTAAGTACTTCGTATCCATTGATGGTAATGCCTTCCGCATCATACTCGGCTGGTACTACCGGTACATTCAACGCTGAGTTAACACCGCTGGCATATAAATCAGCATTATAGGTGTCTTTCTGTTCCTGTAAATAGCTGTCGTAAAACTGCTGCAATGCCTGTATGGCCGGATCAGCCTTCAGTGACGCATGTTTCAGCAAAATAGTGGCAGTAGCTTTGAGAATATCGCGGCGTAAAGGTTCCCGGTTATGTTGCAGATCGCGGATCGCTACGTTAACCATATCAGCGTCGGCGCCGGCAATTGCAGCCACTGGCGTAGCCTGTGCTATGAATGATTGTACATGCGCTTTGATGGGCGCTATATATTTCTCCCAGGCAGATTTGCGGGCTTCCTGGGCTTTTACCTTGGCCTCTGCTTCAATTGCCTGCAGGTTTGCCTCATCGCTGATGGCATTCTCAATAATCCAGGAACGCATTTTTACGTTACAGTCAAATTCCCGTTCCCAGGAAAGACGTTCCTTGCTTTTGTAACGTTCGTGCGAACCGCTGGTAGAGTGGCCTTGTGGCTGTGTTATTTCCTCTACGTGAAACAGGGCAGGTATATGCGTTTCCCGGATTTTGCGGATGGCCGCCTCAAACACTTCGCACATGCCGGCATAATCCCAGCCTTTCACATTATAGATATCAAATCCGTTGGAATCTTCCGTTTTACGAAAGCCTTCCAGTGCGGCACTGATAGAGTTTTTAGTAGTCTGGTATTTACGGGGAACAGAAATGCCGTAGCCGTCGTCCCAAACAAATACCGCCAGGGGTACCTGTAATACACCGGCAGCATTCATGGTTTCCCAGAAATGGCCTTCCGACGTGGAGGCATCGCCGATAGTAGCAAAACAAATTTCATTACCATTATGAGAAAGCCCGGTGTAGGTATGTAACGCTTCTACTTCTCTAAATACTTTAGAGGCGTAGGCCAGTCCCAATGCGCGTGGCATTTGTCCGGCTGTAGGCGCCATATCAGCAGCAGAATTCTTCATATCCGCCAGGTTAAGCCAGTTACCGTCTTTATCGAGATTAGGCGTGGCAAAATGGGAGTTCATCTGGCGACCGCCTGAAAAGGGTTCATTTTTCAGGTCGGGATCTGCATATAACTGCGAAAAGAATTGTTCTGGAGTGGCAATACCAGTGGCAAATGCAACGGTTTGATCGCGGTAATAACCGGAACGAAAATCACCTGGCTGAAAGTATTTGGACATTGCTATCTGCGCCACTTCCTTACCGTCACCAAAAATGCCAAACTTTGCTTTACCTGTAAGCACTTCCTTACGGGCCAGCAGACTTATTTCCCTGCTATCACAGGCCAACCTGTAATCATTTAGCACTTCCTTGCGGAACTCTTCGAATGACAACCGGCTTTCTAAATTCATAGCTAGTTCGTTATTTTCTATCATGCCTCATGGTTAAAGTACAAAAGTAAGGTTAATTATACAGTAGAAAAACGGGACGATTCCACCATTTAAAATAATCTGATTTTTTTTAATAAGATTTTAATAAATTGTAAGGTTTATAATACTTTTTGGCCGTAAATTTGTTCATACCAAGAAAGATATCAATATTTTTTAACGGTCGCATTAAAACCATCATATGAAAATGAAAAAATTTATCTTATCCCTGTTTGCGAGCATGCTGCTGACAACAGCACTGTGGGCTCAATCTGCACCAGCTCAAAATCCGACTGACACCAAAGTAAAGTTTGCCAAAGAAACTGTCGATTTTGGTAAAACTGACTTCAACAAACCAGTGACCGCTGATTTCGAATTCACCAACATTTCCAAAGAACCTGTATTGATCGAAGCTGCCCGCGCAAGCTGCGGTTGCACCACTCCCAAATGGACACAGGAACCTATTCTGCCTGGTAAAAAAGGTAAAGTTACTGCTACTTACAGCGCTAACAGCTTAGGCCAACAGAACAAAACCATCTGGGTGAAATTCAGAGGTGTTGACCAGGATAAAGAACTGCACCTGACCGGTACAGTAAGCGCTGCCAACAAATAATCGTCTCCCATAAGATATTAAAACCTTACAGCCCAATGCTGTAAGGTTTTTTTGTTGCCTATAGTATCCCCTATACCCCTATATTTGTACCGCAAAAGATCAAAACAATTTTATGCCTACCATTAGTCAGAGAGGAGAGCAAATGCCACCTTCTCCCATCAGAAAACTTGTCCCATTTGCTGAAGCAGCCAAGAAAAGAGGGGTTAAAGTATACCACCTGAACATCGGTCAGCCGGACATTGAAACACCCAAACCAATACTGGATGCTGTACGTCATTCCGATTTCAAAATCCTGGAATACAGCCACAGCGCGGGTAATGAAAGCTATCGCCGTAAACTGGTGAGCTACTATGAAAGATTCAATATCTCTCTCCACCACAACCAGATCATTGTTACGACCGGCGGCTCTGAAGCCATTGTATTTGCATTCATGGCCTGCCTCGATCCGGGAGATGAAATCATTGTGCCCGAACCTTTTTATGCCAACTACAATGGTTTTGCAGTGGAAGCGGAAGTGAAGATTAAAACGATCACCGCCAGTATTGAAACCGGCTTTGCGTTGCCTGCTATGTCAGACTTTGAGAAAGCTATTACACCGCGTACCAAAGCTATTCTCATCTGTAATCCTAATAACCCTACCGGGTATCTTTATAGCAAAGAAGAGATGGAAGTACTGAAGCAGTTGTGTTTGAAACATAACCTGTTCCTCTTTTCTGATGAAGCCTACCGCGAATTTTGCTATACCGGTACGCACTTCTCCGCGATGAACCTGGAAGGAATGGAAGACAATGTCATCCTGATGGATACGATTTCCAAAAGATACAGTGCCTGCGGCGGACGTATAGGTGCCTTTGTTACCAAAAATCAAACGGTATTGGATGCAGCCATGAAATTTGCCCAGGCCCGTCTGAGTCCTCCTTCCTTTGCACAGATTGCAGGTGAAGCTGCAGTAGATCTGCCAGCCGACTATTTTGATGGTATCAAAGCAGAATACATGAGCCGCCGGGATATATTGGTAAAAATGCTCAACGACATTCCGGGTGTGTTCTGTCCTAATCCTGGAGGTGCTTTTTATGCTATTGCCCGTCTTCCTATCGACGATACTGATAAATTCTGCCAATGGATGCTGGAATCTTTCTCTTATGAAGGGCAGACCGTAATGATGGCGCCAGCTACCGGCTTTTATGCTACCCCCGGATTAGGTAAAAATGAAGTGCGGTTAGCCTATGTGCTTAATACCACAGACATTCGTCACGCAATGGTCTGCCTGGAAAAAGCATTGGAAATATATCCCGGCAGAACTACCAAATAATTTTTATTATAAAACCAGGCATAAGCATTCATAAAAGAGACTAAAAACACATTATGAATAAATTAATGTGTGTTTTTTAAAACAAAATGCAATTATTTAACACCAGATGCTTGGAATTTTGATGTTTTGTTTCGTACATTTGATATGTAAATAACAACAACGACAAAAAATATCGAATTATAAAAATATTTACATATACGATATCGGGCAAAATCTAAACTTGTTTAAGAAAAATTTAACCTGCTTTATTTCTTATAACGTTTATTTGGTCCGACCTTTGACTAGTCATTACAAGAAAGATTTATCAATCTTCTGTAAAACTCAAAGAATAACTAAAACGTTTTAGCAAAATATCGTATTTTTGTATCAGTTTTTCATAACGTGGAATTTATAAAGGCAAACGGCTCTGATCACAGAGCCGTATTTTTTTGCCCAATATTCCCATTATCTCCGTAAAAACTTCAAAAACTTCCATTTTACACCATTATTCCAAAAATATTCCCCTTTTCGTTGACCTTTTTTCTATAATATTGTTATGTAATAAAACGGGCGAGAAAACCTACACCTCGTGTTGTAGTAATTTCGTTTGTTTTCATAACGTGGAATTTTAAAATGCAACGGTCCCGATTCTTCGGGACCGTTTCGTTTTTTCGAGAAATAACCTAAAAAAAGAGCGAAGACAAATGCGGTCAGGCATTGTTCTTCGCTCGGTAGTAATATGAATGCTTCAGATAGTCTGAAAAATGACTTATGCTTTATGGGCTTTGATCATTTCAAAGAAATCATCGAACAGGTAACGGCTATCAAATGGACCAGGAGTTGATTCCGGGTGATATTGTACACTGAACGCTGGCTTATTTTTGATACGGATACCTTCCACAGAATTATCATTGAGGTTAATGTGGGTTACTTCCACATTTTCGCTCGCTGCTACTGCTTTAGGATCTACTGCGAAACCATGGTTCTGGGTAGTGATTTCACAAAGGCCTGTTTTCAGGTTTTTAACCGGGTGATTCAATCCGCGGTGGCCATGGTGCATTTTATAAGTAGGGATGCCATTAGCCAGGGCCAACAACTGATGCCCCAGGCAAATACCAAACATAGGCCTTTCCGCTGCCAGGATCTTTTTCACCGTATCCACTGCGTAGGTCAGCGGAGCCGGATCTCCAGGGCCGTTAGAGATGAAATAGGCATGTGGTTTAAATTCTTCGCAAGCTTCAAACGCAGTGTCTGTAGGGAATACCTGCAGGTAAGCGCCCTTATCAGACAGGCATTTCAGCATATTTCTTTTCACACCGTTGTCCAGTACCGCAATGCGGATGTCGGCATTAGGATCTCCAACATTGTACACCTCGGTAGTAGTTACCTCTTTGCACAGCGCCAATCCTTCCATAGAAGGTACTTTTGCCAGTTCTGCTTTCAGTTGCTCTACATCAAGGATAGCCGAAGAGATGATGCAGTTCATGGCGCCTTTGCTGCGAATGTGTGATACGAGGGCACGGGTATCTACGTCGTAAATAGCCACCAGGTTATTATCGGTCAGGAACGTTTCCAGGGAAGCGTCTGCCATTTTCCTGGAATAGTTGTATGCGATATTCTTGGCGATCAAACCATTGATCTTTACACTGCCGCTCTCTACATCGTCTTTCTTGGTACCATAGTTTCCGATGTAACAGTTGTTCATTATAAGTACCTGTCCTTTATAAGAAGGGTCCGTAAACACTTCCTGGTAACCCGTCATACCGGTATTGAAAGCTAATTCACCGGCTGCAGTGCCAATTTTTCCAAAAGCTTTTCCCTGAAAAACCGTACCGTCGTCTAACAGCAGTATGGCAGGTTGGATGGTTCTTGTCTGAGGCATTTCTGGTATCTGTCTTGTTTTATATTTTAAAAAAAACCTTCAAGGGTACAAAAAGCCCTGAAGGTTCGGATAAAAAACCGTGCAAAGGTATGAAATGCAACAGTTAATTACAGATTTTTTTTCCCGGAAATTGATATGTTACTTAATTTTTACAGATTTTAATACTCTTTGTGCCACCTGGCGCCCGATTTCATCGTCGTCGCGATAGCTGATCTGTATTTGCCAGCGGTTACTACCTTTAATCATTACCAGGTTGCAAAATGCCAGCCGGATACCTCCTTTATACATATAATTCCCCTCTTCCAGGATGCCTTGTGTGCCGGAAATCAGCACTGGCACAGACTTACACTGAACATCGGAGGCGTTTTCCTTTAACTGCATGCTATTATGGGAGTCGGCAATGGCTTCTTCCAGGGTATTGGTCACTTTACTGAGATAGCTGTACATATTCACTGCGATACGAATGCCTCCGCCTTCTTCATTCCGGTAACTTTTGGCATATTCGATCATTTTTGCCTCCTCTCCTTCCAGTGGCTGGTCGTGTACCCATAACTTTACCGGGGTACTGATTTCCAGGGCCTGCCGGCCAATAGTAGCTGTTTGCCAGCTGTTATACAAGCTACTGGAGGGCACCTTGGGATAAATAAACGTAAATACCGCTCTTTTCCCGAATAACGTGCCGGTTACTGCCAGTAATGCCACGAAAATGCCCATAAACAAAAATACCTTTCCCCGGTTAGCAGGCTCCCATTGCCGTCGGGCCCAGGTGAAAATATTTGTTTTTTCCTTTTGAAGAGAGATGCCCACTTCCCGGACATATTCAGGGAAGGAAGCCATAGGATGATGTTTTCGCCAATCTGCATAGATGTTCGGCAACTTTTTGCCACAGGCGTCACAAAAGGTCAGGTATTCAGATTTAAGCGGGTTGGTGTGTCCACAGCTATCGCAACGCAGGTATTTCATAGGACTATCATTATCTACTGTAATATTACGAAATATATACATTTATAAGCGCATAAAAAAGGACAAAGCCAGGCTTTGTCCTTTTTCTCGTATCGTTGATATAAGATTACTCAGCAGATTTTTCTTCTGTTGCAGTATCAGCAGCTTTAGTTTCAGTTGCATCTTCTGCAGCTTTCTTCTTAGCACCTCCAGCGCGACGGGTTTTCTTAGCAGCAGCTTTTTCTTCTGTTTTACCATAGATTTCGTTGAAATCTACCAGTTCAATCAGTGCAACTTCTGCGTTATCGCCCACACGTTTGCCTAATTTAATGATACGGGTGTAACCACCAGGACGGGTAGCTATTTTTTCACTGATCGTACTGAACAGTTCCTTGATAGCTTCTTTATCCTGCAGGTAGCTGAACACAATTCTACGGTTGTGGGTAGAATCGGTTTTGCCTCTTGTCAGCAGTGGTTCAACATACACACGCAGGGCTTTCGCCTTTGCCAGTGTAGTAGTGATACGTTTGTGGCTGATCAGTTCGCAAGCCAGATTAGACATCAGGGCTTTACGGTGAGAAGCAGTTCTGCTTAATTTGTTTAATTTAACTCCGTGACGCATGACATTTTGTTTTAGACCTTACACCGTGTCAGGAATTGCAAGGTATTGTTGATATAAAGCGGTTAAGCCAAAGCATCTGCAGATTGCAAAGCTTTGGCTTAACACAAAAATTTACTATTCTTCTTCGAGCTTCAGTTTAGACAGATCCATACCGAAGTGCAGACCTCTTTCGCCTAATACCTGTTCAATTTCGCTAAGGGATTTCTGACCGAAGTTTCTGAACTTCATCAGTTCTTCCTGTTCGTATTGAACCAGTTCGCTGAGGGAGTTGATCTTAGCTGCTTTCAGACAGTTGAATGCACGTACGCTCAGATCGAGATCTTCCAGTGGTGTTTTCAGTATCTTACGCAGTTGCAGTGTTTGTTCGTCTACTACATCTTCTTTTTCAGTATCCTTGGTATCAAAGCTGATGTTTTCATCAGTAATGATCATCAGGTGCTGAATGAGGATGCGGGACGCCTGTTTCACTGCTTCTTCTGGGTGGATAGTACCGTCGGTGATCACCTCCATAACGAGTTTCTCATAGTCGGTTTTTTGTTCCACACGGGTATTTTCTATGCTGTACTTTACGTTTTTGATGGGCGTAAAGATAGAGTCGATCGCGATGTAGCCAAATACTGCATCTTTGGGTTTGTTTTCCTCTGCCGGAACATAACCACGGCCTTTACCGATAGTCAGTTCAATATCCAGCTTGGCAGAAGGATCCAGGGTGCAGATTAACAGCTCAGGATTCATGATCTGGAAAGCACTGGTGGCTTTTTCAATCATATCCGCACGGAATTCTGTTTTACCCTTGATCGACAGCGTGATCTTTTCGTTCGTTACATCACTCTCAGAGATTTTCTTGAAGCGAACCTGTTTCAGGTTCAGGATAATCTCAGTAACGTCTTCCGTAACACCTTTCAGCGTAGCGAACTCGTGATCTGCTCCTTCAATTTTAATACCCACAATGGCATAGCCCTCCAAAGAAGACAACAGTACGCGACGTAACGCATTACCGACAGTCACAGCATAACCTGGTTCTAATGGACGGAACTCGAATTGAGCTTCAAAGTCGGTAGACTTCTGCAATACGATCTTATCAGGTTTCTGGAAATTTAAAATTGCCATTGATATGATTGATTTATTTGTTAAATATGAGGTTAGTCCATGACCTGGGAGTCATGGACTAATTATTTATTACTTAGAGTACAATTCTACGATCAGTTGTTCCTTGATATTTTCAGGAACGCTCTCTCTCTCAGGATAAGCAATGAATACACCTTTCATTTCTTTTTCATTCCAATCCAGCCAGCTGAATTTTGGATTTTTTCCACGAATAACGCTGGTCAGTGCAGAATTGTTTGCTGTTTTATTTTTCAGGCTGATAACATCTCCTGGTTTCAGTTGGAATGAAGGAGTGTTTACTACGATACCGTTAACAGTAACGTGTTTGTGAGAAACCAGCTGACGGGCAGCAGGACGGCTAGGAGCGATACCCAGACGGAAAACAGTGTTATCCAGACGGGCTTCCAGCAGTTTGATCAATACCTCACCGGCAACACCTTTTCTACGGGTAGCTTCGTCGAACAGGTTACGGAACTGGCGTTCCAGCAAACCATAGGTATACTTAGCTTTTTGTTTTTCTCTCAGCTGCAGTGCGTATTCGCCTAATTGTTTGCGTTTACGGTTAGCACCATGCTGACCCGGAGGGTTGCTGTTTTTGCTTAAATACTTACCATTACCGAGAATGGGTTCACCAAAAATTCTGGAAATTTTGGTCTTTGGTCCTGTGTACCTTGCCATGATTTAAATATACTTTAGATTTTTTAGTTAATGATGCATGCTCTTCAAAAAATCTGAAAACCTGATCATGCACCCATTGTCAAATATTAAACTACAAAGTCCAGATACCAAATTTCGAAAGAAACCTGGTATCTGGATGCAGTGAATATATATTCCTATACTCTTCTTTTCTTGGGAGGACGGCAACCGTTGTGAGGTAAAGGCGTAACGTCTTTAATCATGTTCACTTCGATACCTGAGTTGGCGATCGCACGGATAGCGCTTTCACGGCCAGCTCCTGGTCCTTTAACAAAAACATCTGCTCTTTTCAGACCTGAGTCCATAGCTACTTTAGCAGCATCCTGTGCAGCCAGCTGAGCTGCATATGGAGTGTTCTTTTTAGAACCTCTGAAGCCCATTTTACCTGCAGAAGACCAGGAAATAACCTGACCGTGCTTGTTGGTAATGCTCACGATGATGTTGTTAAAGCTGGCAGAGATATGAACATCTCCGTAGTTATCAACTTTTACTACTCTTTTCTTACTAGCAGCAGTTTTTGTATTATTTGCTTTTGCCATAATGATTTAAATTCCAAATATGAAATTCCAGATCCCAAATTTACACGACTCACAGCCATTGAAACCCCTCTGATTCGGAATTGGGATTTCAACCTGGGATTTTATTTATTACTTCTTAGTTGCTTTTTTCTTACCAGCCACTGTCTTACGTTTACCTTTACGGGTACGGCTGTTGGTACGTGTACGCTGACCTCTTACCGGTAAGCCTTTCCTGTGACGCAGACCGCGGTAGCAAGCGATATCCAGCAAACGCTTGATATTCATTTGTACTTCAGAACGCAGCTGACCCTCTACCTTGAACTCTCCGTTGATAATGTTACGGATGGCAGCTTGTTCATCATCATTCCACTCCCGCACCTTTTTATTTACATCAATTTCCGCCTTGTTCAGGATATATTGGGCGGTAGAACGGCCTATACCAAAGATATAGGTGAGGCCAATTTCTCCTCTTTTATTTTTAGGAAGATCTATACCGGCTATACGTGCCATATTTCTATTTTGATTTTATGATTCTGATTAAAAAATCAAATTCCGTTGGGGAACCGATTAACCCTGGCGTTGTTTAAAACGAGGATTCTTTTTGTTGATCACCAACAAAACACCTTTTCTACGAACTATTTTACAATCCGCACTTCTTTTTTTGATTGCAGCTCTTACCTTCATGATTATTACTTTATAAAAGGTTATGATATTTATTTAATTAAAAATCCAGTCGCCTCTACCCTTCCCGTCTTATTTGTATCTGAAAATTATACGGCCTCTTGACAAATCGTATGGGCTCATCTCTACGCCAACCTTATCTCCTGGTAGAATGCGTATATAGTGCATTCTCATTTTTCCAGAAATGGTGGCCAGGATCTCATGCCCATTTTCCAACTTTACACGGAACATAGCGTTCGACAAGGCTTCTAATATAATTCCATCCTGTTTAATGAGTGCCTGTTTTGCCATAAAAATTTTTAGGACTGCAAAGATAGCATTTATCTTTTGAAATAGAAAAATTTACCTCGATTATTATTATTATTGCCGATTTTTCCGTCAAAACCTACCTCATTTATCAATAAAACCCATTTGTATTAGAAAAATCCAAATGACGAATTAGTAATTTGAATTCAATTCCGGGTTATTTTTCTCTTCTCTTTCTATATCCACATAGGTAGATAATACATCTGCTTTCCCTTTTCCTACCGCTACCGTGTGCTCGAAGTGAACGGATGGGCTGCCATCACGGGTAGCAACTGTCCAGCCGTCTTCCAGGTATTCTACGTCCTTGGAGCGGAGATTAATCATGGGCTCAATGGCAATCACCAGGCCTTCCTTCATTACGGGGCCGCTACCGCGTTTGCCGTAGTTAGGTACCTGGGGATCTTCGTGCAAATGACGACCCAGGCCGTGGCCTACTAATTCCCTTACCACACCATAACCGCGTTCTTTCTCTGTATATTCCTGTATAGCGTAGGAAATATCTCCGATCCGGTTGCCTATCACCGCTTTTTCAATCCCTTTATACAGGGCCGCTTTGGTAGCAGTCATCAGTCGGAGTACATTCTCTGCCACGTTACCAATAGCAAACGTATAAGCGCTGTCGGAGTGGTAACCATTCATATACACGCCTACGTCTACTGTCACAATATCACCATCCTTCAGCACATATTGGTTAGGGATCCCATGTACCACTTCTTCATTCACTGAAATGCAGCAGGCGTTGGGGAAGCCCTTATAATTTTTAAAAGAAGGAGTAGCACCATTTTCAACAATAAACTTATCGGCAATCGCATCTACTTCCAGTGTGCTCATACCTGGTTTCAGCTTCCGGGCGACTTCAGCCAGGGCGGCACTCAGGAGCAAAGCACTTTTGCGCATCAACTCTATTTCTTCCTTCGTCTTATAATGAATCATACTTTCAGCTTTTAGCTGTTGGCTATCAGCTGTTAGGTAAATGCTAAAAGCTAACAGCTAACGGCTTCTAAAATAATATAGCCACTAAAGCGTAAAAGCTTCTGTGGCTATTTTATTGTTATTGTAACGATTTAACGTTCAATTACTTATGCATTAGCCGGGGCAGTTCTGCCTTTGATACGGCCGGTGCTCATCAAACCATCGTAGTGACGCATGAGGAGCTGGCTTTCAATCTGTTGCAGTGTGTCCAGGATAACTCCCACCATGATCAGCAGGGAAGTACCACCGAAGAAGGTAGCAAAGTTACTGTTGACCTTGAAGGCGGCAGCGATACCAGGCATGATACCCACCAGTGCCAGGAAAAATGCTCCGGGCAAAGTGATACGGTCCATTACTGCACCGATATAATCGGCAGTAGCTTTACCAGGCTTGATACCAGGAATGAAACCGTTGTTACGTTTCATTTCATCCGCCATTTGAGTAGGGTTGAAAATCAACGCAGTATAGAAGTACGTAAATACAATCACCAATACGGCGTAGATCAGGTTATACCAGCCATTAGTGTGGTCACTAAAGATGCGGATAAAGCCGGAAGCACTTTCAGAAGAAGTAGCAAAGCCTATCGCGGTAGCCGGGATAAACATAATCGCCTGGGCAAAGATGATAGGCATTACACCAGCTGCATTCACTTTCAGTGGGATGAACTGACGTACACCACCATATTGTTTGTTACCTACAATGCGTTTAGCGTAGTTTACCGGTATTTTTCTTGTACCCTGTACCAGGAGGATCAGACCTACGGTGATCAGGATGAAGATAGCAATTTCAATGAGGAACAGGATCGGTCCACCCGCTTCACCTGCCACCTTACTGGAAAATTCAGCGACCAGGGCCTGTGGCAAGCGGGCAAGGATACCCATCATAATGATGATGGAAGTACCATTACCAATACCTTTATCTGTGATCTTTTCACCGAGCCACATTACGAACAGGGTACCTGCGGTAAGCACAACGGTAGTAGAGAGCCAGAAGAAGAAGGTGCCATATTCAGCGATAATAGCGCCACCGGATTGATTACGCAGGTAGGCTACATAAGCGCTGGCCTGGAAGCCTGTTACGATTACGGTGAGATAACGTGTAAACTGGTTAATTTTTTTGCGGCCACTTTCCCCCTCTTTCTGCAGCTTCTGGAAGTAAGGAACTGCTATCGTCAGTAACTGGATAGCAATTGAAGCAGAGATGTAGGGCATAATACCCAATGCAAAGATCGAAGCCCTTGAAAATGATCCACCCGCAAACATGTTCACCAGTCCCAGGATACCCTGATTAGAATTTTTCTCAAAGTTGGTCAGTGCGTTTGCATCAATGCCAGGCAAAGCGATATAGGATCCTAATCTGTAGATGAGGACCAGGAGCAGGGTGGTCAGGATGCGGTTACGCAAATCCTCAATACTCCAGATATTCTTAATCGTTTCGATAAATTTCTTCACAGGAAGATAAAGGTTTAATAGCGCTATTAAATATGAAAAGACGCACTACTCCGTAGGCGTCTCCTCAGTCGTAAAGTCTTATACCAGTTCTACTGATCCACCTGCTGCTTCGATGGCCTGCTTAGCTTTTTCGCTGATTGCGTTTACTTTAACAGTCACTTTAGCTTTGAGTTCTCCGTTAGCGAGAATTTTAACTTTAGCTGTTCTGTTAATCAGGCCGTTCATGAACAGGTTTTCCAGATTAAACTCCTCGAGGCCATATTTCTCAACTAAATGATCCAGCTGACCCAGGTTGAAGATTGTGTATTCTTCACGGTTATTATTTTTGAAACCGCGTTTTGGCATACGGCGTTGGATTGGCATCTGGCCACCTTCGAAGCCCTTCTTGCTCGCGTAACCAGCACGTTGCTGGATACCTTTGTTACCTTTTGTAGAGGTACCACCTTTACCGGAAGCCTCACCACGTCCAAGACGTTTTTCTTTATGTACAGCGCCTTGTGCAGGCTGTAATGAATGCAGATTCATAAAATTAATTGTTTTTACTTGCGCGGAAATTAACCGCTCGCATATTCTAAAATAAAAATGGTAAAGTTACAAATGTAAAGGTAAGATTATCAGCAGACAATCCCACAGCAGTGTTACTTTAATTAAGCGTTCACTGTTTCTACCGATACAAGGTGATTAACTTTACGGACCATTCCGAGGATCTGAGGAGTTGCTTCTACTTCTACAGTAGTGTGCATCTTAGTCAGGCCCAGTGCCTTCAAGGTCAGTTTCTGCCTTTCAGGACGGTCTATACCACTTTTCACTTGAGTGATCTTAATCTTTGCCATAAACCCCTATCCGCTTAAAGGCGGAGTAATTTAATTGTTAATGAATTATTTTCAAAATTTCCCAATGGAAAAATAGGGTCCTCTGTACGAGGAACATTATTTATCCGTTGAAAACTTTCTTCAGGGAAACGCCTCTGGTTTTAGCGATGCCGATTGGCTCGCGTAATAAACCCAGTGCTTTGAAAGTAGCTTTCACCACGTTGTGTGGGTTAGCGGAACCTAAAGATTTAGCCAGAACGTCTGTTACACCAGCGCTTTCCAGCACCGCACGCATAGAACCTCCAGCGATCACACCAGTACCATGGGCAGCTGGTTTAATCAGTACTTTGGCAGCACCTTCCTTAGCAAACTGATCGTGAGGAATAGTACCGTGCATAACAGGAACCTTGATCAGGTTTTTCTTAGCATCGTCTATACCTTTAGTGATCGCCTGCTGTACTTCTTTAGCTTTACCAAGACCGTGACCTACCACGCCGTTTTCGTTACCTACAACAACCAGTGCGGAGAAACTAAAAGTACGACCGCCTTTAGTGGTTTTAGTAACACGGTTGATCGCCACTACTTTTTCTTTCAGCTCCAGATCACCAGCCTTTACTTTATTGAATGAATTCTTTGCCATTTTATTTTATAAGAATTACTTGTTCAGAATTATAAGATTCGGACTTCGTGATTAAAACTGAAGACCACCTTCTCTTGCTCCGTCAGCTACGCTTTTCACGCGGCCATGATATAAATAACCGCTTCTATCGAATACGCAGGTAGTTAAGCCCAGTGCAACTGCTTTAGCAGCCAGTGCTTTACCAACCAGTACAGATTTCTCGGATTTAGTTCCTTGCTGAGCTTTGATGTCCTTATCACGGGAAGAAGCTGAAGCCAGGGTAGTGCCATTGGTATCATCTATCAATTGCACGTAGATATCGCTGTTACTGCGAAATACAGATAATCTTGGTGCTTGTGCAGTACCGGAGATTTTCTTACGGATGCGGTAGCGGATTTTCTGTCTCCTGTTAACTTTTGTGCTCATTTTGAGTTTTATTTTATAATCCCGATGCTGCCGGGATTTTGTTAAAACTGGCTAACCAGCTGAACCAGCTGATTAGCCAATTAAAAATTTTATTTACCTGCTGATTTACCAGCTTTCTTACGTACCACTTCGTCACTGTAGCGAACACCTTTACCTTTGTAAGGCTCTGGTTTACGCAGGCTACGGATTTTAGCCGCTACCTGACCCAGCAATTGATTATCGATACCTTCCAGCATGATCTTAGGGTTCTGACCTTTTTCAGTGAGGGTAGCAACCTTCAGTTCCTGGGGAATTTCGAAGATGATATTGTGAGAGTAACCTAAAGACAGGTCCAGTAACTGACCACTGTTGGCGGCTTTATAACCCACACCCACCAGCTCCAGTTGTTTTTTAAACCCTTCCGTAACACCCTGAACCATGTTAGCCAGCAGTGCGCGGTATAAACCATGCAGTGCCTTGTGACGGATCTGGTCAGTTGGACGAACAACGGTTAAAATACCGTCCTTCACCTCTATTTTCATTTCCCGGTCGATGCTCTTTTTCAGTTCACCTTTAGGGCCTTTTACAGTTACTTCATTGGCTGGAGAAACAGTTACAGTAACACCGCTGGCCAATTTAATAGGACTTTTACCTATACGAGACATAACTTTAATTTAAAGTTGTTTGATATTGATGTACCCGTTATCCGTGTTCAGCGCCGTATAGAGAGCTTAATTGTCAGATAACTTAAGTGATTGACTGGTTGAGCAACAACCAATCAATCAATATATTAATAGATGAAGCAAACTACTTCGCCACCTACATTTTGAGCTTTTGCTTCTTTATCGGTCATTACACCTTTAGAAGTAGAGATGATCGCCACGCCTAAACCGTTCTTCACGCGCTTAAACTCTTCTGGTTTAGCGTACTGACGCAGACCTGGACGGCTGATGCGTTGTAATTCCTTGATAGCGGGCTCTTTAGAGATAGGATCATACTTCAAAGCGATTTTGATAACGCCTTGTTTGTTGTCCTCTTCGAATTTGTACTTCAGGATATAACCTTTATCGTACAGAATTTCTGTAATACGTTTTTTCAGCTTGGAAGCCGGAATTTCCACGATCCTGTGGGTGGCCATTTGCGCGTTCCGGATACGTGTCAGGAAGTCTGCTATTGGATCAGTAACCATTGTTGAAATAGTTTGATAATGTTTACAATGCGATATCCAATCGTAATAAGATGGGAATCAAATAACTTTCATTCGGTGATATGAGGGATCCGGTAGGAACCGGTTGCTCAGATCATTCAATTACCAGCTGGCTTTTCTTACGCCAGGGATTTTACCTGCGAGTGCCAGGTCACGGAACATGTTCCTGCAGAGACCAAAGTGGCGCATGTATCCTTTAGGACGACCGCTCAGTTGGCATCTGTTTTTCAGACGAACAGGAGAAGCATTTTTTGGAAGTTGATCCAGTGCAGCGTAGTCACCGGCAGCTTTCAGGGCAGCACGCTTTTCTGCGAATTTTGCTACCATAGCTTCTCTTTTCCTTTGTCTGGCTTTTACGGATTCTTTTGCCATAATTATATTATCGTTTCGATTTACTGATTATCTTTTTTCATACCCTTGAACGGCATACCCATTTCCTTCAGGAGCTCGTAAGCTTCTTCGTTGGTGTTTGCAGTAGTAACGAAAGTGATATCCATACCGGACATTTTAGTTACTTTATCGATATCGATCTCAGGGAAGATGATTTGTTCTGTGATACCCATAGTGTAGTTACCACGACCGTCAAAAGCTTTTTCGTTAACGCCTTTGAAGTCACGTACACGAGGGAGAGATACAGCGATCAAACGATCCAGGAAGTCATACATGTTAGTGCTGCGTAAAGTTACACGTGCACCGATAGGCATATTCTTTCTGAGTTTGAAGTTGGAGATATCCTTTTTAGACAGGGTAGCGATAGCTTTCTGACCAGAGATACGGGTCATTTCGTCTACTGCGATGTCTACCAGTTTCTTATCACCTACTGCACCATTAATACCCTGGTTCAGGCAAATTTTCACCAGGCGAGGAACCTGCATTACACTTTTGTAGTTGAATTTCTTCATCAGTGCAGATTTAACTTCCTCTTGGTATTTCTTCTGCAGTCTCGGAGTATATTTTGTGTTTGACATTATTTAATTTCCTCCCCTGATTTTTTAGCGATACGAATTAATTTACCGTTTTCTCTCTTCCGGCTTACTTTGGTAGGTTTACCTGCTTTGGCATCCCACAGCATTACGTTAGAGATCGCAATTGGAGCTTCCTGCTTAACAATACCACCTTTGGTATTCTGAGCGGTAGGCTTAGTGTGCTTGGTAATAATGTTAACGCCTTCTACAAGAATGCGGGCTTTGTCAGGCTGAACTTCCAGCACTTTGCGAGCTTTGGTTCTGTCTTTGTCATCACCGGCAATTACCGCAACCAGGTCGCCCTTCTTAATGTTGAATTTAGGCTTAAATCTAGTTTTCATTACTTTGATTTATTTATAAACGCCAAGCGAAACAGTTGTTTCGCTTGATTAATGTTTTTTCTCGTTCTGCAAACGGGCTGCAAAGATAAGAAATATTTATGAATTTTGGGATTCTGGAAATTTTCTTAAAATTTCCAGAATCCCTCCATCGACAATAATATTATAATACCTCAGGAGCGAGGGAGATAATTTTCATATAACCCTTGTCTCTCAGCTCACGGGCAACCGGACCGAAAATACGGGTACCGCGAGGTTCGTCTGAGTTATTGAGCAGTACAACTGCGTTATCGTCGAAGCGGATATAAGAACCGTCTTTACGACGTAATTTGTTTTTAGTTCTTACGATTACGGCTTTAGTAACCATACCTTTCTTCACACCACCACCAGGCATTGCGTCCTTAACGGTTACTACAATCTTATCGCCTACGCCAGCGTAGTCCTGACCAGAATTACCCAATACGCGGATGCAAAGTACTTCTTTAGCACCGCTGTTATCGGCTACACTCAGTCTTGATTCTTGTTGTATCATCGAAATGAGATTTGATATTGTTTAGTCAGCGGCTGTAACCGGGGTAGCCGGATGCAGCTTGAAACAAATAAATAATTATTTTACTTTAGCGATTACTTCTACCAGTCTCCAGCATTTGTTTTTGCTCAGAGGGCGGGTTTCCGCGATTTTCACGGTATCGCCGATGCTGCACTCGTTTTTATCGTCGTGCGCCATGAACTTGGTAGTTTTTTTCACGAACTTACCATAGATCGGGTGCTTTACCTTACGCTCCACCTTAACGGTAATGGTTTTATCCATTTTGTTGCTGGCAACCACACCAATCCTGGTTTTTCTTAATTTTCTTTCGGTCGTCATTGTTGAAAGTATTTAACCCTCCGTAAAGAGGTCCTATTTTGTTATACTAATGCTATTCAGCAGCCCCGGGTTGTTACCGGGACTGAAGATTTAGAAGCCCAGTTGTCTTTTACGCAGTTCGGTACTCATCCGAGCGATATCGCGTCTTACAGCGCGGATGCTCATTGGATTTTCGATTGGCGTAATTGCGTGACCAAAGGTCATTTTTTTCAAGCGGAGTTTTTCTGCAGAGATTTTCTCTTTCAGATCTTGCTCGCTCAGGCCTTTCAGTTCCAGCTTTTCTTTTGCCATTGTATTGAATTTGATTCGGTTAGCTGCCGGGGCAGGTTACCGGATTTTTAGATATTGATACCTGTAATTAAGCTACGTAGTCGCGGCTGGTTACAAATTTTACTTTAATGGGCAGTTTTTGTGCTGCGAGTTCCATTGCTTCTTTAGCTACCTGTAAAGGAACGCCATCCGCTTCAAATAAAATTCTACCTGGTTTTACTACTGCTGCCCAATGGTCAGGAGCACCTTTACCTTTACCCATCCTCACTTCCAAAGGCTTAGCTGTGATAGGTTTGTCAGGGAATATGCGGATCCATACGTTACCTTCACGTTTCATGTGCCTTGTCAGCGCAACGCGGGCAGCTTCGATCTGCCTGTCGGTGATCCATTTAGGTTCTAATGCTTTAAGACCGAAAGTACCAAAGGAGAGGGTAGCGCCTCTTTTAGCGTTCCCTTTGATGCGGCCTTTGTGCATCTTCCTGTGTTTCGTTCTTTTTGGCTGTAACATCGTCTATGTTGTTAATGTTAATAGTAATTGTTAATGTCTGTTCTACCGTCAGATATTATCTGCGGCCACCGCCACGGTTATCTCCACCGCCTCTTCTTTCACCACCACGGTTGTCTCTGCGTTCGCCGTGATGTTCTCTTCTTTCACCACCATGACCAGTGCCACGGTTATCGCCTTCCTTACCGGTTAAAACGTTCGGGTTCAGGTCGCGTTTACCCAGTACTTCACCTTTACAGATCCATACTTTGATACCGATTTTACCGTATACGGTTAAAGCGAACAGGGAAGCGTAATCGATGTCCATACGGAAAGTATGTAATGGAGTACGACCTTGTTTCATTTCTTCGGAGCGGGCAATTTCAGCACCACCTAAACGGCCGCTGATTTTAACCTTGATACCTTCTGCACCCATTCTCAGTGCGGTAGCAATCGCCATTTTGATAGCACGTTTGTAGTTGATACGGCTTTCAATTTGTTTTGCGATTGTTTCAGCAACGATGTTAGCATCCATTTCGGGACGACGGATCTCCAGGATGTTGATCTGTACATCTTCCTTACCTGTCAGCTTTTTCAGTTCTTCCTTGATGCGATCAACTTCGTTACCGCCTTTACCAATGATGATACCAGGCTTAGATGTATGAACAGTGATGATTAACTTACCTAAAGTTCTTTCGATCACAACTCTTGAAATGCCGCCTTTGTTGATACGTGCATTCAGATAAGTTCTGATCTTATTATCTTCGATCAGTTTGGTCGCAAAATCTTTTTTGCTGCCATACCAATTAGAGTCCCATCCTCTGATGATACCTAACCTGTTACCAATAGGATTTGTTTTCTGACCCATGTTCTGGTTATTTGTCTATTAGTTTAATAGTTTTGTTTCTATCTCGTTTCCGCACTAATTATTGTGCTTTGCTGTCCACTACAATTGTTACGTGGTTACTTCTCTTGCGGATTCTGTAACCTCTTCCTTGTGGAGCTGGGCGCATTCTTTTCAGTGTGCGGCCGCCGTCAACAAAAATAGTTTTAACGATCAGGTTAGCATCTTCTACCCTTGCACCTTCATTCTTCACTTTCCAGTTAGCGATCGCAGATACCAGCAGTTTTTCTAAAGGTACGCTTGGGTGCTTCGGATGGAATTTCAAAATATTCAAAGCCTTTTCTACATCCAGACCACGAATTAAGTCTGCCAGCAAACGCATTTTGCGGGGAGATGTAGGATTATTATTCAGCTTAGCTACTGCTTCCATTGTTATTAATTTCTTTTATTATTAGGTGTCTGATGTCTGCTGTTTGATCTATTGGTTTGAAACCGATACTTCAAACCTCAAACCTCAGACTATAATTTACATTTTCTTGTTAACGTGTCCTCTGAAGTTACGTGTAGGTGCAAATTCGCCCAGTTTATGACCAACCATAAATTCTGTTACATAAACAGGAATGAATTTGTTGCCATTGTGAACTGCGAAAGTGTGACCAACGAAATCAGGCGTGATAGTAGAACGACGGCTCCATGTCTTGATAACAGTACGTTTGGTGCCGGTATTCATTTTTTCAACCTTAGTTTCTAATTTCTGGTCTACGTAAGGACCTTTTTTTATGGAACGAGCCATGTCTTACTGATTTATGATTTTTCAAACCCGGGATCTGGTATTACTACCGGAGCCCGGATTCAGAAATTATAATTTTTTACCGTTTTTTCTGCTAATGATCAGCTTATCAGAACTCTTATGCGGTTTTCTGGTTTTCAGACCTTTCGCATATTTACCAGTTCTGGATCTTGGATGGCCTCCGGAAGATTTACCTTCACCACCACCCATTGGGTGATCTACAGGGTTCATCGCCACACCACGGTTGCGAGGACGGATACCTCTCCAGCGATTCGCACCAGCCTTACCGATGGATTGCAGGGCGTGATCGGAGTTAGAAACAGTACCTACAGTAGCTTTACAAGTATTCAATACTTTACGCAGCTCACCGGAAGGCATTTTCAGTACCGCATATTTCTCTTCCTTGTTGGACAGCTGAGCATAAGCGCCGGCGCTTCTTGCGATAGCACCACCTTTACCAGGTTGCAGCTCGATGTTGTGTACAACAGTACCCAGCGGCATGTTCTTCAGCGGTAAAGCGTTACCTACTTCAGGAGCTACATCGGTGCCGCTGATAACGGTACCACCTACCTGTAAGCCCTGAGGAGCAATGATGTAACGTTTTTCACCATCTGCATAGTTCACCAGTGCGATGAATGCGCTACGGTTTGGATCGTATTCGATAGTTTTTACGGTAGCAGGAATATTTTCCTTATCACGTTTGAAATCAATTACACGGTATTGTTTCTTGTGACCACCACCGATGTAACGCATGGACATTCTACCCTGTGCGTTTCTACCGCCGGTTCTCTTAATGGGTTCCAGCAGGCTTTTTTCCGGGGTATCCGTAGTCAGCTCAGCATAAGCGTTGCCTATTTTCCAGCGGGTACCGGCCGTCATTGGTTTGAACTTCTTCAGTGCCATTACTTCCTAAAAAGTTAAATGTTATTAAAATATAAATCGTGATCTGTATATACATCCACATCCCGGCTGTTCAGGCCGGAAAGGCACTACATGTTAGCATACAGATCTATAGCTTCACCAGCTGCAATGGTAATAATCGCCTTTTTATAAGACGGTTTTTTACCTGCGATGAAACCGGCTTTAGTAAAGCGGAATTTAGCTTTACCTGGCATTACAGCAGTATTTACATCTGCTACGGTTACGCCGTAAAATTCTTCCACTGCTTTTTTGATCTCCAGTTTGTTGGCTTTTTTGTCAACGATGAAGTAATAGCGGTTGAATTTATCGGTTGCTTTGTTAACCTTTTCGGATACCACCGGTTTGATTAAAACGTCAGAAAGTTTCATTTCTTTATTAGCTTTTAGCTATTAGCGTTCAGCTCTTAGCTTGTTTTGTTAATTGTTTTTGACATCTTACGCTTCTGCCGGCTCTTCCGTGAAGATTTTAGCAGCGCTTTCAGTAAACACGATGTAGTTGCTGTTCATGATGTCATAAGTGTTGATATCACTCAGAACGGTACCGTCTACAGTTGGGATGTTTCTTAAAGACAGGTAAACATTGTCGTTGTATTCAGGCGTGATGAACATAGTCTTTCTGCCTTCAACGTTGATGTTCAGGTTCTTCAGGAAACCAACGAACTGTTTGGTTTTTGGTGCTTCCAGTTGCAGATCTTCAACGATGATGATGCTGTTTTCCTTAGCTTTTACTGACAGGGCGGAGATCTTAGCGAGATCTTTCACTTTTCTGTTCAGTTTGAAGCCCCAACCATGAGGTTTTGGTCCGAAGATGGTACCACCACCTTTATACAGTGGGTTACGGATGTTACCTTTACGGGCGCCACCGGTACCTTTTTGTTTGTGTAATTTGCGGGAAGCACCTTTTACTTCAGCTCTGGTTTTTACCTTGTGGGTACCCTGACGCTGAGCAGCGAGGTATTGTTTAACAGCCAGGTAGATAACGTGGTTGTTAGGTTCAACACCAAAGATCTCCTCAGGAAGCTCAATAGATCTTCCGGTTTTCTTTCCTTGTATATTTAAAATATCTACTTGCATGTTACTTCTGGATTAAAACGATTGAACCATTGTGGCCGGGAACGGAACCACTTACCAGGATATAATTCTTTTCAGGGAATATTTTCACGATCTTCAGACCTTTCACTTTCACTCTTTCATTACCTGTCTGGCCGGCCATACGCATACCTTTAAATACGCGGGAAGGATAGGAGGATCCACCAACAGAACCGGGAGCTCTGCTTCTGTCGTGCTGACCGTGGGTAGCTTCACCCACACCGCTGAATCCGTGGCGTTTTACAACACCCTGGAAACCTTTACCTTTGGAAGTGCCTACTACGTCGATTGTTTCGCCTTCTGCGAAGATTTCGCAGGTGATGGATTCACCGAGGGCTTTCTGTACGTCCGGATTACGGAGTTCTTTAACGTAACGTTTGGGAGAAGTGCTTGCTTTCGCGAAGTGATTGCTTTCTGCTTTAGTGGTGTGCTTTTCTTTCTTTTCACCGAAAGAAACCTGAATTGCATTGTAACCATCTGATTCCAGGGTTTTTACCTGGGTTACAACGTTGGGACCTGCTTCGATAATGGTAACAGCAGTTTGTTTACCATTAGCTTCGAAGATACTGGTCATACCAATCTTTTTGCCAATAATACCTTTCATTTTTATATGATTTTACCCAGCGCCTGGGGGATTTCTAGCTATCCCCAGGATAGGCGGTTTAAATACATTTATTGGGTGGTCGCCCAGAAGGCGCGACCTATGTTTGTTTGTTAAAATTGTTATACTGTTGAAAATCAACAGTATAACCATAAATCAATTAAAGGCCGGCCTTTTGCCCGCCTTGCTGTTGTCCTATGCTTTAATTTCAACTTCTACTCCGGAAGGTAAATCGAGCTTGCTCAGCGCGTCTACAGTTCTGGAAGAAGACGTGTAAATATCCAGTAAACGTTTGTGAGTACACAGTTGGAACTGCTCGCGCGCTTTCTTGTTAACGTGCGGAGAACGCAATACTGTAAATATTTTCTTCTCGGTAGGTAAAGGAATTGGACCTGTTACCACGGCACCCGTGTTACGCACGGTTTTAACGATCTTCTCAGCAGACTTGTCTACCAGGTTATGATCGTAGGACTTCAGCTTGATTCTTATTCTCTGAGACATATGCAATGAACTTCTTCTTAGTTTTTTCCCAATACAATTTGGGAGGGCAAAGGTAACCCGTTTTTTCTATTTGGCAAATAATTCTCAGAAAAAAATGAAATATACCGGGCGAAAGGCTAGCTCCGGCGGCAGTTGGAAGGTAGATGGAGTGTGGTCATTTGGGCAATAAGGCTTCAGAAAACATTCATTGTGTGTGTGTTAAGCCTTAAGGTAACTTCACATGCTCGTTTTGACAAATATAGGAAAACAAATTTCAAAACCAAAAAAGAGAAAAATTTCTTTTTGTTTTTTCCGGCAGACCGATAAAAAGGTGTTTGCAACGGCTCCCGGAAGCACCGTCCCGGGGTTTCGGGAACGGCCTGGCCCGCTTTCCGAAAAGCCCCATACTGCTTACCAAAGGTAAGCTCTCACGGGCGCCTGGCTTATTAGACATACCATCCTGCCAGCCCAACACGAAAAGAGGGTATCCCGCTTTCCGGAATACCCTCTTTTAATAATTAAAGTGGCTCAATGAGCACAGTGGTCAAGCCCCCACTGATTACAGTGGTAAACCACCACCGATACCACCTAACAATGATTTTACTAATCCTAAGATTAATGCCAGCAGTTGATTCAGTAAATCCATGGAAAAAGGTTTTTATAAGATATTGCCTACTCTATTATCTGGTTTTCGGCATTCCCAGTTGTTATTCGGTTAACGGCAGCTAAATTAAAGTCAATCATGCAATAAACACGCGTTCATTTTATTCATTCCAACCGCTTTTGGCAATCCCGTTCATTGCACCACCAGAGGGAATTTGAAAGCTTCTATTCCGCATAAAAAAAGCTGTTCTTTTCAGAACAGCTTTCAGGATGATGTTCGTAAGGGAAATAGCATCACATTCATGTGGAATCATCCCTTACCGGGGAAAATCTTACAGACCTCCCAGCAGAGATTGCAACAGTCCGAGGATAGTTGCCAGCAGTTGACTCAGTAAAGCCATAAGATAGTTTTTACGACAGGTTACACCTACTCTGTTGCTTTGGTTTTCGGCAATCCCAATGTGCACCTGCTTTTGGTGCATACCGAAATTAAAACGTATTGCGTGAATTCCGTTCGTTCATTTTATTCAGTTCGGTATCCTGATGTTTCATTGTTCATTCCTCTGTACTACTACATGATCTGCATGGCTGGCATTAAAACGCTTTAACTAAAAAAGCTCCGGTGACTACCGGAGCTTTTTAGTTAAAAAGATAGGCGGGATATTTTACGAATGCTACCAGACATCCAACCGGGAAAACTGAAAGACAAAAGCGTGTCTGTCCGTATTGCCACACCATTGTATCAGTATCCTGGTGCGAGTTGAGCAGCATATCATCATCCCGGTGCATAGCACCAATAAAATCAGAGGCCTCCCAACGTAGATGTAAGCAGGGCAATTAACCCTTTCAGGAAGGTGTCCAAGGCATTGAGAATCATACTTGAGCGTTTTCATTTATGCCTACTCTGTTATTGGTTTTCGGCGATCCCATCTGGAAAAATCATTGCGTAACAATGAGAATTACAGCGCTGCACCAGCAACGATAGCAACGAATTTGAGTACTGCGGCGAGTATTGAGCTCAGCATACCGGATAGTTTATTCGTTTAATGCCTACTCTTTCCAGGGTTTTCGGCAATCCCCTTGCCCACAACTTTGCAGACAGGTTACTAAAATAATGGGTTCTTACCTAAAAGCATTCGTTCAATTAATTCATTTTCAACAAGGCTTATTCATTTTATTCAGTAGCCCAACTGATGAGGATGCCTAATAAAAAATGGTTACAAACAGCCTTGTAAGGACTGCTGTAACCATTTTCTGTGTTTATATTAATATTATTTACCTCTTTCCTCTTTGTAAATAGCCTTTGCCTTCGCAGATGGCAGGTAAATCTGGAAACCTATGCCAAGGCTGAGGCGATTAGCAGTAGTAGAATTTCCTCCTCCTACTGTCAGATCATACTTAAACAATCCTTCCAGGCCAACATTGGGCGTAATAAAATAAGAAATACCAGGCCCGATACCAACATTAAAACCATTAGTAGAAGCTCCACTGGCAGGGTTCTGCCCGGCAAACCCGGCATTCGCTTCCGCGAAGAACCTTACTCTTTTTGAAAACTCCAGTTTCCGGACGTTCTTATCCTCTACAAAATAACGGGCAAAAGCTCCTATGCCATAATTCGTATTTGAAGCCCTGGTATCTGTTGTCTTATTTTTGGTGGTATTTGCACCAAAGTCAACATAACCTCCAATAGCCAAACCATCTTTGATAAACCAACCCACTTTAGGGGAAAGATTAAAACTGAAGGCGGTACTCTCTTTTTGAAAAACCACGTTCATGTTGGTGAGATCAGCACCTACCATAATATTTCCTTTCTGAATCTGGGCATTAGCGGCGGAGCCAAACAATACAGCTGCAAGCGCAAGGGTTAAAAGACGAATTCTTTTCATAGTCTGATTTTTAGTTTTAACAATTTTACACGTTGAATGAATAAAACATACCGGCAAACGTTTTGCGTTTGCAACCACAGCTATCTACAGACAGCTATCAATACAATAAGAGGCAGGGGGATAATGGGGAATAATCTTCTGGATAGCATTCTTGCTACGACAAAAGTACTGAAAATGAATATAGTAAACATTCAATTTTCAAAAAAAATCTCAAAAAAGAGATATGATACCTGTTGAAATTTCCTACAACATGATCACTTTACCTTATTCATTATTACTATAACATTTCGTCTCTATATCTTGTTGCAGTAAAATAGCGGGGATTTTCGGCGCGGATGCAGCGTCATGCCTGTAATGCTGTTACTATATGCGTTTGCAGCAAGTCGGCGTGGGTACAAAAAGTTCCTTGTTTTTGTAAGAAACGTAGGAATCCATCCAATTTCTTCTCCATCTTCTTTCCGGAAACCCTTTTAACATAAGCGGGCAAGGCATATGCATCGATGTTGGCCATTTCCCAGGGATGAAAGTAAAAAGAGAGATAGTTATCTTTCTTGAGTGTTCTCCTGCTGAAATGTTTGGTAATCCAGAGGGGAATATTTTTAACGCTGAGCCAGAACAGGGGAAACCTGATATGTGGAGATACTGACGATGGAATGATCCAGGTATCGTTTTCCCGGAAAACGGCCCGAGGTTGTCGCCAGTTATTAAATCTTCCGGGGAGCCAGGTCGGATTAAGAGAGGCATCGTAGAGGTAGCCGGCATTTTTCAGGGCCGAAGTATCTACTTTACGCCGCAGGGGCATACGGAAACCCCGTATAGGTTGCCCACTGATTTCCTGTAGGGCTAGCCGGGAGCCTTCCAGGTCGGCTTCGGTAAAAGTGTTATGATAGTAAGCATGTGAGGCAATTTCATGCCTGGCAGCTATTTTACGGACCAGTTCCGGGTAATGCTGTGCCCAGTATGCGGTTATGAAAAAAGTAGCGCTCACCTCATATTTATCAAATAAGGCTAAGGTTGCCTGCAAGCCGCTCCTGGAAATTTCAAGTTTTTCCTGTAGGGTTACCTGCTGACCAAATTCCTCCGGAATATCAAATTCTTCCACCTCCACACTGATCAATATCTTTTTCTGTTGATCTGTCATCCATCCAAATATTAGGCGGTGCTAGTAAAAGTTCTTTCTTTCCAGGTAGTTATGCATAGTAATAAACGATCCTTCAGCGGAGAGATCTTTCAACAGCTTACTTATTCTGTCCTGCAATACCGGCCCGGCGTGTCTTTTTGTATAGGCAGGAATGTTATAATCTTTCAGATCAACAAATTCCCAGGGATGGAAATAGAGACATAAATAGCCATCCTTTTTCAGGGTTTGGATAGCGAGACGTTTAAATAGTGCGTAGGGGTAATTCTTAAATGCCAGCCAGAACAAGGGAATTCGCAGGTTAGGACTCACAGCGGCAGGTACCCGCAACATATCGTTTTCCGTGTAAACAGTACGGGGCTTTGAGCGATAGTTATATCGTCCGGGAATCCAGGTGGGATTGATGGAGGAATCGTACAGATAACCAGCCGCTTTCACGTCGCTCATTTCGACATGGCGCATGCGGGGCATACGCAGACCATATACCGGTTGTTGGGTGATATGCTCCAGGCAACGTTTGCTTTCGAGCAGATCAGGTACAGAAAAGGAAGAATGATAAAAAGTGTGGGAGGCTATTTCGTGTTTGCCAGCTATCTCCTTAATGTCTGTAGGAAATGTTTGCGCGAAATTGGCGGTGGTAAAAAAAGTACTGGTCGCCCCGGCATTATTCACAATGTTCATGGTAACTACCAGTCCTTCATGTCCGACACGCATTTGATCGGCCATTTCGATAGGCTGCTGGTATTCCAGGGGCATATCAAATTCTTCTACGTCAAAGCTCAATAATACAAAACGTTCCGTACTCATATCCTGTCCTTTACAATGCTTTCTCCCTAACCAGTTTGTTATCTTTTATAATATATCTTTCCTTTACAATGCTATTTTGTTCGATCAGGTAATTTTCTCTCAACAGGCTGCCATCTTTCATCACATTACTTTCCCTTACGAGGTAAACAGGGCGCTGTTTACTTTGAGAAAACAGTTTGCCGAGATATAGCCCTATAATACCCAGTATCATTAACTGCAGTCCTCCAAAGAAAGCGATGGTAACGATAATCGATGCCCAGCCGGAAATAGGATGCTCGAATACCAGGCTAAAAATGACGTAAGGTACGTATAAGGAAGAAAGCAATGCAAATGCAAATCCAAGGTAGGTAGCGGCATACAGGGGGCGGGTACTAAAGGAAGTAAAGCCGCGCACTGCCAGCGCAATCATTTTTTTATAGGTATATTTAGATTCCCCGGAAGAGCGTTGCTCTGGGACGTATTCTATGCCTAATTGCTTATAGCCGGTCCATTTCACCAATCCCCGGAAGAAAAGGTCATTTTCCTGCATGTTACGCAGTACGTTTACCACTACCCTATCGAGTAAACGAAAATCGGCAGCTCCTTTTTCTATTTTAATATCAGACAGCCGGTTCATCACGGAATAGAACAGGTTGGAAGTTTTCCTCTTCATGTAAGGTTGCGTAGGGTCTTCCTTCCTGATGGTATAAACGACTTCATAACCAGCTTCCCATTTCTCGATTAAAAGTGGGATGAGTGCCGGTGGATGTTGCATATCTCCATCCATGCTGATCACACAGTCGCCATCGGCCATATCCAGTCCTGCCTTGAGGGCAGCCTGGTGACCGAAATTCCTGGAGAAAGAAATAAAACGGATGTTGTCATACACGAGGGAAAGCCTTTTTAGGTTATCCAGGGTAGCATCACTGCTACCATCGTCTACGAATATGACATTAAAGTTATACGGCAATGGTTCAAATACCCGCTGCAGTGCATCATTGAGGCGTATTACATTCTCTTGTTCGTTATAAACCGGTACAACGATGGAAACTAGCTTTTTCATCTTATACACAAATTTTATGATCGTCGAATTTACCAGCTGCTGCTTCTTTAATCAGCAACAGCCATACTATCAGGCAGGGCAATGCTTTCAAGGCATAAGCCCGTATTAAATGTACTTTCACATACTGGGGAAAAAGATCTGTTGTTGACAGGCTGGTAAGCACGATGGCTAATACCAGAACGGCATTTACCCATGCTGTCTTTTTCTCCTGTAAAACATACCAGATACCTACTCCTACCATCGCAATTACGTAGGTGGCGGATTCTGCTGAGTTGCTGAATATCACAACGGCAATCAATGTCAGTGCCAGGTAGCGCATGCGATAGCATAAGCTTTTATACTGCGATGTGCGTAATAAAGGCAGTCCAAAAATGATTACCGCCGGTATCAGCACATATAAATCTTTAAAACTGGTTGTCTGAAAAGTGCGCCTAACCATTCCCATTACGGAGATATCCTGCATATTACTGGCGCTGAGCCCGCTTATATTCTGGATTACTTTGTCGCTGAGCGCATGATACCAGTCAGCATACGACTGAATAATAAATGCGGGCGAGGAGATTACCATTGGCAGACAAAACAATAGGATCATCCACATGATAAGATATCCAACGAATTTTACCTGGTGTTTTGAAAACAGGAAAAAAACGATGGCGGCGATGCCATATAATTTTGTCAGGAAGCCCAGGGCTATGAAAAAAGTAGCCCAGATATCCCTCTCCTCTTCTACCAATACAAATGCAAAAATTATAAAGGCAGCCGTCATGGTGTTAAACTGAACATTATGACTGGCTGTCATCATATCTACCACACTGATGAGTAATACGATCAGGAAATTTTGCTGGGTGAGTGGCAGCTTTTTAATCGCCAGCCATAACACCGCGGCATTGGCCAGGGTCCAGCATATTACTCCCAGCGCATCTGGCAAAACGGCAAAAGGAGCGATGATGAGGCTAAATACCGGGCCGTAGTGATTGACATCAAAATATTCGGATGGATATTCGAGGTAGAGGTTTTTCCGTTCGAGGGTATGCCAGAAAACCTGTTTGAAAATGAGATAATTATTGAATGATTGGTGCAGATATTCAGCCAGGCCTGCGATAAAAGCCAGTGCAAACCACAGCAACACAGGTAGTGAAATGCTCCATTTTTTAGACCCCTTGAACTCCGCAAACAAAAAATTCATAAATCTCGGCTTATTAAATCTCCATCCTATTATATTTATTGATTAGCATAGGATTATACATCTCAATAAATACAATTACAGGTATTTCGTAAAATCATCATTTGATAGCCAGCTTGCCCAATACCTTATTGTGTTGTTAGTTACTACAGTGCTAACAGACCATTGATACTGCCCCAAGGCTTCCTGATCGGATTTCGGCAGGGCAGTATCTCATCCAGGCCAGGAACCAGGGTATCCTGGTTCTTTGTTTTAAACAGTTGCAGGAGGTATTTTCTAATAATTCACGTTGTTAAACCTGTTATCAGTTGGCTATCAGTAAAATAAAGGCTTAGCTAGTTTATGTCTACAAATATTGACGTAAAAAAACGGGTTCCCCTCTATCAAATTATCGACTTTACATAAAAAAAGGTCCCGTAAAACAGGACCCATGGCAGCTGGCAAAAAGTAAATTTCAGTTGTAGGTTATTATTACCACCGAAAATATCGAATATTCTTTTCCTGACAATAGCATGTTCATGTCAGTTCGGAGCAAAAAAAAGGGTTGTTCCGTTGGTACGGAACAACCCCTTGGGTATAAAAAGCTAGATTAAGCGTTTACTTTACCTTTTACTTTAGCGATCACTTCTTCAGCTACGTTGTTTGGAGCTGGAGCATAGTGGGAGAACTCCATGATGGAGCTTGCGCGGCCGGAAGACAGGGAACGCAGCTGAGTTACGTAACCGAACATTTCGCTCAGTGGCACTTTAGCTTTGATTACCTGAACACCGTTTTTGGCGTCCATACCTTCCAGCATACCACGACGACGGTTCAGGTCACCTGTAACATCACCCATGTATTGATCTGGAGTTTGAACTTCCACTTTCATGATTGGCTCCAGCAATACTGGTTTTGCTTTGCGGGCAGCTTCACGGAAGGCTTGTTTAGCACACAACTCGAATGACATTGCATCGGAATCCACCTGGTGGAAAGAACCATCAAACAGACGAACTCTTAAGCTTGTCAGCGGGAAGTTAGCGAGAACACCCTGGTTGAGAGATTGTTCGAAGCCTTTCTGTACAGCAGGGATGAACTCTTTAGGGATCGCACCACCAAAGATATCATTGATGAACTGTAAGGATTTACCTTCGTTTTCTTTCAGCCATTCTGCGTCAGCAGGTCCGATTTCAATCTGGATATCAGCAAATTTACCACGACCACCGGTTTGTTTCTTGAATACCTCACGGTGTTCAACTTTGGTAGTCAGGGCTTCTTTGTAAGCTACTTGAGGAGCACCCTGGTTAACTTCTACCTTGAACTCGCGACGCATACGGTCAACGATGATTTCCAGGTGAAGCTCACCCATACCGCTCAATACGGTTTGGCCGGTTTCTTCGTCAGTTTTAGCTTTCAGGGTAGGATCTTCTTCTACCAGTTTAGCGAGGGCCATACCCATTTTATCAACGTCTGCCTGAGTTTTAGGCTCAATAGCGATGCTGATAACTGGTTCTGGGAAAGTCATAGATTCCAGGATAATTGGTGATTTTTCATCACACAGGGTATCCCCGGTTTTGATATCTTTAAAACCAACAGCAGCACCGATATCACCAGCTTCGATGAAATCGATCGGATTCTGCTTGTTAGCGTGCATCTGCATGATACGGCTGATACGTTCGTTTTTACCGGTACGGGTGTTCAGTACATAAGAACCTGCATCCAGGTGACCGGAATAAACCCGGAAGAACGCCAGACGACCTACGAAAGGATCGGTTGCGATTTTGAACGCCAGGGCAGACAGTGGTTCTTTCGCATCTGGTTTACGCTCGATTTCCTCACCGCTGTCCGGATCAGTACCTTTTACTGCTTCCACATCCATTGGAGAAGGCAGGTAGCGGCAAACCGCATCCAGCATCTTCTGTACACCTTTGTTTTTGAAAGAGGAACCGCACATCATAGGAATGATAGCGATATCGATGGTAGCTTTACGGATCGCTTCGTGGATTTCAGCTTCGGAGATAGAGTTAGGATCTTCGAAGAATTTCTCCATCAGGGTGTCATCATATTCAGCAACTGCTTCTACGAGTTTAGCTCTCCATTCTTCAGCTTCTGCCACCATATCTTCAGGAATAGGAATTTCCTGGTAAGTAGCACCTTTTCCTTCTTCGTCCCAGATGATACCTTTCATGGTAATCAGGTCAACTACGCCTTTGAAGGAATCTTCCGCACCGATTGGCAGGGTCAAAGGAACGGGGTTAGCACCCAGCATTTCTTTTACCTGTTTTACCACGTTCAGGAAGTCAGCACCAGAACGGTCCATTTTATTAACGAAACCGATACGGGGTACACGGTAGCGGTTAGCCTGGCGCCAAACGGTTTCAGACTGAGGTTCAACACCGGATACAGCGCAGAATAATGCCACCAGACCGTCCAGTACACGCAGGGAACGTTCTACCTCTACGGTAAAGTCCACGTGACCTGGAGTATCGATGATATTGAATTTATATTGTTTGGTATCAGGTAAGGCTTTACCTTGTAAGGTTGGAAAATTCCAAAAACAAGTGGTTGCCGCAGATGTGATGGTAATACCTCTTTCCTGCTCCTGTGCCATCCAGTCCATTGTAGCAGCACCCTCGTGCACCTCTCCAATTTTGTGGGATTTACCTGTATAATACAGGATACGTTCTGTGGTAGTGGTTTTACCCGCATCAATGTGCGCCGCAATACCAAAGTTCCTTTGAAATTTTAAGTCTGCCATAATATTAAAATGACTAAATAATGCAATTTGGGGGGCAAAGGTAATTTATTTTTAACAATAAATAAAACGCGGAGTTTTTCCAAATTGTTATTTCTTTTTGGCGACCACAGGCGTCAAAACACATTAAGATTATTAAAAATGAATAGTTTCCCCAAAACCAGTTTTAAGTCTTTATCTACCATTTTTTTTTCAAATACAACCAAAATTTAAATCATCATTTTCCAATTGTTTTAATTCGTTCAATTTAGTGGTAGTTAGATTAGTTGAGCCCCAACATCGAGAAGAACCATATAGCATCAAATCGGATGAATATATTCAGCATTGTTTTAAAATCATATTAATCATGAGAAAAACTTTACCTACCGTGCATGACGATATCCACATAAGATGATTACCCCTGCATTGTAGCCGAATTTCCACCCCTTGTTTATTGATTAACAACCTCATATGAGAACACTTGCACTCAGATGCGCCACTGCATTGTTTTTACTGACATGTCTTTGCCTGTCAACCAAAGCCCAGATTATCCTGCACCGGCAGGTAGTAGCCACCGGCGGTACGTCGGGCGCTACGCCGAAAATGATGATTTCCTATACCGTGGGAGAGGTTGCCGTGCAACCGATTACCAACGGGAAATTATTATTGACACAGGGTTTCCAGCAACCGGAAGACTTTCCCAAACTGCCACAAGGTACCAATCCTCTGAAGAGTTATATCCTGTTTCCCAATCCTGCAGTCACCACCACCAAGATCCAATTTGACCTGCTTTCGAATGCAAACATTACCCTTGAACTGATTAATCCGGCGGGTCAAACCATTTACCATCAATACCTGGAACTAGGGGGAGGCAGGAATACAGTGGTATTGCCTGTAAACCACTTTGCTGCAGGTATCTATACCGTGGTAATAAATGTAAGCGGGCAGGTTTCATTTGAAAAACTCATTGTGCAATAAGTTACTGCGTTGCACTTTATCACTACTTAACCAATGTTGTTATGAAATACAGTTATACAATTATGCTTTTCACAAGTATACTGGCAACTGGTATCCGTTTATCAGCACAAAAAACTACCCAAAGGCCGCCCAATGTAGGCGCCAGTTTCCTGTTGGTGAACCCGGATGCCAGAAGTGGCGGTGTGGGCGATGCCTGTACCGGGTTAAGCCCGGACGCCAACTCGCTGTTTTCCAATGCCGCCAAAATTATGTTTGCGGGAGACTGGGGAGTCAGCGCCTGCTATTCGCCCTGGATGTGGGAACTGAATAATAACCGGTCTAATATGGCCTATGTATCCGGTTATAAGACATTTAACGGCACTGAAGGGTTGGGCGTATCTATGAAATATTTCAACTATGGATCAGTGACCTTCCGGGATGATAACGGTACTGTAATGCAGGATTACAACCCCAAAGAATTTGCCATTGATGCCGCCTATGCCCGGAAGCTAGGGCAACATATGTCGCTGGCACTGAGTATACGGTATATCAGGAGTCAGCTGGGCCAGGGCACCTACAACAGCATACAGCAGAAGCCCGCATCCGGCGTAGCTGGCGATATCAGCTATTATTACCAGAACAGTGTGGATAAGCTGGACTTTGGCAACCGGTACTCTTTCGGCGTGAGTATTACCAATATCGGTACCAAGCTCCAGTACTCCGATGATAACAACCGTAAGAGCTTTTTGCCGATGAACCTGCGTATCGGTGGCGGCTATACGTTTGTGCATACCCAGGATCATGAATTTACTGTGTCGGTAGATATCAATAAGTTGCTGGTCCCTACTCCCCCACTCTATGCGCTGGATTCCAACGGTATAGAAACCGACCAGATTTTAAAAGGTAAAGATCCTAACCGGGGAGTGGTAGATGCCATGTTTTCCTCGTTTGGCGATGCTCCTGGCGGCTTTCACGAAGAACTACGGGAATTCACCATTGGCTCAGGTATAGAATATGCTTACCGGCAGGCTTTTTTTGTACGTGCCGGATATTTCTACGAACATCCCAATAAAGGTTACCGGCAGCATTTCTCTTCAGGTCTGGGTTTACGGGTTTCCAACCTGGAACTTGATATCGCTTACCTGATGCCTGTGGGGGAAAGCCTGGTGCAAAAAAGAACCCTGAAGTTTTCGCTGGTATACAATATCGGCAGATCCCGGCACGAGACTTCTGAGCAATAAACTATAGCCATCAATACTTTTTCAATATTTACAACACATCCATATATGAAATCACTTATCATACTTTCTATTCTACTTACCACGGGCTTATTACCATATGTATATGGACAAGAGAAACCAGAGAACACCAGTGGCCGTACCGGGAGATCTATTGATGTACTGTTTCCTACGCTGCGAAAAGATATTAGTGATATGAATGCCAGATCTGGTACTTCCACGCCTGACCGTACGGTAATATCTACCCCTACCAAAAAGCGGTTATTTACCAATTATCAACCTGCTACTACCCGGCCAAATGCTGCCCCTACCGTTCTCAAAAAAGCGGCAACATTGCCTTCGGAGGCCTCTTCAAAGGAATCGGCCGACCGGGTGAAACAAGCCAATCCGGTTCAACCGGCTAAAGTAACTATCCCCAGCCAGGGCGAAGCCAGGGAAATCACAAATCCAGTAAGAGCAACTCCCGTAAAAAAACACTAAACGTACTGTTACTACTACAAAATCTTTATTATGAAAAAGATATGTTACCTGACTCTTGTACTGTTAATAGCGTCCTTTCAGTTTGTTTCGGCCCAGAGTGGGCTTACAGGTACCAACTACCAGGCTGTAGCCCGCAATGTGAATGGCACCGCACTTAGCAATCAATCATTGACAGTACGTTTTTCTATCCTGGGTGGCTCCGCAGCCGGACCGGTGCAATACCAGGAAACCCATACCACTACCACCAATAATGTAGGATTGTTCACTTTACAAATCGGTAAGGGCACGCCGGTCACAGGCACTTATAGTACTGTTCCCTGGGCTGATGCCAATCAATATTTAAAAGTGGAAGTATCTATGAATGGCGCCAATTTTAGCGAGCTAGGCACTTCCCAGTTAATGAGCGTCCCCTATGCTCTTTTTGCGGCTAACAGTACTCCCGGGCCGGTGGGGCCACAAGGCGCCAAAGGCGATCCTGGGCCCACAGGACCTACGGGACCGGTAGGACCTGCGGGAGCCATAGGACCACAAGGCGTAAAGGGAGATCCGGGAATAGCGGGACCAGTGGGACCCATTGGACCTGTTGGGGCTGTAGGGCCAACGGGGGCTGTAGGACCACAGGGAGCTAAGGGAGATCCAGGTATAGCGGGGCCGGTAGGACCGATAGGACCCGCTGGCGCCGTGGGACCACAGGGTGCTAAAGGAGATCCGGGAATAGCTGGACCAGTAGGGCCAATTGGACCTGCTGGCGCCGTGGGACCACAGGGTGCTAAAGGAGATCCGGGAATAGCCGGACCGATAGGGCCAATGGGACCTGCTGGCGCCGTGGGACCACAGGGTGCTAAAGGAGATCCGGGAATAGCCGGACCGATAGGGCCAATGGGACCTGCTGGCGCCGTGGGACCACAGGGAGCTAAAGGAGATCCGGGAATAGCTGGACCAGTAGGGCCAATTGGACCAGCAGGTGCGGTAGGCGCAGCAGGACCGGCAGGACCACAGGGGCCGGTGGGACCTATCAACGGTGCAGCGGGAGGAGACCTCAGCGGCAACTATCCCAATCCGACTGTAAATGCCTTACAGGGAAAACCGGTTAGCACCACTGCCCCGTTAGCGGGACAAATTTTAAGATATGACGGCGCGCAATGGGCAGCAAGTGTTGCCGGGGGTGGCTTTTCCTTGCCATTCATCACCGTGGAAAATAATGCCTCTACGCTATTCAGCATTACCAATGATGGTGATGGTACCTCCATTGAGGGAGCGAATAACACCACCACTTCCAGTATTGCAGCTGTAAGGGGAATTATCAATTCTACTGCGCCCGGCGGTTTTTCTGCTGCTGTGCGAGGCATTAACAATGGCACCGGTGGTCTGGGTATCGGTACATGGGGGTCACAAAATGGAAGCGGATGGGGCGTATATGGTGTTACGCCAAATGGCCTTGGCGTTTATGGAAATTCAAGCGCGAATGGCACAGGCGTATATGCCAATAGTAACTCGGGTACGGGTTTGACTGCCACCAGCGTGAATGGTATTCCGGCTTCGATCTCGATCTTTAACAATGCCAACAACAATAGTGTACTGAATGCCTCGACTGTGGGAAATGGTAGCGTGATAAATGTTACCACTACCGGCAATGGCGCGGGGATTATAAGCTCTACAGGCGCCGGCTTCGGGGTACACGGAATTACCAGTGCCCAGACATCGGCCGGTGTTGTAGGGGATAATAATGGGGCAGGAGAGGCGGTAGTAGGCCGTACCACTTCTGATATTGCCGGAGCGGTAGTTGGGCGCAATGACGGCGGCGGGTATGGCGTGAGAGGCTTTATTGCCACTAATACCACTGGTACTGGTATTGGTGTGTATGGCCAGGTAGGTTTAAACAACAGTAGTGGAAGGGCTGGGCGTTTTGAGAATTTTAATGCTGACAATATAGCTGCCAACACATTGGAAGTTGCCTCCAATGGTAAGGGTAACATTCCGGATAATACGTTGGGGAACGCGGCCTCTTTTAAACTGGATAATATCAACAGTGTAGGCGCTGCCGTGAGAGCTGAGGTAAATACACAGTTTGGCAACTTCGGCGCTGCCGGCGTATTCGGTATTTCCTCCGGTACCGGTGGACGTGCGGGCCTGTTCTATGCTTCCAACCCGGCGGGTAATGGTGCGTCGCTGGTAGCTTTGACAGATGGTAATGGTAATGCCATTACTGCAAATGCCGGCAAAGACGGAAATGGTGTGGAAACAAATATAGATGGTGCAGGTAATGCGCTGTACGCCTGGGTCCCCTCCTTTGCCACAGGCAGGGCAGGCAGGTTCGAAATTTTCAATGAGAGCAACACCAGCGATGTTATTACCGTGAAAACCGTTGGTAATGGCACGGCAGGTAACTTCCTTGTAGACAGGACTACCGGTACCTCACCTGCTGTGAAGGGAGAGGTAAATTCCATATTTGCCAATTTCGGTACCGCCGGTGTATATGGCGTATCCTCGGGTACCGGGGGCTATGCGGGGTTATTCCACTCTTCCAATCCTGCGGGTAATGGGCCCGCAATACTGGCCCTGACCCAAGGAAATGGCGAGGGTATTAAGGCCAATGCTGGTGGAAATGGCAATGGGGTGGAATCTTCCTGTGATGGAGGTGGTAGTGCCATCTATGCCTTTACTCCGAACTTCGGAACTGGTAGAGCTGCCAGGTTTGCCAATTTCAATACTGGCAACGGCCAGAATACTGTACAGATAACCAATGCGGGAACCGGTAGTGCTATGCTGATAAACCACACCGGTGCCTCTGGCAATCTGGCTGTTTTCCAGAGCGCAGGAGGTAACGTTGCACGTATTAACAAGGCAGGCCGGGGCTTCTTTAACGGTGGTACTCAAAACGCCGGAGCTGACGTAGCAGAATCCTTTGCAGTTGCAGGTATGCGGGAGGCTTATGAACCCGGAGATGTACTCATTATTGCTACCAATGCCGACCGCATGGTAGAAAAATCATCCGAGCCCTATTCCAGCCTGGTAGCAGGTGTATACGCCACCAAGCCAGGGGTGCTGTTGACCGAAAAAGATATAGACGAGGATAATAACAGTGAAGTACCCATGGGGGTTATTGGCGTTATTCCCACCAAAGTATGTAACGAAAATGGCAATATCAGCCGGGGCGATTTATTGGTCACCTCCAGTAAAGACGGATATGCTATGAAAGCCGATGTGGATAAACTGAAACCCGGACAGGTGATTGGTAAAGCTTTACAGGAATTTAGCGGTGAAACAGGAAAGATTAAGGTACTGGTAAACGTAAAATAAATTGAATTTTCTTCTGTACTGGCAGGCATCCTGAAAGAGGGGCCTGCCTTCTATTTATATAAAGCATTGTGTTATAAACAGGCATTAGAATCGTTAGCCGGGGCGTAGGCAGTTGTTGGGGTTGTCCATCTCATCAAACCCCAAAAGCTATTATTTACTCTTTCTTCTATTAAATAAAACAGCTTCAAATGAAACTATTCTACACAGTGCTTTGTCTGTTTATGGCAGCCATAGCACAAGCACAAACCGGGAAAGTGCCTATTAAACAAGGTAGTCCTACCGGGCAACTGAACCGGGCATCCCTGGATAACAACAAAGTACCTATTAAAGGGGGTGGCGCTAACGCATCTCCTACAGGTAATCACCTATCGGTGACATCCATATCAGATGTCAAAATACCTGTAAAAGAAGGCGGTAGTGTGGGTACTAGTTCTACTCATATCAACCGGCCGGCCGGGCGAATATCAGAAAGCACCAAAGGCCCTTCTGCTCAGGAGCTTCCCGCTAAATCCGATATAAAAGTGATTGTACCAGCTGTACCATTCACCACGCAGCAAGGTACTCCTCCCAACACGATTGTACAGCCCCCCAAAACCTCTGTTATCAAAAGAGAGGCAAAAAACTAAAACAGACCCCTTATGAAACGAATTATATTTTTAACCATCATCGCCTTGTTTCCCACATTGCTGCAACTACGCGCTCAGAGCGGATTACAAGGCATCAACTACCAGGCGGTAGCCAGGAATATGAATGGGACTACCCTCCCCGCTCAGGCGCTAAAAATCAGGTTTACCATTTTAGGAGGATCTGCCTCTGGAAACGTGCAATACCAGGAAACGCAGGATGTGACTACCAACCAGGTAGGGCTTTTTACTGCGCAAATTGGTAAAGGCGATGTTGTATCCGGCACCTTTGCCGGTGTTCCCTGGGCCCAGGCCAATCAGTATTTACGGGTAGAGGTATCTTCTGGTGGAAATAATTTTACAGAACTGGGTACTTCACAATTAATGAGTGTGCCCTTTGCTATTTATGCGGCAAACAGCGCGCCGGGGCCGGCAGGGCCGCAAGGACCTAAAGGTGACCCTGGTGTAGCGGGAGTACAAGGTCCGAAGGGAGATCCGGGCGTAGCGGGCCCCACAGGGGTAACGGGGCCGGTGGGACCACAGGGGCTTAAAGGGGATCCCGGCAATGTAGGGCCACAGGGTGCCACCGGGCCCGCAGGGCCTGTTGGCGTAACCGGTGCCATGGGGCCACAGGGGCTTAAAGGAGATCCCGGCAATGTGGGGCCGCAAGGAGCTACAGGACCTATAGGCCCAGTGGGGCCCATAGGATTGCAGGGACCTGCCGGGCCCGTAGGCGCAACCGGGGCAGTGGGGCCAGCAGGGCCGATTGGTCTTACAGGTGCTACCGGACCCGCAGGACCGATAGGATTAACAGGACCTCAGGGATTGCAGGGACCTGCAGGACCGGTGGGTACCGCAGGTGCTACAGGAGCCGTAGGGCCAGCGGGGCCTATTGGACCGACAGGCACTACCGGACCGGTTGGCCCAATCGGGCCTGCAGGACCACAGGGACCTCAAGGTCCTCCGGGAAGCATCACTGCTTCACCTGCGGGTGGCGACCTAACGGGCAACTACCCCAATCCTCTTATCGGTAATGGCAAGGTGACTGCGGCGAAAATTGCCGCTGGCGTCATTCCCACTACGTTACCGCCCAACGGTCCGGCAGGCGGCGACTTACAAGGAACTTATCCCAATCCCGGAGTAGCCAGATTACAGGGAATAGCTGTTAATACCGTGGCTCCTTTAAGCGGACAAGTATTGCAATATGACGGAACCAAATGGACGCCGGCAACAGCCGGAGCGCCCTTTGCACTTCCTTATGCCAATACTGTGAATTTGCCGGGCACAGTGTTTTCCATTACCAATCAAGGCGATGGTACAATACTGGAAGGCGTTAGTAATAGTACCAGTGCCAGTATTGCCGCACTGAGGGGAATTGTTTCGTCCACTTCTCCAGGTGGCTTTTCCACCGCCGTGAGAGGCATCAATAACGGCACCAGCGGTCTTGGTATAGGTGTATGGGGATCGCAGAATGGAAGTGGATGGGGCGTATATGGCAGCACTCCTACGGGAATCGGCGTATATGGCAACGCCACTGGTGCAGGTATTGGCGTATATGCCAACAGTAGTTCCGGCACTGGGTTGACCGCTATCAGCAACACAGGTATAGCTGGATCCTTTCTAATCAGCAACAATGCGAATAATTCCACTGTATTGCAGGCCAGTACCACCGGAAACGGCGTGGCCGTTAACGGCAGTACAACAGGCTCCAATAATGCTGTAGTAGGAAACAGCTCCGGAGGCAGCGGTGTATATGGAGCTACTGCTACCATAAGTGGCGCCGGCGTGCTGGGAGACAATACTGCCGGCGGTGAAGCTGTAACTGGTCGTACTAAAAGTATTGGAACGGCCACTGGCGCTGTAGTGGGAAGAAATGACGGAGTCGGTTATGGCGTTTATGGATTTGCCACTACCGATGTCAGTGGTAATGCCATTGGCGTCTTGGGACGGGCAGGCATAGGCGGAGGCACTGGCCGGGCAGGATTCTTTGAAAATCTTAACACCGCAGATACCCACAATGTACTGGAGGCGGTAAGTACGGGCCAGGGAGTTATAGCAGACCATTCGCAGGGAAATGCGGCGAACTTCTTTGCCAATAATGCCAATGGCGTTGGCGCTGGTGTACGTGGAGAAGTTAACAGTATTTTTGGGAATAATGGTACGGCGGGTGTATATGGTGTGGCTTCTGGTACCGGTGGTTATGGCGGTTATTTTGAACATTCCAGCACTACAGGTTTTGGGAATGCGCTGGCTGTAATCAACAAGGGACAAGGAAATGGCATGACAGTCACCCAAAGTGGCCCTAGTGGCAGCGCTGTATTTGTTCAAAATACAAACAATACCAACAGTGCCGATAATACCATCCAGGTAACCTCCACAGGCCCGGGGAATATTCCCGATAATAGCAAGGGTAATGTTGCCAACTTCTTCGCAAACAACACCACTGCTGTTGCTGCGGCAGTGCGGGGAGAGGTAAACAGTTTATTTGGCAATGCCGGCACTGCAGGCATATACGGGGTAGCCTCCGGAACCGGGGGATATGGCGGTTATTTTGAACATAGCAACACCACCGGATTTGGACATGCACTATACGTTACAAGCCTGGGGCAGGGTACTGCCACGATACTGGATCATAGTGGCCCCAGTGGTAATGCGGCACTGATTCAAACCTCAAACAATACCAACACTGATAACACCTTACAGGTAACCAGTATCGGGCCTGGCGTGATAGCAGATCACTCGTTGGGAAATGCCGGCAATTTCTTTATAAACAACACTACTGGTGTTGGAGCCGGTGTACGTGGAGAGGTAAACAGTATATTTGGTAATAACGGTACAGCTGGTGTATATGGCATTGCTTCCGGCACAGGTGGATATGGAGGTTATTTTGAACACAGCAGTTCAACCGGCTTCGGCATTGCGCTCCAGGTAGTTAACAATGGGCAGGGATCTGCCTTTGTAGTGAACCATTCAGGAACAAGCGGGGATCTGGCGATATATCAAACGGGAGGCTTTAATATGGCGCGTATTGACCGTACCGGCAGGGGCTTTTTTGATGGGGGCTCCCAGGTGGGTGGAGCAGACGTAGCCGAAGCATTTGATGTAACCGGGGAAAGAGCGGCTTATGAACCTGGGGATGTGATGGTGATTGCGATCAGTGCTGACCGTACCGTAGAGAAATCAACAGAGGCCTATTCTTCACTCGTAATAGGCGTATATGCTACGAAACCTGGTGTACTGATGACAGAAGCTGCGGTAGATACTACCGAAACGGCAAAGATCCCGCTGGGAGTGGTAGGTGTGATTCCAACAAAGGTGTGTAATGAAAATGGACCAATTCACCGCGGCGATATGCTTGTAACCTCACACAAACAAGGCTATGCAATGAAAGCAGATATGGATAAAGTGAAAACAGGCCAGGTAATCGGTAAAGCGTTGCAGGAATTTGATGGGGAGGAAGGTAAGATCAAAGTATATGTAAATGTAAAATAGCGCACGCAAAAAGTATAATCGTGACAGGCATCGGATCTCCGGTGCCTGTTTTTTATTGCTATTTTAGGGGGGACCAAACATAAAAAGGCAAACAGCTCCGAAGGAACTGTTTGCCAAATATATTGAGTTGCCTTTGCAGGCTATAACTAGATTCTGAAGTGAGAGAAAGCTTTATTCGCTTCTGCCATACGGTGAGTATCTTCCTTCTTCTTGAATGCTGCGCCTTCACCTTTGCTTGCTGCTACGATTTCGTTAGCCAGCTTGTCGGCCATGCTCTTTCCGTTTCTTTCACCGGCGTAGCGTACTAACCATTTGATGCTCAGTGATATTTTTCTATCAGGGCGAACTTCAGCAGGAATCTGGAAAGTAGCACCACCGATACGACGGCTTCTAACTTCAACACCAGGAGTAACGTTTGTCAATGCTTTTCTCCAAACCTCGTAACCGTTTTCGCCGGTCATCTGGCTTACCTTATCCACAGCATCGTAGAAAATTTTATAGGCAATGCTCTTTTTTCCTTGTTCCATTACGTTATTAACAAAGCGGGTTACCAGCTTGTCATTGAACCTTGGATCTGGAGCCAGAGGCAATTTTTTTGCAGCTTGCTTTCTCATTTATTGAAAATTACGACTATTTATAATTGTTATTTTTTAGCCTTTTCCTTCTTAGTACCATATTTGGAACGGCTCTGCTTTCTGTCTTTCACACCAGCAGTATCCAGGGAACCGCGAACGATGTGGTAACGAACACCTGGTAAATCTTTTACCCTTCCACCACGGATCAGTACGATAGAGTGCTCCTGCAAGTTGTGACCTTCACCAGGGATATAGGCAATCACCTCAACTTTGTTGGTTAAACGCACTTTCGCTACTTTACGCAGAGCGGAGTTCGGTTTCTTAGGCGTGGTAGTGTATACACGAGTACAAACGCCACGGCGCTGAGGGCAGCTATCTAATGCCCTGGACTTAGACTTAGCCCGGATAATTTCTCTTCCTTTTCTTACTAATTGTTGTATAGTAGGCATTCTTTACCTAGTTTTTTATGTCGGTTTACAATGACATCCAAATTCCCCAGAAAGGGATTTTGGGACGGCAAAGGTAAAACTATATGTGTGAATAACAAAATTGTTTCGAAAATATTTTTGCCGGGATGATCACCTGTATACAGGGAGTGGTCTTAATTATTTTGGTAGGAGCTCAGGATTACCAAAAACCGGACTGCAAAGGTATGTTTTCTCGAAGAAACTACCATAAAAAAATAGGGCCTTTTTATCAGCCCTATTTTTATCTATATATTAATATATAAAGCTCTTATTTCTTATCTATTATATAATTCCAATGACGCGTATCGGCAGTCCGGCCTGTACGGATATCGTCCAGGCGCTGGATCACTTCAGCCCCGATATCATATTTGGAAGTATCCAGTTTAATATGGGTACCCAGGTAATCGAGCTGCTCTACATAGGCCACGCTGGAAGCGGTACCGGTGCCGAACACTTCTCTCAGGGTACCATTTTTATAAGCGGTTACTACCTCGTCGATCGAAATGGGTCTTTCTTCCACCTGGAGGCCCATATCTCTGAGGATATCCATGACACTGGCCCGGGTTACTCCTTCCAGGATGGTACCCTGGGTAAGGTCGGGCGTAATGGCCGTATTGCCGATAATGGCAAACACGTTCATAGTACCGCATTCCTGGAGGTATTTGTGTTCATATCCATCTACCCATAAAATCTGGTCGTACCCTTGTTTCCGGGCCTGCATGGTAGGATACATGGTACCACCATAGTTACCTGCTGCTTTAGCAAAGCCAACGCCACCCGGGAACGCCCGTACGTATTTGTCCTGTACCAACAGCTTGATAGGTTTATTGAAATAGGCTCCTGAGGGAGAGTTAATCACCACAAATTTGTAGGTATCTGAAGGACGTACGCCGATAAATTCATCCGCTGCAATCATGAACGGGCGAAGGTAGAGCGAACAACCTTTACCGGTAGGTACCCAGTCGCGGTCCATATCAATCAGGAGATCGAGGCCGCCAATGAAGAGCCATTCCGGTACTTCCGGCATACCCATTCTTTCTGCGGAGGTATTAAAGCGCTTGTAGTTATCATAAGGCCGGAAGATCATCGGGGAACCCTGGGGATCTTTATAGGCTTTAATTCCTTCAAAAATTGCTTGCCCGTAATGCCAGGCGGCATTAGAAGGACTTACAGACAGGTTTTGGAAAGGCAGGATAGCCGCATTTTTCCATTCTTTACCATCAAAATCGGCCACCAGCATATGGTCGGCATACATTTTACCAAATGCCAGGTTATTAAAATCTACTTCACTCAACCTGCTTTTCGTAGTTTTGGTGACTTTGATCTTCTGTAGTGCCTCTTCCTTAACTGTTGATTTATCTACCATCATGGTTAATCAATTTTATCTCAATATTTTTACACTTTAATCGTTGTGTCGCTGGTAGCCTGAGGGCCCGGCAGTGCAAATAAACTGATTTTTCCCCAGAGGGGTTTTTAATATTAAATTAAATAATAATAAATATGCCACTTGAGCAGCTTGATCTTGATCCGTACTTTTTGGCTAAGATCTTTACCCAGCCGATCATTCCCGGGAAAAGCATGCCGGTTGCCGCCGAAGAAAAAGTGGTGCCCAAAGTCAAATATTTAGGAGAAAATCAAAAAAACATTGCGCTCTTCATACAAAACGAAAACGAAGCGTACTTAAACGAAGAATTATTCAACCTCCTTACCAATATATTAAATGCCTGTAAACTGAGTATGCAGGATGTATCCCTTTTGAATGTCTCGCACCATCCTTCCCTGGCCTTTCCTGACTGGAAAGCTGCCGTGAAGATAACGCGGGGCGTTGTATTTGGGATTGCACCGGAACAGTTAGGATTTAACGATATTCCCTTATATCAACTGGTGACCGTAAATGATACCACGATGTTATTTTCCGATGAATTGACGCTGATTGGAAGCGACAAGTTATTAAAAGCCCGGCTTTGGGCAGGATTGAAACAATTATTAAATATTTAATTTATTTACAATACAACAAGATGAAATTGATATTTGCTACCAACAATCAAAATAAGGTAAAGGAATTCCGGTCGCTGCTGGGAGACCAGTTTGAGATTATCACTCTGCTGGAAGCTGGTATAGACATAGACATCCCGGAACCACATGACACCCTGGAGGCTAACGCCACCGAAAAATCGGCTACCATTCACCGGATGACGGGAGAAAATTGTTTTGCAGAAGACACCGGACTGGAAATCAATGCCCTGGATGGCGCACCAGGTGTTTTATCTGCCCGGTATGCCGGCGAGCAAAAAGAGGCGGCGGACAATATCGTGAGAGTGCTAAAGGAAATGGAAGGTAAAACCGACCGCAGCGCTCAATTCCGTACCGTTATTTCCCTGATATTGGATGGGAAAGAATACCAATTTGAGGGCGTCAGCAAAGGCCATATTACCAATGCCTCCCAGGGCGGTGAAGGTTTTGGGTATGACCCTATTTTTGTGCCTGAAGGAGAAACCCGTGCCTTTGCGGAAATGGAACTGGGTGAAAAGAACCAGTACAGTCACCGGGCCAGGGCCTTCCAAAAATTTGTAGCCTTCCTGAAACAAACAGCAAACGTTTAGCATCTACCTAAAAAAATATAATGGCAAGGATTAAGATAGATTTACCGGCAGCATTTCCTTTTAGTATAGCGATACCCGTACGGATACAGGATGTTAACTATGGCGGCCATGTAGGTAATGATGCGATACTTTCGATTATGCATGAAGCCAGGATCAGGTTCCTGGAAAGTTTGGGTTACAAAGAGCTCGACAAAGAAGCGGGCGCTGGTCTTATTATGGCCGATGTAGCAGTAGCCTATAAAGGCGAAGCATTTCATGGGGATGTGTTTGAGGTGTCTGTAGCCGCCGGAGAATTCAATGCCTTCGGCTTTGAGTTATTTTACCGTATCACAGCTCAACGTAACGCACAAACGATTACCATTGCCGAGGCTAAGACTGGCATGATCTGCTTTGATTATCATCAACGTAAAATAGCGAAACTGGCACCAGACATGAAAACACGCCTGGAAGCCGGTAAATAAACATATTATATGGATACTATTACTTCAGTTAACACCATAGAGCAGGTTATTACGGCCCGTCGTACGGTGAAACCAACCAGCATGAACGGCCGGAAAATAGCCGATGAAACCGTGCAGCAATTATTACAGCTGGCCGACTGGGCGCCTACCCATGGTCATACAGAGCCCTGGTATTTTTTGGTGTACAGCGGCGATAAAGTACAACAATTTTGCGCCGACCATGCCGATCTATACAAGCAATATACACCGGCCGATAAATACATTACCGGCAATTATGAGAAGTTGAAAAACCAGGGGAATCTGGCCTCTCATATCCTGGCTATTTGTATGAAAAGAGGTAATAATCCTAAGATTCCGGCGATAGAAGAAATTGCTGCCGTGTCTTGCGCCGTGGAAAACATCTGGCTGGGAGCTACTGCCTTGAATATAGCCGCTTACTGGGGATCTGGCGGGATGACCTACCACCCTGCTATGCAGGATTACCTGGGTTTAGGAGATGATGACCAGGTACTGGGATTCTTTTATATGGGATATACAGATGAACCTGTGATACCAGGCAGAAGGATAAAACCTTTTGAACAGAAATTCAAATGGATGTAAGTATAAATTAGCAGGGCCTTTGTTTAGTACAAAGGCCCTGATTTTTATGCCACTACAATTGATATCCTTTGGCTTCTGCTTCGAAGCTGGCGATCTGGGTGGCTACCCAATGTTCGTCTTTATGCAGTTCTTCTGCCATGATCCTTGCTACGGCAGGGGCTATACGCATTGCTTCCTTTGCATCCAGCAAGAGGAGGCGGGTACGGCGGGCCAGAAAATCTTCGATGTTGCGGGCCATTTCCTCTCTCACGGCCCATATCACCTGGGCTTTTATAATATGATATTCGCGGCTTAGTTCTTCCTGCAGGTCAGGTTCGCGGGCTACCATCTGGTGGATATGTAACACGTCGCTGCCATAGAAATACCAGGGATCGTTCCAGTTAACATTATGAGTAGCGCCATGGATACGGAGTTCGTGGGTAACAGAAGACGTTTGTTTCCAGCGAAAGGCTTCTTCCAGTTGTTGTATCACATCTTCCGCCATGCGGCGGTAGGTAGTCCACTTTCCGCCAATAATAGTAACCAGGCCGGATTTAGCGACCATGATCTTATGGCTGCGGGAAATTTCTTTGGTTTTATGTCCTTCAGCTTTGGCAGCGGCCAGCGGGCGAAGTCCAGCCCACACGCTGCGTACATCGGAGCGTTGCGGCGGTTTGGCGAGGTATTGTCCGGCAGTGCTAAGGATAAAAGCAATTTCCTTTTCCAGTGCCCTTGGTTCGAGACTAATGTGATTGATAGGCGTATCAGTGGTACCCACTACCACTTTATTATGCCATGGCACTACAAATAATACCCGTCCATCGCTGGTAGCGGGGATCATGAGGGCGTTATGCCCGGGCAGGAAATCGCTGTCGAGGACCAGGTGCACGCCCTGGCTGGCCGCAATAGATTTTGGGGCCCGTGGGTTATCCATCTCCAGAATATCATCGGCAAACACGCCGGTAGCGTTAATAACTGCCCGGGTATTCAGATGGATCTCCTCTCCTCCTTCCAGTGTATCCTTCACCGTTACTCCATTGATATTGCCGCTTCCATCTTTGGTGAGGCTGGTCACCCGCATGTAATTAAGCACCGTACCTCCTTTATCGGAGATAGTTTGGGCGAGATTGATCGCCAGGCGGCTATCGTCGAACTGACCATCGTGATAGAGCACCCCTCCTGCCAGGTTATCTTTTTTCAACGTAGACAAGCGTTCGAGCGTAGCCGATTTGGATATATGTACCGACTTACCGAGACTGAGCCGCCCGGCGAGCCAATCGTACATTTTGAGGCCGATCGTGTATTTAATATTCTCCCAAAAATTAAAAGTAGGAATTACAAACGCCAGGTTACGTACCAGGTGTGGCGCATTAGCCACCAGGCGGCCACGTTCCACACTGGCTTCCCTTACCAATGATACATTGCCCTGCGCGAGGTAACGCACTCCTCCATGCACCAGCTTCGTACTTTTGCTGGAAGTGGATTTGGCAAAATCCACCTGTTCGAGCAGCAAGGTGCGATAACCTCTTGTTACGGCTTCCAGGGCGGCCCCCAGGCCAGTAGCGCCACCGCCTATTACAATTATATCCCAGGGCTGAAGGTCTTTCCGTAGGGCATTTACGAGCATTTCTCTGTTCATAAACTAATTTTCATGGTCTGGCAATGACTTACAAATTACAGCGGAAATAGCGAATGAGCAACCGGATTCCGGAAAACTTAACCGCCAGGCCGGCTAAAAGTTTTAAATTCAGCAACAATTGGGCATAAAAAATGTTCCAACATAAGCATCTACTTTTTACAGACACCTGTTTATATGTTTACCAAAGCTACATGGCTGTTGCCCATTATTATTCTATCTATTATTACCGGCGGTAGTTTTCACGCCCAGGCGCAGCGTAAAAAACAAAAGGCAAAAGTGGATACCATTCACATGGTAACCATCGACAGCGCCACTATCCGGAAAAATATTGCCGCCCTCGCAAAGGATAGCAACCGTATCAAAAAATCCGATACTTCTGTTGCCATATTGATCAATCGCATTGAAGATTACACGCTGATGCTGAACGAGGTAATGAGTTCCCTCCGGCGTGGATTTGACACCGTAGGCATCAGCAACGGACTGCCCATGACAGACACTTCCCTGGCACTGATAAAATATAATATCGCCAGCCTGGGCCGCACTCCCAACATCAACGATATCTATACCAATAAAGTAATGCTGGAACAGCTGCAACGCAAGCTGGACTCCTGGCAGTCGACCCTCTTTTCCTATTATGATAAACTGGTAGGCATTAATGATACTATCTATTCACTGCGGCGGGATTCCGCTATGCGTAACATTCCGGCAGAAAATGAATTGTATGGTTTTTATCTTGGTCAGATCACTAACCTGATCCTTAAATTTCATGCGGTAGACAGTGCCAACAAGGTTAACCTGATCAGGATAGGGCTATTACAGAATAAAGTGGCCAACCGCTATATAGAAGTGTCTAACCTATATGAAGACATGGACTACCGGCTGGAGCAGCATTCCGCCAACATGTTTGCACGCGACTACCGCTACTTGTGGCGACCACACCGGGATAGCATTAATCCCCTGGATTTCTTCCCGGTATTGAAAAGCTCCCTGCATAAGAGTGGTAAGGTGATGGGTATATTTTTCACCATACAATGGCCGGTATTTTTTGTGTGGCTGCTTTTGGCGGTATTGTTTACCTGGTGGGTATACCACAACATCCGGCGTATAAAACAAAATCATACCGAAGAAGAAGGCGAAACGATTTTACAGCATACACAATACCTGTATCGTTTTCCGATAGCCTGTACCGTTGTACTGGTGACTACGTTATCTGCTGTATTATCTATCCGCTACCCTATCCTATTTACCGAAATCACCTGGCTGCTGAATGCTATCGCGCTAACGTTTATTTTCCGCCGGCTGTTATCTCCCACCTTATTCCGGACCTGGCTACTAATGATAGGATTGTTGTTCCTGTATTGCCTGAACAACTTATTGATAGAGGTGACCTACGCTGAACAATGGGGGTTGCTGGCAGGCGCTATTTTCTCCACCGTATTAGGTTACCGGCTGTTAAAAGAGACGGCGCTGAGCACTTTTGCCCCTTCCCGATTTATACGACCGGTAGTAAAGCTGTTTATCGCCACCAGTATTTTTTCGCTGGTGCTGGTGATACTGGCCAGGGTGGGCACCGCAAAGATCATGGGTTCCAGTGCTATTGTTAACACCGTTATGGCTCTTAGCTTATTTACCCTGGTGAAAATATTGATGGAAGCGGTGTACCTGCAGGTAGAGGCAAACAAAGATTCCAGCACCTTCATCTCATTTATGGACTACCAGGATGTACAACGGAAGTCGAAAACCTTCCTGGCCATATTAGCCGTCGTAGGTTGGCTGATCATCATTGCCCGCAATCTTTACCTGTATGACGCCATTCATGAAAGCATTTCCGATTTCCTGTCATCGCCGCACCAGATAGGTAATTCCGACTTTACTTTCAGCAGCATTATTATCTTCATACTGGTGATATGGGTATCTACCGTGGCTTCACAGTTGATTGCCTATATGTTTGGCAGCACCGGGCAAACCACCAGTGGTAAAAAAAACAAATTCGGCTCCGCCTTATTGCTCCTGCGTTTGGCGGTGTTGGCGGGAGGTGTACTACTGGCTTTTGCTGCCTCCGGCATTCCCATGGATAAATTAACCATTGTTATTGGCGCCCTGGGCGTTGGTATTGGCTTTGGCTTGCAAAATGTTGTCAACAACCTGGTATCCGGCATCATCCTGGCTTTCGAGAAGCCTATCGAAGTGGGCGATGTGATTGAAGTCGGCTCCCGTTCAGGCACCGTAAAGGAAATAGGCATCCGTTCCAGTAAAATCAACGCCCCTGACGGCTCCGAAGTCATTATTCCCAATGGAGACCTCATTTCTCAACAGCTGATCAACTGGACCCGCACCAACCGCACCCGTCGCGTTACGTTCCTGATTGGGGTAGGCTATGGCAGCGATGTAAAGCAGGTAACCGATATTATTAAATCCGCCTTCACTGATCGTAAAGATGTGCTGACCCTGCCGGCGCCGGTAGTTCAGCTGATCGAATTTGGCGATAATGCCGTCAACTTCCGGGTGTACTTCTGGGTGGGCGACCTGGATAACGCGGGTACGGCGATGAGCGAGGTGCTTGCCACGATTTATACAGCCCTGAATAACGCCGGCATCGAATTGCCTTACCCACAGCGGGATCTGCATATTAGGTCTATTGATGAGCTGCTGATGAAAAAGTGGGAAAAGCCGGGTACAGATGAAGTTGTTTAAAAAAAATTCTAAAAAAACGGGAATACATTTTGAATTTTCATTTTTAAGCCGTTATCTTTGCACTCCCGTTTTGGGTCAGCAGTCGCTACAGATGGTAGTTACAGCGGGTCAAAAAGGAATATGGCGAGGTAGCTCAGGTGGTTAGAGCGTTGGATTCATAACCCAAAGGTCTCGGGTTCAACTCCCGATCTCGCTACAAGGAAAAAGGCTTTTAAGCAGGTGCTTGAAAGCCTTTTTGTTTTACACACCTTCTTCTTAGGTGAAATTTAGAAGCTGAAGATTTAAGAGGATCTGACTATACGGAAAATTGGATTTAACCTACGCAAGCTATTAGGTAGCTTCACAATTATTTTTTTGATTAATTTATTAGGTACATATTTGTATCTATATATATTCCCACCCATTTACAACAAATCCGTCTAACGTTATGAGTTCAATTACTCTCGGTTACTAAGAGATGAAGATCTTGTCGAGCATTTTCTTGTAAAGGTTCTTCAATTTGACTACATTAAGGATACGCCCAAAATAATTAGAAAAATTGTCACTAGTGAGAAAATGTTAATGGATTTTCGAGAAGATGAGAATACGCTTATCAGTACTAAACACAGAGATAGAAACTACAAAGATGATATTCCTAGATGGAGCTTACGTAAAGAAATAATCAATGAATTATTTACACTACCGAGATTAGAAAATGATGATGATACAATACTAGGTAGTGGTGGCTCACTACCTATATCAGGAATAAAAAATGAAAAAAAAGCCTTTATTTTAATTGGCCCGCCAGCTTCTGGTAAATCTACGATTGCTAATAACATATCCGAACACCATGGTGCAATTATCTTAGATTCTGATTATGCGAAAAGAAAGCTACCAGAGTTTGATTATGACTGTGGAGCTACATTGGTACAAGAAGAATCGAATCGCATCTTATTTGGATTTAGTGACAATAATCCACAAAATATTAAATCAGTTTATGAGTTGGCTTTAGACAACGGCTACAATCTTGTTATTCCCAAAGTAGGACAAGACCCCGGTAGCATAATTAAGATGGCAGATTTTTTAGCCAAAACAGGTTATGAAATTCATTTAACATTGATTTCCCTAAGAAGAAGAGATGCAACAATAAGGGCATTACGCAGATTCAACAACACTAAAAGATATGTACCTCTTGGTTATGTATTTGACCAAGTAGGGAACGATCCATTATTAACTTATTACATAATAAAAGAAAAGGGGAAACAATTTTTCAGTACATTTGGGGCAGTCAGCACTGAAGTAAACCTGTCAGACCATCCTAAATGTATTGATTTGCAAGGAGATAACCCAGCAGCCTTGTATGAGAAAAGTAATGATCGTTTTTATTAGCCTTAACACTTAATAAATTTCTGATGTATAAAATAAGTAAAAGTAATAGAGGGCGTTCGAATGACAATACTAGAAAAGCATTCAAGTTAAGATTTAGAAAAAAAAGCCCAGAGCGTATAGCAATCGAAAAATATAGCAGAGTTATTTCTTATATACAAAAGGAGGAAGCAAATGAAATCGACTTAATGATTGCTTCCACCAAAGCTTATATCCAAAGTAGATAATCGCTATCTCTTTAAAATAGCTAATATGTAAAAGCTCCGATTTGATCCGACAGTAGGATAAATTTTTAGGCAGCTGGAGGTAGATCATCCAGCTGCTTTTCTTTTGCCAAATGTAACGTTTCTTCAAAAGTATGTAGTGGTGTCCTGCCA
>NZ_JABAHZ010000006.1 GCF_012641265.1 Chitinophaga eiseniae | reverse complement strand
ACTTCATCGATAACCTGAAGCTTAAACGCCAAGCTGTAATCAAGTCGGGTCCTTTTACTTTTGCCCGAAACTCCTGTATTCTTCATAAGTTGACATTTTAAGTGTCAACTTATTTCAGGACGATACAGAAAGCGTAAAGCATAAAGCATAAAGCTATTGTGGAGAATGATCAAAGCGATTTTTAATACTCGCTAAGATCATTCTCCACAATAGCTTTATGCTTTATGCTTTACGCTTTCTGCTCTTCTCCAGTAATGCTATTTTAATTTCAAAGAATATTATTTTCGCATTCTTAACGAGCGGTTAACGATAAATAAAAAAATTGTTAAATCTTTTTTGCACTTCTCATAATTATCCCTAAGTTTGAAATCGATTATTCTGATAGTTATGAAAAACTTGTAGTGAAATGGAAGTGTGAGAGTGGTAAGCAGGTTTTTTTTTATGGGAGGATGCTAAAACGTTTTACTACTGTTTAACTGTCAGAATTACGCTAATGCCAATGGAGTAATTCCATACAATTTTTAGGGACGGAAACTTTCAATTAACCATTAGGATTCCTGTGCAATGCAGGGACCTGGGTAGCAGGATTCTCATGCCTTTTTTGCTTATGTGTCTGATTCACTTGTTATAATTCACTAAACCAAAAGGAAGCTATGCGAAGATCACTTCTTCTCACCACGTTGCTTTTCTTATGCTGCTGTATTTCTGCATGGGCGCAGGGTAAGAAAGCTGTTACGGGTACTGTTAAAGACGTAAAAGGAACGTTTTTACCAGGAGTAACTGTTAAAGAGAAAAACGCATCCAACGGCGCTACTACCGGCCCGGATGGAAAATTTACCATTCAGGTAGCACCAGGTGCTACCCTCGTTTTTTCCTATATAGGATTTATTAACCAGGAGGTGATGGCTGATGGCCAGTCGCCATTGAACATTGTACTAAAAGAAGATAATAAGAATCTGAATGAGGTGGTGGTTACCGCCATGGGTATTAAGAGAGAAGCGAAGGCACTGGGGTATTCTGTAAGTACAGTAAGTTCAAAAGAGATAACAGAAAGCGGAAGCACCAACTTTGCCTCAGCCTTATATGGTAAAGCTGCCGGTGTGAAAATCGTATCTGCTCCAGGTGGGGCTGCCAGCGCCGTTTCCGTGCAGGTGAGAGGTGTTTCCTCCATCGGCCTGAGCACACAACCGTTATATGTGGTAGATGGTGTACCGTTGAGAAACTTTAATGACCTGACCTCCGGAAGCTTCGGTACAAGCAACGGAAGAATTGAAGGTAACGGTGCGCTCGATATCAACCCGGAAGATATCGAAACACTGACTATCCTGAAAGGCGCCAGTGCTTCTGCCCTGTATGGTTCGGAAGCAACTAACGGTGTGGTAGTAATTACTACCAAGAAAGGTGTGAAAGGCCGCGGCTTGAATGTAGATGTTAACTACACTTATAACCAGGAAAAACTGGCCTCTCAACCAGATTACCAGAATGAATATGGCCCGGGTTATGATCCGCAAACCAACATTGTAAATGGTATCGCAGATGCCTCCGGCTGGGTAAAAGATGCCGATGGCTCTATGCACCCATACTACAGAGCTTACAACCAGTTTGGTCCTAAGTTCGATGGTCGCGATGTGAAATACTGGGATGGATCTATCCGTAAGTATGAAGCACAGAAGAACAACTATAAAGACTTCTTCCAAACCGGTTACAACTCAGCTGCTAACGTCGCTATTTCCAATGCCAGCGATAAAGGAAGTTTCCGCTTTTCTTATAACCGCGTAGATTATAAGAGCATCATGCCAGGAAGCAATCTTTATAAGAATAACTTCAACTTCAACGGAACGTTAAAACTGAGCGAGAAAATAAGTGTAGACCTGGTTTCTACTTATAATAATAACTTCGTTCATAACCGTGCCAACGTAATGAGCAACATATTCGGTTCATTTGACGGATTCTTTAGCCGTTTTGATGACATGAGTACGTTCTTCAATAAATATCAGACAACCAATGGTTATAGGTACGTTACCGCCACTAATAACTCGTACGATCAGGATCAGAAAATGACTTATCGTTTCAGAGCTACCAACGTGATGGACTATCTGTGGAATAACCTGCGTAACGCCTACGATGAAAGACAAAACCGTTTCATCAACAGCGCTACACTGAATGTAGGCATCCTCGATAACCTGCGCTTCAGAGGTAGAGTAGGTGGTGACTTTACAAACGTAGCTACCTCCGACGAACAGCACAATACACAACCAGCTGCAGTAGGTTATACCGGTCAATACGATGTAACTACCCGCAACAACAATGTGTTCTACGGCGATGCGATTTTGGTGTACAGTCCTAAAATCACCAAAGATTTTGACCTCTCTGTAACAGGCGGTGTTACCGGTCGTAAACAGACTTACAAAAATCAATATACACAAACCAAAGATGGTTTGGTAGATGAAAACTGGTTTAGCCTGAACAACTCAGCCAGCCCACTCTACGCCACCTCCGCGCGCGCTGAACAGATCGATGTGGCTGCTTTTGGTATGTTGAACCTCAGCTATAAGGGCTTCCTGTTCCTCGAAGGAACTGGCCGTTATGAGTCGACTTCTACTTTACCGGTAGCGAACAACAAATATTTCTATCCTTCTGTGAATGCAGGTTTCCTGCTTTCTGAGGTAGCAAAGCTGCCAGCATTTATTGATTACGCGAAAATCAGGGCGTCTTACGGTTTAGTGGGTAACCACCCGAACCTGTATCAGTCCAATATTGCGTACAATCCATATACCGTTACCATCAGCAAAAACAACATTCCTTACCAGCAATCTAATCCATCTGGTTTCGGTAATGAACTGTTGACTTCTGAGAAAAAGAGGGAAATGGAGTTTGGCTTTGAAACACGTTTGTTCAAAAACAAAATCGGTGTAGATTTCAGTTACTATAATAACAAAATCAGTAACCAGATCCTGACACTGAGCACACCTGCTTCTTCCGGAGCTACTTCTCAGCTGGTGAATGCCGGTGACCTGAGCAACTACGGTTATGAAGCTGCTATCAATGCCACACCTATCACTACCAGGGATTTCCGCTGGACTACCCGTTTCAACTTTGCGGTCAACAGGAATAAACTGACTGCTTTGAAAGATGGCCAGACTACTTTAACTATGCCTGCATACGATGGTGGTTACCTGTTGATCCGCTCCAATGTAGGTGATCCATTAGGTAATATCTATGTTCACCCGGCTAATAAAGATGCCAATGGTAACAAAGTCGTAAATGGCGACGGTATTTATACCGCCAATACAGGTGCATATGAGTATGCAGGAAATATTATGCCTAAGGTAGTAGGTGGTTTCTCCAACTCCGTAAGCTATAAAAACTTTACGTTGGACTTTACCCTGGATTACCGCTTAGGTGGTAACCTGGTTTCCATTCCTTATTATTACCAGATCGGTGCCGGTATGTTTAACAGCACTTTGCAATACAGGGATGCCGCCAATGGTGGTCTTGCCTACGATGCAGTTGACTGGGCTTCTGGTAAACTGGTGGCTAATCCTAACGGAGCATATCATGATGGTGTGATTCTGCCAGGTGTAACCGAAGATGGTAAGAAGAACGAAAAAATAATCACCGCTGGTCAGTACTGGTCTAATATGCATGACTGGGAAACCAACGGTCTGTATGAGAATGCTGTATTTAAAAATAGCTATGTTAAACTTCGCGAAGTAACACTCTCCTACAATATGCCTAAAAACGTGGTGGAGAAACTGCACTTGCAAAACCTGCAGTTTTCATTAATCGGAAGGAACCTGTTCTACATCTGGAAAACCTTACCAAAAGGTTTAGATCCGGAAGTAGCAGTTGGATCTTCCTGGTTGAGTCAAGGTGTTGACGGTGGTACTGTCGGACCTACCAGAAGTCTCGGTGCCAGCATCCGTGCCCGTTTTTAATGGCATTTATTTGTAAACGAACTTAACAGATAATAATGAAACGTCTCTTAATAAATATCTCACTCATCGCCTTATTTGCTGGTACTTTTACCGCTTGTAAGAAGCAGATTGCAGATGATTATAATAACCCGGAGCTGAGCCAGAAGGGCTCAATGAGTAAGTTGCTGAGCGGTATGTTTATCAATAAGCGTATGCGCCCGTCTTACTGGGATTATGCTACCTTTATTTTACCTACTACCGCCGCTTATTCGCAAACCACTGCGTTACAGCCAGGGTCAAAAATGTATATTCCATCTCTGTCTTATACTGAAAATCGTTGGGTAGATTTCTATGCCGGCGCTAAAAGTGATGACAATGATCTGAACTATGTAGGCCCGGGTATTATGGCTAACTTCAGAGAAATGCAGACCACTTATGCTGCACTCACGCCTGCACAACAGGCAGATCAGCTGGTTTTCATGAACTGCGGAAAAGTATTACTCTTTGATCAGACCGCCCAGATGGTGGATCTTTGGGGTGATATTCCTTTCGGTCAGGCAGGATCACTGAATACGCCCGATCGCAACGTAAATCCGGCTGCCTTCCAAGATGCTGCAGCTATTTATGACACACTGATCACTGGCCTGGATAACCTGAATAGCTACTTCGCAGCTGCTCAGCTGAAACCTGAAATACAGGCATCACTGACAAAAGCAGATTTTGTATTAACAGGAAGCCTGGACGCCTGGAGACGCTATGCGAACTCCCTGCGTTTGCGCCTGTTAATGCGCACATCTTTCGTAAACGAAGCTAAGTCGAAAGCTGCTGTTTCGGATATGCTGAATAATCCGGCAAAATATCCGCTGATCGCCTCCAACGATGAAAATGTATTGGTGCCTATGAGCCCCAATGCATTGAAAAGTGACGTGAAGGATGCCCTCACAGGTAGCCCATATGCGCCAGCCTTTATGCTGGATACCATGATGCTGGCTAACAATGATCCCCGTACAGATGTATACTGGGATAAAGGTACCATCCATGGATGGGCAGGCTTCCCCGCCAATGGAGGAGCTTCCGATTATGAAGCGGGTGGCTATGCTACTTACGATTCTGCTACTTTCTTCTATAACTACAATATCCCTGGCGTGATCTTTACCGCATCAGAAGTAAGTTTCCTGAAAGCGGAAGCCGGTGAAAGATGGGGTTTAGGTACACCACAGGCTAGTTATGAAAGTGGTATCACTCAATCAATAGCTTTCTATTACAACATTAATAAAACAGCAGTGCTCAGTTCAGGAAGCTGGAAACCGTTGACCTCTCCTACAGATTCAACTATTAACGCGTTTCTTGGCAAACCGGCGATTGCCTATGCTGGTACACAACAACAGAAACTGGCGAAAATCTGGACACAAAAATGGATGAACTGCTTCATCCTGCAATCCGGAGAGGCTTGGGCTGAACTAAGACGTACCAGTTATCCAAAGCTTACTTTTGCGTTAGCTTCTACCTCCGGAGCCACCACGCCTCCTCAGCGCCTGTTGTATCCTTCTACAGAGCAGGTATACAACCCTGACAACTACGCTAAAGTGGCCGCGAAAGATAAAGCCGACATCAAGATTTTCTGGGACGTACGCTAATCAAGTCTCAAATCATCGTTACAATAAACAAGAACGTCCTGGAGTATTCCAGGACGTTCTTGTTTATTTACTGTTGGATCATTTTATCCAATCATATTCTTGATCTCACTCAGCTTCAGCAGCGCTTCTACCGGTGTTAACCGGTTAATGTCCACATGATCCAGCTTCTGCCGGATGTCCTGGAAAACATCGCTGTGTGCATCAAAGATGTTCAGCTGTAATTTTTGGGAAGGTGTGCTGATATGTTTCACGTTTTTCTGTAATGGTGCTTCAATATGTTTTTCTTCGAGATGAGATAACACTTCGTTGGCACGGTTTATCAGTTCCGGCGGCATACCTGCCATCCGGGCTACGTGAATACCAAAGCTATGGCGACTGCCCCCCGGCGCCAGCTTGCGCAGGAAAATTATTTTATTGCCCGATTCCATATTGGTGATATGGAAGTTCTTTACCCGGGCATGTTTATTTTCCAGCTCATTCAATTCATGATAGTGCGTGGCGAACAATGTTTTCGGGCAGCAGGCGGTCATGTCGTGCAGGTATTCCACGATGCTCCAGGCAATGGAAATACCGTCGTACGTGCTGGTACCGCGACCAATTTCATCGAGGATAACCAGGCTGCGGTCGGTGATATTGTTGATAATGCTGGCGGTTTCATTCATTTCTACCATGAAGGTGGATTCGCCACCACTCAGGTTATCTGAAGCACCTACGCGGGTAAATATTTTGTCAGTTAAGCCGATATCTGCGCTGGTGGCAGGAACAAAGCTGCCCATATGCGCCATGAGGGTAATGAGCGCAGTTTGCCGCAGCAGGGCCGATTTACCGCTCATATTGGGTCCCGTGAGGATAATGATCTGCTGCGATGCCTTGTCCAGCGTAAGGTCGTTGGATACGTACGTTTCGCCGGCAGGCAATCCTCTTTCAATAACCGGGTGCCGCCCTTCTTTGATCACCAGGTCAAAACCTTCGTTGATATTGGGACGGCGGTATTTATATTGAACAGCATTCTGCGCAAAACACAACAGGCAATCCAACCGGGCAAATACTTGTGCATCTTCCTGTACCGGCAAAATGAACGACTGCAAAGCTTGTACTAACTCATCGAACAGCCGGGTTTCCAGCGCCAGGATCTTTTCTTCTGCACCTACAATCTTTTCTTCATATTCTTTCAGCTCCGGTGTGATATAGCGCTCAGCATTGGCCAGCGTTTGTTTACGCATCCAACGTTCCGGCACTTTATTTTTATGGGTGTTGGTCACTTCCAGGTAATAGCCAAACACATTGTTGAAGGCTATTTTCAGGGAAGGGATTCCCGTGGCTTCCGATTCTTTCTGTTGTATCTGTAACAGGTAGTCTTTGCCTTTGCTGGCAATATTGCGCAGTTCATCCAGTTCAGCATTCACGCCTTCCTGGATCACACCTCCTTTATTGACCAATACCGGCGGATTCTCCATGATTTCATTGAGAATACGCTCCAGCAACGGCTTGCAGGGATCGAGCTTTTCGTGCAGCCGCAGGAGGTAGTCGCTGCTGCTGCCGGCCAGCATGGCTTGTACCGCTTCTACCTGTTGCAGGGAGCGGGCCAGCTGCATCACTTCCCGGGGATTGATTTTTTTCAGTGGTATTTTAGAGACTAATCTCTCCAGGTCGCCGGTTTGCTTCAGGTGATGTACCAGGGTTTTGGAAAAATCGGTTTCTTTTATGAGATAAGCTACCGTGTCCAGTCGCTCATTGATGGCTTTGATATCGCGCAGGGGGAATACCATCCAGCGTTTAAGCAGGCGGGCGCCCATGGGAGTGACGGTATTATCCAGCACTTTCAGCAGGGTATGCCCATTTTCTACGCTGCTGTTGAGCAACTCCAGGTTACGCACAGTGAAGCGGTCCATCCACAGGAAATCGTCCTGGCTGATCCGCTGCATACGGGTAATGTGTTGCAGGTTGGGGTGCTCCGTATCTTTCAGGTAGTGGAGCGTAGCGCCGGCTGCAATGAGTGCGGCCGCCAGTCCATCTACACCGAACCCCTTGAAGGAATGGGTCTGGAAATGTTTGAGTAATATTTCTTCGGCATAAGTGGTGGTAAATATCCACTCGTCCATCGTATAAGTATAGAACCGGCTGCCAAAGGTAGCTTTAAAGTGTTTCTGCTGTTGTTTGGCAAAAAGCACTTCTGCCGGGCGGAAACTTTGCAGGAGTTTATCTACATATTCTTCACTGCCCTCTGCTACAAAAAATTCGCCGGTAGAAATATCCAGGAAGGATACGCCGGTGGTATCGGTACCGAAATGCACGGCCGCCAGGAAGTTGTTGCTGGAATTTTCCAGCAGCTTGTCGTTGATGGCTACTCCGGGTGTTACCATTTCAGTTACACCCCGTTTTACAATGCCTTTTACGGTTTTAGGGTCTTCCAGCTGGTCGCATACTGCCACCCGGTGGCCGGCTTTCACCAGCTTATGCAGATAAGTATCTAACGAATGATGGGGAAATCCTGCCAGATCCACGTAAGACGCAGAACCATTGGCCCTTTTGGTTAACACAATGCCCAGTACCCGGGCGGCTATGACCGCATCTTCATTAAATGTTTCATAAAAGTCGCCCACACGGAACAGCAGTACGGCATCAGGGTATTTATCCTTAATAGCCTTATGTTGTTGCATGAGCGGGGTTTCTTCCGATTTACTTTTTGCCATGGCGCAAATATATAAAACTCATCCCATCCTATTATCTTTGCAGGTGATGAGAAAATTAAGCATGGATGAACTGGGCCGGAAAACGGTAGCCGAGTTCAAGGCCGCCGATAAAACGCCTATTGTACTGGTGCTGGATAATATACGCAGCATGCACAACGTAGGCTCCGTATTCCGTACCGCTGATGCTTTCCTGGTACAGGGGATCATACTTTGCGGGTACACCCCGGTGCCTCCTCACCGCGATATTAATAAAACAGCCCTGGGCGCTACCGAAACGGTAGAGTGGCAGTACTTCGATACTACCATGACGGCAGTGCAGGAGCTGAAAGCCGCAGGTTACCAGGTGATGGCAATAGAACAGGCGGTCAACAGCCATATGCTGGACCAGTTTACGCCACCCACTGATCAGCCATTGGCACTGGTTTTCGGGAACGAAGTGAGCGGGGTAGACGCAGAAGTGATGAAAGTGGTAGATGGTTGTATCGAAATCCCCCAGTTAGGTATGAAACATTCTTTGAATATTTCTGTGAGCACTGGTATCGTGGTTTGGGATATCTTTGTAAAACTGGCGACCTTCAACCGCTAGGGATAACGGGAGGGTGTAAACTATTTTTTAATAAATAGCGAATGGTATGGAACAGTACCGGCAGCTAAAACCTAAGCACTGTATGATTTCTACGGTTAACAAATATCTTTCACTGGTAAAGTTCAGTCATACCATTTTTGCCATGCCTTTTGCATTGACGGGCTTCTTCATGGCTACTACCAAGGGTGGCGGCAGTTTTAGCTGGGCTACTTTCGGGCTGGTGGTATTGTGCATGGTATTTGCCCGCAGTGCGGCCATGGCCTTCAACCGCTGGCTGGATGTGGATATCGATAAGCTCAATCCACGTACTGCAAAAAGAGAAATACCGGCTGGTATCATATCTCCCAATAATGCTTTATTTTTTATCATAGCCAATGTGGTACTGTTTATCGTTACTACCTGGTTTATCAACAGAATTTGTTTTTACCTGTCGCCGGTGGCATTGCTGGTGGTGCTGGGATACAGTTATACCAAGCGTTTTACCGCGCTTTGCCATATGGTGCTGGGCGTAGGGCTGGCATTGGCGCCTATTGGCGCTTACCTGGCGGTAACCGGTGAGTTTGCATTGTTGCCGGTGCTGGTGTCTTTCCTGGTGCTGTGTTGGGTGGCCGGCTTCGATATTATTTATTCTTTGCAGGATGAAGATTTTGATAAGTCACAACAACTGAATTCAATCCCTGCCTGGCTGGGACTTTCCGGCGCCCTGCGCTTTTCGGAGTTGCTGCACGTGGTGGCAGCTGCCTTAGTGATAACAATCGGCCTCACCGGGCATTTTCACTGGCTGTTCTGGATAGGCGCCGCAGTATTTATTGTAATGCTGGTATCCCAGCATTTGCTGGTAAAGCCCAATGACCTGAGCCGCATCAACGTGATGTTTATGACCACCAATGGTATTGCCAGTGTGGTATTTGCTGTATTTGCCATTGCAGATATGCTGATAATGGGATAATATATTCACCTCAAAAGATATTCACATGCCTCGTTTAATGGCCATTGACTATGGGAAGAAGAGAACCGGACTGGCCGTAACAGATCCGCTGCAACTGATTGCCAGTGGATTAACTACCATCCCTACCCATGAACTGATTCCTTTCCTGAAGAAATATTTTGCCGCCGAACCGGTGGAAACGATCGTAATAGGGGAGCCTAAAAACCTGGATGGAACGGCTACCGATGCCACAGCCCTGGTAGCGGAATGTATCCGGGTGATAAAGAAAAATTTCCCCGATATCCCTATCGTCAGGGTAGATGAGCGGTTTACATCAAAAATGGCCTTCCAGACAATGATCGACAGCGGGCTGAAGAAGAAAGACCGCCGGGACAAAGCCCTGGTCGATGAAATCAGCGCTACTATTATGCTCCAGGAATACCTGAGAAATAAAATATAAAATAAAGTTATTATAATGAACTGCAACACAGGAGCTACAAGCCTGAAATTGCCTATCTTTGCGGATTAAACCAAGAATTTGAACATGATTTTGCCAATAGTAGCATATGGGCACCCGGTATTAAGAAAAGTAGCGGAAGACATTACGCCCGATTATCCTGGTCTGAAGGAATTGATTGAAAATATGTGGTCTACCATGTACGGTTCCAATGGCGTAGGCATTGCAGCACCACAGGTAAATAAAGCAATACGGTTGTTTGTAGTGGATAGTGAACAGATTATTAATAACCTGGAAGAAGATGAGAAAAACGACTATCCCGGCGATAACGGTGTAAAAGGAGTATTTATCAATGCACATATAGTGGAAACCGGTGGAAAAGAATGGGCCTATAACGAAGGTTGCCTGAGCATCCCCAAAGTACGCGAAGATGTAAACCGTGCGGAAACAGTGACATTAAGCTATGTAGATGAAAACTTTACACCACATGTGAAAACATTTACGGGTGTTACCGCCAGGGTAATCCTTCACGAATACGACCACATTGACGGGGTGTTATTTATCGATCACCTGAAACCCCTGAAACGCAGAATGCTGAAAAGTAAACTGGACGATATCTCCAAAGGCAAAATCAGGGTGGATTACAAGATGACTTTCCCTAAATAGGAAATAATTTTGTAATGTAAAGAAAACCTGTTATTTTGGTATTATAAAGTATAACATCCATATCCTCAAACTTGGGAGCTACCTTAACATACACTGAAGTAGAGCTGATTCAGGGCCTTTTGGCCAGGGAGGAAAAGATATTTACCTACCTATACGACCACTATTCACCTGCTTTATACGGTGTAGCCCTCAAGGTAGTAGGCGAAGAAGCTGCCGCAGGGGATGTACTGCAGGAGGTGTTCGTAAAAATATGGCGTAACATAGATCGTTATGATCCCTCAAAAGGCCGTTTGTTCACCTGGATGCTGAACATAACACGCAATACAGCGATAGATAGTCTCCGATCCAAAAATCACAAGTTAGACCAGCGGATACAGGATGTTAACAGCGCATCACTGGTATACGAGCCACAACTGGCAGTACATTTATCTGTAGATCACCTCGGACTGAGTAAGGTGATAGAACAGTTACAAAAAGATCAGCGCATTATTATTGATATGGCTTATTTTAAGGGTCATACACAGGAAGAAATAGCCAAATCTCTTGAAATACCTTTAGGAACTGTGAAGACCCGCATGCGCAACGCTATTATCCAATTGAGAACGCTCTTAAAACAGTTGTAATACTGAAACATAGTGGATGTACAACGTTACATATCATCTGGAATTCTTGAAAGCTACGTTTTTGGCATGTTGCCAGAAGCTGAACGCAGCGAAGTAGAAGCTATCGTAGGACAATATCCTGATGTAAAAGCCGCTGTAAACTCGTTACAGCTGGACAAGGAAAGGTTTGTTCAGTTGTATGCCGTTTCACCTCCATCTGCCATTAAAGACAAGTTAACGGAAATCATCCGCCAGGAGAACACCCTGGAAGGCAATGAAAAATTACCGGAAGACTTACGTATCCCCAGCCACCAGTCTGCTGGCGAAAAAAAAAAGCCAGTAAAGGAAGCAGTAATTAAACAACTGCCGGTCGCCAGGAAAAAGGACGACCGCAAGTGGAAAATAATGACCGCAGCTATCGTGATTTTATTGTTAGGTAGTGTGCTCCTGAATTTTTTCTTCTTCCAGAAATCCACTGACTATAAAAGCCGTTACAAATCATTGATTGCGACCAAAGAAAAACTGGAAGCAGAAAAACAGCGCGAAGCCTTAACCAGCGTCCATTCTCCGGCAGCCCCGGTGATAGATCCGCTGAGCGATCCCGCTTTTAAATGGACTACCATCCAGGGTGCAGGCTTGTTTAAGGGAAAGACCGTAGCGGTGGGCTGGAATGCAGGCACACAAACAGTTTACCTCCAGGCCAGGTCGATGCCGGTGCCTCCCACTGGTAAGCAATTCCAATTGTGGGCCATCATCAATAAGAAGCTGGTGGATGAAGGCGTTTTTGAAACCGGTGCAGAAGCCGCCCAGGTATTGCAACAAATGAAACCACTGGCAGCTGCTCAAGGTTTTGCTGTAACGCTGGAAAAAGCAGGAGGTAGCCCCGAGCCCTCTATGGACCAGGTATGTATGTCGGCGAAGATTGCGATGTAAAAAATGTAAGAGAAGCCCCTGTTGTTTAGGATCGAATGAAGAAGGTGGCTAGATGTGCAGAGATAAGTGGGAATAATTCCATATCCGTCAATTTTTATTCTCTAACATCAATAATGAACCAAATCCGCAGGAGGGTGACCCTGTACCCGATCAAGACCTGCAACCACCAAAAGTATGTCCATGCAAGAAGAAACAACCAAAAGCCTATCCTGGAAATGGATTGCCGCCGCAGCTGCCATACTGCTGATCGGTAGCCTCATTCTCAACTATGTGTTCTTTAACCGGTACAGCGAATTCAAAGAGTACAAAGATAAATACGAATCTTTGCTCCTCTCCCAGAACTCCATTTTGTCAAAGAGCAATCTTTACAAAACCCGCTTAGAGCAAATGGAAGAATCGATGGACATTATCCAGGATCCTAAAGTATTGAAGGTGCCAATGCCGGGAACCAAAGCATTCCCTGAGGCATTAGCTACCGTATTCTGGAATCCGCAGAGCCAGCAGGTTTACCTGAAAGTGAACAAACTGCCGGAACCAGCCGCCGACAAACAGTACCAGCTCTGGGCTATCGTAGACGGTAAGCCGGTAGATATGGGTGTGTTCGAAATGGGCGATACTGTGAAACTCCTCCAGAAAATGAAAGTAACCGGCAAAGCACAAATGTTCGCCGTTACCCTGGAGAAAAAAGGTGGCGCCGCATCTCCAACAATGGAACAAATGTATGTGGCCGGAAAAATTCCGGGATAATCCTGGAAAGCTGAAAGCCTAAAACAAAAAAAGCAAAAAGCTATTGTAGCGAATGATCTAAGCGCGTATATCTTACCCGCCCCGGTCACTCGCTATAATAGCTTTTTGCTTTCCGCTTTCTGCTTATCGCTTTTTCCTTAAATTGCAGGCATGTCACATATTTGGAAAAGTATAGCCGGAACCGTAGCCGGCTGCCTGCTACTGTTTACACAACTCAATGCCCAGGATACAGCCCGCTATAAAGGCATGACAGTTAACCTGGACGAAGTAATTGTGGAAGCAAAACGTATAGGCTTCGACGTTAACAGCTTTATTAAAAGGGTAGAAGAAGACACTACCTTTTACCGTGCATTCAAAAATTTACATATCGTAGGATTTGATGCCGTTAACGATATCCAGATACTGGACAAAGGCGGTACCCAGGTAAAAGCCTCCCTCTTTAACCGCACCCATCAGGACATGAAAGGCAGATGCCGTACCATGCAGACGACCGACGAAAAAATAACCGGCGATTTTTATACCCGCAAAGGAAATTATAACTACTATACCGCTGAACTATATGCTAACCTGTTTTTTACCAAAGGCACCGTTTGTGTAGATGAAACCGGTGAATCGCCCGAACGCTCCAGCGGAAGCCTCGCCCGGCATAAATCACAGCTGAAACAACTCATCTTCAATCCCGGTAAGCCCGTACATGGCGTGCCCATCGTAGGACAAAAAGTAGCCATCTTCAATTATGAAGTAATGCGCTTCTACGATTTTTCTATTTCTGCCCAAAATTATGTAGATGGAACCCCCTGTTATGTATTTACAGCGAAAGCCAAACCAGACCTCAACCGTATCGACAGGGCCGATATTGTTATAGATGAACTGATCACCTGGTTTAATAAAGACAATTTTGAAATCGTGGGTCGTAAATATGCCCTGTCTTACAAAACAATGCTGTTCGACTTTAACGTGAAGATGGATGTACAGATGACGAAATACAATGGTCTGCTGATCCCTTCCCTGGTTTCTTACAGCGGAACCTGGAATGTACCCTTCAAAAAGCGTGAAACTGCCGTTTTTGCCGCAAAATTCATGAATTTTACCACTGCTCAGTAGCTAGTTCAGCAGCGTAATAGTACCGGTTTTATGCACTGGTAATCGCGTATCCGTTTCTTTGTAGTCCACAATCCATACATAGGTGGCTACGTCTGCTGTTTTCCCGTTGATCTTCCCGTTCCAGCCCACCTGGGGATCGGTGGTATAAAATATCCGTTCCCCCCAGCGGTTGTAAATGCTGATGGTATAATCGTAGATAGGACAACGGTAAAGAGGCCGGAAAAAGTCATTCCTGCCATCGCCGTTAGGTGTGAAGGCGGTAGGGAAAAATAACTGGCAGACGCAATCGTGATACGTGACTGTTACAGAATCGACTGATTTGCCACAGCTGTTATATGCTACCATGGCATATATACCCGGCCTGGTCACAGTGTACATCGGAGTGCTGGTACTGTCCTGCCACTTAAAAATGCTGCCGCCGGCACCGGTAGCGCGCAACTGGTACACTTCATTTTTACAAAGCAATGTATCCGGACCCAGGTTTACCCGCAAGGTATCGTCGAACGCTACTGAAATACTGTCGAACGACTCACAGCGGCCTATCTTGGCATGCACATAGTAAAAGCCCGGTTTGGTCACAAAATAGGTGGCCTGGTCTGATCCATCCTGCCAACGATAAACCCCATTGCCGAAATCGGCTGTCAACACCAGGAAATTTCCTTTACAAATGGTAGTATCGTTGCCCAGGTTCAGCTTCTTCAGGCGATTGTAGTTGATGAAAATAGTATCTATCACGCTACAGGTATGATTTATTTCTACCAGCGCCCATAGATTGGTGGTTTGATTAATCGTAACAGACGGCGTAGTGGCGCCGGTGCTCCATTCCCATTTGGTAGCTTCGGGGATCTTTGGTGCTATCGTAATAGATTCGCCCGGGCATAATAACGTATCGGGCCCCAGCGAAAAAGGGTAGGGGGCGCCGGTAAAGGTAATGGTTACCTGGGCCGACATCATAGCGCAACCTTTCGGAAATACATCTACATGATAAGTACCGGAAGTGGTTACAGGCTGCGTAGGCTCTGTATTACCGGTATTCCACAGGTAGGTACAGTTTTGGGCGGTGGCGTCCAGGGTAATGTTTTCACCGGTGCAAAGCACCAGGTCTTTGCCCAGGTTGATTTTAGGAATGGGCGTATAAAAAATATTTACCGAATCCGGGTTCGGACATCCGTTGATTTTTACTTTATAGGTAGCGGAAGTGTCTACAAGAATGCTGCTGCCGGTAGAGCCATCCTGCCACAGATAGGAGGCGCCGGGTATTACCGGTGCGCTGAGCGTCATGGTGGAGCCTTCACATAAGGTGATATCTTGCGGCCCCAGGTCAAAAATCACCGGTGTTACGATGGTAATAGGTTGTATGGTGGTATCAGGTATGCCCTGCCGCCATGCAATGAGCGTATCGTTGTAAGTGCCAATAGCAGTATAAATATGGAAAGCTCCACGGATATTAACAGCGGAATCTTTTGGTCCGGATGCCGGATCACCGAAATACCATTTTACGGAATCAATTCCTGCCGGGGTATTGATCTGGAAAAAGGAGGTATCATTTACGCAGGTAGAAGATACGGTAAATGGGGTTTTACCCTGTGCGGCGGTAGTTTCGGGGAGCAGGCAACAGGCAGCTAGCACAAGCACCAGGTATAAGATACGAACGGAAATGGATCTTTGGCTTCTCATGTATTGACATGGGTAATTACCGCTAAGATAATATAAAACATGTAGAATATTTTTAATAATAAAATTGGGAGAAGAAAATGATTACGCCATTTTCTTCTCCCAAATCATATTTATTCCTGAGTTATTAGTCCGCTCAGCTTTCTTCATCTTTCAGAGGCCTGGCAGAGATATATCTTTTCCATTTCTCCAGCACGCTGGTGAAGTCGGCTGGCAATGGGCTTTCGAAATGCATTTGCTGGCGGGTACGTGGGTGTATGAATCCCAGTTGTTGCGCATGCAGGGCATGGCGGGGCATAATATCGAAGCAGTTATCGATAAACTGCTTATACTTCGTATATATGGTGCCTTTTACAATACGATTGCCGCCGTAGGTTTCATCGTTGAAGAGTGAATGGCCGATATGTTGCATGTGTACACGGATCTGGTGGGTGCGGCCTGTTTCCAGCCGGCATTCTACCAGGCTTACATAATTGAAGCGTTCCAGCACCCGGTAGTGGGTAATGGCTTCTTTACCATATTCACCATCGGGATATGCATCCATGATTTTCCGTAACCGTTGGTGGCGGCCTACGTGGGCTACTACGGTTCCTTCGTCCTCTTCAAAATCGCCCCATACCAGCGCTATATATCGGCGATGTACGCTATGGTCAAAGAATTGCTTGGCCAGGTCATTCATGGCTTTCGACGATTTGGCGATGACCAGTAACCCGCTGGTATTTTTATCGATCCGATGCACCAGTCCGAAGCGTGGAATTTCTGGCTCTGTCACCTGTGTTTTATCGCCCAGGTACCACGACAAGCCGTTTACCAGGGTGCCATCACGGTTACCACAGCCGGGATGCACTACCAGGCCGGCCGGTTTATCAATCACCATCACATCTTCATCTTCGTATACTATGTTCAGTGGTAACTCTTGCGGAATAATGTCGTTGTTCTCCGGATTCCGGTTGGAAAACACTACAATCCTGTCCAGTGGCCGAATTTTGTAATTGGCTTTAACGGGTTTATCGTTTACCAATACCATCTCACCATCCAGGGCTTGTTGTACCTTGTTGCGGGTAGCGCCTTCAATGCGGTTTGTAAGGAATTTATCAATACGGAGGGGTTCCTGACCTTTGTCCACCACCATATTAATTTTCTCATATAATTCCTCACTGCCATCACCATTATCCAGCTCATCTTCCAATTCCAGCAGTTCTTCAGCCATTAATATTATTTTTTTGCAAAGGTAAAGTTTAGTTGCCAGTTTAGCAGCCCCTGGTCAAATGTTCGGGATCACGGCGAATTGGCGTACCTTTGCGCAGCGAAAAAGAACCAGTACGATCATGGAAAAAGTAAAACAACAGATTGTAGTAAAAGACCTTGGTACCATCGGTTACCGGGCTGCCTGGGACTACCAGGAGCAGCTATTGAAAGAAAATGTGCAGTTGAAATCAGCTACCCCCGCCGGACAGCCAGCGCCTACTACTCACTACCTGCTGTTTTGCGAACATCCACCGGTATATACCATCGGTAAAAGCGGGCATATAGAAAACCTGCTGATCTCCGAACAACAATTGCAGGAAGAAGGTATCGACTTCGTGCCTACCAACCGGGGCGGCGACATTACCTTCCACGGGCCAGGCCAGGTGGTAGGTTATCCCATACTGGACCTGGAACATTTTTTTACCGATATCGGCAAATACCTGCGTTGCCTGGAAGAGGTGATTATCCGTACCCTGGCAGAATACGGGGTTACCGGCGATCGCTCCAAGGGAGAAACCGGCGTATGGCTGGATCCACAGGATAAAGCCAACGCCCGTAAAATATGCGCGATGGGCGTACGTTGCAGCCGCTGGGTAACCATGCATGGCTTTGCACTCAACGTTAATACCCTCATGGATTATTTCAATAATATCATTGCCTGTGGCATCGCCGATAAACAAGTAGCTTCACTCGACAAAGAAGTAGGACATGCAGTGAGTATGGAAGAGGTGAAAGCTAAGCTGAGCAAGCATTTTGGAGAAGTGTTTGAAGCGGAGATGGTGTAGGAACGAAAGAATAAGTATAAACTAATCAGGGCCGTATTCATCGCAGGATGGATGCGGCTTTTTGTTTGTGCTCATATCGGGTGTTTTGCCGATAATTCAAAATATCGGTTATTTAGCCGATAATTATATTGTTTATATTTATTAACTATTGATTTTAAATAACTTTATGTTCACTATTTTATATTGTTTACAGATAGTGAACGTATATTAAAAAGTGAACCTGTCTTGGTAAACATAAAAATGTTCATTAAATTTGAATGTTCACTGCCCGTAAATAGGTGAAATAAATGAACATGATACAAGAAGTTAACGTAATAGAGAGCATACTTGCACGGCTAAATGAAGTTGCCGGAATAGAGGGGCGTTATAAAGCCTGTAAATCGGGTAAGAAAGAGATTGATGGTGAAATAGACTTTCGTTTCAGAAACGGTGGCTATCACGCATTTGTTGAGATCAAAAGAGAGTTTAAAGCTTACCACTTACCAGATATTATAAATTATTCGAAGAAATACAGACCCCTCATGGTTGTAGCCGAACATATTTATCCTGCTCAAAAGGAAATATTGAAAAACAATGGTATTGGCTACCTGGACGGCGCCGGAAATATTTTTTTAGAACAAGGTAACAATATACTGTGGCTGGAAGGACATAAACCAATTAATACTAAAAAACGAGTCACTAACAGAGCTTTTACAAAGACAGGGCTTAAGTTGGTTTTTTATTTTCTGATAAATGAAGAATCAATTAATCTACCCTACCGTGCCTTAGCGGAGGCGGCTGGTGTATCATTAGGTAACATTAAAAATGTGATTGAAGGGCTGAACGAAGCTGGCTTTATTCTACAAATCGGGAAAGAAAGAAAAGTTCTTCAAAATAAAAAAGCTCTTTTAGAAAGGTGGATCACAGGATACCAGGAAACATTAAGACCTTCTCTACACCTGGGTGATTTTAATTTTGCAGGTCAGGAGAAAGCTACAAATTGGAAACAACTACCGGATGCGGACATGCCAATGGTGTGGGGAGGAGAAGCGGCAGCAGAATTACTGATTGATTTTCTGAAGCCCGAACAACTCATACTGTACACCGAAAAGGAAAAATTAGCAGTGACACGTGAATGGAGGTTAATACCTCATAAAGATGGACAGTTAAGACTCTACAGAAAATTTTGGAATAGCTTAAATTGGGATAAAAAGAAATTGGCGCCACCAATACTAGTCTACGCTGATCTCATGATTACTGGGGATCCAAGGTGTATCGATGCGGGAGTTATTGTTTACAATAAATTTTTAAAGGATGAATTTGAACGGCGTTAGAGAGGAAGTACTAAAAGATTTATTTGATACATTGGAAGAGGTATTTAGAGAATTGGAAATTGATTATTATTTGATTGGCGCCGTTGCCCGTGATATATGGTATGCCAGGTATAATAAACAGTTTAGGAGAACCAAGGACGTTGATTTTGCCGTACTGGTAGGCAACGGTCAGGAGTATGATGTATTACGGGAATATATGAAACAGCACAAGGGCTTCACTTCTATAAGAGAAAATTCATTTGTACTCATCTCTCCGGATGGGATTCAGGTGGATATCTTACCCTTTAGTGAAATTTCTCATACCAATGTTACGGGGACTAGTTTTACCAATATTTCTGTGGAAGGATTTCCCGAAGTTTATAGATTCGGTCTGGAGAAAATAAATCTTAACACTGGTCACCATTTCAAAGTGGCTACTTTACCTGCTATTGTATTATTAAAGTTGATCGCTTTTGATGATCGCCCTGAGAAAAGGCTAAAAGATGCGCGGGATATTGCCAATATCCTCGCGCATTATTTTGAGCTACAAACGGATCTTATTTATGAAAAGCATGTAGATCTTTTTCGTGAAGATTTCCCCGGCTACCGGGACCTGGATGTGGCTACAATTGGAGCGATTGTAGTTGGAAGAGAGATAAAGCAGATGGTAGCAACTAATCGTCAGCTACAGGCGCGAGTGCTTTATATCTTACAAAACCATATCAAAGAAGCAGAAAACAGTATGTTCGTAAGGAATATGGTAATTGAAAGCGCAGGTAGTGTTAACGAAATGCTACAATGGCTGAACGGCATACTGATTGGTATGTCATGAAAAACAAAAAAACTGTTCCGGATAAGAGGTCCGCTGGAGCGGGACTGACCGGACTAGAAAACCGTCTGAACCAGCCTTTGTATATTCCTGTATACAAAGTTTTTCCTCCTACATCTTATAATTCAACGGAATAAACAAATTCCACTTCTCCAGCACTTTCCCATTCTCAAATATTTCAAAATTGAACCAGCCTGCGTGCAGGAAAATCGCTTTTTCCAAAATCAGGAAAGGTCCTTTTACCTCTGGTATATCAAAGAGGAAGGCTCCGTTTGGCTCGTAAAATTTTACGGCATATTTTTTCTCCGGAGCATCTGGTAATTTGATATTCACATTACCATCTGCGGTGGTATAAATATAGTTTGACGGGTGCCACTGCACTCTTTCGGGCTCTTTGTTTTCCTGCTCTTTGCCTCTGAGGCCTTTGGCGGCATCCTTGATATCGGCATATTGGAGTTTCTGGTCTGCGCGGATACTGCTATCGGATAAGGCCAGTACCGTTTTACTATACATATAATGCCCATTGGTGAATAAAATAAACAGGCGGTAATAGTTACTACCGGGCAGGGGCTTATTATCGAGGTAAGCATTCCTTGTTTGGGTAGGATAGCTGGCATACCCGATGGTATTAAAATTCAGTACGCTGTCGAGCGACCGCTGGACACCGATTTCTTTGACTTGCGTAAAGCCGGAGATCCAGTCCAGTTGTATTTTACCGGTTTTAATGGTAGCCACGAAGTTGGGCAGTACGGGCGGAACATAGGTTTGTTCCTGCGCTTTCCCTGTAAATGCCGTCAATAAAAATATTCCAATAACAAAAGTTATACGCACAATTTGCTTCATACTGATTATTCCGAGCTCTTTAAGTTGGCAAAAATACACTACCGTTCAAATATAATGAACAGTTTTTAAAAGGTTAAAACGCCGGGAGGGAGGGAAAGATTGCCTTGCAGCCCGCCGGTATGTATCAGCAATACCTGGCTGTTGTCCGGGAAATAGCCTTGCAGGGCCAATTGATGAAATGCTTTTACCAGTTTGCCTGTATAAATAATATCTGTTGGAATGCCTGTTTGAACATAAAAGCTATTGATAAAATCTATGAGTGCGGGTGTTTTCCTGGCATAACCGCCTTCGTGGAAATCGTGTAACAGGGTCCAGACCGGTCGGGGCCCGGGTTTTAGCAGGTCGTTCACCTCGCTTTCCAGGTATTGGGCGCCTTTCAGTACAGGGATCCCGATCACCTGCTGTTGCCCGGTAGCGCTGTTGATCAGTCCGGCCAGCGTGGTGCCGGTGCCTACGGCGCAAAGTATATGTGTATAGTGGGTGGTAGGGAGAATAGACAGGATTTCTTCACAACCCTTGGCGCCCAACGGGTTGTGCCCGCCTTCTGGAACCAGGTGATAATCGGGAAACAGGGAAGTATAAGTATCTAATGCGGTCCCCTTCCGGTAATCTTCCCGGCTTACAAAGATCAGCTCCATACCATTAGCAGTAGCCGTTCGCAGGGTATGGTTCCCGGAGACATGATGCTCTTCCCCGCGTATAATGCCAATGCCCGTAATACCGGCTTCTTTGCAGGCTACCGCCGTAGCTGCAATATGATTGGAGTATGCACCTCCAAAAGTGAGTATACCACTGCAGCGATCGGCCAGTGCAGCCTGTATATTATATTTTAATTTAAACCATTTGTTGCCGGATATCTCCGGGTGAAGCTGATCTAAACGCAGCATGGCTGCGGAGATATGCTCCGGCAGCCATGCGGTGTGTATAGATGTTAAGCTGATGTCGCTATAATGCAGCATAGTTATTCGTTGGTAAGGAAACCACCTTTTCCCCTGTATAGCTTCACGGCCTTGTCCAGCTTCACTTTCAGTACAGTCACGTATTTATCCTGCACCTGTTCCGGTACATCAATGTATACCAGCCCTGGTACCGGGCTCCAGGAGATCTTACCTACTACCTTATGCGACAGCGGGGTATTATTGCCCAATACGGTGATGCTTTCAATTTTATTGGACAATCCTTTCACCATGATCGGACCACTGGTTTTAGCAGCGAGGAACAGGTAAAGGGTGGTAGAATCTTTCGACAGGGTGGTAGGACCATAGAAATGCCCTTGTGGAATACCGCCAATGGTGTTGAAAATAGCCTCGCCATTGCGTTTATTCCAGGCGCCCAGTTCTTTGAGCAGGTGTACTTCTTCATCGGGGATGCTGCCGTCTGCACGGGGGCCTATGTCCAGCAGCAGGTTGCCACCATTGGCCACGGCATCCGCGAAGATGGTGATGATTTCGTAGGGTGTTTTCCAGTTGGTGTCCTGTGGCTGCCATCCCCAGTTATTGTTGATGGTCATACAAAGCTCCCACCAGTGGAAATGCGGACGGGTAACGGGGAAGTTCTGTTCGGGGGTGTCGTAGTCGCCATACCCTTGTAAACGCCCGTTGATAATGGTATTAGGATTATGATCGGTGAGCATTTTTCGCATTTTAGGGGCTTCCCACTCTTCGGCAGAATGTTCCCAATCACCGTCAAACCACCATAGGTCGGGGTTGAACTTGTTCATTACTTCCGCCATCTGGCCCTCGTAAAACCCGAGGAATTTCTTCCATCTTTCGGGCTGTGCTTTGATATCATAGCGGTTGCTGTCTTTCAAAAACTGTGGATAATCCGGGTAGCTCCAGTCGATCAGGGAGAAATAGGCCCCACATTTGATACTATCGCGCCGCAGGGCTGCAAAAAAGGGGGTAAGCACATCTCTTTTGGCTGGCGTGCTCTTAGCAACATTCAGTTTGCTGTATTTGCTGTCCCAAAGGGCCACTCCGTCGTGGTGTTTGGTGGTCATCACCGCATAGCGGGCGCCAGACTCCTTGATAAGGTCGGCCCAGGCCTGTGGATCGTAGTTACTGGCGGTAAAGCCTTTCAGCTGCCGCATGTAATCAGGATAAGAGATTTTTTTGTTGTGGAATGACCAGGATTCATCGATTCCGTTTACAGAATAGATGCCCCAGTGGATGAAAATGCCCAGTTTGGCATCAGCAAACCACTGCATTTTTTCTTTGATCTCTTCAGGATTTGTTTTTTCCTGCGCACTGGCAGCGGTAAAAAGTTGCGTGGCAAGGACTCCCAGCACTAGTAATCTCTTCATTGTTCGGTTTAATTAATCTTTAAAATACGTGTTCTACACAAAAAGAAAGTGTGAAAATAGTTTTAATGATTAAATTTAACGCCGTTATTTTAGGTAAATAGTTGTCAATTATAAAACTAATATCAGCAAAATGCAACCGACTTTATTGATTTTGGCGGCCGGAATGGCCAGTCGTTATGGCAGTTTGAAGCAAATCCAGCAATTTGGCCCCAGCGGAGAAACTATCATTGATTATTCTATTTACGACGCTATCAGCGCCGGTTTTGGAAAAATTGTGTTCATTATCCGCGAAAACTTTGCAGCAGAGTTCAAAGAAATCTTTGAACCTAAGCTGAAAGGCCGTGTAGAGGTGGATTATGTATTCCAGGAAATGGATGCATTTGTAGGTAGCCACACCATTCCTGCCGACAGGACCAAGCCATGGGGTACCGCTCATGCGATCCTTTGTGCGAAGAATGCCATCAATGAGCCATTTGCCGTAATCAACGCGGATGACTTCTATGGTACCGACTCTTTTGTGAAAATGGCGGCTTTCCTGAAAAATGACTGTAAGCCAGATGTATACAGTGTGGTAGGTTATGAACTGGGCAAAACCATCAGTGAACATGGCTCTGTATCCCGCGGCGTTTGCGAAGTGGGCGCTACGCAGAACCTCACGGCTATCAACGAAAGAACTAAAATATATAAAGACGGCGATCAAATCGTGTACGAAGACGCAGACGGTGGCAAGCACCCGCTGTCAGCCAATACACCGGTATCTATGAACTTCTGGGGATTCCATCCCAGCGTGTTCCAATTGAGCCAGGATCTATTCACCGAATTCCTGGATAAGAACATCAGCAATCCTAAGTCTGAATTCTTTATTCCGATTGTAGCTGATGAATTTATCCGTCGCGGTAAAGGCGAAGTAAAAGTATTACCTACCAGTGCAAAATGGTTTGGTGTTACTTACAAAGAGGATGCACCTGGCGTGCAGGCCAGCTTGTCCGAGCTGGTTAAGAAGGGAGAATATCCAGACAATTTATGGAAATAAAACCCAACACAAAAATCCTTCAGGCTTTCGGATTGGAGCCTGAAGGATTAAATGTCCGAAGATTTGGATCAGGACACATCAACAACACTTTTTTGCTGGAAAAAAAGCAGGACGGCAGTAAGTATGTTTTACAGAAAATCAATGTAAACGTATTTAAGGAACCAGGAGTGATCGCCGCCAACCAGAGAATGGCAGCAGATTTCCTGGCAGTTCATCATCCCGGCTATCTGTTTATTACGCCGATCCCCACGGTTAACGGGGAAGAGCTCTTTGTAATTGACAACGAATACTGGAGAATGATCCCTTTTATTGCGGATTCCGTAACGGTAGACCAGGCCGACAACCCAAAGCAGGCGTATGAAGCAGCCAAACAGTTTGGCCGCCTCGCCAGTTACCTTTCGGGAATTGACCTGAAGCCGTTTAAAGCTTCTATTCCAAACTTTCACAACCTTACCTTGCGGTACAGCGCCTTCCAGGAGGCTATCCGCACCGCTAAGGAAGACAGGAAAGCTGCAGCAGAAGAGATGATTGAAGAATTCCTCCGCTATTCTGACATCGCTGTAACGTATGAACAACTGAAAACAAATCCCGATTTCAGGGACCATCTGATGCACCACGATACCAAAATCAATAACGTATTGCTCAACAAGGATACTTATGAAGGTATTTGTGTGTGTGACCTGGATACCCTGATGCCCGGAAAAATCATCTCAGACCTCGGCGACATGGTACGTACCTATGTTTGCCCTGTTTCTGAAGAAGAAAAAGATTTCAGCCAGATCGTTATCCGCGAAGAATACTACGAGGCCCTTATGCAGGGGTATCTCGAAGAGATTGGCGGTACTTTAACCAAAGTAGAAAAAGAACAACTGTTCTTTGCCGGGAAGTTCATGATCTACATGCAGGGAATCAGATTCCTCACCGATTACCTGAACGGTGATGTATACTATCCCATTAAACATCCGACACACAACTATGAACGCGCTAAAAACCAACTGGTACTATTGCAGCGGCTCATGGAAAAAGAAGCGATACTGCAGGAAATTATCGACAAATGCCTGCTTATCAGCGTAACAAGTGAACAGTAAAATGAAATCATTTTTAGAACGTGAACAGTAAATGAAATGAAATCATTTAGATCCCGGTGCACTCCGCACCGGGATTTTTTTTGCGCTTCCCCGTGTTTTGTACACAAAATTGGTAGATTAATTTATAAGGAACTATTGAATTGTTTAGAAAATGAACAAGTATTGATCTCTTTTTTTAAATATTTTCAAAAACATCTAATGTGATTAATTTTTTACGAAATATTGGGAAGGTTATTGTTTTTTATTTTTTTCGCGAATACTTTTGTAGAAACACAGTCAATAACAAGCACCTCCATGTGGGTAAATAAAGACAATATAAAACTTAATCACATCGTACCTCAGCTCAATTGGGCTATCACGAAGGTCGTGATTATCGTCGTTGTCATTATTAGCCACCAGTTCGGAGGATAGGTAAACGTGCATATAATCACAAGATATAGAGCCTTCCTCCGCAAAGAGGAAGGCTTTTTTTTTGGACGATAGATTCCTGGTATAATTTCAATTTTATGTATAGCTATTACAACGACAACACCATTCTTTACATCAACGGGGAGTACACCAAAGCGAACACCGCTACAACTGACCTGTTTGGCCAATCGCTCCACTACGGTTACGCAGTATTTGAAGGCATCCGTGCCTACAAGACCGCTAACGGAGAAGTGAAAATTTTTAAAGCAAAAGAACACTTCGACCGCCTCCAGCGCTCTTGTGAACTGATCCACATCCCTTACAAATTTGATAACGAAGCGTTGATCGCCGCCTGTTACAAAGTACTGGAGATGAATAACATGGAAGAAGCTTACATCCGACCGCTGGTTTTCTGTCCGCCTAACATGACCCTCAAAGCAGCATCGGAATCAAATATCCTGATCTGCGCATGGGAATGGGGAGCGTACCTGGGAGAAAAACTGTTGCGCGTAATGACTTCCTCCTACGAGCGACCTAATCCTAAAGCCTTTAAGATAGAATCCAAATCCGCCGGTCTCTACGTAAACTCAATACTGGCCTCACAGGAAGCAAAGGAAAAAGGCTACGATGAAGCACTCCTCCTCGATATGAATGGTTACGTTGCAGAAGGCCCCGGTGCCAACATCTTCTTCGAAAAAGACGGCAAAATCTACACTCCTCCTGCCGGTAACATCCTCCCAGGCATCACCCGCGCCACCGTTATCGAACTTTGCCAGGAACTGAATATCCCACTGGAAGAAAAATTATTTACCATCGCTGAACTGAAAGAAGCCGAATGCGCCTTCTTCTGCGGTACCGCCGCTGAAGTAATTGGCCTCGACTCCCTCGACGGACAATCATTCGGTAAACCATGGGCACAGTCACTCGGAAAAGTACTGCAACAGGCCTACAAAGCCAGAGTACTGGAAAAATCCTTCCAGCGCGAAGCTCAACTGGCCTAAATGATATACAGCTGAAAGCTGAAAGCCGGAAGCACAAAGCTATTGAAGTGGATATCTACCATCCATTATGTATGGGGTTTTTACCAGATATCTGTAAATGGGCTTCAGCAAACATAGGTAGCTTTATGCTTTCCGCTTTCCGCTCAACGCTTTCTGCCTTGAAGGTCGTAAATCGAAAAATCCACAAACCTTTACTGTAAAGGGTTTGGACAACTGAAAGGCAGATTTGAATACCGGTAATTTGGAAATTGTTGGTTTGACTATGAGGCAACTACCGGGTAATTTGTGGTGAAGTTTTAAAATAGGGTTACTATAACTCCGGTAATAACTAAAGCAATGGAATTAAATAAATACAGCAAGACGATTACGCAGGATCCTACGCAACCAGCCGCACAGGCACAGTTGTATGGAATTGGCTTGACAGAGGAAGACTTGAAAAAAGCACAGGTGGGTATTGTTAGCATGGGCTACGATGGTAATACCTGCAACATGCACCTGAACGACCTGGCACAGGACGTGAAAAAAGGCGTCTGGGCCAATGACCTGGTGGGACTCATTTTTAATACCATTGGCGTCAGCGATGGTATGAGCAATGGTACCCCCGGTATGCGCTACTCTCTCGTAAGCCGCGATCTGATTGCTGATTCCATTGAAACTGTAGCCGGAGCGCAGTATTATGATGCCCTCATTACTGTTCCAGGCTGCGATAAAAACATGCCCGGTTCCCTGATGGCCATGGGTCGACTCAATCGCCCGTCTATCATGGTTTACGGCGGTACCATCGCCCCCGGAAAATATAAAGGCCAGGATCTTAACATCATCTCCGCTTTCGAAGCACTGGGTCAGAAAATGGCCGGTAAACTCGATGAAGGCGATTTTAAAGGCATCGTACAAAACTCCTGCCCCGGCGCCGGCGCCTGCGGAGGTATGTACACCGCTAATACCATGTCTTCTGCTATTGAAGCACTCGGTATGAGCCTGCCCTATAGCTCATCCAACCCCGCCCTGAGCAAGGAAAAAAAGGATGAATGCCTCGCCGCAGGTAAATACATCCGCCTGCTCCTGGAAAAAGATATTAAACCCAGGGACATCATGACGAAAGACGCATTTGAAAACGCGCTCACCATCATCATGGCCACTGGTGGCAGCACCAATGCCGTACTGCATTTCATCGCTATCGCAAAATCCGTAGGCGTTGATATTACCATTGATGATTTCCAGCGCATCAGCGATAAAACACCGCTGATCGCCGACCTCAAACCAAGTGGTAAATACCTCATGGAAGACCTCCACAACATCGGCGGTATTCCCCTGGTAATGAAATACCTCCTGCAAAAAGGATTCCTTCACGGTCACTGTCTCACCGTTACCGGTAAAACAATTGCCGAAAACCTGGAAAGTGTACCAGACCTGGATTTCAACGCACAGGATATCATTGTACCGCTGGAAAAACCATTGAAATCATCCGCACATATTCAAATCCTCTACGGTAACCTGGCCACCCAGGGATCTGTAGCCAAAATAACTGGTAAGGAAGGCGAACGATTTAAAGGACCTGCCCGTGTATTCGATGGCGAATTTGAATTGATTGCCGGTATTACCTCCGGTAAAGTGAAACAGGGAGATGTCGTCGTCATCCGCCACGTAGGTCCTAAAGGCGCACCAGGTATGCCGGAAATGCTCAAACCTACCAGCGCTATCATGGGCGTGGGCTTAGGTAAAAGCGTTGCCCTCATCACTGATGGCCGCTTCTCCGGTGGTACCCACGGATTCGTGGTAGGCCACATTACCCCCGAAGCTTTTGAAGGTGGTAATATAGCCCTGGTACAAGATGATGATATCATCGAAATCGATGCAAAAAAGAACTTTATCAATGTGGAACTGAGTGATGAAGAACTGGCTGCCCGCAGGGCAAAATGGGTACAACCCGCATTGAAAGTATCCAATGGAATCTTATTTAAGTACGCAAAACTTGTAAAAAATGCAACAGAAGGATGTGTTACCGATGAAGCCTGAGATAGCTGATAAGCAGTTGACTGTAAAGCCCGTTATTACTGGCTCCGAAGCAGTGATCCGCTCCCTGATAGCAGAAGGAGTCGACACTATCTTCGGTTATCCCGGCGGGGCGATCATGCCTATTTATGATGCCCTCTATGATTTCCAGGATCAGGTACACCATATTCTCGTCCGTCATGAACAAGGTGCTACACATGCTGCCCAGGGATACGCCCGCAGCTCCGGTAAGGTAGGTGTGGCTTTTGCTACTTCTGGTCCCGGCGCTACCAACCTGGTAACAGGTTTGGCAGATGCTTATATGGATAGTACGCCTATGGTATGCGTTACCGGCCAGGTAGCCGCTGCCCTGCTGGGTACAGACGCTTTCCAGGAAACAGATGTGATCGGTATCACCATGCCTATCACCAAATGGAATATACAGGTAACCCGCGCAGAGGATATTCCTGCTGCCATGGCCAAAGCATTTTATATTGCCCGTAGCGGCCGCCCAGGCCCGGTACTGGTAGATATCACCAAAAATGCACAGTTCGGGGAGTTTGAATACGAGTACAAAAAATGTGAATATATCCGCAGCTACCGCCCTATTCCTGAATTAAGTATGGAAGCAGTGGCAGATGCAGCAGCCCTGATCAACAGCGCCCAAAAACCATTCATCCTTTGTGGTCACGGAGTATTGTTATCCGGTGCAGAAAAAGCATTGATTGCACTGGCAGAAAAAGCACAGATCCCGGTAGGATCCACCTTGCTGGGCCTTTCTGCAGTACCAGTGGATCACCCGCTGTACGTAGGTATGCTGGGTATGCATGGTAACTACGGTCCTAATATGCTCACCGGCGAAGCCGATGTGGTAATTGCGGTAGGTATGCGCTTCGATGACCGGGTAACGGGCGACGTAGGTACGTATGTGCCCAACGCCAAAGTTATTCACATCGAAATTGATGCCGCTGAAATCAATAAGATCGTGAAAGCGGATGTAGCAGTGCACGCCGATGCCAAACCCGCGCTGGAAGCGCTGTTGGAACTGGTGAAACCTGCGCAGCACAGCGAATGGCTGGAAGAATTCAGGGCAGCCGATAAGAAAGAATACGAAAAAGTACAGCATAGAGAATTATATCCCGAAGCTGGTGAACTGAAAATGGCAGAGACCATCCGCCTCATCTCAGAAAAAACCAAGGGAGAAGCCGTACTGGTAACAGACGTAGGACAACACCAGATGGTAGCTTCCCGCTACTATCGGTTCAAAAATCCTAATACCAATGTTACCTCCGGTGGTATGGGTACAATGGGCTTTTCATTGCCGGCAGCCATGGGCGCCAAAATGGGTACCCCGGAAAAAGAAGTAGTGGCTATCATTGGTGATGGCTGCTTCCAGATGACCCTCCAGGAACTGGGCACTATTTACCAGTCACAGATCGGTGTGAAAATAGTGATCCTCAACAACAACTTCCTCGGAATGGTAAGACAATGGCAACAGTTGTTTTTCGACAAACGCTATTCTTCAACTGAAATGGTCAATCCCGATTTTGTACAGATTGCCAAAGGGTTCTTTATCCCCGGCAAGAAAGTAACAGCAAGGGAAGATATATCTGCCGCCATTGATGAAATGCTGGCACACAAGGGCGCTTACCTGCTCGAAGTAGTGGTGGAAAAAGAAGACAACGTATTCCCCATGGTGCCGGCCGGCGCTCCTATATCTTCCATCAGACTGGAGTAGCAGTACAGGAAGGATTCATTTTGATCATTTGTAATTCACAACAGGTATATGCAAAAAGAATATACAGTAACGGTATATACGGAAGACCGTATAGGTATCACCAACCGTATCACGATTATATTTACCCGCAGGGGCATTAATATTACCAGTTTAACCACAGCTGAAACAGAGATACCCGGTGTATATAAATTCATTATAACGGTGTTGTCTACACGTGAAAAGCTGGATAAAGTGGTAGGCCAGATAGAAAGACTCATTGAAATACACCGCGCCTTTGTACACGAGGAAGAAGAAGTCGTATACCAGGAGCTGGCTTTGTACAAAATATCTACCCGGTCGTTACACACCGGCGATATCGAAAGATTGATCCGCGAAAACAATGCGCGTATCCTCACCATTACTGCCGAGTATTTCGTGATCGAGAAAACAGGCCACCAGCAGGAGTTGATCGACTTCATTAAAAAACTGGAACCATACGGTTTGATCGAGTATTCAAAAAGCGGTCGCGTAGCCATCGTAAAATGGAGCCGCCGTTTCCATGAACACCTGAAAGAACTGCAGACACAAGAAGCAGAACACGGCCTTTAGCAGATCGCTGAAAGCTGTTAAACGATACATTATTATTCATTCAAATCACACGTCAGCTAATAGCTAACCGCTAATAGCTAAAAGCTAAAAAAACAACACATGGCAACCATCAATTTTGGAGGGGTACTCGAGCAAGTAGTAACCAGAGAAGAATTCCCTATGGAAAAAGCAAGGGAAGTGCTGAAGAACGAAGTGATTGCAGTAATTGGTTACGGCGTACAAGGTCCTGGCCAGGCACTGAACCTGAAAGACAATGGCTTCAATGTTATTGTAGGCCAACGTAAGAATTCTAAAACCTGGGATAAAGCGGTAGCTGATGGCTGGGTTCCTGGTGAAACTTTATTCGACATCGAAGAAGCAGCTCAAAAAGGTACTATCATCCAGTTCCTGCTGTCTGATGCCGGTCAGATCACCCTGTGGCCTACACTGAAACAACACCTGACTCCTGGTAAAGCACTCTACTTCTCCCACGGATTTGGTATCACCTATAAAGATCAAACCGGTATTATTCCTCCGGCTGATGTAGACGTAATCCTGGTAGCCCCTAAAGGTTCCGGTACTTCCCTGCGTCGCCTGTTCCTGGCTGGTCAGGGGCTGAACTCCAGCTTCGCTATCTTCCAGGATGCTACCGGTCGCGCTAAAGAACGCGTAGTAGCACTGGGTATCGGCGTTGGTTCCGGTTACCTGTTCGAAACAGATTTCAAAAAAGAAGTATACTCCGACCTCACCGGCGAACGCGGTTCCCTGATGGGTTGTATCCAGGGTATCTTCGCAGCACAATACGAAACCCTGCGTAAAAACGGTCACTCTCCTTCTGAAGCGTTCAACGAAACTGTAGAAGAACTGACTCAGTCTCTGATGCCACTGGTAGCAGAAAATGGTATGGACTGGATGTATGCTAACTGCTCTACTACTGCTCAACGCGGTGCGCTCGACTGGTGGAAGAAATTCAAAACAGCTACTCAGCCTGTATTTGATGAACTGTACGCCAGCGTAGCTGCAGGTAAAGAAGCTGCCCGCTCTATTGCTTCCAACAGCACGCCTGATTATCGCGAAAAACTGAACGAAGAACTGAAAGAACTGCGCGAAAGCGAAATGTGGCAGGCAGGTGCAGCAGTACGTAAGTTGCGTCCTAACAACGCTTAATTTTTTTAAAATTATAGTGACGGATGGCAAACCATTTTGGAATTTTGATTATTAGCATTCCCGCTGTTTAGTTTCCCGGAGATTTTTTTCCACGAAACTTTATAGCTGAATCGCCGATTCCCAGAATTCCGGAATGGTTTGCCATTTGTATTTAAATAGATCATATGTCTGAAGTAATGAGCAGTGTCAATTCATTGAATATCCTCGATGCAGCGGTGAAACTGAAATCAGTGGTGGCCCGCACCCCACTTACCTATAACGCCAACCTTTCCCGGCGCTACCAATGCGATGTGTATCTGAAAAGAGAGGATATGCAAATTGTACGCTCCTATAAATTACGCGGCGCTTATAACCTCATCAGCAGCCTCCCTGCTGAAATATTGGCTAAAGGCGTTACCTGCGCCAGCGCCGGCAACCATGCCCAGGGCTTCGCCTATGCCTGCAAAGCCATGAACATTAAAGGCGTGGTGTTTATGCCCGTAATTACACCAAAACAGAAAGTAAACCAGGTAAACATGTTCGGAGGCGATAATATCGAAATCCGGCTCATTGGCGATACCTTCGACGATTGCTCCGCCGAAGCCCAGGCATTTACCGCCGTTAACGATATGACTTTCATCCCGCCCTTCGACAATGCAAAAATTATTGAAGGCCAGGGCACCGTGGCCGTGGAAATATTGGAAGATCAATCCGGCATCGATTTCCTCTTTGTGCCGGTAGGCGGCGGGGGACTGGCAGCCGGACTAGGCACCTACTTCAAAACATATAGCCCTAAAACCCGCATCATCGGCGTAGAGCCGGAAGGCGCCCCTTCCATGCTCAAAGCGCTCGAACAGGGCGGCCCCGTTACCCTCAACGAAATTGAACGATTTGTAGATGGCGCCGCGGTGAAAAGGGTAGGTACACTCAACTATGAAATCTGTAAAGACGTATTGGAAAAGATGCACCTGGTGCCCGAAGGAAAGGTATGCTCTACCATCCTGCGCCTTTATAACGAAGATGCCATCGTGGTGGAACCCGCAGGCGCCTTATCCATTGCGGCACTCGACGGCTTTGCAGAAGAAATAAAAGGAAAGAAAGTAGTATGCGTAATCAGTGGCAGCAACAACGACATTGACCGCATGCAGGAAATAAAAGAACGTTCCCTGCTCTACGAAGGTTTAAAACATTACTTTATTGTACGTTTTGCACAACGCCCCGGTGCATTAAGAGAATTCGTGAATCATATTCTCGGTCCCAACGACGATATCACCCGCTTTGAATATATCCAGAAACACAACAAAGAAATAGGCCCGGCATTGGTAGGTGTTGAACTGAAGTACCGGGAAGACTACGATAAACTGATCGCCAATTTCCAGAAATATAATTTCCAGTTCACCGAGCTGAATAAAGACGACAGCTTATTTGGATATTTGGTTTAGCTTAAAGCATAAAGCGGAAAGCAAAAAGCTATTGTGGAGAATACCCAAAGCGATTTTTAAATATTCGCTAAGATCATTCTCCACAATAGCTTTTTGCTTTCCGCTTTATGCTTTAAGCTTTTAAACTGGCAATATCAATCACGAAACGGTATTTTACATCTCCCTTCAACATCCGTTCATAAGCCGTATTGATATCTTTAATGTCAATCACTTCCACATCGCTGGTAATATTATGCTCCGCACAGTAGTCCAGCATCTCCTGGGTTTCACGGATACCGCCAATCAATGAGCCGGCAATGCTCCTTCTGCCCATAATCAGGTTAAACGCCGGCACTGCTGATGGCTCCGGAGGTACGCCCAAACAGATCATCACGCCATCAAGGTTTAGCATATTGAGGTAGTTGCTGTAGTCGTGCGGCGCGGAAATGGTATTGATAATAAAATCGAATTGGTTGCGTAGTTGCTTTAGCTGTTCCTTGCTGGTGGTCAGCGCAAAATGATGCGCGCCCAGTTTTTTGGCATCCGCTTCTTTAGATGGTGAGGTACTGAGCATGGTGACTTCCGCCCCCATGGAAGCAGCCAGTTTTACGGCCATATGTCCGAGTCCTCCCAAGCCTACTACGCCAACTTTATGTCCCTTGCCTACTTTCCAGTGACGCAGGGGAGAATAGGTGGTAATACCGGCACAGAGCAACGGAGCCACACCTGATAGTGGTAACTTATCAGATATTTTCAGGGTATATTGTTCATCGGTAACAATGTGCGTAGAATAACCACCATAGGTAAGCGTTTTCCGGTCCATCTCATATCCATTGTAAGTACTGGCGCCGCCGGTAGCACAATACTGCTCTTCTCCGGCCTTGCACGGTGCACATTCGCGGCAGGAATCTACAAAACATCCGATCCCCGCCAGATCGCCTACTTTAAAACGGGTAACATGATCTCCTATTTTGGTCACACGCCCTACTATTTCATGACCTGGCACCATCGGGTAGATGGAGTTGCCCCATTCGTTACGCACCTGGTGTATATCAGAATGACATACGCCACAATATAAAATTTCAATCTGTACGTCATGAGGACCTGGTTCCCGGCGTTCAAAATTCCATGGCCCCAGCGGGGAAGTGGCATCCTGCACTGCATATGCTTTTGTTGCAATCATGGTGTATGTGTTTAGGCACCGAATCTACGCGTAATTTGTGAACAAAAAATGACGGCCTCAGAAGTAGGGCCATTTACTTTTTTCGATAACTTATATCCGGATAGCGTAAAAGTCCGTTTTAAATCATATTGTTATGGAACTTAATCTGAAAGGAAAAGTGGCCATCGTTACCGGTGGCAGCAAAGGCATTGGTAAAGGCATTGCCGCCGTTCTGCTGGCGGAAGGCGCCACCGTGGTCATTACGGCCCGCAACGCGGATGAACTGGAAGATACCGCCGCCATGTTCCGCCTGCAAGGCCATGATGTGCTGGCCGTAGTAGCAGATATGGCAAAAGAAGCCGACCTGGAGCAACTGGTTACCAGCACTGTTCAACGTTTGGGACATATAGATATCCTCGTCAACAATGCCGGTGGAATAGATGCCTTCGGCCCACTGGATACCATCAGCATGGCGCAATGGCGAAATATCTTCGACATTAACTTCTTCGGACTGGTAGCACTCACCCAGTTGGTTATTCCTCATATGAAGAAGCAGGGAGGTGGCCGCATTATTAATATCTCCTCGGAAAACGGGGAACAACCCGATCCCAACATGGGGCATTACAATGCTACCAAAGCGGCCCTGAATAATTATTCCAAAACACTTTCCATGAACTATGGAAAGGACAATATCCTGGTGAATACCGTATCTCCGGCATTTATCAAAACCCCGCTGGTAGATGATATGCTGGCTGCGCGGGCAAAGGAAAAAGGTATTTCGGAAGAAGAGGCTGCCAGGGACTTCCTCAAAGAAAATCGCCCGTACCAGGTACTCGGAAGGCCTGGTCTTCCCGAAGAAACCGGCGCCATGGTCGCTTTCCTGGCGTCGGACCAGGCATCATTTATTACCGGTGGGGTATTCAGGGTGGATGGTGGCGCTGTTGGATCTGTTTAAATAAATATTATGCTCAGTTATTGGGAAAAGCAAAGCCTCCTGCAATACGACTACATCATTGTAGGCAGTGGAATTGTAGGCCTCTCTACCGCCATTAGCCTGAAGGAAAGAGCCCCGCAAAGCCGCATCATGGTGCTGGAACGAGAAGTGCTGCCTACTGGCGCCAGTACAAAAAATGCGGGCTTCGCCTGTCTCGGCAGTCTCACAGAAATACTGGCCGACCTGCAAACCATGCCGGTAGAAGCAGTGCTGAACCTGGTCAACCTACGCTATGCGGGCCTGCGCCTCCTGCGCCAACGCCTGGGCGATAAGGCGATCAATTATCAGGAAAACGGAAGTTTTGAACTAATTGGCCCCCGCCAGGAATGGGCTCTGGAACAATTGAACGAGGTAAACCACATGCTAGGCAGCCTTTTCAATAACCAACGGGCCTTTGAACGGGCTAACGATCAACTGGGCCCTTTTGGCTTCGAACGCAAATATGTGAAAGCCCTGGTACGTAATAATTTTGAAGGGGAGCTGCATACCGGCAAAATGATGCGCGCCCTGATCGACACCGCCATCGCAGCAGGTATCGAAATTAAAACCGGTTGCACGGTTACCCATATCGATGATTTTCATGCAGGAGTCAACGTGGTGGTACCTCATCATACGCTGAAGGAAGATATTATTTTCTCCGCCCGTAAAGTGCTGGTATGTACCAACGCCTTTACAAAAAAGCTGCTGCCGGAAGAGGAAATTACGCCCGGCAGGGGACAGGTGCTGATCACGGAGCCGGTAAAAGACCTGCCCTTTAAAGGCATTTTCCATTTTGAAGAAGGCTACTACTATTTCCGGGAACTGGACGGCCGCGTGCTCCTGGGAGGTGGCCGTCAGCTGGATTTTGCTGGTGAAACGTCTACCGATTTTCATTTCAACGACCGTATACAGCATGAACTGGAAGTATTGTTACGAACTACCATTCTCCCTGGCAGGGAAGTGGCTATTGCCGACCGGTGGACTGGCATCATGGCCTTTGGCAGTACCCGGCAACCTATCGTAAAGGCACACACGAAAAATGTGATCATCGGCGTACGCATGGGAGGTATGGGAGTGGCCATTGGATCTATCATCGGCGATAGGCTGGCAATCATGGCTTTAGAGGAAGCATAGTACTTCCGGCGGCACTTTTTGTGTACGTAAGGGGTATCAATTGTTTCTTTTTTAGAAAGAAACTAGGAGAAGAAATTAAAATGTATAGTTTTAATGCCAGAAAAACCGCGACGGCTGTCGCGGTTTTATTTTTCATTGTTAAAAAAAGCATGAGTAAGCGTATTTTTTACATTTATTATGTATATTGATCCGCTAAATTTTTTATAACCACGTTTGAACGTTATGCAAACAAAATCCTTACACATCTTTGACTACCTGGTATTCCTGGTGTATTTCGTAATAGTGGCCGGTTATGGTTACTACATCTATCGCAAGAAAAAGAAGGCTACCACGGATTCGAAAGACTTTTTCCTGGCCGAAGGTTCACTGACCTGGTGGGCTATTGGTGCGTCCCTGATTGCTTCCAACATTTCCGCGGAACAATTTATCGGGATGTCCGGAAACGGTTTTAATATCGGGTTGGCTATTTCTACCTATGAATGGATGGCAGCAGCCACATTGATTGTTGTAGCGGTATTTTTCCTGCCTATTTACCTGAAGAATAAGATTTATACCATGCCCCAGTTTCTGGAACGCAGGTATAATCAAACGGTAAGTACCATTATGGCGGTGTTTTGGTTATTGCTGTATGTAGTAGTAAACCTCACGTCCATCCTTTACCTGGGAGCCCTGGCGGTATCTACTATTTCAGGTATCAACTTCTACGTGTGTATGGTGGCACTGGCCTTCTTCGCCATTCTCATTACCCTGGGAGGTATGAAGGTAATTGGCTACACCGATGTTATCCAGGTATTCTTCCTGATATTGGGCGGTTTGGCTACTACCTACCTGGCCCTGCAACTGGTGTCTGCGCACTTTGGTACCACCGGTGTGCTGAAAGGCTTCTCCCTGATGACACAACATGCCAGCGAGCATTTCCACATGATCCTGCATAAAGAGAATCCTAAATACCTCGACCTGCCTGGTTTGAGTGTACTGATTGGCGGTATGTGGATCGTAAACCTGAACTATTGGGGTTGTAACCAATATATTACGCAACGCGCCCTGGGCGCCGATTTGAAGACAGCCCGCAGCGGCTTGCTCTTTGCCGGCTTCCTCAAACTCCTGATGCCTGTTATCGTGGTATTACCCGGTATTGCGGCGTATGTGCTGTATTCCCAGAACCATGGCGACTTTGCGCAGTCTATGATGAAAGATGGCTCCCTGAATGCAGATAACGCTTACCCCGTGTTGCTCAACCTCCTGCCGGTAGGACTGAAAGGGCTGGCATTTGCGGCATTAACAGCAGCGGTAGTAGCTTCCCTGGCAGGTAAAGCCAATAGTATTTCTACCATTTTCTCCCTGGATATCTATAAGAAGATATATAACAAAGACGCAGATGAAAAGAAGGTTGTAGGCGTAGGACGTATGGTGGTAATTATTACCATGATTATCGCGATCGTTATCTCCAACTTCCTGGGTATCGACAAGAAGGGTGGCTTCCAGTTTATCCAGGAGTATACCGGCTTCGTATCTCCGGGCGTATTTGCCATGTTTGCCCTGGGTTTCTTCTGGAAACGGACTACTTCCAACGCAGCTATGTTTGCTATGATCGGTGGCTTACTGCTTTCCTTCATCCTCAAATTCCTGCCGGCATGGGTAAACCTGGAGCCACTGCACCAGATTGGTTTTGCAGCCCTGAACCCGGACAGCGGCTTGTGGGAAATGGCCTTCATCGATCGTATGGGACTGGTATTTGTGGTGTGTGTAGCAGGCATGATCATTATTACCCTGACTGATAAATCCAGCGTCAATAATCCAAAAGGACTGGCGATCGACAGCAGCATGTTCAAACCCAACATGGGATTCACTGTGGGCGCATTGCTGATTGTGGGAATATTAATAGCATTGTATACTGTTTTCTGGTAAGAATATTTTATTTTGTTACCCGGATATTTCATAGCGGCCTGCTGTTGCCATGAAATATCCGGTCTTATTGCTAATCTTCACGTTATGTACTTTATAGGATATGATATTGGGTCATCCTCTATCAAGGCAGCTTTATTGAATGCCGATACGGGTATTTGTGTAGCCTCTGCTACCTGCCCTGAAAAAGAAATGGCCATAGATGTGCCGCATCCCAGCTGGGCCGAGCAAGACCCGGAAAGCTGGTGGCAGGAAATCATCCGGGCAACAGGTTTGTTGCTGAGTCGCTTTGCCGTAGATCCGGCACAGATCAAGGGTATTGGCATCGCCTACCAGATGCATGGACTGGTATGTGTGGATAAAAACCAGCAGGTGTTAAGACCCGCTATCATCTGGTGCGACAGCCGCGCCGTTGACATTGGTAATACCGCCTTTAAAAACATGGGCGAAACCTATTGCCTTTCTCACTTGCTCAATTCCCCCGGTAACTTCACCGCTTCTAAACTGCGTTGGATACAGGAAAACGAACCTCACCTTTACGAACGTATTCATAAAGTAATGCTGCCCGGCGACTTCATTGCCATGAAACTCACCGGCGAAGCCGCTACTACGATATCCGGTTTATCAGAAGGTACTTTCTGGGACTTTACCGAAAACAGGGTTGATGCTGCATTGCTGAAATATTACAATATCGATGAGCAGCTGTTATCTGCTATTGTACCTACTTTCGGCGTACAGGGACAGCTGACTGCCGCCGCCGCCGCCACACTGGGCCTCGCTCCCGGTACCCCGGTCACTTATCGCGCCGGCGACCAACCTAATAACGCTTTTTCCCTGAATGTACTGCAACCCGGAGAAGCTGCTACCACCGCGGGTACTTCTGGTGTGGTATACGCTGTACACGATAAAAACAGTTTTGATAAAAAGAGCCGTGTCAACACATTTGTACACGTCAATAACGATCCTGCTCATACCAGGAATGGCGTGCTCATGTGCCTCAATGGTACCGGCATTGCCAACAGCTGGCTCAAAAACCTGGTAGGAGATATTACCTATCCTGAAATGAACCAGCTCGCCGCCCAGGCGCCTATAGGCGCCGCCGGCTTACAGGTGTTTCCTTTCGGCAACGGGGCAGAGCGTATACTGGAAAACAAGAGTATAGGCGCCACCGTTAGCCATCTGAACTTCAACCGCCACCAACGCGCGCATTTGATGCGGGCCGTGCAGGAAGGCATTGTATTCGGACTCAACTACGGTATGGACATCATGGCGGAAATGGACCTGAATATCCACCGCGTAAGGGCCGGACATGCCAACATGTTCCTCAGTCCCCTCTTCCGGGAAGCCTTTGCCAACACCGCCAATGTAGTAATAGAATTATATAATACAGACGGCGCCGCCGGGGCCGCCCGTGGAGCTGCTATCGGCGCCGGGTATGTAAATGCTGCCGATGCCTTCCGTGGTATGGAATGCCTTTCTGTAATAGAACCAAATGCTGCCCTTCAAACCCAATACCGCGATGTATACGGCGATTGGCTAAATGGACTTCGTACTTTACTGCAATAAACGGAAACATATAAGTACATGCATTTTAAAAACCACATTAGTTATGAGTATTACATTAGGAAACACGGAGTACTTTAAAGGGATTGGTAAAATAAAATTTGAAGGACCACAGTCAGACAATCCGCTGGCTTATAAGTGGTACGATGAAAACCGCCTTATTGCCGGTAAATCCATGAAGGAACTGTTTCGTTTTGCAGTATCCTACTGGCATACCTTCTGCGGCACTGGTGGAGATCCTTTTGGCCCCGGTACCAAACATTTCCCCTGGCTTACCGCTACCGATGCCAACCAGAGCGCCAAAGATAAAATGGACGCCGCTTTTGAATTCATCACCAAAATGGGACTGCCATATTATTGCTTCCATGATATAGACCTGGTGGATGAAGGCGCTAACATAGCAGAATATGAAAGCCGTATACAGCAGATTGTTGCCTACGCCAAACAAAAACAACAAGCCAGCGGCGTAAAGCTGTTATGGGGTACTGCCAATGTTTTCAGCAATCCCCGCTACATGAACGGTGCTGCCACTAACCCCGATTTCGCCGTACTGGCCTATGCCGGCACCCAGGTGAAAAATTCCCTGGATGCTACTATTGCACTGGGTGGTGAAAACTATGTATTCTGGGGTGGTCGCGAAGGATATATGACCCTGCTGAATACCGACATGAAACGGGAACAAGAACACCTGGGTCGCTTCCTGGGCATGGCCCGCGACTACGCACGGGCACAGGGCTTTAAAGGCACCTTTTTCATTGAGCCTAAACCCTGCGAACCAACCAAGCACCAGTACGACTACGATGCCGCTACAGTGATAGGTTTCCTCCGCCAATACGGACTCGATAAAGATTTTAAACTGAACCTGGAAGTAAACCACGCTACCCTGGCAGGTCATACCTTCCAGCACGAATTACAGGTGGCCGCTAATGCAGGTATGCTGGGCAGCATTGATGCCAACCGCGGCGATGCACAGAACGGCTGGGATACCGACCAGTTCCCCACTAATCTCAACGATCTCATTGAAAGTATGCTGGTGATCCTGGAAGCAGGCGGATTTGCAGGTGGTGGCGTAAACTTCGATGCCAAAACCCGTCGCAACTCCACCGACCTGGAAGATATCTTCCACGCACATATAGGTGGTATCGATACATTTGCCCGCGCAGCCATTGTAGCGGAAAAAGTACTGAATGCCACGCCTTATAAGCAATTCCGCCACGACCGCTATGCATCTTTCAACAGCGGTAAAGGCCAGGAATTCGAGGCCGGTAAGTTAACCCTGGAAGACCTTCGCAATTTTGCTGTAGCAAACGGAGAACCTAAACAAATCAGCGGTAAACAGGAGTGGCTGGAAAACCTGATCAATGCAAGCATCTAATCTTCTCCATAAAATTTTACTATTTTGTCCGGAACTCAAAATATTGAACAATGAAATTTGGCATCCATTCCTTTCAAGAGGCAGGATTTGATATCATAGCGCTCCAGGATCATATTACCGGAACGCAGGTAGAGATAATTCCTTCCTGCGGTGCACTGTTGCACGCGTTTAAGGTGAAGCACTCCCAGGGCACACTCAACCTGATAGATAGTTATAAAGATGTTGCTGACCTGGAGGCAAATCTGCGTACCAGTTTTAAAAGCGTGAAATTAAGCCCTTACGCTTGCCGCATGAAAGATGCCGAATATACCTGGGAAGGCCAATCTTACAGCATCCAGAAAACACTGGCGCCCGGGAATGCGATCCACGGCTTGTTGTACGATGCGCCTTTTACCATTACTGCGCAGGTTACCGACGATCAACATGCAGCGGTTACCCTCACCCATCATTTTAAACAAACAGATGATGCAGGATATCCATTTGCATATGATTGCATCGCTAAATATACTTTGCGTGCCAACAATGAGTTGCAGGTAACAACTACTATTGTGAATAAAAACGGGCACACCATTCCTGTTGTCGATGGGTGGCATCCCTACTTTAGCACCGGTACGCATGTAGATGAACTGGAACTGACTTTCGCTTCCAAAGAAATCGTGGAATTCAATGATAAACTGCTGCCTACCGGGAAGCTGTTACCTTATACTGAATTCGCACAGGGTAAGTTGCTGAAAGGAGTGGAACTGGATAATTCCTTTGTGCTGGATAATGGCCAATCCCAGCCGCTGGCTACTATCCGCGATCCAAAGAAAAACATCCGCATCGCTTTTTACCCGGGCAATAGTTACCCGATTTTACAGATCTATATTCCGCCTCACCGCACCAGTATTGCGGTGGAAAACCTCAGCGGTGCACCCGATGCCTTTAATAATGGCCTGGGACTGGTTCAGCTGGCTGCCGGCGAAAGTAAAGTCTTTGATACGCGTATACAAGTGTCACTATAACAAGTATCATCAAAAATATTCGAATCCTTCTGTTAACAGGCAGAAGGATTTTTCTTTTTTAACACGGCCGCATTTCGTTTAATTTGTACTTTCATAAAGGATATGAACAATGTCTATAGAGATATGTTTGTAAGAGAGGAGAGGGTTCAGCAGTCAAATTATTATACTTATATGAAGGTTCTATTACGCGCCATAGCGCTAGGCGGTATACTCAGCATGGCATTTGCTCCACTGGTACAGGCACAGGTAACTGTTACCGGGATGATTTCAGACAGTAATAAACTGGTGTTGCCTTATGCTACGATCAGCAATATCAGTTCAGGAAAACGTTCCTTGTCTGATCAGGGCGGTTTCTATAAGATATCCGCTTCCCGCAATGATCGCCTGGTATTCACTTTTGTGGGCTATAAACCCGATACCCTGATTGTGGGCCAGTCTTCCGGTACGCAAACCACCAATATTATCATGGAACCTGCAGGAAAGTTCCTGAAAGGCGTAGAGGTAACCTCTCAATACACCCCTTACCAGCGCGATTCTATGGAAAGACGCCAGCAATACGGTTATATACTGGATGTACCCGATCAGCCGCTGGCTGGTGGCAGTACCCCGGTAGGGGCAGGTATTGTAGTAAGTCCCATTACCCGTTTTTCCAAGAAGGAAAAGCAAAAACGGCAGTTTAAAAAGAATTACGAAGAGATGGAGAAACAAAAATTCATCGATTCCCGTTTCACACCGTTATTGGTTAACAAGGTAACCGGGCTGACAGGCGATTCTTTACATTTATTTATGAGAGATAATTACCCGGATTATGGTACCATGAGGGCACTCGCCAACAACGATCTGCTTTACTGGATCACAGATAAGTACAAAGCCTGGGTGAAGCAGGGACACTGATAAAATTCAAAATACGTATAAAAGCCACTGAGGCGAATGAACAATGCGGGAGTTATCCGCTAAGTTCATTCGCCTCAATAGCTTTATGCCGAATACTAATTAATTCGCTCAGTTATACACCTTTACCATGTATACAAAGTCTTCCAGCTTTTTGATCTGGTCAACCCTGTTCATGCCGTCCAGGTGGCTTTTATGATTCCACTCCTTACGGGGTTGTTTGTCTTTAGGCATTTCATCGAGCAGGTGTTTCAGGTGGGCCGATTTTACAGCAAAGGCAATACCGTCTGAAGTAGTTTGCTTGCCGGTAACGATACCCACTACGTCTCCCTTACTGTCGAGCAGCGGAGCGCCGCTGTTGCCCGGATTTACCGGGATAGACACCTGGTAGGCGGTAGTATCTCCGTTAAAACCTGTTTTAGCACTGATATACCCTTTGCCATATACAATTTCATCCCTTGGGAAGCCCATGGTAAATACCTCTTCCCCGATTTTTACGCTTTGTGGTTTCAAAGCATAGGGGAGTGGCTGGCTTTTAAAAGTGGAATCTGCAATTTTCAGTATGGCCAGATCACTGGAAATATCTTCAAATATGCTGACTGCTTTAAACGCTTCACCCTTGGTATTTTGTACATATACAGAGTCGGCGCCGGCAACTACGTGGTAGTTGGTAACAATATAGCCGTTGCCGGATACGGCAAAGCCGGTGCCTCCGTAGGTGCCTGGGTTTAACGGTGCTTTACTCTTGCTGTTGATATCATTGATGAGTGCATTCTGGGAACGTTGAATGTTATTCAACACCCGTCTTACATCTTCATATTGTGCGGTAGACTTGTTCCGGGTTACATTTTGTATCACGGCAATGGTCGACAGGGATGTAACGAGGGCAATACAGGCGGCAGCGGCCAGGTTGGTAATGGTTCTGCGGCGTATAGACAGTCGTTTGGCGGCCTGGTTGCTTTCCTGGGCTTGTTGGCGCAGGGCAGGCATATCCAGCTGTTGGTGGATCCGGTTCAGTTTAGCTTGTAACTGTTGCCGTTGTCCATAGTTACCCAAATGCAGGAGAAATAATTGGTGTTCTTCTACCTGTTTGTTAATCAGGGGATTAGTACGGCGTAATTCTTCGAAAGCAGTTTTTTCCTGTTCGCTCATTTCCCCTTCCAGGTAACGCTCAATGTCACGTAATAAACTCATTTCCTCTTTCATGGCTGCTTTCTACTTATAATGATGTGTTGTACTGATCAAAAAATAACTTCTTCAAACGCATGAGGCATTTGTACTTCTGATTTTTGGCATTTTCGGCGTTGGTATATCCAAACTTCTCCGCTATTTCCTGCATTGATCTTTTATGCAGGTAATAATCTTCCAGGATTGCCTGGCAGGGCTGACCAATATTACTCATGGCCCCTTCCATAATCCGGAATTCCTGATCCCTGGCCTGATGCGCTTCCAGTTCTTCCGTGGCAGGAATCACTTCCTCCAGTTCGGGCGATAAGCTGTATAATCCGTAGGTACGTTGTACTTTTTTTAACCAGAGATGGCGACAAACCGAATAAAGAAAGGTTTTAAGCCGGCTGCTTAACGTAAAGTCATTGTTTTGCACCTTTTCATATAAGACTATAATGGCTTCCTGGAAAATATCCTTGGCATCATCTTCGGAGCCGTTGTGTTGCAGGATCATTCTTAATACCACCGGAAAATTCTCAGAATAGATGATTTCCAATGACTTATCCTCACCTTTTGCCAGTCCCAGCAATAATTCCCTGTCTCTTGTTATGTCTTGATGTTGCTTCACTCTTAATACAGTTATTAGGCATTTGGTAACCCAAAGTACCGAAAAAAAATATTTTTAAAAGTTGGGTTACCTTTTAGGTGACCCTGGTATAAAGGTTAAATCATTCAAAAACAACTTAAATAATTGTATCATGAAGAACGTAATTAAAATCGGTTTCTTAGCTCTGTCTTTCGGTATCTTCGCTGTAGCTTGCGGTGGTGGTGCTAAAACTGAAAACGCTACTGACTCAACTGCAACTGCTGCAGGTAACACTATCGATTCTGCTGCTAAAGCTGCTACTAACGTAGTTGATTCTGCTGCTAAAGCTGCTACTGCTGTTGTTGATTCTGCTGCTAAGAAAGTAGATTCAGTTGCTGCTCACAAATAATTAAACCTTTAGGTTTTAATAAATGACCGTCCCGGCTTAGCCAGGACGGTTTTTTTGTGTCCGCTTGACTACGAAAATATGTTTTTTTGAAAGTTATTCAATAAATGGTCTTTATTATTGAAAAAAGTATATTTTTTGATATTACCCCTTGGATAATTAAAATCGTGCCGTATTTTTGTTCTACACTCATAGAGAATAACAATTCAGATGAAACTACAAGCGACTTTCGGTTTTTATGGCTTTTATTATTTCTGGCACCAGAAGTAGGAAGGTCGTTTGTATAAAAATAAAAGATACTACAAGAGGCCTTCCGGTAAACGGGAGGCCTTTTTTAATCGCATTAACACACAGACAGTATAGTATATGTTATCAACTTCAAACAATAACTTTTTTTATTACTTCTCTTACTTCTTTTATGCGAAGAAGCAGGGGACTCGTTTGCAATAACATACTTACTCATAAAAAGTACAGCGCAAAGGGTCCCACGGATGGGGCCCTTTCTGTTTTAAATAGCTAGTTGCTACAGCAACTATAAATAAATCAAAAATCAATCACATACAGATGAAAATTGCCATACAGGGATTTGAAGGATGTTTTCACCAGGTTGCCGCCCAGGGATATTTCGGTAAGCAGATAGAGATCGAATGCTGTGCGTCCTTTGCTGAGCTGGTGAAGAAAACAAAACAACAGCCCGATGTAGATGCAGGTATCATGGCCATCGAAAATTCTATCGCCGGCAGTATCCTCCCTAACTACAGTCTCATCAAAAACTCCGGTCTGCACATCATCGGTGAAACTTACCTGCAGATCAACCAGCACCTGATGGTATTACCCGGTCAGACGATGGAAGATCTCCGGGAAGTACATTCCCATCCCATGGCCTTATTACAGTGTATGGATTTCCTGGAAAAATACCCGCATATCAAGCTGGTAGAAACAGAAGATACGGCCCTCAGCGCCAAACATGTACGCCAGAAAAAGCTGAAAAGCACCGCCGCTATTGCTGGTAAACTGGCCGCAGAAATCTTCGAACTCGACATCATCGCGCCTAATATCCATACCAATAAAAATAACTATACCCGCTTCCTCGCGGTATCACGTACACCGGTTGCCACAGCGGAAGATGCCAATAAAGCTTCGGTATATTTTCAAACCAGCCACGATCGCGGTAGCCTTGCCAAGGTATTAACACAAATCGCCGTTGCCGGTATTAACCTGTCTAAACTGCAGTCTTTCCCTATCCCTGCCAAAGAATGGAACTATTATTTCCACGCAGATATGGAATTCGACAATGCCGCACATTTCGAAAAAGCATTGGAGAAAATTGCGCCGCTGACAGAACACCTGAAAGTATTGGGCATTTACAAAAAAGGAAAAACACATTAATCAGTTTTATGCAGATACAGGTTGCTAAAAGATTACAAGGCACAGAAGAATACTACTTCTCCAAAAAGCTCAGGGAAATTGAGGAAATGAACCAAACAGGTACCAGGGTAATAAATCTCGGTATCGGTAGCCCGGATCTGCCTCCTCATCCTGCAGTGGTGGCTGCATTAAACGAAAATGCTGCTTTGCCTAATACGCATAACTACCAGGGGTACAAAGGTATTCCGGCACTCCGCAAGGCCATGGCCGACTGGTACCAGCAATACTACCAGGTAGCACTGAACCCGGATACGGAAGTATTGCCGCTGATAGGTTCTAAGGAAGGTATTATGCACATTTGCATGACCTACCTGCAGGAAGGTGATGAAGCATTGATCCCTAACCCGGGCTACCCTACTTACCGTTCTGCTGTAAGCCTGAGTGGTGCTACCGTAGTGGATTACGACCTGGTGGCAGAAAATAGCTGGTTACCGGACCTGGATGCCCTGGAGCAAACAGACCTGAGCCGTGTAAAACTGATGTGGGTAAACTATCCGCATATGCCTACCGGCGCTAAATTTAACCGGGAGTTTGCCGCTAAACTGATCGCATTTGCCAAACGTCACCAGATCCTGATCTGCCACGACAATCCCTATAGCTTTATCCTGAATGAGCAACCAGAAAGCCTGTTGCAGTTTGAAGGAGCTAAAGACGTAGTGCTGGAATTGAACTCGCTCAGTAAATCATCCAACATGGCAGGCTGGCGTATAGGCATGCTCGTTGGAAAGGCTGAATGGATTGCACAGGTATTGCGCTTTAAAAGTAATATGGACTCCGGCATGTTCCAGCCTATGCAGATGGCCGCAGTGAAGGCTTTGCAGTTGGGGAAAGACTGGTACGATAACCTGAACAGCATTTACCGCGCCCGCAGGGAAAAAGTATTTGCATTGCTGGAGCTGCTGCATTGCACCTTCGATAAAAACCAGGTAGGAATGTTTGTATGGGCAAAAATTCCGGCTACTATCGATAACGGCTATACGCTTACCGATGAAATATTGCAAAAGGCCCGTGTATTTATTACACCAGGCGGTATATTCGGCAGTAATGGCAACGGCTATATCCGGGTGAGCCTGTGCCAGGAGGAAAAAGTTTTCCAGGAAGCGATAGATCGCATCAAAACAAACGTAAAATGATCGCAACAATAATAGGAACCGGTTTAATAGGTGGGTCGCTCGCCATCACGCTGAAAGAAAAAGGCGTGGCAGAGCGGATCATCGGGGTAGATCAGAATGCAGCGCATTTGCAAAAAGCGCTGGATCTGAATATCATCGATGAAAAAGCGACCCTGGATGAAGCCATGCTTCGTTCCGACCTCGTGATACTGGCTATCCCGGTAGATGCCGTGCTGAAAGCACTGCCAGGGATTATGGATAAAGTACGTCCCAACCAGGTAGTTATGGACGTAGGTTCTACTAAAGAAAAAATACTGCAACTCGTTGCCGGTCATCCAAACAGAGGTCGCTTCGTGGCGGCTCACCCGATGGCCGGCACCGAGTATTCCGGCCCTGATGCTGCTGTGCGCAACTTGTTCGTACATAAAACCATGGTGTTGTGCGATGTGAAAAACAGCGATGAAGATGCCCTGGAACTCGTGGAAAATATGGTAGATCAGCTGCAGATGCGCACCGTATATATGAATGGAGAAGAGCATGACCTGCACACCGCATATGTATCTCACATTTCCCACATCACATCTTTCGCACTGGCATTGACGGTGTTGAAAAAAGAAAAAGAATCGGGCCGCATTTTCGAGCTGGCCAGTGGTGGTTTCGAATCTACCGTGCGCCTGGCCAAAAGCTCTCCCGATATGTGGGTGCCTATTTTCAAGCACAACCGCAACAATGTACTCGATGTACTGGATGAGCATATCAGCCAGTTACAACAGATGAAATCGTTGCTGGAAGAAGAAGACTACGACGCGTTTTATAAATTGATTCAAAAATCCAATAAAATCAGGAAGATCCTGAAATAACTAAATTCTGATAATCTACTTAACTTCAATACTATGGTACAGACAATGGAACAAATATTATCCAAAACCAAATTCTCTGATCCGTCTTCCGATAAAAAGCCGCTGATCATTTCCGGACCCTGCAGTGCAGAAACCGAAGAGCAGGTATTAGCCACCGCGTTGGCCCTGCAAAAAACAGGTAAAGTAGACGTATTACGCGCCGGTATCTGGAAACCACGCACCCGTCCCGGTTCTTTCGAAGGTATCGGCACCAAGGGGCTGGCATGGCTGCAGAAAGCCCGTGAGCTGACCGGTTTACCTTTAGCGGTAGAAGTAGCTACTGCCAAACAGGTAGAAGACGCGCTGCACTTTGGCGTGGATATTTTGTGGGTAGGCGCACGTACTACCGTAAACCCATTCTCTGTACAGGAAGTAGCGGATGCCCTGAGAGGTGTGGATACTACTGTATTGATTAAGAATCCTATCAATCCGGATCTCGAACTGTGGATTGGTGCAGTTGAAAGAATCCAGAAAGCGGGTATCTCTAAAGTAGGTTTAATCCACCGCGGATTCTCCAGCTACGGTAATACACAATACCGTAATGCACCAATGTGGCACCTGGCTATTGAGCTGAAACGCCGCATGCCTGAGCTGCCTATGATCTGTGATCCTTCCCATATCTCCGGCCGCCGCGATATCCTGCAGGAAGTGTCCCAGGAAGCGATCGACCTGGATTACGATGGTCTGATGCTGGAAACACACGTAGATCCTGATAACGCATGGAGCGATGCCAAACAACAGGTAACCCCTGAAAAACTGGCTGAACTCCTGGACGGTATTACCTGGAGAAGAGAACACTCTGATAAGAAAGATTTCAACTCCGCCCTGGAAAAACTGCGCGCGCAGATCAACCAGGTAGATGATGAAATCATGCTGTTATTAGGTAATCGTATGAAGATTGCAGAAAAGATCGGTATGTACAAAAAGGAAAATAACATTACCATCCTGCAAACAAACCGCTGGAATGAAATCCTGGACCGCAATATCGCGAAAGGTGAAAAGTTGGGCCTGACCAAGGAATTCATCCTGAAATATTTCGATGCTGTGCACCTGGAGTCCATCAACCGCCAGAACAAGGTGATGAACGAAGAAAAATAGCTATACAGCTGTTAGCCTCTTGCTACCGGCCTTTACCACCGGTAGCCGGAGGCGCAGCCATTTTCCTGAATGCTAAAAGCAAATTGCTCCATGCAAAAACAAACCCACCAGTTTCAACAACAGGAAACTACCTACTTCTTAGGCGGAAGCCTGTTGCAACTGGGCAACCACGTAGACCCGAACAGGGCAGTACTGGTCATAGATGAAAATGTGGAACGACATCACGGTCATCATCTCCATAACTGGAAAAAAATCGTGGTACCGGCAGGCGAAGAAGTGAAGAACATAGCCACAGTAGAAAGGATCATCGACGGACTCACTGCATACGAAGCCGACCGCAAAACTACGCTGGTAGGCATCGGTGGCGGTATGATCACAGACGTGGCCGGATTTGCAGCCAGCATTTATATGCGGGGCATTCCCTTTGGCTTTGTACCGACTACTTTACTGGCCCAGGTAGATGCGTCTATTGGCGGTAAAAACGGGGTGAGCCACGGTAAACATAAAAATCTGCTGGGTATTATCCGTCAACCGGCTTTTATCCTGTTCGATTATACGTTGCCGCTAACCATGCCTGCAGAAGAATGGCATAACGGTTTTGCTGAAATCATCAAATATGCCTGTATCATGGATGCAGCCCTGTTTGATTATCTCGAAAATAATAAAGATAAAGCACTGGCACGTGATGTAGCCGTACTGGAGTACCTGGTGGAAAAATCAGTGGCTGCAAAAACAAAGGTGGTACTGGAAGATGAGCTGGAAAACGGTCCCCGTCGCTGGCTGAACTTCGGTCATACCCTTGGACATGCAGTGGAAAAACTGGAACATATTGGACATGGCAAAGCAGTAGCTATTGGCATGGTGGCAGCCACCCGTTTTTCTGAAAAACTGATGAACCTGCCCGCAGATCAGACGACACGCCTGATCCGGTTAATCAACGACTACCAATTGCCTGTTGCATTTACGTCAGATAAAGAAGCGGTATTTGATATTTTCAAACTGGACAAAAAGCGGGAGAAAGACGTGATACATTTTGTATTACTGGAAGAGATAGGAAAGGCGACTACGATGCCAATACCCATTGCAGAACTGAAACAGTTACTGCAGGAGTTGTAAAAAATTTTCTAATTCATTTAAAGGCGGACGAAATATACATATGCAAGTTACTGTATCACCAGCTATCATTAAAGGCACCGTTACGGCCAATCCCTCCAAGAGCGCTATGCAACGCGCAGTAGCTGCGGCTTTGCTGGCTAAAGGGACCTCTATCATCCGTAACCCGGGCCTGAGCAATGACTGCCTGGCAGCCCTGGAAGTAGCCGAAAATCTGGGCGCTAAAATTAAAAGAGAGCACGATTATTTTGAAATCACCAGCAACGGCGTACAACCGTTTTATGATGAAATCAATTGCGGCGAATCAGGGTTAGGTATCCGTATGTTTACCCCCATCGCAGCGCTTTCTTCCCTGGCTATCACCATTGAAGGACATGGCAGTTTAACCACCCGCCCGATGAACTTCTTCGAAGAAGTGTTGCCGCAGCTGGACGTAAAATGCAGTACCCGGGAAGGTAAATTACCCCTGCATATACAAGGTCCACTGCAACCTAAAGATATTACCATCGATGGTTCCCTGAGCTCCCAGTTCCTGACCGGCTTGCTCATGGCCTATGGAGCAGCGGCAGAAAATGCCACCATCACTGTAAAAGACCTGAAAAGTAAACCATACATTGCGTTAACCCTGCAACTGATGGCACATTTTGGTGTAAAGGTGGAAGAAAAGAATTTTGAAACATTCCATTTTGGAAAGAAGCAAGCCTATAACCCTTGCGACTATACAGTGGAAGGCGACTGGAGCGGCGCCGCATTCCTGCTGGTAGCAGCGGCGGTAGCTGGTAAGGCAGAAGTGCAGCACCTTAACGTAGCCTCTGCGCAGTCTGACAAAGCTATCCTGGAAGCACTGGAAAAAGCAGGCGCTCACATCATGTCTGGCGTATTTACCGTAAATATTGAAAAAGGTGGCCTCAAGGCTTTTGAAATAGATGCCACTGATTGCCCGGATCTGTTCCCTCCTTTAGTAGCGCTGGCAGCTAACTGTAACGGCATTACGAAAATAAAGGGAGTAAGCCGCCTGGCACATAAAGAAAGTGACCGTGGTATAACATTGCAGGAAGAGTTTGGCAAGATGGGCATCCAGATCGACCTGCAGGGCGATATCATGCTCGTACATGGTGGCACTGGTATTAAAGGCGCTACGGTACATTCCCACAATGATCACCGTATTGCCATGGCTTGCGCTGTTGCTGCCCTTACGGCAGATGGACCGGTAGTCATTGAAAATGCAGAAGCGATCAATAAATCTTACCCGGAATTTTATGATCACCTTGCATTATTAGGCGGTGAAGTAGCTATCCTGGCGTAATTTAGCAGCAGGCACCCTGTTTTGACAGCTCAAAGCAGGATGCAGTTTTTTCACTTTAAATCATCAGCGTGTGAACAGTTTTGGCAGATTATTCAGGGTCAACGTTTTTGGAGAATCGCATGGCGCCAGCGTAGGCGTAAATATAGATGGGATACCAGCAGGTATACCTTTGAAGCAGGAGGACTTTTTAGCCGACCTGGAACGCCGTAAAGGAGGATCCAGGGGAACCACTCCCCGTAAAGAGGAAGATCTTCCCTTTATCAAATCCGGTGTATTTAACGATCATACTACTGGCGCCCCGGTAACGATACTTTTTGAAAATAACAATACACGTAGCGCAGATTATGAAAAGCTGCGTGAATTTCCCCGCCCCGGCCATGCCGACTTTGTAGCCACCGAAAAATTCGGCGGCTTCGAAGATTACCGTGGCGGTGGGCATTTCAGTGGCCGCCTTACCTTAAACCTGGTAGCGGCAGGTGTGATTGCCAAGAAAATTTTAGGCAGCAATATCCAGGTAAATGCCACCATTACAGAAGTAGGGGGATATGCCAATGCGGAAGAGGGATTGGAAGCTGCTATTGCCGCTAAAGATTCAGTAGGTGGTATCGTGGAATGTGTGGTAGATGGACTGCCTATCGGTTTGGGAGAGCCTTTCTTTGACTCGTTGGAATCAGCCCTCGCGCATGCAGTGTTTGCAATCCCGGCAATTAAAGGCATTGAATTCGGCGCAGGCTTCGCTGCCGCAAAGATGAAAGGCCTGGAACATAACGATGCTATCCTTGATAAAACCGGTAAAACAGCTACCAACCATGCCGGTGGTGTAGTAGGAGGAATTTCTAATGGTAATCCACTGGTGTTCAGGATTGCGGTTAAACCTACCTCCAGCACACCCAAGGAACAACAGACACTGAATATAAAAAGTGGAGAAGTGGAAACATTCAGCGTAAAAGGTCGCCATGATCTTTGTATCGCGCTCCGCGTACCCGTTGTACTGGAAGCGGTGACCGCCATGGTGCTGGCAGATTTTATACTGCTGGAACAGCGCAGGCCCCGCGTATGGCCAGCTACAGGCTTTTAAATATAAATATCCGGCTTTCTGTACCCAGAAAGCCGGATATTATTACTATTGTTCGATCGCGAGCAATTCTACATCAAAAACCAATGCCGCTCCCGGGCCAATTTTAGGACCAGCGCCACGGTCGCCGTACGCCAGCTCAGAAGGAATAAACAGGCGCCATTTGGAACCTACCGGCATTAATTGCAGTGCTTCTGTCCAACCCTTGATCACGCCGCTCACAGGGAAAGAAATAGGTTGACCTCTCTCTACAGAACTATCGAATACAGTACCATCAATTAAAGTACCATGATAATGTGTTTTTACTTTATCATTGATGGTAGGTTTAGGACCATTACCTTCTTTCAGGATCTGGTACTGTAAGCCATCAGGAAGCGTTACCACACCCGGTTTCACTTTATTTTCCGCCAGGAATTTCAGTCCTGCTTCGCGGTTTTTGCTTGCTTTCTCAGCTTTCAGCTGTTGCAGATAGTTACTAATGCTCATATCTATTTGATCTTTTGGCAGTAATGATGTTTGATTTTTCAGGGCCCCCTGTATGGCTTGTGCCAATATAGCGGTATTGATATTCTCCAATCCCTGTGCTTTCAGGTTTTCGGCGATACTGACACCTATACCATAGCTCACGGTATCCAGGCGCGTTTTCAATACCGGCGCTTTAATGGCTGCAGGTTTGGCCACAGGTTTCTTTGGTGTAGGTTTGGTTTGACTGAAACCTTGAACAGACAAGCATCCCAGCGCACCTATAAACAGGTATTTTTTGTACATAAATGAATAATTATCGAAATAATAAGTAAAATAAGGGTTTTTAAGAAAGTGCAAGTTAATATTTTACCCGATACGCTGGGGTGGCCAGAACATTTAGGGTTAAGTGGTTTGTGTTCCTGGTGCAAAAGATATGTCTGTATGAGGCCGGTATACCTGGAAAGAGCGAGAGGAAACGGGGGAGAAGGTCTTTTAGCATGCTACGGTAGATAACAGCAGCATGCTAAAAGATCTATTATTATTTTACTACAGGAAGCATCACGTTGGATGGATGCTGTGCATCGTGGTAGATGCGGATCGTAGCTTTTTTAAAGTCTTTGTCAGTGGCTTTATAGATATCCATGAACTGTTGCGGGTTGCGGTCGGCCAGCGGGAACCAGCTGCTTTGCACCTGTATCATAATGCGGTGTCCCTTCTGGAAAGTATGGGCTACATCCGGCATGGTGAACTTAACAGTGGTAGGCTGATCGGGAACAAATGCTTCTGGCGATTCATAGCTGTTGCGGAATTTGCCTCTCATGATATCGCCCCGTACCAGCATCTGGTAACCGCCCATAGGGTAAGTAGCGGAAGGTACCCGGCGATGCTCGGTGGCTTCATTTTCTTCATATTTAAAATCGTCCGGGAATACATCAATCACTTTTACCACGAAGTCGGCGTCCGTTGTGCTGGTGCTGGCAATCAGGTCGGCCACCACCGGGCCTGCCAGTGTAAGATCCTGGTCCAGTACTTCGCTTTCAAAAACGGCTACATCGGGTCTGCGGGCAGCAAAGCGCTGATCATCGGTCATGTAGTTGATAGTCCGGTTAAAATGCACATCTTCGGTATAAGGTACTGGTTTAGCCGGATCACTCACGTATTCGCTGAAGCTATTGCTGGCAAATGGTTTGCTGAAAGAGAGCTTGCCATTTTCCTGTAAATAAACAGGCGCTTCCTGCATAGCTGCCGGAGGCCATTTAGGCAGCTGCTTCCAGTTGTTTTCGCCGGTGAAGAACACAGTAGCTTCTGCAATAGCGGGGGCTTGTCCTTTACCTTTCAGGTAGTAGTTAAAGAAAGGAATCTCGATATTATTAGCGTAGTATTCAGATGTATTGCTGCCAAAACGAACATTACCCAGGTGGGTACCATCGTTGGATGCCCATTGTCCGTGATACCAGGGACCCATCACGATACGGTTGTTGGTATTCGGATTTCTCTCTTCTATTGTTTTGTAAGTATTCCAGGCGCCAAAGCAATCTTCTGCATCAAACAGGCCCCCTACCTCCAGCATAGCGGGTTTTACATTTTGGAGGAAGTTACGCACGTTGCGGTCTTTCCACCAGCTGTCGTAAGTAGGGTGGGCATACATTTCATTCCAGAAAGGAACGCTGTCACCAATAATTTTGGAGAAATTGGGTAGTGCGCCGGTTTCGAGATAGTACTTATAGTTGTCGTGTGTATAATAGCTGATGCCTGCGGGACCTTCTGTGGTAGGCTTCGGATGCGGATGGTCGAAAACCGTGTAAAAAGAGAAGGCATCCGTGAGCATGAAGGCGCCGTTGTGGTGAAAGTCATCGCCTATAAACCAGTCGGTCACAGGCGCCTGCGGGCTCACCGCTTTCAGTGCCGGATGTCCACTCAATGCCGCCATGGTAGAATAAAAGCCTGGATAGGAAATTCCAAAAACGCCCACGTTGCCATTGTTGCCGGTAACATTCTTTACCAGCCAGTCGATGGTGTCATAGGTATCGCTGGCTTCATCGATATCTTTCTTCCCTTTTTTAGCGGGATTAAAAGGGCGGATGTTCACAAATTTCCCTTCACTCATCCAGGTACCTCTCACATCCTGGACCACCATGATATAGCCTTCTTTCAGGTATTCTTTATAGTGATTTTTGTATAAAGGACGAAAGGCATTTTCCCCATAAGGTGCGCAGGAGTAGGGCGTACGCGTCATTAAGATCGGGTGCTTTTCAGATTGATCCTTAGGTACGTAAATGGAGGTGAATAATTTTACTCCATCGCGCATAGTGATGTACACTTCTTTCTTGGTGTAATGTTCGTACATCCAGAGGGAGTCCTGGTTAACGGCTTTACACGCAACCGGTAACAGGAACATTACGGCGCAGGCCAGCAGCAGCCATTTTCTCATAAACAGTAATTTTGGATTTAGATGGTGGCTAATGTAGTAAAAAAAACGGGGACAGCCCCCGTCTATGTGGGGAATGGTTATTGCCCCAGCTTCTCCCGGTCTTTTTTCGGCAAGCTGGCCACTACCAGGTTATACGAGTTTTTGATCCACTCCAGCAGCAGTTTGTTGGGGATGCCGGAATGTACATCTACTGTGTTCCAGTGTTTTTTATTCATGTGATAACCAGGAATCACGCCTTCATATCGCTCCCGTAATTCAATGGCTTCTTCGGGATCGCATTTCAGGTTAACAGATCCGAAGTCCTCGATATTAGCGAGGGCAAATACTTTTCCTTTTACTTTATACACAAGGGTTTCCTCTCCGAAGGGAAATTCTTCTGTTACGCCGGGAAGGGCCAGGCAATATTCCTGAAATTGTGCCAGGTTCATAATGGATGCAGTTTACAGATTTTTGTATGCAGATGTTTGCATACAAAAATCTGTAAAATTTGGGAGATCTGGGAAGGTCCGTCATAAACAAAAGCCCTGATTCTTTGATAGCGAAGAATCAGGGCTTTTGTTTATGATATGATTACGGGGTCTGTTATTGCACTTTAGTATACGTAAAGACGGTACTTGATCGTACAGAGTCTCTGGTTGAAGGTTTATATTTCACAATTTGCTCTTCCAGCAAGTGGGTAGTAGTGTTGTATTTATTTTCAAAGAGTATTCCAGTGATATAAGAAGGGTCTCCTCCGGAGAGGTAGTTGATTGTTATTTTATTGATATTATGTTTGCTGGGTAACATTAAAAAGGTGGCGCGTTCTGAAAGTTCGCTAATGTATGGGTTATTCAGAAATAGCCAATAGAAAGGATTAGGCATGGAGTCATATTCGAAAGTTGCTTCCGACTTGGAAAAAATATTTTTCCCGCCGGCAAACGTTGTAGTAATCCGCTTCACCAGGTCACCATTTTGATAGATATACTCAATGTAAATGATGGGACGACTCCAAGAAATTGGCAGCCCCGCATTATTGTACTCATAATGGGCGGTATCGTCAATCGTTGGGCCATACGAAACCCAGCGGGTATAGCGCATTGCATTTTGGCCAACCCATACAATAGAGTCATAAGAAAGTGGTGTGATGTTATCCCCACGAAATCCGCTGTTGTAGATAATTCTACCCTTCTCATCATAATGTGTATGTGAGATTCGTAGAGCCCTTTTTCGTTGCCCATTCCGACAGATGCCAGTTGGTACTTGTCGTTATAGTTAAAGGTCATACTGAGAATATATGGCGAGTTGGATGTGAAAGTCGCGGTCTTTATCAGGTAGCCGTCATTTGGAACTTCTGGTTTAACGGTATTGTCTTTTTTTCGACAGCTGATCATGGCCAACAGCGATACAATTGCCAAACATTTTAAGGCACCATTTTTTTTAAATACAAACATAGGTCTACTTTGCAAAAGTATTATTTGGGATATAAAAGTCAGTCTTATACAAGATACAGGGATAGGCAGAGATTAACAAAAAATAAAATAGTCCTGTACGTTAGTATACCAACGCACAGGACCCGGCACGTGAAAAACGATCAATTATTTCTTATTAATGCTGATGATAACACGGGAATATCTTGCATAAGTAATTTCTACTTCCTGGCCGGCACGATAACCTTCCAATGCGCCACGCATCCAGTAAAACAAACGTTTTTTCTTATTCTCCAGCAGGATCATAATATTGGTTTGTGTGTCATTGTTTTCCAGGTAAACAGCTTCCATAGGCGCCTGCACGATACCTTTCTGTAATGCGGTAAGATCTTTTTTAATAGCCCAGTAACGAATATCTGTCACTTTGATCAGGGCAAATATCAATGCTATTACAAAACTCAGCAACCATATCCAGAACCAGAAATTCTTAAACGACAGTAGCGAGTCGTCTGCATCGCCCAGTTTGTTATGTGTGTATAGATAGATTTGAGGAATGATAGCCGCTACCATTAATAAACCAAAACCAATTAAAGCAAACTTGGTTAACTGTTGCTTGTTCTTTTTCAGCGCATCCTGTAATAAAAAATGTTCCTCTGTGGTGATAAAGGTATAGTCAGACATAGTTTTGAAATGGTTTTTCAGTTGGCTAATATATAGATAAACAATTAATTAATATAATTTATATATATAAATTTTTATTCAGTGATTATGATTTTGCTTGATTATTGCTATTTTGTGATAAATTGTGTTAAAATATTATTATATATGAGAGAAATGGAAACCAATAGATGTTAGGACCGCTGCAAGCCTGTTAACGTATATATAATTTCTCCATGTCATTATGAGTGAAAATAGTTTTCTAATTTGCGATCCATCTGACCCATCATTTGTTATACCTCCCCAGCTTAAACCTGTTAATAATAAAACGACAATAGTGAAAAGGATTTTTTTATTCGCCGCCGCCCTGTTGCTGATCAACATAGGCAGCCAGGCGCAGGATACCACCCAGTTAACGGTACCGGAACGGAAAAACAGCGCTACGCAACAAACCCGGCCTTATGTTATCATGATATCTATTGACGGATTTCGCTATGACTACGCTGAAAAATATAACGCTACGCAACTGCTGCAGCTCTCCGGCAATGGAGTACGGGCTACTGCCATGCAGCCCTCTTTTCCTTCTCTCACTTTCCCTAATCACTATTCCCTCGTCACCGGCCTGTATCCGGCACATCACGGACTGGTAGATAATCTTTTCTACGACCGTAAAAGAGATGCTATCTATAAAGTAGGCAACCGCGATGCGGTAGAAGATGGCACCTGGTATAATGGCATCCCATTGTGGGTGCTGGCAGAAAAACAACAAATGCTTAGCGCCAGCTACTTCTGGGTAGGATCGGAAGGCGCCATACAAAATGTTAGGCCCACCTACTATTTCAAATACCAGGAAAAAACAGGTATCGACCAACGTATTCAAACAGTAGTGAACTGGCTGCAACTGCCCGAAGAACAACGCCCCCACCTCATTACCTTCTACTTCCCCGAAGTAGATCATATGGGCCATAAATACGGTCCCGATTCCGACAGCACCCGCAACGCGGTGCAGTTTGTAGACGCCGCCATCGGCAAAATGGTGGCCGCCGTGAATCAACTTCATCTTCCGGTCAACTTTATCGTGGTATCCGATCACGGCATGCTGGAAGTAGATACGGTGCATACCATCAGCATACCCGATGCCCCACAATTGGAGCCATTAAAGAAAATGCCGGGCAATGAAAAGGTCATGTATTACGGGAAGAACGAAGCCGAAATAAAAGCAGCATATGATTATCTGAAGAAAAATGAAAACCATTATACGGCGTATCTGAAGCAGGAAACACCCGCCAGGTGGCACTATGGACAAGAAGATATCTACAACCGTATTGGCGACATCGTGCTGGTAGCGGAAGCGAATTATGTATTTGGTGAGCCAGGCAAAATGCAACATCCCGGACATCACGGGTATGATAATAATCTCACCAACATGAATGCCATATTCATGGCCTGGGGACCCGCCTTCAAGAACAATACCCGCATCGCTACTTTCGAAAACGTACAGGTGTACCCGTTAGTCGCCCGGATCCTGGGCCTGGAGATTACCCAGCCTATCGATGGAAAGCTGGAGGTACTGGAACCTATTCTAAAGTAACAGGAAAGTATACACATAAAAAGGGCGAATCACCATGATTCGCCCTTTTTATATATGTTTAATGGCCGCAGCGCTTAGATGCTCACTGCTTCTTCTGCATAAGCACTGGCAGGTTCGCAGGTGCATATCAGGTTTCTGTCGCCGAAGGTGTTGTTGATACGGCTTACAGATGGCCAGAATTTATTGGCTTTTACATAGTCCAGCGGGAAGGCTGCCTGTTGACGGCTGTATGGACGTGTCCACTCATCGGCAGTGATCAGGAGCTGTGTATGTGGCGCATTTTTCAATACGTTGTTTTGTTTATCCACACTACCGTTTTCTACGGCACGAATTTCTTCGCGGATAGATAACAGCGCATCACAGAAACGATCCAGTTCACCTTTATCTTCACTTTCGGTAGGCTCAATCATAATAGTGCCCGGAACCGGGAAGCTCATGGTAGGAGCGTGGAAACCATAGTCCATCAAACGTTTGGCTACGTCTTCTGCTTCTATGCCGGCGGAGGCTTTAAACGGACGGAGGTCTACGATAAACTCGTGCGCACAGGTACCGTTAACGCCTGTATACAGGATATCATAAGCTTTTTCCAGTCTTGCCTTCATATAGTTGGCATTCAGGATAGCATATTCAGACGCTTGTTTAACACCGTTGGATCCGAGCATACGAATGTAGGCGTAAGAAATCAACAGGATGCTGGCAGAACCAAATGGTGCAGCAGATACCGCGTTGGATTTTTGACCATCGTTCAGGCTAACGTGACCAGGCAGGAACGGAGTCAGGTGTTTGGCCACACAGATTGGACCCATGCCAGGCCCACCACCACCGTGAGGTATAGCAAATGTTTTGTGCAGGTTCAGGTGACATACGTCCGCACCAATCAGGCCGGGAGCAGTTAAACCTACCTGCGCATTCATATTGGCGCCATCCATGTATACTTGTCCGCCATGTTCGTGGATGGTAGCACAGATATCTTTTACGCTTTCTTCATATACACCGTAAGTAGAGGGGTAAGTGATCATGATACCCGCCAGGTCTTTGCTGTAAGTAGCTGCTTTCGCTTTCAGGTCTTCTACATCGATATAACCGTTTTCCAGCGCTTTTACAATCACTACCTTGAATCCTGCCATTACCGCAGATGCAGGGTTGGTACCGTGTGCACTGATAGGGATCAGCATCACATTGCGGTGTCCCTGGCCAATGCTTTGTTGGTATGCACGGATCACCAGCAAACCAGCATACTCGCCTTGCGCACCACTATTAGGTTGCAGGCTGCAGGCATCAAAGCCGGTAATCTTGCTCAGGTATTCACCCAGTTCGGTAGCCATCTGTAAATAACCACCTACCTGGTTTTTAGGCGCAAATGGGTGCATTTTGCTCCAGTGTGCCCAGCTTAAAGGAATCATCTCTGTAGCTGCATTCAGTTTCATGGTGCAGGAACCGAGCGATATCATGGAAGTATTCAGGGAAAGATCTTTATTTTCCAGCATTTTCAGGTAGCGCATCATCAATGACTCGCTATGATAGCTGTTAAATACAGGGTGCGTGAGGTAAGCAGAAGTACGTTGTAAGTCGGCTTGAATACCAATGGCGCCTGTTGTTATTTCAGCAGCATCTGTTTTTCCTGCGCCAAACAAGTGCAGGATATCGTTTACATCTGCAATGGTGGCTGTTTCATCCAGGGAGATACCTACGCTGCCGTTAGCAAAATAACGGAAGTTAATACCAGCCGCTTCTGCGGCAGATTTCACATCTGCGTTTTCCACTACAATGGTATCAAAGAAGTTGTCAGCAGCCAGTTTCAGTCCTTTCGCTTTCAGTTTCTGCGCCAATATATTGGTGAGCAGGGAAATGCGGGTAGCAATATTTTTCAGTCCTGCCGGGCCATGGTATACGGCGTACATAGCAGCCATATTAGCCAGTAATGCCTGGGCAGTACAGATATTGGAAGTAGCTTTTTCACGTTTAATATGCTGTTCACGGGTTTGCAGTGCCATACGCAGTGCGCGGTTGCCCTGTGCATCGATGCTCACACCAATGATACGGCCGGGAATGGAACGTTTAAACTCGTCTTTCACGGCAAAGAAAGCAGCGTGCGGCCCCCCAAAACCCAATGGAACGCCAAAACGTTGAGCAGAACCAAAGGCGGCATCAGCACCCATTTCGCCCGGAGAGGCGAGCAGGGTCAGTGCCAGCAGGTCGGTAGCTACACCAACAAAAGCGCCGGTAGTGTGTACACGCTCAATAAACGCACGGTAATCGGCAGTAGCGCCTACGTTATCAGGATACTGCACTAATGCGCCGAAATAAGTAGCGTCAAATTCGGCTGTTTTATAATCGCCTACTACCACTTCAATTTGCAGTGGTGTAGCGCGGGTATAAATTACATCCAGTGTTTGAGGATATACGTTGTTATCTACAAAAAACTTAGGTCTGGTAACATGATCATGATCTTTGTTCAACGCATTGAAGAACATGGTCATTGCTTCAGCCGCTGCAGTGGCTTCATCCAGCAGGGAGGCGTTGGCAATTGGCAGACCGGTCAGGTCAGCTACCATCGTCTGGTAATTTAGTAAGCTCTCCAGGCGGCCTTGAGAAATTTCTGCCTGGTAAGGAGTATACTGGGTATACCATCCTGGATTTTCAAATACATTACGCAGGATAACACTCGGGGTAATGGTATCAAAGTAACCCTGGCCAATATAGTTGCGATATACCTTGTTCTTCAGCGAAACTTCTTTCAGGTGACGGAGGTAATCACTCTCACTCATTGCAGCAGGAATCGCCAGCGGCTGTTGCATACGGATGGCGCCCGGAACGGTTTTGCTGATCAGCTGGTCCAGGTTGGAGGCCCCAATGGTTTCCAGCATCTGGTTGGTCTCCTCTTCATTCGGCCCTATGTGACGGTGCACGAATTCATTTTGTTGAATATCAAAAAGATTCATGATGTAAGCAGGTAATTTGAAATAGAATGCGCAAAGCTATGCAGATTTTGTACAACGGCCAAACAATCAGCAGGGGCGGGGTAAAACGGTGATAAAAGCCACCCCGTCGGACGTAGACTATGTCATAATTTTGTCCATCTGTTAATTACTTATCTTTGCGGCAAATGAGCAAAATACTAGAAGACTGGGAACAGAAAGCCCGGGATAAGCAAAAGGTAAATAAACAGTTTCTGGCCAAACTGCAAACCCGCCGTGGAAAAGGAGTAGAGAAGATGCTCCCCGAACTGCATGACGAAGCATTCAGTAAAATTGATTGCCTTCAATGCGGCAACTGCTGTAAAACCATCAGCCCCCGCTTTAAAGGGCCCGATATCCGCCGCATTTCCAAGCACTTAGGAATGAAAGAAGGCGAATTTATCGATACTTATCTCCGGATCGACAGCGATGAAGATTATGTGGTGAAATTTACACCCTGTCCCTTCCTGGGCGCCGATAACTATTGCAGCATCTACGAGGTACGCCCCGGCGATTGTGGCAACTATCCCTATACAGATAGCTATGACTTCTTCAAACGTCCTAAAATTACTTACGAAAACAGCACGGTGTGCCCGGCCGTTTACTACGTGTTGGAAAAGTTGAAAGAAAAAATGAATTTATAAAATGCCAGCTTTCAGTAATACACTGAAAGCTGCCTGTTATGCTTTTAAGTCCAGCTTACGCATAGCCGGCGATATCACGTAAGTGGTGAGCACCACACCCAGTGTAACACAGCCCCCAAATACTACAGAAGGCACCAATCCCATAGCTCTGGCCATAAAGCCGCTTTCAAAAGCGCCCAGTTCGTTCGAGGAGCCCACAAACATGGAACTCACGGAGGCCACCCGCCCACGCATGTCATCCGGCGTTTTTAATTGCAGGATCGTTTGACGGATAATGACACTGATGCCATCCAGCGAACCGCTGATCAGCAAAGCAAATATAGACAGGTAGAAATTTTTCGATAAACCAAAGAGTATGATGGTAAGCCCAAAGCCGAAAACTGCCGCCAGCAGCTTAATACCCGGCTTATACACCAATGGCCGGTGTGCCAGGATAAACATGGTCACCAGCGCACCTACGGCCGGCGCCGAACGCAATAATCCATACCCGAAAGAACCTACATGCAGTACATCTGTAGCAAATGCCGGCAACATGGCCACTGCCCCTCCAAACAATACGGCAAACATGTCCAATGCCATGGCATTCAATACCACCTTGGTTTTCCACACGAACCGCATTCCCTTCGTCAATCCGTCCAGGAAACCCTCGCCCTTGGCCTGGTAGTAAACCGGCTTGGGCGCTATTTTTATGATGCTGAATAAAGGCGGAAACAACATGAAAACGACGATCAGCATCGACCAGTGTACGCCAAACCAGTGTATGAAAAGTCCACCCAGCGCAGGCCCCAGCACACCGCCGATCTGCCAGGCCGAGCTGCTCCAGGTAGAAGCATTAGCGTATAGTTCACGCGGTACCAGCAAAGAAAGTAAAGTGAAATTGGCCGGACTTGTAAAAGCCCTGATAATACCACCGAGGAAAACCAGTGCATAAATCAGATTCAGTACCCATTCTTTGGAAATGCCGGCTACGGCACGATCCCAGGTGAGGAGGAACAACCCGGAACTAATAAACACATAGGCAATGATACATTTCATCAACATTCCCCGCTTCTCCCGCTTATCTACCAGGTGACCGGCAAAAGGTGCCAGCAGCACAGCGGGTATCACTTCCGACAAACCAATCAATCCCAATGAAAAAGGATCTTTGGAAATCTCATATACTTTCCACTCTATAATGGCAAATTGCATGGCTAATGCAAATACAATTGCAAAGCGGATAACAAGATAATAATTGAATTCAGGGAACCGCAACGATGCGTAAGGGTCATTCTTTTTCGGTGCCATCGTGTCCAAGCTGTCGTATTTTGCCTGCGAAGATACACATAAAGCTTTCTGCTTTCTTCACTATATTTATTCTGCACTAATACGGCATGCTATGAAGCTATTTCCCCGGATGTTACGGACATTATTGCCGGTATTGCTTGTCCAGGCGGCTTGCGCAAACAACGCCCCCAACGAAAAGGCGGGTAAACACACCGATGCCCCGGTATATAAAGCGAAACTCCAGCTGGTCACCGATGCTTTTATATCTCCCGTAAACATGGCAGTACCGGGAGATGGCTCTGGAAGGCTATTCTTTTGTCAGAAAGAAGGAAAAGTGTGGATTGTACAGCAAAACAAGCTGCTACCGGCTCCTTTTCTCGATGTAAGCCGGGAACTGGTAAATATCAACCCGGGGTATGATGAAAGAGGGCTGCTGGGAATGGCCTTCCATCCTGAATTCCGCACTAACCATAAGTTTTATGTGTATTACAGTGCGCCGTCGGCGAAAAGGGGATATAATCATACCAGCCGCCTGGTGGAATTCACCGCCAGTGCTACCAATCCCAATGTGGCCGACCCGGCTTCCCGGCGGATAGTGATGGAGATAGATGAACCGGAATCCAACCACAATGGTGGTCAGCTCCAGTTTGGTCCCGATGGTTATCTCTATATCGGCCTGGGCGACGGCGGAGGTGGCGGAGATAGGCATGGTACTACAGGCAATGGCCAGGACCTGTCGACTTTACTGGGAAAGATATTACGGATTAATGTAAATGGTAAGCCCTACGCGGTCCCACCCGATAACCCTTTTGTGAATCATCCGGGCGCCAGGGGTGAGATATGGGCCTACGGGTTACGCAATCCCTGGCGTTTTTCGTTCGACAGGAAAAGTAAAATGCTCTTCGTTGCAGATGTAGGACAAGATAAGTATGAAGAGGTGGACATCATTATCCGGGGAGGTAACTATGGCTGGCGCATCATGGAAGGCCTACACGATTACCAGGTGCCTGCCGGCGCCAATAAATCCGGTCTGATAGCGCCTATTCATGAATATAGCCACGATCTGGGGATAAGTGTCACCGGTGGCTACGTATACCGGGGCAATATGATCCCGGCACTGAAAGGAGCCTACGTTTTTGGCGATTACAACGGGAAATCCTTTGTATTGGTTCCCCAGGGGAAAAGCTGGCAACGTGCTAACCTCGACCTGGTAGGCCGTCCGGCCGAAAATATGCAGATCCTCAGCTGGGGAGAGGATGAACAGGGAGAATTGTATATGCTGACCAGTATTTCGGGGAGAAATGGTTTCCAGGGCGCCATCTATAAGTTGGTAAAAGCCTAGGGACTGCCCAACATTTCAGGTACCTTTATCGTTCAATACCCGGCGTAGGCGTAGTTTAAACCCGCCACCAGCAGGCCGCGGAGAGCCGCATATCTGGCCCCGCGCCCGTTTGGCCCAATTTTTTGTTAAAAGGAAATAAATTACTCAGGCAAAGGGTGATTTTATTTTATATTTGATTTGACAACATTTAAGTTCAATTGAGATACATATGAGACTGAAAGTGATTATACCGGTTGTGCTGCTTAGCATCTCCGCAGGGGTGTTGGCCTTTAATAAGCTCGGACATACTGACGATCCCCCCGGACGTTATGAAGTGATTATGAACCTGGTAGGCCAGATGCTGAAAGAAGGGCACTACCAACCGAAAGCAATAGATGATAAATTCTCCACCGAAGTTTTTAATAAATACCTGCGTAGCCTGGACACGGAAAAGAAGTTTTTCCTCAAATCAGATGTGGAAAAACTGTTGCCCTTATCCACGCATATCGACGATGAGCTCAAAGGAGCCCCCATCGATTGTTTCCGCAGTATCAATACATTAATTAAACAACGCGTGGCAGAAGCAGCCGCTATCTACCCGGAAATTCTTGCCCAACCCTTCGATTTTACAGTGGATGAGAAAGTAACCCTCGACCCCGATAAAATCGACTACCCGGCCGACGAAAAAGCACGGAAGGAAGCCTGGCGCAAAGTGCTGAAATATCGTACCCTCGAAAAACTCACCGACCTCCAGGAAATGAGGGAGAAAGATAAAGGGAAAGACAGCGTTAAAGTAAAAACAGATACAGAACTGGAAGCAGAAGCACGCGTAAAAGTGAAACAACTGTATGATCGCTACTTCGACCGTTTAAAGACCCGGCAGAACGATAACGATCGCTTCAACCTGTACGTAAATGCGATCACTACTACGATGGACCCGCATACCGACTACTTCCCGCCCGATGAAAAACGCGCGTTCGAAGAACAAATGGCCGGTAAATTCTTTGGTATCGGTGCACAACTGAAAGAAGAAGGTGATAAAATCAGGGTAGTAAGCATCGTAACCGGTAGTCCCAGCTGGAAGCAGGGACAACTGAAAGCCAACGATGTGATCCAGAAAGTAGCCCAGGGAAATGCAGAACCAGTAGACATTACCGGTTATCCTGTGGAAGACGCTGTAAAACTGATCCGCGGTAAAAAAGGTACGCCGGTAAAACTCACTGTGAAAAGTGCCGATGGTACCGTAAAAGACATTACCATCATCCGGGATGAAATTGTTACAGAGGAAACTTTTGCCAAATCCGCTATCATCAACGGTCAGCATAAAATCGGTTATATCTACCTGCCGGAATTCTATGCCGACTTCAACGACCGCAACGGCGCCCGCAGTGCCGATGACGTAGCGAAAGAAGTGGCTAAACTGAAAGCAGAAAAAGTAGAAGGTATCATCCTCGACCTCCGTTTCAATGGCGGTGGATCTTTACAGGACGTGGTACAAATGGCCGGTCTCTTCATCCCCGAAGGCCCGGTAGTACAGGTGCGTTCCCGTGGCGGTGATGCAGTGGTACTGCGCGACCGCGATAAAAACGTACAATACGATGGCCCGCTGGCTATTATGGTAAACGAATACAGCGCCTCTGCCTCCGAAATTATGGCCGCTGCAATGCAGGACTATAAACGCGCGGTGATCATTGGCAGTACCCAAACCTTTGGTAAGGGCACCGTACAGCGCCTCTTCAACCTGGATGATTTCTATCCGGTGAAAGACGGTGGCAGCCTGGGCGCCCTGAAGCTCACCCAGCAGAAGTTCTACCGTGCCAACGGTGGTTCTACCCAGCTGAAAGGCGTTGCTTCTGATATCGTGTTACCAGATCCTTACTACGAAATTGCAGAACGCAAAGATTCTGATGCCCTGGTTTGGGACGAAATTCCCCGCGCTAATTTCAACGCCTGGTACAACCCGGTGAATGCAGAATCTCTGAAAAGAAACAGTGAAAAAAGAATGGCCACCAGCCCTGCCTTTAAGCTGCTCAACGAAAACCTGAACACACTGAAGAAACTGGAAAAACAGGAGACTTATTCACTGAATCTGCAGACCTATAAATCAGAACAGAAGTCTAACACTGCCGCACTGAAAAAATACGATGCGGTAAACGATAAAGTGAAAGAACTGAACATCATCAATATCAAATCTGATATGGAGAAATTTGGTAGCGACTCTTCCAAGATAGCCCGTAACAAAGACTGGCTCAAGGTAAGAACCAAAGATATCTATCTCGATGAAGCAGTAAATGTAATGAACGACCTGATTGTACAATCGCTGCCAAAAATGCAACGTAAGAATCAGTAAGCATTCCTTCAACAGTAAGTATAAAACAACATAAAAGTGAGCCCGTCTACGGACGGGCTTATTTTTTATACCGGGTAGCCATTATGTAGCCGGCTGGCCTGGCATAAAAAAGCCCCCGTTCTGATTAACAGAACGGGGGCTTTTTTTATCTTTCTGAACCAGGTTAATCTTTCTCTTTTTCTACTACTTCCAGCGCCTTTTTCATCATCGGATCGTCTGCATTGATCGCTTCATAGAAGCCTTCCGTTCTGTATAGCTGACGGGCCAGCATGGCTTTTAATCGCTGGTGAATTTCTTTTTCATCGCGGGGGCCGAGATGGTCCATACCCGGAACGCTGTCTTTCTTCGCATATTCCCTGAACTCATTGAATAAATCGGCACCTGGTTGGTAGGATTTGATGAAATCTTCCGCATTCTTATAAGATTTAAATGCGTCTCTATGTGAAGTGTAGTACTGGTAAGCAAAATTGCTGAAGGTGTTACGGGTATAGATAGCCGTTAAAGTGGGAGTAAAGCGGGAGGTGTCAAACGGAATAAAGATATCCGGAGTAATACCACCACCACCATATACTGTGCGACCGGCTGCCGTTTTGTATATCACAGTATCTGTGATTTTGATACTGTCTTTATTCACCAGTTCTCCATGATGATAACGTTCGGCGATATCTTCATCATAATCATCATGTCCCTTACCATAAGGTTTTTGTATGCTTCTGCCGGAAGGAATATAATAGCGGGCCACGGTAAGGCGCAGGGCGCCGCCGTTGTCGAGGTCATATTGTTCCTGTACCAGGCCTTTACCAAAGGTGCGGCGACCGATAATAGTGCCACGGTCCCAGTCCTGTATGGCACCGGAAAGGATTTCGCTGGCGGAGGCAGAGCCTTCATCGGTTAACACAGCCAGGGAGCCTTTTTCAAACATACCAGGGCGTTTGGTTTTATAGTCGGTACGTGGAAAATCTTTCCCCTTGGTGTATACAATGAGTTTATCATCTCCCAGTAACTCATCGGCAATGCGGGTAGCTGCATCCAGGTAACCGCCCGGGTTTTGCCGGAGGTCGATGATCAGTTTTTTCATGCCCTGTTTATCCAGTACGCGGATCGCTTTCATGAATTCGTCGTAGGTAGTGGCGGAAAACTTACTGATCTTGATGTAGCCCACACCCGGAGCCGCCATGTAACTGGCGTCTACACTATATAAAGGAATAACGCCTCTTTTGATAGGAACCTGGATTTTCTTTTGCTGGCGCAGGATCACGGTATTTACCAGGGAACCGGCCGGTCCGCGCAGGAGCTTGCGGATTCTGTCTGGCGTAATATTGTTACCCGCTACCAGGCTGTCATTTACCTTGAGGATCTTATCGCCGGTTTGTACGCCTGCGGTTTCAGAAGGACCACCACTCAATACGCTTACTACGTTTACCGTATCGGCGGTGATGTTGAATTCTACCCCTATGCCTTCGAAATTGCCCTCCATGTCTTCATTAACCCGTTGCAGTTCTGAAGGCGGAATATAAATCGAGTGGGGATCGAGGTGGCTCAACAGGCCGTCGATAGCTTCCTGTTGCAAGTCATCGGTATTGAGTGAATCAACATATTTGGCTTTGATCAGATCCATTACCTCCTGCAGGGGCCCTTTACTGGGCTTGGCAAAGAATACGGTGGCTCCTCCATTGTTCGATCCCGGCATTTTATGCCCGAGAAACATTCCCAGGGCTAGTACAACCGCAAAGAGCAGAGGTAAAAAAACATTCAACTTCCTGTTAGACATAATCAGATTATTATCCCGCTAATTTTATATGACCAATCTTTAGACATGTGGTGTAAAGACCTGGCGGAAAGCCGCCTGCCGCACACATGAATCATCATCATTTAAACTTAAAAGGCCTATTTGCTTATATGATGCCCTTTTGTTTAAATTGTGACAAAAATAGCATAAATCAGGTGCAAACTTTTAGGATTCTTTAATTTCATAAATTACCAGATATGGGCACTGGAATAAAGCTGATAGCAGATAGTGGATCTACGAAGACGGAATGGGGCGTTTTGGGCGCCGGTGAACCAATTATATTGAAAACGCAGGGGGTAAGCCCCTATTTTCAGTCAGCAGAGCAAATCAGGGCTATCCTGGCAACAGAGCTGCAGCCGCAATTGCCCGCCAATAGCCAGGTAACAGCCGTTTATTTTTATGGCACCGGTCTATCCCAGCCAAAGAATCTGCAATTGGTCACCGATGCTATCAGGGCCGTTTGGCCACAGGCCGAAGCAGAGGTACAGCACGATCTGATGGGGGCTGCCCGCTCACTTTGCGGACGGGAAGAAGGCGTAGTCAGTATTTTGGGTACTGGTTCCAATTCCTGTTATTATGATGGTAAGGAGATTGTAAAGAATAATCCCGGCCTGGGATACATCCTGGGCGACGAAGGCAGCGGAGCTTACCTGGGCAGAAAAGTGTTGCAGTACTACCTCTACAACAGTTTTGATGAAGACCTGCACGCCCGCTTTGAATATAAATACAATACCAATAAAGATGAAATATTGGAAAACGTATATCGTAAACCGTTAGCCAACCGCTACCTGGCCGGGTTTACGACGTTTCTCTCGGAAAACCGCCAGCATTTCATGATTGAAAATATCCTGGAAGATGGTTTAAACGACTTCTTCTTTAATCATATTTATAAATACCGGGAAAGCTGGACCACCTCCCTGCATTTTACCGGTGGGGTAGCCTGGACTTTCCGCGACATCCTGACAGAGTTATGCGAACTATATGAATTGCCCATGGGCAAGGTATTGCGTACGCCTATGGACGGATTGCTGGAGTATCATCGTTAATCATTTTCAAGTTATCAATATGTCATTTATTAAAGTAACGGAACAGGCTTCCCATTACCGCCACCTCGAGAAAATGAGCGTGACCGAATTGCTGGTGAATATGAACAAGGAAGATCAGACCGTTCCGTTGGCAGTGGAGAAGTGTATTCCCCAGATTGAAAAGCTGGTCACTGCCATTGCCGATAAAATGCTGGCCGGTGGCCGTTTGTTTTATTTAGGCGCAGGTACCAGCGGCCGCCTGGGAGTAGTAGATGCGTCGGAATGCCCGCCTACCTTTGGCGTGCCCCAGGGACTGGTAGTAGGGCTCATTGCAGGCGGCGACAGTGCCATCCGCAAGGCAGTGGAATTTGCAGAAGACGACAGGCAGCAGGGTTGGGCTGACTTACAAGCGTATAATATTACTGACAAAGATGTGGTGGTAGGTATTGCAGCCAGTGGTACTACGCCTTATGTGATTGGCGCGCTGGATGAATGCCGCGGCCATGGTATTGTAACCGGCAGCATCAGCTGTAACCCCGATACGCCGGTTTCAGCGGCAGCAGACTTCCCGGTGGAAGTAGTGGTGGGCCCTGAGTTTGTAACCGGTAGTACCCGCCTGAAAAGCGGTACGGCGCAAAAACTGGTATTGAATATGATTTCTACTGCCGTGATGATACAATTGGGCAGGGTTGAAGATAACAAGATGGTGAATATGCAGCTCAGCAACGAAAAGCTGGTAGACCGTGGCGTAAAAATGCTGATGGAACAGCTATCACTCACCGACTATAACCAGGCCCAGGAGCTGTTACTCAAGGCTGGCAGCGTGAAAAAAGCAGTAGATGATTTTGTGAAAAAATGACCTTTATACAGATAACCCAGGTATGCACGACATAGAACCATACTATAATTGGCGGCATTTGTACACCGCGGAAGAAGATGAGTATTCGCCTTTCTATGGGCGGGAGTATAGCGAGTTTGAATATTCCAATGCAGTATATAATTATTATATACACCCGCAATGGGATGAATTTGGCTCCCGGAATCTCTATATGAAAATCCTGTTTACCGATTACCAGTTCAATTTTACCATCATAGAATTATTGGGAGAATGGAATGATGCGGTAGACAATGATATTATGACCATGAAGCGCAATATTATTGATACGCTTATTGCACAAGGGATAACCAAGTTTATACTCATTACTGAAAACGTGATGAACTTCCATTCTTCCGATGATTGTTACTACGAAGAATGGTGGGAAGACATCCGTGACGAGGGGGGCTGGATCGTAAGCCTGAACATGCCATCGCAGACCCGTGCTGAGTTTGAACAGGCACACCTGGATCATTACGTCCACCTGATCGACGACGATAAATGGCGAACCTATCAGCCAATGCACCTGTTTAATATGGTGGACAATATCATGTTGAAACGCCTGGAATAATATTAATTTTCATTACAAAATGAAAGATATTATGCGTGAATATATGTAAATCATCTTGTTATGCATATTAACATTAGTTTATTCGTATGAAAACCTGATAAATATCATTTGGTTTTTATTTTTCCTGCGTTAAATTTGCCCGACATTTCAATCATCTTTTTATACTAGGAAGCTTAGAATTTTACTTATGAAGTGGTCACAGTTCTTTAATACCTCTATCGGTAAGAAGTTATTGGTAGGTGCTACCGGCTTGTTTCTTTGCAGTTTTGTTATCGTACACCTGGCTGGAAATTTCCAGTTATTGTACAATGACGAGGGCAAGGCCTTCAACGCATACGCCGCGTTTATGGGACACAATAGCCTGATTCAGTTTATTGCCTGGGGGCTGAAAATTGTGATTCTGTTACACGCATTTATTGCGATACAGCTTACATTCAGCAACAGAGCTGCCCGTCCGGTGAAATATGCCGTTAATCCGGGTAATCAAACATCTTCCTGGTTCAGCCGCCAGATGGCCATCATGGGAAGCATTCTCTTCATCTTTATCGTTATCCACCTGGCTAACTTCTGGGCAAAATTTCACTACGGTGAAATGCCGCTCCACACTTATCCCGGCCAGGAAGAACCACTGAAGGATCTGTACCTGGTATCCCAGGAAACTTTTAAAACCGGCTGGTTAGTGGTATTGTATGTGATCGGCATGATCGGCTTATCTTTCCACCTGATCCATGGTTTCAAAAGCGCCTGCCAGACCTTCGGTTTAAATCATAAAAAATACAATGGCTTACTCAGCTTCATTGGTATATGGCTGTTTGGAATAGCGATCCCTGTTGGCTTTGCTATTATCCCTGTTGTAATCTATTTCAAATAATTCTGTAAAGTAAGGATATATGTTGGACTCAAAGATTCCTAAAGGCTCATTAAATTCCAAGTGGGAAGACTATAAAGGACATTGTAAATTGGTAAACCCTGCCAATAAACGTAGTCTGGAAGTAATTGTGGTAGGTACAGGTTTGGCCGGCGCTTCTGCAGCTGCGTCATTAGGTGAGTTAGGATACAAAGTAAAAGCATTCTGCTTTCAGGATAGTCCGCGTCGCGCCCACAGTATTGCTGCACAGGGCGGTATCAACGCGGCCAAGAATTATCAGAACGATGGTGACTCCGTTTTCCGTTTGTTCTACGATACAGTAAAAGGTGGTGACTATCGCGCCCGCGAAGCTAACGTACACCGTTTGGCGGAAGTGAGCGGTAACATTATAGATCAATGCGTGGCACAGGGTGTTCCCTTTGCACGTGAATACGGCGGCCTGCTGAGTAACCGTTCTTTCGGTGGTACACAGGTACAACGTACTTTTTATGCCGCTGGTCAAACCGGTCAGCAGCTGCTCCTCGGCGCCTACTCCGCACTGGAACGCCAGGTAGCTTTAGGGAATGTGAAAATGTATAACCGCCATGAAATGCTCGACATCGTGAAAATAGATGGAAAAGCACGCGGTATCATTGCACGTAACCTGATCAATGGTGAGCTGGAACGCCACTTCGGCCATGCAGTACTGATCTGTAGTGGCGGTTATGGTAACGTATTCTTCCTGTCTACCAACGCCATGGGTTCTAACGTAACAGCCGCCTGGAAAGCCACCAAGAACGGCGCTTACTTCGCTAATCCCTGCTTCACACAGATCCACCCGACCTGTATCCCGGTTTCCGGCGATCACCAGTCTAAACTGACCCTCATGTCAGAATCTCTGCGTAATGATGGTCGTATCTGGGTGCCTAAAAAACAAAACGATACCCGCAAAGCCGGCGATATTCCTGAAGAAGAAAGGGACTATTACCTGGAAAGAAGATATCCTGCCTTCGGTAACCTCGTACCCCGTGACGTGGCTTCCCGTGCAGCAAAAGAAAGATGCGATGCCGGCTATGGCGTAGGTACCTCCAAACAGGCGGTATTCCTCGACTTCGCCGCAGCGATCGAACGCTATGGTAACATTGAAGTGGGTAAACGCCAGATGAGCAATGTTTCCAAAGAAGAAATCATTAAACTGGGTAAAGAAGTAGTAGCCGAAAAATATGGTAACCTGTTCGACATGTACGCCAAAATTACCGGTGAAAATCCTTACGAAACCCCTATGCGTATTTACCCTGCAGTACACTACACCATGGGTGGCCTGTGGGTAGATTACGAACTGGGTACTACCGTTCCTGGTCTGTATTCCCTGGGTGAAGCCAACTTCTCTGACCACGGCGCTAACCGCCTCGGTGCATCTGCACTGATGCAGGGACTGGCCGATGGTTACTTCGTTATCCCTTACACCGTAGGTAACTACCTGGCAGATGAAATCCGCACGAAAGCTATTCCAACCGACCACCCTGCGTTCGTAGAAGCAGAGAAGAAAGTTAGAGATACTATCAATAAATTCTTTGCCATCAAGGGAACCAAATCCGTTGATTTCTACCACAAAAAATTGGGTAAGATCATGTGGGATAAATGCGGTATGGCACGTAATGAGCAGGGCCTGAAAGAAGCGATCCAGGAAATCAAAGCACTGCGCGCCGAGTTCTGGAGCAACGTAAGAGTACCAGGCGAAGCCAACGAATTTAACCCTGAGCTGGAAAAAGCCGGCCGCGTAGCCGACTTCCTCGAACTGGGTGAACTGATGTGTCTTGATGCCTTGAATCGCCGTGAATCCTGTGGTGGTCACTTCCGTGAAGAATCACAAACAGAAGATGGTGAAGCAAAACGCGACGACGAAAACTTCAGCTATGTGGCTGCATGGGAATACAAAGGCGAAGGCCAGTACGAACTGCACAAAGAACCACTGGTATTCGAAGAATGTAAACCTACACAACGTAGCTACAAATAATGGTTATTGGCTGACTGTTTAACGGTTAACCAGGATTATAAATCAAATAATTGTCCAAGGTATATGGAACATTATAACATGAACCTCACATTAAAAGTGTGGAGGCAGAAAAACAAAAACGATCAGGGTAAATTTGAAACTTTACAGGCTAAAAACATTTCTTCTGAAATGTCTTTCCTGGAAATGTTCGATGTGGTGAATGAAGAGTTGATCAACGAAGGAAAAGATCCCATCGCATTCGACCACGATTGCCGCGAAGGTATCTGCGGTATGTGCTCCATGCACATCAATGGCCGCGCTCACGGTCCATGGGATGGCACTACTACCTGCCAGCTGCATATGCGCGCTTTCAAAGATGGCGATACTATCACAGTAGAACCCTGGAGAGCTGGTGCATTCCCGGTGGTAAAAGACTTAACAGTAGACAGATCTGCTTTTGATCGTATCATCGAAGCAGGTGGTTATATTTCTGTAAATACAGGTAACGCACAGGATGCCAACTGTATCCCGGTAGATAAAACCAAAGCAGACCTGGCGTTTGCAGCAGCTGCCTGTATCGGTTGCGGCGCCTGTGTAGCAGCTTGTAAAAACTCATCTGCTATGTTGTTTGTGTCTGCAAAGGTATCCCAGCTGGCCTTGCTGCCACAGGGACATCCTGAAAAACACAGCCGTGCACTCAACATGGTAGCTCAAATGGACAAGGAAGGCTTTGGTAGCTGTACCAACACCGGCGCCTGCGAAGCAGAATGTCCGAAAGAAATTTCCCTCACGAATATCGCCCGCCTCAACCGCGAGTTTATCGGTGCAGGTTTATCTTCTGAGAAATAAGCAAATAATAAGTTATAAAGAAAGCCGTCTCTATTTAACAGAGACGGCTTTCTTGTTTTACAAACGCTATATTCTTGTCACTAACACTACACTCATCCCGCTCATTGCTCGTTCATAATTTGAAATTTAACTTTCTAAATTTTTTTATTATCATGTGTTTTTTCCACGTCACCCTATTAAATAAAAGCATATGTCAGAACAATCACGGAGAAAGTTTATCAAGCATATAGGCAGTACTGCAGCACTGCTTGGTATAGGCCAGCTGGCCGCCATGGCCAAAGAACAAGAAACAGTACACCTGTTGCAACCCGAAAAAAGAATAGCTGCCAACGATAAAATACGCCTGGCCTGCGTAGGCATGGGTATCATGGGCTTTGGAGATGTACACACTGCTATTAAAGTGCCGGGAGTAGAATTTGTAGCCGCTGCCGATCTCTATGAGGGGCACCTTACCCGTATTAAAGAAGAATTCGGTCCCCAGGTATACACCACCCGCGATTACCGCGAAATCCTGAAACGGAAAGATATTGACGCTGTGATTGTGGCTACGCCCGACCATTGGCACGATACCATTGCCATTGCCGCTATGGAAGCAGGAAAAGCAGTTTACTGCGAAAAGCCAATGGTACAACAGATTGAAGAAGGACATAAAGTAATTGCGGCACAACAGCGTACCAAGGCGGTATTCCAGGTAGGCAGCCAGCGGGTGAGCAGCATCGCATTAGCGGAGGCGCGTAAACGTTACCAAGCAGGCGAAATAGGTCAACTTAATGTAGTAGAAGCCCGGATGGATCGCCACAGTGCGCTCGGCGCCTGGCAATATTCCATTCCACCGGATGCTTCACCAGCTACGATCGACTTCGACACCTTCCTGAAAGACACCGCCAAAATGCCTTTCGACCCGGTACGCTTCTTCCGCTGGCGCAATTACCAGGCCTACGGAACCGGTATCCCCGGCGATCTGTTCGTACACCTCATCTCCGGTCTGCACTTCATTACCGGCTCCCTCGGACCTACCTCCATCTATGCCAGCGGCAACCTGGTACAATGGAAAGACGGCAGAGATGTACCAGATACCGTGGTAGCCATCTTCAACTACCCTGAAACAAAAGAACATCCTGCCTTCCAGATGACGCTCCGCGTGAACTTTGCCGATGGCAGCGGCGGCGGCGAATATACCCGATTGATTGGTACTGATGGTGTACTGGAACTGGGCTGGAATGATTTTAAAATCAAGAAACACAAACTCCCCGAAGCACCCGGCTATGGCGGATGGGATACCTATAATACCTTCCCCAAAGCGCAGCAGGACCTGTTTGTGAAAAATTATAACACCAAATACGCCGGCAATAAAGGAGATGCCATCGAAACCTCCAGCGCCTACGCCGCACCAAAAGGATACGACGACCGCCTGGAGCATTTTACCAACTTCTTCGAATCTATGCGTACCGGCAAACCCGTGGTGGAAGACGCCGTATTCGGTCTCCGCGCCGCAGGCCCCGCATTGCTCACCAATGAAAGCTATTTCAGTAAGAAGGTCATGAACTGGGACCCGGTGAAGATGAAAATAGTATAAAGAGAATGCGTAATTTGTAATTCTTTATTACATTTAACTATACTATTAAATCACCACCTATGTTTAAAAACTTCCAGGGTAATTTTTGGTTGCTTTTGGGAACAGTACTTTTGTCTTGTAATGAAAAGAAACATACTATGAATGATCAGGCAGATATCAAACCTCCTGTGGCAGAAAAGATAGCAAAAGAACTCAGTATCCACGGCGACAAACGTATCGATAATTATTACTGGATGAACGACCGCGAAGACCCGAAAGTAATATCGTGGCTGAAAGCGGAAAACGCATACCTCGACACCATCCTGGCGCCGGAAAAGAAATTGCGGGAAAAACTCTTCGATGAAATGAAATCCCGTATCAAGGAAACAGATATGAGCGTACCCTATCTCAAAAACGGTTATTACTACTATACCCGCTTTGAGCAAGGGAAAGAATATCCTGTTTACTGCCGCAAAAAAGGTAGCCTGGAAGCTACGGAACAAATCATACTTAATGTAAATGAACTGGCCGCCGGACATGCCTATTGCCATGTAGGCGGACTAAGCGTAAGTACTGATGCTAAACTGCTGGCTTACGGTATCGACACCGTAAGCCGCAGGCGCTATACTATTCACATCAAAAACCTGGAAACAAATGAACTGTTGCCCGATGTGATTACCGAAACAACCGCCACCAGCTGCTGGGCCAACGACAATAAAACCCTGTTCTATGCCCGCAAAGATACCGTTACTCTCCGGGCTGACCGTATCATGCGCCATACCCTGGGAACAGCCACCGACAAGGAAATATATCATGAAGCAGATGAAACGTATGATGTAGCCATATCTAAAGCCAAGTCCGGAAAATACATCATTATCAACAGTGAAAGCACGCTCTCTTCTGAAAGCAGGATACTGGATGCCGATAAGCCCAATGAGGCTTTTCACGTTTTCCAGCCTCGTGAAAAAGACATGCTCTACACCATCGATCATCGCGATGATAAATTCTACATTGTTACCAACTGGGAGGCACTTAACTTCCGCCTGATGGAAACATCACTGGACAAGACTTCCAGACAGAACTGGAAAGAACTTATTCCCCATCGCGCGGATGTATTGCTGGAAGGAGTGGAATTGTTCAAAGATTTCACGGTACTGGAAGAACGAAAAGGCGGACTCACGCAAATCCGGGTCATCAATGATAAAGCCCATACTGATAAATACCTGGCATTTTCAGAAGCCGCCTATACCGCATCAGTAGGCAACAACCCGGAAATGGATAGTAAAGAACTACGCTATCATTATACCTCCATGATCACGCCCAACTCGGTGTATGATTATAACATGGAAACCGGTAAAAGTGAACTGAAACGCCAGCAGGAAGTACTGGGCGGCTATGATCCCAAAGACTATGCTTCCGAAAGACTGTTTGCCACTGCTACAGATGGTACTAAAATCCCGATCTCGATTGTGTATAAGAGAACTTTTGAGAAAAACGGCAAAAATCCGCTATTGCTCTATGGCTACGGGTCATACGGACATAGTTTAAATGCTTCTTTCGATGGCGATCTGTTAAGCTTGCTGGACAGGGGTTTTGCCTTTGCAGTAGCCCATGTACGGGGCGGACAGGAAATGGGAAGACAATGGTATGAAGATGGTAAAATGATGAAGAAGAAAAACACTTTCACCGATTTTATCGCCTGCGCCAATTACCTGGTACAGCAACACTACACCGATTCTGCCCATCTGTATGCCATGGGCGGCAGTGCCGGTGGCTTATTGATGGGTGCGGTGGCTAATATGGCGCCCGCTTTATTCAACGGCATTGTTGCCCAGGTGCCGTTTGTAGATGTGGTAACCACCATGCTGGATGAAAGCATTCCATTAACCACTGGTGAGTTTGATGAGTGGGGCAATCCCAAGAATAAAGAAGCTTATGACTACATGAAATCATATTCTCCTTATGATAATGTAGTACATACGGCCTATCCTAATATGCTGGTCACTACAGGGCTGCACGATTCACAGGTACAATACTGGGAACCGGCCAAATGGGTGGCTAAATTAAGGGACATGAAAACAGACCATCACCTGTTGCTGCTGCACACCAATATGGAAGCGGGGCATGGAGGGGCTTCCGGGCGCTTTAAGGCATTGGAAGAAGTGGCGCTGGAATATGCTTTTCTATTAAAGTTGGAAGGAAAATAACCGTAATCGGGGAGATGGATAATTTTTGAGTTATTCATCTCCCCCGGTTTTATTATAAAACTAACTTCTTGGACGTAACGCTTTTACCAAAAAATATTTCTGCCATTTTATCGAAAATAGCCGGATCATCGGTGGTGTAGAAGGTGCGATGCTGGCCTTTGTGCAGGCGGCTTTCCATCTCAGGATGGCGTTTCAGGTAATCTTTCAGGCTATGCGCCACAATCTTTCCCTGCGATAATACAGTGACGCCCCCTGGCAAAAACTGTTTAATTTTCTTCATCAGCAACGGGTAATGCGTACAGCCCAATACCAACGTATCAATATCTGAAGAAAGCGACAAGATCTTACCCAGGTATTCTTTCACGAAATAATCTGCTCCTTCACTTTCATGCTCATCGTTTTCAATCAGTGGAACCCACATGGGGCAGGCCAGTTGATAGGTTTTCACATGTGGAAAGAACTTGTGAATTTCTATCGGGTAGGATTCGGAATTAACGGTACCGTTGGTCGCGAGTATGCCCACTTCCCCTGTTTGCGTGATTGTGCCTACCATTTCCGTAGTAGGACGAATAACGCCCAGCACCCGGTTGTTGGGAGCTATGTTGGGAAGGTCTTTTTGCTGGATGGTGCGCAGGGCCTTTGCGGATGCTGTATTGCAGGCTAATATCACCAGGGGGCAACCCATGTTGAACAACTGTTGTACGCACTCCAGCGTATAGGCGTGTATGGTATCAAAGCCGCGGTTGCCATAGGGCGCGCGGGCATTATCTCCCAGGTAGATGTAATCATAATCCGGAAGTTCTGCTACGATCTCTTTGAGTACGGTTAATCCGCCGTAGCCGGAATCGAATATGCCGATAGGACCCATGACTATTCGTTGTCTTTTTGCATCAGGCCGGAACCTGTTAAGTCGTAAATCTTTTGAATTTCATGCAGTACGCCTTCAAAGTCGATCTCCAGATCTTTCAGGGCGCCATTTTTCAGGTCGTATACCCAGCCATGTACAGTGGGGTAGCCCCTGGCTACATATGATTTCTGTACAGCGGCGGTTTTGATCACATTGATGCACTGCTCTTGTGTGTTGAGCTCTACCAGGCGGTTATAACGGTCGTGCTCATCAGCGATGGCGTTGAGTTCGTCCATATGCAGGCGGTATACATCGCGGATATTCCGCAACCAGGGATTGAGGATACCCAGGTCTTTTGCTTGCATGGCAGCTTTTACGCCTCCGCAATTGTAGTGCCCGCACACAATGATATGTTTTACCTGCAGGTGTACTACTGCATAATTGATAACACCCATCACATTAAGATCAGTATTGGGAACCAGGTTGGCGATGTTGCGATGTACAAATACTTCCCCTGCTTCCAGCCCCATAATTTCATTGGTAGGAACGCGGCTGTCGCTACAACCAATGTACAAGTAATCAGGAGTTTGTGTATCGGCCATTTTTTCGAAGAACTCGGCATCTGTAGCCAGCTTGGTGGCTACCCAACGTCTGTTATTCTCAAATATCTGGTTATATGCTGTCATGCGATAGATGTGTTTATGGGATAAAGATACGCACGAATGACTATATGTGCAGATAAAGTATGTATTATGAAATTGATTATCAGGAAGTGAGGAGGCCAACCCCCTACATTAAATAATCATGAAATAGCGGAACGACCGGGAGGGGTTTGGGATTCAATAAATAGAGAAATGCATGATTATCAAGATAGTATACTTTACAGGTAAGAGGCTGATCCTGCTTGGAAAGCCGGCATAAAACCTGTACCTTTGCAGCTTCAAAATTTACATAGCCAGCATGATCAGTGTTAAAAACGTAACGCTCTCTTTTGGAAAGAGAGTATTGTTTGACGAAGTAAACCTCAATTTCACAAAAGGGAACTGTTATGGTGTGATTGGGGCCAATGGAGCAGGGAAGTCTACTTTTCTGAAGATATTGTCCGGTGAAATAGAACCGAATAAAGGTACTGTGGAAATCACTCCCGGAGAGCGTATGAGTGTGCTCTCTCAGAACCACTTTGGGTTTGACGAGGTGACTGTGCTGAATGCCGTATTGATGGGTAATAAGAAGCTTTGGGAGATAGCCCATGAAAGGGATGCTATTTATGCCAAGGAAGATTTTACCGAGGAAGATGGTATGCGTGCAGGGGAACTGGAAGCCGAATATGGAGAAATGGGTGGTTATACCGCAGAAAGCGACGCAGGGGTACTGTTGAGCGACCTGGGTGTAAGAGAGGATATGCAGCAGATGCTGATGAAAGATATTGCCGGTAGCATGAAGGTGCGCGTTTTGCTGGCGCAGGCCCTGTTTGGTAACCCGGATATCCTGTTGCTCGATGAGCCCACGAATGACCTCGATGTAGAAACCATTGGCTGGCTGGAAAATTTCCTGGCCGACTACGAAAATATTGTGATTGTGGTATCGCACGACCGTCACTTCCTCGATGCGGTTTGTACGCATGTGGCCGATGTGGATCGCGCTAAGATCCAGATCTTCAGCGGTAACTATACTTTCTGGTATGAGTCTTCTCAATTGATGGCCCGCCAGATTGCAGATAAGAACAAAAAGATGGAAGATAAGCGTAAAGACCTCATGGACTTTATTGCCCGTTTTAGCGCCAACGCATCTAAAAGTAAGCAGGCTACTTCCCGTAAGAAAGCCCTGGAGAAACTGGTGATCGAAGATATCCAACCTTCCAACCGTAAGTATCCTGGTATCATCTTCAAGCAACAGCGTGAAGTAGGTAACCAGATCCTGAACGTAGAGAAACTGGAAAAATTGATAGATGGCCGCAAGCTCTTTACAGACGTAACTTTCTCTGTTAATAAAGGCGATAAAATTGCCTTCCTGTCTAAAGATCACCTGGCGCTGACTACCTTCTTTGAAATTATCAACAACGAGGCACAGCCCGACGGTGGCAAGTTTGAATGGGGTACTACTGTTACCAGCGCTTACCTGCCCAACGATAACGCCGTGTTTTTCACCAATAAGGACCTGAACCTGATGGATTGGTTACGCCAGTATGTTCCGGCTCATGTAACCGATGTGGACGAACCGTTCCTGCGTGGATTCCTGGGTAAAATGTTGTTTGGTGGAGATGAGATTATGAAGAAAACTTCCGTTTTGAGCGGTGGTGAAAAAGTACGTTGCATGACCAGCCGCATGATGCTGCAGGACCCCAACGTGTTAATCCTGGATGAACCTACCAACCACCTGGACCTGGAATCTATCCAGTCTTTCAACGAAAGTATGATCAACTATAAAGGTATCGTGTTGTTTACTACGCATGACCATACGTTCATGCAGTCGGTAGCTAACCGTATCATCGAACTTACGCCTAAAGGCATTATCGATCGCCTGATGACCTTCGATGAATACCTGGCAGATGAGCGCGTAAAAGCATTGCGCGAAGAAATGTACAGCAATGCTGTATTGGCCTAAGTCATAGCAATAGCTATAAAAGGAATGACCAGAGCAAGGAGTAATATCCGCTCTGGTCATTCCTTTTTACAGGGTTATGCTGCCTATAAATATTCTTCTATTACTTTCAGTTTATTCTTATCCAGTGGTTTGGTGATATACGCCATCAGCTCCGGAGTATGTTGTACTTTCTGCATGTCCCGGACATCCACAGACGAGGAGCACATGATAATCGGAATGTTATTTTTGAGGGAGGTTTTCAGACCTCTGTAAGCTTCAATAAAATCCCATCCGTTCATTCGTTGCATATTCATATCAAGAATAATAAGGGAGGGTAGTGTGGATGGAGGGTTGTTGGAAAGCTGTTCCAGGGCTTCTTCTGCACAAAGAAAAGAAGTAACTACCAGGTGATCGCTTTGCTGCCCCAACATCTTTTTGATAATGAAATGAAAAATTTCATCATCATCTACGACGTACACTATTTTATTCATGTCTTCCATGCTTCAATTTTAATTGGGCTTCTGATCTTTTCCGTTAATAGCAAAGGCGCACAGAAAGACGATGTTGAAGGAAGAATTACACTACATAGGGTACCATGCCGGGAAACATACCTGATAAACGATTACAGCATATTTTCAGCTACTGCAAACAGTCACAGTATATTGTGAAACATGGGTTAATACTGGCAGGTTTTATCTGCCCGGTCACATTCTTCTTCTCAAGCATTGGTCTGGGAACTCAGTGGCCTCCGGCTAATTATGAAAGCAAAGAACGTTAATTTAATTTTATTTTTATATATATCTTTTTGTCAATAACTAATCATTAACAAATTAGATAAGTGAAAAAAACATCAAGGAGAAAGTTATTCGACGGCGAAAAGGAGTAACAATATAGAAAAACGGAATAGTATCTACGTAAATATAAGTTAAAAAGCTATCAGGCGAACAACCGTAGGAAAATATAACATAACCTGGAAAGATGATTAAAAGTAAATGCCCAGGGAGCCATTAGCTCCCTGGGCATTTACTTTTAACGGAATAAGATATAGACTTAAAACAGGCCACCTTTTCTGAGGGTAACCTTACCCTGACCTATTTTGAAGCCGTTGTGATAGATTTCTACAGCGTAGTCGCCTGGTTTGAAATCAGAATTTTGTTTCCAGTCCATGCTTACAGATTGTTTCTGACCGGTAACATAAGCAACTGTTTTCTTGGCGGTATACAGTTTTTCGGTACCATCTTCCAGTGTGAAACGACCGGATCCCAGTGCTTCTACTGCCAGTGGTGAACCATCAGGTGACGTAATCGCTACAAAGATTTCTTTGTCGCCGGTAGGAGCAATGCGGTTGTCGTCCAGGTCAAAAGTAACACGCATCATGTCGGCACGTTTGGCTTTAGTGGTTTCTATTTCCTTGCCATTGTGTTTTACATGTACCGGTTGTAGTTTGATGTTGGAAGCGTGTAATACAGAACCCAGATCCACTTTCTTGTTAAGACTATCCTTTACCGTGGATACTGAGTCACGCTCTTTTCGGGCTACATCCCTCTCTCCGGCCAATACGATCTTTTCACCTTCGAGGCGCTCAATAGTTTGCTGATAGCCTTCAATATTGGTTTTCAGCTGCTCGATCAGGCGACGGGCTTCAGCCAGTTGGGCCTGTGTGGCGTTTTTGTTAGACAGGATGCTGGAGATCCTGGCTTTCATATCCTGTATTTCCTTATCTTTTGTTTTAACAAGGCTATCCATCCGGGTATTCTGAGAAATCAGGTCATCCAGACGGGCGTTAGCTGCGTTATATTCCTGCTGTAAAGCGTCACGGGAAGAAGAGATAGAATCTATCTGCGTGTTTTTTTGAACGATTTGCTCGCTGGATTTATTCTTGTCGTATAACATATATATCCAGGTACCGGCCAGTGCTGCAATTAAAATACCGTAAATTAGCCCATTGCGGCTTTTCGGTTTTTCTGGTCCGGGTGAACCCGGTGCAGGGGTGTTAAAAGTGTTCTCCGTCATAAGTTGCGAGTTTTATGTTTAATTGTTATATGGTTAAAAATCGTCATTCAAAAATAGCTATTATATTCCTATTTATTAATAACAGATATAAAACAGTTTTTCATCGTGCTTCCCAATATTGCGTTAGACCAGCTATTACTGTTAGATATAGAAACAACACCCGCTGTATCCGCTATGGAACAACTATCGGATGAGATGCAACAGCTGTGGCGTGAGAAAATTGCAAAAACTGCGCCAGAATCCGCAAGTCCGGAAACAGCATACGCGGACCGGGCAGGCATCTACGCCGAATTTGGGAAAATTGTCTGCATTTCGGTAGGCTTCTTCAGCGTGGAAAATAATCAGTACCAGTTACGCCTGAAATCGTTTTATAATGACGATGAAGCAGTTGTACTCAGCGGATTTTTAGAATTGATCAATAAATTCTATGCAAAACACCCCCGCTTCCAGTTTGCCGGGCATAACATCAAAGAATTTGATATTCCTTTTATTTGCAGGAGGAGTGTTATTCATCAGTTATCTTTGCCCCAGCCTTTACAACTGCACGGGTTCAAACCCTGGGAAGTTCCCATGCTGGATACCCTGCAACTGTGGCGGTTTGGCGACTTTAAGCACTATATTTCCCTGAAACTCCTCACGGCCGTTATGGGGATTGAAACACCGAAAGACGATATAGACGGCAGCATGGTCGGAAAGGTATACTGGGAGCAGAAAGATCTTGAACGCATTGCCGCCTATTGTCAGAAGGATGTACTGGCTGTTGCCCGGCTGCTGCTCAAGTTTAAACGCCTGCCGGCATTGTCGCCCGAAAACATAGTGATCGTAAAATAGCAACTAAAGCAAATGGATTACCAGGATATCATCAAAGATTGGAAACAACAGAAGTTTAAATCACTTTACTGGCTGGAAGGAGAGGAAGATTTTTTTATCGACCAGGTAACGGCATATGCTGAACATGAATTGTTGCCCGAATCAGAACAGGGATTTAACCTTACTGTGCTCTATGGAAAAGATACCGATTGGACCACCGTTATAAATGCCTGTCGCCGGTATCCGATGTTTGCTGAACGCCAGGTGGTATTGCTGAAAGAAGCCCAGGCCATGCGTGATTTACTCAAACTGGAAGCCTATATAGATAATCCCCTGTCATCCACCATATTCGTGGTGGCGCATAAGCAAGGCAAAATCGATGGCCGTAGCAAAATGGCCAAACTCATAAAAGAAAAAGGTGTACTCCTGTCTACCAAAAAATTATATGATAACCAGCTTCCCACCTGGGTCGAATCCTATGTAAGCAGCCGGGGACTGGCTATTTCCCAGAAAGCAGCCATCCTGCTGGTAGATCATATTGGCAACGACTTATCCCGTATTGCCAATGAAATCGATAAGCTGCTGGTAAACTTGCCCTCCCAGAAAAAAATCGATGAAAGCGATATCGAGAAATACGTGGGGATCAGCAAAGAGTACAACGTATTTGAATTACAGAACGCCCTGGGGCAAAAGAATACCGCCAAAGTATTCCGGATTATCGCGTACTTCGCCGCCAATCCCAAAGCTGCCCCCATTCAAATGACCCTGCCGGCACTCTATAATTTCTTTGCCAAAGTAAACCTGATATTCAGTGTAAAAGGAGGCGAAAAAGAAATAGCAGCCGCACTGGGTGTACATCCCTTCTTCGTAAAAGATTACCTGAATGCGGCCAGGCAGTATGGGCCCGATGGTACCGAAAAAGCTATATTACTGCTGCATCAGTATAACCTGCGGAGTATAGGCATTAACGATAGTGGGGTAGAAGATGGAGAGCTGATGAAGGAATTGATGTACAAAATGATGAGTTGATATAATATCGCCATTATATAACCTATACTGTATGAACCATCGTCTAAAAGCTGTATTGAAAACAATACTGGCCATCATTTGCCTGTTATTAGGATTGTTGCTCACCGCCAGTATCGTGAGTGTGCTCGTTAGCCGTTTATTATATCAACAATTCGATGCAGTTACCGCTGTAGGCTTTGGTATTGCAGGTACTATTTTCCTGGGTGTATCGGGATTACTTTTTGTGGCTGCCTGGCGCTTGCAAAAAGCGGCCAAAAAACACTGGGCCTTACTACCAGCAGGTAACTTGTCATTTCCTGTCAGGGTTATATTGGCCGTTGCCTGTTTTTTGGTGGCAGCGTTTTTAGTACTGGTAGAAATTGAATCCATTAATGATGCGACAAATATTAACAGTACATTCAACATGGCTCCCGGCGAAACAGGAGATTATAACCGGGGCAACGTAGTCGGATCCTGGATGGTAGTACTATTAGCACTACTGATCATTTTCTGGCTGGTCAGAACAGGTTATCGCCTGCTCCGCCATTCCCGGAAGAAAAAAGAAGTAATAGAATTGTTGGGAGAAGAATTTTAAAGCGTTGCCAATATTTCCCGGGCCTGCTCAGAATCCCTGTTCATCTGCACAATCAAGGCATCAATGTTATCAAACTTCAGGTTAGAACGGATATAATCCACAAAATATACGGTGAGTTCCTGATCGTAAATATCTTCGTGGAAATCAAAAATGTGGACTTCCAGTCGCAGATCGGTGCCATTGAAAGTAGGGCGGAAACCAATACTCATCACCGCCGGGAATACGCGTGTTCCCAGCTGGGCCTGTACCGCGTAAATGCCCTCTGCCGGAATCAGTTTCCTTTCATCGTTGAGATGCAGATTGGCGGTAGGATAACCCAGTTGCCGGCCCATTTTATCGCCATGTACCACTTTGCCGGTCAGGAAATAGGTATAGCAAAGCAGTTCATTGGCCAGCCGGATATTGCCTTCCTGTAAGTTTCTCCGGATTTTGGTAGAACTAACCGTGAGATCATGTACCACCTGTTGTGGAATTTCTATCAGCTTAAAGCCATATTGCAGCTGTTCAGCTTCCAGGAGTTCCAGGCCGCCTTCCCGGTTGTGGCCAAAGCGGTGGTCGTATCCGATGATAATGGTATGTGGTTTAAAACGGGCTACCAGGAAGTCTTCCAGGTAACTGCGGGCCGACATTTCTGAAAATGACCTGGTAAAGGGGACTACTACCAGGTGATCGATACCGGCGCGTTCCAATAAGGCAATTTTTTCCCGTAAAGTGGTCAGTAAGCGGATGTTGCCGGGTTTGGGTAACAATACTTCCCTGGGATGTGGGTCGAAGGTGATAATCACGGTTTCTCCCTCACAATCCCTGGCCGCCTGCTCCAATTGCTGGATAATGAAGCGGTGTCCTGCATGTACTCCGTCGAAAGTGCCTATTGTAATAACAGCATTGCGGAATTCCGGTAAGTGGTCTAAGTCCCTGTGAACCTGCATATAATTCAATAACTATCAAAAACGCCGTGCAAATCTAACACATTCGGAGGGCATTCTGCATGGAATCTGTTACTTTTGCAGCCTGAATAGTATCTTAATTCAGATTATTTTTTATTTACATACTTATTTATTTCCCGGTGGATAATAATATTTACGCCAAGCGAGGTGTTTCAGCAGGTAAAGAAGATGTGCATAATGCCATTAAAAACATTGATAAGGGTTTATTCCCGAAAGCATTCTGCAAAATAGTACCCGATATTCTCGGGGGCGATGAGGCATACTGCAATATCATGCATGCAGATGGCGCTGGCACCAAATCTTCCCTGGCTTACATTTACTGGAAAGAAACCGGCGACCTGGGCGTATGGAAAGGTATTGCCCAGGATGCAATTATTATGAACATGGACGACCTGCTCTGTGTAGGCGCTACCGATAACATTCTTCTGTCGTCTACCATAGGCCGTAATAAGCAACTGCTTCCCGGTGAAGTGATTGCCGCTATCATCAATGGCACAGAAGAAATCCTGGCCGAACTCCGCCATCATGGTATCAGTATTTATTCTACCGGTGGTGAAACCGCCGATGTAGGCGACCTGGTACGTACCATCATCGTAGATTCTACCGTTACCTGCCGTATGAAACGTGCAGACGTAATTTCCAACGACCGTATCCAGGCCGGCGATGTAGTAGTGGGATTGGCCTCCTACGGACAGGCTACCTACGAAACGGAATACAACGGCGGTATGGGCAGCAATGGCCTGACCAGCGCCCGCCATGACGTATTTAATAAAGACATTGCCGCAAAATACCCGGAAAGTTTCGACCCGAATATTCCGTTTGAACTGGTATTCAGCGGTAAAAAATCATTGACAGATAAAATAGAGGTGCCCGGTTTCGGCGCTATCGATGCTGGTAAACTGGTGTTATCACCTACCCGCACCTATGCCCCGGTTATCAAGAAAATACTCGAGCAGTTCCGCCCGCAAATCCACGGTATGGTACATTGCAGTGGTGGAGCACAGACCAAAGTACTGCATTTTATAGAGCAACTGCACGTGATCAAGGATAATCTTTTCCCCGTGCCCCCGTTGTTCAGCCTGATCCAGGAACAATCCGGCACGCCCTGGAAAGAAATGTACCAGGTGTTTAACATGGGCCACCGCATGGAGCTCTATGTACCGGAAGCCATTGCAGCCGATATTATCGCTATTTCAAAAAGCTTTAACATCGACGCACAGATTGTAGGAAGGGTAGAAGCAGCACCGCAAAAGAAAGTAACGGTGAAAGCTCCAGCTGGTACTTTTATATACGAATAAAGAGATGGATAAAATAGGAAGTCCCGTTGCGCCGCATGGCGCAACGGGACTTTTAATTAGTATTTTTCTATCGGCCTTTTTTATTTCTTCGGCTCGGGCAAAGTAAACGTGACCGGCAGGTCAAACTTTACATTCAGCGACTTCCCTTTCTCTTTCCCGGGTTCCCACCGGGGCATACTACTTACTACCCGTACGGCTTCTTCTTCCAACCCATATCCTTTGTAGGGCCCGGAAACATTGGGATACAGGAGATTCCCTTTTTTATCTACGACAAACTGTACATACACTGTACCGGCAACTTTAGCCGCTACGGCTGCTTTAGGAATCCGGAGGTTTTTATCAAGATAATTTTGCAGGGCGGAATCTCCACCCGGAAAGTGCGGGGGATCTGCTACCAGCGTAAATACCTGCTCCATGTCGGGTTGCCGCGTGGTATCTGCTTCGTAATGATGTAAAACTGCCTGCTGATGGGTAGTGGAGGAAAAAGATAGCCCCATGATAATAGGGATCGCCAGGTGACAATAGGATAGTGGCATAGGATTTTTTTATAAAGATGGGTAAAATGAAGCAAAATAAAAAGCCCCCTGCCTTAGCAGAGGGCGATGTTATATGAATAATAGTTGTGTTACTCCTGCAAGGTAAACCGGATGGGCAGATTAAATTCGGTATTGACTGCATGCTTGTTCTGGATGCCGGGATTCCATTTGGGCATGGCTTTCACTACCCTGATGGCTTCATCATCGAGCCCACCACCTTTTTGGGTGCCAACGATATGAATATCCCTGAGATTACCATCATCCATCACAATGAACTGAACGAAAACGGTACCCGAAATGCCCTGTTCCTGGGCACCCCGTGGATATTTAATGTTGGAAGACAGGTATTTGGTCAGTGCTGCCTCGCCGCCACGGAAAGTAGGAGGTTGTTCTACAAATGTAAATATCTCGGTGGGCCCTGGGGAAGGTGGTGGAGGCGGAGGCGGCGTAAATTCAATGTGTTGCTTCCCTGTGGCAGACTTGCTGTCACCCAATGAAAAGCGGATAGGGAGATTGAACTGCACCGATACTGGTTTACCATCTTGTTTGCCGGGTACCCAACGGGGCATCGCATTTACTACGCGCAGGGCCTCTTGTGCTATACCCGCGCCGGGATCTCTGCCTACTAGTTTTGCATTGGAGATGTTCCCTTTTTTATCCACCACAAATTGTACGAAAACGGCGCCCGATATTTTTTTTGCCACGGCCTCCTTGGGATATTTGAGGGTTCGGGTCAGGTAGCTGTTCAAAGAATCCTCTCCTCCTTTAAACACAGGTGGTTGTTCTACAAAAGTAAATACCGGTTCGGATGCAGTTTCTTTTTTGGGCGTTATTTTACGGGGAGTAGTATCCATCACTGCTGCTTCGCTGATAGTGGTGTTAAGCGTCCGAATGGCGGAAGGACGCTTATCAGCCACAAAAGCAAGCGAGCAGAAAATACCGGTTGCTACGGGCAATACCAGGATACGCCGCAGGTAGCTGAATCGGGGCGTATGAAATTGTGTAAGCATAAGTATTCTTCTTTTTATAGGCGGGTGAAAAAAATCGTTGGTAAAACTGAATTGTTTGCTGTGGAAAGCCATTTGCAGGATTGTTTGGGCATAACCGGCTACTTCTTCCCCGGCGGCTTTTTTATCAGCCATAAACTCATGTACCAGCGCCAGCTCCCGTTTAATGATATGGAAGATGGGGTTAATCCAGTATATAGCCGTAACAATTTCCATGAAAAGCTTGTCGGCACTGTGTTTTTCCTGCAAATGCACCAGTTCATGTTTTAGTATTTGCTGGCCTTCTGCTGTCTGCAGGGAGGTGTGCTGATCCCAGAAAATATAGGAAAAGAAAGAAAAGGGCGCTTTGATCTCCTGGTTTTCCACAAACTTATAAGGTGGTACTTCCTGCACCTGGCTGCGGCGTATCAGTTGACGAATATTGAAAATACTCACGAGTATACGTAAGAGTAATAACGCCATCACCAGTGTATACACGGCGTTCATGATGGTCCCTGTGGTAATGGCCGGGTTAGCGGGTGGTATCACCGACTCCCGGAGCGTGATCATGCGACTGGTATACGACATCATGGTCGATGGTTCTTCCTGCGGTATGGGCAACGGGATACGCAACAGGGGCGTGAGCAGCGATATCACTGTAATTAATACCAGGTAATACCGGTTCCATTGGTGAAAACGATTATTGCGCAGTGCTATATAGTAATAACCATACAATACAGCCGAGCAGATGATCACTTTAGCGATATAGGTGAGCAGCAGGTTCATTGTTTGGGTTTTTGGGATTCCTTAATCTGGGTAATCAGTTTTTCCAATTCAGAGATGCTTAATTCCTTTTCTTTCACAAAAAAAGAAACCATGTTGCTGAAAGAGCCGTTGAAATAGCCCTTTACAATGTTATTCACCGTTTTATGGCTGTAGGCATCTTTGGTAACCAGGGCAAAATATTGATGTGATTTACCGAAGGCTTTAAAGTCAACAAAGCCTTTCTCTATCAGGATTTTGATGAGCGTAGACACCGTGTTGTAATGCGGTTTGGGTTCGGGCATTACTTCAATAATGTCTTTCACAAAAGCAGGACCCGTTTCCCACAGGGCTTGCATAATTTGTTCTTCTGCTTTGGTAAGTTGTTTCATCCCTTTTTCGGTTTATGATGTTAAGTTAAAACTAATTATTTAGTTTAAAAACTATTTTTTTAGTTTTTGAGAGAAATAAATCTGGGGAGATTGACATATTAGCACAACGAGTTATTTTTTAATTAGTTATTTTTGCCCGCAACAGATCGTAAAACAGAAAAGGACATGACGGCTGAACAACCTATTATCCAGTTAACAAATGCCAGCATTTACCAGGGGCAATCATTGATTTTGTCTGATGTGAACATCACGGTGAACAAGGGGGAGTTTGTATATCTGATTGGCAAAACCGGTACAGGTAAATCCAGTTTACTGAAGACATTATATGGTGACTTGCCGTTGAACGATGGTACAGGGCAGGTCGTAGGTTTTGATCTGAAGAAGATGGATTGGAAAAAAGTGCCGTATCTTCGCCGGAATCTGGGAGTGGTATTCCAGGATTTCCAGCTGTTGACCGACCGGAATGTGCATGATAACCTGAAGTTTGCCCTGCGGGCTACAGGTTGGCAGGATGTCAAGGAAATGGAGGCTAAGATCACAGATGTACTGGAAAAAGTGGGATTGGGCACCAAGGGATTTAAGATGCCTTATGAGTTGTCGGGAGGAGAACAGCAACGTGTGGATATTGCCCGTGCTATGCTGAACTCACCTAAGCTGATCCTGGCAGATGAGCCTACCGGTAACCTGGATCCGGAAACTTCCGATGGTATTATGCAGTTATTGTTCCGTATCTGCCGGGAGGGAACCGCCATTGTAATGGCCACACATGATTATATTGTATTACAGAAATTTCCGTCGAGGGTGTTAAGAACCGAAAACGGACATGTAACAGATAACGCCGCTGTGAATTTTTCTTCTTAGGAGTTGTTGAGAAGGAGAGATTTACAAATAGTGGTTATCATTCATTTATTATAAATTTCGGGTTAATTGGTAATTCCTATTTTTTAAATTACCTTTGCACCGGAAAAATAGCGACAAAAAACATTATTATTACTTATTATTTTTAAAGATGTCTTACTTAACTGTTGAAAAGAAAGCCAATATTTTTAAGGAATTTGGTGGAAGCGAAAAAAATACCGGCTCTGTAGAAGCACAAATCGCGCTGCTGACTGAGCGTATCAACAGCATTTCCGGTCACCTGAAAGAAAACAAAAAAGATTTCTCTACCCACCGTGGTTTGATGAAGATGGTTGGCCAGAGAAAGCGTTTACTTTCCTACTTATCTAAAACCAACCTCACAGGCTATCGTGCCCTTATCGAGAAGTTAGGTATCAGGAAATAACCATGACTTAATTATAGCGCTATTCCCAACTTTTATGGTTGGGAATAGTTTTTTTGTATGTATACGTTTTGTTATCCTTGTGATTGTAAAATGGATAACGTTATCTCATTAATCCTCACTTTATTATGAATCTGACACCTATTTCAGTGAAGTTCGATATAGGAGACGGTCGTATGGTGACCATCGAAACCGGCAAGTTGGCCCGTCAGGCCGACGGTGCGGTAACGGTGCGTTTAGGGAATTCAATTTTGCTGGCCACTGTGGTAGCAAATAAAGAACCCAAACCAGGTCAGTCTTTCTTCCCCCTTACAGTTGATTACCAGGAAAAATTTGCATCCGCCGGCCGCATACCCGGTTCATTTTTCAAGCGTGAAGGTCGGTTGTCTGATTCCGAGGTATTGATTTCCCGCCTGATTGACCGCGCGCTGCGCCCCCTGTTCCCCGATAACTATTTATGTGAAGTACAGGTACTCGTTACCCTGATATCTTCCGATCCGGAAGTAATGCCGGACGCACTGGCCTGCCTGGCTGCATCTGCTGCGCTGGCTGTTTCTGATGTGCCCATCCAGGAAATTATTTCCGAAGTACGTGTTGCCCGCATTGATGGCAAATACGTGATCAACCCTAACCGCACAGAACTGGCTAAAGCCGACATGGACTTCATCATTGGTGCTACCGACAAGAACATCATGATGGTGGAAGGTGAAAGTAAGGAATGCCAGGAAGAAGACCTGATCCTGGCCATCGAGGCAGCACATGCTGCTATCCGTGTACAGGTGAAGGCACAGGAAGAACTGCGTGACCTGAAAGGTGTGAAAGGCAAACGTGAGTACGCACAACCTCACCAGAACGAAGAACTGGAAGCAAAAGTAGCAGCCTTTGCTACTGAAAAAATATATAAGGTGGCTAAATCCGCCTCCGCCAAGCACGATCGCAGTGATGCTTTTGCTGCTATCGGCGAAGAGCTGAAAGAACACCTGGGCGAATTGCCCGAAGAGGATCAGCCGCTGGTAAAAGAATACCTGCACGACCTGGAAAAAGAAGTGATCCGTAACATGATCCTGGATGAATCTGTTCGCCTGGATGGACGTTCACTGGACCAGGTGCGCCCACTGGCAATGGAAACTGATATCCTGCCTTCTCCTCACGGTTCTGCCCTGTTTACCCGTGGTGAAACACAGTCCCTGACTACTGTTACCCTCGGTACTCCAGAAGATGAACTGCTGATAGAAACTGCTGCTGTTTCCAACTATTCCAAATTCATCCTGCATTACAACTTCCCTCCATTCTCTACCGGGGAAGTAAAAATGATGCGCGGTCCCGGCCGTCGCGAAGTAGGACACGGTAACCTGGCGATGCGCTCCCTGAAGCAAATGATGCCGGGAAGCGACTATGCTTACACGGTAAGGGTAGTTTCCGATATCCTCGAATCCAATGGTTCTTCCTCCATGGCTACTGTATGTGCCGGTTCACTGGCACTGATGGACGCAGGCGTACCTTTGCCTAAACACGTTTCCGGTGTGGCAATGGGACTGATCTCCCGCGCTTCCGATGGTAAATGGGCGGTATTAACCGATATCCTCGGTGATGAAGATCACCTGGGTGACATGGACTTTAAAGTTACCGGTACCCGCGATGGTATCGTTGGTATACAGATGGACATTAAAGTAGATGGTTTAAGCATGGATGTAATGCGCTCTGCACTGGCTCAGGCCAGGAAAGGTCGCCTGCATATCATTGAGGCCATGTACGAAGCAGTACCTGCTGCCCGTCCTGAACCTAAACCACACGCTCCACGCATGGAGAAGATTATTATCGACCGTGAATTTATCGGCGCTGTAATCGGACCCGGTGGTAAGATTATACAGGAAATTCAACGTGAAACCGGTACTACCATCAACATTGAAGAAGTGGGTGAAACCGGTGAAGTAAGCATCTTCTCTGCACAGAAAGATGGCCTGGATAAAGCGGTTGCATGGGTGAAAGGAATCATTGCGGTACCTGAAGTAGGTGAAGTATATGAATCCGTAGTAAAATCCATCATGCCTTATGGTGCTTTCGTTGAGTTCATGCCTGGTAAACAAGGCTTACTCCATATCTCTGAAGTTTCCTGGAAACGCCTGGAAACGATGGAAGGTGTGCTGTCTGAAGGTGAAAAAGTGAAAGTGAAACTGACTGGTACCGATCCTAAAACCGGTAAGTTTAAGCTGAGCCGCAAAGTGCTGATGCCTAAACCAGAAGGTTATGTAGAAAGACCAGAACGTGAAGAACGCGGCGACAGACCAGAAAGAGGCGAGTTCCGTGACCGTGGTGATCGTGGCGACAGACGTGGTCCCCGTGACGACAGACGCGGTGGCGATGACAGACGTGGCGGTGGCGACAGACGTGATTTCAACCGTGGCGACCGTGACCACAACCGTGGTGGCGGCGATTACAACAGCCGCAACGAAAAACCACAGGAGCCTACCTTTGATGCAGAATAAGCATCGTAATAGCTAGCGATAACTGGAATTAAATAAAAAGAAAGCAGTCACCCCCGGTGGCTGCTTTCCCATTTTAAGTAAACTTACTACCGCCTGGTGAGCTGCTCTACCCGGAAAGTACTCTCCCGGAAAATCTCTTTCCCACTGTTTAACCGGAATACCCGGTAGTTTTTTCCATCTACTGGTTCTGCAATCATTTTATACGCAGGTTGGGCTGCTTTGGTGCTCCTGTCGATCACCCGCACGGTGCCTGCTGCCAACAGGTCTGGCAATAGTTCTTCCACATAAGGCAGCATAATGCCTCCATCTTCGGCCCACAGCATATTCATTTTACTGGTGCTATAGCTGAAGTCCTTATTGGTGCTGTCTTCCAGGTAGCAATAGGCTTTACGGAAATGATTACCCATATCGATCGCATTCATCCGGGAAAATTGTACGCTATTAAATACTTTATTATCGTACTTATGACCGCGTAGCGTAGTATCCATAGATACCATATAATCATAGAGGGTTTTACGATCGAAGATCATGGTCACATTTTCGGTCTGGTACACGATAGAATCAGTGATAGGTTCAGCAGGTTTTACTTTAATCACCTGGGCCATGCCGGCAAACGACACGGTGATACCGGCCAGCAGCAAGAACAGTGCTTTCATAGGATATTTTATATTATTTATAAATCAAATATAAATAAAAAGCATCAAGCGGAGAGAAGAAAGCTTTGGGCTTTACGTTATCTTTGCGCTCTATGTCTTACATTGCTATAACTATGCGTACAGGCGCGGAGCAGTCTGACCTGTTGGTGGCCCAGCTATCGTTGCTGGGTTATGAAGGATTTGAGGAGCAAACCGATGCACTGGTCGCCTATATCCCGGAAGCTGATTTTGATGAGGCTTTACTGAAGGAAACACTGGCTCCTCACGGTGTTAGCTATACGAAAGAAACAATTTTGCCGGAGAACTGGAATGCGGTGTGGGAAAGCAATTTTGAGCCAGTGCAGGTGGACGATTTTTGTGGTATCCGGGCAGATTTCCATCGCCCATTTGATCCGCAGCCTGCCTATGAAATTGTGATTACGCCTAAGATGTCGTTCGGAACAGGGCATCATGCTACTACTTCTTCCATGATAAAGCTGATGGAATCGCTCGTTTTTTCCGGAAAACGCGTATTTGATTTCGGTACCGGCACTGGTATCCTGGCTATCCTGGCAGAAATGATGGGTGCTGCTGTAGTAGATGCCATTGATTACGATGAATGGGCTGTTAATAACACGATAGAAAATATCGCTGCCAATAATATGAAAAAGATAAAGATCTGGCAGGCGGATAATCTTGATGCTATTACCGAAAAATATGATATATTGCTGGCAAATATCAACTGTAACATTTTACTACAATTTATGGGAGATATGCGCAGACTGTTACAACCAGGGGGAATACTGCTGTTGAGTGGGATCCTGCCATCGGATGAGGCGCAAATCACCGAATCTGCTGTTAGTCAGGGATTTGTAAAGGAAAAGAAGATAGAAAAGAACAACTGGCTGGCAATGCAGTTTATGGCTGTCTGACAAAATTTATTAAAAGTTACATATAAAAAGTGTTGATAATCCAACTTTTGTGTTACAATCTTTTCTAATATTCTCTCTATTTTAACACAGAATTTGTTATCTTAGCATTCCTAACTTGTAGTGATGATAGAAGTTTTATTGCTTTTTTGTGCTTATCTGATAGGATCTGTTCCTACAGCTGTCTGGGTGAGTAAAGGCGTTTTCGGTATGGACATCAGGGAGTACGGTAGCGGCAATGCCGGTGCTACCAATACTTTCCGGGTACTGGGGCCTAAAGCCGGTACTTTTGTAATGGTGGTAGATATGCTGAAAGGTGTATTAGCAGTACGATTGGCTTATCTGGCGCCCTATTACCTCGATCCCGAACACCTTACTCAACTTGTGAACCTGCAGATAGGTTTAGGCCTGGCTGCTGTGGTAGGTCATATATTTCCTATTTGGGCAAACTTTAAAGGCGGAAAGGGAATTGCCACCCTGTTCGGGTTGGTACTGGCTATTCAGCCATTGGTAGCTCTTTGCTGTGTGGGGGTGTTTTTAATGATCCTGTTCCTGACCAGGTATGTATCGCTCAGCTCTATCATTGCCAGTATTGCTTTCCCGATATTGATCCTGTACATTTTTAATGAGCCCGAGATATTTTATCGCATTTTTGCTATTGCTGTGGCACTCATGGTGGTACTCACGCATCAGAAGAATATTACGCGGTTGTTGAAAGGTGTGGAAAGTAAAGTACCCCTCTTTAAGAACAAAAAAGACAAAAACTAGTTATAGTTATAATACTAAAGCATGAAGCAAAGAGCTATGGCCACAAAATGTGCATGCTTTTTGCTTTGTGCTTTTTGCGTTGTACGCATTTCTAAATAATATTCCCATGAAAAAGTATTTCTTACTCTTTACAGCTAGCCTGGGATTGGCAGCATGTTCGCGTGTACCTATTACTGGTCGTAGCCAGTTAAATCTTGTTCCTGAAAGCACTATGGAATCAATGGCCTTACAGGAATACCAGTCATTCCTGTCGTCTAATAAGGTAGTATCACAAACTACCAGCAAAGACGCTGAAATGGTAAGAAGGGTAGGGCAGCGTATCGCGGCGGCGGTGACCCGGTACATGAACCAGAATAATATGGGAAATGAAATCGCCAATTATAAATGGGAATTCAACCTGGTAGACAGTAAAGAAGTGAATGCCTGGTGTATGCCCGGTGGAAAAGTGGTAGTATATACCGGACTGTTGCCTGTCACTCAAAATGAAACTGCACTGGCCTGTGTAATGGGGCATGAAATTGCGCACGCTATTGCCCGTCACGGTAACGAACGTATGAGCCAGGGATTGGTAATGCAGGGAATACAGGTAGCTGGCGCTGTGGCATTGAACAAGAACCCAACGGCAGTAAATATATTTAACCAGGCATTTGGTGTAGGTGGTAATATGGGGATGCTGGCATTTTCCCGTGGTAATGAACTGGAAGCAGATCACCTGGGTGTGATATTCATGGCCATGGCCGGATACAATCCACAGGAAGCTATTCCATTCTGGCAGCGTATGGCCAATATGAGCAACGGACAAAAGCCACCTGAGTTCTTAAGTACTCACCCCAGCGATGCTACCCGTGTACAGAAATTACAACAGCTGATGCCGGAAGCAATGAAATATTATACGCCAGGAAGGGGGTAAAGGCATAAAGCATAAAGCTATTGAGGCGAATGATCAATGCGATTTTACATATTCGCTAAGATCATTCGCCTCAATAGCTTTTATACTTTCAGTTTATTCTGTAAGAATATCTATTACCTTTTTATTCTTCTGGGCCTTCATCTTATCTGGTATATGAGCCAGGATCTCTTTCTTGAAGGCCTCTATGAGTGCCTGCTTAATAAAATGGCGGTGAGTGACCAGGCTGATTTCCCTCACCGGTTCCGGAGCTTTGAAATAGCGGACCATATTGAGTTGCCGGGTATTCAGATCCTGCAGCGACAGCTCTGGTAAAATCGTATAGCCTTCATTAAGGTCTACCATCCTTTTCAAGGTTTCAACACTGCCGGTATTATATTCCAGGTTTTTGTTATCACCCATGGTGAATTTATCCTTACAGATATTCAGTACCTGGTTGCGCATACAGTGTCCCTCATTCAGCAGCCATACCTCTTTGATGTCCAGCTCTTCAGCCTTCACTATCTTTTTGTCGTAGAGGGGATTGCTTTTAGCCGTGTATACCACGAACGATTCGTAAAACAGCGGATGCTCTTCCAGGTGTGGATTGTGCAGGGGAGTAGCCAGCAGGCCGCAATCCAGCAGTTCCTGCTTCAGCTGTTGCATGATCTGCTCTGTAGGATATTCCCATATCTCCAGCTTTACCTTCGGATACTTTTTCATAAAGCCGGTAAGGATACGGGGAAGCAGATAGGGTGCCAGCGTAGGGATAATGCCCACTTTCAGGTTCCCCTGTATTTCTTTTTTCTGATCGGCAATGATTTCACGGATGCGGGCATTTTCCTTGATAATGATCCTGGCCTGAGCTACCACGGAAACGCCTATTTCAGTAGGGACTACGGGTAGTTTGCTACGATCAAACAGTTTAATCCCTAATTCATCTTCCAGTTTTTGTATCTGCATACTCAGTGTTGGCTGGGTCACAAAACACTTTTCTGCTGCTAATACAAAGCTCCTGTAGGTATCCACTGCCACGATGTATTCCAATTGAACTGTCGTCATTTCCTCTAAATTGATAGCGTAAAGGTATCAATAAAATCTATAGGGTAGCACATAAAAAAAGCAGAAAGCACGATGCTTTCTGCCGGGTATCTTTTGAATTTATACTATTAGAATATCCTGTAACGGTATTTGATTTTTTCTGTATTGCTATAGAGCTCACGAATATTGATAGATGCCTGGATTTCGCCCACCGCTTCTGTTTTCAGGTTTCTAAACTCTGCCTGTTTGGTATCGATAATGCTTTTATCGGCCAGCCCGTTGTCCTGGGCTATTTTCAGTGAATTGTTCACCTTGGTGTAATAAGAGTCCAGCAGGGTAAAGTATTCGTTGTAAAGGTTTTCGAAACGTTTGGTTTGAAGTACCAGGTCTTCCAGCTGGTTATTCACCTCTTTCAGGGAAGAATTTTCCCGGAGCAGGGATTCGTAGTCGATACGTTTATTCTTGGTATACTTTGCTTCCAGCTGGTTGAAGTAATCAACTACCTTTTCTTTCTTGAAGTCAAAAAAGTATTCATTCATGGTCTGGCTCAGGCCCTGGTTACCCTTTTGAGGCGCAGGGAATCTCAGCGAGGTAGCTGTAAACGACAGGTGATCGAACAGGTTATCCTGCAGCAGGCTTAACTGATCTTTATTGAAGTTGAGGCCATATTCAAATTTCTGATTGGCATCGTTCAATGCGGTGTAATAAACAACATATTTATTGAGTTCCTTCTCAAATTCCTGCAGCGATTTCTGGTTGATCTGTTTGTTATTCACACTTACGCTATGCAGGAAATTCATCACTGAATTGGCAATGGCCAAAGGTGGTGTTAATGAAGTGAAGCTCTGGAAAATGGGGCTGTTGATAATGGATTTGGTCGATTCAACAATTTTTGAATTCTTTTCTCCCTTATCACTTTTATTCTTCAGGATGATTTTTTCTACCAGCTCCACAATACGATCACTTAGCGAAAAGCCCAGGGCTTTACTTTCCGGGTTATTCAGCGAGGTGATAAATACATCCAGGTTATTGGTAGTAGTACGTGATTTAAGGTCAATAATCTTTTTGTTGAGTAAATAATAAGTCTCACTGGCGTTAATGATATTGTTTTTAATCAATTCATATTTAGTGATATTATCGATTTCTTTACCCTGTAATAAAGCCTGGATGGCATTGGAGTTTTGCTTATCGTTATCGGTGATCCGCTGTACTTCTTCCATAAGTTTACGGATGGTAGTATCCTGGGTTTTGATAACAGGAGCAACAGTGCTTTTTAGTTCAGGATCTTGTGCCTGTGCAGTATGGAAGGTTAAAAGAAGAACAAGCGGAGCCGGTATAACTTTCACCCATCCTGATGACAGGAACCTTTGAGCCATTTGTACTAACGGTAATGAACCATAACACTTGTCAGTCAAGAGGTTATCATGCTTCATTTCCGTTGGTAGGTGTTTTAACATGTGATTGTTACTTTTTGTTAACAAAAATTTAAGAAAATATGATGCCAAAAACATCATCAGGCAAAGATAAATAATTAATAACAGTTAAAATTAAATCATGATAGGTGGTGAAATGAGGCTTTTCTGTGAGATATTTTGAATTATCAACAGGTGACTTACCTTTGCAGCCAAATTTGATCCACTTTCATGCTTAATAACAAAAAGATTGTGGTTGTATTACCGGCCTACAACGCAGCGTTAACGCTGGAAAAGACCTTCCGGGAGATCCCTTTTGAGATCGTAGATGATGTAGTATTGGTAGACGACGCCAGTAAAGACGATACCCTGGAAGTAGGGCGTAAGCTGGGTATCCAGCACCTGATCCGCCATGATAAGAACAAAGGTTATGGCGGCAACCAGAAATCCTGTTATAATAAGGCATTGGAGCTGGGCGCAGACATTGTAGTGATGCTGCATCCTGACTACCAGTATACGCCCAAGCTGATTACAGCCATGTGCAGCATTATTGCCAACGATGTATACCCGGTGGTGTTTGGCTCCAGGATCCTGGGAAAGGGTGCGCTGAAAGGCGGTATGCCGATGTATAAATACGTATTTAACCGTTTCCTGACACTGACACAAAACATCCTGATCGGCCAGAAGCTGAGTGAGTATCATACAGGTTACCGTACTTTTTCGGCAGAAGTACTTAACAATATCAATTACATGGCTGATAGCGATGACTTTGTGTTTGACAATGAAATGGTTTCACAGATCTTCATGAAAGGCTATGATATTGCTGAGGTGACTTGTCCTACCAAGTATTTCGACGAGGCATCCAGCATCAATTTTAAGCGGAGCGCCATTTATGGATTGGGCGTATTGAGAGTGTCGGTACAGCATCGTTTGCACAAATGGGGTATTATAAAAGCTAAGATTTATTAAAAATTTAATATAAGCAGTGGGTTTAGCGCAACAGTATAATTTAGCCGGTAAATACCTGAAGTACTATTTTACTTCGGGTAATCGTCACGATGTACATTCTCCTTTTGTATATGCATTGATAGAGGATGTGTTGCTGGATAAAAGCAAGCATGCCGCGTTTGCGGAAATAGAAGCGTTGCGCAAACAATTGCTGCACAGTGATGAAACGCTGCAGGTGACCGACCTGGGCGCCGGATCGCTGATTTCAGCCGGTAATGAACGGCGGGTAAGGGATATTACCCGTTATGCCGCCAAACAGCCCAAATTCGGGCAGTTGTTCTATCGGCTGATACAATACCTCCAACCGGCCCGGATCCTTGAATTGGGGACCTCTATGGGCCTTTCTACGGCTTATATGGCCAAAGCGGCTCCCAAAGCAAAAGTATATACCATTGAAGGCTGCCCAAATATTGCTGCCCGGGCAGCGAAAAATTTTGAAGCCCTGCATCTCCGCAATATCATCCAGGTAACGGGGAACTTTGATACCGTACTGCCGGACGTGTTAAAGCAGATGCAGTTGCCGGATTGGGTTTATATAGACGGCAACCACCGTAAGGAACCAACGCTGGCATATTTTGAGCAATGCCTGCAGTTTGCTGATGAGTACTCCGTTTTCATCTTTGACGACATTCACTGGACACCTGATATGGAAGCCGCCTGGCATACCATCCAGGCACATCCCCAGGTAACTTTAACCATCGACCTGTTTTTCATCGGGTTGGTATTCTTCCGGAAGGATTTTAAAGTGAAACAACATTTTACATTGAAATACTGACTTAGCGGTAGTATATTGGGTATAAAATTCCCGCTATGCAATACCTCAAAGTTTTGTTACTGGCCTGCCTGTTAACTACCGGTATGGTGGCCTCGGCGCAGGAGGACCTGTCTACCTATAGCTCCCAAACATTTATCCGTAAGGGAGATACCCTTCGTTACCGTCTTTTGCTACCGCTGCATTACGACGCCCATAAGAAATATCCGTTGATCGTATTCCTGCATGGCGCAGGGGAGCGTGGCGCCGACAATAATGCGCAACTGCTGCATGGCGGCACGATGTTTTTGCGCGATAGTATCCGGGAGCATTACCCCGCGATTGTAATTTTCCCACAATTACCATTAAACCAGACCTGGGCGCCTATGAATTTTGTAAGTGATAGCGCCGGAAAGTTTCAACGGGTAGATTTTCCGCTGGATGCTACCCCTTCACCAGCTACTACACTCGTCAATAGCTTACTGGATAGTCTATTGGCTTCTGGTAAGGTAGATACCAAACGTGTATACCTGGGCGGTTTGTCGCTGGGTGGCATGGGTACGTTCTACCTGATTACCAAACGGCCTAAGCTGTTTGCCGCTGCTTTCCCCATTTGCGGCGCCGGCAACGTAGAAGCGGCCGGTAATTTCGCTAAAAAGGTACCAGTATGGATTTTCCACGGCGGCGATGATAAGGTGGTACCGGTAGAAGCCTCCCGCGCTTATGACGCCAAACTGAAGGCCCTGGGAGCAGAAGAAAAGTATACGGAATATCCCGGCGTGGGACATAATAGCTGGGATAATGTGTTTATAGAGCCGGGATTAATGACCTGGTTGTTTGAACACCAAAAGAAATAATAACATTTTTAAAATAAATTGGGGAGATAGCAACCACCTGGTGACCGCTATCTCCCCATATTTTTTCCCTGCCTGCTATTGGGCAGCGTTAAACCCTCCGCCCAGGGCGCGGTACAGGGAAACCAGGCCCTGGTATACGTTTCGCCGGGTAGTGACCAGCGCCAGCTCTGCTTCCAGCACATTTTTCTGTGCGGTAATTACCTCCAGGTAATTGGCATAGCCGGTGGTAAACAGGATGTTAGCAGTAGATACTGCTTCCTGCAACACCAGCACCTCATTGCTTTTTAGGGTAAAAGCCTGTTGCTGGTTGTCTACTTTGTTCAGCGCTGAGGCTACTTCCTGGTAGCCATTCACGATCGCCTGCTGATAGTCATAGAAGGCCGTATAGGCGTTGGCGGTATTGATATTATACTGTGCTTTTAGCTGTTTTTTATTGAAGATAGGCGCTGTTAAATTGCCTACCGCGCCCCAGGCGATAGAACCGGGCGATTGAAACAACAGTCCCGCTTTAAAGGCATTAAAGCCGGTATAGGGCGTAATGGTCAGTGAGGGTAGGAAGGCAGCTCTCGCCGCTTTTACATCTGCTTGGGCAGCTGTAAGTTCCAGCTCTGCACGTTGTATATCGGGCCGCAACAGCAGGAGATTAGATGGAATACCTCCTTTCACCGCAGCAGGCAGCGGCTGTGTACCGGTAACGGTAGTACGTAAAATGGGTTGTGGCAGCCTGCCCATTAAGGCGTTTAACTGGTTTTCCAGCGAAGTAATTTCCTGTTTTACGCCAAACTCGAGGGCTTTGGTGCTCAGCAGTTGCGCCGTAAATTGCTGCACCGCCAGTTCGGTGGCGCGGCCCCCGGCTTTCTGTATATGTACAGTGGCCACAGCTGCTTCCTGCAGGGTGATGTTGCGCTGAATAATAGCCAGCTCGTTGTCCATCGCAGTGAGTTCATAGTACAAACCGCTAACGCCTGCTACAATTTGTGTTACCAGCAGGCGGCGCCCCTGTTCGCTTCCCAGGAAACGGGCATAGGAAGCCTGGCGCTGGCTTTTTAATTTCCCCCAAAGATCTATTTCCCAGCTGCTGCGTAAGCCGGCAAAGTATTCCGGCGTAGGACCGGGAATGTGCTGGTCTTTACTGATGTTGGGCGACAGGTTGGTATCGAAATTACCAACGCCGTTGAGGGTATAATCTGCGTACTTATCCACGCCGGCCGACAGTGCCAGGTTGAGCGATGGCAGCCAGGCGTTTTTAGCCATCACCAGGTTGGCCTGGGCTACGGCTACCCGTTGCGCAGCAGACAGCAGGTCGAAATTGTTATGCAATGCGGTATCTATCAGTCCCCGTAAGTACGGGTCATTGAATACCTGCGAAAAATTACTGAGCGAGAGCGTATCTGTAGTAACAGGCACGGTTATACGTTCTGGTAGCGACAGTTCTTTCTGGGTGCTGCAGGCGACTATGGTAACAGCCATACCTGCACTGAGTATATAGTGATATATTCGTTTATTCATTAGTGTAAGCTTTAAGTTCTACGGATTTTTTCCGGGTCATTGAGGCAAACAGCACATATAATCCGGGTATGATTAACACGCCGAAGATGGTGCCGATCAACATACCGCCGGCAGCGGCAGTACCAATGGAACGGTTCCCCATAGCGCCGGCGCCGGAGGCAATACAAAGCGGGATCAATCCTGCAATGAAAGCAAAGGAGGTCATCAGGATAGGACGCAACCTGGATACGGCGCCCTCTTTGGCTGCTTCCATTACTGTGGCACCATGCTTGTTCCGCAGGATGGCAAATTCTACGATGAGAATAGCGTTTTTACCCAGCAAGCCAATCAGCATCACCAGCGCTACCTGCGCGTAGATGTTGTTTTCCAGACCCAGTAGTTTCAGCGACAGGAAGGCGCCGAAAATGCCCGCCGGCAGTGATAATAGTACCGGCAGTGGTAAAAGGAAGCTTTCGTATTGGGCGGCCAGCAACAGGTATACAAACACCAGTACAATAATGAAAATGTAGATAGCCTGGTTACCGGAGAGGATCTGTTCCCGCGTCATACCGCTCCATTCATAGCTATAGCCCCGGGGCAACTCTTTTGCCGCTACTTCCTGTACGGCTGCAATGGCCTGGCTGCTGCTGAATCCGGGGGCTGCGTCGCCATTGATCATAGCGGCAGTGTACATATTGTAGCGCGTTAGTTGCTCCGGGCCATATACCCGCTCCAGCTTTACAAAGTCGGAGTAAGACACCATTTCGCCGCGATCATTTTTTACATGAAGGCGCAGCAGGTCGTCGGGTTTGGTTCTATAGCGGGGATCGGCCTGCACCATTACTTTATACATCTGGCCAAAGCGGATAAAGTTAGAGGCGTAAAAGCTTCCCAGTAGTGTTTGCAGGTTGCTCATCGCATTATCGATACTCACGCCTTTCTTGGCCGCCATGGCCTGATCCACATGAATTAAGTATTGTGGAAATTCTGCATCGAAGCTGGTGAAGGCGCTGCCTATTTCTTTCCGCCGTTTCAGTGCATCAATAAACTGGTTGGTGATCTGGGCCGTCTGGCGCAGATCGCCGCTACCGCTGCGATCCAGCAACCGGAGCTCAAAGCCGCTGGAGTTACCGAAGCCGGGAACAGTGGGAGGCGGGAAAAACTCGATGCTGGCATCAGCAATACCAGCAGTTTTTTGTTGCAGCACTTCGATAATTTTTTGTACCGACGCTTTGCGATCCTCCCAGGGTTTCAGGTTTACCATGCCCATCCCGTAAGAGGCGCCGGCTACTTCGTTTACCAGGCTATAGCCTGCCAGGGTAGATACCGATTCTACTTCGCCCAGTTGTTGGGCGATAGCCTGTACCTGGTCCAGTACTTCCTCTGTACGCTCTACAGTGGCGCCGGGGGGCGTGGTCACGTTTACATAAATCATTCCCTGGTCTTCCGTAGGAATAAAGCCGGAAGGCAGGATAGCGCTTACGCCCCAGGTGGCTGCAAAGAAGAAGAGCAGCGCTGCCAGTGTGATGAGGCGTCTGCCGGCGATGAAACCTACCAGTTTGGCGTATTTATTTTCGGTGGCATTATAACCTTTATTGAAGCCGTTGAAGAACCGTTGTAATAAGTTCTTTTTACGGGGTTTGCCATGGGTATCTTTCAGCATGATGGCACAGAGTGCAGGCGTTAACGTTACCGCGTTGATACCTGAAATCACGATGGAGATGGCCAGGGTGAGGGAGAACTGCCGGTAAAATACGCCCACAGGGCCAGAGAGGAAGGCAACGGGAATAAATACCGCCGACATCACCAGGGTGATCGCTACCAGCGCACCGCTGATTTCCCGCATGGCAGAGAGGGTGGCATCCATAGGTGAAAGATGTTCTTCACTCATTTTTACATGTACCGCTTCTACCACCACAATCGCATTGTCGACCACGATACCGATGGCCAGCACGAGGGCAAAGAGCGTGAGCAGGTTAATGGAAAAGCCCATCATCTGCATGAAGGCCAGGGTACCGATCAATGCTACCGGCACCGCCAAGGCTGGAATGAGGGTAGAGCGGAAATCCTGGAGGAAGATAAATACTACGATGAATACCAGGAGGAAGGCTTCAAACAGGGTGCGTACCACTTCATGAATGGAAGCATCCAGGAAGCGGGATACATCGTAGTTGAAATTGTAGGTCATGCCGGGAGGAAAAGAGCTGTTTTTCATCTCTTCCATCTTCATTTTCACGTTGTTGATAACATCGCGGGCGTTGGAACCAGGCCGTTGTTTGAGCATGATGGAGGCCGATGGTTTACCATCGGTTTTGGATACCATACTGTAGGTGAGTGAGCCGAATTCCACATCGGCAATATCTTTCAGGTGAAGTACTGATCCATCTTGTCCTGCACGTAATACAATCTGCTGGTATTGTTCCGGTTCAAAAAATTTACCGGTGTATCTTAACACGTACTGCAGCATCAGGGGATTTTTATCGGAGCTTTCGCCCGTTTTACCGGGGGCGGCTTCAATATTCTGGCGACGGATGGCTTGTACCACTTCTTCAGCAGATACGTTGTAGGCCAGCATGCGGTCGGGTTTCAGCCACACGCGCATTGCGTATTCCTTGGCGCCCATGATTTCCGCACGTCCTACGCCGTCAATACGCTTCAGCTCCTGCAGTACGTTGATGTCTGCGAAGTTGTAAATAAACTGTTCATTGAGCGTAGTGTCTTCACTCATCACATTGAGGTAGAGCAGCATACTGTTTACCTCTTTCTCCGTGGTCACCCCGGCTTTAATAACTTCTTCCGGCAGCTCATCGATAATGGTGGCTACCCGGTTTTGTACGTTTACGGCTGCCTGATCGGGGTCTGTTCCTACCTGGAAAAATACCTGGATAACAGTGATCCCGTCGTTGCTGGAAACAGACGACATATAAGTCATGCCCGGTACGCCGTTGATGGCCCGTTCCAGGGGAGTAGACACGGCTTTGGCAGATACTTCTGCGTTGGCGCCGGTATATTTGGCTGTTACCGTTACCGAGGGCGGTACGATATCGGGAAATTGGGTTACCGGCAGGGTAAAGAGCGCCAGTAAGCCTACCAGGGTGATAATAAGCGATATGACCAGTGACAGCACTGGCCTTTTTATAAAGATTTCAAACATTATTCCGTGATTTCAGCTGGGTCAGCTGTGATTATAAACTCAGTAAACTATCCATGGGCAGGCTGCGCGGGGCGATTTCGATACCATCGCGGATATTGCGCACGCCTTCGCATACAATGCGTTCGCCGGGATTAAGACCGGATTTTACAATGTAGAAATGTGCGAAGCGGGCCTGCGGGATGAAGTTTTTCATTTTCACTTTGTTGGCAGCATCTACCACGAAAACATAGTTTTTATCCTGCATTTCAAATACAGCTTTCTGCGGAATAATGACAGCGCTATCCATTTCGGTGGTGAGCCGCACTTTACCGCTGGCGCCGTGTTTCAGGAGTTTGGACGGGTTGGGAAAACGGGCACGGAAGGCAATGGAGCCGGTATTTTCTTCAAATTCTCCTTCCATGGTTTCTATATTGCCGGGCTGGTTGTAGTCCGACCCATCTGCCAGTATGAGCGCCACTTTGCGGTAGCTGTTATCGCCTTTGGCGAGTGCCTTATTGTATTGAAGGTATTCCGTTTCTGATACGTTGAAATAAGCGTATACTTCGCGTGTATCCGATACCGTAGTTAACAGGGAACCTTCGCTGATGAGACTTCCTTTTTTCAGGGGAATACGGTCAATGATACCGTCGAAAGGTGCGCGGATACTGGTATAGGAGAGACGCATTTCCGCATTGGAAACAGCGGAGCGGGCTTCTTCTATTTTGGCCTGAGCCGCTGCCAGCTTGGCGTTGGCTACTTCCAGTTCGGAGGGGGCGATTACTTTTTTGTCTACCAGCAAAGTAACGCGATCTACTTCCAGTGCGGCCGCTTTACTTTCTGCGATCAGGCTGCTCAGTACTGCTTTGGCTTTTACCAGCTCAGCCCGGTATTCGGCGTCGCTGATGCCGAAGAGCAGTTGTCCCTTTTTTACTTCCTGTCCTTCATCAACGAATATTTTATCGAGAAACCCGTTTACACGGGCCCGTATTTCTACATTTTGCACTGCCTGTATATCCGTTACGTAAGAGCGGTGGAGGGTAGTATCTTTTGTTACCAGGGTGGTAACAGGTAATGATTTCAGTGCCTCTTTGTTGGTACTTTCTCCCTTGGTGGCACAACCAGCCATAAAAAGAGCGGTCAGCGATGTTAAGATCCCTGTATAATAACGCATAGCAATAAGATATTGATCCCGGTTTAACCGGAATAAGTGAATACAACACAGCAGCTACCTGTTTGCCGGAATAACAGCAAATGCAGGCATCTCCTTAAACAATAAAAATGGTTACAATCGCAAAAGAGGGTGGTATTCAGAAGGGGGTAAACCGGAAGAGAAAGGAATAGTAGGCGGGCAGAAAGGATTTCTGGCGCACGTATTCACCGGTTTTATTTTCAGTGAGATAAACACTTCTCGCCGTGTTATCCGGATCGAGGTATACAATACGGGTAGCCGTACTTACCTGTGGTGCGGATGCAGTGAGGTACCAGCGCGTTTTACGGCGATGTTTGGTCACCTGCCATACATCCATGCCGTCGTCATCGGCTTCCAGTTGCACTGGTATTTTGTGTACCAGGTGCAGTAGTTGGTCCTGCTGTGCCTGTTGTACCCGGATCTCGTGCAGGAAATGACGATGTGCCGCAAACGTAGGTACAAAGCCAGCTACCAGCTGTATACACAGCAGGAAGGCGACAGTTATCCAACGTTTTAATATAGGCAGCTGGTTATTCATGAAGGTCCAAAAATAATATTTTTTGAATTATTGGCAGGTTAGTTTATTGTAAAGGGAATATAGCCGGATAAAAGGTAAGGAGCCCGATGAATAAAAGGTGGCCAGGGGAGCAGGTTTGAAGGTGAAAATAAAAGGCCGTCTCAGGGTATGAGACAGCCTTTTCCACTCAGCACAGGATTGAATTGTTAACTATTTGATTGCCTGCATGGCAGATTTAGCAGCAGTAATGGTTTGATCCAGGTCTTCGGTAGTGAGTGCATTGCACATGAACCAGCTTTCGAAGGCAGAAGGTGGCAGGTATACGCCGCGTTCCAGCATAGCATGGAAGAAACGCCTGAATATTTCGTTATTGGCGGCAGAGGCAGACGAGAAATCGATGATAGGATACTCGGTAAAGTGTGCACTCAGCATAGAGCCTATCTGGTTAATACTATGAACGATACCGGCTGCGCCGAAGGCTTCTTTTAAGCCATTTACCAGGTAGGTGGCTTTTTCGGCGAGTTGCTGGTAGATCACCGGGTTGTCGTTGAGCGTTTGCAGTAAGGTATAGCCTGCGATCATAGCGATCGGGTTGCCACTCAGGGTACCGGCCTGGTATACTTTTCCTGCAGGAGCCAGGTTTTCCATGATTTCCCTTGGACCGGCGATGGCGCCTACAGGCATACCAGCCCCGATAATTTTACCGAAGGTAACCAGGTCGGCTTTAATGCCCAGCAGTTCCTGCGCGCCGCCACGGGCCAGCCGGAAGCCGGTCATCACCTCATCAAAGATCAGTACGATATTGTGCTCATCGCAAACCTTGCGCAGTCCTTCCAGGAATCCCGGTTGTGGCAGGATACAGCCCATATTGCCGGCTATCGGTTCTACGATGATAGCTGCAATTTGTCCTGCATATTCTGCTACCAGTTGTTCTACTGCTGGCAGGTTATTATAGGGAGCGGTAAGTGTGTCATCGGCTACAGTAGCAGTTACACCGGGAATAGACTGAAGGCCCAGCGTAGCAACGCCGCTACCGGCGCTCACCAGGAAGGCATCGGCATGCCCATGGTAACAGCCTTCAAACTTGATGAATTTATTCCGGCCGGTATAGCCCCTGGCCAGCCTGAGGGCCGTCATACAAGCTTCTGTACCGGAGTTGACCATGCGTACCATGTCGATGTTAGGTACCATGCTCACAATCAGTTCAGCGATTTTTATTTCCAGTTCGGTGGGTGCACCGAAAGAGGTGGAGTAGGTGGCATATTCCTGGATAGCCTTTACCACGGGCTCATAAGCATGGCCGAGGATCATAGGGCCCCAGGAATTAATATAGTCAATATAGCGGTTACCGTCTACATCGTACATGTAGGCGCCTTTCGCGCGTTCCATGAATATAGGATTGCCGCCAACGCTTTTAAATGCACGTACGGGAGAGTTTACGCCGCCAGGGATCACCTCTTTGGCCTTCCCGAATAACATTTCACTTTTACTGTACATCTGTGGGATGATTTATTGTTTTACGCAAGATACTGAATTATGCATTCAGCAGTTTTACGGCGTCTTTCGCGAAATAGGTAGCAATCAGGTCCGCACCTGCACGCTTAATGCTGGTAAGGCTTTCCAGGATGGCCTTGTTTTCATTGAGCCACCCTCTTTCTGCTGCTGCTTTGATCATGGAATATTCTCCGCTTACATGATAAGCACTAACGGGAACGGTTACACGATCTTTGATAATACGCATAATGTCGAGGTAGGCCATGGCTGGTTTTACCATCACGATATCTGCGCCTTCTTCAATGTCCATCAGTGTTTCCTTGATGGCTTCGCGGGAGTTGGCGTAATCCATCTGGTAGGTTTTTTTATCACCGAATCCGGGCGCGGAGTCGAGCGCATCCCGGAAGGGACCATAGAAGCAGGAAGCATATTTGGCGCTGTAGGCCATAATGCCGGTTTTATCGAAGCCATTTTCCTCCAGGATATTGCGGATGGCAAGGATTCGGCCATCCATCATATCACTGGGCGCAACGATGTCGGCGCCTGCTTGCGCATGACTGAGGCTCATACGTGCCAGTACTTCCACGGTAGGATCGTTCACAATTTCAGTACCTTCTACAATGCCGTCATGGCCGTAGGAGGAGTAAGGGTCCAGGGCCACATCAGTCATCACCACCATTTCCGGGATGGCACTCTTGATGCCCCGGATAGCACGTTGCATCAGCCCGTTTGGATTAACGGCTTCCGTTCCTTTATTATCTTTTACATGGTCGGGCGCTTTTACAAACAGTAAAACACTTTTAATGCCGAGGCTCCAGAGCTCTTTGGCTTCTTTAATAGTCAGGTCCAACGAGTACCTGAAATAACCTGGCATAGAGCTGATCTCTTCTTTCACATTTTCTCCTTCGGTAACAAATAACGGCGCAATGAAGTCGCTGGGTGTTAATATAGTTTCCGCTACCATTGCACGAATGGCGGGAGATACTCTTAGGATTCTGTTTCTTCTGATCATCTTTATAAAAGTTTTATTGTTTCTATTGGGCTGTCTTTGTCCAGTCGCGCGGCTTTAAAAACTCTTCCAGCTGTGCTTCGGGGCTTCCCGGAGTAGTGTGGAAGTCGTATTCCCAGCGGGCTACCGGCGGGAGGCTCATGAGGATGGATTCGGTGCGGCCGTTGGTTTTTAAGCCAAACAGGGTGCCCCTGTCATGAATGAGATTGAACTCTACATAACGTCCACGTCTATACGCCTGCCAGCTTTTATGTTCTTCCGTGTAAGGAATGTTTTTAGTTTTTTCCACGATAGGGAGGTAAGCCTCCAGGAAGGCGTTGCCATTGGCTTTGGAAAAGGCGAGCAGTTCCTCTGCTGTTTTGCTTTCGCCGGGCCGGAGGTAATCGTAGAAAATACCGCCTACACCGCGGGCTTCGTTGTTGCGATGTTTATTGATAAAATATTCATCGCAGTGTTTTTTATATTTTGGGTAGAGGTCTGTGCCGAAAGGATCGCAGGCATTTTTAAAGGTCTGGTGAAAATGGATGCCATCTTTTTCGTCCAGGTAATAGGGCGTGAGGTCGGCGCCGCCGCCAAACCAGCTGTCTTTCAGTGTACCGTCGGCTTCATACAGTTCAAAGTAACGGAAGTTGGCATGTACGGTAGGAACAAATGGATTGAGGGGGTGAATAACCAGGGAGATGCCACAGGCCATGAACTGGCTGTTGGAAACGCCAAACTGCTGTGCCATGGCTTCCGGCAGGTCGCCATGTACCACGGAGGTGTTTACGCCCCCTTTTTCAAATACATTTCCATTGGCGGTTACGCGTGATTTTCCGCCACCGCCGCCGGCCCGTTCCCAACGGTCTTCCCGGAAGGTAGCTTTACCGTCCATTTTTTCCAGGGCAGCGCAAATTTCGTCCTGTAAGCCGTGTATAAAAGAGATGAAATCGTTTTTAACCATAGTACCTTACTTTTAAAGATCAATCGCCTGTATGCCTTATTACCCGTGCGCTTTCACAGTTTCCACGAATGCTTTTGCGTGGTCTACCGGTACATTGGGCAAAATACCATGTCCCAGGTTAGCGATGTAACGCTGTCTGCCGAAGCCTTTCAGCATTTCCTTCACTGACTTTTCAATTTCAGGGATGGGAGCCAGCAATTTAGCCGGATCAAAGTTGCCTTGTAAGGCGATGTTGTTGCCGGCAAACTGGCGGGCCAGTTCCGGTTTAATGCACCAGTCGATACCCAGTCCATGGGCGCCGGTAGCGGCCATGTCTTCCAGGGCAAACCAGGCGCCTTTGGCAAACACGATAGTAGGGCAGATATCTTTCATGGCGGCTACTATCTGGCGGATATATTGTAGAGAAAATACTTCGAAGTCCTGCGGGCTCAGCAAACCACCCCAGGAGTCAAATACCTGTACGGTATCTGCGCCGGCGGCTACCTGTGCTTTCAGGTAAGCGATGGTGGTATTGGTAATCATTTGCAGCAGCTGATGGGCTACTGTGGGTTGCTGATAGCAGAATGCTTTTGCTTCGTCGAAGGTTTTGGAGCCTTTCCCCTGTACCATATAGCAGAGCAGTGTCCAGGGGGCGCCACCAAAGCCGATGAGCGGCACGCGGCCATCCAGTGTCTTTTTCGTGAGCTTCAGCGCATCGAATACATAGTGCAGTCTTTCCTGTACATCCGGCACGCATACACGTTGCAGGTCGGCGGCCGACTTAATGGGGGCAGGTAGCAGGGGACCTACTTTTTCCACCAGTTGTACTTCCAGGCCCATGGCTTGTGGTACTACCAGGATGTCAGAAAAAATGATGGCGGCATCAACGCCTACCTGGTCTACCGGCATAACGGTTATTTCTGTGGCCAGCTCTGGATTTTCGCAACGTTCAAAAAAGGAATATTTATCACGCAGTTTGATATAATCCGGGAGGTAGCGACCAGCCTGGCGCATCATCCATACGGGTGTGCGGGAAACGGTTTCACCTTTAAGGGCCTTCAGTAATAAGTCGTTCTTCAATGCGCTCATTCGTAGCAATTAATGTTGTTAAAATAAAATATAGCTGTTTGCACCATGTACGCTTCATCTGTACCGGGGCTTATTATAATCTTGTTGTCGGTGTGTTCTTTCAGTGCAGTGGCTGTTGTTCGGCCAATGGCAAAGCAAACCGTTTTAGGCGCCAGTTTATTGGCGGAAAAGTAGCTTTTAACAGCGCTGGGACTGAAAAAGAATATACCATCATAATCGGTGTCGACTACTTCCGGTGTGGGAATATTTTCGTAGATCACGTATTCGTTGACAGTAATCCCTGCTGCTGTCAATATACCGGGTAGTTCATCCCTGCGCTGTGTACCGCAGAAGAAATTTACCTCGGTGATATTGCCCAGTTGGATGATGGCAGCTGCCAGGTCTTTGCCATAGGCTGCTTCCGCGAGTATTTTACAATCGAAGAAAGTTTCTTCCAGCAATTGTTTTGTTTTTCCGGAGATGCAACAGATGTTGGCGTCCCGGATAACGTACCAGTCGGCCCCTTGCCTGATGTAATATTTGGCCAGTATTTTTACGGCATTCGCGCTGGTAAAAACCTGTACAGTACCGGGGCGGAAGAGGTGGAGCATTTTTTCCTGGCCCCATAGGGCTTCGTTGGGAAGCGGTTTTATCTGGATAAAATCTTTGACGTCTATATGAATACCATTTTCACCAGCAACAGCGATGGAGCTGTCTGTTAGAGGCCTGGTGCATAATATGCGGTATTGATCATTTGGCATTTCTGATCTGAGCTACAATTTCAGCGCCACCTTGCGCCATAATTTCCTCTGCGGCACGTTGACCCAGCTGTTGGGCCTGATCCAGGGATACTTCATGTGAAGTACTGAAAAACTGGGATCCGTCCAGGCTGCAGAGTTCTCCGCTAAAGTGAACGGTATGGTCTTGTATATAAGCATACGCGCTGATAGGGGTGGTGCATCCGCCCATCAGGGTACGTAAAAATTCGCGTTCTATTTGTGTGGCCAGGGCAGTATCGGCATCGTTAAAGGCGGCACAGGCGTCCAGGCAAAATTGGTCATCTTCCCTGCATACGGCTACTACGGCGCCCTGAGCGGGAGCTGGCAGCATCCAGTCGAGATAGATGGACGTGGCCGGGCGTACATTAATCCTCTCCAGTCCTGCGGCGGCGAAGATAGCGCCGTCCCAGTTTTCAGCGGCCAGTTTCTGGAGGCGGGTATTTACATTCCCGCGCAGGTTGTGCAGCTGGTGCTGTGGATATCTGCGCAGCCATTGCGCTTTACGGCGCACGCTGCTGGTAGCGATGTGAGCAATGTACCCGGGCTGTTCCAGGAAGTCGGTATTGGTTTTATATACCAGCAAATCTTTTACCGGGCCACGTTTCAGGATGGCGGCATGTACTATTTGCTGCGGTAATTGTGTAGGAACGTCTTTGAAGGAATGAACGGCAATGTCTATACGATTATTGAGCAGTGCCAGGTCCAGGCTTTTGGTAAAGATACCTTGTACGCCTATTTCATAGAGGGGTGTTACCAGGTCAATATCGCCTTCGCTTTTGATGGGCACCAGTTCGGTGCGGTAGCCCTGTGCGGTGAGCAGATCGTTTACCTGGTGTGCCTGCCAGAGTGCCAGCTGACTGTCTCTTGTACCTATCCTGATAACTTTTTCCATTGTTTATTCCTGGTTAACGCCGGTCTCGAAAATATCGTTGATCATAGCAATGTACTGGTCGCTTTTATCGGCTTCCTTGCGTACTTTACCTGCCATGAGATTAATCATTTTTTGTATGATGCGGGAAGATACCAGTTCTATATCTTCCAGTTTATAGTGTTCTCCGTTCTTCTGCTGTTGTATTTCGCGGGTATGTATTTCCTGCAGTTTATCTTTCACTGCTTTCAGTACCACGGCGTGTTTGCGCATTTTGTACCAGTAGAGGAATTCTTCCATGTACTCATCGATGATAGCCATGGCTTTAGGAACTTCACCCAGCCTGTTTTGCAGCGTTTCATCCTGTACTTTGGACAGTTCATCCACATTTACCAGCTGGATATGTGGCAATTCTCCTACGGCGGCTTCTACGTTGAATGGTATAGAAAGGTCGATAATGAGTTTAGGAGAGGAACCCTGGAAATGTTCTGCCAGCACGGTAGGTTGTGGTGCATTGGAGGCCACCAGGATTACATCTGCCTGTTGCATTTCGCTGACCATATTTTCATAGGGTGCGTATCTCAGGCCATGTTGATCTGCAAAATCTGCGGCTACCTGTTCGGTGCGGTTAATGAGGGTAATTTCCTTTACACCGAGGTATTCGATCATGTTCTTGCAGGTGTTGCGGCCTATTTTGCCTACACCCAGCAATACCACTTTTTTATTTTTGATATCGGGGCAGATACGTTCCAGCATCCGTACGGTGGCAAAAGCCACAGATACGGTTCCTTTGCTGAGTCCTGTTTCTGTTTTAATCAGTTTGGAAACCTGTAATACGCTGTTCACCAGTCTTTCGAGAAAACTACCGAGGCTTTGTTGCGCTTTGGCAAATTTGGCGGCATTGCGGATCTGGCCGATGATTTCATAATCACCGAGGATCTGGGAGTCGAGGCCGGTGCCTACCTGGTAAAGATGCCTCACGGCTTCTTCACCTGATTTGGCATAGGCTAATTCTTCCAACTGATTTCTGTCACCGTTTGATTCCTTGCACAACAAGTCTATCAACTGCCCGGGATGCGCGGCAAATCCGTATACTTCTGTTCTGTTACAAGTGGATAGTACAAAAAGATCGTTTAGTTGTACTGTCCTGGCATGCTCCAGGAGCTGTTGGTATTGGGCCGGATTGATGGCGTATAATCCCCTGATAGCAGCGTCGGTTTTCTTATAGTTGATCCCAACGATATGAAAATTTGCTATTTCTTTTGAATGACTGACCTGCATGTTCTTGTATAAGCTTCCGGGTGCAAAAGTACTTGCATACGTTGCAAACAAAAGGGTTTAGGCTGTCATTAGTGTGTCATTTCTCCTACTGGTAATCATCACCATGAAAAAATGATTTTTATCAGGTTTTGTATTTACAAAATAATGACAGTGGGCATGTAAAATGCGAAAAGCCTTGTGCTTTTAGCTTTCCGCTTTTTCCTTAGCTTTGCTGCAATTTATAAGAAATGGTGTCTAAATCTGATGTAGGAATAATATTGATGAACCTCGGGTCGCCCGATTCTACCGCCGTACCGGATGTAAAGCGTTATCTGATAGAGTTTCTGATGGACAAGCGTGTGATAGACTATCCATGGTTGTTTCGTAAAATATTAATTGAAGGGATCATTGTACCCAAACGTGCCGAACAATCTGCCAAAGCGTATGCTTCTATCTGGTGGGACGAAGGTTCTCCGCTGGTGGTGTTAACGAAGCAGTTACAGATGGCCGTGCAGAATGATATGGAAGTGCCGGTGGAGATAGCCATGCGTTATGGGAATCCCAGCCCGGAAGTGGCATTTGAGAACCTGCTCAAACAAAACCCACAGCTGAGGGAAGTAGTGGTGTTGCCATTATACCCGCATTATGCCATGTCGTCTTATGAAACAGCGGCAGAATATGCGCAGGAGATATTCAAAAAGAAGCAATATAAATTTAAGCTATCGATCATACCGCCGTTCTACGATGAACCGGATTATATTCATGCCTTGGCTGAAAGTATGCGCCCTTACCTGCAGCGCGATTACGACTATGTGCTGTTTAGTTATCACGGGTTGCCGGAGCGGCATTTGCGTAAGGGCGATCCTACTGGTGCGCATTGCATGAAAGTAAATGATTGCTGTCACGTAAAATCACCGGCGCATGATTTCTGCTATCGTCACCAGGTAACGATTACATCTGAATTGGTGGCGGAAGAGCTGGGATTGCCCCCGGAAAAATGGGGCATCTCATTCCAATCGAGGCTGGGACGGGAAGAGTGGATGAAGCCTTATACGGCCTCCCGGCTGGAAACTTTACCGGCGGAAGGGAAGAAGAAACTGCTGGTGGTGTGTCCGGCGTTTGTGTCAGATTGCCTGGAAACGCTGGAGGAGATTGCGGAAGAAGGTAAACATAGTTTCCTGCAACATGGGGGAGAAACCTTTACGATGATACCTTGTTTGAATATCCATCCTTTGTGGGTAAAAGCGGTAGTAAAATATTGTACCCAGATCGTCACACAGCAGACAGCTGTATAATTTTTTCTTATGAATGAACAACCCGTATTGATCATTGGCGCCGGTTTATCCGGGCTGAGCATAGCGTATGAACTACAGCGGCAGCAGGTGCCCTACCTGGTGCTGGAGGCCTCGGATCATGCGGGCGGAGTCATGAAATCGTTACATACCGATGGATTTGAGCTGGATGCCGGCGCTAATACCGTTGCTGCTTCCCCGGAAGTACTGGCTTTTTTTAAAGAGCTGGGATTGGAGGGGGAGATTTTGCAGGCAACGGCTGCCAGTAAACACCGTTTCCTGGTAAGAAATAACCAATTGCATGGGGTGTCCCCTCATCCGCTGAAGATCCTGTCTTCACCCTATCTGAGCGGAAGTAGCAAGTGGCGCCTGTTTACCGAGCGTTTTCGGAAGCCGGCACCTGCCAATGGCGAAGAAACCGTAACCGCTTTTGTTACCCGCCGGTTTAATAAAGAGATCGCTGATTATGTATTTGATCCTGTATTATCGGGCATCTATGCGGGCAATCCCAATGCTATGAGCATCGGCGAAGTATTGCCGGCTTTGCCGCGCTGGGAGCGGGAATATGGGAGTATTACCAAAGGACTGATGAAGGATAAAAACGCCATGGGAGGCAGGAAAATCATCAGTTTCAAAGGAGGCAACCAGGTATTGACCAACCGTTTACAACAGTTGCTCTCTACCCCGGTACGATTTAACTGCATCGTCACCGGCATTTGCAAGGCGGATGGAGGTTACACGGTGAACGTAACCGACAACGGGGCATCCACTACCTATACGGCGGCCAGGGTGATATTTACCACGCCTGCCTATGTAACCGCCGATACCATCGGCACGCTGGACCAGTCGTTGGAAAGCCTGTTGCGCCAGGTGGCTTATCCACATATGGGCGTATTACACCTGGGATTTGATGCCACCGCGTTGCCCCAGCCGCTGGATGGTTTTGGTTTCCTGGTACCGCATGCAGAAAACAAGCATTTCCTGGGGGCCATTTGTAATTCAGCTATATTCCCTGATAAGGCGCCAGCCGGAAAGATACTGTTTACTGTATTCCTGGGTGGAGCACGGCAGGAGCACCTGTTCCGCGAAATGGATACGACTACTTTGCAACAGCGCGTGATCGCGGAAATTACTGCCCTGCTGGGCCTTACCGCCGCCCCGGTGATGCAGCAGCTCAGCGAGTGGAAACATGCCATTCCCCAGTTGAATGTGGGACATGCGAAGTTGCGCGAAGCGGTGCGCTCGTTTGAAGAAAAATACCCTGGATTAATTATCAGCGGCAACTATGTGCAGGGCGTGGCTATTCCCGCTTTACTGCAGCATGCTGCTACGTTAGCCGCTTCACTGAAGAAAAATTAATCAAAAAAATAGTTCGTTGTTGCCGTTTTTTCTTTAAATTCCATTATAAATTTCCACCAGATGATTGCAGGAATTCTAAAGGAAAAAAACGGCGAAACCAGGGTGTCGCTAACGCCCGAAGTAGTAAAGCAACTGCGGCAAATGTCGGTGACCGTGTGGGTGGAGCAGGGTGCCGGCGACAGCGCATTTTATAACGATGACGCCTATATGCAGGCGGGCGCGCTGGTTAAAACCGGGGAGGCCATTCTCTCTGGCGCAGATATTATCTTCACCCTGCAAGCTCCTTCCCGCGAATGGATAGACCAGATCCCTCCCGGTAAAATCATTACAGGTATTTTACAACCACTATATCGCGTCAGCGAGGTGGAATACTGGGCTTCCCGGAATATTACGGCTTTCAGCCTGGATACCATTCCCCGTACTACGCGGGCACAGGTAATGGATGTGCTTAGTTCTCAGGCCAATATTGCCGGCTACAAAGCGGTATTACTGGCAGCGTATAGCTATTCCCGTTATTTTCCCATGTTTATGACGGCAGCAGGCAGCATTGCCCCGGCCAAGGTATTGATATTGGGCGCCGGCGTAGCCGGTTTGCAGGCCATTGCCACCGCCCGCCGGCTGGGCGCAGTGGTGGAGGTATTTGATACCAGGCCGGCCGTGAAAGAGGAAGTGATGAGCCTGGGTGCAAAATTCGTGGAAGTGGAAGGCGCCGCAGACGCCTCCGGCGCCGGGGGATATGCAGTAGAACAAAGCGAAAGCTATAAACAACAGCAACAACAACGTATTGCTGAAAGCATTGCCAAAGCGGATATTGTGATCACCACGGCACAAATACCCGGCAAAGCAGCCCCTGTACTGGTTAGCAGCGACATGCTGGACCGGATGCGCCCCGGCGCTGTTATTATAGACCTGGCGGCAGCTACCGGCGGCAATACCTCCGTTACGAAGAACAATGAAACCGTGCATTACAAAGGCATTACTATTATCGGGGATTCCAACCTGGCTGCTACCATGCCAGCCGATGCCAGTAAACTATATGCAAAGAATGTGTTTAATTTCCTGAAACTCCTGCTGACCAAGGAAGGAACACTGCACCTGAATTTTGAAGATGATATCGTGAAAGGTGCCTGTATCACACACAATGGAGAAATAGTGAACGATCGTGTGAAAAGTATGATGCAACCGGCATAATTGTCAGGACCGTAAACATCCGCTCAATATGGAATATATTTTATCGTTTTTGCATCAGCATATCGACCTGATTTATATCGTTATCCTGTCTATCTTCCTGGGAGTAGAAGTCATCTCCAGGGTGCCGTCTGTATTACATACGCCCCTGATGAGCGGCGCCAATGCCATTCACGGCGTAGTCATCATCGGCGCTATCATTGTAATGGGGAAAGCAGAACCGGATAATTACCTGGCATTGATTATCGGGTTCCTGGCAGTGATACTGGGTACTATCAACGTGGTGGGAGGCTTCGTGGTAACTGATCGTATGCTGGAAATGTTTAAAGGAAAAAAGAAATAGCAAACGGATTGGCGCTTGTGTGCAGCATTTTAGCCAATGTTGCAGCTGAAGTGGTACTGATGGCGCCGCATTTACTAACAGCCAAAGACGGAAGGCTAACGGCTTTAAGTACTATTCATTATGGGATCCAGCATTTTATCAATTATCTACCTGATCGGCTCTATTACATTTATCCTGGGACTGAAAATGCTAAGTAAACCGGATACTGCCCGCAAAGGCAACCTGGTGGCGGCTGCCGGCATGACGCTTGCTATCCTGGGCACTATCTTCCTCTATAAAATAGATGATGTTCCCCTGCACAATTACGGTTGGATTTTTACCGGTTTACTCATCGGTGGGATCATCGGCGTATTATCTGCCAAAAAAGTGAAAATGACGGCTATGCCGGAAATGGTGAGCATGTTTAATGGTATGGGGGGCGCCTGTGCGGCATTGATATCTATTGTAGAATTTAATCACCTGGTGGCTTCCGGAGCCAGCGCGGGCGGTATGGTGGCCATTATCCTCCTAAGCCTGGTGATTGGCGCGGTTTCCTGCGCCGGCAGTATTATCGCCTGGGGCAAGCTGGCGGGAAAAATAAAAGACTTTTCGTTTAATGGTCAGCATATACTGAACCTGGGAGTGCTGGCTGTCATTATAGGCCTCTTTGTTTGGCTGGTACTGGGTGTGGGGGCTACTGCCACCAGCCTGGTGGTGTTCTATACCGTACTGGCGCTGGCCTTGTTCTACGGCATTCTCTTCGTATTGCCCATTGGCGGTGCAGATATGCCGGTGGTCATCTCTCTCTTAAACTCCTTTACCGGCGTAGCCGCTGCCTGTGGGGGATTTCTATACAATAATCCCGTGATGCTTACCGGGGGAATCCTGGTGGGCTCTGCCGGTACTATCCTGACTATCCTGATGTGTAAAGCCATGAATCGTTCGCTGAAGAACGTACTGATTGGTTCCTTTGGAGGTGGCGCTACCGTTGCTGCTGGCGGCAACAAAGATCAGGGGCACTATAAGGAAATCAGTTTAAATGATGCGGCCGTCGTGATGGCCTATGCCAATAAAGTAATCATTGTGCCGGGATATGGATTGGCCGTAGCCCAGGCCCAGCACGCCTGTCATGAATTGGAAAAGCAGCTGGAAGAAAGAGGGGTGGAAGTAAAATATGCCATCCACCCGGTAGCAGGGCGTATGCCGGGGCATATGAATGTACTGCTGGCAGAAGCCGATGTACCCTATGAAAAGTTACTGGAGATGGAAGATGCCAATACCGAGTTTCCCACTACAGATGTGGTGCTGGTATTAGGCGCCAACGATGTGGTGAATCCCGCCGCTAAAAAAGATCCGGCCAGCCCTATCTACGGGATGCCTATACTGGAAGTAGAGCAGGCAAAGGTGGTGATCGTAAATAAGCGTAGCATGAAGCCGGGATATGCCGGTATCGAAAACGATCTTTTCTTCCAGCCTAAAACATCGATGTTGTTTGGCGATGCCAAAAAGGTATTGCAGGAACTGCTGGCTGCTATCAAAGAAGTGTAGGCACTATTCTTCATCCACCTGCACAAAATCTTCATTTTCATTATTTTTGCGGAAAAAATTCCTTTGTCCAGTCATTTACCAGCTGCCCTGCTTGATTCGTTAGCGGGACTTCCGGGGTATAACCGGGAAACATTTGAACGAGTACATGCTGCGGCTGAAAAGATTACTTCACTGCGCCTTAATCCGCTTAAAATAACTACCCCTGAACGTATGCAGCAGGTGCTGCAAGCTTTATCGGCCAACGGGGTGCAAAGAGTGCCCTGGAGCAGCGAAGGCTATTATTTGCCTGCCAGGCCTTCTTTTACCTTCGATCCTTATTTTCATGCGGGCGCCTATTATGTGCAGGAGGCATCTTCCATGTTCCTGGAGCAGGCGGTACGTGCTACGGTAGATTTATCCGCGCCGCTGAAGGTGTTGGATTTATGTGCCGCACCGGGCGGAAAATCTACGCTGTTGCAATCGCTGATCAGCGAAGATAGTTTGCTGGTAACCAATGAAGTAATAAAGCCACGGGCAGCCTTGCTGGCGGATAACCTCACCAGGTGGGGCGCTGCCAATGTGGTGGTTAGCAACAACGATCCGCGTGATTTTTCCCGTTTACCGGGTTATTTCGACCTGGTAGTGGCAGATGCTCCCTGTTCCGGTTCCGGTTTATTTCGCCGCGATCCGGAGTTGGTATCGGAGTGGTCGCCGGAAAATGTAACGCTCTGTAGCCAGCGTCAGCAAAGGATCCTGGCAGATATATTACCCGCCGTAAAGGAAGATGGGGTCATCATCTATTCTACCTGTTCTTTTTCTGCAGAGGAAGATGAAGTAATACTGGATTGGCTGGCGGATCATTTTGAATTGGAAAATATTACCATCCCGCTGGATACAGCCTGGAAAATTGTACCAACGGTAACGAATAAACGAAATTATACCGGTTACCGTTTTTATCCCGATTTATTAAGGGGGGAGGGCTTTTTTATTGCCTGCTTCCGTAAAAAGGGCAGTAGCCAGTCTATACGCAAACAGAAAGAGTCCAGGCAGGTGGGGCTTACCGCCCGGCAACGCGAACTGGTAGCTCCCTGGGTGAATATGCCGGCTTCCTGGCAGTATTTCCTGCACCAGGACGAAGTATTGATTTTACCGCCTTTGTTGGCAACAGACATTACAATGTTGCAGCAACAATTGTATATTCGCAAAGCGGGGGTTAAGGCCGGGCAGCTGGGACAGAAAGAGTTAATACCCGATCACCAGCTGGCAGCAAGCACTATATTGGCCGAAACATTACCAGCGGTGTCACTTAATTTACAACAGGCGTTATTATACCTGCGTAAAGAAGATCCGGGCGTAACCGCCGATATACGGGGTTGGGCGCTGATAAGCTATGAGGGAATGCACCTGGGCTGGGCCAAGTTTTTACCTAACCGTATGAATAATTATTATCCGAAAGAGTTGCGGATTTTGAAGGAGATTAACGGGTAATGAGGGGAGCATATACCGCGGTCTATGTCAACGGGAAATATAATGCCAACGAGTGTTTGAAAGGAATGTTAAAAGCTGCCGGCTGCTACAACAAAAGAGATCTTTGTTCGTTTGGTGTAGTAAGTAAAATTGTCAATTTTAACGCATATATTCGTTGCCCGAATCAGCAAATGAATTTTTCAGATTTTTGATGCTGCAATGGTATACTTGGGTTTCCAGCTTTTGTGGGAAGCAGAAATATCCTGAGCAGCAGGCAAAATATCAATCATAAACAGAGTTAGTATGATAAAATTGATGTTATCAATCGCCTTGTTTGGTGTAAGCGCAGGAGCGGTGCAGGCGCAGGACACGCTGCAGGTACAGGGTACCTCGCCGTCTCTTTACATATCCCATGTAGTAAAGAAAGGAGAAAATTTTTACAGCCTTAGCCGGGCATATGGAATTCCTCCCAAAGAAATTGCCGCTGCCAATAAAGTAACGATGGAGCAGGGATTACAGCTTGGACGTACGCTCCATATCCCGCTTACTGCCGCCAACTTCTCGCAGAAGGCAGATGCCAGCGGTACGCCGGTATATCATAAAGTAACTGAAAAGGAAACTTTATACCGGGTAAGTGTCAACTATAACAAAGTACCACTGGACAATATTCGTCAATGGAATAGCTTTTCCGGAGATGGGCTGAAGAAAGACAGCTATGTCATCATCGGCTATGTGAAAGGGGGTGGTGTAGCAGCAGAAGTAGCTCCTAAAGCAGAAAAAGTAAAAGAGAAAGCAGCAGCTCCTGTAACAGAACCGGTAGCCGCTAAAACGGAGGATGAACCAGCACCGGCGCCAGCGCCCGTAAAACAGGCGAAGGAAATGGTGAAGAAAGAAGAAGCTTCCCGCCCGGTAACAGATGCCGCCATTGCCCCGGCGCCAGCGGCGTCAAAGCCTGTTGCCGTTAGCACCAATACTGACTTTGAACAGTTGTACGAACAGCAAACCAATGGCGGTAAAAAAGCATCTAGTGAAAAGGGGCCTGGTACCTGGTTTAAAAGCAATGCTGTAGGTAAGTATTACGCTCTGCATAATACCGCGCCACGTGGTACCATTATCAAGGTAACCAACCCCCTGAATGGTAAAGCCGTGTATGCCAAAGTACTGGATGTTATTCCACAGATGAAATCCAACGCTGGCCTGATCATTAAATTGAGCGACAGTGCTATGCAGGCATTGGGTAGCAATGAAACCCGGTTTTATTGCGAGTTGAGTTACGAGAATTAACAGTTTTAAATGATAACAAAAAAGCCGGCTCTACTCAGTAGAGCCGGCTTTTTTGTTATCATTTATTTTCATTATTCCTGGAAGCGGTAGCCTCTCAGAAATGCTTCAATATCCATTTTCTTTTTGCCTTCCAGCTGAATTTCATCCAGGTAGAGGTATCCATCCTGCGCCGCAATTTTTACATATGTTTTTTGATCCGTTTCAAATTCTCCTGGTGCTTTGGAAGGCGTGGTGTGCTCTTTATGCGCCTTGTATATTTTGAGATTTTTTCCCTGGAACACCGTCCAGGCTGCGGGATAAGGACTGAGGCCGCGTACCAGGTTATAGATACTGCTGAGCGGTTGTAGCCAGTTGATCTGGCAGGTATCCTTGAAAATTTTAGGCGCGTGTTTAATGGCCGCTGCGGGAATATGTGCCTGCGGTGTTCCGGCTATATTACCAGCGGCAATGGCCTGTACCGTTTTTAGTAACAACGTGGCGCCGGTATGCATCAGTGCATCATGTAATTCACCTGCGGTTTCATCTTCCCGGATGGCTACAGTGTCGCTGAAAAGGATATCGCCGGTGTCTATCTCGTGTTGCAGTTTGAAGGTGGTAACGCCGGATTCTTTCTCCCCGTTGATTATCGCCCAGTTAATCGGCGCTGCTCCCCGGTAATTAGGCAGCAGGGAAGCATGTACGTTGATAGTGCCTTCGGGTGGCATATTCCATACCATTTCCGGCAGCATACGAAAAGCTACTACTACCTGCAGGTCTGCTTTTAAATCGCGCAGGGCAGCAATGAAATCAGGGTTTTTCAGCTTTTCAGGTTGTAAAACCGGTAATCCTTTACTGACAGCATACTGTTTTACGGCACTTTCATGCAGCTGTAAACCTCTGCCAGCAGGCTTATCGGGTGCGGTGATAACGGCTACTACATTAAAACCGTTTTGCACCAATATATCCAGCGACGCCACGGCAAAATCGGGCGTACCCATAAAAACAATGCGGAGATCTTTATTCATAGGGTGCAAAAATAAAGAGGTTTGACCGAATGATACGCCTAGTACAGCAAGTATTTTGCGCGTATTACTTTGAATTTGGCGAGACCGGGTTCCCAGCTTTTACGGATATCCGCTTCCGGCATTCCCTTGATGATTTGTTGCTGTAATTGTGTATTGCCGGCCACTTTACTGAAGAAAGGGATAAAGAATTTACTCTTATCCGGGTAGGCGCGATAAGCATCGATCAGCCATTTCAATTCAATTTTGCGACCCGGGTGTGGTACTGTTTCCGGTGCATTGCTCAGGTCCACACCATAGCAACGCTGATCTTTCAGCACAGGCGTAGGATTGGTGGCGCTGGCACGGGGAATAAAGGAAAAACCTTTGTCGGGCAGCAGGGGAGAGCCATATACCTGGAAAGGCTTGTCCGTGCCGCGTCCCAGGCTGAGCGCTGTTCCTTCAAAAAAGCAGAGGGACGAATACAGGTTGATAGCTGCCATGTTGGGTAAATTGGGAGAGGGCTTGATGGGTACGCGATAAAAGGTTTGGTGACTATAATTTTCACACGGAATTACCTTGATATCGCAGTGCAGCCCTTTGCTCAGCATATGTTCGCCATTGAGCATCCGGGCGTATTCTCCTACCGTCATGCCATGTACAATCGGAATGGGTTGCATGCCTATGAAAGAGCGGTAGGCGGTATCGAGAATGGGGCCGTCTACATAGTCGCCGTTGGGATTGGGGCGATCGAGTATCACCAGCGTTTTCTTGTTTTCAGCAGCAGATTCCATCAGCTCCTGCAGGGAGGAAATATAAGTGAAGAAGCGGGTGCCTACATCCTGAATATCGAAGAGCAGGATATCCACATCTTTCAGATCTGCAGCAGTAGCTTTGCGATGTTGTCCGTACAGGGAAACGATGGGAATACCGGTAGCAGAATCAATGCTGTTGGCCACTGTTTCGCCGTGACCTGCATTGCCACGGAAGCCATGTTCCGGGCTGAATATCTTCTGAATTTTTATATGCAGTTTCAACAGGGAATCCACCAGGTGGGTATGGTCGATGGTAGCTGTTTGGTTAACCATCATGGCTACCCGTTTGTTTTTCAATAACGGCAGGTAGCGGGCTGTTTGTGTAGCGCCTGGTAATACATGATCCGCATATTGAGCGGAAGCTTCCCTGAAAAGGCCTGCGAGGAGGATACAGATAAGATATAAACGGTTCATGTTGTTAAGATACGGTAAAGGTTTATTGACTGTATCAAAAAATAGGGATTATAGCAGCTTTTCGTATCTTGCGCGTAATTATTAACACTAAACAATTAATTTTTATGCAAGCTGTTAAAAACGGGGATACCGTGAAAGTGCATTACCATGGCCGTTTAACGAATGGAACTACTTTTGATTCCTCCGAAGGTAGAGCTCCACTTGAATTCAAGGTAGGCGCCGGTATGGTTATCAAAGGTTTTGAGAATGGTGTGCTCGACATGAAAGTGGGAGACAAAAAGACCATTCATATCCCTGTTGATCAGGCATATGGTCCTAAAAGTGATGAGATGATCATGGATTTTCCTAAGGAAAACATTCCGGCTGATCTAAATCCTGAAGTGGGTATGGAGTTGCAGATGAGCAACCCACAGGGCCAGGTATTCCAGGTAAAAGTAGCTGCTATCGGCGATACTTACATTACTTTGGATGCTAACCACGCGCTGGCGGGTGAAGACCTGATTTTTGACCTGGAACTGGTAGAAATCGTTTAATATTAAGATTTTTGTTGGCCGGATACAGCGGATGGCTGCTGTATCCGGCTTTTTTATGCCTGTTAATGTGGTGATTCCGAAAATACTATTTTCATTTCGCGTAAACAGTCGGCGCAAAGACATCCATGATATTGCTGCCGGATGAAGTCCAGTTCATTTTCCGTTAACGGTACTTCCTGGCATTGGCAGCGAAGAATGGTGCCTACGCGGCATTCAAAGTCGCGATGGCATCGCGGGCAGGTAACTGTTTCATGACATGGCATTCACCAATTTACGAAGCTTTTTCCTTTTTGCTTCGCATATTCCTGGCCGCTACCACCATATTGAGCAATGCCTGTTCTGTTTCCGGCCATTTCCTGGTTTTTAATCCACAGTCGGGGTTTACCCAGATATTGCGTACGGGGAGTAATTGTGCTGCTTTATCCAGTAATCCTTCCATTTCCGCTACGGTAGGCACCCGTGGCGAATGAATATCATATACGCCGGGTCCCGTTTCATTGGGATAAGAGAAGTGGGCAAAGGCCTCCAGCAGCTCCATTTGTGAACGGGAAGTTTCGATGGTGATCACATCTGCGTCCATAGCAGCGATATGTTCAATGATATCATTGAATTCAGCATAGCACATATGTGTATGAATCTGGGTGGCGTCATCTACCGTGCTGACGGCCAGCCGGAAGGCTTTTACTGCTTCATCGAGGTAAGCCGCCCGTTGCGCTTTACGCAGGGGAAGTCCTTCGCGCAGGGCGGGCTCGTCAACCTGGATGATGTTAATACCGGCATCTTCGAGGTCTTTCACTTCATCGCGGATCGCCAGCGCCAGCTGAAAGGCTGTTTGCATACGGGGTTGGTCATTCCTTACAAACGACCATTGCAAGATGGTAATGGGGCCGGTAAGCATCCCTTTTACCGGTTTGGTGGTGAGCGACTGGGCATAGTGGCTCCAGGCCACGGTCATAGGTGCGGGACGTTGTACATCTCCAAAAATAATGGGAGGCTTTACACAGCGGGAGCCATAGCTCTGTACCCAACCATTTTGCGTGAATACGAATCCATCCAGTTGTTCACCGAAATATTCCACCATATCATTCCGTTCAAACTCGCCGTGTACCAGCACATCCAGGCCCAGGCTTTCCTGGCGGTAAATGGTTTCCGTGATGGCCTGGCGGATATCGGCCTGGTAGGTTTCTTCGGTGATAACGCCTTTTTTAAGGTCGGCGCGCAGCTGCCTGATTTCCGTGGTTTGTGGGAAAGAGCCGATGGTGGTGGTAGGAAACAGGGGAAGCTGTAATACCGATTGCTGCAATACCTGCCGGTGTGGGAAGATACTGTGGCGTTGCATGTCTACGTTGCTGATATCGGCCATCCTGGCTTTCACCGCAGGGATATGAATAGCGGCAGATGTTTTACGGCTGATCATGGCGCTTTGGTTATCGGCGAGGGGCGATAGATCGCCAGCTGCTATTTGTTTCAGGTCCATTACCTCTGCCACTTTCTGTTGGGCAAAGGCCATCCATTGCCTGATACCCGGATCCAGTGCGGTTTCCTGGTCGAGATTATAAGGCACATGCAGGAGGGAACAGGAGGTGCCCAGCAACAGGCGTTCTGTTCCTATTTTGTTGACTGCTTTTTCAATGAGCGAGAGGGATTGGGCATAGTCGTTTTTCCAGATGTTGCGTCCATCTACCACGCCGAGCGACAACCACTTATCTTCCGGGAGGGCGGGTAAGATGGTATCCAGTTGCTCTGGTGCGCGTACCAGGTCAATGTGCAATGCTTTTACCGGCAATTGTAAAGCCAGCACCGTATTATCTTCCAAGGCGCCGAAATAGGAGGTCAGCAGTACGTTGAGCTGGGGCAATGCCTGGCGGATAGCGCTATAGGCGCGATGATAGAGGTCACTCACAGCGGGATCGAGGTCTGTTACCAGGAAGGGTTCATCGAGTTGTACCCAGGCAGCGCCGGCCTGTTGTAAGGATTCCAGGAGTTGAATATACACCGGGAGCAGTTTTTCGAGCAATTGTGGATAACTCAGTGCTGCATCTTTTATTTTCCCACACAACATTAATGTCACGGGCCCTGGCAGTACCGGTTTGGTAGTAATGCCGAGGCTGAGGGCTTCTTTGAATTCGGCCACACATTTAGGTTGGTATAGCTGGTATTCCTGGGCGGCCTCAAATTCAGGTACCATGTAATGATAGTTGGTATCGAACCATTTGGTCATTTCCAGGGCGGTGATGTCGAAATTATTTTTCTGGTATCCCCGGGCCAGGGCAAAGTACAGCTCGGGGCAGTTGGGATTGGCGAAAGTAGCTCTCAGGGCCTGGAAGCGGGCCGGTATGATGCCCAGTGTAACGCACATATCCAGTATCTGATCGTAGTAAGAAAAGTCGTTGGAAGGGATCAGATCGATGCCGGCTGACTGCAGGAAGGTCCAGTTTTCTTTTCGTAGTTGCCTTGCCGTTAGTTCTAATCTTTCCAGTGAAATTTTTCCGGTCCAGTAACTTTCGCAGGCCTTTTTCAGTTCGCGCTGGCTACCTATTCTCGGGTAGCCTGGAATGTTGGTGATCATGTGTAGGATATATTTTATTCTATGCAAACCTATTATTATTGATCATTTGTTCGAATAGTTGGCTAAAATTCAGTTTTTTGTATTAAAATTTGATGTTTATTTAGAATAAATTACTGAAATGAATATTGTGAGCGGTGGTAAAACAGAATAATCTACGGTGGAGGTGTGAAGGTGATTTTCGTTACGTTTGCAATATGTTTACAAATTACTCATATACAGTCGATACACGCTTCATGCGTTATGCGCAAATAGATACGCAATCAGATCCACTGAGTTCCACTTTTCCTACCACGGAAAAACAAAAGGATCTTTCCCGCCTGCTGGTAAAGGAATTGCTGGAAATGGGCATTACAGATGCCGAATTAGACGAGCATGGTTATGTATACGCTACTATTCCTGCCAACACAGATAAACAGGTACCGGTGATTTGTTTCTGTTCACATGTCGACACTTCTTCTGATAGTAGTGGCACAGGAGTAAAACCCATTGTGCACCGGCAATATGATGGAGGAGACATTGTACTGCCCGATGATGAAAATGTGGTGATCAGCGCCAAAGAGCATCCTTACCTGGCCAGCAAAAAGGGCGATGATATCATTACCGCCAGCGGTACTACGCTGCTGGGCGCCGATGATAAAGCCGGTGTAGCTGAGATCATGGATGCTGCCCATTTCCTGGTTACCCATCCCGAAGTAAAGCACGGTGCTATCCGCATCCTGTTTACGCCCGATGAGGAAGTAGGCCGTGGGGTAGAGAAAGCAGATATGAAGAAACTGGGCGCCAGCTTTGGTTATACCATGGATGGCGGCGAGCTGGGTTCCCTGGAAGATGAAAACTTTTCCGCCGATGGGGCCAAAATAACCGTACATGGTATCAGCGCGCACCCCGGCGCAGCAAAGGATAAGCTGGTCAGCGCGATTAAAATAGCCGGTGAGATCGTAGATGCATTGCCGAAAGACAGCCTTTCTCCTGAAACCACGGAAGACCGGGAAGGCTTTATTCACCCGGTTCGTATACAGGGTACGGTAGAAAAGACAGAGATAGATTTTATTATCCGGGATTTTGAAACGGCGCAACTGGAAGCACATGAAACATACCTGCGTCGCGTGATGGATAAGGTATTGGCGAAGCATCCGGGCGCCCGGGCTACGTTGAAAGTAACGGAGCAGTATCGCAATATGAAGGAAGTACTGGTACATCATCCCGAGGTAACGGCTTATGCCGCGGAAGCTATGCGCCGCGCGGATGTGCAGCCACTGAGAATGAGTATCCGTGGTGGTACCGATGGTTCCCGCCTGTCTTTTATGGGCTTGCCTTGTCCTAATATTTTTACAGGTGAAATGGCGCTTCACAGTAAGCAGGAGTATGTAAGTATCCAGGATATGAAGAAGGCGGTACAGACAATTGTTTATCTGGCACAGCTTTGGGAGGAGAAGGCGTAAAATATTGCGAAGAACTTTCGCAAATATTTTACTACTTTAACCGTTTATATAGTGATCTACTTATGCACCCGTTAAAATATAGTTCATGTTGTTAGGTTTAATTACATTATTACAGGATTCTTTATTACAACCGAAAGCAGATACTGTGGCGCAGGGCATTGGCGTTGCTCCGGCTGCTACACCGCAGATACACCTGATAGATATGCTGATGAAGGGTGGTGTGCTGATGATCCCATTGGGGATACTTTCCCTGGTGGCGGTATATGTATTTGTGGAAAGGGCTATTACCATCAGTAAAGCCGGTAAGCTGCCTGATAACTTTATGCCGATGATCCGCGATCAGATTACCTCCGGTAATATGCAATCTGCCAGATCACTGGCTAAAAACACTGCAGGGCCTATTGCCAGGATGATTGAGAAAGGGATTCAGCGTATTGGTAAGCCGATCGAGAATATTGAGAAATCTATGGAGAATGTGGGTAAACTGGAAATTTACGGCATGGAAAAGAACCTGGTCATCCTGTCTATTATTGCAGGTATTGCGCCCATGTTCGGATTCCTGGGTACCATTGCCGGTATGATCCAAACTTTCTTCAACATTTCTATTACGTCTGATATCACCCTGGGTACTATTGCCGGTGGTATCTATGTAAAGATGATCACCTCTGCGTCTGGTCTGATTATCGGTATCGTGGCCTTTATCGGTTATAGCTACCTGAATGCGCAGATAGACAAGGTCGTAAACAAGATGGAGGGCGCTTCTGCTGAATTCATCGACATTTTGCAGGAACCAACCCGCTAAAACAATCACTCATGAATTTACGCAGGCGAAATAAGCGGCATGTGGAAATGCACAACTCTGCACTGAACGATATCCTGTTCATTCTGTTGTTGTTTTTCCTGATTGTTTCCACACTGGCCAATCCGAATGTTATCAAACTGCTGTTGCCCAAAGCCAAGAGCAATACCAAGGCCAAACAAACCGTGGTGGTGAGCATCAACGACAAACGTGAGTTTTTTGTGGGTACCAATAAAGTACCGTTCGATCACCTTAAACAGGCATTGGCGCCTTCTATCGCCAATGAAAAAATAGAGCCTACTATTGTGATCAATGCAGAGAAATCAGTACCAGTGGAAGATGTGGTGAATGTGATGGAAGTGGCCCGGGAAATGGGCGCTAAGGTAGTGTTGGCAACAGCGCATAAATAAGAGCTGAAAGCATATCGCACAAGGCATAAAGCTATTGAAGCGAGTGATCTTAGGGGATATTAACCCGCTTTGATCACTCGCTTCAATAGCTTTATGCTTTGTGCTTTCAGCTTTCTGCCTGGTTATATTTTTCCTTTTACCATGCGGTCTTTCCCAAACATATCCTGTTTCAGCGTTACCTCTTTAAATCCAAGTTCTTCCATTAATGCCACTACTTCTTTGCCCAGTGCTTCGTTGATTTCGAAGTAGAGTGCGCCACCGGGAAGCAGCTTTTGTTTGGCCATCATGGAAATATGACGGTAAAACAAGAGCGCATCGCCATCGGGAACAAAGAGCGCGATAGAGGGCTCATAGCCCCAAACCTGCTCCTGCATGGACTGTTGTTCACTTTGTGTAATATAAGGGGGATTGCTCACAATCAGGTCGAATGACGGCAATGTGTTTACCTGTGCAGGATTCAGCGCATCCATCAATAAGAAATTCACCTCCAGGCGGAGCCGGGAAGCATTGTTGCGGGCTACTTCCAGGGCGCCTTCACTCACGTCCACGGCGGATACCTGCGCATCGGGTAACGATTTTTTCAGGGCCAGGGGAATACAACCGCTGCCTGTGCCTACATCCAGCAAATGAAGCCGGTGCCGGTGTGCGGCGTCCTGTACTATCCATTCTACCAGTTCTTCTGTTTCAGGCCGGGGAATCAGCACATTTTTATTAACCAGGAGCTCCATGCCATAAAACCAGCCAGTACCGGTAATGTATTGTACGGGTTCCTGCCGTTGCAAGGCTTCTATTGCCGTTTTCAGCCGTTGCTTCTGATCGGGGGAGAGCATTTTTGTTTTGTGAACAATACGATCCAGTTTGCTCATACCCGTTAGATGCTCCATGATGATATGCGCTATACTGGCGGCTTCCCGCTCGTCGTATAATTCACTGATGGCACCTGTGATATAGGTAAAGGCAGTTTGTATAGTCAATATGAATAGTTTAAGGAATACACCCGGAAAAATGCAAACCGGGGAGAGTAGCATTTTCCATTGGCTAAAAACGATACTTTTGCAAAGTTATTATATCACCCTGGGATTATGGATAGCACATTAGATGAATTTTTTATGCAGCGCTGCCTGGAACTGGCCGCTATGGGAGCCGGCAGGGTAGCGCCTAACCCGATGGTAGGCGCGGTGCTGGTGCACCAGGGCCGCATTATAGGTGAAGGATACCATCAGCAGTATGGACAGGCACATGCGGAAGTGAATTGTGTGCACAGTGTTGCGGAAGCCGATCAGTCACTGATTTCGCGGGCTACCATGTATGTGAGCCTGGAACCCTGTGCGCATCATGGTAAAACGCCTCCCTGCGCCGACCTGATCGTATCGCAGGGCATTCCAAACGTAGTAATCGGTTGTGTAGACTCCTTTTCGGCGGTAGCAGGAAAAGGTATTGAGAAATTGAAAAAAGCAGGCATTACCGTAAAAACGGGGGTGCTGGAAAAGGCCTGCCGTGCTATAAACCGGCGCTTTTTCACTTTCCATGAGCAACAACGCCCCTATATTGTACTGAAATGGGCACAAACCAGCAATGGCCTGGTAGCCGGTGCCGATGGCGCACCAGTGAAGATATCCAATCAGTACAGCAATCGCCTGGTGCATAAATGGCGCAGCGAAGAAATGGGCATACTGGTAGGCACCCGCACTGCGATGATAGACAATCCCCGGTTGAATAACCGGTTGTGGACGGGCAAAGACCCGGTACGGCTGGTAATTGACCGTGAGCTGAAAGTGCCGCGCACTCACCACCTCTGGGATGGGAGCATTCCAACGATCTTTATTACCGCCGCTGCGGCTGATACACATGGCCTTACAGAAACCATGCAGGTGGATTTCCGGGAGTCACTGCTACCCCAGCTGCTGCAACAGTTGCACCAGCGGCAGCTGCAAAGCATCCTGGTGGAAGGGGGACCCTATATCTTGCAACAGTTTATTGATGCTGATTTATGGGATGAAGCCCGTATTATTACCGGGGCACATAGCCTGCCGGAAGGGCTGACAGCACCGGTGCTTATCCGCGGGGTGCGGCAACATACCCTGCCCCTGGCCGGCGATCGCATTGATTTTTATCATCATGTGTAGATTTTAGAAGTATTAAATTTTATTGATGGAGGTTTATTTTACAATAGATAAAACAGCAGTAGCAGAATTCAAAGACAGGGGCAGCAAATTTCTGGCATATGCCTTCCCTGTTAAAACAACAGACGCCGTGAAAGAATGCCTGGCGGAAGTGAAGAAAGAACACCCCAAAGCCACCCACCATTGCTATGCCTATCGCCTGGGCACCGGAGGATTACAGTTCAGGGCCGCCGATGACGGAGAACCGTCAGGATCGGCCGGAAAACCCATTCTCGGGCAGATCGACAGCAAACAGATTACCGATGTGCTGATCGTAGTAGTGCGGTATTTTGGCGGCAGTCTGTTGGGGGTGCCCGGTTTAATAAATGCCTATAAGATGAGCGCTGCGCTCGTATTACAACTGATCCCCGTTATCCAGAAAAATATTGAAGCAAAGTATCATCTCAGCTTCGACTATACTATCATGAATGATGTAATGATGGTGGTAAAACAACATAACTGCACAGTAATTTCCCAGGAACTGCAATTATTTTGCGAGATGGAAATAGGCGTCCCTAAATCAACGGAAGAGCTGTGCTTGCTACGTCTGAACGATATTTACGGATTGGTAGTGAAGAAAGTGAAAGTATAAACCGATATGGATGATCCTGTTTACATATCTATGTTGCAACAGGAAGATAGGAATCCGTACTTCGCAGGATCATCCAGCCCCGAAAAGTTTTTTCTGCGTTTGTGTAAAATTGATATCGCCTTAATATAATTTCCTTAAATTTAGTTTTGTTAACTGGTCACTAAATAGCCCGTTTTATTGACGTTGTTTTAAAAGAAGAAATTGCTGAAAACGCAATGTCCTTCTACCCGATTTTAAGGCATGAAACCATATTTTTATTAAAAGTCCCCTTTGTATATGTTACATACCATTACCACCGTATCTATCGCTGGCAAACAGTTTAAGCAATTCCATTCGCTCCGCCTGGAACAACCCTTACAGGGGCATCATCATTTCGAACTGAAAATAGGGTATGACTGGTTGCAGGAGCTCGGCCCCGGTATTGTATCTGCTACCAAAGCTTTCCTGGGAAAAGAAGTAAGTATTACCATCCAGCCTTACGAACCGTTACAACATTATGAACCGCTGGTATTTAACGGCATTGTGATGTCGGTGAGCTCCGGTAAGGAAAGCGATGGCACGCATGGTTTTTGCGTTATCCGTGGCTATAGTCCCACCATCCTGCTGAGTAACGATCCTCATATACAATCGTTCGAAAACCAGGACCTGGGCGGCATAGTGAATACAGCCCTGAAAAGCTGTGGTCCTTACCTGGCGCGTCCATTGGTGGATCCCAATACCACCACTTCCCTGAAATATATTGTACAGTATAAAGAAACGTCGTTCGATTTTTTACATCGTATGTCGGAACGCTACGGGGAATGGTTTTTCTACAATGGGCAGCAGGTAGTTTTTGGAAAATATCAACCCCGCGATATTTCCCTGGTACACCTGGTAGACCTGATGAACTTTGACCTGGAGATGAAGGTAGAGCCCAATAATCAGCATCTCAACGGATATGACTACCGCAGTAATAAAGTGGTAGACAATACTACATCAGCGCAGCCGGCAGGTAAAGTAAACGACTATACGCAGCATGTACAGGGGCTCAGCGAAAAGCTGTACAGCAATCCTTCCCTGTTTAAAATGACACATGCATTTACCAGCAATGCCAAGGCAGAACTGGATACCCTGGTTACCCGGCAGAAGAAGGGGCGCATGGCTTCCATGGTGCAATTGAGGGGTAGCAGCAAACAAACTTCGCTGCGGGTAGGTGATCATATTTCCATACAGGAAAATGTATATGCAAAAGACGACCATGGCAAATTTATGATCTGGGGCTTAACCCATCATGTTACCGGCAACGGCGACTACTACAATGAATTTGAAGGTATCCCGGCAGATGCAGCAGCGCCGCCGGTAAACCTTGAAAATATTCCCAATTGTGAGGCTCAGAGCGCCACAGTAGTCGATAACCACGATCCGAAAGACCTGGGCCGGGTGAAGGCACGCTTTAAGTGGCAGCAACAAGGCACTACTCCCTGGATGAGGGTAGTATCGCCACATGGCGGCGGCAGTAAAGGCATGTACATGGTGCCGGAAAAAGGAGAGGAAATAGTGGTGGATTTTGAAGGTGGCAATCCCGAATTACCCTATGTATTGGGCACCACCTATAATGGAGAAGGGAAGTCGGGCTTTGGTACAGCTGCCAACGATATGAAGGCGATCCGCACCCGCAGTGGTATTTCCGTCCTGCTCAATGATGCTGATGGTAGCGTTACCATTACTGATCCCGGAGGTAATCGCATATTTATGGATGGAACGGAAAATATATCCATTTTCGCCAAGACGAAGATTGATATTTCTTCCAAAGAAATTGAAATTTCTTCCAAGAAGTTTTCTATTACTGCTTCAGAAGAGGGTACGATTGTAGCTACCAAAACTATTTATGTCGAAGGCACGGAAAGCCTGGCCCTGAAAGGAAAAGATGCGGTGGTGAAAGGTGATAACACCCTGACCATGCTCACGAAAGAGCTGGTGGCACAGGGTTCCACCAGCGCGCATGTAACCGGGAATTCGGTGAACCTGGTAGGCAAGAACGATCTTTCTGTAAGCAGCACGGCCGACCTGGTGGTTTCCGGCGGTCTTGTAAAAATTAATTCCTGATGTTAGCTATTGTCAACATATGAGTACCACCGCATCGATTGGACAAGAATTTTATAAAGTACGGGAAACATGGGCTGCAGCTGAAAGGGGGCAGCAGTGGCAACTTGCCATATGGCTGGTACAGTATGCCGATGTGGATATTATCGACAAATTCCTGGAAACAGAACGTACCGCCATTGGTGTTTTCCGGGAGATATTTTTCCGCTTTGATACGCCCTTCCAGGAAGACCATACCGCGTACGAAAAAGCACTCTGGGAGGAATACCTGGAGTGGTTTAAACCGGCGCCTAAAGAGGAATATGATATTTACCAGGTATTAAAGAAAGACCGGTTACTGAAAGCAGATTATGCGCCAGACTTGCGCCTGCCAGCTACTTTGCAAAGTATCTGCCAGGAGTTGCTGCGGTTGAAATCCTGCATTATCGGCCTGGAAGACGTGGGTTGCTGTATTTATTTTCCTCCACTAAGGCCGGATCAACCGGATGCAGGAGATTGGTTTACCCAGGTGCTGCAGAAAGGCGTACCTGCCGGTATTCGCCTGGTAACGATCGATATAGTGACCAACCCCAAGGTGATGATTGGCCGGAAGATTCCCACCGCGTTGGTGAGGATATTACAGCCTTCGCTGGATATGCCCGCTGCTGTTAAAAATGAAATGGATAAAGGAGGAGGCAACAGTGATAGTGTAAGTGTGGATGCCCGTTTCCGTAAACAGATCCGCAAGGTAATGGACTGCACCACGCAGGCAGATACCAGTGTAATGGATAGTGAAGTGGGGATATTATTAGGGCTTTGCAGGAAGATGAATGGCCCTGCACATGCGGTAGCGGGACAAATGATTGCTGCGCAGGCTTATTTCATGATCCGGGAGCATCGTAAGAGCAGCGCATATGCCGACAAAGCTATTGCACAGTCGAAGCAGTTGATGGAGGCGAATGATCCCGCGGGGTATTCTACCTGGAAATCCTGCGTCATGATAAAAGCCGCTATACTAGTGGGCAGGAAGAAGCGAAAGCAAGCCATTGCCCTGTATGAGGAGCTGGCATACGAGGCGGCCAACCGTGCAGATGCCTTTCTCATCATGGAAGGTCATCGTCTTTGCGGGCATTTGTATTATGAGCTGGGGCAACTTAATATCGCATTTGAAAACCTGCTGCTGGCGCTTACGGGCGGTAGTTACCTGGCGCTGGACGTGCGGCGGCAGTCTACTTTTTTACATGCAGCTGTAATGGCCGTTCATCTTTGCGAAAAAACAAGAGGGCCAGAGGACCTAAAAATATTGCGGGACAGGCTACAGGAGTTATTGGGAGATGACTGGGCGGCACTATTACAGTCGGATGGTATGGATCATGCGACGGTGCGGCGCAAGGCCAACTTGTTTGAATTTAATTAATTATAAAAGTAAAGCCTCCCAATGTACCGGGAGGCTTTACTTTTATATCGGTTGCTATTATTGATTAAATCGTTCACTTACAACCAGGTCTTTACTACCGGCAGTGTATTTATAAAATCCTTCTCCGCTTTTTACGCCGAGATAGCCTGCGGTCACCATGTTTACCAGCAGCGGACAAGGGGCATATTTAGGATTGCCAAAACCATCGTGCAGTACCTGCAAAATAGACAGGCAAACATCGAGTCCTATGAAATCGGCCAGCTGTAAGGGCCCCATGGGATGTGCCATGCCCAGTTTCATCACCGTATCAATTTCTGCAACACCCGCTACTCCTTCAAAGAGGGAACAGATGGCTTCGTTGATCATAGGCATGAGAATGCGGTTGGCAATAAAGCCAGGGTAGTCGTTTACAACACAGGGCACTTTATCCAGTTTTTCGGATAAGGCCACAATAGCGCTGGTAACGGCTTTATCGGTAGCGTACCCATTGATGATCTCTACCAGTTTCATTACCGGTACAGGATTCATGAAGTGCATGCCTATTACTTTGGCAGGACGTTTAGTGACTGCGGCAATTTTGGTTATGGAGATAGAAGACGTGTTGGTGGCCAGGATAGCGTCGGCAGGTGCATGCTGATCGAGGTCCTGGAATATTTTCAGCTTCAGGGCAATGTTTTCTGTTGCTGCCTCTACTACCAGCGATACATCTTTTACGCCGGCGGCGAGGTCGGTATGCAGGGTAATATTGCTGATAGTCTGGTCTTTGATGTCAGGGGGGATGGTGCCCTTGGCAACTTGCCTGTCGAGGTTTTTGGTGATCGTTTGCAGGGCTTTTTCCAGTGCCGGGGCCGCAACGTCTATCAGGTTTACGGCGTAGCCGTGTTGAGCAAATACGTGGGCAATACCATTTCCCATGGTACCCGCGCCAATGACCGCAATTTTTTGCATGGTGTAGTGATTTGTCAAAAATGAATAAGCCACTAATTTAAAGAAAATTGGGGTTACGTATTAATCTCCGTAACTCACATCTTTTCTTTTAAAGTCGCCACGTTTCCAGGCTTGTATAAACTGGGCCCAGGCAAGGGGGTTAAAGATATTTTGTGGCGGCGGCTGACCGGCATAGTAGAGATTCTGTGCCTGTTTGTTGAAATACTGGTTCACGCCTTCCCGGCCATCGACTGGGAGGAAGCGTGCCATGGCCCTTAACCGGGCATTGCTGGTATTTTTTCGTGCTACTTCGTAGGCATCATCGGGAATGTCCATATTGGCGAAGGCCCGTTCAAATTCTTCCCTGGAAAGATAAGGTTTGATGATGGTCACCGGCAGATAAGTGGTATCTTCTACCAGCAGCTGTATCAGGGAGAAGCTATTCCCTTTGATGTCGGGTGGTACCCGGTAGTTTTTATGTTTAAAGCCCACGGCGCTGAAAGAGAGGGTATCTCCTTTAAACACCACGATAGAAAAAATACCGCTCCGGTTGGAAATGGTACCTCTGCCCTGGCCTCTTACCATAATACTAACAGCGGGAATGGCCCGTAAGCTGTCGGCAGTCATGGTAATACCTGAAATCTGTATAACGCTGTCTCTGAATTCCGCGATCTGCGCTTTCAGCAGGAAAGGAGACAATAGGAAAACAACTAAAAGTGACAGTATGTAGGATCTTTTCTGATGCATGCCGGTCCTAAGATATAAAAATTTGTTTACGTGTCTATATGCAGTTGATCAGCTGCACCAGATTGAAATTGTAAATTAAAACCCAATTGGGTTAACTTTGCATATTGGATTCAAAATTAACAACAATTTATGATCACTAAAGAGCAGGTTTTAAAGGCCTTGAGCAACGTAGAAGAGCCGGATCTGGGGAAGGATCTGGTTACGCTGAACATGGTAAAAGATATAGAGATTGACGGTAATAAAGTGAAATTTACGGTCATTCTTACGACCCCGGCGTGTCCGTTGAAAGATATGATCCGGAATGCCTGTGTGAATGCGATTCATATGCTGGTAAGCAAGGAGGCGGAGGTAGAAGTTGTCATGACCGCCAATGTAAACACCAAAAGAGCTGGGGGGCAGGGTATCCTGTCTAAGGTGAAAAATATTATCGTGGTGGCTTCAGGTAAAGGTGGCGTAGGTAAATCTACCGTAGCAGCCAACCTGGCCCTGGCTTTGGGCAGGGATGGCGCAAAAGTGGGGCTGATGGATGCCGATATTTACGGACCATCCGTACCTATTATGTTTGGTTTGCGTGGGGAGCGGCCAATGATGGTAAATGTAGAGGGTAAGGGCATGATTCAGCCGATAGAGAAATACGGCATTAAAGTAATGTCTATTGGTTTGCTGATCGATGAAAGACAAGCTGTTGTATGGCGTGGGCCTATGGCCAGCAGTGCATTGAAGCAATTCATTACCGATGTATTCTGGGACGAACTGGATTACCTGATCATAGATATGCCTCCCGGAACAGGTGATATTCACCTGACGCTGGTGCAAACTGTGCCTGTGACCGGTGCAGTGATCGTTACCACGCCGCAGGACGTGGCCCTGGCTGATGCGAAGAAAGGTATTGCCATGTTCCAGGGACAACAAATCAATGTGCCTATCATTGGTTTAGTGGAAAATATGGCCTATTTCACACCTGCCGAGCTACCTGAAAACAAATATTATATTTTCGGTAAAGATGGTGGTAAACACCTGGCAGATGAAATGGAAATTCCATTCCTTGGCCAGATTCCGCTGGTACAAAGCATCCGCGAAGGTGGTGATGCTGGGGTGCCTGCTATGGCTGGTGAAGAGAAAGTTACCCGCAAAGCATTTCTGGATGTTGCCGGCGCCGCAGCCCGTAGTATTGCGATGCGCAATGCGAATGTAGCGCCTACTAAGATTGTGGATATTATAGTTTAGCATAAAGCATAAAGCAAAAAGCAGAAAGCTATTATAGCGAATGACCGATGCAATTTAAATATCCGCAAAGATCATTCGCTATAATAGCTTTCTGCCTTTTGCTTTGCGCTTTCTGCTATTTAAAAATATTTTATCTTTCCGCTTGATGATCATAATCACAAAAAGAAATATCTTTAATTCATCTGCCTCAAAAAAAAGTCCAGCATTGTCGGTAAACCACAGCTACCACAGTGGATATTTAAAGTTGTTTTTCAATTATAGGTAATCATAATATGTTTAAAGCAGCGTCAATGCTTAAGTTTTACTTAACTTTGCGCCCCAAATTAACCGACTATGAATCGACAGGAATTGGTGAATCTGATTAAGGAAAAGCAGTCTTACCTCTGTGTAGGATTGGATACAGACATACAAAAGATTCCAAAACACCTGCTTTCTCATGCAGATCCGGTGTTTGCCTTTAACAAGGCGATTATTGACGCCACAAAGGATCTTTGTGTGTCTTATAAGATCAATACCGCCTTTTATGAAAGTATGGGCATCCGTGGCTGGGAAAGTTTGCAACGCACGGTAGAATATATCCCTTCCGGTATATTTACCATCGCAGATGCCAAGCGCGGAGATATTGGTAATACTTCCACTCAGTATGCCAAAACATTTTTTGAAACTTACAAGTTCGATGCTGTGACCGTGGCGCCTTATATGGGAAGAGACAGTGTAGAACCGTTTTTACAGTTTTCTGAAAAATGGGCGATTGTACTGGGATTAACTTCCAATGAAGGCAGCCAGGACTTCCAGCTGCAACCTGTTGGCGACGGATTTTTATTTGAGAAAGTACTGAAAGCCTGCATGGAATGGGGTACTCCTGATAACATGATGTTTGTGGTAGGGGCTACGCAGTCCTCTTCCCAGTTGGGATATATCCGTAAACTGGCGCCAGATAACTTCTTCCTGGTACCAGGTGTAGGAGCGCAAGGCGGCAGCCTGGAGGAAATTTCCCTGCAAGCTATGAATAAAGACTGTGGCCTGCTGGTGAATGCCAGTCGCGCTATTATTTATGCCGGCAACGGAGAAGATTTCGCAGATGATGCCAGGAAAGTAGCCCGGCAATACCAGCTGGAAATGGCCAGCTACCTGAACAAAATGGTGGCTGCTGTATAAATTTTTTTTAAAGAAATTGGTATTTGGTTGTTGTGTATAACGGTAACTGAATACCAATTTTTTTTATTTAAAAACGCAATTCTTAGCTGTCCACCATGGTCTTATACTGAAACTCAGCTGTCCTGCTTTTACCGCCGGATCCTGGCTGACCAGGGAAACGACTTCTGCACTGTCTTTGCAATCCATGATAAAAATACCCCTTAATGCGCCATCATCGCCGAAAGGGCCTGCCACCAACAGCTTCCCGGCATTAGCCAGCTGGCGGATATTTTGGAGATGACCTTCCTGAAGCTGTGCTGCCAGCGCAGTATCATTGGTCCGATGGGCGCCCCTTTCCAGGAAAACCATCCAGTAACGTTTTAGATCATAGTTAGCGCCAGGATTTACTTTTGGGGGAAATATTTTCAGCGCGGCTGATTGTAATGGTCTGGGGTGAAATGATAACATCACAATGACTAAAAATCCCAATAGCAACAGCGCAGGTAGAACTTTGCTTGCCATAACTCCCGATTTTGAAGGAAAGGTACGAAATTCCCGCTTTCCACTTATTTTCTTACATTGAGTATCCTAAACCTGTAGTTCATGCAACAAGATTTGTTTCAGTCACCGGATTATTTTGGCGTAGATGAGTTGTTGAAAGAAGAACATTTGTTAGCCCGCGATGCGGTAAGGCAATGGGTAAAAAAAGAAGTATCTCCGATTATCGAAGATTATTGTCAACGTGCCACTTTTCCCTCACAGATATTAAAAGGACTGGGGGAACTGGGTTGTTTTGGTCCTACCATTCCGGCGGAATATGGCGGTGGTGGAATGGACTATATTTCCTACGGTTTAATGATGCAGGAACTGGAGCGTGGTGATAGCGGGGTTCGTTCTACCGCATCTGTACAGGGTTCGCTGGTGATGTTTCCTATTTTCACTTTTGGCAGCGAGGCACAGAAACGGAAATATCTTCCCAAATTGGCCACTGGTGAAATGATGGGTTGTTTTGGCTTAACGGAGCCCGACCATGGTTCTAATCCGGCAGGCATGCTCACCAATTTCCGCGAAGAGGGCGATCATGTGATATTGAATGGCGCTAAAATGTGGATTTCCAATGCGCCTTTTGCAGACATTGCCGTGGTATGGGCCAAAGATGAAGCAGGCGTGATCCGTGGGCTGATCGTGGAAAGAGGCATGGAAGGATTTTCGACCCCTGAAACAAAAGGAAAGTGGAGTTTGCGCGCCAGCGCTACCGGTGAACTGGTGTTTGACCAGGTACGGGTGCCGAAAGAAAATATTTTACCTGGCGCCAAAGGATTGAAAGGTCCTTTAACCTGCCTTTCTTCTGCCCGCTATGGTATTGCCTGGGGAGCGGTAGGTGCTGCCATGGATTGCTATGATACTGCGCTGCGTTACGCAAAAGAACGGGTACAGTTTGACAGACCCATAGGTGGTTTTCAGCTTACCCAGAAAAAACTGGCGGAGATGGTAACGGAAATCACCAAAGCGCAATTGCTCAACTGGCGTTTAGGCGTATTGAAAAATGAGGGTAAAGCCACGCCTGCACAGATTTCCATGGCCAAGCGAAATTCCTGTGAAATAGCCGCCAATATTGCCCGTAATGCCCGCACGATTCTGGGTGGCATGGGGATTACCGGCGAATTTTCCGTGATGCGCCACATGATGAACCTGGAAAGTGTAATGACTTACGAAGGCACCCACGAAATACATTTACTGATCACTGGTATGGATGTTACCGGTTTGGATGCATTTAAATAGCAATCGATATGGAGAACAGCGCTGGTAGCTGCTCTCTCTTTAAATACCATGACGAAATTATTTTTATTGGCAGGCGCCCTGTTATGCGCTACTGCTGTAAGGGCGCAGCAATCGCCCATGAAACTGATGGCCTGTGAAGGAAAGGCACAGGGTACCTATTACATTGTGAAATATTTATCTGCCGACACTGCTTCCCTGCAACCACGCATTGATTCCATTTTTCGTGTCATTGATCAGTCTTTATCCCTGTACAAGCCGGGATCCGTTATTAACCAGTTTAATGAAACCGGACGGGTGCAGATGGATGAGCATATGAAGGCGGTGATAGAAAAGGCTTTATCAACGAATAAAGCCACTAACGGCCTGTTTGACATTACGGTGAAGCCATTGGTATACCTGTGGGGATTTGGTGTCACAAAACCGGGCTTTAAAGGTGTTCCGCCAACAGACAGTATTAAAGCTGTTCTGACGTTGGTGGGTTCCCGTTATCTCCGGGTAAAAGGGAACGAGCTGTATACTGTAAAGAAGGGCGTGCAAATAGATTGTAATGGTATTGCACAGGGATATACGGTAGATGTAATCGGGCACTTCCTGGCATCGTTGGGTATTGAAAATTACCTGGTGGATGTAGGAGGGGAGCTATGCGCCCGCGGCCACAATCACTTGCATAAGGTGTGGAGTGTGGGAATAGAAAGACCATCGCCAGGTGATACCACCTACGAGCCCGTGCAGGGGCTGGTAAGGTTGCCCGACAAGGGAATAGCTACCAGCGGAAATTATCGCCGTTTTTTTGACCAGGGACGTACCCGTTTCGCGCATACTATTCATCCGCTTACAGGGATTGCTTTACACAATAACATTATCAGTGTAACGGTGATTGCGAAAGATTGTTTTACAGCTGATGCCTTCGATAACCCGTTAATATTAATGGGAGTAGATAAGGGGATGGCCTTTATTAACAGACACCCGGAGTACGGACTGGAAGCTATTTATATTTATAAAGATAAAGACGGAACTATCAAAGAGGCTTTCAGTAAAGGCTTTAAGCAGTACATGGAGTTCTAAAAAAATGTCCCATCCGCTGTAATAACGGATGGGACCCTCGCTCACATTTCTCACAGTATATTGGTAAACCGGATGTTAGTTCAGGTGGAACTTCAATCCTATGTTGCCTTGTACGCTGTTGAAGCTGGTAATATCATTGTATTTGTACGGCGCATAATTGTAGCGTACATTGGCGTTAAACATCAGTGGCGACGCCTTGCCGAACGGCACATTGATACCAATTTCAGGGCTTACCAGGAATTGCCAGCTGTTATTCTTCTCCACAAACTCACCCCAATATTTCTCATAATTCATACTGGCTGCACCCACGCCAACCGTTGCATATGGAATAACGGCGGATTCAGGTTTAGTAAATGCATAGCTCACCGTTGCCTGTATCGGAATTACCTGTAATGTGCGTGTTTGCACAGCAGATACATCGCCTTGTTTATCGGGATACACTGCGCGTGGCAGTTTTTCGTAAAAGTCCTGGTAACCAGAGCGTAAGCCTACCGACCACTGGTTATTCAACATATATTGTAACCCGGCACTCCAGCCACGGAAGCTGGTTTTGTCGGAATAATCCTTTAACGAGCCAAGGGGTTGTGCAATGGAGTAATTGACATCCACTGATAAGGGTGGACGAACCTGTGCGGATACTGCCTGGGCAGTAAAACAGCCTGCAAAAACCAATATCCAGTTTATTATCTTTTTCATCTTCCTGTCAGTTTAAAAGTTCGTGATCAACATTATTTGTTTGTCAGGTAGGGTGATTGGGCGAAAGAAGCCTGTACCATGGAATCGATATTATCGATGTTCCATACACCTGAACCGCGCCAGAGGGAATTCCACACGGCAACAAATTTGCTGTTTTTCGGATTTTTAAGATCGAAGGCATCGATAGCTACCTGTTTCTCATTTACGCGGTATACCGTGTAATAAGAAGGCCAGTACCAACCGCCACCGGGGTAGCCCCAGTAGCCGGGATCCCAGTAGCCCCATCCGCCCCACCATCCTGGATTCCAGGAGATAGTGCTGTAGGAATTGTCGATGCGGGTAAGATTGATGCCAAGGTCTGGTTTCGCATTTTTACTCACCAGTGTGTAACCTTTTTGCTGCATGGCAGCGGTTACAGACGAAATCAGTTTTTTGTCGTAATCCGTCAACGCTTTTTTAGCGCTGTCGCCAGCCAGTGTTAACACCGCTACCGAGTCTACTATGCTAAAAGTTGAATAGGCTTTGAAGTTGGCGGTACTATCGTGATTAGTAATATAGATCCGCGACTCCTCATTGGTCATGTCTTTCAAAGGATCTTTCCGACAACTGCTGAATGAAACCATCGCCACCACCGCGGCAGCGGCACTGAATAAAAACAATGTTTTTTTCATGTCCGAGCGTATTAATTTTAAAAATAGATTCTACAAGGTTAACGTTCATGTAGCCAAACAGGTTTGAGTTCCTGACAATCATGTTTTCCGTTGTATTCCTTTCTTGAACGGTTTAGATAGCTGATTGTTACAGGAAGTTTAGCAGTGGAGTGTTAATGAAATCTTAAAGTGAAAGAAGGGCTAACAAATTCAGTTATTAATAAAGTGCATTAAACGATAATAGATCGTTTTTCTAATTCATTTTTTAACTGATGTGAATTTTCAAATAAAATGCTGTCGATGCCAAACTCACGCGCAGCAATAATGTTGCGTATGTTATCATCGATAAATAATGCCTGTGCTGCAGGTACCTGGTAACGGTCGAGCAACAACTGATAGAATGCATGATCGGGCTTGCGCATTTTTTCTTTTCCGGATACCACGATGCCATCAAACCAATGAAGAGAGGGATAGATGGCCCACGCAACAGGGAATGTTTCATTAGACCAGTTGGTGAGCGCATACAATTTATATTGTCCGCTTTCTTTCAGTTGCTGCAATATATTTTTAGTGCCTTCTATTTCACCGCCGAGCATTTCTTCCCATCTGCCGTAGTAAGCGCGGATATTGGTTTCATGTTGCGGAAAACTTTTTATCAACAGGTTAGTGCCTTCTTCGAGGCTTCTGCCTTCGTCTTGTACTTCATTCCAGTCGGACGTGCAAACATCGCGCAGGAAGGTTTCCATTTCTTCTTCGGAAGAAAAAATTTTACGATAGAGATGACGAGGATTCCAGTCTATCAATACTGCTCCCAGGTCAAAGATAATGGTGCTGATAGGTTGAGGCATAGATGGAGATATGTTTTTTAAGAATTAGAATCAATCCAATAATTCATCCGCTGCATCTTCCAGCAATTGCAGATCTACTGAATCGCTGCCGGCAATACCTTCAATAGATCCCCTGATATGAGCGGCATTGAGTAATACTTTTTCCAGTTGTTTTTCGCGGGCCTTCCAGAGTTTTTCCATGGCATCGCGTTCCCGCTGAATAGATAGTTTCATAGCCATAAATCCTTCCCGGATCGCTTTCCATTGTTCGGCAAACTCTCCACCGGTAAGGTATTCATAGAGCATGTGCATTTTGTCGCCTTTGTTTTCCTGGGAGCGGAGTTTGCTGGAAATTTTGATGATGCCATCGCGCAGCACATGTGCGAGCGCTTTGGCTTCGGAGAAAGTACAGATCCAGACGCCGTCTTTTTCACCAAAGCGTTCCATGTCTTTAGGCATGGTTTGGGTAACGAGTATGGCTACTTCAACGCCCTGGCTGCGCATATCGGCTTTGAGTTTTTCTACCCAGTCGCGGGTAAACTCCTTGGTGCGTTTACTTTCATAGATAATGCGGCCGCATTCCTGGCCGTATTGGTTCCGTACCAGCTGGATACAATCCGCGCCACGCACGCCTTTGCCCACAGGTGTAATTTCATCGAAGGGGAAATGGGTACGCAGCATTTCTTCCAGTACCAGTTCCTGTGCCTCTCCTTGCAGTTGAGTAGAACCTTGCTCTGCTTTACGCTTCATTTCTTCTGCGAGTTTGCGCTGGTCGTCGAGTTGTTTTTCCAGTTCTTTTAAGCGCATATGGTATTCGGTATCTTTCAGCGCGTTGCGTTCTGCTTCTTCGCGACGTATTTTATCAGCCAGTTCAGAGCGGGCTTCCAGCAGTTTTTTTTGCAGGTCTATTTCAAGTTCCTGTTCCCTGGCTTTTAGTTCCTGTTCCTTGCGCAGAAATTCGAGCTCGTGTTTCCTGGCTTCTTTCAGCTTTTCTTCCTGTTCCAGGTTGGCTTCTTTCAGCACTGCCAGCTGGTTGTCGAGATCGGCAGTGATAGATTTGCGTAACTCTGCTTCCAGGTTTTCCTGCAGCCGTTTTTTCTCCGCCAGTACACGTTTGGTTACTTCTTCTTCCTGCTGTTGTTTGAGCAGGTCTATTTGCCGGCGTTCCTGCGTCATCCGGTCTTTTTCCGACTGGAGCGTATCTTTTTCTTCCTGGAGGGCTTTCAGACGTTTACGCCATTCACCTTCCATTTTACCACGCATTTCTTTTTCGATATCCGCTGCAAAGGCATCCTCCATGACAAATTGGTGCCGGCAACTGGGACAGGTAATTGATGTTCCCATAGTATTCAGTAAAAAAATTACGTAAAGATAGGGGATTGGCAGCCGGAATAAAAAAGGAAGGGATTTTCGCCACCTTCCTTGCTAATCAACGTTAAGAAAAACAAACAACAGGTAAGAGGTTTTCCCGGATAGCAACCAGGGTAGGGATATGCATGTAAATTCAACCATTATTGTTAGCCGCATATTAAGCGGAGGTTAGCTAATTGTTAAGTATGATATGTATAATTTGTATAATGAGTTTAGTTGATCGTCAGTTCGAGATGGGAATAGTAGTAGCCGGGAGCGCCAGCGGCAAACTTTACCGGTCCTTCCACCAGCAGGGAACCATCGGCAGATCTAATGCGGATCTTCCATTGGTTAGAACTGGGATGTTGTACGTCCAGCAGGGCTACCTGCTCTTTTTTTATCAATACGGTTTTTTGAAAGAGGCCTACCCCGCTTACTGTCCAGCTGTGGGTAACAGACCTCACCACGCCACTGTCTTTCTCGGACGCCGTATATTTTATAGGACCGAAAGGTGCGCTGGTCTGGGATTCCACTTCATAAATAACCTGGAGCATATCTGAAGGGGTGCCATCGTTGGATTTTTGGCAGGATAGCAGCGCGCAGAGCAGCAAAGCAACCAGGATGCCAGGCAGGAGGTTTGTTTTCCGGAATTTCAATGTGATATGTTTTTGGTTTTATTTATTTGCTCTTTTCAGTTTGAAGAAATAAAAAACGTATATTTGTGATGTGAATTTCGAAATAGTGATACAAAAATATTGGACTGGGGTGTCCCCGATCGGTATAAAGCCTGGTGTTGAGCTGGGCTTTATATTTTTATGGAAATACCTTTAAACCGTACATTTTGCCATTCTTTGTATAGATTTTACTGGCTATTATCTTGAAGGCTAAATTTACGCGTTTCATATCTATAACAAAGGTAGCAATCGGGTAAGCAATTAAATCCGATAATTGAAGTCCGTTAATATTCTCTTTTTTGCCTTTAAATATAATAGATAGGTTATATGTCTTCAATCTCTCTGCATTAACATATCCGGTTCCTCTGGAAAGCAATCGTTGAAAATGTTCCTCCAATTGTTTATCTTCCTTTTTACCTCGTTTTTCTATTATAATTTCCAGTTCTTTTCCACTAGCTCTTACGTCATCCAGGAAAAATATAGCTCTTTCAATTATAAAGGATAATGCAATCTCATAAACACCACTAGAGAGTAACCCATATCTTTTGATGTATTCGTCCTTTTGAATTGCGGAAGCAATGACTACATAATTATTCTGGGATATAAGGTTATTTATCCTTTCATAAAACCTCTCCTTTACATTCAAATCGAATAGAATTGCGAATTCGTTGTTACACTTCCTAATATCCCTGGAATGGAAAATTACATGCTTATTTCCCCAAAATTCATTTTTGATGGCATTTATATTATCTCGTAAGGCCGGATAATCAGTTTCAGAAAGCAATATTCCGCATAATAAGAACACAGGAAATCCGCTATTTATTTGGGTTAATCCATGATCGCCACTTTCATCTAAGTAAAGACAGAATTTCATTTAGCTTTGTTTATGCAGATGTGATAATGCATAAACTACCCACAGAAAGTAGCATTAGTACTCAATGAATGGGAGAAATCAAAATATTTCTAATGCTCTGTCCTTTCTTATTTCAAAATGTACGAAGGCCATATGCTGGTAAGATTGTAATGAGCAGGCCGGAAATGAAAGGAATTTTGTAATAACCAGCAGGGAAGCAGGATATGATTTTCGCCCAAAAGAAAACGGGACAGCAAGTATAACTTGCTGTCCCGTTTGTTGGTGCGAAGGAGGAGATTCGAACTCCCAAGCCCTTTCAGGCACTACCACCTCAAAGTAGCGCGTCTACCAATTTCGCCACCTTCGCATCTGGTAGAATGGGGTGCAAAAATAACGGGTTTTTTGAAATAAGCAAATTTATTTATTCATATTTTTCTGAGAGGCCCGCTATTTCCTCAGTACAATACGGAAGATGGTGCCTTTATTCAGCTCGGAGGACTTTACATATAACCGGCCCCGGTGGTATTCTTCAATGATGCGTTTGGAGAGGGAGAGGCCGAGGCCCCATCCGCGTCTTTTGGTGCTGAATCCGGGTTTGAATACTTTTTCGAAGTTCATTTTAGGGATGCCTTTACCGGTATCGGCTACATCGATGGTAATGAAAGTAGAGTGATTTTCTATGGAGATGTCTATTTTCCCTTTACCTTCCATGGCATCGAGTGCATTTTTTAGCAGGTTTTCCACCACCCAGTCGAAAAGCGGGGGAGATATCATGGCGGGGAGCTCCTCTTCAGCGCTGTGTACCTGGAGTTGTACTTTCTGAGGGGCTCTTTTGCGGATATAGTTGGTCATGTTTTCGATCTGCATAACGATATTGGTTTCTTCCAGTTTAGGCACGCTGCCTATTTTGGAGAAACGGTCGGTGATCAGTTTGAGACGGTCTACATCTTTCGATAGTTCGGTTACGATGGTAGTATTGGCTTCATTTTCCCGCAATATTTCCAGCCAGGCTTCCATGGAAGACAGGGGCGTGCCCAGCTGATGAGCCGTTTCTTTGGCGAGTCCTACCCATACCTGGTTTTGTGTGGCACGATTGGTGCTGGAAAGGGCGAAAAGTACGATACCGATGAAGAGGGTTACTACAATCAGTTGTATATAGGGATAGTAGCGGATTTGCCGGAGAATGAGGGAATCGCCGTAATAAATGTAGTTATACAGTTTTTGTTTGGCGTCGACCTCCATGATAAAGGGGGGATGTTGTTTTTTGAAGGCTTTGAGCTCCTGGGGCAGGTAATTGGGATCCTGTACAATCCTCAGGGAGTCGAAGTTACGGCTATCCAGTATTTTTCCTTCTTCGTCGGTCAGTATCAGGGGGATAGTGGTATTGTTGGTAACGATATCGATAGCAAGGTTTAAGTTGGCATCTGTTTCGGCCCGCAGCAGTTCGCGGTTGGCTTCTACCCAGGTGGCTACTTTTTTTCTTTCTTCGTCCTGGATGTTTTTCGACAGATTACTGACGAACCATATGGTGGTCCCGATAATGAGCACTGCTACGCTGGTCAGTACGAACTTCCATCCTATAAACTGTTTAAACATACTTCTAATTTAAGCCTTATTCGGCTTTCCTGATTCTGTAATGATTGGCAAATATTAAAATCCTTTGTTGCATATTTGCATCTCAAAAAATAATTGTTCACGCATAAACGTCATATCAGTTGCCCGTATTGCCATCAGTAGCAGTTGTTATTTTAAATTGGAACGGAAAGGCTTTCCTGGAGAAGTTTCTGCCGTCGGTATGCCGTTCCACTTACGGCAATTTGCAGTTGGTATTGGCGGACAATGCTTCTACCGACGACAGTGTGGCGTTTGTGGAAGCGAATTATCCGCGGATCCGGGTGATCCGTAATGCCCGCAATGACGGTTTTGCGGGGGGATATAATGATGCCCTGCAACATGTAACGGCCGACATTTACGTGTTGCTGAACCAGGATGTGGAGGTGGAAGCCGGCTGGATAGAGCCGGTGGTGGCCCTTATGCAGGAAGATCCGCGAATTGCGGCCTGTCAGCCTAAAATGCGGGCTTACCTGCAGCCGGACGAATTTGAGTATGCCGGTGCTGCCGGCGGCTGGATGGATTTCCTGGGATATACTTTTTGCCGGGGGCGTATTTTGTATACCGTGGAAAAAGACTACGGGCAGTATAATAACGCCAATGATATTTTCTGGGCCACCGGTGCAGCGTTGTTTATCCGTTCCGAATGTTTCCACCAGCTGGGCGGCTTTGACCGCGATTTCTTCGCCCATATGGAAGAAGTAGACCTTTGCTGGCGTTTACAGCGGGCCGGTTACCGTATCTGCTACTGCCCGGATTCGACCGTATTTCACGTAGGCGGTGGGAGCCTGCCGCAGGGAAATCCCCGCAAGCTATACCTCAATTTCCGGAATAACCTCATGATGCTGTGGAAAAACCTGCATAGCGAGGACCGGTGGATTGTGCTGGTGCAGCGTTTCTTCCTGGATATCCTGGCGGCGGTAAAAAGCCTGGTGGCCGGGAAACCAAAGGATATGGCAGCCATCTACCGGGCTTACCGCGATTATTACCGCTGGCGTCGTAAATATGTGAAAAAGGATAATTTGCCGGAAATGAAGCTGATGAAAATGACCGGGGTGTTTCATGGTATTATGATCTGGCGATACTATTTTTTGAGACGTAAGAAATTCTCGGAATTGATATAGGGGCGGGTTTCAGAGGAAGATCCTACTGGCTTAAAATTACTGCCGGGGAAAATTCGAAAATTTCAAAATATTATGTAGGTTTGCACCGGAAATAAACTGATTATGGAACAGAATACAGTAGAAAATAAGAATGATATTACCTTAGATAAGGTTTCCCGCTCCCGCTGGCTTTTTTACGTGCAATTGTTTTGTTTTATAGCTTTCATGCTGGGTGGTTGCTATAATCTTTACAAACACAAATATCAAGGTAAGCCAGATGTAAAGGTGCAGGAAAGCACACTGTATAATCCAAAGTATAAGTAAGCAACAGCTTCAACATAATTATCCTGCCTCCACCGGAAACCGGTGGAGGTTTTTTATTTCCGGGAATTCCCTATTGCGTAAATGAATTTCCCGATCCGATGCCTGTTTATATGGCTTTAGCCAGACTTTTGTATCTCCGGCAGATATAGGCCCGGCGGAAGTAATATGTTTAAGCGAACAGATAAATTAAAGAAGCAATCGTCCAAATCCAGGTTCCGTATTGTCGTAGATAAGTTGCATCTCTGGCTGGGCCTGGGATCGGGCCTGATTGTGCTCATCATCAGCATAACCGGCTGTTTATTTGTTTTCCAGAAAGAAATCAATGATTACTATTACCGCAAGCAGCTGTTTATTGCTCCACAGCAAACGCCGGTGCTCCCGTTGAGCGAGCTGAAAAAGACAGCCCAGGAGACTTTGGGAGCCAATAAATCCATCCTGAGCATTACTACTTATACCCGTCCGGATCATGCCTGGGAATTCCTGGCTTATAAGGGTAATGATACGGCACTGACCTATTTTGGCGGGGTAGAATATTACGATGTGGTCTTATTGAATCCCTATACCGGCCAGGTAACAGGTAAGATCGACTATAAACATAATTTCTTTTCCATTGTAAAGGCGATCCACTGGAGCCTGTTGCTGAATACGCCTTATGGGCAGCCCATTGTAGGCTGGAGCACTTTCATTTTCGTGCTGTTGCTGATCACCGGTTTGATCATGTGGTGGCCCAAAAAATGGAATAAAGCAAACCGGGAAAAGAGCTTTAAAATCAAGTGGAAGGCCAGTTTTAAGCGGGTGAACTACGACCTGCACAACGTGCTGGGTTTCTATGCGCTGGTTATCGCCCTGGTGATTGCGCTAACGGGTATGGTATGGGCATTTACCTGGTTCCAGGCTACCGTATATGTGGCGGCTGCCGGTACTACCACGCCTCCCGACAGGGCAGTAAAGGAGTCGGCGAAAAGCACGGTTACCCTTACGCAAGATCCGCTGGACGCTGCATTCGGGCAGGCGCAGGGTATCCTGAAAGGCGCCCGCCGTATATTTATATACCCGGCCAGGGGAGAAAAAGGGGTTAACCTGATTGGCGGATATAAAGGGAAAGAAACGTATTACGGATCGGATGAGTTGCAATTTGACCAATACAGCGCCAGGCTGCTGGGACGACGCAATGATGCACATAAGAACCGGGGAGAGCGGTTGATAGAAATGAACTACGATATTCACGTAGGCGCCATTGCCGGATTACCGGGAAAGATCCTGGCTTTCGTTATCAGTTTTATCTGCGCTTCGCTGCCGGTAACGGGCTTTTACATCTGGTGGGGGCGGCGGAAGAAGTCGAAAAAGAAGACGGTGATAGTGCGTGAAGCCGCTGTTACGGACATGATGTAAATAAAAAGTATTCTATTTTTTTGTTGTAAATGCTTCACCGTATTGTGTTTCAGGAAGTTGATATACCTTTCCGTGCAAAATTTTTTAAGAAAAGTTTGAAAAAAAATTTTGTGTTTTCAGTCCGTTTCCTATCTTTGCAATCCCAACGAAAACGCCACCGGGCAAAGCAAACGAACGGATGCGGTTAGTCGGAAAAGATCTTAAAATAACGAAGTTCTTAATACCTGCGAAAGTAGCTCATTTGGTAGAGCACGACCTTGCCAAGGTCGGGGTGGCCGGTTCGAGCCCGGTCTTTCGCTCTGATATTCGTGAGGGATAAACGAATATAAACATCCGGTGATTGATCCGTCATAAGTTGATGATCCGTTGATGTGACACTGGTCCCGAAGTTCTTAATACTATGCGAAAGTAGCTCATTTGGTAGAGCACGACCTTGCCAAGGTCGGGGTGGCCGGTTCGAGCCCGGTCTTTCGCTCTTTAAGCCTGATTGAAGATAATTCAATCAGGCTTTTTTTATGCCCGGAAGGCACGCAAAGACGCAGAGGGGCAAAGAAGCAAAGAAAAAGGGAAAAGAAGAAAAATACTTATTTCCCTTATTTCCCTTCTTTCCCTTTTTTCTTTCTTTCTTTTCTTTCTTTGCGCCTTTGCGCCTTTGCTCCTTAGCTGCTTTGCGTGCTAGTAATCGCCCGAGGCGCCACCACCGCCGCCACTGCCACCACCGAAATCCATATTGTTCCCGGGCGTATGGGCAACAGGTGCATAGGTTTGCGCAATGATGAGTGACTCAATTTTTAGCTTATCTGCCAGGGAAGGATCTGTATCTTCTTCGTAAGTGAAGCCGTGGCGCGGCACTTTCAGGTAACGGATCAACGCCCAGGCGCCTACCGTTAACACCAACCCACCTGCCACCATGGCGGTTTCCAGCGGCATTACACTGTGATACACACGAATGGTAAATACGATGGCGGCCAGCAATATCATGCCGGTGCGTAACAGGATAGTATCTTTTTTACGGATGCCGAGATAGAGGTATACGAGGGGTACTACCACGGTATACACCCAGAAGAACGATGCACCGGGAATGCTTTGCCCTGGCTGTAACTGCAGGTCGAACAGTTCGTTGCTCAACTCCCGTACAACAAAGTAGTTGCCTGCTAAATATAATGTCAATAATGAAAGTACCGATACCACTGTTAAGCATGCGCGGTAATGTTTGCAGGCAGGTTGCGTGATCCCTTTCCTGGAGGCGTAATAAACGAGCAGCGAAAGCGCCATGATTAAAAACGGGACCACCGTTCTGGAAACGACACCGGTTTTAAGCGTGAGTACAAATACCAGCGCCAGCAGGGCCAGGAAAGCTGCTGCCGCCATCACCATATCCGCAAAACGTAGTGTAGCCATGAGCGTTAGTGCCAACACTGCCAGGCTCCAGGTAAGCGTGGAATCTGTACCGTAAATAGCGAGACTGCTCAGCAGGAGCGATACCGTGCACCATAGTAACGCATCATCTACACCAGCGCGGAATAACTTCTTCTCCCGTAAAAATAATTCCAGTGCCCCGTAGCACAACAGGCCAGCGAATATACAGAGGCCGCCAAAGTTTTTTTCATTATTCATTGCCGATAGCGATACCAGGGTCATGAATCCCAGCGACAGGCTTACAACAATGAGCGTGAGAATAAACAGCCCGGCCCTGATAACGGGATTGGGCGTATAAAAGTTGACCGGATGGGCGGTAGTAATTGCCTGGTACGTAGCTGCATCGATACAGTCTTTTCGCAGCGCTTTTTCTGCTTCTTCTTTTATGTCGAGATTGTTGAGGGTATCGTTATTGTACGCGAGCATGTTTCATTTTTTTATTGAGGTTAATCAGGAGCAGGATCACGGCGATGGCAGAGCCAATCATGTACAACAAGCCAATATATATGGCGCCAATATCCTGGGTGGCAAGGAGTAAACGCCCTACCAGTATACTTAACCCAATATAGCCATACAAAACGGTGATCAATACAAAGTAGAAGGAGCCTTCTTTAAACGCCTGCCGGAAAATATAAACAGCCACCAGCATCATAGCGCCAAGCCACAGGAGCCACTGCGAGTCGAATATAAACGTAGCGGCAATGCAGGCAATAAAAAAAATATGCGCGCCGAAGTTCTGGTACGTAAAGGCGAAGTGTTTTTTGAGATTCTTCCAGCCGGACAAAGTCGCCAGTAGCAAGAGAAATACACCCAGTAGTGCACCGGTGACCACAATACGCTCGTTACTGAAATCGTTGGCAGAAAGCAGTTGGAAAGGCGTTACTGCAATGCCCATCCAGGCAGCCAGGTTAGTAATAGCCATAGATAATACCCCCAGGTGATCGAAGTAGTAGGCGCTGAACGTAAGTACGGCCAGGGGGATGAAAGTAGCCAGTCCGTAAGCCGTGCCGAAGGTATTGTACTGAAACTGCAGGTACCCGATAAAGGTCACAAAAGTAAGACACCCTAACAGCAACGCATAATCGAAAAAGGCGTTGGGGGCTTTTACCTGTTGCCAGGAGAAGGGTAGTTTTTGCCGGATACAGTAACCGAAACAGCCGGCGCAGATTACGCCGATGATCAACAGGATTACCTGGTGGCCAATGGTATCTATATTTTTATAAATGAGGATACCGAGGCCGCCGCTGAGTAGTAATACGCCGAGATACAGCAATGTTTTGATTTCCCAGTGAACGGAAAACAGGCGGTTAGCTTCGCTGTTTTTTACAGCTTCCAGTGCAGTGTCGTTGATCAGTCCTTCCGCATGGAGTTTTTCAAATACTTTAATGTTCATAATTGGAGTTAAAGAGCGGGTAATTAGCTGCAATATACGATATCAGTACATAAAAGTATATATTGTGATGTAGTCCTGTAGCGGAACAGGCGTGAATAAAACGCATTACAAAACACGTTATATGAAATTGTATCAGGCAGAATTATTGGCTGCATTGCCCGACGAACTGGGGGAAGGAGCTTGCTGGTGGCCCGAAAGAAACAGTTGGTGCTGGGTAGATATATTAGGACATAAGATCTATTTGAGAGATGTTGACGGCCGGCAACAGGCCTTTGATGCGGGTACTTATGTGAGCACGCTGGTACCGGTGGCAGGCCGCAATGAGTTGCTGGTGGGGTTGAAAGAAGGGGTGGCATTTTTTTCACCGGAGCATGGCGTAGGGCCATTGATAACGGTATTGCACGGGGAGCAACAACTGCGTTGTAATGATGGGAAATGTGATCCGGCGGGTCGTTTATGGATAGGTACCATGCAAATGCCGGCAACTGAAGGCACCGGCACATTGTATTGTATTACCGGTAAACAGGCGCCGGTGGTGAAGTTGCAGGGTGTTACCATTTCCAATGGGTTGGTATGGCGAAGTAATAAAATGTATTACAACGATACGCATACGGGAACGGTACAGGAATTCAGCTATGATGAGCAAACAGGAGAAATTGCGTTTACACGTATAGCGGTAACGGTGCCTGAGGAGCTGGGCTGGCCGGATGGGATGGCTATAGATGCTGATGGTATGTTATGGGTGGCGCAGTGGGGCGGTAGTGGTGTTTATTGCTGGCATCCGGATACGGGAGCGTTGTTGGCTAAGGTAGAGGTGCCGGCGCCGCATGTGTCGTCATGTACTTTCGGCGGGGTAGACGGGAATGAGATGCTGATTACCACAGCGCGGGAACATATGACAGCGGCTGAGGTAGCTAAGTATCCATTGAGTGGGAGTGTGTTTCACGTGCGCCTTCCTGTTAAAGGCATGCCTGTCAACTACTTTAAGTATTAGTTATTTCTACATATTGATGTTTCACGGTATTCTGCTGTTTTATTAGTATATTTGCAGGCAGAATGAACTTTTTTAAGGTATTTTAATACCAACCATGCTATCTTATTTCAACTTCCCTTTTGCATAGGATACTTCCCATTATTACGCTACTTCGAGGAACATTATGTAAAAATAATTATGATCATGAAGGATTTTAAAATCATTGACAACAAAGAAGCCAGGCAGTTTGAAGCGCATATTGCTGGACAGCTGGCGAAAGTAATTTATGAGAGAAACGGCAGCCGTATTTTCCTGACAGGAGCTGAGGTACCGCCGGTGCTGGAAAAGCAGGGGGTGTTACCAATGATGCTGGGTAAAGTGATGGAGGAAATTTCAGCACAGAATATCCGCATGGTGCCTTCCAGTAAAAAAGTAGCAGAATTTGTACGTAGCCATCCGCAGTGGAAATCATTGCTGGCGCATGGTTTACACATATAGTTCTTTGTTGGTTACATTTGACATTTAGTTATTTAATTATTTGCCGACGGTCAGCATCTACAGGATATAGAATGGCGGAAGAAACGGTAAATACTTTACATCAGGCAAATAACTAAATAACTAAATATTCAAATGCCCTCATTACTTGATCCCCAATTTCTCTTTCACAGCCGGCATGAGGTCGTCGGATGGTGCGGATACCAATACCGCGTCTCTGGAGTTATCAATCACGAGCGTGTAGCCTTTTTCGTTAGCCACCGCCTTTAAAATCTTTTTAGCTTTATCTAATATTGGTGTGAGTAATTCCTGTTCCCTGGCAGCGATGCTCTGTTCAGACATGTCCTTGTATCGTTGAATGCTGGCCTGGGCAGATTTCAATTCTCCCGTCTTTACTTCCAGCATATTCTGGCTCATGGTTTTACTGGCACTGTCAAATTCTGTCAGTTTCTTTTTGTATTCTTCTATGAGTTGTTGCCCGTCTTTGTTCAGCTTGTCCTGTAGCATATTTAAACTGTCGTTCGCCAGTTTGCTTTCCGGCATCAGTCCGATCATTTCCTGGAAATTAATATAACCTGTTTTGGATTGAGCGGAAAGGACAGTACTTCCCATCAGTAATAAGAAAAGTGTACAGATAATTTTCATTCGGGATAATTTCCACAATATTAATCGTCCAGTTGTGAAATATTCTTTAAGATGAATATAATGTAATGTTAAAGTGACAAGAAAAGATTAATCAATGAAATCGTCATGGAATTACAGGTGGTGGCGGAATGTAGCAGTTTGTGGCTGACTTTCTCCAATACTGCCTATTTTCTTTTAATTAGGTATAATTAATTGATAAACAACGTGGTGAATGCTTGCGTCGCCAAAAGTTCCCGCCCATTATCTCTTCTCCCGGAAAATTATTAGCAACCAACGTAGGGGTAAGCACCTTAATGGGTGTCGTATAATAAATCAGTTCAATTGGCAGAAGGAATTATATTTGACGTTAGATATCAAACCCTACGCATGGAATTTAGTCATCCGGGTACTGCCGTACCGGAAATAGAAAACTCATTAACATTTGAACAGGTTTTTAAAACTCATTTTAAAGGCTTGCATGCGTATGCGTGTACATTATTGAAGGATGAAGTGATGGCAGAGGAAATGGTGCAAAATGTGTTTTGTAAACTCTGGGAAAAGTCCGGTGATATTACCATTAAGCAATCTGTTTCCGGTTACCTGTACCGGGCGGTATATCATGAGTGTATCAATTATATCCGCCACCAGAAAGTAAAAGCTACACATCAGGCACATACCAAATACCAGATGAGCAATGATCATGATACCGGCAATACCTCCGGTAAAGTAATATTAAGGGAGCTGGAAGAGAAGCTGGAACAGGCATTACAGGCACTTCCCGAAAAATGCCGGACGGTTTTTCAGCTGAGTCGCTTTGAAGAACTAAAGTACCAGGAAATCGCCGACCGCCTGGATATCTCTATAAAAACTGTGGAAAATCAGATGGGGAAAGCTTTACGCTTACTACGACTCAATCTGGTAGATTTTCTGCCTTTGTTATTAATTTTGCTCCACCTGTAAAAGTGAATCTGTGAAACAACAATCTGACTATATAAACGATGATCTGCTGGTGAAATACCTGCTGGATATCACTACGCCGGCGGAAAAAGCAGCAGTAATAACATGGTTGGCAGAGAAGGAAGATCATCAACGTTATTTTGAACACTTCCGGATTATCTGGGAAGAAAGTAAAAAACTGGCAGTGGTAAGTACGGTGAATGAGCAGGATGCCTGGATGCGCTTTCAACAACGGGTAGGCACCCACGAAAATAGTACCCGCGTTATTAAGCTCGATACCGGCGTTTCGCCCTGGCGCAGTTTCCTGCGCATAGCCGCTGTATTGTTGGTTTTATTAGGCGCCGGCGGCGTATGGTTTATTGCACAAAGAGGCGCCAACGTTCCTACTATCGTGCGTTCGGAAGGAAAGATTAAACAGGAGTTACTGCCTGATGGATCTGAAGTAACGCTCAACAAGCAGTCTACCATCACCTATGCCGCCAACTTTAAGAAGGAAAGAAATATACACCTGACCGGGGAAGCATTTTTTAATGTTGCCCAGGATCCCGGGAAACCTTTTATACTCAAGGTAAACGACGTAACGGTAAAAGTGCTGGGTACTTCGTTTAACGTAAAAAGTGTCCATGGAAAAACAGAAGTGATCGTGGAAACCGGCGCTGTGGAGGTGAGTAAACATGATAACAGCGTACAGCTGAAGTCACATGAAAAAGCTATCGTAACCGACAGCGAAGCTGCTCCCAGCAAGCAAAGCAACACAGATGAACTGTACAATTATTACCGCACACAAACCTTTGTGTGCAACGGTACGCCGCTCTGGAAACTGGTGGATATTCTTAATGAAGCCTATGGCGTAAATATTGTTATTGCCAATAGCAGCAAACGCGATTTGCAGATAAATTCTACCTTCACCAACAGTTCGCTGGATAGTACATTAAATGTAATCGGGCTTACTTACGAGATTTCTGTGGAAAAGCAGGGATCACAAATCATCTTGAAATAACAGCCGCTGTATTGTATGCCACTATCCAAGTCATTGCTAACCTTGTTCGTTGTTTGCGTGTTGTCGCTTACCGCCGGCGCCCAGGGCTTATTGAATAAGACCGTACGTATTAATGTGAAAGACCGCCCACTGGCCGAAGTATTGACCACCATCAGTAAGCAGGGGCATTTTTATTTTTCGTACCTGACAACTGTGCTGCCACAGGATAGCCTGGTGAGTATATCGGCTACGGATAAGACAGTCAGGCAGGTGTTAGACCTTTTATTGGATGGGGACTATATCTACAAAGAGTCGGGTAATTATATTATTCTCTTAAAGAAAACGACCGGACAAAACTACTACCTGGTCACGGGCGTGGTCACGGACAAAAGCACAGGGCAGCGACTACCCAATGCCAGCGTGTACGAACGAACGCAACTCATTTCAACACTTACCAACAACGATGGTTATTTCCGGCTGCGGTTAAAGGATAAATATCCTACCGCAGCCATCAGCGTTAGTAAGGACCTGTATGCAGATACCTCGCTGTTATTGAGTACCGGTCGTGACCAGGACGTGGAAGTGACTATTTCGCCTACTACCTACCAGCTCAAAACAGTTGATATCACCGGGCACCAGGTGGAGAAAAGATGGTTTGGTAAAGTGTTTCTATCTCCCCGGCAGAAATTAACCAGCTTAAACATTGGGGCCTTCTTTGCCGACAAGCCTTACCAGTTTTCGCTTACGCCGGGTTTGGGTTCTCATGGCAGAATGAGCGGACAGGTAGTAAATAAATTTTCGTTTAACCTGTTGGGTGGCTATGCGGCGGGGGTGGATGGATTGGAGGTAGGCAGTATTTTCAATATCGTAAAGCACGACATGCAGTATGTACAGGTAGCGGGTATTTTCAACATTGTAGGTGGCAAAACCCATGGCGTACAGCTGGCAGGTGTTCACAACAATGTGCTGGATTCCATGAAGGGCGTACAGGCATCTGGTTTGAGCAATATTATAGAAGGAAGTATGCGGGGAGTACAGGTATCGGGCGTAGTGGGCCAGGTGTATAAAAATATGACAGGCGCACAGGTACAGGGTGTGATTGGTATTGTACGGCAAGACATGAATGGATGGCAGGTAGCCGGTATACATAACTACAGCGGTGGTAACATGGGAGGCGTGCAGGTGAGTGGTATTACCAACTATAATCGCCACGATGCAGACGGCGTACAGGTAGCCGGCGCCGGTAATATTAACCGCGGCGTGATGAAGGGGGTACAGGTAGGTAGCCTGTTTAACTATGCAAGACGGGTAGATGGTGTACAAATAGGCCTGGTGAATATTGCAGATACCGTAAATGGATATAGCATCGGGATCGTTAATATTGTACGGAAGGGATATAAGAAAGTAGCCTTATACAGTACTGACCTGTTACCTTTGAATGTGGCCTGGAAAACCGGTGGCAGCAAGTTATACAGCATTTTGCTGGGAGGTTATCAGCCTGGTCCCTATCATCGCTGGGCTATTGGATATGGCATTGGTAAAAGGATTCCATTCAATAAAGTATGGTCGTTAACCACAGAAGTTACGCTGCAGAATTTATTCCAGGGCAGCTGGAATTATAAATCGGAGCTGTTCACGCTGCAACCGGCTATCAATGTGCAGCTGGCGAAAGGGGTTAGTTTATTTGCCGGCCCCACGTTTATGGTGGGAGAAAATAGCCGGGATAATAAAGTATCGCCCACCTATCATTATATACAGGTGGATAACCGCTGGTTGGGCTGGCACGCAGGTATCAGCATTTTTTAATTTTTTGCCGGATTTTGTATAGGGGTAGAAGTTCCTCAACGTGTCGTTATGCTGTACGTAATAACAAACATAGTATGAGAACAATTTATTCCCACAGCCGGATCATTTATTTAATCATTGCCCTTTTTTCTTTTGCCAGCAATAGCTTCGCACAAACGCCACTGACCAGCCCTGCGCATATCGGTTTGGTGTATCCGCTGAGCAGCAATGGAAAGAATGCGGCCGCCTATACCAATCATTTTTCTTTACATATTATTGCCGGCTTATCCAAAGCAGAAACAGGAGTAGCCATTGCCGGTATTTCCAATATTATTAAAGAACAGGCTACCGGTGTGCAGATTGGTTGTTTTTCCAATCATATTGGCACTACTTATCATGCCGCTACCATTGCAGGTTTTATGAACCATGTGAAAGGAAATGCGGGTGGTGCAACATTGGCAGGATTCCTTAATTTAGTAGACGGTAATGTAAATGGTTTCCAGGGTGCAGGATTTGCCAACCTGGGGGCTAAAGATGTGAATGGTACGCAGATGGCCGGTTTTATTAATACCGCGCAGAATAACTCTCAGGCGCAGCTGGCCGGATTTTCCAATATCGTTAAGAATAAAGCCACCGTGCAGGTTGCTGGTTTCCTCAATAAAGCCGATACGGTACAACACCAGATCGCCGGGTTTATCAATATTGCGAAGAAGGTGAAAGGTGTGCAGGTAGCGGGTGTTATCAATATTGCCGATAGCAGTGAGTATCCTATTGGACTGGTAAATATTGTGAAAGGAGGAGAGAAGCAGGTGAGTGTATCGATCGATGAAACCATGACCACTATTGCTGCTTTTAAATCCGGCGGTCGTGTGTTGTACGGTATACTGGGCGTAGGATATAACCTGAAAAATAATCCGAATCCACTGTATGCCCTGCAGGGTGGTATAGGCGCACATTGGCCACTGACAGCCCATTTCAGGATCAATGGAGAGGCATTGAATACTGTATTGACCGATTTTAAGAAAGGCTATTATCATCGTCAAACTGTGGGCATTTTCCCTGCCTATCGGTTCGGCAACCGCGTGGAGATATTTGCTGGTCCTACCTTCAATTTCGTGAGCATTAAACATGATGTTGGCCGCGATTTAATCAGTCACTATATCTGGTCGGAAGATGTGAGCCGCAACCGGTTCCATGGAGGGTATATCGGCGCTGCCGGCGGGATCCAGGTAACGCTGTAGAGAGTAGAAAGCTTAAAGCGGAAAGCAAAAAGCTATTGAAGCGGATGATCTTTATGAGGCGTTTCCGGTGACTGCATCCCCGCCGCATGATGGCGTTTTTGTGAAGCTCTGGCAGGGGTGTTCAGGAAAAGAATGGAAATTCCCGACCGGGCTTCTTTTGTGGCATTGTATTTGGAGAAAATTTGCTAAACGCATCATTTATGAAAACATGGCTTTACCTACCGTTGCTCTTACTGGGTTTCATTTTACCTGGTTGCACCAAGAAAACCACTGAGATCGTCATTCCAAATCAAACTATTTTATACGAAATAACGCCGGATGCCTGGGGATATGATAGCAACGGTGGTTTCTACTATTATAATATTAAGGTGCCTGAGTTGAACGGAGTAAATCAAACGGATGGTGTTATTGTATCTATGGCCCGGTATGGTGCCAGTGGCCAAACACCGCAGACGTATGAGTTATTACCGCAGGTATACAATAACCAGTCTTACTTTATCGTCCATGATGACGCTAACCTGGAAGTAGATATCAAAGGTATTAACGGCGCAGCTTCTGTTAAACCAGCTACCAAAGTAAGAGTGAAGATCGTATTAATACCTTCTGTTAACTAGGATTCAGCCAGCTTTACCATTTCTCAACATACATATACAGGGCTCCTGCGAAAGCAGGGGCCTTTTTTATTATGTTTGTAATAAATCCCCTTTATGAGCAAACCAGTCGTATATAATCAGTTGGCCGGACAACGGGTACAGCGTATTGAAGCCCTTAGCGATGGCGTATTTGCTATTGCCATGACTTTGTTGGTATTGGACCTGAAAGTACCGGTAGCCAACGCCCTGCAATCGGAGAAGGAATTGCTGAAAGAGTTGCTGGCCCTGGGACCCAAGATTGCCACTTACTTTGTGGGTTTTATGACGATGGGTATCTTTTGGGTGGGGCAATCGGCGCAACTCACCTATATTGAAAAAACGGACCGGCGTCTCACCTGGTTGTCGGTATTTTTCCTGGCCTTTGTGTCGTTGTTGCCCTTTACCACTGCATATCTCAGCGAGCACCTTCAGTCTAAAGTGGCTATCGGCTTGTATTGGGTCAATATTTTCATGTTGGGATTCATCCTCTATATTCACTGGCATTGTGCCTATGGCAGCGGTTTGGTGAGTGCAAAAGGAGAACAGGGGGCTGCGGTGAGCAGGGCTATGTTACGGCGCATTGTACATGCACAGCTGTTATATGCCGGCGGCGCGCTTATCGGTATTATCTTCCCGGTGGTGAGTGTGGGTTTTATATTTTTGGTGCAACTGAACTACGCCACTGCCTATACGACTTTTATTAAAAACCTTTTCAGAAAAGGCCGTAACAATAACATAACTACCACTCCTCATTGATAGTTGCAGATAGCCCGGATTTTTTATTATTTTCCGCTTTTGATGGATCCCTTTATCAGTGTACATGAAAAAATCAACTATTAATGGATAACAGAAGAGATTTTATTAAGAAGGCGGCGTTGCTATCTGGTGCTGCTGGCGTATTTAGTGCCCTGCCAGCTTCTATTCAGCGGGCAATGGCCATAGACCCCAGGCCTGGAAGTACTTTCCTGGATGCAGAACATATTGTTATACTGATGCAGGAGAACCGTTCCTTTGACCACTGTTATGGTTCCCTGAGAGGTGTACGTGGCTACAATGATCCACGGGCTATACAGTTGCCCAATAAGAACCTGGTGTGGCTGCAAAGCAATGAAAAGAATGAAACCTTTGCTCCTTTCCGTTTAAACCTGAAAGATACGAAAGCCACCTGGATGAGCAGTTTGCCACATTCCTGGGGCAACCAGGTAGATGCCCGCAACAATGGCAAGTACGATAAATGGCTGCTGGTAAAGAAATCGGGCAACAAGGATTGGTCGCCCATGCCACTCACCCTGGGGTATTATAACCGGGAAGATATTCCTTTCTATTATTCCCTGGCCGATGCTTTTACCGTATGTGATCAGAATTTCTGTTCCTCCTTAACCGGTACAACACCCAACAGGCTTTATTTATGGACGGGCACCCTGCGTGATGAGCAAAATGCTTCCTCCAAAGCCAATGTATGGAATGAGGATGTGGATTACGGCAGCGAAGCGCATTGGACCACTTTCCCCGAGCGTTTGGAAGATAATGGCATTTCCTGGAGGATCTATCAGAATGAAATCAGTGCAGCGGGATTGGAGGGAGAGAAAGACGGTATGCTGGCCAACTTCACCGACAACCCAATAGAATGGTTTACTGCGTTCAATGTACGTTTTGCTGCGGGGTATATCGCTTACCTGCAACAGCAAGTAAAAGAGCTGCCGGGAAAAATAGCAGAAACGGAAGCCAAACTGAAAACCACGTCTGGTGAGGAGGCTACTAAGTTGCAAAAACAACTTACCCAGCAACAGACCGGCCTTGAGAAGGCAAAGAAGGACGCGGAACAATTTACCGCTGCCAATTTCGCCAAGTTGTCGCCCAGGGCGCAGCAACTGCATAACAAAGCCTTTACTACCAATATCAACGACCCCGACTATCATGAGCTGGAAACACTCACCTATAAAGATGGGGATAAAGAGAGAACAGTACAGGTACCGAAAGGCGATATCCTGCACCAGTTCAGGACAGATGTGAACGAGGGTAAACTGCCTACCGTATCATGGCTGGTAGCGCCGGGCGAGTTTTCAGACCATCCGGGTTCGCCCTGGTACGGTGCCTGGTATGTGTCGGAAGTACTGGATATTTTGACTAAAAAGGAAGAGGTGTGGAAAAAGACCATTTTCATTTTATGTTACGATGAAAATGATGGTTACTTTGACCATGTGCCTCCTTTTGTAGCGCCTCATAAACCTGGTACCGGCCTGGTATCTGAAGGGATTGACACTGGTATTGAGTATGTAACCCGGGAGGAAGAGCAAGCCAAGAAATACCTGCGACCGGATGAAGTCAGGGAAAGCCCGATTGGATTGGGATACCGGGTGCCACTGGTAATTGCTTCTCCCTGGAGCAGGGGCGGATATGTGAATTCGGAAGTATGCGATCATACTTCTATCCTGCAGTTTATGGAGCATTTCCTGCAGCATAAAACAGGCAAGGCCATCAGTGAAACGAATATTTCCGCCTGGCGCCGGGCTGTATGCGGAGATCTTACCTCCGTATTCCGTCCGTTTAACGGCGAAAAAATACATGTACCATTCCCGGAAAGGAATGAGTTTATAGAAATGGTGCATAACGCCCGGTTTAAGAAACTGCCGGATGGCTTTAAGTCCTTGACAGCAGCAGAGGTGGCACAGGTTAATCAAAACCCGGCGGGATCTGAATGGATGGCCCACCAGGAAAAGGGGATCCGTGTGGCCAACGCGTTGCCGTATGAGTTATATGTAAATGGTAAGCTGAGCGCCGATAAACAGCGTTTTGAAATCGGTTTTGAGGCGGCTAACAAAGTATTTGCCCAGCAGGCAGCCGGATCGCCATTTAACGTATATGCACCCGGGAAATACCTGCAGGAAACCACGCAAACAATGGAGCCGGTGAGGACGTGGTCCTATGGCGTAAAAGCGGGCGATAAATTAACGGATAACTGGCCATTGTTGTCTTTTGAAGATGCGCACTATCATTTGCGGGTATACGGACCTAATGGATTTTTCCGGGAGTTTGCCGGCGATGCCAATGATCCGCAGGTGGAAATACAGGTGGGTTATCAGCTTAGCCTTACCAACAGCCGGAAACTAACCGGTAATTTGGAGGTGAAGTTAATGAACCACGGGGCTAAAGCGGCAGCAATAGTTATTACTGACCTGGGCTATCATAAAGGCGCGCTGAAGAAAACCGTAGCGGCTAAAACGGAAGCGGTGTTAATCGTGGACTTGTCTAAGAGCCACGGCTGGTACGACTTTTCGGTAAAGGTGGCCGGCAGCCACCTGTTTGAGCAACGATATGCAGGCCGCGTAGAAACGGGTAAAGAAACGTATAGCGATCCTGTAATGGGAAGGGTATAGTATTATCAAGTAACCTATTATTATGTAAAGGGAGTACCTGGAAAACAGGTACTCCTTATCTTTTTATAGGTATTGGTTTGAACTAAATTATAAGATTTTTGTTATTTGTTTTTTTGTATATTGACTTAGGTGTTGGTGATCCCGAATCTGTCTAAGCCTCAACTCAAATTACCTATTCATTAAAACATCCAAAATCTCTTTTTATGAAACGTTCTAACTGTCACCTGTACTGGTTACTTTCATTGGTTATGATACTTGCTTTTGTGGCCTGTTCTAAAGAGGGTTCTCAAGGCCCTGCTGGTCCTGCCGGTCCTGCTGGCCCTGCCGGCCCCGCTGGTCCTGCCGGTGCGGATGCCGCTGGCATTACCTATTCGGCCTGGGAACCTTTAGCATTTGATTCCATCCGGGATAATAATGGTGTAGCCACAAAGACTGGTTTTTTTGCCATTATTGATGCCCCCAAACTGACAGATGATATCCTTAACAAGGGGCTGGTGAATGTTTATTTTAATTTCGATTCTACTTCCAAGCCGTATATTGTACCGGTACCTTATGTGGATAACAATATGTATATCACCTACCAGGCGCAGAAAGGAAGTATCTATATTGTTTCAAATATAGATCTGAGCGGTGGTTCCATTCATACGGGAGACAGTCCTATTAACCTGTTCCGGTATGTGTTGGTACCAGGAGCTACAGCGGCGCGCAGCGCCAACGGGGTAGACTGGAAAAATTATGCGTCTGTGAAGAAATTTTATGGCCTGAAAGACTAGGTACAGATAAAATCACAACGATACAAAGTCCTTCTTCCCGCCTTGAACCGGGAAGGGGGACTTTTTGTTGAGGTATATGCACAATTTGTTCCCGGTAGGCTACGTGAGGGGTTGTTTTTCTAGCTGCGGTACAGTATCTGGCGACCGGCTTTTATTTTGCTAACTGATATAATTATGGAAAGGCAAATTTTGAAGGTGTTGCTGGCTTGCCTTATTGTGGCCGCCTGCAAGGGACCTTCCTCCCCAGGTACCTCGTCACCCCCGGAATCCCAAGAAGAAGATACGGTCAGTCCCCGTAATAGGGGGATTACCTCCGCAAATGCCTATAATGATCTGTTCCTGGATAGTATGGCGGTAGAAAAATTTATTCAGCAAAAGCAGTTGGACAGCCATATGGCTAACCGGCTGCGAAGTTTTTACAATACCCGCAATTATGAGTTTGCCTGGCTGGATAGCAAGGGGCCTACTGAACAGGCCTCGGCCTTTCAGAGCTTGTACAGCTATAGCAAGGATACGGGTAGCAGCAAGGCCATCGATATCCGTTTAGACGGGCTAAAAGCGGAAGACAGCCTGGTGATCACCGCCAATAATCCTGAAATGACTCATCTTGAATTGCAGCTAACTGTGCGATTGGTGGCTTATTTCAGGAAACGGGGTGGTAGTGTGGAGCAAATAGAGCATATGGTGCCCGCCCAACGTTATGAAGTGATGCGGCTGGCTGATTCCATGCTGAAAACAAATGACCATTTATTTCCGGCAGTAGCGCCTATGAAAGCGCCGCTCAAAGCCTATATAGGATATGTGCGCGACGGAGGCTGGGATACGTTGCCCCGGGTTGGCAAAGGATACCGGAAAGGTCAATCTTCTCCCAATATCCGGTTGGTAAAAAAACGATTAGCCATTACCGGGGAGCTGGCAGACGAGGATAGCAGTGCGGTATTTGACGATACCCTGGAAATGGCGGTAAATACTTTTCGTAACCACCATGGCTACACGGAAAACGGGGTATTGAATGATACCATTACCAGGGAGTTGAACGTATCTGCACAGGCGCGCCTGCAGCAGCTGCTGATCAACATGGAAAGAATGAAATGGATGCCAGAAGCGGATAAAGGCAAGCTGATACTGGTCAATATCCCCGCTTTTAAACTACATGTGGTAGAAGGCAGCCGGAAACTTTTTGATATCGACATTATCGTTGGAAAGGAAGGGCACAGCACTACCATGTTTTCGGGTTGGCTGAGCCAGGTGGTGTTTAGTCCTTATTGGAATATTCCACGCAGTATTATAAGAAAGGAGATATTACCGGCTATGAACCGGCGGCCGGGTTACCTGGCATCGAAGCATATGGAAATAGTGGGGCATCAAAACGGGTTGCCGGTTATCAGGCAGTTGCCGGGACCGCATAACGCGTTGGGCCGGGTAAAATTCCTCTTCCCCAATAGTTATAACATTTACTTCCATGATACACCGGAGAAGAGCTTGTTTAACCACGATATCCGGACCTACAGCCATGGTTGTATCCGGCTGAAGGACCCAATGAGAATGGCACAGTTTGTACTGGAAAATTCGCCGGAGTGGACCACCGAAAAGATCACGGCGGCCATGGACAGTGGTAAGCAAACCTATGTAGCAGTGAAGCACCCGGTACCAGTGATTATCACCTATTTTACTGCCTGGGCAGAAGGGGACACGTTACATATAGCACCGGATGTATATGATCACGATATTCCTTTCCGGAATAAGTTGTTCCTGTAGCTTAGGAAGCGGTGCTGTTGTGCCTCAGGATTTTTGTGTGGGCAGAATAATATTTATCGGGGCTGTATAAAAACAGGCAGGTCCCGTTCTGTATCCGCTGAATTACCTTACGATGAATATCGATGGGAATAGCGGGGCATCCCAGGCTGCGGCCAATATAGCCCTGTACCTTAGCCAGGCTTTCATTAACATAGTCGGCACTGTGCATCACGATGCCCCTGTTGAGTGCATTGTCGTTGATGCCGGCTTCCTCGCCTTCCAGGCGAAGGGATAATCCATGCTCACCGTTGTAGGTGTCGCCGGTAATGTAAAATCCAAGGCTGCTTTTAAAGCTGTTCATCTTATTGGAAAAGGTATTGGCAATATCTTTTCCTGAATTTCTGCCATGTGATACGAGGGTGTTGAACAACAACAGCTTGTTTTTGAGATCTATTACGAACAGGCGTTTTTTGGTACTGGGCAGTGAGAAATCAACAATAGACAAGATATCCGGATTTTTTACCCTTCCGGTTTCTTCCAGGTGCTGAAAACCCAATAGTGCGTTTTCAAATGCTTCCCGGGATAAACCGGCAGAGTCGAGCCGCATGATATCGTACAAACTTTCTTCCTTTTGTGTAGAATCGGTTTTAACGCCGTTGCGTACCGGTTGATTGGCCGCAGTTGACTTTTCGGAAGTAGTAAGTGTAGTAATCAGAAAAACAAAGAGGCAAATAGCACTGATAAAAATTAACGGTTTAATCGTTTTCTTCACATTCATTTTCACTCCGTAATTTGTTAGGTGATTGATTAAAAAGGCATAGGTCACGAAGTTAACTGATTCTGGCCTGGAATAAAACCCCAAAAGACTGTTTGAGTTCGCTTGAAAATTGGTTTTAACAGCGCTTTCACATACATGAGAAAAACATATAAATGCTAAACATTGGTTAAAGCATAGAAATATCCCGATAATTGATTATTTTATGTGATATAACTTCAGCAGATAGTTTCGTAGAAAGAGAAAACTGCCATAAAAACGGGTCGGTTCTTGCGCCGGCCCTTTTGTTATTATCCATTCATTTAAACTAATGAGCCATGCCTGAATTACCCGATTTGCAAGCATTTCGTCATAACCTCGAAAAGAAATTATTGCATCAGCAGCTGAAAACAATTACTGTAAAGAACAGTAAGAAACTAGCGGTTGCTGAAAAGACGCTGCAATCTGCCCTGGAAGGGCAAAAGTTGAAAGAGATACAGCGGGTGGGGAAGGAATTACATTTTGTATTTCAGAATGGGCATGTACTGGGCATGCACCTCATGTTGCATGGCAAGTTATACTTCTTTGAACATCAAAATAAAGAGAAGTACACGATCGCCGAATTATTGTTTGGCAACGGAACGGGGTTAGCCATTACTGATTTCCAGGGCTCGGCCAACATAGCGCTGGATCCTGCCGAAAAAACGGCTCCAGACGCCCTGTCAGATGATTTTAATGAAAATTACCTGAAGACGCAGTTGAGCAAGAAAAAGACCGGTATTAAAAAATTCCTGTTGGATCAAAAACAGGTGTTGGGCATCGGGAATGCTTATGCCGATGATATTTTATGGTACGCCAGAATCTCTCCTTTTTCCATCTGTAATAAAATCCCTGCCGCCAAGGTGAAAGCACTGTTATCTGCCATCAAGCATATTTTACGGGAGGCAGAAAAGAAGATACTTAAAAGCAACCCCGACATTGTTCACGGAGAAGTCCGGGACTTTATGCTGGTACATAATGCCAAATTAAAGGAAAGTCCCGGTGGCGCTGCCATCCATAAAGATACCGGTGGCGGCAGAAAAACTTATTATACAGATGAACAGGAATTATTTGAGTAGCATTCCCGACGCCAAAACTGTATCCGGGGCAGTGTCCCGCGGCTCATAAATTCCTCCGGCGATTTTTTCCACAAAGGCTTTGGGGAAAAATTTGGGCAGCCAGGCGTTCAATTTATTGGTGAAGCCGGGCACAATTTCCGCTTTGCCGCTAAACAAGCCATCAACGGCTATTTTAGCTACCCGTTCTGGTGTCATATTAAACCGGTCGGCAATCTTCCGGGTGCGGTTGCCCATGCGCGCCCTGTTTACAAAATCGGTGTCGGTACTACCTGGACTCAGTGCGCTCACGGAAATATTGGAGTGCCGCAGTTCATGCCGGAGTCCACGGGTAAACGATAATGCAAAGGCTTTGGTAGCCGCGTAAATATTCAGGTAGGGCACCGTTTGATAAGCGGTAGTGCTGGCCAGGTTAAGCAGGTACGCCCTTGGGAACTGCCGTAGTACCGGGATATAGGCGTACGACAGGCTTACCTGCGCTCTTATATTTACATCGATGATGTTCAGCTGTTCGGGCAGCGTTAATGTTTCAAACGCGCCATTGATGCCATACCCGGCATTATTTACCACTACCGATAATAAGTCGTGGTAGGTGCTGCTCCAGGTAGTTACCCGTTGCGCAGCATCGGGGGCAGATAAATCCTGGTGCAGCGTGTGTACGTGTACGTGATATTGTGCCGACAATGCTTCTGCAGTAGCTGCCAGGGTAGTTTGGTCTATATCTACCAGCAATAGGTGATAATTTCTTTCTGCCAGTTGAGCCGCAATGGCTTTCCCTATTCCTTTGGCTGCGCCGGTAATTAATGCGTATGACATAGTTGTTATTTTTTAGAGAGAAGGAGTGTTTACTTCCGCCAGTTTATCCCCGTGTGCGGTAACGTTTGCCCACTGCGGCTTGCCGCCATAGAGGTGTTGTTTAAACTGGGCCAGCTTATGATAGAAAGGCGTGGGGCTATTGGCTGTTTTAGGCTGGTAGTCGCCGGTAATGATAGGGATGTACATCACCCGCCGGCGGCTTTTTTCGCCGGTGTAGGGCGACTGCTGTACGCGGTGCCACAGGCGCCCATCATGCACGGTAAGATCGCCTGCTTCGATATCGAAGCCTACTTCCTTTTTATCGGGATTGTTATCGATGAAATATTTCTTTCTGAATAATAGTTTAAAAAGGCCTTGTTCGTGCGTGCCGGGCAGTACCCGTAAACCACCGTTATCCAGCGGGCAATCGTCGAGGTGAATGCCTACGTTGAGCATAGGAAGAATGCGCGAGCCAAGGAACAGATCACGCGGACTATCCGTATGCCAGCCCAGCTGTTTGAATTGGCTGGCGGCAGTATTGACATAATGGTTGATCACCAGTCCATCTTTTTCATTTTCGCCTATCCTGCCGCTATAGGGGCCCAGTAATGCGATGAGCGACTGGAGCCTCTGGTCTTTCAGCAATTCACGTAAGGCATTGCTGAAGTGGGAAGCGAAAGCAATGCGTTGAATGAGCGGAGCGCCGTTGATGTCGGTGCCGAATTTCAACGGGATACCATTTACTTTCTGCACCTGGTTGCGTAGCAGGAAGTCCTGTACCTGCGCTACCTCGGTATGAATATGGGCGAGTGTATGTTTATCCAGGAAATTTTTAAACTGGATGATTCCATGTTGATGGAAATACTGGAGATGCGTGTTGTTGATCCCCTCCTCGAGGCGGAATATGGGTTGGTTGTTCGTGTTCATGACGAATGTGTTTAGGCTGACAGTAATGTTGGTTGTTGAAATAAAAATGCAAAGCGGCAATGGTGGGAGGCCGCAGGTGGGATGGGCGTTAACAACAACAATAAACAGCTGCTGGCTGTTGCGGGCGATTGATCAGATGGTATAACCGGTGTCGGTTAGGTGGATAATAATTAGCGTCCATGGTATACGATTTTTATTAGTCTACTAATTTTGTAGACAAATATAAACATTCACTGTTAATAACAAAAAAATATTTTCCTGCTGCCGGTGCTGGCAAGGATATTATTGACCGGTATTATTCAGCAGTGCTTCGTAATCGCTGTTGGTATCGATATCTATGGCGCCTTCGGGAAAATGGCGTGTAGCTACCTGGCCTGCGTGTTGCAACAATATTTTTTTAGCCCCTTCCTGCCCGCTGAGAGACAGCAGTTGGGGGAAGAATTTTTTATCGAAGAGTACCGGCGTACCTATTGTGTCGCCATAGGAAGCCGCTATCAAGCCTTTGCCGCTGGATTTTTTGAGGGCGTAGAGGTCTTGCAGCAGGGTAGTGCTGATATGTGGCTGATCGCATAAAAGCAGCAGTGCGCTGGAGGTATTGGGTTGTAGCTGCAGCAGGTGTTGCAGGCCTGCTTTAATAGAGCTGCCCATGCCGGTAGGCCAGTGTGGATTAACCACCGTATGCACTTTTTCTGTTGGGAGTTGTTGTTTGATCTGGGTAGCAAATGCACCCAGCACCACCACTACAGGCATAGGACCCGATTGCTGGGCGGTGTGTACTACATTTTGTAACAGGCTTTTATGTTGAAAAGGCAGTTGCTGTTTTGGGGTGCCCAGTCTCTTTGAGGCGCCAGCGGCGAGGATGATGATACCGGTTGTTTCCATTATAATACTTGTTGGAGGATGATTTGTTGCTCGCGTGGATGAATAGTGGTATTTCTTTCCCGTAAGGAAGTAGCGGCTGTTGCCGACATCACTGATTTTATTTCACTAATAACGGAGAGTGCAATTTCTTCCGGTGTTTCTGCACCGAGGTCCAGTCCTGCCGGTCCGTGTATACGTGCCCGTTGCTGCCGGGAAACCGGGATACGGTTTTCCATGAGTTCATTGAGCATACGTTGTAATTTTTTGGCGGGTCCCAATACGCCTATATACGGCAGCGGAAGTGGCAGTAATTGCGCCAGCAGGGCCAGGTCGTAATTATAGTTATGGGTCATAAGCACTACTGCAGTATAGGCGTCGGGGTTTACCGCCGACAGGAGTTGTGCCGGTTTGGCCAATACTACCTGGGTGGCATCGGGGAACCTTGCTTTGGTAGGGTATAGGGGACGTCCATCGGCCACAATAGTGCGCCATCCCAGCAGGCTGGCCATTTTTATCAGCGGCATTACGTCATTGCCGGCGCCGGCAACGAGTAACTGTACCGCGGGTGGCAGATAGGCTGTGTGCGCAGTAAAGTGGTTGTTACCGGCCTGGTAAGTTTTGGTAAAAGAGGTGTGTGTATCCAGCGCCACCTGTGCATCGGCCATCACAGCCTGTTGGAGCTTCCTGTCTTCGATAGGGTATACTGTTTGCCCGTTGGCACCCAATAGCAGGCAGGTGCCGGGTTGAGGTCCTTTACGCTGGCGCAGGCTAAAAAGGGTAACCAGCACGGCGGGACTGCGATGTGCAATGGCTTCCTGGAGCAGTGCCAGTGGATTGCCAGGAACGGCAGCGTTGACAGGTTCCAGGAGAATATGAATAATACCGTTGCATCCGAGTCCTACGCCGAGTGTAGCATCGTCTTCATCGTTGGTGTCGTAGGTAACCAGCATGGGCTGCTGTTGCAGTATTACCAGCTGGGCTTTGCGCAAGGCATCGCCTTCGAGGCATCCACCGCTGATGGCGCCGGTGAGTGTACCATTTTCGGTTACCAACATACGCGCGCCAGGTTGGCGATACGCCGATCCTTCTACGTGTACTACCGTAGCCAGTGCCGTTTTCAGTCCCTGCTGGCAAGCGTTGTGATAAGCTCTTACGATATCTTCCAGTTCTTTCATGCGGTTGCGTTTTCGGTGGAGACAATATGCAATAGCTTATCCGGTGTGATAGGCAGGTCGCGCACGCGTATGCCGGTGGCATGAAATACCGCATTGGAAACAGCGGCGGCAAATCCTATCAGCGCAATTTCTCCCAATCCTTTGGAGCCCATGGGGTTGATATACGGATCTTTTTTATTAACGAAATACACATCGGTGGGGGGCGTATCTGCGTTGACCGGTACGTGGTAATCGGCGTAGTTATTATTCACAAAGCGGCCGAAGCGGTGATCGAGTATGGCCTCTTCCGTTAGTGCCATTCCGATGCCACCTACTACGCCGCCAATCATCTGGCTGCGGGCTGTTTTGGTATTAACGATGGCACCTGCATCAGCCACACTTACGATATGTTGTATGCGTACTACGCCAGTAGCGGGATGGACATGCACTTTGGCAAAGTGTACAGAGAAAGAGTACATGGAATATTTCTTTCTTTCCTCGCCGCCCTGGGAGGTAGCTGTTACTTTTACTTCCGGCAGCTTTTGTTGTTGGAGGAGAGCTTCGTGCGTAATTTTTGTTTGCCGGTCGGCAGTGATGAGTTGTCCATCTTCATAAATAATCAGCTCCGGGGTGGTTTGTTTGAATGCAGGCACCTGGCTGATAGCGAGGTTCGCCAATTCTTTCAGCAGGGCATGGCAAACATCTGATACGGCGCTGCCAACAGTTGATACGGTAGCAGATCCTCCCTGTTCCGGTGCATAGGGAAAGGTGGACTCACCCAACATGAAAGTTATTTTATCCGGGGAGATGCCGGTAACATCGGCGGCGATTTGTACCATCGCTGTGGCGGTACCGGGACCAATATCTGCGGCGGCGCTCTGCAAGGTGAGGGTGCCGTCGGATTTTAGTATAGCCGATACCGTAGCTTTGCCGCGATAGGCGCCGAAGGTGCCGCTGCTCATGCCATAGCCTACCAGCATGCCGTTTTCCTGCATGCTGCGGGGCGCCGGGTTGCGGCTGGACCAACCAATTTTTTCTGCTCCTATCTGGTAAGCTTCCTTCAGGTATTTACTGGAGAAAGGGAGGTTTCGTTCAGGGTCGGTATCGGCATGATTGAGGATACGCAATTGCAGCGGATCTATTTTCAGTTTGTAGGAGAGCTCATCTATGGCCGATTCCAGGGCGAAGGAACCGGTGGCTTCTCCCGGGCCCCGCATCCAGATGGGCGTGCTCATATTGAGCGGTACCAGCTGGTAGCGGGTATTTACGTTGGGGCAATCGTACATGAATTTCGTCATGGCCACAATGCCCTCTGTAAAGTCTTCATAAGGCGACGTGATAGCGACGGCTTCATGGGTAATGCCCGTTAATTTCCCGTCGGCGGTGGCGCCCATGCTTATTTTCTGGCTGGAGTTGGGGCGGTATCCTACCAGTGTAAACATTTGTTCGCGGGTGATCACCAGCTTTACCGGCTTACGTATTTTTTTGGCAGCCAGTATGGTGGCAATTTCCAGTGGCCATACACGGAGCGCCATGCCAAATGCGCCGCCTACAAACCGGGAGTGGACGGTAATATTTTGTTCGGGGATTTCAAACAGTTCCTGTATCGTTTCCTGTACGCTTTTTACGCCCTGTGTTTTGGCGTAGAGCGTGAGGGTGTCGGGTGAGGTCCAGTGTGCAATGATGCCTGCCAGCTCCATGGGATTGTGTACTTCCAGTGGGATGGTGTATTGGGCGCTGTGGGTAACGGGTGCTTTTTGCCAGGCGTTGATTTCTCCACGGGAGTAGTCTTTCATGCGGTTGTTCTGAAAGGCTTTATCCATGCCGGCTTCCATATTGGTATAATGCGTTTCCTGGTTGTACTGTACCTCTACCAGGGAGGCGGCATATACTGCGCGTTCCATGGTGTTGGCCACTACAATAGCTACTGGCTGCCCGTTGGAATAGATGCGGTTATCGCGGAAAATTTGCAGGCCGTTTTTGTCACCCGGATTCGTTTTTTTATATCCCGGTACCGGCGGTGCGTTCAGGTGCGACACGACATCTGCTACGCCGGGTGCGCGCAATGCTTTGGTGGTGCTGATGCTGGCAATGGCGCCGCAGCTGATGGTACTGCAAACCAATGCAGCGAATTGCATATCCGCCGGTTGGTGGTCGGCAAAGTATTTGGCTCCGCCGGTTACTTTCAGGCGACCATCCACGCGGTCCATGGGTTGTCCTGTTTGTGGTTTTTTCATGCGGTAGCAGCTTTTAGTAAGGCAGTTTGAATACTATTGAATGCCAGGTCTTTTTTAAAGCCGTTGTGGGCGTATGTTTTAGCGCCCTGAGTGGCGATGGTTGCCGCCAGCCGGAAGTTGTCGCTGGTAGGCGCTTTGCCGGTGAGCGCTTTTTCTGCATCGGGCAGGCGCCAGGGTTTATGTGCTACACCTCCCATGGCTATACGAATATTGCGTATCACGTTGTCGCTGATATCCATGGCCACGGCTACGGATACCAGTGCGAAGGCATAGGAGGCGCGATCGCGTACTTTGAGGTAGCAGATATGTTTGGTGAATGGGTGCGGGGGTATTTCTACAGCCGTGATCAATTCGTTTTTAGCCAGGTTATTATCCAGCTGTGGGGTATTACCGGGCAGGCGGTGAAAGTCGGTAAATGGAATGCGGCGTTCACCTTTAGGTCCTGCTACCAGCACGGTGGCGTCGAGGGCGGCCAGTGCTACGCACATGTCGCTCGGGTGAACGGCGATGCAGTTGTCGCTGGCGCCGAAAATGGCGTGCATACGGTTAATGCCGCCGATAGCGCCGCAGCCACTGTTGGGCTGACGTTTGTTACAGGGCATAGACGTATCGTAGAAATAGGTGCAGCGGGTGCGTTGCATCATGTTGCCACCTACAGTAGCCATATTGCGTAGTTGTTGGGAAGCGCCAGCCAGCAGGGCTTCCGACAACAGTGGATGTTGTGTTTTTACCAGCTCATGTGCGGCCAGGTCGCTGTTGAGCACCAGGGCGCCTATGTGCAGGGTATTACCATCCTGCCGGATCTCCCGGAGAGGGAGCTGGTTGATGTCGATCAGTTTTTCCGGTAAGGTGACCCCGTTTTTCATGAGGTCGAGCAGGTTGGTGCCACCGGCAATGAAGCGGGCGCTATGATCGCGTGCCATAGCGTCTATGGCAGCTTTAAGGCTGTTGGGTCTTACGTAGGAGAAAGGATTCATGCTGTTTGTCCTCCATTTTTTACATCCATGATGGCGTTTACAATATTGTCGTATGCACCGCAGCGGCAGATGTTGCCGCTCATGAATTCGCGGATTTGTTCCGGTGAGCCGGCATGCCCTTCGTGCAGGCAGGCTACGGCCGACATGATTTGTCCGGGAGTACAATATCCGCATTGGAAGCCATCGTGCCGGATGAATGCTTCCTGTACCGGGTGCAGCTGATCGCCGTTGGAGAGGCCTTCGATGGTGGTGATTTTTTTGCCTTCCTGCATTACGGCGAGGGTGAGACAGGAATTGATGCGCTGGCCATTGACATGTACCGTGCAGGCGCCGCATTGGCCGTGGTCGCAGCCTTTTTTAGTACCGGTCAGCGCCAGCTGTTCCCGTAGGAGATCCAGCAGGGTAACGCGGGGCTCTACGGAGAGCTGCATTTTCTTCCCGTTTATTTCCAGGTTGACCGGCATCTTTTCGAATACGGCGGCTATGGCTTCGTCATGCTGCGCGGCCTTTAGCACCAGTGGCGGTGCCAAGGCCAGCGCCATAACAGCAGAAGATTGTTTCAGGAAATCGCGGCGGGCTTCCTGTTTATCTTTTTTTGGTGGAACAGATGATGGCTTGTTTTCCTGTGGCATTTTGCACCCGTTTTTTTTCACTAATAAGTTAGCGAAAAAAAATGGTTCCGGGTGCTAAACTTTGATGTATGGTGAACGGAAAAATTGGTCTATTGTTTAGGGGCTACCTGGGTTTCCCCGTTGCGGGTTATGCGCATGGCGGTAGCGTTGCCATTGTTGTCGGTTACGAACTCAATATCGAAGCCGGCCTCATTGTCCAGGAAAAAGTGCGTATTATCTGCTGCGCTCATAGGCGATCTGGGGCCTTTGTCGGGATAAGCCACCAGCTGCCCGTTTTCCAGTTTAAGCTCTACCAGCAGTGAATGTACCGTAATCTTATACATGCCGGTGTATTTTTTCAGGATGTCTTCACTCAATTTTATCGCTATTTTCTTTGTTGGTATATAGTACGGTTGTTGGTAACAGGCGGCCAGTATGCTTTTGGCGATGCCGTTGAGCGCAGGGGTTTCAGTATTGCTGAGTAAAATAATGCAGATATCATCTTCCGGTACTCTCAGTAGCTGGGAGCGGAAGCCAAAAATGCCACCGCTGTGCATCACTGCTTTATGTCCAAAGAGACTGTCTATTTCCCAACCAAATCCATAATGGTTTTTTACCGGCGTGGTGGCGAGGGCGATAGATGGTGCGCTGATAATGCGGTTTTGTTGCAGCGCCTGGTGAAAGCGGTACAGGTCGCCGGTGGTAGAATAAACCGCGCCAGCAGAAAAAGACACGGATGAATCTACCAGTGGAGATATTTTCGTGTAATCATTCAGGCTGTCGGCTACATATCCAATAGTTCTGTTGCTGCTCTGCAAGTGCGCAAAGTCAAACCCGCTGTGTTGCATGCCGGCTGGTTTGAAAATATATTTCCTCACTGCGGCTTCCCAGGGCATGCCGGTGGCTTTATGCACAATATATCCCAGCATGGAATACCCAGAGTTACTATAGTTCCAGTCGGTACCGGGTGAAAAATCCAGCGGTTTATCTTTAAACAGTGCGATCATTTTTTCTTCTGTAGCTGGTTGTTCGGGGTGCCAGAGGTCCTTGTCCAGCCTGGTATAATTGAAGATGCCGGAAGTATGCGACAGCAGTTGACGGATGGTAATACTATCGCCATGTGGATAAGCCGGGTAGAATTTGCTGATGTGGTCGTCGAGTGATAACTGATGCAGCTCTACGAGTTTTAGGATCAGGGTGGAGGTAAAGGTTTTGGTAACAGAAGCCAGCTGGTATTGACTGCTGGTAGTATTGGGGGTATGTTCGTTTACGTTAGCCGGACCATAGGCTTTATCTACCAGTATTTGTCCATGTACCGCCACGAGTGCTGTGCCGGAAAACTGGTGCTGGTCATGATAAGCATAGAGGAGGGTATCAATTTTTTGTGCAGTGGTTTGGGCATACAGGGTTTGTACCGCGAGGACGGCGCACAATAGGGGGAGTATTCTCTTGAGCATTGCAAAAATTTTTGGAAAGGTAGTCCCGGGGATGGGAAATGGGGTGGTAAATGTGATGGAACTATGGAAAAACAGGACGAAACAGGTAAAGCGGCGTTTATTTAATGGGGGCAGGCGCAAAATAAAAAGCACCCGGCAAAGAAAAGCCGGGTGCTTTTTCTATTTCAGTGATGCTATTGTTGTTCGCCATTTTTAAGCTGTGCTAACCATTGCTGGGCAAATTCGTTGCCGGGTTCCAGTCTGATCACCTCTTCAAAAGCAGCGATGGCATTGGGCAGCTGGTCCATATTATAGAACAATACGGCCCGGTTTACGTGCACATAGGGATCGTTTGGCGCCAGTTTCAACACTTCATCATAGATCTCCAGTGCCTCTTCGTTCAGCTGAAGCAACATAAAGATAGATCCTTTATTCATCATCAGGTTAGGCTCTCCGGGCGCCAGTTCCAGGCCTTTGTTGGCGTATTGCATTGCCAGCCGTAATTTGTTGATAATGCCCATTTGGGTATCCTGGTTATACCCGTTGTCTTCCATGTAAGCGATCGCTGCGTTGGCTTCCTGGAGAATTTTTATTACCTGCTGTTCATACCAGCCGGCACTTTTTTCCACATTTTCCGAGAAGGGAACATTTTCCAGGTCTATTTCTTCTGTTGCATTCATGGCGGGTTTCATTTTATCGGCTGCCGGGGCATACCACCATTCACAGAATTTTCCCAGTTCGCCGCCGATGGGCAGTTCATCGGAAGGTGGTAAGGTATCCGCATCAATGGCATCGTTGGCCAGTACCAGTTCCAGTATGGATTCCAGTGCTTTGTAATTAATAGGTTCGTTCATTTGCTCTGCATTCATCACGATGTAGGGCATCAGCTGGTAGTAGCTGGCCAGCAGGCTGGTATTTTTTTGTTCGCCTGCCAGTTCCGCAATTTCGTGCGACATGCTAAATACGTCTATTTCTTCCGGAGCTATCGCATCTTCGCCGGTTAAGGTACCATTGTCTACCAGGTCGGTCCACAGCAGGGAGCCAGCATCGCAATATAAAATATAGCGGTTGGTGTTATGGTCGTAGTTGGCGTAGCCGGCTACCGGGTTGGTTTCAGCGTCCCATTCGGCGGTGGGCTGTTCGTAGATGAAACTGAATTTTTTGCTGGCTTCCAACGCATCAAACCAGGCTTTATGGGCTTCGTAGGCCGGATGAGCGTTGATGGGAAATGTGTATACGAAGCGGTGTTTGATCAGCGTATCTATTACGCGGAAATGGGTAAACCCGGTATCAAACTGTTGTTGTACGCGATAAAGGTTATAGAAAAGACTTCTTCGGTCGAGTCCTTCTTCGGGGCTTTCGTCCAGGCAATAAACGGATAATTCCACCCATGATTCAACTTCATGCATCGACATATGTAGCGTGGTTTTTAGGCAAAACTACGTAAAAAGCAGCAAGCGTAAGGCAGAAGGCACGCAAAGGAGCTAAGGAGCAAAGCAGCAAAGGCATTTTGTCAAAACATGAACTCTTATTGAGCTTATAAATTTCTTTGCTGCTTTGCTCCTTAGCTCCTTTGCGTGCCTCCGGCTTTACGCTTTCAACAATACGTTCTTCACGTATTTGTAGCTTTTGGTGACGCTCTGGAACGGATCGATGGTGATTTTGTCCTGTTCTACAAACAGGTGTTTTACACCTGCCAGCTTTGCCTGGGCAAATATTTTATGGAAGTTGATACTGCCGGTGCCTACTTCTGCGAAGGTAACGCCGGAGAGCAGCTCCATAGAGGTTTTATTTTCCGTGCCGGCGGCAGTGAGACTGGCAGTATTGTTTTTATCCATGTCTTTTACATGCCAGGCAACGAAACGGCCGGGCGCTTCTTTAAAGAGGGCTACCGGGTCGCGGCCTGATTTTACTGCCCAGAAGAGATCCAGCTCAAAGGATACGAGGGAAGGATCTGTTTCTTTGAGCATAATATCATAGCCGGTGCTATTAGTATCTGACAGTGGTTTAAATTCCCAATAATGGTTATGGTAGCCAATGTGCAGGTTTGCTTTTTTACAGATTTCTCCTGCTTTATTGAGTTGTTCTGCCATGAATTTATAATCATCCGCTACCAGTTTTTTATCCCAGAGGGAGAGTGGTAATACCGGTACAATGAAGTAGCGTTGACCCAATGCGGCGGCCAGTTCAATTTGCGGTTGCAGGGCGTCTGCGTTACCATTGCCCCTGGTAAGGTAGTCGTTGAGCTGATAGTGACCGCTGGGTGTTACCAGTTGGTGCTGTTGTAATACGGCGCCCAGTTCTTTTGGCTTGAGGCCCCAGAATTCGCCTTTATCGCCAGCGCCCTGGAAGCCGTAGAAGGTTTCTACTTCGCGGTAGCCAATGCCGGCTACTTTGGCCAGGGTACCTTTAGGGTCCTTGTCCAGCTGATCGCGCAGGGTGTACAGCTGAATACCGATTTTCCTAGGGAGTGCTTTATTGCCGGTCATCGCCAGGATGCTGCCGGGGAGCATCATGCCTGCTGCCATCAGTCCTGTTTGCTGAAGGAAGGAGCGTCTCGAAGTATGCATGGTCATAAAAAATTTATAACGTGGGTAAATATATAACCACTGCGGTGGTTATATAGGGCAATTTAATAAAACGATTTTATCTTGACCGAATTTTTTAGTCGCTGTGCGGAGGGTTGATACTTTTTTGCAGAAACCGGCAGCATAATATAATAAAAAGATAGTTTGCTATAACGGAAAGGTGGGTACGATAAAAATAAATATTTCCTTTGTAATGATTTATGGTGGCTGGTTTAAGTGCTGTTGTGCTGTGTCGTTGCAGTAGCTGTTTTTATTCCTGTAATTTTTGAATGGAGGAGGTTTTAAAATGGTTAAATTGTTAGTGGTTACTTGTCCAAAACCTTGTCCAACATGCGTGTTTTTTTCAGCACTATAAAACAAGCCGAAAAGGGTACCCGCCAGAAATCCAGGTTGCGGGAATGGATAGAGGCGGTAATTTTTGCCATTGTTACTGCTACCCTGATCCGGATTTTTATTTTTGAGGCTTTTGTGATCCCCAGTGCTTCCATGGAGAAGACCCTGTTAATCAATGATTTTATTTTTGTGAGCAAAGTCAGTTATGGCCCCCGCATTCCTATTACCCCGCTGGCCTGGCCTTTTACTAACCATACCATGCCTTTTACAAAAGATGTTGCGCCCTTTTCCACGGCTGTACAGTGGCCTTACAGGCGGCTGCCGGGATTTGGGCATATTGAGCGTAATGATGTAGTGGTGTTTAATTATCCCTGCGGAGACACGGTGCTGAAAAATAAAGCGGGAGAAGATGAAGACTACTATAGCATGGCCAGTTTGGGAGCGGAATACCTGCACAAAAATTACGGACCACCCATTACCAGGCCGGTAGATAAACGGGAAACCTGGATCAAGCGCTGTATAGCGGTGAGTGGAGATACCATTGAGATCGTGAGTGGCGAAGTATATATCAATCATCGCCCGGGAAGGATACCTCCGCATTTCCAAGCCCGGTATTATGTTACCATGCCAGACCGCAAGCGGCTGAGCGAGGCCATGCTGGACAAGCTGGGTACAGATCATATCCCGCGGCCTATGCGCGATTCAGGCATGTTCATACATAACCTGTCGCCAGATAACCTGGATACCCTCCATGCCAGGGGGGCGCAGATAAAGCGGGTGATCGTGGAAGGCTACGGCGATTATAAGATATTTCCCTTCGATAACAAACATTATGAATGGACGCAAGATTGTATGGGCCCTATCTACGTTCCAAAAAAGGGTGTTACGGTGACACTTGATTCTTTAACCCTGCCTTTTTACCGCCGTATTATTGATACTTACGAGCACAATACGCTGAATGTGGTGGGCAACAAGATTTATATCAATAACCAGGAAACCAGTACCTATACTTTTAAAATGAATTATTACTGGATGATGGGGGATAACCGTAACGAGTCGACAGATTCCCGTTTCTGGGGCTTTGTTCCGGAAGATCATATTGTGGGGAAGGCCTGGGTTATCTGGATGAGCTTTGACCATGGCCATATCCGCTGGCGGCGGTTGTTTAACGTGATTAAATAAAGGAGGCCTTTGCATGATAGTTGGGTCGGGATTAACAATTTTCTCTATACCAGGAATGGGAAGCGGCAAAATTACAAATTAAGGAGTACGAATTCGTACTTTCGCAGCATGCCCGTATTGCATCATTCAGATTATAGAGCGCCATTCCTGCTGCAGAATCGTCATATGTTAACGATTTACCCTTCCCTGTTTCGTAATATAGCTCCTGCGCCTTACCGCAGGGAACGTATTGCTACACCTGATAACGATTTCCTGGACCTGGATTTCAGCGAAAAAGGGAATGACCGTATCGTGGTGATTTTGCATGGCCTGGAGGGAAATTCCACCCGTAAGTATGTACTGGGCATGGTGCATATTTTCAATGAAGCAGGCTTCGACACGGTGTCTATGAACTTCCGTGGTTGCAGCGGGGAGCCCAATAAAAACCTCTGTTTTTATCATAGCGGGGAAACAGGCGACCTGCATACCGTGATTACCTACCTGCAAGCATTGGGGAAATACAAAACCATACACCTGGTTGGTTTTTCGCTGGGTGGTAATGTTACCCTCAAGTACCTGGGAGAAAGGGGAAGTGAGCTGAAAGGCGTCATTAAATCGGCGGTAGCCATTTCGGTGCCCTGCGATCTTAAAAGCAGTTCGGCTGAATTGGAGAAACGGCATAATATCATTTACATGCAGCGGTTCATCCGCGACCTGGGGGAGAAGCTGCGGTTAAAGGAACAGCTATACCCAGACTGTATCGACTTGTCGGGCTATAACGCTGTAAAATCATTCCGGCAATTCGACGACCGCTACACCGCGCCCATACATGGTTTTGGGGATGCGCTGCAATACTGGGAGGAATGCAGCTCCCGCAGATACCTCCACAGGATACAGGTACCTGCTTTGCTGATCAATGCCATCGACGATCCCTTCCTGAGCAAGGAATGTTATCCTTATGACCTGGCTTCCAATAGCACCTGCTTTTTCCTGGAAACACCACAGCAGGGTGGACATGTAGGCTTCGTGAAATTTGGAGTGCCTTATTACTGGTCGGAACAACGGGCGTTATCGTTCTTGCAGGAAGCATAAATAGTTTGTATTTTGATATCCGCTTTAGCGTGGACGAATTATTTATTTTGCTATGAAAAGAACTGGTCAATTTTTTCTGAGCCTTGCCCTGCTCCTGGGCAGCTATACGAACGGAAACAGCCAACAGAAAGTGCCTGGTATCAGCTATTGGCTTACTTCTCCCGATAAATCTATTGTGCTGCAACAACAGCCGCATACCTTGTTGTTTAGCTCCGTTAAAAAAGATATACCCGTTATAACGGTAGATGATACCCGCAGCTTCCAGGGAATAGATGGATTTGGGTTTACGCTCACCGGCGGCAGCGCCACGCTGATTAACCAGCTGCCGGCCGACCAGCAGGATGCTTTGCTGAAAGAATTATTTCTTACCAAAGGAAATAGCATTGGTATCAGTTACCTGCGCCTGAGTATCGGCGCTTCCGATTTGAGCGCCAGCGTATTCACCTACGACGATATGCCCGAGGGAGAAACAGATCCGGAGCTGAAACATTTTACCATCAATGAAGAAAAAAAAGACCTGATCCCAGTATTAAAAAAGATTGTGGCGCTCAATCCTGCTATCAAAATATTAGGCTCTCCCTGGACACCACCGGCCTGGATGAAAACCAACGAATCTTTTATTGGCGGTAGTTTGAAGCCGGAGTATTACAGCGTGTACGCACAATATTTTGTGAGATATATACAGGCGATGAAAGCCGCCGGTATTACGATCGATGCTATCACGATTCAGAATGAGCCATTGCATCCTAAAAATAATCCGAGCATGCTGATGCTGGCGCCAGACCAGGCCGCCTTTATCCGGGATCACCTGGGGCCTGCGTTTAAAAAGGCCCGCATCAAAACGAAGATCATCTTATATGATCACAACTGCGATAAACCGGAATATCCCATTTCTATTCTGCAAGATGCAGCTGCCAACCCGTATATCGATGGATCCGCTTTCCATTTATACGGTGGTACTATCGATGCGCTCAGTAAGGTACACGACCTGTTTCCCGGTAAGCATCTTTATTTTACAGAACAATGGTCGAATGGGAAGGGCAGCTTCGCTGAAGAGCTGACAACAAATACTACGCAGTTGATTATTGGCGCTACCCGCAACTGGGCACACAATGTATTGCAATGGAACCTGGCAGCGGATGCGCAGTGGAACCCGCATACTGATAAAGGAGGCTGCTCCCAATGCCTGGGAGCTATTACCATTGATGGAAATGCTATCTCGCGCAATTCCTCTTATTATGTGATCGGGCATGCGTCTAAATTTGTGCCGGCTGGTTCGGTGAGGATTGCATCCGATATTCCCGGTAAGCTCGATAATGTAGCCTTTAAGACACCTGCCGGGAAAAAAATATTGATAGTCGTGAATAACGACACCCTGCCGCAAACTTTCCAGATCAGCGTGCGCGGGCAACAGGCCATTGCGTCGCTGAACAGTGGCGAGGTGGCTACGTTTGTCTGGTAATGCTTTATTCTCCTTTCATGGTGTTGGTTTAACCGGGGTAATGAACCTCCGGGAAGGTTATATATATTGCCAAGACACCGTTATGATCAACACCTGGCAGAAAGATATTGCAGTGAACAATGATAGTAGTGCTTTTAAGGCGTTATACCTGCGCCTCATGCAAAAAAGACGGTATGAATTTATAGCATCGCACCTTTAATCCCGTGAAACATTATACCTGGCCTATTCCACAGGAAGCACCGGATAAAAACAAAAACCTGGTGCAAACAGCTGCCTGGAAATAAAATCAATTACTATGCGTATTGAACGGAGAAAATTCTTAAGAAATGTAAGTCTTACGATGGCTGGTGCACTCACGGTGCGCCTGCCGGTAGTAGGCCGGGCTATCCACGATAGCCAGCACCGCCTGCTGACTACCATCCAGCCCCCGGCGGAGTGGATCGCTTCCCTGTATGAACGTGGCCAGGCTACCCGTTACCTGAAAAGCAGGAACGAGCTGCAGTACATCGGTATGCCGGTAGGGGGTATTATGTGCGGTACCGTATACCTGGGTGGCGACGGGCGTTTGTGGCTATGGGATATTTTCAATAAAAACCAGGAAGGCATTGAGCCGAAGGTAGTAGACTATAACGCCAATGTACTGGATGGTGGAAAGAAAGTGCGCTCCCGCGATGGTGCCTGCTACATTGCTCCTTCTAAAGATATCCGTCCGCTGGACCAGGGATTTGCCCTGCAGCTGCGTTATGGTAATAAAACGGAGATACGGAAGCTGGATGAACACAGCTGGCCGGAGATCAGCTTCGAAGCCACTTACCCGATGGCTACCATCCGGTATATAGATCCATTGTTACCGGTAGAAGTAACGCTGGAAGCCTTTTCGCCCTTCATCCCATTGAATGAAGATGACTCGGGGTTACCTGTAACGATCCTGTCTTACAAAATAAAAAACAAGAGCAATACGCCGGTTACCGCCACCATCATGGGATGGCTGGAAAACAAAACTGCGCTGTACTCCGCAGCCACCGCGCACGAGCGGGTAAACACTGTAGTAACTGGTACCGGGTGGAGAGGAATTAACGCCACCATCCGTACGAAAAACGGGAGTAACGAAGCACTGGAGAAACAGTTCGACTATGGTAATATGTGCCTCGCTGCCTTTGACAAAGCTGCCATGGCTAATTCTGCTATGCCGGAAGGACCGTTGACCAACAAAAGCTTTACCCTGATGCCAGAAAAGCAGACGGTAAAAGATACCGGGGAGAAATTAACCGGGGCCGTGGCGTTATACAATACAATACCACCGGGAAAGACTATACGAAATGACTTTGCTATCAGCTGGTATAGCCCCAACCTGCATTTCAACGGTATCCAGGGCGAAGGCCGTTACTATGCCAACAAGTTTGCCGACGCGGTGGCGGTTATGGATTATGTAAACACTCATTACGAGCGCCTGAGCCGTGAGAGCCGCTTGTGGAAAGATACCTGGTATGACGCGTCCTTGCCCTGGTGGTTTATGGAGCGTACTTTTCTCAACATTTCCACGCTGGCCACTACCACGGCGCATCGTTTCCGCTCGGGCCGTTTCTGGGCCTGGGAGGGCGTAGGCGCCTGTGAAGGCACCTGTACGCATGTATGGCAATATGCACAAGCGGTGGGCCGTATCTTCCCGGCATTGGAAAGGGATACGCGCGAACGGGTAGACCTGGGCATTGCACTCCTGCCCGATGGAGGTATTCTTTTCCGCGGCGAAGCAGAGAAACGCCCGGCAATAGACGGACAAGCCGGTACCGTATTACGTATTTACCGGGAGCACCAGATGAGTAAAGACAGTGCCTTCCTGGAAAGGAACTGGTCTAATATCAGGAAGGCGACGCTCTTTATTATTCACCAGGACCGCAACGGCGATGGCATGGAAGACACACCGATGGAGAACACGCTGGATGCCGTGTGGGATGGCGAAATAGCCTGGATTGTAGGGTTGTGCATTGCTGCCGTAAAAGCTGCGGGCCTGATGGCGGCTGAGGTGAACGACCAGGAATTTGTGGCCATCTGTAACGACTATACGGAGAAAGGCAGACGTAATATGGAAACGCAGTTGTTCAATGGCGAATACTTTATTCACCAGCCGGATAAGGTAAAGGGGAGAACGGTAATTGGTTCTTACAACACCTGTCATATCGACCAGGTATATGGCCAGAGCTGGGCTTTCCAGGTGGGCATGGACCGGGTGATTGACCGCGAAAAAACGTTGTCGGCATTAAAGGCTTTATACCGTTATAATTACAAATCAGATGTAGGATCTTATATTGCTGCGCATCCGGGTGGGCGGCCTTATGCGCTCGCGGGCGAAGCAGGAATGATCCTGAATACCAATCCTAAAAATGAGCCTTATCCATTTGGGGTAAAAGATGCCTGGCAGTTAGGATATTTCAACGAATGTATGACCGGCTTCGAGCACCAGGTGGCGGCGCATATGATGGCCGAAGGGATGACAGATGAAGCGCTTACCCTCACCCGCGCCGTACATGACCGCTACCATGCGGCCAAGCGCAATCCTTTTAATGAAATAGAGTGCAGCGATCACTACGCCCGCGCCATGGCCAGCTACGGCACTTTCATTACTGCCAGCGGGTTCCAGTATCATGGCCCTAAAGGCTATATCGCTTTCGCTCCCACTATGAATAAGGACAATTTCAAAGCCCCATTTGTGACGGCAGAAGGCTGGGGTACTTATTCGCAGCATAAAGGGCATCATGTGTTGCAGCTGAAATACGGTAAGGTGACCTTGAACACCCTTCGCTTTCAACATAGCGGCGTAAAGCAGGTGAAGCTGGGAAACAAGACAATACCTTTTAAAACAGAAAACGGATTTGTTACCATACAGCTGGATCAGCCACTACAACTACAGGCCGGTCAGCAGCTCGACATTACAATGGTATAATAACAACTGTGCGCTGCGATGCAGGAAGAATAAAATACAGTACCTTACTGCCATAAATTTTTATCAATGGCAGCATTAAAATTGTTCATGGTACTGTTGGGATGTAAGCCAGCCGGTCGTCATACAGAACAGCATGATATATTCTTTGGTATTGGAAACCAGCTGAGAGACCTGATTCCTGATATGGAAGCATTCTGGCCGGAAGCAAAAGGGAAGTTACATATTGATGGTTTCCGGGAGGTGAATATAGTCGATAATCACCAGATCAGGGTGGTGGAGAGAAACGGACAGGAACCCGGCGACCGGCAGCTATTTTTTCTGAACCTGGGTGGATATAAACCCAATGAGATGGAAGAGTTTCATTATAAGATACTCAGTGTACAAACGGATATCGGCGCCGCGATCCGGGCATCTAAGGAAACTGTCTTTTTTAAACATACCACTTTCGGTACCGCTACATCTCACGTGGATGACAAATATGGAGTGGACGTAGATGATATTTATACAGTGAAAGATATACTGCCACCACATCTCAAAAAAAAATATACGCTGGAAATAACACCGGTACCAGGTGTTGGTACTGATCAGCTGCACTTGGGATATTTCCAGTTTAGTACAATATAAGTCTTGATGGGGGCTGTTTTTCGGCAGAAAGACAGCCCTTTTTGACCCCTTTTTCCCACGCCGGTGATCATGACAGCTTGACCGCTTGTCAATAAGAAAAAATATTACACTAATGATTGTCCCTTTCATTTCCGGCATGGTATCTGTGCCGTAGACTACGAATTTTTATTCGGTGAAATGGATGACAATGACCACCCGTTCCGGTTTCCCGGGACGGGTTTTTTTATGCCATTAATTTTATTATTTTTAATAGTTGTAAAAATGACAATTAATATTTCCACGTATGAAACATATTTACTGGTTTATCCTGTTATTACCGGTTGTTATTGGCGCCTGTCAGGCCAATAAGCCTACGTCCACCTCCACTGTAGAGGGCCCACTCACAGAAGCGCAGCAGCGGTTGCCTGAAAACGCCGTCAGAGGGCTCAAAACCCGGGAAGGATTGGAAACGACCCTCTTTGCCAGTGAACCTGCCATCATGAATCCTACCAACATGGACATTGATGAAAAGGGACGGGTATGGATTACAGAAGCCTATAACTACCGCAATGAACTCAATCCAGGCCATCCTTACAAACAGGCGGGCGACCGGATTATGATCCTGGAAGACCTGGATGGTGATGGCAAATCCGATACGGCTAAAGTATTTTACCAGGACACCTGCATTAATGCAGCACTGGGAATTTGTGTGCTGGGCAATAAAGTCATTGTTTCCTGTAGCCCCAACGTCTTTATTTTCACCGATACCGATGGCGATGATAAGGCCGATAAGAAAGAACTGCTATTCCGCGGGATTGGCGGTATCCAGCATGATCATGCCATTCACGCCTTTACATTTGGTCCGGATGGTAAATTATATTTCAACTTTGGTAATGCAGGGGATAGTATACTTGACAGGAACGGCAACGTTATTAAAGATGCAGAAGGGCGGCTGATTGCCAATAAGGGCATGCCTTACCGGCAGGGCATGATTTTCCGCTGTAACCTGGATGGAAGTGACCTGGAAGTGATGGCGCATAACTTCCGGAATAATTATGAAGTAGCAGTAGATGCTTTTGGCAATATGTGGCAGAGCGATAATGACGACGATGGTAACCGGGCTGTACGCATTAACTATATCCTGGAGCACGGTAATTATGGTTATACCGATGAAGTGACCGGTGCTGGCTGGTCGAGCCGCCGTATGAATATGGAAGATTCTATTCCTTACCGGCACTGGCATCTGAATGATCCGGGCGTAGTGCCCAACCTGTTGCAAACAGGTGCTGGTTCGCCAACGGGGATGGTGGTATATGAAGGTGATTTATTACCTCCCGTATTTCGTAACCAGATGATCCATGGAGAGCCGGGACATAACGTGGTGCGGGCCTACCCCGTGAAAAAGCAGGGCGGAGGTTATACGGCCGCTATTGAAAACATACTGGAAAGTAGTACCGATCAGTGGTTCCGTCCTTCAGATGTAGGAGTGGCTCCGGATGGTTCGCTGTTTGTGGCCGACTGGTACGACCCCGGCGTAGGCGGCCACCAGGTAGCTGATCTCGATAGGGGACGTATCTTCCGCGTAGCACCCGCGGGGAGTAAGTATAAAGTATCACCGCCAGTACTCAACACTGCCGCAGATGCAGTAACCGCGTTAAAGAATCCCAATCTCAGTACCCGTTACCTGGCATGGACAAAGTTGCATAATATGGGCGCATCGGCAGAAAAAGAATTGGTGAACCTCTATCATAGCAATAACCCGCGTTACCGGGCACGCGCCCTTTGGTTGCTCAGCAAGCTGCCTAACGGTGCAGACTATATCAAAACAGCATTGCGGGATAAAGACGAAGATATCCGTATTACGGCCATCCGTGCGGCAACGGAAGCAGGAGTGACTTACGGCAATATGCTGGTGACCGATCCCTCGCCGGCTGTGCGTCGCCAGGCCCTGCTGGCCATGTATCATAGTCATGAGGCAGATATGCCTGCCAACTGGGCGCTATTAGCAGCACAGTACGATGGTAAAGACCGCTGGTACCTCGAAGCGCTGGGCATTGGGGCAGATAGTAACTGGGCCGCCTGCTTCGACGCCTGGCGGAAATTACCACCCAACAAACAACATCCCGAGGCAGACAATGATATCATCTGGCGCGCCAGAACGCCGGCAGCTTTGCCGCTATTGGCGGCTCTGATTCAACGCGAAGAGAATGACCCCATGCAAAATAAGCGCTACTTCCGGGCCTTCGACTTTTACCCGGCTAAAGAAAGTACGCCTGTTTTGTTGGGATTACTGAAAGGACATCATCCTAAACAGGATTATATCAATGCCCTGGCTTTTATGCAGTTGGATGCCGGCGCTTTGCCCAGGACCGGAGAAATGGCAAAGCTGCTGCATAATGCGTTGCAGGTATTTAAAGACCGTACAGAGTTCATAGACCTGGTGCGGAAGTATAAGCTACGCGACCAGAATGAAACATTGTTACAAACGATCCTCAATAAACCCGCAAATGAAATACAGGGTTATGCCATGAAAACGCTGCTCGAATGCGGTGGGCAACCGCTGGTGGTGAAACGCCTCCAGGGCAAAGACACTGCTGCCGCCTTTATCCTGGTGGAAGCCATGGGTAAGGCCCAGGACCGGCCCAACCGCGAGCTGCTAACCGCCCTTATTCGCAATAAAGTATACCCGGCCCCGTTACGTGAGCTGGCTGCCCGCAACCTGGGTCGTGGATGGGATGGATATGCTGATTTATGGAGCCTGGTAGAACGTAAATTATTGCCGGCCGACCTGGATACGGTAACAAAAGATGTACTTACCCATGCCTGGCGTCAGGATGTGAAAGCCAAGGCAGTAGCGTATTACGAGCCGGCTGTTGTAAATAAAGCATTACCGCCTGTTGAAAAATTGCTGGCTATCAAAGGAGATATACCGAACGGTAAAAAGGTGTTTGCCAGCTATTGCAGTTCCTGTCATTTAGCGGGAAATACCGGGGTGAATTTTGGTCCGGCCTTATCAGAAATCGGCAGTAAGCTCACCAAAAGTGCCATTTATGAGGCCATTATCCATCCTGATGCTGGTATCAGCTTTGGCTTTGAGGGTTACTTCTTCCAGCTGAAAGATGGCTCACAGGTGCTGGGGTATATTGCCAGTCAAACTGATGAAGAAATAGACGTGCGTATGGCAGGAGGGCAAGGGGTAAAATTGAGGAAAACAAATATTGCGTCCCGCAAAGCATATGAACATTCGTTGATGCCTACAGGATTGGCTACCGCTATGTCTCAGCAGGAGCTGGTTGACCTGGTGGAATACCTGGCGTCATTAAAAAAATAGTACTGGCCCATTTAAAGCTAAGCCGCGCCGGTGCTCCCGGCGCGGTTTTTTTATCGTTCCAGTATGGCGGTTACGCCCATACCGCCGGCGGTGCAAATAGAGATGAGCGCCCGGCCGCTACCGCGCTGCTGTAATATTTTAGCCGTTTGTGCTACAATGCGGGCGCCGGTGGCAGCAAAAGGATGGCCGATAGCTACGCTGCCGCCGCGTGTGTTGAGTTTACTGCGATCGATACTGCCGAGTGGTGTGTCCCAACCCAGCTTCTTACAGTAGTCCGCATCTTCCCAGGCTTTGAGGGTACAAAGCACTTGCCCGCAAAAGGCTTCATGAATTTCATATACGTCGAAGTCCTGTAGACGCAGGTGATTGCGTTTCAGTAAACGGGCCACAGCGTAGGTGGGCGCCATCAGCAGTCCTTCTCCATGTACATAATCAACAGCAGCTGATTCTGCATCTACCAGGTGAGCCTGCACCGGCCAGTTTTGTTGCTGGGCATATTCTTCGGAGGCTAGCAGGAGGGCCGCGGCGCCATCGGTGTACAAAGTGCTGTTGCCGGCGGTCAGCGTACCATTTCCGCTGAAGTCGAAGGCAGGCTTCAGTGCGGCCAGTTTTTCAGGTGTGGTATCTGCGCGCACAATAGTATCTCTTTTTACTGCTTTGAAGGGTATTACCAGGTCATTAAAAAAACCGTCGTTATAAGCTTTTGCAGCATTCATATGGCTTTGATAGGCGAGGGCATCCTGCTCTTGCCGGGTGATGCCCCATTCCTTTACCATCTTTTCGGTATGTTGGCCCATAGACAGGCCCGTTCTGGGTTCTACGATAGAAGGATATACCGGGGCCAGGTCTTTGAACCGGAGAGAGGCCAGTATTTTTAGCCGTTCTCCCACGGATTTGGCGGCGCGTAGATCCACCAGTTTCCAGGCCAGCTGTTGTTTAAACAGCAGGGGAATATCGCTGTTGGTGTCACTGCCTCCACTGATGCCGGTGTCTATTTGTCCGCAGGCAATGCGGAGACCTAGTTGTATGGTGGCATCGAGACTGGTGCCGCAGGCTCTTTGCAGGTTGTAGGCGGGAGTATGTGGATCGAGGGCCGTGCCCATAATACATTCCCTGGCGAAGTTCCATTCGGTAGAGCGATTCAGGAGTGCGCCCAGCGCCACTTCCCCGATTCTTTTTCCTTCCAGCCCGTAACGCGTAACGAGGGCATTGAGACAGGCGGTCAGCATTTCCTGGTTGCCGACATGGTTATATTCCTTGAAGGATTTTACAAAAGGGATGCGTACTCCACCAATGATAGCGACCTTTTTCATGGTAACGTTAAAGATTAAACGTAATTACAAAGCGTAAATATGATTTACCGGGTTCGGTACAGGTTGTCCCTCGAATGCGGCAATAATATTTTGTGCGGCAATGCGCGACATGGCATTGCGGGTTTCTACAGTAGCAGACCCGATATGCGGTAATACCGCCACCGTAGGCATTTGCAGCAAAGGATTATCGGGGTGCATGGGTTCGGGGTTGGTTACATCCAGGCCGGCGCCCCATATCTGCCCGGTTTCCAGGGCGGCGATGAGATCTGTTTCGTTGTGGATACCGCCCCTGGCAGCATTAATAAAAATGGCGGAAGGCTTCATTTTCGCGAAGGCGGCTTTGTTGAATTTCTCTTTGGTTTCCGGTGTAAGAGAGGTATGTACGCTGAGTACATCGCTCTGTTCGAGGAGTTCGTCGAAGCTCACCCATTGGGCGTCCAGCGCTTTTTCGGCGGCTTCATTGCGATGCCGGTTGCAGTAAATAATCTTCATGTCAAACGCTGCGCGGCATCGCTGGGCCATTACGCTGCCTATGTTGCCGAGCCCCCAGATACCTAATGTTTTTCCTTCTATATCTACTCCCAGGTTGGCTGTAGGAGAGGAGAAACCCCACTCGCCTTTGATGATTCTTTTATGATGAAAAAATGCTTTCCTGGCTACGGTGAGCATCAGCAGGAAAGCGGTATCGGCGGTGGCATTACTCAATACACCGGGTGTGTTGGTAATTTGTATACCTAGTTCGGTAGCGGCTTTCAGGTCTACGTTGTCGTAGCCTACGGATAGCAGGCTGATTATTTTCAGGTGCCGGCAATGTTCCAGGAGTGAGCGATCAATTTTCCTGCCCCCGGCAAATAACAGGGCATCGTTTTCCTTACATTTTGCAATCATCTCTTCGAGACTCATTTCCCGCGGTTCACTCCACTGGGTAACGGTAATGCCCGCACGCTCCAGCAGTGCAAGGCCTTCTTCGGGAATAATCCTGGTGGTAAATACCTTCATACATCTATTGCTTTAATATCGGGTAAATTACATGCTGCCGGCGCTCGCTGCAGCGAGCTTGCGATGCAATTGCTTTTTCCGGACATGTATATTTCTTTTCCATGCTTTCCATAATTCAAACCATAGTACGGCGGTGGCGCCTAAACCGGTACAGATAAGCAGTTGCGGTAGCTGTAAGGCAGTTATACTAAAGAAGTTTGCTATTGGCGGCACATACAGCATAATAGCCAGCAATGCCAGGGTAATACAGATAACGCCTGTCATCATTTTATTATGATTGCGCCGCATACTGTGTATAAAAGAGTAGTAGAATGAGCGGTTTACTAAGGTAAGAAAAATATTGGCGAGTACCAGGGTGGTGAATACCATGCTACGGGTATGGATCTCCGAATAACCCATGGCTATACTCCATTGGTAAGCGGTCAGCACTCCGGCCGTAATCAGTAGTCCCTGGAGGATGCTGATATTCATTTCCCTGAACGACAGGAAGGTTTGCGTAATAGGCCGTGGCGGCAGCTGCATGGCATTTTCCTCCATCGGTTCATTTTCATAAACAATAGAGCAGGTAGGCCCCATGATCACTTCCAGGAAGATAACGTGTACCGGCGTAAATATATTGGGATAAATCCATCCCAGGAATAGTGGAAGGGATACCGTAAGAATAATAGGGATGTGGATAGAAATAATATACTGTATCGCTTTTTTGATATTGGTATAAATTCTACGTCCCATGGCAATGGCGTCTACCATGCTGCTCAGGTCATCATTCACGAGGATCAGGGCGGCCGCCTGTTTGGCTATTTCCGTTCCTTTTTTACCCATGGCAATGCCAATATGTGCGGCTTTTAATGCCGGGCCGTCGTTGACGCCATCGCCGGTCATGGCCACTACTTCCTGGTCGGCTTTCAGTGCGTTGATAGCGGCCAGTTTAGCTTCGGGAAACATTCGGGTGAAAATATTAACTGATTGCAGGGTATCCTTCATCTCCTCCGCCTCCATTTGCATGAGCGCATCGCCATTTATGGCTTTGTCGGCATGCTGCAGTCCTGCCTGTTGGGCAATGGCCTTGGTGGTAACCGCATTATCGCCGGTAATGATTTTAACCACGATGCCTGCCTGGTAGAATTGCTGGAAGACCTTTTCTATGTTGGCTTTTGGCGGATCGTAGAAGGCCAGCAGTCCCAGGAAAACAAAAGGAAATTCCTGCTGGGTGGCCGGAAACTGATCGCCGGTAAATTCGGCGCTCGCTACGCCCAGCACCCGGTATCCTTTGCCGGCAAGGGTATTCACCTGGTCCAGCATTTGTTTTTTTTCTGTTTCCGGGAGATGAGATACCGCAATGATAGCTTCCGGTGCTCCTTTCGCTGCCACGATGCGCTGACCGGTTTTGTTGCCAAAAATATGCGTCATCATAGGTGGCTTACCTTCCAGCGGATATTCATGGATGATTTCATACGCCGGGCGTTCGTCTTTGGACATTATTTTTTCGTATAGCCGGTGCAGTGTTTTTTCCATGGGATCGAACGGTACTGGTTCACTGGCCCACATGGCCGTGGTGATAATATCGGCCGGGAGGTTGTCTTCGCCGTATAACGTATGATCCGCTGCGCTGTAGATAGCGGGCAAACTCATCTTGTTTTCAGTGATGGTGCCTGTTTTATCGGTGCAGATAATAGTGGCGCTGCCCAGTGCTTCTACCGTGCGTATCTTTTTTACGATGATACCCATTTGCATGAGTCGCCGGGAACCCAATGCCATAAAGGTGGTGAAGGCCACGGGTATTTCTTCCGGCAGGATAGACATGGCCAGGGTAAGGCCTTTCAGCAGGCTGTCGGTCAGGCTGCTACTGCGGATATAGTTAAACAACCATACTGCCAGGAATACCACCACACCGACAATTGCCATCCATTTCACGAACTGGCGGATTTGCAATTGCAGCAATGTAGGTTCTTCTTTAATGTCCAGTATCGCCTGTCCCAGCTGCCCTATTTTCGTTTGTGCCCCTACCTGCGTTACTTCGCAGATGGCCAGTCCGGATACCACCAGGGTGCCGCTATATACTTTATTGTCTTCGTCATCAGGTTGCTTGGATACGGCAAAGGCTTCGCCGGTCAGCGCCGATTCGTTCACCGAAAAATCGTTGGCATGTACTATTACGCCATCAGCGTTGATGGTATTGCCTTCTGATATCATGAGCATATCGCCGGTAACAATTTCGCTGGTAGGAATGCTGGTAAGCTGACCGTTACGGATAACCTTGCTAAGTGGCTCATTCAATTTCTGGAGGGCGTCCAACGCCTTACGGCTGCGGCTGTCCTGGTAAAAGGAAATACCTGATACCAGCGCAATGGCCGCCAGCATGAAATAGGCCTCGCCCAGTGCGCCCATCGCAAAATAAATGGCCGTTACCGCGATGAGCAGTACCAGCATGGGCTCGTCTATTATCTCTTTAAGTATATGTGTAAACAGGTTGCCATCAGGAACGGGAGGGGTATTGCTGCCATATTGTTCCCTGGAAGCGGCTACTGCTGCGTCGTCCAGTCCATGAATATTTTCCGGTAAGTTAATTTGTCCAACCATATAGGATCTTTTAGGGTGATAGCCGTGTACTAAATTTACGAATTATGTAATTCATCTTTTTATTACCATCTTTATTGCTTCATACGATCTAACAGTGAAACAAATGAAAAAGCAAGTAATACTGGCAGGGCTGTTGTTATGCCTGTCTTCTACGTTATTGGCGCAGGATTTTCCGGCCATACAGCAACTGGCGCAGCGCAGGGTGCCCTGGTTGGCCAAATCGCTGATCTTGAAAAATATACCGGCGGAAAATGACAAAGATGTTTTTGAAATTACTACCCCGGGAAAGCAGGTGCAGATCAGCGCTTCCAGTCCCAGCGCCGCTGCTGCAGGCCTCAACTGGTACCTTAAGTATTATTGCCACCGCGCTATGTCGCATATGGGCGACAACCTGGCGCCTGTATCTCCCTTACCGGCTGTAAAAGAAAAAGTACATATTAACACCGGCTACGATTACCGCTATGCGCTCAATTACTGCACCATCAGCTACACCATGAGTTATTACAACTGGAAAGACTGGGAGCGGGAACTCGACTGGATGGCGCTCAATGGGGTAAACGTGATGCTGGCTACCATGGGAACCGAAGCTATATGGCAACATACACTGGAGCGCCTGGGCTATACGCCGGAGGAAGCGCGCCGCTTTGCAGCCGGACCAGGTTTTACCGCCTGGTGGCTCATGGGTAACCTCGAAAGCTGGGGAGGACCGGTGACCCAGCAAATGATAGACCAGCAAACCCGCCTGGAGAAGCAGATACTGGCCCGCATGAAGGGCATGGGCATCGCCCCGGTGATGCAAGGTTTCTATGGTATGATTCCGGTAAATCTGAAAGAAAAAATGCCGCTGAAGGTGATTGAGCAAGGAAAGTGGGCAGGAGGCTTTCAGCGCCCGGATTTCCTCGTGCCGGGCGATAGTAACTTTACCCGCATTGCCGGCATCTACTATGAAGAAATGAAGAAATTATATGGTAACGATATTCATTTTTTTGCCGGCGATCCTTTTCATGAAGGAGGTATCAGTAAGGGAGTGGATGTGACTGCCGCTGCTGCTGCCATCCAGCAAACCATGCTGGCACATTTCCCGGGAAGCACCTGGGTATTGCAGGGCTGGCAGGCCAATCCCTCCAGCGCTTTACTGGCAGGACTGGATAAGTCGAAAGTGCTGGTGCAGGAACTTTTTGGAGAAAATACCGCCAACTGGGACACCCGCAAAGGATATGAAGGCACACCCTTTATCTGGTGCAGTGTGAATAACTTTGGTGAGAAACTGGGATTGTACGGTAAACTGCAGCGGTTTGCTGACGAAACCTGGAGAGCGGCTCATAGCCCCTATGCCGGCTTGTTTAAGGGCACCGGCATTATGCCGGAAGGTATTCACAACAACCCGGTAGTATTTGACCTGATGCTGGAACTGGCCTGGCGCCCGGAAAAAACAGACGTAAAAGAGTGGATAAAATCATATGTACGTTACCGTTATGGCAGCGATAACGCCGACTTACAGGCAGCCTGGCAAGGCTTGCTGGCGACGGTATATAGCAGTTTTTCACAATACCAGGAAGGACCCAGCGAGTCGATCTTCTGTGCACGGCCTACCTTAACGGATCGCCCGGTATCATCGTGGGGCACCCGCAAACGCAATTACAACACAGCCGATTTTGCCGCTGCCGTAGCCACTTTTCTGAAAGCGGCGCCCAAGATGAAAAACAACGCCACCTATGACATTGATGCCATAGATTTCCAGCGACAGGTGAATGCCAATAAAGGAGAAGAGGTCTATACCAGCATGGTAGCCGCCTATGAGCGGAAAGACCTGGCCGCCTTTAAGCAAAGCGCCGCCAGCTTCCTGGCACTGATACAGCAACAGGACCTGCTGCTAAGCGGTAACCCGCACTTCCGGCTCGACACCTGGGTGAACGCCGCCAGGAACCTGGGACAAACGCCCGCGGAAAAAGCTTTGCTGGTAAAGAACGCCAAAACCCAGATCACTTATTGGGGACCCGATAACCCGGATACGGATTTGCACGAGTATGCGAATAAGGAATGGGGCGGACTCCTGCGCAGTTATTACCTGCCCCGCTGGAAAATGTATATCACTGCATTAACCAGTCAGCTGGAAGGAAAACAGGTACCACCAACAGATTTCTTTAGCTGGGAAAAGCAATGGACGCTGCAATAGCAGCTGTTCATAAATGAACAGAGGAGGTTGAAAGTGAACACTGTTGCTGGCCTGTTGAGCCTGTAAGTAATTGATAATCAAAAGTGCCGGATTCCGGCACTTTTTTTATGAACAATAGCCAAATTCGCTCCCATGTTCGGTAATTACTGCAAGATCGCGTTCAGAAGCCTGTTGAAAAACAGGTTTACAACGTTTGTAAATATTGGTGGGCTAGCCGTTGGCCTGGCCAGTTTTATCATCATCTTATTGTACCTGAACTATGAGCTGAGCTACGATCGCTGGGATGCCTCGCTGCAGCGGGTATACCGGGTATCGCAGCAAACAGAAAGTAATTTTACCGATAACCCCACCCCAGCACCCCTGGCGCCCCTGCTGCGGGAGCACCAGGAAAATATCACCGCCTACACCCGGATACAGCCATCGGGCAGCTTTGAAAGCCTGGTGAGTGCAGGAGACAAGAAGATTTACCAGTCAGACATTGTGGGGGCCGATAGCGGATTCCTGGAGGTATTCCCTTACCGGCTGTTGGCCGGGAATGCAGCTACGGCTTTCAAGGAGCCTTCTTCCGCGCTGCTTTCCAGGGAGGTGAGTGAAAAGCTTTTTGGCGCCGCTGATCCCATTGGGAAAGTTATTACGCTATTCAATAAACAGCCCTTTACAGTGACCGGCATTTTTGCGGAACCCGAAACGCCCACTCACTTTAAGGCAACCATGATATTGCGTAATCCATCGATGCCCGATAACAATGCCTGGAGTAATATTTCTTTCATTTCGTATGTGCGTTTACGGGAACCAATGGCGCCATCGAAATTGGATGAGCTGCTGAACCGCACTTATTTCGACTATCATATAAAATCGGGGAATCAAACCTATGCCGCCTGGCTGGGGGCAGGTAACAGGCCTTCCCTGTTTACAGAGGCGGTGGCGGATATCCACAATTTTCCACGCCTGGGCAGCAGTTCCTTTAAAACAACGATTATCCTGTTTTTGCTGGCAGGATTGTTACTACTCAGTGGCGCGCTGAATTCCAGCAACCTGTCGCTCGTAAAAACCCTGAAGCGTTCACGGGAAGTGGGCGTACGAAAAGTAATGGGTTCCAGCCGCCGGCAAATACTGTGGCAGTTCCTGCTGGAAGTGACTATCCAATGCAGTATCAGCCTGGTGCTGGCGTTGTTGTTATGCGTGGTGATGCTGCCGGTGTTTAACCGTACGTTTGATCTGCCCTTGTCGTTTTCCCGCCAGCTGCAGGGTTATACCATGCTATGGCAATGCGGGGCGGCCCTGGTGGCCATTGTATTAATTTCCGGGCTGTATCCGGCCATCGTATTTGCCCGCCGCGAAGCGGTGCATGTGCTGAAGGGCAATTTCAGCATGGGACTTAGCAGCAAGCGTTTCAGTCATTCGTTGATCGTAGTACAGTTTGCCGTATCGGTATTCTTTATTATCAGCGTACTGGTGATGTCGAACCAGATGCGTTTTATGCGGCACCGCGATATAGGCTTCAATCCCCAACAGGTAGTGCAGGTACAGGCGATGCAACCTACGCGCGAGGGAAATTTTGAAAAGACCCGGGCGAAGTTGCTACGTATTCCCGGCGTACAGTATGTGTCCAAAACCACGGCTGTTCCGGCAGGCAGGGTAGATACTTCCAGCATGCAGTTTCACTACCAGGGCAATACTACTTCCCTTACCTCCGTACGGATAAGTACCGATTACTTTCAAACATTGGGGATAGCGGTGCTGAAGGGCCGTGGTTTCGATGACGCCCATCCTGAAGACCAGAACAATACCGCTATTATCAACGAAACAGCGGCCCGGTTGCTCGGTGTAAAAGACCCGGTGGGGTCACCCATCAGCTATGCGGAGTGCGACAGTGTGCCCTACCGCATTGTGGGTGTAGTGAAGGATTTCCAGGTGCAGGGCTTCGACAGTTATGTACGGCCTACGTTTTATAGTATTTCCAATGCGCATTGTACGTATCAATCGGGAGGGGCGCTGATGGTAAAGGTAAATACAGCCAACCTGGACAAGACCCTGGCGGCGATTACGCAACTGTGGGGAGAAGTAGAGCCGGGATTTCCTTTACATTATTCTTTCCTGGACGATAATTTCCAGCGCTTATTCAGCAGCTATAGCCGGATACAGGCCATCATCCATGTGTTTACGTTGATATCCGTTTTCATTTCGGTAATGGGATTACTGGCATTAACCATCTATGTAACAGAGCAGCGTACCCGCGAAATTGGTATCCGGAAGGTATTGGGGGCCAGCATCAGCGGTATAGTAACGTTGTTGTCGAAAGATTTCCTGGTACTGGTAGTATTGTCAGTGGTGATAGCCACGCCGGTTGCCTGGTATTTGCTGGAGCAGTGGTTGAGAGATTTTGCTTTCCGGACAACGATTACCTGGCAGATATTTGCCGGTGGTGCTGCCAGCGCCCTGCTGATAGCCGTTGTAACGGTAGGCTGGCAGGCCTTTAAAGCCGCCAGCGCTAACCCTGCTCATAGTTTAAAGGTGGATTGATGTAGTCCCTAGTGTTAAATTTAGTTAAGGACAACCTGCCTGACGGTGGTACGGCATGGAGATTGTGGCCCTTGTATTCCTACACACGATCTGTCACATTAACTGTTAGCATGCTATGGAGGAATCGGCCGGGGTTAAGCGCTTTTTAAATTATCTTACTGCGGATAAGTGGGTGGCGGTGGCCATCTGTTTCATTACGGTATTAAGACTTTCTTTTACGGGATTAATGGGGCCTATGCCCCAGGATGCCTATTATTACTTCTACGGGCAGCATTTTGCCCTTTCCTACTTCGATCATCCACCGGCAATTGCCTGGATTTTACGGGCTTTTACAGACCTTTTCGGACGGCATGTGTTTGTGATCAAGCTGGCCGACACCCTGGTAACGGCAGGTACCCTGCTGGTGTTTTACCAGCTGGCCCGGTGTTTCCTGCCCAGGGAGCGGGCCTGGAATGCCTGGCTGCTACTCTATGCCACGCTGATGGTAACGATATTGTCGCTCATTTCCACGCCGGACGTCCCACTGTTGTTTTTCTGGTCGTTGTCTTTGTTGGCCATGTACAAAGCGCTGTTTGAGCAGCGCCGGATGTACTGGATCTGGTCGGGCATTGCCATGGGACTTACGTTCGACAGTAAGTATACTGCGTTGTTTCTGCCGGCGGGCGCTGTGCTGTTTTTATTATTGTCGCGGGAACACCGGCGCTACCTGTGGTCTGGCGGTTTTTTGCTGAGTATCCTGTTTTTTGCGATCACCATCTTACCGGTAGTGATCTGGAATGTGGATAACCAGTTTGCCTCTTTCCGGTTCCAGTCGTCTGAACGGGTAGGTGGGGTGGAGTTTCACCCGTTAGACTTTTTCGGTGTTATCGGGCACCAGGCGGCGATATTGTTACCGGTATTGCTGGGCGTTTTATGTTATTATCTCTGGAAATTTGTTCGTAAATACGGGATACATATTGGCCGCATCCCGGCGCGGCACCTGTTCCTGTTATGCTTTTTTGTGCCCATCTGTGGCCTGTTTACCGTGATATCGCCGGTATATTGGGTAAAGATTAACTGGATGATGCCTGCTTATATCACCGGCATCATCTGGGTAAGCACCTGGCTTACGTTTAAGTATATACGCTGGCAGTGGATTTGTTCACTGGTAGTGCATATGGCCCTGGCGGTGGAAGTGCTGTTATACCCGGTGCCGATCCACTCGGATGATACGATGATAGGCTGGAAGGGCCTGGGTGATGGGGTGAAAACATTGTCGGCCAGTTACCCGGATGATTTTATTTTTTCGGCAGATGATTATAAAACCAGTGCCATGCTCAACTTATATCTTGGCCGCATGGTATATTCCCGCAACGTGATTGGGGAAAACGCATTGCAGTTCGATTTTATAGGCACTGATTTGAATATCCTCAAAGGTAAAAACGCCCTTTTTATTAATTCTCTCACTGATGTAGATGATGATAAAGACGAAGTAGCTTTTATGGATGAGTTAGCTCCATTTTTTAGTTCCGTCACGCCGCTCCCCCCGATTATAGTCACGCAAAACGGCCGTGTAGTAAGGAAATTCCTGGTATACCGCTGCCTGGATTACCGCCCTCCCAGGGGTACCGATGATCGCCGTCATCCCGAAAAATGATGAATGTCATCCCGACAGGTAATGCGCATCATTGTTCAGCAATATGCGCGGAAGTAATTTTACATCATTGAATTTCTAACCGGATCATCATCATACTAAGATAAAATAGTGAACGGAGAGGTGCTGTTGTAAAGTATCACCGTTAAAAGCGGTGATACTTTTCCTGGTATCTTTAAAAATGCAAATTATGTTTAGTGGCTTGACTCCTACTTCCAGGCAACGCAGGTTTTGCGAAGGCTTCCTCTTCTTCCCGATTAAGCATCTGCGTAAATACGGGCATTTCATTTTCAGGCAATATGGAGGTCATGCGGGCGTGAAATCGTTGCTGGATATGAAGTTGGGGGCGTTGGACTTTAATACCCGGTATGCAGAAAGTATCCAACAATGTATTACCGAAGAGGCAGCGCCTAAAGCCCTGCGGGTATTGGATAAGATGGAAGCGGCCTATGCCAGAATGCAGGCAGCGGGAGCGCCGGTAACAGGTGTTTACCAGGATTTCAATGAATTGTTTATTCACTACTATCGTGAGGTGATGGTATATCATAACGTGGTATTGCGGAACCTGAAGGATGAGCTGAAGCCGGTGCTGAAGCCTAAGATCACTGATGGAACGACCGCTGTAGCCGGGTATGATCACATCCATAAAGTAGCTAAACTGGTCAGGGAGTTTTTGATACAGAGCAAAACGATATTGACTTTACTGGATGATTTTGTGGAGAAGGAAAACAATTTCCCGGCAGCTTACAATCATCGGGAAATCGTATTGCTGGTAAACGATATCAGGCAGTTATATTTTACGCAGAAAGACCTGGTACAGCTGTTAAAGAGCTGGGCCAGAGACAAAGACATACATGGACTTCAAACGTATTACAATTAGCCTTTGATATGGCGCATGAACTGCTGAAAGATCCTACCCATGCAGAATTTATTGAATGGTGCAGTGCATGGATCAGGATCCTGAAAACCTTGAGAGCGGAAAATGCAGCGTTGATTAACCAGTTGGCGGATGCATTAAAAGAAACCGCACGCCGTTCTTTCATAGAACAGGCGGAGGAATTTCAGTTGTTGATGTTGTCCAGGGAGCAGTCTATGATATTATTGAGGCACGAGATAAATGAGCAGATGGAATGGCTGGAAAAGCAGCCCGTTGGCGTACCTGCCCCTCATTTGTATGAGGTGTTGAAAGGAGATGTAGAGGGGATGGTACAGGAGCATGATAGGGTGAGGGTTGCTTTTCTGGTCTTTATTAACCAAGAGGTTAGTTAACCAGTTCCGTGAGTTTTTTGATAGACAGGGAGGCAATCTGTCCTTCTTTTAAGGCAATCAGTTGCTCGTCCCTGAAATCGCCCAGGGTGCGTATCAGCGACTCTTTGGCCACGCCTGCTACGGCGGCCAGGTTTTCCCGGCTGATATCTATCGTAAAATGTTTACTGCCGGTGCTGTTATATTTCTTATCCAGCATCAACAATGCTTCTGCCACTTTTTTACGCAACGAATTATAAGCCAGCCCAATCAGCTGCTGTTCTTTTTCAACCATTTCCTTCGACAATAACTGGATGAATTTCCCCAGAACTTCGGGATTGCTGCTAATCAGCTGCTCGAAGTCTTTCTGGGGGATAATGGCCAGCAGGCTTTCTTCCATGGCTTCTGCATTTTCCTGGTAGTTGCCGCCTTCCAGCAACGCATTATATCCCAGGAAATCCCCTTCATTGTACAACCCGATAATCAATTCCTTGCCATCATCATTACGTTTATACGTTTTTATTTTTCCCTGCACGATATAGTACAGGTATTCGGGCCGGTTGCCGGCGGTATAGACGCTTTGTTTCTTTTTGTACAGGTGGGTATTCCGGTCCTCCCGCAGGCGGGACAGGTGTTCATCGCCGGTGCTGGCAGACAGCAATACTTTTACGCCGTGTAAGCCGGTAATGCTGGTATCTTTAATTTCGGCGCATCTTTTCAGCCGGCTTTCAATGGCGCTCAGCAGCTCGGTTCCTTCAAAAGGTTTGGTGATATAATCATCGGCACCCATTTCCATGCCCTTGCGTACGTCGCCCCGTTCCGCTTTGGCCGACAGGAAAATAAAAGGTGTGGTTTGCAATGCTTTGTTTTTATGGAGCATATGCAGTACGCCAAATCCGTCGAGTACCGGCATCATAATATCGCAAACGATCAGGTCGGGATGATGTTCCAGGGCCTTGGCCACGCCTTCTTTCCCATTGGCGGCGGTAATCACCTCGTAGTTGGCCAGCTCCAGGATTTCGGCCACATTTTCGCAGATAGCGGTATTATCTTCTATCAACAGGATTTTTTGCATGGTATTTAGTTTTTCGGAAATGGAAGGGATACCAGGAATTCGGTACCCTGATCAAGTGTACTGTTGCAGGAAACAGAACCGTTCATCAGTTCTGCATATTTGGCTACGATATGTAATCCAAGACCGGTGCCTTGTATGTTGGCAACATGCTGGCTACGGAAGAAACGCTCAAACAGGTGAAGCCGGTCTTCCTCTGAAATGCCGATCCCCTTATCCCGTACGGACAACTGGAAGGCGCTGTTGCTGCACTGGGTACGAATAGAGATAATGGCGCCTTCGGGAGAAAACTTAATAGCGTTAGACACCAGGTTCATGACGATGTGCTTCAACAGTGTAGGGTCAAGATGTGCCTGTGTATTGCCGTGATGGGCATAATAGATTTGCTGGGCCGATTTTTTCAATCCATCCATTTCGCTGATGATAGTGCCGATGTGTTTGCTGGCATCGAACAGGCTGTGACGTACCTGGATTTTTCCTTCTTCAATTTTTCCTACAGATAAAAAGTCATTCAGGATATCGGTCAGCATATTCACCGAAGAAATGATACGCTGTATATGTTTACCGCGTTTGGGGGCATCTTCCACGGCTTCATACTTGGATACCAGGTATACCGACGACAGGATGGCGCTCAGTGGTGTTCTGAATTCGTGCGATGCCAGGGAAACGAACCTGGACTTCAATTCATTGAGTTCCCTTTCTGTTTCCAGGGCTACCCTTAATTCGGACTCTGCCTGTTTAATCCGGGTAAGGTCTATGGCGATACCTATATAGCCGGTAATTTCGCCCGCTTCGCGTATAGCCGATACCGTGAGTGATACCGGCAGGGAGGTGCCGTCTTTACGCAGGTACAGCCATTCATATTCATTGTGTAAATTCAGTTTAGCCTTGATCGTGAGTGTTTCCATCCCTGGTTCTACGGCCTGGTGCAGTTGACGTGAAAATTCCTCTGCTCTCAGCGCTACTTCTTCCTTATCATGCAGCATCATAGGGGTGTATATATCAATAACCTCGCTCGCTTTATACCCCAGTATCCTTTCTGCCGCCGGGTTAAACCATTTAATATATCCCTCCTTGTTGATAACAATGATCATAGCGCCGGCATTGCTCCATACGCTATTGAGAATGCTGTTGATCTTTTTGAGCGTACCTTCTTTAATCGCTACTTCCTTCTTTTGTTGTGTAAGTTGCTGCTGCGTTAGCTCTGATTTTTTCCGGTCGGAAATGTCCATTACATATATAATGGTTAGCACTCCTCCGGGTGTTTCATGGTCGCCCTGGTTGACTTCCACCGGGAACCGGCTGCCGTCTTTCCGCAGTGCAACCCGTTCCCCGTCCTGGCAGAACAGGAGACTGTCTATTGGTGCGCCGGTAATTTCCTCTTTCGTATAGCCGAACTGGTTAAGCAGGAAGGGGTTCGCCATGAGAATAGCGTTGTCACTGTCGGCTACCAGTATACCGATCGATGCATGGTTAAAGAGCACTTCGAAGCCGATGTAATTATTTTGAGTGGTACTAGTCATACCGTAACTGACCCTTTATTGCGGTGCTATATAAATTTAATGATTCCGTTTGGAATAACACGCAGCCAGTTCAAAAACCGATGTTAAGTCTTTCATTCTGAACATAGATTTTTTTATTGCTATAGGTAAGTGCTTCAAAATAATTATCATCCTGGGGTAAAATGAGTGGGACGCCTGGGCGTCCCTCACTGCTGTATTACTTCTGGTTAATCGGGGTTTCTATAATCAGGAACTCTGTCTTCTCACCACACTGCAGGGAGATATCACCGGTTTCCCAGATGCCTACGGCATCTCTTTCCTGTAACACCTGGTCCTGTACCCGCAGTCCGCCGGCAATGGAAAAAATGAACACGCATTTATTCAGCGGGTTGAAGGTGTAGGTAAGACTGGAAGGTTGCTCGTAATAACCCAGCGATAATTTAGCATTCTGGTTAATCCAGCAATGTTGCAAACCTTCCTCTCCTGAAACGATGGTTACCAGTTTATTTTTACGTTTATCTTTTGGAAAGCTGCGTTGTTGATAACGGGGCATGATATTTTGTTGCTTGGGCATAATCCATATTTGCAGGAAGTTCACCTCTTCGCTGCCAATATTATATTCTTCATGTCTTAACCCGCTACCGGCACTCATAATTTGTACCGCAGGCGCTTCTATTTCAGTGCTATACCCCATCGTGTCTTTATGGTTCATTTTACCTTTCAGCAACACGGAAATGATTTCCATGTTAACATGCGGGTGTATACCAAAGCCTTTGCCGGCCTCCACAAAATCGTCATTGAATGCCAGCAAAGTGCCGAATGCGCTGCGCATCGGATGGCAATAATCGCTGAAGCTGAAGAAGAAATTGCTTTTCAACCAGCCAATATCTTTAATACCCCTTTCGCTTGCGGGGAAGAGTTGCAGTTTCATATAATCAAGAACAGGTAACGTGTAAAAATTGTTTGCACCGGTACATAATTACCGTGAAAACGAAGTTAACGGCAATTTTCCGTATCTCGTAAATAACTTTCCCGAACTCGTAAGCCTTGTTTTTTTTCTGCACTTACTTTTGCTTCACTTTTCAGATAAACTTTAACATGTATAAATATTTACTCCTGATCGTATGCATCATGGGGATAGGGAATCTCTATGCCCAAACAGATACAGCTGCCAACGCTAAAGTGTTGCAGGAGATAGTGGTGACTGCTACCAGGAATGAGCAGCTGCTCAGTAAAGTACCGGTACCGGTGAAGGTAATTACGAAGCAACAGATACAAGCCATGGGCGCGGTATTGCTGCAGCAGGTGCTGGCCGAACAAACAGGTTTGTTTATCACCTCCAATCATGGCACCGGTGTACAAATGCAGGGGCTGGAAGCCGAATACACCCTGATACTGCTGGATGGCGAACCGCTGATAGGCAGAACCGCCGGTACCTTCGACCTGTCGCGCATCGTCGTGTCCAATATTGAAAGAATTGAAATTATTAAAGGTCCTGTATCATCCCTGTATGGAAGCGACGCGTTGGCCGGTGTTATTAATATTATCACCAGCCCTCGTCAAGCTGCTGGTATTACCAGCATTACCGGCAGGTATGGATCCAATAATACCTATACGCTGGATGCGAATACCCGCGTGCCTTATGCCAATGGTAGTTTTTCTGCCGGTATTAACAGGTATAACAGTGATGGATATACGTTAAATACCAATGCTGCATCACCTACCGTGTCGCCATTTAAAGCTACTACGGCGCAAGCCCGCTGGCAGCACAACTGGTCATCGAAATGGCATACCGTTGTGTCGGGCCGGTATTATGAACAGCGGGCCAACAATTATTTCGATGATGCCAAAGGCAGGGTGGATGATATTGGGAAGGAGAAAGATATGAATGCCTCCCTGCAAATCAGCCATACACCTTCTGCCAACTTCAAACAGGTGCTGCGCGGATACTACTCCAGGTATTCCACCAATGAAGAAATGCGCTACCAGCAGGATAAAAGTATGTACGATGCTTCCTTTTTTAAACAGCAATATATAAAGCCCGAATACCAGGCCGACTGGCAGATACATCCGAAACACCAGCTGACTGCCGGCGCCGGTTATGTGCATGAAACATTGGAAGCTACCCGCTACGATGAACGCATGGCGTTTAACACCGGTTACATTTTTGTGCAGGAAAACTGGAAACCTGCTAATGCCTGGAACATATTGGCTGGAGGGCGTTTTGATACACATAATCAATACCCTTCCCAGTTCAGTCCCAAGCTGTCGGTGTCCTGGAATTTCCATCCTGACTGGCGTATACTCGGTACCGTTGGCCGTGGCTACCGTGCGCCGGATTTCCGGCAACTGTACCTGCATTTCAACAATGCGGCAGTAGGCTACTCCGTAGTAGGTACCAAGCTGGCTGCTGATATTTTAAAAGAGATGCAAAATCAAGGACAGATCAAGCAGGTAAACATCGACCCGGAGCAACTGAAGAACCTGGATGCCGAAAGCTCCTGGTCTTACAACCTGGGAATAGAAGGAAAAGTATTTGCGGCTACTACGGCGAAGGTGAATTTCTTTTACAACCAGGTGAAAAACCTGATTGATACCCGGGCTATTGCGGTGAAGACCAATGACCTGGCCGTATACAGTTATATCAATATCAATAGCATTACTACCAGTGGTGCAGAGCTGGAGCTGGGGCAGCGTATAGGAGATTGCTGGCAGTTGTCGGGCGGATACCAGTACCTGCGTTCCAAAGACAATGAGCTCTTTAAAAAAGTAAAAAACGGGCAGGTATATACGAAGGATGCCGGTACCGGAGAAACGCGTGCACTTACCCGGAGGGAGTACTTTGGTTTGTTTAACCGTTCCCATCATGCGGCTAACCTGAAAGTAGCGTTTACCCATTCCCGTTTGGGTATAGATGCTAATGCCAGGCTGCTGTATCGCAGCAAATATGGATTTACGGATGAGAATGGAAATAATGTACCTGATTTAAAAAGCGAGTTTGTGCCGGGGTATGCTATGGTGAACCTGGCAGCAGCCAAATGGCTGTTCAGGCGCCAGCTGCGCCTGCAGGCTACCCTGGAAAACCTGTTTAATTATACCGACCCGCAGCATATTAGCACTATGCCAGGGCGGATTTATAGCGTTGCTGTTACCTGGAATTTTTATCACCCTGTTAATAAATAATCACAACCTATATGAAGATGCAATCTCTTACATCAGGCCTGCTTGCCTGTTCACTGGTTTTCCTTTTTTCCTGTAAAAAAGATGATAACAAAGATACCCAGCCGGTACCTGGCGCTACCTCTAAAACCGTCGTTAACCTCGACGCCGATGCGGCCAACAAAAACAGTTTTACCCTGTATAACCTGGAGGAAGGGAAAATTGTATCCAACAGCGATTCAGCTACCACCAAATGGGATATTGGGTTTAAGGCTACTACCATCATCATCAATGGTGGCAGCAGTGGCCCCGGCGGCACCGTAGCGCAGGTAATATCCGGTGTATATAACCAATTGAACCAGGCGCCGGAGGCAGGTTATACCACCGATGCTACCGCGAAAAAAGCCATTACCGGCTGGTATTCCTACAATATGAATACCCATGTGATTTCACCGGTAGTTGGATCTATTATTGTTGTGAAGACCACCAGCGGAAAGTATGTAAAAATAGAAATTACGAGCTATTACAAAGATGCGCCAGCTAACCCGGATCAGACTTCCCTGAGTCGCCACTATCATTTCCGCTACGTATACCAGGCCAATGGCTCCCGTAATTTTAACTGATTCTGTTACTAAACTCAAACAGCATGAAACACATCATTACCTTTACCATGGCTGGTATATGCCTGGCATGGACAGCTTCTGCACAGCAGAAAGGCGGCGACAAACTGGCGCAGGACAAAGCCGCTATAAAAAGCATGTGCGGATGCCAGGAAGTAACCTTTGAATATACCGAAACCTTCCCCGCCGATACGAGCTATAGACCTAAAGGATACCATAAAATTACTGACGCAGTGGAATATGTGACGGTAGCCGCGGAAGATAAAAACCGTATTGTATTGCAGCACCTGCTGATTGCCGATAGCATGGTCATCAAGCATTGGACAGAAGACTGGCTATACGAAAACCAGCAACTGCTGGCGTATGATAAAGACGATGAATGGAAGAAAGTATCCCTGCCAGCGGCACAGGTAAAAGGGCAATGGACCCAGAAAGTATATGGTGTGGATGATGAGCCCCGCTATGAGGGCTCCGCTACCTGGGTGCATACAGATGGCCGTCACTACTGGGAATCGGCCAGTGATGCACCGCTGCCCCGCCGGGAATATACTACCCGCAAAGACTACAACGTATTACACCGTACCAATCACCATGAAATTACCGCTACCGGCTCTATCCACGAACAGGACAACCTGAAAGTAGTGCGTATAAACGGTACCGATAAAGTAATTGTGGGCGAGAAAGGACTCAATACCTATAACCGTACTGATGAAAACAGGTGCAAGCTGGCAAAAGCCTGGTGGGAACAAAACCAGGCTTTCTGGGCGGTAGTGCGTAAGAGCTGGGATAAAGTATATGGCGGCAACAGCGCCATTCACCTCCAGCGTAAAGTGAATAATGAGCCGCTGTATAAGGTAATGGCAGCACTGGAAGAGAAGGCATTGCGCAAGGAACTGACCGGCGCCGCGCTGGAAAAAGAAGTAACCGCCACCCTGCAACAGTTTGCCACCAATAAAGAGTTGAGTTTACAACGATAAACGAGTGGATAAGAAAAGTCGCCGCAGTCATTCCTGGCTGCGGTTTTTTTTTGCTGCTAACCTTCGGGTTACCACACCTTTTTATTTGGTACCTGCTACGTATCTTTGCAGCTTGTTACTTTAACAGTGTAACAGTTGTAGGTTATGAGATGACTGGAATATTCCTATCCCGGGTCCAAATAAAAAAAGCGGTGCATGTGCAAACATGCGCCGCTTTTTACTTCCACAGCTGACATTCGTTAGCCAGGCAGTTGCTGTTATACAACACAACATTTCTTACCGGCGTTTTCCTGCCGATATGATTTTCGCGCCATTATCTGTATATTTCTGAAAAATATAACGGATACCGGTTTCCTATTGTCATTCACAAAATTAATATATGCATTTAACTCCCCGCGAAACGGAGAAGCTTCTGCTTCATCTGGCCGGCGAACTGGCCGCTAAACGAAAGGCCCGCGGCCTTAAACTCAATTACCCGGAGTCTATCGCCTACATCAGCAGCCACCTGCTGGAAGCTGCCAGGGATGGGAAATCAGTAGCGGAACTGATGCAATACGGCGCTACTATTCTCACCCGGGATGATGTCATGGAAGGTATTCCTGAAATGATACACGATGTACAGATAGAAGCTACTTTCCCGGATGGTACCAAACTCGTGACCGTCCATGATCCTATTCGTTAATATGTAAAACTACGCGACATGATTCCTGGAGAATATTTTTTAGGAGAAGGAGATATTGAATGCAACGTGGGCCGCAAAACCGTGAAGGTAAAAGTGGTGAACACCGCTGACCGCCCCGTACAGGTAGGCTCCCACTGCCACTTTTTTGAAATCAACCGCAAAATGAGTTTCGACCGGGAGAAAGCTTTTGGTAAACGCCTCAATATCGCCGCCGGTACGGCTGTTCGCTTCGAGCCTGGCGAGGAAAAAGAGGTGGAGCTGGTAGAACTGGGCGGCGCCCGCCGGGTATTTGGTATCAATAACCTGGTAAATGGCGACACCACCCTGGAAGCCAGCAGGGAAAACGCGATGACGAAAATGCTGGCCGCAAACTTTAAAAACAAAGCACAATGAGCCTGAAAATAAACAGAGTTAAATACGCCAATATGTACGGCCCTACTGTAGGGGATAAAGTAAGATTGGGCGATACTGATATTATCATTGAGATAGAGAAGGACTTTAACGAATATGGCGATGAGAGCAAGTTTGGCGGCGGTAAAACAGTAAGAGACGGCATGGCCCAGTCCAGCACCGCTACGAGCGACCAGGGTGTACTGGATTTTGTGATCACCAACGTGATCCTGATCGATCACTGGGGCATCGTGAAAGGTGACCTGGGCATCAGAAACGGAAAAATTGTAGGTTTTGGCCAGGCAGGTAACCCCGATACCATGGATGGCGTACATCCCGATATGATCATTGGCGCCGGTACAGAAGTACATGGCGGCGAAGGCCTCATTGCCACTGCCGGAGGCATCGATACCCATATTCACTTTATTAGCCCCCAGCAGATCGAAACCGCCCTGTTTAGCGGCATCACCACCATGATAGGCGGTGGTACCGGCCCGGCAGATGGCACCAATGCCACCACGGTGACACCCGGTAAGTGGTTTATGGAAAGAATGCTGCAGGCAGCCGACGCTTTCCCGATGAACCTGGGCTTCTTCGGAAAAGGCAACTGTGCCACCGAAGGCCCTATCGCAGAACAGATTGAAGCAGGTGGACTGGGTGTAAAAATACATGAGGACTGGGGCGCCACCCCCGCCGTTATCGACGCCGCACTGAAAGTGGCCGACCAATACGATGTACAGGTGGCTATCCACACCGATACGCTCAACGAAGCAGGCTTCCTGGAAGATACCATGAACGCCATCAATGGTCGCGTGATACATACCTTCCACACGGAAGGCGCCGGTGGCGGTCACGCACCCGATATTATCAAAGCAGCCATGTACCCCAATGTACTGCCCGCGTCCACCAATCCTACCCGTCCGTATACCGTCAATACAATTGATGAACACCTCGACATGCTGATGGTATGTCATCACCTCAGTAAAAGTATCCCGGAAGATGTGGCCTTTGCAGATTCCCGCATCCGCCCGGAAACCATTGCTGCAGAAGACATCCTGCACGACTTGGGCGTATTCAGTATGATGAGCTCCGACTCCCAGGCCATGGGACGCGTAGGAGAGGTAGTGACCCGCACCTGGCAAACCGCCGATAAAATGAAAAAGCAACGGGGTGCATTACCGGAAGATGCCGGCAAAGGCAACGATAATTTCCGCGCTAAACGCTATGTGGCCAAATATACCATCAACCCGGCCATCGCGCAGGGGATTTCCAACTATGTAGGCTCTGTGGAACCCGGCAAAATTGCGGATATCGTGCTGTGGAAACCAGCCCTGTTCGGCGCTAAACCGGAAATGATTATCAAAGGCGGTATGATCATCGCCAGTAAAATGGGAGATCCGAACGCGTCTATTCCTACGCCGCAGCCGGTAATATTGCGCACTATGTTCGGCGCCTATGGTAAGGCTATTCACAAAACCTGCGTGTCTTTCGTGTCCAAAGTATCGCTCGAAAAAGGCATCGTAGAAAAGTATGGCCTCGAAAAAATGGTGTTGCCCGTTTCCGGTTGCAGAACCATCACTAAAAAGCACCTGATCCATAACGATAAAACACCGGAAATTACCGTGAACCCGGAAAATTATGAAGTGCGTGTAGACGGAGAGGTGATCACCTGTGAACCGGTAAGTACCGTGCCTTTAGCGCAACGCTACTTCCTGTTCTAAAAATAACTGTATGATCATAGAAAAAATAGCTGGCAATATCGCATCCATGGCAACAGGTAACCGGAAGGTAGACCTGTTGCAACTGGAATGGTACGAAATGACGAAACGCATACAGCGCAAGCATACGCAGGGTGGATTGGAGATCGCCATTAAGTTTCTGAAAGAGGGGCAGCGCCTGCACCAGGGGGATATCCTGTATATGGATGATGAGAAAGTAGTAGTGGTAGATATCCTGCCCAGTGATGCCATTGTGGTTACTCCCCGCTCCTTATTGGAAATGGGTAGTGTATGCTATGAGATTGGCAATAAACACCTGCCTGTTTTTATACAAAACGACCAGGTGCTCATTCCTTTTGAAGAGCCCATTTTTCGCTGGCTGGCGGCTAGTGGCTATGATACCGTGAAAGCGCATACCCGGCTTACCAACCTGCTCAACGCCCACGTGCAGCCACATAGCCATGGTGGCGGTAGCTCGTTGTTCTCTAAAATTTTAGGCATGGCAGCAAAAGAACGTTAACATATGCAGCACCCGTTTTTAGGCAGCCTGTTGCACCTCAGCGATCCTACTTTGCCCATTGGCGGCTATTCTCATTCCAATGGCCTGGAAACCTATGTACAACAAGGGCTGGTGCATGACAGGGCTTCTGCCAAAGCATTTGTGGAACAAATGCTTACCGCCAACCTGCATTACAATGATGGCGCTTTTGTATGCCTGGCTTACAATGCAGCTGCCAGCAACGACCTCAAAGCCCTGCTGCTGCTGGATGAAGAAGTGGGTGCGCTGAAGCTGCCCAAAGAGATCAGGCAGGCCAGCCAGAAGCTGGGACTACGATTGATAAAAATTTTCAGCAGAAAGTATAATAGCCCTTTGGCAGAAGAATACGCTGCCGCTATTGCTACTAAAACGGCAGAAGGCCACTACTGCCTGACTTATGGTATGTATGCCGCGCTGATGGACATTCCGCTTACCGAAGCGTTGTACGCCTTTTATTATAACGCTGCCATCGGGATGATTACCAATGCCGTGAAACTGGTGCCCCTGGGGCAACTGGAAGGACAGGATATTCTGTTTGACCTGCAACCGGTGATAGCAGAGCTGATAGAAAAAACCATCCACCTGGACCGGGAACTGGTGGGTGTTTGCAACATAGGATTCGATATCCGCTGTATGCAGCACGAAAAATTATACTCCCGCTTGTATATGTCTTAATAAAAAAAGTAATTAACCATGAGCGATAGAAAATATGTGAAAATAGGAGTAGCCGGACCGGTAGGATCTGGTAAAACCGCCCTGATAGAGAGATTGTCGAGGCACCTGATGAATACCTATAGCATAGGGGTGATCACCAATGATATTTATACCAAAGAAGATGCAGAGTTTTTAACCAAAAACAGCCTGCTGCCCAAAGAAAGGATTATTGGTGTAGAAACCGGCGGATGCCCGCACACCGCTATCCGCGAAGATGCCAGCATGAACCTCGAAGCGGTGGATGAAATGGCTGCCCGTTTCCCGGAAATAGAACTGATCCTGATAGAAAGCGGTGGCGACAACCTGTCTGCTACTTTCAGTCCCGACCTGGCCGATGTCACCATCTTTGTGATTGATGTGGCGGAAGGAGATAAGATTCCCCGTAAAGGTGGTCCGGGCATTACCCGCTCCGACCTGCTGGTGATCAACAAAATAGATCTCGCGCCCTATGTTCATGCCGACCTGGGCGTGATGGAACGCGATGCCCGCAAAATGCGCGCCGGCAAGCCTTTCGTGTTTACCAACCTCATGTCGCTACAAGGATTGGATACGGTGATTGGCTGGATTAAGAAATATGCTTTACTGGAGGATGCAGCGGAACCTGCGCTGGTAAGATAAATGAATAGGAATGATTAACAAGCTGCGTATAATAAGCGGGTATAAAAATGGGCGCTCCTTTTTGCGGGACACCTACTTCACGCGCCCTTTCCGGGTGGCGAACGTAGGGGAACACAAAACGGATCCCTCACTGTACCTGATGGTGATGAGTTCCTCACCGGGGATATTGGATGGCGATCATTACGATATTGATATTAAGGTAGAAAGCAACAGCCGGTTGCAGTTGCAGTCACAATCGTACCAGCGCCTGTTCAATATGCAGCGTGGCGCGCAGCAACAGCAGCTGGTTACGCTGGAACCCAACAGTGTATTCAGCTATGTACAACACCCGGTAGTGCCGCACGAAAATGCCATCTTCAAAGGCCGCAACATTATCCGGATGGGCAACAACTGCGAGCTCACCTTCGGTGAAATTGTGACCTGTGGCCGCAAACATTCAGGGGAAGTATTCCGCTTCAGCCATTTTCAGAACGTTACTTCCGTGTTTTATGGGGATAAACTGATTGTAAAAGACAATGTGTTGCTGCAGCCTCAGTTGTTGTCGATGGAGGCAATTGGGCAGATGGAAGGATATACACACCAGGCCACACTCATTTATGTGAATACAGGTGCTGGTGTGGCGGCCGATTTACCGGATCAGCTATACATTTTACTGGAAGGAGAGGACGGGATTGTTGCCGGCGCCTCGGCCAGCGGGCCTTACAGCACCGTGGTCAGGATACTGGGCAACGGTGGAGAGCAGTTGTTTAACTGTCTCCGTAAAATACAGCAACATTTATGGAAAGCCGCGGTAGTGACGGCAGTAATGAAAGTACTATGAATATTGGGTTAACAACATTGATACTATCGGCGGTTACCATCAGCTGCCTACATACCGCCACCGGGCCGGATCATTACCTGCCTTTTATTGTGCTGTCGCGCTCCAGGAAATGGAGTATGTCCAAAACCGTTTTCTGGACCATCCTCTGTGGTTTCGGGCATATTTTCAGTTCTGTTATTATAGGGCTGATCGGTGTATTGCTGGGATGGCAGTTGTCGAAGCTGGCGTGGTTTACTGATGTGAGAGGTAATCTTTCCGGCTGGTGCCTGCTGGCCTTCGGCGCGGTATACCTGGTATGGGGACTGCGACAGGCATGGCTGAATAAGCCACACAAGCATTTTGATGTATATGAGGGGGGAGATATTTATGTATATGAACATAAACATGGAGAGGTAGTATATCCGCAAAACAGGGTGAAAGTAACCCCCTGGATATTGTTTGCCATTTTTGTAATGGGCCCCAGCGAGCCCCTGGTGCCGCTGTTATTTTATTCGGGCGCACATCGCTCTTCCCTGGAAGTGATGGTGCTGATTAGCGTTTTTGCGATCGTTACCGTTATTACCATGTTAGCCATGGTACTGATAGGTTGTTATGGTTATTCCATTATTAAAACAGATAAACTCGAACGGTACGTACATGCCATAGGCGGAGGAGTGGTGACCCTGTGTGGGATAGGAATGGTATTTCTTGGCTGGTAAATTCTCACGTTAAAAAAAATACGTAAATGAACCAACGGAAACGTTTTGTTTCCCCTTATCTGAGGGGGAGTAAGGCAGATCATGCCTTTTTTTTAGGTTTTCTCCCAAAAAAATTGTTACTTCACGTTATATTGACGCAAACAACCCATGAAGCTTTTTCACGAATATAGAAACCCCTCTCTCGCCATAGACCTCGTTGTATTTGGCTACCACGACAATACCCTGTCTGTATTGCTGCTCAACCGCAAAGAGGAGCCGTTTAAAGACTGCTGGACGCTGCCGGGAGGTTTTTTACAGATGGAGGAAACCTTCCTGGACACCTGTTCCCGCATCCTGCAAACCAAGCTGGGCATGAACGAAGTATTCCTGGAGCAGTTATATTCTTTCGACGATCCGGGCAGGGATCCCCGGGGACGGGTAATTGCCGTAGGGTATTACGCCCTTATTAATCCTGCCAAGTTCAAAATCGTGGCAGGTAGTATGGCCAACGACGTAAAATGGTTCAATGTAAGGAAGCTGCCGGTGCTGGGGTTTGACCATAAACACATTTTTAAGGCGGCCTTACAGCGGCTGAAATCGAAAATACTGTACCATCCGGTGGGCTTCGAGTTGTTGGATGAACTGTTTACCATCACAGAGCTGCATGAGTTATATGAATGTATCCTGCATACCACGCTTGACCGCCGCAATTTCCGCCGCAAGATCCTGGATGCGGAATATGTTATCAATACCGGCATGAAGCGGGAAGGACTGAAGAACAGGCATCCTGAGCTTTACCGCTTTAATAAACACCTGAAGAAAAACAATTTCCAGATTAATGTACCTACAGAATCATAACGACCATGGAAAAGTATACTTACAATCCCGGCATTTTCACGATTCGTGAATTTTTTTCTTTGGAAGAATGCAGCGCGCTGATTGAAAAAAGTGAAGCCCTTGGCTATGAAGAAGCCATGGTAGACGTGGGGAATGGTGTGCAGCGCCTGATCAAAGGTGTACGAAATAATGAGAGGGTATTGTATAAGGATAAAGCATATGCTACCTTTATCTGGGAGCGCCTGCACGAATTTGCGCCGGAGGGCACAGATAACCGGGTAGCCGTTGGTCTGAATGAATTGTTCCGTTTTTATAAATACAGTCCCGGACAACGCTTTAAAATGCATAAGGACGGGAGTTTCGAGCGGAACCGTTTTGAAGCCAGCCAATATACTTTTATGATCTATCTGAACGAAGCATATACCGGGGGAGAAACCATTTTTGCCTCTGGTGAAGTCATTCGCCCGGAAACCGGCACCGCGCTGATCTTTCATCACCCATTACGGCATGAAGGCTCCCTGCTGACGGCCGGTGTGAAATATGTGCTGAGAACGGATATTATGTACAAACAAATTTAAACATGTCCGCAACCTACGTAATAGGTGATATACACGGCGCGCTGAAAGCCTTAAAACAACTGATAGCACGGATTGCGCCGAAAGAAGCTGATACACTGATTTTTTTAGGAGACTATGTAGATGGCTGGTCGGAGTCGGCCGGCGTACTGGAGTACCTGATGGAGTTGGAATTAACCTATCGCTGTATTTTTATCAAAGGTAATCATGATGCCTGGTGTGAGTCCTGGCTGAAAGGTGTTATGCCCGAAGCTTCCTGGATAAGGAACGGTGGCGCGGCTACCATCGCCAGCTATGAAAAGTTGTCCCCTTCGCAGCTGCAAAGGCATACTGCTTTTTTCAACGATATGCGCCTTTTTTACATCGATACACAAAAGCGCTTGTTTGTACACGCCGGCTTTACCTCTACGCATGGGCCTGAATTTGAAAGGTTTGCTCCCATGTTGTATTGGGACCGCAGCCTCTGGGAATTGGCTCTGGCACTGGATCCGCAAATGCCGCGCGATGCACGGTTCTACCCCAAACGTTTATTGCTGTTCCAGGAAATTTATATTGGTCATACCCCCAGTGTTAATTATGGAGAAGTACTGCCCATGATTGCCTGTAATGTACATAACGTAGATACCGGCGCGGCCTTTATGGGCAAGATTTCTGCGATGAATATTGATACCAAGGAAGTGTGGCAGAGTGATACGGTACAGTCGTTTTACCCGGACGAAAAAGGCCGGAATGCTTAGGCTTCCCTTCGCATTCCGGCGCTTAAATATAACAGACAACTTCTTATTGAATCACTTCCTGCATTCCCTGCATGCCTGCGCCCATATTCTTTCTCTTGAACAGGCTGGCATCTATTTTACCAAACCGGTAAGCAAAGTTGAGGCGTATCATTTGCGGGTCACGCAAACGGCTGTAGTACTGTGTGAAGTAAGCGCTTTCAGAGTACTGATCTGACCAGCGGGTTCTGAAAATATCGTTCACGCTCAGTGTTACGGAGGCAGCATTGTTTTTCAGGAAACTCTTTTTGATAGCCGCATCTACACCCCAGAAGGAAGCAATATACCCCTGGGAGGCATTCTGCGACTGACCGAACATGGGGCCGTTTTGCGGACCACCCTTGTTGTCGTTTACCGGCAGGTTGGTTTTGGACTGATAAGTACCGGTAAGCTGCACCTCGAAATTAGCGGGTAGTTTAAAGGTGTTGTTGAGCTTTCCAAACCAGCTCCAGAGGGCATCCTGCGACTGTGCTACATTATCCGTATTGATTTTGGAATTGTAGATATTCACGTTGGTCGACATATTCCACCACTTGGTAATGGTATTCATAGCGGTAACTTCAGCACCGGCAGAATAGCTGGAGTTGGCGTTGATATAAGTATTGACCAAAATTTTCTGGTTATTTACCGGGTCGGTTTCGTTGGTCAGGTAACGGGTAATCAGGTTGTTGGTATGACGGTAGTAGAGAGATGCCAGCAAGGTGTTGTTACCCTTAAACGTTTTCAGGTACGACATTTCCATTGACTGGGTGAACTCCGGTACCAGGCCTGGGTTACCTTTCGTGATGTTCAGCTTATCTGTTGAGTCGGTAAACGGTATCAGCTGGAAGAAATTAGGCCGGTTAATTCTGCGGGTATAACTTACCTGCAGCTCCTGGTCATGTTTCAGCTTCTGGCTTAAAAACACGGAAGGAAACAAGCTTACCGGGTAACTATTGCTGAAGTGCTGGCCATTATTGAGCAGGTCGCCGGTATAGCTGGAGCTTTCTGCGCGTACTCCTACCTTATAGCCAAAATTCTTGATGGTGTTGGAGATGCTGGCATAGGCCGCATATACGTTGTCGTTATTCTTATAATTATTAGAGGCCGCCGGAATCAGGATGTACTTACCTGTTTCGGGATCCATCATATAGTTATTGAAGTTACTTTTCGTAGTGCGGATAGAAGTTCTCAAACCTGTTTCCAGTTTTAGCTTGCCGCGGAAAGGCTTCACATAGTCCGTTTGGATGGTCATGAAGCTCACAGAGCCACCACCGAGGATCTGCTGGATATCGCTGCCGGTAATATTGTTTTTATCAACAGCGTACCGGTCTGTTCTATAGTCGGAGTTGTTGTTGCTTTTACCGCCGAAGTAGTTGAAATCGGCTGTTAGTTCTTCTCCTTCTTTAGGGAACAGGTGCTTCATGCCCAGCACTAATCCATTGGCATTGAATTTATTATGCGAGCTGGAATTCCGTTGGCTGAAGCCGTGGGTAACAGGATTCAACAGCGTGTCGCTGTTGATATCAATTCTTTCGGTAGGGTTCATTGCTCCATGCACTTTAATACCTGCGATAGACAGGGTGGTGCGGTTGGTAACGAACCAGTCGAGCCCCAGTTTACCAAAAATGAAGCCGCCATTGGTTTTGTTGGCATTTTCCTGGTTGATGAGGGTGTGCGGTATGTCTCCGAAATTATCACGATCGGTGGTACCATTGGTACGTCCCTTCATTTGGTTGCCCATTACGCTGGCACTGATGTTTACCTTGTCCTGGCGAAGGTTGAAGTCGCCACCACCATTGAGCGCGCCGCGTTTGTCTACACCCGCGCGGATATTCCCGTTGTAACCGGTTTTACGGTTCTTTTTCAGCACGATATTCAGGATACCTGCGCTACCGCCAGAAGCGTCGTATTTAGCGGAAGGATTGGTAATTACTTCCACGTTTTCGATCGCATCGGCAGGGATCTGTTCCAGTGTAAGCGTAGTAGGACGTCCATCGATGTAGAGCTGTGGCGCTGCATTGCGCAGGGTTACATTTCCGTCGATGTCTACGTTAACAGACGGTACGTTTTTCATTACATCGAGAGCCGTACCGCCGGCGCTCACGATATTTTTTTCCACGTTGAATACCTTTTTATCGATATCCATCTGCATAATGGGTTTGGTACCGGCAACAGTTACACCCTGTAATTGAGTGGTGCTGACAGCCAGCTTAATATTACCCAGGTCTTTGTCGAATGGCGGAAAGGTAACAGGTTGTTCTACCGTTTTATAGCCGGTAGCCGTAATCCGCAGTTTGAGTGGGCCCCTGCCAGGCAACTCATCCAGGCTGAATTCACCATTGCCTTTGGTGAGTACGCCTTTCAGCAGTTTTTCCTTCATTTTTTTGCTGACAGTATCCATGCGATTTTGCAGGATAATTACAGAAGCATAAGCAACGGGTTTTCCATCTGGGTCAATAATTTTTCCGTAAAGATGTCCGTTCATTCCCATGGGCATTCTGGCGCCAGCGCCAGCGGGGGCCTGTGCCCAGGCAGAGACGGTAAGCAAAAACAGGGCGATTAACGAGTAGATCTTGTGCATTTTATTTAAAATTCAGAGATGCAAAAGTATACCGCGTTGGTGGATTAAATAAAATAAATGAGATGAGCGGGAAAAATATGTCTACGAAATGCGGGCGCCAGGAAGTATTTTAACAAAGAAGAGAAGCCTGGAATACTTTACTGACCTGATTTTCCGGCTAACGCGTATACGGAATCCCGGTAGGTGTCTCCTACAGGTAATTCTATTTCATCCAGGAAAACACTGTTCTTCCGGATGGCGGTAATAGCCCCTACAGATACAATATGCGACTTGTGAATACGGATAAACTTTCCCGGAGGTAGCTGTTCTTCCAATCCCTTGATACTCATACGGGTTATCACTGGTTTAGGGTTGCCATGGAGATGTATTTTTACATAGTCTTTCAGTCCTTCAATCCAGGTAATGTCTGCAAATACCACTTTCAGCAAGCTGTAATCCACATTCACAAAAAAGAAGTCTGCCTGTTCCCGGTTGGCCTTACTACCCGATTTCAACAGGAAGAGCTCCTGTGCTTTATTGCAGGCCCTGATAAAGCGTTCCAGCGATACCGGTTTTACAAGATAGTCGGTTACTGCCAGGTTAAAACCCTCCAGGGCGTACTTTTCGTAAGCGGTAATCAGGATCACCATCGGTTTATTGGGCAGCGATTCCAGGAATTGCAGGCCGGTAAGCCCGGGCATTTGTATATCAAGAAATATCAGGTCTACCGGCTGATGACGCAGTATTTCCATCGCTTCAAAGGCATTCTGGCATTTGCCCGCGAGCTGCAGGTAAGGCACCATGCTGATGTTGTCTTCCAGCAGGTCCAGCGCCAATGGCTCATCATCTATGGCAATACATTTCATCATCCATGAAGATTTAATTGCAAGGATACTATAAACCAATCATCTTTTTTGTCGATATGCAGCACGTACTCCTCACCGTACAGCAAATTTAAGCGTCTTTTTACGTTCACAAGCCCTATCCCACTGGTTTTATCCTTCACCTCCGAAGAAATGGGATTGTATTTGTTACGCACAGAAAAAAAGAGCATCCCCGGGCGGGTATACAACTGGATATCTATCTGAGCATCGGATATTAATCCGGTGCCATGTTTAAATGCGTTTTCCACAAAAGGAATGAGCAGCATGGGGGCTATCTCATAAGTGTTTTTACTAGCTTCCAGGGACACATGAATGATTACATTTTTTCCGAAACGCTGTTGCTGCAGGTCAATATAACTTTGCAGGTACTCTGCTTCCTTTTGCAGCGGCACTTTGTCTTCGTCGGCTTCATACAGCATATACCGCATTAACGACGACAGCTTGATCAGCGAGGGCTCCAGCACATCCGATTTTTTACGGGCCAGCGACACCATGTTGTTGAGCACATTAAACATAAAATGAGGACTCACCTGGGAACGCAACAGCGATAATTCCGTTTTCAGGTTTTCGTTTTCGCGGGCGCTGGTTTTTCTTTCCTGTCGCACCTTATCCACAATCATCTGGAAAGCTGTGCTGGTAGACCAGATGAAGAAAAATACGAGCAACGTAAAAAGGATAGCGGGTCTGATATCTATCACATGAGGGTTCAGGAAAAGGACTTCAAACTCATAGCGTGCCATCATCATAAAAATAAATACTGCCAGCACCGACAGTGTGTATTTTACCACCTTTTTTTTGTTGAGCAACCGGGGAATAAATACCCAGGCATTCAGGTAGAAGAAGGTAATCATCACCAGGTCTGTAAAGTACATATACAGCTCCCACTTGTGTTTTTCATTCATGCGTTCCTGCGCATGCGTATCTGACGAGGGATGTAGCAGGTAAGGCAGTGAAATGAATGCGAGCCATCCTAAAATATGGAGTGCTATAATAACCCATTTTTGTTGATACCATTCCCGTTTCATGGTGGCAAATTAGGAATTTATATATTTATCATGTGTGCGAGTTGCGACCAACCCGGATATTTCTTCGACCAACGTGTTTTGGAGCGTAAAGCTGAAAGCATAAAGCACAAAGCTATTGAGGAGAATGCTTGAAGCGAATTTTCAATACTCGCTAAGTTCTTCTCCTCAATAGCTTTGTGCTTTATGCTTTCAGCTTTTCGCTAATTCTTTGATCCGGCTATTCCCGGTAATGATATTTGCTTTCAGTTCACTGAGAATGGAATATAATCCAAAGTAAGTACGATTGATATACAAACTATGCCGGGAACCCCGCGCCACTTTGGAGTCGCGGATTTCCTTCATGTTGTACAGTTCATCCATGTAGGCGTAGATCTCGTTGAAGTAGGCTTCATTACCGAAATCGAAGTTCTCTACGGTGAAGGGGAGCGTCAGCAGATCGATCATATGCTGGAATAACCCAGAGAAAAATTCCACTTCTTTGGGTGTATCTGTAGGGTGGATCATTTCCAGGTTAGTATATATTTCGTGCCGGCGTTTTTCATCTTTCAACACTTCTTTATCTACCAGCAGGAAATAATTTTCATAAAAGTCGAGCGGTACTTCTTTTACACAACCAAAGTCGAATATGCCTACGGTGCCATCGGGGCGCATGAGGAAGTTGCCTGGGTGCGGATCGGCATGTACCTGCTTCAGGCTATGTACCTGGAACTGGTAAAAATCCCACAGGGCCTGGCCTATCTTATCTCGTACTTCCTGGGAAGGGTTTGTCAGCAAAAATTCTTTCAGGTGTTTGCCTTCCAGCCAGTCCATCGTAATAATCCGTTCAGACGACATGTCGGGGTAGTAGCCTGGAAAGCGGAGGTTGGGGATATGTGCGCAGGCGGCCGACAAATCCATGGAGCGTCGAAGCTCCAGTTTGTAGTCGGTTTCTTCCAGTAGTTTACTTTCTATTTCATCGAAGTATTTATCCATGTCCACTTCGTTCATGCCTACAATGCGTATCGCGAACGGTTTTACGATACGGAGGTCGGATTTCACGCTGTTGGCTACGCCGGGATACTGGATTTTTACGGCCAGTGTTTTACCGGCTTTGGTGGCTTTATGCACCTGTCCGATGGAAGCGGCGTTGGAGGCCTGCATTTCGAAGGTATCGTATAACTGGGTGGGTGATTTGCCCAGTGTTTTTACAAAGGTATTCACTACGAGCGGGCCGCTCAGCGGGGGCGCGCTGTACTGCGACATCGCAAACTTTTCTGTATAGGCTTTGGGGAGCATTCCTTTGTCCATGCTCAGCATCTGTGCCACCTTGAGGGCGCTGCCTTTCAGGTTGCTAAGTGTATCGTAGATATCAGCGGCATTGTCCTGGTGGAGCGTTTCCTTCGTGGTGGAAGGGTCCATCAGTTTGCGCGTGTAGTGTTTGATATAATTGGAACCAACTTTAAGTCCGGTCGTAACAAATCTGCCTGCCCTTTCCACCTTGGAGGTAGGAATGTTGGATTGCTCTTTCATGGTGTTTATTTCCTCGTAAAAATAAATTTCCCAAAGTCCAGCAAGCTATCCAGGGTATTGGATTTAATCAGCTGGAAACTGAGATTCACTGCTTTTTCAATCGCAGCATCGGTCATTTCAAATTGGTGACTGGTATCATCCAGCCAGTATTTCAATACAAACAGGGCCTGTAGCCAGAAGCCATGTACATATTGATCGGAGATATATTTTCTTTCTTTGATTTCGTTGGATTGATAGCCTTCTTTTACCAGGTCGCGTACATACGCATTAAAGGCATCGTGGAAGGTATCGAGCTTGTTGCGGTACAGGTCTGGCAGGCGGAAATGTTTCCGTTGCAGTAACAGGTAGCTGCGGTCTTCCTTCAGTTTTTGTACCCAGAGAAAATAAAAGGCCAGGAGTTTTTCCTGTGCGTTGTACTGGAGATAGGTAGCATCTGCCTGCAATTGTTCCAGTGTTTGCTGGAAAATAGCTAACCAGATATCCTGTTCCACCGACTCAAGAGAGCTGTATTGTTCGTAAAACGCAGCTTCCGTGATATCTACAATTTTGCAGAGTGCATATACCGATACCGGCGCTTTGCCATTTTCAAGCCAGTACACTTTATAGGCGTTGCGAATAAGCTGTTTGTCCATAAAAAAAAGGTTTACGGTTGTTGAATAAGCCCGTCCGGATTGGTACCGGAGGTTAATAGTGCGGGCGCATACAAATTTACGGCATGCGCGCTTATAAACAGCTTTTTATCGTGGGTGGAAATGTTAAAATCTGTTTTATTTACCGGGAAATTACTATGATAAAAAAAGGAATTTGGTATTTGGAAAATAACCATATCTTTGCACCCGAATTCCTTATTCTTCATCGTTTAAAATTACAAGGAATCATGACAGAACGTACCCACATATCACCCGCACTGCTGCTTGCCTGATCAGGCAAACGCCTTGTTATTGCTCGTATTTTCCTGCATTACATTACCCGATTGTTTATACAAGATAGTATAAATCAAGATCGTATATACAGCCATATTTTATAATAATTTTCCGGCTGTAACAGGATATCGTATAAGCGTATACGTTAGGATATTGTTTGCCCCATCACGCCTCACCCAGCAGTTGCTTCATCACCATATTACAATGGGCGCCCGCGCCCAGAGGGCGTGCTATGCCCGCCCCGCAACAATTATACATACTACAATCACCATTTTATGGGCAGTATAAAAACAAAAGAACTAAGTAAAATAGGTTATACCAACGACAGGGCCAGAAGCCTTGTTATCAATACTATTTCCAAACATTTTAAACATACCGGCAAGGCAGACCTGATGGCGCTGCTAACAGCCATCAAAGCAGATCCTGCAGCTTACCACGGAGATGAAATACTGGGTAAGATTGCCGCCACCTTTATGGATGAACCGGTGGAATGCCATTTTCAAAGTTATGAGCTGCTGGAAAAAGCAGGGCAACTGAAAGTATATGGCAGCAAGGAAATTGAGCGTTCGGCCAAGCAACAAATGGAAGTGGCCATGTCGCTGCCGGTTACGGTGCAGGGGGCTTTAATGCCCGATGCGCACACCGGCTACGGACTTCCCATCGGCGGCGTGCTGGCAGTAGATAATGCCGTACTGCCTTTCGCCGTAGGCGTAGACATCGGTTGCCGGATGGCGCTCACCATTTTTGCAGAAGGGGAGAGTTTCCTGAAACGCTTTTCCCACCAGGTAAAAGTGGCATTGAAAGACTATACTCACTTTGGCATGGAAGGAGGACTACCCTTCGAGCAATCGCATGAAGTGCTTGATGATCCTGCGTTTCAATCGATCGAGCTGCTGCGGAAATTACAGATCAAAGCAGCGCGTCAGCTGGGATCGTCTGGTAGTGGTAATCACTTTGTAGAATTTGGGTTGATAGAAATGGCGGAAGACAATGCGCTGCAACTGCCGCCAAAGCAATACCTGGCGTTGTTGTCGCATTCCGGTAGCCGGGGCCTGGGCGCCAATATCGCGCAGCATTATACCCGCATCGCTATGGATAGCTGTAAGCTGCCACGGTCGGCACAGCAACTGGCCTGGCTGGACCTCCACAGTGAGGCCGGTCAGGAGTATTGGCTGGCCATGAACCTGGCCGGCGATTATGCCAAAGCCTGTCACGACCGGATTCACGCTAATCTGATGAAGGCGCTGGGCCTGGAGGCACTGGCCACCATTGAAAATCACCACAATTTTGCCTGGGAGGATACCCTGCCCAACGGTCAACGGGTTATCATTCACCGCAAAGGGGCTACCCCTGCGCATGCCGGCGAAATGGGTATCATTCCCGGCAGCATGTGCTCGGCGGCCTACCTCGTAAAAGGGAAGGGCGTGGAGCAAGCGTTATACTCCGCTTCCCACGGCGCAGGCAGGGCCATGAGCCGTAAGCGCGCCAAAGAAAACATGACCGTATCGGGTATGAAGAAAATGCTGGCCAACGCAGGCGTTACCCTTATTGGTGGCAGCGTAGAAGAAAATCCGCTGGCGTATAAAGACATCGAAGCAGTGATCAACGCCCAGCAGGAACTGATCGACATCGAGGGCCGTTTTATGCCCGCTATTGTAAGAATGAATAAAGATTAATGACATGGACAAGGCAATTATACAAATCACTTCCGGCCGCGGCCCTGCAGAATGTAGCAGGGTAGTGGCCCGGGTACAGGAACTGATGCTGAAGCAGGGCCGTGCGGCGGGCATCTCCCTGGAAGTACTGGAAAACATAAAAGGCGACCTGCAAGGCACCCTGTCATCCGCCACACTGCTGGCCCAGGGCGAACGCCTCCCGGCCTTTATCAAAGAGTGGGAGGGAACGGTGCAATGGGTTTCTCCCAGTCCCTACCGTAAATTTCACAAACGCAAAAACTGGTTTGCCGGTGTGTCGGTATTCGATGTACAACAACAGTTGTCGTGGAATGTGAAAGACGTAGTACTGGAAGCCTGCCGCGCTTCCGGACCAGGAGGCCAGCATGTGAATAAAGTGGAAACCGCTGTGAGGGGCACGCATCTTCCCAGTGGCTTGCAGGTACTGGCCATGGACAGCCGCTCACAGCTGCAAAATAAACAGCTATGCCTCCAACGTCTTGAAGCGAAGTTCCTGGCCTGGCAAACTACCAGGCTCGTAGGCCAGCAGCAGGACCGCTGGCAGGAACACAACGAGCTGGAAAGAGGACAGGCCGTGAAGGTGATCCGGGAAAGGCTGTAGAGGAGCAGAAAGCTTAAAGCTTTCTGCTTTTTTTATTACATTTATTGCAAAGAGGGATACTTGCACGAACTAAGTGACATAGCGCTATTGCAACGACTACAACAGGCCGATGAAGCTGCTTATACCGAGATATTTCATCGCTACTGGGAAAAGCTATATGCCATTGCCTATAATCGCCTACGTATACGTACCGCCGCAGAAGATGTAGTACAGGAAGTATTGGCCAGCCTCTGGGTGCGACGTAAAGAACTCGACATACGCCATCTCTCCGGTTACCTGGCCACCGCCACCCGTTATGCCGTATTCCGCCAGATCAGCCGCTTATTACCAGATCAGCCACTCGATAATCCGGATGTACAGCAGCTGGTATCCACGCCAGACAGCGACCTGCTCGATTTTTACCGGCTGCAGCAGAGACTGGGGAATGCCATTGACGAATTACCTGAAAAATGCCGCCTGGTATTTTTATACAGCCGCCGCGATCAATACAGCAATAAAGAAATTGCCGCCGCCCTCCAGCTATCCGAAAAAACAGTGGAAGCCCATCTCACCAAGGCATTGAAACACCTGCGGATACGCCTGAAAGATGTATACCCTTATTTTTCCTTCTTCTTCTAAAAAAAATATCTCCCCACACTAAGGGTTATCGCTGTATTTCTGTACTCTACCTATATGCAGCACCTGAAAGACCTGATTCAACGTTACCTGAAAGGCCGCGCTACGCCGGAAGAAACGAGTGCGCTGGAAGACTGGTATCACAGCTTTGATGATAACGAAGTACCGTTGCCACTGGAGCCGGGAGAAGATCCTGCGCAATTGAAACAACGCCTGTTATGCAGGCTGTTGCCCGTTATGCAACCGGAAGCGCCCATCAAAGTAATGCCTCGCTACCGCCGTTACGCAGTGGCTGCTACAGTGGCGCTGTTGATTGCTGCTGCCGGCAGTATCGCTTTATGGCATCGGTATAAGGTTATACCCAAAAATGAGATGGCGGTTCATATCCCTGCCGGGGAAATTGCGCCCGCCCAAAAGAAAGCCCTGCTCACCCTGGGCGATGGCAGCACTATTGCCCTGGATGATGCCGCCAACGGCGCATTGAGCCAGCAGGGCGGTGCTCGCGTAGTAAAGCGTTCTCCCGGGCAATTGGACTACCAGGCCAATGGCAGCGCCGGAGAAGTGGTGTATAACACCCTCAGCGTTCCCCGGGGCGGCCAGTACCAGGTTACGTTACCTGACGGTACCAAAGTATGGCTCAATTCTGCGTCCTCTCTACGTTATCCCACCGCCTTCAAAGGCACAGACAGGAAGGTACTGCTCACGGGCCAGGCCTATTTTGAAATTGCGCCCAACGCTACCCAGCCCTTCCACGTACAAACCAACGACATGGAAGTACAGGTGCTGGGTACCCGCTTTGATGTAATGGCATACGCCGATGAACCTACTGTAAATGCTACCCTGCTCGATGGCAAGATAAAAGTGCATGATAAAATATTGCAGCCGGGACAGCAGGCGGTGTGGTCGCCCACAGCAGGGAAACTACGCATCAGCACCGCCGATGTGAATAAAATTATGGCCTGGAAAAATGGCCTGTTCGTCTTCAATAATATGGATCTCCCTACTATCCTGCGGGAGGTAGCCCGCTGGTATGATGTGGAAATTGTGTATAACACCGTTCCCGGTAAAGAACTGTATGGGGGCGGTATCAGCCGGAATCTTAATTTATCAGCCGTGTTGCACGTACTCGAAGAAAACGGCAACAATCATTTTAAAATTAATGGAAAGCAAGTAATGGTATTACCGTAAACCTGTAAACAGCAACGTATGAAATAACTTTTGAACAATGGAAAAACCGGAGGTGGTGACACACCCCCGGCGAAAGTCCAGCATCCTGTAAGATCAGCGAAAGATCATTTAAGAATTCTAAACCTTATTAAAAGTATGTATTTAAAATTTAAGGAGATACCTTTTCTCCCCAAGGGACTTTTATTAACCAAAATTTTGCGGGTGATGAAAATGACCACCTGGCTTATCCTGGTAACCTGCTTACATGTAAGCGCCAGGAGTTTTTCACAACAAGTCACACTCTCTGTGAAAAACATGCCGTTACAGAAAGTATTTGCAGAAATAATCCTGCAGTCGGGCGCCACTATTGTATACAATGAATCGGTGCTGAAAAATACGGTGCCTGTTACCCTGCACGTTAACAATGCCAATGTGGAAACGGTGCTGGAGCAATGCCTGCAACACCAGCCAGTTACTTTTACCGTGAGCAATGGGGTTTTTGTGATTCGCCCTATATCGCCCCCGGCTACTGTTCCCCCGCCCACAGATACTATCGGGAAAATAAGCGGCGCCGTACGATCGGCCGATGGAATGCCCCTGCCCGGGGCTACCATCCTGGTAAAAGGCACCAGCCGCGGTAATGCTACGAATGCAGCGGGGCTATTTACGGTGGCCGCCAATCCCGGTGAAATACTCATCTTTACCTATACCGGTTACGATAAACAGGAACTCCCCGCTCATCCTGGCATGCAGGTGATCCTGAAAACCGGCAGCAGTCAGCTCGACCAGGTGGTGGTAGTGGGTTATTCCGATAAGAAAAAAAGTGAATTAACCAGCGCTGTTACCGTAGTTAACGCCGCAAAATTGAAAGACGTTACCACCAACGATGTGGGAACCATGTTGCAGGGAAAGGTATCGGGGCTGCAGGTAGTAAGCAGCTCCGGCGTTCCCGGTGCTGCTGCCGAAATCCGCCTCCGTGGTATTTCTTCGGTCAATGCTTCGCAGAGTCCACTGGTAGTGGTAGATGGTATCATTGGCGGCAACTACGACCCTAACGATATTGAAAGTGTAACGGTATTGAAAGATGCCGGCGCCACCGCCATGTACGGTTCCCAGGCCAACGCAGGGGTGATCATCATCACCACCAAAAGAGCCGTATCGGGCAAAACACAATTCCAGGCAAAGATCACCACCGGTTTCCGTACACCCGACTTCGGAACAATGGATATGATGAATGGCAGTGAATTGTATGAGCGGCAAAAAGAATATTACCGCGACTATATTCCCGGTGCTACCAACAACTCCTATAAAATAGACCTGCTCAAGTTTTATAACGAACGGCCCTTGTCGCTCCGCAATCAAAATTACAACTGGCTCACAGACATGTTTCGCCGCGCACCCATGCAAAACATATACCTGTCGGCCGCCGGCAAAACAGAGAAAGCCGATTATTACCTGGGCTTGTCTTACTACAATGAGAAAGGCACTTTCATGAATACCAACTACCAACGGGTAAACCTGAGAGCCAATTCTACCTATCATTTCTCTCCGCGGATCAGTCTCACCAACAACATTAACCTCAGCGGTTCTTTTGGCAAAACATACGACTACAACGATATGTACTATGCGTTTCTGAACATGCCCTGGGATAATCCGTACGACAGTATGGGAAAACCATTGTACGTAGATGGCAATGCCGCGTTCAAATGGTGGTCGCGCGATAAGGTAAACCCGATTCATACGATCAACAATTCAGAACATCCTTACAAGAATTTTGATGTGAACTATGATATGGGATTGAACATCGGTATTACCAATTGGTTGTCTTTTGTGAGCACCAACCGCTTATCATTGGGATATAATAAAAACAAAACCTGGTATTCGCCATTGGTAGCCGGGCAATATCATGCTACCGGCTATTTGAGTGAACTGAGTACGCTCAACTATGGATATGTATCCAACAACTTGTTGAAGGTCGATTTTCATCGGGGTGATCATCATATCAGCGGCCTTGCAGGCGTTGCCTTTGAGGGCAGCAATACCGATGTGATGGGCGCTTCTGGTAAGGGATTGCCGGTAGGGCTAAAAGTGCTGAATACGGTGGCTAATAACCAGCAGGTATCTGGCAGCCTGAATGAAGCCATCATACAGTCTTTTATTTCCCAGGTAAACTACAGTTTCCAGGATAAATATTTCCTCACCGGTTCCTTCCGGGTAGATGGTTCTTCCAATTTTCCTTCCGGCAACCGGTATGCTTCCTTCCCTTCGGTGTCGGCCGCCTGGTTAATGAGTAATGAAGATTTTTTGAGAGATAATCACATTTTCACTAACGTGAAACTAAGGGCTAGCTATGGGGTTACCGGTACGCAGGACATCGGGTCGTCGCGCTACCTGGCACTGTTTTCACTGGCCAGCCAGTATAATGGGCAAAGCGCTGCTACGCCCTCTCAGTTACCAAGCCCGGACCTTACCTGGGAAAGCAAATATCAATGGAATGGCGGTGTTGACATCAGCCTGTTTAAACGGATCGACCTGAGCGTAGATGTGTATAACAACGTTACCAAAAACCTGTTGCTGCAGGTATCCCAGCCTTTATCAGTAGGCTTTGAAACCAAATGGCAGAACGTGGGTGAGCTGGTGAATAACGGGGTAGAGCTGGGATTGAGTTCCGTTAACATCCGCAGTGGCAAGTTTCAATGGAGCACCGACTTCAATATCAACTTCAATACCAACAAATTGCAAAAATTCCCCGCTAATATTATCAATACGCAATCCACCTGGAGTATTTCGCAGATATACCGCAATGGCGGCAATCTCTATGAATTTTACATGCCTAAATGGCTGGGGGTAGATAAACAAACGGGCGCGCCGTTGTGGGAAGTGGTGAACAAAGATGGTACTACCAAAGCTACTTCCGATTATGCCAGTGCTACCTACCAGGAAGTGGGTTCCGCGCTGCCTAAATTCCAGGGAGGGATGACCAATACTTTTACCTACAACGGTATTTCGCTGGGTGTGAATATCTATTTCCTGTCGGGCAATAAAGTGTATAGCAACAACCTGCGTTTCGTTGAAAACGATGGTAATGAACCTTACTACAACCAGGTGAACCTGCCCAAAGGCAGCAGTACCTGGGCTAAGCCGGGTGATGATGCTACGGAGCCCAGTCCGCAAAATTCGGCTAACTCCACCCAAACATCTACCCGCTTTTTGAAAGACGGGAGTTTCCTCGCCCTGCGTAATATCAGCCTGAGCTACGAGCTGCCGCATGCGCTGGTAACCAGGATGAAACTGAACGGCATTACAGTAGGCTTTACAGCCGACAATGTACACACGTTTACCAATTTCCTCGGACAGGACCCGCAAACCACGATCACGCCCGGTTCCCAGGTGATGCCAGGGGTATCGGATTTTAAATATCCGAATAACCGCCAGTACCTGTTCAACATTAATTTCAGATTCTAAACCGCTCATCATGAGATCAGCCATTATAATATTGATACTACTGCCCTTGCTGTTGTGGCAAACCGGTTGTATGAAAGATGTAAATCCCAGCGATGCCCTGAGTACGGAGACAATTACCGGCTCTGCAGAGGGATTAAAGAATGCCGTAAATGGCGCATATTCACTGTTGAAAGATCATGTGCCTTTCAACGGTACTACCGATGATAATAACATGTACCTGCGCCAGTATTTCCAGTTGTCGGACTTTGCCAGCGATGATATTGTATGTGGACAAACCACAGAAGATCCGCTGTTTTATAGCTTCTCCCTGGACCATGCTCCCACGCAAACGAATACCCGTTATTTCTGGTATATCTCTTACAAAATTATCAATGACGCCAATACCGTGATAGAGGCGGTGAACAAGCTGCAGCATGTGGATGCGGCCACACAGCAGATGTTGGGCGAATGTTATTTCCTGCGGGCGCTCAGTCATTTAAACCTGGTGAAGTTATTTGCCATGCCGTATACGCAACAGGCTTCCGCACCAGGTGTGATCTTACGTACCTCTACCAGTGATCCCGCACAAAAGGCAAGAGCCACTGTAACAGAAGTGTATGCACAGGTGATAGCCGATGCCAGCAAAGCGGCGGAGTTAATGAATCAATCGCGGGGACCGCAGTACGCTTCCCGGGAAGCCGCCTGGGCACTTCTTTCCAGGGCTTACCTGTATGAAGGGAAAAATGACAGTACTATTTACTATGCCAACAAAGTAATAGGAAGCGGCCGGTTTACATTAACTACCGCAGCTACTTATCCGGATATGTTTGCCAATGCTACCGCTGCCAGCGAAACCATTCTTTGTGTAGCATTTACTCCGATAGATGACTACAAGAAGTTTGGTTCGATTGCCTCTATGATCTACTCAGATGGTAACTCCGGCTGGGGCGAGGAATTTGCGTCTGCTTCGCTGAGAGATACCATGTCGGCCAACCCGGAAGATGTACGCTGGAAATACATTGTGCCGCTGAAAGATGGCAGCGGCGCCGTGCAACAAAAAAATGGCATCGATATTTATTACATCTCTAAGTTTTCCGGGCAGGGTGGAAGTCCCACGCTGAGTTCACCTATCCTGTTCCGCCTGGCGGAAATGTACCTCAACAAAGCGGAGGCGGAAGCAAAGTTGGGTAATACCGCCGCTGCGCTCGACGATGTAGACATGATCCGGTCGAACCGCGGCTTATCCGGTGCATTATATCATCAGCAGGTGCCGGCGGGTAAAACGGCGCTGGACCTGGTATTGAAAGAGCGGCGCCTGGAGCTGGCGTTCGAAGGGCACCGTACCTATGATGTTTACCGTAATAAACGGGTGATGAACAGAACTTACTGGGGCTATCATTTGCCGGGTTTAAAGCAATCGGATATTAATCCCGCTGCCAATCCTTCCGGTTACAATGGGATGCTGATACAGCCGGATAATCCGAAGATTGTTTACTACATCCCGATCGACGAAGTAGAAACGAATAAACTGTGTACCCAGAATCCTTAAAAATTTCCTGAACATGCAAAAGAAACTGCTTTATATATTCCTGCTGCTTTGTATAGCTACTGCCTGTAAGAAAGACGATAACGAGCCGGCGCCGCTGGTGGTGTATACGGTGAATGTAGATGGTTATACTGTTACCTTCAACAATACCTCCACAGGAGCCACCTCCTGGAAGTGGGATTTTGGCGATAGTACTACTTCTACAGAAAAGAGCCCGGTGCATACCTATAAGGGCAAAGGGAAGTATGTGCCCACCCTGTATGCCACGTCTGCTGCGGGCGTGGTGGCAGAGGGCGCTACGGTGTTACGGATCTCCAAAACTTCCCCGGTAAAACTGAATGATAACAGCCTGGCCGACTGGGATACGATCAGCCAGAACATGATCACCGCCGGCCCGGCGGGTGGCGTGTTTAAAAAGGCCAAATTTGATTACGATGGACAGAGTATGTATTTCTATGTAGAAATGACCGGTAAGGTGGCCGACGGGGTTATTTTCGATGTATATATAGATAGCGACAACAGTGCGGGTACCGGGTTGCTGACAGCATTGTTTACCGGTGGGGGATATGATGTGCTGCTGGAAGGGCAGCTATTGCTGAAGCCGGCTACTGCCGCTATTCCTATGGCCATGTATTATCATACCGGGGCGCAAACCAGCTTCAGTTTTGACCAGCAGTCGGGTACCGACTTTTACAGTATCGGCACCGTACAGGAATCCAATGGGGTGATCCGGTTTGAAGGAAAGCTGGATCGCTCCAAGATAAAGGGTTTTACGGGGGCGGCTATACGTTTGGGGATGGTGGCTACAACCAGCGACTGGGGCACACAGTTGGGCACTATCCCGGATGAAGGGGCGCCTTCCTTTTTATTGAATATGCCGGAATAAATGATTAATTTAAGCACTCCAATCTGTACTATGAATACTACTACCAATGTCAACCAACGATTGATTTCCCTGGATGTGATGCGTGGATGTATTATGATTTTGCTGGCGGCAGAAAGTGCCCATGTATATGGATCACTGGAGCATTTGCACCCAACCGGGATATGGGGTGCTATAATGCAGCAGTTCTTTCATCATCCCTGGAACGGGCTGCGTGCCTGGGACCTGGTGCAGCCGGCGTTTATGACCATGGCAGGGTCGGCGATGTATATCTCTTATTATTATAAAACACAAAAAGGGGTCACCTGGGCACAAAATTTCCGGCATATTGCTTTTCGTTGCCTAAAGTTGTTTATATTTGGTACCGCCCTCCATTGCGTATATGCAGGCCGGTTAGTGTGGGAATTATGGAATGTACTTACACAGTTATCCGTTACCACACTTATTGCTTACCTGATTATACGACGTTCCTATGTTTTCCAGCTGGGTGTAAGCCTGTTATTATTGCTGGCCATTGATTTACTCTATCGTTTCGTGCTGTTGCCGGGCTATGATCAGCCTTTTGTGCAGGACCATAACCTGGGATCATATGTAGATATGTTGCTGATGGGTAAATTAAATGATGGGGGAGGATGGGTTACCATCAACTTTATTAGCACTGCGGCGCATACCATTTGGGGCGTATTGGCGGGAAAGCTGCTGATTAGTAACCGTGCCGCCGGGCAAAAGATCCGTATCCTGCTCATTGCAGGCGTAGTGGGGCTGATAGCGGGGTTTGGGCTGGACTGGGCCGGTATAACGCCTATTATTAAACGGATTGCCACCGCTTCTTTTACGCTGGCATCCGGAGGTTGGGTGATGTTATTACTGGCGTTCCTGTATTGGATTATCGATGTAAAACAGCAAACGCGCTATGCCTGGATCGCCACCGTGATAGGGATGAACGCTATTTTTATTTACCTGTTTTTTGAAACGGTAGGAGGACAATGGGTAAATCCGACCACCGGTATTTTTGTAAAGGGATTTACCGGGATGACAGGCTTGCCGGAATCCCTGCAGGAGGTAGTGAGCGCCTTCGCGGTATTGGCCCTGGAATGGGGATTGTGCTACTGGCTGTATAAACGGAAAATATTTTTCAAATTATAAGCTATCTACTGAAACCCCCATGAAAAAAAGGCTCCGGTATCTTTACCGGAGCTTTTATTTTTTTATGTTTTTACATTTTTATTATTTACCTTGATTCAAGTTTAAGAAGTCATTCGCCAAAATCTTAGTAATCGTAATAATATAATCATCATCATAATGTGAACAATGGGAGAAATTTTCTTCCAGGAGTTATAAAGTATCATTGTCACCTGTAACGGGTTATCTGCTATGCAGTATACCTGATGTCATGTTTTATGCCACGTGTAAAGTATTATCATCAATAAGGCTTTCTTATTAAATGGATCATTGTTCAGATATCATATTAGTGCAACGATTGAAAGAAGGAGATGCCACGGCGTATGATGATTTATTTATGAAATATCATAAGCTGCTTTGCCTGAATGCGTATTGGTTTTTGCGGAATGATGCGGAAGCCAATGACCTGGTGCAGACATTCTTCCTGGACATTTGGGACAAGAAGTTATACCTTCATTTCGAGGGCGATATAAAAGGATACCTCCACCAGGCGGTGAAAAACCGCTGTCTGACTTACTTAAAAAAGCAGAAGGCAGAGCGGGAGCAGCAGGTGGCCTTTACCCAGTTGCAGGACGCCACCTGTACGGGGCATGCAGAAAATTCACCAGACTATTATAAACAGGCGTTGACGGCTATCAATGAGATGGCCATACAAAAGCGTTCTGCCATACAAATGGTGTATATGGAGGGAAAGCGTTACCAGGAGGCAGCAGATGAGATGGGAATCAGTATTAATTCCTTCAAAACCCATTTGAAGCGGGGCTTGAAGGTATTGCGTCATGCAGTCATTCATAAGGGATATTAACCCGGTTTTGTTAACATGGAAACATCGCAGGAAAAAATATTTGAACTATACATACAACATCTGTCGGGAACACTTTCCGCGGAAGAGGAAAGTTATGTACAGCAGCAGTTGCAGAACGATCCAGCTTTCTATGCCGAATGGCAACTACTGTCAAAGGAAGCGGCCAACATGCATGCCGGCGACTACCTGCAACGCATCGATTCCAGTGCTTCCCTTGAGCAGGTGAAACAACAAAGAGAGCGGCCCGTTACCCGCCCGGTGATCGCCATGAAAAGGGTTGCCGCAGCTGCGGCAGTGGCGGTACTGTTAATCGGCAGCGGGGCGGTGTTCTTCCTGGTCAACAAACGTCACCAGGCCCCTTTAACTGCCAACGCCTTACTCCGGCAAGCCAAAGAACCGGTAAAGCTGGTGCTGGGCCAAGGGCAAACCGTTGTACTGGGAGATACCACGCATCAAACCATCGCTTTAAACAACGCTACGCTGAATACCAGCCAGGGTGCCCTGCAATATACTTCTGCCGATACCATGCTCAATACCCTGGAAGTACCGGTGGGAGAAACGTATAAACTGGTGCTGTCCGATGGTACGGAGGTGTGGCTCAATGCCGCTACCAAGCTGCGTTTTCCCTTTATGTTCGGACAGTCGACCAGGGAAGTATATGTAGAAGGAGAAGCTTATTTCAGCGTGGCAAAAGATGTCCGCCGTCCCTTTATAGTGCGCACGGCTTTAACACAGGTACAGGTACTGGGCACTGCTTTTAATATTAATACTTACCAGGCTGGCATGGTGAAAACATCACTGGTGAGTGGTAAGGTAGTTACCAGCGCCAAAGGTGGTGCGCAACAGGCCCTGAGCCCCGGCATCCAGGCCAATTATGATGCGAATGCCGGCTTTACTACCAGTCACTTTGATGAAGAAGAAGTGCTTTCCTGGCGCGATGGGGTATACTACTACCACCACATGCCCCTGGTGGCCCTCCTGTCTGCCGCCTCCCGCTTTTATGGCGTACGTTTCGTACTGGACCAGGAAAAAATGGCCGGGAAATCTGTTACCGGTTTAATGGACAGGAAACGCCTCGATGACTTTTTATCCGACCTCAAAACAACCGCCCATATCGACTACCAGGTAGCTGGTAATGAAATTACATTGAGATAATTACATCCTTCCCCCAAAGTATTTTCCAATACGTACTCCGTTCCCACGGCTCATTTTACGGATTTGAAAAAAAAGTTGCTACTTCCTGTCACCCGTTTTTATAAAACCGGAGTAGTTGTATTGTAAAGCTTTTGTCAACCAATCGCTATCCAATCATTTTAACTTGTAAACAATTCCCGAATGAGAAAAAGTATACGCCAACGCTACCTGGCTATGCGAACAATGGTACGTCTGCTGGTACTGTGCGTCCTGGTATGTACCACGTTTTTTCCTGTACAGGCCCAGACTTCCACTCCTTCCCTGCAATCTATTGTTACCGTTACCGGTAATGATGTATCGCTCCTGCAGGTGTTCCGGGCTATTAAAAAACAAACCGGCCTTACACTGGTATACAGTAACCAGTTGCTCAATGATGCCGAAAAAATCAGCCTGAATTTCCAGCAAGCCAAACTGGCCGATGTATTGGCTTTTATTTTTAAGAATAAAAATATCAGCTATGTACTGCAGCGGAACCGTATTGTGCTGGACAAAAAAGAAACGCCGGCCGAACCTGTTTCTGCCGCGGCGCCGCCAGCAGAAGATAAACAGGCTGAATGGCTGGTACGGGGCCAGGTAATGGATGCCGATGGTAGTCCTATACCTGGTGCTTCCGTTACCGTGAAAGACTCCAAAAAAGGGACCGTTACGGACGTTTTGGGCGTTTTTTCTATCAGTGCCAACCGCAACGATATCCTGCGTATAGCCATGATGGGTATGCAAACGGAAGAAGTGAGGGTGAATAATCAAAAGACCATGAAAATCAGTTTAACGGCTAAGGTGGATAAACTGACAGAAGTGGTGGTAGTAGGTTTTGGTAACCAGAAAAAAGTAACGGTAACAGGTTCGGTCGCTTCTGTAAATATGGAAGATATGAAAACGCCGGTACGCTCCCTCACTAATGCACTGGTAGGTAAAGTGGCCGGTATCATTTCCATGCAGAGCGGTGGCGGTGAACCAGGTTATGATAACCCCAACTTCACCATTCGCGGTATTGGTAGCTTTACCGGTAGCACATCGCCCCTCATTATCGTAGACGGGGTGCAAAGAGAAGATGTAAACAGTACCTATGGCGGTGCTTTCAATAATATTGATCCTGAAGATATCCAGAGTATTTCCCTGTTGAAAGATGCATCTGCAACAGCCGTATATGGCGCCAAGGGCGCTAATGGCGTGTTGATCATCACTACCCGCCGGGGGATAGCTGGTAAACCCAAAGTATCTGCCAAAGCAGAAACAGGTATGAGTGGCCTCACACAGCTTCCTAAAATGCTGGATGGCGTTAGTTATATGAAGTTGTATAATGAAGCACAGGTGAACATGGGAAACCAACCTACCTACTCCGATGAAGTGATCCAAAAAACAGCCAGTGGATTGGATCCTTACCTGTATCCGAACGTCGACTGGATTAATACGATTTATAAAAAGTGGGCTTCCATGACCAATGCTAATGTGAACGTAAGCGGTGGTGGAGAAGCAATGCGCTATTATGTGTCGATGTCATTTTATGACCAGGAAGGTCAGTATAAAGTTGCCAAAACAACTTATAACCCCAATCTTAATTTTAAACGATACGATTTCAGGAGTAACGTAGATCTGAACGTCACCAAAACAACATTGCTTTCCCTCAACCTCGCTTCCATGCTGGTAAACAGCCGTTACCCGGGCAATCCGGCCGGCGGCATCTGGTATGCGGCGTATGGTACTAACCCGATTTCTTTCCCCGTAAAATATCCGGGTGATAAATGGGCCGGTCCGCGGAATAATGGCGGCGCCAATCCCTTTAATATGGTGCAGAACGCCGGGTATAGTACAGAGTTCAGACCTTCGGTGCAATCAGTATTAAACCTCAACCAAAAGCTGGATATGTTTACTTCCGGGTTGAGCGCTAACGTTAAATTCTCTTTCGATACCTACGGCGAGTTCGACAATTCCCGGAAAGGATTAAATGATTTATGGTACGCCGGCAGCCGGAATGAAGATGGCTCGCTGAATTTTGAACGCACCCGTACCGGTAGTACTTACCTGGGTTACGGTAGCTCGTCGAGCGGTGAGCGCATGATGTACCTGGAAGGCAACCTGACTTATGATCACAGCTTCGGTAAGCATAATGTTGGTGCTTTACTGGTGGGCGCCTTAAGAAACCGGGTGATCGGTTCGGCAGGAGATCTGAAAACTGCTATTCCTTACCGTAGCCAAAATGCTGCGGCGAGGGTTACTTATTCTTACCTCGACAAATACCTGGCAGAAGTAAACATGGGCGCCACCGGCTCTGAAAACTTTGAGACAGGAAAACGCTGGGGCTATTTCCCTGCTGCTTCCGCCGGATGGGTGATCTCAAAAGAGAATTTCTTTCAGCCACTCACTAAAACCATCAGCCTACTTAAAATCCGTGGTTCCTACGGCATGACGGGTAATGACCTGATCGGCAATGGTGATAGGTTTGGTTATCTCACCTATATCAATGATGCTTCCGGTACATCTTTCGGTGGTTCCGGTTCGCCTACCTACTATCCTGGCATTGCTGCTTCCGTTATCGGAACGCAGAACCTCACCTGGGAAAAATCTGCTAAAACAGATGTGGGTTTGGAAATAGGATTTTGGAATAAGCTGAGTTTTGTATTCGACGCTTTCCGGGATAAAAGAACCAATATCCTGGTACGCCGCAACTCCCTCTCTTCTATTGCAGGTTATGGTGGTATCGAAATTTATGGTAACCTGGGCGAGTTGGAAAATAAAGGGGTGGATGGTAGTGTAGAGTACACTGATCATATCGGTAGAGATGTTACTATTCGTTTATTCGGTAATATTACTTATGCCCGTAACAAAGTACTATATGCTGATTATCCCAAGGCAATATTTCCATATCAGCAGCGGGAAGGTACCAGCGCCACCGCTTTCTATGGCTATAAAAGCCTGGGATTATTTAAAGATCAGAACGATGTGGATAAAAGTCCAACTCAACTCAGAACCGTATTCCCCGGAGATATCAAATATGAAGACCTCAGTGGCGATGGAAAAATTACCGCCAACGATGCGAGTTACTTAAATAAATCGGCTTTTCCCGTATGGTCTTACGGATATGGCTTCAACATTGGTTATAAAGGATTTGAATTGTCGGGTGTATTTGCTGGTGTAGCAGATGTAGGTATCATGGCTAACGGCGTCGATATTTCCCATGGCCAGGATGGCGCGCCGGGCGTAGGAGTAATACCTTTTGCCGGTATGGGACAATATACCGCCAATGGTTTATCTGATATGCTGAATCGCTGGTCACCGGATAATCCGAACCCTAATGCGCATTATCCCCGGTTAACCGTAGCCAGTATAAATGATAACAATTACCAGAACAGTACCTGGTGGTTGAAAGATGGCAGCTTCATGCGGCTCCGGCAGGCATCGCTCAGCTATTCTTTTATCACTCCCCAGATGAAACGCCGTGGTATCAGCAGTTTACAGGTATATGGTGCAGGCACTAACCTGCTCACTTTCACGAAGTTTAAATTATGGGATCCGGAGCTGGGTAATAACTCCGCGAAGTATCCTTATCCGAAAACAGTGACCGTTGGCGTGAGAGCGCAATTCTAATCAAGACAAAAAAGAATACGTTTATGACCAGATATAAATACCTGTTACTTTTTTGCTGCGGTATGATCGCCATGAGCCTGGCGTCCTGCAGCAAGTACCTGGATAAGAAACCGGATAACCTTTTAACGGAAGACCAGATATGGCAAACTAGGGCTAACGCCGAAGCCTATCTGAATAATGTGTACACCGGCATGCGCGGGCCTGATGGTGGTGATTGGGCTTCGATGGGCTTTTCCGATGAAACTTCTGTGGCTATCCCCACGGTGGGAGTAAGGTTTATGGTATCGGGCAACTGGACCCCTTCTGATGGCAACAACTGGGACAGCTGGGGCTATATGTATGGCTTCATCCGCAAATCTATCATCTTCGACCAGAATGTGGATAAAGTGCCGGAGAGCCAGTTGAGCCAGGCGTTGAAGGATCAATATAAAGCAGAGAATAACTTTTTACGGGGATATTTCTATTACCAGTTATTAAGAAAATACGGTCCGTTTGTTATTGTATCCGGACTGATTGGGCAGGATGAAGATTTTACCAAATACTCCCGCGGCTCATTCGATGAATGTGTGGCGCATATCAATGGGTTGATGGATAAAGCCGCTGCCGGATTACCGGGTGTATGGAATTCTTCCGGTAACCTGGGAAGGCCCACCAAAGGGGCTTGCATGGCCATAAAGGAAAAAATAGCACAACTCGCTGCGAGTGAATTATGGAATGGAAATCCTGCGTTCGCCAATTTTAAAAATAATGATGGCAAGCAACTGGCGCCGGTGGGTTATGATGTGAATAAGTGGAAAATTGCCGCCAAAGCAGCAAAAGATATCATCGACTCCGCACACTATAAGTTATTCACCAACCTGGATAATGGTGGCTCCTCCTTCGATCCGTACCTCTCTGTGCGTGATTTGTTCCTGACTACCTGGAACGATGAAATCATCCTGGGCAGTATCGACTGGAGCCGCTGGGGGTACACTAAATGCGTTTCTCCAGGTCCCGGAGGTTATAACATGTATAATGCCACTCAAAACCTGGTAGATGCCTTTTACATGAATAATGGCCGTACCATCGATGATCCGGCTTCCAACTATGTGGAAACCGGATTTGCACCATCGGATGGAGATCAGGGTTGGTCGCATCACCAGGGAGACTGGAACATGTATGCCAACCGGGAACCGCGCTTTTATGCTTACATCGCCTACAACGGACGCCCGGTAGTACCGGCAGTGACGGTAGATGACAAGAACTATTATTCTTCCGACAATAACGTGAATGGGAAAGGACGAGTGGAGTTTTACTACAGTGGTAAATCCGGGCAGAAATCAGCCGGAAGCAACAACCTTACCGGTTACCTGCCCCTGAAGCGGGTGAGCTCCAGTGATAACATCCGCAACGATGTCACCGCTTATCGTTCTCCGTATATTCTTATCCGTTATGCAGAAGTATTACTGGATTATGTGGAGGCATTGAATGAATACGATCCTACCAATCCGGACATTGTTACTTACCTGGATATGGTAAGAACCCGTGCGGGATTACCGGGTATTGAAACCACTTATCCGGATGCAGTAGGTAATAAACTGGCGATGCGGAAGTATATACTGAGAGAAAGACAGGTAGAATTTTGCTTTGAAAGTGATCGTTGCTTTACCATGCTCCGCCGGAAAATGTTGGGTAACCCGGAAAACCAGACCATCTACGGATTGGATGTAAATGCCAACGATCAGGGACTTGGATTTTCATTCACAGGTTTTTATAAGCGCACCTTGTTCCAGAAAAGAGTATGGAATGATAAGATGTATTTGTTCCCGATCATACAGGGCGACCTGGAAAGGGATCGTTCATTGGTACAAAACCCAGGCTGGTAAAATTTTATTCATTCAATTTTAAATCATTGCTATGATCAGGTCATTGCATACATATATACTTTCCGGTTGTTTTTTAATGTCGGCCATACTAACAGGATGCCAGAAAGATGAAGGGTTGCAGCATGTGGCGGGGGCGCCCATCACGATAGCCGATTTTACTCCCGCCACTGGAGGAGGTACTACAGAAATTTTAATTACGGGAGATAATTTCTCGGGAGATACCAGCCAGATCACCGTTACCATCAACGGTAACCGCTGTGCCGTCGTGGGTGCCAACACAAAGCAGATTATGGCGGTAGTACCAAAGAGATGCGGTTCCGGCAATGTGGTGGTGACCATAGGGAAAGACAGCGGCAAGTCTACTGGTACCTTTAATTATGTATTCACCCATACGGTAACCACACTGGCCGGTAATGGGAAAGCCGGTTATGCAGATGGTGGTCCTGCAGACGCGATGTTTACTTTCAGCAATCCTGGTTGGCTGAGAATGATGGGTATTGTAGCCGATGATAACGGCAACGTATATGTGGCCGATCCTGGAAATGCCTGCATCCGTAAAATCGATAAAACCGGGCAGGTATCTATCCTGGCAGGGCATCCGGGCAATGCGGGTGGTTCAGATGGGGTGGGTACCGGCGCTACCTTTAACATCCCTTATGGACTGGGTATCGATGCAGCGGGTAATGTATATACCGCCGATCCCGGCACCTGGAGTATCCGGAAAATTACGCCGGATGGTACTACGTCGAGGATAGGTGGCACCGTACAGGAGCCCTGGAATGTAACGGTTAATAGAGCAAACGGAAAAATATATTATTCCAGCACTGGTGGTGGCGGTGTATTTGAAATGAAGCCTGATGGCAGCAGTGTGAACATTGCTACCATTGCGGCGCCGGGAGGACTTGCATTTGATCCGGCAGGTAACCTGTTTGTATCCAGCAATAGCGAGCATACGATCATTAAGTTAAAGGCCGATACCTGGGAGCCTACAGTAATTGCAGGTGCTACCGGTACGCCTGCTTATGCAGACGGAGTAGGTACAGCTGCCCGTTTTGCCAATCCATGGGGCCTCGCTATCGATGCCGGCGGTAATATTTTCGTAGCCGGTAATGGTAGCTATGGACCTAACGTGGATGAAAGTGTTCGCTATATCAAGGCTGGTACCTGGGATGTAAGCACCTTTGCGGGCAGCGGTACTGGAGGGTTTGCAGATGCTATTGGCACCGCCGCCGCATTTAATATGCCCATGGGTGTAGCGGTAGATAAAAATGGAATTGTATACGTTTTAGATAAGAATAACAACAGGGTCAGAAAGATAGTCACAGAGTAAAGCCATCAAATGTAAACCCGGGGCTGCAATAGGAATATTGCAGCCTTATATTTTTAATCGTATGTTTAACAACACTATGCATCTCTTTTTATTCATACTGCTGGCGGGAGCCTGCAGTAAAGGCGGCTCGCCTGTACCTGAACCGGTAGCGGCTAAAACACATACCTACTACGTAGCCACGAGCGGCAACGACGCCGCCAGTGGATCATTGAGCGCTCCCATGCGCACTATCAATGCTGCCTTATTGAAAGCCATCCCCGGCGACAGCGTTATTGTAAGGGCTGGTAACTATTATGAAAAGGTAACCTTTCCTCAATCCGGGCGACTCGATAAATTAATTACACTCAAGGCTTATGCCGGTGAAAAAGCCGCGATTGATGGTACTGGGTTATCGGTGAGTGGAAAGGAATCGCTGGTAACGATTAGTCGTGCCAGTTATGTAGTATTGGAAGGATTTGATATCTGCAACCTCAAAAGCAGTGCGCCAGGGGCCAACGTTAATGGGGTCACAGCAGATGCGGGCTCCAGCAATATTATCATCCGCAATAACCGTATTTATAACATTGAGCACAATGCTGCTCCTGCCGATGGCAGAAGTGGACACGGTATTGAAATCATTGGTAATACGGCCGATGTGATGAAAAATATCCTGGTGGAAAACAATGTGATTCACGATACCAAAACAGGGTACAGCGAAAACCTGACTATCAACGGGTATGTAGACGGATTTACTATTCGTGGTAATACCATTTATAACACGGAAAATATCGGTATTGATGCCGCCGGTGGATATGCTGCTAACAGCAACCCTGCGTTCAATTATGCCCGCAACGGCGTGATTACTGATAACGAATTATATAACATCGATATGACCCGCGGTCCTATTGGAGGCGTACATGGCCACGGCGCGATTGCTATTTATGTAGATGGCGCCCGGAATATTACCGTGGAACGCAACCGAATACACGAAGCGGACCGCGGTATAGGCATTGTGAGTGAAAATGACGCCTATCCGACCCGCGACTGCATTGTCAGGAATAATTTTGTATTTAACTGCTGGAGAACCGGTATTTACCTGGGTGGCTACCTCGGATATACTTCCGGCGGCACGCGCAACTGTTATGTAGTAAATAACACCCTGTTCATGAATAACCGGGAACCAGGTGCATTTGGGGAAATAGAAGGAGAAATCCGGTTGACGGAGCAATGCTTCGACAACATTATTAAGAACAACATCGTATATGCGAGACCGGTAGATGTATTTGTGCATAAATACACCAACACCGGATCGGGCAACGTAATAGACAATAATCTCTTTTATACCACAGGCACACCGCAATGGATCTGGGGAAGCACCAATGGTCCTGCTATAACCGATTTTAATGTGTGGAAAACTACTTCCGGTGTAGATGCGGCTACGGTTTACGGCGCAGATCCGCTGCTGGTTAGTACTACCACGCCCGATCTGCATATTACTGCCAATTCCCCCGCAAAGAATACCGGGGTGGTGATTTCAGAAGCGGTGAATGGAAGCCTGGATATCGATGGTAAGGCCAGGATGGTGAACAACCAGATTAGCAAAGGCGCACAGCAATAAACGCATAATAAACCCCTAAGAAGGTAAAGGGCTGGCCGTTATAAGGCTGGCCTTTTTCTTTTGCAGACTCCGGCGTGAATGGTAAAAATCCCCCTTTTACGTGATTGTTGGTATCTGCTTCTTAATGTACATTACAACTACCAGAATCTGTACACCATGGAAATGAAACCCTGTTTAAACGGCAACGTAGCTATATTCTTATTTCCGGTATCAGTAAGGCATTAACAGTTAACAATACGGCAGCAAGCTGCTGCAGGTAGCGTATACCCCTTGGGGGAAAACTTTTTGGGTATGCTAATAGCCGGATATCCAATTGCTCAAGTCTCGTTTTAGTTGAGTAAACCCGCTCTTTTTGGGCGGGTTTATTATTATCACGTAACGGCCAGCAGGAATTCTTCACCGGTAATGGGGCGTAAATCATCTGATCTCCCGGTAAAGTATTGTTCGGTAATATTTTCGGTATTAATGATTTCCACATGCTTGAATCCTGCGGTGCGGGCTGCAGCGGCGATTTCGCCGGGCGCAAAGAAACTGAGAAAAGGAGTGCCCGCGGCGGCTGCGCCTTTTTTAGCGATATCCAGCAAGGGCCTGTCTGCTTCCGCCAGCAATTCTGCCGGCAATAGGAAAGTCATGGCCAGTATAGACCCTTTGGCGAGTTGCGCTACCTGGTGCAGGGTGGCCGCAATGGCTTCCTGGGTAAGATACATACTAACGCCGGTACAGGCTACTACAGCAGGTTGACTGGTATCAAAACCGGCAGCGGTCAACTCCTCCCACCAGGAAGATATTTCGAAGTTGACCGGCACAAACTGCAGTGAATCCGGGATATGGAATCCCAGGTCCTTTAGCCGCTGTTGTTTCCAGGCCTGGGTGTCAGGTTGATCTATTTCGTATATCCGGAGTTGGGAAGCTATATCTGGTCTGCGTTGTGCGAAGGTATCAAGGCCGGCGCCCAGGAGTACATACTGGGTAACCCCTTTTTTATGTTGTTCGATGATCAGGTCTTCTACAAACCTGGCCCTGCCTACAATGGAAGCTCGTAACCCCCGGGTGAAAACGGGGTCCATATCGGGCCGTTCACGCCAGTTGCTATCCGGTGCAATTAGCTGTAATCCTATAGTATCTTCCAGGATATGCGGCGGTGCATCAATCTCTACATGTAATGCTCTCCACAAGGCCACGCGCACGGCGGTATTGTCTGGTGCTGCTGGGTAATTGCTTTGTTCCATAAATTTCGGGTGATAGGTTACAAAATAACTAATGCTACTAAAAATTAGAAATTAAGTGGCGCTTCACCAAAAATGGTTTTCCTGCTATTCCGCTTTGATGCCTTTCACCATCCATACAATCAGGAGGCCACATATGGCCATGATGGCAAATGACCAGCGCAGGCTGGTAGCCTGGGCTACAAAGCCCACCAATGGAGGCACTACCAGGAAGCCCAGGTAGCCAATGGTAGAAATAGATGCCAGTGTTTGTCCGCTGTTAGCGCTTTTTGATTTACCTGCCAGGCTGAATACCAATGGTACTACACAGGCTACCCCCAATCCGGCCAGTATAAAGCCAATACCTGCGGTAATGGGGTAGGGAAGAAGAATGGTGAGTAATAAGCCACTTAAAATAAACCAGCCGCTATACATCAGGATGGGCTTGATCCCTAATTTTTTTACGAGACGGTCGCCGGCAAAACGGCCGGTAGTCATGGCTACCATATAGATCACAAAGGCCGCTACTGCGGTAGATTTGCTGGCGCCTACTACCTTCTCAAAATATAGCCCGCTCCAGTCGTACATGGTATTTTCTGTGGCCATACAGGCAAAGCAGATCAGCGAGTACTTCAGCAATGACTTGTCCGGTAGTGCAAAGGCTGCCCGTTTTACGGTTTCTTTTACCGGCTGGTCGGGAAAGGTTTTGGGGGTATAATATATCGTGAAAATCAGCAGTAATACGCTCACGATCAACAGGTGCCAGGACGGCGCTATATTCATACTCACCATCAGGTAGCCGATAGCCGCGCCGGTAAAACCTGCCACGCTCCAGATCCCGTGAAAGGTGGTCATGATCGATTGTGGATATAAATGCTGTACCTGTACGGCCTGCGCATTCATAGAGAGATTGAGCAGGTTGCGGGCCGATCCGAAACAGAATAATACCAGGGCCAGCTGCCAGATATTGGTGGTAAATCCCGGCAAACTCAGTACGATGTTAAATATCAGTGCTCCAAAAATCATGATCTTGCGACTACTGAAGCTCCCCAACAATTTGCCGGTGATGGGCATTGTGAGCATCAGTCCTATCGGCAATGCAAATAACACCGCTCCCAGCTGGGCCTCATTTAAGTGCAATTGCTGCTGTATGGAGGGAATCCTGGATGCCCAGGACGAATAACCTAATCCGGAGAGGAAGAAAAATACGGAAGTGGCAATCCTGTACTGCCTGGCATCGGTTTCGTTGTGAATATTTGCTAACATGATCTGCGTACTGAAGGATGCAAAATTAGACAAACCACGGGAAACTCTGGTGGTCTTTTTAACTGTATATCCGACATTAAGCAGGCTGTGCCAGCAGCGTGGCTTCCCGAACCATCGTAAAATCCGCCACCGGCGCGGCACATATGGAACAACCATAGTCAGCCGGTAAGCTGGTAAACGGGGTGCCCGCTGCCACCCCCTGTGCTGCATCTCCTACCGTTTCATCGTACACGGTAAGACAGGTGGTACATTGATATACCTGTTTTTCCTCCACTGCATGCACTGTCAGCGAGGCCTGCTCGGTCACATAATGTTGCAATACATTGGCGGCGCTACGTTGCTCGTAAAAAGCTTTACACAACGCCACAATGTACGGCCCCAGCTGTTCTTTGGTCACCGCCTCCCGGTATACCAGCAACTGCGCCGAATTGGCGTTGTAATCTGCCGTATACAGGATATCATACCGCTGCATGTACTTCAGTTTGCTGCCATATTTATTTTCCTGCCGCCGGATAACTACCGTACCAAAAAGGCTGGCAGGATGCCTGACTCTTACACTGAAACAAAGCCCATAGGTTCGTACATCGGCGGTATCAAAATACCGGATAACATGCCGCTTCAATATCAGCCCATCTTCACAGTTATCTTCTACCTGCCAGTTCAGCTCATTGGCGGCATGGCGCACATTGATACCATGTTTGCCTAGTACGTAATCCCATAAAGGCCGATGCCGTGCATCAATATTTTTAATGATCAGCGATTTCCAGGGAGTGGCATAAAGTTGTCCCGTGCGGGTTTCCAGGCAAATGGTACATACTTCTTTCAGAAAGTCGATGGGGAAATCTTCATCCCGCCGGTAAATACCCAACCAGTAATTGTTGTCGTATTTGTTAAATCCTTCATAGTAGGGGAGATGAAAGGCCGGTAAATCGAGGTCGCGGTCTTTAGCACGGGAGATGTACGACAACCCGTCTTTCACTGCAGCATAGGCCTGCTCCGGCGAATGGCCGGCCAGCAAAAACGATTCCACAGCTTTGCTTACTTCGGCAATATGATTGGTGTAAATGAGTTCGGGCCATACATATAACTGCTGACTGCCGGGCAGGCGCAGGTACAGGTACCAGTAATGGGTATACGAAGAAGTGATCCAGTTGATATGCCCGGTAAACAGGGGCACAAAAGTTTGTCCGCTATCGCAGATATTCACTTTGAGTGCCGGCATCCCTTCAAAAAGATTAAACACATCTTTGTAAATACCTTCGCTGAGCCAGCTGTTTTGCACAAAGATGCCTGCCGCCGGATAGGCGCTCATCATATTGGGTTGCGTGGCAAAGGTAATTTGCCTGGCGGCGCAGTCTTGTTTGAAAGCTTCCAGGTGCTTATCAGGAATGTCTATCAACAGCTGTTGCCTTAGTCCAAAACGTACATGGGTAGCCTGCGCGTTGGTAGCGGTTTCCAGCAATTCCAGCAGGAAGCCCGGTGATATAATGCCACCGGTGAAATTAACGGACAGGGTATGGCTATGTTTTGTCATGATGATACCAGTTCGGTGGTTGTTTTAGGAATAGATTTTTCCAGTAATGCCTTTACCTCCGGTTTACAGCTACCACAGCCCATGCCGGCGCCGGTGGCCTGGCATAAAGCAGGCAGGGTATGACAGCCGCTTTTAATTTTCTCCAGGATATTCCCTTCTCCCACATTACCACAAGAGCATACCAGTTTGCCGATTACCGGCGTACCTTTTTTCCCGGAGCGTAATAGTTCCAGCCTTTTATCCGACAGCTCAATCCGCTGCTGGATGAGGTCCCGGAATTCGATGAACTCTGATTTATCCCCTATCAATATAGCGCCTACAAGCTTGTCCTGGTGTATGATACATTTCTTATAATAACGTTTGGCTTTGTCGATGAACACAACTTCTTCATAAGCCGGATCCTTGGGTGTTTCTACCATGCCCAGTGAGCAGAGATCGGTGCCATGCATCTTCAGGATATTCATGAAAAGGGAGCCCTGGTAATACTGGCTGATATCGCCGTTGAGATATTGCGCTACCACGGCAGCTTGTTGCTCGGCGGCCGCGGTGATGCCATACAACACGCCATTGAAAGCTGCTATTTCGCCAATGGCATAAATATCCGAATCGCTGGTTTGCAGGTATTCATTTACTACCACGCCCCGGTTGCACTGCAATTGCGCCGCCTGCGCCAGTTCTATATTGGGTACGGTGCCGATGCTCATCACCACCGCCTGGCAGGGAATGTACACCCCACTTTTCATGCGGATGCCTTCCAGTTGTGTTTGCCCGATGAACCGGTCTATTTCATCGTTGTAGATGATGTCGATGCCCCGGTCGGTCAGCTCTTCGTACAGGAGCTGTCCTCCCAGCGTATCGAGCTGCCGGTCCATGAGCCGGGAAGTACGCTGTATAACGCCTACGTCTATATTAATTTCTTTGAGAGATGCTGCCAGCTCTATCCCCAACAGGCCACCACCCACTATCATTACTTTCCCCCCGGAAGGATGTATATGTTGTTTGAAGCCATCAGCATCCATACGGGTGCGCATGGTGAAGATGCCGGGAATAGGCGGGATATCACGCAGGGTGGCTGCCCGGCTACCGGTAGCCATCAGAAGTATGTCGTACGTATGTACGTCGCCGTTACTGTCTGTTACCTGCTTGTTACCGCGGTCTATATGAGTAATGCTCACCCCGCGATGCAGCGTAATGCGGTGCGCGGCTTCTTCCTGGCGGGTCATTTTCACCAGCTGCTTCCATTGCTGGGTGCCACTGATATAATCAGGCAGCATTACCCGGTTGTAAAACGGCAGGTTTTCTTTGCTGAATACCACAATTTCATCAGTGGTATTCAATTCCCGGTACGATTTCACAAATCCGCAGGCGCCTGCACCTGCGCCAATGATCACTATTTTTTGTTTTGGCTTCTGGTAGCGATGTACCTGTACGGCGGAATATTTAAAATCCGGTTGTTTGGAAATAGGGTCCAGTAAATGATTGGTGAGGTTATTGGCGCGATGCAGGTCGCTATTTAAAATTTTGCCCCAGTGCATGGGTAAAAAAACAACGCCCTGTTTGATGCTGTTGCTGAGTTGTGCTTTTACCCGCACATTTCCCCGCCCATTGCTCACCGTTACAATATCGCCTTCTTTGATATGGCGCTGCCGGGCATCTTCCGGGTGTATTTCCAGGAAAGAGGAGGCAATATGTTGTTTCAGTTTGCTCACCTTGCCTGTTTTACTCATCGTATGCCACTGATCGCGTATACGGCCGGTAGTGAGTATCAGCGGACGTTCGGGGCTGAGCGGTTCAGAATGATTGGCATCTTCAAAGCTGTGGATAACGGCGCGCTGATCCGGCGTGTAAAATGCATGATCTTCAAACAGGCGGGGAGTGCCACTGCCGGTATGATACGGCCATTGTACACTGCGCTTTGCTTTAAGGGTGCTATAGTTCAGGTGACTGATGTCGATGTTGGTGCCCGCGGTGAGGCGGCAATGCTCGTCATAGATTTCTGACATATTCGTATAGTCGAAACCGTGATATCCCATCTTTTTGGCGAAGCGGCAGATAATTTCCGCATCCGGTAAGGCTTCTCCGGGTGCATCGGTAATTTTGGTCAGATAGCTGATGCGCCTTTCGGCATTGGTCATCGTACCTTCTTTTTCTGTCCATGCGGCGGCAGGCAACACTACATCGGCGTAACGCAGGGTTTCCGGCTTGTTGGAAATTTCCTGTACTACTACAAATTTTGCCTTTTGCAGCGCCGCTTCTGCAAAGCGTACATCCGGCAGGCTTACCAGTGGATTAGTACACATGATCCAGATGGCTTTCAGCCGGCCGTCGTTCAATGCGGTAAACATTTCCGTGGCGGTGAGCCCCGGTTTATCTGATAAGGTAGTGCCTCCCCAGAAGGCCTGCACTTCTGCCCGGTGCTTCGGATTGCTGAGTACCCGGTGGGCCGGCAACAGGTTGGATAAGCCTCCTACCTCACGGCCGCCCATCGCATTAGGCTGACCGGTTAATGAAAACGGCCCGCTGCCGGGTTTGCCAATATGGCCGGTGATCAGGTGGAGATTAATCAAACTCAGGTTCTTGTTCACGCCCACCACACTTTGATTCAGCCCCATGGTCCAGAAAGTCATGAAGCCGGTAGCGTTGCCGATATAATCTGCCGCGGTATATATCTCCCCCGGGGTAATACCACAAATGGCAGCCGCTTCTTCTATGCTCCGTTCCATCACGATATCCTTGTACTGATCGTAACCATTGGTATGTGCCTGGATAAACTGGCTGTTGGTATGACCGGCGGTGATCAGGGCGCGGCCAATGGCATGGTGCAAAACGATGTCGGTACCGGGATTTACCTGTAAGTGGAGGTCGGCTATTGCACAGCTCTGGGTAACCCGCGGATCGCTGACAATGATTTTCATCGAAGGATTAGCGGCCCTGGCGGCTTCTACCCGGCGCCATAAAATAGGATGGCACCAGGCGGGGTTAGCGCCGGCTACAAAAATACAATCGGCCTGTTCTATATCATCGTAGGTACCTGGTACCGCATCTTCTCCCAGGGCCATCTTATAGGCAGCTACCGCGCTGCTCATACATAAGCGGGAATTAGTATCGATGTTGTTACTGCCAATAAATCCTTTGATCAGCTTATTTACCACATAGTATTCCTCTGTTAAACACTGCCCCGATGCGTAGAAAGCTACGGCATCGGGACCATGTTGTTTTATAATGGCGGCAAATACAGCAGCAGTTCTTTCCAATGCCTGGTCCCAGCTCACCCTTTTCCTCGGAAGATCCCGGTGATAGCGCATTTCAGGATATAGCAGCCTGTCGGAGGTATCCATTACCGTATAGTGCAGGTTCATACCTTTGGAACAAAGCATGCCCTTATTTACAGGGTGCGCTTTGTCACCTGCTACATGCAGCTTACCTTGCCGGTCTTTTTCTACTACGATACCACAACCTACCCCACAATAACAACAGGTGGTTTTGAATGTTGCTTGCATGCCGGAATTTTAAAAATGAGTTAGGATACTGCTACGGGCACATTTACCGCTGCTTCGCTGGTGGCCGGTTGGCGAACGAATCTTGTCAGCATCACGATACAGGAAACACCGATCACAATAAACCCGATATATGTAAAGGCCTGTACGTAGGTGATGCTATCTGATTTAAACAGGAATCCGAATAACATGCCACCCATATTGCCACCGGCTCCTACGATGCCGCTGACCAGTCCCGCATTTTTTTCATTGATAAAAGGGACAATGCCGTAAGTGGCGCCATTGGCCATCTTGAGAAACAGGGCAAAGCTTAGCATCGCCATAATGGCGATCACCAGGGAGCCTGCCTGGGCAAATAATAATAATCCGATTCCTTCCGCCAGCAGCATCAGGGCCAGGAGCCATCCTTTGCCTTTCATGCCTGATTTAGCGCCTACTTTGTCTGATATAATGCCACCCAATGCCCGGGCAAAAAGGTTCATAAAACCAAATATGCCCGCCCAGAACCCTGCGCTGCCTTGAGAAAGATGGAAGGTATCCACGAAATGCAGCGACGCCACATTGTCGAACGTAATTTCCATACCGAAGCACATCCCATATGCCAGGGTGAGTGCCCAGATACGCCAGTCGCCCAATATTGACCAGTCCGTTTTTTCGTTTTTACGATGATGACCGATTTCATCAAAGTTGCCATTGGGCGTATCTTTGGTGAAACGATAATATAAATAGGCTACCCCCAGCATCATCAGCCCCGGTACTATCATGGCATATCGCCAGGCCGAAGCATTACTGTAACCAAAACCTACAATAGCCGCAAAAATTATGGGCATCACCATATTGGTAACACCGCCACCCAAATTACCCCATCCACCGGTAATGGCGTTGGCAGTGCCTTTGATGGACGGCGCAAACATCAGCGAAGTATGAAACTGTGTGATCACAAATGAACCACCTATCACGCTGATGGCTAAACGAAACAGCAGGAAAGAGGTATAGTCTCTCGACAACCCTACCAGGAACACCGGGATGGAACCTACCAGCAACAGCCGGATGGCTGTCTTGCGGGGTCCCCAGGTATCACAGAGCCTGCCTATGATTAACCGGGCAATGATAGTTCCGGATACAGAAGCAATAATAATATTGCCTACCTGTGCTTTGCTAAGTCCCAGGTCGGTACGGATGGTCGGCATCAACGGCGCCAGGCCAAACCAGCCAAAGAAGCAAACAAAAAACATCAGCCACGTGATGTGAAACGTGCGCATCTGTATGGTATTCAGACTAAAGAGTTTTATTTTATCTAGCGGAGCAGCCATAGTCGTATTTTTTCGGGTTATTTAATCAGCCACTCAGGCCGGATATTGACAGACAGGTAAGCCCAGTTACTGTTACTGGCAGCATTCCTGATATTTTTTACCGCAGGAGAGGTAAGCGTATTGGTATTCCAGAAGTGGCTGTAGCCGGCTTCCAGGCCCACCATTTTGGTGAGGGTATAGTTGGCCGTTACATCCGTTTCCGTACCAAATTGTTTCGACATGCCTGCAATGGCGGCGGCGCTGTAAAACTCATGTACATCGCCGGTGAAAGCCCATCGCTTGCCGGATTTCAGCCGGGTTTTGATATAGTAATCCTGCAACCCTTTGTTGCCAAAACCGCTGGCTACATAGAAGTAATCCATGTTACCCCAGAACTTATGCGGGGTGCCGTACAACGGGTCAAAATCCGGGTTGGTATAATCCACGCCAGCGCCTGCGCTGAAGGCCGGGCTCACACTATATAAGAAGGAGGCGGCTAACAGGCGGCCATCTATCGTTTGTCCGTTGGCGTTAGTGCCAAACTGTTGATAGGCGGCAGCGGTGAAGGCAATGCGATTGAACTGTTGCGTATAAAACAGGCCGGTGGTCATGCGCTGATGGGTACCCTGTTCCCATACTTTTACTGCTACATGTTCCACACTGTCTGTATGATATTTGGAAAACTGGTCGGACAGGAACAGGAAAGACAGGTTGCCTGCATGCAGCTTCCTGGAAACATACAGGAATTCCATGCTTTTATAGGCATTGCCTCCATTGGTATTGGCAGTGTAATTGCCGGGAGGGGTGGCATTGTACACGGTACCAGAGGCATTTTCCTTGTTCTGATTGAAAGCCGCGCCGGCGTGCATGATCCAGCTATTGCTTTCATATTTTAGTACGGCAGCATCATGGCGCCGGCCCTGTTGCAGCCAGTCGAGATTACCCAGCAGGCGGCTGTCGTCGTATACCAGTTCCTGCCTGCCAATTTTCAGTGACAGTGCTTTATTTTTTACGATAGTGTCGGTCAGCAATATTTCGGCCCAGGCTTCATGCAGCATAAAGCCGTTGTTATCAGGCGTGGTAGTGCGGTTAAGGGTAGATACATCCTGTCCCCATACACGTACATCCTGTACCGTTAGTCCCAGTTTAATCCGGTAGGCGTTAAATCCTGCGATGAGCCGGGTGCGCTGGGAGGTGAAAAAAGCCGGTGCAGCGCCTTGTACCTGTGGCGCTGCTTGTCCGTCGCGCAATTCGGTGCGGGTCCGGAGCTGGGCGCCGAGCGAAAGCTGGGCATAGCCGTACTGCGACAGCAGTAGTCCGGGGAGTATCATAGATACCCTGCGGGAGAACCATTTTTTCATGTAACTTTGGTTGATTTTGAATGAGCCAATCATTTCCGGATCAGAAGCCCGGTCAGCCTGCCAGCTGCCGGGTTTCGTCTTTTACACTTCTGCCATCACCGGTATCTCTGCTACGTTGATGTATACCCGGTCATCCACAATCTTTACGGGATAGGTGGTGAGGGAACATTCATGTTCGTCGGAGAGGCAACGGCCGTCTTTCAGGGAGAAGGTCTTTTTGTGAAATGGACAGGCTACTTTGGGCTCATCTTGCACGGTGCCGGTCATGCCGCGGCTGAGGGCCATCTGGCGGCGGTGCGGACAAAGATTCTGGGTTGCATACCATTCATTTCTGCGGGCAAAAAAGAATAATGCAATCTGTTCATCATTGTACTTTACGCATACGCCTCCATTGGTGGGTACATCCGTTGTTTTGCAGGCAAAGAACCAGGTGCCGGTGGTAGTGTGAGTAGTAGACATAGCCATATATTTTTGTGTAAAGAAATTATTTCCATTCTGCGGCTTTCTTCTGTGCCCGCATGGTTTCAAATTTTACAGTTGGGTCTTTATCGGCCGGTGCATTTACGAAGTGGGAAAAACGTTTACGCAGCTCGGGGTTTTCCACCACTTCTCTCCATTCGCATTTGTAATTGTCGACCAGCAGTTGCATGGCGGCTTCCAGCTGTTCGGCGATACCGAGACTATCGTTCACCACTACATTGCGGAGGTAGTCCATACCACCGTCGAGTTTGTTGAGCCAGGTGGCCGTACGGGTAAGCGGATCGGCTGTTTTAATGTAGAACATCAGGAAGCGATCGATGTACCGGATACAGGTATCGCTGTCGAGGTCGGCTGCCAGGAGTTGTGCGTGCTGTGGTTTGGAGCCGCCGTTACCGCATACATAAAGGTTCCAGCCTTTTTCGGTAGCAATGATGCCGAAGTCTTTCGACTGGGCTTCCGCGCATTCGCGGATACAACCTGATACGGCGGATTTGATTTTATGCGGTGCTCTCAGTCCCCGGTATCTTTCTTCTATCTGGATAGCGAAGCTAACGCTGTCGTGCAGTCCGAAGCGACACCAGGTGGAGCCTACGCAGCTTTTTACGGTGCGGAGTGCTTTCCCGTAAGCGTGACCGCTTTCGAAGCCGGCGGCAATCAGTTCTTCCCAGATGTCCGGAAGGTCGCTGAGATGGGCGCCGAATAAGTCGATACGTTGTCCGCCGGTAATTTTCGTATAGAGATTATATTTAGTAGCAATCTCCCCGATGACAATTAATTTCTCGGGTGTAATTTCTCCGCCCGGAATTCTTGGTACTACGGAGTAGGTGCCTCCTTTCTGTATATTGGCCAGGTAGCGGTCGTTGGAATCCTGGGCGGTGTCGTTGCCTTTGTCCAGGATCATATCATTCCACAGGCTGGCCAGGATAGAGGCTACCACTGGTTTACATACTTCGCATCCTTCCCCGGAGCCGTAGTGGTCCAGTACTTCATCGAATGAACGGAGTGATTTCAGTTTAATGAGATCCAGCATTTCCTGGCGGGAGTAGGCAAAGTGTTCGCATACCACGTTGCGGATATATTTGCCTTGTGCTTTCATGGAAGCGGTGATGAGGTCTTTTACCATGGGGGTACAACCACCGCAGCAGGTGCCGGCTTTTGTACATTTTTTTACGTCGTCCAGTGTTTCATGACCGTCGGTTACCGCCTGGCAAATAGCGCCTTTGCTCACATTTTCGCAGCTGCAGATCATGGCTTCGTCAGGCAGAGCAGTTACGCCGGCGCCATTGTCGGCAGTACCGCGACTTCCCAGCAGTAGTTCTTCCGGGTTGGCGGGGAGTACCATTTTATTACGGGCGGTTTGCAGCAGCAGGTTATAGGCTGCGGCATCGCCAATGAGGATGCCTCCCAGCAGGAACTGTCCGTCGGGTGTGATGTTGATACGTTTATAGGTGCCTTTGTATTTATCTTCAAATACAATGCTATGGCAGGTGTCGGGGGCTGGGAACGGATCGCCGAAGCTGGCCACATCTACGCCAATGAGTTTTAATTTGGTACTCATATCAAAGCCGGTGAAGGCTTTATGGTCGCTGCACATATGGGAAACGGCTACTTCCGCCATTTCGTAGCCGGGGGCTACCAGGCCATAGATCATATTATTATGCAGGGCACATTCTCCAACAGCATATATATAGGGATCGCTGGTTTGCAGTTGTTCATTTACGATGATGCCGCCGCGGGGACCGGTAGCGAGGCCACAGGCCCTGGCCAGCTCATCGCGGGGCTTGATGCCGGCGGATACTACTACGATGTCGGCTGGCAGGATGGTATCGTCTGCAAACTGTAGCCCGGTAACGGCTTCGTCGCCCATTACTTCCCGGGTGTTTTTGCCGGTGAGTATTTTCAATCCCAGTTGATGCAGTTTATGTTGGAGGATAGCAGAACCTTGTTCATCGATTTGCCGGGGCATCAGCCTGGGCGAGAATTCGATCACATGGGTATTGCTGATGCCGAGGTCGAGCAAGGCTTTCGCTGCCTCCAGTCCGAGCAGGCCGCCGCCGATAACGGCGCCGCAGCTGGCTTGTGGCGCATAGGCCTTCATCATTTCCAGGTCTTCTATGGTGCGGTAAATAAAGACACCTTTTTTATCCATGCCGGGTACTGGTGGAACAAATGCCGCGGAGCCGGTGGCGATTACCAGGTAATCATACTGTTCGGTGATGCCTTTATATGAAGTCACGGTTTTGTGTGTCCGGTCTATTTGCATGACCGGGTCGCCCAGGTGAAGCCGGATGCCATTGTCGGTATACCAGCTAAGTGGTGCGAGGAGAAGGTCGTTGGCTGTTTTGCCATCGAACCAGGAGGTTAGATGTACGCGGTCGTAGGCAGGGCGGGGTTCTTCTCCAAATACAACCAGTTCGAGGGGGGAGGAGGCGGACCTCGCTATTAGCTTTTCACAGCATTTATAGCCCACCATGCCGTTTCCGATGACTACTACTTTCATTAGATTATATTTATGGATCAGAAAAAACAGATATATTATAAATTATTTAATATAATGTTATTTAGCGTTTTGGAGATGATTTTTAAGGCGGGTGTATGATGTTGATTATAAAATTAAGCGTTTTTGTTTTAAATTTATGTATGATTAGTGTTAAATATGATATATAAATTTAAATATAATATGTATGCCAGTGTCGAATCCCTTTCTATCTTTAGTTGGAGCAGGTCCCGGAGACCCGGAAATGATCACCCTGAAAGCGGTCAATACCATTCATCGGGCCGATGTTATATTATATGATGCATTGGTCAATGAATCATTACTATGCCATGCCCGCCCCGGCGCCATTATCCGGTTTGTAGGTAAACGGTATGGATGTCATGCCTTATCGCAGCAGGAAATCAACCACCTGATCGTGGAAATGGCGATGGCGCACGGGCATGTGGTGCGACTCAAAGGCGGCGATCCCTTTGTGTTTGGCAGGGCAGTGGAAGAAATCACCGCCGCAAGAGACCACGGCATCGGGGTGGAAGTTATACCAGGTATCTCCAGTGCCATAGCAGTGCCGGCTTCGCAGTTTATCCCGCTCACCTGCCGGGGAATGTCTGAAAGCTTTTGGGTAACTACCGGCACCACCCGCTCTGGTGATATTTCGGGAGATATTGCCCTGGCAGCCCGCTCCACTGCTACAGTCGTGATCCTGATGGCCATGAGTAAGCTCAGCGAAATCATGGAGCTGTTTGCGGCACACGGGAAGCAGGACACGCCGGTGGCTATCATCCAAGAAGGGACTACCGTGCAGCAAAAGATGATCACCGGTACGGTGACAGATATTGCCTGGAGGGCTACGGCTGCAGGGATGAGCAACCCGGCTATTATCGTGGTGGGTGAAGTAGTGAACCTGCATGCCCTGCTCACTGCTACAGCAGTGCAACAACTAAACAATCATCTGGTACATGAAGAAAGACAAACAAGGCTGTGATGGTAAAACCTGCCTCCTGTGCCGGCTATCGCTCAAGGAATGGGCGCCGGCGGTAACATTACACCGCCGTAATTTTATCCTGCAAAAAGGCGAAACGCTGTTTAAAGAAGGCGACCCCGTGGAAGGCATTTACTTTATTCATGAAGGGCTAATGAAAGTGCATAAGCACTGGGGGCCGGAAAAAGAGCTGATTGTGCGTTTTGCACAGAAAGGCGATATTGTAGGGCACCGGGGTATCGGGGGGCTGGAACAGTTTTACCCTGTGTCAGCTACGGCATTGGCACCGGTAAAGGTTTGTTTTATAGAGATGGATTTTTTCCAGGCTTCTCTGAAAATCAATCATGCGTTGCTGTACGAGCTGATGTTATTTTATGCACAGGAGTTACAATCTTCCGAAAAGCAAATGCGCAATCTCGCCCATATGTCGGTAAAAGGCCGTATGGCTAATGCGCTGCTGTTGTTGCAGCAAAAATTCGGATTTAATAAGGATGGATTTATCGACATAGCTTTGAGTAAGCAAGACCTGGCTTCTTATATCGGGACTACTTATGAAACCACGTTCCGGATATTGAATGAGTTGATTGCAGACCGGCTGGTAGCGGTATCGGGGAAAAACTATACCATCCTGAATGAAGCGATGCTGCTTCGTTTGACCGATATACAATGATCAAAGGGTAATATATTTTTTCAATTTCTTTTCCTGTAGAATGGTGATGCTTTTGCCATCTACTGCAATTAATTTCTCCTGTATAAATTCCTGGAGGTTGCGGTAAATAGTTTCGTAAGTGGTGCCGGCAAAAGCCGCCAGGTCCTGGCGGCTGATGGTAAACTGAACATCGTTGTGCAGCCGGCTAATATCGAGCAAAGCGTCTGCCAGCCTGCTTTTTACATCCATGTGCACCAGGTTGCGCATCTTCCTTTCTGCTTCCTGTAGTTCGTCGGCATAAAATTGCATGAGTTTGAGGGTGAGCTGGGGATTTACTTTCAGTGATGCTTCAAAAAATGCCAGGTCGGTATAACACACCGTGGTATCTTCCAATGCCGTGGCAGACACGGTATACAGGCGCTCGCCGCTACCCAGGCCCCTATGCCCCAGGATATCTCCCTTTTGTGCAAAGCGTACAATCAGCTCTTTTTCCGCGCCCCATTGTTTATGCACTTTTACTTTCCCATCGTATAAAAAATAAATACCCTTTACCGGGCTGCCTTCCTGGAAGATGGTTTCATTCTTCTTATAAGAGAGATGTTGTTTATGGTCCCCTATAGCGGCAATCCATTCAGGAATGCTGAACTGGCAAAGGAAACAAGTCTTTAAATCGCAGGACCCGGCTTTCTTCATGGTTGCAAACGTAATGTTTTTTTGCCTTTTTGAGAGAAAAAATAGGATTTAATATGATTTAGATCATATTTTTGTGGTGTTTTTTAAAAAGAGGTTGTCATTTTATATATTATGAATCATAAAAAAGAGCAGAAGTTTGCCGGAAATATGTCCCGTAGAGTGTTTTATCTCAGTATACAGGCATGTATCAATGCGTTGGTAATAGGCTTCGTGGCAAAGGGATTGGTGCTGTTGATCAATCTGATCACCAATTTGTCGTTTTATGGAAAGTTTTCATTTGGAGAAGAAGGGCCGGCCGGCAATCAGCTGGGTTGGCTGGTGGTACTTGTACCTGTTATTGGTAGTGTTATAGTGGGTATCATGGCCCGTTTTGGCAGCAAGGCCATCCGCGGACACGGTATTCCCGAAGCCATGGAAAACATTATCCTGAATGAAAGCAAGATCCCGCCGGTTATTACTTTATTGAAACCTATATCTGCCGCTATTTCTATTGGTACGGGTGGTCCCTTTGGCGCGGAAGGTCCCATCATTGCCACGGGGGGAGCTATCGGCTCTTTCACCGGCCAGGTGATCCATATCTCTTCTGCTGAAAGAAAGGTATTGTTGGCCGCCGGCGCCTGCGCGGGTATGTCGGCTATCTTCGGAAGCCCGCTGGCAGCTATTTTGCTGGCGATTGAATTATTGTTGTTTGAGTTTTCGCCCCGTTCCGTGATACCGGTAGCCATTGGCTGTATTACCGGCGCCGGTATGCACATCCTGCTATTCAGCTCACACCCCGTATTTGCGATGCCCGACATTCCTGCGGTATCCGACATTGCGCTGGTGACTTATGTGCTCATGGGCGCAGCAGTGGGTGTAGTAGCGGCTTATGTATCAAAATCGGTATACTTCGTAGAAGACATGTTTGAAAAGCTGCCTGTCCACTGGATGTGGTGGCCCGCTTTAGGTGCGGTAGTCGTAGGTGTGGTAGGTTATTATGCGCCACATACCATGGGGGTGGGATATAATAATATTACCAGCCTGCTTACGGGTAACGTGCCGTTAACCCTGGTGATATCGCTTTGTGTATTGAAGTATATTTCCTGGGTAATTTCCCTGGGTAGTGGTACTTCCGGTGGTACCCTGGCCCCGTTATTCACCATTGGCGGCGCACTGGGCGCATTAATGGGCATAGTGGTACAGAAGCTATTTCCCGGTAGTGATATCAACATTGCTACCGCCGCGCTTATCGGTATGGCTGCCATGTTTGCCGGCGCCTCCCGCGCCTTGCTCACCGCCATCGTTTTTTCGCTGGAAACTACCGGGCAGCCACATGGACTGCTGCCGTTGATCGGCGCCTGTACAGCGGCTTACTTCGTTTCTTTCTTCCTGATGAAAGGAAGTATCATGACGGAAAAAATCCGCCGTCGTGGCGTATCTGCACCAGATGAGTATACCCCGGATGTGATGCAGCTCATCAATGTGGCGTCAGTGATCAGTCGCCCGTTAGCTGCGCTCCGTTACGACATGACCCTGGTACAGGCACAACAACTGTTGCAACAAAACGGTGCCTATTACTACCAATACCTCCCGGTAACAGATGAAGCCGGGCATTTTAAAGGCTACCTCAACCGGGAAACATTGACCAAGGCCGATCAAACGATTGTTCATCAATACCTGGAAGTTGCAGCACCTTATGTATATGCTTCCGACGATATTAACCTGGTAACAGAATTATTCGACAGTTACCGGCCGGATGTGCTGGTAGTACTGGACGAAGAAAAGAAAATAACCGGTATCGTTACCGCCGATGCCGTATTAAGAGCCTATGGTGAACGCCGCCGGGCCGATGCAAAGTATCATTCGGCCTTTTATGGAAACACCCGCCTGCTGCGCCTGATGGCCAGGGGGAAAAGATTGTTGGCACGGTAAAGTGTCTGCTTAAAGATAGGTTGAATGCAGGCCTGCCCTTCGGGGCAGGTCTTTTTTTATGCTATCCTAAAATATCCGGCGCGGGTATCCGTCTCCCTTATATCACGAGTTTCTTAACTTTAAGATATGCCGCAAAAATTAGCTTCTATAAAAGACAGGATCCGGTTGTCGCCGCAGTTTAAGCAAGGCGCTTTTCAGAACTTTTCGCCCACTCCCATGAAGCCGGACGATGTTACGTATTACCAGATGCTGAGAGAAACCTTTCAGCGCCCGGCGGATGTACGGCCCCCCATGCCGCTGCCTTCAGTAAAAAACAACCTGAAAACGCTGTACTCCGAAAAACCAGTGATCGTTTGGTTCGGACATTCTTCTTACCTGGTGCATGTAAAGGGTTTCAATATCCTGGTAGACCCGGTATTCAGCGGGAGCGCATCTCCTATGTCTTTTATGATCAAGGCTTTCCCGGGTGCAGATGCCTATACACCGGCAGATATGCCCGAAATAGACCTGATGATTATCACGCATAATCACTATGATCATCTCGATAAAAAAACACTAGCCCAGCTGAAGCCTCATACCAAAATGATCTATACCGCCCTGGGCGTGGGTCGCGATCTGCAATCCTGCCTGGTGAAGGACAACAATATTCATGAACTCGACTGGTGGGAAAGCGGTGAAGTAGCGCCGGGAGTAATGCTAACGTCGACGCCTGCACGACATTTTTCCGGCAGGGGACTGAAGCGGGGAGGTAGCCTGTGGAGCTCTTTTGTATTACAGATATACGGCTATCAATTATTTATAGGCGGCGATTCAGGCTACGACAGCCATTTCAAGGCCATTGGCGATAAATACGGTCCCTTCGACCTGGTTATACTGGAATGCGGCCAGTACAACGATAACTGGCCTTTTATCCATATGAAGCCAGAAGAAACCGTACAGGCAGCCATCGACCTGAAAGGAAAAGTATTGTTGCCTGTACACTGGGCTAAATTTGCGTTGGCCAACCATCCCTGGAATGAATCGGCCAAACGCGTCACTGCCAGCGCGGCCGCACGGGGCATGAAGATCACCACGCCTAAAATAGGACAGCCCGTGGTGGTGGGTGAGTCTTATCCCGATGAACCGTGGTTCCTGCTTACACCGCAAAACTCAGCATCTCTATAATTCCTTCGCCGGGCAGATGAAAAAAATGATGATGACCTCTTACCCTTTTTTCGATATCGCATAATGGTTCCAATGTTTCCAGCGACGCATTGAGCTGGTACAGTACTCCTGCCATATCTGCCCGGCTGTTGACATTGAAAGGCTTACCAATATAAGATTCCATCACCTCGCGGATACCCCGGTAGGTGGGCAGGAAGGAGGGGACCAGGTTTTCTTCCGACACCGAATAATCCAGCATCACATGATTACGGTGATCCGCTGTTTTAAACAACTGCATGGTCTGGATAAACGCTTCATTACTGATGTAATGTATCACGCCTTCAAAAATGATAATAGTAGGAATATCTTCCTGGTAGCCATTTTCCAGGAGTTTGCTCCATAGCAGCGCCGTATCGGTAACATCGCATTTGACAAATTGTATCTGCGCCTCCACAGGAACGAGATGATGATAGATGTGTTGTTTTTCTTCGATATACCCATTATCTACTTCTATAATGCGGCTAATATTTTCCCGATAATTTTCCAGGAGATATAAAGACAATGGATCCAGCCCGGCGCCCAGGATAATGACTTGTGGCCTGGAAATAGTAACCAGCTGCGATTTTAACTGGTCCCGTATACTTTGTTTACGCAGGCAGATGGTATCTATTATCTGTGGAAAACTGCGTTGCAGCTCGTAAAAAATACGACTGGTTTCACTGAAGTCGATAGCGGCAATATATTGCTGTTGCAGCGGCGAAGTGTAGAGCTGCATGGCAGCTTCCAGCACGAGGCGGGAAGTAGCGGGTACTTTTAGCTGTACGGTCATTTTGAGGTGTATTTATAGTTAAAACTAGGCATCCATCATGCATCGCGATAGCAGGGTTATTTTCTTATGAACCTATCACAAACCATTTATAATGAGGTATATTTATAGTGTAATGTTACCCGCTGTTGCCGATAGTTTAGGGCAACGGCTTTCTGCCTTTCGCGGTGATTTTTGATAAACAAATTACCAGCGGTATTGTTTCTATAAAACAATTTCTCACTATGCAGCCTAGTATCGCTTCTCTCAGCAAACTGGAAAAGGAAGGACGGCAAATTTCCCGCCTGCCTTTTTCTATCAGGATCCTATTGGAAAATGTATTACGGAACCACGACAACTTCGCTATTACCGACGAGCATCTCGACACCCTGGTGAATTGGGAACCGGGAGGAACCGATAAGGAAATTCCCTTTAAACCCGCGCGGGTACTGATGCAAGACTTCACTGGCGTAGCCGCCGTAGTAGACATTGCCTCTATCCGGGCGGAAGTGATCCGCAAAGGGAAGGACGGCGCCAAAATTAATCCGGCTATCCCGGTCGACCTGGTTGTAGATCACTCTGTACAAGTAGATTTTTTCGGTACCGATTATTCCTATACAAAAAATGTGGCCTATGAATATGAGCGCAATAAAGAACGTTATCAGCTGCTGAAATGGGCGCAACAGGCATTCGATAACTTTACGGTGGTGCCTCCCGGCATGGGCATTTGTCACCAGGTAAACCTCGAATACCTGGCCAAAGGCGTGATCAGCCGCGATGGCTGGCTGTTTCCCGACACCCTGGTGGGTACCGATTCACATACGCCCATGGTAAACGGGATCGGCGTATTGGGCTGGGGGGTAGGTGGTATAGAAGCAGAAGCGGCCATACTTGGTCAACCTATTTATTTTTCCTGTCCCCAGGTAATCGGGTTAAAGCTCACCGGGCGGCTGACCGAAGGTGTAACCGCTACCGACATGGTATTAGCCATTACCCAGCTATTACGTAAATATGGGGTGGTGGATAAATTTGTGGAAGTATTTGGCGATGGATTGGATCACTTATCGGTACCCGACCGCGCCACCATCTCCAATATGTCGCCCGAATTTGGCTGTACCGTTACCTACTTTCCAATTGATCAGCAAACCTTGCAATATATGCGGCGTAGCAATCGCCCGGAGCCCGAGATTGCGCAAGTGGAATCTTACTGCAAAGACAATATGCTCTGGCGGCATGGCGATGAGCAGATCATCTATTCTGATATCCTGGAGCTGGATCTCGGGCAGATACAATCTGCTGTAGCGGGGCCTAAGCGCCCGCAGGACCGTATCCTGGTGCGGGATCTGCACAACGAGTTTGAAACATTGCTCAATAAGGAATTCAAACGCATGTATACGCCGGAAGGCAAACGCCGGGACACGGCCTGGTTGTCGGAAGGTGGCTCTGGTACCGCGTTTACCTACGAAATACAGAAGCAAGCAGAAGAGGTGGCCGTGGAACTGGATTACTTGAAGTCGGTACGTATTAAGCTGAAAAACGAGGAATACGTGTTAAGCGATGGCGCCATCACGATTGCCGCTATTACCAGTTGCACCAACACTTCCAACCCCAGCGTAATGATAGGTGCAGGCCTGGTGGCGCGGAAGGCGATCAGCCGGGGATTGTATGTAAAGCCCTGGGTAAAGACCAGCCTGGCGCCGGGATCGAGGGTGGTGACCGAATACCTGAAGCGTTCCGGTTTGCTGGCCGAACTGGAAGCGCTGCGTTTTCATATTGTCGGATATGGCTGTACTTCGTGTATAGGTAACAGTGGTCCGCTGCCGCCGCACGTTGCAGAAGCGGTAGACAAGGGCAACCTCGTGGTAGCCTCCGTATTATCGGGCAACCGGAACTTTGAAGCCCGGGTACATCCGCAGGTAAAGATGAATTTCCTGGCTTCGCCTTTACTGGTAGTGGCTTACGCCATTGCCGGCCGTATAGATGTGGATATGCTGACGGCCCCACTGGGCTACGATCCTAATGGGGAGCCTGTATACCTGCGGGATATCTGGCCTACCCAGGAAGAAATTAATGACGCCGTAGCTGCCGCCGTGAAAAGGGAAGATTTTGAGGACGTATACCGGGTTATTTTTGATGGCGATGAGCAATGGCGTGGGTTGCTGGCGCCTTCGGGAAAGGATTATCACTGGAGCCAGGACTCTACCTATATCCGGGAAGCGCCTTTCTTTAATGGATTGCCGGCACAACCAGCTGCACCGGAAGATATCAATGGCGCCCGCGTTTTACTGAAATTGGGCGATTCGGTGACTACGGATCACATTTCTCCTGCAGGATCATTTAAACCAGATACGCCCGCCGGTAAATACCTGTTGGACCGGGGTATTGATCCCCGTTTGTTTAATTCTTATGGTTCCCGTCGCGGTAACCATGAAGTAATGATTCGTGGCACCTTTGCCAACGTGCGTATAAAAAACGAATTATCGCCTAAAGAAGGTGGCTTTACCACTATCATACCTACCGGGACGGTGTTGCCTGTTTATGAGGCAGCTATGCAATACGCCGCCAACAAAATACCGCTCATCATATTGGCTGGAAAGGAATATGGTAGCGGTTCTTCCCGCGACTGGGCCGCCAAGGGAACTAACCTGCTGGGTGTAAAAGCGGTGATCGCAGAAAGTTATGAACGTATTCACCGCAGTAACCTTGTAGGAATGGGGGTGCTGCCGTTGCAATACCTGGAGAATGAAAACGCTGCTACGTTGAAATTGTCTGGTACAGAGTTGTTCAGTATCCATGGCATTGCCGATGGGCTTACACCGGGAGAAGAGTTAACGGTAACGGCTACCCCGGCATCGGGCGACCCGGTTACATTTAAAGTAAAATGTAAATTGAACTCAGCGATAGAAATCGAATACTATCGCCATGGCGGTATCCTGCAATACGTGTTAAGAGCGTTTTTACAAAAGGCATAAACAAAAAGGTGACGGGTATTCACCCGTCACCTTTTTGTTGTTATCATTTATCCTTACTCGTGGAAAACTCCAGGATTTTTTTCCGGTTACCTACCAGCCACACCACATCTTCCCATTCAAATACGGTTTCAGAGGCAGGGTTCAGGATTTTTTCCCCACCACGGGCAATGCCTACCACCAGGGCTTTTGTTTTTTCCCGGATGCCCGAATTGCGGATGGTCTGGCCTTTGAGGCCATTGTGTTCATCTACCACGAGGCTGGTTAAACCGATATTTTCATCGGCTACATCATCGCTTCTTTCTATGTTAAGGGTATTTACCACCCGGTTAAATTCTTCCAGCTGGGCTTCTGTACCGATGGCGGTAATAACATCATGTGGATAAAGTTTTTCATCGCGGGTAGGGGCGTAAATGGTGACATTCCCTCTTTTGATGGCGCCTACGTTGATACCATATTTTTCCCGCAGCTGCAGGTCTATCAATGGTTTGTCTACCAATTCCGACCAGGGATCAATTTCAATTTCTGATACCTGGGCATCCCAGGGCAGCAGGTCGGCGGCAGCTGTTTTTTTAGCCGCAGCATCTGCATTTTCCCGGGCGTTGAGGTTGGCCAGGAAACGTTTTTCTATGCGGCTATAATATTTCTGTAATTGGGAGCGCAGCACCAGTAGTACGCAGGCCAGTACAATACCAATGCCTAAGAGTGCCTGCCAGAACGGGAAATATTGATTTACCAGGAAACCTACCAGCAATACGGCTACGGTATTACGTACCACTTCCACCACTACCAGCGGGCCATGATTATATTTAGAGTCGAGCCATAGTGCCTTGTACGAGATACTGGATATTTTTTGCACCATCAGCGCCCAGATAAAAGGCGACATCATGGCAATGCCAATGATCACGCATACCAGTCGCGCCCAGAAAGTATTGTGCAGGTACTTCAGCACAAACGGGCCAATATAATAAGTGTTGAGCAGGATAATGGCCAGCATGATAACACTGTTGAGTACGATCACTCTCACATAACTGCGCAATACAATCCGCCAGTCGCTTTCGGCCTGTAAGGTTTGTGAACTGGCACTGTACCGGTTCAGCGCATCCAGCCAGCGGGAGGGGATGATCTTCTCCAGCCAGTTATACAGTGGCAGGGAAAACTTGATCATATAAGGGGTGGTAAAGGTAGTAACCGCAGATACGCCCACGGCTACGGGAAACAGGAACTCGCTGGTTACGCCGAGGCTCAGCCCCAGCGTGGCGATGATAAAGGCAAATTCCCCCACCTGTGCCATACTCATACCTACCTGTACCGCCTGTTTCAGCGGTTGGCCGGATAACAGGGCGCCCAGCGTGGTGCTCAGGAACTTCCCGGTTAATGTTAATAACGTGATCCATAGCACCGGCCACCGGTATTCCACGATCATTTCCGGGTTGATGAGCATCCCTACCGATACAAAAAAGATAGCACCAAATAAATCTTTTACCGGCTGTATCAGGTGTTCAACTTTTTCGGACGACGTAGTTTCGGCAATAATAGAACCCATGATAAATGCGCCCAATTCTGCTGAAAATCCCACTTTGGTGGCCAGGATCACCATGCCGAGGCAAAGGGCAATGCTGAGTATCAGCAATGTTTCGCCATTCATATAGCGTTCCATCTTTTTCAGGAAGGTAGGCAACAGGAAGATGCCAGCCAGGAACCAGATGGCCAGGAAGAACATGAGTTTACCGATGGTGAAAAGCATTTCAGTGCCTTCAAACTGCCGGCTTACCGCCATGGTAGACAGTAACACCATCATGAGGATCACCACAATATCTTCTATTACCAGTACGCCAAATACGATTTTGGTAAAGGATTTTTTCTTGATACCCAGTTCTTCAAAAGCACGTATAATGATGGTAGTAGAAGAACTGGCCAGCAATCCTCCCAGGAAAAGGCTGTCCATAAATCCCCAGCCCATGAGTTGACCGGTAAAGTACCCGGCCACGGTAATACAGGCTATTTCTACAAATGCGGTGATGGTGGCGGTGCCTCCTACCCGCATCAGCTTTTTGAAACTGAATTCCAGTCCCAGGGAAAACAGGAGAAAAATAACGCCTATCTCCGACCAGGTTTTTATTCCCGCGGCATCTCCGATGGTAGGGAATAAATGAAAGTTCGGTCCTACTATGAATCCCGCGATAATATACCCTAGCACCATCGGCTGTTTTAGCCTTCTGAATAATAAAGTAATAACTCCCGCCGCTCCTAAAATTAATGCCAGGTCAATGATCAATGATGGTAGATGCATACAGTAAAAATCGATTTAAGGTTCGTGTATTGTACGTTTATGGCGATGAGAAATCAGCGCACATATGTGTCAGATGCCAGTTTCCGGATCTTTGAATGATTGCTAATATATCGTTTTTCCTGCGGGGAAGCAAGACAAAGTTTTGGTAACAAACGGCAACAGTGGTAGAAAAGCAATGGGGCGTATGGTTTTAGGAGCAGGCATTACAGACTATCGGGAATACTGCAACAGCACTTCGTCGAGGGCTTTGTTGGCAGCGGGAACCTTGACAGTCTTGATAAAGTCGATGCCAAATATTGCTTCCAGGCGCACAATTGTTTGCAAGGTCATGTTTTGATCGCCTCGCAGAATTTTATACATTTCTTCTTCCGGAAGGTCCATCTGCCTTGCCATATCGGCAGGTGTAAGTTTTAGCCTCGACATCACATGTATAACCGTCATGATGATGTCCCCGGATTTTACCAGCCAGTCTTTATTGGCCTCCTCAAATGCCACCCTGGCAAAAAAAATCCTGGATTCTTCGCCATCATCACCGGCCGTCAGTTCATCCAATTTTTTTCTTAGTTCATTCATAACATTGTGTTTAAATCTTCAGGAAATAAAATATTCTTTGATAGGAGGAATGTCCTCGAGCTTTCCAATTTCAATAATTCTTCCCGTAGGTGTGGCGCATTCATGTTGTGTGTCAACTTGATACTGCCACCAGTAATTATAAAACAATTCCGATCTATCCGTAATGCATATAATCTCAACCACCTCCTTCTTAACTTAGCTTTGCTTTTTTGAAGTGAAATTAACCGGTACTCGCTGTCAAACAAAGGCTGAAAGATATGTTGCAAGTCCCGTGTGCTGTCCCGGCAATAGACCGACAGCGTTCGTTCAAACAGCCTGGCATCACTGATGGTTATATTGATCGCATCTTCAATAGTGATGTTTCCCCAAAAGCCGCTTTCAAGATCAGCGATATTGTGCTCGAAAAAGGCAGACAGTGCATATCTGTTTCGCCAAAAATTCATTGTGCAGTTATACTCACTACAGGATGAGTTTAAATAATGCATCGAATACAATCCATCGGAATCACCATTGGTGATGGGAATAAAGATAGGTTTAATCTCCATAAAAATCGAAAAGGTTAACTGTTAATAATGCAGGTAACAATTTGATTTTATGGGAATGGAAATCGCTGCAACAGGTTTATAGATACAGCTTTCAGCAAATGTACTGAAATTTTTCGCGTGAAAAAATTTCGTTACTGTCCTTTTTCAGATTGTATTTGTGCTACATAGCGGGAAGGTAGTATACCGAATTGTTTTTGAAAGTTCTTACCAAAATTTGTCAGCGACGCAAAGCCGCATAGCTCCGCTACTTCGTTGATTTTGTAAGCGCCGGTAGATAATAATGACGCAGCCTTTTTGAGTCTCGCAATATTAATCAGCTCATGCGGGGTGAGATCTGAGATGGCTTTTATTTTTCGGTAAAAGGTAGGGCGACTCATATTCATCAGGTCTGCCAGTTGTTCTACATCGAGGTGGGTATCGGTGAGATGTTGATTAATCTGGTCATTCAGCTTCTCCAGGAATTGTTCGTCGGCGCTGTTATACGCCATGCTTCTCAGGTGTACCAGCGGCGTGCTGGCATAGTAGGCTTTTATTTTATGCCGGTTGCTCAGCAAACTGGCTATCTGTGCCTGTAGAAATTCTGGTGAAAAAGGTTTTTCTATATAGGCATCGGCGCCCAATTCCAACCCTTCTATTTTTGATTGCATGGTGTTGCGGGCGGTGAGCAGTATCACCGGGATATGGCTCGACTCTACCCGCGATTTAATAATACTGCACAATTCAAAACCATCCATTACCGGCATCATTACATCGCTGATCACCAGCTGTACCGGCTGTTCCTGTAATAGTTCCAGGGCAGCGGCGCCATTCAGGGCAGTCGCTATTTTATATTTATCTTCCAGGTCATCGACAATGAAGGACAGTATTTCTTCATTATCATCAACCAGTAATATCAACGGTTTGTTTTCCATGTGCTCAAATTAAATTCTATCTCCTGGTGGATAGGTAAGGTAAGGGAAAAAATGTTGAGCCCCGCTTCTGTAGGCAGCAGTTCCAGGCTGCCTTTATGCAGAAGAGCGAGTGACTTCGATAATGATAATCCAAGCCCGGTGCCGGATTGCGCCTCCGTGGCCTGAGCCCGGAAAAACGGCTCGAATATTTTTTCTCTCATCTCCGGAGGAATAATATACCCATCATTCTTTACCAGGATGGTAAAGGTAGTATCTGTTGGGCTTACTGGCAACAGGTGTATGGATGCGCGGGTAGCGGCATATTTGATGGCGTTGTTCAACAGGTTGCCCAGTATTTTCTGTAATGCCTCTGCATCTACATAAGCAAAGAAATGGAGCGATGATAATTCTATTTTAAAACGGATATTCTTTTGCTCCGCCGCCGGCGTAAAACGCAGATGATTTTCCTTCAGCAGTTCAGAGATATCGGTATGTACGAAATTGAGACTGAAACCATTGATCTCTGTTTTACGGAAATCCAGCAACTGGTTGGTGAGGTCGAGCAATCGGTCGGTATTGCGCTCCATGATCCGCAGGTTTTTCTGGATAGGTGGCACCTCTTCCGACTTACGGATCACCTTTTCCATAGGTCCTTTGATAAGGGTGAGTGGCGTACGTATTTCATGCGCCAGGTGGGTAAAGAATTCTATTTTTGCCTGGTATATTTCCTTCTCTTTTTCATGTTCCAGTAACTCCATTTGCCGCTTTTGCTTTTGCAACGCACGCTGATGGTACCAGGAAATGATGGCGTATATCATAGCGCCCAATAATAACAGGTAGGCGGCATAGGCCCAGTAGCTGGCCCAGAAGGGGGGCAGTATTTTTATAAATAATACCCGCGGCGATACACTCCATTTGCCGCTGCTGTTGGCTGCTTTTACCATGAAATGGTAATTGCCCGGAGCCAATCGTGTAAAATACACTTTGCGGTTGGTCGCCAGCAAGGTCCAGTCTTTATCCAGCCCTTCCATCTTATAGGCATAGGCCGTCATTTCAGGAGAGGTATAGCTGAGCGCCGCAAAGTCGATGCTGAACGATGATTGGTCATGCGACAATACAATAGTATCGGTATAGGCAATCGATTTTTTTAATACATCGCCTACCCGCGCTTCTTTGTTATACACCTGGAAGCCGGTAATATATACGGGTGGCTGGAAATTGTTGCGCAGGAAGTGATCTGGATTAAACCGGATCATACCTTTTACACTGCCAAAGTACATATTGCCGCTACTATCCTGGTAGGCAGAGTTGTAATTAAACTGATCATTCAATAACCCGTTAGCTTGTGTAAATACCACCGCGCTTGCGGTTTTAGGAGAAAAACAAGCCAGTCCTTTTGAAGTGGTTACCCACAGATGCCCGCTTTTATCTTCCAGCATACCAAACATCATGTTACTGAGAAATCCATGACGGGTGGAGTAGGTGGTAAACTGCCCGCTTTCGGGATGGAAGAGATCGAGGCCATCGTCTGTATCCAGCCATAGCCGCTGTTGGCTGTCTTCAAAGATCCGGTTTACGCGGTTATTGCTCAAACTCCGGCTGTTAGCCGGATCATGCAGGTAAAGGCCTTTTTTACCGGTATGCCGGTTGTAATAATACAGTCCATCTCTGACCGTGCCCAGCCAAATGGTGCCGGCATGATCTTCAAAGATGGATACATAAAACAAATAATCGGGTACCTCTGGCACGGCATCTATATCGTCACGCTGACGGTTGTACTGATATAGGCCACGCGTGGTGGCAATGAGTATTTGCCCATCGCGGGTTTGTAACATGGAATGAATGAAGTTGCTGTGCAACTGGTGGGGACCCGGACCGGCGGCATAATGCCGGATGAATTTTCCGCTGCGGATATCCATCATATCCAGTCCATGTTCGAAAGTACCTATCCAGAGGGAGTCGCCCGTAACCAGTAAACCATGAATGTTGGTATGTGACAAGCCCACAGCAGGAGGTGGTACGGGTTTGATATTGACAAAGTCGCCGGTAGCCGGCGTAAATTTATTGAGCCCTCCATCTTCGGTACCTATCCACAAATGGCCGTATTGATCATTGTGAATTTCCCTGACGGCATTGCCTCCGAGCGACGCCTCGCCGGTTTTAGGAAAGAATTTTTCGAAGGAAGTGTATTGATGCGGAAAATAGTTAACCCCGCCAAAGTAAGTCCCCGCCCATATACCGCCTTCTTTATCTTTACACAAACTATACACGGCGTTGTCTGATACGGAGTAAGGATCATTGTATCGCTTTCTCAGGTTCACTACTTTATTACCAGGAAGATGGTAAACATAAATACCAGATTCGGTAGCTACCCAATACTCTCCGGGCTGGCGGCAAATGATGTCCCTCGCATATATTTCAGTTTTTTCGGGAGAAATAATAAAGAAGTCCTGGTAAGTATGCGTGCGGGTGTCAAAGAGTTTAATGCCCTGTGTAGTAGTACATATCCACAAGGAATCTTTCCCGATGGCGGCAATTTTGGAAATCCAGTTGCTGTTCACGGCAGGGGAGTGGGCAAATACATCGAAGGTGTTGAAGCTTTTTTTGCCCGGTTCATATAAGGCTACTTTGCCATCGATACTGCTTACCCATAACTGGTCATCGCTGTTAATGCAGATGGAAGAAATATTAAATGGCGCTGGTATAGGATATAAACTATCGGTGGCTGACCAATAGCGGAACAGGCGCCCGGAGGAAGTAATCCATATGTTTCCCTGTTTGTCTTTTGTGATGGCATGTATATCACCAGTCGTTCTTTTATCCAGTTCCCGGAATTGTTCGGTACGTGGGTTATATACAAATACGCCCCGGTCGGAGCCTACATACAGCAACCCGTTATCGCCTTCAAAAAGGCTGAGGATGAAGTTAGCGCCCAGTCCCCCGGGCTTTTCGGTGCGCTGGAATACGCGGAATGTATAGCCATCGAAGCGGTTGAGCCCGTACATGGTGCCAAACCACATAAAGCCTTGCTTATCTTGTAACGTACAGATCACGGCATTGTGTGACAGGCCGTTTTCTACCTGGTAATGCACAAAGCTTTCGGCCTGTCCGTATGTTTTGGTGACCGCCAGCAATAGTAGAAAAAAGATATAGCGATAGCCTTTAGGCATGTATATTTAAGTAACTGGTGAGGCTTAAAACTATAGTTTTTTCCGTTAAAAGCTAAAATGATACAAAAGAGATAAAAATTGAGATAAACAGACGCCCGGAAAAACCAGGGAAATGCTTTCTTTGAGGAAGTGTTTAAGCGTGATTTTTACACTTAAATAACGCAGTTGCTAAATGTCCATGTTATGAAAGTCTGCCAGCTACTTTCCCTGCTATGTTTATTATTGATCACCGCTGTTTGCAGGGCTGCCGCAGCTGATACCACCGGGGTATTCACCAACCCGCTGTTGGGTAGCGGTCCCGATCCCTGGGTGATACAGCATAAGGGATATTATTATTACCTGCATACCACGGGGCATAACCTGGTGATCCGTAAAACCGCGCGGATGTCTGAACTGGGCAAAGCCCCGGAAGTGGTAGTATGGACGCCACTCCGAAAAGGGCCGAATGTGCGGGATGTATGGGCACCGGAACTGCACCGGCTCGATAATAAATGGTATTTGTATTATACCGCGGGATCTTCAGACAGTATCCATCCCCAGCACACCTTTGTATTGGAGAATGCGGCGGAAGATCCTACCACCGGCACCTGGACTGACCGGGGACAAATAAAAGATACTGCCGCCGACTATTTTGCGATAGACGGGACGGTGTTTACGTATCAGCGCCAGCGTTATTTTATCTGGAGCGGACATAATGGTAAAGACAACGTACAGCGACTCTATATTGCCCGTATGTCCAATCCCTGGACCCTGGTATCGCCCCGGGTGGAAATAGCCGCGCCTCAATATGCCTGGGAGCAGAACGGGGTGAATGAAGGACCGGAAATATTAAAGAATAACAGGGGAGAGGTATTCCTGGTATTTTCTGCCTGTGGGTGTTGGACAGAAAATTATACATTGGGTATCATGACCCTGAAAAAAAATGCAGATCCTTTACAACCCGGCAACTGGACCAAATCGCCTGAACCCGTGCTGAAAAGCAAACCGGAAAATGGTGCTTTCGCACCAGGGCACAACGGCTTTTTTAAATCAGTGGACGGGCGCGAAGACTGGATTATCTATCATGCCAATTCAAAAGCGGGACAAGGCTGCGGAGGCGCGCGTAATCCGCGTATACAACAGATTACCTGGCGACCCGATGGACGCCCGGATTTTGGAGAGCCGGTGAAAATAAATACACCTGTAAAAAGACCTTCCGGAGAATAAAATCACTATAAGTATACATATGAAAAAGACGTACCTATTTTTTGCGCTGGCCTTAGGATGGGGTTGGAACACCGCCAACGCACAGCAGGAATGGAAAATGGTGGCTGGTAAAATTGCCACGCCCTGGAGTGAACAGGTATCACCTGCCGCTACTTTGCCGGAATATCCACGTCCACAGCTGGTAAGAGGCAACTGGAAAAACCTGAATGGCCTGTGGAATTATGCTATTCAACCAAAAGGAAAGGAAAAACCTGCTGCATGGGATGGAAAGATACTGGTGCCTTTCGCCGTGGAATCGGCTTTGTCAGGCGTAGGCCGCAACGTAGGTAAAGACAATGAACTCTGGTACAATACCTCGCTTACCTTACCCGGCGTCATGCAGGGAAAGAAGATATTACTGCATTTTGGAGCCTCCGACTGGCGTACTACCGTATATGTAAACGGACGGGAAGCCGGTCAGCACGAGGGAGGCTTTGATCCGTTTACACTGGATATTACCGCCTTGGTTAAAAAAGGCAAACAAGACATTGTAGTGCGGGTATGGGACCCCACCAATGACGGTCCGCAGCCAAGAGGTAAGCAAGTAGTAAAACCAGAAGGCATCTGGTATACGCCTGTAACCGGTATCTGGCAAACCGTATGGGTAGAAGCCGTAGCAGATACTTATATTGCCGGTACCCGCCAAACACCGGATATTGATCAGCAAACGCTCACGGTAACGCCCAATGTGGCCAATGCAAAAGCCGGTGATATAATAACAGTGGCCGCTTTCGACGGCGCCAATAAAGTTGCCGAGCAAGTGATCAACGGCGACAATGCCGTACTGAAGATTGCGTCGCCCAAACTGTGGTCACCGGAATCGCCTTTCCTGTATGATCTCAAACTAACGGTAACGCGTAAAGGAAAAGTAATAGACGAAGTGAAGAGTTATTTCGCGATGCGCAAATCCTCTATTGGTAAAGATGCCAATGGCATCCAGCGCATGTTACTGAATAACCGCTTTGTATTCCAGTTTGGTCCGCTGGACCAGGGCTGGTGGCCCGACGGCTTATATACCGCGCCTACAGATGGAGCCCTGAAATACGATATCGTGCAAACAAAAGCCATGGGCTTTAACATGATCCGTAAACATATCAAAGTAGAACCGGCCCGCTGGTATTATTACTGCGATCTGTTAGGTATGCTGGTATGGCAGGATATGCCCAGCGGCGACCTGGGTAATGGCTGGGAGCCGCGTCCCGGCATCGTCGACCGCGCCACCGATCAGCATCGCTCACCCGAATCGGAAGGCTACTACCGGAAAGAATGGAATGCTATTATCGACCATTTATACAACTACCCGTCTATCGTAGTATGGACGCCATTCAACGAAGCATGGGGCCAGTTTAAAACGATGGATATTGCCCAGTGGACTATGCAGAAAGATCCTTCCCGCCTGGTGAATACCGCCAGCGGTGGTAACTTTTACCCCGTAGGGCCTATCATCGACCTGCATAACTACCCTGAGCCAGCCATGCCGGATCCGGCTGTTTATGGCGACAAGCGCGCTATTGTGCTGGGAGAATTCGGGGGACTGGGATTGCCGGTAGATGGGCACGTATGGCAACAAAAAGATAACTGGGGTTATCAGAGCTTTAAGAATGCCAACGATCTGTTTAAACGTTACAGCGGATTTACTGATCGCCTGGAAACATTGATCAAACAAGGACTATCGGCCGCTGTATATACACAGACCACCGATGTGGAAGTAGAGATCAACGGTTTAATGACCTACGACCGTAAAGTACAGAAGGTGCCGGTAGAACAACTGAAACAAGTACATCAGAAATTATATAACCCAGCACTGGTAACCTTAAAACCCTGACGATGGAACAACGAAAGAAGTTTGGTTTATTGATTCTTTCTGTTTTTGCTGTGGGAATAAGACCTGCGGATGCGATGCATCCGCAGGTTACCAGTGCAGACACCTCGTCGTTTGTAGTGCCTGTGTACCAGCCATTGCCACTGGGCGCTATCAGGCCCCAGGGATGGTTGCGGCATCAGCTGCAAATCATGCGCGACGGCAGTACTGGCCACCTCGATGAAGTATACAATAAAGTAAAACAGGATAATGGCTGGCTCGGCGGAAAAGGGGATGGATGGGAAGAAACACCTTACTGGCTCGATGGCGCCGTGCCCCTGGCTTACCTGCTGGACGACAAGGCCCTGCAACAGAAAGTAAAAAGATATATCGACTGGACCCTGCAGCACCAGCGGCCTTCCGGGTATTTTGGCCCGGTTACCAATGCAGAGCGGTCTGGCAGTGTAACCATCAACGTGAGTAACGCCGATCAGGGCGAAGACTGGTGGCCGAAGATGGTGATGCTAAAGGTATTGCAACAATATTATACGGCGACAAATGATACCCGCGTTTTATCTTTTATGACGCGGTACTTTAATTACCAGCTACAGGCATTGAAAAAATGCCCGTTGGGTAAATGGACAGAATGGGCTACTTCCCGGGGATCGGAGAATGTGATGATGGCACAATGGCTATACGGGATCACTAAAGACAAGCAACTGCTGGAACTGGCCAACCTGCTGCAATCGCAGGCGTTTGCCTGGAGCGACTGGCTGGGCAACCGCAGCTGGGTAATAGACGCCGCCGCCCAACAGAACGACCAGCACTGGATGCGCCGGCACGGTGTAAATGTGGGAATGGGACTTAAAGTGCCCGCGCTGGATTATCAACGTACCGGCAACAAGAAATACCTGCAGGACCTGCACACCGGTTTCGCCGACCTGATGCACCTGCATGGACTGCCGATGGGCATTTTTTCTGCTGATGAAGATCTGCACGGTAACGCCCCTACGCAGGGAACTGAGCTATGCGCCATCGTAGAATCTATGTTCTCTCTGGAAGAAATTATCGGTATCACCGGCGATCCCGTTTATATGGACGCGCTGGAGCGAATGACCTTTAATGCCCTGCCTACGCAAACCACCGACGACTACAACAATAAGCAGTATTTCCAGATGGCCAACCAGGTGAATATCAAAAGGGGAGTATTTAATTTTTCCCTGCCGTTTGACCGGGAAATGAATAATGTGCTGGGGATGAGAAGCGGTTATACCTGCTGCCTCGCCAACATGCACCAGGGCTGGACGAAATTCGCTTCCCACCTGTGGTATAGCACCGCCGGCAATGGCCTGGCTGCACTCACTTACAGTCCCAATGAAGTAACCGCCAAAGTAGGAAAAACAAATACCGCGGTAACGATTAAAGAAATAACCGCTTACCCGTTTGATGAGCAGGTGCGTTTTGACCTGGCAATGTCACAGGCAGTAGCATTCCCTTTACAACTGCGCATCCCCGCCTGGTGTGAAGAAGCGGTAGTGATGATCAACGGTGAGAAAATACGCAGTGAAAAAGGCGGCCAGGTAATTACCCTGGAGCGCAACTGGCGCAATGGCGACCAGGTAACCCTGCAACTACCTATGCAGCTGCGCACTTCCAATTGGGGTCGTAATTCACGCGCCGTGGAAAGAGGTCCTATCGTATATGCGTTAAAGGTAGGAGAACGCTGGGAAAAAGGACATGATGATGCAGAAGGTGATTATTTCAGTGTCTATCCTACCGGTGACTGGAACTACGGACTTCCGGAAAAAATTATTCAATCACCCGCACAATACCTGAAAATAACGCAGGTGCAACCGGTAACTGACCAGTTTGTCTGGAACCTGGAGCATGCCCCTGTAACGATTACCGCTACCGGGAAAAAGATCCCGGAATGGAAGCTGGTAGATGATGTAGCGCCACAACCCGTAACAGATAGAAATGGTATTTATAAAGGCCGTGTAAACGAGCAGGAAGAAACCATCAGCCTGGTACCGTATGGATGTACCAAGGTAAGAATCGTAGCATTTCCCGTTGTAAAGTAATTATTTGAAAGATCAACCAAAACTGACAGTTATGAAAAACTGATAGTCCAATAAACCACACAAAAATAATGTTATGAAAAAGCGATTACGTATCCGCATCCCAATGCGGAATGTAATACTGGCCGGGCTATGCCCGTTACTGTCGGTATTACTGCTCTTCTGCGCCCTTATGGGCCACGCTGCTCCGGCAGATATCATTGTTTCCGGTAAAGTAACAGATGACAAGGGCATGGCCCTGGTCGGCGTTACAGTAAGCGTGAAAGGCACGTCCAAAGGCACTTCCACCGATGCTAATGGCGCTTTCAGCCTGTCGGTGCCCGACAAAAATGCGATACTGGTATTTTCCTACGTAGGTTACGTCAAACAGGAAATGTCCGCAGGCGACAAAAATGTACAGCATGTAAAACTGGAAACAGATAGTAAAGGATTAGGAGAAGTGATTGTGGTGGGATATGGTACCCAGAAAAAAGAATCGGTGACAGGCGCCATTTCCGGCGTTACCAGCAAAGACCTGGAACGGGTACATGCTTCCACCGTGAGCGCTACACTGGCAGGTAAAATACCCGGCGTGAGTTTTCGTATGCCCGACGGCCGCCCCGGCGCCAGCGCCAATATCCAGGTGCGTAACTTTGGGAATGTATTATATGTGATTGACGGTATCCAGAAGGATGCCGGTCAGTTTAACAACATCTCCCCCAATGACATTGAAAGTATTTCTGTGCTGAAAGACGCTTCTGCGGCTATCTACGGGGTGAGAGCAGCTAATGGGGTGGTAGTGGTCACCACTAAAAGAGGAAAGGCCGGCAGCAACACCATTAACGTAGACGCCTACACGGGATGGCAAAACTGGTCGCGTTTCCCAAAAACAGTAAACGCTTATGAGTGGATGCTGGCCAAGGCCGACGCAGAAATGAATGCAGAAAATCCGCATACCGACATCACCCAGGCTGAACTGGATAAGTGGAAAGCCGGCACAGAAAAAGGTTACCGCAGCTTCGACTGGTATGATTTCATCATCAAGAAAAATGCGCCCCAATATTCTGTAAATGTAAATGCCACCGGGGGAACGGAAAATATTAACTACTATTTGTCCGTTACCCGCCTGGATCAGAAATCGGTGCTGGGAAGAGAGTTCGACTTCAACCGTACCAACATACAAAGTAATGTGGATGCCAAGGTAGCCAAGCGGATCAAAGTTGGCGTGCAGATCAATGGACGCATTGAAGAAAGAGACAATCCCGGCGTACCTGGCGGTGATGACTATTGGGCGCCGCGTTTCGCCTTATTCCGCAACCGCCCTACAGAGCGGCCTTACGCCAACGACAACCCGCTTTACCCGAATGATATAGGTCATAATACAGAGAACTGGGCCGTGCAAACCAAAGCCATCTCCGGCTACTGGACAGAAGACTGGCGGGTGTTGCAAACCAACTTCAACGCGTCTTATGAAACACCTATTAAAGGACTTACGCTGAAAGGTATGTACTCGTACTACTTTGCAGATAAGCTGATGAACGGACACGAATATACGTACGATACCTATACGTATCAGCCGCAAACAGATACCTACCTGCGCACGGGCGGAAGCTCCAACCCGTGGCGGGAGAGAGGAACACACAAAGTATTGGAAAACGTAGTGCAGGGACAAATTAACTATAACAATACTTTCGGCAGGCACGCCATCGGTGCTACCGTTGTGTCTGAACGCATCAAGCGCCGGGAGCTGGATGTATGGGTACATGCAGTACCGAAGAGCAACCTGTTGCCATTGCTGCAGTTTTCCGATATGGACACCTATAACGACAAAGACTGGAGCGAAGCCCGTGTGGGTTATATAGGCCGCTTCAACTACGCATTCAGCGATAAGTATTTCCTGGAACTCGCCGGCCGTTATGACGGTTCCTGGAAGTTTTCGCCGGATAAAAGATGGGGTTTCTTTCCTTCTGTTTCTGCCGGATGGCGGCTAACAGAGGAGCCCTTCTTCAAACGCTGGATGGGTGGCAGTTCCGTACTGACAGAATTGAAACTCCGCGCTTCCTATGGTGAACTGGGTGATGATGATATTGGCATAGGCGCGTATGACTATATGCCGGGTTATACCTACGGTACTTCTACCGTTATACTGGATGGTACCGTGATCAGGGGTTCCCGCGATAAAGGGGTGCCTAATAACCGCCTGTCGTGGTTTGTAAGTAAGATTGCGGATATAGGTATAGACTACCAGCTGTGGAATGGTAAAGTATATGGCTCGATCGACTGGTTTAACCGTAAGCGTTCCGGGCTGCGTGGCCGCAAGTACGATGTGCTGGTGCCCAGCGAAATTGGCTACAACCTGCCGGATGAAAACGTAAACAGCGATGCCCAGAAAGGAGGCGAGTTTTCCATTGCCTACACCTCTAATATCAGGAAAGTAAATTTTGTAGTAGGTGGTAACGTGTCTTATTCCAGGAGCCGTTTCCTGGAGTCTTATAAGCCCGTGTGGGGCAACTCATGGGATCATTACCGGAATTCCCAGGAAAACAGGTGGAGTAATATTTACTGGGGATATGAGGCCATCGGGCAGTTTCAGTCGCCGGAACAGATCAGTAAGTACCCCGTTAACATAGATGGCCAGGGAAATAAAACCCTGTTGCCCGGCGATATTATTTACAAAGACGTGAATGGCGATAATGTGATCGACGACCGGGATATGCGCCCCATTGGTTATCAAACCACTGGCAACCCTACGGTTAACTTTGGCTTTAACCTGGGCGTAAGATGGAACGGTTTCGACTTTGCAGCCGATTTCTCCGGTGGCGCTATGTATTCCTACAACCAGAACTGGGAAATGCGCTGGCCCTTCCAGAATGGTGGTAACCTGCTCCGTCAGTTCTACGACGATCGCTGGCACCGCGAAGATCCTTTTGATGTGAACAGTAAATGGATCCCCGGGAAGAACCCTCCATTGCGTTTTAACCGCGGCGACCACAGCAACTACAACAAGCCGTCTACCTTCTGGTTGCACAATGTGCGTTATGTGAGATTAAGAACACTGGAGCTGGGATACACGCTGCCACAGAACTTACTGGACAGGGTAAAAATCAAGAAGACCAGGGTGTATGTGAATACCTATAACCTGTTTTCAATAGACAACGTGAAATCCCTGGGTATAGAGCCTGAGATTGCAGATGAAAACGGGTTACAGTATCCGCAGAATAAGTTGATCAACGTGGGCCTGAACCTTACTTTCTAAGTAATAAATAAAATGAGTTATGAAAAAGAGTTTGCTATATATAGGACTGGTCGTACTCGTATTAAATGCAGGGTGCAATAAGGATAAAGAATTCCTGAACGTACCGCCCACAGATGTGTTGCAGGACGAGCAGTTGTGGAATGATGAAGGGTTGATATTGTCGGTGCTGGCTGATTTATACGATCGTTACCCCGATCGTCAGACCGATTATAATAATTCTCCTATCCCATCCATGGTAACCCAAACTATTGATAACTGGGCGGAGTTTGCCCGTTTTGATGAAGCCTTCGCCTCTGAAAATGGCCAGTACTGGCGGCATGGAGCCAGTCAGTATGATTATGTGTTTCCAGGTATGATGGTAAAGGACCGTGGTGAGATTACTTACTGGGATTATGCTTACATCCGCGAGCTGAATACTTTTATTGCCAAATGCGCTACTTCCGTAAAGCTGAAGCAGGACGTAAAAGACCGCTTCGTTGCAGAAGCGCGGTACCTGAGAGCGGTGGTGTATTTCGAAGAGGTGAAAAGGCTGGGTGGCGTACCATTGATCCTGGAACCATTACAGTATGATTATAAGGGAGATCCTGCCTACCTGCAGCATGCCAGGGCAAAGGAGTCTGATATTTATGATTTTGTACTTAGTGAGATGGATACCGTGAGGAAATATGTTCCTTCCAGCCCGATCAGCAAAACGAGGGTAACAGTGGGTCTGGCGCTGGCTACCAAAACCAGGGCAGCCCTGTATGCTGCCTCCATTGCAAAGTATGGCGCTACCACACCGGAAGTGTCGCTGCCCGGCGGCGAGGTTGGTATTCCTGCTGCCAAAGCCAATGCCTACTATGCTATTGCACTGAAAACAGCCCAGGAGCTGATCAACAGTGGTAGCTATTCGCTGTACAAGAAAAACAGCGATAACCTGACACAGAACTTTATCAGTCTGTTTATAGACAAAGGTGCTAACCCGGAAGTAATTTTTGCGAAAGACTACAAGCTGCAAAGCGGCAGGGTACAGGGATGGACGTTGTGGAGCCAGCCCCGTTCCAATGCCGAGGAGCAGCAGGGTGGGCGCCTCAATCCTTCGCTCAACCTGGTGCAGTCGTTCGAACTGCTGGATAATACCTTCGCACCATTGCCCATCAATGCTCCCGGCGGTGGCTATAGGTACTACAGCGATCCGCAGGACTTGTTTGCCAATAGGGATCCGCGTTTAGCCGCTACCGTTATACTGCCCGGGTCATCATTTAAAGACAAACCGGTAGATATCTGGGCAGGATACATCCGTAATAACGGCAGCATCGTAACCGGGGATAACTTCGGCGCAAAAGGTAAACTGGAGCCTAACGGACCAGATGTGCAGGTAGTAGGATATGACGGCCCGGTAAACAACCTGGAGTTCAGCGCCCAATCTGGTTTTATTGTCAGGAAGTATATGGATCCTACTGTAGGTTCGGGTCGTATTGGTACCCAGAGCGAGGTATGGTGGATCCGTTACCGGTATGCAGAAGTATTGCTGAATGCCGCAGAAGCCGCATTTGAACTGGGGCAGGCAGACGTTGCCGCCGGTTATATCAACCAGGTGAGGGAACGGGCTGGATTTACTATCCCGCTTACACCCGGCGATATTACCTTTGGCCGCATTGTACATGAAAGGAAAGTAGAGCTGGCCTTTGAAGGGCATGAGTTCTGGGATATGAAACGCTGGCGCCTGGCCCATAAAGTATGGAATGGGGAAAGCGTACCACTTACTACCAACACCGGCGATCCGGAAGCTATAAGTACCCGCGTATTTGCGTTATGGCCATATAAAGTGTATGATCCGGGAGGCCCGAATAATGGGAAGTATATCTTTAAACAAGTACTGCCCGGGGCGGTTACTTCCGCTCATAAATTCCGGATGGGAAATTACTATAGCTCCATTGGGGATGATATTCGTAGTAATAATCCTAAGATAGTAAAGAATCCTAACCAATAAAACAAATGAAGATGAAGATAATAGTTAGAAGCATACTGTTTGTTGCGTTAGTGGCAGGTATCGCTTCCTGTAAGAAAGATAACTACCCGGCGCCCTCCAGCACTTTCAGCGGGAAATTGGTATACCAGGGGGAACCCGTGAATGTAAGTTACAACGACGTGTATTTTGAACTGTGGGAGCCCGGGTGGGGAAAAAGTACGGCAATAAATGTGAATGTAAGCCAGGATGGCAGTTTTTCGACCTTACTGTTTAATGCCAGTTATAAACTGATTATCCCTGCTTCGCAGGGGCCATTCCGCTCCCTACCCGATAAAGGAACAGGCACAGATACCATGCTGCTGAATGTTTCCGGCAGTATAAAGCAGGACATAGAAGTAATGCCTTACTATATGATCCGCACGCCAAAATTCACCAATACCGGGCGCTCGCTGACCGCCACCTTCCGCATCGATAAAATTATTACCGATGCCAACGCGAGGAATGTGGAAAAAGTGGCGCTTTATGTTTGTAAGAACCAGTTTGTGGATGGACGTAACAGTATCAAGACCGTGGAGAAACCAGGATCGGCTATTACAGACCCGGCTAGCGTAAGCTTGCAGCTGGATATACCAGATGTGGTGCCTGCACAGAAGTCTGTATTCGCCCGTATCGGGTTAAAAGTAGCGGGGGTAGAAGATATGATTTTCTCCCGTGTGCAGGAAGTAGTGTTGTAAAGCTAAAAGCAGAAAGCGTAAAGCAAAAAGCTATTGTAGCGAATGACCAATGCGATTTTTTAATTATTCGCAAATATCATTCGCTACAATAGCTTTTTGCTTTACGCTTTTAGCTTTATGCCTGCTGCAATTGTTTCATGCAGGATCTCTATCAGTTTCTTCACCGCTTTTGAAGGCGATTTTTTGTAAGTGAGCATAAATACTTCCACATCCGGTAGGGAAGGCAGGCCGGAAGCGCCGTTGAGTACTGTGCATCCCGCCGGAAGCCCCATGGCCGTGCGGATGGTAATGCCCAGTCCTGCCTGTGCAGCCGCCCACATACCAGCCAGGCTGCCGCTGGTGAGTGCAGGTCGCCAGGAGCGGTTTATTTTTTCGAGGGCATTGAGCCCTATTTTGCGGAAGAGACAGGGCGCTTCAAATAAGAGCAAGGGAAGAGGATCTTGCCGGGTAACAGCGATATGTTGGTGGCTGCCAATCCATCGGACAGGCAGTGAACCAATGGGAATGGCGTTTTCCGGTGTTGTTTTTCCGAAGGAAATAATCACATCCAGCTTTCCACTTTCCAGTTGCTGGGCCAGGGGAGCCTGCCGGTCAATGGTCACTTCAATTTCCATATGAGGATGTACGGCTGCAAAGCGCGCCAGTACAGTAGGTAATCCACTCTCTGCAAAGTCGGCCGGTATGCCTAGCCGTACTTTTCCGGCAATCTGTGTAGCACTGAGGGCGGCCACGGCCTGTTGATTGATATCGAGCAGCTGCCTGGCATAGCCGAGCAGCAGGTCGCCGCTGGCGGTTAATTGCCAGCCCCGGCCCTGTTTAATAAACAGCTGGTGCCCGGTTGTTTCTTCCAGTCGCTGCATTTGCAGACTTACGGCCGATTGGGAGCGGGCTACCTGGTCGGCTGCCCTGGCAAAGCTATTTAGGTCAACTGCCAGCACAAACGTGCGCAACAGATCCAGGTCCAGCAGGTCGGTAATCATAGTTTAATTTTATTAAAGTATCTGGTTAAATGTTTCAATATTGCAAATGTATGAAAGCTGCTTAAGTTTGTAATGAAATCATTTCCCATGAAAAAATTACTATTCGCCATGGCCGTATTATCAGCAGGAGACGCCGCCGCGCAAACTGCCCCGGTACGTAAGCAGCTATTGCAGCAGGACTTGCCCGCTTTCAGCGTAGAAGAAGTAAAGATGGACCAGATCACCCTCGCCCCGGGGCAGGGCGCTCCCGTGCACCATCATCCGGGGGAAGTATACGGCTATATTGTATCGGGCGAAATCATCTACCAGCCTGCTGGAGCGGCAGCCGTCCTGTTACATGCCGGCGATGCCTTCCGCGAAGTAGCCGGACAAGAGATTACACAATTTAAAAATGCACATGCCGATCAACCGGCTTCTTTTGTAGCTGTTTACCTGTTGAAAAAAGGTCAGCCTCCTATCATCATTAAAAAATAAATTATGCCTTTCGTACAGATCTATGTGGGAGCCCATCTCTCCCCGGCTAATAAAAAAGATATTTCCATTGCCATACACCAAAGCCTCATGGCGCATTTCCTCATCCCGGAAAAAGATTATTTCCAGGTGATTCATGTGATGCAACCGGAGGATTTGTTGTATCCCGATAGTTATTTTGATGTGCCCCATTCAAACAACCTCATTTATATACGCATTACAGCCCGTTCAGGCAGAACCGTGGAAATGAAACAGGCACTGTATAAAAGTATCGCCAGCCGTATTGCTGCTACTACGCCGGTGAGCGAAAATGATGTGGTGATTATATTAGTGGAGAACGAATTGCCCGATTGGTCATTTGGACAGGGAGTGGCACAGATGGTGGGAAGATAATGGTATACGCTGTGAGGATGCCCGTATCCTCACAGCGTATACGGCTATTTTTTGTAATGTAGTTCCAACACGCCGCTGCTGTATGGTTTGGCTTCCGTGAACTGGAAAACCTTTTCCATCGGAATACCTCCGAAAGCAGGAATGCCATCGCCCAATACAATAGGAATAACATGCAGGATCATTTCATCAATAAGATTTTCCGCCAGCAGTGCCCCATTCAACTGTCCGCCGCCTGCCAGCCATATGTCCTTACCCGTTCCCTCTTTTAACTCCCGTACAAAGTCGATGATATTTTCGCTGACAAATGTTACATAAGGTGCCGTAGTCAGGCTACGATCTCTCGTAAAAACATAGTTGGTTTTTTCTGTGTAAGGAAAATCTCCCATGGCCAAAATATCTTTATAGGTAGTATGACCAAGCAGCGTGGTGTCGATCGTCGCAAAGAAATCTGCATAACCATAATCAGTACCTTCCGGATTAGGGAACCCTAACAACCAGTCAATTTTTCCTGCTTTATCGGCCACAAATCCATCCAGGCTCATCGCCGTGTAAACTTTTACTTGTTTCATCTTTTTTATACAAAGGTGGGGATAAGCGATGGCTTAAAATTGTACAAAATTTCCCATTGTCGAAGCCGAAAAATCACATTGATAAATGATCATATAAAATAATAGTGTAATAAAAAATATCTGTTGAAATTCAAGCGGGGCGTTTGTTTAGATGGTAATTTCGACCCACTAAATTTTCTGAAATATATGGAAACACAAGCTTTACTGGAGATTTTGGGAAAATTTGATGTAGTTAATGAAAGTTTACTATTTATAGGTAAATCTCTCGAGGGAGTTAACAAGCGACTTGACACTATTGAGGTACGCCTGGATGTGATTGAAGAAAGGTTGGATGTGATTGACAAACGGTTGGACGTTATTGATGCACGCCTGGATGCCGTCGATGTTCGCCTAGATGCCATGGATAAGCGTTTCGACGCTATAGATATCCGGATCGATACGATGGAAGAAAAGTTTGAACGCCGGTTTGATCTGGTGGATGCCCGCCTGGAATCAATAGCCTACGACATCGAAAAAATTGCGGAGTGGGTGCCATTCAGAACACCGCCGTTAAACTTTATCGGCAAAAGCTGATGATGATTGTTTGTCTGATCCCGGTCGAATGGTAAATAACCCTGCTGTTTACAGCGGGGTTTTTTATGAGAGGAAAATGGTATTGGGCATCTTATCGTGTACTTGTTGCTGCTTCACCGCCTTCCGGAACGCAGAAGGTGTAATGCCTGCAAATGTTTTAAACACCCGGATAAAATGTGCCTGGTCATAAAATCCATTGTCGTAGGCAATATCCGTCAGCGGCCTGTTGGGATGTGCGGCTATCTGTGCTACCGCGGTATTTACCAGCCCGAGGTGCGTATACTTTTTGGGAGCCATTCCCAATATGGTGTTACAGGTGTGGATATATTTTTTGGAAGAAATCAGTTTATCTGAAATGTTGGATTTAATATGCCCTTTTTGCAACGTGAATGGCGTTTGCAGGGCCATCACTTCTTCGGGAATTAATTGAGGTCGCGCCATTTTAAGCAGGAATTTTTCCATGATCAGCAGCTTGTCTGCCGGTGTTAGCGCGGTGTCCAGTTCCTGCAACAACGTATGCGCCGATGCGCCCCAGATATCTGGTAAGGAGAGCGGGCGCTCCTGCAGTGTGGCGGCCGACAAGCCACATAAGCGGTACAGTCCAAAAGGTTTCAACATGATGCCCAGGGCCTTATATTTTCCCTGCGCCTGCGTGGTGATGGGACCTGGCAATACAGCCGATGCCATGCCCTGTTGGTCATAATGCAGTTGTTGCTGTGGACTGGTTACGGCAAAATGATCTCCGAAATTGATGATCAGTTCCTGGTGTAGAAAAGGGATGGTATAGCAATGCAGTTTAATGGCCGGCGCCTCATGATACCATAAGTAGTCTATGGCTTCTATGAGTTCATTTTGCGGTATATGTATGTATGCATCCATCGGGACAAAGATACGATTTGTCGATCGCATGGCGGGGGTAGGAAATTAATCAGTAAATTGGGCCTTAATTGCCTGGCATGGAAACCGTTACAAAGGAAAGGATACTACCCCGCTGGCAGCTGTTGCTGTTGTCTTTCAAGGATGCTTATCAATTGCTCCAGGCAAATGATCCGTTGAGGATGGCGGGCGCAACAGCCTTTTTTACCACCTTTGCCTTGCCTGCTATTCTTATTATCATTATACAATTACTGCGGGTGATATTCCGGATCCAGCATCCGGGGAAACGATTGATGGCGCAGCTGGAAGGCATGTTTGGCGTGGAAACAACAGAAGCCATCCTGCAAACGCTGCGGGCATTCCGGAGCATTGCGCAAAACTGGATCATTGCTATAGCAGGATTTCTTTTTTTACTCTTTGTCGCCACCACGTTGTTTAAAATAATAAAGGGCTCCCTCAATGAGCTGTGGCGGGTACGCCCTTCGCAGAAAGTAGGCTTTGGCCGCATGATGTTATCCCGCCTGAAAGGGGCGCTGGTGATTGTTTTTGCAGGCATCCTGTTTATCATCGACCTGGTAGCGGAAACTGCCAGAACCTTCCTGGGGAAGTATATTGATGAATATATACCGGCATTGGGTGTTTACTACAATAGTGCCCTGAACTATGTGATATCGGTGCTCGTGGTGATGATCTGGTTTTTCCTGGTATTTTATTTCCTGCCCGATGGCCGTCCGCGTTGGAGAGTAGGTCTCACCGGCGCTTTTGTAACGAGCATTTTATTCAACATAGGCAAAGCCGTGTTGAAAGTGATGCTCACGTATAGCAGTATCAATAGCATTTACGGCGCTTCCGCCTCGATGGTGCTGTTGTTGCTGTTTATGTTTTATTCTTCCCTGATATTTTATTACGGCGCGTGTTTTACGGATGCCTGGGGCTCCCGTACTGCACGTCCCGTAGTGCCCCTGCATTACGCCAACCGGTATGCGCTGACGGATGCCGCTGATTAACGCCGCGCAACTGGCATAAAAGCTATACAGAATTCGCAATTATTAAGCGGGAATTCGCAATCTTTTTGATGGCTGGTTTTTTTATATATTTTGTAAGACATGAACTGCAAGATATATTCCACATTACAGGCAGCCTTGTTGTTGGGCGCACTCACGTTATCTGCACAATCCGATATTACCATTCGTTTCGATGAACCTGCCCGCCATTTTACGGCCTCTTCTCCTTTGGGAAATGGACGTATGGGAGCCATGGTATTTGGTAATACCAATAGGGAGAGAATTGTACTCAATGAAATTTCTATGTGGTCCGGTGGCGTACAGGACGCCGACAGCAAAGAAGCAGGTCAGTACCTGCACCAGATCCAGCAGTTGCTGCTGGAAGGAAAAAATATTGAAGCACAGAAAATGCTGCAGCAATATTTTATCTGTGCCGGTCCCGGCTCAGGTAGCGGCAATGGCGCCAATGTGAAGTTTGGTTGTTATCAGACCCTGGGCGATTTATTTATCCAGTGGAAAGATACCCTATCTGCAGTGAGTGATTATCAACGTACGCTGAAACTGGACAGTGCTATGAATACCCTTACCTGGAAAAAGGCCGGGGTCACTTATAAAGAAGAAGTGTTGGTATCTGCGCCGCAACAGGTTATCGCTATCCGGCTGGTAGCCGATAAACCCGGCAGCTTGTCTTTCAGCACGGGCTTATATCGCCGGGAGCGGGCCAGCATACGCCTGGTAAATGGTGCACTGGAAATGACCGGTACCCTGAATGGCGGCAACGATGACCCCGGTGTACAATATGCGGCCGTGCTGAAAGTAATTTCCAAGGGCGGTACCCGTACCCAAACCAATGAGCAGGTAACGATCAACGGCGCCAATGAATGTATCCTGCTGGTGGCCGCACATACAAATATGAACTGGCCCCACGTAGAAAAACCGGGACCAGCGCCGCTTCCGGCTACCGTGAAGGATATCGCCAAAGCGGCTACGGTGGCCTGGCCTGCGTTGCTGCAATCGCATGTAAAAGACTATACTACGTTGTTTAACCGTTGCCAGGTAGCATTTACGGATAATAGTAACAACGAGGTAAAAGACCTGTCGACCGTTGCCCGTTTACAACGGCTGCAACAGGGACAAAAAGACGCCTCCCTGATGTCGCTGTATTTCAATTTTGGCCGCTACCTGTTAATCAGCTCTTCCCGCAAAGGTGGGATGCCTGCCAATTTACAGGGCTTGTGGGCGGAAGAATACCAGACTCCCTGGAATGGAGATTACCACCTCGATATCAACGTAGAAATGAACTATTGGCCGGCAGAGGTAACGAATCTGTCGGATTGCCACCAGCCGCTGTTTACGTTAACGAAACAGATGGCCGACTATGGTCGCCGTACGGCACGCCGCTATTACAATGCCAACGGCTGGGTAGCACATGTAATTGCTAACCCCTGGGGCTATACGTCGCCGGGCGAGGGTGCGGGTTGGGGATCTACGGCCAACGGAGGCGCCTGGGTGGCTACCCATCTCTGGAAACATTACCAGTACACGAACGACAAACAGTTCCTGAAAGAAGTATACCCGATACTGAAAGGTGTAGGGGAATTTTATAAAGATGTGCTCATCACAGAGCCTTCCCATCAATGGCTGGTAACAGCGCCTTCCAATTCTCCCGAAAATACCTATGTGCTGCCGGATGGCCGCACCGGTGAAACCTGTATGGGACCTACCATGGACATGCAGATTTGCCGCGATGTGCTGGGAGCCGCTGTAGCAGCGGCCCGCATCCTGCAAACAGATAAAGCCTGGGCCGACAGCCTGCAACACATCGTGTCACGCCTGGCGCCGAACCAGGTCAGTCCCACTACCGGAGGTGTACAGGAATGGCTGCAGGACTATAAGGAGGCCGACCCGCACCACCGCCACGTATCCCCATTATACGGCCTGTATCCTTACGATGAAATTACGCCCTGGGATACGCCGGAAATGGCAGCAGCGGCAAAACGAACATTGCAAACAAGGGGCGATGCCGGCACCGGTTGGTCCCGCGCCTGGAAAGTTGCTTTCTGGGCCCGCCTCGGCGATGGTAACCATGCCTATAAAATGCTGAAAGAGCTGTGGGCGCCTGCCGCTGCCGGTAGCGAAATAAAAATGAATTCCGGCGCAGGCACTTATGCCAACCTGTTTTGTGCACACCCGCCTTTCCAGATAGATGGTAACTTTGGCGCCACTGCAGGTATCGCAGAAATGCTGCTGCAAAGTCATGGCGTGAATAACATTATCCGCTTCCTGCCAGCACTGCCATCAGATGAACAGTTTGCCGCCGGGAAAGTGAAAGGCCTGAAAGCCGTGAACGGTTTTGTGGTAGATTTTACCTGGCAGCATCAACAGGTACAAACGGTTAATGTGCTCTCCGGTACGGGCGCACCCTGCCGGTTACTACTGCCGGCATCAGCAGTGGTAAAGGATCGTAACGGGGCAGTAGTGCCTCACCAGTATAAAAACGGCGTGCTTTATTTTAACACGACAAAAGGAATGACCTACGGGATTAGCATAAAGCAGAAAGCATAAAGTGAAAAGCAAAAAGCTATTTTCGCGATTCAACGTATCGATTTTCTTATATTCGCTTTAGTCATTCGCTAAAATAGCTTTTTGCGTTATGCTTTAAGCCTTCAGCTTTAAAAATATGGAAGACCTGAAACAAGTGGCTGCCAGGGCAGCATTAGATTTTATAAAACCCGGACAGGTAATAGGTATAGGTGCGGGTAGTACCATGGCGCACCTGGTAAATTACCTGAAAGAAGACGCCACCCGCTGGAAGCATATTACTACGGTTACTTCTTCTTTTAATACCCGGCAGCTCCTGCTGGAAAATGGTTTTGTGGTAAAGCCCATCAGTGAGGTATCCAAACTGGATATTTATTTTGATGGCTGCGATCAGTTTGACCAGCATCTCAACGCGTTGAAAAGTGGTGGCGGTATACATACCCATGAAAAGCTGCTGGCAGCCATGGCAGATAAGTTTATCCTGGTAGGAGATGGCAGCAAATATGTAGCCCAGCTGTATACTACGTTCCCGGTGGTGATAGAATTGATACCGGAATCCCTGCCTTTTGTGATGCAGCGGATCCGTGATTTGTTTTCATTGGCCAATCCGGTGCTTCGCCTTAGCAATAAAAAAGATGGGGCAGTGATTTCTGAAAATGGCAATTTGCTCATCGATATCTGGTTCCGTTCTTTCCCGCCATTAGACAGTCTGAACCAGCGGTTAAAAGATATTCCGGGTATACTCGAAACATCCCTTTTTTACCAGATGGCACAGGTGGCCATCATAGCGGGAAAGAACGGGGTGGAAATTATCCGCAGGGATCCCACCTACTTAATCTGAAACTCCCAGGTGCCTGCATTTACCTGGTAGCGCGCTCCTTTAGTGGTAGCTATTGTACTTACCAGTTTGTTTTGCTGATATATTTTTTGTTGGGGAGAGAGATGAAAAAATAAGTCGCCATGGCTGTTGGCAGGTATGGTAACGGTATAGCTAATTACGCTGCCGTTTCTTTTCCAGGCGGAAACAATGCGGCCGTAGGGACTTTCATGGCTGGCTTCAAAATGATCCAGTCCATCTACGAACTGCGGCGATAGCAGGATGTTCCTGAATCCGGGTGCTGTTTCGTCTGGTTTAATGCCGGCAATGCCTTTATACAACCAGGCGCCAATTTCTCCAAACATAATATGGTTGCGCGACAGGTCGGAAGCTGCGTGTATATCCCAGTTTTCGTACAGGGTGGTAGCGCCGTTCATGATCCACCATCCCCAGGAAGGGAAGGTGCGTTGCGCCGCCAGCTTGTAAGCCACATCGGCATAGCCGTTTTCGCTGAGTGCATTCAGGATGCTTTTGGTGCCCAGCAGGCCCACATCGAGGTGAAAGTGGTCGTCGGCTACGCGTTGCGCCAATTGCGCGGCCACCTTGCTTTTTATGGCATCAGGCACCAGTCCCCAATAAAGCGCTGCGCTTTGTTCCGTTTGTACGCCATCGCCGTAAATGCCGGTATCGGTATGCAGGTATTTGGCGTTAAAAGCAGATTTTATTTTATCTGCCAATGCCTGGTAGCGGGTATAGTCGGCTGTTTTACCAAAGAGTTTGGCTGCCTTGGCGAGTATCAGTGCATCGGCGTAGTAGTAGGCGGTAGAAGTGAATTCCACCGGTGTTTTTGACTTTACAGGCACCCAGTCGCCCAATCCCCAGGTGGTGAGGCCGGAGGGACTGATATCGGTGATATGGTCTACATAACGGCGTATCGATTCATAGGAGGCCGATAGCAGCGTAGTATCGCCGTAAAAAAGATAGATATTCCAGGGAATGATAGCGATGGTGCTGGTCCAGTCCGGGCCGTTGCCCCATTCGTAACCCCAGCCGCCGGTGGGAATGATAGAAGGCAGTATGCCATTGGGTTGTTGTTCATCCCGGTGGTCGGCCAGCCATTTTTCGTAGATGGTAATGCCGTCGAAGTTATAGAGACCGGTTTCTATGGCAATTTGTGCATCGCCGGTCCATCCATTTTTTTCCCGTTGGGGGCAGTCGGTCGGATAGCCGAATAAGTTGGAAAGATAGGCGTTGTTGGTGGCCCACCACAGTTTATTGACCATGGTATCGCTGCTGTTTACCTGGCCTGCCGGTGGCACATCGCTGTGCATAAAGTAGCCGGTAAGGTTTTCTTTGGTCAGTTTTACCGGCTGACTGCTGGTCACTTCCACGTACTGAAATCCTTTGTAGTTGAAATGTGGCATAAAGGTTTCTTCGCCTTTACCATTCAGCGTATAGATATCTGTTTGAAAAGGATCGGTATTATCCGTGGGGCGGTAATGAACAACGATATTGGAGAGATCAACGAATCCATTTTTATCCAGCTGTTCGCCGTGTTTTAGTTTGAGTACCGTGCCCGGTGCGCCGCTTACGCGTATCTTACTCACGCCGGCAATATTTCTGCCCAGGTCAAACACCCAGGTGCTGTCGTTCAATTGCTGCATACTGGCAGCCGGAATCTCCTCTACGTTGGTAATGGGATAGAGTTGCTGCGACACGATGTTTTTGGAAGGCGCTGCCCGGAAGATCACGTCGTGCCATTGCTGGTCGTTGAATAACGGCGTGGTCCATCCCGGCTGTTCCAGGCGGGCGTCGTAGTGTTCGGCGGTGTAAATGCTGTTGAATACGATGGGGCCGGTGGCTGTTTTCCAGTCCTTGCCCGTGGATATAGTGGCGGTGCTGCCATCGGTATATATAATGCGCAGGTCCATACAGAAAGTAGGCCTGCCGCGCCAGGGGGCTTCGTGGAAGTTCCATACGGCGGTGGACTGGTGGTTATACCATCCATTACCCAGGGTTACGCCGATGGCGTTTTGTCCGGGTTGCAGGAGGGACGTAACATCGTAAGTAACGTAGAGCGTGCGGCGGTCGAAGCGGGTGTACATAGGATCGAGGCGGTGATTGCCGGCCTTTTGCCCGTTGATATACAATTCGTATAATCCTGCTACGGCGATGTACGCGCGGGCCGATTGAATCGGTTTTCCGGCTGTAAAAACTTTCCGGAAGTTGGGTGCCGGCTTAGTATGTACATTATCGCCATCGCTGATCCAGGCGCCTTTCCAGTTGCGGCTGCTGATCATGCCGGTTTCAAACCAGGAGCGGGTGGCGGGCGATTGCTTTCCGTCTTTGTCCCACACTGCCACGCTCCAGTAGTAGCGGGTAAATGGTTGCAGGGCAGGTCCGGCGTAAGCTGTTAGTATATCGGCCTTATTCATTTTGCCGGATGTCCAGATAGGATGTGTATCGAGCGCAGCGGAGTCGGTGCTCACTTTTACCAGGTAAGCGGTTTGTCGCGCTGCAGCGCGATTATCGGCCAGTTGCCACGATAGGCGGGGATGTGCGGCATCTATACCGAGCGGTGTAAACAGGTGTTCGCATTGCAACCGGGTAGCGGTGCAAGGTGGCTGCGGGTTGGCGGCTGCCATCAAAAAAGATAGTACAGCGATAAGTAATAATGATGAGTGCCTGAATGTGGAATGCATGTGTTGTGATAATTTGAGACATCTGATATGAGACAAGATAATATATGATGCTCTTTTTTTGGAAATTTTATGAAAGATAGATCGATCTGTCTGTTTTTTTATATCTTTGTGATATGAATAAGAAGATAAGCGATCCAAAGCAGCGTTTATTGGAAACAGCCAGCGGGTTGTTTTACCGGCAGGGCTATCATGCCACGGGCATTAACCAGGTGATAGCAGAGGCGGGAGTAGCCAGGGCCAGTTTATACCTGCACTACGAATCGAAAGAATCATTGTTGCTGGCTTTCCTGCAGCAGCGGCATACCGACTGGATGGAGGGGTTGAAAACATTCACCGGAAAAGCATCTAAGCCCCGGGAAAGGATCCTGGCAGCATTCGATTACCTGCAGGACAATAATGAGCGGGAGGATTTCAGGGGTTGTGCCTTCCTGAATATATTATCAGAAACCACCGACCAGGATACCGCCATACTACGCGTTATCCAGGATCATAAGAAAGATGTGCGTGCCTTCCTGGCCGATATTCTTACCAAAGAAAAGCAGCTGGTACAGGATCATGTGTACCTGTTGTTCGAATCCGCTATCGTGGAAAGTCAGCTATACCGGAACCAGTGGCCGGTACAGGAAGCGAAGAAAGTGGTGGGCGGGTTGTTGTAAGTCTCTATAGAGAAAAGATGCGCAGCATCTTTTTTTAAACTATATAAATAGACAGATCGATCTATCTGTATTTAATCACAAAAAAAATATACATCATGGAAAAGAGATTTCCTTTGCCTCCGTTCACGCAGGAAACCGCATTGCAGAAAGTACAAATGGCGGAAGATGCCTGGAACAGTAAAGACCCACAACGGGTATCACTGGCCTATTCGGTGGATACTGAATGGCGTAACCGCGATCAGTTTATCCGCGGCCGGGAAGAAGTAGTACAATTCCTTTCTAAGAAATGGGAACGGGAGCTGGACTACCGCCTGAAAAAGCAACTCTGGAGTTTTACCGATAACCGCATCGCGGTATGCTTTGAGTACGAATGGCATAACCAGGCCGGGCACTGGTTCCGGTCGTATGGCAACGAATTATGGGAGTTTGACGAAAACGGCCTGATGCAGCGTAGGCTGGCTGCTATTAATGATGTAGCGATTAACAGCAATGAGCGTCGCCTGGCTGAAAAAGAAAGCTGATGCCCCCATGCTCCCGGGTGTTTGAATTTTGTAACTTCGTGGTATGAATAAAACAGAAACCTTACAGGAATTTTACCAGCACAAATTCAATGCGGTGCCCGACCGCCTGCAACAGGACCTCGGTCACTTCAACGTATTCCGGCTGGAAGACTGTATCGTAAACGGAGATATCACGATCAAATATAGTCGCCGCGATTTTTACAAAGTCAGCCTGATACGTGGACATAACCTGTATCATTATGCCGATAAAACGATAGAAGTGAAAGGCAGCGCCCTGGTGTTTTGCAACCCGCAGGTGCCTTATGCCTGGGAGTCGCTGTCGGGTGATAACAGTGGTTATTTCTGCATATTTAAGGAGTCTTTTTTTACCGGCGCCATGAGAGGCAATATTCATGAGTTACCGATGATGGCGCCCGGGGGCATTCCTTCCTACCTGTTAAACAACGAGCAGGATAATGAAGTGGCGCAGTTGTTTGAAAAAATGCTGGGGGAAATTAATAGCGACTATGTATTAAAATACGACCTGCTGCGAAATTACCTTACAGAGATCATGCACTATGCCTTGAAAATGCAGCCATCTGAATTTGTGTACCAGCATACCGATGCCAAGACCCGTATCACCTCCGTGTTTACGGAGTTACTGGAAAGGCAGTTTCCTATCGAATCGCCGGGGCAACGCTTTGTGATGAGATCGGCCAACGACTTTGCGAAACAGCTGGCTGTTCATGTTAATCACCTGAACCGGGCTATACGTGATACCACGGGTAAAACCACTACCGCGCATATAGCGGAGCGGCTCGCCAGCGAAGCTAAGGCCCTGCTGAAGCATACCGACTGGAACATATCGGAAATCAGCTATGCCCTGGGATTTGAGGAACCTTCGCACTTCAACAACTTCTTCAAGAAACATACCCAGCTCACCCCGGGTGCTTTTAGGGATGTTTGAATTTTGCAATGATTGGTTTGAACCGCGTAACAACGGGTACCTGTTCCTGTTCTAGCTTTGTGTCATCAAAAAACACACAAGATTATGAACAACACTTCCGTTTGGTTCGTTACCGGCGCCTCTAAAGGATTAGGTCGCTCATTCGTACAACAATTACTCAGTCAGGGATATAAAGTAGCGGCAACTTCCCGCAGCATCGGCGATCTTCGCACCATATCTGCTGATCCCAATTTCCTCCCGCTGTCGGTGGACCTGAAAAGCGAAAGCAGCATACAACAGGCTGTAGATGCCACTATCCAACAATTTGGACGTATAGATGTACTGGTGAATAATGCCGGTTACGGACAAGTAGGTAGCGTAGAAGAATTGTCTGATGCAGAGGTCCGCGCCAGCTTCGATGTCAATGTATTTGGACTGCTCAATGTTACCCGTGCAGTACTGCCGCATATGAGAGCGCAGCAATCCGGTCATATCTTCAACATTTCCTCTATCGCCGGCTTTACAGGCGCCTTCCCCGGTTTCGGTATCTATTGCGCTACCAAGTTTGCTGTAGATGGATTGTCTGAATCACTGTCCACAGAAGTAAAACCTTTTGGTATCCAGGTAACGATCGTATCACCCGGATATTTCAGAACCGACTTCCTTGCTTCCAGCTCACTGGGCGTACCTGCTCAACCACTGGCTGCTTATGAAAACGTGCGCGCCACCCAGGATGCACACCAGCACCAGATTAATGGCAATCAGCCCGGCGACCCTGAAAAAGCAGTCGCCGCAGTCATTAAGATAGCTGGCAATACCCAGGCGCCCCTGCACCTGTTCCTTGGTGAAGATGCCTACAATATGGCTTTCCAGAAGATGGAGGTAATTACTGCCGACCTGGAACAGTGGAAAGAAGTGACGGTCGCTACCGCGATTGAAGCGTAAGAAATAGATTCACGTAAAGGAGCAAAGAAACGAAGCAGCAAAGACATTACATCTCTGCTGCTTCGTTTCTTTGCTCCTTTGCGTGAGCCTTACTCACCTTTTTTAACCGTAAAATCTTCTCCCAACACCAGTTTTCCGCTTTTCCCTTTCGTTACCAGGTCGGCAATTTGTTTATCGCTGAGTTTTTTATCGATAGGAGCAAAAGGAATTTTGAAGCCACATTCCCTGAAATTCGTACAGCCGTAGGCGGTATTCCCTTTTTTCAGCAAATGTGTTTTACATTTTGGGCAGGTTAGTTCTTCTACCGCCACCACCTTCTTTGGTTTCGGTTCTTTTTTGGGTTTCTCTTTTTCTTCCGGTACGGGTGGCGGATCTGGCGCCACGGTAATGAATTTGTAACTGGCAGTTTTTACTTCTTTGGTAAGGTCTACCACCATCTGTATTAATTCATCTTTAAAGGTATCCATGGCATATTCGCCTTTTTCGATCAGGCGGAGCTTGCGTTCCCATTGGCCGGTGAGTTCCGCGCTTTTCAGCAGCTCTGTTTGTATGGTATCGATGAGGTCTATGCCGGTTTGCGTGGCATAAATGTTTTTCTTCTTCTTTTCTATATATTTCCTGCGGAACAGTGTTTCGATAATGTTGGCGCGGGTGGAAGGACGTCCGATGCCATTGTCTTTCAGCAGTTCACGCATTTCCTCGTCATCTACCTGTTTACCGGCTGTTTCCATGGCCCGGAGCAAAGTGGCTTCTGTAAAGGCTTTAGGCGGTGTTGTTTTTCCCTGGTGTATCCTGGGCGTATGAGGTCCGCTTTCGCCTACTTCGAAGTGTGGCAGTATTTTTTCTTCTTCTTCGCCTTCTTTTTTCTCTTTTACATCGTTGGCATACACTTCTTTCCAGCCGGGTTCCAGGATTTGCTTACCGGTTACTTTAAACGGAACCTGGCCTACTTTACCGAGTACGGTGGTATTGGATATTTTACATTCGGGGTAGAAGGCTGCAATGAAGCGCCGCGCTACCAGGTCATAAATCCTTTTCTCTTCGAGGGGAAGTCCGCCGGGATGCATACCGGTAGGAATAATGGCATGGTGGTCGGTTACTTTTTTATCATCGAAAACTGTTTTCAGCTTGGGGATAGGATTAGCCAACAGCGGCGCGGTAAGCGCGGCATAAGGTGTCATATCTGCCAGTATCCCCGCTATTTTTGGATGCAGGTCTTCCGAGAGGTAAGTGGTATCTACCCTGGGGTAGGTGGTCAGCTTTTTCTCGTAAAGGTTCTGGATATATTTGAGCGTATCATCTGCGGTATATCCCAGTTTTTTGTTGGCTTCTACCTGCAGGGCCGTGAGGTCGAACAAGCGGGGATTGCCTTCCTTGCCATCTTTCTTTTCGAAGGAGGTTACTTCAAAAGGATGTTCTTTCAGGTAGGACAGCCCTTTGGTGGCTTTATCCAGCGTTTTGAGGCGATCGATGGCGGCGGTAAATTCTGTTTCCCGGTAGATGGTTTTCAGCTCCCAGTAGTCCTCCGATACGAAAGCATTGATTTCTTTCTGCCGTTGTACAATCATGGCCAGGGTAGGGGTTTGTACGCGGCCTATCGACAGCACCACTTTGCCCTGGGCAAATTTTTTGGTAAACAGGCGGGTAGCATTCATGCCCAGCAGCCAGTCGCCTATGGCTCTGGCACTGCCGGCTGCATACAGGTTATCGTATTGATCGGCCATTTTCAGGTGCAGGAATCCATCGCGGATCGCCTCTACCGTCAACGAAGAAATCCACAGCCGCTTGATAGGAGCCGTACATTTTGCTTTCAATAATACCCAACGCTGTATCAGTTCGCCCTCCTGGCCGGCATCCCCACAGTTAATCACTTCTTCGCATTGCTGTACCAGGGTTTCTATCACCTTAAACTGCTTCTGTACCCCGGTGTTTTCAATCAGCTTAATACCAAAGCTGGGTGGTATCATCGGAAGGTCTTCCAGTCGCCAGAACTTCCACTGTTCATAGTAATCATGTGGTTCCTTGAGGGTACAGAAATGGCCGAATGTCCAGGTAACCTGGTAGCCATTACCTTCATAGTAGCCATCTTTGCGTTGTTTTGCCCCGATCACTTCTGCAATATCCCTTGCCACACTTGGTTTTTCAGCAATACAAACTTTCATAATCGATTAAAATTGGGTAACAAATGTCGGATAAAATACTCGTTCGTGCAGCTAAATTCATCATGTTATAATTTCAGCTATACACATACAATAATACCAACTAATTTAAGGTTAATATTCACATTTGCATATACCCTTTTTATATGAAGACCGGTTTTCTGTTATTGTTTACGATGTTACCCCTGTTGGGTACCGCGCAATCCAAACTCACTTTTGATGGCAGCTTTGAACAGGCAAATGCCGGCACCGGCCTGCCTGACGGCTGGATGAAATGGGGTACGCACTATCAGCAATACCTTGATACGCAGGTGGTGCACAGTGGCCGCCGGTCTCTGTGCTTAACTCCAGGGGGCGCGAAAGGCACCAATGATTTCGGCAGCAGTGCCATTGCTATTCCCGTTGCTTTTTCGGGAGAGAAGATTACGCTGACGGGTTACCTGAAGCTGGAAAACGTGGAAAGCGGGGTAGCAGGCCTAATTATGCGCATTGATGATAAAGACAATAAGGTCCAGGAGTTTAATAACATGCAGCAGGATAAAATCCATGGTACCGCCGACTGGAAGCAATACAGCATCACATTACCCTTGCCCAGGGATGCGAAGACCCTGTATGTAGGCGCCCTCACCAATGGTACCGGGAAGGTGTGGGCGGATGACCTGGAAATAACGGTAGATGGCAAGCCGCTGTCGAAAGCGCCGCCGCGCAACGTTTACAAGGCCGATAGCGATACCGCCTTCGATGGAGGTTCGGGTATTGATATCCCTGCTCTCACGCCCTTGCAGGCCAGGCACCTGGAAGTGTTAGGCAAAGTATGGGGTTTTCTTAAATATTATCATCCGGCCATTGGAAACGGGGATTATAACTGGGATTATGAATTGTTCAGGATATTACCGGCGGTATTGCAGGCAGGTACGGAGGCAGCCAGGAATGGGGTATTACTGAGTTGGGTCAACAAATTGGGGCCAGCAGCGTTGCGGAAGGAAAAGAAGGTGGATGACAGCAAACTTAAAATGTTGCCGGACCTGGACTGGATCCGTGATGAAAAAACACTCGGCAGAGATTTATCTGTTGTCCTGGAAAACGTAGCTGATATGCGCCGGGAAGATGAGCAGTATTATGTACAGTTGTATCCTACTGGTAACCCACAATTCCTTCATGAAAACAGCTACAGCAATATGTTGTATCCCGACGCCGGTTTCCGGCTGCTGGCTTTATTCCGCTACTGGAATATGGTGCAATATTATTTCCCGTATAAATACCTGGTCACAGAGGGCTGGCAGCCGCAGCTGGCGAAATTTATCCCGCTGTTTGTGCAGGCGAAGGATGTTGCCGCTTATCAAACTGCGTTGCAGGAATTGATAGCATCGATACATGATTCTCATGCTTCTCTCTATGGGCCTAATCTTTACATCCGTAACCGGATGAAGTCAAAGACACTACCGGTGAGGATTAAGTTTGTGGAAGAAAAAGCAATGGTCATGAAAACCACCGATCCGAACCTGGCGCTGCGCAAAGGAGATGTGATTACCGCTATTAACCAGGAAGCAGTAGCTGATATCGTAAAACGGCTATTGCCCACCACTTCTGCCTCCAACTATCCTACACAACTGAGCAGGATAGAAAATTACCTGTTGCTAACGAAAGACAGCATACTAACGATTACGTATGAACGAAATGGGGAACAGTACACGGCTGCCCTGCCTACGGTACCGGGCGCTGATAATTATGTGCGAGGCGATCAGCCGGCTACTTCCTGGCATATGATAGGCAATGATATCGGCTATGTATACCCGGGACTGTTCAAAAATACCCAAATGGATAGCGTGAAACAAGCCTTTGCGAATACCCGGGGAATGGTGATCGACCTGCGTTGTTATCCCTCAGATGATATGCTGGGATCACTCGCCTTGTATGTGTTGCCGGAAAGGCAAACATTTGTCAAATTTACCACCGCCAGTACTACCTCGCCGGGGTTATTTACTGTGACGTATCCCATGAGTGCCGGTGGAAAGAATAAAGACCCTTATAAGGGAAAAGTAGTGATCCTGGTGAATGAAACTACCCAAAGCAACGCAGAGTTTGTGACCATGGCCCTGCGCCTGGCGCCCCGGGCCACGGTGATGGGCAGCACCACTGCCGGCGCCGACGGAAATGTATCCTACCTCGCGCTCCCCGGGGGCCTCAATTCCCTGTTTACCGGTATCGGCGTTTATTATCCTAATGGAGAAGAAACCCAGCGGGTGGGCATCAAGCCGGATATCATTGTTATACCAACGGTGAAGGGTATACGGGAAAACCGGGATGAGGTATTGGAAAAGGCATTGTCTCTTATCCGGGAATAAGCTAACGGGTGAACGTTTTCGGTAAAGAAAATTTCTTAGCTACTTTATTATATCGTTTCAGGTACTTCCGGTCCTTCTTCACGCCCACGGCGGTAACGATGCCGGAAGTTTCTGCTTTTACCCAATAGTTGAATACAAACTTCTCCCGGTCGCGTATAAAAAACATCCGGGTGGGCCGGTGATTGGCATTTCTCAGCAACAGGTTCGCGAGCGTGGTTTTCAGGTTGTCCATAAAACCGGCGCGGGTAGTATCTTTCTTATTCAGTACCTGTATCTGCAGGCCATGATAGAAGAAATGCATATCACCCAGGGTGGCATATTTATTCCCCGTCCAGCGGGAGTAAATGCTATCAGCATATCCCCGCTTTACTTTCACCGCGGCCATGGGAATAGCTACTGCATTGAATCTTTCCAGGTCCATAGGGGCCAGGTAGCTCTGTGCCACAAACCCTGACAGTGAGTCGCTGTACGATTCCTGGTAAGAAAAATGATGAATGGGACTGCCCAGCAGCTGGCCCCGGGCAATGATATGCAGGCTGTCGCCGCCGGTATGTACGTTGCCAAAATGAGTAATCAGGGCATTGATACCCGTAATAGGTACGGCTGACCATTGTTGGGTGGCTTTGGAAGATTCTTTCACCGTCACCGCCGATTCCCGCAATTCAATGGAATCTACCTGCAAACGAAATGGAATGGTGTTGATCAACTGTGTGGGCATATACTTTTCAATGCCGTGTTCGAACGGTATCCGTTTATCCCTTTGCGTGGTTAACTGCGCATGATCGGCGAGGATATGCCGTATTATTAAGGTAGTATCCCCGGCTTGTTCCCGGAGCTGTAATCCCCCGAGATGCAGCGCTTCGCCGGCTACGGTGATATAGTCGCGTTGCCATTTGGCAATGCGGAAAGTTTCTTCGGCGCTTAGGTTCGGCATTACCTGGAAACGATAGAGTGTGAGGCCGTGATGATCCGGATCCATGGCGAAACTATCCACCCTGGCATGCAGCTGTTTATTTTTGTAGTACAGGGCGCCCTGGTCGATACGGGTATTATGCAGTAACGATGCCCAGGGTATTTTGTCGGGCTGCCGGAAAACAAAGGCAGGATCGTTAAATATTCCTGATAAATGATCGAGTTGTAATGCTAATGTGTCGGCATGATGTAGGGCCAGGGAAACATCCTGCCAGCGCATATCTACGCCGGATGTAACAGATAGCTGATGCGTGGCATTTTCGTGTATACTGCCCTGGTGGAGTTGCGCCGACAATTGAGGGATACGGGCATCCATGTTTTTGTTGTGAAACTGCAACCGGGAAAAATCCATGTCCATATGATCGTAGTGCCACCGGTTGCGGTTACCGCTATGCAGCTGCACCCTGCTGCCCCGGATGTTTACATGGGTTTGCAGCTGGCTGCTGTCTTTGTCTTTCACGGTCATGTACGCTATGCGGGCATCCTGTACATCCAGCTGTTTGATTTCCGTCATTAAAGGAATAGATCCGTTATTTTTTTTAACAGCTTTTCCCTGGCGATAGATGCTTACCTCGGGTTGGTGAACGCTGAGCGAGTTGATGGACAGCTCTTTCAACTCCGTGCTGTGTATATCTGCGGCAATATCCAGGGAAGGAATTTTTATTTTAGTATATCCGTTGTCGTTATATAAAATCGCGCTGGCATCGGTAACAGTGGCCTGACTGCGGTTTATTGATACCTGGGCAATATCCAGAGCGGTAGCGCCGTCGTGGTGGCTGATATGGTGAAATTGCCCGGCTGCGGATCCCCAGGTAATGAAGCGTTGCAGGGTACGCAGGTTCCGGAAGGCAATATTACTGGCGTCGAAACTGCTGTGAGAATTCCTGAATTGCAGCTGACGGATATCGAGCTGGCCGATCCGTATCACCGGCAGATTTTTATGGGATACTGCAGCGTGGCTAGTTTTTGGCGGTAATTGTATTTGCAGGGTACCCAGGCGTATCAGGCCTACTTGGATATCTTTTGACTGCTGGAAAACGTCCCAGTCAAATACCTCCCAATAAAGCTCCCGGGCCGTAAGGCAGGCGCCATTTTCCAGCGTGGCTACCAGCTGGCTGGCTTTGTTGTGACGGTGGGTACCATCGAAGGTGTAGTTGTTCACCGCGATGTTTGTTTTCCCGGCGATGGCGCTTATTTCGCGTATATGGAGGTTGGGCATGGAATGTTTAATATCTACCAGGGAGTCGCTGAGGAAAAAATTATGCAGCAATACATCGGTAGTAATATTTTTCAGCTGTAGTTTCACCGGTAGTTGGCCTGTAGCGGTGAAGCTGGCATTGCCATCCTGGATATGGAAGGTATCCACCATAATTACCTCACTCAGGTTGTGCAGCGTTTGATAGAAGGCCGGCATTTTAATACTGCCGCCGTTGGCTACTGCTATCCGCTTGCTGCCCCGCTTTTCCTTAGTGAGGAAGCTGATACGGGGCTGAAATAACAGGGCATTATCTGCTTTCAAATGTTTTTTTAGCAGATCTTCCAGGCTTACATCATTCAGTCGCAGGGAGGGCGCCGTAAAAGTAAGGCCCTTTCCAGAGTGGTTTTGCGGGGTAGGCCCATATTCTACATTGTTAAAAATAACGTCATTGTGCTGCAGTATAAATTCATCTACGCTAAGCTGAAACAGGCTGTCGAGCGAATAAAACTTAATCTTATTCAGGCTGAGGGCGATACTGTCGGTGGTGATGCCGGGCACCGTATCATGGGCAATAGTGAGGTTGTATATGTTCAGGTTAGTACTGCGGGTGGTGCCGGTGGATACATGGCCGGTCAGGAGCAACGCGCCGTCTTTTACGGCGATATACCGGAAGTTTATTTTTTTGAACAGGGTATTGGGGAGACTGTCTAATGCCCGCTTTTTATCGTGGTTGCTGGTTTTCAGGCCGGGGAGCTTTAATACCGGCCGTATACATACAAGGGTATCGATCAGCAGTTCCTGGCGCATATAAATAGCAGGCAGGTGGCGGGCATTGAAATAAAATTTGTCGGCCTGCAGGGACATGCCTCCGCTGGTGGCGGTAGGATTACTGACAATGGTACAGGAATCCAGCTCAAATACCTGTTTCTTTCCCGAAAAATGCAGCCGTTTGAAACTGACGGTATTCCTGCCATCCGGCAAAATCCAGTATTGGTTATCGAATGAAAACTCCACATCATCTGAACCCAGGATATGATTATCTGAGTTGGTAACCTTGGTAAAGTTGACAATAGAAAAGTTAAAATGGTTGATATGCAGTGGCGCCGGACCATTTACCCGGCTGTATACCAGCGATCCTTCTTGTACATGTACTATTCGCGCATTTACATATTCCAGCGTTTGTTCCAGGTGTTGCACAATAGACGACAACTGAAAAGTATCCTGCCTGGGCCCTCTCGGCATATGTTCATGCATCGTCAGGTGTGGGCTGATAACGGAGAGACTGTCGACCAGCAGCTTTTTATGGAAGATCAGCGCCCTCCAGGATTGTATGGAGAGATACAGCCGGGGGATGCTGGCATTGTAATGGGCATTTACATGAAGGGTATCTCTGCAGATGAGCTTTGCATTGTGTACCACAATGTTTCTCTTCAACAGGGAGAAGTCGATATCTTCTGCATCAAATTTATAGGTGTTGCCAGACTCTTTGTTAACAATGTATTGAATAACGTTTACAAATTTATGGGTCACCAGGTAATACAGGATACCGCCAATGACTACCCGGAGGAGGAATAGTACCAGCAGTATTTTAAGCCATTTATATAGTTTGGGAGACAGTTTCATGAATTTGTATCGCCGGTTACCCATTGCTAACAGGGAAGTATATCCGAATGTTTAATGATCAGGCCACGAGCCTGGCAATGCCAAAAGCGGCGGCGGCGGCCAGTATGCCGATCATGGTTACTTTCAGCGCGCCTGCAATGGGTGGCTGCCCGGTTACCTTACTTTTGAAGTAGCCAAATACAAACAGGCAGATAACTGTGAGGATGGTGGATCCTATCAGTCCGCGTTGGGGCGTATCCGTAATCAGGTAGGCCGACAAGGGAAGCAGGCCGCCCACGAAATACGAGGCGCCAATGGTGAGGGCGCTCTTACGGGCTCTGTTGGGATCGGGTGCTTCCAATCCCAATTCGAACTTCATCATAAAATTCACCCATTTTGTTTTGTCTTTCGCCAGTTCAGTCGCCACCAGGTGTTGTGCTTCCGGACTTAGTCCGTATTCGGCAAATATTTCCTTTACTTCATCCATTTCTTTTGCCGGTACTGTTTCCACCTCGTTGTATTCCCGTTTTAATTCGCTGTCGTAGTGTTCCAGTTCTGTTTTCCCGGCCAGGTATCCACCCAGTCCCATGGCAATACAGCCGGCTACTATTTCGGCAATACCGGCGGTGAGGATGATGCCATTGCTGCTCACGGCACCGCTAAGACCGGCTGCCAGGGCGAAAGGTACTGTCAGGCCATCGCTCATGCCTATTACCATGTCTGTGATGAAATCCGAGCTTTTTAAATGTTGTTCCTGGTGCATACGCTAGTGATTTAGGGTGGGATTGCGGATATAAATATAAGGGCTTTATCGTATTTTGTTTACCTTAAGTAAGCGCTACTTAAAACGAATAGTTATGTCAAACGCGATTGTATGTTTTGGAGAGATGTTATGGGATATTCTTCCGGAGAAGGAGTTGCCGGGTGGGGCGGTGATGAATGTGGCCTACCACCTGCAACGTTTAGGCGAAACCGTTTCCCTCGTGTCGCGGGTAGGTAAAGATGCCAGGGGACAGGGATTGCTGGATATGCTGCAGGGATATGGACTCGATACACAGTATGTACAACTGGATGAAAAGCAGGAAACCGGTAAGGTATATGCCGATATGAGCAACCCCCATGAGGTGCATTATGATATCGTATACCCGGCGGCGTGGGATTTTATTCAATGGGAACCGTCGTTGGCGGCATTGTTGCACCGGCCGGATACCCGTTACCTGGTGTTTGGTAGCCTTTGTTCCCGCGACGTAGTATCGCGCCATACACTGGAACAGGCGTTGAAAGAAGCGGTAGTCAAGGTGCTCGACATTAACCTGCGGGAGCCGCATTATACCCGGGCGCATGTAGAATGGTTATTAGAGGAGTGCCACGTATTGAAGTTGAATATTACAGAGCTGGAGCTGATCAGCAGCTGGTATCATCCCTATGAAGACAAGGAACAGGCGGTGCGGTTATTGTCGGCGCGGTTTAACATCCATACCATTGTAGTAACGATGGGGGAAGATGGCGCCTTATTATGGATGGATAATACGGCTTATGTAGAACCGGGGATACCGGTAAAGGTGGTAGATACGATTGGCAGTGGCGATGCTTTCCTGGCGGGGTTTCTGCACAGTGTGATCCGCAAACGGCCGGCGCGGGAATGCCTGGTGTTTGCCAATGCGCTGGGTGCGCTGGTGGCCTCTTTTGCAGGAGGTAGCCCTGATTATGATCCCGGTACCATATTGCCATAAATACCAGCGGCCCCGCGGGGCCGCTGGTGCTAACAGGATAGTTATTTACGGGTAAAGATGATTTCCATTTCTTTCATTTCGTTACCGTCGGTTATGCGGTACATTTCCATGGTGTGATGGTCTTGGTCCTGCCACTTTTCCACCTGGCGGAGCTTCACATGCTTGCCGGTGATGGGGTCGTCCATTTCCCCTGTTAATTCAAGGGCTTTAAGGTCGTCGTTCCATTTGCCTTCCATGTTCATGATACCAGTGCCCATATTATCGATCCAGGTACTGACATACATCTTTCGCGCATTGTCGTAACCCATAAGGCCCAGGCCTTCGAAGGGCATGCCCATCATATTGCCGGTGTATTTGCTTTGGCAAAACCTGCCGCCCATAATCATTTTGTTGACACAACTGCCGGATGATTTTTGGGGAGGGTCGCCGGGTTTTTCCCAGAAGCTGGCTTCGGTGGTCCATTCACCATCAGCCAGGGCCATGTGCTGGTGTTGGGGGCCGGGTGTCATGTAAGCCATCCATGCTTTCATCATGGCGGCAGAGTCTTGCTGCGCAAAGGCATTGGAAGCCATTAACAGGCATAAGGCTGCTAAAAAGTAAATTGTTTTCATGATGTACGATGGTTTAGAGGTTGTTGAAATCGGGGTATAGAATTACAGGAAAACAAGATAAGTTATTTGTGGTTCATAGCCATGGTATGCGTGTTGCACCTTGCAATTATCAGGGATTCCCTACCTTTGGAAACGAAAGAATGATCCCATTATGCAAACCATCATACTGGATGTGTCCGCAAGCAAGGCGCAACCGTTGACGATCGATGCTGCCATCTCCTTTGAACCGTTTGTTGCCTATCTTAAAAAGAGGGTAGCAGAAGAACATACTGTAAAGGCAATGGTATACCAGGAAACCCTGCAACAGTTGCTATCTTCAGATGTCAGTCAACGGGACATTCCCCTGACGGAAATTATCCGGTATGGCCCTTTACTGGAATATATCTACGCCTGCCTGTCGCCCGCCATGAGAGGGGAACAGGACCTGGTATGGGGGCTTAGCTTTCCCTTTCAGCCCATCACATTTTATGGCACCGACCTGATGTATGAATTGATGGATAGCAAAGGCCATGATCATCAATATGAAGTAGAGCGTTCCCCGGCCGAGTATCATATGGAAAGGCTACGGCAGGTATATGTTTTCATCTTACAGCGACTCTATAATTTCCAGGCGCCTGTAAGAACAGATCTATACCACGCCGGCATTAACAAGGCAACCGGTTTGCTGCAATACTATGCCGTACATATCAACACCGATTTTATGACGGTAACAGCCAAAGAGCCATTGCCGGAGATCGATTTTGTACAGTTGTATACCAGCATGAGCGAAGGAGGCGGGTTTGAAGTACTGCAACAGCTGCTGCCACTGGACATGTTCCGTTTTCGTGGTTTCTGCGTTATTACCGTTACCGATATTACCGCACAAAAGGCCGTGGAAAACATCCGCCAGGTGAGACTTTCCCGGACTACGCTGACGGGGGAGAAAAGCTATCAGCAGGTGATACAATCGTTGAAGTCATTGTTGCGCAACAGCAAAATTGAATTTGACCTGTTTCCCTTCCTGCGGGTAAATGATGAACCGGTATTTGGTTTTGAGAAGGGTGGCACCGGTATTTTATTCCAGGTATGGGGCGAAGACCGGCTGCCTGCGGAAGAATTCCGCCGCCAGGTAAAAGGGTTTTCAGCGAAACCTGTCTTCTATTTCTCTTCCGATATTTTCCTGGAAACCCGCAAAGAATATGCCTTCCTGGAACATTTCCGTAAGCTGGGCGTAAAGTCGCTGGCACTGATGCCCTTGTATCACGTGCATGAACTGGTAGGGGTACTGGCAGTGCATACCTGGGGAGAAGAAACTTTTGGAGACAGGACCCTCGCGTTGCTGGAACCCGCCATAGCGGCTTTAGCGCAGCTGTTGCAGGTTTATATAGATGAATTTAACCTGGAGATAGAAAAGGTGATCAAGGAAAAATTTACCTCTATACAGCCTGCCGTGCAATGGAAGTTTAATGAAGCCGCCTGGCAATACCTCTACCAAATAAAAAGAAACCAGCCGGCGGTTATTCAGCCCATCCTGTTTAAAGAAGTATACCCGCTCTATGGCGCTATTGACATACGTAACTCAACAGTGGAACGGAATAAGGCCATTATTGCCGACCTGGATGGGCATTTGAGCCTGCTGGCCTCCACCCTCGATACTTTACGCCGCCAGCATGAGGATGATCTCCTCAAGGAAATGATTTTTCACTGCCTGCAATGGCAGCAGGCGTTGCTACAGCAGCAGCTGAGTCCCTCCGATGAAAATGAGTTGAACCGTTTCCTGGAAATCACCGCGGTGGAATACCTGCAGCATGTGGCGGGGCAGTATCCGCAGCAGCGGGAAAACATTGATGTGTGCATACACAACCTCAGCAGCGATAGCAACAAAGACGCGCTGGAAAAATCTATGCGCATGATCAATCAGACGGTAAACGGATATTTTGAGTCGGAGAAATCCAGGCTCCAGGAATCTTATCCCTGCTATTTTGAAAAATTCAGAACGGACGGGGTGGAGTATGATATTTATATTGGTCAGGCGATTGCACCAAATCGTCCATTCAGTCACCTGCACCTCAAGCATATCCGCCTATGGCAGCTTTCGTCTATGGTAGCGGTGGCCCGGCTTACGCATAAGCTGCTCACGCAAATGCCCAAATCTTTGTATACCACCCAACTGATCTTTGTACATGCGCACCCCATCGATATTGGCTTCCGGGCAGATGAGCGGAAATTTGATGTAGAGGGCGCGTACAACATCCGTTACCAGATGATCAAGAAGCGGATCGATAAAGTGCATATCCGGAATACAGAAGAACGGTTAACCCAACCGGGAAAGATTGCGTTGATTTATTCTGATCCCAAAGACCTGGAAGATTATCTTCCGTTTGTCCGTTACCTCCAGGAATCGGGCGAGCTGAAGAAGGAGCTGGAAGAGCTGGAACTGGAAGAATTACAGGGATTGAACGGGTTAAAAGCTATCCGGGCGGAGGTTGTATTTCCGGAGACTATCAATCAAGCGTAGCATGTATGGAGAAGAAAGATTACGATGCCATTGTAGTAGGTTCCGGGCCTAATGGCCTGTGTGCCGCCATCAGGCTGCAACAGCAGGGGCTGTCGGTATTGCTGCTGGAATCGCGGGATACTATCGGCGGTGGTATGCGTACCCAGGAGCTTACCTTACCGGGTTTTTTACATGATGTATGTGCGGCGGTACATCCTATGGCGTTGGGCTCTCCCTACCTGTCGCAGTTGCCGCTGGCAAAATACGGACTGGAATTTATTCATTCGCCGTTGGCGATGGCACATCCATTTGATGATGGCACGGCGGCTTTTTTGTCGCGCTCCCTGGAGGAAACAGCCGATGCGCTGGGGACCGACGGCGCCGCTTATCGTAGCCTGATAGCGCCGGTGGCGGCGCATTGGGAAGAGATAGCAGGAGATAGCCTGGGTCCATTTTCCTTTCCCAATCATCCCCTGGTTATGGCCCGGTTTGGGGTACACGCCCTGCGCTCTGCGGCTGCCATTGCCAGGCGATTTGTTACACCGGCGGCTAAAGGGCTATGGGCCGGTATCGCCGGCCATAGCATTCAACCGCTTACGAACCTCACTACAGCAGCGGTAGGTATGGTACTCGCAGCAGCGGGGCATCGTCATGGATGGCCCATTCCCAAGGGCGGTTCGCGGGCTATCGGCAATGCACTCCTGCATCATTTCGAATCGCTGGGTGGCGAAATTCAAACAGGCGTCCACGTTAGTTCGCTGGCGCAGCTGCCCTCGCATCATGCGGTACTGTTTGACCTCACGCCTAAGCAATTATTGCAGATTGCAGGCGACCGGTTTACACCGCATTACCGGCAGCAGCTGCAACGCTATCGTTATGGCCCCGGGGCATTTAAAGTGGACTGGGCGCTGAGCGGACCAATCCCATTTACGGCGGAAGCCTGCCGGAAAGCGGTGACCGTACACCTGGGTGGCACCTATGCCGAAATAGCCTTGTCGGAACAACGGGCTTACCAGGGGAAGTACAATGAAGCGCCTTTTGTATTGCTGGCACAACAAAGCTTGTTTGATCAGCGGGCCCCTGCCGGTCAGCATACCGCATGGGGATATTGTCATGTACCCAACGGATCCACTACTGATATGACAGCCGCAATAGAAAAACAGGTGGAACGGTTTGCCCCGGGTTTCCGTGATTTAATACTGGCGCGACATACTTTTACAGCGCAACAGCTGGAAAGCTATAATCCCAACTATGTAGGCGGCGATATCAATGGCGGTATCCTGGATATACGGCAACTATATACCCGGCCGGCCCTGCGATGGTCGCCCTATCGTACGTCTGCCAACGGGATTTATATCTGTTCTTCCGCTACGCCGCCCGGTGGTGGTGTGCATGGCATGTGTGGATATCATGCAGCCAATACCGTATTAAAAGACCTTTTTTAGCCCGTTACGTATAGCCGTTGGAGATAGTCACAAGTCTCTTTTTTTTCTTCTTCAGCCGCATTATTTTTTGTAACTTAGAGAGGTATGAAATACCTGAATCCCATTACCTGGCTGGAGAAAATGAACGGGGCGCCCCTCGATATGTCAGATAATGCAGCGGTGACACTTCTCCGGAAAAAAATGCTGGCAGAACTGGCGTTATCAGAAGGACAGGTATTACAGGTAGCAGGCGAATGGCTGAATAAGAACGACTTGCTGCAGCTCTTCGACCGTGTACAATCTCCTACCCAATTTAATTATTATCAACAGATTAAAGCGGACCCGGTGTTAACTAACTTCCTGGAAACGGGCAGTATCACAGGACTATTCACCGATAAGCCCTTTTATAAAGACGAGGCATTCCTGGCATTTATAGCACCCTTTTATGGACCCTTGTTCACCACTGCTGTGTTGGACGGCATTAAACAGCGGGAGGTGGTTACCCTGCAATATTTGTTTGCCAATCCCTTGCTCCTGGATGCGGAGTATATGAAAAACAGTTTCGATAGCATTTTCCACCTGCTGCGGGAACAGTATCAGCAAGTAGAACAGGCTAAGACAAACCTTGAGAAAAACAACCGGTATAACTGGAAGTCAATATTACCTTATCTCGACCATACCCAGGTACAGTTGCTAAATGCCTTGCCTGGCAACTTCCAGGAGTTCAGGAGCGATTATGGTATCCTGATGATCAATTTTGCGTTATTGCTTAATAGCCTTAACAGGAGCACGGCAGCAGCGGAGATGCTGCATGAAGTGAGTTCGCTGAAAACCATTGCCTACGTGCAGGAACAGCTGGCCATGTACCTGCCACAGGTGGAAGAAAAGGCAGGCAAGAGCGTCACCTGGGGATTTATACTGGATTCCTGGCTGGGCCGCAAATTGGGGCAGATAGGTAAACCGATGGAATGGGGCATTAAGATTGGCGTCCTGGTATTGATCGTATTGATTTTTGTGTTGGGCGCCCTATTTGAAAAGCCACGTAAATTACCTCCTGATATTGCCTCTTTTGAGCAAAGCAGCGATTTTGACGGCAGTCGTACGTATCACACCATGAAATATGTAGTGGCCGCATTAGAAAGGGAAGCCCGGAAAGCCAAACTGCCCCTCGAAGAACGGATGACAGACAGTATTCAAACAGGAGACGATCCTTATGGGCCTGCATTTATGGATGTAGTGAGGAGGCAAGGCAACGAGGGAGCCGCCTTTGTATTGCCAGCGTTTGACCATAATCTTACCCAGCTGCCGGAAGACAGTGACATGGCCTACCAGGATCCGCAACACCGGCAAAGTGTGTGCGTATTCAACCGGGTTAGCCTGTCGGGTATAGTGGCCCTGGTGCAAACACCCGATTCATTTTATTCGCGATACATTGCAGAAGGCGACAGTGTTTTCCTGCCCCTGCCTTTATCGCTCAGCAGAATTTATTTTTACGTAGGCACCGGCTGGGACCCGCAGCGGACAGTCAGGAAAGGAATGGGAGAAGTACCGGATTACCACCTGAAAGGCAGCTTTGTTTTATCGTTGTATAACTCTTCCACATTTTTGCGCCGTTCCTGCTTACAATTTAACCTGGATACCACGTACTGGAAAACTTCCAACCGCTATATCCCCATAGAGGTGCGGCTGTTCCAGGGACAGCGTTTGCAGCTAAAGCAATTGTCGGATAATTCCAACGGCACAGAGATGTATGAGGGCGAATGATAGCTGTTTTTTTACTATTTTACTTCCCGATGAAATACCTTAACCCGATTGCCTTCCTGGAGAAAATGAATGGGGCGCCTGTTGCGATCACGGATGCCGCTGCGTTATCCCTTCTCCGGAAAAAAATGATGGCAGAAATTGAGCTGTCAGACAGCAAGGCGATTAATATCCGCGGACAACTATTTACTAAAAATGACCTGCTGGTATTTTTTGATGGACTGCAGGATTCCCGGGAATTAAGCTGGCATCAACAGATAGCGGCAGATCAGCATTTATCGCAATTCCTGGAAACAGGCGTGCCAACCGGGGCATTTAAAACCTATAGCGACCAGGACTTCCTGGCTTTTATAGCACCTTATTACGAACCGTTGTTTACCGCGGCAGTGATGGATAGCCTGAAGCAGCGGAAGGGGATGGTTACGCAGCAACTATTTGCGAATCCGTTATTGTTGGACGGGCCGGCTCAAACTACCTGCTACCGGCAAATACATCGTTGCCTGAAAGTAGAAGAAGAAAAGCTGGGAATTGTGATTGAAAAGTTACGGGCAAAACAAACGCTTCCCCGCAAGCAATTTGAACAATTTGCCGACCCTGGTTGGATACAACAGCTGAACAGCCTGCCGGCGGAGTTCCAGGTGTTCAGAAGTGATTACGGTATCAGTTTGATCAACCTGGCATTATCGATTTATGACACATATTTTAAGCAGGGTATTGCCGTATTGAACTCGCTGGCGCAGCTACAAACCAGCGACTACGTACAGGAGCGGGGTGGGGTACGTAAAAAGGAGCTGCTGGTATGGAAAAAGCAACATCCGGCTCTCGGGAATGGAAAGGGAATCAGGTATTTATATTCCCGGCTACAGGGGAAGGCAGGAGGTGTATTTATCATGCTGGTAGTACCTCTGGCTATAATCATGATTTTTAATGCTGTTCTTTCCGACAGAAGCCGTAAGGGCAAGGGTACTGATGAAAAAAGCTACCTGGCGAATAGCCGTACGGCGCTGCATATGAATTATATGTTATCGCAGTTATCGGGCGCCATCACGGGAAAGTTGGTTGGAGGAACAGTAACCGGTAAACAGGTAGCACCTAAAACAGGAGATGACGTATACGGCTCGGATTTTATGGCAGGTATACGGCTAATGCCATACGCTCCGGGGATTGTTGGTACGGAAGAGCGTTCTGAGTTGCAGGATTCTCTGGATGCCAATACCAGGGCGGCGGACTGGGGATTTGCACAACATTTACATCTTTCCAATAAAACACCGGTATCAGTGATTGCATTGGTGCAGGCACGGGATTCGTTTTATTCCTGTTTTATATCGCCGCAGGATAGCGTTGTACTGATCTTGCCCGCGGTATCTCGGGTGTTTTTTTATGCCGGTACACAATGGAGTAGTTCGATGCGGGCCGACAAGCCATTGGGCGATAGCATGACCTACCGGGTGAAAGGCTTTTTTACACAAGACTATCACCAGGCTAACGAATTGCTTTTGCAGGCCAATCTAACCATTGTATTGGATGCACAGGAATGGCGTAGTTCCGGCCGGGACAAACTGGCGGTAGAAATCCTGGACGAAAGCAACCGGTTAGTCCTGAACCTGCCGGGACCCACCGCTTCGGGAATCACCCTGTACCTGGGAGATTAAGTTAGCTGATGCCGGTACCTTTTAGCTGATCATCAGCTTTGCGGGTGTCGGGCATCAGGTTGTACAGTTGATTAACGGCTACTTTCAGTTCATCATAATTTTTCCTTTCCAGCGCTTTTTCACCGATTTCTTTAAAACGGGCCGCTGATTGCGGGTCCGTAAAGGAATCGGTGGCTATATTGGCGTAATAGTAATAAGCGCTGATCCAGGTTTCAGGCTTATGCCGCCTGATTTCCCAGCTGAGCTCATTCAGTTCATCTATTTTAGCTTTGATGGTATAGTAGCTGCGGGAGGACAGGAAGCTGCTTTCATCGGCGATTATTTTTTCAAAACGTTGCTGGCGGTTGCTGTCATTTTCTTCCCGGATGTAGTGCTGGCAATTTTCTTTTTGCTGGAAATAGCGGGAAGTAATGTCCAGTATTTGTTGATCTTTCCCGGTGCTATCCAGCTGTTGCGACAGCTTACGTTTCTTTTCTTCCAGCTGGTATTTTTCATCCGTGATATCATCTGCGCTGAGTATTTCCAGGCGCTGGCTGATATAATCCAGTTCCTGCTGAATGTCCTGTATGGTGGCAGCCAGCTCATATTGTTCGCTGGCGTTGAATGATTTTAGTTTGGCGGCGGCTTGCTGCCTCAGTTGGCGGATATCGTTGAGTAGCTTACCTGTATTAATTTTCCTTACAAGTGGATTAAAGACCTCTGAAAACTCCTGTTCGTTCATGAGCAGCACCGCCTTCACGGAAAGGTCTCTGCTTTCGCTGATTTGCAGGGTGATCTCTATATCAGACCCCTTTACCAGGTCGGTGATAAGATCGGTGTTTTTTATTTCAATCATGCCCAGTGGTACGCAGCTGCCGGGGATGGCATAGCGGCTGCCTTCCAGCACATTGATCAGCAGGCTGTCTTCGCCAGTGCGGAGAATAGTTTTCGTTATTTCTTTTACAATGGTTTTCCGCAGGGGAAGGATCGCATTTTTTTCGAAGATGAGTTCCAGTTTAGTGGTATTGTTTTCCGGGTCATCTATTTCTATACAGATATCGTTGGGTAGTGGTTGTCCGTGTATATTGAATTTCCCCTGTGTGATTTCAATAATGGGAGTAGGCAGTGGTATTTCATTGTGCCGGGCATCAAATACCAGGATGTTGAAAACGTTGTTGCTGTTAGGGGCCAGGAGCAGCATTTCGGAAATACGTTCCTGTAGTGCTTTGATGCCGCTGTCGTAACCGCCGTCGGCACGTACAATGCGGTAACTCAGTCCGTTGACCGGGCCGGTTACGACTGCTGTAAAGTACTCTTCCTGGTCAGCGGTATTTTTTTGGTAGGCCGTGCGGAAATGTATGTCGGGTGTGCCTTCCGCAACAGGCTTCTTTTCAGGCGATTTTGAGGCCGATATGGTACGGGTGCCTGCATACCATGCTGCGCCTGTTGCAACGGCCGTAGTAGGGTCTACACTGCAATTAACAGGTATTCCCAGTTGGGCCGCTACCTGTTGCTTTACCAATGGGATATAAGTACTGCCTCCGATCATCACCACTTCTTCCAGGTTGGCCGCGCTCAGCTGGTTGCGTTCCAGTATTTTCCGGACCAGGTCGATAGAGTATTGTACCCGGTTGTAGATCACCCGTTCAAACTGTTCGCGGGTAATGGTCAGGTATACTTCTTCCTCGCCGCCGTCGGTGTCGAGGGAGAATTCCATTTCTGCCGAAGGGCTGTTGGTCAGCTGTATTTTTACTTCTTCTGCCTTTTTCAGGAGAATGTGATACAAGGTGTTATATTTTCCACGGGCGCTGCGCAGCTCGGTGAGCAGGTCGGGTAAATTGTATTGCTGCTGGAGTTGTGGTACTACCAGTTGTTCAATCACTGCGATGTCGAAGTCAACGCCGCCCAGGTAGTTATCTCCCTCATGGTCTATGACCTTCATTTCTCCGGCTACAATTTTTACCAGGGCTACATCAAAGGTGCCGCCACCGAGGTCGTATACCAGCCATTGTCCCTGCAGGCTGCCGGCGTTGGCTTGCTTATTGGCAAACGCCAGGCTGGCGGCAATAGGTTCCTGTAGCAGCAGTACCTCACTAAAACCGGCGTCGTTGCCGGCTTTTTTGGTAGCGTTGGACTGGATGGTATCAAAAGAGGCAGGGATGGTGATGACTACTGCTTCCGGTTTTTCGCCGGTATAAATGAAGTTCTTGAGTTCGCGCAGCACGATGGCAGATAGTTCCACCGGCGTTTTAAAATCGCCTGTATTGGGGATAAAGAAAGATTCAGCAGTACCCATTTTCCGTTTGAAGGAAGAGAATACATTTTCAGGATCTTTTTCAATGAGTTCCCTGGCCTTATCGCCTACAATGATGCGATCTTTCCGGAAGGCCACCACGCTGGGTAATGTTTCCTTTTGTCCAAAGGGATTTTTGAAGATCTCTACCGTTCCCTGCTGAAATTTTCCGATCAGCGAGTTGGTTGTTCCCAGGTCTATGCCGAAATTAATTTGATTGTTCATCGTTTATTTTGCTGCGGCGATTACCACCCCTTTTTGTAAAATGGATTTATGACCATCGGCAGTATAATATACCACCGGTTTAATAACGTTAACGATTTCCATGTTGTCTGACAGGTCGCCCGTAATACTGGCTTCATAATCCACCCTGGTTTCGTGATAGGGCTCGCCCAGTGGATTCAGGATAGTATAGCCTGCTTCTTCAAAGTGCTGTTTAATACGGTCGATATTACGTTGCAGGGATGCCAGCTCTGGTTTGGCAGCTGTTTTTTTATCCAGCTCAAATACCTGGTTAATGATCCTGATGTGAAAGGTGAATAGTGGGTCCATACGCCGGTTGATAGTGCAGGCAAATATAGTTGATAATTTAATTTGTTTGAGGGGAGAGAGGGAGAAACTATTATACCCTTATGTTAAAGCTTCGTCCCAGGGATTTGTAAATACCGAAATCGGTTATTGATATGTTGCAACCTGGATATCAGTACTTCAAAATTATGATACTTTTGAGTGAGCATTCCTCCTGTTTCCATCGCTTTATAATCTTGCGCATACCTTCTATGCGTAATCGGCGGAGGTACAAAATTGACGAGCGAAGGGTGAAGCGTATCATAATCTATTCCCTTTAGCCGTATCCAATGACGGCGATGTTCCAGTAATGTTTTATAGAAAGAGGGATCAGCCAGCACTAAATCTGTAATACCCTGGTCGTCCATTTTACAGATATCATAGAGGTGTCGGGAGCCGCGCTCCAGTTTGAGATTCTCAGCTGCTGGTTTCAAATGATTCGCAAATTTCTCGTGTAACAAAAAAGCCTTTTCCAGGAATGTTTTTTTTGGATGCGCTGTCCGGATTAACGCGAGCGTTTCCTCATAAGCTTTGTGAGGAAGGTGTTCCCATAACAAAGACTGTATGGGCCGCTTCACATGAGGTTCGGATAGGGAGCGAATACTAAATTCGATTTTCACTTCATCTCTTAGGTAGGCATTTACCGGCAAAAGAGAACGATATTGCAGGTACAGTGTTTGTGGATCTTTATCTGGCCTTTCCGCTGGTACTTTTTCAGTAACAAGTGCAAACTGTTTTGGCTTTACCTGCATAGCTAGCAGTGTACGCTCGAGGTCATCTCTCAATATGGTGCTGGTAAAAATGCAGCCCTGTTTTTTTAGCTTTTTTACATAACTACGCGTTGGAGAAGATACATAAGCCTGGCCAAATGCTTCAGGAGCCAAGGCAATATCAATATCTTCAGAGAATCGATTGATAAGCTGATAGCCTTTACTCAAAGAGGTGCCCCCTTTGAAGGTAAAGTAAGGAGCGTAAGTTGACTGAAAAAGCGCCTTTAAGATTAACGTTACCCACCAGTCTTTTTCAATTGCTTTCTTTGCGTAGGAACTTTTTATTTCTGCCTGAAGAAGAGACCTCCTTCGCTGGTCGTCTGTCAGGTTGATCCATCCTGTCATCTGTAGTCATGAGGTTAACAATAAAACCGTATATACGTGCAGGTGCAAGTTTCAGATCTTCCTGGAGGATAGATTTTTTTTCTTTTAGTAAGATATCCTTAATTTTTATCAGGGTATTTTTTCCTAACGCCTCTATTCCCGTTTCCATCAAACTCAGTATCACCAATGAACTCAGCGTACCTTTTAAAGCCAACTTTCTGGGGCTCGTATGTTTGAATTCAATAAGAGTTTTGCCTATTTTTATCTGCCGGTCTTCACCATTTGTGAGGTAAATCCTTCTGACAGGTACTTGTGTGGTAAGTCCCAACAGGTGTAGCGCTTGTGCTCCAGTAGGTATAATGCGAATGCGCGATTTTTTGGCAACAACTTTCGCTACTATTTCCGGATCTGGCATTAATTCTCCAAATAGCGGATCAATTTTAGGTTTATAATAAATGCCGTGCGACAACCGCTGCATTTTGCCTTTGCGAACCGCGCGCGACAAAGCCATGTTGATCGCCGTAGCAGTACCCAGCCCTCTAAAATCGACAGGGAAAATCAAGACCCCTTTTTTTACCTGGTCAATCTTAGTTTCAATTTTTTTCTGAATACTTTCCATAGGTACAAAAATATAGAAAATATCTTTTAACATGTTATAAAATATGGATGAAATTATAACAAAATATTAATTAATATAAATTCATAAAATATTTATTAATAATTAGTTAACTAAAATAAGAGAAAATTCAATGATCTCTGCCAGAGATCCCGGAAGAATGGCTATTTTGCCAGTATTTCGGATAGAAAAAATTGCATCATGCCAGGCAACATCAACACCCCGCAAGCATATATCGCCCAATTGGAGCCAGCACGCCAGGTGCCGTTTCTCCGTATCTGGCATATCTTACAACAATATATTCCCAAAGGTTTCCAGGAGCAGTTGTCCTATGGTATGCCTGGTTTCGTAGTGCCGCATACGTTATACCCGGCGGGCTATCATGCTGACCCAAAACTACCGCTTCCTTTTGCGAGCCTGGCAGCGCAAAAGAATTATATCTCCCTTTATTATATGGGATTCATGGATGAAACAGTGCTGGAATGGTTTGCGCAGCAATGGGAACAAATGACCGGTAAACAGCCGGATATCGGGAAGTGTTGTTTGCGTTTCAAAAAAACAACACCGGTACCGGATGCATTGCTGGCACAGCTGGCAGCGAAGCTTACGCCGGAACAGTGGATAGGGGTTTATGAGAAAGGGTTGGGTAGATAGGGATTATTTAGATTATTTTTTTGGGCCAATAAATCCTATATTTGTGGCAACACAGTCTGCCACCCCTCTGCTTGCAAGGGCAAATCTGGCAGGCTATTTTTTTAAGTCTTACTGGATCTTTCAACGAAATAGTGATCATAATCCATCCCTCCTTTTTATTTTGTTTTTCGGGAATTACATATTATCTTAAAGCATTCCGATTTCCACTTTTAATCCATCCATCGTTATGAAAATAAGGCTGCTTCTGCTCTTTTTCCTGTTTTTAAACCCGTTTTTGCAATCGAATGCACAAACGCTTCCGGCCATCGGTATCTGCTCGTCCTTTACGAACGACAGCATGGCTGCTGCCAACGGTTTTACCTTCCTGGAAGAAACCGTCCGCAAGATACTTTCTCCTGCCCTGAGCGAGGGCCAGTTCAACGAACAGCTGCAGTCCATTCGTCGCAGCCGCTGCAAGATTGAAAGTTGTAATGTATTCATCCCGGGGAATATCCGGCTTACCGGCGATTCTGTTGATGAACGTAAAGTATTGGAGTATGTGGATGCTGTCATGCGCCGGGCAAAAATAGCGGGGATAAAACTCATTGTATTGGGAAGCGGTGAGGCCCGCAAAATACCAGATGGCGCCGACCGCAAAAAGGTAGTGCAGCAATTTGTAGGATTATGCCGCAAAATGGCCATCATTGCCGCAAAATATGAAGTGGTAATTGCCATGGAAAACCTGAATACGGCTGAAACTAATTTTGTTAACACGGTAGCCGAGGGCAACGATATTGTACGCGCGATCGCTCATCCTAACTTCCGGCTCACGGCCGACATCTACCATATGCTGCGGGAACACGAATCGCCGGAGAGCATTGAAAAAGCAAAGGGCATACTGGTGCACTGTCATATTGCAGAACGGGAGAGGAGAACCCCGCCGGGACTTGCAGGCGACGATTTCCGTCCTTACCTGGCTGCCCTGCATAAGATTGGCTTCAACGGGCATATCATGATGGAATGCCGCTGGGAAGACCCTGGCAGGCAGTACAAGCCTGCCTACGAATATTTACATCAGCAACTCACCGAAGCCTGGACTACCAAGTAAAAACTGAAATCTATCTCATATGTCTGCATCAAAAAAAACAAGGCGGGAATTCCTGCAACAATCCTTACTGGCCGGTGCCGGTATTACCCTCAGCGCCATGGGCATGCCTGCCAGCAGCTACGCCCGCATTATAGGCGCCAACGATCGTGTTAACGTAGGCCTGGTCGGATTTTCTGACAGGGCCCGGCAGGCGCTGCTGCCCTCTTTTTTCAACAACAACAAAGAACTCAACTTCGACCTCATCGCGGTATCGGATATCTGGAACCGGCGCCGGGAAGAAGGAAAGGCTTTCCTGGAGCATAAAACGGGGCATAGCGTACAGGCCTGTGTGAATAACGATGAACTATACAATATCAAAGGACTGGACGCCGTATTCATTGCCTCGGCCGATTTTCAGCACGCCTATCATACCATTGAAGCAGTAAAGAATAAATGTGATGTATATAGCGAGAAGCCATTTGCTGAAACCATGGAAGAAGCACGTAATGCGCTGAAAGCAGTAAAAGAATCCGGCCGCATTATGCAGGTGGGCACCCAGCGCCGCAGTGGTCCCAGCTATCACGCCGCCGCCGACTTCATCCAGCAGGGTAAGTTTGGCCCTATCACCATGGTGGAAATGACCTGGAATGTAAATCAGCCGGGTCGCTGGCGCCGCCCGGAACTGGTAAAATCGATCCGGGAGTCAGACACCGACTGGAAACGCTTCCTGGCTGGCCGTCCGCATGATACCTGGGATCCCCGCAAATACCTCGAATTCCGCCTCTTCTGGCCCTATTCTTCCGGTATCTTTGGTCAGTGGATGACCCACCAGATCGACACCGTGCACTGGTTCAGCGGCCTGAAACACCCCCGCAGCGCAGTCGCCAACGGTGGCATCTACATGTGGAAAGATGGACGCAAAAACGCTGATACCCTCACCGCAGTTTTCGACTATGGTCCGGAAAATGATCCCGGCAACGGCTTCCAGGTAATGTACAGCAGCCGTTTCCACAACTCTGCCGGCGGTACGAAAGAAATTTATTATTCCAACGGTGGCACCATCGATATGTCAACCAACAAGATCAGCCCTACCGGTGGACTCACTGAAAAAGAAGCGCAGGAAATGGGGCTGCACGCCAATCTGCTGCCTAACGTTACGCTGAGCAATGAAGACGCTGCCACTAACAGTGCCAACACCGGCGGCGATTCGCTCACCAATGCTCATGTACGAAACTGGATGTCGTGTGTACGTGAACGTAAGCAACCCAATGCACCCATTGAAGCGGCTTACTCGCATTCTATTGCCCTGATCATGGGCAACGCAGCCTATCGCACCGGCATGAAAGCTACCTTCGATGAAGCTACCCAGGAGGTAATGGTAGGCGGAAAAGTATTTACACTCTAAACTTTACGGCCCCTCCGGGCATGTAACATACATCCTCCCGGCAGCAACAGCGCTACGCCGCACAAGGCAATGATAAAGGCGGTTGCTGTCGGGTAATAAAAATGCCTGGTAGGAATACCTACGGCAAACAGTATACGGGGATATACATACGGATCGTAAGGCGCCAGGCCTAATAAACGAACTACTGATCCTGCCGCCAATACCGCCAGCCCTATCATCACCGGGATCATATAGTTCCTGAAATGCATACTCAGCCAATATTGCAGCGCACATAAGGCCAGCGTACCTATATATACCCGTCCGCAACGCACTAACATGATTTCCCAGGGAATGTTCTGCACATACAATGGATACGCAGGAATCACCGCATGTAATACCAGCCCCTCCGCTACAACAAACACGATGAACAACAGGAAATAAATAAACAGGTAATACTGGGCTACTACAAACTTGCTCAGGTAAATATCTGTATAGCTACGAGGCAAGCTGTACAACTGTTTCCAGGCATGGTGCCGCGTTTCTATAGCTGCCAGGAAGGCAAACAGCAACAGGCAGTATACCGGTATCATGGCCATAGACGCCGTGTCGAGGTTCATCATAAACAATAAATCCCACGGCCCTCTTTTCATCATCGGGATAAAGGTTTCCGGATGTTCTTCCATGCCCACAAAGTGCAGTATAGGTAACAAACCAGCCACCAGCAGCGTTAACCAGGCAATATGACTCCGGCGGCATTTCAACCATTCCGCCGTAATATGCGATAAAAGGGTGCGATTCATATTATTGTTTTAAATTCATCAACGAAACTCAGCGGAATACAGCCCTTTGCAAAATGAATTCAATCAATTACCCTCTTTTTTCCGTTAACAGGTTGGTCAGCAGCTTTATCAGTTGATGGTATAAAATAGTGAGCCGGTATAAGAAAACCGGGTGTTGGTTGAAAATAGAAGCTGTATGTAAGGGAGATGCTTACTTTTATTGCATGAACAAGCGGGTACTGATAACTTTGCATATTGCTTTCTGGCTATTGGTGGCTGTTGTTGCAGCGCTCGCCCCGGCGCTTGCCAGGAATAACGGACAATTTTTATCGTACTGGATGGTGGCCTTTTTATTTTACCTGACTAACTTCTACGCCAACCTTTGTATCATTTTCCCCCGCTGGATGAAAACGCGGCAACTATGGCCTATGCTGCTCTCCTGGCTGGGATTGATGATCATCGACACCCCCATCATTATTTTCATTAATAGCTTATTCGGCGTATACCAGGCAGGCGATTACTGGTATAAAACGGTAAAGTTCTTTTTTCATAGTGGATGGATACTTAGTATGCTCCTTCCCGTTAGTATCGGTTACCAGTTTGCGCTCGACTGGTTCCGGAATGACCGGCTCCGGCGGCAGCTGGAAAACCAGCAACTGAAAACAGAACTGGCTTTCCTCAAATCCCAGATCAACCCCCATTTCTTTTTCAATACGCTCAACAGCATTTATATACTCGCCTACCAGCAATCCGATAAAACAGCCGATGCCGTGATGCGCCTGTCGGATATGATGCAGTATATGCTGTATGAAAGTAATGGTGAGCAGGTGCCGCTTCATAAGGAAGTAGCCTATATTGAGCAGCTGATTGCCTTGCAGCAACTACGCATGCTTTCCCCGGATAATTTGCAACTGCTGGTGGAAGGGGATATGACAGACATCACAATAGCTCCCCTGCTGCTGATCCCTTTTGTGGAAAACGTATTTAAACATGCCGCCCTGAATGAGCCCAATGAAAAAGTATCATTGCAACTACAGGTATCCGACCGGCATTTAACCTTTCATTGCCGCAATAAGATCAACCAGGATCATAAAGACAGCGTGGGAGGTATTGGTTTATCCAATGTGAAACGAAGGCTGGGACTATTATATCCCGGTAAACATACCCTGGATATCGCCACAACGCCTACACACTATATGGTAACACTAGTATTGACAACTCACTGATATGCACGTACTAAAATGTATGATTGTTGACGATGAGCCGCTGCCTTTGCAATTGCTGGCCGACTACGTGAAGAAGACCCCTTTCCTGGAGCTGGTGGGTACTTACAATAACCCATTGGACGCCCTGAATGCGGTACAGCAACAGCAGGTAGACCTGGTATTCCTGGATATCCAGATGCCCGAACTGACTGGCATTGCGTTTACCGAACTGGTAGGCGATAAATGCAGTGTCATTTTCACTACCGCATATCGGAACTTTGCATTGGAAGGCTATGAGTTGAATGTGGTAGACTATCTGCTCAAACCTATTGCATTTGATCGCTTCCTAAAGGCTGCCGGTAAAGCCCTGCAGCTGGTTAGTCCCGCTCCGGCCATAGCTGCAGCTGCTATCCCGGCAACGCCTGTATTATTCGTTAAATCAGATTACAAACTGGTAAAGATCGCTGTGCCGGATATCCTGTACATAGAAGGGCTTAAAGAATATATTGCGATTCATACAATGACCGGCAAGATAGTAACCCTGCAAAATATCAAGAAAATGGAAACTGTGCTGCCAGCAGCGCAATTTGCAAGGGTGCACCGTTCCTTTATTGTAGCGCTCAATAAAATAGATGCCATAGAACGCAATATGATCCACATAAAGAACGATGTGATCCCGATAGGGGAGTTGTATAAAGCGGCATTTATGAAACAAATTAGTGGGAGCAGTTTGTAAAAGATCCTGTCTGTATAAACAATCGCCCATCTGGTTGAATACCTTTGCTACACATCGGGTATAATCGGCAGCTTTACGATCACAAAAAATGCCTGGTCACATGTCTGCCCTCATTGCTGAAATTAAACACCTGCATCATACTTTTGGCCGGCACAAAGTGCTGGAAGATCTTAACCTGCAAATTCCCGCTGGTAGCGTATATGGGATACTCGGTCCCAACGGGGCGGGTAAAACTACTACCTTGTTTCTCTTACTGGGACTGCTCCGGCTGCAGGCCGGCCATATCCGGATCTTCGGTAAAGATATTACCCCCCACCGGGTGTCTATCCTGCAACAGGTAGGATCCCTGATTGAGCAACCTTCCCTGTATGGGCATTTGACGGGCATAGAAAACCTCGACATCTTCCGGCTCTGTTATCACTGCCACAAGGGAAGAATGAGGGAAGTACTGCAACAGGTGGAGTTGACGGAAGCCGCGCATCAGTCAGTAAAGACTTATTCACTGGGCATGAAGCAACGGTTAGCCATTGCCATCGCCCTGCTGCCGGATCCTGCCTTGCTGATCCTGGATGAACCTACGAATGGACTGGACCCCGGCGGCATCATCGCCATGCGCAGCCTCGTGAAAACATTAAATGAGGAGCAGGGTAAAACCATCATTTTATCCAGCCACCTGCTGGGAGAAGTAGAGAAAATGGCCACCCAGGTGGCTATTATCCGGAAAGGCCGGTTGTTGTACGAAGGAGTTCCGCATACCGGGCAACAAAGCCTGGAAGAGCTATTTATACAGCTGACTGCCGCGCCCCTGTTGTGAAAAAACAAGAATACTTTGTATTTTGACGGAGTGACAGCTATTGACACATAAGCAGCGAGAACTATGAACATGAAATTTATCCGCAGGTGGGCGCCGGCAGCAGGACTGACGTTGTTAACCGCTTCCACGGCGCTGGCACAGCTAAAGCCGGCTGCTACTCCCAATATCGTATTTATACTGGCCGATGATTTGGGCTATGGTGATCTGAGCGCCTATGGGCAGCAAAAATTCAGTACGCCACATATCGATCAGCTGGCGAAGCAGGGTATGCGGTTCACCCAATTTTATGCTGGTACATCCGTATGTGCGCCTTCCCGCGCCTCACTGATTACCGGCCTGCACACCGGGCATACCTATATCCGCGGTAATAAGGAGGTACAGCCCGAAGGACAACAACCTATAGCCGATACCGTTGTAACGGTGATGGAAGTATTGAAGAAGGCAGGATATGCCACCGGTATTTTCGGCAAATGGGGACTGGGTCCGGTAGGTTCTTCCGGCGATCCGTTGAAACATGGAACAGACCGGTTTTATGGCTACAACTGCCAGCGGGAATCTCACCGTTATTTTCCTACCCACCTCTGGGATAATGAGCAGAAAGTAGTACTGGAAGAAAATGGGCAACTGGCACAAATGAAAACCTATGCTCCCGACCTGATACAGGCACAGGCACTTCGCTTCCTGGAAGATCATCAACATCAGCCGTTTTTCCTGTATCTCACCTATACGTTACCACATGCAGAACTACAAGTGCCGGATGACAGTCTTTTCCGTCATTTTAAGGGGAGATATGCTGAAAAGCCCTATAAAGGCAACGATTATGGCCCCGGGGCTACGGTGCCCGGCTATGCCTCCCAGCAGTATCCGCATGCTACCTTTGCTACCATGGTTACCCGCCTGGACAATTATGTGGGACAGGTAATGGAGCGGTTAAGAGCATTGGGACTGGATAAAAACACCCTGGTTATTTTCACCAGCGATAATGGTCCGCATACGGAAGGAGGCGCCGATCCTGCTTTCTTTAACAGTGCAGGCGGTTTGAGAGGCGTAAAGCGCGATTTGTATGAAGGAGGTATCCGGGAGCCTTTTATTGCCCGCTGGCCGGGTAAAATAAAAGCCGGTAGCATCAATAGTTTCCAGGGGGCTTTCTGGGATATCCTGCCTACACTGGCCCAGGTGGCCAATGCGCCAGCAGTACCGGCCACGGATGGAGTGTCTTTATTGCCTGCGCTTACCGGTGGCAGGGGGCAGCAACAACACAACTATCTTTATTGGGAGTTTCATGAAGACGGCGGCCGGCAGGCCGTTCGCCAGGGTAAATGGAAGGCGGTACGCCAAAAGGCACAACAGCATCCCGATGGTCCGGTGGAGCTATACGACTTATCTGAAGACCCTGCGGAAACAAATAACATAGCCGCCCGTTACCCCGGTATTACGGCGAAAATGGCGGCTATTATGAAAGAGGCGCATGTAGAAACGGCCTTATATCCTTTCTGGCGCCCTTAGCTTTTATCCACCAGCCGATTCATTTGTTCAGAGTAGCGGTCGCCGGTATTAGGATATTTCCGGAGCAGCGCTTCCAGGTTTTCCAGGTCGGCGGCCGTTAACTGTACATCTACCGCGCCGGCATTGTCGAGCAGGTATTTTCTCCGCTTAGTACCTGGAATAGGGATAATATTATCACCCTGCGCCAGTACCCAGGCGATGGCTAATTGTGCTGCTGTACAGTTTTTGCCGGCGGCCAGCTCTGCGAACCCTGCTGCCAGGTTACGGTTATTTTCGGCGTATTCCTCCTGGTAACGGGGCAGCAATTTCCTGAAATCATCATCTGCCAGTTTACTCACATCCAGGTCGGCGCTTACCAGGCCACGGGCCAGGGGGCTGAAGGGGACGAAGGTAATGCCCAGCTCTTTACAGGCAGGGAGTATGTCTTTTTCCACACCTCTTGTGAGGAGGGAATATTCACTTTGTAAGGCACTGATAGGATGTATCGCATACGCTTTGCGCAGGGTGTTGGCAGAGGCTTCCGATAGTCCCAGGTAACGTACCTTTCCTTCTTTTACCAGCTCGGCCATAGCGCCTACCATCTCTTCCACAGGTACATTAGGGTCAATACGATGGGCATAGTACAAATCGATAACATCGGTTTGCAGGCGCTTTAAGCTGGCTTCCACGGCTTTTCTCATATAGGCGGGCGAACCGTTAAATCCACTCACGCCTGTGTTGGCATCGTATCCAAATCCAAACTTGGTAGCAATGAAAACTTTATTCCGATTGGGTTTTAGGACCTTTGCAATGAGTTCTTCATTTGCTCCTTCGCCGTACACATCGGCCGTATCCCAGAAATTGATGCCAATTTCAATGGCTTTTTCCAGGGTGGCAATCGACTCTGCATCATCGGGCACGCCGTACGCATGGCTCATACCCATACAGCCCAATCCAATGGCAGATAGCTGTACATCCGTAGTTCCTAATGTTCTGTACTTCATAAGATGTTTTTCCTTTATGAATAATGATCTGATATAGCAAAAATAAACAAGTATGAGGGGATGGAATTGTAAAACCAACAGTAATACTTGTAGTTTTCAAAGAAGATATCTCTCCCGGGTCTTTTTTAAAGGTAGGTATTATTCGTAATTTTATCTCACTTATGACGGCACCGCAAAATCAACGACAGCTCACCACACCCAATGGTATCACTACCATTACAGACTGGCTTTGTGACGAAATCAGGCTGACCCATACCATCAGCCATTTCGATAAGCCCGGCGGGTTTGATGCCAGCAACGACCGGGATGTGGTACGGCTTCACTTCGGGCTGAAAGGCGATTACGCATTTGCTTACCGGCAGCTCAACCGTTCTTTCGACCTGGTGGGCGGCCACCACAATATCATGTACTCCAATGGGCTGGACATGACGGTGATGCCGAAAGCTTCTACCATTGAAACGTTTGGTATTGATTTTCCCCGGGAACTGTTTATCTCCTTTACCCAAAACGGCAATGACCATCTGCAGCGCTTTTGCGAACAGGTATTGGCCGGCAACAGTGTATTGCTGTCGGAAAGCTGGGGCGGCATTGATGCGGGTATACAACAGGTAATTGGACAAATACTGAATTGCCGTTATACAGATCAGCTAAAGAAATTATTCCTGTTATCGAAAAGTATTGAATTGCTGGTACTGTCTGCGGAAGCCTATAACTACGGGATAGATAAGAAGAATGGTATCATTAAAAATAAAACGGATAAAGAGAAGATCATCGCGGTACGCGACCTGATCAACGAACGCCTGAGCAATCCGCCGGGATTGAGCGAAATTGCACAGTTGGTAGGGCTGAATGAATACAAACTAAAGCGGGGCTTCAAGGAAACGTTCAACACTACGGTGTTTGAATACCTTACGGGGCAACGTTTGCAGCTAGCCAATCAATATCTCCTCGATACCCAAAAAACATCCGCTGAAATAGCCTATGAGCTGGGATATGCCAGCCCCCAGCATTTCAATAATGCATTCAAGAAAAGATTTGGCGTTACTCCCAATTCGATTAGAATTAATCCGTAAAATGCAATCCTTCAAATCCAGGACCTCCTAATATTGTAGTAACAAAAACACAGTATTATGGATAAGCAATTGAAATTATCGGAATCTATCCACATTCATGCACCTGCTTCCCGTGTGTGGGAAGCCATTACCAATAAGGCGTTGATTAAGGAATACTTTTTCGGAACAGATGTGAACAGCAACTGGCAAACCGGCAGCCCCGTTACCTGGTCGGGTGAATGGGATGGAAAAAGCTATGAAGAAAAAGGCGTAGTGCTGGAGGTAGAAAAAGGGAAAAAATTGTCGTACAGTTACCTGAGCACCGGGAAAGAAGATATACCGGATAATTACGCCGTTATTGTATACGAGCTTGCGGCCAATGGCCACGACGATACCCGGTTCACTGTTTCCCAGGCAAACTTCGAAAACCAGGAAACCTGTGATCATTCCCGGGAAAACTGGAAGAATATACTGGCGGGATTGAAGTCCGTTGCGGAAAGAAAATAAAGCACAGCTTATTTTGCGGGCCGGTTTCTTTAACTTATTGCAAAGGGAACCGGCTATGTTGCGATTTGGCAATACCAGGGTAATTGGTCAACTTTGTAGTATGAAAACGCCCGCATTTATTTCCCGCTTCCTGTTATCCGGCCTGTTACTACTGGGCAGCACGCACCTTTTGGCGCAACACTATGTACCGGTAGATGAAGGATCTAAGGTGAAATTTACCATTGTAAATCACCTTATTTTCAGCAGTACGGTAACGGGGTATTTTACCGGCTTAAAGGGTAACATACATTTTGACCCGGATAAGCTGAAGGAAACAGTCATAGAGGCAACGGTAGCTGTGAATACCATTAATACGGGCATCGGAAAACGTGACCGCGACCTGATGGCAGAAAAATATTTTAATACCGCAAAGTTCCCGGTAATGAAACTGGTAGCTACTTCCGTTACTGCGGCAGGGAAACCTAACACCTACCAGTTTACCGGCGCCTTAACCATTAAAGGAATTACCAAAACCATCAGCTTCCCATTTACCACCAATATGACGGCCGGCGGCTGCCAGTTTAATGGCCAGTTTGTGATTAACCGTAAAGATTTCCAGGTAGGCCCGGATAACGCCATTGATGATAAGCTGACGGTTATATTAAACGTACAGGCAAAAAAACAATAACCGTTCCGGTACCTGCCCGTAGATACCGGTAACGGTTATACGCTAAGCCAATTTCTGTGTAAAGTGATGGGCAGAGATATGAAATCCCTGGCGATGATACAAGCGATGCGCCGGAAACAGCCCGTGACCGGAATCGAGTTGTACAGCCTGTAACCCTTCCTTTTTAGCCAGCTCCTTTACATGATCCAGCAGTTTTGCTGCATAGCCCCGCCCCTGGTAAGCAGGCAGACAGGCCAGATCATCTATATAAATTGTTTTACCGCTGAATAATTTATGCATGTGACGGAAGCCTGCAAAGGCCACTACTTTGGACGCATCTTCCGGGTCGGTGACATAAATAATGCGGTAGTCTTCCTGTTGCATATCGCGCAACTGTGCCAGCAAATTTTCTTTCTGCAGGTGTGGACGCAGGAATAAAATCACGTCACTGCAGGCCAATAACTCGGCGTCTGTCTGGGCAGTTTTTATGTTTGGTATCATCGTGCTTTTATTTTATTGACCCGGTACCCGGTGTGTGGAAATGCCAATACGGTTCCAGGCGTTGATGACATTGATAGCCATGATCAGCTCAGAAGTACCTTTTAAACCAAATTCCTTTAACGCTTGCTGGTAGGTGGTTTCCGTAAGTCCTTCGCGACTGATAAACGTGATTTCCTCCGTCATCGCCAGGATAATTCTTTCCGCCGGGGTGAACTGGGGCGATTCCTTCCAGGCACTGAGCAGGTATAAGCGCTGTTCAGTTTCACCGGCTTTACGGGCATCCTGTGTATGTTGATTAATGCAAAAGGCGCAGCCATTCAGTTGGGACGCCCTTACACGGATCATTTCCTGGTGAAGAGGGGATATGCCGGTACCAGACAGGTATTTTTCTAATCCCAGCATAGCGGTGTACGCAGCGGGATCTATCTCTTTCATTAAAAAACGTTCTTTCATCATCGTTAAAATTATAGTGTAAAATTAGCGATGACTGGAGTATCTTAGTAGTCCACATAACAATCGACAGGTAGTCCAGATGCTTCCATTTAAAACGCTCATTCAAACAGATAAATCGCTGAAATTGCCGGTGTACCAGCAAATTGCCAACCGGCTGATAGGTCTGATACAGGAAGGTATCCTGAAGCCGGGATCGTTTCTACCCGGCAGCCGGGTGCTGGCGTTACAGCTGGACCTGCACCGCAAAACGGTGATTGCGGCGTATGAAGAGCTGATCAGCCAGGACTGGCTGGAGCCGGTGCCCCGTAAAGGTATGATGGTGGCTACCAACTTGCCGGTGATCCGGCCCCGTAGCTTCCGCAAGGTATTGCAGCCCTATGGCGAAGCCACCGCTTTCTCCTTTCATATGCCACCGGCAGCACCGGTGATGGCGCCTTATCCCGATGCCAGCATGCCGCTGGTGATCAACGATGGCTTCCCTGATGTACGCCTGGCCCCTCTGACCGACTGGGTACGGGAATGCCGTTCGGTGATAGAAAGCACCCGCTATCACAAGTTGCTGATGTACGGCGAGGCTGCGGGCACCACTGCCTTACGGAAAGAAATGGTGAAGTACCTCAGTAATACCCGTGGCCTTAATATCACCGTTGATCATGTGATGATTACCCGTGGCGCGCAGATGGCTATTTACCTGGCAGCCGCCATGATCATTAAGCCCGGTGACTATGTGATTGTAGGTAGTCCGAATTATTTCTTCGCTGACCTGTGCTTTGAGCAGCTGGGTGCACGTTTGTTGCGAGTGCCGGTAGATGAAGAAGGAATTGATGCAGATGCCATTGAAACATTGTGCAGTCAGAAGAAGATCCGGATGTTGTACCTGATCACGCATCACCATCACCCTACCACGGTAACGTTGAGTGCCGCCCGCAGGATGAAGCTGCTGGAGATTATCCGTAAATATAAACTGCCGGTGATTGAAGACGATTACGATTATGACTTCCATTACAGCTCGGCGCCCATATTACCGCTGGCCAGCGCCGATCATGGCGGCAACGTCATTTATATCGGTTCTTTTACCAAGTCGCTGGGCTTATCCATACGTATTGGCTTTATGATAGCCCCGGCCAGTTTTATCGCCGCTTCGGCGGAGTTGCGCCGGCTTATGGACCTGCGGGGCGATAACCTGGCAGAGCAGGCACTGGCCAACCTGCTGGCCGATGGCACGATTGCCAGGCATCTGAAAAAGTCGAATAAAATATACCGGGAGCGGCGCGACCTGCTCTGCGAATTACTGCAGCAACGATTAGGGAAGACAGTCACTTTTACACCGCCTGCCGGCGGAATGGCCATCTGGTTGCGCTTCTCTCCCAAAATATCCTTAATTAAACTGGCGGAAAAAGCCCGTAGCAAAGGCCTACGCATGTCGTCGGGAGAGCAGTATCACTATGGAGGCAAATCCGTTAACGGGCTGCGTTTTGGCTTTGCCTCCCTTAATAACAAGGAGCTGCGGGCGGCGGTGGCCATCCTGGAAAGTATTTTGGATACGGCGTCCTAAGACCGGCTACTGGTCATAAAATTGCCGGCTCCTATTGAGCCGCAGGTCTTTCAGGATGCTTGCCTTAGTGGCAATGGTGAAGCTGAACTGGCGGAAGGTGCCAAATGGGATGAGGTTGATGGATAAATTAAAATCGTGCAGGTCGCGCGAGATATACATGTTCGTATAAGCAATCTGCATATTGGTAAAGTCGAAGCCGCTGTTGAGACCTATCTTCCATTTGGGCGTGAGACTAAAATCGCCGTTGAAACTAACATATTGGGTAATTCTCTTCACCACCCCTCCGGAATCCGGAATAATCGTGTTCGTATAGGCGAGGCTATAGGAGAGATCTATGCGCCAGGGGATGTCAAAATCCACGTACTCGCCAGGATTAGCGCGTACCATGGCCAATTGCCGCTGTTGCGCGGCATAGGCGGCGTCTTTGCCTTGCGCATTTTGGATAGAGTCCATCGTTTGCGTTTTGGCGGTCCCTTTTTTGTCCTTCGACTGGAAAGAGGTGCTCAGGGAGATGCTGGCGTTGGTTAAACGGCCCAGGCTGATCTTGCCCTGCTGCCAGATGAGTTTGTCGACCCGGCGGCCGCGGGCATCAGTCTGATAAGGATCCAGGTTACCGCTGGCGGAGATATTCAGTTTGTCGAACAGGTTGGTACGGGCGTAAATAGCGAAAGTCGACAGCTTAAAGGAGTCGGCTACCAGGTTATAGTTGCCGGTGATACCGAAACCATCGAGTAATTTAATTTTCTTTTCGTGGTTGCCTGTGGTGTCTTTCCGGGAAAATACCTTCATCTCCAGGTTATTGTCCAATCCGAAGTTGATACCGCCAAAGGTTCCGGGACTCGGTACGCCTATGATGGCCCCATCGAAATCTGACATCGGGGTTTTATCTCCCTGTTTATTATACTGTACCTGGCGGTAATAGCTGCTGGACAAATCCGGCCGGTACATGGCGCTCAGCGTAGGACGCATCACATGGCGGATAGCCCTTACTTTGGAATGTTTGTTAAACGTGTACATGCCATATAAGGCGGTCGACAACGACATGCTGGCGCTTACATCGCGCGCGGTAAAGAAGCCGGCCTGGTAAGTGGTATCCAGGGCGCCCTTGTCGCCCGTGCCCAGGTTAGGTTTGTTGGGATTCCAGTTACGGATAAATTTCTTGGTATACCAGTATTCTGAATAGTTAATCCCCGGCGATAAAGTGAATGTTTTAAGTACGGGGATGGAAAAAGAGATAGGCACGCTATGTTGCATACCGGTTTGCATGGCATCGAGCATGGCCTGTTTACCAAACAGTGAGTCCTTGAAGTTGGCCTGGTTACGCAGTACCCCATTATAGGAAATCCCTATCTTCTCATACCACTTAGGCTTGCCTACCATTTCTTTCGGCTGAAAAGGATAGATGGTATTCACGGTGAAAGTCGCATCCGGGAAGGAAATCGACACATCACGGGTGCTCAGGTTCTGCGAATGGTTCAATCCCATCGTGAGGTTATAAGGCTTGCCTATCCAGCTTTTGGAGAAAGTGATAGAAGATCCGATGTTATTGTTTACACGGGTATTATAGTCGTATACGTTATACCGGTTATAGGAGGAGGTTCCAAAGTTAACGGCGGCGCCAAAGTTAACGCCGGGGCGGGCTTTGCTGTCCATACTATGATTCCAGGTAACCCGGAAGTCTTTGGAGGTGCTGAATTCCGACTTTACGGCCGGATCGCCGAAGCGGGTGTTGGCGAAGCTGAGGTTCAGTCCACCGTTGTATTTGTACCTTTTCCGGTAGGTGGGACTGGCCGTCAGGCTCCAGCTGCCATAGGAATATACGTCTCCCCGCATGGTAAGATCGAAATGTTCTCCCAGGCCGAGATAGTAGCCGCCATTTTCCAGTCCGATTCCTTTCTGCTGGTTCACCACGTACTGTGGAGGCAGGATACCGGAGCGCTGTCCCTGTGTAATCGGGAAAATAGCGAAGGGGATAAAGAGGGGAGTGGGAATCCCCTCAATTTCCAGGTTGGCCGGGCCGGAGACCACCAGTTTATCGGGGATGATTTTTATTTTCCGGGCACGGAATTGAAAGTGCGGCGTATCGAGATCGCAGGTGGTAAAGGTATTTTTAAAGCCGAAGATGGTATTATCCGTCATGTGCTTGGCCTGCTGGCTGCCCACGTAAGCTTCTCCATATTTAGAGCGGGTATGGTAAATTTTGGCTTTGCGGGTACCGATGTTAAACTGGATGGTATCGGATTCGAAGCTCTGTCCGTTGTCGGTCATAACGGGAAGGCCTATGGGTTTCCCGGCGGTGTCTTTCCATTTGGTGGCTTCTACCAAACCGGTTTGCTGGTCTACCAGCATGCGTTCGGCTGTGATGCTGGTATTTTTGTATTTCGTGTCGGTGTTGCCATACAGGAGCATGCGTTTGTCGGGTACCAGCATCACGATAGAGTCTTTTGCCTTATAATGTATGGGTGCGTCTATGCTATCTTTCGATGCCCGGGGCAGGGTATCAGGCGGCAGGGTATCTGCGGTGGTCATTGGCAAACGTGCCATAATGGTGTTGGGCCTGCCTGCTGCGATAAGCAGGAAGACAATCAGGAACCCTGAAAGAAGCTGGCAAATAAATCTCATGTATGTTATTGGATGGCGTCCGTGGCGCGAAAATAGTACCGGAATAGCTGAGTTTGTCTTGATACGCACTTACCAAAAGGATAGTAATAAGGGATTTCGGGGCAAGCAAGGGGTGAAAGCGGTGATGGTAGCGGGGGTATTGTAGTTGGTAAAGAAAAGTTAACTTTTTTTGGGGATCGTTAGGGATATGCGGGAGCCGGTTGTATACTTCATTTTGCCGGCAATGATTTTTGGCGTATCTTGGTTGTCCTCAATTAACTCCAACGTTATGCATGATAACGAATTATGGTACTCTTATAAAGAAGGGGATGTAAAAGCGTTAGAAGGATTGTACGAACAATATTATACCCCGCTCTCCAATTATGGATTCAGATTTACTCCCGACAATGTTTGTGTAGAAGAGAGCCTGCAGGACCTTTTCCGCAAGCTTTGGCAGAACCGGGAAGGAATTACCAGTCCCCTGGTGGTAAAGCAGTACCTGTATCAATCGTTCCGCCGTATCCTGTTGCGCCGCCTGGAAGTGCCTTGCCGGCATGAGGACGAATTTGCCGGAGAGCATATACCCTTCCATGTAGAGGTAACCGGAGAACATCCTTTGGTGGGGAAGGAGCGCATGGCGATGCTACGGAGTAAGATCAGCACTTTAATGGGTATCCTGAGTAACCGGCAGCGGGAAGCAGCCTTCCTGAAGTACTATGAGGGCCTGTCGTACGAGCAGATTGCGGAGATCATGCACATGAATATCACCGGTACCTGTAAGCTGATTTATCATGCCCTGGAGCGTTTACGGGAAAAAGTAGGAGATTTTACCCTGTTGGTGTTACTATATATCCTGAAGAAAAAAGACTGAGCGGTGTGGCCTGTTGAGCCGTAAAAGGAAGCAAGCGCTTTTGGGGAACGGGCAATGGGAGTGTATTGGTGGTCTTTTTTGGGGAACGTACCGGAATGTAACGGCGCTTGCTTCCGGGTACAAATGTCCATCTAATATTATTCGTTATCAAGGGGATAAGTGCGTAAGTTTTTAAATACGTATTTATACCTTTTTTTATGCTGTTGGGCATCCGAGAGGGAAGTAACAGTAAATGCTACCTACAACAAAATATTCCCAACACTTGATTAGTTTCCAGTACAGAATCTCTCCAGAATGATTACAGATTATCTGCTAATACGGTTATCTTGCCTTTTGCCACACCGTTTTCTACGCTGTTCCAGAGTACCGGTTATTAACTAATTATTACCTTATAATTACCTTTCCATTAATATCATTATCGTCCCTGTCATCTGAAAAGAATTCAAATTTCCTTTGCAGAAATTCTACCGGATGATAAGAACGATACTCATCTCCATTTTACTTTTTTGCAGTATATCAACCGTCTTCAGCCAGCAGGCTGATATTACCCTGAAAGGAAGCATCCTGGATGCGCAAACCAAAGAACAGTTACCAGGGGCCACTATTCGTATCGCAGCGCTGAAACGTGCCGGTGGCGCCAGGCTGGATGGTACGTTTAGCATAGATAAGTTACCTGCGGGCACTTATCATTTGCAGGTGTCTTATGTGGGATACAAGACGCTGGATACCACCATACATCTTACTTCTAATGTATTCATCGGGCTGCTATTGAACAGCAATGCAAGAGACCTGAAAACAGTTAATATCAATACCAAACGCAATGCAGAATCATCGCAGGCTGCGAAGAAAGCAGAGATGCTGGCGGGTAATGTGATGAACATTGTTTCAGCCAAAGCTATACAACTATCGCCTGATATTACTATTGCCAACGTATTACAGCGCGTATCTGGTGTATCATTAGAGAGAAGCAGCAGTGGAGATGGCCGCTATGCGATTATCCGGGGGATGGATCAGCGGTATAACTACACCCTGATCAATGGTGTAAAGATACCCAGCCCTGATAACAAGAACAGGTATGTGCCGCTGGATATTTTCCCGGCCGACCTGGTGGAAAGGGTAGAAGTAAACAAAACACTCACGCCGGATATGGAAGGCGACGCCATTGGTGGTACGGTGAATATGGTGATGAAGAATGCGCCTGACCGACTATACCTTAATGGTAGCCTGTCTACAGGTTATAGCCAAACACTGTTGGAACGCCCATTCGATTATTTTCCGACCGGCGCTATCAACAAACAGTCGCCCTATGAAATGCATGGCCCTAATTACCAGGCGCAGCCAGATGATTTTACACGCGACAACCTAAATTATACGAAGAAGTATTTTACGCCCAATGCTATTGGTAGCTTATCGGTGGGTAACCGGTTTTTTAATAATAAGCTGGGTATTATGCTGGGCGCATCTTATCAGCACACGTATAAAGGTTATCACAGCATTTTTAACCCGGGTGAATATACCGACAGGGATAATGCCGATGGTTACCTGTTTATCAAGCATGCTTACCAACGTGATTATTCTACTGCCATTACGCGGACAGGATTGAATGCCAAAGTAGATTACCGCTTTAATGAAAACAATAAAATCAGTTTATATTCTTTCACGGCTATACTCGAAGAAGCACAGGCACGAATAGGCCGTGATACATTGCCATATACCCCTCGTACAGGCCCTGGTACCGGACAGGTGTGGTATAAGTTCCGTTCCAAATATCAGCATCAATCGATCAACAGTACTACCCTGCAAGGGGAACATTGGTTATTATCACAGCATTTGCAGTTAAACTGGTCTGGTGTATATGCCAAAGCTGCCAATCGCATACCTGATCTGACTGAATATGGCTATGATGGCGGATTTTACGCTGATGGCACGCAGAAAGATCCTTACCTGCACCCTAATATTGTACAGCGTTACAACCGTACCTGGTGGAAAAATAATGACCGCGATTATGCCGGTTATGCCAATGCCGCTTACTATGCTACTATTGCAGATCTGCCATTTAAATTTTCATTGGGCGGTATGTATCGCGCCAAACACCGGGATAATTTCTACCAGAATTATAACATGGATAATGTGGCCGATGGTTCCGGCTTGCAGCAATGGGTAGATATCTATCATTTTAAGTGGGGTGTGATTAATCCTGCCGGTTCCCCAGCGGAGGCAAACAATTACCGCGCTGATGAAAATGTAGCCGCTGGATATGGTATGGTGAAGGTTACCATACGGAAACTGGAAGCGATTGTAGGGGTGCGCGCAGAGAATACAGATCAGCAGTTTGATACTGATGTACCTCCCACCCAGGCTGGAAAAACGGGATCCATTAATTATACCGATGTGTTGCCCAGCGTGCATTTGAAATACCTGCTCAATAGCCGGACCAACCTGCGTTTGTCTTATTTCAGTTCCATTAGCCGCCCGGGTTATTTTGAGATTGTGCCTTACAACTTTACCGGCGACGAATGGGATGAAAGAGGTAATCCAATGCTGAAGCATACTACCGCCAATAACTTTGATTTCCGTTACGAATTCTTTCCTAAGCCAGATGAACAGCTGTTGATCGGCGCCTTTTACAAGAATATCCAAAACCCGATTGAGTACGGGTTTTCACAAACCGGTGTACAAAGTCAATTGGTATATCAGCCAAGTAACTTCGGCGATGCCACCAACTTTGGTTTTGAACTGGTATACGAAAAATATATCCGCAACTTCGGTATCCGTGGAAATTATACATATACCAACTCCTCTATCGAAACATCTAAGCTGAAAACGTTTAACCGTATTTACGTCGATCCGGCGCCATTGGAAAAACGGCCACTACAGGGGCAATCAGCGCATATAGCCAACGTATCCTTGTTGTACAAGAACCCTGTACTGGGGCTCGATATGCAGCTGGCATGGCAGTTCACCGGTAAACGTATTGTATTGGTATCTCCTTATTATGGCATGGACTATTGGCAAAAAGATATGAACCTGTTTGATATCTCTGCAGAAAAGAAACTGGATAAGCACTTTGTAGTATTTGCCAAAATACAGAACCTGTTGAATACACCTTACCAGGTGTATATCAAATCCGTGGCGGATAATCAGGCATTGATCCCTTTTCAGCAAAAAGGTAGCGAAACACTCGCGCAGAAAGATGTATACGGTCAGAACTATCAACTCGGCGTACGATTTGTCCTTTAATATAATTCAATAACATCTTTTAAATTTTCAAGCGAAAACTATGAAAAAGATCTTCTTTAAAAGTGGTCTGATTGCCCTGACAGCGCTCTCCATCATCTCTTGTAAAAAGAGTAGTGAGCATGTAGAAATTTCCAAGCCACTGGTAATCGTTGGACAAACCATCAGTGATACCACGTTGCCAAAGCTGGATGCCAATGGTAATGCAATTCCATTGAAAGGTACAATGCTGGCTGGTAAAACCTATCATATCATGTCTGATGTAACCATTAACGAAGGCGACACCCTTTACCTGCAGCCAGGTGTGAAGGTATTGATTCATGGTGATGGTAAAAGCCCGCAAACCAGCCCCGCGTTTCTGGTAAACGGTACACTGGTAAGTGATGGTACTAAGGATGCACAAAACTGGTTTACCGTATATGAAACTGCCACTGTAAAGAAATCAGATGCTACGTATAAAGATGATGCTGCCAACGACCCTGCTTTCAAAGGCTACTGGGGTGGTTTCCAGTGCGGTGCCAATGCTCAATTGCTGTTGCTCCGCTGGACGCACGTAGAATATACTGGCGGTGCCTGGGGGGCTAATGCTGCTGATTATGGCGCTACTCCCGGTGATGCCCGTTTTACTATTTTCATGAATAGTAAAGGCAGCACGCTCGGCAGCCTGATTGTAGAAGATTCCTGGTTCTACGGCGCTAAAGATGATGGTATCCGTCCAAATAACGTATACATGAGCCTGATGCGTAACACCTTCACCAAAATGGGTGCCACCGGTGGCGAATCCGTTAACATTAAAGACGGTGTAATTGGTGATATGGCGTATAACTTTACTTATGGTATTGCTACCAATGGTCTGAAAACTTCAGGGTCTACCGGTAAAAGCTGTATGGTAAACATCTACAACAATACCGTAGTAAACTGTGGTTTCAGACAAACCAAAGCAACGCGCAATGGTTCTATCAATACTGAAACCAACGCTGGTGGTTATATCTTCAACAATATTATCGTTAACTGTAAAGCAGGTTTGAGAATATCTTTCCACTCAGAAAAAGGTAAGCCCAGCGATACCCTCAATACCCTGTACAACAATAACCTGACCGCTATTGGCAGAGGTTATCCAATGGGAGGCGCTCAACAATACATGGTATTTATTGAAGCTAACCAGTTTACCCTGAAGCAGAGCAACGACCTGAATGGTTACACCAATGGGCCTATCGCTGCCGACGGTACCAACGCAGGTACCAATAATCCGAATGATTCGCTGAAGTACGATCCCCAGTTTATTAACTATGATATGGCGGCTATGAGCTTAGGCACTAATTACCGTATCTACCAGATTCCTGCGGGCGCCGACTTCCACCTGAAATCCAGTTCTCCAGCCATTGGCGCCGGCGTATACGCTGGCGGTACCGGCAAAAACGCTATCCCGGTGAAGCCAAGTGCTCCGCTGCTGACTCAATACGGGATTCCGATGAAAGTAGTAAAAGCCGGTGGCACTTTTGGTGCTAACATTACAGGCCCCAATAAAGACCTGGGTGCATTCCCGACAGATAACACCGGTAATCAACATACCTATTAATTCCTATACCTGGCACAGGAAAAAGGACGTCTTTGTACGTCCTTTTTCGTTTTAATTTTGAAAAGATGAACTGCGTTTACACCTGCCTGTTACTATCCGGGATGGCGGCCTTAACAGCGGCTTGCGGTAAGGATAGCAACACGGTAACTAACCCACCCAAAGATACCACTGCAGTAGTAGTGGATACTGTGAAAACCGCCAACTATGATCTGGCATTCCTTAGTCCCTGTACCCTGTTTATAACCACGCCACAGGTAGTGGTGACGGAGCGCCAGGACTACGAGGAATTGTCGGGCGTAGCAGCCAGTCATGTGTACCCGGGATTGTTGTACGTACATGAAGACAGTGGTAATTCCAATGAAGTATACATAACCGACAGCAAAGGCGCTAATAAGGGCACCCTGGTACTGGATGGCATCGTTAACCGCGACTGGGAAGATATTGCTACCGGACCGGGGCCGGAAAAAGGAAAGCAATATATCTATGTAGCTGAAATCGGGGATAATGATGCCGCCTACCACAGTGTATATGTATACCGTTTCCCCGAACCGGATTTATCCGCTGCTAATGCCAATACGGTTATCCACATTACCGCCGTGGATAAAATAGAGCTGGTATACCCGCATGGCGCTGTGAATGCCGAAACCCTGCTGCTGGACCCGCTGAACAACGATTTATATATTGCTACCAAGGAAGTGGGTACCAGTACTTTATATGTAGCCCGCTATCCACAATCTACCACTGCTAAAACTACGCTGGTGGCGCTGGATAAACTACCTTTTGATCATCTTACAGCCGGTGATATCTCAGCAGATGGTACAGAAATCCTCCTGCGTAATACCGGGCAGATCTGGTATTGGAAGCGACAACCTGGTGAAGCCATCTGGGCCGCCTTGCTGCGCAAGCCCCAGGATGCGCCTTATGCCCGCAACGAAAGACAGGGAGAAGGCATTGGCTTTGCCGCTGATGGCAGCGGTTATATTACCGATTCAGAAATTAAGAAGTACCCGGGCGAAAAGGTAGCCTTGTCGTTTTATAAAAGAAAATAAATATACGGAAGTGCCGGGTAGCTTATTTGCCTGAAAACGAGTAAAGCTGGAGAAATTTCAGGACCTTTGGGGCGTACTTCAAAAAGCCAGTGTATGTTCAAGGTGCAATCTTTTCAACCCCATAGGTTGCTACAGGACTACATCGTTTCTTACCTGGTACTGGAGAGCGATTTCCAGGAAACAGGTTTTCGGGAAATGGTGGTGCTGCCTCATGTGATGCAAAGTCTCACATTCAACATAGGTACGCCCCAGGCGGTATATGATATCACTCACCAGGAATACCCTGCCGCCAGCAGTATTACAGGCCCCAACCATGATGTATGCGAACTGCGTATTATGTCCGGTTTTAAGCAGTTGGTAACCAACCTGAAGCCCGGCGCCTGGTATAAATTGTTCAGGATATCTTCCCAGCCATTCTGTAATAAAAGCGGCGATTTATCGGTAATACTCGGGCCACAGGTGGCAGAGATGAGCACCCGGCTAAAAGCAGGTGTAAATGAAGAGCAACAGGTGCGTATACTGGAAGCTTTTTTACTGCAGCAGTTGTGGAGGGAAAAGAAGTATGCCAGGAATATAGATGAGGCCATCCGGCTGATCTTTGCGGCAGATGGTAATATCTCCATCCGGCAGTTGGAGGCCGGTGTGTTTATGACGAAGCGTACACTGGAAAGAAATTTCCTGGAACAAACCGGGCTTCATCTTAAAATGTTTTGCCGGGTAGTGCGCTTCCGTAAAACCATTGAGTACATTGAGCGGGAGCGGTTTCCTCAGTGGAGCCTGTTGGCACAGAAGTTTGGTTACAGTGATCAAACACATTTTATCAACGAGTTCAGATACTTTACGCATTGTTTACCTCATGAATACCCCGGTTTTCGCAGTGACCTGGAGCAGGCAATGGGATTATAAAAATGTCACTTTTTTCCGATTACCCCCTTCCTAATTTTGGTACTTTTATGCCACTTATACTTCTCATGTTAACGTGGTGAATCGATGTATATCAACCTGTTTCCACATTAACGAGGTCGAAAACACATCGCTGATATTTTTGACCAATCCCTGAAAAGCTACCGGTTTCTAATTAAATGTACTGGCCTGATCACAATGGGCACAGCGGTAGCTGCTTGTGCCATGAGCAAATCTGTTCTTTCTGTTCATCTAAACTTCCAACGTATGAACGACAATGAAAATGGAGCCACCAACCGTCGGGATTTTCTCGGCAAAATCATTGCGGGCGCCACTATCCTGGGTATACCGGCCATGGTTCCTTTTGACCTGCACGCGGCCATGCCCCAGGAGCATATGAAAATGACCACTAACACCGCCGATGCCTGGATGAATAAAATCAAGGGCAAACACCGGATGGTGATGGACGTAGTACGCCCCAACGAAATATTTCCGTTTGCCTGGCCCCGGGTATTTTTATTAACCAATAGTGCCACCGGTACGCCGGAAAAAGATTGCGGGGTAGTGGTGGTATTGCGGCATGCCAGTATTCCCTACGCCATGAAAAGTGAGCTGTGGGAAAAATACCATTTTGGTGAGATGTTCAAAGCGGATGACCCGCTCACCAAGGCAGCTTCCACCAGGAACCCGTTTTGGGAACCTAAGGCCGGCGACTTCAGCGTACCTGGTATAGGTAACGTAGCCATTGGTATTAATGAATTACAGGCCAGTGGTGTGATGTTCTGTGTATGTAATATGGCGATGACGGTATATAGTGCAGTAGCTGCACAACAAATGTCCCTCGATCCTGCTGTTGTGAAAAAGGAATGGATGGATGGCGTTTTACCAGGTATCCAGGTAGTGCCTTCCGGCGTTTGGGCGGTAGGCCGGGCTCAGGAAAAGAAATGTGCTTATTGCTATGGAGGATGAAACGTATGCCATTGCAAACCAGGCCGATGCTTCATGCGCTGGAAATTGTGTTGTTTGCCGGACTGCTGTTTATGGTGATCAAACATTTTTTTTACGGAAGCAATAGGCCACGCGAAAAACAACGGGCGGGCACGATAGTGTGGATAGCCCCGGATACTGCTACCATTCCCCCTACAGCAGACGGTGATCTGATCCGGTATGGGCGGGAGCTTATTGTGCATACTGCTGTTTACCTGGGGCCTAATGGTTCCGTGGCCAGTATCAGCAATGGCATGAATTGCCAGAACTGCCACCTGCGCGCGGGTACCCAGCCCTGGGGCAATAACTATGGCAGTACTGCCAGCACCTACCCCAAGTACAGAGCGAGGAGTGGCGGCATGGAATCTGTTGAAAAAAGGGTGAACGACTGCTTTATCCGGAGCCTGAACGGCCAGGCACTGGATTCCGGCAGCCGGGAGTTAAAAGCAATTGTTGCCTACATACACTGGCTGGGAAAGGATATTCCTAAAGGACACCGGCCGCCGGGAAGTGGTATAAACGAGATACCCTACCTGGCAAGAAGTGCAGATACCGCTGCCGGCCGACAGGTGTTTCAACAGAAATGCCAGCGTTGTCATGGTATTAATGGCGGTGGCATGATGAGGCCCGACAACGCTGAATTCCTGTATCCCCCGTTGTGGGGAGCAAAGAGCTATAATACCGGAGCAGGAATTTACCGCCTGTCGAGGTTTGCCGGGTATGTAAAATATAATATGCCTTTCGGGACAGATTATAGCAACATACAACTCAGCGATGAAGAGGCCTGGGATGTAGCGGCGTTTGTGAATTCGCAGCCACGCCCGGTGAAAGCGTTTCCCGCGGACTGGCCGGATATAGGCTCTAAGCCGCCCGATCATCCCTTTGGCCCCTTCACCGATACTTTTCCGGTATCACAACATAAATACGGTCCCTTTAATCCTATTGTACTGGCACACCAGGGGCAATCACGCAAGAAATAGTATCAGGGTTTATTCTTCACCGAAAAAATATGATCATGAAAAAACTGTTGTTAATAGTAGCACTTTCATTTGGAAGTATATTGTTATACGCACAAAGCGACTACAAAATAATATTTGATATTACCAGTAAGAATATGGATGATCAAAATGCTGTGGTACGCCAGGCTAGCAGTATCATGAAAGCCAATCCCGATGCACAATTGGAAGTGGCGGTATATGGAGAAGCATTGGATATGGTATTGAAAGATAAATCTAAAATTGCACCCGGCCTTACAGACCTAATCAATAAAAAAGTGGCGGTGAAAGTTTGTGGCATGACCATGAAAAGAAATAATAAAGATGCATCTCAACTAATACCCGGTGTGGAAATGGTACCGGATGCCATTTATGAAATTCTCACCCGGCAAAGACAGGGTTGGGGGTATATAAAAGTGGCGCAGTAACCTGTCCGGAACTGAACAGGAAAAGTGTTGAAACCGAACAAATTGTAAATTTTGGTAATTTCATAGTGCCTGATCTTGAAATACCTGTGTGCTGGCATTGTGTTAGCGCAGTATAAACAGGTTTTGCGTGAAGGTTCACTGTTAAATTATCCTGTTGTCAATGCTAAAAAACTATCTGAAAATTGCCTGGCGCAATCTCTGGAGAAATAAGATCTTTTCCCTGATCAATGTACTGGGCTTAACGGTGGGACTTACCGCCTGTTTCTTTATTTTCCTGTATGTACATTTTGAATTGAGTTACGATCAGTTTCATGCGAAAAAGGATCGCATCTACCGGGTAACCTGCGATGTGAAAACGCCCAGCGAAACTATCAAAGGTGGTATTACTCCCTGGCCATTTGCGCCCAACATGCAGCGCGACTTCCCCGAAATAGATGCATTTACCAGGGTGAGTAACGCTAACCTGCTGGTGAAAAAAGGAAATATCAGCTTCCAGGAGGACCAGGCGCTGTTTGCAGATTCCTCGCTGTTCCGCGTATTTGATTTTAAGCTGTTGAAGGGAGATCCCAACACCGCGCTCCGCGATGTAAACAGCATTGTGTTGAGCGAAACCGCTGCCAAAAAATATTTTGGAAATGCCGATCCCATGGGTGAAACCGTGTTACTCACCGGCGACCTGATACCCTCCACCGTGACCGGCGTAATGGCCGATATGCCGGAAAATACCCAGCTAAAGGTAAATATGCTGGTGTCGATGTCGACCCTAACGAAACTTAATGCCGGGTTAGATAAAGCCTGGGGAAATTTCGGCGCCACCACTTTTCTGTTACTGAAGCCCAATACCAGCGCTGATGCGCTCGTCGCCAAGTTCCCGGATTTTATCGAACGACATAACGGTGACGAGCGGCGGAAAAGCAAGATGTTTTACACCGTGGCCCTGCAACCATTAACGGACATATACCTGAATACCACCTATGGTGCATATGTAAATGGCAGCAGGAACAATGTATATATCTTTACTGTGATCGCTTTGTTCATTCTCTTTATCGCCGCTATTAATTTTGTTAATCTCACTACCGCCCGGTCGGTAGAACGGGCCAAAGAAATTGGCATCCGTAAAGTAGTAGGGGCTACGCGGCAGGAGTTGCTCCGGCAATTTATTGGAGAATGCCTGTTGTTATGCCTGATGGCATTTGTGCTTACACTGGTACTGTTTTCCGCCTTGTTGCCTGCCTTCAATTTGCTGGCTGGCAAAACGATCAGCCACGGGCTCATCGCAGAACCTGTTTATATTGTGATCCTCTTGCTGGCAGCTATCCTGATTGGGCTGCTGGCGGGTATTTACCCGGCATTGGTGTTATCTTCCTTTAAGCCGATCCTGGTATTGAAGGGTCGTTTTTCTACCAGTTCCAAAGGTACCTTACTGCGCAAAGGGCTGGTGGTAACGCAGTTTGCGATTTCTATTACCCTCATTATCGGTACTATCATTGTGTACCTGCAAATGCGTTATATGCATAACAAGGACCTGGGCTTCAGTAAAGAGCAGGTGTTGGTAATTGATACCCATGGCGACCCGGCAAGAGATGCATTTAAGAATGCTATCAGTGCCCTGCCCGGGGTAACGCATACAACGATGTCGTCTGGTATTCCCGGTGGCAACACGGAAGGCGCCTATACTGAAATACAAAATAAGCAGGGCGAAATGCAGGTGGCTAACCTGGACTTATATTTTGTAGATTATGATTTCATTCCCCAATATAAGATTAAGCTGGTAGCGGGCAGGGGATTCTCCAGGGATTTTGGAACAGATACTACGCATGCGATGGTGGTGAATGAAACGGCCGTTAAGCTGCTGGGTTACTCCAAACCAACGGACGCGGTAGGCCGGTCTTTCCGGCAATGGGGCCGGGAAGGCACCATTATAGGGGTGGTAAAGGATTTTCATTTCCGCTCTTTACAGGAAAACATCAAACCACTGACCATGCGTATTGAACCAGGCGGCTGCGAAGTGCTTTCTATCGTAGTAGCACCCGGTGATCTGCGCGGTACATTGGCAGGTATTGAAAGTAATTGGAAGACATTGATACCCAACCGGCCTTTCAGCTACTATTTCCTGGACAAGTTTTTTGACCGGCAATATCGTACCGAGGAAAGGTTTGGCAAGCTGTTCTTCAATTTTGCCCTGCTGGCCATCCTTATTTCCTGCCTGGGATTACTAGGACTGGCTTCTTACAGCGCTTTACAACGCACCCGTGAAATCGGTATCCGTAAAGTAATGGGCGCCTCGGTAACGGATATCGTAAACCTGTTGTCGAAAGATTTTCTGAAACTGGTGTTCCTGTCGTTTTTAATAGCCACGCCGCTCGCCTGGTATAGTATGCATAAATGGCTGGAGATATTCGCTTACCGGATCAGTATTGCCTGGTGGGTATTTTTGGTATCCGGTGTGATTGCACTCGTGATTGCCATTGCCACCATCAGCTACCAGGCCATCAAGGCCGCGCTGGCAGACCCGGTGAAGAGTATGCGGGCAGAGTAAGTTTTCTCGCCAAGGCGCAAAGCAGCAAAGATTGAAGCGAATTTTAAGCCCGCAAAGCGAGAAGATTATGTAACATAACAATTACTACGTAATCTTCTCGCTTTGCGGGCTTAAAATTCGCTTTATTCTTCTCTTTAAATTCTTTGCTGCTTTGCGCCTTGGCGAGAAAATTATTGTATCTTATCCGCCAGGATAACCGGGGAGGTTATTATTTAACTATGATATCCATGTTAAGAAAAACAAAGAAAAGTATATCCGTTTGCGTCATCCTGTTGATGACTGCTGCCCCTGCCTGGGCGCAGGAACAGGCATTGAAGCTGTGGTACAGCCAGCCGGCTGGCGCTATATGGGAAGCGGCATTGCCGGTGGGCAATGGCCGTTTGGGGGCGATGGTGTATGGCAATCCGGCGGAGGAACTGATACGGCTAAACGAAAACACCGTGTGGAGCGGTAGTCCTAACCGCAACGAAAATCATCATGCGCTGGCCGCTCTGCCCGAAGTCAGGAAGCTGATATTTGAAGGAAAGATGAAGGATGCGGCTGACCTGGCGGCTAAGACGATGCAATCGGAACGGATTAACGGAATGTGTTACCAGCCGGTAGGCGATCTCCAACTGCATTTCCCTGCACATGAACAATACCAGGGGTATTACCGGGAGCTGAACCTGGAAAAGGCTGTGGCTACCACTGCGTATACAGTTAATGGCATAAAGTATACCCGGCGGGTGTTTGCGTCTATCCCCGACCAGGTAATGGTAGTGCGGCTTACCGCGGAAGAGCCCCGCAGTATTACCTTTTCGGCTGCGCTGCATAGCCCGCAGCAATCGCGTGTAGCCGTAAACGGTAGCGACGAGCTGGTGTTGTCGGGCGTGAGCGGCGATAAGGAGGGTGTGCCTGGTAAAGTGAAGTTTCAGTCGCTCGTTAAATTCAAAGTGAATGGCGGTACGGTGTCAACCGCGGGCGATTCTATCCAGATCAGCCGGGCCGATGATGTCACCATTTATATTTCCATTGCGACCAACTTTATCAACTATGCCGATCTGAGTGCCGATGAAGGCAAACGCGCGGTCGCTTACCTGGATAAAGTAGGGAAGAAAGGCTATGAGGAAGTGCTGAAAGATCATATTGCTGCTTACCAGCATTATTTCAACCGGGTACAGTTATACCTGGGCAACAGCGATGCAGAGCGGTATCCTACAGATGTGCGGTTAAAGAACTTTGCTGCGGGTTATGATCCGCAGCTGGTGGTACTCTATTTCCAGTTTGGCAGGTATTTGCTGATTGCGTCCTCGCAGCCCGGCGGGCAGCCGGCTAACCTGCAGGGGATCTGGAACCCGTTGATGAACCCACCCTGGGGCAGCAAGTATACCATCAACATTAACACGGAAATGAACTATTGGCCTGCCGAAATCACCAACCTCACTGAAATGCATGAACCGCTGGTGCAGATGGTAAAAGATCTGTCTGTTACCGGCCGGGAAACGGCTAAGGTGATGTACGGCGCCGGTGGATGGGTAACCCATCACAATACAGACCTGTGGCGTATTACCGGGCCGGTAGATCCTATTTATTATGGCATGTGGCCTATGGGAGGCGCCTGGTTAAGCCGCCACCTGTGGGAAAAATATATGTTCAGTGGCGATAAGCAATACCTGCAATCAGTATACCCTGCTTTGAAAGGGGCGGCGGCTTTTTACCTGGATTTCCTGGTAGAAGAGCCCACGCATCATTGGCTGGTGGTAGCGCCGTCCATATCGCCGGAGAATAACCCGAAAGCTTATCCCGGTGTATCTATGACGGCGGGGGCTACGATGGATAACCAGCTGGTATTTGACCTTTTGTCTAACACCATTCACGCAGCAGAGGTATTGCATACCGACGCAGCGTTGGTGGAAAAAATGAAGGCGGTACGTAAAAAGCTGCCACCTATGCAGGTAGGGCAGTATGGCCAGCTGCAGGAGTGGTTGCAAGACCTGGACAATCCTGAAGACAAGCACCGGCATGTATCTCATTTGTTTGGGTTGTATCCTGCCAACCAGGTAGCTCCGGAAAGTGCACCGGCGTTATTCAATGCGGCCCGCACGTCGTTGATACAGCGGGGAGATGTATCTACCGGCTGGTCGATGGGCTGGAAAGTAAATCTCTGGGCGCGTTTGCGGGATGGTAACCATGCCTGGAAACTGATCAAAGACCAGCTCACACCGGCCGGAGTAAGCAACGGAGGGGGAACCTATCCCAACTTGTTTGACGCCCATCCGCCTTTCCAGATTGATGGTAATTTCGGATGTACTGCCGGCATTTCCGAAATGTTGCTGCAAAGCCAGGCTGGTTGTGTGCATTTGTTGCCTGCTTTGCCCGATGAGTGGAAAAGCGGCCGCGTAGCAGGCTTACGGGCAAGGGGAGGTTTTGAAATTAAGGAAATGGTATGGGAAGATGGAAAGCTGGCAAAGGTGACTATCTTGTCGACCCTGGGTGGGAACTGTCGTTTACGCGTACCCAATGCTTTGGCGACAAAAGGGTTGTTGCAGCCTGCTACCGGAACGCAAACGAATCCTTTCTACCAGGTGGACGCCATTGCGCCACCGCTGGTTCATGGGAAAGTGGATACGGCGGCTACCACTGCGCTGCCCACTACGATACAGTATGACTTGATGACGGAAGCAGGGAAAACGTATACCTTTACCAGACCGTAGTTTGCTGTCATATATTGAAAACGGGGCTGACCAACATTGTTGGTCAGCCCCGTTTTGTTAAGTGACTTTACAATACCAGTTGCTCATGCAGGCGTTGCAACGTATCGGCGGCGCTGCCGCTGCAAAAGCCGGGGTGTACACGGGAAGTTTGTACCACGCTGCTGCGCATGGCGGTGAGCCAGCGGAAGCGGCTGGGCATATCCAGTTTGCCGATGGGACCTCCGGCTTCGCTGCCCTTGCTGATTTCCACGAAAGCTTCCAGGTAAGGGCGAATGGTGTTGATATCTGTGTGGGGAGCAAGTGCCCGCAATTTTTCTTCGTTCAGGGTGAACATTGCCCCCAGAAATTTTTGTGGCCTGGAATAAAGGATGACGCCAACATTCAAAAATTCTTCCCGCTCTACGCTTGGTACAATGCGTATCACGGCATATTCATATAAGTGTTGTTCTTGCATGTTGTGCTTCTTTTACAAAAATTTCGGAGTGGCGGATGCGTGCCGTTAAAAATTCAAAGTATACGTCCCGGCGTTCTTCGGGCGATTCCGTATGTTGATCGCTGATGAGCCATTCATCAGGGATGATGTCGACAATACCACGTATACGCTCAGGCGTTAGTAGCAGCCGGAAGGCTGCATCTACAGTATCCAGTTCGCTGGCCTGTGGCAGCAATACATGGTCCTTTACCTGCACAAAGGGCCGGAGGGCCTGTTCCTGCCAGTTTTGCCAGGAGTGGTGAAAGTAAAGGGAAGCGCCATGATCTATCAGCCATAGTTCGTTGCGCCACATGAGCATATTGGTGTTGCGTGGGGTGCGGTCTACGTTGGTGAGCAGGCAGTCGAGCCACACAATTTGCGAAGCAAGCATGGCGGGTACGGTGTTCACCGTAGGATCGTAGGTAGTAGCCCCGGAAAGGTAGTGCAGGGCCAGGTTGAGGCCTACGCTTTTTTTGAGCAGGTCCTGGATTTCCTCATCCGGTTCGGTGCGGCCGAAGGCGGCATCCAGGTTGGCAAATACGATTTCAGGTACTTTCAGTCCCAGGGTCCGGGCTATTTCACCACCTATCAGTTCTGCGATTAATGCTTTCACGCCTTGTCCGGCGCCTCTGAATTTCAGCGCATACAGGAAACCGTCATCCGCTTCGGCAATGGCCGGAAGGGAGCCGCCTTCACGCAGGGGCGTTACATAGCGGGTGACATTAACGGTCCTTAGCTGAAGTTGTATATCTTCTATCATCTAATGTGGGTTGTCGTTACTTAAATCAGCGTATTCGCGGCCAAATTAACCAAATTTGTCCGCTTTGCCCATAAACGACCGGTAAGCGGCAATGGCGCGGGGCAATGCCCGCAATGGTCCGGCAGGCAATTGGGTATCGATTTCCAGGTGGTGATGGGAAATTTTACGGCTCCAGGTGCCGGCAATCTGTCCTTTGTTCACTACGGTAGGTTTATAGATACCATAGCCGGTAGCAGTAATAAGGGAGGCTGGCAATACATCGCTGCGGTCTTTATACGCCACAGTATACTCGTCGTAGGCCGGCAACAGCAAAGGACCGGTGGCCATTGTTTTCATGGGCATAGCGGCATCGAACCAATAGGCCTGCCCGTTGGCGATGAACGCGGTAAGCAGGTCTTTATTCTCCTCTAATCCCATTTTGATATCCTGCATACGCAATCCGCTCCACCATTGAAAGTCGTTGACGGTAGCAGGGCCCCGGCTACGGAAATACCGCAGCGTGAGCCGGGTAATGGCTTCCTCACGGGAGATGGCAGCAACGGGAGCGGCCCTGTCGTCCAGCAGGGCGTAGGTAAATTGTTTGCCCTGCCGGGGACCACTGCATATAATGCCTTCCAGCTCTGCATGCATGAGGTGAAATCCCAGGCGGATATCATCCGTATCGATACGGGCTTTGTGCAGTAATGGTACCAGTGCGGTGCGGGCAAGGGATTGGCCGGCCAGCGCCTTACCCAGTACCTGGCTGCTGCGGTGCAGGTCTTTATCCGTGATGCCGAGGCGGGCATGCAGGTTTTTATTGAACGCTTTGATGCGCGGAGCTGTCAGGGATAATATCCAGCGGATATCTTCCGGAGATACAAAATGCCAGGTGGGCCGCAGGATATGGGTGCGCAGGATTGTGCCTTCCTGTAGGGCCGCTTCTATAGAGGCATCGGTGCTTCCTTTTACGCGCATGCCAATGGCCCATTTGGCGCCGGCATAATCCTGGGCCTGCATGCAGCCCATCCACCGTACCAGGTCGGCAGCCTGGGTAAAGGTGGGCTGGATAAGTTGTTGCTGCCGCAACCGGAGTAATGCTATCTGCTGACTGTTCATATACCGAAATTATCCGCCAGGGGTGACAACCGTATGTCAGTTGGCCTGTGCCCTGCGGGAAAAATTTTCCGGATACTGTGCTGGTATGGCAGGGGGAGTAGTACCTTTGCCTCCGCCGTAATAATAACGGCGCCGAAAATAATCTCTATTGATGATGAAACGTTTGTTTGTTATTGTATTTCTCCAGCTGGGCGTGCTGAGCGCCAGCCTGGGGCAATCGGTCAGTGAAGACCTCAAAAAGAAAAATGTAAGTGATACCATCTTACAAAACCGCAACCTGGTATTGCCGGGCACCTTCGACGGCCAGAAGGCTTTGCTGCAGCTGTTTCCCGGACAGCATTACAAACGCAGTACCGGCAATGGCAAGTTTGATGAGCTGATCAACTGGGAATGTAAAACCTGCAAGGGCAAGCCTTACCTGAATATCTATGATGAAGGCAGCGATGTATTTCCTTTTCCGGACGGTGTGGCTACCCGACTGATGAATGTGATGGATTTCAAGGATTCTTCCGGGATGCAGTATAAAGTCATGAGCTTTAATCACTCTGAGTTTGATCCGGAAGGTTTCCAGGTATCGCGGTTTACCGGCGGCATATTGGGACTGGCAAAATTTGTATTAACCGACGGAGGCTGGAAGCTGCGGATGTATCAGCCGGTGATAGGCGCCTATGGCGCATTTTCCCAGTGCCCTACGCCTAAACCGTTGCTGATAGGCAACGACCAGTATGCATTTCTCCTTAAAAATCTGAATGGCGGTGCGGGTGGTCCTTTTGATGGCGACTATTACCTCATCGGTGGTATCAATGGTGGTTATCAGCAGATCATGGCTGCATATGGCGTAGAGCGTACCGAAGTAAGCGCTGAAGAAAATATGTCTGCCTGGACAAGTACCTACACGGTACCCGCCAGTGATAAAAAGTATTTCCGCGATATCGTGATTACGCTGAAAGGCACCGCCACGGCCGATGATACAGACCGGCTGCCGGAAGAAGTAAAAGCATTGCTGAAAGGGAAAAAGAAGATCCGTTTTACCGCAGAAGAGCGGTATGCATATAAAGGCAGCAAGGGGTATGAATTACAAAGCCCCGTGAAAGCTGCCTTGCTTCCGTGATATTTGTTTACGGGGCGGCGGTTTCCACCAGTCGTCCCGTAATTTTTTTACGGTGCATCGTTCCCCATTCAGACAACGCATTGAGTACGTTGCCCAGGGTAAAACTATATGACGTTAACTCATACTCCACCACATGTTTGATATCGGCATGTGCTACGCGGTGAATAAAACCATTTAGCTCCATTTCTTTCAGCTCGTTCGACAATACTTTGGCAGAAATGCCAATAACCAGGCGTTGCAGGTCGTTGAAACGCTTTTTACCGTCCATTAATGCGCCGATAATCTGTAGCTTCCATTTACCCCCGATGGCATACAGTGCGTCGCCTATGGCGTTCAGTTGGCCCTTGCAATGTTCCGGGCTGGGACAATTATTTTGATCCACTTGATACTGTTTTGCTAACCTACAGGTTAGGTTGAATGTTTAGTTACCAAAGGTAAGTAGTTTTGATCTACTAAAACAAGATTAAAAAATGGCAAAAATACTCGTGACCGGCGCCAGGGCAGGGAACCAGCGTCGATGAAAAGCTATGTGGCAAAGGCATTTAGCTTATAAAACAGAAAGGCGGGTAGACACCCGCCTTATGCCAACTTCATGTGTTTTTACGATGAAAATCTGAGTTATTAAAAGGAAACATTTAAATATGCCATAGTAATTTCTTTTTGTTGCCGTTTGGTTTCGGGCCTGTCGAGATACGTGCCATACCAGGAAGCGGCAGTATAAGTAATTTTCTGATCGCATTCCAGCAGCTTGTCTGCCAGTTCCAGCAATCCTTTCTGCAGGTTAGCCACGCCGGGTTTTAATAGCGGGTTGTTGATGTTGTCGCCCCATCCGAGGGCCTCCAGCCGGGCATCATAGCGGGCAAGGCCGCTGAGATATTCTTTTTTAAACTGCAACCATAACTGCCGGTCTTTTTCCAGCATAGCGGTGGCCGCTTTCATATGTTCGTTAAAGTATTGATTGCTTACCGCTTTCTCCTTCATGGGATCGGGATCAGTATATTCTCCGCTGGTAATCAGCGGAAGCGCTTTCAGGGCAGTATCTTCCCGCACATCGATGGCTTTGTGTACACTTATGTCCTGGTTGCGTAATTGCTTGTAATATTTCATTTCCAGGCTTTGCTGCCAGGCAGCCATTTCTGAAGCGAGGCTGTTGATATTTTCTATTTCTTTACCCATTTGTGCAGCCTGTCTGTTATTGGTTGGTTTGCCGCTGGCATCTATCCTCGCCACCAGGGCCGACAGCTGGTGGTGTCCTTTGGCATATACGTCTTGCAGGGGGATAACGGTGGTAACAGGATCGTCCTGGCGGTGCGCCAGTTTCCAGGCAGCCTCCAGCGATGCTGGCGGCTCTACCAGCTGCAGAGCAATAACAGGATGTAATTTTATTTTCAGGGCAGATTGGGCCAGCAGCGCCGGAGCGGTGAGGCAACAGCAGCACAGCGCGATTATTAATTTTCTCATGTCGCGATAATTTTGCTTGGGGAAAACATGTCTTTCTTCCGATAAAACTGTTGAGCAAAATTATCGCTATGAATGAGTGAAGGTATCAGTATAAATCGGGGCTCGTAAAATTCAGTAGTTGTACGTAGTTGCCGGGCGATCGGACAACGCCTTCAGGAAGGCGATGATATCTTTCATTTCGCCGGTACTGAGTCCCAGTTTAGCCGCTGTTAACGTTTGATAAGGATCTTTCATTCCCAGCCCGTTGCCGCCGCCGGCGTTGTAAAAGTCCATCACTTCTTCCAGGGAACCGAAGGCGCCATTGTGCATGTAAGGAGCGGTCATGGCAGCATTGCGGACAGTAGGCGTTTTAAAAGCGCGTTGATAAAATTCTATGGGAAAATATTCGAACCGGCCGGCATCTTTGTCGGGCTGCGGGTGGCGCAGACTACCGTTACCCGGCATGCCCAGGTTTTCGAATTCTGTCATTTGGTAGAACGGTGGCGTGAGGCCATTGAATAAAGGTGCAAAGTGGCAGGTAGCGCACTGGCCTTTTCCCATAAACAGGTTAAACCCGTTTACCTGGGCAGGCATCATCGCTTTTTTATCACCGGCCAGGTAGGCATCGAATGCGCTGGTTTGGGGCGACAAGGTAAAGAGATAAGCGGCAATGGCGGACGACAGGTGCGTCATACTGATCGCGGGAGTACTGTCGCCGGGGAAAGCTGCCGCAAAGGCCTGGCGGTAGGCGCTGCTGTCGTTCAGCCGGGCGAGGATGACGTCAGGGTGCCCGTTCATTTCTTCGGGATTGGCAATTACCGTTTGTATTTGTTTGGATAATGTATTAGCGCGGCCATCCCAGAACTGGGCATATTGAAATGCCGCATAATAGAGGCTGGGCGCATTTCTGCGGACATGATTTTTTTCGTCGGTTGCGAGGCTGGTCCGCAGCCCATCGCTGAAATATTTATCGGGTTGGTGACAGGTGGCGCAATTGCGTTGCCCATTGCCAGAAAGAGCTTTGTCGTAAAAGAGTTGCCGTCCTAACTTTACCTGCAACGCGCCGGTATCCGTACCTCCCGGGAAAGCAGCTGCACGCAGGGCATCTTTACTGAATAAATTTTTTGCGTTGTAGTTCAGCGCACTCCGGGTATGCTGATCCAGTTGCAGGTAACGTATTAGATTGCCTACGCTCTCCTGTAGCGGTAAAGCGCAGGTAGTGAGAAATTCCATGCGGTTAAAGCGGTCGAAATCTGTATGCAATTCCAGGTAGCTGATACACTGCACGAGGTAGCGGCTTACCACCTGTGTTTCGGGAGAGCTGGTACTGAGCCAGGGCTGCAGCACTGCCTGGATCGTACGCATCGATTGTGCAGTTTCGGCGATACCGCTTTTGAGTTCTGGAGCATCATAGCCGGTAATGCCATTAGCGTATAGGCGTACCAGTTCTATCCGCAGGCTTTCCATAATGTCTTTATCGGTAGCCTTAAACTGGTACAGGAGTGCGGGGATATCTGCGGCAGAAGAGCTGACCAGGTTAGCCTGATCCAGTAATGCCTGTTTGTGGATATAGGGATTTTTATCGAACAGTAATACCGCCATTTGCTGTAGTCCGACGGGAGGTTGATATTCCATGTAGGGCTCATCTATTTCCGTTTTTGCGGGGCGGTTATACACCATAGAAGAGCTGAAGAAAAAATAATCGAGGAAGTATTCAATGTGTTTATAGGCCAGCCGGCATTTTTTCAGGGCAGCTTTAGCGTGTTCAATGCTGGCGGGTTTGCCGGGAGTGATAGCCTGCATGGCTGTTTCCATTTCCCGGGAGGCGGCCGCAAAATTGGTGGCATCCTCCCGGAAAATAGTAATAGTATTGATTACACCTGTATCGGCAGGCGTTTGCTTAAATCCCCATGCCGAAAAGATGGCCAGTAAGGTAAATACCGGCCATATGATCCATTTCATTTTACTTAGACACATGAACGGTAAACGTATCTTTTACTACGTTGAATGCATCGGTCACCGTGTATTTGGTGGTAGCGGCGGTAGGCGTTACGGTAATACTTCTGCCGGTTTCGCTGCTATTGTTCCATTTATAGTTGCCGATAAACGAGGCGGTGAGTAGGGCCGATTGTCCTTTCTTAATGGTGATATCGCTGTGTTTATTCACATTTTTCATGATGGTAAACTGGTCGCGGATCGTGCCGTCGGCACAAACCCATTTCAGGTCGAGGCGGTTGTCCTGCACTTCCAGTACGGAAACCCCACCGTGGTCAGCGTCTGAAAAATACATGGCCTTATGTGGGAAGGTAGTTTGTTTACCTCCCAGTTTCCCGGCAGAACCACTTACCACGTATACGGTGCCGTTATTACGGGCACTGTCTTTCACGTAAGGCGTCGCATTGCTGCCGCCGTCGTAACGTCCGGAAGAGTTGCTGACATTGTGTTTGGCTGGGTCGAAGGTGTTGGCCATACCATAGTGGCCTTGTATGAGCCGGGATCTTTCATAGTCGTGACTATGACCATTCAGCACCAGGTCTACACCATTCCGTTCCAGTACCTGGATGAAGTTCTGACGGATGTGGATCAGTTCATCTTCTTCATCGGAGTTGTGCGAACCCATGGTATAGGGAGGATGATGCCAGTAGGCTACTACCCAGGCTTTGTTTTTATTGGCGGCCAGGTCTTCCTTTATCCAGCGTACCTGTGGTCCCAGGGTGTCATACAGGCGGTAGGCGCTGTCTTCTTTACCGTAGCTGTCGAGCGACAGGAAGTGAATATTACCAATATCGAAGGAGTAGAACGAGGAGGTGTGAGAAGGTACGCCACCGGATTCTCCTTCTGACGGCATGGTGAAGTTCTGGTAATAAGTAGTCTGGTGTGTTTCCTGTGCGTATTTGGCACTCAGGTCGGTATCATGATAGTCATGGTTGCCGGGAGCAGGAAACAGTGGGTATTTCTTCAACAGGTCGTCTTTATACACATTGAAGAATTTGGTCTGATATTCTGCATCGGTACCATCGGGATAGGCGTTGTCGCCGAGTAATATCCAGGCATTGAGGTGGTTGCTGCCCAGGTATTTCACCAGTTGTTCTTTTACCTGGCGCTGGTTAATGGAATTGTCGCCGCAATCGCCCAATGCGGCAATGCGGTACAGCCCTGTTTTACCGGGTTCTGGCAGCGTCACAAAAGAATTGTCGGCATTGCCTTGTAACACATCTTTCAAGCTCCCAATGCTATAGTAATAGCGGGTGCCGGGTTGCAGGTTGGTAAGCTTTACTTTATGTTCGGTGCTGAGGGCCAGGTCGTCTGTCTGCTGATCCAGTTTATCGGGTGTGGTGCCGTACTTTACCCGGCTGCGGGCGGAAGCATCGGTACGCCAACGAATAACGATACTGTTGCTGCTGGCGGCTTGCAGATAAGGACCGCGCAGCAGTGCCGGCGCAATGACGGCTTTCACTTTTTGTACAGGAGCTTCCTGTGCCTGTATACTGGTAAAACCGGTAACCAGCAACAGGCTGGCGATGATCATGGATTTCATATAATAGGAGACTATTTTTTTGTTGGCACTACTTCCAGTTGTTTCCCGGCAATATCTTCCCAGCGGTAGTAATGAAAGGTTTTGTCATCGCTCATCACGACAAACATTCCATGTTGGAACGTTTCATTCAGCGGAATGCTTACTATATCCGACCCGTCGCTGTGACTGGCACTCACTTTTACCACTTTCAACAGCCGGTGGGAGGTCCCTTCGCGGTTGAAGATATGGAATTTATTGGCTCCCTGGTCCGATACCAGGATATATCCTTTGGTGGGGGAAGTTTTGTAGATAGCAATACCTTCATGATCTTCCGTAAAACCAGTGGTGCCAAATACCGACAACTCTTCATTTCCCTTTTCAGGGTCGGCATAATATTGCCTTACACCGTACTGTTCATCGGAGTAGTAAACGTACCCGGCTTCATTGTCTACGGCTATAGCCTCAATTTCTTTCTTGCCGCTGTAACGGCCAAATTTACGTACCAGGGTTGCCGTTAATTTTCCGTTACCATTGTCTGATAAGCGATATTGCCATAAATAGCCTCCTTCCAGCGGCCCGGTTTTACGGCCGGCAATGGCGTATTGCTCGCCGGTTTTGCTGGTGTAAATGGCAATGCCCATACCGTCGCGGTATTGATGGCCTGTTTCGCCTTCAAAGATAGGAATGCCGCCATTGTCGATGGGGTCCATGTCGGGGAGTGAAAAGAAGCGGAGTTTATGGGTAATCCTTTCCGTAGTAACGGCGTAGTCTATACGTTTTCCGTTGAGCAGTAAGCCATAGCCAATGTCTACGTTGTTGGGCCGCTGGAGATGTGGTACTATCTTTTTGATCTTTCCCTGCAAATCAAATACGTAGAGGGCTCCTTCGGCCGATTTATCAGTGCCTATCACCAGGCTCTGTGCGGGATTGGCCGGATTTACCCAGATAGCCGGGTCGTCGGAATCGAATTGTACGGGTTCGGTGATTACCGCCGGTTGAATGGTGGTGGTATCCGTGTATTCGTTTACGTGAGTACCGGCTGGAGTAGCGCAGGCAGAAAAACACAGCAGTCCGCAGACTGCTGTGTTGAATAATATAAAATGTTTACGCATGTTGAAAAGGTGAATCGTTAGTTTTTGGTGCCAAGGGCACCGATAGTAGAGGAAGGAGCGGGCGATAAATACAGTTTACCGTTTAATACAAGTCCGTCGGGGAAATTGCGGGTAAAGGCAGTAGTGCCGGCGCCAATAGCAGGGGAACCTGCTTGTACATGGAAATCCCAGCTCTCGTTCAGATCCGGGTTATTCATCGCTGTGTTCAACGGGTAGTTCACGAATTTAGGATCATGGTCGCCCACGGTGGTGCTGATCAGGTCATTTTTTCCGCCTACTACATCTTTGCTGGGTTGGAACTGGGTAACAGTAGCCTGGTCAAAGCCATAGTAAAGGTTGTTACTGAAAGCGGAGCGTTGATCTTCCGGACCTTTGGTATCTCTCTTTATACCAAAACGTGCGTTGGCAAACAGGTTATTGTACAACTCTGCGTACACGGTAGCTTCCAGCCATACCGAACCGCCTTTTACCGTAGGCCTTCTCCAGCCGGTATTGAGAATGGTGTTGTTATATGCGATCACATGCGCCTGTGGGCTGCGATTGCCGGAGTTAGACAGCTTCAGGGCGTTGGTATTGGTAGCATAAAAGAAGTTAAACCCAACATCGGCCAGGCAGCCGGATTTAATATTGATGCCTTCTCCGCCTACGAGGCCGGTGCTGTAAAACTTATTGTTGGCGAAGATGATCTTACCACCTTCGATATAGGTACAGTCGTCCTGGAAGTGGCGGAAAGTACTGTTGGTAACTACCAGTTTACCGTTTACATTACTGAACCAGAGGGCAGGCAGGTTTTCCCCGCTTTTCGCCTTATACAGGCCTTGTTTCACGGAAGTAGATGACTCGGTGGTAGTGGCGCCACCATATTCTACAACGGTATTGTCGAGCAGGAGTTCCTTGCAGCTCTGGGCAGCCAGGATGCCGCCCCATTGCTTACCGAATTTGCGGCTGTCGGTGCGCAGGTTTTCTTCAATGGTAAATCTTACAGGGAATTCTTTAGTTCCCATGGAATAGAGATTACCCTTTACAATTACTTCCGGCTTGGCGAGGGTATCCATGATTACCAGCACGCCTTCTTCTATCACGAGCGATTTACCTTCCGGGATAATGATATCGCCGGAGATGCGTTTGGTGCTGCCTTTTTCCCAGATGCCATATACTTCCCCGGCCACCGTACCTGCGCCGGCCACTTCTTTGGTAAGGTCTACATCGCTGTTCGCTTTTTTGCAGGCGCCGCCGAGTATGGCGATCAGTAACGCGCTGCCAATGATTTGTTTGTAGTTCATGACGACGAATATTTTAAATGAGTTATAATTTGTAGCGTACGCCTAACAGGTAAGTTTGCTTGTAGTATTCTTTCCTGATCAGTGTTTCGTTGGCTTTGCCCTGGCCGGGTAATTCGGCATTTTCCGGGTTGACGCCTTTGATAAATATTTCAGCTGGTGTATTCAGCAGGTTACCGGCTTTAGCGAAGATGCTGAAGTGGTTGCGGAATCTCTTTTCCACAGAAATATCCATCTGTATAAATCCTTTCTGCCAGAGATCATTGTCTACGAACTGGGAAACGGTCACGATGCGGGGACCGGTGTATCCTCCGGCCAACTGTGCATCCCAGCCATGTTGTGTGTCTTTATACAGCAGGGAGAGGTTGGCGATGTGCTCTGACTGACCATATAATGGCCTGGTTTGATCTACTGCAATTGTTTCCAGGTCGCCTTTTTCATCCCTGATCCGGGCGCTTTTGCTGGTGGTAATGCTGGAATGGGTATAGGTATAATTGGCTTTGATGCCTATGTTACTGAAGAATTTGATATAGTCAACTTCCAGTCCATAGTTACGGGCGGTACCGAAGTTGCCGGCAGTGTAGTACTGGTCTTGCGGACGGGTGCTATCTGCTACAATCGTATTTTCGATAGGATCTTTTATCTGTTTATAGAAGATGCCTACGAGCAGCTGGTCGGAATGATTAGGGAATAATTCGTAACGCAGATCGAAGTTATTGGCTGTGGCGCGCTTCAGATCTGGGTTACCGCGTTCGGTGTAGTCTTCCTGTACAACGCTGCCGGGCACAATTTCAAAGAAGCCGGGGCGGTTCAGGGAGCGGAAATAGGACCCGCGGAGGTTCTGATGTTCCGTTAGTTCATATTTCAGGTTCAGGCTAGGCAACACATCGGTGTATACCTGGTTACCTGTCGGGCGTTTCTCACCCAATGAAAACAGCATGCTATACCCCTGGTTGGTATGTTCTACGCGTACGCCACCTGTTACTTCCAGGTCGGCGGCTTTGAATTTGAACATACCGTATCCGGCGCTGGTTTTTTCAGATGCATCGTAGGTGAGGGCATTCGCCACGGCGCCTCTGGGATTTTGTACATCCCAGGAAATGCCTGTATAGCTGAAGAAGTCTTTATTGTACAGGGCGCTGGGGGTAGATGGATAAAATACGTAGTTGTTAAAGAAGCTGCTTCTTTGTTTATCGCGGTATAATCCACCTGCAGAGAAATCTACTTTGGTACCGGCAATTTTGGCGGTGTAGGTCAGATCCAGGTAACCCGCGATATCGTTGTCGGTATTACGTTCCCAGCGGCGGTTACTTTCAGTGGCGGTGGTCATGGTATCGCGGTTGTTGTTGCGGATACCATTCAGGCTGATGGTGGTATTATCGGGCACCTCATTTTTAGCAGACGAAAAAACAGCTGACCATTGCAATTTTAATTTGCCGAATTTATGATCACCATGCAGGGTAGAGTTATAGATCTGCTGATTGATCTTCCTGGAGCGGTTTTGATAGCTGAGCTGCGCATTTCCGGTACTTGGGTCGTAATCAGACGAAAAGTTGGTTGTAATACCTTCACGGGTTTGAAAATTGAGGAGGTGCATGTACGCATTGTATAAGGACAGCTTATGGCGCTCGTTGAAAACATAGTCTAGTTTTCCATGAAATCCGCTACGCTGTTGTTGTTCGCTGTACTGGCGTTTCCGCATGTCGGTGATGACTTCTGTTTTTTCGGTAGCCACCGTTTTGCTCGAGTAGAAAGTGTTGCTTGTACCACGGAAGGTATTCTGATAGCTACCCGCGAGGATAACGCCCAGCTTATTATCCAGGAAGCGCTGGCCGATAGATAAGCCGGCTACCAGGTTAGGGGCAAAGTTTTTGTTTTTGTAGTTGAGCGTACCGGTAGCAAAATCGGCGGGAGTGGCGTTATAGTTTTTGCCATGTGCTTCGTAAGGCGATTTGCTGCGCATGCCACCGGCATCGAAGCTGGTAAAGCCTTTGTCTAATACCATCTGGCTATAACCGGTAGCCACATTGGCATTTACCGAAAACCTGCCTGGGGCGTCTTTCATGACCATATTTACCACACCGCCTACGGCATCACCTTCCATATTGGGGGTCAGTGACTTGTATACTTCGAGGCGGTCCAGCAGTTCGGAAGGGAAGAGGTCCAGGGGTACGTAGCGGTATTTATTATCGGGGCTGGGAATCTTTATACCGTTGATCAGCGTATAGTTATAACGTTTATCCATACCCCGGAGAATGGCATATTGGCCGTCGCCGTTGCTGCTGCGTTCCAGCGATACGCCGGATACCCGTTGGATGACGTTGGCCACGGTGAGGTCGGGCGATACCTCAATGGCTGCGCCAGACACGACGTTCATCACCTGCATGGATTTCTGTTCCAGTTTGCGGGCGGTTTTTTCGGAAGAAGCTTTGCTGTTGGCGGCTACTACTACTTCGCTCAGGCTTTTGCTATTGCGTTCACTGAGGTACACGGTGATGTGTGGATTATCTTTATCCACTACCGTTACTGTTTGTTTTAATGTTTTGTAGGTAAGGTGGGAAATGACAAGGACAAACTGGCCGGGATTTACTTTCTTAAATTCGAAAGAGCCGTCAAGACCGGTTACAGTAGCGAGGGTGGTTTGCTCCAGTACAACGGTAACGCCTACCAGCGGTTCTCCTGTTTTCTGATCGTATACATGCCCTTTGATGCTGGCTGCGTTGGCAGCGGTAATGCTCAGCAACAGGCATAGTAACGTTTGTAAAATTGTTTTCATTTTTGATGAATTTGATACGATTCGAGTTAGTGACGAATGGTATCGCAAATGTGCCGGGCTGCGGAAAAAAATGCAAGAAAGCAGCGTAAGCAAAACGTAAACAGCGTTAACAGGCCCGTAAACAAAGCGTAATCAGCGTATACAAATGGATTGTAAGTGGTTGATAATTAATTGTTTGTTTGTAACAAGAACCGCCATTACCAATATGTTACGTGAATATTACCGGAATGTTAAGCCTCAGAGCGTTTGCACAAAAGTGCTGAGGGTATCTCCTTCCGGTATGTTTAATTTTTTCCGGAGACGATACCTGGCCACGCGCAAACTATCGGGAGAAATACCGAGAATGGTAGCCATATCTTTTGAGTCCATATTCATTTTATGGAGGGCGAGTAATTTAATATCGTTGTTGGTAAGGTCGCTGTACAGTGCATTGAGTTTATCGAAAAACACCTGGTGCACCTGTTCGAAGATGCCGGTAAAATCTTTCCATTGTTTTTCGTGATTCACGTTCTGGTTGATTTTAAGTACCAGTTGCTGCAGTTGTTTTTTCTGGTCGCGTTTATCTTCCTGCACCATTCCCGACAGGGTATTGCGTAATTCATCGAGGAACTGGTTGCGTTGGATGACATCGAGGGTGTGGGTAGCCAGTTGTTTGCTTTTTAGTTCGAGCTGGTCTTTCTGGATGCGGTTTAGCTCCGCATTTCTTTCCGATACGGCCTGGGCCTGGCTGATCTTCAGCTTCTGGCGCGAGATGGTGAGCAGGCAAAGGAGGATGAGTAGTATCACCACGATGCCTACGGAGATATAAATGATGCGGTTGATATGATGACTGTTTTCCAGCTGCATAATTTCATCATTTTTTTTATTGGTATCGTAAATGATCTGGAGGAAGTTCATCTGCTGGTTGTTTTCGGCAGAATAAATTTCCAGCAGGCATTTTCGGCTCCACTCCATATAATAATAGGCGCTGTCGTGCTGACCCATCAGGTTAAACGCTTTGGCGATGTCTTTACAGGCGGCGGCTTCCTGGTATTTGTTGTTGGTATGGCGGGCAATGGCCAGGGCTTCTTTTGAGTAGGGCATGCTTTGTTTATAGGCGCCCGTTTTTCTTAATATATCGCCGATATTGTTGATCACTTCTATGCCGGCCAAATGTTCGTGGTGCAGATCATATAGTTGCAGGGCGGTGCGGAAGCAGGCGAGTGCGGTATCATATTTAGCCAGATCTTCCTGTATGGTGCCCAGGTTTTCGTATATGCCTGCCATGCCGAGAGTGTCTTTGGCGTTTTGGTATTGGGTTAGTGCCAGTTGCTGGAAGTACCGGGCGCTATCGTATTGCGATTGCTTTTCGTAGTAGTGACCAATATAGCCATAAGTAGCTGCCATACCAGTTTTATCATTGGTTTGGCGGTACAGCTGCAGGGCCTTGTCGTAGTGGGCTTTGGCAGCTTTTTTATTGATATTCCGGTAGTACAGTTCCCCCATATCGTTTAGTACGGCGGCTTCCTGGCTTTTGTGCTGTTGTGTACCGAAGATGGTAGCGGCTTGCTGGTAGTATTCGAGCGATTTGGCGTAGTGGCCGAGGGTGAAGCAGATTTTTCCCATTTGTTGCAGGCATTTGCCGGCGGTGAGTTCATCGCCGTTGGCTATGGCCATTTCCTGCGCCTTCCGCAGTGCGAGAAAGGCCGAGTCGGGCGATTGCCGGCCTGGTTTGGCGGTTAGTGTGATGGGCCCCTCAACAGGCTCGCCGGCAGCACGGGTGAATAGTGGAAGCAAGAGCAAGTACAGTGTCAGGAAAGGAAGAAACCTTTTCATTTTAACGGTAAATAAGCATCAACAATCCGCAAAGAATGTTTTTTTGTGTTAACTGTATGTTACCAAATCGATGGCCGCCGGTATAAAAGTGCTTGCGTCAGTATACTATTTTATATATTATTGTGACACTGGTTATTATTTTGACCCAGGTATTCATTCCAGTTAAAAATTGATTATGAAAAGAAAATTCTTATTTACGATGCTGCTGGCAGGTGGTTTTTGCGCGGCTCAGGCTCAGGAAAAAGCAAAGCCAGAGGATACAGAAGTATATACGCCCGTTCCGCCAGAAGTAAAACCCGGCAAATGCGGTGCAGCGCCTTCCGATGCGGTAATTTTATTTGACGGTAAAAACCTGGAACAATGGGTAATGGCCGACGACCGGAGCAAACCCGCCGAATGGACGGTAGGTTCCGGTATCCTGACCGTCAATAAACATGTAGGTAATATCGAAACCAAAAAGAGCTTTACTAACTACCAGTTACATATCGAGTGGAGAGTGCCTTCTGATATTACCGGTTCCGGTCAGGCCCGCGGTAACAGCGGGGTATTCCTGGCTTCCCTGGGTAAAGGCGATGCGGGTTATGAATTACAGGTGCTCGACTCTTATAAGAATAAAACCTATACGAATGGTCAGGCCGGTAGTATCTACAAACAATTTGTTCCCCTGGCTAATCCTACCCTGGCGCCGGGAGACTGGAATGTGTATGACGTGATCTGGACTGCTCCTGTTTTTGCGGCAGATGGTTCGCTGACCAGTCCTGCCCGGGTAACCGTTTTATTCAACGGTGTACTGGTACAGAACAATGTAGAAGTAAAAGGACCTACCCAATACATTGGCGCTCCGGCTTACCGCCAGGCACATGGGGCCTGCCCGATTAAGCTGCAGGCACATGGTGATAAGAGCGAGCCGCTGAGCTTCCGCAATATCTGGGTAAGAGAGTTGTAATTTTTCTCGCGAAGGCGCAAAGCAGCAAAGATTGAAGCGAATTTTAAGCCCGCAAAGCGTGAAGATTATGTAATGTAAAAATTACTACGTAATCTTCACGCTTTGCGGGCTTAAAATTCGCTTCAATCTTTGCTGCTTTGCTTCTTTGCTCCTTTGCGAGGGAAGAACCGCTCTGCAAAGGCAATATATTGTTGCCAGTCGTATATCGTTACATCGTGTTTCCCTGCCCGCACATGATATCTTACCCAGTCTCCCACCGGTTGATGCACCGCGGGATACTGATCGCTGCCGATCGCCTTTTCTCCGAATAATTTGTACACTACGCCGGCATGCCAGGCGCTTAAAAATTCACCTTTTGGATCAGACCATTGGTCGCCTTCTGCGCTGGCCACGTATAAAGGTCGTGGCGCTATCAATGCCAGCAGCATATGCTGATCTACCGGCATATCGTTAATGTGGGTGCTGTATTGTTTGTATTGGCTGTTAAACCAGTGGGGAAAGTGGTCGTTGATAATCGGCATAGTTTCGCCGTACCAGCGCCGGGCCAGTGCGGCTCCGCCTTCACCCGACTCGTTGGATATCACGATGGCAAACCGGGGATCGGCTGCGCCGGCCCAGAGAGCGGTCTTGCCCAGGCGGGAATGTCCGTTCAAACATACCTGTCTGGCATTTACCCGGGGATCTGTTTGGAGGTAATCCATCACCCTGGATAGTGCCCAGGCCCAGGCGCCGATGGCGCTCCATTCTTCCGGCGCTGTTTTCAGCGCGGTGCGTAGTTTAGTGCGGAATCCCTGTTTCCATCCTTCGGGGTAATCTTCTTCCACATCGCCATAGAAGAAGGTGACCAGGCCAAAACCATGCGCCAACAGGGTGTCTACCTGCCATCGCTCTGCCTGGCTCCCGCGGGAGGCTACTGTAACATGATTATTGACTACGCCGGAACCATTGATGGTATATTTCTCTGTAATTGGTATCGCAGGATCATTGGAAACACATTGGTTACCAAAGAAGTTCATACCCAGGAATACCGGCGCCGGGCGGGGAGTACGGGGCAGGTACATCAGGAGGTGAATCACGGCTGAAGTATCATTGTTAAAATAGATATCCACCAGTTTGCGGATAGCCGTGCCATTCAAGGCATGCTCATCGGTGGACATCACTTTTGAACGCATACTAACAGGGGTCCGGGGGAATTTACCATATACATTTTCCTCGAAAAGATGGAAAACGTAGGGACGTTGGGTATGCTGCCACTGTGCGGCGGTATGTACTTCTTTGCCATCGGGCATTTTCAGCACATCCGGCAGGGTATAGGGCGGCACTTTCGATTCGTCGGTATTGGACTGATGGAAGTCCTGGGCGCCGGCAGCAAGAAATGGAAACAGCAGCAATAAAAAACTGGTATGACGTAAAGACATGATAGTTACGTATATGGGTTCAGAAAAACGTGGAATATGTGTATACCAAGATAGGTAAATTAGTGAGAAAATTTGACAGGATAGTATTCCAATATTCAAATTGAATCTTTACTTTTAGTCTTGCTACGTTATGTAATACTATTCCACTTTATCCGGTTTCATGGAGCATGTAAACGCTGAAAAACATTTGCTTTTTTATATCTCAAACAATTATTTTAGTCGGATAATACTGATTTAAAATACCAATTCTTGCGTTAAGCCTTTCTTCAAATTCTGTAATTAAAGATTTCTTTTCCGCTTCAAAATTAACGGGTTCTACCTTCCAATCTACTTCAGACCATAGCCGCTTAATATCATTAATAAACGTTTCCTTCTCCGTATTAAAGTCATTTGGATAAGAATTAATCTTTACGCCAATATCAGATAACAAAGAGAGCCTATAATCATTAGGATCTCCCAGAAATATAACCGGAATACCCATAGCAGCTGCGGGTAAAGCACAATGCAATCTGGTTGTAACAATTAAATTAGCCGAATCTCTATATAAGGCGAGAAGCTTTTGCGCCTGCTCAAACTTATCTTTTTCAGGAACGTTTGGAGAAATCCTATGAGAGACGTGGATTGCATTATCTTCAATAAAAGCGGGTAGCGGAATGGGCACATCCACCAAAATGTTCCATCCGTTTGTTGGCCTTTTTTTTCTCTTTGGAAGAGTTAATGATAGACATTTACTATAAAATGAATCAACTCCAATCTCGCCGAGGCATTTTTGTGTAAAGCTGTCACGGCAACCAATGGGGGAATGAGTTCTCAGGTAGTTTATACAGTTAGGTGTTGACATTTTGTCCCAACAAGAATTGGTCACATGGAACCCCCAAAAAAAAGGAAAAACTGTATCGGAAGGTGGAAAATACTGAGGACTGTGAGTAAACCAGCCATTCATTACAACTACATATTTTGCAGGATCTAAAATCTGACCTAATTTATCTCTATTAAAGCGCTTTTTCACTAGAGGTATTAACCTTTCCATACATATAGACTGGATGTGGTCACCCAAATTATTTAACCCCTCATATGAAAAGCCAGCAAATCTAATATTTTCCATTAGTTAACAAAGTATTTTTCGGTTATCAATAAATTTCTCTAATATATCTACAACATCCGCTTTCAATCTCTCAAGACATGTCCGGTTAGCCTTATATTCTATTTGACCGTAACATCTTTTATCATGCTAAAATATAGCCGTTTTAATAACCGCATATTCTCAGTAATAATTAAGGCATCGGCTTTCAATCCATTCTTATATGGAATATAATAGTGGTTATTTGTAAATAGCCCTCGATCCAGATAAACTGTGGCTAAAAAACCACTATCCGTTGGGATATTTGAAATGTAACCTAATGTGCCCTCAACGATCCCTACTTCATTATAAGGATAAGCATCAAATCTTAACTGAACATTTTGACCAACTTTTACTTTTCCGAAATTATTTTGGGAAAGATATGTCCTAACGCTGTATTTAGTATCCTCAGGGATTATATAGCCAATAATATCCCCTGAAACAACAGACTGATTCTCCTGCAATGGAACTACAAAAGAAATTATTCCGGAAACTGGTGAACTAATAATATATTTTCTGCTCCAATCACATACTGCGCTTTGAAAAGAATGAAGTGCCTGAAAAAAAAATATCTGCTGTTGAGATAGGTCATGGTTAATTTGTATTAATTCCTTACGCTTTTCTCGTTGAAGTGCATCATTCTGTATCAAGCTAGCCTGTAAATCAGGAATGACCGCTTCTTGGTTTACATACTCTCTTTTTTGAACTCTAAATTGCTCTAACGAAAGCACCTTTTGTTTCATTAGGCTCTCATTCATTACAAAAGATTCGCCTGCCAGTTTAACACTTTCTCTGACTAAGCTTTCCTTATACTCAATTCTATGCTTCAATTCGTCCAGGGAACCTATATCTTTTTCTATTAAGCCCAACATAGTTAGATAAAATCCATTAACCTTGTAGTCGCAAAATTTCTGATAGGATACCATGAAATCTCTATAGCGATCCTGAAGTTCTCCCAGCCTATCAAATTTTGTATTAAAGGCCCATGACAATTTTGAGAATGCTCCTTCATTTACCCACCTTTCAGTGCTGTCCAATAATACTGATAGCTTTATTACTTCCTCGTGATTGGCTGTGCTTTCCAGCCAGGCAATTGTACCATTCTTTTCGACTTTATGATTATTAACAACCAACAGCTTAACTAACCTGGCATTCTGTCTAGGAATTATCTCCTTTGGACCATTTTCTGCCCAAAGAACTCCCCTTGATTTAACTATATTGGGGTACTCAATAAACCACGAAGCAGCAAAGCATAGCAATAGTACAATGATGCAAATTAATAAACCCCATCTTTCGAACACTCCCAAGTTCTCAGAAATTATATCGGAGGCACCATCAGATATTTTAAAACGCTCATCGTCATAAATATCGTTATTTAAAACCAAAGCCGGCTGCATTATCTCTTCTTTTGTAGCTGCATTGTTTTCTACCATAGAATAGGATTTATCTATTTATCATTTCCATTTGATTTCTCACCAATTCATTATATTTTCCTCCAAGTTCTATAAGTTCACCATGTGTTCCTTCTTCGACAATTTCTCCGTTATGTAATACAATAATTTTATCGGCATCTCTAATCGTACTTAACCTATGGGCAATGACAATGACTGTTTTGTCCAGGAAAAAATCGTTTAAATTGTTAATAATAGCCTTCTCGTTATTGGAATCAAGTGAGTTAGTAGCCTCATCAAAGAATAAGTACTGAGGGTTTTTATAAATTGCCCTGGCTATCAGTATCCGCTGCTTCTGCCCCTGACTAATACCAACCCCTCCAATGCCCAAAGGAGTATTAAATCCTTTTGGCAAAGAATCTATAAACTCCCGGATATTTGCCATGTTGCAGCTATATGTTAGTCTTTTGTGATTAACAACTGAATTCCCAACGGCTATATTATTCAAAATTGTATCGTTGAAAATAAAACCATCTTGTAATACAGTTCCGCATTGACTACGCCAATAAGAATGACTTATATTCTTCAGCTTGCTCTCTCCCACACGCAGATCTCCTTCATAACTATCATAGACCTTGAGCAATAGTTTCAGGAGTGTGGTTTTGCCACTACCGCTAGATCCTACAATAGCCGTAATCTTCCCTTCGGGGATATGCAAGGAAATATTATTTAGAACAAGTTCATTTCCCGCACCAGGATACTTAAATGATAGATTATCAAATTGAATATCTTTACACTTCGGTAAAACTTTAATCAAGGATTTTTCGATAGATTCCTCGTCCTGTATTCTATATACGTCATTAAGCCGTTCTAAGCTGATCTTTGCATCTTGAAGAGCCTGTACGAAAGAAATAATCTCCTGAACTGGACCATTCATCTGTCCGATAATATATTGTATTGCCAACATTGCCCCAAACGTCAATTGACCATTGATTACCATGTTGGCAACAAGAAAGGTAATACATATTTCTTTGCTTTGGTTTATAAAAAGGGCCCCTGCAGTTTGCCATTGACTATAATTCAACGATCTGAAATTCAATTTAAAAAGTTTAGCCTGTATATCTTCCCATTCCCAACGTTTAGTTTTTTCTGCATTATTTAAACGTATCTCCTGCATACCTTGAATCAATTGTAATGTGGCATTATTTTCCTTAGCAGCGATTCTAAAGGTTGCGTAATTTATTTTCCGGCGAATTTTTTGAAAGAAATAAATCCAAAGGAAATAGAAAATTGTTCCCGTTAAGAATATTAGAAATAGTTGTGTACTATAGAAAACTAAAATTATAGCGCTCAGAAAGAAGTTTAATACTGAAAAAACAGATCCTATTGCCGGACCTGTGAAAAATGATTGAATTTGTCTATTATCACTAAGCCGTTGAATAATATCTCCGGTTAATTGCGAATCAAAGTAGGAGATTGGCAACCTGGTGAGCTTGACCCAAAAATCGGAAAGTAAAGAAATGTTTAATACATTCGATATTCTCAGCTGGATTCTATTTCTAATAAATGATATAATTGTAGCGCTAAAAGTTAATGTGAGCTGTGCAATTAAAACGATGGTTACATACTGTAGATTGCGCGTATTAATGCCAGTATCTACCAATGACTGCGCGAAAAATGGAAAGATAAGCTGCAAAATGGAAGATATAAGTAGCGTAACTAATACCTGGGCAATTCTCTTTTTATGTTTAGATAGATGTGTAACAGCAATACTCCAATTCCGCTTAACTTCAATCTCATCTGTGTGGTCATAGAATGCCTGGGTTGGTTCCAAAATCAATACGGTGCCAACACCGGCTTCTACGTTTTTTACGCACCATGATTCCTTGAAGGTTGATGTGTTATAGGTAATTATACCTTTATTAGGGTCTGCAATCTTTGCCTTCTTTTCATTTAGCTCTATCAATACAACGAAATGGTTGTTATTCCAATGCAAAATAGCAGGCAAAGGAACAAGCATTAGTTTCTTAAAGTCAATCTGTAAAGCTCTAGTTCTAAATCCCATCATTTCAGCAGTTTCGCTTAATCCGAACATAGAAACGCCTTGGGTCGTAAATCCCGCATTTGCTCTAATTGTTGCGGAGTTAAAATGTTTACCATAGTATTTGGCTACCATTCTTAAACACGCCGCTCCACAATCCATTGAGTTCAATTGTCGATAAAAAGTAAAGGACATTGCACAGCTTTTCAATATGTGAGGTTTATAATTGCAGGAAGGTGATTTATTTATTCATCCATACAATACTTGTTATGTGCTAGCCTTATACGTTGCAGTTTCGATTCACTTTTTTCAAAAAGATTTAATACAACGTCACTGCCCAGATTGTGAAGGTCTGTAACATCTGAGTATCCAAACTCTTTTTGGGTAGAAATAAATGGAAAAATAACTGCTTTGTTAGAAGTAATTTCAGATAGTATTATATCGGCTCTAACGGACTCGTCATATTCCTCATTTAAGATCGTTGAAAAAAACCTTTTATAGATAATTATAAATTGCGTTGACAGGCACTCTGCACCCCAGAATCGACTTGGGGAAATTGGTATCGGATGATGAATTCCGCCGGACCCTCCAGATAGATAATCTGCACCCTGACTATATGCTTCAAAAATGTTTTTAAACAAAAAATCCTTTGAATACTGAGTCGTAAACTGATGATCATCTTCACATATAACAATTATCTCATCCTCATTTTCAATTGCAAGATGGATAATCTTCTGAATAGTTCGCCATAATCCTACTGCTCCAATAGGATGCTTTATAGCATTTATAATCTTTACATCAAATTCTGGTTTCCCTTTAAACTCATTTATAATAGAGGCTCTTCTATCCGTCCTTTCTGATAAGTTAATTATGTATGTCGGTATAGATGTATTCTCAAATGAAATGTTGCAACGCTTTGCTGGATTTTTATGGAAAAACTCAGCTACTGATTTCAACGTAATTACAGCGTTACTACTGTCCTGAAATAGCGTGGAAATGTAATTTGGGGTGTTGTTTGCTAAAGTAACATCAGAATATCCAAAATCCTTCTGAATCGATACGAATGGAAATATAAAAAATTTCTGTGAAGCCAACATTGATAACTTGAAGTCAGTTGTTTCATTGCTATAAAAAACACTGTCTAAAATTTTGTCGAATAATTTTCTGAATATTACAATGAACTGGTTTCCATTATAGGCATCAATCCAATAGAGATTCTCTCTAACAGGCAGTGCCCCATTGAACCAACTCACGCCGCCGCACAATAAATCTGCGTTTAACGCATATGCAGCGAGGATTGATTCGTTAAGGAGCTTATAATTGTAATTTGGGGTAAACTCGTGGTCGTCCTCACAAATAAGCACAAATTCATGTTGATTTTCTTTCGCGATTGATAATATTGAAGTTATAGTCCTCCAAAAACCATATGAGCCTATTTTATGCTCATAAGCTTCAATAACCCTGACATCAAATTCTTTCTTATCTTTGAATTGATTCAAAACATGCTCTTTACGATCAGGTCGTCTAGCGAGGTTAACAATATAAGTCGGTATGCTATTTCCCTTATTCATAAAAATCAATTTATTTGCAATAAATTTCAAGAATAATTTTTACGCATTCTATGCCTAGCGGCCACTTATCGCTTCTGCCTCAAACACTTTCTTCAGTTCTGCAAACTGTGCATTATTGGGCCTTGGCGCATCATAACTTGCAACTGTATGTTCTTTTGACAAAACAATATAGCGAGGTAGATATTTAACGCCTAAGTACTTAATGAATTTAGATGAGAATTCATTAACAATTATGAATTGGTTTTCGATAATTCCATCCATCTCAGAAGCCTTTTTCCAATCGGGTGCCTGTGATCCTTTATCAAGCGAGAGGTAGATATTTTGTATGTCTTCTTTTTTGAAATAGGCTTTGGCCGCCGCTGAATTTTTAATGTCAATTCGGCAGGCACTACACCAACTTGCCCATAAATCAATATAGAGGGGCTTATTCGTATACAAATTTAATAGCTGTTTCATAGATATTGTATCACCATTGTAGGATACCAGTATAGTATTCAATGCTATAGAATCAGGGATAGCCCGACCAACTTTTGAGATATTCCGGTTGCACCTCTCTAGGTACTTTATATAATTAGTATCACTTATATAGCGATTTGCATCATCAAAATGTGCTGATAAAAAAATTAGGCAATTTTCATTCTGCGTCTTTGATAGTATTCCAAAAAAATTGCATAGGAGATATTCCCTGGTTGGGCCATTAAATCTTTTAATGATGTTCTTGTAGACGTTAAAGTAATTTTCTTCTATATTATTATTATTATTATATCCAAAGATATATTTAGATGCTAACGCATCCATTGCATTTTCCGAAAATTGAGAAATTTTTGCAGTCGTAAATATTCTATCTGATTGCAGAAAATAAGAGTCTGGGACATGCTTGTAAAGAGATTTGTCTTTTCGAAAAGGAGAATATAAAAGCGACGCGTATCTGAATCCAATATCTTGTAGCATATACTCATAATAGCTTTTAGAAAAGTCGTCATGCTCAAGTTTAAAATTCCGAAGCAGCTGGATCTCATTTTTGTACCAATCGTCAATCAAAAGCTTGAAAGAGTCTGGCGACTGCTGTGCAGTATATATTAATTTCCTGTTCAAGATGAAATTTCTATTCTCGTAAAGTTCTCCGTAATTGTAGTTGCTCGAACGTTGTCCATTAAATACCACTTCCGGCCTCGAAGATGAACTTTTCCTGATAAGAAACGATATCTTATCTCCGGGGGTGACATATATTTTTATGCTTCTACCAATAATATTAAAGTTCAATAAAGCAGGTGATTGAAGCAGAAATTGTGATTCAAATTTTTGATGATTACCACGTATAGTTAGATCAAAAATAGGATTAAAGAAGTCATCCCATAAATATGTTTGTCTTTGCAGCCTTACAAACGTAATTTTTTCATATTCTGAAATTCCGACAATGCTGACGTACCCCTCAGGATTACCTGGAAAGCAGGCAATTGCCCGGAACGTTGCAAACAAGTATATAAAAAGAATGGAGAAATTTCTTAAACAATACATTATTGAAATGTTCATATTACGTTTATCAGGGTTTCTTTTTACAGAATTTGGCCATCTATGTTTACATAGATGGCCGAAAATAGATGATTAGCTGGTAGCGCAGGAACAACCGAATACCTCACTCGAGCCGCATGTCTCCTCTATTGTACTTTTATCACAATTGGCAATTAAGGTCGTGTCACTACCATTACAATGTACCCAACAAGATCCGCTTCCACCTAAAATACTTTTTAGTTGTCTTTTGGTAAGGATTTCATTTGCTCCGATCTCCAGAGCGTGGAATTCCAGTTTTTTCATGTTGTTAGAATTAAATTTGATAAATTTTCACAGCATCAGCCTTGTGAATTTAGGCCTAAAGGGAACGTTGATAGCGCGCGTTCACCAATTGATCCCATTTAGAAGATTTGTTAATTATAACAGTTATGTTTTCTAGTATCGTCGTAGCATAACCCCATAAAGTATTGGGCCAGCGGTATTTCATCATATATCACTGCAGTAGCGCTTTCAAGTCGGATATTCTATAGATGTCGGGTAGGCGTTGTCCATTTACAAATAGCGTTGGTGTATAAGTAATATCGTTTTCATTACACCAATTCCACATCGAGATAATTTTTGAATCTTGGGTTAATAGCTCTGGGCCAACAGGAAACTTCGCTGCAAACTTCTGGTAATCTTTAGTGTCAGAAAGATACCAGGCGTCTAAAGCACGTTTTATGATATCTTCATTATTACTATCGGCAATTGCCATTAAATGTCTGACAGGTTCTCTCTTTCTGTCATTATCGCTAACACTGGCCGTAAAAATAATTTGAATCTGAACATCCTCGATGCTTGACAATAATTCATCCAAGGCTTTATGTGCGTTTGAGCAAGGGTCACAATATGGATTACAAACCTTAATAACCTTGTTTAACGCATCATCGTTTCCTATCGTTATACCAATATTTTTTGGATTCTGTACTACTTTTTCTTTAGACAACAGTGCATTAAAAATTTGCTTTGATCTTTTTAGCCTTTCCAAATCATTCCTATGTCGTGCTGCCTCTTTGGCTTCTTCAAAAAGTGGCATCGCTATACTGGAAATGAAATATACTAGTATATAGACAAAAGATATCGAGAGGTAACTTATAAACGGAACGGAAAGCAAGTCATTCAAATTAGGACGACCCTCATTTAGGAGAAGCACAAGTTGACTTGCTAAAATACCTTGGATCACCAAACATAACGTACACCATCTTTTTACTATAAGCCACTGGAAAACCAATGAATAAACGACATACATGGAAGCCAGGACGACAAACCAGTACAGGATTATTCGCGTACCCGGATTAAATGCCCCACATAGAATAATAGTCAGAAGTCCCCCACCAAAATATGAAAACCCAACTATGCTCCATTTAATACCAAATATTCTTGACCCTTTGGAATTCAATACAGTACTACAACTCATACTTGAATTCAAATTGCACATTTTTTGCAATAGCGGGCTATGGCGGCCTAATTCTAACCACAAAATGGAGATCGAGACACAACACCCTAAAGCAGTTAGCGTAGAAAAGAGGATACCTGGCACTCTAGGCATCCCGCTTATCGGCCCATTTGGTAGAAAATTGGTCAGACTAAACACGATCAACATCAGGGCTAATGGTAAAAGCCAACGAATAAGCTTATTTCGTGATTCCCTTAGTCTTAATTCATATCCAACTTCACCTGATTCAGCGTTACTGTTAACCATCAATGCCACTCCGGACCATTTAGCAGTAAAATCTTCCCTCGAAATATTCGCCCAGCTACGATTTTCATAATCATAAAGGGACACAAGTCTTCCTTTAGTATTCTTGACAATTGTAATGAAATTCTTCTTTTGATTGTTACCTTTTACTATAGTAATAAACGGTAAAGGAATATCATCAATCTTATCTGGATTGAATCTCGCAGTCACATTTTCAACCTTAAAATCATCTAGAAGATCACTCAAGCTTAATAGAGACGGGAAATTTGGGTGCTTCTGTAGTTCTTGCCTGATAGTACTTTTTGTAATTTTAATTTGCGCAATTTTACAGAGTAGCTCAGCAACTCGAATTACATTCGGCTTCACGGGATTAAAAATGCTTACCATAACGAGGACCTAATCATTTGAGTGAACAAATAGGAAATAGAATATCAATATCAAATACAAGTAGTTAAGTGGTAAACTTATCACTTGAATACCGATTGATCAATAATATTTACTGGTAGACTACTGGGTCGATATTTATGACGTGGTTCTTAAATATCACTTCCATACAACAATACCTATGTAGGGTACCATCAACGACGGGTATAAACTGAATTCACTTAGGGTTTTAAGCTACCTTTGGTTAATAATGGAACAAAATCTTTTATGCTACTTAAGCTATTCACAATAATAATATTTTTAAAAATTAAATATAGAGATATTTTTTACAAGATAAAAAACGTGAGATTTCACCTTTGTATTTGAGCAATGCTATCCATGAAAATATTACCTGGCTAATTGCAGGCAGTGCTGGTTTTTGATGAGTCTTGTTAAGAGAGGAATAATTAGGGAAGGAACGGTATGACAACAAGAAGGCCTACAGGCGAACATTCCATCGAAATATTTGCTGTTTGTCGGCTTGAAGCAACGTAATTTGCATCTCCAGTATAATAGTTCGCAGCCGGTAACGTTTATACTGGGAACTAATGTTAGTGGTGATGGTAAATAGAACAAGCCCCAAACTGTTGCCGCCGTCCCGGATAAAGTCGCGGAGGTGATGTTCCCGAAGCAAGTGCGAGGAGACTGGATACGCGTAACAGCTACCGCAGCGGTGCAGGCAATGGCATATTTTTCTTCATCGGAAATGATAACAGGAATAGAATAGTGGCATCGGTGTACAACAGACTTAGTTCCGTGAATACCGCTAATGCCTGCCGTGACCTGGATGAACTATAAAACGGTGACCGTAGCGCCCGGTGCTACCTTCCGGTACAATTTCCCGGAAGGATTTCAGGCCAGGTGGATCCGTTTCAACAGCAACCAGGCGTGTAAAGCCACCGCATGGCTCGACTATCAATAATTACCGGATATGAAGTACCTGTTTGTTTTTCTATTACTCATGATGGGTTATACCGGGTATGCCACAGATTTCCGTATTGATACGGGCAATGTGGACATACTGAAGAATCGTGCCTTGCTACCCGCCGCCGCGAAATGGGAATCGTTTACCATCCGCGAAAATGACACGCTGACGTATACCCTGCAATTAGCGATGGATAAAGCAGGCAGGCCGCTTTACTATTCCAGGAACATATTTACGCCGGTTTGCTATACAGGAGAATGCAAGCCGGTGTATATCAATTTTTACTGGGACCTGTTGGGAAATTATATTCGCTATGATTTGCCCGCGGCACAAATGCTTACCAAGCTGGACCACCGGGAATTTACCTGGCCCGACTATGAAAAGTTGCAGGCGATCCTCGCAAAAGACAATTCGTTGCTGGCTGATTTGCAGATAACAGACCTGATTGTACCCGGTACCGAAAAGCTGACCGATTCGGTGGACGCCCACACCGGCGCTACCTTGAAAACGATTCAGCAGGAAGTGATTTCCGGCGCTGTATACACCTGTTACACCTTATGGCATATTGTGCATGGCCCCGTGGTAGCGGAAATGCAGCGTATTACGGAAGGTTATAACAGCAAGGACCTGCAGCACCGCTTTTTATTGTCCGGTAGCTATGCGTATCAATATTGGGCACTCGATAAGGTGATGGATAAAAACGGTGGGATCACGCCGGGGTTTGAGAAGGATTTACAAGATGTGATAGGCGGTAAAAATATTTTTATTTCCCGGTATATCTTGCAGAAGATAGCTCCGACATTTTTCAATAGCCAACAACGGCAGGACTGGCTATGGGATATATATGCTAATAGCGTATACCCATTTCAGTTAGATATCCTGCGTAAATTGAAAACGGTAAAAATCCGGCCAAAGCTGACCACCCGGATAGCCGGCGCCCTGGCTGATGCCAATGCTACGCAGACTGGTTTGTTATTATCCCTGTTGCAGAGCGCATCTCCCTTACCGGCACCGGCTGTACAACAGCTGGGCAATGTGCTTGAAAAGGCAGCCGGTGACAGGGCGGCCGTCATTGTTTCCTTGTTGCAGCAACAACCCGGAACACCTCAAATCAAAACAATACTGAAAGATTATTTACCTCAATCAAATAACAGATAAGATGAAAAGAATATTCCACGTATGGCTGCTCTGTTGTTGTGTTTTATCCCTGAAGGCGCAGCAGCAAGTGTTTGTAGAAACCGAATCATTTACCGACAGGGGCGGTTGGGTCGTGGACCAGCAATCCTTTGCTGTAATGGGCTCGTCCTACCTGATGGCACATGGTATGGGACGCCCGGTAAAAGATGCATCCACCACGGTTACCTTCCCAGCCAAAGGCAAGTATCGCTTGTGGGTACGCACTAAAGACTGGGCGCCATTTCCCAAAGGCCCCGGTAAGTTCCAGGTGCTGATCAATGATGTAGCCCTGAAACCTGTATTTGGAGAAAGCGGCGATGATACCTGGAAATGGTACGATGGGGGAGAAGTAGCTGTTAACAACGAGCAGGTGAAAATATCCCTGAAAGACCTGACCGGGTTTAATGGCCGCTGCGATGCCCTGTTGTTTACCACGGCGTCTAAATTTACGCCACCCAACGAATCTGTTGCCCTGGCGGCATTCCGGCGTCAGTTGTTACACCTGACCGAAAAGCCAAAAGAAGCGGGTAACTACGACCTGGTGGTAGTAGGTGGCGGTATTGCCGGTACCTGCGCCGCTATTTCCGCTTCCCGCATGGGGCTGAAAGTAGCGTTGATACAAGACCGGCCGGTATTAGGTGGTAACAACAGTTCTGAGGTGAGGGTACACCTGCGGGGAGAAATTGATAAGAACTATTACCCCAAACTGGGAAGAATTGTAAGAGAGATGGACAACGGAGATCCGGGCAACGGCAACCCGGACGGAAGCGAATATGGCGATGACCGGAAAATAGCCATCGTTAAAGCGGAGAAAAATCTCTCCCTTTTCCTGAATACCTATGTGTATAAGGTAGAAAAAGAAGGCGATCATATTACCGCTGTAATCGGGCGGGATATAGGCACCAACCAGGAAAGCCGTTATACCGGTACTTACTTTTCTGATTGTACCGGCGATGGCACCATTGGCTACCTGGCAGGAGCGGAGTTCCGCATGGGGCGCGAAAGCAAAGCGGAGACAGGAGAATCGCTGGCAGCAGAAAAGCCCGACAGCTTTACGCTGGGTACCTCTAACCTCTGGGCCTCCGTGGCGGTAGACAGTGTTACGACCTTCCCGGCTACGCCATGGGCACTGCAGTTTTCCGATGAATACCATATCGACAGTTACCGGGCCGACTGGGAATGGGAAACCGGCTTCGGTAATTTTAATACCATCCGGGATGCAGAGAAAATACGTGACCATAACCTACGCGCCGTGTATGGTAACTGGTCTTATCTCAAAAATAGCAAACCGGAAAAATATGCGAAGCAGCAACTGGCCTGGGTGGCGTATATAGGCGGAAAGCGGGAATCGAGGCGACTCCTGGGCGATCATATCCTAACCCAGATGGATATACAGGAAGGAAAAATGTATCCCGATGGTGCGGTGACTGCCACCTGGACGATAGACCTGCATTTCCCCGATCCCAAGAACAGCAAGTACTTTGAAGGACAGGAATTTTTTGCCGGCACCAAACATATTAGAGTAGCGCCTTACACCATTCCTTACCGCTGCCTGTATTCGCATAATATCAGCAACCTGTTTATGGCAGGGCGTAATATCAGCACTACCCACGTGGCCTTTGGCAGTACCCGTGTAATGCGCACCTGTGGTATGATGGGAGAAGTGGTAGGCTTCGCGGCTTCGATAGCGAAGAAATATCATAGCAGTCCCCGGGACGTATACCAGGAGCACCTGAAGGAATTGATGACCATTTTAACCGAATAGCTATGCCCGGCATCGGTTGGTTGTTATGGATATGGATTGCCGGCATTCATTCGCAGGTGATCAAGCTGGAAGGCAGCGCCCAGGGTACTACCTGGCATGTGATGTATACCGATGCCCGGCAGCGGAATTTCCAGGCGGTAATTGTGCACGCGCTGGAAGATATTGATCAGTGTTTGTCGCATTACCGCCCGGATTCCGAATTGTCGCTCTTTAATAAAACCGGGTCCTGGCAGTACCAGCTGCCCTATTTTTACCCTGTGCTGCAAAAGTCGGCCGAAGTATATGCCGCTACCAATGGGGCTTTCGACCCTACTGTGATGCCCCTCACCGAAGCCTATCGCCAGGGAAAACGCACCCACGCCCCCTGGTGGCAAAAAGCAGATTCGCTATTGCAATATGTAGGTTTTACCAACATCGCTTTTGATGAAGTACAGGTGCACCAGCTCAAAGCGCAGGTGCGCCTGGATTTCGATGGTATTGCCCAGGGCTACAGCGTAGATGTAATAGCCCGCCTGCTGGAGCAGCAGGGAGTTACTGATTATATGGTGGAAATAGGGGGAGAAGTGCGCTGTAAAGGGCTAAAAAACGGCGCTCCATGGACCATTGCCATTGATTACCCACTTGCTACCAACGACCGCCCCATTAAGGTAAGTATGTATAATAAGTCGGCCACCACGGCCGGCAACTACCGCGACTACTACCAGCAACAGGGCAAAACATTTGCGCATATTGTGAACCCTAAAACCGGCTTTTCTACTCCTACTGATTTGTTGAGTGTCACCGTATTTGCCGATGACGCCATTACCGCCGACGCTTATGATACTGCGTTTATGGTGATGGGACTGGCAGCCACACAGCAGTTCCTGGCGCGGCGGAAAGACCTGGATGCCTGCCTGATTTACCGCGATGCCAACGGAAAGCTGGTCGTGTATATGACGCCCGGGTTGAAGCAGTTTGTGAATTAATCAAGTGACAGCGGCTTGCATAACGCCGGACTTTTCTTTGTAAATTGGTGCATATGTTTATCCTGTTGCGATTATATGTCCTATGCTTCCTCCTGGTAATAGTGTTTCCCCTGAAAGCCCAGGTGAGCCATGACCATGAGTATACGATAGCCGAACTAAAAGAAGATTTTCGTTTTGTAAAAAAACAATTGGAAGATACCCATCCTGCCTTATATCGTTATACCTCCCGGAAGACTTTCCGTATCTTTTTTGACAGCCTGTATACCAGCATCCGCGGTCCTATGACGGAGCAGGCTTTTTTGAGCCGGCTGCAGTTGCTGAATGAAAAAATCGCTGATGGGCATACCATGTTTTTGCCCAGCGCTGCCACCATGGCCTATAATAACCGGGAAGGCAGGTTTTTGCCTTTGTTGGTGCGATGCCTGGATAATAAACTATACATCCGGGAAAATAACTCCCCCGATACTTCCCTGCATGCAGGTGATGAAATACTCGCGATCAACCATGTGCCGGCTAGTAAGGTGATGCCGGCGCTCCTGCAACGGCAAATCAGGGACGGCTACAATCAAACTTATCCGCGATGGATACTGGAGCAGTATTTTGCCGCCTATTATAGTTTTGTTTATGGACAGCCTGCGCAGTTTTCCCTGCTTATCCGGCAGGGTTCCGGTGACACGCTGCTACAAACTGTAGGGGCGTTAACGAAAGACAGCATTCGGCGGATGCACCGCCCGCAGCCCGATTCAGCAGGGCAATGGCTGTATCCTGTCATAGAAGCGCCCGCAGGTATCCGGTTAACGACATTACCTTTTATGCGGGAGGTAGCTAACCGGAAGTTAGCATGGCTGAAAATCACCACCTTTGATGCCGATGTATTGAAAGCAACTTACCACCAGGATTACCAGGCGGCTACTGACAGCGTGTTTGCCTTGTTGAAAAAAGAACCCGTAACAGACCTGGTGCTTGACCTGAGAGATAACCAGGGGGGCGACTTTGAGCCTGGGCAATACCTGCTATCCTATTTACTTAAACATCCGCTGACCTATTTACCCGGTGGAAAAGCAACCAAACTGATCACGCCTGTGCCGGGGCACTTTACGGGGAAGCTGTATGTGCTGATGAATGGCGGCACTTTTTCCAGTGCGGCTGTTACGGCTGCTTATTTAAAAGAATGTACCAGTGCGTTATTAATGGGAGAGGAGTCGGGTGGCAACGCTTATGAGATCAGTGGTGATCCTGTGGCTTTGCAGCTGCCGCATACCGGGATTCAGGCATTTATATCTACGACCAATTATGTGATCAGGAAAGGTGATAACCGGGGCCATGGCGTATTTCCGGACAAAGACCTGGGGGAGGTGCAAGGGTCTGCAAATGGGCTTATCAGGCTTATACAAAATGAATTTTAAGCGTTAGCTGATAAGCTGACTAGCTATTGCAGCGAACTATCCAACGGGTTTATGAAGCCCCAGCCAGGTAGTTCGCTACAATAGCTTATACTGTCAGATCCGCTAGTACCCCGGGTTTTGTACTATTTTCGGATTCCGGTCAATTACATCCTGGGGTACCGGGTTGAGATGCATTTTTTGTGTAAATACGTGTGGGTGATTGAGTGGCACTATTTCGTATTTCCATACACCCGCGTTATCGGCGGGCGACGTATTGGTAATTTTCATGGCATGTCTGTCTACATTCATCACTGTATTCGCTGTTTTCAAGCGGATGATATCATAGAACCGCTTGTTTTCAAAACAGAGCTCTACTCTTCTTTCCTGGTAAATGGCCGCCTGCATCTCGGATTTTGACAAGCCGGGAGCCAGGTCTGGCAGGCCTGATCGTTTGCGCACCTGGTTAATGGCATTATATACCGATGCATCAGGGCCGGCTGATTCGTTTTGAGCCTCGGCATAGCCCAGTAGTACTTCGGCATAACGATAGTAAATAAAATTGGCTCCGCTGACGGCGCCGCCACCGGGGCGTACCTGGGGATTGAGCCGTTTTTTGAAATAGTAAGCAGTATTGCTTACGTCATCGGTGCCGAAATCTATCTGGTTTTTAGAAGGATGAACTTTATCGATCCGGGTATAGATGGTATCGGCTTTGTCCATCCAATCCATTTTATAGGGAGCGCCATCATAAACAATCCAGTCATAGAATCTTTTCTCGCGGCCCACATATGGCTGTTGAGGGTTGTAGCCGGAAGCAGGATCGGTAATGGGTTTTCCGTTGGCCATGAAGAACTGGTCAACCAATTCCTGGGTAGGGCAATAGTTGCCCCAGGTATAATAGCTGCCGTTAATCCATACAGGGCCGCCATATTGTTCAAACGAAGATCCCATTGTATTGGCTACTACCTGCCGGTCCCAAATGACTTCTGAATTGTATTCATTGGCTTCATGCCAGATGGCGGCTGTGTTGGGGAATAAGTCGTAGGATTTATTACTTCCGTATTGGTCGATGAATTGTTTAAAAGTGGCAGCGGCGGTAGTCCATCGTTTGCTATCGTAATTATTGTAGCCGGCTACCTGTTGGGGATCGGCGCCAGCGGCAGGTTGTCCTGCATTGAATGCGGGGCTGGCAGCATATAGTTCTACCCATCCTTTCAGTGCGAGGGCGGCGCCCAATGTAGCGCGGCCGGCATCGGCATCACCATGGTTATATTTTACAGAGAGGTAGCCGCCTTTCACAACGGAGTCGAGTTGCGTAGTGATAAAATTCACCGTTTCGGCAAAGGTGTTGCGGGGAGTATATAAGCCTGCACTATCCATAGTTCGTCTGTCGGCGGGCGCAGTAATAATTGGCAGGCCACCTATATGCATCCAGAGCTCACTGTAGAAAAAGGCGCGCAGAAAGCGTGCTTCATCTATTCTTTTATTGAACCAGGCAGGGGAGAAGTTGGCGGCATGGGCTTTTACGTTGACCAGGAAGGTGTTGCACTTACGTATGCTGTTAAATATAGCCGGCCAGTTGGTGAGATCGCCGGAGCCGGTTATACCGCCCCATACCGTATAATCGTTGGATGCCGGCGATATTATTCCTTGTTTCCAGTTATAGGAAGTATAATAAAATCCCGCATCATTGTCATCTGTATAATTATCCAGGTTTTCGGGTTGATTCCAGTAGTTGGGTAGTGTATTGTAGATATCATTCAGAAACAGGTCGGCATTACCTTCTGTGCTCCACTGTGTGGCATCTGTTAATTTGGTTTTATCGGTATTTTCCAGGAATTGTTTATTACAGGAGAGCAGTAATACACTAATGATCAGGAGCCGGAATATATGGGTCATAATATTTTTGTTTTAAGAGAATGAAACTAGAATGTAATGTTCAGGCCAAAGACAAATACTTTCTGATTAGGATAGGCGGTTTCCAGGTCGGTATACCCTACTTCCGGGTCCATAAACTTCAGTTTGCTGAAGGTGAGGAGGTTTTGTCCGGATACATAGCAACGAACGCTCTGCATTTTTGCGGCATTAGCGATGCGTGCTGGTAATGTATATCCAAGTACAGCTGTCTTCAGGCGGAGGTATCCTGTTTTCATCATCCAGAAATCGGAATTCTGGGTATTGTTGGCATAGGGCGACTGATTGGCGCGCGGGTAGCGGGCATCCTGTGTAGTCGGTGTCCAGTGGTCATTAAGATATTCGTAAGACGAATTGCTATTGTTATTGTTGAACGGAACTGTTTGGAAGCCGCGGATATTTAAACCTGCCAATGCAGCGCCCTGGAAGAACAGGCTAAGATCGAATCCTTTCCAGGAGGCGCCGGCAGTAAATCCGTAAGTGATAAATGGATATACCGGGTTGCCGGTTACCACTTCGTCATACGCATCAATTTTACCATCTGGCTTGCCATCCGGGCCACTGATATCGGCATAGCGGATATCGCCGGGATGCAGTACGCCAAATTGGGTAACATTGTACCCATCCTGGCTATCTATGATACCATCGTTATTTTTATCATCGGAGGTGCTAAACAATCCGAGTGAATGATAGCCAAACTGTGTGCCCATTGGCCGGCCGGTTCTTTTACGGTTGGGGTTATTAAAAGTGGCTGCTGTTTCAAACACCTGGATCATTTTGTTTTTGGCATAGCTGAAATTTCCGTTCAGGTTGAGTTGCAGGCCATTGGCGAAACGATGCTGGGTACCTGCAGATATTTCTATCCCACGGTTTTCCATGATGCCCTGGTTTTCATCAGATAAGCCCAGCCCATATTCTACGGGCACCGTAACGGCAGGAGGCAACAACATGCCTGTTCTTTTTTCATGGAAATAGTCGAGCTCCAGTGTGAGCCGCCCTTTCCAGAAGCTGGCATCTAATCCTACATCTGTTTTGGTGGATATTTCCCAGGTAATATTAGGGTTAGCTTCGGTGGTAATCCGGGATCCCTGCACCATTGTGCCGTTGCCGAAGGCGTAGGCGTTGCCATATAAGTTATAGCCATTCAAATACTGGAAAGCGGCGCCGGCGAGATTGCCAGATTTACCCCATGATCCGCGTAACTTCAGGTAATTGAGTATGGAACTACGGTCACGAAGAAAATTTTCTTCCGAGATGATCCAACCGGCTGAAAAGGCGGGAAAATATCCCCAGCGTTTGCCAGGTGCAAAGAAGTAATGTCCGTCATAACGTCCGGATGCCTCAAAGAGATATTTATGATCGTAGATATATCCAACGCGGTATACGAAACCCAATTGACTTCCACTCACAGAGGAGCCATTATTATCGAAATCATTTTTGTTGGAACTGCCCATGCTCAGTTCATCGGTGTTAATGGCAAAATTATTACGCCGGGCCGAGAAACCGGTAGAGTCGTTTCTACGGGCTTCTGCTACCAATAATCCGCTGAAATCATGTTTGCCGAAAGTATTATGATAATTCAGGTATCCCTGGTAGGTGAAGTATTGATTTTTAGCATATTCCTGGTTTAGCCACGTATAGGCGGCTGCATTTCCTTCAGAGGTAGAAATCTGTTTCGTATAGGTGTACGGGGTAGTAGCCGTATTTTGCGCGTAAAAATAAAAAGGGGTATGCCATCCTTTTATCGTAAACTCATTGGGATCGTAACTGAAAGTACCTTTGATACTAAGCCCTTTTATAAAAGGCAGTTGTTGCTCTACCGCGATGGTTGTTAACAGGGAGTTAGCATCCCGGTGGGAGTACCCGGCATTTAGGATACCCACCGGTGAATTACCGGCAAACTCGCCCCATAGCCCATTGCTATAGTAAAGATTGGTAATGGGTATCAGTTTGTAGGCACTGCGGAATAGCTGACCCGGCGTAGTAGCGGCATCCACGCTGTTGGTATTTTGTACGGCGCCTATGAGCGACAAGGTAACGTTGGTGGTAGCGGTGGCATTGATTTCCATATTAACGTTATAGTCATAGCGTTTATATTTTACAGGATCGAACATACCATTCTGTTGCAGGTAGCCCATACTGGCAAAGTATCGCATTACTTTGCTGCCTCCGCTAAGCTGCAGGTTATAGTTTTGTACGGGAGCCTGCATATGAACCAGGTCTTTCGTATTGCTGATGGGATATTTATCGGGATCTTTAGCATGGAGGTCGGCGTAGTTGTTGATAAGATCCTGGGCAAAAGGTTGTTGGGTACCATTTGGATTTTCGTTCAGGTATGCCTCATTACGCAGACGCATATAATCTTGCGCATTTAGCATTTTGGGGTAATAGGTAGGAGTTTGCCAGCCATAATAGCTGTTGAGGGAAAGCGTAGGCACGCCGGTTTGCCCTCTTTTGGTGGTGATCAGTATAACGCCATTGGCGCCGCCGAGGCCATAAGGAGCTACCGCTGCGGCATCTTTCAGCACGGTAACAGAAGCAATGGAGGTGGGAGCCACTTCATTGATATTGTTGCGGATAATGCCATCAACAACAATTAAGGGGGAGTTATTCCCTGTAGTAGCGATGCCCCGGATGTGGATATCAGGGTTGTCTTTGCCTGGCTGACCTCCATTAGGCCGCATGCTTACGCCGGAAATATTTCCTGCCAGGGAATTGGATATATTGGCCACCGGAGATTTAGCCAGTTCCTTTCCCTGCACTGCGGCTACCGCGGCCGTAGAAGAAGTTTTCTTCTGTGTGCCATAACCCACTACTACCACTTCATTCAGGCCGCTGGCGCTTTCTTTCAGGGTAATGGTGAGTGGTCCGTTATGGTTACCGCTGACTTCCTGCTGCTCGTAGCCAACATAGCTGAAAATAAGGACTGCACCAGGAGTGGCTGGTAATTCGAAATGGCCGCTTTCGTTGGTGACGGTGCCGATGGTAGTTCCTTTTACTTTTACGGATACGCCGATCAGGGGATCGCCTTTTTCATTCTTTACTGTACCTGTTATTTTGTCGGCATTTACTGTATTTGTCCTTATTACGATGGCATTATTGTTCAGCATTGTATAGCCCAGGTCGGTACCCTGGAGGGCTGTAGCCAATAGCTGTGGCACTGTAGCATTTTCCACATGTAAGGATACCGAAGTTTGATCTGGAAGCAGATCATCGTTGTAAATAAGACGGCAGCGGCTTTTTTCCTGGATAGTTTTCAATACCGTTTTGATACTGGCTTTTTCCAGGGAGATGGTTATTTTTTCCTGCGACCATGCCGTGGCATAACCCTGGGTGCAGGCCAGCACAAGAAGCGTGATGGCTACTTTTAGCAATAGCTTTGTTTTCATAACATGGAATTAATAAGTGGTTGATGTAATAAAACGGGCGTTATAATACGTTAGATCATTGTAGATTTAGTTAAACAGGTCATTTGTCTATCCATACTTCCCTGTTATGTACCTGGAAGGTAAAGGATCGGGATAACTGCAAGGCTTTCAATGTTTCTTCTATCGGTTCTGTGTCTATAATGCCGGAGAACTTTAACTGCATCAGCGATGGATGGGCGAAATGTATGGATACGCCATACCATTGTTCCATCTGCTGTGCAAGGGTTGCAAATGATTCGTTGTCAAATACGAGCTTGTTGTTGAGCCACAACAAGTCGGTTGCCTTTCCACTGCTGTCTTTTTGCGCGAAGGAGCGCACTATATTGGTACTGGCAGTAGCGGCTGGTACAATGATTTTTTCATTTGGCAGTAACTCCACCGCTTTCCCGGGTTGATGGGGGAAAGACACGGCTATTTTCCCGCTGATTAGGGTCGTCGAAATAATGCTATCAGTCGCGTACGCCTTTACATTAAAGGATGTGCCCAATACCGTAATATTCATACGGCTGGTATGAATAACAAATGGGTGGGCGGCATGTCCTGCCACTTCAAAGAACGCCTCCCCGGTCAGTGTTACTTCCCTGTTTTTTTTCCCGAACTGGCGGTCGTCGTATACTAACCGGCTATGATGGTTAAGACATACCTTGCTGCCGTCGGGTAATGTCAGGCTGAGTTTACCCGTGCCGGCTTCACTGATTTGTTGCCGTGGGGAGTAAACATACGGCATCATGATCTTCCAGGCAATCCAGCCTATGACCACGATGATTGCAGCAGCCGCAGCCAGCCTGCGCGGGGAACGCCAGGCGAAGGAATGACGCACCCGGATGTTGACACGATTCCATATACGTTGATGCACTACCGGATGAGCCGGCATTGCGTCAGTAGGCAATTCCCATATGGATGTGGCCAGCGTTTTCAGTACTGCTGCATCCGGATGCGCTGCGATCAGTGCATCCAACGCGGCCAGTTCTTCAGCGGTGATTTCGCCGCTGGCGTATTTGCCCAGTAAAATCCATATGATGTTGTCACTCATTTTTAAAAACTTTGTTATCAGCATCCGGCGCCGGAGTATAAGACAACAAAAAAAGCAGTATACCCCCAAAAGCACCTGGATTTTTTTTTAGAAAGGGTTGCCGACATGTTGTGCTTTTATCCTGAGTAGTTTTTTCAGGGCGATACCTACCTGGTTTTCTACTGTTTTTATAGATATGTCTAAAAGGGCGGCCACTTCGCGGTATTTTAAACCGTCTTCTTTTACCAGCTTAAATATCAGGCGACACTGTGGGGGTAGCTCATTGATGGCTATGTAAATCTGCTGCATGGCTTCATGGCCGATCAGCAGGTCTTCAGGGGTATCGCCTGCCGGCGGTGCTGGTAGTATAGTGTCATCCAGCTGCGATGTTTTATGTGGTGCGTATTTGCGGAGATAATTGAGTGCAATATTACGGGTTGTTGCATAGAGGTACCATTTCAGGTTTTGTACCTGGTCAAGGTGTTGTCTTTTTTGCCATACCTGGATGAACACATCTGCTACAACTTCTTCAGCCATTTCTCTTGTATGTATTATAGCCAGGGCCAGGTGGAACAGGGATGGGCTAAAGTGGTCATACAATTTTTTCAATGCAGGCGTATCACCGGTATGTATTCCATGTTGCCATTCGGAGATCTCATCGTGCATGAAAGTAAAAATACCCAAATTATGGGTAAATGCAAGTGAATAAATTAAGTGTCTTTAAGACATAATATGTATGGTTGCAGACTATTATCGATACAGTATTTATAATGAATAAAGATGTGCTGATAGCCATGCATATTTTAACAGCGCATTTGCTACCCGAATGCTGTATTGCTGCATTGGTGCTGTTGGGCCTCGTTGGGGTGTTTTTTTTCTGTGTATGGCTACCCAGGGTAAAATATCCCTGAAAATTTTATATATTAATCTTAACGGAGGAGGTAACCGAACTGACCTTTTAATAAAGTAATCGAGGCTATAGTGAACATGGAACCTTAAACCTTTGATCAAATATCACCCTATTATGATGCTAAAATTCCGCTTCACACTGTGTTTGTTTTTCATCACCACCCTTGTTATGGCCCAGGAGGTAACGGTACAGCACCTGCAATGCCAGTACCGGGATAACCCCATTGGCATCGATGCGCTGCATCCGGCGTTGAGCTGGCAGCTGGCGGGTAATGGCAGCAATATCAGTCAAACCGCTTACCGCGTACTGGTGGCAGATAAGCCGGAATTGCTCCGCAGAAATAAAGGGAATATCTGGGATTCGAAGAAGGTAAACAGCCACGAATCATTGCAGATCCGGTATGAAGGCAAAGCGTTGCGTGCCGCTACCACCTATTACTGGAAAGTAATGGTATGGGACGAACATGCAAAAGCTTCTGACTGGAGCGAGCCTGCGCAATGGTACACGGGCCTGTTGCAGGCGGGCGACTGGAAAAATGCGCAATGGATAGGCTATGAGCAAATGCCGGAACAGGAGCGCATTGTGCCGGCTATTACCGACGACAGCGATCCTAAATATCGACAACGAAAAGATATACTGCCCTTACTCAGAAAGGAATTTACCCTTCGTAAACCCCTGGAAAGGGCCACGGTGTTTATCTGTGGCCTGGGGCAGTTTGATCTCCATATTAATGGTAAAAAGGTAGGGGATCATTTTTTGGATCCGGGTTGGACAAAATATGATCAGCACGCGCTCTATGTTACCTTCGATGTTACTTCACAGCTGCAGCCGGGCGCCAATGCGCTGGGCGTAATGCTGGGGAATGGATTTTTTTATGTGCCGGGTGAAAGGTATCGTAAGCTGACCGGCGCCTTCGGCTATCCCCAGCTGCGGTGTAGGGTATTGTTGCAATACAAGGATGGGAGTGCAGACGATATAGTAAGCGATCCTTCATGGAAAGCGGCTCCGGGGCCTATTACTTTTTCCAGTATTTATGGCGGAGAAGATTACAATGCTACCCTGGAACAAACAGGCTGGGATCAGCCGGGGTTCAGCGATGCGTTGTGGCGGAATGCGGTAGTGGTGGCTGGCCCGCCGGTATTGAATGCCCAGGGAGCATTCCCGTTAAAGATATTCGATCGCTTTGAGCCGGTGAAAGTTACCCGGCTTGCGTCGGGCACCTGGCTGTATGACCTGGGCCAAAATGCATCCGGCATTCCTGCCATCTCTGTAAAGGGGAAAAAAGGGGCGGTGATAAAGATTATCCCTGCAGAACTGCTTAGCGAGGTAGGGCTGGCGGATCAACGGGCGGTAGGCGGACCGGTATACTTTAATTATACGTTGAAGGGAGAAGGTACAGAGTCGTGGCAGCCGCAATTTATGTACTATGGCTTCCGCTACCTCCAAATAGAAGGTGCCGTGCCGGAGGGCAAAGCCAATGTAGCAGATCTGCCTGTACTCACTGCCGTACATGGCTTACATACCCGTAACGCAGCGCCAACGATCGGGCAGTTCAGCTGTTCTAACGATTTGTTCAACAGAACATTTAAACTGATTGACTGGGCCATTCGCAGTAATACGGCCAGTGTTTTTACCGATTGCCCGCACCGGGAGAAGCTGGGTTGGCTGGAAGAGGCGCACCTGGTGGGCAGTTCCATTCGTTATAACTATGATATCGCCGCACTTTGCCGCAAAGTAGTACGGGACATGATACACGCACAAACGCCGGAGGGGTTGGTACCTGATATTGCGCCTGAGTATGTGCATTTCGATGAGGGATTCCGCGACTCGCCGGAATGGGGGAGTAATGCGGTGATTTTGCCTTATTATATCTATCAGTGGTATGGTGATCAGTCGGTGCTAACGGAGAGTTATGATATGATGACCCGTTACGTTGCCTACCTGGAGAAGAAGTCGGATCATCACCTGTTGAGTCACGGTTTGGGCGACTGGTACGATATCGGTCCGAAGTTTCCGGGGGAAGCGCAGCTAACGCCAAAGGCAGTAACGGCAACGGCTATGTACTATTATGACCTGAGTATCCTGGCCAGGGTGGCGGGTATTTTAGGTAAGCAGGACGACAGGCAGCATTACCTGGCATTGGGAGAAGCGGTGAAGGAGGCATACAACAAGGCCTTCTTTAACGATAGCACGCATCAATATGCGAGCGGAAGCCAGACCGCCAACGCCATGTCGGTATACATGCAGCTGGTGCCGCCGGAACATAAAGCAGCCGTGGTGGAAAATATAGTAGCAGATGTACGCCGGCATAACAACGGCATTACTGCGGGCGATATCGGTTATCGGTATTTATTGCGGGTATTGGATGATGAGGGACGTTCGGATATTATTTACGATATGAACAGCCGGTCGGACGTACCGGGCTATGGTTTGCAGCTGGCCAAGGGAGCTACGGCGTTAACAGAGTCGTGGCAGGGTTACCGTGATGCGTCCAATAATCATTTTATGCTGGGGCACCTGATGGAATGGTTTTACAGTGGGCTGGCGGGCATAAGGCCGGCGCCGGGTAGTATAGCATTTCACGATATTGTGATCCGTCCGGAGCCCGTGGGCGATGTTACGATGGCGAAGGCTAGTTATTCATCTCCCTATGGTACTATTGGCAGCAGCTGGACAAAAGAAAGTGATCATTTTTCGCTGGAAGTGGAGATTCCTGCCAATACACGGGCGACTATTTACCTGCCTGCCAGTTCTACTTCCGATATTACGGTAAATGGAAAAGTGGTGAATGTGGCTAGTGGGTATAAAGACGGGCGTTATGTGATGGAAACGGGTTCCGGTAAGTACCTATTCCAGGTAGTGGATACGCCCCCGGCGAATTCATCGGCGGGAACGTATGCCGGGATCATTCATTGATGTTGTTTACAGGAACAGGTCTTTTTGCAGTTTACCTCCGGGAACTACCGCATATTTATCAAAATTGGTGATGCCTGCCTGTTGCAATACCGCTTCATCGATCAGTGTTTGACCGGTGTAGGTAGCGGGTTGTTGCAGGATGTATTCCACAGCGTCGGCGAGGATGTCGGGGGTGCGGCTTCTGTTGATCAGCGCTTCTCCGCCGAGCAGGTTTTTTACCGCGGCCGTGGCGATAGTGGTAGCAGGCCAGAGCGCGTTGGAGGCTATCTGGTAGGGAGCTAATTCTGCTGCCCAGCCCATGGCCAGCATGCTCATGTTGTATTTGCTGATGGTATAGGCCACATGGGGGCCAAACCATCTTGGGTCGAGGTTTACGGGAGGGGAGAGGGTGAGCAGGTGTGGTTGTTTTCCTTTTTTCAGGTAGGGGATACAGTGTTGCGTTACCAGGAAGGTACCGCGCACATTGATATCATACATCAGGTCGAATCTTTTGGCGGGGGTTTGTTCGGTGTTGGTGAGCTGGATAGCGGAGGCGTTGTTGATCAGCACATCGATGCCCCCGAAGGTGGCGACAGCTTTTTCCACAGCCTGGGCGATCTGTGCTTCTTCGCGGATATCTACCTGTACGGCGAGGGCTTTACCGCCGGCGGCTTCCACTTCTTCAGCGGTGGAGTAGATGGTGCCCCCGAGCCGTGGATCTTCTTCTACGCTTTTGGCGGCGATGACGATATTGGCGCCTTTGCTGGCCAGTTGTAATGCAATGGCTTTGCCGATGCCCCGGCTGGCGCCTGTGATGAAGATAGTACGTTGTTGAAAAGACATAAAATAACCCTTACATTTTGCGGTGGAAAGAAAAGGAATTTACGAAATCTCTTCCGGTTCGCAAAAGAAGGGTTTAGTTTGTACACACAGCAGGGAAAAAAATAACCCTTACATTCCGCGATGAAAAAGGGGTCTGGTGGGATCTTTTCCAGGTCGCAGACGAAGGGTTATTTTGAGGGATCGAAAACCGCGAAGCCAAGACTAGCTTCGCACAAAACAACCATATCTGTACTGAAGCTTATGTCGGTGTCCTTCATTGGGCATTACGAACCGCAATATAGGAGCAGTCGAAATATGCCTCGAATTTCTTTATGAATTTATCGGTATCTCTCATACCGATGGCGTTAGCGATGATGTTAGGTTCTGCTTTGGTGTTGACAATCAGTTTGAACGCCTGGTACATTTTACATTGAAAGTGGAATTGTTCCGCGGAGATGAAGCAGGTAGCTTCAAAGGCGGCTTTCAGCTCTCTGGCATTAACATCCAGGATATACGCCATTTTAGCGCTGTTAAATTCTTCTCCTACATTTTCTTTCAGGAATTTAACCGCATGGGGTACTGCCTCCATTATTTCGGGGGCAAACTTCGGACTGGGTAAATGAGATACCTTGTCTTGGTTGGCGAAGTTAATGAACAGGTCGAGACAGCTGCGATACAGGAACTTATCTGCCAGCATTTCAATATACCGGCATCCACAGATCTGCTGAATAATTTCAAAGCAAACCTTGTTGATTTTATACGGGCGATCGTGCAGCGGTCCGCTACCTCCAGTGAGTTCTTTTTGTGTTAACTGCGCCAGTTCCGGGTGTTTAGTGGACAGCTTAGAAAACACATGCGGCAGTACGTTGATATGAAAGCTGAATAGGGTATCGCCTCTTTTCATGGGCGCCTCATGGAAGGCGGCATCCAGTTTAAAGAGGTTGACTTCCTTGCCGCTTAATTTATAGGGGCCGTTATCCGTTATTTCCGCCATCACATCGCTGCCAGCCATAAAGTGGAGGGCAATGACCGGTTTAGTGGTAACGGGTAACAGGGTGATGTTTTCCATGGCGAATACTTCGTGTGTCCATAGAGAGAAAGGTCCCAGTCGAACGGACTGACAAAGCATATCGAAGTCATAGTCGTGCGTATAAAACACGCTGGCTGCTGGAATAACTAAGTTTCTGTATTCTTCGGGAATTGTTTCAATCGGGGTATAGTCGGTATCATCTGTCTCAATCCGGAGTACTTTTCCGGGCCATCTAAGGTGGTTAGGAATTTTCATAAGTTTGAAATTTTTTAATTAGATGATTGGTCGAATGTTTGAAGCCACAGTTAACAAAAGGGTCGGAGGATAATAACAAACTGTCAGCGTCATTTTTTTTGAATTTTATGATTTATTTAAATTTCAAAAAAGTGTGTCTTTTAATGGTACACCTAAAACCCTATTTGTTTTCGAGATGTGCCGGACATATTTACATATATATTATACACTGCTTAAGAATTAGTTGTACTAATTCTTCCTGTTTCTTTTCTGCGGCTATCCTCATCTTGAACAAACTCACATAATAAATACACCGGTCAAATTCATAACGTACCATAGTTTTAAAATTTTTTTTGAGATTTTTGAAAAAAGGGGTCACCAATAGGAATATTAGTGACGATTCATAAGAATGACAAGGGGTGTAAACCAACCACCCACTTGTACCGCGTTGTTTACCCAAAGCTCAATTATTTGGAGGCCAGGTTGGCTGGCCGGCTTTCATTTTTTGAAGGGTTTCGGCGAAGGTTTTTTCATTAGGAGTTCCTTTGATCATATTTAATGCTTTTTCCTCCCATTTAATTGCTTCTTTCGATTGATTAGTTCTATGTAATAATTGTGCGTAGGTATCGTATGCTTCAGCAGAATTGTCCAGATTCTCTATTGCATATTTCATTACATCTCTGGCAAATTTTAGTACTTCTGGGTCAGATACATGTTCATATAGAACCCAAGTGACGTTGTTTAATGAGTAGCCGGTTGGATGGGTAAGAGCTCGTTTAAAATACAACACGTAATATTTGCCAAAATTCTTCCAGTCACTTGACTCAAAACCATAATATATCATCCGCCTTCCTAAAACATATTCTTCTCCCAAATTGCCATATTTGATACGCACTCTTTGTTGGATTTCGTCCCAATTGGGATTCGACCTATATATTGGAGCTATGTTTTCGGCATCAATTACTTTTTCAATCTTTCGTATTGCGCTATTTTTTCCTAACTTAGTATCCACTAATTCTGGTTTATCCCGGCAAATAATGAACCCTCTGTCCTTATCCGTCCTAGCTGTTTGAAGTAAGAAAATTAGATTTTCCTTTGAATAAGGATCTGCTAGTATATCGAAGTAATCATTTCCAATAATGCAAGCATTATTCTGATCTTTTTTACGTAGTGCCATTAAGACTAATCTTCTTAGAAGAGAGGAATCCCTTCCTCCATTTTTGTATTCTGCCAATAATTCTTCATATTTATTATCATTGTCGCTTGTGTCGATATTCATAACCACAGATAAACTAGAATCCGATGTAAATCCGCCTGATTGATTGACTAGTTTTTTATTAATATCTCTTATTTCGCTAACTGGAATTTTAATAATTGCTCTATCGTATGTAAGCAAGCCATTTTCCTCCCCTTCTACATCAAATGGTTGGGTATAGATAGAAGCACTTAATCCTACTCTTTCCAGATCCCTAAGTTTCTCCATCATATGTGTATATCTCTTTTTTAACTCGCCGGGATTCACTTGTACATATCCCCATCCCTGTATATCATTCCATTCATGATTGGGAACTGATACGCCGACGCCACCAAATTCGCCAAGAACTCTTGCTTGGTTAGGCTGTGCTACTGGAATTCTCGGATTTGGGTAAGAATGAACATCCGCAATATCACTATGTATCCATGGCGTTTCTGAAGGTTCTCGTAATTCGTCATTTACGAATAATAGTTCTCCAGAATGAGCATTTAAGATTCGGCTAGTATCGTATTTTTTAACCCAGTCAGTTAATCTTTGTTGATCATATGCCCCCCATCGTTCATTGAAAAGTACCCAGGTGACAATTGATGGATGGTTATGTAATTGATCCATAGTTTCTCGTATCTCTTTTTCAAAAATGGCTCGTGAGCCATCGGGGAGGTTATATGGTGGATTTACAAAGTCTTGCCAGACGAGAACGCCAATTTTGTCCGCATAATAGTACCATCGTTCAGGCTCGATCTTAATATGTTTTCTAATTGTGTTGAATCCAAGCGACTTTATAGCTTTTATATCGAAGGAAAGCGCATCATCGGTTGGCGCGGTGTATAATCCATCCGGCCAGAATCCCTGATCTAAAACGCCTAAATTATAAGTATACTTATTGTTAAGGAAAATTCGATCCATCCCTTTGTCATCCTTCTGAATATTAATTTTACGCATGCCAAAGTAGCTCTTTACCAAGTCCAATGGACTACCATTTGCTGTAAGTTGTACGGAAAGATCATATAAGAAAGGATCGTCTGGAGACCATAATCTAGCGTTGGGGATATTAATAGTCGTATTTCCCTGATTCTTGATTATTGGGACGGCTACAGTATTAATAATTTTATCATTTGATAATACTTTGATCTCTAGTTTACAGTTTTTTGCATCTCCTTGGGTGACGATGTCTAGATGGAGTGATTTCTGGTCTATATCCGGGGTAGCTTTTAGATAAGTAATATGAGTAGATGAAACTGTTTCCATCCATACAGTTTGCCAGATTCCGCTTGAAGGTGTATAATATATATTCTGTGGATGCAATGCTTGTTTCCCATGCGGATTGGGTCCTTGGTCGGTTGGATCATATACTTTAACAAGAATTTCATTGTTACCAGGTAATAAAAAATCTGTTATATCAAAGCCGAAACTTTGATACCCCCCACTATGCTGCCCAACTTTTTTCCCATTTATAAAGACACTTGCTAGCCAATCGACAGCGCCAAAATTGAGCAAAATTCTATTTTCATTATTTACAACTGGGCAAGGAATAATCTTTCGGTACCACAGCCTTTTGTCTGGATCAAGTTGTTTTTGTACACCGGAAAGGGCCGACTCAATAGGAAAAGGAACTAGGATCGTGCCTTCAAATGAATTTGGCATTTCGACTGAAGAGTCAGTAATACAGTAGTCCCAAGGTCCATTTAGATTTATCCAGCTATTTCGCTGTAGTTGAGGACGTGGATATTCTTTTAATACATTCATTGGGCTTACATCCTTTGCCCAACGAGTTGCCATGCGAATTGGCTTTGTTTGATAATTTACTGTTATTATATTATTGTCAATATTTTTTTTTATTTGTGCCAAACAAGGTGTTAACGATAATGTTGAAAGCGCAAATAGACTGAGTTTCAGTTTCATTAGTTATTGTTAAGTGATGATTGAATTGAGAGATACATATATCATTAAAGGATTTGATGGTTTAGTATCCTGGATTTTGTATGATATTTCCATCAGCTAGGATATCTAGTGGGGGAATTGGATATAACTGCCAGTTTGAGCTCCAGGTTCCTCCTTTTATTGGGGTGACAATAGCCATTATAGAATCCACAGTTTGAAGCCTTTTCATATCAAGCCACCTATGTCCCCATTCGGTAAATAGTTCTAGTTGTCGCTGATGGTATATTTCAGATAGGATTTGGACAGAATTATTAGTTTTGAAATCTTCAAGCCACGCCCTTTTTCTAATGACGTTAATGTCATCCAGGGACCCTTGAAGATTGTTTTGTTGTGCTCGTGCCTCTGCTCGTATAAGGAATTGTTCTCCCAGCCGCAGCACTGTGTGGTATTCAGTCAAGGGCGCATTTATACTGTCGGATTTGTATTTATTTGCATAATAGTATGTTTGTCCTGATATATCTATACTATTTATCCATCTATTTTTCCGTTGATCATTATCTTCAAAACTATTGACAATCTGATTGCTGAGATATACAGGCTTGAGGAATGATAAGCCGGTCGAATGAAGTACATAAGTTTTTGCATCTTCAGTATTTGATGCAATGTTTACGGGCTGTAATTGCCAGATTGCTTCCCAGTTATTACTTAGGAATACATTGTTTAACGAATCGAGGTGATACACTGAGGAGTTATTGATTATTTCAGTTGCCTGATCTTCTGCTGATTTCCACTTGTGTGTGTATAGGTAGCATCTAGATAATAAGGCAATGGCAGCCCATTTATTTGGCCTAACTCTCTCAGTGGTCTTGCCGGTAAGAGCCGAATTTAGATAGTCGCCTGATAATAGCGACTTGGCATCGTTGAGATCTGAAATAATTTGAGCCCAGACGTCGGATTTCGCAGAGCGGACAAGAACGTTGTTAACTGTATAATTGGTACTGAGAACCAAGGGGACGTCGCCATATAAGTTTACTAGATAGAAGTAAAAGAATGCCCTCATAAACTTGGCTTCTCCTAATAATTGATTTTTCACACTTTCTGATAGTTCAGTTGCCTTAGGTACATTTTCAATTACTGAGTTTACGGTGAATAACTTTGGATATATATTAACCCATATACTATTAGCAGATCCCATGGACGACGCAATTATCTTATTTTGGTAATATGCTTCTAGATCAGGATTATTTGCGCCCGAGTAAAGAGTTAGTTCATCTCCTGACAGGCCTGTAAAGAAGCCAATAGAAGTAAGGTCTCCAATTGTTATTGCAGAGCTGCTCATTTGGGTATATATTCCAGTTAATAACGCGGCCGCAGTTTGGCTGTTAGTGAATACATTTTCTCCACTTATACTTGTTGTTGGATTGTCTACTTTAATAAGCTTCTTACAACTGATTTCAAATAGACAAATTATAAGAGCAAGAAGTACTATGGCAGTTTTGGTAAGAGTTTGCGTGATAGAGAGTATAATCTGCATAAATATGTATTTTATGGCAAAGAGTACAAATCAAAGTATAATTTGAGCGCCAAAAGTGATTACCCGGAGCGGAGGAAGGGAAATAGTGGGAGTCTCAGGATCAAAGCCCGGGTATTTTGTAATAGTGAATAGGTTTTGCCCTTGTATAAATACCTTGGCACTTTGTAGGTGAATTGCATCCTTCCATTTACTGGGCAATTCCCATGAAATAAATATATTTTTTAGTTTTATATATGATGCGTCAACCCAGGCGGCGTTACTATTTCCTATGAATGACAGATTTTTGCTACCATCCGCGCTGAATGCTTGATGCGTTGCTTTGTCGCCTTCTTTTTGCCACCTATCCAATACAAGCGTTGATTGATTGCCTCGTCCGTAGTTTCCATTCCCTGGATATACGTAGCCGTTAATTCCATATGTTACGACATCGTATGCCGTTTTTTTGTAGAACTGAAAGAGAAAATTGACTGAGAATCCTTTGTAATTAACTGTATTTTGTAAACCTCCGTAGAATTTCGGATCTGAGTTCACAATAACGGTTTTGTCAGTCGGGTCTGATGGTTGGTAGGTAAGGTTACCTTTCGAATCTCGAAACTCATAAAGACCCGTTGTGTCGTTTAATCCAGCATAGTTAAATACTTGTTGCATGGATAACGGTTGACCCACTTTGATGAAATTATAGTGATCAGATCCGAAGTAGGACAACAGTTGATTTTTAGGTATCGTAAGATTAATACTCGTTGTCCAAAGGAGGTTTTTGTTTTTGATGTTCGTTGAACTAATTGTAAATTCCCACCCTTTATTTTGTACTACTGCCGGAAGATTTCTTGTTACACTTGTAAACCCGGTGATTATTGGAAGCCTGAAATCTAGTAGCTGATTGGAAGATCGATTTCTATTATAATTTGCCGTGAATAACATTCGGTCTTTTAATATCCCTAGTTCCAAACCGAATTGAAGTTTCTTGGTTTCTTCCCACTGTAAATATGGATTAGTCAATCGTATTGCTGTTAACCCGAGCGAATTCTGGTAAGAATTTCCAGAAACGGTTTGTGATTGATATAAATCCAAGAACAGATAATCCGAAATTTGATCGTTTCCGGTTGTGCCATAGCTGCCTCTGATTTTACCAAAACTGAAGAATGGAAATATTCGTTGGATAAATGGCTCTTGTGTAAAAATCCAAGCGGCGCCAATAGCTCCGAAGTTATGGAATTGACTGGCTGGACCAAACCTCGAGCTTCCATCCCTCCTTGCAGTTAAGTTGACGATGTACTTATCAAGCCAATTATAGTTTATTCTAATATAAATCGCATTGTATTTATACACAGTATTTATTGTTGTCCCTTGCAGGCTAGTAGCAGATGCCAAGTCTTCAATTGCCAGGTCATTGTTGAAGCCATAAGCAAGTATATTTTTTTGATTGCTATTTTGTTGTGAAATAGTCGTCCCCAATACGGTATTTAGTTGTCCCCTGTTTATAGGCCGTTTGTATTCAATTCGAGGATCTATTAGCCACGAATTGATACTATTTGTCAGAAATTGACTATATCTGTTATTGTTAAATAAAACAAGGTATTCTGGGGCTTTATTGGATAAAGGACTCACCAATAGCTCGTTTGTCGACATATTGTTATAGCCAACAGCGTTGATAAGGTTGAGGCCGGGAATAATCTCATAGCTGAGAACCATATTACTGGTTAGATTGTTTGTTTTATTTGTGCTTTTAATTCCAAGAGGTGCAATTGGATTGAAGAAAAAGGTTGTAGAGCCATTTACGTTTGGTTGCCAATTAAAGCTGCCGTCGGGTTTATAAGGATTGGGAGCATTGGGAGCTGTCCAAACGGCAGCTGGTGTTAAATCCGTAGCAGGAAGTTTATTGTTGTCAAAGAGATAAGAAGCAGATAACTGTAACTTGAATTTTTGATTTGTAGAAGTACTGTTTATATTAAAATGTAATGATCCTTTTGTGTCAGTAAACCTTCCTGGCATTACAGTATTTTGTTTATTATATCCTGTGCCTACCAGAAATTGTGTTTGCTTGGTTCCACCTGAGACGCTTGTCTGGATATCAGTGAACTGAGCTGGGTGGCCAATTAAGTACTTTTGCCAATTTGTGTTCCTTGTTGTATCCCAATCTCCATTTAGATCCCAATCATATGCAGAAGGGGTTGTTCCATCATTTTTTAATGCCTCGCGACGCATTGCAAGATAGTCTTTGGTGTTGAGCATATTTATCATGTGTCCAATCTCGCTCCAGCCAGTTTGAACTGTAGCATTGGTTCTTACTTCTCCAACTTTTCCTTTTTTCGTTGTAATGAGTATTGCTCCGTTAGCTGCCCTTGACCCGTAAATAGCTGTAGCATCCGCATCTTTTAATATCTCTATGCTTTCAATATCTGCAAGGTTTATATAGTTTAGGGGGTTACCTGTAATGCCGGGTATTCCAGAGGTTCCAGCACTTTGATTGTTTGTCGGTAACAGTTGGGAAATGTAGGGCACACCATCAATTACATAGAACGGGTCATTTCCATTTCGTAGGCTATTTACACCTTGGATTCTGACCGTAACCCCAGATCCAGGCAGGCCGGAGGCTTGTTGGATCTCAACGCCAGCGACTCTTCCTTGTAGGGCAAGTAAAGCATCGCCGACTGGTTGTTTTTCTATTTCATTACCTTTTATGCTGGTTATGTTTCCTGTGTTTAGCTTTTTAGTTGTACTTCCATATGCAATAACTACCTTCTCATCCAAAATGGTGGTGTAAGATTTTAGATGAATTAGTACATTCTTGTTTGTAATGAGGAATTGCGTTGATTCAAATCCTATAGAAGTAATAATTAATGTGTTGCCTACCTCAACATCGCCCATTTTGAAGCTCCCATCTGGATTTGTAATAGCACCTCGCTTGGTATCTTTAAGCCTGACAACAGCTCCTGGAATTGGATTTCCAGCCATGTCTATAATTTTTCCTGATAGTTGAAAGGATGTAGAAATCGTATCAGGTATATTTACAGGCGAGGGAATGAGATTGTTTATATACGATTTCTTAAATATCAGTACGCTTTGATCATTTATTTTGAAAGATAGATTTTCGGAATCATTTAGAAGGAATTTCATGACTTCCGGCAGGTCAGTTTGTTTAAAATTTACACTAATTTTCTTGTCTTCGCTAAGGGAAGTTTCGTGTGTGTTGTTATTTATAATAAGCCCAGTTTGTTGATATATTTCTTTGAATACAGTTTTTAATGGAACATTGGTCGCAGAAAGGGTTATCTTATGTACCTGCCTTTTGGCATTGCCAAATGTCGATTGCGAATTAATCGTTATTAAAATGAGTATGACTATTGTTATTGATCGCCCTATTAACTTACATTTTGTTGAACTTGCCATAAGATGACTTTTTATTCGGGTACATGATTTTAGTTGATATTTATAATACCCCTAGCGCAGCTAGGAGGTACCACTATTTAACTATATATAGTAGCAGTGGTTATTTATAGCCGCTTTATAGTACCTTTTCCTTTTGGCGTGTGTATTCAATATATCTTAAGGATGTATATATATTGATAGATACTGTTAATAGATAGCAGTACTTGTTGTTAAATTGAATGGTTGACTGACTAGATATATGCATCTTATTTTTGGATCTGTCAATGCATATACCTAGCGGCTTAGATAATAATCTCATTATTCATTTTATTCATTGAGGCGATAAATTCAATGAACGGAATGATAAGTAATTATTAAGCTAACTATGGTTATTAAGAGATTAATTACAAGAAGAATGAAATCACTTTTCTGCTTTGTTTTGCTTTGCTGTCTTTGCATGAGTTCTTATTGTCAGGAGCCGGATTCTGCAAAGAATGTTTCGAATGTATTGGCGTCAAATGCCTATAGGGAGTGGACATCTGTGGCTAATGGAGCTATTACAAATAATGGTCTGTATGTTTCATATTTTATCGATAATCAGCCTATCGGACACCGTACACTTGTATTGAAGAGATATGATGGGAGTTGGGAATATCAAGTGCCATTTGTCCAAAGCGTACAATTTACTCCAGATAGCAAAGCAGCCATATTTGTGCAGAATGGAGATTCTTTGTGTATAGTTAAGCTGGGCAATTCTCAAATTGAGCTAGTTGATCGCACAGAGTCGTTTGAAGGTCCGATGGATGGTGGTGGTAAATGGGGAGTCTATAGAAGGCGTATTGGCAATGAACTAATTGTTTGGAATTTTATTTCCAATGAGAAGGAAGTCTATAGGTCAGTAGACAAGTTTGTTATGAGTGAAAGTGGCCGCCAATTAATAATGAATAGAGTAGATACGCTCAATGGGAATGTCGAACAAAGTCTTATTCTTGTTGATTTTTTGAGTAAGAAAGTGACTGTCTTGTGGACAGGAAATCAGCATGTGGATCGAATCTTGGTTGACAGAAATGGAACACAAATTGTTTTTTTAGTTTCAGAAATGAAAGAAACTCGAAAGTCCATTTTTTGCTGTAGGGTAAACTTGGGAGCACCTTTTGTTCTCGTGAACGATTCTTCTCTTATAGCAGAAAGAGGAGTGAAATTGGATTATTTATCTGCAATGAGTGAGGATGGAAGGTATGTTTTCTTTTATGTGAAGGAAAAAGATATTGAAATGGAAAGGACGAAAATCCAGTCAAATGTTGTTGTGTGGAGCTATCTGGATGTAAAATTGCAACCCCAACAGATGGAGGAAAGTACAAGTGTACCAGCGTATGATGCAGTTTGTAATATTAATAATCGCGAAGTAACAATTCTGATTGATAGGAATGAAAATGTTATTGCGAAAAATAAAGGTAACAATGTCTTTTTGATCCTGCATTCGCCTCAAAGCGCTAATCTGGCTGAGGCTTATTGGAATATTGCAGCTCAGAAGACTTATTGGATTAAGTCATTAATGAAAGGCGAAAAATACGAATTGAATATTAACGGGAACGACATGGTATGGCTTTCCCCGGAGGGAAAGTATGTAATATACTATGATCGTGCCAATGAGAATTATTATAGTTATGATATAGCCTCTCATATTTATAGAAATATTACAGGTAACATTGCTGCTTCTTGGATAAATTATGATGACGATGAAAATTGTGCAAATGCAAGGGGAATTGCTACTTGGACAAAAAATGATAAGACGGTATTGATTTATGACAGATTTGATATATGGGAAGTTGATCCGACAGGTTCCAGAAGAGCGATTAACCTCACTAAAGGCTTTGGATATAAGGAAAAGGTAGTTTTGTCATTGGGGCTTTCTCAGTATTTAGATAGTGCAATAACGATACCCGATTATTTAATTCTTAATGGATTTAATACTACTACCAAGGAGAATGGATTTCTAAAAGAAGAACGAAATAGTCGATCTCTGGAAATCCTTTCTATGGGGAACTATATATATCAAATTATAGGTAATCGCTGGATGTTTTCAAATGGTGTTTATCCTATTAAGGCAAAATGTCGTGATAGGTACCTTTTAACAAGAATGAGCGCTACTGAATCTCCTAATTATTTTTATACTGTAGACTTTAGGACATTTAATGGAGTTAGTAAGGTCTACCCGGAAAGGAATTATAATTGGTATACAACTGAGTTGCATAAATGGAAGAAAAGTAATGGTACATATACTGAAGGCATACTTTATAAGCCGAGGGATTTTGATTCAACAAAGAAATACCCCGTTATTCTTTATTACTATGAGCGAAATTCTTTTGCATTGAATTTATACTTGATGCCTGATGACCTTTGGCATAATCTTCAAATGAACATTCCAACTGTGGTCAGTAATGGCTATCTGGTGCTTGCTTTAGATATTGATTATGTAAAGGGCACGCCAATGCAGGGAACTCTAGAAACGGCAGTTTCGGCGGTGAGATATCTATCGACATTATCATTTGTAAATAGTGGGAAAATAGGACTATCTGGAGCAAGTTTTGGTGGTTCTCAAACCAATTATCTTGTCACACATACCAATTTGTTTGCAGCAGCGTCTTCCGCTAGTGGTTTTTGCGATTTGATAAGTGCTTATAATAGTGTAACTCAAGGTGGAATGAGCTTTCAGAATTATTTTGAATCGGATTTGCATCAGGGCAGAATGGGAGGATCTTTGTGGGAAGTGCCGGGTGCCTATATTAAAAATTCTGCAATTTTTAATGCCGATAAGGTTAATACTCCAGTGTTACTAATGCATGGTACCCATGATGGTATTGTTCCGTTTTCCCAGAGTATTGAGTTTTTTACTGCATTGAGGCGGTTGGGGAAGAAGGTTTGGTTGTTGGAGTATACCGATGGGGGACATGGTATATTTGGGGCTTCAGCGGAAGATTATCGTATAAGGATGTTGCAATTTTTTGATCATTATTTAAAGGATTTACGTGCACCGAAATGGATGACGCGAAGTTCTTTAAATGAAAGGAATGACGATAAAGGTGGCTACGAGCTAGATTATAAGAGTTCTACTCCCGGAAGAGGCCTTTTGAGAGACTCTTTTCCAGCGTCGTATAGACGATAAGGAATTTTCCGAATATACTAATTTGGAATAGTTGTTTTCTTATTTATGGAAATCATGACTTTGGTTGACAGTTTTTATCTTGTCAATCAAATGTCTATATATGAGCCCAAAGGAACTATCAGATATTCGTAGAAAGCTTAGAATAATTCAACATGGACAAGAGTCCGGGAATGTATCAAAAACCTGTCGATACTTTGGTATATCCAGGGAAACCTACTATAAATGGAAGAAGGACTATGAAAATGAAGGCGAAAGCGCCTTAATTAATAGTAAACCCTGTCCTGAAAATCCGAAGCTACGTATTGCAGCTGATATTGAAGCTCAGATTATACACTTAAGAACCACTTACCATTTAGGGCAGTTGCGAATATCATGGTACATGAAACGTTATCATGATATTGCTGTTTCTCCTGCGGGAGTATACAATGTTCTTAAAAGAAACGGGCTGAATAAATTGCCACAAAATCAGCGAAAAAGGTCCATGGAACAATTTAAAAGATACGAAAAACAGGTGCCGGGACATAGAATCCAGGTTGATGTTAAATTTTTGTCTTTTACTGATAAGTCCTCTGGGAAAGAGGTTAAGCGCTTCCAATATACGGCAATTGATGACGCAACAAGAGCGCGGGCATTGAAAATATATAACAAGCATAATCAAAGCTGTGCAATTCAATTTGTAGACTATATACGGAGTAAATTTCCATTCCGGATTCATACTATCCAAACCGATAACGGACATGAATTTCAGGCGCAATTTCATTGGCATTGCGAAGATTTGGGCATTCGGCATGTGTACATCAAAAAAGCCAGCCCACATTTAAACGGCAAAGTAGAGCGGTCCCATTTGACCGATCAACAAGAGTTTTACCAGCTGCTTGACTACACAGACGACATTGACATCAATAAGAAGCTGCAGGAGTGGGAGAACTTCTATAACTGCCATAGGCCCAATGCTGCACTGAAGGGCAAAACGCCCTACGAAATACTTAGAGAACGGCTGCAGTCTAAAACGTAGCCATTGTTTGAAATCCCTGCCGGGATGGGGTAAGGGGAATGGCGCGGCAGCAGCGCCTTCCCCTTAAAAAAGATTTAAAATCCAGTTCAAAATGTATATTTGCTCTGTCAACCGTAGTCCGAGTATTCACATCTTATTTTTATTTTATTAATACTTATTAAGATGTCAATGTTTCTTTGTTTTTAAATAGGTTTTCAATACTTATTTTCTTTTCCCTTTCCCAAAGAAGTATGAGAACTTTAGAATGATTAATCTTTTCTGAACATTTGATCGGGTATCCTCTACATAGTTTTCACCTACTTGGCGCATAATGTCGCTATTTTGATTTAGTAAATCCAATACTCCAAGTTTTATGACACCTTGTTGGTTTGAGAATAGAAATTTTGAGATAGAGGCATTTATTTTGAGATTTCTAAAGTTGTATTCACTAGATTGCCCGTTGGATATAATATAGCTTATAAAGCCATTAACCACAACTCCGAAAGGAAGGTTGATATTTCCATTGAATATGAATGAGTAGTTAAAGTATTGGTTGTTGTTCTGTCTACTATTCGAGTATCCGACGCTGTTATAGCCAAGGGCTGCGGAAATATAGAAATCTAATGATTTGTTGTAAAGATATTCATATTTAACTGATTGATTTATAGTTAGATTTTTGTAGTATCCCTTATCTCCATTCACAAAGTTGATATCTTTTCCAACTCTGCAATTCGTGACAGTACTGAATACTGCTTTTTTTCCAGTTGTTGGGATACTTGTTGTTATATTTAAGCCAAAGTTGTGAGCTCCTGTAGCGTTCAGTGGCTGAATGATTTGGCGGCCCGATGAGTCCGAGGAAGTGCCATTAATGATTTGATCTTTGCTGAAATTTCCGTCAATTGATATGGAAGTAAACCTCATATTATTGGGATTGAAATTATCATAGGATAGCGTTATGTTGTCTAATTGTTCGGGCTTCAATGATGGATTTCCTAGTTTTATATATAGTAAGTTAGTGTTATCCTGTATAGGTTGGAGACTGTTCAATGATGGGAATTTTGGATTCCTTTTATAAATAAAATGGACTGTTTTGCTATTAGTGAGGGAGTAATTAAAAGTAAGTCCTGGTAAGAGGCTTGTACTTTTAATTTGGGTATTGGGAGTTAGTTGTATATCATTGTTTGAAATCTCACTTAGAAGAATTGCGAATGAAAATGTGAAATCATATTTTTTCTTTTGGATATGCCAAGCAGCCTTGATATATTTCTGGAATGATATTGTATTGAAATTATTTCCCAGGCTGTCAATTGGATTGTCTATAACGTGGCTTGCAGCATTATATCCGTATACTTTTTTGGTTAGCGGAGACAGATTGTAGTCACTTGCTAGTTTCAGTTGTATTGTACTGCTTTTATACAGAGGGAGGTCATAGTCAATTGAAAAGAATAGCCGTTCAGTTTTTCTATTAACGAAGTTATTTTGCTTAATTGTATCGGATGTTGATTCATTGTTAGTTTGTCTAAGAACGTTTTGCGTGAGGTTATTTGTATTTTCCTTACCAGAAGATCCTGAGTATCCGACTAGTATACTCAATGGATTATTTTTTTTTTGAAATATTTTTTCAAATTTTAAGGTGCTATTAATGCTTTCGCTGTTTCTTTTTGTGGAAATATTCATTGTGCCGCTATTTGCTGCCTGATCTGGGGTACTATATGAGCTGTAAATATTTTCCAGGGCACTTGATTCGGTCGACTGAAGTAAATTTGTATTGAAGTATATGGATTGCGTTGAGTCTATTTTATATCTAAAGTTGATGTTTATTGAGTTTGTTGTGCTTGATGAGGTGTTGTTGATCTGCTGATCGTAAAAATAGTTTGAATTATTTGTGAATGTCTCTCTTGCACTTTTTTGTGCTAAGCTATTTTGTTTGTCTTTCATTAAATAGGATATATCTGCTGATATTTTTGCATTTATGTACTTATTGTAGTTTATACCAACGTTCTTATTGGATTCTTTTCCGATAAGATTGCTGCCCATTCCCTCAAGGGCGCCGTTCATATTGTCGCCATTAAGAACTGCTAATAGCTGCTGCGAATTGGTGAATTTACTCAAATTCAATTTTGTGCCAAAATTCTTATCTGTACTGACACCAATCGTTGTTTCACCAGATAATAAGTTTTGTTTGTTTTCTTTTATCGTTAGATTAATTGTTTTTATTTTTTTTCCGTCACTTGTGATTGCCAGATCGCCGGTGTTGGGCTCTTTGCTAATTAGTTGTATTTTGTCTATTAGATCTGCCTGTAGATTTTTAGTTACTAGATTTATATCTCCACCGTCGAATAGTGGCCGTCCATTAATAAATATTGACTTAACTACTTCCCCATTTAACCTGATAGTTCCATCGTTATCTATTTGCACTCCTGGTATTTTTTTTAATAATTCCTCAAGCGAAGAGTTTGTTCTTGTTTTGAAGTAACTCGCGGCAAACTCGATAGTGTCTTTCCTGATATTTAATGGGCTTTTAGTTTCTATTATTTCCACAGGCGCAAGCGTTAATCCAGTTTTTTTTAATATAATAGATCCAATGTCGATGGTATTGATGTTTAATAGTTCTGTTAAGGGATACATTAAAGTTTCATAGCCTAAGTATTTTATGTACAGTATATATCTGTCGCGTTTGATATTAGGGAAAGAGAAATTTCCATTCTTATCACTAAATGTCAAATCTGCCTGGCTTGAGTCTTTCATGTGTAAACAATATATCGTTGCTGATGATAGGGGAAGGTGACTTTGGCTGTCAAATATTCTTCCTTGTATAGCACCTGTTACGGATGCTTGGCCCCGAGCCCGGGTGATGGATAGAAGCATAAGAAACAGGAGAAGTATTCTCTTCATATTGCGGGTTTTCCTATTTCTGCAAATTGAGGTAATTAATTGCATTAGTATTGCAGTTGGATGCTAATGACCGATTTATATTTTTTAGAGAAATTATGCGAGTGTGTGTGTATTGCAGTGGAGCGTAGTAATTTTGAATTCTAAGGAATAAATGTTTTGAAAGTTGTTGTTTCAAGAATTGAAATTCAAATGTAACCTCTGCTAGAGTATGATGAACCCTCAAAATTATAAGAAAATGCCTACAGATATATTTTTGTCTTTTTCTCTTTCAGATATTATAGGTGCGTGAGCGTTATGGTATGCCCTGTTTATAATCGTATCAGAATGTAGATAATATAATTGATAGAGATCTATATTATAGATACTATACAGTTCATTGTTGGTATAATGGTATCGTAATGTCATTTTTGCTCTGATATAGCAAAATGATGGCCATGTAAAGAGTATTAGGCATGCCGCATATATTGTATCATAATTTCTCTTGTATTTCAATGCCGTAATTGTATAAAATTGTAATTTAATGATGCGTTACTCACCGGTTTCTGGAATCAGTATAAATAGAATTATTAAATTATTATTTGGAAGCGTATTCAGTGTGGATATGCATAAGAATAGGATTAGAAAATCGGCAACGAATGAAGGATCTTCAAATGAGTTTGTGAAGGAAAGGAACGATGGTCACGCGAGCACTACTGGATATGATGATAGGAGTTACAATTGTCATGGTATTCGACCAGGAAGGATGGATGGAAATAGCAAGGATTCATGTGCATACATGATTGGAGGTATTGATTCAGATGCTATAACATCACTTGAAAGTAATTATACGCAGCAACGAAAGGAGAAGGATATACTGGGGGATTCATACCCCAACTTGTTTAGTTTTGTATTTAAGAATCCGGCAAATAGATGGTTTGTATGGACTTTATTTTTTGCAATTTTAATTCAATTTGGCTTGTTTAAGTATTTTTATCCATACGCCAGTTTTATTAGTGGAGATTCGTATGTCTATTTGGAGACAGCTTACCATAATTACTCAATTAATACTTATCCGATTGGATATTCAAAGTTTTTGCGTCTGATAAGTGTTTTTACAAAATCGGATACAATATTTGTTGGATTGCAATATATTCTAGTTGAAATTGCAGCACTATCATTAGTTTTTACTATTTTTTATTTCTACAACTTGAGTAGAATAGCTAAAATAGTTTTGTTTTCCTTTATGCTGTTTAATCCGGTTTTTTTATATCTCGCCAACTATGTATCAAGCGACGCTTTTTTCCTTTTTCTTAGTTTGGTTTGGTTTACCATGTTGATATGGACATTGAATCGTCCGACTAATAGCGTCATAATTATTAGCTCATTCATTCTTTTTATTGCGTTCACTGTTAGATATAATGCATTATTTTATCCTTTCATCAGCGTTTTGGTATTGATTCTGAGTAAAAGAAAGATTCTAATTAGTTTGCTTTCGTTTACTATAAGTATTTCACTTATCTGCGTTTTTATCAATATAACTGCTGACAAATATAAAGAGGTAAGTGGGCATCGCCAATTTACGCCATTTTCAGGATGGCAGATGGCAAATAATGCGCTATATGCCTATCGATATGTAGATAGTTCGCAGCGCAAGAGGGTGCCGAAGAGGTTGGAAATGATTGACAATATCGTGCGCCATTACTTTGATACAACGAGAGATATAACAAAGCACCCCGAAGAGACAATGTTAGCGAGTACAGTTTACATGTGGGACCCTGCTTCTCCTCTAACAGTTTATATGCAGCACCAGTTTAAGAGGGATTCTGCTGTATCAGCGCTTAAGAAATGGGCGACGGTTGCTCCAATGATGGGAGATTATGGAAATTATTTAATTCGAACTTATCCTAAAGAGTATTTAAGATACTATCTAGTCCCAAACGCGATAAAGTATTATGCCCCTCCAGTTGAATTTTTGGATCACTATAATATGGGGATCGACTCCGTTATAATGATTGCAAAGGTTTGGTTTGATTACAAGAGTAATAAAGTTATGACCAGATTTAAGAATTTTGAAGTTAATGTTCTTGACTTTTACCCAATTCTTGCCGGTGTAATAAATGTTACGTTGTTGTTGAGCATAATTAGTTTTTTTGTTTTGAGAGGGTATAGATATTTTCCTGAATTAAAGAAAGGAATACTGCTAGTTAGTGCTACTTGGCTGATTAATTTTGGATTTAGTGTTTTGGCATCACCGGTTGCCCTACGTTTTCAGTTGTTTCCAATACTTGTTTCACTGAGCTTTACAATTGTACTCATAGATCATTTATTAAAGTTAGCTAATAGGGTAGAGCAGAGGGAGCATGATATTTAATAGATCCATTATACTAGATTAATTTCACTTTAGAGTTAATGGTATATAAATTTTTATGAAGAAGAAGGAATTGATATTACTTTCATTAAGCTTGTTGCTCGGTGGACTTTTGTATGCCGGTGCTTGTAAGATATTGGGATTTCCAATACTTGGTAATTCGAGGAAGTTAGTATATAGATATCCGGTGAAGACTGGACATGAGGGTGAAAAGCTACCGTCTTTTGCGCTTTTGCTTTCTGATAGCCTTACATATATAAATACTTCTGATAGTCCGTTTAATAAACCCACGGTATTCTTTTATTTTTCTCCGGATTGCCCTTTCTGTAGGAGGGAAATGACAGAAATTATAAAAGGTATGGACCGTTTGAAGGATGTTCAGTTTTACCTAATTACGCCTTTATCCTTCAGGGGAATGAGGGAGTTTTATCATGAGTTTAGCGTTAATAGATTTCCAAATATAGTCGTTGGCCTGGACTATAAGTTTGGTTTTTCCCACTATTTCAACACCCAAAATGTACCATACATTGCTGTTTATCCGGCCAACAGAAAGTTATCGGCAGCTTTTCTTGGAGAGGTAGGTATCGACCAGATAATAGACCTTGCTGAACTGCTTAAATAGATTATTGCGCAATAGGCGGCTGATGGGAATCTTGCAAGCGAAGTCAGCCTAAACAATGGGGGAGCCGAAAGCCATTATAAATGAGTAGGCATTTTTAATAATGTAAAGTTTAGCTTTTTGAATAAAAAGCATCTATCATTATGAAACAAGCAAAATATGCATTAACAGCTATCGCTGTTTTGGCTGTAATTGGTGGAGCATTAGCGTTTAAAGCTCGTATCGGAACTAATGTTTTCTATACAGAAAAAGATGGCGCTTGCATTCAATCCACTACTTTGCCATATCAAACTGCTGCATCTGGTTTCACCGTTAAGCTTTCTACAGGTCGCACTCTGAGTCCTTGCCCAACTATTACTGTTCAGCAGCTTCCTTAATGAAGTAAAATAATTTGAACGGGTCGAAGTCACGTTTATCTCAATGGTAACTGGTTTTTGAATTCGTTTTGATTATTAAGATTTGAACTATAGAGGCTGCATCATTTCTGGTGCAGCCTTATTTCGTCGATGCGTAGTTTGTCTTGTAGCAGTGAGTCATTGTAAATTCTGGTCATGTTGACCTATGTCTCTGGGATGTTGACCCACCTGCGAAGCAGGCAATAAGAGTAAGAGCTTTATGCGGGATAAAAATACGATGTGTTATTGATTGTCTGACGTTTTTTTTCTTCTCATTGATTCTCCCTTTAGTTCAATGCGGTGTGCATTGGCTGTCAGTCTGTCAAGGATAGCATCAGCGAGTGTAGGGTCATTAATGTATTCATGCCATTTGGCGACAGGTAGTTGTGAGGTAACAATGATGCTCTTCTTTCCATACCGGTCTTCCAGTAATTGCAGCAATGTAAGACGTATCTCTTGTGTCATAGGGGCCAGACCAAAGTCATCCAGGATGATCAGTGTTTGGCGTTCCAGATGATTGAGTAGTTTAATGTAAGAACCATCAAGTTTTGATAGTGTCACTTTTTCAATAAGACGATTCATATTCAGGTAAGCCGTTTTATATCCCTGCAGGCAAGCCTGATGCCCTAAGGCACAGGCCAGGTGGCTTTTTCCACAGCCAGTCGCACCGGTAATTAATATATTCTCACCTTGTTGAAGGTAACGCCCTTCCCCCATGGTCGCTAGTTGTTGCCTGGTTAGATTCCGCTTCGGACTGCATTCTATTTGTTCGATAGTTGCCGGCAGACGCAGTTTTGCCAGCTTCAGGTAATAGGCTGTTTTTTCATTTGCCCGGTTCTGTTCTTCTGACTGTAACAGGTAAGCGACCAGATCATGGCCTTCCAGTTGCTGGTTCATAGGAAGATCTAATTGAGAACGGTAAGCCTGGTACATACCCTGAAGGCGAAGTTGTTGCATTTGCTGAAGTGTTTGTGTTGTGTTCATTGTTGTTTATTGTTTAGTGATTATTGATAATGATCTTTACCCCTGATATTATCATGGATAGGTATTGAGGATATATCAGGTGGAGGTGCTGATTTATCCATCCCTCTTTCAAGAATATTCTTAATCAGGGTATAATTGACACGGCTGCCTGTCAATGCCCGTTTGCAGGCTGATTCCAGCCTGTCTGTACCATACTTCTTTTGAAGCATTAACATACCAAAACAAGCCTTATAGTTTTGTTCGATATAGATACTGTTCTCCAGCATCAGTGTAACTGCCTGATGAGTTGAGGTACCAATGCGTGATGCCTGCATCAAAAGATCATCGCGGTTCCAGCCTTTAATCTGTTGCATTCGCTGATGATGAGGTGGCATATGTTCCGCCAGGGTAGTATATGCTTTATTGTGACCGTCTCTCAGATGTAGTGCAATACGCTCATGGTCCAGGTATACTTCTACTACCCGTTGATCATAGAGTACTTTGACTTTCTTACCCACATGCAGATAAGGAACACTGTAATAACGGTGGTCTTCTGAGAGTTGTACGTGATAGTTACGCTGGACTGTAAGCTGCGCCACTTTTTTAGAGCTAAATGGTTCCGATGGTAAAGGTTTGAGATGAGACTGTTCCTGTTGTTCAAAATAGTACCAGCGAATATAAGGAGTACTTTTATAGGGCTTATTATTGAGTAGCAACAGCTGCTCTTGCATAGCTGTATTGAGCGTCTGAAGACTGGTAAACTCCCTTTTTCTTAACGGGCCATATACATGATTATAGACAATGTTTACGGCCTTTTCTACCATGGCTTTATCGCGCGGACTATAAGGACGGGTAGCACTGAAGGTTGTTGTATAATGTTCGCTGAGCTGCCCGCAGATATCAGTAAATACAGGTTCGTAACGGTTCGGTTGTGTTACCGCTGTTCTTAGATTGTCACACAGAATAGTCGCTGGTACTCCTCCGTAAAATAACAACATTGCATTGATACAATGGACAAAGTCTGCTGTTTGCTGGGTATGTACTGCCATGCAAAAGATAAGTCCACTAAAGGGCAGGATAGCAATGAATACCTCACATTCAATCTGCTCTCCGGTAGATAGATCAACATAATGTTGCTTCTTGCCGGCAAAATCAATCATGATCATGTCTGCAGCCGAATACTCCATATGCATCGTCACATCCAGTTTTTTCAGGTATTGATTCAGATGGTGGCAGTAATGACTGTAAGCATATCCATCCGGATGCTGTTGTAAATATTCCTGCCAGAGCAACTGGCGGGTAACCCCAACTTTTCCTAATTCACCTTGCGCATATTTAAAATGGATGGCCAATTGCTCTAAACGATGCATGTCATGGACCACGCTATCATTACGATAAGCTTTCTCAGCAAGTGTTTTGTTATCTGGACTATCCTGATCTTCTACAGAATTGCTTGTAAGCAGGGATAAGTATTTGCGTACACTATTGCGACTAATACCTAAACGGCGTGCCATCTCTCGTATCCCAACCCCGTCTTTCTCAAGTTGTAAAAGCTGTTTTAATTGTTCCATTGCTATAGGCGTTTGTGCCATGCTCCTATATTTTTAAGGAGCAAATGATAGCAAAAAGCCCTTACTAATGATTACCTGCAGGTGGGTCAATATGCCAGAATGACAATCTTATTATATTCCGGATAAAATAAACCAGGGTGGGTCAACATCCCAGAATCAATTTTTTAGGTGCTTACCAAAAATAATAATCAAGGTGGGTCAACATCCCAGAATGGTGGGTCAACATAAATCAGAGAAGTGGGTCAACATGCTTCAGAATCTACAAGTCATGGCATGTTTATGGAAATTACTACCTGAAAAATTAGGCGTAAGCACTTGTTGGGGAGAGAGTATCGGACCCAATTTCTTGCGATATATTGACCGTTTTCCGTTGTTATTACGTGGGCGAATTGATTTTGGGGACTATTTAATGGCCTTTAATGTATAGTATAAGTATTTAAAGTACTTCAGTCGAACGCGATTGATACGATATGTGAAAGGGGCGTTGGGCGGTTTGGGGCGTACTATTCCAGAGTATTTGACATCCATTCGGGCGCACTCCCATTTTGTAGATAATAGTCAAAGAACTGTTTCATTTTTTTGCTGAAATCTATTTCATCATCTCCCACTAATCCATGGTTTCCTTTGTAGATTAGCATCCATGTTTTTTTCCCTAATTTTCTAAGCGCAACAAAGAGCTCCATGATATTTTGTATATTACAGAGAGCATCGTTTCTTGTATGCATTAGTAATAAAGGTGTTTTAATTTCATTCGCATTTATAACTGCTGAATTTTTAATGTATATATCGGGTTTATCCCAGAGAGTTCCTCCTACGCGAAATTGTCCGGATTCGAACATTCCCTGCATACTACCTCCAAATCCATTTAGAGTATTATATCCACTTATCCAGTTTGCAATGCCAGAGGTAGAGCATGCGGCTGCAAATAAATTACTGTGAGCTATAAGGTAGTTGGTTTGTATAGCGCCCCAGCTACAGCCTTGAATTCCCACTTTTGTTTGATCTATGAATTGTAAACCTGCAGCATAGTGAACTGCGGATATTATCGCGTCGTAAGCACCCTGCATCGGGTCTCCAATATTGTAGTATATGTCTGGACAGAATATCAGGTATCCATTGCTAACATAATAGGGGATATTAATTCCACACCCTCCTTCTAGCGCCTTTGGAGTGATATAGGCATTTAAACAGTCTGTTTTTTTTTCATAATGATTGATGATGATGGGATACTTTTTTGAAGAGTCGAAATTTTCTGGTTTGTAAAGGATTCCACATAGTCGTTTTCGGTCTAATGATATCCAGCTGTGTAGTTCTGTTGTATACCAGATAAATTCTTTCTCAGGATGCTGGTCGCTTATTCTTTTGAATAATTTGAAATCAGTTGTGACAAAGTAGTTGGGTGCTTCTTTTGCGCTCATTCTTCGTATAATGTATTCTTTTGAATGCAGTGCCTTTATGGGCGAGAAACTAGCATTCGAAGGAATGTATGGGTTGTCAGTTATATCATATAGATACGGCCCCATTGTTAATAGCTCCGGGTCCCCGTTTTTTTGAAGTCGTTTTTTAAAGAATCCGTTATATTTTGTATTAACGTTGAAGGCTGATAAAATTAATGATTCATTTCTTAATAGCGGTCTATTTGAGTACTCTGCTAGAGATAAGAAGAAGATTATATTATGTTTCGTGCCATACCCGTTTGTTAAATTTATTGGCGCGTTCTTGCGAGTTGGATCAATCTTCCATATATCCCGTTGTCCATATATGAGTACACGTTCATCGTTTTCTTCCCAACCGCCAATATATCTGCCGTAGCTATCTGTATTCGGATTTTTTTCCCATTTTTCATTGATGTTGATGGTAATGTTTCTTTCAATTCCTGATGATACCTCATAGGCGAAATATTGGTGTGCTGCTGTGTTGAAATAGACGATATATTTACCCATTGGGGATATTTCGACTATCGTATTTTGGGTGATATTATTTAATTTAAGTACGTTTTCTTCATTAAGGAATTTGAGATACCAAGAATAATTACCGGATTCATTCCAGCGGACCTCGTCTCCCGATGTCGGGTTGTGTTGAGTTCTAATTAGAATTATTGAATCTTCTAAGATCGGCGTAAATAGCCTGCTGGATTTGTCATCTATGCGTACAATCTTTTTATCTGATAATCTAATTGCAATTGTCGATATTATGATTTTATTTGTAGATAAACTCGGTGTTTCCATTTCGTTGTCGGAGTAATGCCATACATTTACTGATGTCTTGTTTAAATCCTTTAGATTTTTTTTTTGTTCTATTAGCTTAGCAAATAAATAGTTTCCATGGCTATTGAATTTTTCAATGCGTAAGTGCTTAGCACTATCGTCTATGGACAGTTTTATTTGAATAGCAGAATCCATTGTCGATTTAAAGTACCATATCTGGTTTTGAGCCGCTCCTGATAGAAAACATAATTGCTCTTCCTTACTGTCTAGTGTAATATTGTTCATTTCAGTTCCTTCCCATATTTTTTTCTGTTTTTTTTTATTAACGTCGGTTATTATCAGAGAATTTTGGGTGCCATTTTTTTTATATAGCAAGATTTCAGATTTGTGTTCATGATGCAGAAGGAAAATGTTTTTTGCAAGAAAAGTGGATATCTTACTTGTTTGCATATTTATTAGAATGGATCGATTGGTTGGGATTTTTGAAGTGGCGCATACATATATTCCGTTTATTTTGAATGACGATACATTTGAGATGTAAATAATTGATTTTTCTCCTAAGGTAGAGAGACATAGGCTATCGTGTGAGTTTATCCATACGGCTTTTTTACTGTTATAGGAGAATGCGTAGCTGCTGCTAATTGATGATTGAAGCCTCCATTGGTTTGTTTTAGATGATAATTTGAGTATTCGCTCATTCTCATTGCCAGAACTGAATATATATCCATTATATTTCCCATTGTTGCTGATTTGGGCAGAAGCAACCCATGGCCACCTATTGTAGTTTTTAGGTGTCAGTGGAGGTTTGGTAATACCCCCGGAATCTAGTAAGTGCCTATTTTGTAGATATTGTGTTGGCTGTAGCATCCAGGGGACGATGAGAGTTGTGAGGAAGTAATTCATTGGTAATATCGCTATAAGGTATAGTAATTGGGTAGTAGCAAATTTGCGAATTATTGGTGCTATTAATTAGCGGTTGTTTTTTGTTCGAAAAAGTAATGTAGTTTCATTGCAGGATGTATGTGTAACTTCAACTAGGAGAGAGCTGTCAATTGGTATATGTATTTTTTGGAATTAGGTATTGGTTGTACGATGTTAAGTAAATGGTTAACAGCCGGCACTGCTTATAGCAGATTGGTTGAAAAGAATGCACAAATTCTATCTTCTTCGAACAATTGGCTAAAGACAAAAATTGGATGGAATAAGTGCGTCGTATTAATATACATTAAAAAATAAGATTTAGCTTTTTAATGAAAAAGCGAAACGACTATGAAACGAGCAAAAATTGCATTGACTTTGATTATTCTTATGGGAATTACCGGAGGTGCTCTAGCTTACAAGGCTTCGAGGGTTGGTTCATATTTTTTTACTGAAAAGGTTGTTATTATAGGTGGGCAAGGTACAACTGTGTGTACTGTTGCAACTATGTTGCCTTATACGACCACCCCTCTTGGACCTCTGACAATACGCGCATCGACACAATCCACTTACGGTCCTTGTACCGTTTTGGAAGTTGATTTTTTCCTATGAGTAAAATTTGTGGTGCTTAGCAGTGGATCCTTACAAGTATTGATGTTTTGAATTCCCTTTATGAACCTTTAAATTATTTAGGGTGAAATTTTCACGGAGATAGTTTTTACATAGGAAACTATCTCTGTGATTTTAATAATAGATTTGACGGATATATTTAATTGATTTATTTATGTTATTGATAAATTTTGAGAAGAAATTCGAAAGGGGTAAATGAGTTTTTTTAAACTTTGAGCTGATATTAAAATATGGAAAGGGGGAAGTTTGATTTTTCCAACGATTAGTTTGAATAGAATAGGGATATCCGCCGAGTCATTTAACAACTAATATGTAAAAGGTTTCTGTCTGAAGCCCTGACAAGCTCACAAACTCAAGTGCGGCTCCTATAAATAAATGGATTTATAAGGGATATTAAATGCTTGGGTAATTGTCAATTGCATTTAGTGACAAGCAGAGGTAGTTTTAGAAAATTTGATTCGCTTTATGTAGTACTAGCCTAATTAAAGACCTTTTACGGATTATTGCCCCACTACCACATACTCCCGACACTCCCCCTCCTCCTTCGCCAACTTCACCCTTTCCCCCTGCAAACACCCCGTATCCGGCACCACACTATAATAAAGAACCGTCTTCACCGTACAAGCACCTCCCTCATACGCCGGCTTGTAGAAGTATACCGGCCGGAAGGCGGCTGCTGCTATCGCCGCCAGGCCGGTTATTGCAAGTAAAACACAGGCTTTTCTCATAGCCCGAAGTTAAGCCAAGGAGCTGCATTCGGAATGCGGCGGTGAGGGAATTCCAGTTTAAGATGGGAAAACAAAAAAGATAACACTAACTTAAAACCCCGTCCCCGTCAAATCGACTATTTTGCCGTGCATTTGTTCAACACCACTCCCATGCAATCCAGTGAAGATACAGCGTTGCTTAGTCTTATCCGTGCCGGCGATCAGAAGGCTTTCGAAACTTGCTTTAACCGTCACTGGCCGGCGTTGTATGCTTTTGCGATGAAGATACTGGCGTCGGCTGATGATGCGAAGGATGTGGTACAAACAGTCTATATCTCTTTATGGTCGCGGCGGGAGCGTATGCAGGTACGGGGCTCGCTGGAGAGTTACCTGATGCAGGCGGTACGTTTTCAGTCGCTGAAGAAGTTGCAGGAGATCATGAACCGGCCGGAGGAGCTGGACCGGGTACAGGAATATATTTTGCCGGTATTAAATAATATCTGGGAGAAGATGGGGGAGGCGGATATTTTCCGGGAGATAGATGAGCAGTTAACCACTTTACCGGAAAAAACGAGGACGATCTTCCTGTTGAGCCGCCGGCAGCAATTGTCGATACCGGAAATTGCGCAGCGGTTAAATCTCTCTGAAAAAACAGTCCGTAATCAGCTGCATCTGGCGCTGAAGGCTTTGCGGCATCATATTGCTGTGGCGATGTTATTGGCGGATATTCTCAGTTAATAATTCCTTAACACACATCGTCGGGACAAACACCCCTTTGCCGGGAACATATCTATAGAAGAATGTTCCGGATGAATATCTCACAGTTTAGAAAAATGGTTGATAATTACCTTGCGGGAAATGCTTCCCGTAAGGAGGCCGCATTGCTACAGCAATGGCTAGATGAAGCCTGGCGGGAAAAGCAAGCGCCGGAAGATGCGGAAGTACAGCGGCTCCTGGTGCTGGATGAGCTGCGGCAGGCGATGCGGCCGAAGTCGTACCGTATGTACTGGATCGGCGCCGCGGCAGCGAGTGTACTGCTGTTGGTTACGGCGGGCAGGTATCGCTACGAGCTGCAGGACTGGATAGATCCTGTGCCTATGCAAACGGTGACGGCGTTTAAATACCAGGTAAAGAAAGTGATGCTGCCGGATAGCTCGCTGGTGGTGCTCAATGGCGGTACTACCATGAAATATCCTAAATTTTTCCGGGGACCTAAGCGCGAAGTAGATATCAATGGAACAGCATTCTTCGATGTGAAACCGGAGCTGCAACCGTTTAATATTAAAGGACCGCACTTACAGGTAAAGGTATTGGGTACTTCTTTCGTGGTAACCGACAGTGCTGGTATTCCTACGTCGAAGGTAAGCGTAAAGAGCGGGAGAGTGGCGGTAACGGCGGAAACGGTGACCCGGCAATTGGGCGCTAATGAGGAGCTGGTATTCGATCAGGCGCAGCAACAAATTAAAATATATACACAGCAGGAACCCAATATATCATGGACCAGCAAGAAGCTGATGTTTAATGAATCGTTGCTGTCGGCAGTTTTTGGGGAGATAGAAAAAATGTACGGAGTGAAGATCAGTTGTGCTGCTGCCACGGCAAATACCCGGTTTACGGGGGCTTTCGAAGAAACCGACAGCCTGGATGATATCCTGAAGATAATCGCATTGTCATACCGCTTAAGCATTCATAAAAACGGGAACAATAACATTCTGATAAAGTAACACAACACTTACGATCAACAGTAGATTAAATCATTGCATCGCAATGGTAATGGCTATTCTTTTTTAAATCTTAAAACGAATGAAGGAAAAATTTTTACACAGTTGTATGTGGCTCCTGTTGTGCTTTACACTGCCTGTGATGGCGCAGGTAAATGTATTGCAGCAGAAGATCAGCATCAATTTCAGGAATGAAGGCATCACCAGGTGTTTCAGCCTGCTGCAGGCGAAGGGCGGGGTCACCTTCTTCTATAACCCCGCGGATATCAAAATGCTGGATAAAAAGTTTACGGCCGACCTGAACAACAAAACCGTGGCGGAAGTGATTACCTTCCTGCTGAAAGATACCGGCCTGGAATATGAAGCGGTAGACGGCCGTAAAGTGGTGATCCGAAAAATTGTGATCAAAGCGCCTGCCACAGCGCCCCGCAAACGCACTATCAGCGGGCTGGTGACCGACGCTGCCAAAAATAGCCCGGTAGCCCGTGCGGAAATCATGGCGCAAAGCTCTGGGAGCGTGGTAACTGCCGATGAATCGGGCCGCTTTTCTATCGAAGTAAAAGATACCACCGATGTACTGGTGGTATACTATGTAGGATATGCCACTAAAATGGTGAAAGCCGGTAGCCTGCCGGTAATTGCCATCCAGCTGAAGCAAGATAGCAAAACCCTCGGCGCAGTACAGGTAGATGCCCGCCGGCGCGCTAACACGGAAGCCATGCTGCTCAACGACCGGAAGAACTCCGCCATGATCTCCGATGGTATCTCTGCACAGAACATCGAAAAAACAGCCAGCATCACTACCACGCAAGCCTTACAACGTGTATCCGGTGTAACCGTTACCGACGATAAATATGTGGCTATCCGCGGCCTCGGCGACCGCAGTGTGATCGGGCAGCTGAATGGTATCCGGCTCGCTTCTTCCGATCCCGACAGGAGCACCATCCCGCTCGACCTGGTGCCTGCCGGCCTGCTGGATAACATCACCATCTACAAAACCACTACCTCTGATAAACCTGCTGATGCTGCCGCCGGTATCGTGGAGCTGAAAACGAAATCAGTTCCCGACCGGCAAACCCTGAGCATTACCATCCAATCCGGTACGAACAGCCGCACAGGCAATTGGGTAAATAGTTTTTATAACGCCGACATGGGGTTTCTCGGGCAGAAAGTAAAAGAAAAATCGCTGTCCAATGAGTTCCAGCAGCTGTCTGCGCAGTACCCGGGGGGCTTGGGAGATATCCAGCGCAAAATAGCTGCCAGCCGCAATGATCCTGCATTGCTGGCAGAGGCCAACCGCATCAACCGCATCATGCACAGCTTCGATCCGGTACTCACTACTAAATATAAAAAGGCGCCGCTAAACCAGATCTATTCTATCACGTACGGCAACAACTATACGGTTTTTAAGAAACACCAGGTAGGACTCATAGCCGGCGCCAACTATTACAGCCGCACCAACGACATCCATGATGGACAACTGACCCAGTATAGTGTATACCAGGGCGTACTCACGGGCAACCCGGCATTGTATAGTCCCCGTGTTATTCCGAATTACATCACCCCTAATAATATCAACCTGGGGAAGTATCTCAACTACAAGGAAAACACGGGTACGCAAACACTCAACTATGGATTTTTGGGTGGTTTAACTTACCGCTTTAGCCCTCAGCACGAAATAAGTATGCAGTACCTGGGCAGTCGTGGTGCGGAAACAAAAGCGTCTAACCTGTACGGCGCCTACGAATATACCGGCTTGCCCGGAAAAGTATACAACCTGGTATATTCTCTCCGCCAAAGCTACCGTACCCTCAATACTTTCAACTTACAGGGTGAACATAAACTCTCTAAAAAAGAGTATTCACCGAAGTTGAGCTATAACCTGGCTACTTCTTCCTCTACCCAGGAAGATCCGGATTACCGTTTCGTGAACCTGGCCGATTACCGCATCAATGGCGGCTCTACTTATCCCGGACCGGTAGATGCTCCCAGCACTACGCCGCCGATACTGTATTCCCCCAGCCTGTACTCCCTGGTGTCGGGGTATGTAAATGGATATGGCCCCTATGGCGTTATCCAGGCCGATCCGAATGGTCGCCGTTTCCGCCACCTGAAAGAAGATAACTACAACTATAAAGCCGATCTGACCCTGCCTTTTAAAGTGGCTAACAAACGCCAGGAATTTAAAACCGGGGTCAACTACCTGCACCGTAGGAGAACATTTGCAGAAAATGTGCTCTTCCTGCCAGGGTCCAATTATTCCAGCAGTGGGCCTTTGCCACTTTATGAAGTAAACGGTAACCTCGACCAGCTGGTGGGTTACGATCGTATTGGTATCCGTCCTCCTTCCGCCTATAATGAAGAAGGGGCGCCACGCTCCGGGGGCTTTCTATACAATATTCAAAAATCGCCCAATAACTATAAAGGCTACTACGAAACCCGCGCTTTCTACGGTATGCTCGATCTGCACCTCACGGAGCAACTGCGTTTTACCGGCGGGGTACGTTTTGAGATGACAGACATACAGGCCGCCGTGGATACTTCAAACGTATTCCTCGACCCCTCCATTACTACCAAAGACGCCAGTGGTAATACGGTAAACCTGGTATACACCGAACCTAACTCTATTTATAAAACTGACTATACACCTTTCTACTCTGCTAACCTGACCTATACACTGAATAAGAACATGAATTTTCGCCTCGGCTACAATACTACGCTGGCAAGACCGGAACTGAGAGAACTTACTAATGTGTTCGATTTCGATCCGTTCCAGTTTGCCCTCGTAGTGGGTAACCCGAAGCTAAAAAATCAAAAAACCACCAACTACGATTTTCGCTGGGAATGGTTCCCTGCTCCTGGTGAGGTAATATCTGCTTCCGTTTTTTATAAGGAGATAGATAACCAGTTAACGAAAGTGTTTAAACAAAATTCATCCGGACTGAATGCGCGTTTTCCGGAATTTCCCGCCATCGAATTTCAGAATGATCCTAACAAAGGAAAGGTATATGGTATAGAGCTGGAAGTGGTGAAGAACCTGGGTATTATCTCCGGTGCGCTGAAGAATTTTGGTTTGGGATCTAACTTGCTGCTGGCCCAGAGCGAAATTAAGAAAACTAAAGAGAGATTGGAATCTTCCAGGGCTATCGATCGCCGGGCTCCTGAAAACAGTCCCCTGTTTGAACAGGCGCCTTACTCCATGAACATCTTTTTAAACTACAACAATCGTAAAACAGGCACCGATATCACATCTACTTTCAACATGGTAGGAGAACGCCTGATCCAGGTAAACCTCGATGGTACGCCGGATCTGTATTCCAGGCCCAATCCTGTGCTGGATATCGTGTTTTCCCAGCAGCTGCTGAAACGCCTGCAATTAAAAGGATTTGCTAAAAATATCCTGGACCAGCCAGTGCAGGAGGTATATGCGAATCCGGGTACCGGCGGAAATTTTTATGGAAAGAAATATATACGGAGAAGTTTCTACCGCGGAACAGAGTTTATGCTGGGATTGACTTTCAACCTGTAAAAATGGAATGATGAAAACGAACATTACTTATATACTCGTGGCAGCTGCCTGGTTGTTCAGTGGCTGTACCAAGAAGCTGGATTATACCTACGACAACCGGATCAACCAGCAACCAATAACACCATCAACAATACGCCTGGTGAACCTCTGCGGCGCCACAGAATTAACGATCAATGGCCAGGCACTCACGAGTTTTACCGCACCGGATCGTGATGGGTATTATGGTCCTGATCAAACCAAAGGTACCCGCTGGTTCCCTGAAAATGGACGCATGGGCACTACCTACACCGTGCCCCGCGCATTTGTGGATAAAAATGGATGGGCAGATAGCATCCTGTTCAGTTCTTTATCCGCTAAGGTAAACATGCCGCCCACACGTCCTTTCTGGGCCAAAGATGATGACAACAATCCGAAGGATTACTACTTCGTACGCTACCGGCCCAATGCTGCCGGTTATGAAGACTCGCTCTTCGCCATACCCAGGGGCATTTCCCCGGCCGCGGATCCGGCTGCCTGTAAGGTACGGTTCCTGAATCTCAGCAGCATTGCCGGTCCCAACACAGTGCCAGGTGTATACCGCAGCGGCGCCATGTCGGTGGCATTCGCAGATGGTACGCTGATTACAGGCCTGTCGAATGTGGCGCCCGGCACATACTCTGACTATATTTCCCTGCCCTATGGCACCTACCAGCTGAAAGTACTGGCGGCAGATGGAAAAGAAGTGCCCGGCAACGGTTCGCTCAACACCCTCAACCCCAGCACCGGCACCCTCATGGACCAGTTTGGAGATATTGGATTAGGTAACTACAAAGATACCTGGCTCTCTTACGCGCCTATAAAAACGTTCCAACCAGGCGGCGTTTACACTATTGTTGTCGCCATGAACTGGGATGCAAAAGTACCTACCGGCAACCCTAATGGTGAAACAATGGCCGTGGAAGTCAATACCTTCCGCATCATCGCAGATATTACCGAACCACTCAATAATACCTATGCCCGTATGCAGGGTGTAAATGTACTTCCCGGTAAAAAAATCAGCTGGACAATGGATGGGCAACCTATGGGAAATACGCTGCCATTCAGCGGCCAGACCGATTATAGCGCCTATGTAACGGGCATGCATATACTGAAAGCCATGGATGAAAATAAACAGGTGCTTGCAGAAACACAGGTAGCATTACAGCCGGCCGATAACCTCACCGCCTGGCTCTATCCCCGTAAAGACGGTAGCCCGGCTATCTCACTGGTGGCAAATAACCTCAGCGGCCGCTTTTACAATGGCAATGCTACCGACAATGGGGCTTACAGTATCTGGAAAGATGGATTCCCGTTCTGGATACGTTGCATGAATTTCTGCCCCGACCTGGATGAAATGACCTTTACGGCTGATAACGGCCTTCCTTTCCGCGGTGCCAGCTACCAGGCCACCGATGCCGCTTCTCAGCACCTGCTTCTGGGCAAGCCGGTGGCCGACAATCCCTACGTTATTCTCAACCTGAACTTTTCCAATTCCATGCTGGCTTATGCCTCCCGTCCCGGTGTTACCCCCGGCGACTGGATACGTAGTATCCCGGTGTTGAATAGCCGCGCCTTTATAGCCCGGCCGGAGCTATATAAAACGCCTTCCCTGCCCCGCAGCGAACCAGGCGTATACACCGTAGCACTGGTGGGCAGCACTGCCGCCAATGCGCCGGAAAAAGCGAGGATGATCATTGTGAAACATAACAAATGAGCCGACCATGAATAAGAGATACTATATATTTTTGCTGCTTCCCCTGTTAGGACTGTTGGGAAGTTGCCGCAAAACAGAATACGCCAGCATCCAATCGCCTGCTTACTTACGGGTATTCAACTGCCTGGACTATACCGCTTCGCTCGATAATAAGGATGCGCCGCAGCCTTTCCTGACCTTCATGATAGATCCGGCTACCGATGAAAACGGTATACCGGTAAGTGCCGCTGTTACCGGCGACTTCCTCGATCACCGCGACGACTGGGCCATGCCTTACCCCGATGCCGCCAGTAACGTTATCTGGCAAAAGGAGTTTCCCGGCACCAAACGGGTACTGGCAGCACCGGTACTCAACGGTTATGATCTTTCCAGCTGGGCACAGGTGCCTTCGGGCAAACACCGGGTGATATTCCGTACCCGACCGCTGAATAATACGCCGTATTTCGAGCTCGATAAACAAGATCGTGGAGTAACGCTGATCGATACTACGATCGATCTTACCGCAGGTGAAGTATACACCATGCATGCCCTGGTAGCAGAATACGCCTCGAAGCAGGCTATGATGTACCTGCGCAATGAAACATTCCCCAAACAGCCATTTGCGGATGACCAGGTATATGTGAATTGCTATAACCTCAGCGCAAAAGGTTTCTTTGAGCTGTCTGCGAATACGGTTACCAACGAGGTACTCACCAGTACGAAGCTGAGAGACACCATGAACGTGTATTATACACTGGCCAGGCGTGGAGCTTTCAATGCCGTGGTGCCAATGCCGGGATATAAAGGAATTCCTATGGGACAGATTTACCGGTCGCTCGAATCTAAAGTAGCGCCCTATTTTAGCTTCCCCTTATTTGCAGATAGCAGCAGTAATAAAATCTTCACCGGTAATATGATGCAGCAATTCAGTTTCTATGCCACCGGCTTTTCCCCTGAAAATATGGTCTTTCCCGACTTCCTGGCAGTAGGCGCCTACTCCAGCCTGTTATTGGGCGATTTCGGCGACAATCCGAATAGAAGCAGCTACTATCCATTCCTGGTACGGGCCGATTTACGTACAGGCCTGATCGTGAGTATACACTCCGGTACCAATAATCCCAGGTCTTTTGCTACGGTGAATACGATTGAATACATCAATCGCCGGTTTTATGTAACAACGGTACAGCGCAAATACGCACCACCGGTTTACTAACTTTTTATTACATCGATATGTTGAATATAGCCATCATAAAACGAATTACGATGACAGTACTGCTGCTTACCCTGGTAGCAGGCTGTCGCAAGGATAATCTCCTGCCGCCACTCGATACTACCAAGGTGCCAAGGTCTATGGGCGTGTTCATAGAAAATAACTATGACCTGAGCCTGCTCCATGCAGCCTTAAAGAAAACAGGTTTGCTGGATACCCTGAAAGCGGGTGGCCCCTTTACCCTGTTTGCCCCGGATAACGCGGCCTTCAACGGAAAAGGAATTGCTACGGTAGCGGATATTGAAAACATGAACACGGACAGCCTTCGTGCCATGATGCGTTACCACATTATCCGCAACCGTTATTTTATCAGCAGTTTTCCCTTGCAGATGGACACGAAGTATGTTACCCTGGCAGGAGAAAACCTGTATATCACCGCCGATAAAGGTAATTTCGCTGCCGAAGCGCGCAATTTCTTTGTCAACGGCGCCTTTGTCCAGCTGGAATCCAAACGCAACATCGCCCTGGCAAATGGAGTAATACATATTATCAGCAGACCACTGGAATATAACGCTTTTACCGTGCAGGATTATATCGCCCGGGATACCAGTCTCACCCTGTTTGTAGCGGCAATGAAGCGGTTTAATTTATGGGATGGATTTAAAACCAAAAATCCGCTCACCATATTCGCCCCGGTCAACAGCGCTTTCAGTAAATATGGGATTACGGCGGAAACCATTGCTGCCATGAATCCTGCAGCATATAACCCGCTCTGTTTTGGCGTATATCCATTGTCTATGCGTCCTATGCACGTCTTTTCTACCGATGGTTATGTACTCTCGCATACCAATGTATTTGGCGCCGGAAGCATCATACTGGAGCCGTACAGCGTTTCTCCCAGCTATGATTATAACTGGAATGGGAATATAGAAACAGCAGGGGTGTTTATTAATCGCCGCCAGGGTATCGACTGGATAGCCAATCCCCAGGGCGCTTTCCGGCTCAACTACTGGGGGGGCCGTGGTAACGCAGATCACTTGTGTGCCAATGGTATTGTGCACGTAATAGACGACCTGATTTTCAACCCGGATTTAATGAAGCAATAAATAGGAAGAAAATGAAATTACCGATATATTTATTATTACTGTTATTGTTGGGGGTTTCCGCCTGCCGTAAACAAGACCTGGAACCGGAACCCATAGGCGAACCCGTGGCGCCGCCGCCCGGACCGGATAAAACCTGGCAGCAATTATTGGAAACATCTCCCTATAGCTATTTCCGGGAAGCATGGAAACATTCCGGTATGGATGCTATGCTGAAACAAAATGGCTCCGCTTATTTTACTTTGCTGGTACCAGAAGACAAAGCGTTTGAAACTGCCGGCTGGACCCTGGATAAAATTAAGCATGCAGATGCCGCCACACTCAATGACCTGCTGTCGCTTTATGTGCTGCCTACCCACTTGTCGCCGGCAGATCTGTCGGCTGCCACGGTCAGCACGGCGGCGCCCACGCTATCCAGCCGTCCCCTGGACATTCCGGAATGGTATGCTAATTACCTCGATTTCCAGTTCCTCGCTAAACACGGAGATAGCTTGATGGTAAATGGAATCGGCCAGTCCAAATTAACACAAGCCCTGGCAGGCACTAACGGCGTCATTTATCCGATGGCGCATTGTATCAGCAAACCACAGCAAACCATGTGGGATTACCTGCGGCAGGAACCACGGTTTAGCCTGTACGTAGCTGCACTGCGTATCAGTGACAGCCTTTATCAGTCTGCCGGGATATATATCAGCCCGATGCCATTGCTGAAATCATCTTCTTCCTATATACAGTTTACGTTGTATGCACCGAGTAATGATGCATTTATAAAAAACGGTTTTAGCAACGAAGACGATATCCTGAACTACTGCCTGCGTTCCTGGCCACTGCCGGATCCGCAATACGATGAGAATATGTTTTACCAGCAGCCGGTTACAGCGATGGATACTATCCTGAACGCTCATGGCGGTGGCTTAGCCAATGCAGGGCAATTAGCTAACACGCCTGGCGGATACGGGCCAAGAGTAGGTCCCGTGTTTTTTGCGAATGACCTGACAGACTATGCCGCCCAACTCAGCGGACTGAAAGTACAGGAAGGACAGATGTACCAGGGACCACCGGTCATCATTAACCTGTCATTTATCAATAACAACGGACAACCTGGTATCAGGCGGCTGGGCACCAACCATCCCTATACGGCTATCAAACAGGCAAACATCCGGGTGATCAATGGGGTCATTCATGAAGTGAGCGATCTGTTCATACCATAAATAATAAACTAACGTCTATGAATATACGCATATACGCCGCATTGATGATATTACTACTGGCCGCTTGTACAAAAGAGAAGGACACGGTCGTAAACGATGAAGAGATCAATCGACTGACTTACATTATTGATGATAATAAATTCAATTTCTCTTCCTTCAGCACCGCGCTGGGCAGAACCAGCTACCGGGTGCAACTCACCCAACCCGGACCTTTTACCGTATTGGTACCGGATAATAACGCCTTTAACAAGGCAGGATATCCTGATAACCAGTCGGTGCTCAAACAGAGCGGCGCTATCCTTAATAACCTGGTATCCTATCATATCGTGAACGGTATATGGGAACTGAATAAGCTGCCGTTTAAATTCAACCAGGAAATTACTGCCATCACCGGCGCTAAAATGTATGTCACCCGCTGGGTAAAAGGTGCCGACACCGTGCTTACCATCAACGGTAGCCCGGTACTGGCTTATAATCTCTCCGCCAGTAATGGGCTCATACAGGTATTGAATAATGTGCTGCAACCATTGGTGCATCAAACTCTGTCGGATGCTATCTCATCAGATACTACCCTCACTTTCCTCAACGTAGCGTTGCAACAGGCAGGAATGAAGGACCTGTTGAATGACAATGCCAGCTATACCGTTTTTGCGCCCTCGAACCAGGCCTTCCGCCAGGCTGGCTTTTCATCGATAGATAGTATTAACAACACCAGCGCACAGGCGCTTCGCCAGCTATTATTATACCACCTGTTCAGCGGCCGGAAGTTTGTGTACGATTATATCCTCACCACCGGCATATCTGACCAGTCTGAACAGGCCATGCAAAATGGAAATAATGTAACGGTTACGCTGTTGAAATCCGGTGTAAAGTATACGGGCATCAACCTGAAAGGCCCCGGTAATAAAACTGCCGCAGCTGTCGTAACACCCAATGTACTGGCCGGCAATGGCGTACTGCATATCATAGACCAGGTATTAAAAGAAAACCAGTAATTGTGATGAATAAAATTCTATACATAACCTATTTTTTGCTGTTCCTGCTCTGTACAGGTCAACGGCTGAAAGCACAGGAAACTAATGGTACCCTGAGCGGGAAAATTACCGGCGATAAAAACGAACCGCTCATCGGCGTAACCGTAGTAGCCATACATGAGCCTTCCGGAACAAAGTATGGCATTGCTACCGGTACCGATGGCCGCTACTATCTGCCCGGTATGCGCATTGGCGGCCCCTATACGGTAACCGTTACCATGATGGGGATGCAACCGCAAAAACGGGAGCAACTCAATATCCGCCTGGGAGAGCCCATACAACTGAATTTCGTATTGACGGTAGCCGGGAAGGAATTATCCGCTGTAACGGTGAAGGGTACAAAAAAAGGCGCCGCGGCAAATACTTATGGCGCAGGACAAAATATCAGCCGCACCCAGCTCGCCAATATGCCCACCATCTCCCGCAGTTTGCAGGATATGACTAAAATGGTGCCCCAGGCCACGAAAGACAATTCCTTTGCCGGTACCAACTTCCGCTATAACAACGTGACCATCGATGGCGCTATCAACAACGACGCCATCGGCTTCAGCCCCTCTATGGGCGGTATCACCGGTTCTTCCGGCATGCCCGGCTCCAGTACACGTACCAACGCCGTATCGCTCGATGCGATTGAAGATATGCAGGTATACCTGGCGCCCTACGATGTAAAGATCGGTAACTTCACCGGCGGTAGTATCAACGCGGTTACCCGCAGCGGTAGCAACGCCGTAACCGGCTCGGTATATGGATTTGGTCGCAATGCCAGCCTTACCGGCAAAAGCCCGCTGGGTAAGATGAACAGCGACTTCCAAGACTACCAGGCAGGCGCCAGGGTAGGCTTTCCCATCATCAAAAACAAGTTGTTTTTCTTTACCAACGAGGAAATCACTTCGCGGCAAGACCCGGTACAGTTACTCGTAGGTCAACCAGAAACGGCAAACATCCTGAGCGTAAAAGATGCGGAGGATATCCGTCAAAGTACGCTCGACCGCTATGGCAAAAGCTTCGACCCCGGTACCGCCGGCAACTACACCGCCTATTCCCGCTCGCAGAAATTCTTTAACCGTGTAGACTGGAATATTAACGACAAGCACCAGTTGTCGCTGCGCAACAATACCATTACATCCAGGGCCATCAACATGGACCGCGATCAGCAAGACTTCCGCTTTACCAGTATGGCCTACCAGCAGGTGAATAACCAAACGTCTACCGTGATGGAATTGAAGTCCAGGTTTAATGCGCACTGGTCCAATAGTTTTATCGTAGGATATAGCCTGGTGCACGACAAACGTAACCCGGAATCAGATCCTACCTTGCCACAAGTGCAGATTGCAGGCCGTACGCCTGGTACCACCATCTATTTAGGTACCGACCGCGAGGCCAGTATCTTCGATATGAAGCAGCGTACGGTAGAGATCTCCAATAACCTCACCTGGCGTAAAGGTAAACACACGGTGTTGTTGGGTACCCACAATGAATTATACCGGATTAACTACGGCTTTGTGAATGCCTGGAACGGCCGCGTGGACTACCTCAGCATTGAAGACTACCTCGCTAACAACCCTTACCGGGTAAGGGGTAGCTACAATTACACCAACAACAGCCGCGAATATATACTGGCGCATCCGGAAGCAAGATTTTCTGTGAATATGCATAGCGTGTACGCTCAGGACGAAATCCAGGTAAACGATAAACTGAAAGTGATCCCGGGGCTGAGAGCAGACTACACCTGGCTGCCGCAAAAGCCTTTGCTGAGCGAAAAAACACAAACCGCCTATACAGATAATTTCTTTGGTAACACTTACACCTATACGCCGTTGAACCGTATCAACAACAGCTATTTAGGTAAAGTACAGCTGTCGCCCCGCCTGGGCTTCCGCTTCGACTGGAAAGGTGATCAGCGCCTGATCCTCCGTGGTGGTACCGGTTTATTTACCGGCCGTATTCCTTTCGCCTGGATTGCATACGCTTATTACAACAACGGTGTGAATTACGGTTCGTTCGATCAGAAGGCCGATACCAAGGTGTTTGTTCCCGGTAGCGACCCGCTGAAACCCAACCCCAATGGCATCGCACAATTTATTGAGCAGAATGGCGCCTTAATGAATAATGCCAATGCAGGTAAAACACAGGTAGATGTGCTGGACAATAAGTTTGTAATGCCGCAGGTATGGCGTAGTAGTGTTGGCCTGGATTATACCAGCCTGGCAGGATTTAAATATACGGTGGAAGCCATGTATACCAAAACGCTGAAAGATGTATTGTTCCAGCAGGTAAATATCAAAGATGATCCTAAATATTATCCATACGATAAAGACCGTCAACAACCGATATATAGTGGTACCGTTGATCCCCGGTTTTCCAATGCCTATGAGCTAAGCAATACGGGCAAGGGCTACCGCTATAGCTTTACCGGTAGCGTAAGCCGTAGTTTCCCTTCCGGCGTACAGGCGTCACTGGCTTATACTTACGGTGGATCTAAAGATGTGTCTAATGGTATACGCAACTCTATGGAAAGCAACTGGCAGCTGAACCAGGCATTGAATCCTAATAACCCTGGACTGGCATGGTCTAACTTTGATATCCGTCATCGTATAGTGGGCAACGTTACCTATAATAAAGCATGGAATAGCAGCTGGATCAGCACCCTGACCTTATTTGCGAGCGCGCAATCCGGTAGCCCGTTTTCCTATGGTATTGTGAATAACAGTATACAGGGGTTACCACAGCAGGTAAGCCTGGTGTATATTCCTCAAGTGGAAGAAGCGGTCAATTTCTTCCGGGATAAAGGTATTTCCGCGCAGGAACAGGCCAATGCCTTTAATGCGTATATCGACAGCGACAAATACCTGCGCAGCCGCCGCGGTCAGTTCACCGAACGTAATGCCGGCCGCACCCCCTGGAATATACAAGCTGATCTGCACTTTGCACAGGAATATCATTTCGGAGGAAAGCAATACCTGACATTTACCATCGATGTGGTCAATCTCACACACCTGGTAAACAGTGAGTGGGGCCTGTCTTATTTTTCTCCCAATACCTTTAACTCTACCGCCAGTACCGGGTTAACGCCGGTATTTCCTGCCAGTCAAAATACTGGTGGATACCCCGTGTATACCTTCCAGCACCCGGGCAAACCTTATTCCATTGACTTCCTCAACTCCCGGGCGCAGGTACAGCTGGGAATGCGGTATTCTTTTTAATCATGGTTAATATACAAGTAATGAAAAAATATGTATCCCTGCTGCTCATCATCGGTATCGTGATGACTGCCTGCAGGAAGGACCGGAACGCTACCAATGTAGCCGTGAATGTAAAAGATTTCTGGCCCAACAGCGGGAATGCAGGTACCATCGTTACCCTGCAGGGACAAGGGCTTACCAAAGATGTAACCGTACGTTTTAACGGTACAGAAGCCAAAGTAGTGGATGCGCGCGACTCGGTGATGACTGTGCTGGCACCGGCCACCGGTACTTCCGGCGCGCTGAGCGTACAATCGGGCGACCGCAAACAGGAATTGGGTGCTTATACTTACCAGGCACTGAGCTTGCATCGCATTAGCCCGGCTAACGGCGCCGCAGGCACGAACGTAAGTATTTATGGAGCAGGTTTCAGCAGCCTGACCGCCCCGGCTAAGGTAACCGTAAATGGAAAAGATGCTATTATCACCGGCGCTACAGATACCCTGTTGGTGGCCACCGTGCCGGAAGGCGCCGGCACCGGTAAGATAGCTGTCACCGTTGATGGTAAACAGGTAACAGGACCCGATTTCATATTCCAGCATATCAGCGCTATCAAGCCATTGAAGGGAGGCGTCGGCACAGAAGTAACTATTACCGGGGAAGGATTTAACACCGGCGCCGGCAACGAGGTTACTTTCAATGGTGCGGCCGCCAAAGTACTCAATGCTGCCGCAGGCAAGCTGGTAGTGGTAGCACCGGAAGGCGTGGCTACCGGGCCTGTAGCGGTAACGATCAACGGGCAGAAAACGGTGGGCAACGTATTTACTGTTGTTCCTAAACCGCTGATCAGCACCGTGGCGCCATTGAGTGCGCCAGCGGGCATACCGGTAACTATTTCCGGTAACTACTTCAGTACATTAACAGACGAGGTAACCGTATCATTCAATGGTATCCCCGCCGTGGTAACCAGTACCAGTGATAAGCAAATAAGCGTGAAAGTGCCGGTAGGCGCAGGCTCTGGTAAAATGCAGGTACGCGTAAACGGGCAATTGTCTGATGGCCCGCTCTTTAAAGAACAGGCATTGGGCATTACGCAGCTATTACCCAACAACGGCCTGGCGGGCACCGAAGTAATTGTAAAAGGTATAGGCTTTAGCACCAATGCTACCGATAATACAGTTGCCTTTAACGGTATAACCGTTCCCGTGATAGCGGCTACCGACACCACGTTACGTGTAATCGCTCCCGTTGGGCTGAACACCGGCGCGGTAACCGTAAAGGTAGGGACGCTGGATGCCACGGGGCCTCAGTTCAGCAGGGCAGGAGTGGTAACCCTGGCTGGCGGCCCATCTCTCAACCTCTTTACCTTCCCTACAGGTATAGCGGTAAATAGCAAAGGAACTGTTTTTGTATCGGACGGAAATGTGATTAAAAAGGTGGCGGCTGATGGAACGGTGAGCATCTTTGTTGGCCGGGCGGATGGTAGTGCCGGTAATGTAAATGGCACTGGTACAAATGCGGCGTTTAGCTATGTAACCAGCCTGGTGGTGGATGCAAAGGATAACCTTTATGCGATCGACCAGTTTAATAGCCAGGTGCGTAAAATCACCCCTGCAGGCGACGTAACCACTTTTACCAAAACAGCGTTTACGCCCACAGGTATCGGCATGAGCAAATCAGGTACTATTTACCTGGGGGCGCAATATGGCGGCGTGAAAATGGTAGATGGTTTCGGTAATATCACCCCGTTAGGTGGCTATGAATCACCCGGAATGGCGATCGCAGTAAATGATGCTGGCACGGTATTCTTTGCCGGTGGCTGGGATTACCCGGTAATATTCAGTATTGCGGGAGGTGTGAAAACAACCTATGCGGGTACCCAATTCGGTACTGCCGACGGACCGCTGCGCAGCGCTGCTTTCTCTAACCCTATCGGTATCGTCAGGGATGCCAATACAGGACTCATGTATGTGGCCGATAACTATGCGATCCGCATGTTGACCGACGACCAGGTGATCCGGGTAGCTGGTTGGAAAGGAGGCACGCAGTTAGTAACAGGATTTGATGATGGACCGTTGAGTGCAGCTACTTTCTCTGATATTACAGCTATTTGTACCGACGCAGCAGGTAACGTGTATGTGGCAGAGCGGGGAAATAAAGCCGTGAGGAAGATATTCTTCAAATAAACAGGGCACTATAAAAATGAAGAATGGCAGACGTAGAAACGTCTGCCATTGTCTTTTTATGAGGATGTTAAGGAAAACTACTAGTATCCTTCGTTTTGTTTCATATTAGGATTACGATCCACTTCTGCAAAAGGCAGGGGGAAGATGGTATACTTACCATTCCAGGCCTGGGCAGCTAAACCTGCGTGTGCAGGAATGTCGCGGTGCGTTCTCTGGAAGTCAAATACACCCTGTCCTTCAAAAGCCAGTTCGATACGGCGTTCTGTGAGGATGTTGGTGATCAGGTCAGCAGCGGTAGCTGGCGCCAGCGGAGTAGCAGATGCTCTTACTCTCACCTGGTTCAGCAGCTTGATCGCTTCCGGATCGGCCGCTGCAGTATTCAAACGCGCTAATGCTTCTGCTTTGATCAGCATCACTTCCGCCAGGCGCAGTACCGGTACCCATGCATCGAATGCAGAGGTGCCGAAGAACTTTGCTGTATAGAAAGTAGTATCTTTTTTATCTGAGCTTAGCACGATATTGTAAAGTGATTTACCTCTCAGGTCTGTCTTTACATCGAAATTAGGCAGGCCGAGATAGTCTCTGCTGATAGAAATATCTGCTCTTCCCTTGGCGCCGTAGTGTTGTCCCAGGGCGTTGTTGGTATTAGGGTTGTCGGCGCTGTTCATCGCCACAGAGAAGATCCTTTCTTTGGAAGTCTGGTAGTTGGCCGAAGCAAATACAGTCACCGGGTTTTCCAATGCATAACCTGCAGACGATAACAGTACGCTGTCTGCCAGGTCTCTTGCTTTGGCCCAGTTACCCTGGTATAAATAGATACGGGCCAGCAGAGCTTGTGCAGCGCCTTTGGTAGCCCTGGCATGATCATAGAATCCGTCGCCGGTTTTGACAGGAAGTACATTAGCAGCTTCTGTCAGCTCCTTGATCATGTTGTCATATATTTCCTTCACGGAATTACGTGGTACCTTGTTTTTAGGATCCAATGCTTCTGCACCATCCTTCGGGGCGGTGAGGATCAACGGTACACCCGGTTGTGATGCATCGCTGGAGAAGGTATAGGTTTGTGCATAGATATTTACCAGGTAGAAGTAAGCCAGTGAACGGATAAACTTGGATTCTGCATAGTATTGTGCTGCGTTTTCCGGGCTTACCTTGCTTTCATTTTCTTTTAATTTCTGTGAGAAGAAATTGGTTTCGTTGATGGTTCTGTAACCACCGGACCAGCAGTTGAAAGCAGTGGTGCTGTTAGACAGCATATCGAAGGTTGCCACGTTGGGGAAATAGGAAGCTTTGTTTGCATCCAGCCCGCGCTGATCCACATAGATCAATACACGGCCCCCGAAAAATTCCAGGTTTTGCAGGGCATCATACATCCCAACAGCCGATTTCGCAATTCTTTCCGGGGTGCTGAAAGCTGCATTCGGATCCAGTTTGGCGTAAGGCGACTGGTCATTTACTTTGGAACAGGAAAAAACTACCGTGGAGGCCAGTGCTACGGCTCCGATAGACAGCTTTTTTGTAAAGTTTGATTTATTCTTATGAGTCATAACATTTTTTTTTAATCACTAACAATTAGAAGCCAACATTTAAACCAAGGGTAAATATCCTGGGCAATGGCACTGCTCTGGCATCCACGCCATAGTTGATGTTGCTGTCGCGGTTGGTGTTTACTTCCGGATCGGTGCCTTTATATTTTGTGATCACGAACGCATTCTGTACCAGTCCATATACACGGAGACTGTTAACACCCAGTTTTTGCTTGATACCAGGGAAAGTATATCCCAGGCTGATTTCGCGGGCTCTCAGAAAATCACCTTTTTCCAGCCACCGGGTAGATGCCTGTGTGATAACGGTGTTGCCCAGAAACAGTTTAGGTACATCAGTGTTTTTGTTGTCGGGTGTCCACCTGTCTTTGATCTCTTCCATGTTGTTGGTAAAGAGGTTGCTCATACCACCCGCTCTGGCAGCGTTGTACAGGTAGTTGCCACCGCTGTATTGCAGGAAGATGCTTAGGTCTATGCCCTTGTAGCTAAAGGTATTGTTCAACCCACCGTAGAAGGTAGGGTAACCGGATTTGTCCATGTACTGGGCATCATTGGAAGTGATGGGATTCATCGGTTTGCTACCATCAGGAGTAGTCCACCTGTTGGCTACGCCAGGACCAGGATTGTACATTACCAGTTCGTTGTTGGCATTGTAGTACATCGGGAATCCATTTTCAGGATTTACACCACCCCATTTAATCAGGCGGAATACACCCAATGGTCTGCCCACGCTGGCCCTGTTATTACCCCTGGTAATGTCAGTTCCATCTGCTGTGTGCGTAACGACGTTCTTGATAAACGTAATGTTGAAGCTGGTATTCCAACTGAAATCTTTGGTGTGGATGTTACTGGTATTGATGGTTAACTCCTGGCCTGTGTTTCTCATCGAACCGATGTTGGTGGTCAGGATAGATCCTGGTGTATTGTTAATATGATCCCATGGTGTACCAACGGTAGCCAGGATAGGAGCATCCAGGATCAGGTTATCAATATTATTCCGGAAGTAGTCAAAAGTAACGGTAATCCTGTTTTTCAGGAAGCTGGCGTCCAGTCCAAAGTCCAGGTTTTTAGAAGTTTCCCATTTCAGGTTGGGGTCACCCACCTGGTACAGGGAGAAGCCGTTGGCATCAGCATAGTTACCGCCGCCATACAGGGTTCTATAAGCATAGGCCTTGATGTTGGAATTACCTACCATGCCATAGCTGGCGCGGAGCTTCAGGTCGTTTACAAAACTGATATTGCCCTTGAAGAAATTTTCTTCAGATATTCTCCATCCGGCAGATACACCCGGGAAATAACCCCGGCGGTTGTTGATACCGAAATCTGAGTAGGCATCTGCTCTCAGGGTCGCATCAACGTAATATTTGGAACCGTAGTTATAACCGATTTTACCGAAGTAAGAATCGAATGCATTTGATCTATTATCACCACCGGTATAGCTGTTATCGGTACCGGCATACAGACCATCGTATATTTCCTTAAAGTAAGAATCTGCCAGGTTAGCCTGCCCGGTATATAATTGCCGGGTTTGCGCATATTGAGATTCTATACCTACGGTAGCATTGATAAAATGCACTTTATTAAAACTCTTCGTATAGGTGGCGTAGTTAGTCCAGCTCCACTGGTTTTGCCTGAGCAGGTTTTCCTGTACCAGGCCATTCAGGTTAAAACCGTTGCCAGACAGTAATGGACCGCTGTATTGATCTTCAAAGTTCTGGATGAAATCAACACCAAAGCGGGAAGTGATTTTTAAGCCGGCGATAGGTTCAACTTCTACATACGCAGAAGATAAAAGACGGGTAGAGGTATTATCATTTCTACCCATTGTTAACCCTGCGAGCGGGTGGAAGAAGCGGCTGGCGCGGGTGGCGGCGCTGATAGTGTTATTACCATCGCCTAGGTCTCCGTTCACAGTCGTTTTGATATACAGGTCGCCGTTTTTATCATATACCGGTACGTTAGGCATAGCGCCGTAAGCAGAAACTGTAGCCCCTGCCAGGTAAGTATCGGACAGCACCCCGTTGTTCAGTGCTTTGGATGCATAGAGGGATACGCCTGATTTCAACCATGTTTTAGGTGTAACGTCGAGGTTTACACGCATACCACCCCTGCGCATGCGGTTGCTAAGGATGATACCCTGCTGATCAGAATATTCACCGGAAGCATAAAATTTAGCTTTCTCTGTGCCACCGCTCAGGGATAACTGGTGGCTGTGTATAACGCCTGTACGGAATACTTCTTTTAACCAGTCAGTGCGATCTGGTTTACCATCGCCATTTACATCAATATCTTTGGCAATAATAGGCGCTGTTTGTCCGGCTGGTGTTGCGTTGGCCGCTTTCTCATTTTGTATGACGTTGAAATCGTCGCCATTCAGCAATTTAGGCAGTTTACCTGCTTTGCTCCAGCCTACATAACCATTGTAGTTCACAGAAACAACACCTGCTTTACCTCTTTTGGTGGTGATGATGATCACGCCGGCAGCTGCCCTGGAACCATATAAAGCGGTAGCGGCTGCATCTTTCAGTACGTCTACTGATGCAATGTCGTTCGGGTTGATGTCGGACAGCGGGTTGTAACGGGTACCGTTACCACTGTTGAAGGTGTTTAAGTTGGTATTGATGTTCATGGGTATACCATCCACTACGATCAATGGCTGGCTGCTGTTGCTGATAGAACTCACCCCCCGGATACGGATGTTAACCACATCGCCCAGTACGCCAGAACCGGTGCTGATGCTCACCCCGGCAGCACGGCCGGTTAAAGCCTGGTCGAAGCTGGTGGTAGGGCGTTCGTTAATGAGTGTGCCCGATACGGCAGTTACAGAAGAAGTAACATCCTTTCTTTTTAATTCACCGTAACCGGTTACCAGCACTTCATTCAATATTTTGTTGCTGCCCGCCAACGTTACATTCACCTTGGAGCGGCTGCCAATTTTTTCTTCCTTTGTTTCATAGCCTACAAAGGAAAATACCAGGCTGCCGGCGCCATCTGCCTGGATAGAAAACTTACCATCAGGTCCAGATACTACACCTGTTTTAGATCCCTTGATCAATACAGATACGCCGGGAAGCACCTGTCCATCTGCGGCATCGGTTACCCTGCCTGTAATCGTTCGAGTTTGGGCAAAAGCATGCACCATACCAATGGCCAGTAAGAGCCACAGTAGTAAACCTTTTTTCATACGGTTTAGATTGGGTTTATATGATTGAAAAAAAACTTTCCGGCTTATCAGTTGAAAGGATAGGAATCCTGACAATATGATAAATCCATGATCATAAAGCAAATATTTAACGTGAATGCCGGCGCGAAAACGTATGAGGAAGACTGAGTCACCAGGGTGACAAACATGAATAATGATGTTGCTACATTACATTATATGCATAGGCTTTCCTGTTGCGGGCTGGGCCGGTTGTAAACAATAGTAAAAACACACACTACAGCTAGTAGTATCAGATTTTGTTATGCCATTTCCTTTTTTATGATTTCAGATTTCGGACATTTATTCTCTAAGCAAAAACTAATTAACAGTACGTTGTTGATAGGTTCTCCTGACCTTGTTAAAGGTTTCCATTCAATAACAATGCAAGGATGATCTCATTAGCGTGTTAAAAATATGTTGTTTTTTTAATAAAAAAAATTTTCTGACGTTTGTTTTATTGCAGTATATAGTTACTCACTTCCAACAGGTTTCCATCCGGATCGCGGAAATAAACAGAACGGATTTTTCCGGTAGCGCCCGTACGTTCTACAATTCCTCCTTCAAGCACCGGTATATTATTATCTTGTAGCTCCTGTAATACATTTTCTACCGGTGTAGACGCGATGAAGCAAAGATCAGCAGCGCCCATTGTAGGGAAAGTGGCCATGGGCGTAATCTCCCGGCCCTTCTCATGGAGATTTATTTTTTGCTGGCCAAAGCGCAATGCTTTACGGTTGTCGCCAAAGGTGATGATCTGCATGCCTAATATTTTCGCGTAGAAATCACAGGTAGCAGATAAACTTTTTACCGTGATGACCAGGTGATCCAGGTGCGTAATTATCATGTGCGTAAATTTGAAAAGTGGATATTATCTTTGGAGTAGCTCCTTCCTGCAAATATAAATTGGTTTTTGGGGAAAGGGGATCGATTAAAAGGCGCCTATCGCGCCAACAGTGAACTAATTGAAAAAGACGTTATGAAGAAAGTTTATTTACTCACAGCGTGGCTGTTTGTCGGCTATTTACTCACTGTCCGGGCCCAGCTGAAAAAATCACCCAACATCATCTTTTTCCTGGTAGACGACATGGGATGGCAGGATACTTCTGTCCCTTTCTGGGACAGTATTACTCCCGCCAACCGTAAATTTCATACACCTAATATGGGACGGCTTTGCCGGGTGGGCACTAAGTTTACCAATGCCTATGCACATTCAGTTTGCACGCCTTCCCGGGTAAGCCTGATGACCGGCATGAACGTGGCCCGGCACCGCGTGAGTAACTGGACCTCCTTAAAGAATAAGGCAGTAGATGGAGCCGATAGCCTGCTCACCATTCCCGACTGGAATGTAAATGGGATATCACCCTTACCAGGACAGGAAAGAAGCGTATATGCCACCCCGCTACCCGAGTTGCTGAAGCAGCATGGATACTATACCATTCAATGTGGAAAAGCGCATTTCGGTGCGTATCAGACGGTGGGCGCCGATCCGCTCAACCTGGGATTTGTGAAAAACATAGGCGGCAGCGCCGGAGGGCATCCCGCCTCTTACCTGGCGGAAGATGATTTTGGCCGGGTGCCGGGTAAATTCATTCTCCAGGCCGAAATGCCGGGGCTCGACAAATACCGTAAGCATCATTCCTTCCTCACGGAAGACCTGACCCAGGAAGCCATACTGGCTATGGATACGGCGCAGATGAAGCAACAACCCTTCTTCCTGTATATGGCGCATTACGCCGTGCACCTGCCTTATAATGCCGACGATCGCTTTATTCAACGCTACCTGGACATGGGATTGCCCAAACCGGAAGCCGCGTACGCGGCCCTGGTGGAGGGTATGGACCAGAGTTTGGGTGAGCTGATGGATTACCTGGAACAACATCGTCTCAAGGACAATACCATCATTGTATTCATGTCCGACAATGGGGGCTTTTCCCACGCTCCCCGCCAGGGAGCCCCTAATACGCAGAACTACCCGCTGCGGGGCGGTAAAGGCTCCCTGTACGAAGGCGGCGTAAGGGAACCGATGATCGTGCGCTGGAATGGCGTTACCACACCCGGGTCTATAAATAGCCAGTATATGATCATGGAAGATTTCTATCCTACTATCCTGGAATGGGCCGGTATCAAATCGTATAAAACCGTGCAAACCATTGATGGACGCAGTATCGTACCATTCCTCAAAAATCCCGCGTTGCGGGATACTACCCGGGCACTGGTATGGAACTTCCCCAACGACTGGACCGGCGGCGCGCTGGGCGACGATAATGCCTGGTTAACCGCCATCCGGCAGGGTAAATGGAAACTGGTGTATCGCGAAAAACAGCAACGTTTGGAGTTGTATAACCTGGAAGAAGATATCCATGAAGCGCATAATGTAGCTGCGGAATATCCTCATAAAACCCGGGAACTGGCTGTACTGCTAACCCAACAGCTGAAGCAGCGCAAGGGGCAAATGCCGCTGTATAAGGCTACCGGCAAGCCGGTGCCTTACCCGGATACGTTGGTATCGACGCATTAAGTGAACAACAAAAAAAGTTGCAGTCGTTTTCGGCTGCAACTTTTTGGTATATAGTAAAGCGGAAGGATTATTTCAGGTCAACCGGCACCAGTACCAGCGGTGTTGGTAAACAGGAAGCTCCCGGAGGGGAGTAGGTGAAATGTACTTTCTGAACGCCACCGCCGGCGGGAGGCGTAAATACCTGGATGAGGATGGCTTCGGGCGCTTTGGTGGTTACCAATTGGTTGCTGGGCAATTGTATCACGCCTTCTTTAAATTTGCCGCCACTTACTACCATGGTGTTGGCCATACCGCCACACCATTGGCCATTGTCGCCCCGTGGGTTCCAGGTCATGAGCGCCAGTGCTTTCCCATCGGTGCTTTTCCATGACAGCTCTATATTGTAGAAGATGCCGTAGTTACCGTCCAGGCTTTTCAGTTCGCCGGTAGTGGCTTCTTTTCCGATTACCCAGGGATCTTTTTCGCCGTCGGCTACCAGTACTTGTGTCAGACCATTTTTGGTGTCGAGCGTATCTTTTACGATGATGCGATAGTTGCTGATGCCGTAGGTACCGCGGCCGGCGCCTGCATATTGTTTGGTGGCAAGGGCATTTTTTACACGGGCAGCAGCTACGGTAGCCGGCGTTTTCAGGTCGGTTTGTACGATGCTGATTTCACCGGGCTGGTCAATCACAAATTCATAGAAGCCGTGCACTAGTTCATCATACTTTACCACTGCCTTATCCTGTTTAGGATCCAGGCAGATGGAGGCGCCGGGCTTTACTTCACGGGCTACAGTTTCCGGCTGCGATTGAAAGAAGTCGGCCAGTCCCTGTTTGCCTGCAAAGAAGTAATTCGTGGTCGGCTTCTGGGAGGAATATTTCAGCATGCGGATATGCATGGGTTGGCTGCCGGTATTTTTAATCACGGCGGCTATTTTACGATCCATTTTTTCCGGTTCCTGCACGCCGTTTACGTTGTACAGGTATAATCTTACCGATCCGGGTTGCACGGGTTCTCTCAGGGCCACGCCTTCGGGTACACGAATATATTCCGGGTCATCTGAGATCAGGAACTGGGGGCCAGGTAATACAATTTTCTGGTAGGGGAGTGCCGGTATCTGTTCACTGAGTAAGCCGGGTACCTGCATGGTATGCCCCTGCGGCGTATTTTTAATGACATTGTTCAAAGCGGCAGTCACCTGCTGCGCGTGTGCCAGGTAGCCGGTTACCAGGGCACAACTCAATAACAAAGCTTTTTTTCCGGTGGTTGATATACTCGTCTTTAACATGCGGGAATTTGTTGCGATGAATAGTTAATATTATTATTAATCGAAACAAACTTAATAAAATAATTTAAAAAATAATGACCGCTGATGTAATTATTTATTAAAAGACAGGAGATTGTGTCGTGCAATCAGGCAACCACCAATAATACCGGCTTTTTCGTGCAGTTTGGACATACGCAGCTGGGTATCGTTATTCACCAGGCTAAGCGAATATTTATTGAGGGCACTGCGGATGGGCAGGCGTATATAGTCGCCCGTTTCAGCCAGGGTACCGCCAATGATCACCAGTTCCGGGTTAAAGAGATTGATCAGCACGGAAATACCGCGGCCTATTTTTTCGCCCAGTTCCGCAATCAGTTCTATACAGAGTACATCTTCACTCATGGTAGCCTGTATAATGTCGGATACGCGCAGGTTTTCCGGCATTTTCTTTTGGTGCAAAAGGCTAGAGGTATGGCCTTGCTCTATTCTTTCCTTGAACATGCGGATCAGCGCCTGCCCGGAGGCTTCCGTTTCCAGGCAACCCTTTTTACCACAGTGGCAAATCAGTTCGTTGGAAAAAATGGGAATATGGCCAAACTCGCCACTGAAGCCGGATTTACCCCGGTATATCTTCCCGTCTATCATAATACCCAACCCGATACCATAGTCCAGGTTGAGAAACAATACATTCTTTTCGTCGTGTACGGTGCCGTTGTAAAACTCCCCATAGGCCATCGCCCTGGAATCGTTTTCCACAAAAGTTTTGATGCCGATGGCGTTTTCCACGATCTGGCTCAGGGGCTCTTCATTGAAGTGGAAATAGCTGTAACTATAACCTTTTTCGCTGTTGATGCGCCCGGAGAGATTCAGGCAGGCCGCAAAGATCTTCTTCTTATCTACTGTTACATTATTAATGAACTGCAGGATAATCTGGATCAGGTCGTGAAACGATTCGGGGGTATTGGCCAGGGTAAAGGGCACCCGCATTTCCGAGGTCACCAGCTCCTTTTTAAAGTCGAGCAACCCAATGTTCACGTAGAAATTCTTAATATCTACGCCAATAAAAAATCCGGATTCCGCTACCAGGCCATACATGCTGGCCCTGCGCCCACCTTTGGAGTCGTCTTTCCCGTAATCTTTCACGATGCCGTCGCTGACCAGTTCATTAATGAGACTGGTGGTTTTGGGTACACTGATGTTTAAGGCAAGGGTTAAGTCAGTAATGGTGCTGTTGCCTGCCTGGTCCAGATGGTCGATAATGGCTCTCTTCAGGGATTTGTTCTTGTAGGCCACTCCGGCCAGGGTTTCTTCTGAAAAAATTTCAAATATGCTTTCCTGGGTTGTCATGCAATAAGTGTGATATTTTTCTTTAAAAGTACTATTTAATTAATAAAGTTAACAAAGTTGTCTTGAAACGTCATTAATTAATAAAATTATTTAGTATTGATTGTTTGGTAATTAAATTAATTATAAATTGTCCTCTGTAAATAAAATAATTTAAAAAGGATGCAACCAAAAGTAGCCGATCAGCCACAACCAGGGGAACAAACACCAGCCGCGTTAGATAAAGCCTATTATGCCGCACTGTATAAAGACGAATTGCTCGACAATATTTTGCCGTTTTGGGTGCAGCATAGCAAAGATGAAAAATACGGCGGCTACTTCACCTGTCTGAATCGCGATGGCAGCGTATTCGACACCGATAAATTTATGTGGCTGCAGGGCCGCGAAGTATGGTGCTTCAGCCATATGTTCAATAAAATAGCACCCCGCCAGGAATGGCTCGACATGGCCCTTCACGGCGCCGCGTTTATGGAAAAATATGGCCGCGATGAAAATGGTAACTGGTACTTCTCCCTCAACCAACAAGGCAAACCCCTGGTACAAGCCTATAATATCTTCAGCGACTGCTTCGCCGCCATGGGATTTGCCTCACTCGACAAAGCAGCACCCAGCGACCGCTTTAAGGAAATAGCGCTCACTACTTTTGATAACATCCTCCGCCGCCAGGAAAATTCCAAAGGCAGCTATAATAAAGCTTACCCGGGAACCAGGCCCCTCAAGAGCTTCAGCTTACCCATGATCCTGTGTAACCTGTCGCTCGAAATGGAACACCTCCTCGGCGCCGACAAAGTATCTGCCTTTATCCCTACTGTACTCCACGAAGTAATGGACGTATTTTATCAACCGGATAAAAAACTCATCGTAGAAAACGTATTTGCCAACGGCCATTTCTCCGATAGCTTCGATGGCCGCCTCGTCAATCCCGGCCACGGTATTGAAGCCATGTGGTTTATCATGGACCTGGCCCGCCGCCTGCAGGATCCTACACTCCTGCGCAAAGCATGTGATATTATGCTCTATACCCTGGAATATGGATGGGATCAGCAATACGGCGGCATCCTCTATTTTAAAGACATCCTCGGCCACCCGCCACAGCAACTGGAATGGGACCAGAAGCTCTGGTGGGTACACGTAGAAGCACTCATCGCGCTGGCCAAAGGATACGTGTTTACCGGCGACAAACGCTGCGCCGAATGGTTCCTTAAAGTGCACGACTATACCTGGCAACATTTCCGCGACGCAGCATATGGTGAATGGTTCGGCTACCTGGATCGCCAGGGACAGGTATTACTTCCGCTGAAAGGCGGCAAATGGAAAGGCGCTTTCCACGTTCCACGCGCCCTCTACCAGGTGTATTCCACCTTCGAAAAACAATAACAGACAATAATGCTTTTATCCTTCCTGTAAATTAAAAGTTATGAGTAAACCAAATCTAAATGTGCTTATGTGGCGCACACTGATGCTGATGATAGCCTTTATCATGCAGCATACACTGGCGATAGCACAAAACAAAAATGTAACAGGCACCGTCAGAGACGAAAAAGGTAACGCCCTCCCGGGCGCTACCATCCTGGTAAAAGGCACTAAAAAAGGAATGGTGTCCGGCATCGATGGGACCTTCAGTCTCAATGCCGGCGATGCCCCGGTAACGGTAGTTATTTCTATGACTGGCTTTTCCCCGCTCACGGTAACGGCTACACCGGGAATTGCCTTTAATGCGGTATTAAAAGAGAATGCAAAAGAACTGAATGAAGTAATGGTAGTGGGTTATGGCACCCAGAAGAAATCATCCCTCACCGGTAGTGTGGCGCAGATTTCTTCCGCCGAGCTAAAGAAAACACCCGCCATGAACCTTACCAATATGCTGGCAGGCCGCCTGCCAGGATTGGTAGCTACCCAAACTTCCGGTCGCCCGGGATTTGACGACGCCTCGCTCCTCATCCGCGGACAAGGCACCTACAACAACAACAGCCCGGTAGTGATTGTAGACGGGGTACAGCGCTCTTTCGCCAACCTGGACCCTTCTGAGGTGGAAAGTATCTCCATCCTCAAAGATGCAGCGGCAGCGGCTACCTATGGCGTACAAGGCGCCAACGGCGTGATACTCGTCACCACCAAAAGAGGTAACTCCGGAAAGCCCATTGTATCTTACGATGGAGAAGTGACCCGCACCGCCTTCACCCGATTCCCCAAATTCCTCGACGGACCAGATTATATGTACTGGTTCAAAAAAGGAGAACAAATGGATAACGATTACCTCACCGCTACCAGCGGCGATCCTATCCCTTATACTTATTCCGATGCACAGATAGCCGCATTGCGTAATGGTACCAACAAAGATCCTTTCCTCGGCAACACCGACTGGACCGGCATGCTCACCGGGCGCAAAACAATGGCACAACACCATAGCGTTAGCGTGAGAGGAGGTACTGATAAGGTGAGATATTTTTCCAATGCCAGTTACCTGAACCAGGAAGGGGTGGTAAAAGGGTCTGATTACAAACGATACAACGTACGCACCAACCTCGATGCTACCATCAGCAAAGTGTTTTCCGTAGCGCTGGATCTGGGCGCCCGCCAGGAAACCCGCAACAGTACCGGTATCCCAGCCGATGACGGCGAATACATGAACCCCTTTTACCAGGCGGTAAGAACTTTACCCAACATACCGGCTACCTACAACGGGGTACCCACGGCTACCCGTTCCAACTCGGGCTTCGTAAATCCCATCGCTGCGATCGATAACTCCGGCTGGCAACGGTATGTAACCAGCACCTTCCAGGGCGCTATGACCTTTACCGCACATATACCTTATGTAAAAGGACTGGACCTGAAACTGATGACCGCCTACGATAAATCTTTCCAGGAATTCCGGGGATGGACAGAACCCTATAACCTCATGGTAAGAGAACAGGGCGCCTCCGGCTGGTACTGGAATCCATCTACCCCTCCGGGCATCAATATCAACACCATCCGTCAATCACAGGCCAACAATTCCCGTCAAACTTTCCAGCCAAGTATTAACTATAGCACGGAAATAGGCAGCCATAGCATCAAGGCACTGGCGCTGTATGAATATTCACAGACAGATAGAAATGGTTTCTCTGCCGGCGGCGCCAACCTGCCGCTCACAGAGCTGAAGGAAATTGATTTCCGCGATCAGGACAATAAATACATTGTACAGCCTACCGGCAACAGCGGTACCAATGCCCGTGCCGGCCTGGTAACAAGAATCAACTACGCCTATAAAAATAAATACCTGCTGGAACTGGTATCCCGCTATGATGGATCGCTTTATTTCCCTACGTATAACCGTTGGGGTTTCTTCCCCGCTGCTTCCGCCGCCTGGGTACTGAGTGAAGAAAATTTCTTCAGTCAGCTGAAAGATAAAGTGGACTTCCTGAAGCTGAGAGCCTCTTACGGTAAACTGGGTAACGACCAGGGGATCGGCGATTATCAATATCTCCAGACATTTTCCCTGTCAGCCAACCCCGTGGTGGTCATCGGTGATAAATCCGTTTCCGGCATCTACTCCGGTGCTATTCCCAATGCCAACCTTACCTGGGAAAAAGCGTATAATACCAACGTAGGTATAGACGCAACCCTCTTCCACGGCGGGCTGAGCGTGTCGGCCGATTATTTCTACAAACTCACCAAAGATATTCTCGACGTGCAAGGCAACCTGTTCCCGCCCTCCATGGGTAGCTACTACCCGGCAGTGGTAAACCGCGGCATGGCCGATATCAGGGGATTTGACCTGCAATTGACACATCGTCATAAAGTAAATAACAAGTTTGATTACGCAATTACCGGTAACCTCAACTGGTCGCGCAATAAAATACTGGTGAAGAACGATCCCGATGGATTGCCCGCCTGGCAGAGAAGCCCCGGCAGGAGCATCGGTGAAAAGAGAGGCTTTATTTCCGAAGGCCTGTTCCAGAGCTGGGATGAAGTAAACAACTGGGCCTCTTCTCCCAGTGGTGGCGCTGCGCCGGGATTCATCAAATACCGCGATATCAATGGCGATGGTAAAATTACTACCGATGACATTACGTATATGGGTCGCAGTAATATACCACAACTCATGTATGGCCTGAACCTGGAACTGCGTTATGGCATCTTCGATTTCTCCGCCCTGATCCAGGGCGCTGGTTTGAGAGATGTATCACTGGGTGGGGAATATGAAGGTTCGTCCGGCACCTGGGGCGTGAATGATAACACACCATTTACCCGTCCGTTTTATGGCGGTGGCAACAGTCCTTACTACCTGGTAGAACAGGCCTGGACCCCCGATAATCCGAATGCACGTTATCCCCGCTTAACAGCTGACCGGGCAGGTTTCCCGAACCACAACGGCTGGGCTAACTCACAGTGGGTAAGAAACGGCGCTTATGTGCGGCTCAAGTCCGCCCAGCTGGGGGTGACCTTACCGGCTTCCGTGCTGAGAGCCCTGAACGTGGAAAAATGCCGCTTTTACCTGGCAGGCTTCAACCTCCTCACCTTCGATCACCTGAAGTACATGGATCCTGAAATGCCTAACGCCAATAACGGCTTCTATCCTCAGCAACAGATGATGTCTTTCGGCGCTAACCTTACTTTCTAAACGGAAAAGCTATTACTTATGACCACATTACGCACTCATATAAAAACGGCCTTACTGCTGCTCGCGCTGGCAGGCAGCGTACAGTCCTGCAAGCTGGATGGTATGCCCGGTGATCGCTACACCGATGCAGCTATCTGGAAAAATGCCGCCAACGTAGACCTGTACATGTACGGCATGTACGATCAGTTTAAGACCTATGCTTTCGGTCAGTTTCCCATCGGCTATAGCAACGCTACCGATGCATTTACCGATATCGAAAAATATACTTCCAATTCCATGGGGAATGGAACAGTGAACAGGCTGGCTTATAATCCCGGGCAGGTGAATGCGGCTTCACCCAGCATTTCTGTCTGGGAGAACGCCTACAACAATATCCGCCGCATCAACGAGTTCCTGAACGGGATGCAGCTATATAGCAAACTCACCGATCAGCAAAAGGTGCAGTTCGAAGCAGAAGCCCGCTACCTGCGCGCTTACAACTACTTCTGGCTGGCGCGTATCAACGGGAGCGTGATCATCATGGATAAACTCCCTGCTGATAAAAATCACCCCCGCTCCAGCGAAGATGACGTGTGGAACTTTATCGCCACAGACCTCAATTTCGCTGCACAACATTTACCGAAGGAATGGCCTGCGGCACAGAAGGGAAGAGCTTCCCAGGGCGCCGCTTATGGGCTGCTATCACGGGCATGGCTATACGCCGCATCGGTAGCGGAGTATGACAACAAACAATTTAATAAAGACCCGCTCACCGGTGTTCCTTCTGCTAAGAAAACGGAGTACTATCAACACGCGGCAGATGCTGCTGCGGCGGTGATCGGACTAGGTATCTACGACCTGGAAACAGATTATGCCAAGGCATTTCTGAACAACAACAGCAAAGAATCCATCTTTGCCGTGTATTACCAGCGCCCGGGCGTTACGCATCAGCTGGACTTCTTCTTCTCTCCCCCGGCAGATGTAGCTGGCGGCGGCGGTACCGGCGTACCTACAGCCGAGCTGGTGAATGAATATGAAATGGCAGATGGCCGTAAATTTTCCTGGTCAGAAGCCGATATGAAAGCTAATCCATATACGGGCAGGGAGCCCCGGTTCTATGCTTCCGTTATTTATAACGGCGCCTCCTGGAAAGGCAGAACCATCAATACTACACCCGAAGATGATAAGGAAGGTTATATCGATTTCAAAGTAAAAAGCGATCCGTTTAAAACGGTAACCGGCTACTACCAACGTAAAATGCTGGATGAAACCAACACTGATATCCTGGTGCTCAATAGCAACCAGCCCTGGGTAGAAATGCGCTATGCAGAAATATTACTGATACATGCGGAAGCATTGACCAAACTGGGCAAAATAGCAGAAGCCAAAAACTCCCTGGATAAGGTAAGGTCCCGGGTAGGCCTGCCTGGTACACCGGCTGTTACCCCCGAAGCTATGATGGCCGCCATTGAACACGAACGTAAAGTGGAACTGGCCTTTGAAGGTCACCGCTATTGGGACCTGCGCCGCTGGCGTAAAGCGCATATCGTATTAAACAATGTGCGTTTCCACGGGCATAAGGTAACGTCCAATGGTAACGGCTTCGACTATACGGAAGTAGACTGCGACAAGGAAAACCGTTATTTCCCGACCTCCTTCTACTACATGCCGATCACACAAGCCGAAATCGTGACCAACCAGGCAATGAAACAAATTCAGGGCTGGTAACCAGCTATGCGTAACAATAAATGATTTGTACATGCGAAATATATATCAAGTACCTGCAATCATCATGGGGTTAGGCATGGCGCTCGCCGCCTGCCACAAGCCGGAACCCATCTTTCCAAAAGAAGACAGCAAGCCGCAGTCGATCTGGCTGGAATTGCCCGGTGTAAAAGACGCCACCTTTGAACCGGTATACAATGCCACCAAAGACAGCGCCTTTATCGAAGTGCCTTATTTCTACCCGGTAGAATCAGATAACGAAACGGATATCCACAAATTGATATTACGTGCCAACCTGCCGCTGGACGCCGTAATGCGCCCTGCTATCGGCACATTGATGGATATGTCTAAACCCATTAACCTGGAAATAACCGGCGGTACCGGCCAGAAAAGTAAGCTGGTGGTAGTAGCGAAAAAAGTAGGAGATGTGAGTGTGAAGAAAGCCACCATGCATTACCTGCTGGATGGCGCCGACACAGAGGTGGAAGCCGTGATAAAAGATAATGACGTGATCTTTTATGTACTGCCTGGGGTAGATGTATCGAAGGCACAGGTGAGCGTAACGGTCAACAGTCACTCTACCGCATCCATTGCCGATGGCGCTACGGTGAATCTTTCCAACCCCGTACCCTTTACGGTAAAAAGTATAGACGGCATCGTAAAACAGTATACACTAAAAGTAATGCCGCCGGTGAAGAAACCTTACGGTATTGGTATTACCCGCAAGCTGTTTGTGAAGCTGGGCGCAGCTTCCGGTGGTGGCGGTATCAGCACCAACTATACCGAAACCAGTATGGCCGTGAGCGGCGACTACCTGGTAGTGGTGAGCAATACCAACCCGTCGAAATTGCGGCTGTTTAACCGCACTACGGGCAACTATGTACAGGATATGCCGTTGCCGGTTAGCAATTTCTATTCCTTCCAGATGCAGAACGATTCTATGGGAGCATTGGTAGGCGCCAGCTTTGCCCCCCTGAACGATAAGTTTACCCTGTACCGCTGGAAAAGTGCTACCGACCCGGCGCCGGAAAAAATCCTGGAGTGGAGCAATAACACCGCCTGGGCAGGCGTAGGCCGCCGGGTACGTATATACGGAGACCTGTATAAAGATGCAGTGATCTATGCAACGGCCTCTCAAACCGCAGACATCTACAAATGGCGTATCCACAATGGTAAAATTGTGAATGCTGCCAACACGCCGGATGTGAATGCAGCGCCGGTGGTGGCTACTTACAAGGGCACTGATAACGTGGGTTACCTGGCAGATGCATTGCCTACAGGGGCATCTTTCTCCAGTACCTATTTCATGAACTATGGCAGTGAAATAGCCATGGTAAATGGAGGCAGCAACGCCCGTATCGCCGCTTTCAATACTGATGCTGCCGGCTATATTTTCCACGCGCCTTCAGTGTACTTCAACTTCAACGGCGCCAGCTACCTGGCCTTTGTGAAGTACAACTCCTGGAGTCTCAACAACGGCAATATCGCGCTGTTCGACGTCACCGATCCGGCGGCGGTGAGCATGTCGCCCGCCAACCCGGCCTATGGTGCATTCAACGTATTTAACTCCGAGTCTATTGGCGGCGCAGCCGACAATGGCAACGGTACCGGTGATGTGTGCGTGTCTTTTGCGCCCGACAGGTCCAGCGCCTACATTTATATGTTGCTGACCAATGTGGGTATCATCGGATATGAACTGACCACCTATTAATCACCCTGTCCGGAGCATAGCGCATCCTATGCTCCGGTTTTTAAAAGCACTGCCTCATGAAAAAAATACAACTCATTCCTGCGCTGTTGCTGCTGTTGCTGGCCATAGCCGGATGTAAGAAAAATAATAACACCACGCCTGTCGTAGACCCTGATGAGGGCACCGATACCCTGGTAACGCCCGGGGGGAAAAAGGAAGCGATTGTGTGGATAGATTTGAATGCCAACGTATTTGGTACCTATGGCCGGTTTAACGATACACCGGCTATCCGTAAAACACTGGATACATTACAGCAGATTGGTATCACGGCACTGGTGGTAGATGTAAAAGAATCTTCCGGGCATACGGTGTTTCCCAGCGCCTATACCAGCAAAGTAGCCAGCCACAATGGGAAGTCGCTGCCCGCTGGTGTCGACTACCTCGACTTTATGGTGAAAACCGCCAGGGAAAGGAAGATGAAAGTGTATGCCTCCGTGATGACTTTCGTAGAGGGAGATAACGATACCAAAACCGGCGCCGTTTTCGAAGATGCTGCGTTCAAAAATAAATACCAGGCTATCGTATGCGACGCCAGCGGTAAACGGGTACCTATCACGGAAACGGGCCGCCCCGGCTTTGTGAACCCTGCTTATCCTGAAGTGCAGGACCGCATTATCAATATCCTGAAGGAGATCGTTACTAAATATCCCGTAGATGGCGTTATCCTCGACTATGCCCGCTACGCCAACATCGATGCAGATTTTTCTGACTATAGCAAAACACAGTTTGTACAATACCTGAAAGACGTGTTCAATGACCAGAACGCCAATTTCATGAGTTTCCCAACAGACATCGTTTCTTCCTGGAAACAGGAAAACGGGCAAACCACGCCCGCTGCTACGGGCAAATATTACAAACGCTGGCTGGCCTATCGCATGAGTGTGATCTACAACTTTGTGAAGAAAGCACATGCCGCGATCAAGGCTACCCGTGCAGACGCCCTGTTTGGCGCTTATGTGGGCGGCTGGTATGGCGATTATTACCCGGTTGGTGTTAACTGGGCCAGTCAGAAATATGATCCGTTCAATGATCCCGTGCTCCGTATGGACTGGGCCTATCCGCAAACCAAAGATTACGGCTATGCCGACGAGCTGGGACTGCTGATGACGGGTAACTATTATGCGCAGATCATGCTGGCAGACAACCCTGCTACTGCCGGATTAACCTATAACTGGTGGAGCCTGGAAGGTTCCCTGAATGGCGGCCGTTATGTGACCAAAGGCAAAGTGCCGCTGGTAGGTAGTATCGACGCCGGTAATACCGTGTGGAACAATAAATCCGATATCCGTAAAGCAATTAAACTGATCCTGTCTAAAACTTCCGGTGTCATGATCTTTGACCTGGTACATTTATACGCGCCGCAATACAATCATATGGGCGTGCCATTGTGGGACGAAGTAAAGGCCGGCTTACAGCCATAGATCTATGAAGCAACGTAATCAGAGCCTGGATGCTTTAAGAGGGTTGGCCATTTTCGGAATGGTGCTGGCAGGCAGTATTGCCTTCGGGATACTGCCTGCCTGGATGTATCATGCGCAGGAACCGCCTCCTGCACATCAGTTCAATCCGCAGCTGCCCGGTATCAGTTGGGTAGACCTCGTATTTCCGTTCTTCCTGTTCAGCATGGGCGCTGCCATTCCCTTATCTCTCAAAAAAAGGATACAGGAAAAAGCAGGCTTTCCCGCCATAGCAGGACTGGCGGTGAAACGTTACCTGCTGCTGGTGTTCTTTGCCCTCTTTTCCCGGCAAATGGCCCACGCGGCGCCGGGTGCTATGGGGTATGGAGTTGCCATCCTGGCTTTTGGGCTGCTATTTATTTTGTTCTTCCAATCGCCTGCTGGTAGCCGCTTATGGCGTATCCTCAAAGGAGTAGCGGTATTGGTTACGGCGGTGTTGTTATATGTGTTGCCTTTTGACGACAACAAAGGATTTTCACTAAACAACAGTGACATTATTATCCTGATATTGGCCAATGTATCCTTTGCTGGTATTTGCTGGTGGTATATTACGAGGAATCATCCGCTGTGGCGACTGGCATTATTGCCTTTGCTGGCGGGTATTTACCTGAGCGGAACGCAGCCGGGTAACTGGTGTTATACCTGGCTTCACTGGTCGCCGCTTCCCTGGATGTACCAGGCAGGCTTCCTGAAATATCTGTTTATCCTGTTGCCCGGCACACTGGCCGGCGACTGGATGCTGCAATATGGCGCAGCCACCAAAGCGCCGGATGCCGGCGAGATAGTCCGGATAAGGCTGGCTGGTAATTTTGCAGCGGCCATACTGATAGGCAATGTATGCCTGTTGTTTGGCCGGTATACTACCATTAACCTGGTGGCTACGCTGGCTGGATTGCTGCTCTGCTACCTGGCCGTGGCAAGTCTCCGCCGGGAACATTTTCAGTTATTGTATCTTTTTTTGCAAACGGGTGCTTATCTTGTTGTACTGGGCCTGTGCTTTGAATCATTTGAGGGCGGCATAAAGAAAGATCCCGCCACGTTTAGCTATTACTTTGTTACTACCGGCCTTGCCTTCCTGGTATTAATTATCCTGTACGCATTGCAATACAGCAGGGTAGGGCAAATCATCATCCATTACCTGTCTGTTGCCGGCCGTAATCCAATGGTGGCCTATGTTGCGGGCAACCTGTTGTTATTACCGCTGTTGCAGCTCACCGGTGTTATCCATTTTTTTGACGCCATGGGGCAGCAGGCAGCTACCGGTGTGTTAAGAGGATTTTTGTTTACTGGTTTGGTTACCGCCCTTGCCGCCTGGTTTACCCGCCGGCAATGGTATTGGAAAACATAAAACGATATGACATTAAAAAGTATTCCTTTGTTGCTACTGGGATGTATAGGCGGTATAATACCGCTGCTGGCGCAGGATTCCAGCTATCATAATTATTTGTACGACAGCCGTACGGCTTACTTCCGTCAATTGCCGGTAGCTAAAAAGCCGGTAATATTTTTTGGAGATAGTATTACGCAGTGGGGCGACTGGTGCGAGTTCCTGGGGAAGGCCAACATCCTGAACAGGGGGATTGCCGGCGATAATACCAATGGTTTGCTGGCCCGGGTAGATGAAGTGATCCGGCATCGTCCATTGAAGTTGTTTATCCTCGTGGGTACCAATGATCTCAACAAGCATATGCCGGCAGCATCTATTGTGGCTACCTATCGCCGCATTATCAGCGCCGTGCAGGCGGCTTCTCCCGGTACCCGCATTTTTGTACAAAGTGTATTACCTATCAATAACCAGCTGATAGGACGCCAGTACTATACCGGCACTAACGAACAAATTATTGCGCTTAATGCAGGGCTCAAAGAGATGGCGAACAGCTTGCAGCTAACCTTTGTAAACGTTTATGATGCGCTGCTCGATAACACCGGGCAAATGGATGCCCGCTATACATACGATGGGCTGCATCTTTCCGGGGAAGGCTACCTGAAATGGGTACAGGTGCTGAAACAACAACGATTAATTTAATTCATTTATCAATAGCAGAACATGAATCTCTCGTCGATAGACATTGTGATCATCTTTCTTTATCTGGCCGTTATTGTGGGGCTTGGATTCTGGATATCAAAGAAAGCTTCCAAAAATATTCAATCTTATTTTTTGGGAGATAATAATATCAAATGGTACTGGTTGGGATTCAGCAATAGCAGCGGGATGTTTGATGTAAGCGGCACGGCCTTTTATGTGGCGCTGCTCTTTGTATATGGTTTCAAAGCGGCGTGGCTGCCATGGCTATGGCCTATCTGGAACCAGATTTTTGTAATGGTATTTTTGGCCATCTGGATCAGGCGAAGTAATGCCATGACCGGCGCCGACTGGATCATCAAACGATTTGGCGATGACCGGGGAGGCCGGCTGGCACACATTATCGTGGTGCTTTTTGCTATCGTAAGCGTAATCGGGTTTATAGGATACGTATTTGTAGGCATTGGCAAATTCAGCGCTACCATTTTGCCCTGGGACCTGTCGAATCCTTTGCTGAGCAGTCAGCAAACATACGCGGTGATCATTGTAGCGCTGACTACTTTGTACACCGTAAAAGGAGGGATGTATAGTGTGGTAGCCACAGAAGTGCTGCAATATGGTATTTTGCTGGTGAGTTGTGTACTGGTGGTAACTTACGCCGTACATGATGTAAACTACACTGAGTTGCATCATCGCTTACCGGAGGGGTGGAATAATTTCTGGCCATCCTGGAAGCTGGATGTCAACTGGAGCAATTCTTTTCCACAGGCCAACCAGAAAGTGGCGGAAGATGGATTTACCTGGTTTGGTGCGCTGGTAATGATGATGATTGCCAAAGGCGTATTTTCGAGTCTCGCGGGCCCCGTGCCCGGCTTTGATATGCAACGCATTCTCAGTGCCAAGAAACCCAAAGAGGCGGCTATGCTCACCGGCTTTACCAACCTGGTATTGTATATCCCCTTGTTTATGATGGTGAGCGCGTTGACGCTGATTGGTATTAACTATTTCATGCCTGTATTGCAGGCGCAGCAAAAGCCCGACTTTGAAGTGATATTGAGTAAAGTGGTGGGCGGTTATCTGCCTGCCGGCGTAAGAGGCGTAGTGCTGGCTGGTTTGCTGGCTTCTTTTATGAGTACATTTTCCGCTTTCGTGAATGCGGCCCCTGCTTATTTAGTAAATGATTTTTATAAAAAGTATTTTAAGCCCAACGAGGCGCCTTCCCATTATGTGAAGTGGAGTTATGTTACTTCTATCGCGGTAATCCTTACGGGCTGCATCTTTGGTTTGTTTGCCAATTCGCTCAGCTCCCTCACCTTGTGGATTTCTTCGGCGCTTTATGGCGGCTATGCCGCGGCCAATGTGCTGAAATGGATATGGTGGCGATTCAATGGCTATGGCTATTTTTCGGGCATGCTCACCGGGCTTATTTCCGCCACCTTCGTACCTAAGCTCATGGGATTACTGGCCACGGCCTATTTCCCGCAGTACGCCGATTTATTTGGGAGCGGTATCGGTACGTTAATTTCTTTCTTCATCATCCTGGCATTTTCTATGACAGGCAGTGTGCTGGGTTGTTTACTCACGCCTGCTCCCAGTCAGCAGGTGCTCACCAGCTTTTACGCCAACACCCGTCCCTGGGGCTGGTGGAAGCCGGTAGCCCGCTGGGTCAGGGCCGCAGATCCCGGCTTTGTACCTAACCGGCAGCTCAAATGGGATATCCTCAATATACTGATAGGCATTTGCTGGCAAATGAGTATGGTGATTATGCCGATCTGTTTTGTTTTTGGTTATTTTGAGAAAGGCTTCCTGGCCATGGGTGTATGGTTGGTTTGCATGGTGGTGCTGAAGTTTACCTGGTACGACCGTCTGCATATCACCGCCGCAGAAGATACGAATACTGTTCATCCTGTAGCCGCTACTGTAGCTATTGAAACGGAATAATATGATGAAACGCATGATATTGGCAGCGGGGCTGCTGCTGCCGCTGAGTGCCGCCGCCCAGTACGACAGTACTTATGGCAGCACTTATTACCGGCAAAAGGTAACGCAGTTTAACCTGATCCCTGATACGGAGGCTGGCGAAATTATTTTCCTGGGAGATAGTATTACAGATATCGCAGAATGGGCAGATCTGTTTAAAAACTGTAAGATCAAGAACCGGGGTATCAGCGGCGATATGACCGCGGGTATTTTGAACCGGTTGTCGGAAGTCACGCGCCGTAAGCCTTCCCGCATCTTCCTCATGATCGGTATCAACGACCTGGCCAATGGCGTACCCGATAGTGTGATTATCAGCAACTATGCGAAGATCGTGGATCGTATCCGCCGGGAGTCGCCCGCCACCAAGCTATATGTACAAAGCATCCTGCCTACCAACGATCAGTTTACGGAGTTTGCCCGGCATCAGCACAAGGAAGCACAAATTGCCGCTATTAACCAGCAGCTGGAACGCATGGCGGTACAACGGGGATACACCTACGTAAATTTGCACGATGCCCTGTGCGATAGTGAAGGAAAGCTGAGTACCGATTATACCAACGATGGACTGCATTTAAAAGGCGCCGGGTACCTGGTCTGGAAAAGTATACTGCAACGAAAAAAATATTTATAAATGAAAATTACCGGCACTTTCTTAGATGAGATCAGCCACGATATCCCGCATCAGAACTGGGGTAGGGCAGAATGGCGGAAAGATTTTGAGCATATGAAAGCCATCGGCATCGACACTGTTATCCTGATTCGTAGCGGTTATCGTAAATTTCTGACCTATCCCTCCCGCTACCTTATAAAGGAATTCGGCGCTTATGAGCCACCGGTCGACCTGGTAAAGATGTACCTGGAACTGGCCGATGAAATGGATATGCAGTTTTATTTCGGGCTGTATGATAGTGGCAAATATTGGGACACCGGCGACATGTATCATGAAATTGACAGCAACCGCTTTGTGATAGACGAAGTGTGGAAAACGTATGGTCATCATAAAAGTTTTAAAGGCTGGTATCTCAGTATGGAGATCAGCCGCAAAACCAAAGGCGCCGCTACCGCATTCCGCACGCTGGGCCTGCAATGCAAGGAAGTGAGTAACGGGCTGCCTACATTGATATCGCCCTGGATAGATGGGAAAAAAGCTGTAATGGCGGCGTCTGCCGGTCTCACCAAGGCAGATGCGGTATCGTTGCAGGAACATGAAAAAGAGTGGAGCGAAATCTTCGATGGCATCCGCGGTGCGGTGGATGCCGTTGCTTTCCAGGATGGACATATCGATTACCATGAACTGGAAGACTTTTTCCGGGTAAATAAAATGATGGCAGACCGTTATGGACTGCAATGCTGGACCAATGCTGAAAGTTTTGACCGGGACATGCCCATCAAATTTTTCCCCATCAAATTTGAAAAACTGCGACTTAAGCTGGAAGCAGCCAGGAAAGCCGGTTATGATAAGGCGATCACTTTTGAATTTTCACACTTTATGAGTCCCCAGTCGGCCTACCTGCAGGCGGGACACTTGTACAACCGGTACAAGGAATATATGCACACGTTCTGAGGGGAACGGTTGTTAAAACGGGGCTGATCCACCTGGATCGGCCTTTGTTTTTTATACCCCATGTGAATGCGCTGTTTTATGTTTAAATTTGGGCAACTTTTGAAATCCTTATTTGACTGGTACATGCGCAAAAAATTTGCTGACACACTCATAGGCAGATTCCTTAAAAAATTAGGTCCGGGGCTGATTACCGGCGCCAGTGATGACGATCCTTCCGGCATAGCCACCTATTCACAGGCCGGCGCACAATTTGGATTGGCTACACTGTGGACGGCGCTGCTCAGCTTTCCGCTGATGGCTGCAGTACAGGGCATGTGCGCCCGTATCGGTATCGTCACTTCCCAGGGGTTAACGGTTACCTTAAAACAATATTATCCCCGCCCGGTATTATACCTGATGCTGTTGTTCAGCTTTCCGGCTATTACGCTTAATGTAGGCGCTGATATACAGGGAATGGGCGCGGTATGTCATATGATGGTGCCCACCGTGCCGGTATGGGTATTTTGCGTGGCTATTACCGCCCTGATGATGTTTATGATCATCCGGTATTCTTATCAGAAAATTGCCATGATCCTGAAATGGCTCTGTGTATCGCTATTCCTGTACCTGGTAGTGCCTTTCCTCCTGCAGCTCAACTGGATGGACATTTTGAAGCACACCTTTATCCCCGATATACAATGGAATAATGATTATCTCTCCATCATTGTCGCCATTTTAGGGACCACCATTTCTCCTTACCTGTTTTTCTGGCAAACCACCATGGAAGCGGAAGAGCAGGAGCATAGCGGTAATGGGAAGAACGGAGCGCAGGGCATATGGGTAGATAAACGGATGTTGAAAGACATGAGAACAGATGTGAATGCTGGTATGTTGTTTTCCAACATCGTGATGTTCTTCATTATCCTTACTACGGGCAGTGTATTATTTTCTGCAGGAATCAACCAGGTGGAAACTGTAGACCAGGCGGCCAAAGCGCTGGAACCCCTGGTTGGCAAACTAGCTTCCCTGATGTTTACCCTGGGGGTGCTGGGCACCGGGTTGCTGGCTATTCCCGTACTTACGGGTTCGCAGTCTTATATGCTGGCGGAAACCCTGGGCTGGGAAGAAGGCCTGGACAAAACATTCGCGGAAGCCAAATCGTTTTATATCTCTATCATCATCTCCCTCCTGGTAGGGTTATCACTCGATTTCCTGGGCGTTAGTCCCATGAAGGCTTTGCTCTATACTGCCGTTGTATATGGGCTAACGGCTCCTGTGATGATTGCTATGATTATGCATATCGGCAACAATAAAAAAATCATGAAGGAATATACCAACTCCTGGTTTTCCAACCTCCTGGGGGCACTCACGCTCGTGCTGATGACGGCTGCCGCTGCGGCTTTGATTTATTCTCTCTTTTAGGAGGATGAAAATAGTATTTGTTTTGGGGAGAAAAGGATTAGGAGTGATTCACTTTATGCTGTTTATTGTATCTCCATATAATAAAGTACTTCTGAACAGTCAATGAAGATAAATACATGAATCGCTTTTCCGCTTTGATCATCGTTCCGGCCCTGCTGTTGTCGCTCACAGTAGCCAGCCAGCAGCGCATATCCGTGAATATGCCACCCAACACTTTTAAAGATGCTACGGTGAAAGTACAGGAAGCCATTGCCGCCTGTAGAAATATTCCCGGCGCCGTACTGGAATTCCAGCCCGGTCGCTATGATTTTTATCCCGACAGTGCCGTAAAGAAAACGTACTTTATTTCCAATACTTCCGATGAAGAGGAAGTGCCCGACAAGATAAAAACCATCGGATTGTTTTTTGAGAACTTTAAGGGGCTCACCATCGAGGGGCATGGCGCTTCGCTGGTATTTCACGGGAAGATGATCACCTGGTTGTTTGATCATTGTGAAGATATCAGGTTGCGCAATATCAGTGTAAACGCAGAACGTCCTTCCATGTCAGAAATGACGCTGCGAACAGTTACACCACAACAGGTAACCGCTGTTATTCACCGGGATTCCAGGTTTGCCATTCTCGATGAGCGACTGGAATGGTATGGGGAGAAATGGAAACTGCAGCAGTTCCACGCGGTATTGGCAGACACTGCGAAAGGTATGTATACTTACTCGTCCTGGAGTCCTTTTTATAAAAGCAAAGCTGTGCTGCTGGCGCCGGGTGTGGTACAGTTTACCGGCGACTTTTCCTCATTCAAAGGGGTGCCGGGTAATATCTTAACTGTCAGGGATGGTATCCGTGACCAGGTAGGCGCCTTTATGCAACATTGCCGCAACATACAGCTGGAAAATATCAATATGCATTATATGCATGGCCTGGGCATTGTAGCGCAGTTTTGTGAAAATCTTCATTATAGCGGTGTACGGATTATGCCGGCTTCCCACAGTGGAAGGGCCATGGCTTCCTTTGCGGATGGTATGCACTTCTCCGGTTGTAAAGGCGATATCACCATTACCGGGGCCCACTTTAAGGGCTTGCATGATGACCCGGTAAACGTGCATGGCACGCATCTGCAAATCGCTGAAAAAATATCATCGCGGGTATTGAAGCTGCGTTTTATGCACCACCAAACCTATGGCTTCGCTGCCTTCTTTGCCGGCGACAGCATAATGCTGGTACATAGCGCTGCCCTGCAGGGGTATGGCATGGCTAAAGTAGCAGATGCCAAAATGTTATCGCCACGTGAAATGGAAGTCACGCTCGACAAGGACGTACCGGCTGCCACCCGCATTGGCGACTGCCTCGAGAATATTACCTGGACACCGTCGGTGACAATACGAAATAGTATTTTTGAAGGCGTCAATACCCGTGGATTACTGGTAACTACCCGCAAGAAGGTAGTGATTGCCGACAACACATTTTACCGCACCGGTATGCATGCGATCCTGATCGCCGATGACGCCAGCAGCTGGTACGAATCGGGGCCTGTACAGGATGTATCCATTACGGGTAATACTTTTGAAGGAGTGGGGTATAACCAGTCGCCGGACAATTACGTCATTGCCATTGCGCCGGAAAATCATGAACTGGTGCCAGGATATATGGTACACCGGAATATCCGTATCACTGACAATACCTTTAAATTATACGACTACCCGGTGTTGACCGCCAGGAGTACCGGCCATCTTATCTTCCGCAATAACCGCTTTACCTGGATGAAAGATTACTTGCCGGCAGGAGCGGAGCGGGCAGCGTTTAAGCTCACCGCCTGTGAAAAGGTGACGATCAGCGATAATGAATCCAGCCTGCCTTTTAAGCCGGAGGTGCAGCTGGAACAAATGTCGCGTAAGGAATTGCGTACCGACCTAACGGTAAAGTAACTACGTAGTTAGCGGGCATCTTTCGCCACCCGGAAGCCCTGGTTGCTGAAAGATGCCCGTTTATTTACCCGCCCTATATCCACAGAGTTAAAGAACGAACAGGACGCCGCGCTGCACCACCAGGAGCCGCCGCGGGCATGCGCCAGCGACGGTTTTTCATCGGGGCGTACTTTCCCGCTGCAAAATTCAAATACATTTCCATATACATCATACAACCCCCAGGCATTGGGCTCGAAACTGCCCACCGGCGAGGTATACATAAATCCGTCTGAGCTGTCGGCCTGCAGGTGATCCTTTGCCCGCCAGATATTGGCATAGCGGCCAATATCCGTTTGTTGTCTCCCGAAAAAATAATCGGTGGCAGCACCCGCGCGGGACGCTATTTCCCACTCTTCCAACGTAGGAAGCCGCACACCAGCCCATTCACAATAGACCTGTGCATCGTGGTAGCTGATGCAGGTAACCGGGTGATTCATTTTGTGGTCGATACCGCCGGCACTCACGCCGTTGGGGGAACGCCAACAGGCGCTGCTATCGTTATGCCATTCAAATTCTGCCAGTCCAGGTACAAATACCAGCGCATCATGGCGTTGCTCCGCATCGGTAACATAACCCGTAGCCTTCACAAACGCCATAAACTCCTCGTTGGTAGTTTCACAGCCGGCAATGTAAAAGGAGTCAACGTTTGCCAGCCGCCGTGGATTCAGGGTATGTTGTTGCTTCCCTATCCAGTACCGGCCTTTGGCCACCAATATATACCCGCAACGCCATTGTGCGGCGCAGGTATATACGCTGACCAGCAGCAGCGCTGTACTAATGGTTCTTAGGAAGCGTATCATAAAAGCTTTTTGCCCGCTGGATAATCAGCTCTTCGTTGGCGGTATTTAAAGTGAGCGCCGCCCGGTAACTGCTTTCGTAGTCGGTGCTGGCATATAATTTTTTAAAGGAGGCGGAGGACATAAAAGGTCCGTATTCATTCTTTTTCATCAGTAACATCAATACGGTCAGTATATCATGATCCTTATGATCGCGGTTGTATACACTGATCAGCAGAGGAATCATCTCACGGGCATTGACATCTGCAATGGCTTTTTTATAGTTAATGCCTATGCGGTTGGTTCTGCCGATCGATTCGGTCATCAGGGCTATCACAGAGTCGCGGTTGGCCTGGAAGAAATTGCCCTGGCGCTCGCTCCAGCTGAAATCGCCGAAAGCGTCCGGCAGCTGCCCGAAAATCTTTTTCTGTAAGTCGGGGTCCGGCGGTATCGCATCGCAGTTCTGGCTATAGGTTTCCGCGTGGATCATGTGATAGGTGAACTTTTCCCGCAGCGACAACGCCAGGTAGTCTTTTTGAGCGATAGGCAGGTTTTCATTTTCGTCTGAGGGAACATTTTTGATAAGGGCCAGCACTTTCTCCAATCCGTAAGGAGGCCGGGTTATTTTCTGGCGGTATTTTTCATAGGATTCATTGGAGTTTTCCTGGGCAAAGCTATGTTGGTACAAGGTTACCAGGACAAGGAGGGCGATCACTTTTTTCATACAGTACTTAAAAATTTTGCGGGAAGTTAAAACAGCGCGGAGGAATTGCCAAACATCGGCTGCCAGCCCCGGCCATTTTGTGGAGCAGCACCCCTATTTTTAACATATAATTTCGAACCTCCGTCGTAGACTGTTGTTACTCCATATAGACCATTTACCCGCGACTGCACTGCCTATTGTGAATGTTTAAATTATCCTGGTATGAAAAAAGTAATCATGCTCCTCGCCTTCACAGCAGTCACCTGCTCCGTTTATGCGCAGTCCAGCACCTTTGCCATGTCCGGGTCCCGCAAAGAAGCCCGTAAAGAACGCCACGAGCGCAAAATAACCCTGAGAGAGCTTAAAAGCTCCGAGGTCAGTTTTCAGTCAAAACAGGCGTTCGACCGGGATTTTGACCATACCACCAACATGGTTTGGACCCACGACGTGTATTTCGACAAGGTATCTTTTCTTAATGAGAAAGGTATGCCCATGTCGGCTTATTACGACTACGATGCCAAGCTGGTAGGTACTACTGCCCCGGCAAAGTTTACTGATTTACCGGTAGCGGCGCAGAAAGATATCGCAAAGCATTTTTCGAATTACGAGAAGGCGCCGGTCGTCTTTTTTGATGATAACGAAGCTAATGAAACGGATATGATCCTTTACGGAATGCAGTTTGAAGACGCTGATAATTATTTTATAGAACTGAAGGATAAAAAGAATCAACCGGTTGTATTGAGAGTAGATATGCTCGGAAATGTAGAGTTTTTTGCAGAAATGAGTGACATTAAATTTTGAAAGGTTATACCATGTTCAACAAAACGATGTGGATATTGCTGTTAGTTGGTTTCCTGGTAAACAGCTGTGCTACCACGCATAGTATGGATCAGCTCCAGGGGCCGGCCAACGGCAATATTACCTACCAGACCTTTTACGACGATTTATCGCCTTATGGTACCTGGATGGACTATCCTGGCTACGGGAATGTATGGAGCCCGAACGCAGATGATGATTTCAGGCCCTATGCCAGCAATGGGTATTGGGACTATAGCGACGAAGGCTGGGCGTGGATGTCTGATTATAGCTGGGGGTGGGCGCCGTTTCACTATGGCCGCTGGCTGTATGACAATGCGTATGGCTGGTTATGGGTGCCCGGTTATGTTTGGTCGCCCGCATGGGTTACCTGGGGATCGCTGGATGGCAGCTATTGCTGGGCGCCCCTCATGCCCGATGTAAACGCTGGGGCGCAATTTGGCGCCTGGCGTCCGCACGACTTCTATTGGAATGTTTGTCCCCGGGAACACATTTATGATCATAACCTGGGCCGCGTTCTCCAACGGCCGGGATCGGTAACTAATATCTCCGGCCGGGTTACTATCATCAATAACTTTGGTAGTACCAGCATGCATAATCAATATTATTCCAGGGGGCCTGCTGCCAACGAAGTAGCGCAATATACCCATCGCACGGTAATGCCAGTGCCTATCAGACCGGTCAACACCGCTAACCTGGTAAAACACGAAGGCAATGAAATGCATGTCTATCGTCCGCAGGTAATGCGCCCGGGCGATGGAGGTACCGGCAGGGTAACAGCGCCACGGCCACGGGAATTCAGGCAGGCGCAGCAAAATGTGGCCAGGCCGGTACGGATCGATGATAACTGGCCTACTGCCCGTCCACCCGAACAACGGATGAATGTACAGCAATTGCCCGTAAACAGGGTAGGTGGCGGCGGTAGCCGCGTAGGGGGAAGGCATTAGTAAAAAGCCGAAAACAGGAGGCACGCAAAGGAGCTAAGAAGCAAAGCAGCAAAGGCATTTTGTCAAAACATAAGCTGTTAAGGAGCTTATAAATTTCTTTGTTGCTTTGCTTCTTAGCTCCTTTGCGTGCCTCTTTTTACTTAAATTTATAGACACAATCTTTTTTTATGAAGCGTACTATCCTCTCTTTATGTTTTTTATTGGTTACTGCCATCGTATATGCCCAGCGCATTAAACCGGATGTAGTCAACACCGCAGCCGGGTCGTTAACCATTCAGCCCATTGAACACGCCAGCCTGGTATTACAGGCTAGCGGCAAAACGATTTATATAGACCCGGTAGGCGGCGCCGGAAAATACCAGGGCCTGGCAGCGCCAGATCTGATCCTGGTAACAGATATACACGGCGACCATTTTGATCCGGCTACCCTCACCGCCATCCGTACTCCCAATACCATCCTGGTAGTGCCGGCAGCAGTGGCGGAGAAACTACCGGAAGCCGATAAAAAAGGCGTGGTGATCATGAAAAATGGCGATCAGCAAACCGAAGCCGGTTTTGCCATTACCACCCTGCCTATGTATAACCTGCCTGAGAGTCCCACCGCCATGCATACCAAAGGCAGGGGAAATGGTTACGTACTCACCATTGGTAAAAAACAGGTATATATCTCCGGAGATACACAAGGCATCCCTGAAATGCGTAGCCTGAAAAATATCGACATAGCCTTTGTATGCATGAACCTGCCCTATACTATGGATGTACCCGAGGCAGCAGATGCGGTATTGGCATTCAAACCAAAAATCGTATATCCATATCACTATCGCGGCAAGAACGGTTTGAGTGATGTGAACCAGTTTAAAAAACTCGTTGATGCGGGCAACAAGCATATCGATGTGCGGTTGCGCGACTGGTACGCGAAATAAACCATTAATCCATGTAGCATGAGTAAAATCATTTGCCCCGGCTGCCTGCTGCAGCTCGCAGACGCCCAGCTGGCGCCATCCGACAGGTACAATGCTTCCGGCGAATGCGAAGATCTTTTCAACGAACTGTCTATTCGCACCTTTGCAATGAAGCACCCGGATTTCCGTCACCAGCTGGCAGTAGATGCCTATGGCGCTCAGCATGCCGGCGGCGTGTCTAAACCGATGACCACCGCCTACGCACTGATAGGGCTGTACCTGGCACTGGAGCATGGTTTTACCGGGAGGCAGGTGCAACATGTACACAGCATTATCGTGAAGCAAACCTGGGAACAGCTAACGCCCCCGGCTACACCGGCGGGTATAACAGTACAGGATGCACTGAAAGCGCCGGGTGGAGACGAGCTATATGCTGCGATGCAAAAATGGGCCCGGGCAGTATGGGATAGCTGGGCGCCTTACCACAACTGGGTAAAGGAAAAAGCAACTCCCTATATTTAAAAGAAACATTTGTATAGTTTTGCATCCCATGATGCAACTCACTTCTTTACCAGAACTGGCTATTGCGGCGATAATCATTATTATCGTCGCATTTCTTTGTGTAAAAAAAGGAAAGCTTACCGGCCCCGCCGCCGTTACCGCCGCCATACTGGGTATGTGCGTTGCCCTCGGCATCGGCTACGGAGGGTTATTACTGTTAGGTACTTTCTTTATCACCGGTGTGGCAGCTACCGGGCATAAAAAAGGGCTGAAAACCGCGCCGGGAGAACAACATGCAGAAAAGCGAACCGCCGGGCAGGTATTTGCCAATGGAGGCGTAGCCGGCATAGCAGCCCTGCTCGCACTTTTATACCCCGACCACGAACGTTTATTTATACTGATGGCAGCAGGGAGTTTAGCAGCAGCTACTGCAGATACCGTATCATCTGAACTGGGAACGGTATATGGCCGCAACTTCCGGAATATACTCACCTTCAAAAAAGAGGCAAAGGGATTAGATGGGGTGATCAGCCTGGAAGGCACGCTGTTGGGCGCTGCAGGCGCATTATTATTGGCCGTGTTATACTGGTTTTTTTTTGGAGGATATAGCCGCGCGTTGTTGGTGCTGATAGGCGGCATACTGGGTAATGTGGTTGATTCCTTGCTGGGAGCCACGTTGGAACGTAAACAGGTAATAGGAAATAATACGGTCAATTTTTTGAATACGCTATCAGGAGGATTGATAGCAGCAGCGGTATATTTAGTTTTTTAGTGTATTTGTTAGCGTGGTACCAGGGAATCCTATAATTTTTTCATTTTCACAGAGTTTGATGAAATGTTAGGAAAACTTCCAGGATCAGTTGTTCGAATGTAGATATGCCCGGCGGCCAGGGGGGCGATATCTGGTACAGCGAATGGCAATCAATTGTTTTATGCTTTCAGCTGCCTGTATCGTATATTTGACGCTATTAAACCCACTTTCATTTATGCAGGAACAACTGGCATTACTGGAGCAATACCTGGAGGCGCAACGCCCTGATCTCCTGGCCGATCTGAATCCAGCCCTGACACCCGGAGATATCAAAGCGCTCGAACAAAAGTACAACTGCGTAATACCCGCGCCGGTGGCCGCTTTATACCAGTGGAGAAATGGACAGTCATTTAAGAGCTTCGACGCGTTTGTAAATAATTCTACTTTTGTTCCGCTGGAAGATGCCATGGATACCATGGTGGAACTAACGGGGATGATAGGAACTGACTTTCAAATAGACAACTGGTGGCATGCCGGCTGGTGGCCTTTGTTTCACAACGGTGGCGGCGATTATATCTGCTACGATGCGCATGGATTATTTACCGGGCAGGCGGGACAACTACTGGAGTTCTGGCATGCCGACAACGACCGTCCCGTGATAGCACCCGACCTGGTGTCGCTGATCGCCGCGCTGAACCAGTATTATGCCGCAGCGCCTTCTGATAATGAAGATGAGTTTTTTGAAATAACGTCGCCGGCAGGTTATCCTAAAAAGTTCCGGGTAAAGTAATATTTAATCATTTTTGATGAGCCAGTTGCTGATTAGCACTATTGCACAACACGTATCATTAACCGCGGAAGAACAGCAACGTATTCCCTCCTTTTTTGAATCGTTGCCCGTTCGCCGCCACCAATTCCTGTTGCGGGAAGGGGAGGTATGCCGGTACGAATTTTTCATAGAGAAAGGCTGCTGCCGTCAATATGAAACAGATAGTACCGGTAAGGAAAATGTATTGCAATTCAGTATAGAAGGGTGGTGGATAACAGACCTGGATAGCCTGTTGACCGGAACGCCTTCCCGGTTTAATATAGATGTGTTGGAACCAGGTGTGGTGTGGCAGATCAGCAAGTCGCAGCTGGAATTATTATTTAATGAGATACCGGCGGTAGAGCGTTATTACCGCATCATTTCCCAGCGCGCTTATGCGGCCCTGCAGCGAAGAATATTATGGTTACAGAAACCTGCGCTGGAAAGATACCAGGCATTTGTAGCAGCTTATCCTTTCTTTGAAACCCGGCTACCCCAGCACCAGGTGGCCGCCTACCTGGGTATTACCCGCGAATCGCTGAGCCGCTTGCGGAATAAAATAGCCAAAACTTCCAGGTAACCCCCATTTATTATCATTTGTCATTGTGGAGGGAGCGGGCATCGCTCAAATTTGCTTAAAAAAGCAAATATGACCACACATCCTATTTTAGCAGCATTCGACCATGCTTTGTTACCGGCAAAGAACAGAACGGTAGTAGCGCCTATGAGTCGCGCCAGTGCTACCTTACAGGGAGTGCCTACTGACGTTATGCAAGCCTATTACGAAAAATTTGCCGCCGGCGGCTTCGGGATCATTATCACAGAAGGATTATATACCGATGCCCTGGCCAGCCAGGCATATCCTCACCAGCCGGGAATAATAACACCGGCGCAGATAGCCGGCTGGCGGGCTATTGCCGGGGTCGTAAAGGCACAGGGCAGTATATTTATTGCACAACTGATGCATGCAGGTGCATTGTCCCAGCATTTGATGCATACCCTGGCTCCTTCGGCAGTACAGCCTATGGGGAAAAAGTTAGCATCCTATGGTGGTGGCGATGGCCCTTTCCCCCTGCCGGCGGCTATGACAACAGCCGATATACAGGCAGCGATAGCAGGTTACGTACAATCGGCCGAAAATGCCCTGGTGGCGGGGTTTCAAGGAGTGGAAATACATGCGGCCAACGGCTACCTGCTGGACCAGTTTTTAACAGACTATACCAATCTCCGGGAGGATGAATATGGTGGAAGTATCCGGCATCGTTTCCGGGTCATCGCAGCCATTATTGAAGGGATACGGGCCAAAGTGCCAGCCGGTTTTATTATCGGGTTGCGGTTGTCGGAAGGCAAGGTAAATAACGGCAGTTATCGCTGGCCCGGCGGCGTAGAAACGGCTACCAGCCTACTGGCAGAAGTGAAACAGGCATCGGTCGACTATGTGCATATTTCAGGGGAAGGAAGCACCTGGGAAAAGCTGGTGTATGATGATCAGCTGTCACTCACCACTATCGCTAAACGAATGGTAGATCGTCCGGTGGTGGCCAATGGTGGGTTGCACAACCTGGAGGTGGCGAGGCGGGTACTGGAAGAAGGTCATGCCGATTTTATTTCCCTGGGCCATGCAGCGCTGGCTAATCCTGATTGGCCTGCGCGTGTGCGGGAAGGTCTGGCATTTACTGATTTTGAAAGAGACATGGCAACGCCGTTTCCGCCGTTACAGTAATTTGCTGCTGATTGGGGTTACGGGGGATGTTTGGAGGAAAAGGATGGGGAAGAAAGAAGCCGCTAACGGCTTCCTTTCTTTTATTCGCCGTTAGCTAACATTTCCATTTCCAGTAATTTGCTGCCACCTGCAAAATCGGCTGCAGCATCAGGGCATAAAATAGAGCCTAAGGATGCCATCATACGTTGTGCTACCAGGTCGATATCTTCTGTAGTGGTGGCTAAAAAGGGAGCCTGGCTTTTCAGCCGCTGCAACAGCGTATTCTTTTGCTGTACAGAAATATCTACCAGCTGATTAATCCTTTCGACTGCCACTTTGTATAACTCGTCGTAATAAAAAAGCATATTCATATAAAGGAATATTTTGTACTCCTCAAATGTAGGGTTATGACTATAATCTTAGCTATATGAAAATATTATGACCTATAATTAATAATTATAAATGGATTTGGCGAGTTTAATGAAACGCCGGTTCAGATCACTGGTTTCACCTTTGCGTTGTATAAAGTAAAAGCTGCGCTCTATCCGCAGCCCCTCAAATGAAAGAATGGTAAGTTCCCCGTGTTGCAGCTCTTTAGCGATGGAGCGGGTAGATAGAAATCCGACGCAACCAGACTCGAGCAGGAAATTTTTCAACGCTTCGGTACCACCCAGCCGCACTTTGATTTTTAAGTCGGTAAGCCGGATACGACTTTTCCATAGCCCTGTTTTAATAGCTTCCAGGGTACCGCTGCCTCGTTCGCGTATGGCCACCGGCATTTGCAGTATATCTTTCAGTGCATAGGTTTTTTTCTTTGCCAGCGGGTTTTGGCGACTGCATACGGCTACTATCTGGTCTTTAAGAAAAGGTTGGTAAGTGATATTACTCGACCGTCCTTTTTCTTCAGTCACCCCAATATTAATTTCCTTATCCAGTAATGCCTGCAAAACAATTTCGCTGTTGCGGTTCAGCAATGAAATATCCACCAGCGGGTATTCCCGGTGAAACGCCGACATTACCTTGGGCAGGATATACAGCGCGGCAGTGGTACTGGCGCCCAGGTTCAGCATACCGGTGGCCTGCTGCTGATCATGTATCACCGAAATATCAAACTCTGTTTCCTGCTGTATATGCTTCACCGTCAGTAAGCGGCTGTACAACAGCTGTCCCGCTTCTGTTAACTCTATCTGTAATCCTTTCCGTTCAAACAGTTTCGTTTTATACTGCTCTTCGAGTCCTTTGATATGCGTGCTCACCGCAGGTTGGGAAATAAACAATGCCTGACTGGCTTTTGAAAAGCTTTTCTGATGGGCTACTTCCATAAATACCAGGTGTCGGTTGGATAGCATGATGGGCTTATTTTATTCTAAAATAAGCATTTTATCGGGCCTCCGGCAGATATATCCCACAACAGCTCCATCATCGATGGAGCTGTTGTACGAAACTTATTTCTCAAATAACAGGCGCTCAAACCGGTCTACCTGCGCTATAATTCCCCAACCATAAAAATCATTGAACACGGCTATCATCACTTCGTTATCTCCCTCAACGAGCGGCAGATCAAACGAGGTATTGTCCACCGAACACCGCCCTGCCGGCTCTTTCATGATAGGAGAACCATAGGTATTCTTGCCTACATACACATATTTGCCGTTCAGGAATACCCATACATTATCGCTGAAGCCCAGCTTCAGCTTGCGGGTTTGTGCTACGGCGGAATGAATATTGGTTTTCAGCCACACAATGCGGCGGTTGCGGTCCCGCTGCCCGCCCAGCTGCCGGGTCAGGTTAATCAGCCCATTTCTTTCAGCCCATATCGGTTTCCAGGTGGCATCTTTTCCTGGCGCGTTGGAGTAATTATAATCTGTCAGCGTGGTTACCACCTCCGGTACACTCGCCAGCCAGCGGCGGATATAACGGGGATCATTGTCGGTGATATCAGCCAGTGGCTCGGGGGAAAGCCCTCCTGTTTGACCGGGTTGTACTACCAGGTTGGAAATAATGACCTGGCCACTGAAAGCTAACGCGCCATGCCATACATTGCCTTCCAGTTGGGGAATATCGAGCACAGGCCGGGTAGTATCGTTTACAAATACCTGCATACGCTTACCCGATATTACCAGCTTTACATGATTCCATTGATCCCGCTGGAACCACGCCGCAGTTTGATACTGGGGCAGCATATCCCAGAGATTTATCCCGTCTATATACGGTGTATATTGTACCGCCTCGCCATTGCCTGATAAGGCGGTGCGGAAATAAAAACATTCGTTTTCCTGCTGGCTGCTCCGCCGGAAATAAAAGGACGTAAAATACGGATCCACTGGTTCGATATCGTAGGAGATGGTCCCGTCTCTGAAATCCAGGTTTTTTAATACGGCGGTATCCGGACTGTTTAATATCTTCATAGCGGGTACCGATTTATACGTAGAAAAATCGACAGTACCAGGCTTGAAATTCCAGTGATCCGGTTGTAATGCTACCTGGATAGTGGTAGGAGGAGTTGTTTTCCCGTTACGCTGCGCAAACATACCTAATGGCAATAACAGCAATAAAAACGAAATACTTGTCTTTGTCATGACCTGCGTTTTTGTGTTGAATGGTTAGGCCGGCAAGTTGAATAATCCGTTCTTTAAACCCGGTTCAAGCACCTGGCAGGTTGGTGCAAGTTCGTGCAAGTAGATAATTAGCTATTATTAAATGAACAACAGTTTTGAAATAAAATACATATTAAAGTGCCTGGAGTTGGTGGAAGCCCGTTTAAACTGGGGAGCCAGCAGCGAATGGACTACCTATGATTTCGAAAAGCTGAGTGATATCATTGCGGAAACTACCGGGGTAACCCTTAGCATTACCACCCTGAAACGTCTTTGGGGAAAGCTCAAGTACAACAATATTCCCGCGGTGACCACGCTGAATACCCTGGCCCAATTTGCCGGTTACAACAGCTGGCGGGAGTTTAAACAACAGGTATCGCTACACCCGGTGGTGGATATACCGCAGGGTAGCGGGGAAGCAACCGTATTACCGCCGGTCCGCAAAGTGTTTTCACGCCGCTGGATGCTGGGCGTAATGGGCGTCTTGCCCCTGGTCCTCATTGGGTACCTGTTACTGTCGTCCAACAAGAAGCCCGGAAAACCGCTTAACCCGGCGGCCTTTCAGTTCAGCAGCAATAAAATCATGTCTACCGGCGTGCCCAACTCAGTGATTTTTCATTATAACGCCCTGGCGGCAGGTGTTGCCGACTCGGTGTTTATTTCCCAGTCTTGGGATACCTCCCGCAAAGTGGCGGTGCCACGCCAGGAAAATACCCGTTCTTCCATTTATTATGCACCTGGTTATTACCGTGCCAAGCTGATGGTGAACAAACAGATTGTAAAAGAGCACGACCTCATGATCGCCTCCGATGGCTGGCTGGCCATGTTGGAAGCGGGGCCGGGGACTCCCTACTATTTTAAGAAAACAGACATCGAAAAGGATAGCGGCGTAGCGGTGAACAAAGCGCTGCTGGCTACTTCCGGCATACAGGTACTGCCCACGCCACCGGCGTTGCGCTTTTTTAATGTACGCGACATGGGCGACCTCGACAACTACAACTTTACGTTTGAGACCACGCTGAAGAGTGATTTTAAAGAAGGGACCGCCGCCTGTCAACGGATACAGGTGCTCATTCTCTGTAAAAATGACCTGGTCTTTATCCCGCTCTGTGCCAAAGGCTGCGTAGGAGAGTTGTCGCTCTATGCGGCAGGTACTACGGTAAACAGCCAATCGGCCGACTTATCAGGACTAGGTTGCACCCCCGAAGAGTGGACAACGCTGAAAGTATCCGCTGTGGATGGGAAAATGCAGGTGTGGGTAAACGGTAAGGCCGCCGCCAGCCTTACTATGGCGCATGCGCCAACTGGTATCGTGGGCCTCCAGTACCGCTTTAATGGTACTGGCGCCATTAAAGACACCCGCTTCACATGGCATGGGAAAACGATAGTTTTTTAAACGGGTATATCTCTCCCTGACTGCGCTTATCAAAAATAATCAACCAGTCCGGTCAGAATTTTTATCTTTGTGCCCTGGTGAAAAGAATAGCGGCATACATATTATTATTTATCTTCTTTTTACACAACACAGGTTTCGATCAGTTGTTGAGGATACCTATGCTGGTAGTGCATTATAAAGAGCACCAGCAGCGCAATCACCAGCTCAGCATCACCGACTTCCTCTGTATTCATTACTTGCTGCCGGACGATGGAGATAATGATGACGACCGGGACATGCAGCTGCCGTATAAAACAATAGACGTCAACCTGCTCCATCATGCCTTTGTTCCCCTGGCTAAATCGATCACGGTAAACAGGCAATCGCAGCATATGCCTATTGCCATTAATTATCCCGTACTCAGGGACTATCACCTTCCCGAACCAGCACTGTCCTCACTTTTCCGGCCTCCACGGGCATAAGCCTTTTACATCCGTTGATAGTTTTCTGCCTGTATAACAGGCAGGGATACACGTTTTTATTTCCTTTTGAATTAATGAAGAAGACATGCTAAATAAGATCATTAGCTTTTCTGTAAAGAATAAGCTGATTGTAGGACTATTTGTATTGGCTTTAATGGGTTGGGGTACTTACGAGGTCACCCGTTTACCGATTGATGCCGTACCGGATATTACAGACAACCAGGTACAGGTGATAACGGTGTCGCCCGCCTTAGGAGCGCCCGATGTAGAGCGTTTGATCACATTCCCCATAGAACAGGCCTGCAGCAATATTCCCGGGCTGAAACAAATCCGGAGTTTCTCCCGCTTCGGGCTGTCGCTGGTAACGATTGTATTCAACGATGAAACAGATGTGTACTGGGCGCGTCAGCAGATCAGCGAGCGTTTGCAACAGGTGCAGCAAGAGATCCCGGCGGGTGTAGGTGCTCCGGCAATGGCGCCGGTAACGACCGGGTTGGGCGAAATATATCAATATGTTGTGCGGCCAAAACCAGGCTATGAAGACAAATACGGGCCTATGGAACTGCGTACCCTGCAGGACTGGGTAGTGCGCCGGCAGCTGCTGGGCACCCCCGGCGTAGCGGATGTAAGCAGTTTCGGGGGACAACTCAAGCAATATGAAATTGCCGTAAAGCCCGGACAGCTGAAAGCCCATAACATTACAGTGGGTGACGTTTTCGATGCCCTGGAAAAGAATAACCAGAATACCGGTGGCGCCTACATTGAAAAAGGCCCTACCGTATTGTATATACGAAGCGAAGGACTCACACAAAGCATCGCCGATATCGAAAAAATTGTAGTGAAAACGCTGGACAACGGCATGCCGGTGCTGGTACGCGATGTAGCCACGGTACAACTGGGCGCCGCCACCCGCTATGGGGCTATGTGCTACAACGATAAAGGAGAAGTAGCGGGCGCCGTAGTGATGATGCTGAAAGGAGAAAACTCATCTGCCATTATCAAAAGGGTAAAGGAAAAGATAGCCGAAATTCAACATTCCCTGCCGGAAGGCGTGGTGATTGAACCTTTCCTGGACCGCACCAAAATGGTGAATCACGCCATCAGCACCGTGGAAACTAACCTGGTGGAAGGTGCGCTGATCGTAGTGTTTGTGCTGGTGTTTTTCCTGGGCAACCTGCGGGCCGGCTTAATAGTATCTTCTGTGATCCCGCTGTCAATGTTATTTGCCGTTATCCTCATGAATAAATTTGGCGTGGGCGGCAACCTGATGAGCCTCGGGGCCATCGACTTCGGGCTGATCGTAGATGGTACAGTGATCGTGGTAGAAGCTATTCTCCATCGCTTTGCACACTCCAAACATTTTAAGGATATCGGCGTGGTGAACCAGGACACGATGGATACAGAAGTAAATGCCGCTACCGGTACCATGATCAAATCGGCCGTGTTCAGCCAGATCATTATTCTCATCGTATACATTCCTATTTTATCCTTACAGGGTATAGAAGGAAAGATGTTTAAGCCCATGGCCTTTACCGTGGCTTTCGCCATCCTCGGCGCTTTCCTGTTGTCGGTTACCTATGTGCCGATGATGAGCGCTTTATTTCTCAACAAAAAAATCAATCATAAAGATACGCTGGCAGATCGCATGATGACCTGGCTCCAGAAAAGCTACCAGCCTTTGCTGACCCGCGTGATGAACTTTCCCAAAATGCTGATAGCAGGCACCCTGGCACTGTTTGCCGTTGCCGTATTGATCCTGGGAGGAATGGGAGGGGAGTTTATCCCACAACTGGAAGAGGGGGATTTCGCGGTAGACACCCGCCTGCTGACAGGGAGCAACCTGCATACCACGGTAAAGGAAACGCAGAAAGCCGCCAGCATCTTACTCAATAAATTTCCGGAAGTTGAAAAGGTAGTTACCAAAATAGGTAGCGCCGAAATCCCTACCGACCCTATGCCGCTGGAAGCCAGCGATATGATGGTGATATTGAAGGACAAGAAAAAATGGACCTCTGCGCGCTCCTTCGATGAGCTATCGGAAAAGATGAGCAAGGAGCTCGCTGTGCTCCCCGGTCTCAGCGTAGGTTTCCAGTTCCCCGTACAAATGCGCTTCAATGAACTTATGACCGGCGCCCGCCAGGATGTGGTATGTAAAATTTTTGGAGAAGACCTGGACACGCTGGCCCTTTATGCCAACAAACTGGGCGACGTGATACGAACGGTAGATGGCGCCATCAACCTCTACGTGGAAACGGTTACGGGTATGCCGCAGGTAGTTATCCACTACAACCGGGATGCTATGGCCCGCTATGGATTGAATGTGAGCGATGTAAACCGCGTAGTCAATACCGCCTTCGCCGGCCAGAGCGCAGGGCTGGTATATGAAGGGGAGAAGCGCTTTGACATGGTAGTACGATTGGCAGATGAGGAACGTCAACATTTATCAGATGTACAACACCTGTTGATTCCCGCCCGGAATGGGATACAAATTCCCCTGGAACAGGTAGCCTCCGTAGAAGAAATAGAAGGCCCCAACCAGATACAGCGCGAAAATACCCGCCGGAGAATTATCGTAGGCTTCAACGTCACCGGCAGAGATGTACAGACCATTGTAACAGAACTACAACAAAAGGTGGCGGCACAGGTAAAACTACCACCTGCTTATCATATCGTGTATGGCGGCGCTTTTGAGAACCTTACGGCAGCCAAACAACGTTTATCCGTGGTAGTGCCCATTGCCTTGCTGATGATATTTATGCTCTTATATTTTGCATTTAATTCTGTGAAACAGGGACTGCTGATTTATACCGCCATCCCACTGTCGGCCATTGGAGGAATCCTGGCCCTCTGGATGAGAGGAATGCCCTTCAGTATTTCTGCAGGCGTTGGTTTTATCGCACTCTTCGGCGTGGCTGTATTGAATGGCATCTTACTGGTATCGGAATTTAACCGCCTGAGAAAAGAAGGAGAAGACGATGTGAGGAAAATAGTGATACACGGCACCAGGTCAAAACTGCGTGCTGTATTGATGACCGCGCTGGTACCTTCGCTGGGCTTTATTCCCATGGCATTGAGCAACGGCGCAGGCGCCGAAGTGCAGAAACCACTGGCCACTGTGGTAATTGGCGGATTAATTATTTCTACGATGTTAACATTATTTGTGTTGCCCGTATTTTATATCCTTTTTGAGAAAGGATTTAAATATTTCAAACCAGGTAAAGTTATGGCAACGGTTATCCTGCTTTGTTTGCTGGCTTCGCCAGCCCTGGTGCAGGCCCAGCAGAAGATAACCCTGCCGGAGGCCATTCAGCTGGCCACCAAAAATAACCTGAACGTACAGGCGTCGAGGTTAGGAGAGCAATACTATCGCTCGCTGAAGAAGAGCCACCTCGACTTCGACAAAACCAACCTCGGGATAGAGTATGGTAAAATAAACAGCGTGGCCAACGACAACCGGTTCACGGTATCACAGGGCATACAATTTCCTACGGTATATAAACATCAGCGCAGTATTAATAATACCAATATTGCCCTGAGCCAAACACATACCCGTCAACAGGAAAATGAGCTCGTCGCACAGGTGAAACAATCCTTTTACACGCTCTTGCTACTGCATGAGAAAGAGCTGTTGTTGCGGGAAGCAGACAGCATCTACCAGGTTTTTTTACAAAAAACGGCGCTGCGTTTTAAGACCGGCGATGTGGATATCCTGGAGAAATCGACCGCGGAAAATCAGCGGATACAGATCGCCAACCAGCTACTGTCGCTGAAAACAGATGAAGCCGTGGTAATGAACCAATTCAGGTGGCTGTTAAATACCCCTGATGCGGTGATACCTGTCAGTGATAGTTTAATATATCGCCTGCCGACGTTGCCGGATACGGGCGCGGTTGTCAATACGCCCGCACTCGCCCTGCGCCGGCAACTGTTAGAGCGCAGCATCCAGGAAAATAAACTGGAGAAAAGCCGTTTGCTGCCTACGCTCAACCTGGGTTATAACAATATGAGTATTATCGGCTATCAGCGGGTAGGCAATGAAGAGAAATATTTCGGTGGCGGCGACCGGTTTTCTTCGGTAAGCGCAGGCGTTGGTATCCCGATATTTAACACCGGGCAGCGTTCCCGGATTAAGGCCTCCCAGGTATTTATCCGGCAGCAACAACAGGAGTTGCAGGCCACCCGCCAGCAGTTGGGAACGGAACTACAAAACGCAGTACAGGTATATGCGCGCAACCTGCAACTGCTGGACGTGTATCGCACCACTTTATTGAATAATGCCAACCTGGTCATTACCAACGCCGGGAAACGCATGGTCAGCGGGGAAATTGGCTATCTTGAATGGGTGATACTCATTAACCAGGCCCTCGAAATGCGTAGCAACTATTTCGCTGTGATAGAACAGTTGAACAACGCCGCATTTACAGTAGAAAAATTGAGTGGTATTAATTAAAATTTTTTAATCCGGAGTCATGAAAAAAATAACGTTATTAGTATATATTTTTGGGATAATATTATTGTCCTGCAAGGAAAAGAAAGCACCGGAACAAACGGCCGGCAACAAGGCTGCCACCACGGTAACTGCCGAAAGTAACGAGGTACAACTTACACCGGAGCAGCTGAAAGCGGCCGGCCTGGAAATCCAGCCCGTTGCTACCCGCGACATGTACACCGTGCTGAAGGTAAATGGTGTAGTAGATGTACCTCCGCAAAATATTGTATCCGTGAGTATGCCCATGGGAGGTTACCTGAAAAGCATGCAGCTGCTTCCGGGAATGCAGGTAGGCAAAGGACAGGTGATGGCTGTATTGGAAGACCCGCAATATATACAGCTGCAACAGGATTACCTCGTCGCTAAAAGTAAATTACGTTACCTGGAGGCCGACTTCATCCGGCAGAAAGAGCTGAATGAGTCCAAAGCCAATAGCGATAAGGTATTTCAGCAGGTAAGAAGTGAATACGAAGCACAGAAAGTGTTGCTGAGCGCTTTGAGAGAAAAGCTACAACTGATCAATATTCATCCGGATAAGTTAACAGATGGTAATATCACCCGGAGTGTGGCCATTTATGCGCCTATCAGCGGGTATGTATCCAGGGTGAATGCCAACCCGGGGAAATATGTAGGTCCTACCGATGTGTTGTTTGAGCTGATTAATCCGGCAGACCTGCACCTCAGCCTGACCGTATTTGAGAAGGACCTTGCCAGCCTGGCGCCGGGACAGAAAGTGGTTTGCTATGCCAACGATAACGGGGAGAAATATGCGGCCACCATCCATCTGATCACCCGCAATATTAATGAAAACAGGGCAGGAGAGGTACATTGTCACTTTGAGAAGTATGATAAGCGTTTACTGCCGGGCATGTTTATGAATGCAGAGATAGCACTGAACAACGCATCTGTAAGCGCTTTGCCCAACGATGCCGTGGTGAAGTGGAAGAACAAAACATATGTTTTTGTGGCAACCGGGGCTGGCAAATTTACGATGATACCTGTAGAAACCGGTACCAGCAATGACGGCTATACGGAAATTAAGACGGTGATGGCAGATAAGAAAATTGTTACCCGCAACGCTTATACGTTGTTGATGAAGATGAAGAATAGCGAAGAAGAATAGGGAATATCGTGTTTTTGTTCCTGAATATAAAATACAGACATTTGTCATTTAAATCACTCATATGGTTAATGAGGTAGTATCACGAGAGAATCCTGTTCAAAGCAAAAGTAAAATCACTACTATTTCTATCATAGCCAGCGGCGGTTTGGCGGCGCTCAAGTTTGTGGTGGGCATACTTACCGGTAGTTTGGGATTGATAGCAGAAGGAGTACACTCGTTGCTGGATTTGTTATCTACCTTAGTCACCTTTGTGGCCGTTCGGGTGGCGGCCAAACCTCCGGATGCCAACCATCCCTACGGGCATGAAAGGGCAGAATCGCTGGGCGCCCTGGCAGGTATGACGCTGTTGGGCGCTACGGCTATCATCATCGGTTATCATGCCATCGTGAAAATTATCTGGGAGCCGGGTGCACCGAAAGTAACGATCTGGTCGTTTTCCATCATCATTGTCAGTATCGTAGTCGACTTCATGCGGGTACAAACATTGAAACGGGCGGCTAAACACTATCAAAGCCAGGCCCTGGCTTCAGATGCAGAACACTTTAGTAACGACATGCTGGGATCTGCGGCTGTATTGCTGGGCCTACTGTTTATCTATATGGCGAAATACCTGCCACTGCCCGTTTGGCTGGTGGAACGTGCCGACGCGTTTGCCGCGTTGGGCGTGGTAGCCATTGCCTTTAAATCGGTATGGCATATCGGCGCAGAAGCCATCAAATCGCTGATGGACGACATACCGGAAGACCTGATGCCCCGCCTGCAGGAAACGGTGGAAAAAATACCAGGCGTAGTACCGGGAGCGGTCACCATCAAAACCCGCTTCGTGGGCAATAAAGCGTATGTAGAGGCCACCGTAGGCACCCTGAGAAGCCTCACCTTTGAAAAAGCGCATGAACTTACAGAAACTATCGAACAGGCTATCCGCGAAGACCTGGATGGCGCTGCCGAAATTATTGTACACGCAGAACCCATTCATACTACCGATGAGCCCTATAGTATTACCGTTCGCTCGGTGGCGGCCCGACTCGACCTGCGTATTCATAACCTGAACCTCTACCTCGTGGCCAATGAAATGCGGATAGAACTGGACCTGGAAGTGCTGGATAACCTTACGCTACAAGAAGCCCATACCAAATCTGAATTGTTGGAAACAGCGCTGCAGCAGGAGTTTGCCCTGCCGGTGAAAGTGGCGGTACATATTGAACCCAGGAATGAAATGCCCCGCTCTTCCATCCGTCATATTCCTTCCCTGGAAAAGGTAAGACTGGCCCTGGCCGATCTCACAGAATATCAACATGTGGATATCGACGAAGTACTGCTTACAGACGAAGGCCTGGTGGTGACGCTGATTATGACCCTGCCGGGAGATACTTCCCTCGCCAGTACCCATACGATTATGTATGACCTGGAACGGGCACTGAAACTGAAAGTACCCGATATTATCAGGGTGCATATTGACCCTGAGCCAGAGAAATAAACTGCTACGCTGCATTAGGCACGTTGCCTGGTTTCCCAGTCAATGCGATACTGGTATACCCAATCCTGGCCTTTGATGCCAAACAGGCGAAGGAAAATGCTCATCATGAAGTTGCGGATTTTTGCCTGGAATGGACTTACTGCTTGTTTACCGGCGCCGCGTCTTCTTCCTTCTGCCACAATTTTTTCTACACGGGGTTTGCGGTCTTGTTCAAATTGGGTAAATACCTGCTCATAGTCGCCGTTGCCATCGCGTAGTAATTTAGCCAGGTACATGCTATCTTCCAGGGCCATGGACGCACCCTGGCCGGAGTTGGGACTTACTGCATGGGCCGCATCGCCAATCAGCAACACCCGGTCTTTATGCCAGGTGGGCAACGATTGTATATCGCTGATATTTTGCTTGATAGGTCTTTCCGTATGTTCAATAAGTGTAGAGATGGGCGCGTGAAAGTCTTTGTAGATGGCCAGCATTTCGGCTTTTACACTATCCGGCGACAACTGCCTCAGGGCTTGCTCGCTCATTGGTTCGGTAGCATAGAGGTTAGACCACCACATGGCATATTCGTTGTCCGTTGCGCAATAGCCAAAGAACCCTTTGGCGCCAAAGGTAAAATTGAGACTGCGTAGTTCCCGGCTGGTGATTTCGGGCAGGTTACTGATCTTGGCAAAGCCGCCTACGCCTACTACGTTTACAAATGCCGGTTGTGGGCCATCGGGTAAAATAATGCTGCGGGTACGGGACCGGATGCCATCTGCGCCAATCAATATATCGCCGCTGTCGCTGCTGCCATCTTCAAAGCGGGCTTTTACACCGGTAGGATATTGGTCTATGTCGGTAAGCCGCTTATTGTATTGTATGGAAATGCCGGCAGCTTTGGCGGCCTGTGCCAGCACATCGTGGAGATCAGCCCTGGACATACTCACGCCAGGCTGTCCATATTTAGTGATATTACCATAAGGAATGGAGGCTAAAATTTTTCCATGTTCATCGCGAAAACAATGCTGCATAGTAACAGCGCCGCGGGAAATAATATCATTAGCCAGTCCCAGCGCCGCGAGTATATTCATGCCGTTGGGCGCAATGTTTAAACCGCCGCCCGCCGCTTCCCGGGGTGGATAAGCTTCATAAACGGTGCTGCCAATACCGGCTTTGTGGAGGAACAGCGCAAGGCTAAGTCCGCCGATACCGCCGCCAATGATAAGTACGTGAGGAGGATGATTGCTGGTCATTGTAATGGAATTTTGTACAGCAAAACTAGCCGTACGGCATTCCCTGATCAACAACCGTTAGGTAAGGCAACAGGGATCACCGGTGAGTGAAATGTTTTTGACGGTGAAAATTTTCACCGGTCGTCACTCACCGGCGCTATATTTAATTGGCCATTGCCTTCTTTTGTGCCTGTTTTTTTACCAGCCAGTAGCAGCCATATAAAAACAGCAGCCAGCCAGGAATCAGCTCTACCGGCAGTTTCATACCAGTAAGCCACATCAGGCATAAAATACCTACCAGGAACAACAAGCAGATGTAGTTAGACAGGGGATAGATAAAAGAAGGGAATTTCGTACGAACCTGCTCCACTTTCTTCCGCTGTTTGAATTTCAGGTGTACTACACTAATCATCAGCCAGTTGATCATCAGCGATGATACTACCAGCGACATCAACACTTCCAGCGCCTGGTCGGGAATGAGCTTATTGATCACGATACAGATGGCGACAAAAAGTCCCGATACAATGATAGCCACCACCGGTACATGGTTCCTATTTAGTTTAGAGAGAAAAGCCGGCGCGTTGCCTTGCTTTGACAGTCCATATAACATCCTGCTATTACTATATACACAGCTGTTGTATACCGACAATGCCGCTGTTAATACAATCAGGTTCAGTACATTGGCAATCAGGCTGGTGAAGTAGATTGTATGCCCGAAGAGCTGGAACTGGAAGCCTTTCAGGCTTTCAAACACCATCACGAACGGGCTACTTTTAGTGGTAATATTTTTCCAGGGCGATAATGCAAATAAAATAACCAGGGCGCCCACATAAAAAATCAGGATACGGTAAATAACCTGGTTGGTAGCTTTGGGAATAGTCTTTTCAGGTTTGTCGGCTTCGGCAGCGGTAATACCAATTAATTCCAATCCCCCGAAAGAGAACATGATCAGCGTAATGGCTGCAAACAATCCCTGGAAACCGCCTTTCCCGTCAGACTCCAGCAACCCTTTTGGGAAAAAGCCGCCATCGTTCCAGAGGTTATTGATACTGGCCTGGGAACCTCCGCTGCCGCTGATCAGCAGGTAAGTACCGAAACCAATCATGGCGATGATAGCTACTACCTTTACAATGGAAAACCAAAACTCTGCTTCTCCGTATACCTTTACAGAACTCAGGTTGAGGGCATTGATGGCCACAAAAAAGAACAGGCTGGAAGTCCATAAGGGAATTTCCGGCCACCAGAAATGTACATACACACCAATGGCAGTTAACTCCGACATGCTTACCAGGATATAGAGCATCCAGTAATTCCACCCGGAGGCAAAGCCTGCGAAGGTGCCCCAATATTTATAAGCAAAATGACTAAAACTTCCGGAAACCGGTTCTTCTACGACCATCTCTCCCAGCTGGCGCATAATAAAGAAAGCGATGATCCCTGCCAGGGCATAGCCCAGGATAACGGAAGGTCCTGCCAGTACTGCGGCCGGGCCTATCCCCAGGAATAAACCGGTACCTATGGCACCGCCCAGGGCAATCAGCTGAATATGTCTGTTTTCCAGGCCTCTTTTAAGCCCCTGTTCTGTTTTTTTCTCGGTTGTTGGTTCCAATGTTGTTGTGCTGGTAAAGGTTGCAAATTTGAGGTAATTTCAGCAAAAGTTGCGCTCTTGTATTTGTTTTGGCTGCATGACGACTAATGGTTGATATTCCCCGTTTACCGGAAAAGTAAGAAAAATATATGAATCAGTCTTTAGGTCACCCTTAAAACACCCTATTATGGATAATTTTTCCCCCCTCGAAGGAAAGATATCGTGAAATCACCCCTTATCAGCCAGTAGTACTCACTTAGCCCAGTTTTATCAATTTGTGAACTTTTCATGAACCAGGAACAACCTTTATCTATCCATCTATTTTTGCACCCGTAAAACTACCATTCTTTATGAAGAAGTATGCACACTTATTCAATTACACTACACTACTCCTGCTGTCCATTTTTTTATCCGCCGTGCAGGCCATGGGCCAGTCGACCGGATCCGGTATTACCGGGTTTGTATACGACGATGCTAAAACGGCTATCGAGGGGGCCAACATACAAGTGAGAAATACCGGTACCGGCTTTATGACCGCAACGGCATCCGACCGGAAAGGCTACTTCTCTTTCAGAGACTTACCCGTAGGTACTTATGATATCACCGTTTCCTTCCTGGGGCTGCAAACGACGCTGCTGAAAAGCAATGTGCTTAACCTGGGCGACCGCCTGGTATTACACAGCATTGTGCTCAGCCGCAACGCTAAAACCCTGCAGGAAGTGTCGGTGAAATCCAACAGCTTTAATAATAGTGTGGACCGCCTCGGTACCGGAACCGCCATCACCGGTAAAGTGATGCAGAAAATTCCGCTCGCCTCCCGCAACTATACCGATCTGATGACCTTATCTCCTTTGTCTAACGGTACCTCCCTGGCAGGCGCCAAAGCTGGTGGTACAGGCTATATGCTGGACGGTGTGAGCAATCGTCGCGCTACTTTCGGTGGCGTTACGGATGCTGCATTTTCTATCTCCTCTGAAACGATCCGCGAGTTTGAAGTATCTACCAACTCCTATGATGTGGCCAATGGCCGCGGTTCCGGCGGTGTGGTAAAAGCCATTACTAAATCAGGAACCAACCAGTTTTCAGGTTCTGTCTGGAGCTACTATGGCGCCAACGACCTCGCTGCCAAAAAAGATGTGAATGGCAACCGTCTCACTACTAAATATGAGATCTTCCAGGGTGGCGCCCTATTCAGTGGCCCCATCATTAAAGACAAATTACACTTCCTCGTATCTTACGATCAATACCAGAATACGATCCCATTCCGGGCTTACGACTTCGGCTTTTCTGCGCCCACCCAGGCACAGGCAGAAAAGAACCTGAACATCACCAAGGCCAACCTCGACAGGATCGTGTCTATCATGGAAAAGAAATTCGGATTCCCAGTAGGACCTGAGTATGGCGCGATTAATATCACCCAGTCTACCAAAAATGCCTTTGCGAAAATCGACTGGAACATCAATCGCCGCAACCTACTCACCCTGAAGTATAACTATCTCCACTTCACCGATCCTAATAAACTGAAGTCAAACGGGGTACTGTCTACAGAATATACCGGCGTGGAAGAAGATCATGGCGTAATGCTGGGCCTCCGCACTGAGTTCTCCGAAAAATCATACAATGAACTGAAAGTAAACTACAGCACCTACCGGAAATTCCTCCATTTCCTGTACAACCGCGTACCGGAGGGCTTTGTAAACGTTACCTCTACGTTCAGTGATGGCACCACGGGTACTACCACCGTGGCCTTCGGTAACCAGAACTGGGTACCGGAAACCGATGCCTCCAACGTGGTACAACTGTTAGACTATTTCCATTATAAGAAAGGCAACCTTAACTTCCTGTTCGGTACCGATAATAACATCAACTTCATCGGCGACCGCCTTTCCCACGATCAACAGGGACAGTTCTACTACGCCAGCATCGACGATATGGATAATAACAACCCTTATCGCTTTAACCGGAAGATACCACTGAATGGTAACAACCCCGCGGTGAATGTACCATTGATTCAGCTGGGTGTATTTGCACAAATGGAAACCAACCTGCGGCCCAACCTTAATTTAACGGTGGGTCTGCGTTGGGATGGTAACATCATTGCCGGTAAACCAACCTTCAATGAACTGCTGTATAAAGACCTGGGCGTAAGAACAGACGTAGTGCCTTTTGACGCCAAAAATATACAACCCCGCGTAAACCTCATCTGGGACGTAAACAACAATGGACAAGATGTGGTGAAATGGGGCGCTGGTTTATTTGCCTCTGAACTCACCACCCAACCGTTGACTTTTGCACATATCGATAATGGTGTAGACTTCCGCCAGGTAGATATCCGCAGCAATGTACCGGTACCCGACTGGCAGGCTTACCAGAAAGATTTCAGCAAGGTGCCGGGAGTAGACTACTACCATTCTTTGCCTACCACGCAACCCGCTACAGTGCTGGTATTGGACAAACACCTGAAAATACCGCTCACGTTTAAAACAAACCTGAGCTACTATCACTACTTCAATAGCTGGTTCCGCATGGGCGCCAATCTCTATTACAATACTACCTGGAATAACTTTTACCTGTACGACCTGAACCTGAAGCGCAACCCGGAATTTACTACCAACGAGGGACGAGCGGTATATGTGCCTGCCAGCACGCTGAACAACAGCACTTCTACCAGCTATCTGCCGGTACTGGCTAACTCCAGGATATCGTCCAACTTTAACCAGGTAAGGTATTTTACCAACACCAACTGGGCCTCCAAATACCTGGGCGCAATGATCGAAGCGGCCGTGCAATTGCGTAAAGATGGTTATTTCAGCTTATCCTATGCAAGGGGTAAAGCCACTGGTACACCTCCATACGACAACGGTGATCCACGTAACGCCAACTTCGCAGTAGGCCCTAACTATTCGGATTATAGCAGCTATGGCAAGAACTGGTACAGCGATGGCGACCAGCCTCATAAAATAGTAGCGCTGTTACTCAGTCCAAGTTTCTGGGGCTTTAGCGTGAGCTCTTCCTTCCAGGCCTATCAGAACGCCCGCTACTCCGTGTATGTGAATAAAGATGTGATCGGTGAGAGCAATGATGGTACTAACCTGGCATATATTTTTGATCCGAACGATGCTAAAACTCCTGCCAACATACGCACTGATATGCAAACCTTACTGGATAAAACCAGCCCTGAGTATCGCAAATTCCTGACCAGCAACTTTGGGAAATTTGCGCCTTACAACGGTGGTGTACAGCCTTGGCGCGCACAATGGAACTTAAGCGTGATGAAAGATGTGAAGCTGTATAAAACACATAAATTATCTTTCCGCGGAGATATCTTCAATGTGCTGAACCTGTTGAACTATAAATGGGGCGGCTATACGCAGATTATTAACACCAACCTGTATACTGTAACAGGTTTTGACCAGGCTACCAATTCATTTACCTATAAGGTAAATACCAATGCAGGTACCCGTCAGAAAACTGCTTCCTATTTCCAGGTGCAGTTTGGTATGAAGTATTCGTTCTGAAAAATCTGGATAAAAAGAGGGCGTCTCAAAAATAATTGAGGCGCTCTTTTAGTTTTTAGGCACAACTAAGCTCATTATGAGATAATTTATTCCAAAATGCAATTTTTGATGCAGTATTAATTGTTGGATTGTTGTATAA
>NZ_JABAHZ010000005.1 GCF_012641265.1 Chitinophaga eiseniae | reverse complement strand
CATACCCAAATTTAACTACCCTGACCAACACTTGAAAGTCTTTTTTTCAACCAGATTATCTGGATAAATCAGCCCTTTTTTCTCAAAATTAAAGAGGGTGCCTCAAAATTACTTTTGAGACACCCTCTTTTTATAACAATAGGTTTATTTAACTCATTTTTCTCTTGTTGCTTAAATATTTCCTTACCGGGATATCATATAACCTCATGGCCGCATAAGCAATTCCTATCAATACCACGGTAGCACCCATTACAATGAAGGTAAGCGTGAGCGTGTCCGGTTTGTGCGCGGTATAGTAGTTTGCAAACATCCAGATCGCCGCGTAATGTGTCATATACAGCGGGTAGGAAATATTGCCGGAAAATACACAGATTTTTTTCCAGCCATTGTTAGCCATCGCACCTGCTCCCAGCGCAATCAATAATGGAAAATAAACTAATACTACGGCCAGTTCTACCAACCAGTTGTGGGCAAAGTAAGGCATCAGTAAGGCGAATAACAATAATACAGTGAGCCCCGCAAATCCCAGTTTATTTTTGATAATAAGATTAAAACGAAACACCAGCATCCCGGCCAGGAAGGAATAAGCTACACGCGCCCCGCCATGCCAGAAATTATCTTTTCCCCATCCGCCCATCAGGTTGCCGGCACTGTGGCCTGCATAACCCAGCGCGAGGGTAGCTGCTATCATGAGCGCTACCAGTACGCCGCGATTGGCTTTGCGTAGCACCAGGGCATAGCAGATATTGGCCACATATTCCCAGAATAAAGACCAGGCAGGCGCGTTGAAACCAAATAAATTGAAGCTGCGCTCCGTCATTACAGGATAGGGAATCAACAAGATGGAGCAGAAAAATAAAACAACCAGGTGTACAAAACTATAAGTGTTGGGAAGTGTGGCAAACGGATCAAATAAAAAAGCGAGTAACCCAATGACGCTTCCTAATATTACCAGGGGATGCAGCCGGATAAGCCTTGATTTAAAAAATTCTTTTAATCCCATCTTGTCAATGCGGCCATCATAAGCATAGGCAATCACAAAGCCCGACAGGCAAAAGAAGAAGTCGACTGCCAGGAATCCATGTCCTGCAAAGTTTTTACTGTAGTCGCTGTACACCCATTCAAGGAAATGAAATATCACTACTACCAGAGCGGCTACTCCCCGCAATCCGTCCAGCACCTGGTAGTGCTGCCTGGTTTTTAATAGATCCGGTTGGACGTTAATTTTAGTCACTGTTCCTGTTTCCATACTATGTCTCGCCCATTAAATTTGATCAGGGCAACCGGTAAGATAAGCAGTAGGAAGGGCATTCGCAAGATGGAAGACCAATTTTTTCACGCAGCGCAACAGGGAAGCAAAGTGACCAAGGCGTGCATATCTTCGCGTCTCTGTTACTTTGCTCCTTTGCGTGACTACAATCTCTCTATAAACTCCTGTACAATATCCCGCTTACGGTCAGATACCGGTACTTTATCACCAGTCAACATTTCCAGGTAACCGTCTTTAAAGTACTTGCTGATATAATTGCCGTTCACCAGGTAGGATTGATGGCAACGGATAAAAGTATCGGTGGGCAGCAGAGGTTCGTAATCTTTCAGGATTTTAGATACCAATACAGAAGTGCCGTCCTTTAGCAGGAAGGTGGTGTAACCCTTGTCACTCTTGCAATAGAGGATGTCTTCTATGGGCACTATCTGGGTGAACTTGAAGTTCTTCAGCGCAATTTTACGGGGCCTGGTGTCTCCTTTGTAATAGTTGGAAGAAAGTTCCAACTGTTGCCGGTTGAATTTATGCTCTTCTGTTTTTTTGAAGCACCGGTCGACCGTTTCGTTGAAAATATTGGTTTCAATAGGTTTGAGCAGGTAGGCAAATGCGCCCAGGTTCAGCGCCTGTATGGCGTATTGGTCGTATGCGGTGATGAAAATAATCTGGCTCGACTCTACGTTGATTTTGTTGAAAAGCGTAAAGCTGTTTCCGTCTTTGAGTTGTATGTCGGCCAATATCAACTCGGGTTGTAGCTGGGGAATTTCTGTGATCGCCTTTGCCACATCGGCCGAATATCCGACCATCTGGAGGTAAGGGATATCGCTCACCAAAGCCATGAGGTGTTTGAGAATATTCTTTTCGTCTTCGAGGATATATATAGTCATCTGATATCGTTTATGCTATTTGTATGGGAAGGTAAATGACGGTAAAAAAGCCCGTTCCTTCCGTTTTGGGTCCTGATTCAAACCACGCCTGGCGGCTTTGCTGGTTAAAGAGTACGTTCAGCCGCTCCTGCGTAATGATGCGGGAAAGCGACTTTTTGCCGGTGGGGTTTTGTACTACTGCTTTTGCCCCACTGCCATTATCTTCGATAGTGATCACCAAACGGGTAGGCTCTTCCCGGAACCGGATTATGAGGCTGCCTTTATAGTCAATGGCTTTAAATCCGTGTTCAATGGAGTTTTCCACGAAGGGTTGAATCAGCATGGGTGGGATTAAGAGTTCCGAGCTATCCAGGTCGCCGTCCTCAATTTCATAATCGAATGCATTTTCATAACGCATTTGCTGGAGCTCAATATAGTTTTTGAGGGAACGTGCTTCGTCTTCCAGGGTAACGAGATCATTCCGGTTAAGTTCCAGGATGTCGCGCATGAGTTTGGAGAAGGCCACCAGGTAAGCATTGGCTTCATATTTTTTATCATCGCTGATCAGGCCTTGCAAATTGGCGATGGCGTTGTAAATAAAATGCGGGTTTAACTGCATTTGCCTGGTTTTTTGTTCCAGGATCAGGCGTTTGTTTTCCGTGGCCAGCCTTTCGTTCTTTTCTTTGAGCAACTTCTGGCGATAGGCAACATAGCCGTAAGAGGCGACCGCTATCAGTAAGCAGCAGATGGTTACAAATATCCAGCGTTGCTGGTTAATAATTTTTCTATTGAGATTGTTGGTAGTTTGGAGGGAGGCGATGGCCTGGTCTTTTTTCTCGGTCTGATATTGTGTATGCAGCTCTTCTATTTTGGCGGCTTCAATGTTTTCTTTATTGGCGCCGTAGATATTAAAAGCATGGTGCAAAGCTGCCAGCGCCTCTTTATAGTCCCCTTTTTTCTTGTATGATTCATGCAATCCTTCGTAAACAGGTTGCAGGTTTACGTTAGAGGTTTGTTGATTGGCCCATTCGATGCACAGCTGGTAGTAGTGAATCGCTGAATCGGGCTGGTTATTGCGGGTGAAGGCAGTAGCCAGGTTATTAAAAGCTATTTTATTCAGCTGGCCATGTTGTGCCAGGTAGTTAAAATACTTTCGCTGGCTTTCCACGGCTTTAGCGGGCTCCTGTTCTATGGAATAAACCTGGGATTCGTAGTCATACGTGCGGGCCAGGGCCAGGCTGTCATTGATCAGGCGGGCAAAGGCGCGGGCGCTGTCGAGGTAGGCCTGCATTTTCCCCGGATTCGATTGCTGGGCTGCCAGCATAAAGCAGATATCAAAGTAGCGCTGCCGGATAGCCGGATGATCTTTGAAGGGGTGATGGGTATAGTACTTTTGGGTATACTCGATAGACTTATTGATATTGGCATTGTTGTAATATGCTTTGGCCAGCAGGTCGTATAGCCGGTATACGAATACGCTGTTGTTTTTCTCTGCCCTTTCTACTGCAGACATAGTCTGGCTCACCAGCTCCGCTTTGGCGATGTTGAAATTGCTGATGGCGTTGTTAAACAGTACATAGTCTTTCAGTGCTAACAGATCCGTTTGCCCGGGGGCGGGGTTCATAAGATGATAGAACTGTGCGCTGCTGTCCGCACTTTTACGGAGGTCGTATTGGTATGCTTTAAAGTAGTTGTACCAGGGATTGCTGTCCCGCTGCGGCGTTTGCGGGATACTGGCCAGCATCTCGTTTATTTTCTCCGCCCGCCTTTGCTGGGAAGAGGTGTCGAAAGACAGCACCGTGGCAATATAGAGCGAATCCTGACCAGGTTGCGGGCTTTTGGGCGCCGTTTTTTGCTGATCGTTTACCTGGCAGGAGGTAACAAAACAAAACAGGTAAAGCAGCCCAAAGGCTTTGATGGTCTGACGGAAGATGGTGCTCACAGTAAGTTAATTGCGCTTTAGATAACGAAAAATTGTTTCAATATATATTATTTCTGTTTAAATCCCCTTGCGGGTAAATAGAATGACTGCTTTTCAAAATTAGGGGTACAACCAATATCGGCTTACATAGATTAATAACTGCCGGAAATAAACAGATGTCCGGGGAGGGTAGGGGAATATTCGCGGAGCACTTACATGTAGATTATGCTATATGTATGGGGAATTTTGGCGTCTTTCTTTATTTTAGCGGTAGAAATGTAGATAATTTGATACCGGAAAGTTCCCATAGTGACCTGGAGTTGATAAGCATGCTGAAGAGAGGTGATGTGGCAGCATTTGATATGCTGTATTCCCGCCACTGGTCGCGCATGTACCAGGCTGCGTTTCATTTGCTCCGGGACCAGGATGTATGTATGGACATTGTACAGGACATATTTGCCTGGCTATGGGAAAAGCGGGAGCAGCTCGACATCCAGGCCGTTCCGGCCTACCTGCGCAGTGCGGTGCGGTTTAAAGTGGCTAACTATATCCGCTCCGGCAAGGTGAGAGCAGATTTCTATACAGCGCTCGCCGGCTTATCTTTCCCCCAAACCCCTGGCCCCCAGGACTACCTGGAATTAAACGACCTGAAGGCGATTATCCAGCAGGTGATTAACCATCTTCCTGAAAAATGCCGGGAAATATTTCTCCTGAGCAGGGATGGTCAGCTGACCAATCAACAGATAGCAGACTTATTGAATATATCTATTAAAACTGTGGAAGCGCAAAAAACGATTGCGCTAAAACGCATCCGGGCAGCGGTAGATCCTTACCTGCTTGCTATGTTACTCTTGCCTGTGCTAACCCAATACAAGTAAAACAACCATTTCAAAAAAAAATTGAGATGCTTTTAAGGGTATGTCCTTTTACAACTGCCTATGTATAAGAACGGCTACGTATGACAAAAGAGGAAGTAATACTATTGGCGGAAAAAGTGGTATCTGGTACAGCTACCGATGCAGAGCTGTTGCAGTACAACCAATTGTTCAATGCTTTTCAGCAGCAGGGCGATTGGAACGAGCAACTGCTGGGTGATCAGCAGCAGCTGGAAGCCGCTATCCGTGAGCGCTTGCAGCCAGTATTGCGTCGTCGTTCGGGGAAGGTCATCAACTGGAACCGTTGGGCGGCGGCTGCCACAGTAGTCCTGGTACTCGGTACCGGTTATTATTTCTACCAGCACCAGCCAACAGCATTGGCGCCACAGGCCGTGCGTTTCCGCAATGATATCCCTGCACCGGCCGGTAATCATGCCGTGCTTACATTGGGTAATGGACAACGTATCCTGCTCGACAGCGCCGGCAATGGTACCCTCGTCGTACAGGGACAGGTCAGCGTTTCGAAAAATGCCGACGGGCAAATCACTTATGCCGGTGCTGATACTGCCAGCAGCCTGAATACCATCCAGGTGCCCAATGGCAGTAAACCACTTGCCATTGTGTTGGGCGATGGTACCAAAGTATGGATAGATGCAGGTTCTACCCTCACGTATCCTACCTCCTTCCATGGTAAACAACGAGAAGTGGCCGCTACGGGGCAGGCTTATTTTGAAGTAAAGCAAAACGCTCACCAGCCCTTCCTGGTTACATCTGCCAGCCATAAGGCGACCATCGAAGTACTGGGGACTGCTTTCAATTTCCGGGCTTTTGGCGATGAAAGAAAAATGCAGGTAACCCTGGTCAATGGGGCGGTGAAGGTGAATACGCCCGGTGCCTCACAGGTACTGCACCCGGGCGAAGCGGCGGCTACTACTGCAGGCGGCTCACTGCAGCTGATGAAAAATGTAGACCTGCAACAGGCAACGGCCTGGAAAGAAGGACTGCTCTACTTCGACGGCGCTGATATTACCACCATCATGTCAACGTTACAACGATATTATAATATAGACGTCGTGTATCAAACCGATGTTAAAGACTTTTTTGTCGCTAAAATTCCGAGGGACGTCCCCATATCTCAATTACTGAACCTGTTGGAGATGACCAATCTCGTGCATTTCAAGATTGAAGGGCGGAAGATTACCGTGATAAAATAAAGCATACACCAGCCAATTTTTCAAATCTGTAAGGCAGGCCACTTTACAAACATGAGAAGGATTGTCACCATGCCGATTGACGTATTTATTCATCAAAAATCAACCAGAAGCTATGCTTGTAAGAAAGCTAACGAGTGCACTATGCCTACCGGGAAGGAAAAATAGAAAATGGGGCGCTAACTACTTCGGGACTTTACTGTTGCTGAGCTGCCTGTTAATAGCCGGTCAGACCTTTGCACAGAAAGTATCTATGAATATTAAATCCGGTTCGCTGGAAAAAGCATTCAAAGAAATAGAGAAACAAACCGGGTACAGCTTTATCTACGGGAAGAATCAAATGAGCCAGGCGGTGCCGGTCAATATTTCTGTAGAAAATGAGCAACTCGACGCCGTGCTAAAATTGCTTTTCGATAACCAACCATTTACTTACCACCTGTCGGGCAAGTTTATTGCTATCCGGCTGAAAAGCACGGGGAGTAATAACCTGGGGGCCACGCGGGTATCAATTACTATCCAGGGACGAATCACCGATACACAGGGATCTCCTATCCCCGCAGTGTCGGTGGTGATCCCCGGTACCCCCTTTGGCGCTATGACCAACGATAATGGAGATTACGTATTGAAGGATGTACCTTCCGATGCCGTACTGATCGTCTCTTATCTCTCCTATGAAACACAGCGGATAATGGCCAATGGCCGTACTACCATTAATGTAGTACTGGAGCAACAAACGAGGGCATTGGAAGAAGCGGTGATCATCGGTTATGGTACTACCACTAAAAGAATGAATACCGGCTCCGTGAGCAGCATCACGGCGAAGGAAATCAGCAAACAACCTATTTCCAACCCATTGGCAGCTTTGCCCGGACGTATTCCTGGAGTGCAGATCACCCAGCAGAATGGCTTGCCTGGTAGTGCCGCCGTTGTACAGATCCGGGGACAAGGGTCTATGAACTCGGGCAATATACCATTATACGTGGTTGACGGGGTGCCTTTCACCAACTTCAACGGTTCTTATCCGCCTACAGATAATCTCAACGCACTGGGTACCTCCGCCACCAATGGCGGTATCAGCCCTTTCAGCATGATTAACCCGGATGATATTGAACGGATGGACATCCTGAAAGATGCCGATGCCACTGCCATCTACGGCGCCCGGGGCGCCAACGGCGTAATCCTCATCACCACCAAAAAAGGGAAGTCGGGCAAAACAAGGGTTAACGTAAACGCCTACACGGGATCAGGAAAGGTAGGCCACTTTATTCCGATGATGAATACAAAGGAATATCTCGACCTGAGAAAGGAAGCATTTAAGAATGACGGACTTACGCCTAATACCGCTAATGCGCCCGAGTTAACCGTTTGGGATCAAAATGCCTATACCAACTGGCAAAAACTACTGGTAGGCGGAACAGCAAGGACTACAGATGCGCAGGCATCTATTTCCGGTGGAGATACTAAAACACATTTTATGTTCAGCACCGGCTATCATAAGGAAACTACCGTATACCCCGGTAATTTCAACAGCCAGCGCTTCACCGGCCGTCTCTCTGCTGATCATACTTCTTCCAATAACAAGTTTTACGCTGCCTTCACGGCCAACTATTCCAACGATAAAACCGTTTTACCGGGATCTGATGTTATCTCGATGTACAACCTGCCGCCCAATATGCCCCTGTATGACAGTACCGGGAAGTTGGCCTGGGTAAGCGGTTTTACCAACCCATTGGCCATATTGCAACGCCGCAATACCAACTCCACCGGCAACCTGATGACCAACGCTAACCTGCGTTATACCATCATCAAAAACCTGGACTTTAAAGTGAATATGGGTTTTACCAATACTACGCTGGACCAGGCGAATCCTATGCCGGCGTCTACCCAGAACCCGATTAGTAATCCGCAGTCATTTGCTACGTTTGCGAACACTAAATCGCAGAACTATATTGTAGAACCTACCCTTAATTATACCATAGAGAGAAAACAGGACAGGCTGGGTCTCATGGTGGGCGGTACTTATCAGCGTAGCCTCTCTACCGGCCAGAGCCTAAATGCACAAAACTATAGCAGCGAGGCATTGATGAGTTCTATTGTAGGTGCAGGTACTGTTACCGGTTCGGCTTCTTACTTCGATTACCGCTTTGCCTCTTTATTTGGTCGGGTGAATTATGACTACAAACAAAAATACCTGCTCAATCTCACCTTCCGTCGCGACGCCTCTTCCAGGTTTGGTCCGGATAACATCTATGGCGACTTTGGCGCAGTAGGTGCGGCCTGGTTATTTTCCCAGGAAGACTTTGTGCAGGAAACTATGCCCTGGCTTAGCCTCGGTAAGCTGAGAGCCAGCTATGGATCCACAGGTAATGACCAGATCAGCAATTATATTTATCTGCCATTATTATCTGCTGCCGGGACCTACCAGGGCTCTTCTGCCCTTATCCGGTCAACATTGCCAAACCCGGGTATCAAATGGGAAACTACCCGCAAGATGGAATTTGGCCTGGAGCTGGGTTTCCTGAATGACAGGATCTCATTTACCGGTAACTATTACCGTAACCGGTCCGCCGATCAGCTGCTTTCTGCGGCATTGGCTTTACAGTCAGGATACAATAGTTATACAGTTAACATGCCAGCACTGGTGCAAAACAGCGGGGTGGAACTGGAACTCACAAGTCTGAATGTGAAGAGACACGATTTCGGATGGACATCCTCGCTGAATGTAACTTTCTACCGGAATAAACTGGTAAGCTTCCCCGGTATAGAAAAATCTTTTTATGCCAGCAGCTACCTGGTAGGTCAGCCGATTGACATGGTGCGGAAGTTTATCTATACAGGATATGATCCTAACACCGGTATTCCGCAATACCAGGACCTGAATAAAGATGGTGTGATTGATTTCAACAACGACCGTCAAATTATCAAACCAGGGCTTCCGTTCTTCGGGGGATTAAACAACACCGTTAGTTACCGGAACTGGGATCTCAGCTTCTTCCTGCAGTTCAACCACCGCAAAGGAGCTACCAACAATTTCAGCACACCTATCGGTAGCAGCAGAAGTAACCAGAATACGGCCGTGCTAGACAGGTGGCGGCAACCGGGAGACAACGCCACTTATCCGGCCGCTACCTCTACTTCAGGCACACCTATCTATCTCGGCTATACGCAGTACAGCAGTTCCACCGCCTTATGGGGAGATGCAAGCTACCTGAAACTGAGATCGGCAGCGATTTCCTATTCTTTCCCGCAGCGGTGGTTGACAAAAGCCAAAATCAGTGGCCTGAAAGTATATGCAGAAGGACAAAACCTGTTTACCTGGACAAAGAACAAATACATCTATGATCCTGAAACCAGCGTGCCAGGAGGCCCTCCGGGATTAGGCACCGGCATGATTGCCATGCCTCCGCTGAGAACCATCGTATTAGGTATTAATTGTTCATTCTAAAATCTGCATTCATGTTTTCTTTCACCATAAATAAAAAAGTAATCGCCGGGTTGTTGCTGGCTGGCTCTACGTTTTCTTCCTGCAAAAAACTGGTGGAAATAGGGCCTCCCACCACCCAGGTGGGGCTCGACCAGGCCTTTGCTTCTGATGCCACGGCTACCAGCGCGGTATTGGGGATTTACAATGCATCATCTACACGCGATGCCTTGTTTCCGCTCAGCGAAATGCCGGGGCTTTCTGCCAACGAGCTGCAGAACAACGTTTCCAGTCCCGCGTTTGATGAGTTCAAAACCAATAGTATTACCATCACCAACAGCGTTGTACAACAGGTGCTCTGGGGCTATACCTATTCCACACTCGGCCAGGCCAATGCCATGCTGGATGGCATCTCCCGGAGTACTACTTTATCATCTTCCGTAAAAAATCAGTTAACGGGAGAAATAAAAGTATGGAGAGCCTTTACGCTTTTCTACCTGGTAAATATGTTCGGGGATGTGCCATTGCCTGTTACCGACGATCCGTTAAAGAATGCCACCCTGGCACGGGCGCCAGCCACCGAAGTATGGGCACAGATCATCAGGGACCTTACAGCAGCACAAGCGGTATTAACAGATGCCTATCCGGCGGCGTTGAGAACCCGGATTAACCGGCAAACGGCCAACGCCTTGCTGGCAAGGGTTTACCTCTATCAAAAGCAATGGGCCAATGCAGAAGCTGCGGCTAATGCGGTAATAAATTCAGGTCTTTATAGCTTAAATAAAAACCTGAATACCACCTTCAGCAATTCCAGCAACGAAGTAATATGGCAGCTGGCTACGCTCACTGGCATATCCACCTATATGAACAACCGGGACGCCAACGGGGGAAGTTATACAGCCACGCCCGGCTCTGTGCCGGCAGTAACGTTAACGGATACACTGTACAACTCGCTGGAACCAGGTGACCTGCGTAAAACCAGCTGGATATCGGCTACCGATATCGGCGGTAAAAATTACAAGGTAATCACCAAGTATAAAATGACTTCGCTGCCCGCGGGAGCTTCTACAGGTAATGAGTTTAACGTAATGCTGCGCCTCGCAGAGCAATATCTCGTAAGAGCAGAGGCCAGGGCACAACAGGGTAACCTCGCCGGGGCCATTGCCGATGTAGATACTATCCGCTCCAGGGCAGGGTTGCCGATGCTCGATAACAGTCTTACGCAACCGAACCTGCTGCTGGCCGTAGAACAGGAAAGGAAGGCCGAACTGTTTGGCGAGTGGGGCAACCGTTGGTTTGACCTGAAACGTACACCCAGCATCAGCGGCGGTGGTAAAACACGTGCAGATGATGTAATAGGAGGCATGCGCCCTACCACCTGGGCCAGTACCGACATCCTGTACCCGATTCCGGATGCACAACGGGTAGCTAACCCGGCTTTAACACAAAATCAAGGTTACTAATTAATCTAAAACCACCATCTGTTATATGAAAAAAGTACTCCCCATCCTGCTCAGTGGCAGCTTGCTGGCAGTGGCCGCCACCTCCAACGGGCAGGCCAAAATCAACCAGGATTCGCTGATGCGGTATTACAATCGCCTCGCCAAAGGCAGCGACGCAGAGAAAAACCTGCTGTCGGATAAAATGTATGCATTGACCAAAAGCAAAAAAGAAACGGACTGGCTCACCGCCGCCCAATACTTTTACCAGCTGAAGCAAGGCAATGTAGGCGATTCTATCCGCACCGCGGCAGAGAAAAAGTTCCCCGCCGGTATCGTTGTCAGGAATAAATCGGTAGAAACTATCTACAACGAAAACGACCCGGTAAAGAAAGAGGCGTTGTATAAAGCCTGGGAGAAAAAATTTCCCGAAGGAAAGCTGAACAGTGACCGGGTCGTGTATGACTACGCCCGTAATAGTGTAGGCACTGCCTACGCTATTGCCGATAACCTGCCTAAGGCCCTGGAGTATGCCAACAGCATTGTATCTCCTTTCTGGAAGGGCCAGGGATGGGCAGGCACAGCTGAGCGCATTGCCAAAAAAGGACACACCGCGGAAGCAAAAGTGCTGTTGAAAAAAGCCATTGAAGATGCATGGCAATTTAAAACAACCCGGAAGAATGAAGAAGGCGCCGGCTTCGCCGCTATCGGGTATCCCGGATACCTGAGCAGCTATGCCCAGTTGCTGTACGACGACAAAGAATACGATTCCGCCCTGGTATACCTGAAACGTGCAGAGCAGGCCGAAACGCCTGTCAGACCACAGGTAAACGAGATGTTTGCGAAAGTACTCCTGGCCAAAGGCGACTATCCCGAAGTATTTGCCCGCATGAGCGACATCGCTGCCCAGGGTAAGCTGAACAGCAACAACAAAGCTTTGCTGGCAGCCGCCTACGCCAAAGTGCGTAACGATAACAAGCTGGAAAACTATATCGACTCCCTGAAAAGTGGGCTGGACAAGAAAATGCAGGAAGAATTTGCCAGACAAATCATCCAGGAACCAGCGCCCGGCTTTACTTTAAAGGATGTAGACGGCAACACCGTATCTCTTTCCGATTACAAAGGCAAAACTATTGTGCTCGACTTCTGGGCTACCTGGTGCGGTCCCTGCAAAGCCTCTTTCCCTGCCATGAAAAAAGCCATGGAAAAGTATAAGAACGATCCGAATGTAAAATTTCTCTTCGTACACACCTGGGAAAAAGAAGCCGATGCTCCCGCTAGCGCCAAGAAATTTGTTACCACCAATAACTATCCGTTCGAAGTGCTGATGGACCTGAAAGATCCGGCTACCGGCGTCAACAAAGTAGTAGACAGCTATAAAGTGCAAGGCATTCCTACCAAGTTTGTGATCGATGGAAAAGGCAATATTCGTTTCCGTTTCACCGGTTTCAGTGGCGGAGATGATGCTGCTGTAGCAGAGGTTTCTGCGATGATTACGTTAGCGAATCAGCAGTAGTGATAACACAAACGACGCAGTAACGTGTCGTTTGTAGCTCAGGAGTCATTGAAATGAAGCTCAAAAAGTGGTTTTTTTGAGCTTCATTTCAATGACTTTTGAGCTACAATGGAATTTGAGGTGATTGGTTCTCACTTCTTCCACTCCTCCTGCCATTTTCTAAATTCTGATGGCCGTACCTGGTATCGCGCAAAATTTCCTTCATGCAGCGAGAGCAACGCTGTTTCAATAACCCCTATTAGATTGTTTCTGCCTGCCTTAGGAAATTCTGTGGATTGATCCACCAGGAATAGTGTAACTTTTTGCCCTTTACTTTATGACATTTTACCAACTTTACGACAAAATTGTCGCAAAGCTGTGTTTTGCGACAATTTCGCGACAATTACGACATTTTTTGTCGCAATTGATGTAAATGAGGGATGATTTGTCGCTATTATTTCAATAACGATTTAACGAGCTCCACCTGCGCCATCGTTGTTTTTGTTTTATTATAAGCAAGGTAAATCGTATTGGTAGTAGGGATGCTGCCTTTCCATATTTCTATTAGTTTTCCCGTTTTCTTCAGGTCTTTTACCAGGTAGTCAGCGGCAATGGTAAGCCCCCCGTATTCACTGATGGCTTGTAAAATGGTATTCATATCAGGGATAATAAACCGCGGTTTAATGGCGGGCCTTTTTTGAAAGTTAACGAGCCAGAATCTTCGTATAATAGCTAAATCTGCACTGTAAGCAAACCAGGTTTGTTGTAAGAGCCATTCTTCGGCTTTATTCCAGTCTTGCCTTTTGACTAACGTACGGAATGCACTGATATCGAGGGCAGGATTACCCGCAAGCACAAATGATTCTGTAAAAACAGGTTCAAATACAATGTCTTTCCTGTCTACCTGGTGGGTAGCTACTACAAAGTCAAGATCCCCGTCGCTTAGCTTCGCTAACAGATCTTTGGTTATCCCAAAAGATACAGTTAAATCTGAGGAAAGATGAGTCAGCCGTTTCAGCGAAACGGAATGAAATAATTCTTTGACGGTGCCCAGGCGGATGGTTGGTAATTGTTGTCTCCTGCACAGTGCTGTGAAGGAAACTTCAAGGTTTTCCAGCTTTTCAAGAGGCTCGACCAATTGTGTATAGAATAATTTACCATAATCTGTAGGTACCAGCCTGGGTTTACGTTCAAAAAGCTGTTTACCTACATGCGCCTCCAGCGCGGATAAATGCTGGCTGACATTGGGTTGTGAAATAAATAAAGCTTTGGAGGCAGCGGTCAGTGATCCTGTTTGGTATACCGCCTTAAATGTCCTATACCATTCCAGATTTACCATATGGTGAAGGTATAAATATTTTTATGAAGAAGATAAATCATACTATTTTATTTTATGACCTTTCGGCATGCATTTTTGCAGGAAAAAATATGAACAATAACCTGGTATTGTCGCCTGAAGTTGATAAGGCATTGGAATTTATACGGGCTATTAACGTCCCTGAAATGGAAGATAGCATACTGGTTGGCCGCAAGTTTTACGAAGGCTTTATTCCTATGGCAGGTGAACCGGAAGAGATATTTTCTATTGAAGAACAGGCAATTTCATCATCGGATGGAAGTACTTTTAACATTCGCATTTACCGCCCCTCCGGTCAGCCTTTGTTACCGGCGGTTTTATATTTTCACGGCGGTTGGTTTAATGCAGGAAGTCTTGATACACATGACCGGCCACTGCGTACCCTAGCCAGGTTATCGGGATCTATAGTAATCTCAGTTGACTACAGGTTGGCCCCGGAATATCCCTTTCCTATTGGGCTGAATGACTGTTGCGCTGCATTGGAATGGGTAGTTGATCAGGCGGCTACTTTGGGAATTGATGCTGCGAATATCGCATTGATGGGTGACAGCGCCGGCGGGGCGCTGGCTACGGTTGTTGCCAGGAAAGCTACAGTGGGTATGGGAATAAACATCCGTTGCCAGGTATTAATTTACCCCGTAACGGATTCTTCTCTCAGCACAAAGTCCTGGAAGCAGTTTGCTGATGGCCCTAATCTCACCCTGGAGGGAGCGGAAATAGCGTGGGACTTGTATACGCCTGATTTAATTAACCGTAATCATCCTGACGCGGCGCCGCTTTTAGCCATCGATTTATCCGGGCTGCCGCCTGCGCTTATCATCACAGCGGAATATGACCCATTAAGGGATGAAGCCATTCAATATGCACAGCAGCTACGGTCCGCCGGAGTGGAGGTAAAGCTAACCGAGTATGCAGGTATGGTCCACGGCTTCTTCCAGATGGGCGGCATTATAGCTGCGGGGAGGCAGGCAGTCGAAGAGGCGGCCGCCTATCTGGCAAGTAACAGGTGAGAATACAGGGTAAGGCATCGTGTTGACGGTGCCTTACGTTTTTTATCGCTCGTTCGGTCAACAATTACTATCAGTCTTTGGAAAATAAAATAAATGGAAATATGTATCTTGTACCTAGCAAAATACCTTAATTGGAAAATTTACCACGTTGTGAACATGAATTATTAGCATTGCTGGCGGGTGGAAACAAGCTTGCATTCCAGGAGCTGTTTGATCAATATTGGACACTTATATATAGTTTGGGCTTACGTATTACAAAATCTCCGGAATCGGCAAGGGACCTGGCCCAGGAGGTATTTCTCAAAGTATGGGATAACCGGGAGAGATTACCGGAGGTTAAAAATTTCAAGGCCTACCTTAGTACAATAGCAAGAAATTTAGCCCTTAACCACCTGGAGGCGACCACGATAAGGGAGTCTAATAAAAATTTCCTCGTTGCCTACTTTGCGTCTTCCCCTTTATCTCCACAGGAAACGCTGGAGAGAAAACATTTGCGGGATGACGTACAACATGCTGTTCGATCTTTGCCATCCCAACTTCGCCAGGTATTTATCCTTCATAGAATAGAAGGATTAAGTCATGACGAAATAGCTACCCGCTTGGATATTACACCGCTTTCCTCCAAAACCTATATGGTGCGGGCATTACAGCTGCTCCGGAAAAGACTTTTAAAGAATATTCATAACCTGTTGATTATTATATATTTAATTCTTTCTCTCTCTTTTTAAAGATTTTTTCAAAAACAATGTTTTCTTTTTCTCCGCTCGTCTGTCTTTATAGATAGTAAGCACTATTTATGTCAAAGGAAATAAAAATACTTTTTAGGCAGTATCTGAATGACAACCTCAGTGAGGAAGACTTTTTGCAGCTTTACGACCTGTTGGCGGAAAGGAAGTACGACCGGAAGGAACTGGAAGAGATAATGGAGGAGATGATGAATGACGAAGCCTTTGTTATGCAGGGAGGGGATAGTGACAAGGAAGCGGTGCTTGCTTCCTTGCTGGCAAACATCGATGACGGAAAAAACAACAGGCAACCCGGTACCATACTGCAAATGAACCTACGCCGTTGGATAGCCGTTGCGGCTGTGGCCACGGGCATCTTATTGGGTGGCTACCTGTTGCTGCAGAAGCCCCACCATAAGGAACTGGCAAAAATCGAAAAAACGGATGTACAGCCCGGAAGAAGTGGCGCCGTTCTTACGCTGGCTAATGGAAAACAAATTGCATTGGACAGCGCGGGCAATGGAATGATCAACCAGGATGAGGATACAAAAATCCTTAAACAGGATGGAGAGCTGAGCTATGCCAGGGAAGCAGCATCCGGTCAGCATCCGGCATATAACTCCTTATCAACACCCAGGGGGCGGCAATTCCAGGTGAAATTAGCTGACGGCACCAAAGTATGGCTAAATGCTGAAAGTTCCATTCGTTATCCAACCTTTTTTGAGGGGAATGAACGGATTGTGGAAGTAACAGGGGAAGCGTATTTTGAAGTAGCGGCAAATGCTAAAATGCCTTTCAAAGTAAAATTGGGACAAATGGCCGTCGACGTGCTGGGTACACATTTTAACATCAATGGCTACGAAGATGAAAATGGCGTAAAAACTACCTTGTTTGAAGGGCGTGTAAAGGTAACTAAACCCGGTGCTTCGGTATTGTTAAAACCTGGTCAGCAGGCGAAGACGAAAAGTGAAGAGAATATTAGTATAGCAGATGACATTGACCTGGAGCAGGTAGCCGCCTGGAGGGAAGGTAATTTTCATTTCGATAATAGCGATTTGCATTCCATCATGAGGCAATTAGCCCGGTGGTACGATATAGATGTTCAGTATGAAGCCAATGTGCCCACGCATTTTGGCGGTAATATTTCACGTAATGTCACGTTATCAAAAGTCCTGGAAATGTTGCAGGCAACCGGAACGGTCAACTTTGAAATCAAGGATAGGACAGTGATTGTCCGGCGCTGATTTCCTTCCCGTCAAAACATGTTGGTTAGACAATGAAAAACAAAGAATAGGGCATCCCACTTTATCTGTGATGATTCATTTGCTGAATTCCACATTAGTGTTCACTTAAAAATTTCATACGTTATGGATTAACAAAGTACTACTGATGCCTTAAAAAAAGCCGGAAGTGCTGGAAACACCCCCGGTCATCATTTGGGCAATTAACTACAATCGGCTTAAGACTGCTTATTTATCTCACCCAAACAACCAAAGTTATGGAATTAGATCCGCTTTGCACTAACTCCAGGCGAAAAATCGCGCGCGCTGGTGTATGTAGAACCAATGGGGCAAATAGAAGATTTTGTCTCGCAACCAAAACGCTGTTGATCATGAAACTAACGGCATTTCTTTTAACAGTTGCCTGTCTCCACGTAAATGCAGGCGCTTTTTCGCAGAATGTTTCTATTTCTGTTCACAATGCACCGCTGAAAAAGGTGTTCAATGAAATAAGGAAACAAACAAAATATAATTTTCTTTACCCAAATGAATTGTTGGACCGGGTAGCCGGTGTGACTGTTGACCTCAAGTCTGTACCGCTTGAGAAAGCGTTGCATGCCTGCCTGGAAAATTCATTCCTGGAGTATTCTATTGTCGAAAAAACAGTAATTATTAAGCAGAAAACAGAACGTACGCCAGTACCGCCGCCTTCTGTGGAGGCAGTTGAAAACAGGGTGAGGGGAAAAGTGACGGATGAAAATGGCAGCCCTTTGCCGGGTGTTTCTGTTGTGTTGAAAGGAACTAATAAAGGTGCCAGTACAGATAACAATGGTGAATATGCTATTGTTGTGCCGGACGGTACCTCTAAAATCCTGGTGTATTCATTCATTGGAATGGAGCAAAAGGAAGTAAACATAGGTAGCAAAACCGAAATCAATGTGGTGCTTAAGCAGGTGGTCCAACAACAACAGGAGATTGTTGTTGTGGGATATGGTACTCAGAAAAAGGTAAATCTTACTGGTTCGGTGGCAACTGTGAAAGGGGCAGATTTAGCAAAGAGGCAGGTAATCAATCCGGTTGCTGCGCTGGAAGGTATGCTTCCAGGCGTACAGATCACACAGAATTCCGGGCAGCCAGGTGCCGAAAACTTAAATGTCCTGATCAGGGGACAAGGTACTTACAGCCCGGCTGGTTCGGCGCCACTGGTACTTATCAATGGTGTGCCTGGAAATTTGTCGGACTACAGCCCAACGATGATCGAATCTATTTCTGTGTTGAAGGATGCTGCTTCTGCTTCGATATATGGTGCACGTGCGGCAAATGGTGTCATCCTCGTAACATTAAAGAGCGGAATTAACAGATCTGGTAAAGTAACCGTCTCTTACGATTTTGCTGGTCAAATGGCTAAAGCGACACGTTTACCAAAGTTTGTTACCAATTCCGCGCAATATATGGAGTTGTTCAATCAGGCGAATATCAATGGAGGCGTGAATAATCCTGATCTCATGTATCCGCAGTCAGTAATTGATCAATATAAAAATAGTACCGATCCTTCCAAATATCCAAATGCTGACTGGCAGGGATTAATGTTCCGCACGGCGCCTACCTATCTCCATAATATTTCTATCAGTGGTGGAAGCAAGACCAGTTATGATGCATCTATCAGCTATAATGATCAACAGGGAATCATGCGGGGATTTTCCTACAGAAAGTATAATGCATTATTCAACATGACATCTGAAGTAAGTCAGCGTCTGCGCGCCGGCCTTACAATGGGACTGAAGTCCGGTGATCAATCTCAGCCTATAAACGGTGCAGATGATGCATATTATCAAGCCCTTGCTCATCCCCCCACTGCGTTGCCCTGGGTGCAGGACGGATCAGGCAGATACACTTATCGCGCTTTTCCCTGGGAATATGTAAGACCCAACCAGTTCGCGGCAAATGAGCAGGTGGCCAGAAATGTTGATTACGCGGCTAATGCGCAACTGTGGCTGGATCTTAAACTATTCAAGGGCTTGAATTGGTATACAAAGGGAGCAGTGAATGGGTATTTTAACAAGAACAAAGCATTTGGAAATACTATTCCAACATATAATTTCTTCCACCCGGATAGCATGGCATTGTCTAATAACATACCTGCAATAGGATTGAGCGAGTATATGGATCAGACGATTTATAAAAGTATTTATACTTATTTAAATTATGATAATGCATTCGGCGATCATCATATAGGCGTGCAGGCAGGTTATAGCCAGGAAGAAGAGAATTATTCCAAGCTTTCGGGATCAAGGCCCAGCTTTTCAACCGGATCAACATTGCAGGAATTGAATGCTGGTGATGCTACGCCTCAGTTCAATGGAGGAACAAGTAACACCTGGGCACTGCGCTCAGTATTTGGTCGGGCTAAGTATGACTTTAAAGGAAAATATCTCTTCGAATTCAACATGCGTTACGACGGCAGTTCAAGACTGGCACCGGAAAAGCGTTTTGGTATATTCCCGTCGGCATCGGCTGGCTGGCGCATCAGCGAAGAGCGATTCATGGATGCATTAAAGAGCCGTGGAATAGTGAACGATATGAAACTTCGTGCTTCCTGGGGAAAATTGGGTAACCAGAATATAGGTAATTACCCTTATCAGGCATTGGTGAACCTGGGCAATCCTTATCCATTCGGAAATACACTTCAAACCGGCGCCTATGTTTCAGGGTTGAATAATGAGAATATTACCTGGGAAGAAACAACCATGTCGGACGCTGGTCTGGACCTTACTATGTTTAATCACTTCAACCTGGTATTTGATATCTATCGCAAACAAACAGAGAATATCCTGCGTACAGCACAGGTTGCGTATGTAGTGGGTCTGACTCCACCAACCGTAAATAGCGGCGCCATGAGAAATACGGGAATGGAACTGGCCATCAGCTATAACAATAGCATCAAGTCCGGAGCAATGAAAGACTTTTCCTATAACGTTGGATTTAATATCAGTGGCTTCAGGAATACTACCGTGAAATTCGGTGCGCAACAGGACAACGGTAACACCGTTATTAAAGAAGGTACTCCTTGGAACTCCTGGTATCTGCTGCAGATGGATGGCATATTCCAGACGCAGGATGAGGTGAATAAAGCGCCGAAACAGTTTGGAGATGCAACACAGGCCGGAGATATCAGGTATAAAGATACCAATAATGACGGTGTAATAGACAATAACGACAGGGTTGTTATGACGAAAGGAGTATTCCCTTCTTTTGTATATGGTGCGACCATTAGTTTAGCGTGGAAAGGATTTGATTTGTATACTTTCCTGCAGGGGGTTAAAGGACAATATGGATTCTACTCTTTTACAGCAGGACTTACGCCTTTTTATGCAGGAACTCCGCCAATGGCAGACAAGGTGGATAAATACTGGACTCCTCAGAATCATTCCAATACAGACCCTATTTTGTATTTCTACACCACCGCAGGTGCACAGCGCGTTTGGAGTCATCCATCCACCTATCAGTTGTTTGATAAATCCTATATGCGTGTTAAACAAATGCAGGTTGGATATACTGTGCCTGCCGCATCACTCAGCAAAACGCATGTTGGATTATCGTATCTCAGAATTTTTGTTGCTGCTGATAATTTCCTGACGTTTACAAAATTCCCTGGCACAGATCCTGAGAAACCACAGGATGGAGGATTTCTATCTTACCCGCAAAACAAGGCATTCTCGTTTGGTATCTCTGCTAAATTCTAAATCCAGTAATTATGAAAGCGACCAAGTATTTATATATATCCATATTCATATTAGCGGGGATCGTAGCGCCACTCTCTTCCTGTCAAAAGGTGCTCGATCAAAATCCCACAGACCAGCTGAGCTCAGGAACATTCTGGAAAACGGCGAATGATTTCAAGCTTGGATTGGCAGCCTGTTATAATACTATTCAGGATTATTACCTCTCCAGCGGCATCCAGGATTTGGACGGAATCTCCGATAATGGGGTAAGCGTTTTTAGTTATAACAATGAACAACTGATCAATCAGGGGATTACTGTGTCTTCTCATGCCACTGATAACTGGTATATTTGGGGATATCAGCGCCTCGCCACCTATAATATTTTCCTGGCAAACCTGAATAAGTATACCGGGAACGATATGAGTAAGGCGGATATGGCGAACCTGGAGGCGCAGGTTAAATTGTTGAGAGCAATGGAGTATTACCGGCTATGGGTCTTCTACGGCGCTGTACCATTGGTTACAGAACCACTTACCCTTGAAACGCAAATGGTGCCCAAGTCGGATGCAGAATCCATCTTCAAGCAGGTTGTGGCTGATTGTGATTTTGCCATCGCCAATCTGCCAGATCAGGATTTCTGGGGTTCCCAGGGACACGTTACAAAATCAGCAGCCCTGATGGTGAAAGCGAGAGCCTATCTCTACCATGGATTTGATGCTTCCGGTAAGGCGGTTGCCGGGGATATGAATACAGTGGCCACGTTGACTTCCCAGATAATCAATTCCGGAAAATATTCACTTGGTAAATACTATCGCGGGCTGTTTTCACATGTGTTAGGGCAACAGGAAAATAACCCGGAATATCTTTTCGCTGCTTTTTATCTGGCTCCGAACAACAGTAAATATGGACTTTGGGGGTTCCTGATCTCCACCATGCAATTCTACTGGCAATCGGTTCATCCGCTTCCATCTTTACTGGATGCCTATGAGTTCAGCAATGGTGATCCGTACAATCCGCAGGATCCGCGGGTAGATAAAAAATACCTTTTCCGGAACCGTGATCCACGCATGGCGCAAACCGTCTGCCGCGACACCGTGCATTGGGAAGATGGTTCGATTGATCTGATTGGCGCTGCTAAAACTGCTTACATCCCTTATCTGTATTGGAAATCATGCGATAAAGAGGAAGTTGTTGCAAACGGAGGAGTAAATACACAGAAAACCGGTGTTCCTAATACCGCATACGTACCACTGATGAGATATGCAGAAGTATTACTCACTCATGCTGAGGCGGTGAATGAAGTAAGCGGACCCAATGGACAGGTTTACCAGGATGTAAATGCGGTAAGAGCCCGTGCCAATATGCCTCCTTTGCCAGCAGGTCTTTCACAGGACCAGATGCGCCAGCGTATCCGCAATGAACGAAGGGTAGAACTAGCCTTTGAAGGCTTCCGATATTTTGATATTAAAAGATGGAGAATTGCTGGTCAGGTGCTTAATGGTACATATGACGGACTGGTAAACAGAGTATTTACCTCTCCAAAGAATTACCTGTACCCACTTCCTGAGCAGGAAATTCATGTTAATACGGCATTAAAACAAAACCCAGACTACCAGTAAATATAATGAAGCGTCTACTAATTACTATGCTTATGATGACTACGCTCGCCTTTGGACAGGGACGTAAGTCATCGTCAGCTATTCCAAAGCTTGAAGCATTAGGATCAGATTGGATGGCTGTTTCCTCCCTTAGGAACTTCCCTTCGGTGACGAACTTTATTGGAGCGTTACAGACAACGGAAAATCTTACCGGGTTCCAGAACCTTACTTTCCCGCCATATGCCCAGGGCGGATCGCAACCTTATTCGTGGGAATTTGGGCTGAATTCACCCTCGTTGTCAGACGATAAAAAAGAACCAGGAGAATGTGCATTACTGGTAAATGGAAAGTCGGTCACAGCATCATACAGCCGCTGGCTTCCGTATGAAGTGCAGCGAAAAACCGTTATCGGCAATGTAGCGCTGAGCTCACTCATACGTTTGCCATTTGAACAAAAGGGTGTGTTGGAAAAATTGGTGCTGCACAACAAGTCTTCGAAAAATCAGCGCCTGACGCTTAGTGTAAAATGCCACGGACAGGTACGTTATTATGCGCCCCAGTCTTGGCGGACCTGGGGAAATGGACGTCCGATGGATGCCAATTTCACCCTACTGTCGCCAGCAGATTTACAGGCTGGCGATAGAAAGAGCTTCGCTATACAGGATAGGACTTCCCAGGCTGTAACGGGTTTTTCATTTGTGACCGTCCCAGATACATTCCTTATTGCCGGTAATAAAAACGAAGTACAATGGAACATAGTATTGGCTCCGGGGGAAAAGAAAGTCATTGAATGGGCATGCGTAATCGGTGATAACGCTAAAGCCATAGGTGCCTTGGCTGATAGCTGGACAAGGAATTTCAGGGAAGAATTTGATGCGGCTAAGATGAAATGGGAGGAGCGTTGGCAGGGATCTTTTGTACCTGGGAACAACCATTTTTCAGGGCATTTCCCCACTTTGATAACAAACGATCCAAAAATACGGCGGGTATATTACATGGGCGCATTAACCCCGCTTTTACTTTGCCGGACCAACCTTCCCTTGAGCCCGCGTTGCTTTGTAACGGCGGGCCCTCAGTGGGCAAATACGCTGACTTATTTCTGGGATGCTGAAATGTGGGCCAATACCTGGGCAATGCTGGAACCGAAAACAATGCAGGAGCACCTGGCAAAATGGTTGTCGATGGATATTCATCGTTGTTATGCAGTAGATGACTTGTCAGGTGGAAGCGCAGGCCCCTGGTACGCGGCCAACGACTGGTCCATCTTTCGCTGTGTAGAAGCGTATCTTGCTGTAACCGGCGACAGTTCCTTCCTCCGCCGGCGCATCGGTGACCAGTCCGTACTGGAGCATCTCGAAGCATTAGCCACCTTTTATGAAACCCGTCCGCTGACAAAGGATTTGCCCCTGGGTAATTATGGTGGGGCCGAGAACTTACTCGAATGCTCTCCCAGTTATATCGAAGGAGTACCTTCGCTGAATGCAGCTAATGTGTATATGCTAAGAAAAACCGCGGAGTATTTTCAGCAATCGGGCAACAGTGAGCGTGCAGCCATATTGCAAGCTAAAGCAAAGAAGCTGCTGCCTTTCGTTATGTCGCTTTATGCTCCCGAAGAAGGGGTTTGGAATGCACTTGATACTGCCGGCAATAAAGTACCTATCCGCCATTGTTTTGATTATATCGTTATCGGACAGGCGTTGGAAAATGACTTGACAGGAAAGATAAAGAAGGAGATGAATCATTTTGTACAGTCCGAATTACTCACCAAAACATGGATGCGTGCTATGTCGCTTAAAGATCCTGCTGCTGCAAAATCGGATCGGCCAGACCATGGCCCGATGGGCAGTTATGACGCATGGCCGCCGTTAACAATGGATGTCATGTGTCGCCTGGGCGATTTTAACCGCGCATTAACTTTTCTACGCGCTACAGAGGAAATTACACACCAGGGACCCTGGGCACAGTCGCATGAGTTCCTGGGACCGGATAGCCACGGTTATAATCCTATAGTCCGCACTGCCAGCCGCGGTGGGCAAGATGCGAATGAAGGTTGCGGTGGCGCATTTGCCGAAATTATCATCCGTTCGTTTTTTGGTTTTCGGCCAGATCTTTCAGGTGATAAACCTGTTTTATTATCTCCTCATTTGTCACGTGGCATGGAAGGGACATTAAAGCATGTGCCCTGGAAAAATAAATTGTATACCATTGTCAGTGATACGAAAGGGGTACATATGGTGGCGGAATAAAAGGTCGCTACCTTACAGTAAATAGATTAACCAGGTTATGAGACAACAGCGGTGACGTAACACCGCTGTTGTTATTGACGCCAGCCTGGATGCCGGTGGGTACGGTAACAGTATAAATATCTTGAAATAACTGCTATTATTCTCTTCATAAAAGATTAACATTGTTACTTTATAATAAAGATAACAGCACTAAAGCCGGCAGCTATATGGGCGATGAACTTATCCTGGAAAACATTGAACGTTATATTCATCTTGAGAAAGAAGAAGTCAACCTCTTATATTCCCTGTTAACCCCACGTACCCTCAAAAAGAAATCATTCCTGCTCCGGCAGGGCGAAATTTGTAAAACGGAGAACTTTATTACCAAAGGTTGCCTGAGAATGTACTCGATCGATGAAGGTGGTTTTGAACACATTGTTATGTTTGGTGTGGAAGGCTGGTGGGTAAGCGATCTTTTTAGCTTCTTTACCGGTACGGCTTCAGAATATTATATAGATGCATTGGAAGATACCGAGTTATTACAGATTTCAAAGCCAGACCTTGAACGGTTGTATGAGCAGGTGCCTAAGTTTGAACGTTTTTTCAGGATACTGTTGCAGAATGCTTTTGTGGCACAGCAACGCCGTATTAATCAAAACCTTTCCTTTACGGCGGAGCAGCGCTACCTGGATTTCATAAAAAAATACCCCCAGCTGGAACAGCGCATACCACAAAAACAGGTGGCGGCTTATTTAGGCTTTACGCCTGTATTTCTCAGTATGCTCCGGAAAAAGCTAAGCCGGCAATAATTTCTTCAACCAGTTTAATTTTTTTGATTTTCCCGCATCGTTCATTTGTGGTTCTAAATACACACAAATAAATGAAGCAGCAAATTTTTGGTACACGCAATGACTGGACAGGCCTGATCTTGCGTCTCACGCTAGGCCTGATATTATTTCCCCATGGCGCACAAAAAGTACTCGGGTGGTTTGGCGGTCCCGGGTTCGGCAATGAAATGGTCTTTTTTACAGATACCCTGCATCTGCCCTGGCTCATTGCCTTCCTGGTAATCGTCATCGAGTTCTTTGGTGCACTTTCCCTGATTATTGGTTTCGCCTCCCGGATATGGTCAGTAGCCATGATCCTCCTATTTATTGGTATCATTTTCACCGCGCATGTGGAGAACGGCTTTTTTATGAACTGGTTCGGCACACAAAAAGGAGAGGGGTATGAGTATCACTTACTGATAATAGGCCTGTCGCTCGCCTTGCTGATGAATGGCAGCGGCAGATATGCGGTCGACAATATGTTAGTTAAACCGGTGAAGATCCCGCTATCCGCCCTGGCAGTATCGGGAACCCTGCTCCTGTTATTTACGGCATGTAATCAGGCGGGTCCGGCGGTGGCGCAAAAAAATAAACAATTGGTGGAACGCTATTTCGATGAAGCCTGGAATAAGGGGCATGTGGAAGTATTAGATGAATTATTGAGCCAGGATTATATCAATCATACGCCATCTGTGCCGGATCCTCCAAAGGGCCCGGATGGTTTGAAACCCATTGTAAATGCAATCCGGAAAGCTTTTCCGGATTTGCATTATACCCTTAAAGATGTTATTGCTACTAACAACAGGGTGGTAGCCAGGGTAGTAATGACCGGTACACAAACGGATACTTTATTCGGTATACCACCTACCGGTAAACAGGTGAGCGTTAACCAGATCAATATCGAAGAAATAGTGGATGGTAAAATAGCAGAACACTGGCGGGTTACCGACGAACTGACAATGATGAAGCAGCTGGGGATAGTAAAATAATTGGTTTAGTCCAGCATTTTCCTCGCGTACTTGTTCTTGTATTCTACCGGGGTCATGCCCGTATTACGCCTGAAAACATCCCGGAAGGTCTGCGTATCCGTATACCCAACATTCAACATTACTTCCTGGATAGATTTTCTGCCTATTTCCAGTTGCTTTTTAGCCCCTTCTATTTTAACCCGCTGTATATATTCGGCAACAGTATTCCGCGTAGCTTTTTTAAAACGTCGTTCAAAAGATCTCCGGCTCATGTTGAAGTGTTTCGCCAGTTCATCAACAGTGAGTTTGTTTTTATAATGCTTCTCAATATACAACTGTACGTCTTTGATGCTGTCGTCGTGATGATCTTTCAGGCCATGAAACACGATGAAGGGAGACTGTATACTTTTGTCTAGATCAATGACGAAATATTTGGCTGCATAGATAGCAATTTCCCGGCCCGCATATTTTTCCACCAGGTGTAGTAATAAATTCCAGTAGGCATTTCCCCCTCCGCTGGAATACAGGCCATGCTGGTCGGTGATCATGCGTTCATCTGCCACATCGATAGAAGGATAATAGTACTTCAGTTCATTGGCATAATTCCAATGGGTAGTACATTGCCTACCCTGCAAGAGTCCGGCGAAGGCGAGCAGAAAAACGCCGGAACTCAAACTGGCGATTTCCACGCCTTCTTTATATTGTTCGGCTGCCCACAGCGAATAGGCGGTATTGAGCATAACTGCAGTGCTCATGTCGCCCGTTAGGGCGGGAATGATAATGAGGTCGGCGGTTTGTATGTCTTCCAGCCGCACATCGGGGGTTACTTTAAAAAGACCGCCATTATACTTTACTTCGTCGGTAATACCCGCCAGCCGTACGTCAAACAACGGCTTTTTCCCACGATCAGTCAGAAAGGTGTTTACCATGGTAAAAACATGCTGGCAGTCAGCAATGGAAGCCACGGCAGCATTTCTTACAGTGAGGATGAATATCTGGATCATAATCACCAAATATAGATCAAATGAATGACGCAAATACCCACCATAAGTTGCCGTATTTACCATTTATGGCAACTGCTTTCTGTCTTTACCTTTGTTTCCATTAAACAAATCATCATGCAAGCAATCACCACCTATTTCAATTTCCTGGGTAATACCGAAGAGGCCATGAATTTCTACAAGTCTGTTTTTGGAGGAGAGTTTACCTCATTTACCCGTTTCAAAGACGCTCCTGGCAGCGAAAATATGCCCCCTCACGAGCGGGATAAGATCATGAATATTATACTGACCACAAAAAGCGGCGCCATTCTTATGGCGACTGACTTTCTTGAATCCATGGAACAGAAAGTAGTATTGGGGAATAACATACACCTGGTGATCCACGCCGATTCAGAAGAGGAAGTAGATACCCTGTTTAAGTCACTTTCAGCCGGCGGAAAAGTAGAAATGCCGGTGAATAAGACTTTCTGGGGAGCCTATTTCGGTATGTGTGAAGATAAGTTTGGGATTAAGTGGATGCTGAGTTATACGTATCCGGCAGGTAATTAATGAGAGAAATTTCAAAGAATGATGAAAAGGCGGTGCTGGCACCGCCTCTTCATCATCTTACAAGCCCAACAACCTTTCCGCATTCCCTCCTGCTATCTTCGCTACATCTTCGGGAGGCAGTGGAATACTTTCCAGGAACTGTTTCCCCGCTTCATTTGTACTGAAAGGATAATCTACGGAAAACATCACATTATCGATACCAAAAGTTCCCAGTGCAGCCATCAGTGGAGCTAAGGTAAAAATCCCGCTGGTGGTAATGTGCACCTGGTCGCGCAGGGTTTGGCTAACTGCACGCTGGTGATACCCTGTGCCGGAAACCTGGAATTTTTCATCCAGCCGGGACATCATCATCGGTATCATTTCTCCCATATGCCCAATGATGATCTTTAACCCGGGATACCGGTCTAATGTTCCGGTGATGATCAAACGTAGTACCTGTAGGGCTGTTTCGGCATGCCATCCCCAACCGCCGCATGCCAGCATCACACCCATTGACCCCGGCAGATCGTTGTAGTAGGCTTCGGCTACAGCTTCAGGTGGCAGGCCGGGATGCAGGTAAAGAGGCATTTGTAATTGTTCTGCTTTTTGCAGTAATGGCCTGAATTCCGGAAGGTCCAGGAATTTACCATTGGTGAGCCCATTGATCAGGGCTCCGCAGAAATGATGTTCTTCTTTTGCCCTTTCCAGCTCGTTTGCTGCGGCTTCCGGGGAAGACATCGGTAAATGTGCGAAGGCCTTAAACCGGGTAGGATGTGTGGCAATTCTTGCGGCAAGGAGATCATTGTATCTCATGGCGAATTGCAGGGCTTCCTGTGGGGGTAAACTTTCTGCGCCCCTTCCCACTACAGATAATACCTGCACATCAATACCGTTATCGTCCATTGATTTTAAGCGGGTATCGTTGATGTCAGCGAGTTTCTCCACTGCCTGGGGAGGTAAAGGCCACTGCTGTATCTCATGGCTAAATTCAGGTAAGGCAATGTGTTCTTCTAATGTTATAATGCGCATAGCTGATTGAATTGGGTGAGCTGCAAAAGTCCAGCTATCCAATCGCTATATTATTGATCGGGATCAAATAATCAGGATCCGGATTTTATTCTGCTGAGTGCTTCCTGGGTTATATTGAGATAATTGGCCACCAACTTATTAGGTAAACGGAGTACCATCTGCGGGTTTTCTTTCAACAGCAATTGATAACGCTCCCGCGGGTTTAGTGTAATAAAATCTTCCAGCCTGCTGGTGTTGATAATATAGGCCTGTTCCAGAAAACCACGATAAAATATTTCCCAACCGGGAATAGTGTTCAATAGGGAATAAAAATCCTCGCGGTGAATATATAGCAATTCCGATGGCTCAATAGCCTGTGTATCTTCTTTGAGCAATGTACCATCGATAAAAGATGTTAAAGAGGTAGAAAAAGAGTTTTCAAAAGCAAACCGGCGTGTCGCTTCTCTTCCGTCTGGTTTTATAAAATACACCCGTAAGCATCCTTTGTTTACGAAAAACATTCGTCTTGATAGTTCTCCTGTTCTGCCAATTACCTCATTCTTTTTTGCAATCAGGAGATGAAAACAAGAAAGCACTTGCTGCAAATCAGCTTCGCTTAATTGAATCCTGTCGGTAATAAATTTAGTCAGCTGTTGAAAATTCATAAAATGAAAATAGTATAAATATCCCCTTCAACAATCTACCTCATCGTTAGCCTACGGCTATTTTTTCTCAGTTTCCAATTTTTCTATGATATTTCTTTTCTGTTTGGCGGTAAATAATTTAACCCAGGCCAATACCAGCGCGTCATATCCTCCTGATTTTTCTTGCTCTTCCTTTGTAAGGCTGATAAAAGAAACCTGGGGCTGGGAGCCTTTGTCGGTATAAGGTTTCACACAAATTCTGAAAAAATCAGTTTTAGTAAGTAGTTCGTTTCCGGTATTTCCTGTTACAAAGGCGATTTTTTTATTTGTAAAGTCGAAAATTTTATGTTGATCTTTCGACAGAGAGTTTAGAAAAACAGATTCCTGTTTGCTGAGAACCGGATTGTTATCAAATCCTAAACTTTCAGGCGTTTGCCCGAAAAGATCTGTTGTGAGAAAAGAAATGGTCATTAGCAGGATTTTTTTCATGAGATTGATACCAGAAGTTAGTTAAAGATATTCTTTCAGCCACTAGTTGCTCATCGCCAATAAATGACCTCATTAACATCTTCAAATTAAAAAATATCGTCGATTTAAAATCACTCATTTAAAATCAATAGCTGCCAAGCGCAGCTATATTCGAGGAGTTTTCTGATTGACGATAAAGGTAATATTGTTGAGATGAATCTTCATGGAAAAGAGCTGGAGGCAAAATTGGCGGAGCTGTTTAAATAGCGGCATGTATGGGGGACCTGGAGCGTCTGAATCAAATTTTGCTTTGATATCTAACGGCTGCGTCCAGGTACCCCACATGCAATTCATTTGGAACCGCAAGTCCCTGTGAATTTGCAAAACCAGGTTATCAGTGATCAATCATTGCCATGGCGCCTTCGTTGTAACGGGCGCCAATATTCGGATATTTCGCAACTATGGTATCAATCAATGTCAGTTCCTGATCGGTCAATTGAATCTCAACCGCACCGGCATTTTCTTCGAGATATTTTCTCCTTTTGGTTCCGGGTATGGGGATGATATCTTCGCCTTGCGCCAGTACCCAGGCTAGCGCCAATTGGGCGGGAGTACAGTTTTTATCTTTTGCCAATAACGCGAAATCAGCAACAAGCCTGGCATTATTTTCTGCATGCTCGCCATGAGAGCGTGGCAATGTTCGCCTGAAATCATCTTCGGCGAGGCTATTGAGATCGAGTACATTGGAAAACAGCCCTCTTGCCAGGGGAGCATAGGGAACCAGGCTGATTTGTAACTCCCTTATCGTTTTCAGGACTTCGCCCTCCACATCGCGGGCCAGCAATGAATATTCGCTTTGCAGAGCTGTAATCGGGTGGATCGTATGGGCCTTTATAATGGAAGCGGCTGATGCTTCGCTCAAGCCGATATAACGGACCTTGCCTTCTTTGACGAGATCGGCCATCGCGCCTACTGTTTCTTCAATCGGTACATTGGGATCAACCCGGTGAGCATAGTACAAATCTATGGTATCAATTTTCAGCCGTTTCAGGCTTTGCTCCACGGCAATTTTAATCCAGGCAGGGGAACCATCGAAAAATGTACTTGTGCTTCCGCTAGGTCTTGCAATACCATCTTTAAACCGGAAGCCAAACTTTGTCGCGATGAATATCTTCTCCCGGTTAGGGACCAACACCTTTGAGATGAGCTCCTCATTCGCTCCATTGCCGTACATATCAGCCGTATCCCAAAAGTTGATGCCCTGATCTAATGCCTTTTCAAGTGTGGCTATATTTTCCTTATCATCTGCCGGGCCATAAGCAAAGCTCATACCCATGCAGCCAAGGCCGACGGCTGACAGCCGTTCATTGGTTTTTCCCAGATTCCTGTATTGCATAGTCATTAAATTTTATTCTATGCAAAGGTAGAAATGCGGGAAGCTGCCTGTTTATAATAATCAAACGGATGCTTACACTATTCAAACAGCTATATTGCGAAGTTGGTTAGGCGACATGCCGGTGTGTTTTTTGAAGAAATTGGTAAAATACGACGGGTACTCGAACCCGAGACTGTATGCGATGTCCGCAATATTCCAGTCTGTATGTTGCAGAAGGGCGCTCGCTTCTTTAGCTATCCGGGTAGCAATCTGTTCGGAAGTCGTTTTTCCCGTGGTTTCCTTTATAGACCGGTTCAGGTGATTAACATGTACCGACAGCGCATGAGCATAATCGGCAGGAGTTTTCAGTGACAGACTTGCTAAGGGCGAGTCTATAGGAAATTGTCGCTCCAGCAGCTCCAGGAACAGTCCCGAAACCCGCGCCGAGGCATTGGCATAAGTTCCAAAACTATTGACTGGATTGGATTTCATGGCCTCATGGATCAGTAGGTGTAGATAACTACGCAGCACATCATATTTCTGAGCGTAGCTGGAAGCCATTTCCGCCATCATCTTTTGAAAGATGCTAGAAATTTCCTGCAGCTGTGCTTCTCCGGGAAAGAAAATGGGATTGCTCCCTATTTTAAAGAGCGGGGAATCCTTTAGACTTTCTACACGTTCAGTATGCTGGATAAAGCCTTCAGTAAACAGGCAATACCATCCGGATTGCTGCTCAGACTCCGGTTCCCAGGAATACGGGACTACCGGGTTTGAAAAAAGCATGGCAGGGCGGTCTATCTGTACCCACTTGTCTGCGTAATACAGCTTGCCCGTCCCTATGATCAGGGATGCCTTGTAAAAATCCCTGCGGCTATAAGGTGAAACAACGGAATAAGACTCCCGGCTGAAGACATTAAAATGACCTATTCCCGCATTATTTGTTGATTGCGGCGAAGCAACATCCTTGGGAAGTCTTTTGTAAAAATCCTCCACACTTTCTGTCGTTTTCATAATATGAAATTATAAAAATCAAACATGATTCCAAAGGAAGAAATAAAAACGTTTTGGGAATGGCCCGGGGGAGCTTTATTTGCCAGGATCCAGCACAGCCTGACTTAACATCATGGCAAAAGGCAAGGCTGCAGTATAATTAAGCTCATCATATTCCAGACCAAGTAACCTTATATTGCTATAATATTCCTGATGATGCAAATAATAATACTTTTCAGATTGTACAAACCATGCTTTGTGACCTAAATGTTGTGCAAGAAACCATTTTTCCAGTAACCTGCCACTTCGGCCATTGCCATCATTCCAGGGATGTATTTTAACAAAAATAAGATGGATCATGCTGGCGAAATAAAAGACTTCCTGTATGTCCAATTGTTGTTTCAGTAGTATCTCAATATCATTATATAGCTTTTCCATTTCGGTATTCACTATAAATGGAGAAGCGGCAACACACTCAATGCTACCATCATCTGTGGTTACATACATATTCTGATTTCTAAAACGGCCTTGCCAGTTTTTGGAAACAATATGTTTTGCTAAAATGGTATGTATTGTTGAAATGTTTTCCCTTGTAGATGTATGGTCTTTAGCAAATTGATAGGCGAGATATAAATCGTCAATTTTCTTTGTATAGTCTGGCTGAAATTCAATGCCAAATCTTTTGTGCTTTATGTAAGAGTCCAGCTCAATCGGTTCTCCTTCAATTTTACTGGAATAGACAGACGCTACTGAAGCATAAAAACTGAAATTATCATTGGATAACGCTGCATCTTCCAATGCAGCAAATTTTGTAGTCAGAGCAGTTGCATCAACTTTATCCTTGAATTGCTGCAATAGGTCATCGTTTACTATTTGAAGCGGATAAGTACTCATGATGCAAAGAATGAAATCAATGGCGAAATGTAATAGTAGAAATATAACGATTCTCCTACAAACAAAAAAGGCACCGCTTCCGCGATGCCTTTAAAGCAACTTTAGTGCGCCAGCACCATTTTGTACCCCAGATGGGAGTTGAACCCACACTCGCATTGCTGCGAACGGGATTTTAAGTCCCGCGTGTCTACCAATTCCACCACCAGGGTCCGTGTTGAATTGAATTCAGAGCGGAAGACCGGGCTCGAACCGGCCACCCCGACCTTGGCAAGGTCGTGCTCTACCAAATGAGCTACTTCCGCTTTTCTAAAGAACTTTCCAACGATAATTGCAGTGGCTTTTTTTCGTTGGGATTGCAAAGATAGGAATCTTTTCGAAGTTGCAAAATTTTTTCCTCGCTGAATTAAAATATTTTATGAATTCCGTTTTTTTTACCTGCGTTTATGGATTAAGATCATAGTCATATTTCACCATACCAAGCAGTTCCTTTCCTTTGCCATAGCACGTTTCCTTCAAAGGTAAGCCATTCGGCTGATATTCGTATTGCCAGATCGTATAAGTCGACGTTTGGGCGTTCACGGTAGTCATCTTCAACAACTGCCCCTGGTCATTATACTCGAAAATATAATCAGGAAGCATCCGCTTCTTGGAGGGCTGATAGCGGTATACATCTGTTAACCGCCCCGCCTTATCGTAATTATAAAACGTACGCTTGGCCGGTGTACCGCGGCGCTGTTCCAGCTCTTCTGTCACATGACCGCTGCTGTCTGTTTTGAAAGATATCAGCGCAGAATCCCCACCATTGCCCTTTTTCTGTATCATCTGCTGTAAGTGCCCCTGGCTATCGTAACTATAGCTGCGGGTTTCATCAAAACGCATTTTGCTGTCCCTCGCAGTAGAAGTGCTGCTGATATATTGTAAACGCCCCTCGTCGGTGTAACGGTACAGTGTAATGGTGATGCTGGCAGCCGAACTATCCACTGTTTTGGTCAGCTGCCCCCTGGCGGTAAACGAAGATACGGTGGCAGAATAGCCGGTAGAAATCGACTGCGTCTGGGAACGCATCTGGTGATAGGTAGGACTCAAACTACGCTCACAGCGGAAGTCCTTGTCCATTTCCATATTGGCATCCAGGGTCTGTACCTTCTGCACTTTTACCTTATTGGCCTTCAATAAGGCCATGGTGGCTGTTGTTTGATCTGTATTGTAAATGTCCTGGAAGTAATATTGACTAAACCCCCTGCCTGCAATGGCCAGCATTCCCAATGCCAGTAGTATCGTTTTCTTCATGAACGTAAAAATCGCTGATTTTTAATTGTGACAAAAGTAAAACGCAAAATTCATATTAAAATTTTTTAATCGGAACAGGGACGCCCCGTAATTTTTGATATCTTGTGGCATTTTCAACCAACAACCGATCTAACCGCTTGAAAACGCAACCACTACGTAAGGAAAAGAACTGTCTTAACTGCGGTACGGAAGTGCCGGAACGTTACTGTACCCACTGCGGACAGGAAAATACGGTACAACATGAAACCTTTGGCCACCTGGTAGGCCATTTCGTAGCAGATATCTTTCATTACGATTCCCAGTTCCTGACTACGCTCAAAGCCTTGCTGGTCAAACCAGGATTCCTTACCAGGGAGTATATGGCGGGTAGGAGAGTACGCTATGTAAATCCGATTAAACTATATGTATTTGTTTCCTTCGTCTTCTTCTTTGGTGTGCTGGCCCTGAATTCCAGCCATAAAGAGGAAAATGGAGAGGATGAAATGGCAGAGGAAACACTGCTCAATACCGGTATCGGTAAAGATACCATCCGGCTGGCTGCCGGCACCGCCGGGCTCAAAAAAGCATTTGAAAATGACAGCTCCGCTACCGGCCGTAGAATAGAGGAACTGGCTACCTCGATGAATAATGTGAAGTCCGCCCGCGAGTTCGATTCCCTGCAACAGGCATTGCCCGATTCCCAGCGCCTGAATGGCGTAGCCAGAAAATTAATGCGCAGGATGGTGGAGGTGCAACATAAATACGGAAAAGATACACAGGCGGTCATCGTGGAAATGTTCCAGCATAACCTGCCCAAGCTGATGTTCATACTGCTCCCGCTTTTCGCATTGTTCATGAAATGGATGTACGACCGGAAAAAATGGCTCTACGCCGATCATGCCATTTTCGCTATCCACCTGCATACCTTCGCTTTCATCATCGGTCTGCTGGCATCCATACTTACAGCCATTTTTCATAAGGGTATATTCCTTACCATCTGCTACTGGTCTATTGTTATTTACCTGGTGCTGGCCCTCCGGAATAACTATCACCAGTCATTAGTAAAGTCTTTATTTAAAAGCATTTTCCTGCTGGGCATTTACCTGTTGTCCGCTGGTATTGTATTCCTTGGCTTCCTGGTGCTTATATTTGGAATATTTCTTTAAATTTAGAAATGCAACCAGAATATATCATCATACACCAACAAGTAGCGCCATTTGTGGCCCATATCCAACTCAATCGCCCTAAAGAGTTGAATGCACTCAACCTCCAGCTGATGAGCGAGTTGAGAGATGCACTCAAAATGCTGGATGCCGATGACCAGGTAAGGGCTATTGTACTCAGTGGCAACGAAAAAGCCTTCGCCGCTGGCGCCGATATTAAACAAATGGCCAACAAATCCGCCATCGATATGTATAATATCGACCAGTTCAGTACCTGGGATACCATAAAAAAAATAAAGAAACCCATTATAGCAGCGGTGAGCGGCTTCGCCCTGGGTGGTGGCTGTGAACTGACAATGCTCTGCGATATGATCGTAGCCAGCGAAACAGCCCGGTTCGGCCAGCCGGAAATAAAGCTGGGCATCATGCCCGGCGCCGGCGGTACCCAACGTCTCACCCGGGCCGTAGGAAAAGCCCTTGCCATGGAAATGGTGCTCACCGGGCGATTTATTACGGCAACAGAGGCCCTGCAGGCGGGCTTGATAAATCGCGTAGTGCCCGCAGAACTATTTTTGCAGGAAGCCATTAAACTGGCCGCCGAAACCGCTACAATGAGCCCTGTAGCGCTTAAAATGGCCAAAGAAGCCGTGCTTAAAGCATTTGATACCAGCCTCGAAGAAGGATTACATTTTGAACGTAAAAATTTTTATCTTCTATTTGCATCCGAAGATCAGCAGGAAGGCATGCAGGCATTTGTAGAAAAAAGATCACCCGAATTCAAAGGAAAATAGCACTATTTTATTGAAAACCATTAAACATTTCTATAATCTGACTTGTTAACCTTCCACTGACAAAATATCGTATATACATTGCGGGAAAGTGGTGCCTGTCAGTGTTTTTGTAACCCCGTCAAAAATTAAAAAATTAACCATGAGTGCGAAACGGATTCCGGTGGCGTCACTGATATCATTTACGCTTTGTATTGTAGCCTGTAGTGGTCCCGGTCAACAGGTAAGGGCTGTTGTACTGGCAGATGAAACAACGTTACCCGCCACAGATACTATGATCGCCGCCGGCGATACTATTCAGACCGACCAGGTAGCTTCCTGGAACTCTTTCCTGTTCTACGACGGCAAATATGCCATGGAATGTGGCGTATTCGAAAAAGAACCGCTGAAACGCCGCTTCGAAGCCCTGATCAGCAAAGCCCGGAAAACTTTTTTCGAACGGTTTAAAGTAACACCTCCCATCGAAGTAGAAAGCCAGATCCTCTTCAACGAAGGATATATGCCGGGAAAATCAGGCTACGATGAGGCCGCATTGGCAATAGACATCGATCGGGATATCATCTATGTAGGTATCACAGTCAACCGCAGCCTGCTCCTTTTCAGCGAAAAAGGAGATACCGACTACCCGGAGAAATTCCTGCAATGGATGCAGAAATTTGAACGCTGATCATAAAAAAAGCCCCCGCTACAAGCGAGGGCCTCTTTTTATAATATCGGTCACTGTCATCAATGATCAAATTTATTCTTTAACGCGGCCAGCTTAGCCTGGAAATCGTTTAACGGCGCTTCCTTCGCGGCTGGTTTATCCTTGCGCGGCTCGCGGCGTGCATCGTTATTAGGGCGGGAATCCTGGTTTTTACGCTGCCCTGGCGCTCCGCCGGCATTGCTGTCTTTCATCGACAAAGAAATACGCTTACGTGCTACATCTATTTCCAATACCGTTACCTGCACCTTCTGATTCAGCTTCACCGCCTCGTTAGGATTGCTGATAAATTTATTGGAGAGATGGGAAATATGCACCAGCCCATCCTGCTTCACACCTATATCCACGAACGCTCCAAACGCAGTAATGTTCGTTACTACGCCCGGCAGTACCATACCCGGTTTCACATCTTCCATCTTATGAATGCCTTCTGCATATTCAAAGATGGAGATCTCATCCCTGGGGTCGCGGCTGGGCTTAGCCAGCTCCTTTAGGATATCTTCCAATGTCAGCAAACCTACTTCCTCACTTACATAATCTTTCGGATTGATCTGCTTCCGTAGATCGTCTTTACTCATCAGGTCGGGTACTGTGCAATGCTGCTTTTCCGCCATATTCTTAATGAGGTCGTAACGCTCCGGATGCACCGCTGAATTATCCAGTGGATTATCCCCATTTTCAATACGGAGGAAGCCGGCGCATTGCTCAAATGCTTTATCTCCCAAACGATGTACTTTCTTCAACTGCATACGGTTACTGAAAGCCCCGTTTTCTTTACGGTATTTTACGATGTTTTCCGCCAGGGAAGGACCCAGACCGGAAATATAGGCCAGCAAATGCTTGGAAGCGGTATTCAGGTTTACCCCCACGTTATTTACACAACTCACTACCACGCGGTCCAGGCTCTGTTTTAGCGACGACTGGCTCACATCATGCTGGTATTGCCCTACACCAATAGCTTTAGGATCTATCTTCACCAGCTCGGCCAGCGGATCTATCAAACGACGGCCAATGGAAACGGCTCCCCTTACGGTTACATCGTAGTCGGGGAACTCTTCCCGCGCTACTTCTGAAGCAGAATACACAGAAGCACCGCTCTCGTTCACCATAAATACATTGATCTTCTTCCCAAAGTCGATCTTCTTCACAAACTCCTCTGTTTCACGGCCAGCAGTACCATTACCTACAGCGATGGCAGCGGTATCATATTTATCAGCCCACTTTTTCAGCAGGGCCTCAGCATCATCCCGTTTGTAATTTTTTTCCAGTGGGAAAATAACATCGTTCGCCTGCATATTACCCTGGTTGTCCAGCGCTACTATTTTACAACCGGTTCTGTAACCAGGGTCGATGGCAATAACGCCTTTAGGGCCCAATGGCGCTGCGAGCAGCAACTGGCGCAGGTTTTCAGCAAATACTTCTATCGCTTCGGCATCTGCTTTTTCCTTGGCCACTGCCCTGAACTCATTTTCCAGGGAAGGACGCAACAGGCGTTTGTACGCATCGGCAGCAGCTTTGGTTACCTGCTCTGCAGCAGCGCCTTTACCGGTTACAAATTGTTTGTTGATCAGCGCATTCGCATCTTCTTCTACCGGTGCTATAGAGCTAAACAGGATACCCTCGTTTTCAGCCCGTAATATAGCCAGCACCCGGTGAGAAGGCATCTCCCGCAAATCCTCTGAAAACTCGAAATAGTCTTTATATTTATCACCGTCCGCTTCTTTACCTTCTACTACTTTAGAGGTAAGTTTAGCAGTATTGGTAAACAGTTTACGCAGCTTATCGCGGCACTCGGCATTTTCATTGATCCATTCCGCAATAATATCACGGGCGCCTTTCAGGGCCTCTTCAGACGAAGCTACCTGCTCGTTGATAAAGGTTTCCGCAGCGGCAGTATCGGTGTCCTGCTGCTCAAACAACAGCTTGGCCAAAGGCTCCAATCCCTTTTCAATAGCCACCGTCGCACGCGTTTTACGCTTGGGTTTATAAGGCAGATAAATGTCTTCCAGCTCCGCCAATACCCAGGTCTCTTCCAGTTTGGCCAGCAGCTCAGGGGTCATTTTCTCTTGCTCCGTAATCGTTTTGATAATAAACTCACGACGATCATCCACTTCTTTGTAACGCTTCTGCAGGTCCTCTATACGGCCTATCTGTACTTCATCCAGGCTGCCAGTTACCTCTTTACGGTAACGACTGATGAACGGAACGGTAGAACCTTCGGATAACAGGGTCATAGTATTTTCTGCCTGCTTGCCGGAAATACCTAACTCCGATGAAATAAGCGCAATGTGTTTCGGATTCATAACTCAATACTTTTTTGGGATTTTTGATTGTCAGTTCTTTCGATTCCATTACGGCAAAAAATCCTTTGCAGCAACAAAATACAGCTACTCCCCAACCATGAAATCACTACAATTTTATAGCTCGCAAATGTAAGTAAAATGGGCTTTTAACCAAGAAAAAGAAATCCCCAATTTTACAGGTTTTCCCCCGCCAGGAGCCTAAATATCAAAATCCCCGAAATGATCCCTATTTTTACAAAATATGGAAAAGACAGCTACTTTTGATCGCCTCCTGCAGATCATGGACGATTTAAGGGAAAAATGCCCCTGGGACCGCAAGCAAACCATCCAAACGCTCCGGCAGCTCACTATCGAGGAAACTTATGAGCTGGCCGATGCCATCACTGAAGAAAACTGGAAGGCTATCAGGGAAGAACTGGGCGATATCCTCCTGCATATCGTGTTTTATGCCAAAATAGGCTCGGAACAGCAACAATTTGATATCAACGACGTCATCAACGGCGTATGTGATAAACTCATCCACCGCCACCCACATATCTACGGCGATGTTAAAGCCGAAACGGAAGACCAGGTGAAGCAAAACTGGGAAAAACTGAAGCTCAAAGAAGGCAAAAAATCAGTGCTCAGCGGTGTGCCACAATCACTGCCCGCCCTGGTGAAAGCGATGCGCCTCCAGGAAAAAGCCAAACAAACTGGCTTCGAATGGGATACCACCAGCCAGGTATGGGATAAAGTAAAGGAAGAAGTGACAGAACTGGAAGAAGTGGTCCAAACGGGGAATAAAGAACAGATAGAAGACGAATTTGGCGACGTGATGTTCTCCCTCGTCAACTACTCCCGCTTCCTCGATATCGATGCGGAAAACGCCCTGGAACGTACCAACAAAAAATTCCAGCGCCGCTTCCAGGCCATGGAAGCCATGGCCCTGCAACAAGGCCGCACCCTCAATGATATGAACTTACCGGAAATGGATACACTCTGGAACCAGGTGAAAGCCACCGAAAAATTATAAACGCATTGATCGACGCTAAAGAAATAAGACTCTTTTTCCTCCGGCATGGATACCTGTTGATCGTGGCTGCCTGGCTTTTTACCTTTGCTTTCCTGTTCAGCAACTACTGGTCGTACTACTCCTCGCCACAAGGCGTGAAACGCAGCATGGAGAAAAGTATCCACCAGCGCGAAAAAGACTTTCAACGCCTGGTGGCTGATACTTCGCTCACCAACGCCCTGCTGCAACGCAACTATAGCCAGAAAACGCTGGACCAGCTCACTAACCAACCTGAATACTATCTCTTCGCCTACGACTCTTCCAACTCCGGCGTATGGCTTACCTTCTGGAATACCAGCCAGGTGCAACCAGATGAACTGCAAACGACCCTGCAAGCGGGCGACCGGTTCATGAAGCTGAAAAACGGCTATTATGAAGTGCTTACCCGCCGGATGAAATCTACCGCCGCACACCAGCAATTCCTGGTAGGCGTAATACCGGTGCGCATGGAATATGCCATCAAAAACAGTTACCTCGTCAGCCACTTTTACCATAAGGAAGAACTGGGCGATGAATATAGCATCCTGCGGGAAATGCCAGCCCTGCAGCTGCCGGAACATATTATCCTGCCGGTGAATAACGGAAACGGACAAACGCTTTTTTATCTCGACTATAACGCCGGTATGCACGTGCATCCACCCAATAACCTGAGCGTACTGCTGCGGGTACTGGGCTGTATCTGCGTGCTGATATTCCTGAACCTCTTTGCCACCTTACTGGCGAAAACCACGAACCCGCTGTATGGCTTCCTGTTCCTGTTTCTCATTGTATTCGGGCTCCGGGTACTTAGCTATATGTACCCCTTCCCGTTCGACCTGAAAGAGCTCAACATCTTCGACCCCAGGATCTACGCGAAAGATGAGGTGTTTTATTCCCTCGGCGACCTGCTCGTCAACGTACTGCTCGCATTCTGGATGGTCCTCTTTTTCCGGGAACACGTAAAAACCATCAACCCGCCGGTGATCCGGAACCGCTGGCTGCAAAGCGGGGTCATCATCGTTGCCAGCCTCATTCTCTATATCGTAGAGCAATTCATGGCCGACCTGATCCAAAGCCTGGTAATCGATTCCAAAATATCGTTTGATGTAACCAACTTTATCAGCCTGCCGGAATACAGTATTATGTACAGTGTCATCGGCTTTGTAGTCCTCGGATTCATTTCGTTCAGCTTTTTATTCTTCTCCCAGATTATTAACTACCTGCTCAATGAACTCACCAATTTCCAGTACCGTACCAAGTACATCTGGCTGGGAGCTGTAGGTATTATCTGGCTGGTGTTCCGGGTGCATAATCCTGAATTGCCCTTCTCCATATCCATGGTGATCTGGCTATTGCTGTATATCGTACTGCTCGATTTTATTGCCGACCGCTTCGAAAGCAGCCTGGCTACAGTTCCATTCCTGTTCTGGCTTTTCCTGTTGACCATCACCACCTCTGGCGCACTCGTACATTACAACAATCACAAAGAATTATATGCGCGGGAGAAGCTGGCGGAAGACCTGTCTAAACAGAAAGATCCTTACCTGGAAATGCTGCTGAATGATATCGGGAAAAAAATAGAACAGGATGAAACCATCCAGTTTTTCTTCCAGGACCACGGCGCCAGGGACCGCCGTAAGGCGGCCTTCGATGAACTCCTGCAGAAATATTTCCAGGGATACCTGAGCCGGTTTAAGGTAAATATCTATGCCTACGATGAAAACGGCGCCTCCCTGTTTTCTTCGGACACCGTGAGCCTGATGACTTTTAACCGGTTGATGTTTACCAACCCGGAAGCCGCGTCTTCACTGGTTCCTGGCAACGATCTATATTATTACGAACGCAGTTTCAACGACTATAGCTATATCGCCAAAAAGGAATTTCGTAAAGCCAATAACGACGTTGCCGGTTGGCTGGTGTACACTTTATCGCCCAAACCGGTGAGCAGCGATCGCCTTTACCCCGAACTACTGGTGGAAGGCGACCTCTCTGATCCCGGCCGCGAATACGCCGGCACCTATTCCTTTGCGGTATACGATAAAGGCATACTCGTAAGCAATAACAACGACTTTCCATTCCCTATACGCCTCTATCCGCATGATCTTCCCGTTGCTGATGTAGAGATAAGATCTGTTAAAGGCTATTCTGAGCTGATCTATAGAGCGTCGGCCGAAAAAGTAGTGATGGTAGTAAAGGAAAACAGGATGTTTATAGAGTTCATTACGCTCTTTGCCTACATGTTTTGCCTGTTCCTGCTCATCATCGTCATCTACAAGGCTTTCGACCTGCTCATCAAAGCCAGGATGCGCCTGGCCAACCTGCGGAGCCTTATCAATGTAAACATCCGCAAGAAAGTACATGGTACTATCATTTTCGTTATCGTATTTTCCTTCCTCATCCTCGGTATCACTACCATCAAATTCTTCATCTACCGCTCGGAAGCGCAAAATCGTGAGCGCCTGAGTAAAACCATGAGGGAGGTAGCGAAGGATGTGGAAAAAGTATTCGAAAATCAGCGCGATCTCGACCAGGTGGGGGATATATACGACTCTGAACTGATGAAGAAATTGTCGGCCTCCCTTTCTGATATCGCCGATGAAAGGGCGCTCGATATCAATATATACGACCGGGATGGCAACCTGCAGCTCACCACGCAGCCGCTGATGACCGACAAAGGGCTGATTTCCTCCAAAATGGATCCACAGGCCTATTTCCGCCTTTTCCGCGAGGAGCAGATCCAGTTTATCCATACGGAATATATTGGTATCATGCCTTTCCTGTCGGGCTACATGCCCCTGCGTAATCATGATACCCACGAGGTGATCGCTTACCTGAATGTGCCGTATTTTGCTACTCAAACAGAGCTGAATCAACAGATATCCAACTTCCTGGTAGCGCTGATTAACTTCAACGCCTTTATCTTCCTCATTGCCGGTATGCTGGCATTGCTGATCACCAACTCTATCACCCGTTCCTTCTCCCTGGTAACGGAAAAGCTGCGTCACGTGAACCTGGGGCAGCGTAACGATGAAATAGAATGGGATAAAGACGATGAAATCGGCGCGCTGGTAAAAGAATATAACAAAATGGTGCGTAAGCTGGAAGTGAGTGCGGCAAGGCTGGCCAAGAGCGAGCGGGAGGGGGCCTGGAGAGAAATGGCCCGCCAGGTAGCCCACGAAATCAAGAATCCGCTTACCCCCATGAAGTTGAGTATCCAATACCTGCAACGCGCTATTGCCGGCGATTCGCCCAATGTAAAGGAGCTGTCGCGCAACGTAGCAGGCACGCTGGTAGAGCAGATCGAGCACCTGTCCAATATAGCGTCCGACTTTTCGGCCTTTGCCCGCATCGGGGAACCGAACAACGAAACCGTGTTGCTGAATGAGGTGGTGCACTCACTTACTTCACTGTACCAGGGACATGAAGACTGTGAAGTTATTTACCTCATGCCGGAGCAGGACTTTTATGTATTTGCCGATAAAACGCAGATGAACCGGCTCTTTACCAACCTGTTGCTCAATGCTATACAAGCCATTCCCGACGACAGGAAAGGGCAGATCAGGGTGCGCTTACAGAAAACTGCCGACCAGTACGTGATCGTCAGTGTAGCGGATAACGGACAAGGTATTTCAACAGAGGTACAGTCCCGCATCTTTGTGCCTAATTTTACGACCAAGTCTTCCGGTACCGGCCTGGGCCTGGCCATGTGTAAAAACATTGCGGAACAGGCCCGCGGGGAAATATGGTTTGAAACCATCCTCAATGAAGGCACTACTTTTTACGTAAAACTGCCGCTCACCCAGGAATAATAGATTCACGCAAAGGCGCTAAGCAGCTAAGACACAAAGATTGTTGATCAACTTCTTTGCTTCTTAGCTGCTTAGCGCCTTTGCGTGAGCAACAATAAAAAAACCGTTTCGATCATTCGAAACGGTTTTTTTAAATAACTTCTTCGGCAAGGATTATTGTACTTCTTTTGCTACAAAGCTCTCTTTAATTTTCTCCAACAGTTTGCTGTCGATAATTTGTTGTGCCAGTTGTATCATGTTTTTGAAGGCCATTCCTTTGGAAATACCGTGACCGATAATTACAGGTTTGGAAACGCCTAAAACGGGAGTACCGCCGTATGATTCAAAATCCAGTTTGTTAATGTATTCATCATGAATATTGCGTTTTACCGCGATTTCATGGAATGATTCTGCCATTTTCAGCACCACGTTACCAGTAAAACCTTCACAAACAATTACATCTGATTTTTCAGAGAAGATATCTCTACCTTCAATGTTACCAACGAAATTGATTTGTTTGTTTTCTTTTAACAGGGGATAGGTGGCTTGCGCAAGCAGGTTGCCTTTGCCTTCTTCTTCACCGATATTCAGCAAGCCTATCTTAGGATTGTTAACCTTCAGGATATGCTTGGAGTATAGGGAACCAAGGAGGGCAAATTGCGCCAGGTTTTCAGGTTTGCAGTCGGCATTGATACCTACATCGAGTAACAGACCGTACGAACCGTTTTCACGGGGTACCAGGGTAGATATAGTAGGACGTTGCACTCCTTCTATGGCCTTAATAGAATAATAGGTGCCTACCATCATGGCGCCGGTATTACCAGCACTGATGAAAGCATCTACTTTTCCTTCCTTCAATAAATGAAAACCGATTGAGATAGATGAATGTGGCTTCTCTTTCAGCGCCTTAGTAGGATGTTCATCCATCCCAATTACCTGGGATGAATGAACAACTGAATATTTTGATTGGTCCAGCTGTGCAGCTGTTAATAAAGGAGCCAACTGTTGCTCGTCTCCTATCAATACCAGATGCACATCAGATGCAACAGTGTCTAAATATACTTTTACTCCTTTTACTGCTTCTGCGGGGGCGAAGTCGCCTCCCATCATATCAAGCCCGATTCTCATGTAACTCAAGTTTGTTCTTGTTAGCTCGGGTAAAAATAAGTAAAATAATTATTTAGCTGCGCTCTGTTTTTCCAACACTACTTTACCTCTGTAGTACAGTTTGTTTTCCACCCAATGAGCACGGTGTCTCAGGTGCACTTCACCGGTTGCGCTGTCTGTGCTTAAAGTATCCGCTACCGCCTTATAATGCGTTCTTCTCTTTGCTGATCTTTGCTGAGAATGTCTGCGTTTAGGATTTGGCATTTTATTTAATTTTTAATTGTCCTTAAATTTATCCAACCCTTTCCAGATTGGGTTATCATTTTCTTTTGCCTGCTGGTTCATTTGCTCCAGCATTTCAATCGCCTTCGGATTACATCCACTCTTGCCATCGGCATTGTCGGGATGGATCCGCTGCATTGGAATGCTCAAATGGATGAATTCGTAGATATATTCTGCCACATTTAAATGGCTTTCTGTTTTCAATATATACGAAACTTCCGGATCCTCTTCATCGTTTGCCAGCTGTTCCGGATGCTCTACCAGCTTTACTACCTGGTTAAAATCATCCCAAAGCTGCATTTCAAAGGGCTCGCCACAACGGTCACATGTAACAGTTACCTTCCCGCCAATCTCAAATTTCAACAAAAAGAAATTGCTCTTTTTGTCTAATAAGAGGTTGACAGTCACCGCACAATTGCTGAAATCCTTCGGCTCTTCGAAATTATCAAAGAAACTATCTCCGATAGCATACTGAAATGAATGAACCCCCGGATTTAATCCGACAAAGGCAATATCAAATTCGCGGAGTGGTTTCATATCAATATCCTCACTTTTAGAGGGATGCAAAGGTAATTAAATATTTGCAATTGCAAAAATTTCATAAATTTGTTCACTAACGATATCTTATTTATATATATATTTATATCATAAAATATCAGCCATATTGATGTTGTGACATCGGGCGTGAGGCGCAAAGGTACGGAATTCACCTTTATCTTATACCTGTTTTTCGCAATTCAACAATTATTGAAAACCCGTAGTCCCCTATTCCATCAATAGATGAAGGCCACTGGAAGAAAGAGTAAGAAAACAATTGCTTCTGAGCACACCGGCATGCCAGCAAACGGCGCACCGGACATCTTTTCTCTGCCCATTACCGCCTGGCTTAATAGTACCAATGCCGGCATCCTGGTAACCAATGAAAAATTCCGCTGCATTTGGATAAACGACATCTTTGCACAATACATGGGAAAGGAATCTCCCATCAACCGGACTTATACCGATCTCATCCGGTTCTTTAAGCCCATGGTCGACGAAAACGTCCCACTGGAAGCAAAGATGAAGTCCCTCCGCCGGGATAAAAAGCCCTGGTTTGGCTGGGAAGTCCCCTTCCGTAACGGACAGATATGGGAAATCACCTATCTCCCCGTATTCAATGGCCACGGCTTCAGCGGAAGCATCTGGCAGGCCATCGACGTCACCCGCCGCCATCATACGCAGGAAGCCATCCGGCGCAATGAGGAAAAATTCAGGGTCATCCTCAATAACCTCAACGCTGCCATGTGCGAAACCGACGTCAAAGGCAATATTACCCGCGTATACGAAAGCTTCTGTCGCCTTTCCGGCTACCAGGAAAATGAACTGATCGGTAAAAATATTACAGATGTCTTCGTGCCGGAACAAAACCGCGCCTTCGCCAGGGCCCTCCGCAGAAAACGCCTGGAGGAAAACGTTCCCCTGGTGTACGACATGGAAATAAAGCTGAAAGACGGCTCCCACCGGTGGATATTGGCCAGCTCCACGAATATCTACGACCACAACGGCCGTATTACCGGAGGAGCAGGCATCCATATGGACATTACCGGGCAAAAGAAACTGCAAACCGATCTCGAGGAAGCCCGCAAACAGGCCGACGAGGCCCGCCATGCACAGAAAGACTTCCTCGCCAGCATGAGCCACGAAATCAGGACACCGCTCAACGCCATCATCGGTATGGCCCACCTCCTGGAAGAAACCCAGCTGGACCCACAACAGAAAGAATACGTTAACATACTTAAACACTCTTCCGGCATACTGCTGGGCATCGTCAGTGATATTCTCGATATTTCACGGATAGAAGCCGGGGAAATACAAGTCAACCAACGCGAATTCAACCTCCGCGAACTGATTCAATCCCTCCGCCATACTTTCGAACTAAAACTGGGCCGCCGACCCGTGAAAATCACCGCCGAACTGGAGGCCAGCCTCAATACCTGGCTCATCGGCGACAACGTGCTACTGAACCAAATACTACTCAATTTGTTAGGAAATGCAGAGAAGTTTACCAATGAAGGTGAAATTGCTATCAAAGCCACCCAGGAAAGTTGGCTGGATAACAAACTCTGGATACGGTTCCGCGTGGCAGATACCGGCATCGGCATCCGGAAAGATAAATTGGAACTGATCTTTAAAAACTATAAACAGGCAGAAGGAGATATCCGCGAAAAATATGGCGGCACCGGCCTGGGCCTCGCCATCGCTAAACAACTGGTGGAATTCCAGGGAGGTACTATCGCCGTGGAAGAACTGCCCGGTTTTAATACCTGCTTCAGTTTCAATATCCCCTTTATGGATAGCCGGCGCCCCCTCACCACCAACGCCGGAAAACTAAGCAGAAAGCTCTTGCAAAGATCCTTCGAACATGCCCGGGTACTCGTCGTAGAGGATAATCAAATGAACCTCCGATATATCATGAGCCTGCTCGAAAAATATAAAATCAACTATCAGCTCGCTACCAACGGGCCCGATGCTACCTATTTTCTGGACTCCAGGCAATACGACCTTATCCTCATGGACATCCGTATCCCGGGGATGAACGGACTGGAACTGGCGCAAAAAATCAGACTGGACGAACAACAACCCAATGTGGCTACTCCCGTTATTGCCACCACCGCCGTAGCCATGGAAAGCACCGCTACAATGGCCAGAGAAGCAGGAATAACCGACATTCTCACAAAACCGTACACGCCAGACCAGCTATTGCAGATTTTTAATAAATATCTCAACGAAGACGAAACAGAACTAATAATGGAAGAAGTGCAGCACCTAAGTGGGTTTGAGTTTAATAGCGATTTGGACGTAAAGTATCTCACAGATCTCTATGAGGGTAACATTTCCTATGCCGCCGACTTGTTCGAAATCTTTATCAGAACTATCCGCGATGAAATCAGAAAAATTGACGTACTGGTCGACCACCGCGACTGGGAACAAATGAAATTTCAGGTGCATAAACTGAAGCCCAACTTCGCCATGGTGGGCCTCACCTGGATCAACGCCAAAATGCAGGAGCTGGAAAATCAACTCCGCTTCAACCAGGAAGCATACAGCACCGAAATCACCCAGCTATTTACCGAAATCAAGGAAGACCTGGATAAATACTACCCGCTGGTGGAAGAAGAATATCATAAAATGCGCGACTTTATCGACACACTCCCCGGCGACACATCAATATGATTGCAAAATCTCCCGGATACTGTTGTAATAATTACCGCCAAACAATAATAAATGCACCATTAAAGGATATAACTGGCAAATGCCTATCCGTTGTTGCCAGCCCGACGATAATGGATAGGCTGCCTGGTAAGCATAGTAAAAACGGGTATCAAATCCGCCGAAAAGCCGGGTCATAGCCAAATCCATCTCCCTATGCCCGTAATATACTGCCGGATCAAATACACAAACTTTCCCCTTGCTGCCTACCATAAAATTGCCTGACCATAAATCCCCATGCAATAAAGCAGGCGCTTCTGGCGGAAATATATGCGGCAACTGCCGGCATAAGGTTTCCACCTGCTGTACCATCTGCTTATCTGCAATCTGCTGGTCATACGCCATCCGGATAAGCGGCAACAACCGGTTAAACGCATAAAACACTGCCCAGCTGCTGTAAGGCGTATTGTATTGCTTTAAACTTCCAATATAATTAGGCCCGTTATAACCAAAGTGAGGCTGCGTTACTTTGTGCTGCCGGGCCAGCGATACCGCAAAATCATCCCAGAAACCGCTAAGCGCGGGCCCCTTTGTTAAAAACTCCAGCAACAGGTAAGCCTGTCCATTCACCCGCCCGTAACCCAGCGGTTTCGGCGTATCCAGCGCCCGAGCCGACTGCAACTCCAGTAAACCCGCGTATTCCTGCGCAAACATATCCGGAAAACGTGCGCCATCATTCATCTTCACAAAAAAATATCCCTCGTTGGTGGCTATACGAAAAGATTTATTAATATCGCCCCCATGAACGCTTTTTGCCTCATTTATATGTATTTTTACCTTCAATTGCTCGGAGAGCGCCGTACTCAACTGCTTTTGTAGAATTTCATCTATCATGTTCCGCCACATTATATGGAAACAAAAATCCGGATTAAAAAGAAAATCATCCGTATTGTACTAACACTTACGGCTATACTGTTGTTAAAAATATTATTTGCCTGGAGTAATCATTTTAACGATTTCTACTTCCATAGGTGGTATAAGTGGAGTAGCTTGGCTTTCAGACATGTAACAGGTATAGTTCCATTCAGCATTGGCGATGTAATATATACTGCCTGGATTATTGGAGGAATATTTTATTTGTTAAAACTATGTTATAAACTCGTACGCCTCGCCTGGGAAGATACCGGTATGCTGGTGCTGAAAGGCATTCATTTCCTGTTAAAAGCCTACCTTTTTTTCCTGGTGTTATGGGGTGGCAACTATGAGCGGAACCCGCTCGCTGCCGATACGGGCGTTGTGACCACCCATTACAATACACAACAGCTTTACCAGCTTTCAGATACCCTGCTTCAACTGGTTAACCTCGAAAAAGCCAATACCGGCGACACAATTGGTATAATGAAGGCGGATACCACCGCAACCCCGGTTTTCCAGCGGGCAGTAGCTGCTTATGCGGCAGCCGCCCATACCTGGCCCGCCCTGCAATACAAGGCGCCCAGCATTAAACCTTCCTTGTACGGTAAATGGCTGAACTATACCGGGGTAACTGGTTACCTGAACCCTTTCACGGGGGAGGCCCAGGTAAATACGACGGTACCCGCCGTACTGCAGCCATTTATTATTTGCCATGAAATAGCCCACCAGCTGGGATATGCACCAGAAGAAGATGCCAATTTTGTAGGATACCTGGCGGCTACCAGTATTCCGGATAGCCATTTCCGTTATGCTGCCCATTTCGATATGTTTATGTACAGCGTACGGCAATTAGCCTATCACGATACCACCCTGGCTAAAAGCATCTGGAGCCGGGCGGTACCCGGTGTGAAAGCCGACCATAAGGCCATCATCCGCTTCTATGAAGCGTATACCGGCAAGGCCGATGAATTCTTTACTGCGGCATATGACCGCTATCTGAAAGCTAATAAGCAAGACAAGGGTATTCGCAGCTATAGTGAGGTTACAGGTTGGTTGATCGCCTACTTTAAAATAAAACCCTAGTTCATCATCAGTACGTTTACGCTACGTTGCAGGATATTAAAGGCTATCTCCGCCATCAGGTTCTCACGGTCCAGGGTAGGGTTTACCTCGGTAATTTCAAAACAACAGATCTTGCGGTGCTGCATGAATTTCGCAATCAGGTCCTCTGCCTCCCGCTCCCTTAATCCATTACTCACCGGCGTACCGGTTCCTTTGGAAATGGAAGCATCCAGGCTATCCACATCAAACGATACATATATATACTCGCAGTCGCTCAGGTAACGGAATACCGACCGCGAAATGTTTTCCGGTCCCTTGCGGCGTACCTCGCTGGTGGTAATCACTTTCATGCCATATTGTTTGATCAGGTGGTCTTCTTCCTTCTCAAAATCTCTGAGGGAGATGAATACAATATCTTCCGGAAGTACTTTGGGAGCTATTTTACCGATGTTTTTAAGTGCATTCCACATTTTGGCGGTATTCTCATCGATATCATGCACTTTGCAGTCCATATTATCTTCTGCAATAGCGGTGGCCAGCGGCATCCCATGCATATTGCCCGACGGGGTGGTATACGGCGTATGCAGGTCGGCATGGGCATCTATCCAGATCACACCCAGCTTGGCTTTGGGGTGAGCCATCTTCAAACCGGCAATAGTGGCGCCTGCGGTACTGTGATCGCCCGATAACAAAACCGGGAACCAATTGGCTTTTACCGTTTCACATACACTCTTGCTGATACGCTCATACATATTGAAAGTGCCCTTGATCCGCTTGGCATAAGGCGATTCAATGGGTTCAAATAACAGTTTATTCTCCGTTTCAATTGCTTCGGTGGGGAAGTGCACAAAAAAGTTGCTCATGAAATCCAGTGCCGCAATCTTGATCGCATCTACACCTAAACTGGCGCCCCTGGTTCCTGCTCCGATTTCTGATTTTACTTCTATTATTTTAATATTCTTCATAAAAAGATCATTATAGGCAAGCTACAGGATTTTATGTGAACGCCCAAAGCAGGGGACAGTGCAATGGTAAAAAAGTTGTATATAATATCTGAACCAAATCCAATACAGTAGAGGTATTGTAGCGATTTGTTCAATATTTTCCCGAATATGATTGATAACATTGAATTTTAATCGCGTCATTTTTTTAGGTGCTGATTTATAAATAATTTGGACACTATTACCTATAAAATTATAACCATGGATTTTCAATTGACGGAAGAGCATCTGATGATACAGAAGGCTGCTCGCGATTTTGCCATCAACGAATTGTTGCCCGGTGTAATAGAAAGAGATGAACACCAGAAGTTCCCGGCCGAACAGGTTAAGAAACTGGGAGAACTGGGGTTCCTGGGAATGATGGTAAGCCCTAAATATGGGGGAGCGGGACTGGATGCGATTTCTTATGTATTGGCCATGGAAGAAATTTCCAAAGTTGATGCTTCCTCCTCTGTGGTCATGAGTGTAAATAACTCTCTTGTTTGCTGGGGCCTGGAAACTTTCGGCACGGAAGAACAAAAACAAAAGTACCTGGTCCCCCTGGCCTCCGGTCAGATTATTGGGGCCTTTATGCTGAGCGAGCCGGAAGCCGGTTCTGACGCCACTTCCCAGCGCACTACCGCAGAAGATAAAGGGGATCACTACCTGCTCAATGGTACCAAGAACTGGATCACCAACGGTAACTCCGCCAGCGTATACCTGGTAATGGCCCAAACCCACCCGGAAAAAGGCAGCAAAGGGATCAACGCATTGATTGTAGAAAAGAATATGCCTGGCGTTACTATCGGCGCGAAGGAAAATAAACTGGGTATCCGCGGTAGCGACACGCATAGCGTGATGTTCCAGGATGTAAAGGTTCCCAAAGAGAATAGAATAGGGGAGGATGGCTTTGGATTTAAGTTTGCCATGAAAACCCTGGCCGGCGGCCGTATCGGCATCGCTTCCCAGGCCCTGGGCATCGCCAGCGGCGCCTATGAACTGGCGCTCAAATACTCCAAGGAAAGAAAAGCATTTGGCAAGGAAATATCCCAGCACCAGGCCATCCAGTTTAAACTGGCAGATATGGCCACCCGCATTGAAGCTTCCCGCTTGTTATGCCTGAAAGCTGCCTGGGAGAAAGACCATCACCTCGACTATACCCTCAGCAGCTCTATGGCCAAGGTATTCTCTTCCGAAACAGCCATGTGGGTAACCACAGAAGCCGTGCAGGTACATGGAGGATATGGCTACGTAAAGGAATACCACGTAGAACGCCTCATGCGCGATGCCAAAATTACCCAGATCTATGAGGGTACCTCGGAAGTACAACGCATCGTTATCAGCCGTACTATACTCGCGTAAAAGCGCTAAAAGCTGAAAGCATAAAGCAAAAAGCCATTAAAGCGAATTGTATAAGCGAATATTTGAATATTTATTGCGCTGATCATTCGCTTTAATGGCTTTTTGCTTTATGCTTTCAGCTTTCTGCTTACTTTTGCAAAATGGCTATTAACTTAAAAGCGTATCAGGAGGTTCTTTCCCAGCTATCACCATACCAGGCAAAACTGGTGGCCGTATCCAAAACAAAACCCGTAAGTGATGTAGAGGCTTTTTACGCAGCAGGGCAAAGAATCTTCGGAGAAAACTATGTACAGGAATTAACCGAAAAACAGGCAGTATTACCGGCAGATATTGAATGGCACTTTATTGGTCACCTGCAATCCAATAAAGTGAAATATATCGCCCCTTTTGTGCATACTATCCATGCGGTAGACAGCTTGAAGCTGCTGCAGGAAATAAACAAACAGGCCGCTAAATACCAGCGGGTGATCCATTGCCTGTTACAGGTGCATATCGCAGCAGAGGAAACCAAATTTGGTATGGATGAGCAGGAGTTACAGCAACTGCTTCAAACCTATGCGGCCAACCCGGCAGCTTTTTCACATGTACGTATTTCCGGTATGATGGGAATGGCCACCAATACTACCAATGAAACGCAGATCCATAAAGAGTTCCACCAGCTCCACCAATTATTCGGATCAGTTAAAACCACTTATTTTAACCACGAAACGTATTTTAAAGAACTGTCTATTGGCATGAGCGCCGATTACCCCATCGCCCTGCAGGAAGGGAGTACGATGGTACGTATTGGCAGCCTGCTCTTTGGAGAAAGGAACTATTCACAAAAGTAAACGTATGAAGAAATTATGGATCTACCTGGCGGGCATCGGACTGGCCGCCTGCAATGGAAATACCGCCAAACACCTGTCTGATGGCGTATGGCAGGCCAAACTGCACCGTAAGGACGGCGCAGATATCGTATTCAACTTTGATGTAAGAGATAGCATCGGTAAACCGGTATTGTTCGTGCTCAACGCCACGGATAAACTGCTGGTAGATGATGTAAAACAACAGGGCGATTCGGTGTTTATCAAAATGCCTTTCTTTGATTCGGAGTTTAAGGCAAAACTCAACTCCGACAGTGCATTGGAAGGGGTATGGATCAGGCACCTGGCCGACAAAGACGTGAGCATTCCGTTTACCGCAACGGCAGGCAACGCCGACCGGTTCCCTGTCAACAAACCCGCTGCAGCGAATGTCACCGGCCGTTGGGCAACGCAGTTTGTATCTCCGAAAGATAAGGATAAGGCGCCGTCTACCGCTATTGGCGAATTTAAACAGGTGGGTAACCTGGTACAGGGTACTTTCCTGACAACTACCGGCGACTACCGCTTCCTGGAAGGCGTAGTGGATGGCGATACCCTTCGCCTCTCTACTTTCGACGGTTCCCATGCCTACCTTTTTACGGCACAGGTAGGAAAAGATAGCATCTCCAATGGCCGCTTCTATGCCGGGATCGGCGATGGCCTCGAATACTGGTCGGCTGTAAAAAATGACACCGCCCGTTTACCAGACGAAAAAACCATCGCTACCATGAAGCCGGGTCATGAACAGCTGGATTTCAGCTTCCCCGACCTCAACGGTAATAAGATAAGCCTCAAAGACGATCGCTTTAAGGATAAGGTGGTGATCATTACCCTCATGGGCTCCTGGTGCCCCAACTGTATGGATGAAACCGGATTCCTGAGCAAATGGTACGAGAAGAATAAAGACCGGGGCGTAGAAGTGCTGGGCCTCGCCTATGAGCGGACCCCCGATTTTGAAAAATCAAAGAAAAGCCTGGAAGGTTTCCTCAAACGCTTCGATGTAAAATACCCGGTGCTTGTTACCGGCGTAACACCGGCAGATCCTGAAAAAGGAGAGAAAACATTGCCACAGCTCACTGGTATCAAAGGATTCCCGACCACCATCTTCATCAACAAAAAAGGTAAGGTGCAGGAAGTACATACCGGGTTTTCAGGCCCGGGTACCGGCGAACACTATGAGCAGTTTCAGGCCGACTTCAACCGGCTCACTACTGATATGCTCAACGCAAAATAGGCAGTGGGAATAACGGCAATTTTCCCTGCAAAAACGGCTAACGAAGAATATTTGATTAAAATATAATATTGACGCTGAAAAGCGTAAATCCTCTCTGGTATTTGATCTCCGGAGAGGATTTACTTTTTAATAAAATTTATTATTTCATTTCTTTCAAAAAGGTTTGAAAAATACTAGAATGTAATTATTTTACTGCTCCGTTTGACTTTTATAAATTCCATTATCTAATACGCTTATCTTATCCACCTGCCGGGGCAATGTCTACTCTGAGATTGTCCTGGATAGCGTTTCCATCGATGTTTTACGTTATTAAAAACTTATTTCACACTTCTTTCGGCAGGTGGTTTCTTCTCTTTACGCTTCTCATACTATAACATTTTCTTAAGAACAGCGCCTGCAAGGTGTGCCATTAATGGCCTGATATTTGGAAAAAATTATCACGCAAAGACGCTGAGAAGCAAAGTAGCAAAGAATCTCCTTTCATGCTTAACTATTTTCTTTGCTGCTTTGCTTCTTAGCGTCTTTGCGTGCCCCTTGAACCATGCACGCGTTTCATTTGTTTAACCATAAAAATCCAATACTATGTCTACAACAAAATTTTTAGCAGGTGCTATAGCGGGATTAACTACCGGAATCGTCATTGGTATGTTAACAGCGCCGGATAGCGGTGATAAAACCCGCAAGAAAATTAAGTCAACCGCAGATGATTGGCGTCATAAAATCAATGGTTTAATCGGGCAGGAGAAAGAAGATTTATCTGAGTTAAGGGAAGTCTTTGAACATGAAATTACCGGACTGCAGGACGATGTACGTCAACGCGTGCTAAAACTGATTAATAAAAGCCAGGGTGCTTTTAACCGATTTAAGAAAGAAGCATTGTCATAAAGATTTTTGCGATAAACAGCAGCTGTTAAAAAATGAAGCGGAGATAAACAGGTAAGCCCTTTTATCTCCGCTTCATTTTTTCGGGAATCAATTCAGGAGAGCACTTCCCCGGTTTCCATATAATTCTTGAACCGTTTGATATCCCCGACAATCATATTTTCGAAAGCAGGATTTAGCAGCCAGGCCAGCCCGGAGCCCACATATCCGGCAGGAGGCCGGTAGGTGATCATCACGTCTACTTCAGTACCACCATTATAGGTTTCATGGAAAGTAACCCTGCCTGCTGTGGCAATGGATGATCCGGGTAAGGAACGCCAGCCCAGCAGTTGACCCGGTACCTCTTTCACTATTTCTGCATCCCATTCCAGCGTGCCAACGCCACCAGGGCCTTTTACGATCCAGTGTGAATGGAATGGATCTTTTTCTTCTACCGACTGCAAATGCCGCATAAATACCGGCAAATTATTCAGCTGCCGCCAGAAGTAATATACTTCTTCCTTAGGGTTGTTGATCGTAATGGTAGTCCGGATATTCACCGCGCCAATATGCTTATCGGCTTTCCGCTTGCCCAGCAGCCCATTAATCAGGTCGTTGCCGCTGATGCCCCTGTAAAGCAGGTAACCTGCGCCCAGCAACTTCAGCAAACTTTGCACGGGTTTTTTATCTACCCTGGCAATGGCATTTCCTACCAGCCAGGCTCCCGTAAAAATAGATACAATCCTGCCTTCCGGCGTTACGTTGATGATGTTGGAACCATCATATAAGGTTCCTCCCTGAGGTGATGCAATAGTATGTTTTTGTTTTAAGGCATTCATATATACAGTTTGTGGAATTACCAGCGAAAACCCTGCACATTTGTTATCTGCTAATAAATAATTGACTGTTAGGGAGATAAATATATGCCGGGCATCTTTCGACCTGTGGCACATTGGGTACGGTGCGTATTTTCTTACACACTCTTCCCTTCGCTACAATACTATCGGAAATCGCTTTTTATATGATTCCCAACGCGCTGTAAATGCCTTCCAACAAGTATTTTAACCAACGCTTGTTATTCATCTTGTATTTCTCTAACCGATCGTTTATCTTAACTCATTAAATAAAAGGACATATGAAAAAAACATTGACCGCGTTATTATTGTTAGCTGGTCTCCAAAGCGCCGCCCAGAAGGAAATAGCCCCCAATAAGTGGCTGAAACTCTTTAATGGTAAAGACCTGAAAAACTGGGATGTCAAAATAACCGGACATGACTTGAATGATAACTTTGGTAATACTTTCCGGGTAGACAGTGGCATGCTGAAAGTAAGCTATGATCACTACGATGATTTCAACGGACAATTTGGACATATCTTCTACAAAAAGAATTTCTCCGCCTACCTGTTGGTAGTAGAATATAAATTTACCGGCGACCAGGTGAAAGGCGGACCAGGATGGGCTTACCGCAATAGTGGTGTGATGTTACACGGACAAACAGCCGCCAGTATGACGAAGGACCAGGACTTCCCCATCTCACTGGAAGAACAACTGTTGGGCGGCGATGGCACCAATCCACGCTCTACCTGTAATCTTTGTACACCGGGTACCAACGTGGTAATGAATGGTAAACTCATCAAAGACCATTGCATCAGCTCTACTTCCAAAACCTATCACGGCGATCAGTGGGTTCATATCGAAGCCCTGGTACTCCGCGATTCTGTGATTAAACATATCGTAGAGGGAGATACTGTTATCGTATATAATAAACCCCAGGTGGGTGGTGGCGCTGTGTCACACGCGAAACCCGAGTTACTGCAGGAAGGCCGTTTATTAACAGGAGGATCTATCTCCCTGCAAAGTGAAAGTCACCCTGTAGCTTTCAGGAAAGTGGAACTCTTCGATCTTTCTCCATATGTAAACGATCCCGTTAAACTAAGTAAAATACTTCACCAGCTGCAAAACCGTAACAAGACAAAGCAGGGAAAGTAACGATATCCATTTGAAGACGAGGCCTTGGTGGTCTTGGCGGTTTGGAACGCCGGGGTGGTACACATGCTGCTGCCAGGAGTAATAAACAGACAGTCACGACTGGCAAGGTTTTGTTTTTCATATGGCCATTGGTTTATGATGAAGAGAATAAAATCTGCCGTTGTTTTCCTATCTACCTTCATCAAATAAAGGCAAATCCAATACCATTTATGCCCGCTTATGGCTAACTTTGTGCCCTCGAACAGAACAGCATGGAAAATTGTACCCTCTACACGCATGAAACAAACATGCAGCAAGTGTTAACCCACCTGCAAACACATTTCGGAGAAAAAGGAGTGAAAATAACCGGCCCCGCCCATCAATGGGAACAGTTAACGGTTACCACCGGGAAAACGCTTTTCCGTAAGGGCAATAGCCTCACATTTACTTATCGTCAGCGGGCTATCCCAGGCTACCAGCTGGTACACAACGATGACCCGGTCATCACTAACCTGCGCGGTATGTACGGATTTATACAGGAACTGCCTGCAGACAATCCTAAATTGAAAGAATTACTGTTGGCGAAAGTAGCTACGCTGAACACTGAAATAGGTATCGTGGCTACCCCGGCTTTCACGGAAGAAAACAAAACCATGATCCTGGAGCTGGCCCAAAAACTGGATGGCATTTTCTTTAGCGGCGATACTACCATTTTCAAAACAGACGTACAAGGCTTTTGGGATAAAACCGGGGCATTGTTGCTCGATGTAACTGGCCGTTCTACTGCTACAGCGCTCCCGGTGAATATCGATGCAAAATATTTTGATGGAGAACGAGAGGCATCAGAACAGGCATTGGCGCGGCGGGAACGCAATATCGCGCAATTGAACGCCATGAACGTACCAACCATTGCATGGCTGCCAGCCATTGAAGACGAATCGACCGTACAACTGCGCAGCACCCGCGAAGTGGCTACCCGCGTGGCCGTACTGGCGGCTATCAATACAGTTGCTTTTGGTTATATTGAAGCGCCGGAAATTATCAGTTACCTGCAACGCTACCACCTTTGGGAGCACACCACGGCTGGCGAAAAAGCCTTTCTGGCCGATCCACAGGAGGAAGGGAGAAAAAGGGAAACCTGGAAATGTGAAGATATCTGGGTGCTGCTATGGGCACTGAAAAAAATACCGGCACTGGGAGAAATGGATGCACTCTGTGATCTTAATATGGTGCCACAGGACGTATTCCCATTCCGCGGACCAGACGTTGATCCGGCGGCCTTTTTGGATGCAGCCACAGAACTGCGTTCAGCTACTGAAATACTTGATGCCAACGATCTGTATTACCGCGCCGACTGGGCCTGCGTGAACGCCCGTGTGAAAAAAGAGCCGTCGCCGTTGCCGCCAGGCGTGATTTATGAACGACATTATGCGCTGAACTGGTTGATTACCTATAGGAACCAGGAATGGGATGATGTTAGCTGCGATACCTGAGTATTCATAAAAAAGCCGGAAGCCGTACGCTTCCGGCTTTTTATGAATGATTATTACTGATTGCCCAGCATCAGCTGGCGAATATATTTAACCGGCGCACTACCGTAGCTCAGGAATTTTTCATTAAATGTTTTCAGGTTGTAATCCTTATTCTGTTGCTTTTTATAAGCGTCCCGCAGATCCATGATTTCCTTGTACCCGGTAAAATAGCTGGTCAGCTGTACACTGGTAACACTCACCCTTTTCCATTTCCCTTCTGCTTCGGCAGCCTGTTGGAATGCTTCTTTAGTCAGCAAATGAATGGCGTCTTCCTTACTCATATCTTTCACGTGAACGCTGTAGTCCAGTATGGTATTACATACCGTGCGCAGGTTCCACTTGTACCACATCAGCCACATTTCCGGCTCATCATGGCCATAGCCATTGTCCAGCATCATTTGCTCTGTATATACAGCCCATCCTTCAATCATAGCGCCATTGCCCATCAATGATTTAATGAGACTGGGCGATTGATTAGCATACACCAGTTGGGTATAATGCCCGGGGATGGCTTCGTGGATATCCAATATTTGCAGGATGTATTTGTTGTATTCGCGCAGGTAGCTTTCAGCTTTTTCTTTAGGCCATCCTTCCAGGCTGCCTACATTGTAATAAGTATTGCCACCCTTGTCGTACGGGCCGGGGGCGCTGATGGAAGCACCGGCTACACCGGCCATATACGCAGGTTCCTTGCGTACTACCAGCGGTTTGGTGGAATCCAGGTACAAGAGATTTTTTTCCTTGATAAAGCTTATCAGCACGGGTATCTGCTTTTCAATGGCAGATTGAAATTCTTCCGGCTTCACGTGTTGAACGGAAAGTGTGTCAATCATACGGCCTACCAGTTCGAGTGAGTCTGCCGGCATAGGCGTCTGACCAAAATATTTCGGCCACAACTGGCGGCTGATCTTTGTCATTTCGCCATGTACAAAGGCTTTGCGCTGTAGTGCTGCTTCATAGATGGCGGTAGCGCTGGAAGAAGATTGTATATCGAATTTAAATTTCTGCTCGTATAGGGCCTTGCCCAACCGGAAGCTCCGGGGATGTTCCGGTTTCAGCGCTTTCAGCCAGCCTGCATAATCGTGAATGGCTTTGGAAGCTGCTTTGGCGCTGGCCAGCATGGTAGCTTGTTCGGCGGCCGGGATGCTGGTTTTCTTCAGGGAGTCGGCAAAGTCTTTCTCAAATACAGACGCTCCGCCATTGTTTTGATCGATGGCCAATGCGGTGAGTTCAGGTACGGGATCTTTCACTCTTTTCTTAGCAGCTTCGTAATAGGCCGGTACCTGCTGCAACCTGGCGGCAAAGCTGCGCAAGCGCGATTCGAGTGGTGCGTAGTTTTCGTTCAGTATAAATGCGAAGGTGCTGCTCACATTGTAGCCGGCGGGATCCCACTCGCTGCTCTTCAATTCATTCACCGACCATTGAACAGATTGCAGGTAGTTTTGAATGAGCTGGTAATCGATTTTGTTGGCATCGTTCAAAGTGGCCAGGTCAATGGATTTCAGGGAATCCAGTTGTTGCTGTACAAAGGCAAGTTGTGCCTGGGTAGCAGCGCTGTCAGGAACGATCAATACGGAGTCATACTTGTGAAAGCCTACACTGGTAGCCCAATCGGGATTGTGTTTCCACAAGGCGTCAATAAACCGTTGTTCATAACTGTTGAAGGCGATGTTGGCTGTACTGTCTGTGCCATTTTTCTGGCTGCCGTCACTACCGTTGTTACAAGCCGCCAGGGCTGCAGCAGCAGTAGCGCAAAGAAGGAGTTTTCTCATGGTGTTAGCTGGTTGTTGTGGGTGCCTGGTTGTTTCAAAGCTGACGTAATATACTATTTAATTATTTTCTTTATTTTTGCGGCTCGTTGATTAAACACGATTAACACTTGAGCCATGTAATGTCACAGGCATATTAATTTATTCCTTTAGCCGTTCCATCCTGGAACCGGCCTGTGATACGATTGTTTAATTTAAACCCGATAACATGGCAATTTCTCAAAAATATGGCCGTACCTGGCATTATCCGTTTTCGCCCGGCACTACCAGCGATGACCGCATTCAACATGACTACTGGCCACTGCTGCAGCAAATCCCGGTGCTGATTCACACGGAAAAACTGGACGGTGAAAATAATTGTCTTTCTCGCCACGGCGTATTTGCGCGCTCACATGCAGCGCCCACTACATCGGCATGGACGGAAAGCATACGCCGCTATTGGCAAAGTATTAAGAATGACCTGGGCGACCTGGAAATTTTCCTGGAGAACCTGTACGCAGTACATTCGATCGAATATCGCTACCTGGAACATCATTTCTATGTATTTGGTATCCGCGAGGGCCAGCGCTGGCTGAGCTGGGAAGAAACCCGGTTTTATGCTGCTATGCTGGACTTACCGGTGGTACCGGAAATAAAACGGGTAACGCCGCCGCCTGCACGAAAAGATTTCGAACAGGATATCCTGGCATTGGTGAACAGCCGCGGGACTTTCGAACCCTATGACGTGCATACCGGGCAGCCTACTACTATAGAAGGGATTGTATCGCGTAATGCCGATGGATACGCGGTGAGCGATTTTGCAAACAATGTGTTTAAATATGTCCGGAAAGGACATGTTAAAACAGACCAGCACTGGACCAGGCATTGGCGCCGTGCTAAATTAAATCATGAAGGAGGTGACTATGTGGCAATTAAGTGAACATAAAGATTGGACCCGGCTGGAGCAGGAGTTCGCGTGGGTAAGGGTGATGCAGGAGGTGCCACAGCATGCCCGGCATCATGCGGAAGGTAACGTGGCCGTACATACGCAGATGGTGTTGACGGCCCTGGCGGCGCTACCGGGTTTTCAGGCGTTGCCGCTGGCAACACAGGAAATCATGTGGGCCGCCGCCCTGTTGCACGACGTGGAAAAATACAGCACCACGGTAGTAGAACCCGATGGCAGCATCACCTCGGCAGGGCATGCCCGTAAAGGAGAAGCACGTACCCGGCAAATCCTTTACCGCGAAGTGCCCACCCCATTTACTATACGGGAACAAATTGCCAAGCTGGTACGTTATCACGGCCTGCCACTGTGGGTATTCGAAAAACCGGATCCGCAGAAAGCAGTGATCAGCGCCAGCCTGGAAGTAGATACCGCCCTGCTGGCCTTGTTGGCCAGGGCCGATGCTCTCGGGCGCTATTGCACCGATCAGGAGGCATTGCTGTATAAAGTAGATTGCTTTGAAGAACTGTGCCGGGAAAACGATTGCTGGGGACAACCCCGCGCTTTTGCTACCAACCAGGCGAAAATGCACTACCTGCATAAAGCAGGCAGCTCGCCGGACTATGTGCCATTTGAACAGCCGCAAACATCGGTGATGATGATGAGTGGTCTCCCGGGCGCCGGAAAGGATACTTATGTACGGCAACATTTCCCGCAACTGCCGGTCATCTCCCTGGATGATATCCGGCAGGAGATGAAAATAAAGCCCACCGATAAAAGTGGCAATGGTACCGTGATCCAGGCAGCGAAGGAAAAAGCCAGGGTTTATCTCCGTAACAAACAACCCTTTGTATGGAATGCCACCAACATTACCCGGCAAATGAGGGAACAGTTAATGGGATTGTTTAGTATTTACCAGGCGGAAGTAACGATTGTATATGTGGAGGTGCCGGCTGCCAGGCTGTTACAGCAAAATAAACAGCGGGAGGCAGTTGTGCCGCTGGCGGCCATGGAGCGTTTGATCAGTAAGCTGGAAGTGCCGTCCATTACAGAAGCGCACAACGTGAGGATCATAGCGGGGGAGTAACGCTCGCAAAGGCGCAAAGAAAAAAAGCAGCAAAGGAATATGATATTATCCTTTGCTGCTTTTTTTCTTTGCGCCTTTGCGGGAAAAGACTAAAATTCGTTGCGCCACATCATGCTTTCTACCGGCTTTACTGTGCGGCCATTATATTTGGCGTTGCCTTTCCGGTTGTAGAGTATTTCTACTTCTCCTTCCACCACAAAGTAAATCAGCTGGCCAATGGGCATACCGGCGTATATACGCACGGGTTGGGCACAGGAAATTTCCAGTGTCCAGGTATTGCAGAAACCCACATCGCCTTTACCGGCAGTAGCGTGGATGTCGATACCTAAACGACCTGTGCTGGACTTACCTTCCAGGAAAGGAACATGTGCATGTGTTTCGGTATATTCTTCTGTTACGCCCAGGTACAGGGTGCCTGGTTGTAAAACATAGCCTTCTTCAGGTATTTCGAAATGCTCTATTTCATTGTGTTTCCGCGCATCCAGTACCCGGTCTTTATAGGTAGCCAGGTGCTTGCCCAGGTGTACATCATAGGAATTGGTACCCAGGTATTTCCGGTCATAAGGAGCAATAACGATAGTGCCTTTTTCAATTTCCTCCAGGATCCGTTTGTCTGACAAAATCATCTTAGTCGTTTGGTTTTAGTGAGCTGTAGTGTTAGCTTTTGATTTTCAGCTGTTAGGGTTTCGTTAAAGACGAAGCGCCAAAAACTGTTTTTTCTGCTTTTTTGCTTTAATTTGGCAAGATATGCCATTAATACGAACGATACAAATTGAACCGGAAACCAGGCTGGGAGTATGGAAGATCACAGAGACAGAAGACTTTTTCCGGCAACAGGTAAATATCAGCCCCGCTATCCATCATCCGCATAAACGGTTACAGCATTTTGCGGGAAGATACTTGCTGGTAACGCTTTTTCCGGAATTTCCGGTGCACGGTATTATGGTCACAAACAGCCGGAAACCAGTACTGGCCTGCAATAGTTATCATTTTTCCATTTCTCACTGTGGCGACTATGCTGCGGCTATTGTGAGTACCAAAGCGGCAGTAGGCATAGATATTGAAGAGGTGAAGCCGAAAATTGAAAGGGTATCACATAAATTCCTCGGCCCGGCAGAAAGATCGTTTATAGACCCTGCACATGAGCTGGTCCATAAAACCATCTGCTGGAGCGCCAAAGAGGCTATGTTTAAATGGTATGGCCAGGGAAGTGTTGATTTTAAAGAAAATATGCGGTTGCACCCCTTTGTTTATCAACAGGCTGGTTTTATTACCGCCGATTTTAACAAAGAGGATACAAATACCCGGTTATATTTGCAATATATTATGGAAAATGACCTATGCCTGGCATGGACTCATCCTGCGTGAGGAAAGGATTTATTAAGCACTGTTGCGTTATTTATGAAGATATATTTACTAGGTTTTATGGGCGCCGGCAAATCCTACTGGGGAAAACAGCTGGCAGATCACTGGCAGCTTCCCTACTATGATTTGGATGAAGTAATTGTAGAAGCAGAAGAAATGGCCATTGCAGACATCTTTGCCACTAAAGGGGAAGATTATTTCCGGGAGCGCGAAAGTACACTGCTCCGGGAATTGTCTGAACAGGAAAATTTCCTGATCTCCTGTGGCGGTGGTACTCCCTGCTTCCAGGAAAATATGGATTTTATGAATGATCACGGGACTACCATCTGGATTAATCCTTCCCTGGAAACCATGGTAGAACGGCTGGAACGCAAAAAATCCAAACGCCCGCTGATTGCCGACCTGGAAGGGGAAGACCTGGTGGGATTCGTGGAAAAGAAACTGGCAGAGCGACTGCCCTTCTATCAGCAATCACAGCACATCATTTCATCGGATAATATTTCATTGGATACCTTTACGCAAAATTTCTAGTATGCATAAGAGTTTTTTAGTTTGGGCGGCAGTATTAGGCGCATTGGCAGTCATCTTGGGTGCATTCGGTGCACATAAGCTGAAAGAGCTGGTGCCCCCGGAAACTGTATCTACTTTTCAGACAGGCGTTACTTATCAATTTTATCACGTTTTTGCGTTATTAGCTACAGGAATTCTTTTTGCACAACTTCCCGGTGGCCAGCTGGAATGGGCAGGAAGATGTTTTATCATTGGCATACTCCTGTTTTCGGGGTCATTATACCTGCTCACCGTACTGAAAATGACAGGTAATGTGGGATTAAAAGGCATTGGTATTCTCACCCCCATTGGTGGTGTATTTTTTATAGCAGGTTGGATTTGCCTGTTGTCAGGCATTCTGAAATTAAAAGCATAAACAGGAGCTTTGTATGTTTAAAGGTTTTTGGGTGTTAATACTGGGTTGCCTGGTAGGTTCAACGACAATGGCACAGGATAACCCGGCAATGACCGGTAAGTGGTATGGGGTCTTTAAACTGTACTATGGCGAAAAGAAAAGGGTGATAGTAGACCTGCTGCCCGAGGGCGCAGGATATACCGGCCATTTGCAGTTGCCCGACCTGCCCGAATCAGAAACGCTGGATTTCGAAACGGTCGTCTACCGGAAAGACACGCTACTATTGCGTATCAGTGAAGTGGGATTTGCTTACTCCGGCGTATGGGACGCGGCAAGCCAGCAATTTAAAGGTATTGCCAGCTTTGGGAATGATAAAGGCGCACTGGACCTGGGGAAAAAGGAAGTGCCCAAAGAGAGCCTGTATAACCGGCCACAGGAGCCTAAACCACCGTTTCCTTACCTGACACAGGAAGTCAGGTTTAATAATACCAAGGATAAAGTATCTTTATCAGGAACCTTTACCCGTCCGGCAGCTCCCGGGAAATACCCGGTAGTGGTGATGTTGAGTGGCTCAGGACCACAAAACCGGGATGAAGAAATTGCCGGGCATAAACTTTTCCTGGTATTGGCCGATTATTTTGCCCGTAATGGCATAGCTTCACTGCGGTACGACGACAGGGGCGTTGGGAATTCCACCGGTGTGTATGACTCTTCATCCATCTATGACTTCGCCCATGATGCCGTTACAGCAATGGGATACCTGAAAACGAGGACAGACGTGGATGTAGCGAATATAGGCCTGCTCGGACACAGCGAAGGGGCCATGATCGCCGAAATTGCGGCGGCCAACAACCCGCTGGTGGCTTTTGTGATATCTATGGCCGGTCCGGGCCTGCCCGGACGCGAGCTGGTAGACCGGCAGCTGGCGATTAAAAGCAAACTGGCGGGAGATAGTGACAGTGCCATCCTTGCCAGTCAGAAACGGCTGAAGCCCTACTGGGACCTGCTGGCCAGCGATCGTGACCTGGCTTCTCTGAAACCCGAAGCCGAAGCTATGCTCCGGAAATTATACCAGAGCTCCAGCGACGAAGAGAAAAAACAGCTCACGGAAGATGAAATGGTACAATCTACCGCCATGACGCTAACACCGGAAGCTATTTCTATATTGCGCTTTAAACCGGCCGAATACCTGAGGGCGATCAAATGCCCGGTTATGGCCATTAATGGTACAGAAGACATACAGGTAGATGCCACGGCTAATCTCAATGCTATCAGCCGTACTTTAAATGAATATGGCAATCTGCTGACGACAATACGTAAATTTGATGGACTAAACCATCTGTTCCAGCGTTGTAAAACCTGTAGAGAAAGTGAATATGGAGAATTGGAACAAACCATTGATCCCCTGGTGCCGGCATTTATTACACACTGGATCTTACAGTTGTAATCAACCACCCAGGTAATCCCAATTGAAGTTACACTGCTGTCACCATTTAGTATCAACCATCGTACTGAAGGCTGCAGCTGGCAGTAACAGCTAAAAGCTAATTATGTCCAGGAATAAACTGAAAACCGAAAAACCGGAAAACAAAAAACCGAAAGGCGCCGCACCTAACCCGGATGTGTTGAAGAAAGACAAGGAGCCTGAGGTAAAAGTAAAAGAGCTCGTAAAAGATGAACGTACCCACAAAGTCATGGGGGTATTCTTCCTCTTACTGTCTGTTTACTGCTTTATTGCATTCACTTCTTACCTGTTTACCTGGGAAGATGACCAGGATAAAATATTTCATTATTCTACCCGGGAATTATTTTTCGGAGATGTAAAAGTTGATAACCTGCTGGGCCGCCTCGGAGCTTACGTATCGCACAACTTTTTCTTTTATGGGGTAGGTATTGCAGCTTACCTGTTTTGCTATTTCTTCTTTATCATAGGTATCAACTTTATCGTAGGCCGACGCGTATTCCGCGTTTGGCGCAATGTAAAGTATATTCTCTTCGGCCTGCTCTTCATCAGTATGTCGATGGCGTTTATTGCCGGTGGTTACAACTTCCCCTGGGGAGGCGCCTTGGGCGATGCCCTGAATAAATGGACTTCCGGCTTTGTAGGCAAAACCGGTACAGCCCTGTTGCTCCTGGTAGTGGGCTTTTCCTGGCTGATCTGGAAATTTAATTTCAGCTTCAAATGGCCGGAGAAAAAGGTGAAACTGCCGAAACCCGTGCCGGCAGCTACTCCTGCTGCTCCCGTACCACAGGCAGCCACTACTGCCGCACCGGTAGCGGCCAAAGACGATCCGCGCAAAAATGGACTGAAAGATAACGGGGTGATGGTCATCCCGCCACACCTGGAGGAAGAGGAAGACGAAGAGGGACTGCCACCATTGCAGCTGATAGAAAAAGAAGATATCACCGTTATCCCTTCCCATGCGCCGTACATGCCGCCGGTGGCGGCTCCTGTAGCAATGCCCGAACCGGAAGAGGCGTTTGACGATGAATTATCTCCCGAAGAGGAAGAAGAAGAGGAAGAAGAAGATCCCGGACCGTTACTGTATATAGAAGAAAAAGTAGAGCCGCCGCTTCCGCCGCTGAAGAAAAAGAATGAGCCAGGTGAAGTAGCATTCGAAATCAAGCCCACTTACCAGGATGAGGAAGATGAGGTAGAAGAAGTAGTACCTTCCCGCCCCGTGGAACCGGTAGATCCATTTGATCCGTCGCTGGACCTGAGAGATTATAAGTTCCCGACGCTGGACCTGCTGGAAAACCATAACGCCGATAAGGTGATTGTTCAGGACACTACAGAACTGGAGAAGAATAAAAACCAGATCATTGATACGCTCAAGAATTATGACATCTCCATACAGAAAATCAGTGCTACCGTAGGTCCTACTGTGACCCTGTATGAAATAGTACCGGCGGCCGGTGTACGTATTTCCCGGATTAAGAACCTGGAAGATGATATTGCGCTGAGCTTATCTGCATTGGGTATCCGTATCATTGCGCCTATCCCGGGTAAGGGTACCATTGGTATAGAGGTGCCTAATGTGAAGAAGTCGATCGTATCGCTGAAGAATATGCTGGCCTCGGAGAAGTTCCAGACCAGCACCATGGACCTGCCTATTGCCATTGGTAAGAAAATCGACAACGAAAACTTTATTGCCGACCTGGCTAAAATGCCGCACTTGCTGATGGCGGGTGCCACTGGCCAGGGTAAATCCGTTGGTATCAATACACTGTTGGTATCGCTGCTCTATAAAAAGCATCCTTCCCAGCTGAAGTTTGTATTGGTAGATCCGAAAAAGGTAGAACTTTCTCTCTATAAACTTATCGAGAAGCACTTCCTGGCGAAGCTGCCAGGGGAGGACGACGCGATTATTACCGATACCAAAAAAGTGATCCATACCCTCAATGCGCTTTGTATTGAGATGGACCTGCGCTACGACCTGCTGAAAGAAGCAGGTACCCGTAATATCCGGGAGTATAACGGTAAATTCACCCAACGTCGCCTGAACCCGCTGAAGGGGCATCGTTACCTGCCATTTATCGTGTTGGTGGTGGATGAGTTCGCTGATCTGATTATGACAGCCGGTAAAGAGGTGGAAATGCCGATTGCCCGTTTGGCCCAGCTGGCCCGTGCGGTGGGCATTCACCTGATTATTGCCACCCAGCGCCCGTCTGTTAACATTATTACCGGTACCATCAAGGCCAACTTCCCGGCCCGGGTGGCATTCAAGGTGTCTTCCAAAATCGACTCCCGTACCATCCTCGATATCGGCGGCGCCGAGCAGCTGATAGGACAGGGGGATATGCTGGTGTCCTTCAACGGAGAGCTGGTGCGACTGCAATGTGCGTTCGTGGATACGCCGGAAGTAGAGAGCGTGGCTGAATTTATCGGCAACCAAAAGGGCTACCCCGATGCCTTTCTGCTGCCGGAATATGTGGATGACAAAGATCCCGACGGCAAGGAGCTGAGCATCGCCGACCGCGATCCGCTGTTTGAAGAAGCCGCCCAGGTAATCGTTACCACCCAACAGGGATCTACATCTTTGCTGCAGCGCCGCATGAAACTGGGCTACAACCGGGCCGGCCGCCTCATGGACCAGCTGGAAGCAGCCAATATTGTGGGACCTAACATGGGAAGTAAAGCGAGGGAAGTGCTGGTAAGAACCGAAAGCGAGTTACAGGAAATCCTTAATAATTTGTTATAATATATTAAGGCATCGGGAATTTATTACCCATTTTCAGGAAATATATAGACTTTTGCACCCTGTAAAAGAACCAACAAGGTTATACCGGCATGGCATTTGCCTAGCGAGGGTAGCACAAACTAAAAAAAATTACGATGAAGAAATTTGTATTAACAGGAATGTTGTTGAGTGGTATCATTTTCAGCGGCATGGCACAATCTAAAGGAGCCTCAGACCCCAAGGCAAAGACTGTTTTAGATGGTGTTAGTAATAAATTCAAGTCATTAAAAACAGTAGTAGCCAATTTTATATTAAAAGTAGAAGGTGCCAATAACAGTGTAACCGATTCAAAAAAAGGAACCGTATACCTGAAAGGTGCTAAATACAAAGTAACCTTACCGGGACAGGAAATTATCAGCGATAACAAAACTTCCTGGACTTACGCCAAAGATGTAAACGAGGTAACTGTCAACAACGTAGACCAAAGCAGCAGCGCGATGACACCTGCCAAACTGTTTACCAACTTTTACGACAAAGATTACCTGTACAAACTGAACGGTGAAACCACCGAAAAAGGTAAAGTGCTGCAGAATATTGAGCTGACGCCGACCGACAAGTCCAAGAACGTTTTCAAGGTGATTGTGTCTATCGACAAGAAAAACCAAAGCATTGCCAAAATGAAGGTTTTTGAAAAGAATGGCAACCACTACACCTACGAAATCACCAATTTCACGCCTAACACCAATTTGAGTGATGCGTTATTTAGCTTCGATGCTAAAAAATATCCTGGCGTTGAAGTAGTAGATCTCCGATAGTAAAAAGTATAGCAGATAAAGCATAAAGCTGTTAGAGCGAATGATTTGGCCGGGTAACTACCGTGCTGGTCATTCGCTCTAACAGCTTTATGCTTTATGCTTTGCGCTTTCTGCTTATTTCTTTACCTTTGGCCAGTTCAATTTAAAATTAAACAATATGGCATACGACGTAATCGTAATTGGTAGTGGGCCCGGCGGATATGTGGCTGCTATCCGTGCTTCTCAGCTGGGATTTAAAACTGCAATAGTGGAAAGAGAGAACCTGGGTGGTATCTGTTTAAACTGGGGCTGTATTCCAACCAAAGCTTTATTAAAAACTGCACAGGTATTCGAATATACCCAGCATTCAAAAGACTATGGTATCACAGTAAGTGATGCAAAAGTAGAATTTGATGCGGTAATCAAACGTAGTCGCGGTGTTGCCGATAAAATGAGCAGGGGCGTTCAGTTCCTGATGAAAAAGAATAAGATTGATGTGTTAATGGGCAATGGTAAGTTAAAAACCAAAGGCCAGGTAGAAGTTACCGACAAAGACGGTAAAGCTACAGTATACGATGCTAAACACATCATCCTGGCTACCGGTGCACGTGCACGTGAACTGCCAAACCTGAAAATCGACGGTAAAAATGTAATTGGTTACCGCGAAGCCATGGTACTGCCTCAGCAGCCTAAATCCATGATCGTGGTAGGCTCCGGTGCTATCGGCGTTGAATTCGCTTACTTCTATGCTACCCTCGGTACTAAAGTAACCATCGTTGAATTCCTCCCCCGCATTGTACCAGTAGAAGATGAAGATATCTCCAAAGAACTGGAAAAAATATACAAAAAGAAAGGCATCGAAATCATGACTAACGCCTCTGTAGAAGCGGTGGAAGCCACTGGTAACGGTGTAAAAGCAAAAGTAAAAACCCAGACCGGCGAAATCACCCTGGAAGCAGACGTGGTACTGAGCGCGGTAGGTATCGCTGCCAATATCGAAAATATCGGTCTGGAAGGACTGGGTATCAAAACCGATAAAGGCCGTGTACTGGTAGATAAATACTACCAAACCAATGTACCGGGCGTTTACGCTATCGGCGACATGGTTCCTGGTCAGGCACTGGCACACGTAGCTTCTAAAGAAGGTATCGTTTGCGTGGAAGCCATCGCATACAATGAAAAGAAATATGCGCACAAACCAGAAACAATCGACTACATGAACATCCCAGGCTGTACTTATTGCGCGCCTGAAATTGCTTCTGTAGGTTACACTGAAAAAGCGGCTAAAGAAGCTGGTTACGAAGTGAAAGTGGGTAAATTCCCATTCTCTGCTTCCGGTAAAGCTTCTGCTGCCGGCGCTACTGAAGGCTTCGTAAAAGTAATTTTTGATGCTAAATACGGCGAATGGTTAGGTACCCACATGATTGGCGCCAACGTAACTGAAATCATCGCTGAAACAGTAGTAGCACGCAAACTGGAAACTACTTACCAGGAAGTGCTGGATTCTATCCACCCGCACCCAACTATGAGCGAATCTGTAAAAGACGCTATAGAAGTAGCTTACGGCGAAGCGATTCACCTGTAATAATACATTGTAAATACAGCAACAGCCGTTCTGATCTGATCAGAGCGGCTGTTTTGCTTTATTACTTTACTGGTTGTCGCTATTCCGTTACGACCAACTTCTCTATCGCTGTTTTATTGCCTCCCGTAGCACGCAGATAATATACGCCACTGGTCTTGCTCCAGTCTTTCACCCGCAGGGTAGCTGTTCTGCTACGCTGCAGGTCTTTTACATGCACCGGCGCACCCTGGTTGTTGTAAATAATTAATTGCACATTACTGCTGGCAGCAAATCCCTCCAGCGCAACGGTAAACTGGTTGCTCACCGGGTTAGGGGAAATGCGTATACGGGTATTGCCTGTACTGCTGCCTATTTTAGCGAATGCCGGCGTTAAAGTGCTGCTATCGACATCAGCAGTGCTGAGGGTACCGTTACAGGACGGAGTGGTACTCCAGGCCATCTGGGCATCGGTAAACTGGGTCCAGGCACTGTTGATATCCACGTTAGACGCGTCGCCGGCGCCTTTGCCGTCGCAATCGTTGCGGCCATTATTGGAGTGAGGCACCTGCAGGTAGGTACCGTTGGTGGCACAGCTGCCGATTTCGGCATCGCCGCCTACTATCACGGAATTGCCGAAGGTAACGCCCCATTCCAGCGCATCGCCTGTTACATTAACATTACCGGAAACGGTACAGTTGGTGAGCACGGCATTGTCGGTAATGATGGCACTGCCGGTATATGAACCTCCATAAATGCTGGCATTACCGCTAATGGTAACGGTATTGCCTACGGTGGCATTTTCTACCCAGGCATTGCCGGTAATTTGGGCCGTACCTGTAATGTTGGAGTTGCCCAGCACAATGGCTTTTGGGCCTACATAAGCCGTAGATGCCACGCTGGCGCTGTTGGCTACCCAGCCGCCTCCGTTCGTATGCGTGTGCCCGTTAGTTTTGTAGGCGGAGCGGAAAGTGCTCTGGTAGCCTTCAGGTACGGCATTGGCTATACGGAGCTCGTATGGATAACGCCTGATCTTGGGCCATCCGGGTTCCCATACATAACTGGTGTGGGTAGTGGGCGCGCCCATGACCACCAGGTACAGCTGACTTTCATTACTGTTCATCGTGAAACTGATTTCGCTTTCGTTGGCCGTAGCAGTGGCGCCGTACCGGGAAATAGTGCCGTCAGCCAGGGTGGCCACAAAGCCGTATCGCCAGCCTGCCGTGCTGTTGACCTCCGTATGCCCTTTGAATTTCACGGTTACGTTACGGCCGCTGCAGGTAGTATACAAGGGAATGATATTATAGCCGTAGTCTTGCGGAGCACTGGCATTGTCGATCTTATATCTCCCGGTGCCGGCGCTGATTTGCTGCAACATGGTGTATAAGCGCCAGATATAATGGGGTTCCTGTGTTTTGAGCCGGTCGCGCTCTGCTTTATAGATAGCGCCGAAATTATTGACGGTATAGTCGCAGGCTACTTCCCTTTTGACATAGTCAAACATAAAATCGTTGAGTTGCGCCTGTGTCCAGCTTTTTAGCCGCCGGTAGGTCATCAGCGGATGTTCGCCGGCAGAGGAACTGGTACGGATAGATTCCTTCCACAGCCGGTTTACCATGGTAATACCATCTACCTGTTGCATATACCACAGCATTTTAAAGGCATCGTAATGATGGCGGGTAGAGCTGTAATGGAACATGCTGGTAGCCATCCACCGGGGGAGGTCATCGTTCGCAAAACGGGGATACATTTGTGTACGCATAAAGTTGGCGTGGGTTTCCCAAAAGAAGCCGGCAGGTTCATAGTCATTGAAACCGCAGTTGGGGTTTTCCTGGATAGCAATCATACCCTGCAAACTGTGGGTGAGCTCATGACTGGTAACGCCGCCATCACGGGTAGCGTTCGGATGTACCCACATAGCACCGATTGTATTGCCATAAGTACCGCCAAATGCCCAGCCACTGGGTCCTCCACTGCCCCAGGTGTCATTCATCACAATGATGAGTTTGTACTTTCCCAGGTTCTTGGTAGCGGTGTCGGAGCAAAAGCCAATTTGCGCAATGTATTTGGTATAAATTTTCTCCAGCGTATCGCAAACTGCTACAGGATTGAAAGCCAGGTTTGGATCGCTGTAGGACGCGGGATTAGTGCCTACTACATTCCCCCAGAATACAACAAAGTTGGCCGACTGGTAACTCCGCGACCAGGACCAGGTGGATAGATAGGGATCCGTGCTGAATTCTGGCGGGATATAAACCGTTTTTTGAGCAGATAGCATCGTGGTCATGAATAAACAGGCAAGAAAGGATAGAACTTTTTTCATACAACATTGATTTGTGTGGTTTGGAATTATAGTTCAGAAAATTGGTTGATACAGAAGGGCTACCTGCCACAGTAAGGGAGTCGGGCACACGGGTCTTTGGCGGATAATTTACAGGGCTATTGATTCTTTGACTATCGGGTTTTCGGATCTTATCCTGGTGATAACTGTTATGTAATTTTAACTGTCTTGTTGACAATTAAAATTAAAACTTCAGTATAATTATTTTCTCTCTGATCTTAACTTGTTATTGACGGATTTTACCCTTGGCGATAAGGCCACTCGTGGTTGTTGCAGCGGGAATAATGGCATAAGTAAGGCTGCTGCGGCCTATTACCGGAGACGGGGAATATTATAGATGTTTGTTAAGGTTGTTTTACAAACTGCCTGGAAAAGATCCGTTTATTGTCCAGGTAGATACTGCAGTTATAAATGCCATTGGCCAGCTGTTGCAGCGGTACTATCTCCTGGGTATCTTCCAGGTTGCGTTGCAACACAATGCGCCCGCTCATGTCTGTGATGACCATTTTCCGGCTACGGGTTTCTTTATCTAGGATATATAGCTGGGCGGCAGCAGGATTGGGAAACAGGAGAATATTGTTGTTGATCAGCATTTCCACGGTAACGGGATCTGAGTAAATAAATTGACCATCGGTGGTTTCCAGCTTTACGCGGTAGCGCTGTAATCCTTCTGTAACACTGTTGTCGAGGTAGTTGAAGTTGAGGACAGTCCCCGTGGATTGTTCTCCCAGCAAAAGCCAGCCCCTGGCGGATAGGCGTTCCCAGTAAAATTTTTTTAGATGATAATCACTACCCAGTGTGAGCGACAGTAACACTTTGTTATCGGTAGTTTTATCTGCCAGCAGGTTTTCTATATAGCATCCTACACCTTGCTGGCTATAATTAAGGGCGTAGCTGCGCATACCCGTCCATCCTGTTGTGGCAATAGGGCTTACGGCAAAGTATAGGGACTTCACCGCCGATTTGCTGATGAATGCAAAGGTATCACGCGTTTGGCTATACGGCATTAATTGTTCATTGCCCAGTGTGTACAACTGGTAGCCCGCTGCATTGGGTTGTGTATTCCAGTACAACAGCACACTGTCGGTACAATTGAAGCCGGTATGTATAGTAAGGGTAGGAGATATATAACAGGGGGCACTGACAAACGACGTATCCGTTAACGTTAGCTTCAGCCACACCTTGCTGAATAGTTCCGGTACCTGCCAGTTGTATAACCCCTGTTGTACCGGTACCTGTTGGGCAATAGGAAGCCAGGTGCGGCCACTGTCGGTACTATAGGAAATATCACTGTTACCACTATACGTAGTTTGCCACTGCAGTGGCAGGGTTTGCCCGGCGCCCAATATGCGTTCCGGAGCAGGGTTTTGCCATTGGAAAGTTTTTACAGGGGTAAATTCATACGCCAGGTAAAAAGGTTGAGTACCGGAAGGTATCCGTGTGCCTTTTACAGTAAGCTGCATAATGCCGCTGGCTGGTTGCAGGATGCTAATCTGTTCTGTGTTATTGATACTGTCGCGCCCTCGTTTCGCCGGTAATGCCAGGGAGTCGGCCAGGGGATAACTGCTGAGCACCCATGGTTGCCAGGTTCGCCGGTCGGCAGTTACCGCTGTCAGATCCAGGTCGTTTATAAGCGCTTGTGGCGCATTGACGGCGGCGGGTGGATCATTCCAGCAGAGGGTTACTTTTAGCTCCTGTATGCCGGCAGGAACGGTGATCTGGAAGGTGCTTTCTTTTTGGTTGCCTGCTTCACCCTGGAGTACCCGATGATCACGGATCGTTTGTAAGGCGGCCAGCGCATGCAGGTTGCCATAACCGCGATCATAGGCTGGGAGCAGCCCGGCAGCACGTTGGGCGCTGTTAATGATCACTGCTTTCACCAGGGCCGATGACAGGGGAGTATTGTATTGTTGACGCCAGGCGTCCTGTAGTAACGCCACCACACCTGAGGTAAGGGCTGCGGCGCCGGAGGTACCATCCTGACCATAGGCGGTAATATCGGGCTTAATGCGGCCATCGTAGGCCGGACCCCGGGAGCTGAGTGCCATCATGTTTAGCGCGTCGTCTGTACCACCTGCTACGATTACATTTTTGGCCTGCTTGAAATTACCGGACAGGTTAGCATAATTCGCCAGTCCCTGGTACCGGCCGGATGTAGACGCCTGGGTGCCTATATTGCCGGAAGAGTACACATGTACAATTGTATCGGCTTCGTGGATCTGTTGGTCATACGCCACCGCTTCCGTCCCATAATAATTTTCAATGGCCGTCCCATAAGAGTGGTTCTGTACGGTGATGTTTCCCTGCGTATAGTAGTTGTTGTCATCTGGGAGCAGACTGCTGTTGAAATCTGCGCTGCTGAGTTTTACTTCCGGTGCTACGCCCAGGCCCTTATCACCGCTATTGCCGGCTCCGCCTATGAGGGTGGCCATAATCAAGGCGTGAGAGCTGTTTTGTGACGATGTATAAGACGAGGAAAGATACCTGCCGAGCAAATCAATATCTGTTGTATCGAAAAGATCTTCTTTAACGGAAACGGATACACGTTGTCCACGTATTAATGGAAATTGTTGCTGGGCGATGTTAATGCGGTTGGCAGTAAGGTTACTGGTATTAATGATAATTTCTGTGGAAGGATGCCTGATGATATCGGCAAAAGATATAGCGGGTTGACTGATAAATGCGGGCCAATCCTGCTTTTTTACTTTCACCACGGCTGTGCTGTACTGTGCAGTATACCGCTGCACGCTGGCATAAGGCAAATGACCGCCTGAAATGGTACAGCGTATCTGCATCATCATGCTATCCTGCGGCCCCGCTTTTTCTACTTGTGCCAGTAACATGGCACTGGCCTTATAAGCCTGGCTGGCCCGATAGCAATACACTATCAGGCTGTCGGCCGGCAGTTGCTGTAATATGTAATGTTGACGCGTAATCGATTGCATGAGCCCATATTGTTGCAGGGCAGCCGCTTTGGGCGTCGTTTTGAATTTTACGAGAAAGGGGCCGTTTGGATGTGATAGGGTAACAGTGTCGGCTGCATATCTTGCGGGTATCGTATCTGCCATAATTTTTTGCTGTGCAGCAACGGGGTAACAGGAGTATAGCAGCAAAGCCAGTAAGGGCCATATTTTCACGGTTATTAGCTTCATGCGGGGATGATGGCAACAGGTACTTGATTTTGGTTTAGTGTTGCTACTTAAAGCTACTGTATTTTACTTGTGCAACACAATTTTTTAGACGGTTCCCCGCAAAATATTTTTTTTAAATTGAACGAAAGTTGTAATATTGAAAGAGGAAATTCTAAGTAGTAAATCAACAAAATCTGAGCAACGATTGGTAAAAACCATTTCACATTTTAATCAATCTGTAGAGCAAATTTGAGCAAGTCTGGATGACCGGAAACACCCGGTGGCAATGAATCATAACCCAATCATTAAAATTTAAGGTAATGCCCTTTGAGGCATTGAGCTATTGTATGCATCCAAAAAGAGAGCACAGTCTTACTGAAGTTTTTTTGGAGAAATAAATATAGCTGGAGCAATTGCATTTGCAGCAAGGGGAACGCTATTTTAAATAGTTGGCACCCCTGATGTTAACTCGCTGTAGATCATTGCTGGTATTTAGTTTAGTAGTAATTGCATGTTTACAAAAACAGGCAAAACGGATATTTTTTTCTTAACCAAAAATCCAAAAATCTGAATCTATGAGAAAACAATCAATTCCTGCTCTCTGCTGCATGGCAGCAGCATTTGTATTTGCGTCCTGCCAGAAGAATGGCGCAAAGCAGGAGGTGCAGCCAAACCCCGTGTCTGCAGAAGTGTTGGCCCAAATTAAAGCAAATGGCTTCAGCACTGATAACGTGCAGAAAACAGAAGATGGTTACCTCGTGGAAGGCGACATCCTGCTTACTGCCGATCAGCTGAAGGAAAAAGTTATTAGCCCTGTTCTCCGGGTTGCTAATACCGAACAGTATCGCACCAATTACCTGGTAACCGCGTTGCCCCGCGTGATTACGGTAAAAGTTGTTAACCTGGGAACTGCCTTTGTTGCCGGAACAGATACCGCTATTGCCCGCTACAACAGGCTGAACCTCCGCGTTAAGTTCCAACGCATTACCAGCGGTACGCCAACTATCACCATCAAAGGATTTAACCAGGGCCCCAGCGGTGGTTACATCACCCTTGGATCTTCCGGTTTCCCTACCAGCGGTGGAAATCCTTATGGCACTATCAAGATGAACACCAACCAGTACGCTTATGGATCCAATCCTAATGTACTGTATGTAGGTTCTGTAATCCAGCACGAAATCGGTCACTGTATCGGTATGCGTCATACCGACTATATGGACCGCTCCTACAGCTGTGGTGGTAGCGCTGTAAATGAAGGCGATGGCGGCGTAGGTGCCATCAATATTCCTGGCACACCTACCGGACCAGATGCTAACTCCTGGATGCTCGCCTGCTCCAATGGCGGCAACCGTACCTTCAACGCCAATGACGTTATTGCCTTAAATTATCTGTATCACTAAGCACCGCATTGATACGTGAGCTAACCTGTCAACAGGTATGCCGGTTCTTCGGATGGCGTATAAGGAAAGTATAACAAGGGACGCATCTCCCAAAATTACTTTCTATATCCGCTTACCGGAACCGGCATATCTATACGCTGTACATTCTGCCTGTTTATCTATCATTTTTATTGTTCCAGCGCATAATTTGTTATACCTGCAGCTGTAAAGAAATGGCATAAGCGCCGTTGTCTTCCCGGATCTCCAATTCATACCTGTCGGGATACAGGTGGTCGAGGCGCTGCCGGGTATTGGCAATGCCTATACCGGGGCGTTGCATATCATCGGTTATCCTGAACAATTTATTGCTGCAGAAAAAATGAATATGTTTTTCTGAAGTATTCAGCAGGATATTGATTTCTGACGCTTCGTGGTTGCTTACGCCGTATTTGAAAGCGTTTTCCAGGAAAGGAAGCAATACCAGCGGCGCAATACACTTAATGCCCGGAGAGCCGGTAACGGCGAAGTTGACTTTTGTTTTACTGGTCAGGCGAAGCTTTTGCAGATCGATATAGTCCCGCAAACAATCAATCTCATTTTCCAGCAGTACATAATCGTGCCGGGTATCTTCAGTTACATACCGCAGCATGTTGGATAACTTCATGATGCTCGTGGCGGTATGATCGCTGCGTGTCATGGCCAGCGAATAAATATTGTTGAGGGTATTAAACAGGAAATGGGGATTGATCTGGGCTTTGAGAAAAGATAGTTCTGCCTGGGTTTTACGGGTTTCCGCGTACAGGGCGCGTTGTTCGGTTTGCCGCCATCGCTGCGTGGTTTCTATGGCAATGCTCAGGGCAATGGTGAGCAGGAACAGGAAGTCGCTGACAACATCAATCTGCACAGGCGGATGCCCTTCCAGCTCCGTAGGAGCCGGAGCTAGTGGATGCCACCGCCACCCGGCTTCCATGGGAGGATGTGGAAACCGGCGGAACAAATGATCAAAAGGCTGCATGTAATTAACCATGATCAGCATCAATCCCACCGCCAGGAAATATAGTACATATAACTTCCTGAAATACAAGCGGGGAAACAGGAAAGTAGTATGGAAATAAAACAATGCTACATAGGTTACCAGGAATACCAGGTAATCAGCTGAAAATAAAATAGAAAGTGCCTTACGGTCGCCCGTTTGCCCGCTGATAAACAGCAGGGGTAAACTCAGACATATAAGCCACCCTGTGATGTGAGCTATTACTACCGAGAATTTTAACCGGAACATTTACGACAGATAGATATCTGATGAAATTGCGGCAATCCGCTGAGATAAGAAACCGTATCTCTGTCAACAGCAGGTTTATATCGATGAATACGGGAAACATCGGGTTATCTTTTCCGGCCTCCCCGAATTATAGTAAATTGCCTCTTTTATAAAAAGAATATCAGATATGTTGCAACGAATCGTGAAACCGGTGTTGTTGTTAGTACTCCTCGTACTCACAAAATACACCTATGCTACAGAAGGGATGTGGCTGCCGCAGCTGCTCTCCGGCCTTAATGAAAAGGAGATGAAAGGAATGGGAATGAAAATTACGGCCGCAGATATTTATAATATCAACAAAGGCAGCCTGAAAGATGCCATTGTCAGCTTTGGCGGATTTTGTACGGCAGAAGTGATTTCAGAACAGGGACTCCTGCTTACCAATCACCACTGCGGTTATGATGCTATTCAAAAACACTCTTCCCTCCAGAATAATTTCCTGGAAAATGGTTTCTGGGCTAAGTCAGCGGTAGAAGAGCTACCTAATCCCGGTTTGTTTGCCACCTTCATTGTACGTATCGACGATGTTACCAAAGCCGCCCTCCAGGATGTAAAGCCCGGAATGAGCGAAAGAGATCGCCAGTCAGCCATAGATAAACGTTTAAACGACATTAAACAATCCGCCCGCCGCGAAAGCTGGCAGGAGGTAATGGTAAAGCCTTTTTACGAAGGCAACCAGTATTTCCTGTTTGTGACCGAAACCTACCGCGATGTAAGATTGGTAGGAGCTCCACCCTCTGCGATCGGGAAGTTTGGTTCCGATACCGACAACTGGGTATGGCCACGTCATACAGGCGATTTTTCGATGTTTCGCATCTATGCCGGTAAAGATGGTCGCCCGGCTCCTTATTCAAAGGATAATGTGCCTTTAAAGCCGAAATATGCCCTCACCATTTCCCTGAAGGGACTGAAACAAAATGACTTTACCATGGTGCTGGGTTTTCCTGGCCGTACTACGGAATATCTTCCTTCGGAAGGCGTTAAACAAACCGTGGACGTGCTGGATGCCGCTAAAGTGCAAATGCGCGATGCCGCCCTCAAAATCATGGACGGATATATGCGCAAAGACGAACAGATCAAAATCCAGTATGCTGCCAAATATGCCGGTACCGCTAACTACTGGAAGAAATGGATGGGAGAAATGCAGGGCGTAAAGCAAACCAAAGGGATTGCAAAAAAGCTGCAGTATGAAGATACCTACCGCCGGATGATGGAAACGAATCCCAAATGGAAGCAATCCTACAACGGCGTACTCGACTCGCTGAACGAATACTACCGCCAGATTCAGCCTTATGCACAAACGCGCGACTACTATAGCGAGCTGGTAAAAAATGTGGAAATATTTACGGTAGGCGACCGCCTGATCAATTTCCTGAACGACGTACACGAAAGGGGAGAAGGGCAGTATGAAAGCATGCGCCAGCAATTCCTGGAATCGATGCAGTCTTTTTACCAGAACTACAACGCCAGCGTGGACCATGATGTTTGTGCCAGCCTCATCGACCTGTACGCGAAAGGCGTACCGGCACAATACGCCGGCAATGACTTTGCCCGTATCTGGCAGGAAAATAATAAAGACGGCCGCGCATTGGCGGATAAGCTGTATGCAGCTACTAGCCTCACTTCTCCCGAAAAATTAAAAGCCTTTATACAGCAGCCCTATAACACCGTGATCGCCCAAATGTGGTCCGACCCGGCCACCCGCCTGGTAATGGCTACCCGTAAAGGCTTTGTGGATAATGTGAGCAAACCGCTGGCCGATATCCAGGCCAACATTAATAACCTGCAGCGTACTTATATGCAGGCACAAATGGACGTGATGGGCAGCAAGAAGAATTTTTATCCCGATGCCAACAGCACCCTGCGTGTTACCTATGGCAAGGTGGATGGCTACAACCCCCGCGATGCCGTACACTATGACTTTTATACGTACCTCGATGGGGTAATGGAAAAGTACATTCCGGGCGACTACGAATTTGATGTACCTGCACGCCTCATTGAATTGTATAAAAAGAAAGATTACGGACGCTATGGCGTAAACGGCCGCATGCCGGTTTGTTTCATTGCGTCTAATCATACCACCGGCGGCAACTCCGGCAGTCCCGCGCTGGATGCATACGGACACCTGGTCGGACTCAATTTTGACCGTACCTGGGAAGGTACCATGAGCGATATCAACTTCGATCCTTCTATCTGTCGCAATATCATGGTGGATATCCGCTATGTATTATTTGTGATTGATAAATATGCAGGATGTACCCGGTTAATACAGGAAATGAAAATTATTTAATAAACAGTGACCGGTTAAAATAGCAAGGGGGAGAAATTATATTTCTCCCCCTTGCTATTTAGTATATGTTCACGGTTATAATTTACACTCGTATACAATAGAGCTGCAGCGATCTACTGTTTTCAACCCTTTCCGGTAGGAGCGGAAACCGTGGAAGAAACCCTGGAACAGGCGGCTTTTACCGGTTTTATATTTTTCACTCAGCAGGCTTACATAAAAACCATCAAACACCATGGGGTGTTTCTTTACCAACCTGATCTGGTGTTGTGCCAATAAACTTTCCATCGAAGCAGGAGAAAAATGATACAGATGGCGGGGTACGTCGTAGGCCGCCCAGTAGGCTTTGTAATAATCTGCGTCAATGGAAGTATAGTTGGGAACGGCTATCAGTAAGGATCCGCCGGGCTTCAGCAGGGTACGGATATGATCGAGGTATCGATGCAGTTCGTGTACATGTTCCAGCACATGCCACATGGTAATGGCATCGTATTGTCCCGCTGGTAAAGTGTATAATGATTCAATGGGTAGCGCGGTGATATTGTAGATATCTTTTGCATTACGGCGGGCATTTTCATCGGGTTCCAGGCCGGTGACTGTCCAGCCACCCTGTTGCATATAATGGAGAAAAGCGCCGGTGCCGCTGCCTATATCCAGCAGGGTGCCGATTTTGATGCCGGCGGCATTGCGTACCCAGTTTTGTTTGGAGCGCAGGGTAATTTTCCTGACACTGTGATACAGCCGGTTAATAAGTCCCTGTTTGGTTTCGGAATGAGAAATATATTCCTGCGATTGGTAATAGCGGCCAATGTTGGTGTCATCCGGCACGTTTTGCGTGAAACGGCCGCCACAGCCTCCGCAATGGAAGATGTTAAAGGTTTCGTTGGATACAGTGTAGTCTTTGGCAGTAAGCGCTTCGTGTATCTGTGAAGAACCACAAAGCGGACAGTTGTTGTGATAGATTAAACTCATTTGAATGTTGAATACGCTGATATAATTATTTATACTCTCCCCATACTTCTCTCAGTACATCTGATATTTCACCCAGTGTACAAAGGTGTTCTACGGCTTCCACTACCAGCGGCATCAGGTTTTCGCTGGTACCGGCGGCCTGGCGTATACGTTGCAGGGCATTTTGTACCGCTGCATTATCCCGCCGTTCCCGCAGTGATTGCAGGCGTGCTGATTGTATGACGCGGATACTATCGTCGATACGGAATACTTCCGGTGCCACATGATCAGCCGCTGTAAATTTATTAACCCCGATGATTATTTTCTCATTATTCTCAATTTCCTGTTGATATTTATAAGCGCTGCGGGCTATTTCATCCTGGATAAAACCTTGTTCTATGGCGCTGACAGCGCCTCCCATGGCATCAATTTTATGAATGAGCTCCCAGGCTTTGCCTTCAACTTCGTTGGTGAGCGCTTCTACATAATAGGAACCGGCCAGCGGGTCTACCGTATCGGCCACGCCACTTTCGTAGCCAACGATCTGTTGGGTACGGAGCGCAATACGGGCGGCTTCTTCCGTGGGTAACGACAACGCCTCATCGTAGCCGTTGGTATGCAGCGATTGGGTGCCTCCCAGCGTGGCAGCCAGGGTTTGAACGGCTACTCTCACAATATTATTCTGTGGCTGCTGAGCGGTGAGTGTGCTGCCCCCGGTTTGTGTATGGAAGCGCAGCATTTGTGCCTTGGGATCGGTAGCACCCAGTTCCCGGGTGATATGTGCCCACATGCGGCGGGCTGCCCTGAATTTGGCTACCTCTTCAAACAGGTGGTTGTGCGCGTTAAAGAAAAAGGAGAGCCGTTTGGCAAAAACATTAATGTCCAGTCCTTTTTCCTGTGCTGCTTTAAGATAGGCTTTCCCGTTAGCCAGTGTGAAGGCCAGCTCCTGTACCGCATTAGCGCCGGCTTCGCGGATATGATAACCGGAAATGGAGATGGTATTCCATTTAGGCACTTCTCTGCTGCACCAGGCAAAGATATCCGTAATCAGCCGCATAGAAGGCTGGGGAGGATAAATGAATGTGCCTCTTGCTGCATATTCTTTCAGGATATCATTTTGTATGGTGCCGGAAATTTTCTTCAGATCGGCGCCCTGCTTTTTGGCAAGGGCAATGTAAAACGCCAGCAGTATAAACCCGGTGGCGTTGATAGTCATCGAGGTGGAGATCTGTTCCAGGGAAATACCTTTAAACAATATCTCCATATCCTCCAGCGAATCTATGGCCACACCTACCTTTCCTACCTCTCCCTCTGCCATTGGATGATCCGAATCATATCCTATCTGGGTAGGCAGGTCGAAGGCTACGCTCAGTCCCATTACGCCCTGGCTCAGCAGGTAATGATAACGCTTATTGGATTCTTCCGCCGTGCTGAAACCTGCATACTGCCGCATGGTCCATAACTTATCGCGGTACATACTGGCATGTATACCCCGGGTAAAAGGAAAGCTGCCGGGTTGTTCTTCCATCGCTACCGGCTGTGTATACAGCGGCGCGATGACGATCCCCGAATCGGTTTGAATGGTTTTTTCCATGGTGTCTATAACTAGCGTTGCAATGTTACATAATTATTATGGTACTTCGCCGCTGAGAAAAATATTGATAATTTGTGTGAAAGTTTGGCTGGCCATTATGATCATTTATTGTTTATTAGGTATTACCCTTGCCCTGGCTTTATTTAGTTTATTCCTCGTTTGGAAAGCCGGTAACCGGCCGCTGCGCGGTACTTTCAGCTACCTGCTGCTGGGCCTTTCCATGGGCTTATTTCTCTATTTATTTGGTACCTGGGTATATCTTTCTATTTATGCCAAATACGTTTTTGGCGTCCTGCTATTATTATGTATAGCTGCCTATACATTGCGGAAGCATGATCATTCGGCCCGGCCGCTATCACGGTGGAAGCACTATAGCAACCTGTTGTTTACCGGGCTGTTTGTTTTACTCGATATCGGTTACTTTACCGGTACTACCGGCCACCCTCAAACGGTGGAGCTGTCGTTTCCTTTCAAGCCAGGTAAATACTTTGTACTGCAGGGTGGCAAAGGCCTGCCTACCAATGTATTTCATTTTAGTCTCCGTGGCGCTATCTATGCCATGGATATCGTAAAACTGAATCCACAGGGTGGGCGCGCCAGGAAGATCTTTTCCCGGCAGCTCGACGACTATGGTATTTTTGGCGATACAGTATACGCACCCTGTGATGGGCTGGTACTGCGGGCGGAGAGCAATAACCCAGATAATATTCCACCCAATATGAACAGGGGCCCAAAAAATACCAACCAGGTATTACTGGAAACCCCCGGTTATTATGTTTTCATGGGCCACCTCAAGATGGGAAGTGTATGCGTAACCGAGGGACAATATGTGAGACAGGGAACCGCATTGGGTTGTGTGGGCAATTCGGGCTTCAGCACAGAGCCTCACCTGCATATACAGGTACATGCAAAACAGGCCGGCATCCCCTGGTACCAGGGAAAGCCGCTGTATATATTATTTAACGGGAAAGGCTATCTGCTGAATGAAGTAATTAACGCAAAATGACCGTTATCTCATTACTTTCTTGGCTTCTGCATTGATAATCTGGGAAGTGAGTTCGGCAGGAGATTCGCCTGCCTGCATAAATACCTCCAGTATTTGTTTATTTAACTCAATGGCCGGCGCATCCTGTGGCAATTGCACCGCTACCTGGTTAATAACGGAGATCGTTTGTTCTTTCAATGTTTTTACTGCTTCCCAGGTCATCGCCGATACATAAATCTGTTGGGTAATGTTATGCTCGTATTCGGCTTTGATATTCTGTACCATGGCTATCTGCATGTCTACAGCACTGAGCCCCGGGTTATAAATGCGCCCGATCAGGCTCTGCGGCGTAATCCGGTCTACATATAATGCCATCCGCTCGTAAGCCTGCAGTTGCAATGGTAGCACAGCGGCATTCACCGGGGGCTGCTTTTCGTCAGCGGCCGCACCGGCAGGCTTGTTCTTCTTGAAAAGGTCTTTTATGGTCGGATATACAATGGCTATTGCTCCGGCAGCTATAGCTATGTATAGTATATTATTCAACTCCATCGTTACACGTTATAAGAACAAATATATATAATATATTTATATATTGGTACCCCAACTCATTAATTTACAAAAGATAATCCTGATGCGGTTTCCTTTCCGGTTGAAAAGAAGCACACCAGGATTATCATAAAATAGTAGTTATTTTTCTTACGCCAGTTTGGCCAGCCAGGTTTTCATTCTTTCCACCCCTTTTTCAAGTTTATCCATGCTGGTAGCATAAGAGAGGCGGATGCAGTTAGGTTGCTGGAAAGCCACGCCGGTAACGGCAGAAACATTGGCCTTATGCAGCAGGTACATACAAAGATCGTCAGCACCTTTGATATGTGAATCCTCGAACGATTTATTAAAGAACGCACTTACATCGGGAAACATATAAAATGCACCTTCGGGATCATTTACTTTTAATCCGGGAATGCTTTTCAGTGCCTCATGTATAAAGGCGCGGCGTTTTTTAAATTCTGCCACCATCGCTTCCGCGGTGCTAAGATCGCCGGTGAGGGCAGTTACTGCGGCCCGCTGGGTAATAGAGCAGGTAGCGGAAGTAAATTGGCTCTGAATTTTATCACATGCTTTGGCAATATCCAGCGGTGCGGCCATAAAGCCCAAACGCCAGCCTGTCATGGCAAATCCTTTACTCAACCCATTGATGATAATGGTGCGGTTAATCAGATCGCCAAACTGGGCAATGCTTTCATGCTTGCCTACATAATTGATGTATTCATATATTTCGTCGGAAATGATAAAGATTTGCGGGTGTTTGGCAAATACCGCTGCCAGTCCTTCCAGCTCCGCCTTGGAGTACACCGAACCGGTGGGATTGCAGGGGGAGGAGAACATAAACAGCCTGGTTTTAGGCGTAATGGCTGCCTCGAGCTGCGCGGGCGTAATTTTGTAATTGTTTTCAATGCTGCAGGGTACAAACACTACTTCTCCCTGGCACAGGCTCACCTGTTCGGAATAGGTAACCCAGTACGGAGTGGGGATAATCACCTCATCACCCGGGTTTACGATACTCAGCACGGCATTGGCCAGGCATTGCTTGGCGCCCGTGGATACCACAATCTGTTCTGGCGTGTAGTCAAGACCGTTATCTCTCTTAAATTTATGAACAACTGCCTGCTTTAATTCCGCGATGCCTGCCACCGGGGTATAGTGGGTAAATCCTTCATCAATCGCCTTCTTGGCGGCTTCCCGGATATGCGCCGGCGTATCAAAGTCCGGTTCTCCGATGCTGAGGTCTACGATGTCTATACCCTGGGCTTTCAACTCACGGCTGAGTTTAGCCATTTTAATTGTCTGAGGCTCGGAAATCCGTGACAGCCTGTCTGCTAATTGATTCATATCTTAACATTGTACCACAACAAACCTACTGAAAAAAAGTAGATAATACATGGAAAGATCATGCTGGGCTGCCATACAAACGCAGAACGGGCCGTAATCACGGCCCGTTCTGCGTTTGTTGGAACTTAAAATATTTTATTGATTATAGAAGCTGAACATAGCATTTACCAGTGGTTTGTCTAATCCTGTAGGATTGGCTGAGTTACCTAAATAGTAAATAGTGTATACGTTACCAGTATTGAATGAACCTACTCTCAACGTACTACCGCTAGCACTGGCCAGTTCTACATTTGTACCAGCTTTTTTAACAGAAACACTGCCACCGGAACTGAAATTACTGAACTGTACAAATTTCGTGGCGGCGTAGAGATCACTCAGTGCCATAGGATTTCTGTTACTATCTATTTTTTCATTGCCAATATAGAAATCGACCTTGTCAGCACCACTCGAAAGATTCAGGCAACGAATGTTAATTTTACTGCCATCTGCAGAAGTAAAATCAGAAACAATACTTACGGATTTTACCGGGTTACCCAGGGCAATGTAGGTATAAAACGCGGAAGAGTCGTAATTGGCAGAGAGACTGGTAATGACGCTATCCCCATTTTTGTTTTTCAACTCAAATTTATGAAGACCACCATACACTGAGTACTGATAGTAAGAACCAAAAGTAACGTTATTGTCGCTGACTTTCTGATCATTGTCATAGAAGTTGGCAAAAACAGGGCTGTTTGAAGCGTTCAATATGTTAATCTGCGCCCGTGGTCTGGGCGGTGTGTAGTTATTATTACTTTTCAGACAGGACGAAAATCCGGCTACTCCGGTCAACAGGGCAACAACGGCCCATACGCGATTTTTCTTGGTTAGCATTTTGCGCTCAGTTTTTAAAGTTGTGTTATTAGTCAGATATTTTTTCATCGTTTACAAACCGGAAACGGGAAAGATCGGGCAATACAGCTTTGGGCCGCGCTTTTTCCGCTTCATAAATAACTTCTCCCAGCGTACGGAGAAAGGGTTTACCCGTTTTTTCAAAAGCTTGTTGATCATCTCCCAGGATACCTGTTGTATTAACAAAGATGCTGGCGGACAACAAGAACTCTGTGTTATTGGCAAAATCCACAATATAGGCAGTATCAGTTAAAAATCCGTATGCCCAACCGGGTTTGTTAAAGATCCGGATGTTAGCCGGTATCCGGGAGTGCCGGCTTCCTCCAAAAAGCAAAAACCGGGTATATGCCTGGTGGTATTGCTTTGGGTTGTAGCGTGGATCCGTTGATTCCTCCGGGCATTGCGACATACACCGATACAAAAAACTATAATCTTTGCTAGTTAAACGGAAACGTTGTCGTTTTGTTACAGCCTCCGGAAAAATTATGCTGCGCAGGATATGATGCAGGTCGGCGAGGGGAAGTTTATTACGGTGTGAGAAGTTCATGGGATAGGGTTCCAGTTGATCGAGGTGGTTGTAGTGACTGGTGCCGGCAAAATCTTCCCTGGCCGAAAATGCCAGGGAGCTATGCTGGGCTGCCTGCCGGTAAAATACCTGGTTGCCCACCCGGAACAAAACGGCATTGGTATGCCTGTTGGCTTCTTCAAAGAGGGGTAGGCCCACCCGGTGCCGGATCTGTGCCTGGTTGTATCCCATTTCCCATAGGCGCCGGTTAAAGGTTTCCTGCCCTATCAGTTCATATAGCCGGTTGAAGGCGTCGTTGTCGCTGGTAAGAAAGATTTTTTTAATATAATGCCCCACAGAAGGTACGCCAGCGGCCGCAGAAGGATCGTTATCCACCCCCGTATTGATGTCGGGCAGCGGCTCGGTAAACATAGGCGTGGTCCGGTCCAGGCCCGGTACCTGTAGATCGCGGAGCTTTTCCAGGGCCAGGGCGGCGGCGGGTAACTTAACCGTGGAAGCAGGGTAGAAGTAGGTATCCGGGGAAACCCCGTACCGGTATTCCGTAAAATGCGGCACCTGGGCCGGATCCCTGTCTATCCGGGTAAAAATTACCTGTAAACGGTACCGCGCAGGATCGCTAAAAACCTCGCCCAGCCGCTTTTTTTGACTTTTCAGCAAAGCTTCCAGAAAATTATCTGTTGTCGGATAATGTGGCGTTTGCATATATTTGTCGTTGTTATTGATTGTAAAGCAACGGAATAATATTAAAAGACCACAAACCAGGATCTGCAGATTTACAAAAAAGTATGCCAATTAGCCAGCAAACGCAGGCGCATACTGATTTTGCGCGTCTTTTAACAAGGGCTTTAATATATCGATTTAAATTCTATCTTTGCAACTCTTAAAATTTTTTTTTATAAACCCGAAACAAACAGTATGCAACTTAAAGGACTGGTAAGATTTTTTGCCATCGCACTGATCCTTATCTCTTTGTACCAATTGTCCTTCACGTTTTTAGTGCGGAACTATGAGAAGAAGATAGAGCAGCAGGCCGAAAACGATGTGGCCAAACAATACCCTACACCTGAAAAGAAATATCCTGGCAGTCAGGAACTGCAGAGTTTCTACTCAGATACACTGAAAGGGTTTATTAAACAGAGGAGACAAGAGATTTTGGACAGTACCAGCAGCACGAAGATTGCAGGTTTCCCATGGAATGTCAACTACACCAAGGCTAAAGAGAAAGAACTGAATCTGGGTCTGGATCTCGTGGGTGGTATGAACGTGGTACTGGAAGTAAACGTGGAAGATGTGATCCGCGCTTTATCCGGTCAATCCAAGGACGCCGCATTTAACAAAGCGCTGGAAAGGGCTAATGAACTGAAAAAGTCTAACCAGGCCGATTTTGTTACGCTGTTCGGACAAGCATACGCCGAAGTAGCACCTCAGGGTAAACTGGCTACCATCTTTGCCAACGCCTACCAAAAGGATATCAACTTCAACTCCTCCAATCAGCAGGTGCTGGACATGATCCGGAAGGAATCACGGGTAGCTATCAAAAATACCTATATCGTACTGCAAAAACGTATTGATAAATTTGGGGTAGCACAACCAAACATCAGCCTGGACGAGAATAAAGGCCTGATTTCCGTGGAACTGGCTGGTGTGGATAACGCCGCCCGCGTTCACAAATACCTGCAGGCTACTGCCAACCTCGAGTTCAGGGAAGTTTACAAAAACAATCCGGAGTTTATCCAGAATGTGCTGACTCCTATGAATGAGGCCATCAAAAATACCCTCAGCGCACATACACCTGCAGCAGCTGCCAGCACAGACACTACTGCAAAAACACCTGCTGCTACTGCCGCCAACGAAAAGGCCGATACCAGCGGAAGCCTGAATTCTTACCTGTCTAAAACCGACACCAGTAAGAATGCCAGCAAAGAACTGCAAATCAAAGAACAGCAGAAACAAAACCCGCTGTTCATGGTATTGTTCCCGAACGTAGATATGCAAACCGGTTCCGTTTATCCGGGTCCATCTATCGGAAGAATCTTACCTAAAGACACTGCTACCTTTAACCGTTACCTGCAAATGCCTGCTGTACAAGCAGTACTGCCTAAAGATGCGGTATTTGCATACGGTCCTGAAAATAAAGAAGATAAGCACGGCCCAATCGCGGTTTATGTACTGAAGGTAAACCCCGCCAATCCTGCTCCCCGTGTAGGTGGTGAAAGAATCGTGGATGCCCGCCAGGATATGGACCAGAACAACCAACCGGAAATCAGCATGACCATGGACAACGTAGGTGCCCATGAATGGAAAAAGCTGACCGGCGAACTGGCTCCTAGCAATCCTAAAGATCCAGCCACCCTCAACTATGTAGCCGTAGTACTGGATAATATCGTTTATTCCGCTCCGTCTATCCAGGGTGAAATCGCAGGTGGCCGCTCCTCCATCAGTGGTAGCTTTACCATTGAAGAAGCGAATGACCTGGCCAACATCCTGAAATCCGGTAAAATGCCGGCTCCTGCACAAATCGTACAGGAACAGGTGGTAGGACCTACCCTCGGTGCTGAATCTATTGCCGCTGGTGCTAAGTCTTTCATGATCTCCTTTGGAATCATTTTCGTACTCATGCTGGTGTATTATAACTCTGCCGGCTGGGTAGCTAATATCGCGCTGGTGCTCAACCTGCTGTTTACCTTCGGTATCCTGGCTTCTATGGGCGCTACGTTAACAATGGCCGGTATTGCCGGTATGGTACTCACCATCGGTATGGCGGTGGATACCAACGTAATCATCTTCGAAAGAATCAAGGATGAACTTACCCATGGTAAGTCCTACCACGATGCTGTGGCAGATGGTTACAAACGTTCCTATGCACCGGTACTCGATGGTCACGTTACCTCCCTGCTCACCGCCTTCATCCTGTTCTACTTCGGTTTAGGTCCGGTACTGGGCTTCGCCACCACCCAGATCATTGGTCTGTTCCTGTCCCTGTTCTGCGGTATCCTGGTATCCCGTATGGTAACCGACTTCTGGATGAAGAAGAAAAGACACTTCGAATACTTTACTCCGATTTCCCGTAAAGTATTTAAACACGCTGCTTTCGACTTCGTAGGCAAACGTAAATATGCTTATATCATTTCCGCTGTGGTAATGGTAGCTGGTGTTTCTTCCTTCTTCCACGGCTTCGACCACGGTATCGATTTCTCCGGTGGCCGTAGCTACACGGTTCGTTTCGAACACCCGATGAACAGACAGGAAGTGGCAGACGTACTGAAAAAGGAATTCGAATCTGAAGTATTCGTTAAAACCATCGGTAGCACTAACCAGTTAAGTATCACTACCTCTTATAAGATCGAACAGCAAAATCTCGCTGTAGATAAGGAAGTAGCAGATAAATTATACAATGGCCTGAAGAAATTCTACGATAACACCGTTACACAGGATGTGTTCAACAACCGTTATGTAGTAGGATCTCAGACCGTGTCGCCTACCATTTCGGACGACTTACGCGCTGGTGCCGTAAAAGCAACGGTACTGTCTATCGTGGTTATCTTCCTGTATATCCTGTTACGTTTCAGCAAATGGCAGTACTCTATCGGTACTATCTTCTCCCTGCTGCACGACGTACTGGTTACACTGGCAGTATTCTCCTGGTGCCGCTCTTTTGTACCATTCACCCTGGAAATCGACCAGCACTTCATTGCGGCGATCCTCACAGTAATTGGTTTCTCCATGAACGATACCGTGATCGTGTTTGACCGTATCCGTGAATACTTCAGAACCGGTAGCCATGGCCGTAACAGGGATGTAGTGATCAACAAGGCGATCAACGATACCCTGAGCCGTACCATTATGACCTCGCTGACCGTGTTCCTGACCATCCTGATATTGTTTATCTTCGGTGGTGAAGTAACCCGTGGTTTCGCCTTCGCTATGCTGATTGGTGTGATCACCGGTACTTACTCTTCCATCTTCGTGGCTGCTCCGGTACTGGTTGATTTCGACAAGAAGAACCAACTGGCTAACGAATCAGACGCTGTAGAAGTGACTGCTCAAAAAGCAACACCCGCTACTAAATAAGTGAGATAACTGAAATAATGTTTGATAAATAAAAACCTCCTGGTCATCCGGGAGGTTTTTTTATGGGTGTCAGGAAAATGAAAGGTAGTATCAGCTGCCGGGTTGCCTGAATACAAAGCCCGTAGCTTCTTCGCCTTGCTGATAGTCTATTTCCATGCCCATCAGGTACATACCATGCGCTTTCTTCATAATGACCGGGATGCCATCTACTTCGAAGAGGTCATCGTCTTCCATCCGGGCATCAAATCCCAGCATATAAGCCATACCGGAACAACCGCCTCCTTTTACGCCTACGCGCAGGAAAGGGGCTTCGGTAGCGCCCTGCAACAGGTCCTTTATAATGGCTGCAGCCTGGGCTGTTAGTTGTATGGGAGATATATTCGCCTTACTCATCTTTCATCCATATTTTTATCAAAGTTAGGGAAACGGCCGGCGCAGGGTAGCACCGGTATACCCAAGGTAACCGCTAATGGACGGCAGCCAGCGCCAGCAGCTGTTCGTGCAGGGCCAATACCTGGGGAATGACCATCCGTTGTTCATCGTTATAAATAACGTAGTCGCTCAGGCGCATTTTAATGGTTTCATCAATTTGCTTGTTGATACGCGCCAGTACTTCATCGCGGGTAACATTATCACGCTTCATCACGCGATGTATCCGCAGTGGCTGAGGGGCAAAAACACCGATGATCTTATCGAGGTGGTGAAAGGATTCTGTTTCAAATAGCAAGGCCGCCTCCTTTAGTACATAGGGGGCCTGTTGTTGCTGTGCCCATTGGTTGGAATCGCGTATAGTAGCGGGGTGAACCAGGGAGTTGAGCAGCGACAGCTGGCGTTTGTCGTTAAATACGATATTACCCAGGTATTTCCGGTTTAATACGCCATTTTCATCGTATACTTCCGCTCCAAAATGGGCTTTCACGGCTGCTATCAGCTCGGGGTCCCTGGTCAGGATATCTTTTGCTCTTTCATCGGCATAATAAACAGGAATGCCTAATAGTTCAAATATTCTACTAACGGTACTTTTCCCGGAGCCGATGCCGCCGGTGATGCCTATTTTTAACATGCCCCAATTTAAATAAAAATAGGAATTACCCCATATGAATTACGGAGTTGCGGGTAGATATCACTATCTACTGGCAACTCCGTAATTCATATGGATAAATCCGTAATGTCTTATTTGGTATCAGCCGCTTTTTGCTGGGCTGAAGTATATTCCATGCTGATGGCAGAACGTTCGATAACGAAACTGGTTCCTGGACTAACTTCCATTAATACGGTATTGTTATCGTTAATTTTCTTCACTTTACCGTGTATACCGGCAATAGTAACGATTTTATCTCCTTCCTTCAGATTATCGATAAATTGTTTCTGCAGTTTAGCTTTCTTAGTCTGTGGGCGAATCATGAAGAGCCACATAACGAGAATCATACCACCAAAAAACAGGAACGAAATCATGGAGCTACCTCCACCTTGGGCTCCTGCCTGAGGTGCCATTAAAGAAATGTTCAGGATGTTCATCTATAATTGATTTAATAGTTTAATCTGGTCTATTTGGTAATAATATTACACTGAATTTTAGGACCTAGCACATAGCCATCATTATTATTGATTTTAACAGAGATTTCTTTCTCTGTATAACCAGATTTACCATGACTGTCGAAAATAACTTTCATATAGCCCGACTGGCCTGGTTTGATCGGTTCTTTGGGCCATTCCGGTACGGTGCATCCGCAGCTGGAAATAGCATCCTCAATGAGCAATGGGCTGGTGCCTGTATTCGTGAATTTAAAGGAATACTCTACTTTTTCACCTTGTACAATCTCTCCGAAGTTGTGCACCTTTTCTTCAAAAGACAAGGCAGCGGATTGACCAGCCTCGTTTTTTTGCGCACTACCAGCGGTTCCGGTCGCGCTGGCATTGTTTTTTGCGCTGTTGTTGCAAGCCGCTATCAGCAGGCTTCCACAGGCGAGTAAACAGAACAGTCTTTTCATGGTATTGCTATTTTTAGGTAAAAATAACTTTTCCCACTTACTTTTTGGGACGGTCCTGTTTCTGCACTAGCTGCTCTTTTTCCAGGTCTTTCAGGATGTTATCAAGAATACCGTTGATAAACTGGCCACTTTGCGGTGTGCTGTATGCTTTTGCCAGGTCAATGTATTCATTGATAGTAACCTTGGTAGGAATAGTCGGGAAATAGAGAAATTCACATACGCCCATTTCCATCAGCAACATATCTACTGCGGCAATACGCTCAGAATCCCAGTTTTGCAGTTTAGGCTTGATCAGCTCCAGGCAGTATTCTTTTTTATCGATTACCGTCAGCAGCAACTCCCGCGCATAATCCAGTTTCTCTTTACTGATCAGTTGGAGGAAATTAAAGAGATGAGGCTTGTTGAAATAGTTATTGATCAGAATCCCCATCATTTCCTCATCATCACTCCAGTGGAGGAAGGTGTCTTCCATATGCTGGGCAAATAATTCACTTTTTGCCAGTATTTCTTTATAAATGAACTCCAGTATTTCCTTTTCACCGGCTTTAGTGCGGCTGTTATCAGCGATGTAAGCCTTGTAGGTATCGGTAGTCACTAACTGGTTATATAACTTTCTGAGAAGATCGTCATCCGTATGCAGCTTCATCTTCCACTGTTCCAGGTTCACCTGGAAACCCTTATCATTGATTATCTGGAAAATAAACTCATTTCCTGCTATTTTGGTATTTACCTGCAGGTCCTCGGCAGAGGGTAAGTGTTTGGAGGCACGGGCAGCCGCATCAATTTCTGCATATTGCGCTACCTGTACTACTGAATTAAGTATGTAGGTAAAGATCTGGCAGGTTTGGTCCAGCTTCTCATTCAAAAGTCTGGTTGCCGTACCTGGCTTAATGCTGCTTTGCTCCATCGTTTCCAGGGCATAAAGTGTTTGCATCACCTTTACCCGGATGTTTCTTCTACTGATCATCGTATAAAAAAGAACTGGTATAAGGGCGCAAAATTAGAGAAAAAAATTCATATTTGACATCCGGGGGAATTTTGCCCGTAAAGGTGCTCAGCAGGTAAGCAGTAAAGGAATTTTATAGGTCTTTGATACCAATGAAAAAGGCTGGCTATATGGCTTATTTACTTTGCTCCTTTGCTTTTTGGCGGCTTGGCGTAAGAAATACTGTCATTTTTTCGGGTAACCTGTCATGATTTGTCAGTAACTGCGCCAGTCCCGGTAGTGCTAACCTGTAAATTTGACCCGAAATCCGCCTTGGCACAATTCTCGTGGACGGGAAGGACATAAAAAATTAAACATCTTTTTTAAATAAAAACTACTATGGCTAAACAATTAAGTATTAAACCTTTAGCTGACAGGGTAATTGTGAAACCTGCAGCGGCAGAAGAGAAAACAGCTGGTGGTATCATTATCCCCGATACTGCAAAAGAAAAACCCGTAAGAGGCACTGTAGTGGCTGCCGGTCCTGGTAAAAAAGATGAGCCGATCACTGTGAAAGTTGGCGATACTGTTCTGTACGGTAAATACTCTGGTCAGGAGCTTCCTATCGAAGGCGAGGATTACTTAATCATGCGTGAATCAGATATCCTGGCTATTGTTTAAGATAAAGCCGGATAATGCATTAATTCCTAAAAGAAAAATCTACAAAAAAGTATTATGGCAAAACAAATTTTCTTCAATATAGACGCCCGCAACAAAATGAAGAAGGGCGTGGACGTACTGGCTGATGCCGTTAAAGTAACCCTGGGACCAAAAGGTCGTAACGTAGTTATCGAAAAGAAATTCGGTGCTCCCGGCGTAACTAAAGATGGTGTTACCGTTGCGAAAGAAATCGAACTGGAAGACGCTATCGAAAATATGGGTGCGCAAATGGTAAAAGAAGTAGCTTCCAAAACTGCTGATCTGGCAGGTGATGGTACTACTACTGCTACTGTTCTGGCACAGGCTATCATCGGCGAAGGTTTGAAAAACGTAGCTGCCGGTGCTAACCCAATGGACCTGAAACGTGGTATCGACAAAGCTGTAAAAGCTATCGTTGATAACCTGAAGAAACAATCTGAAAGTGTTGGTAACGACACCCAGAAAATTGAACAGGTTGCTTCTATTTCCGCTAACAATGATAGCGAAATCGGTAAACTGATTGCCCAGGCAATGCAGAAAGTAACCAAAGATGGCGTAATCACTGTAGAAGAAGCAAAAGGTACCGACACAACTGTAGAAGTAGTAGAAGGTATGCAATTCGATCGCGGTTACCTGTCTCCTTACTTCATTACCAACAGCGAAAAAATGCAGGCTGAACTGGCTAACCCTTACATCCTGATCTACGATAAAAAGATCAGCACCATGAAGGATATCCTGCACATCCTGGAAAAAGTAGCCCAGCAAGGCGCTCCACTGGTAATCATCTCTGAAGACCTGGAAGGTGAAGCACTGGCTACCCTGGTGGTAAACAAACTGCGTGGTACCCTGAAAGTTGCTGCTGTTAAAGCTCCTGGCTTTGGCGACAGAAGAAAAGATATGCTGCAGGACATCGCTACCCTCACAGGTGGTATCGTTATCAGCGAAGAACAAGGTTACAAACTGGAAAATGCTGACCTGACTTACCTCGGTAAAGCAGAATCTATCACTATCGATAAAGATAACACTACTATCGTAGGCGGTAGAGGCGAAAAAGAAGCTATCCAGGGCCGTATCGGACAAATCAAAGCACAGATCGAAGTAACTACTTCTGACTACGATCGCGAAAAATTACAGGAACGTCTCGCTAAATTAAGCGGTGGTGTGGCTGTACTGTACGTAGGTGCTGCTACTGAAGTAGAAATGAAAGAAAAGAAAGACCGCGTTGATGACGCATTACACGCTACCCGCGCTGCCGTTGAAGAAGGTATCGTACCTGGTGGTGGTGTTGCTTACATCCGCTCTATCGAAGCCCTGGAAGATCTGAAAGGTGCTAACGAAGACGAACAAACCGGTATCTCTATCGTTAAACGCGCTGTCGAAGAACCATTACGTCAGATCACCGCTAACGCCGGTATCGAAGGTTCTATCGTAGTACAGAAAGTGAAAGAAGGTAAAGGCGACTTCGGTTTCAACGCCCGCTCCGAGAAATACGAAAACTTACTGGCGGCAGGTGTAATCGATCCTACCAAAGTAAGCCGTATCGCACTGGAAAACGCTGCTTCTATCGCTGCTATGCTGCTGACTACCGAATGCGTAATCGCAGACAAACCAGAACCTAAATCTGCTGCTCCTGCAATGGGCGGTGGCGGACACGGTATGGGTATGGATTATTAATCTGTATTATTACTATACAAAAAACTCCTGCAGGTTCGCCCTGTCAGGAGTTTTTTTATCCCCCGACACAACGACTGTAACATTTTCCGACAAATCGCCGTTTAATACACTGGATAGTAAACAGAAGCGGATGAATATAGCTGTAAAACTTATGATAAGTGCATGCTTCCTCCTGGCAATGGGAAGCTGTCTGAAAAAAGATAATATGTCGCAAATGCCCCAGGCAGATGTCCGGGCTGAAAGTGTTATACAGGATTATCTCAGTTCTCATAACCTCACCGCCCAGCGGGATGTTTCCGGCCTGTACTACGAGATTCTTCAAACAGGAGACAGTGTTCACTTTGTGAAGGCTACCTCAATTGCCACCGTGATCTATACCAACCAGCTGCTTACCGGCGAAACAGTAGGTTCCTCTTTTGGTCCGACCGACTTCGATCACCGGGAACTGAAAAACCATATCCCCGGATGGCAGATAGGACTACAGAAAATTTCCCTTGGTGGTAAAATCAGGCTGTATATCCCGCCTGCCCTGGCCTATGGCTCCATCGGGATCCCTGGTATCATTCCCCCTAATGCGGTACTGATTTCAGACCTGGAATTAGTAAGTATCAGATAAAAAGCATTTATTGCATACTTGTTATTTTGTCACCTTAATTATATTAATAATCGAAACCGAAATTGTATGAAGAAAGTTTTTCTGTTGGGAGGATTGTTCCTGCTTGCACTGATAGCCTGTTCTAAAAAAGATGATACGCCACCCTACGACTGGGGAGTACAGTATAATGTTGATTCCGCCAAAATCGTCGCCTACATTGCTGCGAATAATATTCCCAATGTACAACATGAACCAGGTGGTATTTTTTACCAGGTAATCACCCCGGGCACAGCAGATAAACCCAATGCAGCAGCTTATATAACAGTAGACTACATAGGTACGCTGCTCAATAAAACTACTTTCGAAAGCAATACGAACGTCAAGTTCGGTTTAAATGAGGTCATCCAGGGTTGGACCGTTGGAGTACCTAAAGTAGGAAAGGGCGGGGAAGTAAACCTCTTCCTGCCTTCCGGGTATGCTTACGGACCAGGCGGTAAGGGAGCTATTCAGCCTAACACAGTATTGATCTTTAACATTAAGCTGAAAGATTTTACAAATAGATAATAACGTGTCAGACCGTTAACAATACGGCGCCGCGCAAGTTTTACCTTGCGCGGCGCCGTTGTTTTTATTCGCCGCTTTTCCGTTAATTTTACAGATAAATCAATTAACTAGTGGCACACGAATGTATTTCCGTATTCGATATTTTTAAGATAGGCGTTGGCCCATCAAGCTCACATACCCTGGGCCCCTGGAGGGCAGCACTCCGGTTCCTGGCCGAACTGGAAAAGGATCATAAATTAGCAATTGTCAATAAAGTACAGGTGTTATTATATGGCTCCCTGGCTAAAACCGGCCATGGACACGGCACCGACATCGCCATACAACTGGGCCTCTCCGGAGATGACCCCGTAACGTTCGATGTTAACCAGATCAACCCTAAAATGGATGATATCCGCCGTCACCGCAAAATGATGCTGGGCGGTAAATATGAAATAGACTTTGATCCCGTAGAAGATATCGACTTCCTCTTTGAAGAATCATTACCCTTCCACCCAAATGCCATGACCTTCCTGGTTACTTTCCAGGATGGAGAACAAATTGCTTCTACCTGGTATTCCATTGGTGGTGGCTTTGTGGTACAGGAAGGCGAATCCGGCAGCAGCGCCGAACAGGTAGACCTGCCATTTCCTATCGACACCGCCCGCCAGCTACTGCAATGGTGTATCAAAACAGGCTACAGCATTTCCGAACTGGTGATGGAAAATGAACAGGCCTGGCGCTCAGAAGCAGCTACCCGTGAGGGATTGCTCAATATCTGGCGCGTAATGCAGGAATGTACTTTCCGAGGCTGTCATACCGGTGGCGACTTACCCGGGGGCCTCAAAGTGGCTCGCCGTGCTGCCTTGCTCAATAAAAAACTCTTACAGGGACGCACCTACAGCGACTATAGCTCCTGGATCACCGCTATCCGCGCAGGTGGAGAGCATTTCAGCTATACGCTCGACTGGGTAAGCTGCTTTGCGCTGGCCGTAAATGAAGAAAATGCCTCTTTTGGCCGGGTAGTAACAGCTCCTACCAACGGCGCTGCCGGCGTAATTCCAGCCGTACTGCAATATTTCATCGCTTTCTGCGATGGTTTCCACGAAGATAAAATCCAGCAATTCCTGCTTACCGCTTCTGAAATAGGCAGCATCTTTAAAAAACGCTCTACCATTTCGGCCGCCATGGGCGGATGCCAGGCGGAAATCGGCGTTTCATCAGCTATGGCAGCAGCAGCCCTCACCGAATGTTTGGGAGGCTCCCAACGCCAGGTGCTGATGGCCGCAGAAATAGCCATGGAACACCACCTCGGACTTACCTGCGACCCAATTGGCGGATTGGTACAGGTACCCTGTATCGAAAGAAACACCATGGGAGCTATTAAAGCGATCACCGCTTCCCAGCTGGCACTGCAAAGCAATCCCGAACTGGCAAAGGTATCCCTCGATGCCGTGGTAAAAACGATGTGGGAAACCGCACAGGACATGAATTCCAAATACAAGGAAACCTCCGATGGAGGCCTGGCCGTTAATATTCCTATCAGTTTGCCGGAGTGCTAACCCGGTACAACCAACGATGATAAATTACGAATGGCAGATATAAGCAGAGATATAAACGAATGCTTGTGATTATATAAGGAAAGAACTATATTTTCGTTTATACATTATTACAATTGTTTAGATCCGTTATTCGTAATTTAATTCATCACTTTTTATGCGTGCTATCCTTGCCATTACGCTGATTTTCCTCTCTTTTTCTTTATCAGCACAGCAATTCGGGGGAAATCCACCTTCGCTTAAGTGGCAACAGATCAACAACGATACCGTCAGGGTGATCTTTCCCAAAGGCATGACAGCCCAGGGCGAACGCGTAGCCAATATCGTGCATTACCTCAACCGCTATACACGTAACTCTATCGGGCCGCTGGAAAGGAAAGTAAACATCGTTTTACAGAATCAAACCATGCAATCCAATGGATACGTACAACTCGGGCCCTTCCGCTCTGAGTTTTACCTGACCCCTTCTCCCTCTTCCCTCGACCTGGGCTCCCTGAACTGGGAAGAACAGCTGTCGGTACACGAGTACCGCCATGTACTACAAAATATGAATTTTCGCCAGGGCGTATCTAAAGTGTTTTCCATTCTCGGTGGCCAGCTGGGACAGGCCGCCATTACCAACATTGCAGTACCCAACTGGTTCTGGGAAGGCGATGCCGTGGTAATGGAAACCGCACTCACCCCACAGGGCAGGGGAAGGCTTCCTGGCTTCTTCGATGGCTTCCGTGGACTGTCGCTGGCAGGTAAACATTACGCCTATATGAAAATCCGTAATGGCTCGTACCGCGACTTTGTACCAGATCATTACCCGTTGGGGTACCTGATGACCAGCTATGGCCGCGAACATTATGGCACCGCTTTTTGGAAAGATGTTACTACAGACGCAGTGCGCTTCCGGGGACTTTTTTATCCCCTGTCGCATAGCCTGAAGAAACGCACCGGCTATAATATTACCGGCTTTTACCGGGCCACGCTCAAAGAATACCAGCCCCTGTGGAATAACTATGCGGCCCGCCCCGATACCACGGCGGCTACCGGTATATTACCGGTGGCAAAACCGGTTACGAACTATAAATATGTATATGCCGCCGGCAGCAACGAATGGGTGATACTTAAAGATGCCCGTGACAAAGTACCGGGATTTTATATGCTAAACGCAGCTGGCCAGGAGCGCCTGCTGGTAAGGCCAGGCATCGTATACGATGATTTTTTTAGCTACCGCAATGGCCGCATCGTATGGGCCGCCGCCCGCTTCGATGCCCGCTGGGGATGGAAAGACTTCTCCGTTATCCGTATCTGGGATAACGTCAGCGGTCAAACGAAAACCATCTCCGGCAGGGGAAAATTCTTCTCCCCGGATATCAGCGAAAACGGACAGCTGGTGATTACAGCGGCTACCTCTCCCAGCATGCAATACAGTTTGCAACTGATCAATACCCAAACAGGTAAGGTAGAAAAACAATTGCCCAATCCACAGAACTGGTACTATACTTATCCCCGCTTCGCTGCTGGCGATCAGGCGGTGATCAGCGCAGTACGCAACAACAAGGGGGAGATGGCGCTGGTACAGCAATCGCTTTCCACCGGAGAAAGCACTGTACTAACACCTTTCAGCTATACCGCCCTGGGTATCCCGGTAGTGAAAGCCGATACCGTTTATTTTACGGCAGGATATAAAGATGTGAATAACGTATATGCCATGACGTTATCGGATCGGAAGATATATGAAGTAACCGACAGGGGAAATAGCGCCCTGCACCTGGCTATTGATCATAACAGGGATAGCCTCGTTTTCAGTGAGTTTACCATTAAAGGATATAAGTTATACCACGCTGCGCTGAATGAAAACAACTGGAAACAGGTATCTGAAGAAAGCCGCAGCGCCTGGCTGCATCCTGAGTTCAAAGAGGGTGGCAACATCCTGGATATCGTGCCACGGGATTCGCTGCCGGTAAAGAAATATGCCCAGTTTACCCATCCGTTTAATTTCCACAGCTGGGTACCGTCTTTCAATGACCCTGACTATGGCATCTCACTTGTCGGCGAAAATATATTAAGTACTACTAATACCACGATTGGGTATACCTACAACCGGAATGAGGAAAGCTCCAATATCGGTGCTGGATTTACTTTTGCCGGTTGGTTCCCAGTGCTGTACCTGGGCGCCGACTATACTATTAATCGCAACGGGCTGGATCAGAACCGGCAGAGAGTATACTGGAATGAGGCTACTGCGTATCTGGGTTTCAGCATACCACTCAATTTATCTGCCGGTATGTACAGCCGCAGCCTGTCTTTTGGCAGTAACTATAATATCCGCCACCGTTACCTGGATAGCAAATACAAGGGAAATGATTTACAGTTCCTCTCCAATTCCATTATCTTCAGCAATCAGCGCATCAAGGGTACGCAGAATATCTTTACCCATTTTGGTCAATACCTGGCTTTGCAGTACAACCATTCTGTGACCGGCTTATTTGCGGAACAGCTGTATGGGCGGTTAGATCAGTATCTGCCTGGGTTATGGCACAATCATAACCTGGTATTGCAGGGAGCTTTCCAGCAAAGGGACAAGTCATTTAACTATACCTTCACCGACAATTTCGTATATGCAAGGGGATATAATACGCCATTATATACGCGTATTTATAAGCTGGGCGCGAATTATCACCTGCCATTGGCCTATCCCGACTGGGGCTTTGCGCAGTTGCTCTACTTTAGCCGTATCCGTGCCAACCTGTTTTATGATTATAGCGTAGCTAATTTTTACCAGCAGAATGTCAATACCCGCTTTACCTCTGCAGGTACGGAATTATTCCTGGACACGCGCTTAGGTAATGCGCTGCCATTCACATTTGGGGTGCGCTTCAGCCACCTGTTTGATAAAGACCCGGTAGACAATGCACAGAACCGCGTGGATTTTATTATCCCGATCCAGCAATTATTTAACTATTGAGTTATTTAACGTTGATGCGGATAGAAGGCGCTTTGTAGTATTTTTCTTCCGCGTATTTGATGATGATTTCATCGAAGTATAAGACATCGCCTGATTGTAAAGATTCCTTCAGGCCTTTGCTCCAGAGCGGAGTGAGGGTCGGGGATTTAAAATTATCTCCCGTAAAATCTTTATAGATGGCCGGTTGGCCGGTAGTATCATTCAAATAGGGCTCATGCTTTTCGTAGGTAAAAGCAAAAGAAATGACAGGGTACTTATTATTTTTTTCATCTCTTACCACCAGTGCAGAATCCAGCAGTTTGGCTACTTCCGTTTTAGGCAGGGTATCGCTCAGGTAAATACCCCAGCTGCTACGCAGTTTCACGGGTCTTTTGTTGCTGGCAGCGGTAGTGGTAGCGGCAGGAACTTTTTTATGGGTTTGCGCAAATACCGGCATGGCAACAGCGGTGAGTAAGCAACTAAGTAACAGGTGTTTTTGCATGATAGTACCGGGATATAAAAAAATCGCCCGGTATAGTAACGACCGGGCGATCATAAAAATTATAAGGATTTTAAACTTTCCTCGATCACCGAAATTTTGGCTTCGGCATCTGCTTTTTTCTTACGTTCTGCTTCTACCGCTTCAGGTTTCGCTTTCTGTACAAAACCTTCGTTGGAAAGCTTCTTCTCCACAGACACCAGGAAGCCTTTCAGGTATTCCAGGTCTTTCAGCAGCGTGGCTTTCTGTGTAGTGGTATCCAGCTCGATTTCAGTGCCCAGGTAGAATTTATCTTTACCGATAACCACCGTGATACAACCTGGTACCGGTTCCTGCACGTAATGAATAGCAGACGCATTCACCTGTTTCGCGAGCATACCTTCCAGTTGTTTGAAAGTATTGTCGTGTTTGGTTTCTACATGCAGTACGATTGGATCTTTCGGCTTAATCTGGTTTTTATTACGTGCATCACGGATGCCGGTGATTATTTCCTTAGCCAGTGTTCCTTCCAGCAGGGTCGCGTGTACAGGAGCTTCCGGCGTAGTGAATTGTTTCATCATCAGGGAATCGTCAGCGGCACGTGCCGTTAACAGCTGATAGATTTCTTCCGTAATAAACGGCATATACGGATGTAACAACTGCATGAGTTGTTCAAAGAAGTATACGGTTTTACGATATACAGATGCGGCAATGGGTTGTTCAAAACCAGGTTTCACCCATTCCAGGTACCAGCTGCAGAAATCATCCCAGATCAGGATGTAGATGGCTTTCAGCCCTTCGCTGAGGCGGAAGTCTTTATGCAGGGCGGCTACTTCAGCTTGTACTTCATTCAGCCTGCTTTCAAACCATTTCACAGCGAAGTTGCTGACAGCAGCATCCGCAGCGGTATCATCTTCCTGGCGTTGTTCCCACATTTTCACCAGCTTCAGGGCGTTCCATATTTTATTACAGAAGTTACGTCCCTGTTCGCAGCTGGCATCATCGTAGAGTAAGTCGTTACCGGCAGGAGAAGAGATCATGATACCAAATCGTACGGCATCCGCGCCAAAGGAGTGGATCAGTTCCAGCAGATCGGGTGAGTTACCCAGCTGTTTACTCATTTTACGTCCTTGCTTGTCGCGTACCATACCCGTAAAGTATACATCACTGAAAGGCTTTACGTCTTTATATTCCAGGCCTGCCATAATCATACGGGCTACCCAGAAGAAGATAATATCCTGACCAGTTACCAGTACGGAGGTAGGGTAGTAGTAGTTGATGTCTTCATTGCCAGGTTGGGAAATACCATTAAATACTTCCATGGGCCATAACCAGGAGCTGAACCAGGTATCGAGACAGTCTTCATCCTGTTTCAGTGCTGCTGCACTGATGGTAATGTTGCGGGCGGCAAATTGTGCGGCTGCTTCCGCAGCGGTGGCAGCTACTTCAAAAGTGCCATCCGGTGCATACCAGGCGGGTATTTGTTGTCCCCACCAGAGCTGGCGGGAAATACACCAGTCCTTTACATTTTCCATCCAGTATTTGTAAGTAGCCAGGAAGCGGTCGCCGGGATGTATTCTTACATCGCCATTTACTACTGCATCCAGGGCTGGTTTGGCCATTTCAGCCATTTTTACAAACCATTGGGTGGAAATACGGGGCTCGACTACGGTGGTAGGGTTACGCTGACTATAGCCAACGCGGGTAGTGTACTCCTGTTCTTTTACCAGCAGGCCGGTTTCAGCCAGGGCGGCCACTACTTTCTTACGGGCCACGAAGCGGTCTTCACCTACGAAAACAATAGCGGCAGCGCTGAGGGTACCGTCATCGTTCAGGGTATCTACGATTTCCAGGTGATGTTTAAGACCCAGGTTATAGTCGTTGATATCGTGTGCTGGCGTTACTTTCAGCGCGCCGGTACCAAATTCTTTATCTACATAAGTATCAAATATTACGGGTATGCGGCGGTTTACCAGCGGCACGGTAGCAAAATGACCTTTCAGGTGTGTATACCTTTCGTCTTCCGGGTTTACGCAGATAGCCGTATCGCCCATAATAGTTTCAGGGCGCTGGGTGGCGATGGTAATGAACTCGCCGGTAGGCGTGCCTGCGGCGTCTGTGATGGCATACTTTACATGATACAGTTTTCCCTGTATGTCTTTGTATTCCACTTCCTCATCGCTCAATGCTGTTTTGGCCTTGGGGTCCCAGTTGATCATACGTGCACCGCGATAAATCACTCCTTTCTTATAGAGATCAATAAAAACGGTGATCACTGCTTTATAGTAATGATCGTCCATGGTAAAGGTAACCCGGTCCCAGTCGCAGCTACAGCCAAGTTTTTTTATCTGGTGGTAGATGATATCACCATATTTATCTTTCCATTCAAAGGCATGTTTGAGAAACTCTTCGCGGGTAAGCTGGGATTTTTCAATTCCTTTTTCCTGCTTGAGCATATTTACCACTTTCGCTTCAGTAGCAATGGACGCGTGATCGGAGCCCGGTACCCAGCAGGCATTGAATCCGCTCATACGGGCACGGCGTACCAGGATGTCCTGTACGGTTTCATTGAGCGTATGGCCAAGATGCAATACCCCGGTCACATTGGGAGGGGGGATGACGACAGTAAAAGGTTGACGGCCATCCGGTTTAGATCGGAAGTAGCCTTTGTCCATCCATTGTTGGTACCATTTTTCCTCCACCGATGCCGGCAGGTAATTTTTCGAGAGTTCCATGCTATTCATAATATAAGGTTGCAAAAATAACAGAGATTAGGGAGAGATGAAAATTTAAAGAACAAGGATCTCTCCCGGCACTACGCCATTTCTGCGATTATTTCGCAGGTGCGCGCTACCATTTCCGGTGTGATATCGAGATGAGTGACCATTCTGACCTGTGTAGGAGAGATGGGTATCACCAGGATATCTTCTTGTTTAAGATAGTCGGTAAAGTATTGCGGTGTCCAGTCGCCGGTAACTTCAAAGATGAGAATATTGGTTTCTACCGGCAGCATATGGCCAACAAAAGATTTTTCCAACAGCGCCTGGGCTATCTGTTTGGCGTGGAGGTGATCGTCGGCGAGCCGGGCGATATTGTTTTCCATGGCATAGATGCCGGTAGCAGCCATGTAGCCGGCCTGCCGCAGGCCGCCCCCGAACTTTTTGCGGATGCGCCGGGCAGATTTGATAAATGCTTCACTACCAAGTAATACGGAACCCATCGGGCAGCCCATGCCCTTATTGAGGCATACAGAGATGCTGTCAAATAGTTGTCCGTATTGCGCCGGATCCTGTCCCGTGGCTACCAGCGCGTTAAAGAGCCTGGCTCCATCGAGGTGGAGTGCCAGGCCATGCTCCTCGCATACGGCTTTGATTTTTTTCATTTCCTCCCAATCGTAGCAACATCCGCCGCCCCGGTTGGAGGTATTTTCCAGGCATACCAGGCTGGTACTGGCTTTATGCACATCATCGGGGTTAATGGCAGCTTCCACCTGGGCAGCGCGGATCATGCCGCGGTCGCCAATAATGGCGTGTACCTGGGCGCCGGAGTTGAAGGCAATACCACCTCCTTCATAAATATATACATGTGCAAGATTACTGCAAACCACTTCATCCCCTGGCAACGTATGTACTTTAATAGCAATCTGGTTACTCATTGTGCCGGAAGGGCAGTACAAGGCTGCCGCTTTGCCAAAATAAGCTGCCATCATGGCTTCCAGCTTGTTGATGCTGGGATCTTCACCAAAAACGTCATCACCGGTTTCTGCCTGTAACATGGCCTGTAACATGCCAGGGCCGGGACGTGTAAAAGTGTCGCTTCTAAAGTCAATCATTTTATTGAAAAATTTGCAACGCCTTAACCAATAAATTAGTTAAGATGTTAATTTGATAATGATTCTTTATCAATTGTTAAAATTTGTATAAAGCAGCCTTTTATGGGGACTAAAGCATTATAAAATTCCGTTTTAAAACTGTATTTTGTTATAAGGCTGACAAATATAAGAAGGATTTGGTAGAGTGATTGGTTAGCACGATCTTTGCAGACTTATTTTTGAAGAAAACGATAAAAGCGCGGGAAACTTTGTAAGTTAATAATTTTTAAAAATTCGAACAAAAATTTTCTTTCGCTGTTATTTTATTTATAAACCAATACAATTTTTCATATGAGGCAACTTAAAATTGCCACCCAGATCACCAATCGTGATTCGCAGGCGGTAGAAAAATACCTGCAGGAAATCTCGAAGATCCCTTTGTTAACACCCGAAGAGGAGACCGTTTTGGCGCAGCGCATTAAAATGGGCGATCAAAAGGCTCTTGAAAGATTGACTACAGGAAACTTACGTTTCGTTGTATCTGTTGCAAAACAGTATCAGCACCAGGGGCTTAGCCTCAGTGACCTTATTAACGAAGGTAATCTTGGCTTGATCAAGGCAGCACAACGTTTCGATGAAACGAAAGGTTTCAAATTCATTTCTTATGCAGTATGGTGGATTCGCCAGTCCATCCTGCAGGCGTTAGCAGAACAAGGTCGTCTTGTGAGGTTACCGCAGAACAAAATTGGCACATATAATAAAGCTAACAAAGCTTATATGGCATTTGAACAGGAAAACGAGCGTGAACCTTCTACCGAGGAACTCGCAGAAATCCTGGAAATGTCTGAATCAGAAATTAACAATATCTTCCAAAGCAATACCCGCCACATGTCACTGGATGCACCTGTGCACGAGGCCGAAGACGTTGCCATGGGCGATCTGCTGGAAGGTGGAGATATTACTGACGATGACGTTATGAGAGATTCACTCCGTGAGGAAATCCGTAGGGTCCTGAAATCCCTGAGCCCCCGCGAAGCTGAAATCGTGAATGCTTACTTTGGTCTGGATGGTGAAAACGGCGCAACAATCGAACAAATCGGTCAGAAATACGATCTGACAAAAGAAAGAATCAGGCAGATTAAAGAACGTGCTATCAAAAGGCTGCAAAAAGCTCGCTATAGCGGCGCTCTGAAATCGTATCTGGGATAATCCTTTTGCTCCATTGGCCATACCGCTGCATCGCGGAATGACTGGTTGAATAAATCTACTAATCCTCTTTATTCTATAAGAACACCGGCCTTGTAAATACATGGCCGGTGTTCTTATTTTACTACACACCCCTTATTTTTGCAGTCTATGCGTAACTGGCTCTTCTTCCTGTTGCTTACACTGATCTTTTCCGCCTGTGAAAAAGATATCAGCGTTCACCTGCCGCAGCAGGCGCCGCAACTGGTAGTGGAAGGCCGGATCGAAGATGGGACCTATCCCCTGGTAATACTCACCAATAGCCTCGGCTATTTTTCCCGGATAGATCAGGCTACCCTGCAAAACTCCTTCGTGCATAATGCTACCGTCTCCGTTTCCAACGGCAGCAAAACCATGAAACTGGTAGAACAATCCGTAGATACTGGTAACTTAAAGCTCTTTGCATATGTGCCGAATACCAACCAGCCGGCTGCCAATCTCTTTACAGGAAAAGTGTCAGGCACCTATACTTTAACGATTAGTGCTGACAATAAGACATACCAGGCCGTGACAACCATACCAACTGCTGGTATGAAACTGGACTCTATGTGGTACCACTCAGTTATGGTAGACGGTTACGATAACAAGGTGCGCCTCTGGGTGAAAATCACCGATGCGCCGGCATTTGGCAACTATGCCCGCTACTTTACCAGCCGGAATAGCGAAACATTTCTACCCGGACTCACTTCTGTACTGGATGATAAGCTGGTGAACGGCACAACATTTGAAATTCCCCTGGACGCCGGCGTGAATAAAAATGAACGGCTGGATGCTGCTACTTATGCATTATTCAACACGGGTGATACAGTAACCCTCAAGTTTTGTAATATTGACAAAGCAACGTGGGACTTCTGGCGAACACTCGACTTTGCATTTAACAGTAACGGGAATCCATTTTCATCACCCATAAAAATATTGGGAAATATTCCCGGCGCATTAGGCTACTGGGGCGGATACCAGGCAACCTATAAAACAATTATTATAAGCAAGTAATTATACAGCAAAAAAAGTATGGAAAACAAGCAACAAGAGCATGTACATTTATTGATCATCGGTTCCGGACCTGCCGGCTATACCGCTGCCATTTATGCTGCAAGAGCCAACCTTAAACCAGTATTATACCAGGGTATTCAACCTGGAGGACAATTAACCATCACCACAGAAGTAGAAAACTACCCTGGCTACCCCGAAGGTATCCAGGGCCCTGAAATGATGGTAGATTTCGAAAAACAGGCTACCCGTATGGGGGCTGATATCCGTTACGGTTTAGCTACCTCCGTGGATTTCAGCAAACAACCTTATAAAGTAACCATCGACGAAGAAAAAGAAATTACCGCAGATGCGATCATTATCGCTACCGGTGCTTCCGCTAAATGGCTGGGACTCCCGTCAGAACAGCGCCTCAATGGTAGTGGCGTTTCTGCCTGCGCCGTATGTGATGGCTTCTTCTTCCGTGGGAAAGAAGTAGCGATCGTTGGAGCTGGCGACACCGCTGCAGAAGAAGCTTTGTACCTTTCTAAAATGTGCAGTACGGTACATATGCTGGTACGCCGCCATGAAATGCGCGCCTCTAAAGTAATGCAGGACCGCGTACTGAAAACATCCAATATCATCGTTTACTGGAACTCAGAAACAGACGAAGTATTGGGCGATAACAAAGTAGAAGCCATCCGGATCCTCAATAATAAAACACAGGAAAAGAAAGACGTTCCGGTAAGCGCGTTCTTTGTGGCTATCGGTCACCAGCCTAATTCTGCCATCTTCAAAGATTACCTGGAGCTGGACGAACAGGATTACATTGTAACAGTACCTGGCTCCAGCCGTACTACTGTAGAAGGTGTATTTGCCTGCGGCGACGTACAGGATAAGATCTACCGTCAGGCGGTAACAGCAGCCGGAAGCGGATGTATGGCTGCCCTGGATGCTGAAAGATACCTGTCAGCGAAAGAACATCACGCCTGATTTTAACTTTATAACGTTATCCGGATAACCAGTTACCATGATAACCAGTTGTCCGGATAACCTGCCAATAACAGCACTAATTTTTTTGAATGCTCACCATTGCACTCGAACAGGCAAGCTTTTATGCCTACCATGGCTTATATCCGGAAGAAACCATTATTGGCAATTACTTTATGCTGGATGTAGCCGTTCGTATACCCGGCACCGTGCCAGTAGATGACTTGTCTGAAACGGTGAACTACCAGGGTGTTTATGAAATCGCTCAAACGGTGATGGCGATTCCCCGTCCATTGCTGGAGGAAGTGGTATATGAGTTGTCGGCTGCACTCAAACAACGTTACCCCGCTATTCAACATAGTATTGTTACCCTGCGCAAAATGAATCCCCCCATGGGCGCCAGTATCCGTAACTCTCTCGTATCGTTGGAGAAAGATTATTAGTTCCCGTTTTTGGGATATGAATGATGTTTCTCATTTGTAATTTTCGTAGATTTATAGCATTAAGTTATTCAACAACGAAAAAACCTGTCCTATGTTTAAGAGGATCATGGCAGTTTGCTTTTTGTTATCAACAGCCTTATTGGTAAAGGCTCAGAGTGTTAGTGATATGGTGGAAGAAGCCAAACAGCTGGAAAAGCAAATGAAGGAAAGTGAAGCATTCGAGAAAGATAAAGATATCCTGAAAATACAACCTACGCAACTGGAAGCCCTGAACCAGGCCAGCCAGTTATGTTCCCGTATAGGCAACCGGCAAAAAAATAAGGAAGATAAAGTCAACTATTATAACCAGGCAAAAAGTTATGCACTACAGGCCCTGAAAGCAGATCCCAACAGCCCGGACGCTAATTTATCGATGGCCATCGCTATGGGACGCATGGCCCTGATCTCCGGCGCCAAAGATAAAGTGGCCGCCTCCAAAGATGTAAAGAAATATGCCGAGTTGGCCATTAAATTCAACCCTTCCCTGGCACAGGGTTATCACGTATTGGGTAAATGGAATTTTGAAGTAGCCAATTTGAATGCCTTTGAAAGGGGCGCTGCCAAAATGCTGTTTGGTGGACTGCCGGATGGCTCCCTGCAAAACGCCATCACTAATTACGAGAAGTGCCGGCAGTTGGACCCCGCATTTATTCTCAATTATTACGAACTGGCCCGCGCCTATAAAGAAAATGATCAGCAGGATAAAGCCATAGACGTGCTTAAAAAGGCATTAACACTGCGCAATATCGCCCAGGACGATGCCGGTATCAAAGTTGATTGCCGGAAAATGCTGGACGACCTCCAGTAGACACCGGTCAGATCTCTTTCCCTTTCCATCTGCCGCTGCGCAGGTACCAGTAACTCAGACCAAAGATGATAGTCCAGTAGATGAAATCGGCTCCCCAGGCCCATTGCAGCTCACTGCGCATACGTTCTATCACAATATCGCAATAGAGCATATAGCCTATTACCGCCGTAATTTCTGTAACGAGGTTCATACGGGTATTGCCCGTACCAATCACGCCACTCATGGTTACCGCCGATACCGCCATGAGAATGGTACTTAAAGTAATGATCCGTATGGAAGGAATAGCCACTGTAATCAGGTCGGCATTATTGGTATAGATATGCAACAGTGTGTAAGGAAACAGGTTGACCAGGATACATACGGTAGTAGCGCAAATCACGCTGATACCTACTATTTTCCGGATGGCTTTGAATACGAGTTCAGATTTCCCTTGTCCGATCACATTGCTGACCATCGTATTACAGGCCGCGGCCAGCGACCATGTAAAAATCCCGAAAAACCCGAAAATACTGCGGAGCATATTAGATACGGCCAGTGGTCTTTCTCCCAGGTGTTCAATAAATATAAAAAACACAAACCAGCTGCCGATGCTAAACAGGAATTGTATAATCAGGGGCGCTGATACATCCAGGATATTCCGGACAATAGCCCAATTGACCCGCAAATAGCCGAACAGGCTGTATTTCCGGTAGTAGCCTCTGATAAACAGCATACTGCAGGCCACCAGGCAGCCGGTGAATTCAGCGATGATCGATGCTATGGCGGCGCCATTCAGTCCAATCGCGGGTAATCCCAGCTTACCGAAAATAAGGGTGTAGTCAAAGAAGATATTCATCATTTCCTGGAAGAGGGAAATCACAATCAATATTTTAGGATGCCCGCTGCCAATATAAAAGGCATCGGCCATATTGAGCAGCATCAGGAAAGGGAGTCCCCAGATACGGATGCGGATAAACGATACTGCTGCTGACAGGATATGTTGATCGTGCAAACTTTTGGCAAAGAACCAGGGAGCAGCCAGCAGCGTAATCAGGATAGCGATCAGGGAGAAGACAAGGCCCACCTGTATCCCATTGGAAAACAATTGCCCAATACCCGCATACTGGCCTTGTCCTGCTCTACGGGCAATCAGCACCTGTAGTCCATTGTTGAGGCCATATACAATCATATACATCACCAGGTAATAAATACCGGCGATCCCGTTGGCTGCCAGTTCAAATTCGCCCAATCGTCCCAGGAATGCGGTATTGGTAATATGATTGATCTGTGGAATAATCAGGGCAAGGCATATAGGTCCTGCTATCTTTATAATCTGCCGGGTGGTTACTTCCAGTTGCATGTATCTTCTGCTGATTGTGGGTATAAAAACAAATATATGGGAATCTGGTGATCATCTCCCCTGATAAAACAACAAAACGCCCTCACCAATTAACTAAAAAGACTATTATTGTAATTCATTTGAAAGGTAAATTATGCCCGTGGCTTATAACATCCATCCCGCATTTACAGTAGACGATGAAACCCTGCTGGAAACTGACCTGACGGCCTGCTATTTATTTGTACTGGTAGGAAGCGGCACCTTTAGTTATGTGGTATATGATCCGGCTGTAAGGAAATTCCTGGCATTGAAGTCCTATCATTTTACCCCCCGGAAAATGGCCCTGGCCGACCTGGAGATGATAGAGAATGTGTTTGATACGGACAAACTGTTGTTTACTGCTTTTAAATCTATACTGCTGGCCTTTAATACCGGTAGTGGCGTATTAGTGCCCCACCTGTATTATATGCCATCTATGAAGAAAGAATACCTGCACCTGGCCATGCCGGAAAAGATGCAGGAAGCCATCTTATCGGATCTTCTTCCCGGATTACCCATGGTCAATGTTTACAGCGTTGATAAAGACCTGCTGGGCTTCCTGAGAAAAGAATTTTCAACAGACCTGGTGATCCATGCCAATTCTGCCCTGTTGCAAGCCTACCCGCTGGACCTGGATTTTCATGCCAGCGAAGGCGTTGCTTTTGTAGAAGTACAACAGCAGAGCTTTACACTCACTATTTACGAGAAAGGAAAACTCCTGATCCAACAGGAGTCGGACTATGAAACAGGATTGGATGTAGTATACACCCTGGTAAGTACCCTGCGCCAATTAGGATTGGATGAACAACAGGTGAAGGTAAAACTGGGAGGGGTACTGGCCGCCGATACAGGTGTATACCAGGAAATGTACAAGTTCATTCCACGCCTGGAATGGATGCAACGATTACCGGGTTTCCACTATATCACTAAAATGCAGGAAATACCTGGTTATTATTTTCATAATCTATATGCGTTAGCGTTATGCGTATAATTGGAGGAGCGAGTGGAGGAAGAAGGATACAACCACCGGCAAAAATGCCGCATACCCGTCCTACTACAGATATTGCCAAGGGCGGTTTATTTAATATTCTCGAAAACAACCTGGATATTTCGGCGCTGAAAGCACTGGACCTGTTTGGCGGTACCGGGAGTATCAGCTATGAACTGGCTTCCAGGGGAGCTACTGATATTACCGTGGTGGAAAAAGATCCGGCCATGGCGGCTTTTATCGGCAAAACGGCGCAGTCGCTGGGCATTACCACCCTGAAAACGGTAAAAATGGACGTTTTTAAATACCTCCAGCAGTGTACAGAGCAATTTGATCTGATTTTTGCAGACCCGCCTTACATGATGGAAACGCTGGATCAGTTACCATTGCTGGTATTTGAAAGGGAATTACTGCATCTGGAAGGTTGGCTGGTGGTGGAACATACGCAGCATGGGAAATTCAAGGATTACTCCTATTACCGTTCTGAAAGAAATTATGGGGCTACGGTTTTCTCTATTTTTATCAACCGGGAAGCGCTCAAACGTTGACAGATATTATTTAAATCAATACCACTATCATGAGGATTTGTTTATTCCCGGGTACATTCGATCCCATAACATTGGGACATACGGATGTAATTAACCGTGGGCTCGATTTGTTTGACCGCCTGGTGATCGGCATTGGTGTAAACAGCAGCAAAACGCCGATGTTTGCGTTGGAAGAGCGGATAGCCTGGATTAAAGAAATATATAAAGATGATCCCCGGGTGGAAGTGTCTTCCTATTCAGGGTTAACTATTGACTTTTGTAAGCAGTTGGGCGCCCGTTTTATTCTCCGGGGGATCCGTTATGTCAGTGATTTCGAGTATGAAAAGGCGATTGCAGATGTGAACCGGACGATAGCCCCGGGTATAGAAACCATTTTCCTGACTACTGTACCACAGTATTCCAGTATTGCCTCCACGCTGGTAAGGGATATTCACCGCTATGGCGGAGATGTGGCTCCTTTCCTGCCGGAAGTAGTAATGGAAGGCATCAGGCGTATTAAGCAATAACTTTAAAGCAGTAGATATGAAAACGATCTGGCACAATACCAAGATTTCGCTGGATGATCTGAATGAGATGGGAGAAGCTACCATGGCCACTGTTTTAGGAATGGAGTTTACCGAGATAGGACCGGATTACCTGAGAATGATGATGCCGGTAGATCATAGAACCGTACAACCTTATGGCCTGTTGCATGGCGGTGCCTCCGCTGCGTTGGCGGAAACCGTGGGCAGCATGGCATCAGGGCTCATTATTGACCCGGAAAAACAGATCTGCGTTGGAATGGAAATTAATGCCAACCATGTGAGAGGGGTAAGAAGCGGGTATGTACATGCCTGCGCCCGTCCTTTGCACATCGGGGCCAACAGCCATGTATGGGATATTCGTATTACAGACGATCAGCACCAGTTAGTTTGTGTGAGCCGGCTTACTGTAGCCATCCTGGCCAAAAAATAAACAGGCCGTACAGGTTCATTTGGAATCATCTTTCCAAATGAACCTGGAGCTTATATATGAGCTGCCCTGAAAACTTCTCTGATGTTTTCGTAGGAGTATTTCAGGTATTTATCTACGTTTTCAGGCTTGATCCATTGCAGGTCCTGGATGTCTTCTTCAATCTGGGGTACCGTGAGTTCTGTACCGGTAAAGTGCATCCGGTACCAATAGGTATGTTTCAATACCTTCTTATTCTTCATCGGGTAATAGTGAAATGTTTCCGTGATTTTCTTTTCCAGGGAAACGGTATGTAAACCGGTTTCCTCCGCTACTTCACGCAGGGCACAGGTTTCCAGTTCTTCCCCCGGATCGCGTTTACCTTTTGGCAAATCCCACTTTCCCCTGCGGAACATCATTAGCACTTCGCCGGCAGGATTGGTAATTAATCCGCCGGCTGCCACCAGGGTAGTAAAATGGAGGGACACCTTTTTAAAGAGTTTTTTTACATCCGGCGCGATGAAAACCGCAGCGTCTTTTTTCCCATTTTCCAGTTTCTGTAACACACTTTCCATTTTCTCAGGGTCGGGATTATTATACGCTTTCGCATGGGTAAAGTGTGCTGGTATCGCCGTATCCGCAGTTAGTAGAAGAGGCCGCTCGTTGAGATAGATCGTAATGTTTTCTTGCATGCCGCAAATGTAAGAGGATGTTTTAAAAATAGTACGTAGCCTACGGAAATTTTGGGTGAATCTTGTAACAGGCTATATTATATAGATTGCCGGTGACGGGTAGAAATGTCAGATAGCTGATATAAATCTTACAGGGGATAAATATTATCGATAAAGTATAATATTATCCATATAGTATGAATATTATCCATATAGGACAACTATTATCGATATAGTATAAATTATTAAGTACAAAGGCTGTACTTTTGGCGATTGTATGAATAAAGTAAGCGAAAAACAAGTTGCAGAAAAATTACTGCAGGTGCAGGCCGTAAAGTTAAGTCCTGCTCAACCCTTTACATGGGCTTCCGGCTGGAAATCGCCGATCTATTGCGATAACAGGAAGATTTTATCTTATCCTTACGTGCGTGACTATATTAAATCTGAGTTGTGCAACCTGGTATTTGAAACCTTTCCTGATGCGGCAGTAATTGCCGGCGTAGCTACGGCGGGGATTCCGCACGGAGCGCTGGTAGCTGATCAACTGAAACTTCCTTTTATTTATGTAAGATCCAAGCCTAAAGAACATGGCATGGGTAACCAGATTGAAGGCGTATTGCAACCTGGTCAGCCGGTAGTGGTGGTAGAGGACCTGATTTCTACCGGTAAAAGCAGCCTGGAAGCAGTACAGGCTATTCGTGCAGCTGGTGGCGAAGTAATTGGCATGGTGTCTATCTTCAATTACGGATTTGATGTAGCGGTAAAGGCTTTTGAAACGGCCGGTGTTCCTTTCCATTCGCTCAGTAACTACAATGCAATGATTGCACTGGCAGAAGAAAAGGGCATTGTTTCTGCCGACGAAATCAGCACCCTGCAAGCCTGGAGAGCCGCTCCGGATCAGTGGGGCCGTTAGTTTAATGGTATATCACTTTTTTTGTATATTCGGGTATAATATTACAACTATGCGTATCCTAAAATTAGTCGTGTTGTTCCTGTTTGCCAGTGTGGGCATGGCCATGGCACAACAGAAACAGAAGTCGATCGAAACTGTAAAGATCAGCACACCTACCGTGCAATGTGAATCCTGCAAAAACCGTATTGAAAGGTATATGTCGCATGAAGAAGGCGTACAGGCCGTGAAAGTAGACTTCAAAAAACATATCACCACGGTAAAATACTGGACAGACCGTACCAATATTGAGAATATCAAGACAGGTATTGCCAATGCGGGATACGATGCAGATAACGTAACGGCTAATCCTGAATCTTATGCCAAACTGCCCACCTGCTGCAAGAAGCCGGAAGATGGCGGAGGTATGGATCCCAAGAAAAAGCACTAATGAACAACCACAACAGCCTTTAACCCAGTTAAAGGCTGTTGTGTTATATACTTATCCGTTTTTAAAACCTACTCCTATTCCCATACTGTTTAACCCGCTGAAGCACCATCTCGCTGCGCTCCAGCATACGCTTTTACAATCGGAGTCGTCCGAAATCCACCAAAAATTACTGGCGCTGGGCAATTCCCAGATGGATATGTATGCCGGGGAACTGGATACCACTGCTATTTTTAACGAAGTCAGAAACTGGTTACAGGAAAGAGGGATCTATGAACGAACGGCCTATGCTGCTTTCCTGTTGCAGCAACATGGGTATGTCACAGTGGTATTGTCGGATACTTCCCGCTGGATATTACAGATGGCGGCCGATCAGCAGTTGTATATCCATCTGCATCCGGGGCGTTATAGTCCCCATACCTTCCGGGTAAAAGCTACTGCGCTCAAAACGGCCCTCGCTTACCGGGTAGCGGAACGGCACCGGTTATTGACGGGTGACTTGCTGCGGGATCTGAATGTATTGCGGAAAGACCTGCAACTGTCGCCTTTGAGAAGCGCCACAGAAAGCAGTCATATTATGGAAATTATTGACTTATTGAAGCGAACCGGATCAGAAGAAATTTAAGGCTTGTTTGGTTTCGCATTTAATCGGGAAGGGCAGGAAGATGCCGCCTTTACCTACTTTACAGCGGCCGTTGGCCCGGATGGTTACTTCCTTGTTGGAGAAGGCGGACATGGCATTTTTGAAAACGTTCCCCATATTTACTTCCAGCTTTACCGGGAAATAAAAAGTATCCCTGGCTGGTATAGCGATGGTAGAATCCTGGATAGAATGGCCAACCTGGGTATCATCAAAAAACAGATCGAAGTCGGCATCTTTTAATTGAAGCCGGTAATTATTCGGGTTGTAATATGCCAGTGTTAGCCGTACAATACTTTTAGACATACCGAACTCGTCCATACTCACACCGGCTACCCTTACAAATTGGATATCTTTGTTTTTTTCGCAAGAGCTTGCTAGTCCCCAAACAATAAAAATGGCCAATATTAATCTAAGCAGTTTCATCAGTAAGCCGGTAATTTAATTTACGTCAAACCTACTGCAAAGCTTTTAGTTCTCAAAACGGCATGGCTGAATTGGGAAACTTTTAACGATCCCCATTTTTAACGGCAGGAGTAGCTTAAAAGAATGATGCATTAAATACATATAAATAAAAACTTTCTTTATGGAAATATGTTATCTTAGTGTTCCTTCCTGTGTTCGCTAAAAATGAACGAAAAAGCGACTAATTTCTTTAGTATTTTTGCATTTCGGAAACTTTTTAACTAAAGTAATACCTACTAATTTTATTAGCATATTATTATAATTGCTATGAATTCTTACTCAATTACTTAAAGTAAATTGTTAAGCGACTGACTTGAAGTACCTGCCGGGTAAAAAAGGGAATGTTCGGGTACCTGGTTTTAAAAAATTGACATTATGACAGCGAATGCAGAAAAGAAGGTGTTATTAATTGAATCTCAGTATTTTCCACCCATTGATTCATATAAAGCTTTATTAAATCACGACATATTACAGATTGAAAAATATGAGCACTATCAAAAGTTGAGTTACAGGAACCGGTGTTATGTAGCGGGTCCAAATGGACGAATGATTTTGAGTGTACCCCTGACCCGGGGGAAGAACCAGCGGACGGTAATGAAGGATGTCCGGATCAGTAATGAGGAAAAATGGCAGAGTTTGCACTGGAAAACGCTGGTGTCTGCTTATCGCCGCTCTCCCTGGTTCGAATATTATGAAGCTGATCTGCAGGAATTGTATGAGCAGGAATTTAAATATTTGCTGGATTGGAACCTGGCCTGTTTTGAATGGATGAATAGCAAACTCGGTATTGCTGTGCCGGTTACCTTTACCGAAAGTTATCAGAAGGAGGTGAGCGGAGTAACGGATGCCCGCGATACCATACTGCCGGGACCAGTAGTTACGGGAGCGCCTGCTTCTTACACCCAGGTGTTCCAGGAACGTATAGGATTTCTTCCCGGATTAAGCTGCCTCGACTTGCTTTTTTGTGAAGGAAAACAGGCGTTAAAAGTGCTGTTGGAAGACAGCGAAAAATAGTGTTTAATATTATTTAACTTATTGATTTGTAATTGTCTGTATATTTGCAGGGGTAATGATGCCCGTAAAATCAATACCTCCCGAAAAAAATTAGGGTGGCAATCAACAAAATATTTAGATTTGCAACCTATTTTGCTGGGGTTCGAACTGACGTAGGTGTGTAAACCAGGAGTTTCCCAGTGAGGGAAAAATGGATTGTTATCCTGATATTTTTTTCTATTACTAATTCCTAAAATTCATTTGCAGTACTAAATGAACAACACCTACACAGACCTGGTTAAGCAGACTTTTGAATTTCCCCAGGAGGGCTTTGAAGTAAAAGACAACTACCTGGAATTTAATGGTCTGGATATTAAGGCATTGATTGACAAGTACGGAACTCCATTTAAGTTGACCTTCCTTCCTAAGATCGGGATGCAGATCAACAAGGCTAAGAAGATGTTCCAGGACGCCATTAAGAAGAACAGGTACGATGGAGAATACTTTTATTGCTATTGTACTAAAAGTTCGCATTTCTCCTTCATTATGGAGGAAACGTTGAAACATGGTGTTCATATTGAAACTTCGTTTGCCTACGATATCGACATTGTCAATAAGTTGTATGAGCGTAAGAAGATCAGTAAGGATACTTACATTATCTGCAACGGGTTTAAGACCAAGGCCTATACCCGGGCTATCTCCAGGTTGATCAACAGTGGATTCAAGAATGTGCTGCCTATCCTGGATAACAAGGAAGAGCTGGAAGATTATAAGAGAAACGTCCGGATCAAGGATAAAGATAAAGTGAAGCTGGGAATACGTGTGGCGGCAGAGGAAGAGCCTAGCTTTGACTTTTATACTTCCCGTCTGGGCATTCCTCCCCGTGATATCCTGGAATATTACGTGGATAAAATAAAAGGTAATGAGAAGTTTGAGCTGAAAATGCTGCACTTCTTTATGAATAAGGGGATTAAGGATGACATTTATTACTGGAGCCAGTTTAACCGTGTAATGAATCTCTACTGCCAGCTGAAAAAGATCTGTCCTGAGCTGGATAGCATTAATATAGGCGGTGGTTTTCCCATCAAGCACTCTCTTGGTTTCGACTATGATTATAATTATATCGTAAACGAGATTGTGGCCAATATCAAAAGCATGTGTAAAAAGAATAAGGTACCTGTACCGAATATTTACACAGAGTTTGGCTCATTTACAGTAGGTGAAAGTGGCGCTGTTATCTATAGTGTAGTAGGAGAGAAAATGCAGAACGACCGTGAGTCCTGGTACATGATCGACAGCTCCTTCATTACTACATTGCCTGATACCTGGGGTATCGGGGAGAAATTCCTGATGTTGCCAATTAATAAATGGGACCAGGAATACCAGGAAGTACATCTCGGTGGACTTACCTGTGATGGATACGATTTTTATACATCTGAAGAACATATTAACGCTGTATTCCTGCCTAAGCAACAGGCATCCGGGGAGCCACTGTATATCGGATTTTTCCATACAGGCGCTTACCAGGACCAATTAAGCGGCTATGGTGGTATCAAGCACTGCCTGATTCCTTCTCCTAAGCATGTGATTGTGGGATACGATAAAAATGGCCAGTTGAAAGATTGGTTATATGCGAAAGAACAAACTTCTCAGAGTATGCTGAAGATTTTGGGTTATTAAAAAAATGGGTTAGTAATCCTGCTGAAAGCCCCCCGATTATTCGGGGGGCTTATTTTTTTCCATTTTTTTCTCTCAGTATAATAAAAAAAAGGCCTTCATTTTATTGAAAGCCCATCATGGCATAGGTTATAAATAATATTCACCGGCATAAGGAAAATAGGTGATGAATTTGATAGCGCGAAGATAGTGCTATCAATTAGCACTGATAAGCCCCGAAAGTTGTAATTTTTTCTAAGCTCTTTTTGATCAAACTACTTGCTAAAGCAATAATTTATTATCATGTTGGGCGAAAATCAGACAAATGGTAATATTTACTTATCCATATCCATTGAAAGGTTTCAATAGCATTTCCCATAGCATAACACAGATGTGTAAGGCTATATTTCTCCGGGTTCATTCAGGAAATCAATGGCGGTACCACATTGTTTTTCGATTTCTGTAAAACAAGCTTCCAGGAATTCGGTTTCTCCTTTCAGGAAAGCAGATTTGCCTGAGCGGGAAAACCCTTTTACCAACAGAAACTGTTTGGTTAAATGTTGATTAATCAGGGAGAGGTGTTGTTGTTGTTGTTCTGCTGTCCTTTTTTGTTCCAGGGAAATGATGTTCCGGTAGTATTGTCCGAGCGCCCTGATAAGAAACAGCAGGTACATGCCCACAATCAGCGGATTGGCCAGGTATTGAAAGGCGGGTGAATAGCCCGGGCTTACATACACCGCAATATTATTGAGTTTAACGTAGGCGATGGTTACCAGGTAGGCGCAGAGAATAAGACTCCATACGAGTGTGGCTACCAGGTTGGCCGTAATATAGCAGAGCAGGATACTCATAATCCATATCAGCGTGTACTTGGGGCTCAGGTCCTGGTTGTTGAGGAAAGATGAAATGATGGGAATGATGAGCGTGGTCATCGAGGTCATCAATCCCACTTTCTTTGCCGCCATGCCCTTCCTGAGCAGGAGCAGGCAGCCTATGAGGATGCCAATCATTATTGGGATGAGTATCATATTCACCCGGTTCATACTGAGCATATTGATAAACAGTATGAACAAGAGCAGTACGGCGTAGAAGAAAGCATAATCAAAGATGAGTTTGATCTTTGCCTGTTCGTAAGTATTTGGGGTGTGAAGGATCACATTGCCAATTACTGCCTTTTCTGCGTTGAAGTAGATATTTTTAATAAATGACCAGCCTTGTCGGAAGCGTTTTGCCATTAGTAGGTGCTTAGGCAGGCAAATTATTCTTTAATCAGCTAGGAGAGATTCAACGTTTGTGTGAATTCTACACAATAGAAAAATGTAATATGAGCTTCCGATAGACAATAAAAAAGGTTGCCCTATACAGAGCAACCTTTTAAACCCTACTGCTACGAAGTTCCCTTGCGGGAACCTGCTTCCCTTATTCCACTACTATTTCTTTAGGAGCGTCCTGTTTGTTTTCCTTTTTGCCAAGGGTTACTTTCAGGATACCGTTGTCATATTTTGCATTGATCTTGCCAGCGTCTACCAGTTCACCGATAGTGAAGGAGCGTTTGAAGGACTTGAAGTTGAATTCCCGGCGTACCTGTTTGTCGGTTTCATTCTTCGCTTCGGTCTTCTTTTCTGCACTGATGGTAATCGCTTTATCGTCGGCGCTGATCTTAAAATCTTCTTTAGAAAATCCGGGGGCTACTACATCAAGCAGGAAAGCTTCCGGTGTTTCCACGATGTTTACCGGAGGATGGGTGGTAAAATAATCGTTGGTCAGAAAATCGTCTTTTACATATTTATTCAATCCTCCATTGAGAATGTCTTCTACAAATCCACCAAATGTTTTGGGAAGCGGGCTGTGGTTAAATTTAATGTGTGTCATAGTTGCTATAAATTTTTTTAGTGAAATCAATTTTTTGTTTTGATACCGGGTACAGATCAAATGGGATACCATGCCAGGAAAACTGCTATTTTGTTAGTAAAAACGTTACAGATTGCGACATAATGTCGTTTGTATTGTATTTTTTATGTCAAAAAGTCTATAAGGGTATCCATTTTTTTACTTTCTGCGGGTATATATTTAACTTTGTGAAAAATACAAACAGAAAAAACTCTAATTATATGTATCCAGCGGAACTAGTAATGCCCATGAAGGCAGAATTGACAGATAACGGCTTTGAAGAAATGCTCACGCCGGAAAGTGTTGACACTACATTACAGAAAGACGGAACTACCCTGGTGGTTATCAATTCCGTATGTGGTTGTTCGGCAGGTACTGCCCGTCCGGGGGTATTGATGGCGGTAGCGCACAGCGAAAAGAAACCAGACAGACTGACTACCAGTTTTGCCGGTTTTGATGGTGAGGCGGTTAAACAAATCCGTACCCACCTGATGCCTTATCCTCCTTCGTCTCCAGCGATTGCTTTATTTAAGAATGGTGAGTTGGTGCACATGATTGAGCGCCATATGATTGAAGGCCGGTCTGCACAAATGATTGCAGCCAACCTGCTGGACGCATTCGAACAGTATTGCTAAATATTCACATTTCTAAAATCCAACTTAGAAATTCGAAATTGCATCGTACTTTGGTGGTTTGATTTTCCTTTTGATTAAATTCGGCTTTGTTCATAGGAAAACTCAGATCACCAATTTTTTTACGGCTATGTATCCTAATTTATATTACGCGTTCAGAGATCTGCTTGGCTTAGAACTACCATTTTTAAAGATTTTCCAGACGTTTGGTTTTTTTGTGGCCATCGCTTTCCTGGCGGGGGCTTATATTTTAACGCGTGAGTTAAAACGCCGTGAACAACTGGGGATGCTGACCGGCATCTCCGAAAAGATAGTGACCGGGTTACCGGCTTCCCAGGGGGAGATTATTGGCAATGCCGTGGTAGGCTTTCTGTTAGGATACAAGATTCTCGGTATATTCTTTAATTGGGACACTGCTTCCCAGGACTTACAAGGTTTCGTGTTTTCCGGCCAGGGGAGCCTGTTTGCCGGTATATTGCTGGCAGCAGCTATGGGCGGGTATAAATACTATTCCAAAAAGAAAACGGCGAAAGCCAAGCCGGAAGAGCATACTGTATTGGTAATGCCACACCAGCGGGTGCCGGATATTATTGTAATGGCCGCCATTGCCGGTTTGCTGGGCGCTAAAATTTTTCACAATCTCGAAAACTGGAACGACTTCGTGCAAGACCCGGTAGGCGCCTTGTTATCGTTCAGTGGACTAACCTTTTATGGAGGATTGATTGTAGCCACCATCGTAATTCTCAGCTATGCTAAAAAAAGGAAGATAAATATACGTGCCCTGATCGACAGTGCGGCGCCCGCATTGATGCTGGCGTATGCGATTGGAAGAATGGGCTGTCATTTTTCCGGAGATGGCGACTGGGGAATTTATAACAGCGCCTATACTATTGATACCAATACAGGGCATACCGTAAAGATGGCGCCCGCCAATTTCAACGATGCCCTACAAAAGAACGCTGCGTTCTTCCAGCAACAGTATCCCAGCATTGATAAAATCCCGCATGCCGCTTTTGAGAAGCCAGCTGCCCTGGGCTTTTTACCAGACTGGTTTTTTGCCTATGGCTATCCTCATAACGTGATTAAAGAAGGTGTACAATTGGCCGGTTGTGAGGGACAGTACTGTAAAGTGCTACCCCTCGCCGTGTATCCCACACCGTTATATGAAATACTGGGATGCCTGATTTTATTCTTTGTGCTTTGGGCCATTCGTAAAAAAATAAAAATACCAGGTGTGCTGTTTGGTATATACCTGATATTAAATGGCATTGAGCGGTTCTTTATTGAAAAGATCCGGGTAGATACCCGCTATGATATTTTCGGTTATCATCCCACACAGGCGGAAATTATTTCTACGCTCCTGGTTATTGGTGGTATCGTACTGATTACCATCTACCGTAAAAATAATGCTGCGTCCAATAAGCTTTCCTGATATTAATATATGCAACGTCACTCTTCTCTATTACCTCTGTCGCACGAACACAAGCGTCTCTTATTCGTATGCCGTTATCTGAAAAAAGATGCTGCACCCTATGAAGGGTTTCCCCTGGAAACCCAAGCCAGATTTGAATATATCGTTAAGGTATTCCAGGAACTGATGGTACCTCATATACAGAAGGAAGAATATCTTTTTGAAAAATGCGTGGGGAAAAATGTGGCTATTGACGCCATGATAAAGGAATTACAGGAAGAGCACCTGGTAATATCCCGGATGTACAGCACACTTACTGATAGCACTGACCTGGACACCGCTATGGATGCGTTGGCCAGGAGCCTGGAAGCACATATACGGAAAGAAGAACGGGAGTTTTTCGAATTATTGCAACGTGAACTACCGCAACTCCTGGATACATTACAGCTGGAAAATCAATAAATGTATTGAACGTGTTATTGTACAACTTTACGAGAAGCATTAATTTTTCATTAGAGTTATAATCGCACTGAGAATCCCTAATATTGGTCTGTCTGCTATCCTGATATTTATTGTTTCTCCTTGTTTGTTGAGCTGGTAAATAACCTGTGGCTATTTAAATGGTTTTATGCGTACGTTATATTACAGCTTCATCATGTGTTGCTGCTTATCTGTAAGCCTCCAGGTGTTGGGATTATCAAGGGAAGACAGTCTTAGTAAATATGACAAGCTGGACTCATCGGAAATAATTGCAGCTTCTTTTACTTATAAGGTAGGTGAACAAGAGCTAGGTCAGGGCGCTATTTTGTGTGTCCCTGATGGATATCGCTTGCTGGATGCCCGGCAAAGCCGGTTATTGGTGGAAAACATATGGGGTAATCCGGAGGATCCAAATATGCTGGGGGTGCTGTTGCCTCCCAAGACCGCCCCTACAGACAAAGATTTCAGCGGATTTGTGATTTCGTTTGAGCCTTCTGGCCACCTGGACGAACAGGAGGCGGGAAAGATCAATTATAGCCGGTTGTTATATACCATGAAGGAGGAGCTGAAAACCTATAATGTGTTACGCAGCCGGCATGGAGAAGGGGCTATCCACAGTATGGACTGGGCTTTTCCTCCTTATTTTGATAAAAAGAATCATTCCCTTCACTGGGCCAGGGTATTGCATTTTGCCGACAAACGACCTGCTATACTTAATTATGAGGTCCGGTTTCTGAGCAGAAGTGGGGCATTATGTTTTACTGCTGTTGGCAAACCCACAGATATGGCTCGTTTGCGGAAACAGATGGAGCTGGTGACTGCGGCAGCCCGGTTTTCCGCGGGAAATAGCTACACTGATTTTAATCCCAGGACAGACGTAGCTGCCCAATGGACTCCGGAAATTACGATGGTGAGCACCAGTATATTGTCTGTCGATAAACTTCTGGCGGGATTACGGAGTATATTATTAACAGTATTGGTATCCTTATGTATGGTATTGTTTGTATATATTATGCAGTACTATCATCACCACCGTCGTAAACCTACCTATCGGAAGATGATAGATGAACGTTTGAACTAAAGTCAAAAATCAACAACGATAAAGCTGTAAAAGTGAATAACCCGGGAAAGTTTCCCGGGTTATTCGCTTTTACAGCTTTTTATATCCCAATGTTTTTCAAGAATTTCCTGTAACATAACCGTTTCCCAGTCGTCTTTTTATCGTTCCATCAACATTTACCATTCATCCCTTTCTATAAACCGTTTGTGTAATGCTATGTACTGTGTAATACATAATACCTATTTTTACATCGTAGTAGTTAATCTAATGTAGTGGTTAAACCACTGTAGTATATTAGCTAAGGTTCTAAAGAAACAAACTACCCAACCAAACAACATCTAAAACACTCTAAATCACCCTTATATGAAACCAGGTTTTAAAGCTCTCGCGTTATCAATGAGTATGTTAACCACAGCTTTAACTACAGTTGCCCAAAATGCTCCCGGCGTAGGAGGGCAAATCACCCAAAATGGAAACAAGCCGGTAGAGTTTGCTACAGTGACTTTATTAAAAGCAAAAGATTCATCGCTGGTAAAAGGAGCGATTGCAGATATAAATGGTAAATATGAATTTGAACAGGTGAAACAGGGCCAATACCTGGTAGCGGCAGTATCAGTAGGTATGAATAAAGCCTATAGCAGCGCCTTTGAAGTAGGAAACGGCCGTGTAAGTGTACCTGCTGTTACCTTACAGGCAGTTTCCAAAGCTTTAAAAGGAGTAGATGTAACCGCCCGCCGGCCTTTTATAGAGCAGAAAGCTGACAAAATGGTAGTGAACGTGGAAAACAGCATTACCGCTTCCGGCGGTTCCGCGATGGAAGTACTGGAGAAGTCGCCTACCATTACTGTCGACAAAGATGGTAATATTTCCATGAAGGGTAAGGCAGGCGTAGTGATTATGATAGATGGCAAACCAACCAATATGACCTCCCAGGACGTTGCCGAGCTGCTCAAAAGCATGCCAGCTGCCAATCTCGACCAGATTGAGCTGATTGCGAATCCTTCCGCCAGGTATGATGCAGCCGGCAACGCGGGAATCATCAACATAAAACTAAAGAAGAACTCCAGTTACGGTACCAATGGTAGTGTAAATCTGGGCGGTATACAAGGGGAACGGGCCCGCTATAATGGTGGCCTCAATCTGAACCATCGCACTGCTAAAGTGAACGTATTTGGTTCCTATAATTATAGCCATTGGGAAAACCAGCAGGAACTTACTGTTTACCGTTCTTATATGGAAAATGGCCAACCGAAAGTATATGATCAGTCCAACAATATGGCGCAAAAATCGAACTACCAGGGCGGAAAAATTGGGGCAGATTACTTTATCAGTAAAGGACATACTATCGGCGTGATGGTAGATATGAGCGCAAATCACCGGTTTTTCCCAACTTATGCCAATACCCTTATTGGTAACGGTCAACGGGTGGATTCTACCCTGAGTACCAATACTGACTATGACGGGAAATGGAAGAGAGGTGCTTATAATATCAACTACCGCGGTGTATTGGATTCTACCGGCAGGGAACTGAATGTGGACCTGGACTATGCCCGGAATACCAACCGTCAGCTGACCGACTTATACGCCTTTTCACGTGGCACCAATGAGAAAGTACTGCTGGGCAGCGATACTTCCCGTTCTAACCAGCCATCTACAATTGACATCAAAACAGCAAAAATAGATTATACCCAACCACTGAAGAACCAGGCTAAACTGGAAGTTGGTGCGAAAGTAAGTTTTGTGACCAGCGATAATAATGCCCGCTTCGATTCTCTCAGAATGGGTAACTGGATGCTGGATGAAAACCGTACCAACCACTTTATCTATAAAGAAAATATCAATGCCGCTTACATCAATTACAACAGGCAGTTTAAAAAGGTGGGTGTGCAGGTGGGGCTCCGCGGAGAACAGACGCACATTTCCGGTAGTTCTGCATCACAGAAAGCGCAACAGCCGGTGCTGGTAAAAAATGATTCTACCTATTTCAACCTGTTTCCCAGCATGGCATTGACGTATAATATGAATAAGAACAATACATTCGGTTTAACGTATAGCCGTCGCATTCAGCGCCCGAGTTACGACGATCTTAATCCGTTTGAATTTTATCTCGACAGGTATACCAAACAAGCTGGTAACCCTTATCTGAAGCCACAATACTCCAACAACTTTGAAATTACCCATACATTTAAACAATTCCTGATCACTTCCATTGGTTATTCACATACGAAAGACATGATGACCCGGTTGCTGGAAGCAGATGTCGATAAGTCCACCGGCGATAGTTCCATTCTGCGTTACAAGTATATGAACGTAGCAAAATCGGATAATTTCAACCTGAATGTGTCTATGCCAATGCCTGTTACTAAATGGTGGACGAGCTTTACCACCTTATCTGTTTCCTACTCCAATTTCCAGACAGTTGTGAATAACAATAACGTGAAAACCGCTTCTGCTGCCTTCTTTGGCCGTACCCAGCACACCTTTACCATCACTAAAAAAGTTGCTGCGGAAGCTACCTTCTTCTATGTATCTCCGCAGGTGACCGACGAAGGGTTATTTAAAATGAAGGCGATGAGTTCACTGGACCTGGGCGCCTCTATGAAAGTATTGAACAACAAAGGATCGGTGAAACTGAATGTGAGTGATATTTTCAGGACCAACTACTTCCGGGGCGATTTTAGCAATGCAGGCAGATATACTGCGATTGCCAGCAGATGGGATTCACGACAGGTGCGTTTAAGCTTCAACTATCGCTTTGGGAACACTAATGTAAAAGCAGCCCGTACTCGTCAAACCGGGCTGGAAGCAGAACAGAGCCGCGTAAAAGGAGGTAATTAAGATGGTTTTTTAGGTATATAAGGATGGAAAAACGTAGTCAGTTAGCTGGCTGCGTTTTCCTTTCACGCTTTCCAACATGAAGATGTACAGGTTTCATCACAGGAAATGACGGTTTGGTATAATTTGATGACGTAGGGTAGGTGATTCCGCTAATTTTGAAAAACTTTTTTACCCCGGCCCCTTTCATCCATTTTTTATAAATGTCTAATAATTAATCAGATAGGCGCATTGGAGTTACTGAATACGGGTATCGTATCACATTAAGCGGGAAAAAACTAATTGCCGCCGTGCAACCTTTTTTACAATTACTGTCTTTATAATGAAAGCATCAGCCACTAACTTGAATCAAACGCAAATAGCAGAGAATGTAATAGACCGCTGCAAGAAGGGGGATGTACGCGCATTCCATGAATTGTACAACGCCTATTCAGCTGCTATGTATAATATCTGCCTGCGTATGACCAACAATGTGAGCGATGCGGAGGATACTTTGCAGGAAGCATTTATCCAGGTACACAAGCATATTGGGAAGCTGGAGCGGGACGCCAGCATCAGTGCCTGGATAAAACGGATTGTGGTAAACCACTGTTTAAATACCTTGCGTAAAAAGAAAGTGTATTTTGAAGAAGTGGAAGAGGTGGAAGTAATGGCGGAAGACGGCATTGATGAGGCTCAGTTTAGCTGGACCGTTGCCGCTGTGAAGTCTGCCATCCATGGCTTACCACATGGGTACCGTACGGTGTTGAATCTTTATCTTTTTGAATCGTATTCACACCGGGAGATAGCAGAAATGCTGGGTATCACGGAGTCGACCGTTAAAACGCAGTACATGCGTGCAAAGGAGAAGGTAAGACAGATTGTAAAACAGCAAAATGTAACTCGTTGATGCCAGACAATTTTGAAAGTTTTATCCAGCAGCACCGGGATGAATTTGAGGGACCGGGGCCATCGCCACGGGTTTGGGCTGCATTGGAAAAAGATCTTACGGAACAGCGCCAGGGGAGGGTAGTACAGCTTTTACGGAAAAACTGGTTTAAAGCCGCAGTGATAGCCGTGTTGATGATTAATGCTGCCGCTATATTCTATTTTACCGGGCATAAACGGCACCAGCAGCAGGAGCTTTCGGCTATATCGCCTGATTTGCAGGAAGCCCGGGCTTACTATACCACACGGATAAACGCCAAACTACAATTAATAGATGCTTACCCTGCCAATGAACTGGGACTGGACAGTGCCGCCCGGCAGGAACTGCAATTGCGTAATGATACCTATAAAGCACTGGAGAAAGAGTTAAAAAATAACCCGGGCAATGAAAGAATCCGTGCCGCACTCATACGATATTACCAGCTGAAGCTGGATCTCCTGGACAAAATATTGGAAGAACTGCAAGATAGACATGCAGTTCCCGGTCATACAAAAAAACAATATGAAGTTGAGATTTAGATGCTTATTATTTCTGCTACTGCCGCTACTGGCGCAAGCTCACAACGGATCTACGGTGTACAAGAAAACAATTGTGAAAACGTTTCCGGTTGGTGATAATGCGGCATTAAATCTTTCCAATAAATACGGTAAGATTATTTTTCACGCCTGGAACAAGAACGAAATCAAAGCTACTATTACCATTACGGGCTTTGGAAAGAACGATGAACAGGCGCGTTCCATTGCAGAAATGGTAGATATTGACGCCGATCAGAGTAACAGCAGCGTATCGATGCGTACTGCCTACAACCCTGGTAAAAGTAGCTCCGGCTGGTTTTCCTGGGGGGGTAAAATGGACTCCAAGGATTATGTAAATATCGATTACGATGTATATATCCCGGAGAGTTTAAGAAAACTGATGGTTGCTAACCAGTTTGGAGATGTGATAGCAGATAAGTTTAGTTTCCCGGTGGTAATGGAATTGAACTATTGTACGTTTGATATCCGGGAAGCGGAAGACCTGAGTTTCCGGATCAATTACTGTGATAAAGGCAAAATCGGCAAAGCGGATAAAGTAGAGGTAAGAGGAAGCTATTCCAATGTGCGTGCCGACCAGCTCGGTAGCCTGAGTACCAGCTCCAACTACAGTGAGTATGCCGTGGACAGGGTTGGTGAATTGAAGATCTCCGCCAACTATGATAATTATAAGATAGATCATGTAGAGCAGGCAAGCGGCAGATGCACCTATTCCGATGTACGTATGGAGGAACTGCAACAGGCTATTAATATGAACATGACCTATGGGGATGTGAAAGTAGGCAAGGTAGGCACTGGTTTTAAATCAGGCGATTTCCAGCTTACCTATTCTGATATCAAGATGACTTTTTCCCGTCGCCAGCCGCTCTCTATCGTTGCCAACATGGTGTATGGCAATATAAAAGTGGACGGATTTGAACTGAAGAATGTTGTTTCCAACAAGAAAAACGCGAACCATGATTACGCTGCGCAAGCAGGGGGGGCCAATGAATCATCTCCCTATATAAAAATACGGGGCACCAACTCAGATGCTAAATTAGATACTTACTAACCTGTTATAACGCCATTCTAAAACCTGATAAAAGAGTTACACTATGAAACGTTTTGCCAATTATTTCCTCTTTGCATTACCATTGTTGTTGACCGCTACTTTACTTGTTTCCTTTTCCTGTAACCGGAATGAACGGATCAGGGGGAATGGTGAGGTAAAGGAGGAATCCAGGAACGCAGCTCCATTTAAAGATATCAGTACCTCGGGTGCCTATAAAGTGATTATACAACAGGGCAGTGGCCACAGTGTTCGTATAGCTGCGGAAGAGAACCTGTTGCCTTATATCCAGACAGAGATATCGGGTGGGGAGTTGCAGATTTATACCAAAAAGGGCTATAATATTCAACCGACCAAAGATATTACAGTATATGTGACCTTAGAAAAGGTGGGCATTTTATCGGCCAGTGGAGCCAGCGGATTTATCAGCAAGGGTACGCTGAACAGCGATTTACTGGAGCTGAGATTCAGCGGGGCGGCGGATGCCAAACTGGATATCAATGCCCGTAAGCTGAAGGTGGGGCTATCCGGCGCCAGTAAAATTAAGCTGAGCGGTACTTCTCAGCGTGCTGAGTATGGGATATCCGGTGCGGCCGATATCAGGGCATTGGACCTGGCAACTGATGATGCGCAGGTTGATATTTCCGGTACCGGGAAAGCGGAAGTGTTTGTTCAGAAAAAGCTGGATGTAGGCATTTCCGGTATGGGGAAGGTACACTATAAAGGAGATCCTTCCGTTACCAAATCGATATCCGGTATGGGTAATATCAGTAAGATTTAATAACAAGTTAGATTTAGAGTATATATCGGGCCGGTAGTTCTCTACCTGCCTTTTCTTTTTTATATTTGCTGTTCGAATATAAAATTTATAGTTATGCCGTCCTTTGATATTGTCAGCAAAGTAGATTTACAGACCCTGGATAACGCTATTAACACGGTGAAGAAAGAGATCACGAACCGATATGATTTCAAAGGATCACATGTGGAGATAGAATTGAATAAGAAAGAACTGACGCTCAATATAGAGGTAGAGAGTGATATGAAGCTGGGGCAGTTACTGGATGTGTTGGTTAGCCGCACTATGCGCCAGGGGTTGGATGCTAGTATTTATGACCTGAGTAAGGAGCCATACCAGAGCGGGAAGGTATTTAAGAAAGATGTGATGGTACGTAATGGGATCAAACAGGAGGATGCCAAGAAGATTGTGAAGCTGATTAAAGATTCTGGCTTGAAAGTACAGGCCGCCATTATGGATGATATTGTACGGGTAACAGCTAAGAAAATAGATGATTTACAGGATGTTATACAAAAGTGCCGGGAAGCCAACCTGGGTATTCCGTTGCAGTATATAAATATGAAATCCTGATTTTTTAATAATAATCTTTGGGTGTTAAAGAAATTTAGTTAACTTTGCACCCTGTATTTACAATAATTTTGATATGAAACAGGGAATCCATCCAGAAAGTTACAGATTTGTGATATTTAAAGATATGTCAAACGGAGATAGCTTTTTAAGCCGTTCTACCGCGCCTTCCAAAGAAACTGCAAAGTGGGAAGATGGTAACGAATATCCGTTGATTAAGTTGGAAATTTCCAATACTTCTCACCCTTTCTATACTGGTAAGAACGTATTGGTGGATACCGCAGGACGTATTGATAAATTCAACAAACGTTACGCTAAGAAAGCTTAGTTGCTAAGTAAAATATTTTTTAGGAAAATCCCATCGGCTTATCGATGGGATTTTTTATTTTAGTTCCCTATGGAGCGTAATTACATTCTTATTGACACGCCCGTACGTGAACTGTTATTCCCCTTTACACATACAAGACCCGTTGCCACCTGCAGAGTAGGAATACTTACCATACAGGAAAAATGGGAGCGTTGGCTGGGTACAGGAGTGAGCCATTTTACCGTACCGCACCTGCAGGATAAGTTTCCCTTGCAGCATAAGTTACCCGATACTATTGATATTTTAATCTGTGGGCACCTGTTGCCGGACGCTGATTTACTGGCAGCGATCCAGGCATTGGAGCCGGAGCAGGAATTGTATAAAGACAACCATTTGCTGGCGAAAGCGGTATTGGGAGCGGAGGTACCGGCATTGGCCAATGGTCATCGTAAAAATTATCCAGGGGAAGTACTGGGAATTTATAAGCCTTGGGATATCTTTGCGCTCAACGACAAAGCAATCAGGGCAGATTTTAAGCTGCTAACGGCGGGCAGAACCTCTGCTCCCATATCATCCACCAATCAGATCATACATCCTGCAGACATTTTCCTGGAGCCCGGGGCTACAGTAGAATGTAGTGTGCTGAATGCGGCTACGGGGCCGATATATATCGGGAAGGATGCGCAGGTGATGGAGGGGTGTTTGATCAGGGGGGCTTTGGCGATGAATGAGGGGGCGGTATTGAAGATGGGAACGAAGGTGTATGGGGCTACCACACTGGGGCCTTATTGTACTGGCGGAGGGGAGATTAAAAATAGTGTGTTCTTTGGTTATTCCAATAAAGGGCATGATGGTTACCTGGGAGATGCAGTGATTGGGGAATGGTGTAACCTGGGCGCCAATACATCGTGTTCCAACCTGAAGAATAATGTATCGGCTGTGAATGTTTGGATGGAGGGTCTGGGACGGCCTATGGCAGCGGGTACCAAATGTGGTGTATTGATGGGAGATTATAGCCGCTGTGGCATTAATACCATGCTGAATACCGGTACCGTGATTGGAGTGTCCTGCAATGTATTTGGGGGGCATTTCCCGGCCAAATTTGTGCCTTCTTTCAGTTGGGGGGATGAAGGGCAGTATCGTTTGCCGGAGGCGCTTAAAGACGCCGGTAAATGGATGGCTTTGAAAGGACAGACGCTAACAGCAAAAGATAGTAGTGTATTGGAGGCGGTATATGAATTAATTTATCAGAAAGACCTTAAAACTTAATATCACAGTATTTATGAGAAAAAAAATTGTTGCAGGTAACTGGAAAATGAATCTTACGCTGGCGCAGGGCGAGCAGTTGATCAACGACATTCTGCAGGCTGGGCTCCGGTTGAAAGAAGGGCAGGAAGTAGTAGTAGCTACGCCGTTTCCTTATCTGCAGAAGGCGAAGTCTTTGCTGAAGAACTATCCTGGTTTTTACGTGGCGGCGCAGAACTGTTACAGTGAAAAATCCGGTGCTTATACCGGTGAAGTATCTGCCGAGATGCTGCAATCAATTGGCGTGGATTACGTGATCCTGGGTCACTCCGAGAGAAGGGAATATTTCCAGGAGGGCAATGCGATGCTGGCAAAGAAGATTGACCAGGCACTGGCGAATGGATTAAAGCCTATTTTCTGTTGTGGCGAGCCGCTGGAAATACGGCAGGCAGCAACACAGAATGCTTTTGTAGCGAAGCAGCTGGAGGAAAGTTTGTTTCATCTGACCGTAGAGCAGTTGAAGCAGGTAGTGATTGCATATGAGCCTATCTGGGCGATTGGTACAGGTTTAACCGCCAGTGCGGCGCAGGCGCAGGATATGCATGCTTTTATCCGGTCACAGATTGCTAATAAATTTGGCCGGGAGGCAGCATTGCATACGACTATTTTGTACGGAGGCAGCGCTAAGCCAGGAAATGCAGCAGAGCTGTTTGCCGAAGCCGATGTAGATGGAGGCCTCATTGGTGGCGCTTCTTTGATAGCAGCAGATTTTGTGGCTATTATAGAAAAGCTGTCATAAGTAAATAATTGAGCAATACGCAGTTAGTAAAGCTGCGTATTTTTTTAGTAAAAAATGCTAAAAAAATTAGCATTTCCGAAAAAAGGTTGTATATTCGTATTGTCATTCTAACAGGGAGAATTAAAATATCAGGTTATGAATACGAATTATGAGATTTCGGAAGAGTTATTTGATTATTTGTTGGTGGTGAATCCGGATGCTTCGGTCGCTAAGGATGTGACCCGGGTTCGTCAGTTTGTAGCAGCGGAGTTGGGTGATCCGGGGATGTCTGGTGCGCCGGTTCATGTGGCGTTGTTCAGGTCTGCTTTTCCTGAGCGTTTCCAGGAAGACTTTGTGATGATGCTGGAAGGGGTAGCACGTAAGCAATCGGGGTTTGCGGTATATACGGCCAAGATGGATGCCTACCGTCATGCTGATGGCAACAATAGTGTTTTCATTAATGTGGCTAACCCCAAACCGCTGGTGGAATTGCACCGGAGCATTATGCAGGCTTTCGAGCTGAAGCCGCAGTCTTTCCGTCCGCATATTATGCTGGCCCGGGGATTACATGATGCGGAGGTAAATATGATTATGCCATCGCTGGCCCAGCAGGTATTTGTGCGCAGTTTCAATTGTCATTGCTTCAGTTTGCTGAAACGTCCTGCAAGCGGTGGTAAATATGAACGTGTAAGAGATTTTGTATTTGGAGATATTGAACATATGGTTAGTTCATTGTTTAATTATGCTGCATAGTCAGCTCATGATTATCTGACCAGGGCATTAGCGGATAGCAGATCCGCAGCATGGATGAAATTGGACGGATATAGTAAGCGGATGTAATAATTTGTTTACCCCTATATTACCCCTATATCAATTTTCATCAGTGTTTGATTCCCTCAAGTTAGCCACCTTTCATACTGTTGCTGTTGCAGTCTTAAGCTGCTGTCTGCTGATGGAAGCGAAGCATGCAACATGTTATTAGATCCGTTGTTCCCCCGGTTTCCTGCGGTGCTTCGTATCTGCTGTCTGGTAATGCCTGGTTCAGATATTTTGATATAAATAGATCCTGAATAGATCAGTAGGCTATTTGTTCATTCGGATAAATTGTTCGTTAAATGCCTTGTTAATGTTCAATCCCTCTTCAGCTTTTGGAATAAACTTTGGGTTGTTTGTATCTTTGCCGGAAAATTGGCTTTTAAAACAGCTATTTATGTAGCGATTGTTGTTATATAACATATTCAACATCAAGCCAATACTAGCTAATTTTATAAATATTTATGGCAACAGGAACAATGGTACACAAGGAAATTATTGTGAAAGGTCGTGTGCAGGGGGTAGGATTCAGAGCTAATGCTAAACGCGTAGCGGATTCGATGAATGTACAGGGGCAGGTAAAAAATCTGTTGGATGGAAACGTGTGGATCCTGGCAGAGGCGCCGGAAGATGTAATGGAGGCTTTTATCGACTGGTGTAAGTCAGGTCCGGCGATGGCGGCGGTGAAAGAATTAGACATTACCACAGGTGAAGTACAACATATCAAAGGGTTTACTATCCTTTATTCATAAATCCTCCCGGTACGGTAACAGCAGGTGTTCAGTTACCTATGCCATCATCAATTGTAGTGAAAAAAGTTAACCGTGACGGGTTGACAAGAGGTGCAAAGAAATTTACGGAGCATCGCAACTGAATACCACCGTATAAATTTCTTTGCACTTTTGTCATATGATAGCGTTAGTTGAGACTGGTATATTTCTTTTGTAAAGACTTGTCCAGTGCAGCTTTAGGTACTACAATGGTAATGGTGTTTATTGCAAAATAAGCTTCAGAAACATTCAGGTAGCCACCAAATGGGCTGGCATTCTTACCCCAGGAATTTTTCACCAGGAAAAAAGTTTTGCCTTTAGGCGTTTTTTCTATACCGGTGATATGCATCAGGTGGTCATCTTGTGTAATCAATTCTTCGTATAGTTGTTGACGTGAATCCTGTGTATAGCTGGGTTCCTGCATTTCAGGGTCTATGCTATCCTTGGGCAGGGGAACATTAGTGGAAGTAAGCAGTGCATAACCGCGGCTGCCGGCAAATCCTTTATTGCTTACGTCTGCATCCCATAATACAGTATAGCCTTTTTGTAGAGCGGTTTCAGTAATGCTGGTGAGCTCTTTCAACGGTACATTGAAGTAAGCACCATTAGAGAAATTATCCGGCACCTCTATAATAAAAGACTTATAAAAAGGATGATGAGTAAAGGAGGTCAGGAAAATATAGTCGTCTTCGTTAAACTGTACCACTTCTTTGGCAAAGCTTTGCGGTGTATAGGTTTTTCCATTGTATTCAAAGGTAGCAGGAGGCTTACCCATGTAAGTATCGAGGATACCGGTAAATTCGCTTACCCAATTATCAGGAACGGGGGATACTTTAATGATACTATCCAGGTATTTTTTCATAGCTATCACCATTTGACCGTGGTCGTGTATGGTGGCATTATTTTTTAAGCCGCTGTAAACGCTTTCCGGCTCTATGCCATAAGCTGCAATAGAGCGAATGACGTCATGCGCCAATCCTCCTTCGTCGAAGCGGGCAAAGCCCTGGCGCCGTACATAGTTCTTGGCTTTTTCTATATAAACGTTACGGGCGGTAAACATTTCAGACAGATCAAGCTCGGGTAATCCTTTACGCAAACTTTCCGATTCTATCATGGAAGTGGAGGAGAAGTCCCAGCAGGTGCCTGTCATGCCCTGGTTTTTCACGGGAGTGGCAGCGTTGATCCTGCCTGTTTCAAGGTTCTTAATCACCATGCCCTTTTCCTGTGCATTGACTGCGGTGGCGGCAAGCATGGCAAGTGTAATACAAAACGCTTTCATAAACTATTTCATTAAGTTATATCTCTAAAGGTAAGCGAACCCACTTGAAAAAAAATACCATTACCGTATGAACGGTAATGGTACCTGTTTTATCCGCAATAGAATGGCAGTAGTCGGCTTTTTAGGGGAGCATTATGATTTTTGTATTGTCACATGCCGGCCGCCCTGGAGATATTGTTCATATTTGGAGTAAACGCTTTCTGGTTGCTTAACCCCGTTAATGAACAGGCCCTGACTATTTTTTTCTATGGTATATTTTTTTGATGGATCGATTAGCTTGTCGGCTGCCATCATTTCAATCATTTCCTGGTTTTTTTTAGCTCTTTCGGTGGCTTCTGCTGATCTTTTTTCTGCCTGTTTGGCCCTTTCTGCAGCTTCCTGGGAGCGTTTCTCTGCATCTTTAGCGCGTTGGTCGGCTTCGGCGGCTCTTTTCTGAGCGTCTAGCTCGCGTTGTGCTGCCTCTTTGTTCCTTTTCTCCGCTTGTATATCCCTGTTTTTTGCGTCTTTTTCGCGCTGTTCAGCTTCGGCAGCTCTTTTCTGGGCGTCCTGTTCACGTTGCGCGGCGTCCTTATTTCTTTTTTTGGCTTGTATTTCCCTGTTTCTTGCTTCTTTTTCCCTGATTCTTGCCTGTACATCCCTCATCTTTGCTTCTTTTTCCCTTTGGGCGGCTTCTGCGTTGTGCTGAGCGCCTTCCCTGGTGCGACCGATGCCTTCCCGTGTTCTGCGGGCTGCTTCCCTGGTTCTGGCAGCATTGGCCAGACCTTCCTCGCGTTGCCTGCGAACTTCCTCCTTATCGATGGTGGTATCGAAGTGGAATTTATCAGTCTGTATGCTCCTGAAAGCATTGTTGAGGCTCCGGTTGACATCGCGGTTAATAGCATCGAAATCAATATTTTTCAGCGCCTTGGCGGCTTCCTGTTGAGCGTTGGTGAGCTTGTCCCAGTCAATGTCTTTCAGGGCGGCCATGCTTTCTGCTTGTGCCTTCTTTACTTCGGCAGACAGGTTGGCCATATTGATATTTTGGGTAGCATTGCGGATATCTTCCTGTACTTTTTTCATATCCACATTTTTCAGCTGCTTCATAGCGGCATCGACGCTTTTCTGGGCAGCTACTATCTGTTTGCGTATTTCTTCCCGGTCTACAGTGGTATCGTTGTAAAAGACGTGGTTACGGGTGGAGAGGTGGTTTTTGGTATTGACGTTAACGTTGGCGGCAACGTTTTGATTAACGATATCATCTATTTTCAGGTCTTGTATTTTCACGTCTTTCAAGTCATCCATTTTCAAATCTTCTATTCGGATGTCCATTGACTGATCGTGAGCCTGGCTGGTCATTGGACTGGGCAATGGAGAAAGTCCTGTTTGCAGAGGGGCTAAAGGGCCCATGGGACTGGCTGGTTCAGGCAACACAACATCCTTCATCTCTACAGCATTAGTGGCTGGTGCAGGACTGGCTACATCCATTTGTTGACGGAAAGTATTGGTAGTACCTGACGTGGATTTACCTGTTTCCCGCGCAGCATTGCTTTTGGGAACGGTAGTATCTGCAGGATGTGTAGCTGTTTTATGTTCTTTTCCTTTAGCGGGATTGAACCATGCAATGGATACGAGGCCAGTAGCAATGATTAAGACAGCAAGAAATTTTTGGCTATAATTAAGATTTTTTGTCTTCATTTCCATGATGCGTTTAATGCGGTGAAACAGATGTTGTTTGCTGTTTGCCGCAGCCATAGTAAGCCGGTTGGCGGTTAACCGGTATTCTTCCAGGGCTACGAGGGCATGAGCATATTGCAACGGTTGAACGGTACTGGCAATAACGAGGTCATCGCAGCAGTGTTCTCTTTCAATGCGGATGGCTTTAGAAATCAGCCATACAAAGGGATTGAAGAAGAGGATGGTTTCAACTATTGATTGGAAGATATTCAACAGATAATCATTACGTTTGATATGAGCGAGCTCGTGTAGCAACACCGCTTCCAGCTGTTCTTCACTTAGGTTATTCACCATCGCTATAGGCAGGAGGATGAGTGGTTTTAAAAAGCCGAGCATTACCGGCACCTGTACATGCTGAGAAATCAGCACTTTCACCTTGCGGGGAATCTGTAACCGGGCGGCAAGTTTGTCCAGGTGTTTATCCCAGGCGCTGCCCATCGATTCGATATGAGTGGTGCGGATGCGCTGTAAATGAAATAGGTCAGACAACAATTTGATGGTCATAATAGCGATCCCGGCAACATAGAGCGTAACAAGGAAGGGAAAATAACCTTCGAGGTTGGGAAACAGCCATACCAGCGGTTCCTGGCTATGGTATACCGCCGGGTTTGGCGTTGCGATGTATACTGTATCCACCATTTGCGTAGCTGCTTCTCTTGCTTCCGCAATGCGTTGAATATGCATGAACAGGGTCGCCAGAAACCAGGTAAAAATGCCCGAGAGCGACAGCAGCGATAAGTTGTACTTGATCTTTGCCCCTGCCTGAGGCCACAATTTAAACACTATCCGCAGGCAGGCATAGATGAGGCATGCCTGCCACATGGAATGAAGGATCGTCCATCCCAGGGCGCGTACAAAATCGCCCGTAATAGGTAGTAATTGCATGGTAATAGATTTACCTGTTTTTCTTTTGTTGTTTTTCCATGTCCGACAGATACTGACGGATTTTATCCAGTTCTTCTTCAGATGATTTATGCTGGCCCAGGGCCTGCATAACCAGCTGGGAGGCCGAACCGCCAAAAACAGTATCTATCATTTTATTCAATAGCTGTTGCTGCGTTGTTTGTTGTGAAATGGCGGCAGTGTATACATGGGTTTTACTGCTGGTATCGCGCTGCAGCAGTTCTTTCTCATGCATAATCTGCATCAGTTTCAGGGTAGTGGTATAACCGGCATCTTTCGTTTGAGATAAGATATCATGTACCTCACGAACGGTGCTGGGGCCTTTTTCCCAAAGTATACCCAGAATTTCCAATTCACTTTCTGTAGGCCGGATCTGTTTCAAAACGATGATAATTAAAGATGATTATTGTTGTACGAATATCTTCGTAATCAAATGTACGATAGTTTTCGTAAATGCCAAATATTTCTGCATTTTTTTCTTATTCCGCAGGCGGTGGCTGTTGGCGCAGTTGCCGCGTGGTTTTGCGGCTACCATCGGCACTCCAACCTGGTGCATCAAAGATATAATGCCAGGCTTCCCGTGGGGAATGGGACTGTCGCAGGTCTTTCCAGATATCTATCCATTCGTGCGTAGCGATCCGGAAGGGGTTGTAAGTATGTATATTTTTAGTAAGACCGTACACGGGCCGCTGTTTTTCGGCAGTAAACGTACCAAACATACGGTCCCAGATAATCAGGATGCCGGCATGATTACGATCGAGGTAATCGAGGTCGGAGCCATGGTGAACGCGGTGGTGAGAGGGTGTATTAAAAATGTACTCGATAGGTGCAGGAAGTTTGTTGATAACTTCCGTGTGTATCCAGAACTGATAAATAAGGCTGATAGCCTGCATGCTCATCACCATCACCGGGTGGAAGCCTATGAGCGGCATCCACAGCCAGAAAACGAAGGTACCTGTGAGATTGCCGGTCCAATTTTGCCGCAGCGCAGTAGCCAGGTTATACTTTTGGGAGGAATGGTGGATAACATGAGAAGCCCAGAAGAAACGGATGGTGTGACTGGACCGGTGGAACCAGTAATAGCTGAAATCATCCGCAAACAAGCAGAGTATCCATGCCCACCAGGTAAAACCCAGGGTAAAAAGCCGTAACTGGTAAATTGCCAGGTAAATGCTAAAAATAACGGCCTTGGTAAACAATCCGATGAATACGTTGCCAAGTCCCATGGCAATGCTGCTCAGGGCATCTTTGGGCTGGTACAGGTGCTTTTTATCGATGGTGGTAAAGATAATCTCCAGCAATATCAGGAGCACAAATCCAGGGATGGCATATGAAATCAGGTCGGGAGGCATACGTAGCAGGTTTGTGCTACTGAAGATAAGGAATAAAGCAGAAAACAGAAAGCCCCCCAGGCGGTAAGCGTGGGGGGCTTTCTGTTTTCTGTGTCAAAAAATCACTTAATAATCGTTTTCTCTGCCTTACTTACAGCGGAGGTACCAAAGCGGCCCAGTATCCTTACCTTGCCGTTAGCTGTTGTATTTTCCACATTGCTTTTCACATTTTCCAGCACTTTGGCAAACAAGCCACCAGCATTTACCTGGTCGTTTACCTGTTTGAGGAATTCGTAGCTGGCATAAGTGAGAGAAGATAACCGGACAATTACTTTTTCATTCGCCAGGAATGGTTTCTTGTAGTCCGTTATACCTTCCTGGAGGGGAAGGATAAAGGGGATACCATCTGCTACGCCATCATCGAAAGATCCGTCTACGGAGAAGTTGTCTTCCAGCCGTTTGAGCGTATCATTGCGATAGGAGCGAATCCAGTAGTAGTCGGTGCCACCGGCCAGATCTTTGGCATAGAACTTTGCGTAGTAGCCTTCTTTACCGCTGAGCGCTTCTTCTTTTTTCTTGAACTCGTAGGTGATAGAATCTATTTGCGGTACTCTCTTGATACTGTCGTAAGCATCGAAGGTTTCATTTTTATATTGAATGTGCAGTTTATAGGCATGTCCAACTACGCCGATAGGCTTGCTGGTAGCGTCGTAGCTATACATTTTATCTTTAAATACAAACGGGTAGGAAGTACCAGTGGTGAGGTCTGTTAGTGTGATAGTAGCGTCATCAATGATGGGAGCTGGGTTATCATCTGTGTAAGGAACAGACATCGTAAACCGGATGTTTTGCTGGCCGGTTTCGGTGGTAATCCAGGCGTCGAGCACGGGGTAAGAGGTGCCTTTGGCGATGTTCAGATCGATTTTGTCTTCGCAGGCGGTTAATCCTGCTACGACTGCCGACAATATAAACAACAATGATTTTTTCATCTGATTGAATTTTTTGGACAATTAGAACTTAAAGTTGTACGTGATACCAGGAATGATAGATCCTATGATAGAGAGGCGGGTAGCTTCGCGTTTGGTAGGATCGTCTTCATTCTGTTTAAAGTAGATGGTATATGCATTTCTGCGGCCATATACGTTGTACAGGGAGAACACCCATTCACCTTTCCAGCGCTTGAGTTGTTTGCCTTTAAGCGTCATAGACAGGTCGAGGCGATGGTATGCAGGTAAGCGGTAATTGTTACGTTTTTCGGTACTGTTGTAAGGGATATCCCAGCCCTGGAATTCCAGCCTGTTGTCGGCGAAAGTGCCTGGAGTGCCGGAGGCAAATACCCAGTTGGCCGACAGGGAAGTCCGTTTGGTGAAGGTATGCGTTAACACGAGGTTCAGGTTATGTGTACGATCATAGCGATTCAGGAACCATTCATTCATGCTGATACCGGGTGTTTTTCTTTCGGTGCGTGACAGTGTATAGCTTACCCAACCGGTGGTTTTACCAATATCTTTTTTCGCATAAAGCTCCAGGCCGTAGGCACGTCCCTGTGAAGGCAGCAGGTCTGCTTCAATCAACGGGTTGAGTTGGAGGTTGGCATTATCGATATAATCTACCTGGTTATCGGTGGTTTTATAGAATACTTCGGCCGACAGTTCGTAGGCATCGTTGGGCGCATTGTAGAAGTATCCGGCAGTATACTGATCAGCTACCATTGGTTTGATATTGTTGGTGCTGGGCGTCCAGATGTCCAGTGGGGTAGGAGAAGCGGTATTGGAGAGCTGGTGCATGAACTGCGTTGTTCTGCTATAGGCCACCTTTACGGCATGCTCATCGGAGAATGCATACCTGGCGCTGATCCTGGGTTCGAAATAGTAGTAGCCTTTTATCAGTTCATTGGAGCCATATTGTTTGATGTCGACCAGTCTTTTGCGGATGCCAGGCGTGGTATCAGCATACATGTAAGCGTTACCGGTACCAACAAATTGATAGGCTGATAATCTTCCGCCGTACTGGATACCAAATTTCTTAGAAGGCTTGTATTCATGATCGATGTATACGGCTGATTCCAAGGCATGCTGATCCGTGATTTTCTTCACATGCACATCGCCATCGTTGGTGCTGGTACCTGTACCTGGTTTGAAGGTATAGTAAATGCCCTGTACGCCGAAATGCAGGCTGTTGGAGGAATTGATATAGTAAGTAAAGGAAGGTTTCAGTCCGTAGTTGATGATGTTGGAAGTCCAGTCGTAAGCTTGTTCCACTTCTCCTGGTTTTTTCTTGGAGTCGTTGGTAAACTTCAGGCTATAGTCGTATTTGCTATAGTAGGTGGTGAGGTTGAGGAACAGGCGGTTGGTGAAAACGTGGTTCCAACGTACGGTGGCAGTACTGTTGCCCCAGTTCATATTTACGTCTTTCCCGAAGCCGAATACATCTCTCCCGAAATAACCACTTACGAAGAGGGAGTTATTTTTATCGAATTTATAATTGGCTTTGGCGGTAAGGTCGTAGAAATTGAGTTTGGTATCCTTCATATCTCCTTTTACAAAGGGTTTCATAAGCAGGTCGATATAGGATCTTCTGCCGGCCACGATGAAGGAGCCTTTATCTTTTACAATGGGAGCTTCTACCGAAAGGCGACTAAAGATGTTACCGATACCGCCGTTGAGGGTGAGGTTTTGGTTATTACCATCTTTCATGCGGATATCGAGTACAGAGGAAGTCCGGCCGCCATATTCCGCCGGGAACCCACCTTTGATGAGGTTGAGGCTTTTCACAGCATCCGGGTTGAATACGGAGAAGAACCCGAGCATGTGGGTAGAATTATATACGGGGGCTTCATCGAGCAGGATAAGGTTTTCATCGCTGTTACCGCCGCGAACGTTGAACCCCGAAGAGCCTTCTCCTACGGTATTTACGCCGGGGAGGGTCTGGATAGCCCTGAGTACGTCTACTTCACCCATGAAGGTGGGCATTTTCTTCATTTGCTGAATATCCAGTTTATTGATACTGGTATTAAGTGTATTCACTGTTCTTTCCTGTTTCTGGCCGTTTACCGTTACCACGTTGAGCTGGCTGCTGGTAGCTTCCATGCTTACATCGATAGTCGTGTTTTTTGTCAGTTTAACGGTAGCTTTATAAGGAGCGTAGCCCATATAGGAGAATTGTATTTCATGTTCTCCGGCAGGAAGCGTCAATGAATAAAAGCCGTACTGGTTGGTAACAGTACCGATGGTGGTACCGCTTTTACCGATGGAGATGCCTACCAGGCTTTCTCCGTTTTGTTTGTCTTTAACATAGCCGCTTACGGTATATCGTTGCTGCTGAGCAGTCGTTGTTTGTCCCGCCAGCATTAGCAGCAGCAGTGACAGCAACAGGGTCGCCTTAGTTTTCATAAAAATTAAGTCCGGTTTGGTAAAATATGCGTGCTGATTTTCCAGCACGTAAATAAGACGTGGCAAAAATATTGTACCCCTACGGCAATAAATTATTTTTTTTATAATAGAAAAAAGCTGCCGGCGCGGATAAGCTATTTATCCGGTCGCCGGCAGTGTAGCAAGGTAACTTGCCTGGTATGATCAGTCGAGTATATCGCAGTAAAATCCAAGCCTGGTAACGAAATCAATGATGGTCTGTTCAGCCATTGACTGAAGGCTTACCACCCGTAATACCCGGTCACAGTCTTCCAGGTCCAGCGTACAATCTTTAACATTGAATTGTGAGGAAATGGCGCTAATCACATGGTTTCTATCCTGAACAGTTGTAATATTGGTACGGAATATTCCCAGCATAAAGTACTTATTTTAAATATTCGGAATATTTTTACGCAAATTTGCGCTAGTTATCCCATATGACTGTTACACGAAACGGATAAATACTTATACGAAACGGATTATTTTATGGGCATAGTTATTACGGATGATGCCAACCAGGTACTGTTATCAGAGAAAACGCCCTTTGATTTCAAGAAATACCGTAACCAGGCAATCGTAGAACAAACCCAGGAAGTGAGGCATCCTTTTGGGGCTGCCAATTTCCAGGAGTTTTGTTTTGATGGCATTGCAATTGCCGCCTGTACTGCCGATGTGTATGAGAACATTCATATTTTGTCGGATTTCCATGAGCCAAGGGTGATGATGTTGTTCATGGAACGGGGAGATATTACCACTACCCTGGATGGATTTTCCAATAATTTCAAGTTCCGGAGCCTGGAGCATAACCTGATGTATAGTCCCTGTGAGGCGGAATCGGCCGGGGTAAAGAAGCAGCGGGATATGTTGTTTTTCGGGTTATCCTTTTTGCCGGAGAAGTTCCTGCAGCTGGCGGAAAATAATGGGCGGGTGCTGGATGGGTTGGCAAACAATATTGCGGGCAATCGCACTACTACGTTGACCGACAAGTTTAATCCCCGCATTACGCCGCGTATGCAACTGATTATGGAAGAGGTGCGGCAATGCCGCTTTCAGGGCGGATTGAAGAAACTTTTCCTGCAGTCGAAGGCGCTGGAGTTGCTGGCTTTGCAATGTGAGCAGATAGAGTCGGCGGAGTTGCGGTCTGTTCCGGCGCGTCCTAAAGTATCTGTGTCTGATGTAGAGAAGTTACATTTTGCGAAGGACTTGCTGGTACAGCATTTACAGCAGCCGTTGAGCCTGGGAGACCTGGCCCGTAAATCGGGATTAAATGAATTTAAGCTGAAGTCGGGCTTTAAAGCCGTTTTTGATAATACCGTATTCGGTTATCTCAATGACCGCCGGCTGGAGCTGGCGAGGGAGCTGATAAGGGAGGGCAGGTTGCCATTGTCGGCCATTGCCCTGGAAGCAGGATATTCCTCTCCCCAGCATTTCAGTAGTGCCTTCCGTAAGAAGTTTGGGATAAGTCCCAGTAAGATTCATCAATAGCCCAACAGGAGGAAGTCCTGTTGGGCCAGCCTGTTAATACGCTAAAGTAAAGCGTTGTTTGATATGTTGAGGTTGTTCCAGTTCGTTTATGAGGGCAACCGCATAGTCAGCTGTAGAGATGTTGCTTTCCCCTTTCTCATCGAATACCACCTGATCTTTGCCCAAACGGAATTTACCGGTACGTTCGCCGGGAGCGATCATCATTGCGGGACTTATAACGGTCCAGTCGAGGTCATTTTGCTGCCTGATTACATAAAAAGCTTCACGGGTGGCGGTAGCACCCGCTTTCCATTCGGCCGGAAACTGGGGGGTATCCAGTAATTGTACGCCGGGGGCGATTTCCAGGCTACCTGCTCCGCTAACAGCGATCAGGCGTTTAATACCTGCTTTTTTAGTAGCGCCGATAATGGCGTTGATGGCTTTCACATAAGTATCCGTATCATGTGCGCTATAGGCAGAAATAACCGCCTGGTTACCGGTGAAGAGTGGCACCAGTGCTGCTTCATCTGTTGCATCCGCGGCTTTTACAGTAAGATGTGCATTTTTTACCGTGATTTTTTCCGGGTTACGAACGATGGCCGTTACTTCGTGTCCCCTGTTCAGGGCTTCGTTTAAGATAGCAGTACCTATAAATCCAGATGCTCCGATAATCGCTACTTTCATGACTTTTTATTTTAGGATGATTAGTTATTACAGCTTTTAACAGCCGATTGTTTAAATTGTTATAATAAATATTACAGTTATGGAGATAAAAAATACAGATGCTTAATCTGTAATAAAATTAATTACAGTACAAAGGTAAACGAATAATATTAACTACCAAATGAATTTTTTGTTTTTAAAAAGAAAGGGGGATTCCGGGAGGCAAAGGGTTTAAATAAAAAGCCCGTCAGTGTTCAGCTGACGGGCTTTTCTGTGCGTAATGACACCTTATTTCTTCAGGAGGTAGGCAGTGGCTTTGGCGTCGGGCGCTTTAGCAGCTGGTTTTACCGTTTCAGTTTTAGTGGTAACAGGTACCGGGGGTACCTTGGTATGGTACAACTCTGCCAGGGTAGGGGCAATCACGAGAGACACAATCGACATCAATTTGATGAGGATGTTCATGGAAGGACCGGAGGTATCTTTAAACGGATCACCTACCGTATCGCCGGTAACCGAGGCTTTATGTGGCTCAGATTTTTTGTAATGGGTTTCGCCGTTGATTTCCACGCCTTTTTCGAACGATTTTTTAGCGTTGTCCCAGGCGCCACCGGCATTGTTCTGGAAGAGGCCCATCAGTACACCGCTTACGGTAGCACCGGCCAGGAATCCGCCCAACACTTCCGGGCCGGCCAGGAAACCTACCAGCAGGGGAGCGATGAGGGCAATAGCGCCGGGCAGCATCATTTCGCGAATGGAGGCTTTGGTTGAAATGGCCACGCATTTGTCGTATTCCGGTTTGCCGGTACCTTCCATAATACCGGGAATTTCGCGGAACTGGCGGCGTACTTCTTCTACCATGGACATTGCAGCACGACCTACAGCGGCAATGGCGAGGGAGGAGAAAATAAATGGAATCATACCGCCTACAAATAAGCCGGCCAGTACATTCGCTTTATAGATATCGATACCCGGAATGCCTGCCACACCCACAAAGGCAGCAAAGAGCGCCAGTGCGGTGAGGGCTGCGGAAGCAATGGCAAAACCTTTACCGGTAGCGGCAGTGGTGTTACCTACGGCATCGAGGATATCTGTTTTTTCCCTTACATCTTTCGGTAATTCGCTCATTTCGGCAATACCACCAGCATTATCCGCAATAGGACCGAAGGCATCGATAGCCAGCTGCATAGCTGTGGTGGCCATCATACCCGCAGCTGCAATGGCTACACCGTATAAACCTGCCATAGAGAAGGAGCTGGCAATGCCTGCGGCCAGTACCAGGATAGGCAGCATGGTAGATTCCATACCTACCGATAAACCACCAATGATATTGGTAGCAGCACCTGTGGCGGATTGACGGATGATAGATTTTACCGGGCGTTTACCCATGGCGGTATAATATTCGGTAATGATACTGATCAAAGTACCAACCGTGAGACCTATCATAATGGCGCCGAACACCTGTCCGCGGGTAAATTCGTGATGACGCAGCGTCATGATACTATCGGGCAGGATCCAGTTTACCAGGAAGTAGGAAACGATCGCCGTTAAGACGATGGAGCCCCAGTTGCCCATATTCAATGCTTTCTGCACCACGCCGGTATTTAGGCCGGCACTATCGCTGATTCTTACAAACAGGGTACCGATAATAGAGAAGATGATACCGGCGCCGGCAATTATCATCGGCAGGAGTATGGGAGCGATGCCTCCGAAGGAGTCATGTGATACGGTTTCAGAGCCAAGCACCATGGTAGCCAGCACTGTAGCCACATAGGAACCGAACAAATCGGCGCCCATACCAGCTACGTCTCCCACGTTGTCGCCTACGTTATCGGCAATGGTAGCAGGGTTGCGGGGATCGTCTTCAGGAATGCCTGCTTCTACTTTACCTACCAGGTCGGCGCCCACATCGGCTGCTTTGGTATAAATACCACCACCTACGCGGGCAAACAGGGCGATACTTTCGGCCCCCAGTGAAAACCCGGTGAGTACTTCAATGGTTTTAATCATTTCAGCTGTATTGGCAGCAGCGCCAAAGTATGATTTCAATATAATAAATAATGATCCGAGCCCCAGTACTGCCAGGCCGGCCACACCCATACCCATTACAGAACCGCCGGTAAAGGATACCTGCAGTGCTTTGGCGAGACTGGTACGGGCCGCATGCGCAGTGCGCACATTGGCTTTGGTAGCGATCCTCATGCCTATGAAGCCGGCAGTAGCCGAAAATACGGCGCCTACCACAAAGGCGAGGGCAATAAACCAGTGTGAATTTTCATGCGTTGCGCCCATATAGCCTAACAGTAGGGCCGCGATGATAACAAAGTAAATAAGGACTTTATACTCAGCTTTCAGAAATGCCATAGCCCCTTCAGCAATATGCTGCGCTATCTCTTTCATTTTTTCATTGCCAGCCTCCTGTCGTGTAACCCAGGCGCTTTTAACAGCCGTAAATAGCAAAGCCAATAATCCAAAACATGGAACGAGATAAACTATACTCATGTACGCGAAATTTATTAATACTGGTTGACAAAAAAGTTTAGGAATTAAAAAATTATAGGATTCTCAAAAAAATATTTCAAATGAATATAAAACATAAATTATTAATTGTGTAGAGCGTCCGAAAAAATATTAAACACCTTCGCCATGAGCAAGGATTTGGGCGTAAAAAATAACCTTGGAGTGGGAAAAATGATTATATGATGGGGATCCGTCGGACCATATTGCTATGGTGACAGCAGGGAATGGGTCAAATGCCTTCCAGGAAAGCTTTTCCGAGCCATTGTATGATGTCGGCGGCGGTCATGGCTTCCTGCGACAGGTGGGCAGCGGCGAGGTCGCCTGCAAACCCATGCAGCCAGGCGCCTAGGATAGCAGCGGCTTTAGGGCTATAGTCCTGTGCCAGCAAGCCGGTAAGTATACCGGTGAGCACATCACCGCTGCCACCGGTGGCCATGCCGGGATTGCCGGTGTTATTGAAATAGACAGCGCCATCCGGGCAGGCGATGGCGGAATACCGGCCTTTGAGCAGGATATACACCTGTAGTTTGACTGCCTGTTGAGATAACAATTCCAGGCGTGCTACTTCGTTGGGAGTAGCGCCAAACAGCCGCTCAAATTCTTTGGGGTGAGGCGTAAGTATAGAGCCTGCCGGCACCTTGTATAACAGGTACGGATATACGGAAAGTAGATTGAGTGCATCGGCATCAATGACCATTGGCCGCTGACAGTTATCCAGCAAATGTTCCAGCGCTTTGGCAGTACCCGGTTGGGTATCCAGCCCGGGGCCTATACCAATCGCTTTGTAAGTGGCGGTGTTAATGCTGCGATGAAAATGAAGGCTGTAATGCGGATCGTCATCCGTGATACACATGGCACAGGGCTCGCTGAGCTGCATGATGTTATAGCCGCATTGCGGCACATAGCAGGTAAGCAGTCCCACCCCGGCGCGCAGGCACGCCCTGGCGCTCAACACCGCGGCGCCCATTTTACCATAGCTCCCGGCTATAAGCAGCGCATGTCCGTAAGTACCCTTATGGGCAAAGGGATTACGGGGCTGATAAATAGTTTGGATAATATCCGGATCGGTGAGTAAATAGCGTGTAGGCGTATGCGTTATATAGTCCGGATGCAGCCCTATCGGGAGTATATGTACTTCTCCTGTATACGGTGCATTTTCCGGGAGCAGGAATGCGAGTTTATAACACTCAAAGCTCAACGTGTGATGTGCTTGTATCACCGTTTGTTGTACGCTGCTTTCATCGGCCTGGAGCCCGGAAGGCATATCTATTGCAACGATGGTGTGTTTGCCGCGCTGTCCGTTGATATGATGTACCACACCCGCCAGCCATCCTTCTATGGGCCGGCTCATACCAGTACCGAAAATAGCATCTATGATGATCGCATCGGGGGGGAGGGCAGGGATATCTGACACATCGCCTATGGCATACAAGCTGGCAGGGTATTGCTGTTGCAGGGCTTCCAGGTTCAGCTGGTGGTCGGCGCTGGCCTGAGCACTGTATTGCAATATGCCGGTGCTGACCTTATAGCCACGATCGAGCAACAGGCGGGCTATTACTAATCCATCTCCCCCATTATTTCCTTTTCCGCAAAAAATATATATAGGGTAACGGGGAGCATAATGTTCTTCCAGCCACGCCGCGCATTTGCCGGCGGCCCTTTCCATCAGTTGAGCGCTGCTGACAGGCTCGTGGGCGATCGTGAAGGCATCGGCCTCGCGGATTTGGGCGGCAGAGAAGATTTTCATGTAATAAAATTACTTCAAAATAGGGAACATAAAAAAACGGACCATGCTTGCCTCATGATCCGTTTGTAATGAAGTGGTCAGCGGGTTTAGAAAGCAAACCGGGCAGACACACCGCCGATCTCCTCACCCATGTAGTTGGTAGGTCCAACAAACTGTACGTAAGGTTTCAGATCAGCACTGATGTTTAAAGGAAATTTCTTGAAGGTATATTCAATACCAATGATACCATCCAGTCCGGGTGATACATAGGTACCTTTACCTTTTTCTACATAACGATCCCAGTCATAATCGCGACGGTCGTAGAAGCCGATATGTGCGCCACCACCGGCATACATCACGAGTTGAGGTACACCAATATTCCAGTTGTATTCGTATAACCCGGTAACGGTCACATTATTCCTGTGTTCGTGGTTAGTAGTTACCAGTCCTTCAATGGCATGAGGGCCCTGGATAAAATGTTTAACAGTAAATCCGACTATCCATGGATTCAGACGAATACCTAAAGCGGTATTATAGTTGGAAGGATCGCTGCTTTTGTAGCTTCTTTTTTGCGCGTTAGCCTGTATCGCGAGTACAGCGATCATGCTGAAAAGTAACACGACTTTTTTCATAGATGTGTTTTTTGAATGGTCTGTAAAATACACGTTTAGAAACGTTGGCTTTTTTTCCAAAGTATGCACGACGAAAATTAACTCAAGGTTGCTTTACAAGAACAGTGCCAACCGGTTTAGTGAGGCGGAGAAAAATGAAGCCGGCTATGCCTGCCAGCAGGGAAGCGGCAATCACAGAAATGATCGCAATGATCTGTAAATCACGTTCCCCGTAAGCCAGGGAAGAGATAAAAATAGACATAGTAAAACCTATTCCTGCGATGAGCCCGACGCCCAATAATTGTGGCCATCCGGCTTTGGAGGGCAGGGACGCCCATTTGCATTTAACGGCAATAAACGACAGGGTGAAAATTCCTAATGGTTTGCCCAGTACCAGACCTGCCATGATGCCATAACTGATTTCGTTGTGCAGCGCCGCGCCAATATCGGCGGGAAGCTGTATGGCGGTGTTAGCGAGTGCAAAGATGGGCATGATGATAAAGTTGACCGGGTCATGTAAGCCATGTACCAGGTCGGATATCTTATCCAGTGGGATACAGAACGCCAGTAATACCCCGGCGATGGTAGCATGTACCCCTGAATTGAAGAGGCAGTACCACAGCACAATTCCGGGGATAAAATATAGGATGAGCCGTTGTACTTTCAGGAAATTCAGCAACAGTGGAATTAAGAATACACCGCCTCCTATCAACAGGTATTTTACGTCCAGGTGGGGCGTATAAAATATGGCGATAGTAAGAATGGCGCCGAGGTCGTCGATGATGGCCAACGCCATCAGGAAGATTTTAAGACCTACCGGCACTCTTCTGCCGAGCAGGGATAAGATACCCAGGGAGAAGGCGATATCAGTGGCCATAGGGATGCCCCAGCCATGGGTGAAGGATGTATTTTTATTGATAACGGCGAAAATGACAGCAGGAAATAGCATACCACCAACAGCCGCCAGTACCGGCAGAATAGATTTACGGAGGGAAGACAGCTCACCTACGGTTAGCTCCCGTTTGATTTCCATGCCAACGAGAAAAAAGAATAAAACCATCATGCCATCGTTTATCCATAACAGGTAGGAGTTGGGCAGATGGAGCGCGCGGTATTGATAGTGATGCCCGGTGTTGGGATCAAACAAATTGTTCCAGAACCCCACATAATCCGTTTGTACCCCTGAATTGGCCAGTACCATGGAAATAATGGTGCAGGCAATGAGTACAATACCTACTGCGCGACTGTCTTTGAAAAACACATAGAGTGGCGACAACAGGGTTTTGCGGATTAATTTGATAGAGCTCTTTAGCACAGTGTATGGTTTTGGTGAGGAAATATTTCCGGGTATAGCAGGCAGTATGATGCCTGCCTACTATACCTGGAAATTATTGCATTAGCTCGTATTTGTTCTTGGGTTGCCGTTTAATGTCCCATTTGAAATTTTCCAGTTGCAGCTGGTCTAACGGACGTTGGGTAAATGGATATACGACCCCTTCAGGGTCTTTAATGAGGACTACTTTGTTTACTTCACTTTTCTTAAAGTAGATATTGATAATGGCGCATTGAGCTTTATTCACGCTCATATAGGCGCCAGCTTGGTCTTTGATATAGTTGATGGTTTCGGCATTCCCTTCCACGTGCATCCAGTCGAGTGTTTCGCCAAGGATGTAGCCGGTGATGATGCTGCCTTTAATCTGGTTATACATACCTGGGCCTGCTTCATTGATAATGAAGCCGTTGTTTTTCAGCAACATTTTATCTGCTGTCTGATTTTTGGTAAACATCAGGATGGTGTCGCCGCTCAGCTGGGTGGTGTTGTTAGACCAGAAAACGGGTTTGCCATAGAAGCGGAATATAGAATCCCTGGAGGAGTAGAATACGCTGTCGGCTACGCCCTGCAGGGAATCGGAAAATATTTTTACGTGGTGATACGCGAGGATATAGCGTTGTTCGCTGGTATCCTTTGGTGCGTTTAACGCCATGCTGTCGGCGTGATGCTTGATGCCCGGCAGGGAATCGTGCATCACTACATTAGCCGGGGGAGCTACTTTCACCATTTTCATCTTCACCGAATCGAATGTCTGTTTGGTTTTGGCAAGTGCGCTGTCGGCCATGAACACGGATACGTTGGGTGCAATATTGTTGTTTTCCTGTTTCCGGGCGATGGCATCGCCTTTTGTGAGCGGGGAGATGGTGGCGGTAAATTTATCGGGAGGCCTGATTGTTTGCAGGCTTCTCAGATTTTTGGTGGGTGATTCGGGAATCCGTTTTAAACCTGCCACAGATGGAATAGAGAGGCTGTCGTCGGGTTTGATTACGCCGGAGAACAGCGTATCGGCGGCCATGTACAGCGTATCTTTATTTTTTTCCATGATGAGCAGGGGCTTCTGGGTAGCCAGTATGGTTTTTTCGCGTTGGTTTACCACGCCCCTGTTGGCCAGTAGCGACATTTTGCGGGCAGTATCCTTATACACCATGTTACCGGTGGCGTAGGCCATGCCGGTGAGTTTATCCATTTCTATGTTGTCGGCGGTAATAGTGCCGGTGCTGTCTTCGATTGTAGGACGGTTACCAAAATTGCCATATCCTTTATCGGTATCATAGTAGCCGCTGGTGGCATACATGGTACTTTTATCGTTGTTGTTGATAGTGGTGGGGGCAATGATGGTGGCTATTTTGGTACCGGTGTTATAGAGAAGTTCGCTGGTGCTGAGGGTATATTCCGGGTCTACCAGCAAAACATTCTGCATGAAATGCATCTCTTTTGTTTCCGTGTAGTAGTAACCTTGTTCGCTGGTGAGTACACTTTTACCGTTCACGAGGCGTCCGCCCTGTGTATACGAACCAATTTTGGCGTTCATATCATATTGCAGTTCGGGGCCGGTGATGGTTACTTTACCATCTGTGAGCCTGGCGTTATCCCGAAGCAGTGCGATGCGGGTATTGGCATCATAGTTCAGGTAATTACCGTAGATGTGGATGCTGTCTGCCTGGTTGATATGAATATTGCCATAAGCATCGATAATGTTGGTTTTATTATTTTTTACGGCGCTGTCGCAGTTGAAAAGGGTAGTTCCCTGTTTGAATACGGCGCTGCCTACGAAGCGGGTGAGGCTTACGGAGTCGCGTTCATACATGATGAGTGTGTCCGCGTGAATAATTTCAATAACGGACCCGGTTTTCGGCGCTGGTTTAGCCGGAAACTGGGCACTGGCCGACATTGCGAAGAAGCAGATGACGGCCAGGAAGATCCCTGATTTTATGTATCGATGCATTGATTCTTATTATTGTGCCGCTGCTGTATCAGAAGGAAGCGGTTTCGTTTTATCTTTTTTGCCAAACAGGGAGAAATGAACATAGCGTTTTGGATTGACGCGGAGGTCTTCCAGCAGCTTATTCAGGTTGCCCAGTGAGTACTGGAGGTTATTGTACACCTTTTTATCATTGAGCAACAGGCCAGCGGTGCCGTCGGTGGTATTGAGTTTCCCGATGGTCTGGTTCAGGCGATTCACGGTTTGCTGCAGTTGTTGCAGTGTGTTATCGATATTCCCTTTCGCCAGAGCGTCGGTAGCTTTCTGGGCGTTGTCGAGGATACCGGTAATTTTCGCGTTATTGTCTTTCAGGTTACCGGAAATGGATGCCAGGTTATTGAAAGTTTTGGACACACTCCCTTTATCAGCATCCAGCATATTATTGAGGGAGGCGGAGGTATGTGAGAAGTTGCGCATGGTGGTGTTGAGGCCACGGATGGCTTCCTGGAGGTTGCCTTTAGCAGTAGTATCGAGGATACCGTTTACGTTCATCAATACGGAGTCCATATTGGACAGGGTCCCTTGCAGTTTTTTAACCAGGGGGCTGAGCTGTTCTTTTACAGCGTCTGTGATGGAGCCGTCTACTGCGGCGTAGAGGGTATCGCCGCTTTTCAGATATTCGCTGGCGTTACCCAGGTCGAGCTGTACTGTTTTGGTCCCCAGCAGGTCGCTGCTGATACGGGCTACAGAGTTGCGCGGGAGATCAATTTTTTTGGTGATGGTAATGGTAACCAATATCCTGGAGGCATCTTTGCCCATTACTTCGAGGTTGGTGACGCTACCTACCACCAGTCCATTTACCTGTACCGCATTGGCTGGTTGTAGTCCATTCACCTGCTTATATACGGCATAAATGGTTTTATTATGTGAAAACAGGCTTTTTCCTTTCAATAAATTAAAGCCCAGCACAAGTAAGGTTATACCCAGCACCGTCAGTATACCCACTTTGGTTTCATTAGATAATTTGAGCATGAGATTCGTATACGTTCACGCAAAAATAATCAAAAAGCATGCACGGGGCGTAGTCGGGTAAAAATGTTGGTAATAAAAAAGTAGGGGAAGGGGTAAATGATAGTGGGGGATGGGGGAGAAGGGGATAATTAGCAGTTGGTCACGAAAGCGCCTTTAAATCCTAGCTTGCGGGCTTTGCGCAGGGCGTTGGAGGCTTGCTGATCTGTTTTGAAGCGTCCCCACATATATTTGTTCATTTTTTTTTTATTCATGACAACCGACTGCCGGTTGATATCACCAGGGAGCTTCCTGAAAATGGAAGCTCCTGGTTTATAAAGTTTGTCGGTGATCATGAGTTGTACGCAATAGCTATCGCTGGGAACCGGTTGGTTCTTTGTGGGTTTACCTGGTTTCAGCATGGCGGCGTTGCTGTTGCTCCTGGTATTGATCCGGGAGGTAGCGGGTGAGCTGTTCCGGTTGTTAGTAAACCTGTCGAGTTCCTCGCGGTAACGTTTAATAGCTTTATAGATGCAGTTAGCCAGTTCCTGCTGACCGCTGCCGGAATTGAGGTAGTCTTCCTCTTCCGGGTTGCTGATAAAGCCGAGTTCCACGAGTACGCTGGGCATGGCGGTAGCGGAGAGTACCCAGATGCCTTTTTCATTTCTCTGCCTGGCGCCGCGGCTGATGCGGCCTACCCTGGTAAATTCATCTTCAATGAGGGTAGAGAGGCGGAGGCTTTGGTCGAAGTAGGCGTTTCTCAGGGTATTTAAGAGGATAAAGGTTTCAGGATCGGTATCATCCATCAGCTGCTTTGTTTCTTCGGAGTTGGCATCCAGTACGATAACGGAATTCTGTTTGAGGGATTCCATTTTGGCGTTGTTTTTACTGGTAGCCCAGATATAGGTTTCAGTACCTTTGGCATTGCTGGGATAATAGGCGTAGATAGGTTGTTTGGATGCAATTTTCCTTTTCCCTTTTCTATGGTATACGGTTTTATACCCGGTTACTTTACGGATTTTGCCGGTAGAGTTACAGTGGATGGATACAAATAGTTCCCCTTTGTTGTCGTTGGCGATCTGGGCTTTTTTGCGGGGATCGTCGAAACGGTCGGTTTTTCGTGTATACACCACCTTTACATCGGGCATATTTTCCTCCAGGATTTTCCCCAGTTTGAGGGCTACTTCGAGGGTGACTTGTTTTTCAGTGGAATAGCTGCCTTTGGCGCCGGGGTCTTCACCGCCGTGGCCGGCATCTATTATAATTGTTCGTATAGGCTTATCCTGTTTCCTGGTAACGGGATTATTTTTGGCCTGAATAAAAAAGGTACAGGTGAATAGTGTTCCCAGTCCTAAAATCCAAAATCGGTTCCAGCGCATGATTCTCATTTTAATGGGTGCTGTTTTTCACAAAAAATAAAAAAATAAGTTTATCTGTTAAATTAATCATCTTCTCTCTCCATGCGAGTTTCGACTACCTTTCAATATAAGTGTTTTCAAACATTACAAGTTACCTTTTGTAATAAATTGTATAAAATCTTGTAGGTTTGTGGCCGCCGTAACACATGAACGCTAGCTACAAAAATAATTATAAAAAGTTTTTCCGACAGACATACCTGGTTTTTGCCGGTATGTTGATTGCCATTCCTTTTATTATAGATGCAGTTGCAGGCTCCAGGCCGCAAGCTATTTCATTTTTTAACAAAAATTTGGCAGATACCATCCAGCCGGTTGTCCGTAAGGATAGCTCCAAAGTGAAACGCCCTGTTCCGGTGACGGCCCCTGGAGCAGATACCAACATCTTGTCGCCGGATGCGGATACCAGTAAAGGGACAACGGTAGATACCCTGTTTGTACCGAAGATTTCAAAGGATACATTGGATGCCCCGGTACATTATAAGGCCAAGGACTCTATCATCCTGATGGTGCCGGATAAGCGCTTTTATTTATATGGTAGCGCCAATACCAAATATAAATCGATCGACCTGACGGCCGAAAAGATGAATTTCGACCAGGAGACCGGCATTCTCGAGGCTACCAACGCCAAAGATACTGCTGGTAAGCTGTTTGGCGGCCCTATCATGAACGATGGAGGACAGAGCTTCGAGTCGGACACCCTCAAATATAGTTTTACTTCCCAGAAGGCAAAGATCTACAATACCCGTTCTCAATACGGAGAAGGCTATATCCACAGTGCACAAACCAAAAAAGCGGCAGATAATACCATTTTTGGGTTTAAAAACGGGTATACTACCTGTAACCTGGATACGCCCCACTTTAGCTTTCGCGCACGTAAAATAAAGGTTATCCCTGATAAATTAGTGATTTCCGGGCCGGCAAACCTGGAAATTGAAGGGATTCCCACCCCATTATTCATCCCTTTTGCCATTTTCCCGATTACCCAGGGGCAACGCTCCGGTATCCTGCCTCCGCAGTATGTGGTGAACCAGCAGAAAGGGATTGGGCTGGAAAACGGTGGATATTATATAGGCCTGGGTGAGCATTTTGATCTTACTATGCGGGGGGATGTATACTCGTACGGCAGCTGGGCCCTTACGGCCAGCCCCACGTACCGGAAAAGGTACAAATACAATGGTGGACTGAACCTCAGCTTCGCCAACACCCGCTTTGGCGACCCGGCAGTAAAGTCGGAGTTCAGCACCTCCAAAGACTTCCGGGTTACCTGGAATCATAGTATGGATAGTAAAGCCCGCCCTGGCGTGAACTTTGGCGCGGCTGTTAACTTTGGGACCTCGTCCTATAACCGCTATAACGTATACGACTATAATACGCGTGTAAATAACAACATCGGATCTTCCATCACTTTCTCCAAAAGCTGGATAGGCAAGCCTTATAACCTGACGATGGGGTTGAACCATTCGCAGAACCTGAGCACCCGTGATGTGTCGATTTCCTTCCCGGATGCGACTTTCACCGTGAATACCATCTATCCGTTTCAACCAAAGGAAATGGTAGGTAAGCCTAAGTGGTATGAGAAAATAGGGATTTCCTATAATGGCGTGCTGCGCAACCAGGCCAACTTCAAGGATTCGCTGTTTGGCCGGCAACAGATGTTCGATGCGATGCAAACGGGTATACAGCACAGCGTGCCTATCTCGTTCTCCATCCCTGTATTTAAGACATTTACTTTATCGCCAGGTATCAACTATTCTGAATACTGGTACGCCAAGAAATTTATCCGTAACTGGAATCCCAACAAACCTAACCTGGGCACGGGGGATAAGGGCGCCCTGGATACCACTTACCAAGCCGGCTTCTTCACCGCACGAGACGTAAGTGCCAGTATGTCTTTATCGACTGCCCTGTATGGTATGTACACGTTTGCCAAGCATTCCAAGGTGAAGGCCATCCGCCATGTGATGCGTCCTACGCTGAGTGCCAGCTACCGCCCGGACTTGTCCAGCGGCTATTACCGCCAGGTACAGTATAATAAACAGGGAGATAAAACCCCGATGTCAGACTTCGATGGAGCAATCATAGGCGTACCGAGTCCCGGAACCTTTGGAGGTATCAACTTCGGGTTGGACAATAACCTGGAGATGAAGGTATTTTCCCGGAAAGACACTACAGGCAACCACGAAAAGAAGGTTAAGTTGCTGGATGGTTTCGGTATCAACGGTAACTACAACCTGGTAGCCGATTCTTTTAAACTGTCAACGTTCGCTATTTACGCCCGGACTAACCTGTTCGACAAACTGAATATCTCCGCCAGCGGTAACCTGGATCCTTATCAGACTGATGCCCGCGGCCGCCGGATCGATAAACTCATCTGGCAGCAGGGGAAGATCAGCCTGGGTCGTTTAACCAACGCCAGTATATCGATGAGTACTTCATTCCAGTCGAAGGATAAGAAGAGCAAAGCGAAAGAACAAACCATCGACTCTATAGAGAATGCACAGAGCAAGGACGCTGCGTTTGCTGCGCAACAGCGGCAGCTGGCCATGGTACGTGCAAATCCCGGCGAGTACGTGGATTTTGATATTCCGTGGCGGGTGGATCTCTCCTATAGCCTTGCCTACACGAACACTATTATTCCGGATTCCGGTGGGGTAGTAAGGAGAATTACCCAATATGTTAGTTTCAACGGCGATTTTAGTCTCACGCCCAAATGGAAGATAGGTTTGAACAGTGGCTTTGACTTTACCAATATGCAGATCGCCTATACGAATATGTATATATCGAGAGACCTGCACTGCTGGCAGATGTCGATCAACCTGATACCGTTTGGTACTTTCCGGCAGTTCAGTATTACGATCAATCCCAAGGCCGGTATCCTGCGGGATCTGCGTATCAACCGATCGAGGCAGTTTTACGATTTGTAGGGCAGGATTTCATCCTGCCGGTATGATAAAAGAAGAAAGCGAAGCAGGTGCCTGCTTCGCTTTCTTCTTTTATTCATTCGTGGTATAAAAGTCCCACATCTGTTTAAATACTTTTTCTTTCAATGCCGGCAAATCATCCCGGGTAAGCCCTTGTGTAGGGATGGGCGGTAAGAAATGGTAGTCGATGCGGTGCGGCCATGCAAAGAATTTTTTCTCTGCCGGTACTATTTTCCTGGTATGTAATAATACAGACGGCATCAGTGGGAGCTGGGTATCTATGGCCAGCGCGAAGGCGCCGTCGTAGAAGGCTTTCAGTGGTTCTTTGGTACGGTTGCGGGTACCTTCCGGGTAGAGCAGGATGTGCAGTCCCAGGCTCAGCGCATGTTTCATTTCTATCACACTTTGCTTCCTGCTGGCTTCGCTGCTGCGGTCTACCATGATGCCGCCGATGCGGTATAGTACGCCGAAGAGCGGTATTTTGCCCATAGAAGACTTTGCCAGTGTTTTGTTGGCGCCGGGAATTTTAGCGGTGGTCACTGGCACATCGATCAGCGAGTTGTGGTTGCAGACGATCACATAGGTTTGTCCCAGCGCAAAATATTCCGTTCCTCTTCTTCTCACAGGACATCCTATCAGCGGCATATATACGATCATCCATATCCTGCCAATGGCCAGGAAGCCTTTGGATTTTATGGGGTCTGGCCAGAAGGAGAAAATCCAGATAGGAATAAACACGATCAACATGGTGCCGGCAAATAGCAGCAGGCACCATAACGCGAACATCCGGCCGAGTATATTTTTTAACATAGGTAGTTCACTTTTAGAGTCTCCAGTCTACCGGCTCAATCCCTGCTTTCGTTAATATTTCATTGGTTCTTGAGAAATGCCTGCATCCGAAAAATCCTTTATCTGCGCTAAAGGGAGAGGGATGCGCTGCCTGCAATATATGATGTTTAGTAGCATCTATCAGGTATTGTTTATCCTGTGCAAAGCGGCCCCAGAGCAGGAATACAACGTCCTGTCTTTTTTCGGAGATCGTTTTGATAACGGCATCGGTAAAATCTCCCCAACCTATTTTGCTATGGGAGGCAGGTTCACTGGCTCTTACCGTCAGAAAGGCGTTGAGCAATAATACGCCATGGTCTGCCCATTTAGTAAGATTGCCGCTGGTAGGGATGTCCAGGCCGAGGTCCGTTTTCATTTCCTTGTAAATGTTGACCAGCGAAGGAGGTGGTTTTACACCATCTGGTACAGAGAAGCTGAGTCCATGCGCCTGGCCTTCGCCGTGATAGGGATCCTGCCCGAGGATCACTACTTTTACTTTGTCGATCGGGGTTTTATCGAAGGCGTTAAAGATGAGGTTTCCTGCAGGATAGATCACTTTTCCCAGTGCTTTTTCATGTTTGAGGAACATGACGACCTGGTCAAAATACGATTTTGTAAATTCATCTTTCAGCGCTTCCTTCCAACTTGGTTCAATTTGTACATCCATGGTGATCAAAACTATATTTAAAGAAATTTAAAATTAAATTTGATTTATTGAGAGAAATTTACATAAATTTGCACTCCCAAAACGAGAGATAAATATAACAATTTATTTCACATTTCAAGGGAAAATGAAACATATAAGTCTCGGTAGCTCAGCTGGATAGAGCAACTGCCTTCTAAGCAGTAGGTCATTGGTTCGAATCCAATCCGGGACACGAAGGAAAGGGAGAATTGCAGTATGCAATTTTCCCTTTTTGTTTTTTGAGGAATATCGTTGCCTTCTGTTTGTTTTCGTATATCCGTTAATGTTACCATCAATAAAGACTTAACAAACAAATCGGCCGCCTCAATCTGAGGCGGCCGATCTATCAATACCAGTTGCAGCAATATTACTGCTGACTAATAATCTGCCATTGCTGATTGGCGCCAGACTGATAAGGCCATTGAATGGCTGTATCGCCCTGCGCTTTGGATGCATTAGCCATATCCAATGCTAATCCACTGTTGCGATTTTTGAAGTTGTAAATCCCATTTCCTACTCTAGATATCTGCCACATCTGGTTGTTGCCTCCGGTAGACGGCCACTGTATCACTGCAGTGCCCTGTGTGGTGGAAGCATTTTTAACATCCACCAGCTGACCGCTATTGCGATTGGTTAATGCATAATAGCCGCTGCCCTGGTCTCCGATCTGCCATTGTTGCTCTGTGCCTCCCAGCCAGGGCCATTGAATGAGGGTTACTCCCTGGGTAGTAGAAGCACTTGGCACTGCCAGCACCTGCCCGCTGTTTACATTTACCAGTTTGTATGAGGCGTTGGGATCGAAGGGTGTTTTGCCTTTGCGCATCACCACGTTCTTCACTTTAAAATAGGTATCTGTTTGCGGACCAGGACTGCCACTGGCTGCTTCCATCTGGAGATCGATGATCAGCCAGAAAGGAGCGTTGGCAAAATTATTTCCCACCTGTACGGAAGTAATGGCTCCGTCGATGAAGTATTGGCATTCTACGCTATTGGACCAGGACCCATTGGTATTCTTTAACCGGTTGTATACCGCTTTATAATGATGCCAGGTAGTGGCTGCATTGTTGACGGTAGTTAACTTGGTCTGCCAGTTGCCGTCGTAGGTATTTTGCCAGATCGATGTACTGCCTTTCACTTCCACGATATCGCTTTCCGGCGGCCAGCTATTAACCGCTGTAATCCAGAAGGCAGGCCAGGTGCCCAAAGCAGTGGGCGCCTGAAGATCTACACTGATCTCCCAATAAGGGAAGATAGAATCGATCAGCACCTGGTGTTTGGAATAGATGGTGCCGGAATGATAGTGAATCGGGATCTTCGGATCAAAACTATTGAGTGTACTGTCCGGATGATAGGTAGCCTTAAGGGTCAGGGAGCCATCGCCGTTCAGATAAATCTGGCTATGATCCGTGCTGCTTCCGTACATGCGGGCCGTTCCATTGTGATCAGATCCCCAGGGATAGAGATAATTCCATTCTGATTCGAAACTGGTATAATTCGTCAACGAGCTGCCATCTGTTACCGTTTCCCAGGTGCTGCTCAGTATCTGGGCCGTGGTGGTTGTTTTGTTCGAAGTCAGCATGTTTTGCTGACCATTGATTTGGGTAAGCGCTTGTTTACTGCAAAATGAAAAAAGTGCGGCACTTGTTAGTGCCAGACAAACCGTGGACATTTTTTGTGTGTGGGTCATGATATGTGAGATTTAAGTGAAGGGTTGCACTATTATTTCACAAATGGTATCGGCGCCCAATAATAAGTATGACCGGCATCGGAAGGGTGATTGATGAGCGCCACTTCACCTGCGTCTCTCAGGGAGTTGGCTTGCTGCACCGTTTCTGTCCTTACGAGGTCAAACCAGCGGATACCGAATTCGCCTGCAAACTCCCAACCTCTTTCAGCAACAACGGCATTCCTGAAATCGGTTTGGGATAGGCCTTCGGGGAGTGGCGTCAGACCTGCTCTCTGCCGCACTTGGTTGATGGCCAGGTATGCGTTTGCATCAGGACCAGCTGACATAGCCTGCGCTTCTGCATAGGTGAGCAGCACTTCGGAATAACGGATCACGAAGCTGGTAGCGCTGCTCCACCAATCGCCCGCTTTATGGTTGCTCCAGTTGAATTGGTCGTCTTCCCTATACTTCAAAAAATAAGGATGTTTCTGTAGGGTATGCTGCCAGTCGACTACATTGGCAGGGTCATTCTTCACAAAGTAGTCCTTCTGATAGGTGGCGTCCTTCCGGGGACCAGCAGGGAACCTGTTGAAGAATGAAATTTCTCCGAATCCATCTTCCCAGCCTCCTTCTTCATAATCGGGAGCATAAGGATTGGGCGCCATCATATTTCCATTGCCCCAGGTGGCATTGGGCGTAGTTTTGTTGAAGTAGCAGGCATATACTGCTTCTGTATTGAACCGGTTGGAGAACTTCCATAGATCCGGGAAGTTTGTCAGCAGTGTATAGCCCCAGGTAGCTTTATTATCGATCACTTCTTTGGCCTTAGCGGCAGCCAGTGAGTATTTGTCGGCCTGTTTGAGCGGCCAGCCGGCCATAGTCAGGTATACGTTGGCCAGCAGGGCTTTTGCGGAACCTTTCGTTGGCAATACATCTACGCCGTTCTGTTTCGCAGGGCCTGTCCAATGATCCGGCAGCATGGTTTCTGCCTTCTGAAGATCGCCCACGATCAGGTTATAGAGATCGGCTACTTTGGCATTGGGGCGGTTATCGTTGATGCTGTTGTCAACGGGCATAGGCACTTCTCCCCAGGTTCTGGTGAGGTAGAAATAGCTGATGGCGCGCATGAAGTATGCATAGCCGCCGGCATTATTTTTCTGATCTGCTGTTGCTTCTGTAGCGTTATTATAATTTGCCAGCAGAGAATTTGCCGATTTGATGGTGCCATAAAAAGCATTCCACCAGGTAGTCATCCTGCTATTGGAGGAGTTGGCGTTGAATACGTCGAAGTCGGAAAAATCTATTTTGTTTCCGTTTCTTTTCGCTGCAATATCATCACCGGCATAGTAAGGTGCGGTTACCTGGTTGAACGCCAGGTTGAACTGCAATGCCAGCGCAGTTTCTGCTAGTTGCAGGTCGTTGGCTGTTTTATAAAAGCTCTGCGGCGTAATGCTCCCCTTAGGTGTTTCATCGAGGAATTTACTGCAGGAGGCTAACGCCAGGCAACACATGACCAATGTTATCCGTATCGGACGGCCATTTATATAGTTAATTACTTTTTTCATGTCGATAGCTTTAAGCATTCGTGAGATGATTAAAATTTCACTTGCAGTCCAACTGTCACAGTTTTCGGAGAAGGGTAGGCACCCAGGTCGATACCCGCATCCACATCACCTCCTACGGTAGTTGCTTCGGGATCAAATCCTTTGTACTTAGTGAGGGTGGCAATATTTTGTGCACTAACGTACACCTTTGCTGCCGCTACTTTGAGCAGATTTTTAGGCAGCGTGTAAGAAAGACTTACGTTCTTTAACCGCACGTAGCCGCCGTCCTGCAAAAATTGGGTGGACTCTATCCAGCTTTTATTTTTACTTGCCGGGTTAGCCCAAGTGGAATTGGTGTTGGAAGAAGTCCAGTAATTAGCAGCGTCGGCGAGGTTGATAAATTTCACGTCGCTTGTAGGGATGGCGGTAGCAGCGTAAGTGGCATTGAATATTTTATTGCCATGTGAACCCTGGATAAAAATATTTAATTCAAAATTTTTATAAGCGAAGCTGTTATTAAAGCCCCAGATGAATGTGGGAGTAGCTGATCCGGCAATGACCCTGTCTTCAAACCCGATGGATCCATTACCGTTTACATCCCGGTACTTCGCATCACCGGCTTTGTAAGCGCCGTTATCAGACTGGTATACTCCTTCCCATGGGATCAGGTAAAATGCGCCCATTGGTTGCCCTACTTTTACCACCTGTATCGGGGCCGAGATTAATCCCCCACCTATCACATTCCTTTCCAGCAGGCTATCTTTACCAAGATCGATCACCTTATTTTTGTTGAACGAAAGATTGAGGGAGGTGCTCCAGGTCAGTTCCCTGCCTTTATAAGGAGTACCTTCAATCATAAACTCCCATCCTTTGTTGTTCACCTTTCCTATATTTTTCAGGTAGGATCCACCGCCATCGTAGTTGGCGATGCGGGTGAACAGGAGCAGGTCGCTGGTGTTCTTGTTATAGTAATCTGCCGTGATATTGATCCTGCCGTTCAGGAATCCCATATCCAGGCCGATGTCTGTTTGTTTCGACGTTTCCCATTTTACATTTGGTGTAGCAGGATTACCCAGCGTATAACCCTGGTACCCGTTGGGGGTACCATAGGAATAAATAACACTGTTGAGTAGTCCGAGCGTACTATATGGATCTATGGCCTGATTACCAGTAACACCCCATCCTGCTCTTAATTTAAGATTGGAGAATACGCCCAGGTCGTCTATGAATTTTTCATTGGAGAGCTTCCATCCTGCACTGAAAGAGGGAAAGCTGCTCCATTTATTATTCCCCTGGAACTTGGAAGATCCATCGCGGCGGAGGGTGGCCGTCAACAGGTATTTATCATTGTAGCTATAGGCCACGCGTCCCATGTAAGACAACAATGCCCAGTTGGAATAGCCTGAGTTGATGGACTGGGAAGCGTTTAAGCCCAGGTTATGATATCCGTTCGACAGGGAAGCCAGTCCAGAGCCGGAAGCATTGAAGTAATTATACTTATTGGAAGATTCTTCTACCAGGGCGGTAGCTGTTAAATCATGCTTATCGAAGGTCTTGTGGAAAGTAAGGATATTGCTGTTCTGGAAGGTATAGCTTTCCGTGGAGCCCTGTGAGGAGCCGGGGTTACCCGGACTGATCCAGTCATTTCTCAGGGAAGCGGATTTGGCTGTTTTGAGATCTAAGGCGGCATTGACGGTAAAAGTTAGCCAGTCAGTGATGGCATATTTTAGTCGCGCATTAAAGACGCCGATGTTGCCAAAGTTGTCGTTGTCGCTTTCTTTAATTGTCATATAAGGATTGGCCCAGATAGGCGATATACCGAAGCGGTTGTATTGTCCAGGTGCGTCATACACAGCTTCTGTAGGAGCCCAGGTGAGTGCGCCCGTTACGGGATTACCTTTACTACCCATGTCGCCGTTATTATGCGAATTGATCCGGGCAAGGTAAACGTTGACGCCAAAGTCCAGGCGGCTGCTCAGCTTCACGTCGAGATTAGACCTGAAGCCGAATCTTTTCTGGCTGCTGTTGACCAATAGCCCTTGTTGGTCGATATAAAATCCCGACACATAGTACTTTACACCTTCCTTTCCACCTGTTACTGACAGCTCGTGGCTTTGGGTGACGGAGTTGCTGAAGATCATGTTTTGCCAATCTGTTCCTTTACCCGCGTATGATTGGGGATCGGGGAAGGTATTGACCCCGGAGGTAAGGTTCGCCATCTTGGCATAGGTTACCGGATCCATGAGGCTGTATTTTTTCATGGGCCTGTTGAAGCTGACGAAGCCATTGTATTCGATCCGCGGTACGCCGGAAGAGCCGCTTTTGGTGGTGATGAGTACCACGCCGTTAGCGCCCCTGGAGCCGTAAACGGCAGTAGCAGAAGCGTCTTTGAGCACTTCCATCGAAGCAATGTCGCTCACGTTGAGATCGCCCAGGCCGGTGCTTCCCAGGGCTACTCCATCCACTACATATAATGGATCGTTGCCGCCGTTGATGGAATTTGGGCCGCGGATACGGAGCTTCACTGATCCGCCGGGTGCGCCGGAGTTGTTGGTGACCGATACACCAGCCACCCTGCCCTGTATGGCAGATGAGGCATTTAGTACCGGCTGTTCTTTGTAGGCTTGTGACGAGAGGGTGGAGACAGCGCCGGTAAGGTCGCGCCGTTTTTGCGTACCATACCCGATTACCACTACATCATCCAGCTTGGATACTTTTCCTTTTAGCTGAACGCGTACAGTTGTTTTGTCGGCAAGGGGGACTTCCTGAACTTCCATCCCGGTAAAAGAGAAAATCAACGTGTTACCGGTTTCCGGTACATTAATAACGAAAGAACCATCTTTCAACGTGGAGGTCCCATGCCCGAGGCCTTTTACAACGACCGTTGCCCCTTCCAACGGTTGTTGGTCAGGCCCTGTGACTTTTCCTGTTATTTTCCTTGTTTGGGCCAAGGAAGTCACAAAAAGGGCAAGTCCTACAAAGAGTAGGAGGACTTTTTTAGATATGACCATTTGTATCAGTTTTGCTCCCAAATTAGGATGATGCTGGCCGATACAAGGGGGTGTAATTCATACAAAAGGGGGACAAATTGGTAAACTAAGTACTTGATTACCATAAATAATGGCTGAAAAAACCTTTCTATAGATCAAGTCCCTTTTTGAAGCAGACCAGCCGGGTTTTTAACTCCTCCATTCGCTCAAATTATAGTTGGCATCAAAGGATCCTTTGTATTTCTTGATATATTCTGAAGGAGCTATGCCGAACACTTTCACAAACTGCCGCCGGAAATACCGGACATCAGATATGCCCACCTGGAAGGCTGCTTCGCTGACATTTATATTGGTGCTCAGGAGTAATACGGCTGCTTTTCTCAGCCGGATGAGCCGGATAAAGGCACTGATAGATTGACCAGAAGTTGCTTTTACTTTTTTATAAAGACTGGAATGGCTCATATTCATTTCTTTTACCAGGATCTTTATAGAAAATTCCTCGTTATCAATATTCTTTTCTACTACCGTAATACATTTCTCCAAAAACTCCTTATATATAGCCGGTATCTTGGTATAATTTCTCTTTAGTGTAATCCGGTCGAAAAAATATTGTTGTAACACGTTCCGGTTCCTGAGAATATTATTGACCCGTGCAATCAACAAGTCCTTTTCAAAAGGTTTGGTGATATAGTCATCGGCCCCGCATTCAAGTCCTGTTAATTTTACCTCAGAAGACAACGAAGCTGTCAATAATATAACCGGCGTATGCACCAGCGAAGGCTCTTCTTTAATCTTCCGGCAAAGTTCTACGCCTGTCATGCCGCCCATGACCACATCGCTGATAACGAGATCAGGGAGGTGCTGCAATGCCAGCTGCCACGCAGTTTCTCCGTTAGCCGCTTCATGTACAATAAATTGCTCTTTAAATATCTGGGAAAGATATCCACGGATTTCTGCATTGTCATCGACAACCAGGATTGCTTTCTTGTCGGTAATTATTTCCTCCAGGTCTGCTTTGGAGGGAACAGGAGGGGCGGGTGTAGTATCTTCCACTAACTCGTGCAGGAATTGTGGTGCTTCGATGATTTGTTCCTGAATATATTGCCCGGCGAAATGAGCGGTGCCTTTTTGCAGTACCAGGGTGAACTGCGTGCCATTATTGATTTCGCTCTGATAAGAAATCTTTCCTTTATGCGCTTCCACAAACTGCTTCACCAGGTATAGCCCGATTCCGAAGCCGGATTGTGAGGAAGTATATTTGTTTTTTTCCTGGTAGAATCGTTCAAACAGCCTATGGCCCACATGGCTTTCAATGCCACAGCCGCTGTCGCATACTTTCAGCGTCAGGGACCGTTCATCTTCTTCGATATGGATGGATACCGTTCCTCCTTCGGGTGTAAATTTCAAGGCATTAGAGAACAGGTTAAACAGCAGGATTTCCATTTTTTCACGGTCAACAAACAATTCAATATCCGGATTATCGCAGTGGAAGTCGTAGGTAATAGCTTTCATTTTGGCCTGTTGGCTGAAGCAGATATACACTTCCCGGCAAAGGGCGGAAAAATTCAGGCGGACTATTTTCAGCTTATCCGCTTCTGTATCTGCTTTCCGGAACAGCAGTAACTGGTCCACGAGGCTGAGGAGTCTGCGGGCATTGCGATAAACGATGCTGAGGTCGCCGGTACCGGATGCTTTTTCCGGATGATATAATAATTCCTTCAGAGGATTGATGATCAGTGTTAAAGGAGCCCGGAATTCGTGGGAAACGTTGGTGAAGAAGCTGAGTTTTTTTTCGTTCATTTCTTTCTCCCTTTCCGTTTCTTTTTTGGCCCAGGCCACTTCAAATGCCATCCGGGTTTTTTGCGCCTGGTACCGTAACCAGGCGTAGATCAGCGCTCCGCCGGCAATAGCATACATGAGGTATGCCCACCAGCTTCTATACCAGGGAGGTAGCACCAGGATGGTCAATTGCTGCTCTTTACCCGTCCAGGCGCCATCGGTATCAGTGGCTTTCACTTTAAAGATATATTTGCCTTCGTGCAGGCTGGTGTAATTGACAGACCTGCTTCTCCGGGTATAAATCCATTCATCGTCCCTGCCTTCCAAACGATAGGCGTAGCTGATCTTATCGGGTGAGGTATATTCGAGTGCCACAAAGTCAAGCGACAGGGTAGCTTTATTGAATGGCAATTTTATTTCCTGCACCTGGTCCTGCGAATGCCTGCTGATGTAAGCATCATCTGCTTCTATGGGAACATTATTAATCTTTATCCCGGAAATAAAAACAGGGGGAGCGGTTTCATTGGCATTAATCTGTTCCGGCCTGAAGATATTGAATCCCCTTATTCCGCCGAATACCATTTCACCTGATTGCAGTACCAGCGCCGCATTATAGATGAATTGATTGCTTTGAAGATTGTCGGATTCCGAGTAATTGGTAAATTTTAAAGAAACAGGATCAAATTTGGATATACCGTTGTAGGTGCTGAGCCATAGGTTGCCCCTGGCGTCTTCTAGTATACTTAAGATAGCATTGCTACACAGGCCATCTTTTTCTGTAAACCGCTTAAAGGTTCCGCTACGCCTGTCGAATAGCAATAGCCCGCTGTCTTCCGTGCCTACCCAAAAGCGCCCGTCTTTGTCTTCATGGATGGCTCTCACCCGGCTACCAATAGTATACCGGGTATGTTTTTTTTGAATGGGATCAATTTTAATCAGCGTATTATATTCTCCCGCCCAGAGGCCGCCCTCCCTGTCTTCCTGGATGGTCATCAGGTTGATGAGTTTATCGTCGAATAACTCGAAGGCATTTTTTTGCCGGTTGAAGCGATAAAGGCTGCCAGGGTCAAATGTAGCGGCCCATAGCTGCTGCTGTTTGTCCATATACAATCTCCATACATTTCGTTCTTCTTTACCGGTAACGGTATTAATACAGCTGAACTTTTCGAATGTGCCCGATTGCTGATTAAACCGGTTGATCCCGTTATTCCAGAACGACATCCACACTTTTCCGTCGGCATCACTGAGCACACTGGTTACCAGGTTGCCGGAGGGAGTATGTGGATTTTCTTTTTCATGCTGATAATTAATGAACTTATTTTGCTCCCTGATCCAATAACTCAGTCCGCCGCCATCGGTGGCAATCCAGAGGTTATGACCGGCATCTTCGCTAAAGTTGGAAGAGAAATTATGGACAAGGCTGTTTTTATTCAGTGGATCATGGCGAATAATTTTAAAGCGGGCTTTCACCGGGTCTATCATATTGATGCCACCTCTCAGTGTTCCGATCCAGATACGGTTTTCTTTATCCTGGAAGATGTCATACACCGCGGGGCTTGATAGTGCCGGTTGCCCGCCCGCTTCCTGGAAAGGCACTATTTTTCCACCTGTTGCGGGTGATATAAATATACCACCTCCATCGGTAGCGATCCAGAGGTCATTGTTTTTTAAAAGTGTGAGATGAACAACATTGTCGGCGGTGGGCAGTATGGTTGATAGCGCGTTGGTGTTTTTCTTTAGCTCAAAAACGCCGCTGTTGGCGCCTACAAAAATATTGCTGTTGCTATCTGCTTTCAGGCAATTGCCATTCCGGACGGTATTATTGATCAGCTGAATGGTGTTGGTATGATAGTCATATTGACATAATCCTTCATTACGGATAAACAACCAGGCTCGTTGCTCCTTGTCGAATTCGATTGCCGTTACATCGTATTGGGAAAGGTGTCCATAAGGCACCTGGGAAGCGGCTTTGCTCCCTTTCCGATATACCAGTAATCCGGTGTTATTGGTGGCCACAAATATATTCCCCTGCTTATCAGATTTAACAGCATTAACCCTTTCCAATATGTTGGTGGGTTGATGGGCGTTGGCAGGTATATAACTGGCGGTAGAGAACCTGGAGGTGAAAGCATTATAAATGCTCAATCCGCCGATCGTTCCTACCCATAAGTTATATTGCGCATCTTCTTCAATGGAAGTGATACGGTTAAAAACCAGGGAATTTTGATTGCCAGGTTGTTTCCTGAAAGTTGTAAATTCGTAACCATCATACCTGTTCAGCCCATCGTAGGTACCAAACCACATAAACCCTTTGTGGTCCTGGAAAATACAGGTAACGGAATTATTGGAAAGCCCTTGTTCGATGCCAAGGCTGGATACTCCCGGAAAATCATCTGCTCGCGTGGAACTATTAAAAATAGCCAGAGTAACAATCGTCCACAAAAAATTTCTGATAGCCATCTGCAATAGTTGAAAAAACTATTGGTAATGTACGGAATAAATTCTTGTAGAACACCCCCTTTTCTTTACCTGGCAGCCCTTACCCAATGGGGCGCATCGCCGGTATCTTTTCTTAGCAGCATATTCAGTTGTGCGGCATGATGTTGTACGTGACGCATATTGTATAAGAATAGTTCAAATACCGGCATCACTTTATCACCGTCTACTTCTACCCATGGTTGATTGAAATCGATTTCCGTCGTGTGAAGGATGAGGTCATGGCATTTTTTTCTGTTTGCCTGTAGCCAGGTCAATATTTCGTTTTTACTGTAAATCTTATTTGGAACAATATCGTCGATACCGTCGGCCGGGATATCTTCGCTAAGCGTGAATGGAAGCGGAGCGGAGAGCGGTGCTGCGGGGATGGTGAGGTAATAATCCAGGAAAATAGCTACATGATAGGAGATATAGAAAAACTTTTTCTCCTGGTACCAAAGATTTTCAGGATATGCGGAAATGGCGTTGACCAGCATATCAATGCTGCCGCCAAATTGTTTCCACAAGCTTTCTCTGTGAGCGTGTAACATGAGATTATTTTTTTTGTGGTAATACAGGAGCTGGCGCTGTAGTAACAATCGGTGCTACATCCGCAGCCGGGTCATCGTATTTAGTATAACCATTATAGTGATAGGATTTTTCTGATCCTTCGCCACAAACGGTATAGAATATGCTTCCTGGGGCTGCTTTGCGGGCATCAAATTCATTATCGCGCTTTGTCACAGGCTGGATCTTTACGTACTTGCGCAGGTAACGGTCGTCGTTGTATTGATTATTCCTGAAGTATTGTTCATTGTCTGCCGCTTGTTTGCTGATGTATTGGTTGGAAGCGGGATCGAAAGTATAGTTCGCCAAATCTACTTCGGGGAAAGCGTGATAATGCCTGTTGGCATAACCGGTGTCTGCATTTCCCTGTTTTGATGCTTCGTATTCCTGCTTCATAGCAAGAACGCGTTGCCATTCATTGTTGTCGGCCGGTTCGTTTTTCTGATATCCTTCTTTTCCTCCATAATTAGATAGTAGTAATGTCTCGCCGTCTTCGTTTTTTCTCACCATGCCGCTAAAATCTTCATATTGCCGTTTAGGTTCGTTGTGAACAAAAATAAAATCATTGAAGTCTTTATTTACCTGGTAGGTCCATGAAATGCCTGCATCTTCCTTGTTCCAACGGGCCTCCGGAAGAATGGCCGCCAGTGTAAATGTGCGCGGCCTCCTGGCTGTTTCATACACATATGGCGGGTTGAAGCAATTGGCATTTTCATTAAACACCGGGTGGGCTATATCGTTATCAAATTGTAAAAAGGTTTTGCCTTGCTGGAAGCCCACAAAATTGACCCGTACGCTATCGCCGTAGTTGGGATGCTGATGGGCATATACCTCAAAGATATCAGGTTTGTCGGGTGTGAAAAGCAGGTAATCTTTTTCAAATCTGTAAGTGCCAAATACCATCGTTGCGTATCCATACATCAGGAACTGGCCGTCTTCAAAGAGGCAGATGCCCGAATTGTCGCCATACTTCCCGGCATAACGTTTATAGCGTGTATCCTTGCTGTTGTTTTGTGCAAATACAGTCATAGACAAGATGAGTATTGTGTATAATAAGATGGATCTTTTCATTTCATCCGGAGCGTTATAGTCTGCCGAAAATAAGCAAAATAGGGAGGAGGCACGTTGCTATTTGTATTCGTCCGGGTTGGAATAAGATTCGCGGGATTTCAAGGCAGATTTGCGGGTAGATTTTTTATTTCTCATTGGAAAAAAATAAAAAAGACCAGGTTTTACCTGGTCCTTTTTTATTATCTGCTGGTAGTATCCCTCAGCCATGGTCTGCGCCCGGCTTCCAGGATAGGAAGGTTAGCTTCCGTAGGTACATAGATCACCGCCTGCGGGTTTTTATCGATATTATCAATCCACAGCCAATGGAGGTATGCTTCGTTGTTGCGCAATGACTCGCCAATGATCTGGTTGGAGCGGGCCACGCCATGTGCGCGGATGGTATCGGCGGCAGCCAGCATTGCTGCACTTTCCATTTTAGCGCGGGCTTCGGCCACGGCTACTTCCTTGGATGCCTGGGCATGTGCCAGCAGGGCTTCTCCTTCCATGCGCTGGGAGTATACTTTGTACTGGGGACAGCCCCATAATCCGAGGATGACCATGCCGACAAAGACCAGCAGTACAAAAGAGGAAAGCGAAATGATTGATCTTGTATTCATATAGGTAATGTCCTGAACCGCAGGACGGGGTTTGGTTTCGGAGGTAAATATAATTATATATCGGGGATGGGCCGGCTGCGATTTCCCGGAAAAAAGGGAATTTCCTTGTTTTATATACTTCATTCCCTGCTTCACCGTTTATTAAAATTATATTTGTAGCGTTTATCATTATTGTTATTATGATCGCATCCATATTAGCCAGGCTTGAGTCATCCCGTAAGGAGTTGCTGGATTTGGGGCTCAGGAATCCATTGTTGAATTACCGACAGACGAGTGGTAAAGGATTACATATTGTAGAAGAGCAATCTGCTGCCATTTATGAGATATTGGTGCGGGAGAATAAAACCATGTCCTTTCTCGGCCGCCCTGAAAAGAAGCAGGAGGAGGAAGCAGTGGAATATAACGAACCGGTGGTGTCGAAAGACGCATATACAGATACCCGTTTACAGACAAATGAAACTCAGGTAAATCTGCATACCAAACTTTTGAATACGTATTATGCAGCCCGAATGAGCATAGAGGAAACAGGTGCCAACATCCTGTATATTTCTCTGGGTATGCTGCATTGGTACGAAGAAACCGAGCGGGAAGAAGTAAGACAGGCGCCGTTGGTCATGGTGCCGGTGTTGCTGGACCGTTCCAGTGCGCGGGAACGGTTCCGGTTGAAATATTCGCTGGAAGAGGTAGGCGCCAATATTTCCCTGCAGGCAAAGATGAAGGCCGATTTCAATATCGATATTCCTGATTTGCCAGACACGGAAGATTTTGACGTAAATGCATACTTCGCGGCTGTTACCGCTGCTATTGCAGGAATGCCAGGATGGAAAGTAGCGCCGGATGCTATAGAGCTGGGCTTTTTCTCCTTTGGCAAATTCATGATCTATAACGACCTGGACACGGCCAAATGGCAGCAGGATAACGATATACTTACCCATCCTATTATTCAAAGCCTTTTTGGTAGCGGCTTTTCGGATGATAGACCACCCATACCAGAAGACGCATTTATAGACAATGATACTTCCGCGCATGAACTGTACCAGGTAGTGGATGCAGATAGCTCGCAGATCATGGCTATGCTGGCCGTACAAGAGGGGCGTAACCTGGTGATACAGGGACCTCCGGGTACCGGTAAATCTCAAACCATTACCAATATTATTGCCGATGCCATTGGCCGGGGGAAGAAGGTGCTGTTCGTTGCCGAAAAGCTGGCGGCCCTGGAAGTGGTAAAACGCCGGCTGGATAATATTCAGCTGGGAGAAGCCTGCCTGGAGTTACATAGCCACAAGGCCAACAAGAAAGAACTGCACCAGGAACTCCGGCGTGTGCTGGAACTGGGGCGTCCCAATATTCAAAAACTACAGGAGGAAGTGTTATTACTGGCCGATTGTAAGAAAACACTGAATGACTATTGCCTGTCGGTGAATGGGGCCATTGAGAAAAGTGGCCTGACAGTACACCAGGTAATAGGCCACCTGTTACGGTTAAACGAAATGACAGCCGGTATTACTATTCCCCGGCTCGATTTACCAGATATTGCCCAATGGGATGCCATGACCATGAACCGGGCTACTGCTATGGCAGCGCGTATACAGGCCTGTTTGCAGGAAACCGGGGTACCGGCTTCCCTGGCATTTAAAGGCAGTGGGTTGACGGTATTATTGCCGCATGAACAGGCGGCATTAGCGGAGGCACTGCATACGGCCATTACGGCCTTAACGTCGTTGCAGCAATCAGCTGCGGCCATTGCAGAAAAGATCGGGATGGCCACTCCGGCAGATGACAATGGCATTCATGCCTTGATCGCTATTTGTGAGTTATTGTCGCAACAACCGGACCTGCAGGACATAGCCGTAGACGACCGGGCCTGGCTGCAACAACGCCAGGATATAGCAGATTGGCTGGCTGCCGGCGCCGCTGCTACCGAAGTACAGGAGCAATACCAGGAGATATTGATCCCTGAAGCATGGGAGCAAAATGTGATGGAAATCCGCCAGGATTTGCTGGCACATGGCGAAAAATGGTATAAGTTCCTGATAGGCGCCTATAAACGGAGTAATCGCCAGCTGGCGGCGCTGTGTATAGGTCCTCTGCCTAAGGATAATGAGGAGAAGCTGCGCTATGTGGCTGCTATTATGGAATTCAGGCGACACGACGCTGTGTTGAAAGAACATGCCGCATTGGGCAGCACACTATTTGGCAGCCGTTGGCAGAAATCACATACCGACTGGAATGCTTTAGAGGAAGCTACCCGTTATATAACGGATATGCACCAACGGATTGCTGCCGGTACCTGGCCGGCGGTGGTAATATCCTACCTGCGCGAGCATAAAGACGCGGCTGCAGCGTTGGCAGACAAAGCACTCCTGTTGCGCTTACTGGAAGAGCAGCAGGCACGGTGCACTACTGTCTTACAAAAGCTGCAAATGGATGAGCAGCATTACCCGGTGGCATTTGAAGCGCAGCAAACGCTGCTGCAAAAATGGTCTGATCAGTTGCCGGAAATTCATCACCTGATTTCCTGGAATAATATTACGGAAACGGCTATAGGCGAAAAGCTGGAATGCCTGGTTAGACCGGCTGTTGAATGGGCGGGGGCTTCCCAGTGGCTGAAGACCGCCTTGCAAAAAAACTGGTATGAGTACCTGGTGGAAACAGCGGTAAAATCGCAGCCGGCACTGCGTAAGTTTGAGCGTGGTGGCCACGAGGAACTGGTAGAGCAGTTTCGCGAGCTGGATGTACTGAATCTCCAGTATAACCGTGCCCGGGCAGCTTTGCAGCATTGGGAGCAGATGCCCCGTATGGATGCAGGGGGACAGGTAAATATTCTCCGGACAGAATTTAATAAGAAGGCGCGTCATATGCCTATCCGCAAACTCATGCAGGAAGCGGGTTTTGCGATACAGGCGGTGAAGCCGGTATTTATGATGAGTCCATTGTCGATCGCTAATTTCCTGCCGCCAGCGACACTGGAATTCGACCTGGTAATTTTCGATGAAGCCAGCCAGGTGAAGCCGGTAGAAGCGCTGGGCGCTATCCTGCGCGGAAAGCAGTTGGTAGTGGTGGGTGACAATAAGCAGTTGCCGCCTACCAGTTTCTTTGATTCGCTCACCAAAGAAACCGATGATGAGGACAATGTAACGGCTGATATGCAGAGTATTCTCGGGCTCTGCGATGCCCAGGGGGCGCCGCAGCGGATGCTGCGCTGGCACTACCGCAGCCGGCATGAGTCGTTGATTACTTTATCTAATCATGAGTTTTACGAAAATAAACTGGTAATATTCCCCAGCCCGGGTTCCAAAGAACAAAAGGGACTGGTATTCCATCACCTGGCAAATACGGCTTACGACCGGGGAAAGACCCGCACCAACCCCAAAGAGGCGGAAATTGTGGCTGATGCGGTGATGGAGCATGCGCGTAAACATCCGGCGCTGAGCCTGGGTGTAGTAGCTTTCAGTACTTCGCAGCGCCAGGCCATCAGCGACGCGCTGGAGCTACGCCGCCGGCAATCGCCGGAGTTGGAATCTTTTTTCAGCGGGCATGCCGATGAACCATTTTTTGTAAAGAACCTGGAGAATGTGCAGGGCGATGAAAGGGATGTGATCTTTATCTCTATCGGCTACGGACGTACGGAGGAAGGGTATGTGGCTATGTCTTTTGGTCCGCTGAACAATGAAGGAGGAGAAAGGCGGCTGAACGTACTCATTACCCGCGCCAAATCGAGGTGTGAAGTCTTTACCAATATCACCGCGGATGATATCGATCTCAATAAATCAAAAAGTTACGGCATACAATCGCTGAAAAACTTCCTGTATTTTGCACAGCATGGCAGGTTGTATATGACTGCGGAAACAGGATTACCGGCGGATAGCCCGTTTGAAGAAAATGTGGCTACCAAGCTGGAAGCACTGGGATATGTAGTGCGTAAGCAGGTGGGGTCCAAAGGTTTTTATATCGATATGGCCATTGTAGATCCTGAATATCCCGGGCGTTATGTGCTGGGAATTGAATGCGATGGTGCGGCCTATCACTCGGCGCGTTCGGCCCGTGACCGCGATCGCCTGCGGCAGCAGGTGTTGGAAGCTATGGGCTGGAAGATACATCGCGTGTGGAGCACCGATTGGTTCCGTGATCCGGAGCGGGAGCTGAAGCGCCTGGTGGCTGCTATTGAGAAGGCGAAGGCGGCTTATGCGATGTCGGACCCTAATACGATCGAAGTGGTGAATGATACACCACCCACGATTACGAGGGAAGCCGTCGAAATCGTTGAAGAAGAGGTGCCGGCTTATGAAACAGCGGTATTGCCGGAAGAAATAAAAGAACAGGAATTCCACCTGTCGCCCATTGGTAAGTTGTGCGACTGGATAGAGCAGGTAGTGGTAGTGGAAAGCCCCGTGCATTTCGACGAAGTAGCACGGCGCATGATAGAAGCCGCGGGTATTACACGGGTAGGACCGCGTATCCGGGAAATTCTACGGCATGCAGTACGTCATTCAGATGCCAGCAAACGGATTAAGATCAAAGGACAATTCCTGTGGAATACTGCGTTACCTGCACCGGTAGTGCGTAACCGCAGCCAGTTGCCGGCTTCCGCCCGCAAGATCAACTACATTGCCGTAGAAGAAATTGGGATGGCCCTGGAAAAAGTGGTGAAAGATGCCGTGGCTATTCAACGGGAAGATGCAGTACCCTGTATTGCGAAGATGTTTGGCTATAGCCGGGTAACAGAAGAGATGAGAGAAGAGATTCTCAAAGCTATTGATATCCAGGTGGAAGGCCGCCGGGTGCAGCAGGAAGGAGAGTTATTGAAGGCGTAAAGCATAAAATTATTAAAATGGACAACCGTTGTGGATATGTAATCCACAACGGTTGTCCATTTTAATAGTGTGCTACCTTACGCTGTTTTAAAACAGCGCATACTAATACTCCCGTTTTGTATTTCTTCGTAAGTGAATTGTATGGATTCATTTTTATCTACCAATCCCAGGGTGTAGATCATGGGTAAATAGTGATCGTTGGTGGGGATAGACAGTTGTGCTTCCAATCCCAGGTTGCGGTAGTTGACCAGGTCGTTGAAGGCGCCCTGTTCCAGTTTTTGTTTTACCGTGTTATCGAAGGAAAGGGCCCAGTCGTACGGTTTGGCATTATCGCTGAATACTACCTGGCGGAGATTATGTACAATATTCCCACTACCCATAATGAGTACGCCTTTGTTCCGTAGTGTTTTTAATTCGGTTGCCAGCTTAAAGTGATATTCCGGTGGCTGGTGATAGTCGATGCTCAGTTGAAATACGGGAACATCGGCCATGGGGTACATGTGTTTGAGTACCGTCCAGGAGCCGTGGTCCAGTCCCCAGTGGTCATCTTCTATCACCTGGGTGGAGGTGATGAGCTGTTTGGTTTCCCTGGCCAGTTCCGGAGCGCCGGGCGCCGGGTATTGTACGGCGTAGAGGGCTTCGGGGAATCCGCCAAAGTCGTGTATGGTTTCCGGTTGTGGCGCTACCAGCACGTGGGTGCCTTTGGTGAGCCAGTGGGCGGAGATAACCAGGATGGCGGCAGGCTTATGTGGGAGGTCTTGTCCCATTTTACCCAGAGCACGGGTAAAGGCGTTGTCGCTGATGCCATTCATTGGGTTACCGTGGCCGATGAACATGACGGGCATCTGGCTGGTGCTTTTAAATTCGCTGGTAATATTTCTGAGATCGTTGAGTTGCATGCTATTCCTCCTCGTGGCAGCATTGCCTTTGATGAAAAACTATTGGAACTGGCGTAAAAAATCGGCCAGGCTCATTTTCTCTAATCTATGTAGTAAAGCTCCTTCTATATCCTCGTAAAGATGGTCGAGGTGGAGATTGATTTGTTTGCCGATCGGGCAGTCCGGGTTAGGTTTATTTTTGCTATTTCCCAGCAGGGAGGCTTGTTGTACGGCGTGGTAAACTTCTGAAAGCCGGATTTTATCGGCTGGTTTAGCCAGGGTGGAGCCGCCGTTTTTGCCTTCCTTGCTTTCTATCAGTCCGAAGTTGCGCAGGTTGCTGATTTCCTTGCGTACCAGTACGGGGTTGATGTTGATACTACCTGCAATATAGTCGGAGGACAGTAATTCCCCGGCTGAGCTGGCCATCAGCGTAAGAATATGCAGTGATATGGGGAATCGTCCGTTGTTCATTCTGTAATTGACTTTATTACAGTACAAAGGTAAGATTATCCGTGGAAAGGAAAAATTTATCTGTGGGTAAAGAAGTAGACGACACAGGCAATGATGAGTACCAGTACGATCAGGGCGATGACACCGCCGTTCTTATTAGGCTTTTTTACCATACTGCTGAGGCCGCGGGTATAGAGGAGGGCTTCTACTGTTTCTTTGGCTTCCCGGAGCCCGATGGGAGGGATCCCGGGTGTTTTGTTCATTTCAGTGAGGTAATACTTGATAGCTGGGAGTTTGCCGGCATTCATAGAGAGCTGGATCACTTTTTCCTCCACGCTTTGCCTGGCAGGATTGGTCTTCCTGGTAACGGAGCTGCTAGCCCTGTCGGAAATGATCCGTTGGCATTGTTTACAGACGATAATAACGTTAATAGGGTCTTTTTCCGGTATAGTGCGTATAGTTTGGTCGCTCCCACACCAGGGACATTCTTGTACAGTGCTCATTAATGGTGGAACTTTTTAAAAACTGCTGTATAAGATAGTGAAAAAAGCTGAAAGCTGAAAGCTTTCAGCTTCTTCTATAGTCCTTTTTTCAGGTGTCCTGCAAATGCTTTTTTAAATTTTTCGAGTTTAGGTTTGATCACGAAAGTGCAATAAGGCTGAGAACCATTGTCGTTATAATAGTTCTGGTGGTAGTTTTCCGCCTTGTAGAAGGTAGTCAGGGGAGCAATTTCGGTTACGATTGGTTTATCGTAGGCGCCTGATTCCTGTAATTTCTTCTTATAAAGCTCCGCTTTCTCTTTTTGTTCCTCGCTATTATAGAATATTACACTGCGGTACTGGGTGCCTACATCATTGCCCTGCCGGTTTAACTGGGTGGGATCGTGGCTGAGCCAGAATGCCTGCAACAGTTCTTCGTAGCTGACCTTAGTGGGGTCGTAGGTGACCCGGATTACTTCTGCATGGCCGGTATTGCCGGTACACACCTCTTCGTAGGTTGGATTGGCTACCGTGCCGCCGGCATAGCCCGATTCTACCTTGATCACTCCTTCCAGTTCCTGGAACTGGGCTTCTGTACACCAGAAGCAGCCGCCTCCAAAGGTGGCGGTGGCTGTTTGTTGATTGTTACTTACTTCCATATCGCCCGGTACTTTATCTTTTTTATTTTGGGCACAGGCAAAAAGTGCCAGTGCAATCAGACAAATGAAGATGGAATATTTTCTCATAAAAATAAAATTTTAAAGATGCATCTTTTTTTAAATATGACTCAAATTCAATACTGTATTCGCATTGCAGCCTGTCTAAGCACCTTTATCATCCCTGTTTTTATAATAATTTACGTAATAAATGATGCAGGAAAAGAACAAGTTAAGTAACTTTAACATTCTTTTGCAGTTTGTGGGAACCCGAGGGCGCCCCGGAAGCCGTCAAAAAACATACGTCAGCAGCAGCAGGAACCGATATAAAAAGCCGGCATAACCGGATACGTTTGATAGCATAATGACAATAACGATGAACAAGAATTAATCATTTTCCCGGATAGTATTTTCCCCGCCACCCCGTTGGCCGCGCTTTCATGCGCATGATCGTAAACCTTTTACGCAGACACGAACAAGTATGGATTGTTTGTGCCTTCTTACTTTAAATAAATAACACTTGAAATATTTTCCAGAATCTGCGTTGGTGCAGTTGGAATTCGATAAAGTACAGGCATTGCTGCAAGAGCATTGTAAAACAGAACTGGGCAAGGAAATGGCCGCAGAACTACGCCTGCACACGCACATAGATTATGTTAAAACAGCCCTTCAACAGGCACATGAATATAAACAACTCACCCTGTTGCAGGAGAATTTTCCCAACGATTATATACTGAACCTGAAAAAGGAATTACGGCTGCTGGAAATCCAGGGGGCCGTATTAACCGGTGAACAGGCCATGCAACTGCGTAAGCTCGCAGAAAGTATGCATAGTATTGTCCGTTTCTTTGACCACGACCGCCGCATCCAGTATGCTGGCTTGTTTGATGTGATCAAAGACACCCATTATGAGAAGAAGATTACTGCCACGATCGACGAAGTGTTGGATGAACTGGGACAGGTAAAAGATAATGCCTCGCCCGATCTGGCCAAAATCCGTATGTCGCTGTTCCGTAAGCGTACAGAATTACGCCGGATATTTGACCGTATTCTTCAGAAACTGCAAAAGCTCAACTACCTGGCCGACCAGGAGGAGGCATTTCTCAATGGACGCAGGGTAGTAGCCATCTATGCAGAAAATAAGCGGATGGTGAAAGGTCTCATCCTGGGTGAATCGGATACCCGTAAAACGGCTTTCCTGGAACCTGAGGAAACGATACAGCTCAATAATGATATACAGTCGCTCGAAAGAGAGGAGGGCCGCGAGGTGTACCGCATTCTCAAAGCCATGACGGCTTCCCTGAGCAGCTACTCCGGTTTGTTGAACAGCTATCACCAGGTACTGGGCACCTTTGATTTTATCAGGGGGAAAGCCAGGCTGGCACTGGATATGGATGCCAATTATCCCATGCTGTTGCCACATGCCCAGTTGAACCTGATACAGGCCTATCACCCGTTGTTGTTGCTGTACAACCGGAAAAATCAGAAGCCTACTATCCCGGTGAATATCAACCTGGATAAGGATGCGCACATCCTCGTGATCAGCGGACCCAATGCCGGTGGTAAGACGGTTACCCTCAAAACCATCGGGCTGATACAGCTGATGTTGCAGGCAGGCCTGCTGGTACCGGTACATCCTTCGTCGCAGCTGGGTATTTTTAAACAACTGATGATCCATATCGGGGATACGCAGTCGCTCGAATTTGAGCTGAGTACCTACAGTTCTCATCTCAAAAACATGAAATATTTTATGGAGAACGCCAACGGCAAAACGTTGTTCTTCATAGATGAACTGGGTAGCGGCTCTGATCCTAACCTGGGAGGGGCTTTTGCGGAGGTGATCATGGAGGAACTGGCCAAGAAGCATGCTTTTGGCGTAGTAACCACGCACTACCTGAACCTGAAGGTAATGGCCAATAAGGTAAAAGGTATTATCAATGGCGCGATGGGCTTTGACGAACAAACGTTGTTGCCCATGTATAAATTGATGGTGGGTAAGCCCGGTAGTTCCTATACTTTTTCCATTGCGGAGCGGATAGGGTTGCATCCTTCGTTGATTGCCCGTGCCAAGAAGCTGGTGGATGAAGGGCATTTCCAGCTGGATAAGCTGCTGAACAAAGCCGAACAGGATCTGCAGAAAGTAGAACATAAAGAGAAAGAACTGCAGAAGTTACTGAAGGAAAACGAGCGATTGAAGAAGGAGTACGAGATCCTGGCCGACAAGGAACGAAAGCAACAACAGTATACCCTGTTGAAATTGCAGAACCAGATTAAGGAAGATGACCTGCAGTACCTGAAAGATATGGAGCGTAAGCTGAAGCAGATTGTGATAGAATGGAAGCGTGCCGATGACAAGGAGAAAGTGATGAAGCAGGCTGAAATTCTGTTATTCCGCCGCAGGGAAAAGCAGCATAATGAGCAGCAGCAGAAAAAAGTGCAGGATAAGTTTGAGGAAGTACGTGGAGATATCGAAGTAGGTATGCTGGTGAAAATTGTTACCAACCGGCAGGTAGGTAAAGTGCTGGAGATCCGCGACAAGCGCGCCATTGTGAAGATTGGTAACATCCCTATCAATGTAAAGCTCAGCGACCTGGTATTAGTGCAGGAAAAGCCGGCAGAAAAGATAGAAGAAGGGAAGTAATATCGATAGTATAGAAAATATCTATACCGCGTATAGTTGGAAGAAGGATGTCTAATCAGCTACCTTTACTTCATCAATTTGAATGATGGTTACCGTTAAAATATTAAACCAATGGAAGTATTAGAACGCGTTATAACACGTAATTCGCCTGTTGAGGTTTATAACTGTGACTATGCAGATGGCGCTAATTTTTTTATGGGCGAGTGGAAAGGGTTTGAGGCCTGTATAGGCGATATGAACGTCCCGCATCGTCATAACGGATACAGCATTGATATATTGATCAAAGGCCGTATACGGCAGTCGATCGATTTTAAGCAATACGAAATGGAAGCGCCTGCACTGATGTTGATGGAGCCTAACCAGGTGCATCAGCATGAGATGGATCCGGACGCTGAGTTGATCAATATTTATTTTACTAACGACTTCCTGGTGCCCGAAATGCAGGGAGTCGTTAGTTGCTGGCGCTGTGTATTCAGCTCCGGGATGATTCCCCTGAATGAAGAGCAGCTGGAGGAGGTATTGTCGTATGCAGACCTGATCCGCAAGGAGTATAATGGGGATAAGTTGCGGAAGGAAGCGATTATCCGGAATTTGTTGAATGCGTTTGTGATTGCCTGTGGGCGGATTTCTGAGCCATCGGGCAACTGGATGAATGCGGAGAGTTCGCAATATAATATGGCGCGGCAGTTTAAGATGTTGGTCGACCAGCATTTTCATGAGAAGGCGCAGGTATCTGATTATGCAGAAATGTTGTACGTTTCACCGGGACATTTAAATGACACGGTGAAAGCCTTGCTCGGAAGGAATGCAAAATTTATTATAGATGAAAAGCGGATTATGGAAGCAAAGCGGCTACTGTATTGGGGTGAGCATTCCATTAAGCAGATCGCGGCGCAGTTGAATTTCGAGGATGACGCTTATTTTAACCGCTTTTTTAAGAAACATTCCGGGTTTACGCCCGCTTCTTTCCAAAAGAGTATCCGTGAAAAGTACAATTAAACCCGTAATAATTTAAACGCCCGTTAATATTAAATATCTATTTTTGCAGTGTGTTTAAAATAATGATGTCGCCCGTGCATCATTCAAAATTTGAAAACCAATGAGAATTTTTTAGCGGATATTCCGCAATACCTTTCTATTAATTTTATTTACAGTAGTAACATTTAGTTGCGTGCTTACGTATAATATGCTGTGACATTATACGTTGCCCGAAGCCGCGACGTTAACTACCTGTATTTTCACTCCCGACTGCTGTTACCAAACTGCTGCTGTGAAGCAATATGAGTTGTATTGTCTTCGCTACGGAGAGAGATTTATTGTTGCACGATTAAAAAAACAAGTATGAAACTAAGGAGAACTATTTTCGAAAATTTGCCGGCAGGCTTAATTTATAGCACTATCATCCTCGCAGTGATGTCTGGCTGTGGCACATCACAGGCACATCAGGAGCAAGGGGGCGGCGCGCCGCCTTTACCCGTAATTAAAGCAGTTACATTACCTGCTACAACGTTTCAGGATTTCTCTGCTTCGGTAGAAGGAACCCGTGATGTGGAAATAAGACCACAGGTAGACGGCTATCTAACGAATATTTCAGTAGATGAAGGTGCTTACGTTAGAAAAGGTCAAACACTTTTCACGATCGACAGAAGGCCTTATGCAGAGCAGCTCAACAATGCCACTGCAAATTTACAAGCTGCAACAGCGGCATTAGAGAATGCACAAATCAACGTTGATAAATTGAAGCCGCTACTTAGTAATAATGTGGTATCGGATGTTCAATTAAAATCGGCCGAAGCAAGTTACAATTCGGCGAAAGCTAATGTTGCCCAGGCGCAGGCCCAGGTAGAAGCCGCCCGTATCAATCTTGGGTTCACCAATATCAGCGCACCCAGCGATGGTTATGTAGGTAGTATTCCCTTTAAAACAGGAAGCCTTGTTAGCAGAGGAATGACAGGCGCATTGACTACTATTTCTGAAGTAAAGGACATGCGTGTTTATTTTTCTTTGAGTGAAACCGATTTCCTCAAATTCAAGGAAAAATATCCAGGTAACAGCGTTGCTGAAAAAGTAAAAGGAATGCCGGCGGTTGAATTAATCCTGGCAGATGGAAGTGTTTATCCTGAAAAAGGAAAAGTTGAAATAGTGGAAGGGCAGTTTGACAAAACTATTGGTGCAATTAGTTTACGTGCCAGCTTTCCTAATGCACAGGGAATACTTAGAAGTGGTAGCACCGGTAAAGTCAGAGTACCTACTTTACATGCTGCTGCATTGGTAATTCCCCAGGAAGCCACGTTTGAATTGCAGGACAAAGTGTTTGTTTATACAGTGGCCGATAGTAATAAAATCGTTACAAAACCACTCACCATTTCAGGCAAAACGTCTAATTATTATTTTGTGACTGATGGCGTAAAGGAGGGAGATAAGATTGTATTATCTTCTCAATCTACCATGATGATGGGTGGTTTAAAAGATGGTGTTGTTATTCAGCCACAGATGGTATCTACAGATAGTTTGTTGAAAGCAAAGCCGCTGCTTTAAAATAATTAAGCGTGAAAGCACGCCAGTGTTAAGAGCGTTTACACAAAACATTATTCAAATTGCGACGCAGGCAGTGTTGTTACACATGCACTGTTTGTGTTCGTGCGGACATACCGCAACCCATAATTGTTATTTATGTTAAAACGATTTATTGAAAGGCCGGTGTTATCTACGGTTATTTCTATCATATTGGTTATACTGGGAGGGTTGTCATTATTCTCCCTGCCTACGGCTTTATTTCCTGAGATTGCGCCGCCATCTGTACAGGTTATAGCCAATTACCCTGGCGCCAACGGGGAGGTGATAGCCCGTACAGTTGCTACCCCGATAGAAGAATCGGTAAATGGTGTGGAGAACATGACGTACATGACTTCCAATTCCAACAATGATGGTAGCTACATCTTGACAGTTTTTTTTAAACAAGGAACGGATCCTGATATTGCGGCGGTAAACGTACAAAACCGCGTATCCAAAGCTAATAGCCAGCTACCTCCCGAAGTATTACAAGCTGGGCTTTCTACACAGAAAGTACAGAGCAGCTTCCTGATGTTTGTGGCGTTATATAGCGAGGATAGTGTTAAGTATAACGAGCTGTTCTTAAATAACTATGCGAGAATTAATATCATCCCTCAGTTACAACGTATACCAGGGGTGGCACAGGTACAGCCATTTGGTTCAAAAGACTATTCGATGCGTATCTGGTTGAAACCCGACAGACTTGTTGCTAATAATCTTTCTACAACAGAAGTGATGAATGCAATCAGAGATCAGAACGTAGAAGCTGCGCCAGGTCGTTTGGGACAAAGTAGTAAAGAATCTTTCGAGTATATTATTAAGTATAAGGGAAAGTTAAATAAGCCTGAAGAGTATGAAAATATGGTGATTAAGGCAAATAACGATGGTTCTGTTCTTCGCCTTAAAGATTTGGCCAGGGTTGAACTTGGTGGCTATACTTATACTGCTTCGAATTTGCTTGATGGCAAACCGGCTACCGGTTTTGGTATTGTGCAGACGCCGGGTTCCAATGCCAATGAAATTCTTACCGAACTGGAACGACAGATTAGAGAATTTGATAAGGGGTTACCCGGTGGTATGAAGTTTAAGATAATGTACAACTCGAAGGAATTTTTGGATGCATCTATCGACCAGGTTAAAGAAACGCTGATCATTGCGTTCATCCTTGTGGCCATCGTGGTTTTCATTTTCCTGCAAGATCTGCGCTCTACATTGATCCCGGTAATTGCTGTTCCTGTTTCGATTATAGGTACCTTCTTCTTCTTACAATTATTCGGCTTTAGCATTAACCTGCTTACATTGTTCGCATTGGTACTGGCTATTGGTATTGTGGTGGATGATGCCATTGTGGTGGTAGAGGCCGTACACTCAACGATGGAACGTGAGCATTTAGCGGCAAGAGAGGCAACCGTTAAAACGATGAGTGAGATATCCGGTGCGATTGTTTCGATCACATTGGTAATGGCAGCAGTGTTTGTACCAGTGAGCTTTGTACAAGGTCCTGCAGGCGTATTCTATAAACAATTCGCCTTTACACTGGCCATTGCTATCTTTATTTCTGCGGTGAATGCGTTAACGCTAAGTCCGGCGTTGTGTGCTTTATTCTTAAAGAACCAGCATATAGGCGAAGGTGGAAAGAAAAAAGGTTTTGGTAGCCGCTTCTTCGACGCCTTTAATACCGCTTTTAATGCCATGACGGCAAGATATATACGGAGCATCAAATTCCTGCTGAAGAACAGATGGGTGGCCATTACCGGATTATTGCTTGTAGTGGTGGCTACATTTTGGCTGATCAAAACAACGCCTACCGGGTTTATTCCAGATGAGGATCAAGGGTTCGTAGTTGGTATTACCCAAACACCTCCCGGTAGTTCACTTAGCAGAACGGAGAATGCAACGAGCCAGATAAGTAAAATTGTGCTGAAAGATGATGGTGTGAGCGATGTATGGGCCGCAAATGGGATGAACTTTGTAACAAATGCGAACGCTTCCCCTAATGCTGCGGTATTTGTAAGGTTAAAAGATCGTAAGGAGAGAGGTGTTGTAAAAGACCCGACTGCTATTGCAGGCGGTTTGTTAGGGAAATCAATGCAAGTACATGATGCCTTAACCTTTTTTGTTGGTTTTCCAACAATACAGGGTTTTGGTAACGTGAGCGGGGTAGAAATGATGTTGCAGGACAGATCAAACGGATCGCTGGATAAACTAGCAGGAACGGCATGGGGTTTTGTTGGTGCATTAAGTCAGCGGCCAGAAGTGGCAAGTGCGTTCACTACTTTTAGTACGGGTAACCCACAATACACCATTGATATAGATGAAGTAAAAGTGAAACAGTTGGGTGTATCTGTTAGTGATTTGTTGAATACACTGCAAACATATTATGGTAGTAGTTTCGTTTCAGACTTTAACCGTTTCGGGAAATATAGCCGTGTAATGGCGCAGGCCGATATTTCATACCGGATGGATAAAAGTTCGTTGGATGCTATTTATGTAAAGAACAACCTGGGTACGATGGTGCCGGTAAGTACAGTGGCCAAATTAACACGTGTATATGGCCCGGAAACAGTTACACGAAACAACCTGTATACTGCTGTTACCATTAATGCTACACCCAAACCAGGTTATAGTACCGGTGATGTAATTAAAGCCATTGGAGAAGTATCGAAAAAGGCATTGCCACAAGGATATGCCTATGAGTTTACAGGTATTACGAGGGAAGAGATAAGAGCAGGGAACCAAACTGCGTTCGTGTTTTTATTGAGTGTATTGTTCGTGTTCTTCCTGCTGGCTGCACAGTATGAAAGCTATATCCTGCCACTAGCAGTAATCCTTACTGTACCTACGGGTATATTAGGTGTATATAGTTTCATTGGCCTTAGCGGCATAGAGGGCAATATCTATGTACAAATAGGTATGATCATGCTGATAGGATTATTGGCTAAAAATGCGATCCTGATTGTGGAGTTTGCCATACAACGGCGAAGAGCGGGTTATAAGCTTGTTCAGGCGGCTTTGGAAGCAGCGCAGCTTCGTCTCCGTCCAATATTGATGACTTCCTTTGCCTTTATTGTTGGTATGTTGCCATTAATCTTTACACAAGGTGCATCTGCCAAAGGCAATCATTCGATCGGTTGGAGTACTGTAGGTGGCATGTTTACCGGGGTGGTCCTGGGGGTATTCATCATACCTGTGCTGTTTGTAATTTTCCAGTTCCTGCAAGAGAAAATCAGCCGCAAGCCGATAGTGGGAGTGGAAGGAAAACATGAGGCAAAGCTGGTACACTAAAAGATTAGCATTATCTATTATCAGAATCAGAAAAAAGACAAATGAAAACAAGTTATAGCTCATTTTTAATTCTGTTGTCCTTAGTTGTAGGGTTAGCAGCTTGCCGGGTAGGCCGCAATTATGAGCGGCCCCCGGTGGCGCTGCCCCAGCAATTTGGCAACGTGGCCCCGTCCGACAGTAGTATTGCGAGCATAGAATGGAAGCAATTTTTCACCGACCCCGCCCTGCAGCAGCTGATCGACAGCGCCATTACCGGCAACTATGATCTGCAGCTGGCAGTAAAAAGGGTGGCCTCTGCACAGGAGTACCTGAAACAGGCCAAGGTGGCATGGTTGCCGGCATTCACTGCCAACGCCTCTGCTAATACCAACTTCCCTTCCAAAAACAGTTTCACTGGTTTGAACCTATCGGTGAATAACCTGGGGGATCACCTGGAAGATTTCAACCTGGGAGTAAGTATGTCGTGGGAAATAGATATTTGGGGCAAAATACGCCGTCAGAAGGAAGCAGCCCTGGCTACTTACCTGCAGACCTATGAAGGACAGCATGCCGTACAAACCGGTCTGGTAGCTGCAGTAGCCAACAGCTATTTCAACCTGCTGATGCTGGACAAACAACTGGAGATTGCTCATAAGAACGTACAGCTCAGCGATACTATCGTAAAGATGCTCCGACTGCAGAAAGCCGCAGGAGAGGTAACAGAGCTGGGTGTGCAACAGGCCATCTCTCAACAGCAAACAGCAGAACTGCTGGTACCACAACTGGAACAGGGTATTGCCATACAGGAAAACGCCCTGCGTATTTTAATGGGAGAGCTGCCAGCTGCGATTGCCCGCACCGGTAAGCTCAGCGACTTCCACGTAGCGGATTCACTGCCTACCGGTATCCCGGCTGCCATGATCAGTCGCCGTCCGGATGTACGGGCCAGCGAAATGGGCCTGGTAGCGGCCAATGCCCAGGTGGGCGCAGCACAGGGAAGCATGTATCCCTCGCTTACCATTACTGGCAGCGGAGGGGTGAATGCCTTCAAGGCCAGCACCTGGTTTAATTTACCAGCTTCCCTGTTTGGAACCGTAGCCGGTGGTATTACGCAACCTATCTTCCAGCGCCGTGCTTTGAAAACACAGCTGGAAGTAGCCAAAATACAACGTGAACAGGCTGTGATACAGTTTAAGCAATCGGCCCTGAATGCCATTGGAGAAGTGAGCGATGCCCTGGTGAAGCTGGATAAAGTAAAAACACAGCAGGAAATCGCTGTGCGCCAGGTGAACACATCCCAGCTGGCAATACAACAGGCGCAGCAACTGTTTCGCAGTGGTATGGCCAACTACTTGGAGGTAATTACCGCCCAGGGCCGGTCATTGCAGGCAGAATTATCGCAGGCGGATATTGACCGTCAACGCCTGAGTGCTATGGTAGATTTATACCGTTCCTTAGGTGGCGGCTGGAAATAGTTGATGCGAACTACGGATCAAAGCGAGGACTAACAGGCTCATTTTTCGATTCAACAGACAGGTATTTATGTCGCTTAGGTCCGTAGTTCGATATCAAATCCTTTATAGAAAAGAGTTTTGCAGTTTTTTCTGCAAAACTTTTTTATTTAGAATTGGTTTTATACATTTGCGTCCCTGGAGAGTTGGCAGAGCGGTCGATTGCGGCAGTCTTGAAAACTGTTGACTGTAACAGGTCCCGGGGTTCGAATCCCTGACTCTCCGCAAACTAGAAGCCTTTGGTTATAGCCAAAGGCTTTTTGTTTGCTGACCGCATCATTTGCCAAACACACCACTTATTAAGAGAAAAAAAATTGCCATTGAAATTTTTATATCTTTATTAAGTTGTTGTCATAAAAAAAGTATGACAGATGATATTGTACCGTCATGTAGTTAGTGCCTGTTTCTGCAATGAACCTTATTTTTTGTCTTAGTCTATCCTTACTACACTTCAACCCGCCTATATCCGTTACTTCAATGGATACGATGCCGCATTATTTTGTAAAGCATTTTACGGATGAAGATGGCCTGCCGCAAAACAGCGTAAAGGGGATCGTACCGGATAAGAATGGCTTCTTATGGTTGGCCACAGAAAATGGGTTAAGTCGTTTTGATGGCAATTATTTTTTCAATTTTGGCAGTGATAATGTACCTGGATTGAAAAGTAGCCGGATGGCCAGGATTTATCCCAGTGATACTGCTATTGCTGTAGAAACGGATATCAAAGAAATATTAACAGTAACGGAGAGCAGGGTAAAGCAGGTGGGGAAAGTCCTGCCGGGATATAAGTATCAACAATACCTCGATACAAAGGATGACTTTTATCCTATCAGGGGCTGGCCGGACGACTACGCGGTACATTTTGCAACCATGCGCCCGATAGTTATCCCGGATGCTACTGAAAGTTATTTCGCGGTCAATCGTGATACCATTTCTTTTATGGAAAGCGGGAAGGAAGCTTACCGCATTATACATTCTCAGCTCGATCTGCTGCGTTTATTCGTATGCGGTAACCGACTTTTTTACCTTAACCGGGATGGGCGCATCTGTGGATGGAACAAGGACCGGCAGGTGAAAGTATCGCTTTCAGGAGATCTATTGTCAGATTCCGCGTTTGGTAAGTGCAGGATGGAATTGTTCTGGAACCTGGCAGCCCACCAGGTTTTTATTTATACAGATGGTAATTGCTATCTGTTACAAAGGGAAGCCGACGGGAACATACATAGCACGATGGTATTGCGGGATTTCGATCTCCATACCGCTTACATTAATTCGATCTATTACGACCAGGTTAATAACCGGGTTTTCCTGGGCAGTTCTACCAAGGGGCTCTATGTTTGCACCAGGCAGCAGTTTACGGCGTATAAATCTGAGGCTTCGGAAGCGGAGGTATTTTATGCACAGGCTCCTTTCCCGGGGAATGCAGTGGTAACAGCCTCTGGTCTGGCCTTTGATCAACAAGGCAGGTACAGCCGGTTGCCGTTATCATTCGGCAGAAAAAATCCGTTGGAAAAATATACGTTGGCCCGTGACAAGGAGGGAAGATATTGGGGGAGAGATGGATTTTTGCTGATTTGCATATCGCCGGATTTCAGCAGGGTGTTATGCAAAATTCAGTTGCCGTATCTCATTACACAGGTTTATGTTGATGTTGACGGAAATTTGTGGGTAGGAGGGAAATATCCGGGGCTATATTATATAAAGATGGCTGATCCGGCCCGGGGACTGCAATTTCTCCCGGCCGCTATCAACGATGTAAATTATATCCAGGAAGAACAGACGCCGGGTATTTTATGGGTAGGCACTGGTCGAGGGATGTATCGGGTTCATTTACCGTCAGGACGTACCGACACCATCAAAGGTTTGGAAACAGCGAATATAAGAAGCATTTATATTCCCAAACAGGGAGAAACCTGGATTACTACTTATAACCGCGGCGTTTTTCTTTACCGGAATGAACGGCTGGCGGCCTTGCCACTAGACCGGCAGCGGTATATGACAAGTACGCATTGCATTATGGAAGATGACCAGGGGTATTTCTGGCTCACTACCAATAAAGGTTTATTCAGTGTTCGCCGGCAGGATGCACTGGATTTTGCAGATGGGAAACAGGATGATTTATTTTACTATTATTTCGGCAGGGACCAGGGGTTTAACACAAACGAGTTTAACGGTGGTTGCGAACCTTGCGCTCTGAAGTATGAGGATGGTGATATTTCGTTGCCATCGCTGGATGGGCTTGTACAGTTTACGCCGGCTGCTGTCAGGATGGAAATGCCCGACAAAGGGATATTTATAGATTGGGTGGAACGTGATCTGAAATTGACTGAAGCAGGGGAGCGTATTGAATTACCGAATAATTTTAAAACCTTCCGCTTACATGTCAGTTCCCCTTATTTTGGTGATCCGCGGAATCTTTATTTTTACTATTGCCTGGAAGAAGAGGATAGGCGGGGGGAAAAGATTTGGCTACCCGTGAACAGCGACAGAACGATTGCCTTATCATCTTTACCATCTGGGAATTATCGTATCTGCATACGGAAGCTGAAAGGATTCGGAAGGGACCAGTATATGGAAAAGGTGATCGTTATCAGCGTGGCGAAGGCTTTTTATGAAAAAGGATGGTTCCGGTTGGCTGTATTGATTACCCTCATCTGCCTGGTAATTTTGCTCTACAAGATACGTATCCGGCGTATCCAGGAACAGAACAAGCAATTAGAAATAAAGGTATTTAACCGTACCCGGAAGTTGCAGGAAACGATGGCCATCTTGCAGGAGTCGGATGAACAGGTACGTAAGCAGAGCCTCATGCACAAGCACCTGCTCACTGCGATTACGCATGATATTAAAACGCCGTTACGCTTCCTGCTCCGGGTGAATAAAGATGAACCCGGCACCTTACAGACGGATGAAGTAAAGATGGTTACCTATGAAAGTCTTTACCGGATGCATCACCTGGTAGACAACCTGATACATTACATGCGGACTACTTTTCATACCGGTGAATTTTCAAACGAAATCGTAGGTCTGTTTCCGTTAGTAGAAGAAAAGATGGCAATTTTTCGCCCATTATCTGATTCTAAAGGCATACAGCTCGTTAGTTATATTCCTCCTGAAATGACCGTAGCGGTGAATAAATTGTTACTGGCGGTAGTGCTGCATAACCTGTTAGACAATGCGGTGAAGTACACCAGCCGCGGCAGTGTAGAAATAACTGCCGAAGGAGGAACAGCAGGAGTCATCATACACATATCAGATACTGGCACCGGGATGCCGCCAGCAGTGATGGAATGGATTAACCATCCAGGAAATGACGGGAGCTGGCATTCCCATAGCACGGGTATCGGACTGGTGCTCGTAAAAGAACTGTTGTTGGTGATCAATGCCCGTTTATTGGCCAGCCCGCGCACCGGCGGCGGTACTATACTTTCACTACGGCTTCGCGGTAAGGACTAACCACCTGGTGCATCTGTACTTTCTCCACTAAAGCGATCACATTTTTCACGCCGGTCTTCTCAAAGATGCGCGATTTATAGGTGCTCACGGTAGTGAGTTGCAGGTGAAGTATTTCTGCGATTTTTACCAGGGGAAGCCCTTTGGTGAGCAGGTTCATGACTTCTACTTCGCGGCTGGAAAGCCCGGAGAATGGGCTATGGGAATGCTCTTCCTGTTTCGTATATTTCCTGATCAGCTGATCCCGTACAGCTTTACTGATGTACTTCTCTCCGCCAAGCACCGCGTTGATGGCAGCTTTAAATTCCTCATCGATGGAATTTTTCTCAATATAACCATCTGCGCCGGTCTGGAGATAGTCGAGTGCATAGAGGGTTTCTTCATAGGCAGAACACACCAGTATCCTGATGTCAGGGAGCCGTAGTTTTACGGCATCTATCATCTGGCGGTTGTTGCCACCGGGCATATTAATGTCCAGTATCAGCAGGTCGAAATGTCGGGCTTCAATAAGAGAAATGGTTTCATCAAATGTCCTTGCTTCAGTTACAAGCATATTGCCAGGCAGGGAGCAGATAATTTGTTTTATGCCAAGTCTTACTATCGAATGGTCGTCTGCAATCAGTACATGTATCATTTCCGTTACGGGTTAGGGACCAAGGGTAGCATTGGATGTTTGTCAACACTAAAATAATATATTTTTCTTTGGATGTATATAATTAATTGTAAATTTTTATAGAATTCGACAGATCCTGCCTTTGGAAATCCTGTTTGAAAATGAGTAGCCCTAATTATCTTGTAGTATAACTACTACAAATATATCGAACTACAACGACAGTCATGAAAAGGTAGTTTGATTACTTTCGCTGCAAGACTTGTTCCGTGGAGTCGTGTGAACAGGTTGATGAATCGTAGAACGTACCGATAATGCCCGTATCCATTTTATCTAATCTTAATGCTTTCCTATGTGGAATTTTACACGATTGTCATTACATGCGGACCCTATTTTTTCCCGCAGTTTCAAATTTCATTATTCGTAAAATAAATACCGTTTGTGTTTGACCGGTACTGGCTGAAGAGAGTTGCCTGTAGGTCTTAGCAAACAACCATATCGTACCCTGAGCATATAAAGATTTCTAAAGGAATCTTTCCCGGTTCTCTGTATATAATACAGTGGATCCGAACCCTTATTACCCAATGTTGATTGCATGATGTCCCTCTTAAATAATGTTATGAATCCCGATGTAAGGTTTTTCAGCAAGCATTGCAAGCGATTGTTACTGGCCCTGGTTGGCATGACGATGACTGTTGCCGCCACTGCTAACACTTTCCCGGTCACCAATACGAATGATGCGGGGCCTGGCTCATTCCGGCAGGCTATCCTCGATGCCAATGCCGCTGGCGCTGGTCCGCATGATATCGTGTTTAATGTGCACGGGCAGATCACGCTGGCTACCTCCCTGCCCACCATTACCGTCAAAAAGCTGACGATCGATGGGCAGAACAGGATCACGCTGTATTCTACCGGTGTTAATCCCATCATCAATCCTTTTGTGATTAATGCAGACAGCGTGACTATCCGGAATTTCACCGTGCAGAACAACGGGGACATTGATGTGGACATCTTTCCCAATACATCGGGGATAACGGTAGAGAATATACGTTCTTTCAGTACCGTTGGAAACAACCTGAATTCATTTATGAGGGTACAGGGAGCCTCTACAGGGTTGACGATACGAAATATCACTTCCACCGACGTAGAGCCGGCCGGTACTGCGCATATCGGGCGGGCTTTTTATTTTACCGGCGGTACGCAAACCAACCTGGCAATGGATAACATCCAGCTCCGCACTGCCAATAATACCCGAGGAGGAGAAGGTATTGTGTTCCGGGACGCGGGGGTGAACGGGTTTACGTTGACTAACAGTAATATCAGCGGGTTTCAGAACGCGGTGATGTTTGATAATACTACCGGCCCCGTGGAAACGGCTAATAATGTATTGTTCAGGAATGTGACGATAGATAGTTTGTGGAGTGGGGTATCGCTGGGGGTTTATTGTGATTATCCTGCCACTAATTTTGATATCAACAGGACCACGATCGATATGAATGCGGTAAGTGGGGATGACGACGGGGATTATGCTATTCGCTTCGACAATACTGCGGGCAATATTACGGTGGATACTGTAGATATCGATGAAAACGATATTTACGCGATCTGGTTTAATGGCGCTGCCAGCAACATTACCATCAATAAGACGACAACAGAAAATCGTATACCGGGGCTCTACGGAGGGAGTACCAGTGTTAGGTTTGAGAGCACGGTCAATGGCTTTACCTGTACCAATTCCATGTTTGACGCTGATAAGCCCGCCAATACCGATGATGCGGATGTGGGTATTGGCTTTTATGCTGCCGCTACAGGAGTAACGATTGACAATGTTTCTTTTAATGAATTTGATATAGACGGCATCTATGTGGGAGGCGCCAACACCAATTTTCAGCTGAGCAACTCTACCTTCACCAGGAACGAGGATGGTATTGAATTTTATAGTAGCCTGGCCCGGACTAATGTGGACATCATTAATTCGGCGTTTTATAACCAGACACGTTCGGGCATTGTGGTAAGCGGCGCTGCGGGGGCCACAGATGTGGACATTAAGGGCGACACACTCGTGAACAATGCCAACCACGCCGTTTGGTTTTACGGTGCCGCCAACGTTACAGACGCGGAAGTGACTGGTTGCGTGATTCATGATAATGGTGGTGCGGGCGTTGTTAACGTAGCTCCTACTAATGTACTCATCTCCAAAAACTCCATATATAATAATACTGCTGCCGGCATTTCCCTACCGGGAGGTAACTGTAGCTATACCAATGCAGCCGGCAAGACGCCGGTACTGGTATCGTCATCGGCGCTGGGCGGAGGACAGTACCAGCTGCAACTTACGATACCTGCTATAACAGCCGGTGCGCAATACACCATTGATATTTATGCCAACGATCCCGCTACGAACAAAACGAGCGGGCAATATTATGTTACTACTTTAACAGGATTATCTGCAGGAACTTCTACACAAACAATTACCTACAATGCCGGCCCCGGCGCTACCGGGCTGGGTTTCTGGACGGCCACCTTGCGCATTCCCGCCAATACCTGCGGTACATCCGAGTTTAGTAATGCCATTCCGATGGCGGCGAAAGGGCCTGCCTGCGTGAGTAACGGCGTAGTAGCCTGGTACCGGGCAGACCAGGCGGTGAATGGTGTGAATTGGGGAGATATTTCCGGTAATGCCAACCACATGACAGTGGTCGGCGATCCGGACAATACTACCGGTATGGTCAACTTCAACCCGGCTATTTATTATGATGGTAATGATGCGCACCTGGTACCCGCTTCCGCAGCCGTATCCGGTGCTTATTCGATAATGGGTATGGGCGTATTGGAAGGTAGCCAAACTGGCCGCGTGTTTACCAGCTCTAACAGTAATAAATTAATGGGATGGCATGCAGGGTTCGAAAATCGCTTATACGTAGAAGGATGGTTGAACACCGGTAACGCCATCACCGCCAAAGGCAAACTCTATTCTTTTGAAAGAGGGGCCAGCGGCGCTTATGATTTTAAAAGTAATGGTACGTTGGTGAAAAACGGTCCTACTTCCGATGGTACCGTATGGACATTAGATGTAGGGGGCGCCGCTTATTCTGAATATTCAAAAGTATTTATCCCGGAAGTATTCATCTACAACCGTGATCTTACACCTGCCGAAATACAGCGCATTGAATCTTACATGGCGCTCAAATATGGCATCACCCTCAATTCCGGCGCAACAGATTATATTAACAGCGACGGTACCGTACAGATATGGACAGCTGCTGCCAACGCAGGTTATGGCGCACGTATCACCGGTATAGGCCGTGAGGATTGCAGTATGCTGAGCCAGAAGCAATCCCTGAGCCAGGATAGCGGTATAGTGACTATCGCGTTGGGAAATGCGATCGCCGCTTCCAATGCTGCTAATAGTAATAATTTTACACAGGATAAAGGCTTTTTCACCTTTGGTGATAATGGTGGAAACACCGGTTATGCTACGGCAGTTACCAGTACCAACGCTAACCAGCGTATGGGCCGTGTGTGGCGTGTGCAGAAAACCGCTTCCTGGGATAATAGCCAGCAGATTACGCTGCAGCTCGCAGGCGGTGCGGGGAACAATTACCTGCTCATCAGTACAGACGCGGCTTTTGGTACTGTTACCAAAGAGCTGAAACTGAGCAGCACGGGAACGGTTACACTCTCCGGTGCTGACCTGGCCAACGGTGTTTACTTTACTTTCGGACAGCAGCAGCGGTATCCGGGTGGTGTAGCCAATAACTTGCAGACATGGGTAAAAGCAGATGCAGGTACATCGGTTGTTGACGGCAGCATTCTCAAGTGGCAGGATCAGGCCGTACAACGTGAATGGCCGGTTTTTGCGTCTAATCTGCCCATAGGCTGGGAAAAGAATACCATTAACTATAATCCGGCGATCAGCTTCACAGGGAATAACTACTTCACCGTGCCGAAATTCACTGAAGGTTATACCGCCGGTGAAATATTTTCTGTACAGTTATCTAACCTGCCGGGTACTTCTACGGCGGTGAGTTTCCCTTTTGAATTTGGTGGTGATCCGACGGTAGCAGGTGGCGCACCGTTTTATGTGTATAACGGAAGTCACTATACGCACTTTGGTACCACCACACGGCCTGGCTATGGGTTGCCTGGTATTAATATACAACTACCACATTTATTAAATAACTGGAGTGCCCCCGGCAGCTGGTCATTGAATTTTGATGGTAAAACAATGGGTAGCAGTGCCAGTTTTCCTGTGAATTTCACCAGAGGAGGATCGCTAAACAATGCCATCGGTGCAGGTCAGAACTCTATCTTCAACGGCCGTATTTCAGAAGTGATCTTCTACAACAGGCAGTTAAATGCCACGGAGCGTGCGCAGGTAAATAGTTACCTGGGCCTGAAATATGCGCTTACCTTGAAAACTGCCGCTGGCGCCCCTACCGATTATATCTCCAGCAATGGTACCACCCGGATGTGGTCTGTTACCAAAAACACGGGTTATGGCGAACGCATCACGGGTATCGGTAGAGATGATAATGGTACCTTGTTGCAGAAGCAAAGCCGCTCCCAACTCGATGGCGCTAATGTAACCATTGGCATAGGAAGCAGCCTCGCCGCCTCTAATGCTGAGAATGCCATTGACATCGCCAATGACCTTTCCTTCTTTACTTTCAGTGATAACGGCCAACCGGCTACCTATAGCCAGTCGGTTACCGGCCAGGGGAATCTCAACGTACGCATGTCGCGTATCTATAAAACAGACCGCACTAACTGGGTTAAAAGCCCTGTTACCTTATCACTTACCGGCGGAAACAATACCACCTACCTGTTAGTGAGCAACGACGATACCTTTGGCGCAGGCGATAAATCATATGCGCTGGATGCAAATGGTGTGATAACACTGGATAGCGACCAGTTGCCAGATGGCGCCTACTTCACTTTCGCTACTACGCAGGCCGCTCCGGCTGGTGTGGGAGCAGGGCTGGAAGTATGGACCAGGGCCGATAGCGCGGTAGTGGGTGGTAACAATGTTACCCAGTGGAAAGAGCTGAGTCCTGCCCGTCGTACATGGGGACTTGCGCTTGCGGGCACGCTCCCGTGGAAGGAAACATCTATCAACTTTAACCCGGGTATAGGCTTCGTGGGTACTAACGCTGGTGGTAATTATTTCATGCAACAACCAGAGATAGCGAATACTTTTACTGCTGGTGAAGTATTTACCGTACAAACATCTAATGTCGATAATACTTCGGCGACGACTAACTATCCGTTTGAATTTGGCGGTACTTATGTCAGCGGTCAATCTGTATATACCTGGAGTAACAACAATCAATATACGTATTTCGGTTCCAACACCGCACGCCGTAACTTTGCTTACCCGGCAAGTGTGAATGTGCGTAATGCCCATATGCTCAACAGTTGGAGTGATACCAATGACTGGGCTACAGGTATTGATGGTAAAGTATTACTGACAGCCAATGCCAATGCAGTGAGCTTCTTGTCACCTGCTGGTAATAAAGATTATATTGGCGCCGGTCATAACTCCGTATTTAATGGAGATATCCCCGAAGTTATTTTATACTCCCGCAAATTGAGCGCCCTCGAACGTCAGCAGGTACAGTCCTACATGGCGTTGCGTTATGGCCTCACATTAGGAATAGATGCCTCAATGGATTATCTCGCCAGCGATGGAACAACTACTATGTGGAAGGCGGCTACCGGTGGCGCTTATGCCAAACATATTACCGGTATTGGCCGTGACGATAAAGGCATGCTGCTGCAGAAACAATCCGTGGCTGCAGATACCGGTATTGTGACCATTGCAGCGGGTACAGCGGTGGCGGTTTCCAACAAAGCCAATTCCACCACTATTACTAACGATCTTTCCTTCTTCACGTTCGGAGATGATGCCGGCGCAACGACTTACCAGACACCGGTTACCGGTATCAGTAAGATCAACAGCCGCATGGGCCGCGTCTTCAAAGCACAGAAAAATAATTGGGTTGACCAGAATATTACCCTCCAGTTATCCGGAGGAAATGCACGTACCTACCTGTTAGTCAGCGCCAATAATACCTTTGGGGCGGGTACTACGGTGTACCCACTGAATGCTGATGGTACTGTTACGCTTAACAGCAGCCAGCTGGCCGATGGGGCTTACTTTACTTTTGCGAAAAACGTTACCGGTCCGAATGGAGTCACCAATGGCGTATCCTTCTGGTTGCGTGCAGATGATGGTATCTCGGGCGGCAGCAAATGGAGCGACTACAGTAATAAAGGTAATGACGCGGCACAAGACACAGTGGCTTACCAGGCTATCACCGATGCAAAGGCACTCAACTTCAATTATGGCCTGGTATTCGACGGCACGAACGACTATCTTGACATTACTACCACACGTATAGATCCAGCTAGCGCGACCGTTTTTGCGGTAGGTAGTAGTACCGTGTACGATTATGCGGGTGATCTTATTGGTAGTGGAACTGTAGGATCAGCTCATGGGATGGAATTCAGGATTGTCTCAGGGAAACTGCAGTACCTGGAGAATGCCGCATCGGTAGTAGCTGTAACGGGTAATAACGCCTTCCAATCTGACAAACCTTACATTTTTAGCGGTAGCCAATCGAATAATACGCCAAATGGGGTACGTGTATTTCAAAACTACAAGCTCGACAACCAGGGGACTATTAATTTAACGCCGCTCACTGCCAATTTTATTTCCATAGGCTCCCGCACCATTGCGGCCAGGGGGCTTTACTGGAATGGAAAAATGGGAGAAGTGATCGCCTATAACCGGGTGTTGTCAGATGCGGAACGTCAGTCCGTGGAATCGTATCTTGGTATTAAATATGGTATCACGCTCAACGGTGGTACTACTGATTACCTGGCTACAGATGGCTCCAAATACTGGACAGCCAACCCTATTTATAAATCCCGCATTACTGGTATTGGTAGAGATGATGCCACTGCACTGAATACAAAACAATCGCTCAGTGTAGATACCGGTTTTGTAACCCTCTCGCTGGGTACTAATATTCCGCTGACCAATGAACAGAACAGCAGTACTATTACCAACGATAAATCTTTCTTTGTATTTGGAGATAACGGCCAGTCTGCTACCTCTTACACTACAGTTGTAAGCGGCACCAACGCTACCCGCCGCCTGCCGCGCGTTTGGAAGGTGGGTAAAACCAGCTGGACCGATCAGAACATAACGCTGAAAGCCAATGCAACCGGCACGAAAGTATATATGCTGATCAGTACGGATCCTACCTTTGCAACGATCAGCCAGGAACTGCCGCTGAATGCAGACAAAACCATTACACTCAACTCCAGCCAGTTGCCTGATGGTATTTACTTCACCTTCGGCGCACCGGTGAAATATCCGGGTGGCGTAGCCAGCGGTAACCTGTTATGGTTACGCGCTGATATCGCTACTTCTGCTACTGCCGACAGTGCGCAAATTAGCAGCTGGAATGATTATAGTCCTAACGGGAATAATGTAACGCAGGCTATACCGGCTAATCAGCCTACTTATAGGGATAATGCCGCTGTAAACCTCAACTTTAACCCGGTGGTAAGGTTTAACGGTGCGCCTAATGCGATGACAGGTGGCTCTTTCCTGAAAAATGGTACCTACAATGCTGCCGCGGCATTTTATGCGGGCAGCCAGGCCACTAATCTTAACACGGTTGTATTTACCGAACCTGCCGGAACAGGTACCCAGTTTACATTACATGCTACCTGGGGAGATAATGTTGTGTACTGGGATCCTCCTTATGTCAGCAACCGTCTGACTTATAGCGCAGGCAACGTTAACGACTCCGTTGTTCTCTGGACAACAACCGACGATATTAGTCTGGGCGCTAACAAGCAATCTATTTATAAGAATGGGTTGAATGTAGCCAATGGTAATAACACCAGTAATTTCACGGGTAACAACAGCCCATTCCAGCTGGGGTGGTCGAACGCCAGCTCCTACAATGGCCGCATAGGCGACCTGATTATATATACGAATCCGCTTACGCCGGTTGAACAGCAGAAGGTGAACAGCTACATGGCCATCAAGTATGGTATTACGCTTAACAACGGCGCTACCAACTACCTGGCTACCAATGGCAACACCGTATGGGATGCTACCGCCAACAGCGGCTATAGAAACAACATCACTGGTATTGGCCGTGATGACGCAGAAGACCTGAACCAGAAACAATCCCGCAATACAACTGGCGGTATGCAGCTGGCCATTGGTCTGAATAATCTTACTGAAACAAATCTCAGCAATACTAATACATTCGCTGCCGATAAATCATACATGGTATGGGGCGATAATGGTAACAGCAGCTTGTTTAAAACGCCGCTGACCGGTCACCCGGTGGCCAACTACCGCATGGCAAGGGTATGGCGTGCGCAAAAAACCGGTACAGTAGGCGCTGTACAGGTAGCCATACCGTTCAATGTGCTGCCCAATGCCGCACAAACCTATCTTATTGTCAGCAATGACGCTACTTTCGATGGCAGCGACACGTTCATCCCGGTAACCGCCATGACGCTCAATGGCGTGAAACACTATGCTGCCAACGTTAATCTGACCAGTGGCCAATACTTTACCTATGGTGCATCTATCAAAACGCCGGGTGGAGTAGTGGGCACTTCCCTCTGGCTCCGTGCCGATGCAGGTACTTCCAGCACTACCGATAATGCAGCTATCAGCGGCTGGACTGATTACGCTTCCGACCTGAATAACGGTACGCAGGCTACAGCGGTTAATCAACCGTTGTTTATGAGCAACGCGGCCACTAACGCCAACTTTAACCCGGTGGTGAAATTTGACGGAGCAGATTTCCTGAATCTCGATATCAATAAACTGCCAGTGGGCATCAGCGCCAGAACATTCTTCGGCGCGGGTAGTTTGTCTTCCCTCACCGGTAACAGTTATGTTATCGGATATGGCGGCAATACCACCAGTCAGGGCGTAGGCCTCGCAGCCATAGGCGGTAACGGTACCGCTGATTTTGTGGGCTGGGCAAACGACGTGACCAGCGCAGCTGGCTATTGGCAACCTAATGTATTTAATGAAATGGTGGGCGTATGGACCGGGAATGGGGGTAATGCTACCCTGTATGGCAAGATGAAGACGTTAGGCGGCCCCCTGGCTAAGGCCTGGAACACCACTACCGGAGGCGCTCAAATTGGTAGCGCTCCCTGGGACATCGCACAGTCCTGGAAAGGTACCATTGGTGAAGTGATCGTATATCCGACTGCGTTAAGCACCAACGAGCTGCAACGGGTATCCACTTACCTGGCCATCAAGTATGGTTATACAATGGATCAGGCTACCCCAAGAGATTACCTGGCTACCGATGGCACTACCAAAGTATGGGATGCCACCGCCAATGCCACTTATAAAAATAATATCACCGGTATCGGTCGCGATGATGTAGAAGGCCTTACACAGAAGCAGAGCCAGAACATCAATACCGGCTTACAGCCCATAGTGGGCCTCGGCGGTATTGCGGCAGACAACTTTAGCAATACCAATACTTTCTCCGCAGATAAATCATATATGGTGTGGGGTGACGATGGTGCCAGCACCACTTTCACGACTACCATTACTGGCAACCCGGCGGTAACTACCCGCATGGCTAGAGTGTGGAAAATACAGGAATCCGGTACCGTAGGCACTGTGAATATTGCTGTCCGGAAAGACCAGTTACCGAAAATTGCTACCACGCCTTACCTGGTAGTGAGCAACGACGCTACCTTTGATGGCACGGATCAGTTTATACAACTGTCTGCCACCGATGTGAACGGCGTGGCCAGCTACACAGCGAACCTGGATCTGACCAACGGACAATACTTTACTTTCGCCAGCTACGTAACAGCGCCGGGTGGCGTTGCCAATGAAATGCTGTGGGTGAAAGCAGATGCAGACGTGCAGGTGGATGGAAGCAACCAGGTGCAGCAATGGCTGAACCAGGCAGGCTCTATGGCCACTGAACTGCGTGCAGCGCCAGTTGCCCATACAGATCCTATTGCTGCTTCCGCAGACATCGTTCAGGTACCAAATGGCATCAACTTCAACCCGGCCGTTGATTTCACTGGGGCCACAGGCAAATCTCTTAAAGGAGATGCTGGCGTTAATTGGAATACATCTACCAACTTATCTATCTTCTCTGTAACTAAACCGGAAGGCCTTCCTGCAGGTAACATAGCCGGCGTCTTCGCCTCTAACGGCAACTGGACAACAACCGGCGCCTCCGGCAGGGGATTGATTTATACAAACGGGGGTACTTTTGGCCTGGATGGCAATGGAGGTACCGCGGCTCAAATCACACCTCTCTATACCGGACCTATCATCGCCAGGGGTATTTATATCAGTGCGAACAATACGCAGGGTGGAAGCACCTGGCTGAATGGTAAGCAAGGCTCGATTGGCGGCATCCTTGGAACGCAGACGGACGGTAGTTTCTTTGAAATAGCTGGACGTACTACCGATCAAAGCACCGTTGATAACCGCATCTTCAACGGTAAAATCCCTGAAGTAATCGTATACAAATCGGCTCTTACCGCTACCGAATCACAACAGGTAGAATCGTACCTGGGTGTTAAATATGGTATCACGCTCGACCAGAGCACCGCGGCGCAGAACTACCTGGCTACAGATGGTTCCGTGATCTGGAACGCAACAACTAACAACACTTATAAAAACAACATCTTCGGTATTGGTCGCGATGACCGGGAAGCGCTGGTGCAGAAACAGTCCCGCAGCATCCATACAGGTTCCATCCTGACAATCGGTATGCGCTCCATCACCGCTACCAACGCTGATAATACCAATACTTTCGGCGCAGATAAAAGCTATCTCCTGTTGGGCAGCAATAGCAACGCCCTCACCGTAATGGGAACAGACCTGCCGGTGGGCAGCTGTATCCCTGAGCGTCTCACACAGGAATGGAAAGCACAGTTTACCAACTACGATATCAGCACACAGCCGCTCAGCATGCAGTTTGATCTGACCGGCATTACCACGACGGGCACCGCTTTGAAAGATTTCTCTATCATGGTGGATGAAGATGGCGATGGTAACTTTGCTACCGGTACCATCAGTGAAATTCCGGCTACCAACTTTGCCGGCAATATTGTGAGCTTTGAGAATGTGAGCGGACTGAAAGATGGCGTAGTGTTTACACTCGTTACCAGTCACCTGCAACGTACCGCTAACCTGGTACCGGATGCTACCGTGAGAACAGTTACTGCCACCTGTGTCAGCAACGATACCCTGTATTTCTACGATCCTACGGATGCGAAGAAATATATTGCTTCTATTGCCCTCAACGGCAATACCATGGATCTTTCCAAGCTGTCTGCCCTGGTAGATGTGAACAGGGATATGACTACCGCATTGGGCAAAAACAGCGGTACCGACTATGGTACGCAGCTGATGCGCAGACTCTTGCAAATCACCTACACTGGTGCTGCCCTGACACAGAATGGCGGCGTTACCGTTCGCCTGTTCTGGAACCCGGCAGAAAAGACCAACGCAGAAAATATGCTTTCCGGCACCCGTGGTGTAACCGGTACGCAACGCTGGACCTGGTTTAAACACAGCGGCGATATCACCGCTACCCTGGCTGATCTGGCCCCTGAAGGACTGGCTAATATCACAGAGCTCAATCCTTCAGCTACCGGTCAGCAAGATGGTGTGAACTACGTTGAATTCAGCGGTATACAGAACTTCTCCACCTTCGGTGGCCTGACCGCTGTTAACCAAACGCTGGCTATCACCAAAGTACAGGATGGTAAAGAAGGAGCGCAGAATGGTTCCTTCAAAATCAGCCTGCCGGGAGCCGTAAAATCTACTGAAGACATCACCGTAAGCTATACCGTGAGTGGTACTGCCAATAACGGCGGCGACTATACTACGCTCACAGGTACCGTTACTTTCCCATCCGGCAGCAATAGTATATCCCTGCCTGTAACGGTGACCGATGATAATATCCTGGAAATAACAGAAAATGTGAACGTTACCCTGAGCAGCGCTATCGGCGTAAGTGGTAACGCTTATAATATCAGTACTACACAATCAACCGCTTCTTTAGACATTGCGGACAACGACAGTAATGATCCTGCCAAAACTACCGTAGGGGTTACCTGGATCAAGGATGCCAAAGAACCTGTTACCAATGGCGCCTTCAATATCAGCTTGCCTGCTGGTGTTACTTCATCTGAAGACATCACCGTTAACTACGCAATTGGCGGTACCGCCACTCCAGGTGCAGATTATGTGGCGCTGAGCGGGTCGATCGTGATTCCTGCGGGCCAGCCAGGCGTAACATTGCCGGTGCTGGTATTGGACGATCAGTTGCTGGAAAAACCTGAAACAGTTATCGTAACCGTAACCAATGGCAGCTCTGCCAACTTCACGCTGACACCAGCTGCCGGCGCTGTGAGCGCTACCGTAAATGTTATTGATGATGAGAATACACCGACCAATCTTGTGCTGAGCATAACCAAGAAAACCGATGCCGCCGAACCATCCACCAATGGTGAGTTTACGATCCATTTACCGGCAGGTGTAATACCTACCGAAGACATCACTGTCAACTATACTGTAGCTGGTACAGCCCAAAGTGGGTCTGATTATACCGCTCTTGCAGGTACTGTAACTATACCGGCTGGTAAAGACAGTGTAGTACTGCCTGTTAATGTAATCGACGACCAGGTGATTGAAAATACTGAAACGGTAATAGTAAAACTCACCAGTGGCAGCAGCACTAACTTCAACTATACTGCCAGCCCTACCAACGGTAGCGCCACTGTTAACATTGCAGATGATGACAATACAGGGACTAACCGCGTGATCAGTATCAAGAAGAAAACGGATGCTGCAGAGCCATCCACCAACGGGGAATTCACGATCGGGCTCCCTGCCAATATCACTTCTTCCGAAGATATAACCATAGCCTATACATCCTCCGGTACCGCTACCAGTGGCGCAGACTATACCGCCCTGGGAACTTCTATCGTGCTGCCTGCTGGACAGAACAGCATTCCTTTACCCATCACCGTTGTCGATGACAAGATCATCGAAAATACAGAAACTGTCATTGCAACGGTGACTGGCGGTACCAGCACCAGCTTTGCTTTCACCATCAGCGGCACGGATGGCAGCGCTACTGCCAATATCACTGATGATGATAACACCGCTGGCAACCGTATCCTCAGTGTGACCAACGACGGAGGAGACGCATCTGAGCCAAGTACCAACAGCCGGTTCAAAATCAGTTTGCCTAAAGGTGCTACCGCAGCCGACGACATTGTGGCTGCCGAGCCTATTACCGTAACCTACACCATTAGCGGTACGGCGATTAATGGCACCGACTATACCACCATCACCAATACAGCCATCATACCTGCAGGTCAGAATAGTGTAACCGTACCGGTGACCGTGATCAACGACCAGCTGATGGAAAATACTGAAACGGTAGTCATGACGCTCTCCAGCGGCACGAGCACCAGCTTTGCCTTTACGGCCAGTGGTACCAACGGTAATGCCACCGTGAATATCCTGGATGATGATAACACGTCTGTCAACCGGGTGCTGAGTATCACCAAAACTGCCGACGGCGCAGAACCGGCTACCAACGCTACCTTCAAGATCAGTCTGCCTGGAACCGTTGCACCTTCTGAGGACATTACGGTGAATTATACCATTGGCGGAACGGCTACTAACGGTACAGATTATACGACCTTAAGTGGTACTGCTACCATTCCGGCAGGACAGAACTTCATTACGCTGCCTGTTGCCGTTATCAACGACCAGGTGATAGAAAGCACAGAAACAGTAACGTTGACACTTACGGCCGGCAGCTCTACGAACTTCACTTATACCGTGAGCGGCACTAATGGTGCGGCCACCGCGAATATTGCTGATGACGACAATACTGCGGGCAACCGTGTGCTGAGCGTTGTTAATAATGGCAATGGTGCAGAACCAGGTACGCCGGGTGAATTTAAAATCAGCTTGCCTACAGGCGTCACTTCTTCCGCTCCTATTACTGTGAATTACACAATAGGAGGAACGGCTACCAGCACGGCCGATTACGTTGCATTAAGCGGCACTGCTACCATACCGGCAGGCCAACCTTTTGTAACCGTACCAGTGACTGTGAACGATGATAAAATCATTGAAGTAACAGAAACGGTGGTGATGACCCTCACCGGCGGCACTGACGGTACGTCTGCCTATACTGCGTCTGGAGCAGCCCAAACTGCTACGGTTAACATTGCAGATGATGATGATACGCCAGCCAACCGTGTGGTAAGGGTACAGTTGGCCCGCGATGGAGCAGAAGGCGGCGCCTCACTGAGATTCAATTTCCTCCCGGCTCCGGGTATTACCTATTCAGAACCGGTAACCATACATTATACCATAGGTGGTACAGCTACTTTAGGTGTTGATTATAATGGTATCAACCCGGCGCATTTCAGCGGAACAGCTGTCATTCCAGCTGGTGGCACCTCAACAGCAATAGTGGCCAACGTGGTAGATGATCAGATTATAGAAGGTACAGAAACCGTAATAATCACGATCACAGATGCAGCGTCTGCTAATTTCACTTTCTCACCAGATCCGGTGGAAGGCAGCGCAACAGGCAACATTATCGATAACGATGATAACGCTGCTAACCGCGTGCTGAGCATCACCAAAACAGGCGATGCTGCTGAACCGGGAACAAACAATACTTTCAAAATTAACCTGCCGGCAGGTATAACAGTACCTGAACCGATCACCGTAAATTATACTGTGAGCGGTACTGCTACCGGAGGCTCCGATTATGCCGCCCTGAGTGGTACCGTTATCATCCCTGGCGGTTCAAACGGCACCACATTGCCGGTGAATGTGATCAATGATGACTTCATCGAGAATACAGAAACAGTGATCGTAACGCTTACCAGTGGTAGCACCAGCACGCTCACTTTCACGCCTAGTCTTACCAATGGCCAGGAAACGATGAACATTGCCGATGATGACAATACTGCCGCCAACCGCATGCTCAGCATCGTGAAACAGTCAGACCTTGCAGAACCTGCCGGTAACGGCAGCTTCAAGGTAAGTCTGCCTGGAACCGTGTCTTCATCAGAACCAGTAACGGTTAATTATACCATTAGTGGTACCGCTACTAACGGTAACGACTATACAACGCTGACAGGCAGTATCGTACTACCTGCCAAACAAAACAGTGTAGTTATACCGGTAAATGTAATAGATGATAAGATCATAGAAGGTACAGAAACCGTGATACTCACGCTTACAGGCGGCACCAGCACCAGCTTTACCTTCACACCCGACGCTACCAACGGCAGCGCCACCGCTAATATCACCGACAATGATAACACTGCCGCCAACCAGGTATTAAGTGTGATCAATGGCGGCGATGCCGCAGAACCGGCTACCAATGGCGCCTTTACCATTGGCCTGCCTGCTGGTTATACCGCAGCAGCGCCTATCACCGTCAACTATACCATAGCTGGTACAGCCACCAGTGGGTCTGATTATACCGCGCTTACCGGTACGGTGATCCTGCCGGCCAACCAGCCTAATGTATCGGTGCCGGTATTAGTGAAAGACGACCAGTTAATAGAGAATACCGAAACCGTAATCATGACGATTACCGGTGGTAGCGGCGGAGGCCTGACTTATACGGCCAGCCCGACCAATGCTGCGGCTACCGTTAATATTGCCGATGACGAAAACTCCGCCGCCAGCCGTGTACTGAGCGTTACCAATAATGGCAACGCCGCAGAACCAGGTACCAACGGCAAGTTTAAAATCAGCCTGCCAGCCAACGTCTTCCCATCAGAAGATATTACCGTTACTTATACCATCGCCGGCACTGCCACCGGTGGTAAAGACTACACGGCGCTGACAGGTACGGCTACCATCCTGGCCGGTCAGAATAGTGTAGACGTTCCTGTTACCGTAATTGATGATCAAATCATCGAAGGTCAGGAAACAGTGGACCTTACGCTTAGCGGTGGTACCAGCGGCAGCTTTACTTATACCGTGAGCAGCACCAATGGCAACGCCCAGGTGACCCTGGATGATGACGACAACACTGCCGCCAACCAGGTACTGACAGTGACCAAAAACGCCGATGGTGCAGAACCATCTACTCCTGGCAGCTTCAAAGTGAGCCTGCCTGCCAATATTACTTCTGCGAGGGATATTACCGTAACTTATAGCACCAGCGGTACAGCTACCGTTGGCGCAGACTACCAGGCGCTTGGTACCATTACCATCCCTGCTGGCCAAAACAGTGTAATCGTTCCTGTGAATGTGATCAACGACAAGATCATAGAGCCAACTGAAACCGTGGACATGACGATTACCGGTGGCAGCGATACGCAATTTACTTATACCGTGGCTGCCGGAGGTGGCGCTGCGACTGTGAATATTGCGGATGACGACTACACTGCCAACAGTAACGTAGTGCTGCTTACTAAAGTGTCTGACGCGATAGAAGGCAGTACCAATGGCCGCTACAGGGTTTCCCTGCCACCAGGCATTACTGCCCAATATGACGTGGTAGTGACCTTTAACCTGGGGGGAACCGCTAATAGTCCGGCCACCACTCCGATTGACTACACTTTACCAACCGTACCTTCCAATACTTTCACCATACCGGCGGGCTCTAATGACGTGTTCATTGATGTAGCCGCTATTGACGACGGTATCGTTGAAGGACCGGAAACCGTAGTAATGAATCTTTTGACTGCTAATTCTGCCGGTTTACCATTCACAATAGATCCATCCGGCAACGGTGCTGTGGTGAACATCATAGATGTGAACGCTGCTGCCAGCACGCCTATACAGGTAGTTGCGCCTGTTAACGCTTCTGAACCGTCCAATAACGGAAGCTTCAAGGTGAAGCTGGCGGGTGCGGCTACTTCGGCATGGCCTGTTACCATTGGCTATAGCATATCCGGCACCGCTACTTCCGGTGAGGACTATGAAGCGATTGGTACGATCACGATTCCAGCTTTCCAAAACGATGTAGATGTACCGCTCAAAGTACTGGATGACAAGATCATTGAGCCTACTGAAACCATGATCATTACGCTACTGTCGGGTAGTGCAAGCGACGGAAATACTCCGCCCAACTCCTTTATCTTCCCGCCAGATCCGGCTAACAAAAGTGTTACCATTAATATCGCAGACGACGATGCTACTGTGGTGAACCAGGTGCTGAAAGTGGTGAAAAAAGACGATGCGGCTGAACCAGGTACCAATGGCGCTTATACTATCAGTCTGCCTGCCGGTTATACTTCTGCAGCCGATATCACGTTCAGTTACAACATGAGTGGTACCGCAGCCCGTAACACCGACTATACCATCAGCGCCGTTACGCTGCCGGCTAATACCAACAGCTTTACCATACCGCTGATCGTTAGCGATGACAAGATTATAGAACCTACGGAAACGGCTATACTGACCCTGACTGGTGGTACAGACGCAAATGCGTTCACTTATACCGCAGATCCGGCAGGTAACAATGCCACCCTGAATATCATCGACAATGACAGTACCGCTGCTAACCGCGTATTGATTGTGACGAAAACAGCCGATGGTGCAGAGCCAGGCACTCCTGGTGAGTTTACCATCAGTCTGCCTGCCGGTTACACCGCGTCTGAAGACATCGATGTAACTTATACCATTGGTGGTACCGCCACCCCAGGTGCAGGATTTGACTATACTACGCTCACCGGTACCGCGAAGATCATTGCCGGTCAACCGAATGTTAAAGTGGCCGTTCCTGTAACCAACGACGACATCATAGAAGGTACAGAAACAGTGGTGATGACACTGACTGGTGGCACCAGCACCAGCTTTAACTTCACGCCAGCTACTGGTAACAGTACTGCGACCGTTAACATCGCCGATGATGACAATACACCGGCTAACCAGGTGATCAGCATCACAAAGAAAGCAGATGCAGCAGAACCCGGTACGAATGGTGCGTTTACCATCAGCCTGCCTGCTAATATAACATCGGCTAAACCGGTAACTGTGAATTACACCATTGCCGGTACCGCGATCAACGGAACAGATTACGGCACCCTTTCCGGTACGGTGGTAATACCTGCCGACCAGAACAGTGTAGACGTGCCCGTTACCGTGAAAGACGACAAGATCATAGAAGGTACAGAAACTGTAGTCCTCACCGTTATAGGTGGCGCTTCTCCGGACTATACCTTCACCGCCGGCATTGCCACCGCTACGGTGAACATCGCCGATGATGATGACAATCCAACCAACCGGATGCTGAGCGTTATCAATAATGGCGACGCCGCAGAACCAGGTACCAACGGTCAGTTCCTCATAAGCCTGCCTGCCGGTTATACCGCAGCTGTGCCGATCACTGTGACTTATACCGTAGGAGGTACCGCCACTGCCGGCGCAGACTACACCGCGTTGACCAATACCGTGGTGATACCAGCCGGAGATCCGAATGCGCCGGTAGCCGTTAATGTGATAGATGATAAAATCATTGAGCCTACAGAAGACGTGACCCTGACCATCACTAGTGGCACCGGCGGTGCAGCATACACCCCCGACCCTGCTAAAGGTAACGCTACCGTGAACATTACGGATGATGATAATACACTTGCCAACACGGCGCTGACGGTAACCAGGACCGCCGATGCTGCAGAACCGGGTACCAACGGAAGCTTCAGCATTAATCTGCCTAACGGCGTAACCGTAGCAGAAGACGTTACCGTTCATTACACCATTACCGGTACGGCGGTTAACGGCACCGACTATACGACCCTCAGCGGTACTGCGGTGATCCCGGCTAACAGCGACAAGGTAATAGTGCCGGTGACAGTGATCGATGATAAGATCATAGAAACTACTGAAACTGTGATCATGCAGCTGAACAACGGCGCCAGCACTCACTTTAACTTTACCGCCAGCGGCACTCATGGCATTGATACGGTGAACATCGTGGACAACGACAATACCGCCACGGCGCTTGTGCTGAGCATCAAGAAGAAGAACGACGGTGCAGAACCATCTACCAATGGCGCCTTTACCATCAAGTTGCCTGCCGGCTACACAGCTTCCCAGGATATTACCGTGAATTATACCGTAACAGGTACAGCCACCAGCGGCGATGACTACAATACCCTCAGCGGCAGCATCGTGCTGCCTGCTGGTAAGGATAGCGTTGACCTGCCGGTAATTGTGAAAGATGATAAGATCATAGAGCCTACAGAAACTGTGGTGGTAGCCCTCACCGGCGGCAGCAGCACCGACTTCACGTTGGTTCCGAGCGCCACAGCAGGTACCGCTACCGTTAATATCACTGATGACGAATCGCTTACACCGGCTAACCTTGCATTGAGTATTGTGCGGAAGAGCGATGCAGCGGAACCATCTACCAATGGGGCATTTACGATCAGTTTGCCTGCCGGTATCACCACGGCTGAAGCCATCACCGTGAACTATACCGTGGCGGGTACTGCCACCCCAGGTGCTGACTACACCGCCTTAACCGGCACCGTAGTTATCCCGGCAGGAGCAGGTACCGTAGATATTCCGGTTACAGTGGCAGATGATAAGATCATAGAGCCTACAGAAACCGTAATCGCCACCCTGGCAGGAGGAACTTCCAGCAGCTTTACCTTCACCGGTAACGGCAATGCCACTGTAAACATCACCGACAACGACAACGTGGCAGCCAACCTTGTGCTGAGCGTTGCCAACGCGGGAGATGCGGCAGAACCGTCTGTTCCTGGTTCCTTCCATATTACATTGCCTGCAGGATATACTGCATCAGAAGACATCACGGTGAACTATAACATTACGGGTACCGCTACCAGCGGCACAGACTATACCGCACTCGCTGGTACAGCTGTGATCCTGGCTGGTAAAGACGGGGTAGTAGTATCAGTACCTGTAATAGATGATAAGGTGATAGAGAATACAGAAACCGTGATCATGACCCTCAACGGGGGTAGCTCCACTACCTTCACGTTAACAGGTAATGGCAGCGCGACCGTGAATATTGCAGATGATGATAACAACAACGCGGCTAACCGCGTACTGTCTGTCACCAAAATAACCGATGCCGCAGAACCGGGTACTGATGGCAAGTTTGCCATCACGCTGCCTGCTGGCATCACTGCTTCCGAAAACATCACCGTAAACTATACCATTGGCGGCAGCGCTACCAGTGGAAAAGATTACACCGCATTGAGCGGTACAGTGGTCATCCCGGCTGGTAAGGACACCGTATTTGTACCCGTGCCGGTGATCGACGATAAGGTGATCGAAACTACAGAAACCGTGGTGATGACCCTCACCAGCGGCACAAGTACCAGCTTCAACTTCGTTACCAGCATTACCAGCGGTAACGCCACCGTGAATATTGCGGATGATGACAACATGGCTGCCAACCTGGTGATCAACGTGACCAATCCTGTAGACGGTGCAGAACCAGCTACCAACGGAACGTTTACGGTTGGATTACCGGCAGGTTATACTGCATCGGAAGACATCACTGTTAGCTACACCGTAGGTGGCACTGCTACCGGTGGTACAGATTACGCTGCGCTTAGCGGCACGGTGGTGATCCCGGCGGGTCAGACAAATGTGCCTGTAACCGTTAGCGTGATCGACGATAAGATTATAGAAAATACAGAAACCGTTGTATTGACGGCCACAGGAGGTACATCCACCAGCTTTACGCTCGTGGCAAGCGGTACAACCGGCAATGCTACCGTGCATATCGCAGATGACGATAACACTATAGCTAACCGGGTACTGAGTGTAAAAAATGCAGGCGACGCAGCGGAACCGGCTACAAACGGTAAGTTTACGATCAGTTTGCCTGGTGGAGTAACTTCGTCAGAAGATATTACGGTGAATTACACCATTGCAGGTACGGCCACCAGCGGCGCCGACTATAATACCCTCAGCGGTACCGTGGTGATCCCTGCAGGAAAAGATAGCGTGGACGTTCCGGTGAGTGTGATCAATGACCAGATCATTGAAAGCACAGAAACCGTGATCCTCACGTTGAACGGCGGAACCTCTGCCAGCTTCATCTTCAGCGGTACTGGTAATGCCACTGTGAACATCACCGACGATGACGGCGGAAACAGAACGCTGACAGTAGTTAAAACCACAGATGCTGCAGAACCAGGCACCAATGGCAACTTCAATATCAGTTTACCTGCTGGTATCACCGCTGCCGAAGATATCACCGTTAATTACACGATCGCAGGAACTGCCGTGAATGGCACCGATTACGCCAGTCTCACCGGTTCAGCAGTTATCCTGGCTGGTAAGAACGGCGTTAGCGTACCAGTAACGGTAACAGATGACAAGATCATTGAAAACACCGAAACGGTGATCATGACGCTGACCAATGGTACCTCTGCCAGCTTTACCTTTGCGCCCAGCGCAACCAGCGGTACTGCTACCGTAAATATTGCAGACGATGACAATACCACGGCCAACCGCGTACTGTCTGTCACCAAAAAGGCCGACGCCGCAGAACCAGCCACTAACGGCCAGTTTGCGATCAGCTTACCGGCAGGCATCACCGCCTCCGAAGACATTACCGTGAATTACGCTATCGGTGGTACCGCTACCAGCGGACTGGATTACACCGCCCTGAGTGGCACCGTAACCTTCCCGGCCGGTAAAGACACGGTATTTGTAACCGTGCCGGTGATCGACGACAAGGTGATTGAAACGACAGAAACAGTGGTGATGACGCTGAATGGCGGTACTTCTACCAGCTTTACTTTCACCGGTACTGGTAATGCTACCGTGAATATTACAGATGATGATAACACTGCGGCTAACCGTGTACTCACCGTGGTAAAAGGCGCCGATGCAGCTGAACCATCTACCAACGGTACATTTATTATTAGTCTGCCTGCAGGTATTACCGCTGCTGAGAACGTGACCGTAAACTATACTATCAGTGGCACGGCCACCGCAGGTACTGACTACACCACGCTCAGCGCTTCCGCCCTGATCACGGCAGGTCAGAACAGTGTTACCGTTCAGGTACCGGTAATCGACGATCAATTGATTGAAAATACAGAAACCGTTGTGATGACGCTGAACGGTGGTTCTTCTACGAACTTTACCTTCACGGGTAACAACAACGCTACCGTAAACATACTGGACAACGATGATGTTGCGGCCAACCGTATACTCAACGTAACGGCTACCAAGCAGGCTGCAGAACCAGGTACCAATGGTGAGTTCACCATTAGTCTGCCAGGCACGATAGCTTCATCAGAGCCTATCACAGTAACCTACACCATTAATGGTACCGCTACCAGCGGCGTAGATTATACTGCGCTCACAGGCACCGTGGTGATCCCTGCTGGCCAGCACAGTGTAACGGTTCCTGTACAGGTAATCAATGACCAGATCCTGGAAAATACAGAAACGGTGGGCATGACCATTACAACCGGTACCTCCGCCAGCTTCACTTTCACTGCTGGCAGTGCAGCTACGGTGAACATCACGGATGATGAGAATACAGCGGCTAACCGCACGCTCAGCATCGTGAAAACAGCCGATGCCGCAGAACCTGGTACTAACGGCGCGTTTAAAATCAGCCTGCCATCAGGCATCACTTCTTCCGAAGCTATTACCGTAAACTATACAGTTGCCGGTACAGCTACCAGCGGTACAGATTATACCGCCATCACAGGGGCCATCACCATCCCGGCAGGTCAGAACAGCGTAAGCGTTCCGGTAGCTGTAATAGACGATCAGCTGATCGAGAACACAGAAACGGTGATTATGACCCTGAGCGGTGGTACTTCTACCAGCTTTACGTTCGCCGGTGCAGGTAATGCTACCGTGAATATTACAGATAATGAGAACACAGCGGCTAACCGCGTACTGACCGTAAGTAAGGTAACCGATGCTGCTGAACCGGCTACCAATGGCGGATTTAAAATTAGTCTGCCAGCAGGTATCGCTTCATCCGAAGCCATCACGGTTAACTATACCATCGGCGGTACGGCCACCAGCGGCACCGATTATGCGGCCATCAACGGAACTATCACTATTCCTGCCGGCCAGAACAGCGTAAACGTACCGGTAACTGTAATAGACGATCAAGTGATCGAGAATACAGAAACCGTAGTGATGACGCTGAACGGCGGTACTTCTACCAGCTTTACTTTCACCGGTACTGGTAATGCTACCGTGAATATTACAGATGATGAGAATACAGCGGCTAACCGTGTACTGACCGTAAGTAAGGTAACCGATGCTGCTGAACCGTCTACCAATGGCGGATTTAAAGTAAGCCTGCCTGCCGGTATTGCTTCTTCTGAAGATGTAACCGTAAACTATACAATTACAGGCACAGCTACCGCCGGTACAGACTATACTGCTATCACCGGCGCCATCACGATCCCTGCAGGTCAGAATAGCGTGAACATACCGGTAACAGTAATAGATGATAAGCTCATCGAACCTACTGAAACCGTGTTGATGACGCTGAACGGCGGAACCTCTACCAGCTTTACTTTCACCGGTACTGGTAATGCCACCGTAAATATCACTGACGATGACGGCGGAAACAGAACGCTGACCATAGTTAAAACCACAGATGCCGCAGAACCGGGTACCAACGGCGCGTTTACCATCAGCCTGCCTGCAGGTGTTGCATCCTCCGAAGATGTAACGGTGAACTATACCATTGCAGGTACCGCCACTGCCGGCACAGACTATACCGCTATTACCGGAGCCATTATCATCCCTGCAGGTCAGAATAGCGTGAACATACCGGTAACGGTAATAGATGATAAGCTCATCGAGAATACCGAAACCGTGATCATGACCTTAAATGGCGGTACATCCACCAGCTTCACCTTTACCGGTACTGGTAATGCTACCGTGAATATTACCGATGATGAAGACACGCCGGCTAATCGCGTATTGAGCGTAGTGAAAACAGCCGATGCCGCAGAACCGGGAACAAACGGTGCATTCAGCATCAGCCTCCCAGCCGGCATTGCTTCTTCCGAAGACATTACTGTTAACTACAGTATTGGCGGCACCGCTACCAGCGGAACAGACTACACCGCCATCACAGGAACGATCACCCTGCCTGCAGGCCAGAACAGTGTAGCGATACCAGTGGTGGTGAAAGACGACCAGGTAATTGAGGTGACCGAAACGGTGATCATGACCTTAAACGGAGGAACTTCCAATAGCTTCACGTTTACCGGTAATGGTAATGCCACTGTTAACATCGCCGATGATGAAAGCATTACACCGGCCAGCCTGGCACTGACGATCGCCAAAGACACCGATGGTGCAGAACCATCTACCAATGGCGGGTTTAAAGTGAGTCTCCCTGCAGGTATCACTTCATCAGAAGATGTTACGGTAAATTATACGGTAACAGGTACCGCTACTGCCGGTGCAGATTATACTGCCCTTACAGGATCCGTAGTGATCCCGGCTGGTCAGAATAGCGTGTCGCTCCCGGTAGTAGTGATGGATGACCAGATCATAGAAGTTACAGAAACAGTTGTAGCCACCCTGGGCGGCGGAACTTCCGCTCACTTTACCTTCACTGGTAATGGTAATGCTACGGTGAATATTGCCGACGATGAAAGTATCACTCCGGCTAAGCTGGTATTGACCGCCAAAGGAACAGACGGTGCAGAGCCGTCCACCAACGGTAGCTTTGTTATCGGATTACCGGCAGGTGTTACTTCATCAGAAGACATCACCATAAATTACAGCGTAGCAGGTACGGCTACCGCCAACGCAGATTACACCGCGCTGACAGGTACTGTGACTATTCCTGCAGGTCAGAACAGTATCACCATACCAGTAGTAGTAAAAGATGACAAGGTGATAGAAGGTACTGAAACAGTTATCCTGACACCAACCAGCGCCAGCTCCGGTCACTTTACTTTCACCAACGCTGGTAGCGCCACCGCTAACATCCTCGATGATGAAGTAGTGGATGCGAACCTGGTACTGAATGTAACCAAGGGTACCGATGGCGCAGAGCCATCTACCAACGGCAGCTTCATCATCAGCTTACCAACTGGCGTTAGTGCAGCGATGGATATCACCGCCACCTATACGGTAGCAGGTACCGCGGCGAGCGGAACTGATTACACGGCCTTAACCGGCACGGTGGTAATTCCTGCAGGTCAGAACAGTGTTACCATACCGGTAACCGTGATAGACGACCAGTTGATAGAAGGAAACGAAACCGTGATCATTACCGGAACAGGTGGTAAAGCCGGCAGCCTGGTATTCACACCAGGTAGCAGCAACACCGCTACCGTGAATATCGCTGATGACGACAATATCAACCTGGACCTGGAAGCCAGCGCTACTAAGGCCAATGCCGCAGAACCGTCTACAGCAGGTGAATTCACGATCAAGCTTGCCAGTGGTAAAATACCGGCAGAAGACATCACCGTTACCTATAGCATTGCAGGCAGTGCAACGGCTGGCGCCGACTACCAGGCACTTACAGGTACGGTAGTGATTCCGGCAGGTCAAAACAGCGTAACAGTGCCGGTAAATGTAACAGACGATGACCTGATAGAACCACTTGAAACCGTAGTACTCACTGTTACCGGCGGCAAATCAAGCTCCATTAACTATACAGTAGGCGCTAATAAAACAGCTACCGTAAACATAGCAGATGACGACAACACTAACCTGGGTCTGTTGATCACTGCAAGTAAGCCAAACGCTGCAGAACCTAACGTTGACGGTGCATTTACCATTAGCCTGGCAAGCGGCAAGCGTACGGCAGCACCTATCACCATACAGTATATGATGAGCGGTAGCGCTACACCGGATGCAGATTACACGGCCATCAGCGGTACGATCACCATTCCGGCCGGCGCCAGCAGTGTAGTTGTTCCTGTAATAGTGCAGGACGATCGCGAAGTGGAAGGACCTGAAACAGTGGTGTTCAAACTCACCGGCGGTCAGTCAGCCGACTACGCCTTCACAACGGGTGCAGTCACCGACGCCACTGTAACGATTGCTGACGATGATAAACTGGCGGGCGATCTGATCGTTACCAAAGAAATCGTTTCACCGGTAGCAGGACCTTACCGTATGGGACAAAACCTCACTTACCGCATTACGGTGAAGAACGTGGGTAATATCGCTGTCACCAGCGTGAAGGCAGAAGACCACTTACCGGTACAATTGGATATACCAACTCATACTTCAGCAGACCGGGGAGATGTGGTAGTAACACAAGCTTCTAAACTGGTAGAATGGAATATCGGTGACCTGCCAGTAGGAGCCAGTGTGCAGATGACGCTGACATCCCGCGTAATTGAAGGCGGTAAGCTGATCAACGAAGCAACCGCTTACAGTACCAATATGCCGGATGCCGATAGTACCAATAACATAGGCGTATCAACGATAGCGGTAGAAGGGTCAGACCTGTCATTCCCGAATGTGATCACACCGAACGGCGATGGTAAGAACGAAAGGTTCATCATTGGCGGGTTGGAAAAATATCCGGGTGCGGCCATCTTTATCTTCAACCGTTGGGGTGGACAGGTGTACCAGTCGAAGGATTACCATAACGATTGGGATGGTTCTAACCTGAATGAAGGTACCTACTACTATATACTGGAAGTAAGGAAAGAAAGCGGTATCAAGAAGTACAAAGGATGGGTAACCATATTACGGTAAGAGATAACAATATTATCTGCTACAAAAAAAAGTGTAAAAGATGCAAACAGTACTTAGAGCAGGAATAATGGTCTTGCTGCTGGCAATAAGTATGCGCGGCGAAGCGCAGCAGAACATACAGTTCAGCCAGTATGTCTTCAACGGGTTAAGCGTTAACCCTGCCTATGCAGGCTATAAGGAAGACCTGTATGTGAATACCGTGTACCGTCATCAATGGAGTGGTTTCCCTGGTGCGCCCCGTACGGGTGGCATATCAATAGATGGGGTAACGCCGGCGAGTGACAACAAGGTAGGATTGGGGTTGCAAATGTTGTTTGATAAACTGGGACCGCAGGAGGCATTGTCGCTCTATGGCTCTTATGCCTACCGGATTCCGCTGGATGATGAAGGTACGCGCCGGCTTTGCTTTGGTCTTGGCGGTGGCGTTACCCAGTATTCCATCGACGGTAATGCGCTGCAATACACTGATAACGACGACGTGGCCCTGCCGCTGGGTAAAAAGAGTGTGTGGGTACCGGATGCGCGCTTTGGGATTTACTATTATACTTCCCGTTTTTATGCCGGCGCTTCCGTCATGGACCTGTTTTCTCTCTATACCGATGCTACCCGTTATAGCTGGAAAGGAAATAACTATTCCACCATCCGTAAAACACAGCACCTGTATATTACTACAGGTGCTATGTTTCCGTTGGGCGACAATTTAAAGCTGAAACCTTCAATCCTTATTAAGGAAGACTTTAAAGGGCCTACCAACGTAGATATTAATGCCTTCCTGCTGATTGGCGACAAATTATGGACGGGTGCTTCGTATCGTACCGGCGTGGGATTATGGAACAAAACCAACCTGCAGAAAGACCTTAGTGAAGTAGATGCTGCCAGCATAATGGTGGAGTTTTATGCTACTGAAAAATTGCGTATTGGGTATTCCTATGATCTGACCATTAATAAAATGGCAGGTTACCAGGGAGGATCGCATGAGATATCACTGGGCTTTTTGATTCCATCGAAGAATTTTACGGTAAAGAGCCCCAGGTATTTTTAACCTTTAGTTACTACACGTATGATACGTTGCACGATAATGACCATTCCGCTGGTGTTTTTGATGACGGCACAGTTGTACAGCCAGGAGCAGAAGAGTTTGACGCAATTGGCTGATGAAGCCTATGCCAGGCAGGAGTACGCAAAGGCGGGCTCGCTCTATTACAGGATTGCCCGTAATAAGGGAAGTAAGACAGCGGTGGACCAGTTGTTGAAAATGGCCCATAGTTACCAGGAAATTGGTTACTATAAGTCGGCTGCCGACATCTACCAGGAAGTTACCGGTCGCCCTGATTGCCCGGCGTCTGCTTATTTTTCCTATGGAGAAGTGCTCAGGCAGCTGGAGCAATATGATGCGGCAAAAAAGCAATATGCTTTGTTCAGCACGTCCAATGCCGACAGTCTTAAGTTAAAAGACATTGCGTTGGTGGGCTGCGACAGTGCCGCCGTATGGAGTAAACAGGGCGCGCCTATAGAATTGAAGCCTATCAAAGAACTCAATACCTATGGCTCTGATCTTGTAAGTGGGGCCGTACAAAAAGGTTTGCTGGTAATGTCGAACGGGTACCGCTCCATGGCGCTGAATAGCGGCTCGCAGTCGAGCCCTGCCATCGACAAACGCACAGAGCAACCTTATTACAAAGCATATGTTTACCAGCAATATGCGGGCGATAATTCCAACGCATACCTGGAAGAATTGGTACCTGCGCTGTTGGGTAAATATGACTATCATATTGGTCCTGTATGTTTGAATAGTACAGAAGACACACTTTACGCGACCATTAATATACAAGGCAAGGGAGTACCTGTTACCGGCAAAGGTGCAGTGAATGGCATTCGCCAGCTGCAGATCTACCAGTCTGTAAAAAAGAATGGTAAATGGGAAACACCGGTACTGATGCCTGGTATTAACGTAGAAGGATACTCGGCCAGCCATGCGGTATTAAGTTCCGATGGTGATGTCTTGTATTTTGTATCTGATCGCCCGGGTGGCCTGGGGCAGACAGACATCTGGTATGCAGAGAAGCAGGCGGATGGTACCTGGGGAGCGCCGGTTAACTGCGGCAGCCAGGTAAACACGGTGGCTGCAGAAACCTTTCCCACGGTAAACGAAGAAGGTATTCTTTATTTTTCCAGCAAGGGTTATGCGGGGATGGGCGGCTACGATATCTATCGTGTAAAGGGGGCGAAGTCCACTTGGGAAGTGCCGGAGAATATGAAACTGCCGTTCAATTCCGGGGCTGATGATATGGGACTGGTATTGAAACGAAATGGTTATGAAGGTTACCTGGCATCCAACAGGCCGGGTGGTATGGGGAAAGATGATATTTACTATTTCTCAGATCCCAATTATTTTAGCCGGGTTAATCCTGTGCCGGAAACACCTGTGGTTGTAGACCATACGACAACACCAGTAACGGGCGGACCGCCTAACCCGGGAGGAAAGAAACATACCGATGAAGAAATCACTGATAGACAAAAACTGGAAGAACTGAAGTTTTTGTATGACTATAACAGTGCTTCCCTGCTCACCGAGTCCCGCAGGATCCTGGACCAGGTAGCGGCGGTATTGAAGCGTCATCCGGATTGGAAAGTGGTGATTCTGTCCTTTGCGGATAGCCGTGGTGGAGACCAGTATAATACCGACCTGTCGGCATTGCGTTGCTACGCCGTAATAGATTACCTGGCAGGCAAGGGCGTTGACCCCAAACGCCTTTACTACAGCAATAAAGGGGAGCGAGACCCTGTAAATGGCTGTAAAGACGGGGTGCCATGTAGCGAAGAAGAATATAAACAAAACAGACGTTCCGAATTAAAGATAAAATGGTAGGGTAGATAGTAAGAGCCTTCAGGTGAAAACCTGGAGGCTCTTTTGTTTGTTAGCCATCTCCTTCATGTAATTTATGCCCCCTTCTCCCGTGGCATATTGGGTTGTTATCAGAAAGCTCCTGTTATTTCACCCCTCAAAAAAACGAACTCGCCCGCCAATTTGTCCAACTGGGGTGTTTGATAAAATTTCTCATTACGGGGCTGTCTACTTTTGAGTAAACAAACAGCAAACGTAATAGCAACCACATTTTATCAAGCATTAAAAAATAAAAAAATGAAAACTACTACCACAAAAATCATCTATTGGTCAGGCGTTATTTTTATGTCCCTTTGGTTTGGCGCCAGTGGTTTCTTTGAATTAACGAAGAACCCGATCGTATGGGGCATCACGCAACAGCTGGGTTATCCGCCGCATTTTATCTACCTCCTGGGTGTTTTTAAAATTTCAGGGATCATCACCTTATTAATTCCCAACCGCTTACTGCGATTAAAAGAATGGGTATTTGCGGGTATGTTTTTCGATATCATCTTCGCCTTCTTCTCCAAAATAAGCGTACTGGGCTTCCCCGCTACTATAGATGCCATTATTGCGTTTAGCGTACTGTCTGTCGCCTACCTGATGTTCAGGAAGCTGTACCCGGTTCATTATGCCGTGGAAGTGCCAGCATTGGTGCGTTAAACCTGTAAATGTACAGAACAAACCCCGGCTTGTACCTGTTGGGAGCTGATAGGGTGGTCTATTTTTGTGTTATCAATCATCATAAAAACAGATCAAAATGGAAAACATAATAGCCACCCTGCCAACTACCCAATATTTTACTACCGGTGATGGTGTGCACATTGCCTATGAACTGGAAGGCGAAATAGGAAACCCCGTGCTGGTATTGTCTAATTCTATTGCCACCGACTACCACATGTGGGATATACAAATGCCAGCTTTTACCCGTCACTTCCAGGTATTGCGGTTTGATACCCGGGGCAATGGCGCTTCCGGCGCTCCTGCAGGAGATTATTCCATTAACCGGATGGCGCTGGATGTAATTGAATTGCTAGACCATCTGCATATCGAAAAGGTGCATTTCCTGGGTTTATCGTTGGGCGGTTTTATAGGTCAGTACCTGGCCATACACACGCCCGAAAGGATCGATAAATTAATATTGGCCAATACTTCCTCTTACCTGGGACCCCGCGAGTACTTTGATAAACAGATAAAATCCCTGCGCGAGGGCGCTACAATGGATGGATTTGCCGATATGTTTATTCATAACTGGTTTCCAGCCGCGATGATCAACAGTGGAGACAGCCGGGTAGCGCCCTTCCGCGACATGGTATTAAACACGCCACCACTGGGATTGGCCGGTTCCTTCGCTGCTGTGCGGGATGGAGACCTGAGAAAAACGGCGGCCCTGATCCCGCATGCAACACTCATTATAGGCGGACAATTTGATACGGTTACCCTTCCTGAACACAGTGAGTTGCTGGCCGCCACCATCGCCAATGCCAGCCTGACTATCCTCCCGGTAGTGCACCTGTCGAATGTAGAGAGCGACGAAAGGTTCAACAAGCTGGTGATCGACTTTTTGCAGGATTAAGTAGAATAATGGATTGCAGCAGGACCTCCTGCTGCCGTCGCCATATTGGTCAATAATGAAATTTCCTTATTATTGTGGTGAAAATGAGCCAACGAGTTCAATTGTTAAACCAGTTAATCAGTGTTAGCCTGGCTGTGATAGCCAAATTTTAACCACTTTAATTTATGAAGAGAATATTGACGCTCTTATTAGGAACAGCATTTCTATTTTCCTGCAGTAAAAAGAAAGACGACAATACCGGTCCCAATTCCGCTGATGCCAGCTGGAAGCTCGGCCAATACACCTATGTAAGAGGTACGTCTTCGCAATCCAGTACTACCAGCAGTGGAAAAACTATTACGGCCATGGCTGTAAGCACTACCGGAGATGGGGGAAACTTTGGCGCTTTTTCCGGGAGCGCATTGACCTTCACTTTTTACAGCAACCTGGGAGAGGGAGAATACCGCCTGGGTACAACGGAAGCGATGGTGGCCAGCCCTACCGCCCGTATTATTGTGATTAATTGTACCATTGGCACCGCTGTAAATACAGGCTCCCTGCTGTATTCCGTGCTGGGAACCGGAGGCACTGCCAGCGTAACGCAAGACAGCAAAGGTCAGTATCATGTTAGCGTATCAACGCCGGTTACTTTCAAAAAGGATATCGCGGTAAATGGGGGAATTCCTTCTGCGCAGGAAACATATGATCTGACGATCAAGAATGCGTATTAAGCATATTACCGATAAAAGTAAAGCTGGCCGGGACTTGTTTCCTGGTCAGCTTTTTTTATACGCGTAAAGGGCTTCTTTAAACCGGTTAGCCAGCAGGCCGGTAGCCAGTGCCGGATCTATGTTGGCTACAGTGATTCCCGCCTGCCCATAGGCGGCGTGCGCAACACAGCTGCCATCCGGCGCAATGACCGCACTCGCTGAATCGGGATAGCGGGAGGCATAGTTAACGCTGGCAAAATAAATGGTGTTTTCCAGTGCCCGCATCATCATCGCTTTTTCGTAGTAAGGATTGTCTTTGTGGCCCCATTCCGTAGGTGAGGGCCCTTCCGTATTACTACCGCCAAAATGCGGATGGAATACGACTGCTGCGCCTTGCCTCGCTGCCCATCTTACCGACTCGGGATAGCGAAATCCTTCATGACAAATGGTAATACCAAATTTTACTCCTTTTACTTCGAATATACTACGCTCCGTACCTGGCTCCCATATATTATCTTCCGTAGGATCCAGCTGGTTTTTGGTTTGATAGCCCAGCTTTTCGCCGGCAGCTGATATCACCCAGGCCAGGTTGACCAAGCCTTGTGGCTGATACCAATCCATCGGCATAATGATCGCTACACCATTTTCTTTAGCGATGGCACATACTTTATCCAGTGCCGCCGCTAGTTTTTCCGGCGTGCGCTCTTCTGTATTCATGCCCGGATAACCAGGTAGATAAGATTCCGGAAAACAGATAATATCGGCATTTTGACCAGCGGCTTCTTTAACGAGTTGCGCTACCCAATGCAAACCATCGCTGATGGAGGATGGGAAGGGAGGTGCAGCTAAAGCTATTTTCATGTGTTGGGTTTGTGAAATATTTTTTTTGAGAAAAGTGATAATAATTCAATTAAGGTAATATATTTGCTGACAAGTGGAAAATGAAATGTGAAAAATGAGAGCAACACACTTTCATTATCTACAAACTGTCAGAAAGTATTGTTATTCCCCTTTGATTGTTAGAATAGTATTAGTATAAAAATCCTATACCATGAATTTAAATTTATACCCTAGTTTATGCCCACACCATATGTATTCCAGTCATTTTTGTTTTTTACCTGTTTAATGGCCTGACACACGTCCATTTTACTTTTTTGGTTTGATATGTATTTACCTGGTGGGAAAGGCCAGGGCATACTGTAGATTGTTATAAACGATCCCATTGAAATATTTTGCCCCTATACTAGCGATTGTATTATTTGTCCTGTGTTGTGAAAGTAGCGCCCAGTTGCGTTTACCCAACAGTAACAACCGGTTATTGGATACCGGGTTTTACTATATACACACAGGGTGTAAAATGATGTTGCCGGTATTGATCGTACAATATGAGCAACCAGTAGGAGATACGCGATACCAAACCATCCGGCGAAAACATATCGAAACGTTGCCCCCGGTAGTACAGCATCCGAAGTTGATCACCATACATGGTAATATCACTTATGATGGCTATTACCAATCTAATGCGGATACGCCTTTCCTGGAGCGGGATTTATACCAGCACACGTTACAAACTACGCTGGATATTATGGTAAAGGAGGAATATCCTTTGCATGTTTCATTCAGCACCAGCATGGGTAATTCCCAGTTTTTCCGGAATATCACCGGTGCTAATTTTCAGTATTATAACCAGGATTTCAAGAATCGGCTGTTAGCAAAAGCAAAGCGCTGGGATGCAGGGAAGTTAAAGCAGAAAATAGCCCTGGAGCAGTGGAAGGATAAGTTGGATAAAGACTGGAATGAGCTTAACCGGTTAAAGTCCTGGTTTACCGCTCCTGCGCAGCTACAAAAGATGGCAGAACTCAAGGAATATGAATACCGTCGTCAGCTGGAAGATTCGTTAAAGAAAACGGTGGTGAGATGGACGGATAGTATTACTACCCCGCTGACTGCAAACATCTCCCGTAAAGATAGTTCCCTATTGGGCTTCAGAAAAATGTATGACGAAAAGAAATTGCTCCTGGATTCACTGATGGCCTTATATACAAGGAATGAACGCTTATTTGTACAGAAAGAAAAATCATATGTTGCCCGTAAAGGATCATTGATGGATGCTTTACAACATAGCCGCAATGAAGGGGAGTTGATATCGGAACTGGAATCTATGAACCTGCCGGATTCTATATTGCCTAAAGGATATAAGGCCATGTTGGCGGTGAAGTCACTGGGACTGGGCCGGACGCTGGTCGACTATTCGGAATTAACTGCAAAGAACATCAGTATCATGGGGGTACAGGCAGAAGTGAATCCTTCCTGGTACGTGGCATTTGCCACCGGGAAAGTAGACTACCGGTTCCGCGACTTTATTGTAAATGATAACCGGGTGCAACAGTACCTGAATATGATTAGAGTGGGGGTAGGTAAGAGAGACGATAACCATTTGATCCTATCATTTTATACAGGCAAAAAACAGGTATATAATTTTAACACGGGCACTCCTGCTGGCGGAACGATTGAGCCACCTGATTATAAGATCATGGGGTTATCCCTTGAGGGGCGCTGGCAGTTGAACCGGAATAATTACGTGATAGGGGAAGTGGCGAAGTCATCGCTGCCATATTACGCGCGGAGCGTGGCTCACCAGGGATTGGGTGGAAGTATGCTGGGCTTTAATGATCATAGCAATGAAGCGTATGCGGTGAGTACATTTTCATTCATACCGGCAACGGGCACACGTATCAATGGTATGTATAAGCGTATGGGGGCTAATTTTCAATCATTCAGTTTGTATGCCACCGGTTCAGCCCAGGATGCCTGGATGCTGCAGGTAACCCAGCCGTTTTTTAAGCAGCAGTTAACTCTTACCGGGAGTGTACGACAAAATGTATACACCAGCGTATTTGATAATTCGGCTTATAGAAGCAACACTATTTTTAAAAGTATCCAGGCCACATTTCGCCGCAAACGATGGCCGGTACTATCGGTGGGATATTTCCCGTCTTCCCAGCTGATGAAGTTGAGTGAAGACAAATACGTAGAAAACCTTTTTTATACCCTGGTGGGTACAGGCAGCTATTACTACAACGTCCGGAATGTCCAGATGAACAGCATTGTATCTGCTACCAGGTTTTATAACCACCAGGCCGATAGCAATTTTGTGTATTTCAACAGCACTAATTTATTGTTGAATCAGACTGTTTTCCTTGGAAAGCTTACGCTCAACGGCGGCGGATCTATGGCCACCAATACAGACTACGCGCTGTATGGCGCTGATGGCAGTGCGCAATACCGGCTGTTGTCCTGGCTGGAGCTGGGAGCCGGACTAAAGTATAACTATCAAACGGTGTATGAAATAAAACAACTGGGATACCTGGCCAACATGAGGCTGAACATCCGGAAGATAGGAGAGATTATGGTGTCGGGCGATAAGGGATTTGTTCCGGGTGTTAATAAACAACTGGTGCCGAATAAAACGGCGAGGTTAACCTATACCAAAATATTTTAAGTAATGACTATGAAAAAATTCCTATGCCTGTTGTTGATACTAAGCGGTTTTCGTACAGCCGCCCAGGTGAGCATGACGGTGCAACTGCCACCAGCCGGTGTATTGCTGAAATCCCAGCTATGGAATATCATGTTGGTATCTGCTGCCGGCAAGTCAATGGATGTGCGGGTAACGATGCGTTTATCCGATGCGCATACTAATCAGCCGGTACTCACTGGCATTAGTCGTAGTTTGACGATCAATAAGGGTGCCCGGCAATTGCAGGCAGCCGACCTGATGCCGGTGCATTACGAATATTTTTCTGCCACTATTGACCGGAGTGCGAATGGTCTGTTGCCCGCAGGTAATTACCTGGCTTGTTATAGCTTGTATATAGAAGGGGATAAATCGGGTACCCAGCCAGGAGAAGACTGTATGCCGTTTACGGTGGAACCGGTAAGCCCTCCACTGTTAAATAGCCCGGCAGATAAAAGTGAATTGCCTTTTTCCCTGCCACAATTTACTTGGCTGCCTCCGGCGCCACTGAATATGTTTAGCGACCTGAATTATGATATGACCTTGACGGAGGTGCACGACCATCAATCGCCAGAAGAAGCTATACAGCAGAATATCCCGGTGCTGCGGGCGCCCGGGTTGCGCAACATATTTATGAACTACCCTTCCGGCGGCGTTTCACTGGATACAGGCACCACGTATGCCTGGTCGGTTACAGCCCGTAACGGCAACCTGTTTGTGGCACAAACTGAAACCTGGACTTTCCGGGTGAAAGGAGCTGATAAGCTTATCGATTCCGCAAAAGGCGCCTATGTGCAGTTGCGTAAAGAGCTGGATGGAACAGTGGTGCGCTGTGGTGAATCTATCCAGGTGAGCTATGTGAATGAAACCGGCGATTCTACCGCCCGTTATGAGTTGCTGGCGCTGGACAATACCAGTAAAACTATCGCTACTGGTACGGTGTCATTGAAAAGAGGAAGTAATCACCTTGATGTGCCATTGGGCTACAGGAGAGGGCTGGATGGAAATAAAATATACCTTTTCCGGCTGCTGAACAGCCGGCATGAATACTGGCAAATGAAGTTCATCTGTGCCAGGAAAGATTGATTGAATTAAAACCGATAACACCTTATACCTATAAAATAACGTGCAATGATACTGGCGCTTGCTGCAAAGAGGAAGAAGCTGATAGCGGGTGTGATGCTGTCGCTCATATATATGGAAGTGGTGGTTCCTGCCTATGCGGTGGGTACTCCCAGGAATCCTGCCATAAGCAGGGTTTCCTCTTCAGACATATTTCCTGCCAAGAACAAAACAATATTTGCTGACAGGCCGATACCGGAAAGAAAAACCGGCAAGGCAGATAAAGTGGAAAAGGTAGACAAAGTGGAGAAAGCTACCGGCGGCCCTACACAGCCAGAGAGTGAAGCATTTCATTCTGTGAACAGTGACAAAATGGTGGACCTTTTCAGTGGTGATTTTTCCTATAGTATTCCGTTAATGGATGTAGGAGGGTATCCTATTACCATTGGCTATAACAGTGGAATCACCATGGACCAGGAAGCCAGTTGGACGGGCCTTGGATGGAATATTAATCCAGGCGCCATCAACCGGAATATGCGGGGATTACCGGACGATTTTAATGGAGAGGATTCTATAAAGAAGACGCTGAGCATCAGAACCAACCAGACTATTGGTGGTTCCGGATCTTTTAGTGGCAAGATTTTCGGTACGCCCATAGAATTCACCGCCCATTTGGGTTTGTATCATAATAATTACACTGGCTGGGGAATGGAGCAGGGTATTAATGCACAAATCCGTAGTGGCAATAAAAGTGCGGGTACCCTAACAGGTGAGCTAAGCATTTCGCAGAATACGCAAGGGGGTATCACGCTTACACCGGGCATTTCGGGAGATCTGTATGTACGGGACGCCAATGATAAAGGGGGGATGACAGGAAATCTGTCGCTGGGCTTACCTTTCAATTCGAGAGCCGGTATGAAAGCGTTGGAATTTTCGGGCGGAGTTACCAGGACACAGCGATTGGCTGTCATTCACAATAGTGACCGACAAGGAAATTTTAAGGTAGGACTTTCCAGTTCCTTCAGTTTTGCTGCGCCTACCTATACGCCCACGATCAGCATGCCATATACCAGTGAAGCATATGCCGGCAAATTCAGCATAGGCGGCGAATTTTTTGGATTTTATCCGCATTATGGGATCAGTGGATATGTGACTACGCAATATATAGCGGAGCCGGATAAATTTCAGAAACTACCAGCCTACGGTTACCTGTATCTTTACAACGGAGGTGTTAAAACCAATGCTTTATTGGATTATAACCGGGAACGGGATATCCCGGCAAGAGAGGACAACCCGGCTATTGCCATGCCTTTTTACACCTATGATGCATTTTCTATTAGTGGCGAAGGTACAGGGGGCATGTTCAGAGCATACAGAAATGACATCGGTTATGTGTTTGACCACCCGATGAAAACCAGGGATAAGTCCATCAGTGGTGGAGTAGATCTCGGGTCTGGGTATGCCGCTCATATCGGGGCGGAATATACGCAGTCGCACGCATGGTCTGCCAATGGCCCCTGGAGAGATGAGAACCCAATGGCGCAGCTGATCAACTTCACTGATGTAGATAAAAATTATGAACCGGTATACTTCCGCAACCCGGGCGAAATGGCCATTAACAATGGCTCGTTTTATAAAACAATTGGAGAATCTGACGTAGTCATGCCGGAACTTACCGGGCACCAAACCCGGCATATATCTACTACCGGTAATCTGTTGAGATACCGTGGCGGAAAAATTGTTGACAAAACACCCATTACAACTGCCAATGCAAGAAAAGTCGATAGGGACAAACGTACACAACTAATCACCTATCTCACCGCAGAAGAAGCCAGTAAGGTGGGACTTAACAAGTTTATAGAAAACTATAAAGTAAACCAGTATACGCTTAACAGCTGCGATATGACGATGCCCGAGAACCTGGAGAGTGCGCGGGGTTTCAAGGGGCGGGTGAAGCCTTTCCCTTCAGACGATAGTCAATTCAGATACGGCACTTTCAGCGATATCAATTTCTGGAAGTTAGAGCAGCTATTTGCGAGGTCAACGCCACCCATGTTTACGGAGGTAGATAATAAAGCTTTCCGCTTGTACGCCGATTGGGAGTGTAGAGTATTAGCGCCTGTATCGGGTAAGTATGATATCAGTGTACGGTTTAACGACATTGGTGCACTTTATATCAATGATGTTCCTTTCCTGGAAGCCTGGGATCATGATGTAGGTAATTATACCACCAGCGTAAACCTGGAAGCGGGGAAGATGTATAAGGTATACGTGGCTTATATGAACCAGGAGGCAGATGGAGAATTTAATATGGACTGGGTATGTAATGGTACACATATCCCGCTCGAAAATTTCTTCCTGCCTGAACCAGCGGATACGCTGAACATGGGGGCAGTGTCGCTGGAAAGAAGGATTAACAATGTCCGTAAGAAACATCATATTTCCGAAATAGATGTATTGAATCCCGATGGACAAAAATACGTATATGGTTTACCGGTATACAACCTTGTACAAAGGGACGCCACGTTTTCCGTAGATCATAAGCAGGGCAATAGTGAAGAAGGGACTACCGATTATACCGATGGAAAGGATAATACGGTGAAAAATACGTCGGGAAGAGATCACTACCTGAGTACGGAAGAAATCCCTGCCTATGCGCATACATTCCTGCTCACCGGTATTGTATCATCCGATTATGTCGACCTGACAGGCAATGGTATCTCTGACGACGATCCCGGGAATGCCGTGAAGTTTAACTATTCAAAAACAGCAGGAAGTGCCTATAGGTATAAGTGGCGTACTCCTTATAACAATAAAGCCACTTTTAATGAAGGGCTCAAATCTGATTTCGACGATGATAAAGGAAGTTATGTATATGGAGAGAAGGAATTGTGGTACCTCAACTCTGTCGTATCCAAGAACATGGTGGCTACTTTTAAAGTGAGCGACCGCGCGGACTTGCTTCCTATCACTGAAGACGGTAGAAAAGCGACTGGTAGTGGTTTACCGAAAAAGCTGGATGAGATTAATCTTTATACAAAAGCTGACTTCCTGAAATATGGCAGCAGTGCGGTACCGGTAAAAACCGTGCATTTTGATTATACTTATGAGCTGTGTCGTGGCATCAATGCCCCGGTGAACGACAGTGGTAAACTTACCTTAAAGCGGATCTGGTTCTCCTATAATGGTAACCAGAGCAGGAATAGCAAGCGCGCGCGGCAAAACAGCTATGTGTTCTACTACAACAGTAAGAACCCTGGTTACAATAGTAAGTCGTTTGACCGCTGGGGAAATTATAAAGATCCGCAACAGAATCCTCCTTCTGCTTCTCCCCAGATTATTACCAATGCGGAATATCCTTACACATTACAGGACAGTACATTAATGGCTGCCAATGCTGCTGCCTGGACGCTGGATTCAATCCAGTTGCCATCTGGCGGGCGTATGAAAATTAACTACGAGAGCGATGATTATGCCTATGTGCAAAATAAGCGGGCAGCACGGATGACACCTATTGCCGGACTTTCTAAAGACCGGCCGGCTTCGCTGTCAGATTTATCTGGCAGCCTTTACTCCGGCGTACCGGTAACTGATTACCTGTATGTATCTATGAATGTGCCTAAAGCGGTTACTTCCACGAAGGAAGTGTTTAAAGACTACCTGGAGGGATTAAATAATACCCTGTATTTCCGGCTCAATGTGAAAATGCCCTATGAGCCAGATAAAGAAGATAACGGGGCAGAATACATTTCCTGCTATGCTACCCTGGACAGCCTTGATTATGGATTTTATAACAACGGACATACCATTTATGTGAAAATGCGTGCAGTGGAGCTGGATGGCGACGATGGAGGGAAATTCAGCCCGCTGGCCAATGCGTCCACTCAATTTCTGAAGGTCAACCTGCCCTTTAAAGCCTATCCTGGCACCCAAATGGAGGAAATGTCGCCGGTGGGCGCTATCAAGATGCTGGCTACCATGGTATATTCTATACACAGTGAGCTGGAAGGATTTCCGAAGGCGAGTAGAAAACGCGGTGCTGCAAGAGATCTGGATCTCAGTCGTTCTTTTGCCCGACTGAATGAGCCCTTCTATAAAAAGTATGGAGGAGGCCTACGGGTAAAAAGCATCCTGATTTACGACCACTGGAATGCCATGACCGGGCAGAAAGAATCGATGTATGGTACCGTATACAACTATACTACCACGAAGTTAATAGACGGCAGGAAAGTGGAAATCAGCAGTGGAGTGGCTTCTTACGAGCCTATCCTGGGTGGGGAGGAAAACTCCTGGCATACACCGTTGGTATATAAAGACAGGATCGGGAAGTTGATTCCTGCTGTATCCAGCTACGTAGAAACCCCTATGGGCGAGTCGCTGTTTCCTGCACCATCAGTAGGATATAGTAAAGTGCAGTCCCGGTCTATCAACACCAAGAATACCCGCTCGGCGAACGGGTATGAAGAAACCTGTTTTTATACAACGTACGACTTCCCCACATTGGTATCGTTTTCCGCACTTGACCCAGGTGTAACGCGCATGGGTTATACGCCAGGATTGGGAAGTATTCTAAAGATCAATACGGCGCGCCATCTGGTGGAATCACAAGGGTTTGTAGTAGAGCTGAATGACATGAATGGTAAGATGAAATCGCAGGCGGTGTATGCGGAGGGAGGAAGTGAGCCCATTTCATCGACTACGAATTACTACCGGGTAGATAATCAGCAGCAGGAGTTTAAGCACCTGAACAACCGGGTACTGTCTATGAACGCAAATGGTGTGATAGACAGCAGTGCCATCATTGGTTTAGATGCGGAACTGATGGTGGATATGCGGGAGCAGGTATCCAAAACACAAGGGATGGTATTGAATGCCGGTGTAGACATCTTTACTGTGGGGCCCTGGCCGTTTACCCCGACGTTTTCTTATGTTTACCCGCAAAGTGAAGAGAAGAAATTCCGCTCTTGTGCTACTACCAAGGTTATTTACCGCCATGGTATCCTGGATAGTGTTATTGCCACCAATAAAGGCAGCAGGGTTACTACTCAAAACCTGTTGTACGACAGCGAGACAGGCAGTGTGTTACTCACCGCTACCAGGAATGAATTCGGGGATTCTATTTACCAGTTTAACTACCCGGCAGCCTGGGTATATGATGGTATGAGCGGCGCTTATAAAAATATCAATACTACGTTGAAAAATGTAACTATCAAGGCAGGTAAGCTAATTACCAGTTTATGGCCTTACACAGTAGAAGATTATTTTTCTTCCGGTGATGAAATCCTGATGTATAGCAAAGTGCAGGTTGATACCGCGGCATGTTCTACGTTATTGGCTTCCTTCCCGGGCAGCACAAAGATCTGGGCGGTAGATGCCAATGCCCTGAATGGGAATCCTCCGAGCATTTACTTTGTCACAAAAGAGGGCGCACCGGTTACGGGAGAGCTCATTACCTCTATGAAAATTGTCCGTTCCGGCAGAAGGAACATAGGCGCCAGCATTGGTACGGTTACCATGATGAAAAATCCGCTGGAACGCACACCATCCGGTTATTCACTGGTGATCGATAAACGAAAAAATATTATTAACGCCTCCATGGTGGAATATAAGCAGAACTGGCATGTGGAGGATTCGAAGAAATCGGCTACCAATTGCGTATACCAGTAATGTTATAATAAAGAAAGTTATGAAGATCCTGAAAATTGTATTTGTACTGTTGATGTTAACCGGTGTAAAAGTATGGGCGCAGCAGCCAACATCAATAGATGCCCGCCTGCAGGGAACCTGGCATATTAGAAGCGTAACGGCTACCTATTCTCATATGCAAACAGGCGCCTTATTGCAACAGAAGGAAATTACCGCATCTGATTCCATCCAGCTGCTTAGTGGAAGCATATTCCTCCGCCTGGAATTTGCCGGCAATGAATGTACGGCAAAGCAAGCTTACAGCAGGCAAACCTGGAGTTGTACCAGCAGAGATACGGGGGTGCTGGAATTTAAGCAGCTTCTCCTGGGACCAGCGAAGGCGCCAAACGATCCCCAACAGCAACAACCCTTACGCTGGCCTTACCGGTTCGATCAAACAGGGCAGTTAACATCCGGACCCTTTACTATCGGGTATATGGATGCCAGTGGAAAACCAGTTAAGGTACTGTACAGCTGCCATTATATCAAAGACTAAGCAGGTTGTAAACATATTATTAAGCCTATACCCAATAGAAGATGGGACAATTTATAAAGTGGAATAAAGTAGCAGGAGGAATATGGTTGCTGATGCTGATACTGGCTGGTAACTTTTTGCATGCACAATGCAGTAACTGGCGCATCGAAACGGTGATTGACAGTGCTACCTGTGCTGCAGATGGCCGTATTACCATATCCATTAAAGGTGTTGATGCTGCCAATCTCGATAGCTTTCATTACAGCCTGACGCCACAGTTTGCGGGAGGGAATTCAATCTATCAGAGTACTACACCGGTAATGCAGAACCTGAAGCCTGGTGCTTACCGGATTACGGTGGATGCATTGTGCAGTCAGCAGCCGGTTTCACAGATATTGGATGTAACGGTGCCTGGCAATTATAAGGAACTCAATGCAGCTGTTTTTTTGCAAAGGGATGCATTAAATAGTTGTAATACTGGACAATTACGGGTAGAAATAAATAAGGGAAAGCTCCCTTACCGAGTTGCCCTCACTTCTTATCCTCCTTCTTATACAGGCCCCATAAATTTTGTGACCAGTCAGACTGTTTTTCGTATCGATAGCCTTCCGGCTGGTAATTATACTGTATCCATTACGGATGCCTGTTCTACTACACCGGCCATAGGAAGTGTACTAATAAATAATCTACGCGCCTTTAGCGGGGGCGATATATTCCCTATTGTAATTTCTCTAAATAGCTGTGACCGCTTTGCAGGTATGCCTTATATCACAATTGTTGGTTTTCCGGGATATTCTGTAGAAGAACTTTCTTTGGACTGTAGTATCTCTTTTGATGGAGGTCCCCGGTCGCCTTATAAGCCATATCGCTATGGAGATCTAGACACCTTTTTGCTTCCTTCTGGAAAAACGCTCAAGGACTATTATGGGAAACAAATTACGTACTATGTAAAAGGTCGTTGCGCGGATGAAGTGACCAGTACCCGTACTATTAATAAACCAGACTTCAGCTATGTTACTTCCATAAATTGCGATAATCAATTTAGTTTGGAAACTTATTATTATAATAATGGTTTGTTTTGTTATCCGATAATTTTAACATTAAAGAATAGAGAAACTGGAGAGGTATTGGCGGATACAACTTTTAATAGCACGATTGCTGATTCCAGGAAGTATCCTACGGGGAAATATGTATTGACAGTTGTTTCCGGTGATAGTGCAATACTTTATCAAGATACGCAATTCGATGTGTTACCTGCAGATACACTAAACCCTTACCAGGTATCTTCGATTATTAGTAGTGATGCGGTTTACGGTAGAAGCGGAGTCGGAGCGTTGATGATTCTTAGCAATAACGGTTCCTTCCCACCCGGAACGCAAGTGCAGATAATCCATCCTTTTACGACTTCCCTTACGACAGTAAATGGAGGAACCTATTATGTTTTCGAGACACCTGATGGATTGCCTTTATCGCCTGGCTATTATATAGTAAGAGTAATAGATCCCTGCAAGAAGAAAACTTACGATTTGCCAGTTTACATAGGCGAAGAGGATGTTTTCCGGTATAATTGGTCTTATACAATGGAAAGGACCTGTTTAGGGGTGAAGATAAAACCCAAAGGATTAATGGGATTTCCAGCAGGATTTTGGAATTCCAGCTATTCCATTCTGTCGGGTACTGCCAGCTATCCTTCGGGGTATATTGGTGAAAATGGCTATTTTTTATTGCCTTTCGCTGGTACCTATACCATTGCGATGTCGGTAGGTGGTACTGCAAGGAATTATGGAAGTAACGTCAAAACCATCACCTTCGAGGACTCTCCGCTGAGAACTCGTGCTGACAGCACTATCGGCTGGGTATGCCCCGGCGACCCCAACAACGCCGGCCATATTAAAATCCGCGCAGCCTTCGGCAACAGTACCACCAGCCATTACCTGTACAAGCTGGCGGCAGATGGAAATGGGGAAACAGGGCCTTACCTGGACAGTAATTATACCGGCAATTTCGATGGCAGCAGTAATTACCAGCTGATGAGAAACGCCAGTTACCAGGTGAAGATCATCGACGATTGTAACGCCTCTATTGTGCAGCGGGTAACCATTCTCGACTTTGCCAATTTCCAGGTGATCACTACTGATAAGCCACTGTTTTGTATCAACGATGAGGTATACCTCAGGGCGTTTAACCTGCCTACTACCGCCAAATATTATAGCTGGACCGGGCCTAATAGTTTTACCAGCACCGATCAGATAGTAACCTTGCACCAGGTGAAACCTAAAGACGAAGGCGTATACCATGTATCTATCAGTTCAGATATGTGTAGCCGTCCTATAGAAGGCAGTGTAAACATCCGTTTGGCGCCTTATGTAACATATTGTTATAGCGCGGTGACAGATACCAGTGTGAATCCTTATACATTCGGCATGCTAGGTAACTGGCGCCCTTCCCGTTCTTATGTTTACTATGGCGCCCGGGCGCAGTCGAGCACTGCACAGGCAACCAATGTTCGCTCAGATGGCGCATTTGATGTCTTCAGCAGTTTCTGGAAACAACAAACCAAAGGCTGGGCAAAAGACGCCAGCTACGATACCACTGCCTGGGTGTGGAATGCGGAAAGTACCATTTTTAATAAGAAAGGATTTGAGCTGGAGAATAAAGACCCGCTGGGTCGCTACAACGCGGCGCTCTATGGGTACGACAATGCCATCCCAGTAGCTACCGTACAGAATAGCCGCTACCGGGAGGCCGCCTTCGATGGGTTTGAGGATTATTCGTTTATAAGTGGTAAGTGCGATGACGGCGCCTGCCCCGTAGACCGGCGGTTGGACTTCAGCAACTATATCCCCAAAATGGATACCACACAGCATCATACCGGCCGTTATAGTCTGCGCCTGGAAGCCAATGATACTGTACAGGTGAAAGTGCCGGTAGTAGCTACAGAAACTACCATCAACTCGCCCCGCTTTATCCTCGGATCCAGCGCCTGTACCCCTTACCAGGTGCTGAGTAATGTGAAGGTAGACAGCACTATATTACTACCGCCATTTTCCCCGGTGGCCGGCAATAGTATGCTTTTCAGTGTGTGGGTAAAAGAGGAACAGGATTGTAAATGCACTGCTTATACGCATAGTAAAATAACCCTGTTCGTAGCCGGCGATACCCGGCTCACGGCAGATGTAACGCCAGTAGGAAGTATCATCGATGGCTGGCAGCGGTATGAGCGGGTAGTTGACCTCCCGGTAGGAAGCACTGGCCTCAGCGTAGTAATGGCAACTACCGGCGGCACACGGGTGTACCTGGATGATCTGCGCTTCCATCCTTATCATGCCAACATGAAATCTTTTGTGTACGATCCGCAAAACCTTCGCCTGATGGCCGAATTGGATGAAAATAATTACGCCACTTTCTATGAATATGATGATGATGGTACCCTTACCCGTGTGAAGAAAGAGACAGAACGGGGCGTTAAGACTATTAAAGAAACAAGGAACGGTTTTATAAAAGAAGACAATGAATAACAGCGGTATGTCAATAGCAAAATGGTGTTTGTTGCTGGTGATGATCAGCAGTAGCTGGCAAACAGTGGCACAATCGAAAGATACGGCCGCCTTATTGGCTGTTTTCAAAAAAATGCAGCAGGACCTTATAAGCCGCCCCATTTCTTACGAGGTGAAGATCAGCTATACCCGCCTGGATGCCCCCGGTACAGCTCCCGACACGGTATCCGGCATGGTGAAGATCGCCGGCCGTCAACTGCATTGCCTCATGGACGGTGTGGAAACCATCTCCAATGAAAGGTATACGGTTACCTTGTTTCACCAGGATAAAACCATGTACCTGAACAAGCCGGTAGCTACGCCAGAACAAGAGATGGTGGCCGTGGCCAACCTTTCCCAGGTAGTTGGAGATGTAAAAGAATGGTCCCTTAAAACGGAAGGGAAAGAGAAGATATTACAACTTACCTATCCTGCAGGAATGCAGTATAAGCAGGCTGTTTTTACTATAGATGCCCGCAGTGGCTATTTGAAGAGCACCCGCATCACGATGGACGTATTGGCAGAAGATACCCTGCACACCGTAGAAGTATATTCCCGTTTTGTTAACTATCAGCCTATCCCCAACGGTTATAATGGATTCAATGAAAGCAACTACTTCACCAGGAAAGGAGATGATTTCATTGTTACACCAACATACCGCGACTATCAGATTTTTAAAGCATCGCCGAACCTATAGAAATATATGAGACCTTATTTGCTGAAAATATCCCGTACGCTGTTGCTGCTCCTGAGCAGTATCCTGTTGCTTGGTTTGGCCGGCTATGCACAGCAGGGCCGGGGAGTATTGATTAAACGGACCCTGGATGGCGCCAAAGGGCAGCTGGCAAAAGATTCTGCCATCAACGTACAAGATGATATTTATTTTGATGCAGCTATCAAAAGTCGCCTTGATACGCCCTACCTGGTCCGCAATAGCGTGACCTTGCGTATCAATGAGTACGCAGGGATATACTTGCCGGATACTTTCAGCGCCACGGTAAACGTCCGTATTTTCTATACTGCGCCGGACCTGAGTACATATTCTACCGATCGTAGCCTGACGATCAATTATGATACCGCTCATCCTTATAGTTTGCGCAATAGCTTTGTGTTTAGCAATGCCCACCAGGTAAAGGTGCAGGTATTGAGCGTTGCCACCAATGCATCCAGAAATGTAATTCCTGCATTGGTATTGGATAATGAAATGGAAGTACACCCGGTATATAAACTGGATTGCCAGGCCAATGCTATTACTACCATTACGTCCAATCAGCCTGCAAATACAGATTCTACGGATGAAATTACTGTCAGTTGGCCGGCAGTAGCTGGAGCAGATGTATACGACCTGGAATGGGCGTATATAGATTCCAGCGCCCTGGAGGCCAACAGGTATGGCAGCCCCGTTGTGCCAGCACTTGTTTTTCAGAATAATACCACGCGTGTAACCATCTCCGGAAATAGTTATGCTATTCCTTTGCTCTATGATAAAGTAGGTGTATTGTTTTTCAGGGTAAGAGCGGTGCAGGAGAAGAATAATGATGTGAGAATAGAAACAGCCTGGAGTTCCAATTTCCCGGGCGGTATGGGCAGCTATACCTTCGATGGGCACCAGCATCAGTTGAACTGGCAGTCCAGTATTTCATTTGCCGAAGATGGCAAGCGAAAAGTAGTACTGCAATATTATGATGGTAGTTTACGTAACCGTCAAACGGTTACCAAGGACAATACCACTAACCAAACGGTGGTGGCAGAGAGCTTATACGATTACCAGGGACGCCCGGTTATACAGGTATTACCCGCGCCTACGCTCAACCAGGTAATGAAGTATACCCGTAACCTCAATGGAGCCATCAACGGAGGTGAATACGATAAAAATCAGTACGACCGTATTAATCAACCTTCCGATATCCTGACGGCCAGCGCACCTGCTATGAGTACTGGCTCGGGCGCGAACCAATATTATTCGCCGGCCAACCCCGAAAAAAATACTGGTATCAACCAATACCTGCCGGATGCCCAGGGATATGCTTTTACAGAAACGATCTATACGCCTGATAATACCGGCCGTGTTAGTCGCCAGGGAGGAGTGGGAGCTGCATTTAAAATTGGCAGCAATCATGAAACAAAATACTACTATGGCGATGCGGAGCAGGAAAACCTGGATGCGCTGTTTGGTACAGAAGCCGGATTAAGCAGTCACTATAGCAAAAATGCCGTAGAAGATGCCAATGGCCAGGTTTCGGTAAGCTATATCGACATGCATGGCCGCACGGTAGCTACCGCGCTGGCCGGCGAGGCGTGGAATAAAAGCCTTACGGATTTGCCGGATAAAGTAGTGAAAACAGAAACGGATTCCCTCTCCGGTGCAGGCAGTACGGCTAAAGAAGATCAGGCGTTGATCACTCATCGTTCTATTCCTGTATTGATGGATGGTACTTACACCTTTACCTATGAAATGGATCCTCCCACCTTGAAAAAAGTGGGTTGCAATAACGATACTACCAGCTATCTGGGGCTATATGATTTGCAGGTACATATTACAGACGATGCCTGGAATCTTCACCTGGGAGGCGCTCCGTTTGATACGGTACTGCATAACTATACACCTGATCTCCAGGTGAATAGTGATGGAAAGCTATCACTTTCCTTCTCCCTTTACCTGGTAAAAGGTACTTATGAAGTAACAAAGACATTATCCATCAGCCAGGTGGCGATGGACTATTACCGCGATAGCATCTTCCTGAAACATAATGTGTGTACAACGCTGGAGGAAATAAGGGAAGCGCAACTGGCAGAAAAGCGTAAGCTACTATGCGCTCCTGCCTGTGCTGGTTGCGAAGATTCATTACACACCGATGGCGACGATATACGGGCAATGATGCTGGAGGATATGAGCCCGCCATCCGGACAATATGCATTGTTGGCCGATAGCAGTAATAGTAGCGCCATTGCCTATTCGATATTATTTAGTAATAACGGGGCACCGGTTTACAAACGCAGCGACATCAACTATCTGAATGCAGATGGCAGCCCGTCAATGATATTGAATGCGGTGACTAATACAATGGTAAAGCCACAGGAGCTGCCTCCGCTGGAATTTGCCGACGCTTTTCAGCCATCCTGGGCAGAAGTATTGTTAAAATACCATCCGGAGTTTTGTAAACTTAGCTTTTTGTCGGGCGACCAGCTAAAGAAGGCGCAGTTGTGGGAAAAGGATTTCCTGGCTACGGATACCTACTCTGGCGCAAAACAAAAAGGATACCTGGCGCCGCTGTCGGGCAGTACTGCCGATCCATTGACGGCGTTGATGCCGGATTACCTGAACACTGAAATGAATAAGTTCAAGTCAGCGTCTAACCAGCCTATGACGTTGCTGGGAATGGCCATTGTATCGACTATCTGCGATCAGACAGCCAGCTGCTCAAATACTTATGGGGCTTACACGCCTACCCAGGCGGAGAGCAGCTTTTGCGGTCCGGACCAGGACATGATATGGCGTACCTTCCGGTCGTTATACCTGAACATTCACCGGAGTGGGGTGGATAATTATATAAATAGTAATTGCCCTGGCGGAAGTCAACAAGCCAGTGCCTTGATGGCCATTGGCAAAGCCCCCAGGTTTGTGGTAGCTTCCAATGTATTGCAACAAACCGGTGCCGATGCTATCAACAACAGTATACAGCAGTCGTCCAACCAGACCCAGGCAGCACAGGATGCCATGAACCAGGTTTATTACCAGCAGATAGATACGCTGGCAGATAGATGGCTAAAGCAATTGGCGCCTTGTAAGTATGATGCAGGTGCTTTAGGAGAGATAAAAATGAAGCTGCTGGCGTTATGTAAGGCCAGTGCGGATAACAACCATCCGTACGGGGCCAGTACCTTGAAACCAGGTGCTTCCAATCCATACACCAGCTTCCAGGCTATACTGGCTGAATATAATGATAGACATCAGATCACTGATCCGTTAATTTGTAACGGAGAGATGATCACCTTCCCAGCTCCTTACGATAAACAACCAGCCACCGCGAACAACTTTAGCTTTAAGAAGCCCCAGGAATGTGAATGTAATAACCTGAATGCGCTGAATGCAGAATACCAGCAGCTTAAATTGCCTGCTGATGCGAATTTCTCCGCCTACCTCTTGCGCAAGCGCGGTGTGAAAATTGCGCAGACTGACCTGGATGATTTACTGGCTGCCTGCGGCAGCAACACGGCCAATTGTAACTACCTGCCTAAGCCGGTAAAAATACCTACATTAATACAATGTAACATAGCGGCGCCCTGCGTGAACTGCGCAGTAACGGATAGCCTGTATAGCGCATTTGTGACAGCTTATCCGGGTGTAACGCCAGCATATGATGAAACGGATTCTATACAGCGGAAGAAAAATGTGTTGTTCGCTGCATTTATGAATGGCCGGCTTGGCTTCCATGAAAATGCCGGTACCTATCTCGAATTCCGGGATAGCTGTCATCAATCAACTAACCGCGGTACGCCGGTATGTATTAAAGTAGCTGGCACTGGGAAGATGGTCAACACCTATTCCAACGGAGGACAGGACAGCATTACCGACGTGCGGGCAGTAGCTGGCGGATTTATTTTAGCAGGTAGCACAACAGGTTGCAGTGCGGGCGGGAAAGACGCTTACATTATAAAAACAGACCTGCAGGGTAATCTCCAATGGTCTAAAACTTATGGCGGAACAGAAGACGATGTTTTCCGCAGGTTGATACCTACCGCAGATAGTGGCTATATCGGCATTGGTACCACTTATTCTTTCTGTTTCCCACAAGGAGCCATGCTGGTGGTAAAAACCGCTGCAGATGGTACCATGGTATGGAATAAAACCATCGATTTTGGAGATACCAATGGCGCCATAGGCAGTGACATCGTAGAAACCAGCACGGGCAATTTTGCCATTGCAGGGTTACGTACAACCGCCGGCGTTAGTACCGAATGGATTACAGGTGTATTGACACCCGAAGGAGACCTGTTATGGCTGAAACAAACCGGTGGTAACAGTTCAGGAGGCATGCTCCGCATGGCATCTTCTTCCAGCTCCGATACTACTATTGCTCCCAAAGACATGATCAGCCTGGTAGCCAGCAACGATACACTGATTGCTGCCACCACTATGAATGGGCAAAACAGTGAACAGGCGCCGGTACTGTTTAAACAAAACCTGGCCACCGGTACGGAGTTGTTTATGATGCAATACCAGCCAACTGGTATGGGCAATTGTGTTGTAAACAACCTGTTGAAAACCGCTACCGGCTATAAAATGGTGGTAGCCGGCAGTAATGTGGCAGGGGAGCTGTTGGATGTCGACAATACGGGCCTCTCTGTAACAGGTAAACAATTGAAAAACCTCTCCGGTAGTCAAAGCTGGACGGCCATTACCACCGCGGATGGAGGAGTGATGTCGGCCGCCTCCACACAAGACGTATATTGGAGCAAGTGGGGTGCAGACAATAGTTTACAGACAACCAGTCATGTACAATTACCCGGCAACGATAAAGTATATAAGATAGCGGAAGCCTCTGATGGCCGTTTGGCCGGCGCCGGTCTATACAACGGTCAGGCCATGCTGATGTTGGCCAACAAAGATGGAAAGAGCGGCTGTTCAGATAAGAGCGAAAGCCTGGCTGCACAAACAGATAACCCGTCTTTGATTGCGCTGGCTACTCAGGCCACGCTGTACTTATCTGACAGGAACATCAATACCGTGGCGGTAGTGGAAAGTAATTGTCAACCAACTGCCAATACAATTTCCTGCCTGGGCATAGACAGCTGTTTTATGATATACACCGGGCTGTTATGCGGCAACGCTATGCCTGTATATGACGAAGATCCGTTGACGCCAGTCACTTCTTGCGCAGATAGCCTGGCTATGGCAGATAATATTGCCAATATTATCTACAATGCCATCGTTGATTCTGTGGCAAATGATTTCAACAATAGTTATATCAATACAGCATTGGATGCCCGGGAGCGGTTTGCCGTAACGCATAGTTCCGCAGAGTATCACTATACATTATATTACTACGACCAGGCAGGCAACCTGGTGAAAACCATACCACCGGCCGGCGTGGTGAAAGACCGATCAGACGACTGGCTGAGAAGAGTGAAAGCCGCCCGTGAGCAAGGCGTAGCATTAACCGTGCAGCATCGCCTGCCAACAGAATACCGTTACAATACACTCAACGGTATGGTGGAACAGAAAACGCCGGATGCCGGAGTATCCCGCTATTGGTATGATCGCCTGGGCCGGGTAGCGGTATCGCAGAATGCCCAACAGGTGACCAATGCAGCTTATAGCTACACCCTGTACGATAACCTGGGCAGGATTACCGAAGTGGGTGAAATTCACAGCAGCGCTTCCATGTCGGATGCGATCAGTCGTGATCCGGTAGCATTATCCGCCTGGATACAGGCCGCTGGCAGCAGCCGTGCGCAAATTACCAGGACCATATATGATCAGCCTTACGGATTTATTGAAGGAATAGACTGGAAAGCTACCAACTTGCGCAACCGCGTGGCCTGGAGCGCTGTATACAATAAGGTGGCAGACACTATCCCTGGCGGTCAGGCTTCTGCTACTTATTACAGTTATGATATTCACGGTAACGTACGTACGCTCTTGCAGGATTATAACCCTGGTACAGAAGTAAATGCCAGCAACCGTTTCAAAAAAATCAATTATTCCTACGACCTGGTAAGTGGAAAAGTAAATACCGTCAGCTATCAGCCAGGCAAGGCAGACGCCTTCTATCACCGGTATAGCTACGACGCAGAAAACCGGTTAACCAACGTAGAAACGAGTCGCGACAGCCTATACTGGGAAAATGATGCATACTACCAGTACTATAAGCATGGTCCGTTGGCCCGGTCAGTAATTGGCCAGGCGCAGGTACAGGGTATCGACTACGCCTATACGTTACAAGGTTGGCTGAAAGGTATTAACAGCAGTGCCATTGGTACCGGTAAGGATATCGGTCTGGATGGCGCCACCAATGGCATCACAGCGAAAGATGTGTTTGGATTTGGTCTGCACTACTTTGGTGACAGTGATTATGTATCCGTATCCGGTAAACATCCATTTGCAGGAGCAGCCGGTGTATTGAAGCCGCTCTACAATGGTAACATTGGCGCTATGAGCGTTAACCTGCCAAAAGCCGGCGAGCCTTTGCTGTACGCTTACAAATACGATGCGCTGAACCGCCTGGTAGGCATGGAAGCCAACCGTGGCCTGGAACAAACCACCAACACCTGGACGCCACTGGCCATCAACGATTATAAAGAAGATATTACCTACGATGCTAACGGCAATATCCAGACCTACCATCGGAATGGTAATAAGCCGTCGCCCATGGACCAGCTGACCTACCACTATCAGCCAGGCACCAACAAGCTGTCTTGGATAAATGATAGCATTTCAGCAGGGCAATATGATACCGACATTGATGATCAGCTGGCAGGTAATTATCAATACGATTCCATAGGTAATCTTATCAGTGATAAAGGCGCCAACCTGGATAGCGTTGTATGGACGGTATATGGAAAAATAGCCCGCATCCGGAAGGCAGACGGCACGTTAATCACTTACACCTATGACGCAGCAGGCAATCGTATCAGCAAACAGGTAGGGAACACCATTACCCGTTATGTACGCGATGCCACCGGTAACGTAATGAGTATCTACGTATCCGGCGACCCTGCTATTAACAACGGGCAATTAAGTCAGACAGAAACGCCGGTTTATGGCAGCAGCCGTTTAGGAGTAGATACCCGGATTACCGCCGTACAACAAGATACCTTCCCTGAAGTATATAAATTAACAGGTGTAGGAGACGCACAATTCACTAACTTTATGCGTAGGTATAAGGTCTTTGAATTAAGTAACCACCTGGGGAATGTACTCGCTACCGTGTCAGATGATAAACTGGGTGTTTCCCTGGATAGTAGCCTGGTAGATCATTATGAGGCCCGTGTTATTTCGGCACAGGATTATGCGCCGTTTGGTATGGGGCTGTTGGGTAGATCGATGAATAGTGGTGGGTATCGCTGGGGTTTCAATGGGAAGGAGAATGATAATGAGGTGAAGGGAGAGGGGAACCAGCAGGATTATGGGATGAGGGTGTATGACCCGAGGATAGGGAAGTTTTTGAGTGTGGATCCCCTTACGAGAAGTTTCCCATATTATTCACCTTATCAATTTGCAGGCAATAAACCAATTTGGGCCACCGATCTAGATGGAGCTGAAGAGAAATATTTTAATGTTGATTTGGTGTTAACAAATTTTGGACTGTTGAAAGCAGTTACAACGAAAGAGGTAGAGAATCCATATGCGAGATTTAGAGGACTACATGAAACGTTCGAAGGAGTGAGGTGGAATGATGGATTTGGTCCCAAAGGAAAAGGAATTGAGTTTTCCTATAGGGTGTTTCGGCTACAGAGTGACGGATCGAAGGTATTAATTGATAGCAGAGTTGATTTTGTGCCTCAAAAGACATTTTTTGAGAAGATAAGTTCCTATTTTGCTCCAACAAGGGAAGGGGATAAAGCAGGAGGTATTCCTTTCATTTCATCGAGACGACAGCCCGGTAGTAATTCAAGCTTTAACGCATATTCTTTGAATCCCGATAAACCTGTAAATATTGATGTATTGATGGACGTAATTAGCATATCTATAACTGCATCTGGGCAAAGTCTTATTCAAACTCCCAAAAACCCGGTGGACTTGGCTGAATTTATAAGAAGTATGTCGTATGTAAACGGAGCGCAGGGGAACTTAAAAGATGCTGTTAATGCAACAATACCCGAGAAAAAGAAGGAAAACAAACCAGATAGCGCTACTTGTCCTAAATGTTCAGACAGAGGGGATAGCGCACATATTGATCAGGTTAATGGTAGTGGCACATTTGGGAAATTAAGAGAAGCTGGTCAGACAGACCAAACTAAAGAGAAAAAGAAAGAAAAATAGTATGAACTATGAAATTTGTTAAACGTCAATTTTTAGGCTATTGCTTCATCGTGACCTTATTAACAGGATGTTGGGGCAACAAGAAAACTTATATTGAGAGAATATCTGGTGGTGATCAGTATTTCTTACTTAAGAAGGTATTTAATGAAAAAGGTGTTTTAATTGAAGAGGTCAGACTGAATGTTGATTCGGTTCCGGACGGGAGATATAGGGAGTTCTTTTCAAATGGTCAAACTAAGTGTAAAGGTTTCTATAGAAATGGTATAAAGGATAGTGTTTGGACATACTATTCCGGCAACGGGAATATTAAAGAAGAACGAAAATGGTTTGACGGGAAAGAGTTTGGTGAACAAAAGGTTTACTTTGATAATGGAAGAATTGAGCAATATTCATTTAATAATTTAAGTGGTGAGAAGATATTCTCAGCTGCTTATGATTCTGCTGGTAAGATAATAAAATGGGATGGGACGCCGATTTATAGCGCCTTTAATGCGGGTAGATTAAAGGTGAATCAACGTTTTGAATTGTATTGTTTTATTGGTATTCCTCCTGGAACGGATTTAAAGGTGAAGGTGGAAGAACGGGAGGGGGCATCAAATATTTTGTTTCAGAAGGAATATGGTCAGGATAATATAATCAATTTGTATTTTTCTAAGAAAATAGCCGTGGAGCAAGAATGTCGGAAGAAAGGAAAATTCGCTTGGTTAGTATATGTGGACCACTCTTATAATGGAATTGTAAAATCGGATACGATTCATTTAGATTTATCCGTTGAGTAATTAGTTTAAAGAGAGCTATATTTTAATATTTTATATGTCAGCTGTTGTGTGAGGCTAGAATAGTCGGGACAGCATGCTTGAACAATTATTTGGATAAAGTACAGGTACACGTATTGCAAAGATGCTATTAACTAGTAATTCTAAACACTTTCAATAGAACAGCCATTATTCAAAACGAAAGCCCTAACAACACCCTATACTATGAAATATTTTTTTAGTATCATTTTTTTTCTATTCATTGGCTCATTTTGTTATGCCCAACAAGTTTACCAGATTAAAGCAGACAGTGTACGTATATATAACACCTGTGATACTGCTGAATTAATTCTTGAAAACCGCACCCAGAAAGTCCCCGGTTTTTTATTCAATAAAGGCAATGGTAGAACAGAGTTTCAGAAACTGAGCTTCACCTCTCCGGGGTTAGGTTTACTGGGGATTCAGGGGCAAGATACAATTAACCTGCCTAATGTGCTATCTCCATGGGCTGATGTCCGTTATGATTTATTGTCGACCAACTTTACAACGCTTTCTGCAACAGATACAATGCGTTGGGAGCAATGGTATATCAATAAACCGATTGGTTACTCCGCTTATAGTGCACCGGATATGCCTGTGCTTTCGGAGCAGGCATTCAATGGCGCCGGATCAAATACTTATTACAACGGGTTGGTGGTAAAAACAGCTACTACCGGGTTCGATTTTTCAGTTAATTGGAATGGAGAATTAACTGGGCCTAATGGTGCTTTTATACGCATAAAGGACGATACGCAAACGAAGTGGAGCCAATGGCGGGAGCTGTTATTTAAGGATTACGCGGATAAAACGTATGTCCTTAACCAGAAGGTAGCTGCGCAGGCAGCCAATTTATGGATTAGTGGGGCCGCGAAAGTTGGCGACAGTGTAGTACTGACGAGGTATAAAAATAACGCAACTGGAGACAGTGTGCTGACAACTGATGGGTCTGGTAACCTGAAATTGAAATTAATGACAGGGGGAAGTGGTAGTGGTAATATTTACACCACAGACGGAACATTGATGGGAGACCGTCTACTGAATGCCGGAGCGCGTTCATTGTCCTTTAAAGGCGTTACAACTAGCAAAGATTCGTCTTACATGCTATTTAACTATAGCGGTATTAAACTAGGGACATTAATGTATCGTTTTGTAGGAGGAGGCGTTTCCGAGCTATCAACTGATATGTTTAATGGCTCCAGGATAACCTGGTCAAAAGTTGACACTACTTCTTATATTCTTGCTAATAGTTATGGGGTAGGTACTAATTATAAACGTGGGTGGATCGATTTTGAAAATAATGTCAATGGCAACGGAATAAGATGGACATATTTAGACGGTACTCCAAATAGTGGTGGTAATCAGCTTAATTTTGAAATGGATACACTTGGACTCAGGTTCAGCAAGAGTACTACATCATCGAAAGATACGCTATTTACCATAGACAAATATGGCACTGCAATATTCAATGGCCAGCTTGAAGCTCAGGCTATTTACCAGTCATCGCAACGTGCGTTAAAAAAAGATATTGCACCATTCAATAAATCTGCTTTGGATATTATCGACCACGCATCTGTACAAACTTTTCGCTACAAGTCAGATAAGAATGAACTATTACATATCGGTTTTATCGCAGAAGATGTGCCTGAAGAAATGGCTGCACCTAAGCGTGTAGGCGTTGACCAGGCCAATACGGTAGCAGTATTAGTGAAAGCTATACAGGAGATGAATGGGCAAGTAAAAGCATTGAAGGAAGAAGTGAAAATGCTCAGGAAACAATTGAAAGATACCAGGAAATAGCGATTAACACGAATGGAAAAGAACATCCATTATAAAAACGAAGTCCTAACACCCCCATACTATGAGATCATTTTTTAGTATCATTTTTTTACTATTCATCGGCACGTTTTGTTATGCCCAACACGTGTACCAGATTAAAGCCGACAGCGTGCGTATCTACAATACCTGCGATACGGCCGAATTAATTCTTGAAAACCGTACCCAAAAGGTGCCTGGCTTTTTATTCAACAAAGGCAATGGTAGAACGGAGTTCCAGCAACTGAAGTTTACTTCACCTGGCCTGGGGTTACTAGGTATTCAGGGCCAAGATACGGTCAACCTGCCTAATGTGCTCTCGCCATGGAGCGATGGACGCTATGATTTATTGTCTACCAACTTTGTGACTATCCCGTCGGGCGACTCAATGCTGTGGAGCCAGTGGTATGCTAATAAGGCCATAGGTTATTTTGCCTATGCTTCACCGGATATGCCGGCGCTTTCTGCGCAGGCGTTCTATGGAGTAGGAGGAAAGAGCTACTATAACGGCCTGGTAGTAAAAACAGCTACCACCGGTTTCGATTTCGCGGTTAACTGGAATGGAGAGCTGGCAGGGCCTAATGGTGCTTTTATCCGTATAAAGGATGATACCAAAACAGCCTGGAGTCCATGGCGGGAGCTGTTATTCAAAGATTATGCTGATAAAAGCTATATCGTTAATCAGAAATTGGTTGCGCAGGCAGCTAGCCTCTGGATCAATGGTTCTGCCAAAATTGGCGATAGCGTGGTATTGTCGGGGTACAGCAATAATATAACTGAAGATAGTGTACTCACTACAGATATAAACGGAAAGTTGAAATTGGTAGCGGGTAAGTGGTTACCAATTGGTACTACAACATCTGGCATGCCAGAAGGTTCAAACCTATACTGGACTACGGCACGCGGAGATGCCCGGTACCCTTTACTTACCGGGAGTTATGTAGACCCAACCTGGTTGTCGATACTTTCCTGGGCAAAAATAAGAGGCACACCCAGTACATTGGCCGGGTATGGTATTGGAGATGCCGCACCCGCTTCCGGATCTATGTTTTACATTCAAAATCAGCAAACGGTTGCGCAAACAGGAGCAAACTTTTGGATTGCCGGAGGGGCAGTCGCTGGTGCTTTTAGTTCAACAGCACCAACAAATGTGGTGGCTGATCTCATGCTATATAACGGAGGCTTAAGCGCAGGTAATAGAAGGTGGAGTATCTATAAAAGTATTACAGAAACGGGTACCGGAAACGTAGGTAGTAATTTTAATATTGCACGATATTCGGATGCCGGTGGACAGATCGACGTCCCACTAAGCATTAACAGGTCAACTGGAGAGGTAACATTAGGTACAGTTAATAACGAGGCAACAGATGTGGATAAATTCCTGGTATCAAATGGTGGAGTACTCAGATATAGAACAGGTGCACAGACATTAGCAGATATAGGCGCGGCGCCGTCATCCGGGGCGGGCAACTACATACAAAATGGTACCACCGCACAAACAGCGAACTTTAATATTACAGGTAATGGCACATTTGGCAGTATGGCCTCTTTTGCCGGAGGATTACAGTACACCAATGCGACTTCCAATCTTGAAAACTTTGGTACTGCAGGGGTTAATGTTCCATCTTTTACTACCAGGAGTACCGGCACAAAAACAATCTGGTACAACGCGCTTTCTGGTACGCAGGCGGATTTTGCAACAGGTATCGCGACTGGTGTGTTATGGAACAGTATACCACAAGCTAACCTAAGTTATCGATTTGGATTTTTTGCCGGTACTTCGGAAATATCTCAATTATTTGGTGATGGTTCACAGATATGGGCAAAATCTGGCCGTTTTACCGGTTGGGGCGGCCCCGCGAATAGCGGCCCCGCAGCGGAAATTGGTGTGCCCGGTGGCTATGCAATTTTTGCAGGAATAGATAGAACCGGAACCGCTACCTATTATCCAACAATTCTAAGAGGAGGAAGCGGTACAAGTGACCCAACGGGGAAAGACTTTAGAATAGATGCCTCCGGATATGGGTTTATGGCCATTCCGAATTATGGCGCAATTGGTACGAATGCTTCGGGGTATTTGATTAATACTGCGGGCAATTTCATCCAGAATCAAACTACAGCTGCACAATCAGGCGTAGGTTTTTGGACGGCTGGGAATGGGATTGCCAATAGCCTGAGAACTACCGCACCAATTGGCCAGGGGGATATTCTCTTGTTCAACGGAGGAGGTATTACAAACGCCAATTTAAGATGGACTCTCTATAAAAGTACTACGGAAACGGGCACCGGAAACGTAGGCAGCAATTTTAATATTGGACGTTATACCGATGCGGGAGCGCTGATCGACAATCCGCTAAGTATTAATAGGTCAACCGGCGAGGTAACATTAGGTACAGTTAATAACGAGGCAACAGACGTAGATAAATTCCTGGTTTCAAATGGGGGAATACTCAGATATAGAACTGGGGCGCAAACATTAGCAGATATAGGCGCAGCACCATTATCCGGTGCAGGCAACTATATACAAAATGGCACCGCCGCGCAAACTGCCAACTTTAACATTACAGGCAACGGCACATTTGGTAGCCTGGCTTCTTTTGCTGGAGGTATCCAATTAACCAACGGCACGTCCAACTTAATCAATTATAGTAATTTTGGGGTAGTGGCGCCCACTTTTACCACCAGGAGTGCAGGAACTAAACTCGTTTATTATTCTACACTATCTACCGCTGCTGTAGATTATGCCACCGGAGTAGAAACTTCACATATCTGGAACTCCGTTCCAATAAATAGTAATACGGTTGGATTTAAGTGGTATGGAGGAACAACCCCGGTAGCCAGATTGGACGGTTTAGGTAGCCTGGAATTGGTTGGCCAGGGTAGGTTTAGAGGCTGGTATACTGCAAATGGTACAGGTCCTGCGGCGGAACTAGGCTTTAGTGGTGGTGTAGCCGCACTATATGGGTTTGACAGAACCGCAGGTGCGTATACAACATTGAGGCTAGGCGGCGGTAACTCGGCTACCGGACGGTATTTTGATATTGATGGTACGGGGTATAAATTCACGAACCTAGCTAATACCAAGATATTAGGGACAGATGGTCTTGGGTATTTAGTGGATAACTCAGGTGCTTTTATTCAGAATGGGACTAGTGTACAAGCCTCTTCTAATTTCAATATCAGCGGAGCAGGCGTTATTGGTACCACATTAAATGTAGGAGGACAAACTACTTTAAATACCGTAAGTGTTTCAGGCACTACCAATATGACCGGAGCATTGACTGCATCAGGAGGAGTTAGCACTACCGCGATAAAGATGAAAGAAGGTACCGCTAACGCTACTATGGGAGTAGCTAGTTTCGGCAGTGGAGTAGCATCTGTAACTATTAATACAACGGCTGTTACCGCAAATAGCAGGATATTTCTAACGCCTGTGGTTACTTCTTCGTCTCCTATTACAGGGATGACCGCTCCTTGCCTGGGGCCAAGGGTTGCAGGAACCAGCTTTACCATTTTCTGGACGAAAGAGGCAGTCTCTTCGACTGGCTCAGTAGAGTGGATGATTGTGGAACCTTATTAATCTGAGAACAACGAAATGGATGAATTGAACAAGAAAAGGGATACCCTAAAGTATCCCTTTTCTTGTTCTTAAATTAACCGCTGGTCGCTACCTATACCTTATCTCAAAAAAACTAAACTCCGCCTCTTCTTTCTCCTCCCCAATAAAACTCAATCCCGGCCGTGGCGCCCGGTCCCATTGAGGTAGGAAGCTAATCGCGTAAGGCTGCTTCCCGGGAGTAAGCTCTTTCCAATCCTGCCCTTGCCTCCAGTACACCCGGCAGGTGAAATCGGGAAACACCGACAGCTTCAGGTATACCGGTGAATTTGTGTCAATGATTGATTGTTCGTTCAGCACCGTGCGTTTCCCATCTTTCGATATCCAAAATATTGCTTTATTACCGCTGATAGCAATGCCGGCAGCAGCACCGGCATCACCATATACCACTAGTCCTTTGGAAGCCCTATTGTGATTGACTACCGCCGTGCTGATATCATAGGTCGCAGAGTAGGGGCGCAGGGTGAGTGCAATACCGGAAGGATTTTGTGCGCTGTATTTCCCCGATAAATACAACCTCCCATTGGTGTAGCGATACAGCGGTTGCATATTCCTGAAATCCCATTGCCAGAAAATGTCGTTGTTGACGCGGGCAAAATCATAATGGTAGGTTGTGAGGGGCGACTGGTTCTTCAGCGCAGTGGACGCGCTGAATACAGGCCACTGGTCTGTATTCCACGATAAAGCAGTTATCAACCCTTCCCTGCCTGTGAAAACATTGCTGTGCTTATTATAGGCATGATAAAGGTAGAAGGTAGCACCTTGTGTATCTTGTACGAAAGTACCGTGACCGGGGCACTTCCAATTGCCGCTGTCGGTCAGCACCGGGTTGTTGTGATAGTTGGTATAAGGACCGGTGATAGTGGTGGAACGGACTACATTTACATGATAGCTGCAATCGGCGCCGCAGCAGCCGCCGGCGGAATAAAAGAGATAATAATAATTTCCCTTCTTCAGGATACTCTGTCCTTCCATTCCTTTTCCCTCGTTGTCCTTGAGCAGAGTAAACGGTTGCCCTACCAGGGAAAGCCCATCCGGGGCCAGTTTGCTGCCCAGTATTTCAATGGGGCGTTTATCGAGACCGTAGGCTTTCCAGGTAATGTACAGCTGCCCGTTGTCATCAAACACGAAAGCATCGATGGCTTCTTTACCGTACTCAATGAGAATGCCATGGTCTTTGAAACCATGATCGGGGTAAGCGGAAGTGGCTACGCCGATACAGGATACGCCATCGCTCTTTCTCCGGGCGGTATAATAAACGAAGTAGGTATTGTGGTGGTAGAAATATTCAGGCGCCCAGAAAGATCCCACAGTCCAGTCCGGCGCCTGATCAAACAGGAATCCTGTTTGTTTCCATTGCCGCAGATTCGTAGAATGGAATATCGGAAATTGCGGACCCCATTCGCTGGAAGTACCAATAGCATAGTATTGGTCGCCCTGCCGGAGAATAGAAGGATCTGCAAAGTCGCCGGGAATATTGGCTGAGCGTTCCTGCGCCAGAACTGGAGTGATGCCGGAGAGCATCAGCACGAAAATGATAACGATAGATTTCATCTTTGCCGGAAATTTTAGCTGCGCAACAGTCTTGGTACCATCGCGTGAAACGGCAAAAATAACAGTTCATCGGTATCCCCGGTGGCGTTAACATCTCATAAATTCGCTGAATCATCTCACTCGCATACTTCGTCATCGGTTTACGTAGTCTTTGCCCCATGTCCTCATAGCATCAATAATGGGCAACAGGGTATTGCCCAGATCAGTCATCTTATATTCCACGCGGGGCGGGGTTTCTGCAAACACCATTCTTTCGATAACACCATCTGCTTCCAGCTCCCGCAACTGATTGGTTAGCGTTTGTTTACTGGCCTCCGGCATGGCTTTCTGCATTAAGCTGTACCGGTTGGTATTATTGCGGATGAGATGTATAATTACTGGCTTCCATTTACCGCCAATAATGTTCATACAGTAGGTCACCGAACAGTTGGTCGGATTAAAATGCCTGTTCTTTCTAACACTAGCCTTCGTCATTAGTCTAAAATTTTAGCCTAAGCCCATAAAGCCGGACTATTAGGCTCATTTAACCGAAAAGAGGGTATTTGCGACAAATTTACTAAATGCTATGCTACCACTCATGATGAATCATCCGGCCGGATTTGCCGTTTTCAGATCAGGGAAAATGGAGATTTTTTCCGTTACAGACGGGGAAGTCATATACGAAGACCGCTGCTTTGCACCGGGCATCCCCCGGGCCTTATTGGGCAACAGCCCCCGTCATTTTATTTTGCCACATAATATCCTGGTACTTCGTTTCAGCAACCGGGTGGTGATGTTTGACGCAGGAAATGGCTATTACACGGCTCCCGAAGCCGGCCAGCTCCAATATCATCTACATGCTGCCGGCATTACGCCCGAATCCATTACGGATATTATATTAACCCATGCACATCCGGATCACATTAATGGCCTTGTAGGTACAGGGGAGCGGCTGATGTTTCCGGGCGCCCGCATACATTTGTCGCAGGCCGAATATGATTTTTGGATGTCAGACGCCCCTGATTTTTCAAAGAGCAAAAACACTGTGGCCAACTTGCTGCAAACACAGCAGCATATCAAAGGGATATTAAGGTTATTAGACAACCAGTTACATTTGTTCAATAGTACCGATGCCTTGATGGAGGGAATAAGACCCCTCGCTGCACCAGGGCATACACCCGGGCATACCCTGTTTGCTATTAACACCGGTGAAGAACCCTTTATTCATATGGCGGACACCTGCCACGAGGATGAATTATTGTTTCGTCATCCTGACTGGGGAACTATTTTCGATATCGATTTTGAACAGGCTGCTCAAACACGCCGGAACACGTTGCAGGAGCTGGCTGATAGCGGGCAACTGGTATTTGGCTATCATTTACCAGCGCCGGGGTTTGGGAGGGTGATACCGGAAGGCGATGGGTTTGCATGGAAACCACAGTAAAAAAACAGGCGCCCCTTGGGCGCCTGCAACTATCTCTTTATTTCGTCAGCACCTCAATAGTGCCGCCTTGCTTAAACAAGTCGTGCGATACAAAGTATCCTTTCAACGCCTTTCCATTTACTTTGATTGCCTTCAAGTTCCTGCCAGCGCCGGGTTTGCGGATAGTGAGCTGTTTTCCGTTACTCGTCGTCCAGCTTACTTCATCAAAAACCGGTACGGTAACCAGGTAGTTAGGATCGGTAGCAGAAAACGGATACAGGCCCAGGGCGCTGAACACATACCACGACGACATTTCCCCGGCATCATCCATTCCGCAGAGCGCCAGTCCGTCGTCGCCAATGCCATATAAATGACCCAGTATATAATCAATCATCTTTTGTGATTTCTCTGGTTTATTGATGAAATAATAGGCAAAAGGCGCTTCGTGGTCCGGTTGGTTGCCATGACAATACTGGCCCACCATGGTTTCTACATTGCGTGCAATATAGGAAGGATTCCAGGGTACGGTGAACAGGGAATCCAGCTTGGCTTCAAAGGGCTTAGGGCCACCGTACAGGTCTACCAGGCCCTTCATATCATGTGGAGCATAGAAGGATACCTGCCAGGCATTAGCTTCCCGGAACATATACTCGTAGTAAGGATATTGTGGGTTGAAAGGCGTGATCCAGTCGCCATTGTCCAGTCGACCTCTCATAAACCGGATGCTGCGGTCAAATACGTTCCGGTAATTTTTAGAGCGGGCCATCAGGATGCGGTAATTGGCCGTATCACCCAGGCGCTGTGCCAGCTGGGCCAGTGAGTAGTCGTCGTATGCATATTCCAGGGTTTTAGATACGCCTGCTTTTCCCTTGGTTTCCACGTGGGGATTTTTAACATCCGGATCTGAAATATAACCCTTCTGGATATACTCTGTAATAAAAGGGCGGGTGCCACCTGCTACGTTGGCATTTTTCAGCAACAGCTGGTAGGTACCGCGTACATCAAAATTATCGATCCCTCTCAGGTACGCTCCGGTAATGGAAGACGCGGCATGATCGCCATGGAAAAAGGTAGGAATGAAACCTGTTTTGTCGCCAATGTCTTTCATAGATTTAATGACGTCCAGCGTTACTTGTGGAGAAATTAATCCTAATAATACATCTTTATTACGATAGGTATCCCAGAGCGACGGCACCGTATAATATTGAAAGTCTGCCTTGATCACCTGGTGTTTAGTATCGGTATATTCGCCGTTTACATCGCTGCGTAATACGGGCCACAGCAGGGACCTATACAGGGAAGAGTAAAACAGCTGCCGCTCTTTTTCAGTACCGCCTTTCACCTGTATTTTCGATAAGGTGCTTTCCCATGTATCATGAGCAGCGGCACGTACGGCCTCAAAAGACTGATTCCCTATTTCCTTTGCCAGGTTTTCTTTGGCGTTGGCCGTGCTGACAAACGACAAGGCAATTTTTACTTCTACGGGTCCTTTGCTATTGTCGCCGATATGCAACATGGCGTAAGTGGATTGCTTGTCGATCCGGGAAATATCACTATTCAGCGTGGCGTAGAAATAAATCTTTCCCTCTCCCACTTCCTGGTAGCCTTGTACGGCGCGGTTGCTGTCCTGTTCAATCGTCCAGCTGCTTACCTTGTTGTTGGCTTTGGCCAGGTCAAACAATATCTGCCGGTCGTTAGGTTGTTCGTATTCGTACCGGTGATAACCGCATCGCAGCGTGCTGGTAAGGCTTACGTTTACTTTATAGTCGTCGAGGTATACCTGGTAGAAGCCGGGAGCGGCGCTCTCTTTTTGGTGGGAGAAGTGAGAACCAAATTTTTCACCTGGGTTGGATACCGGTAACAGCGGAATATTGCATAGGTTCCAATGTCCTTTGTTGGTGTGGGTAAATCCGTAGATGATATTGTCTTCATATTCGTAGCCGGCCCCGGAGCCATATTCTGTAATGGGACTCAACTGCACCATGGCATTGGGTAACGAGCTGCCGGGAAATACCAGTCCTGCCCAGGATCGCCAGCCTTTCGGCAACTCATACCCCAGTATTTTCGGATCAGTTAAAGGAGCGGTACCGATAAACGGGTTCACATATTTCGTGTAGTGTGTGTTGGATTGGCTATTTGCGGTGCCTGCGCTGATGGTGGCAAGCAGGGCAACCAGCCATACCATGAAGGAATGCTTATGCTTGTGTTTCATATTTAATGGAATAGTTAATAACGGGCGGTAAAGTATACATTCAAAAGCAAAAATGCCAGTATTTTATATGAAGGGTTTACAATAGTGATATTTTTCGTGTACGATCGAGGCCATTAAGCAGATAGGTAAGGACAATATAGCCAAGATGGGAGATAAACAAGTGAAACAGCTGATGGAAGCAGATTGATACAGCATTGAAAAGTAATACCAGGTAGTGCCCCGGCCGGCACTTATGGTGGACACACCTGGTATAAAAGTATTAGGGTTGGATTACCTGCCCCGTTCCCGCGCCGAATATACTTCTACGAAAACCATATTCCAGCGCCTTCATCGTAGTAGGTATTTCGCCGGGAAAGAAAGGGAAGTACTGAGGTGAATCTTCGATCACGGTAGGGCTGACGGCATTGATACGAATGCCGCGCCCAAGTTCAATAGCCGCCGCGCGTACAAATGCCTCTACCGCCCCATTGGCAGCAGCTGCGTTGGCAAAACCCCGTTGTGGAGTATGCGTTAATGCACCAGTAATGAGTGTGAATGAGCCTCCAGGATTGATATAGTGTTGCCCGATAAGTACCAGGTTGATCTGCCCCATTAGTTTACCTTCAATGCCTTTTCTGAATGACTGGTCATTAAGATTTTTCCAGGGACCAACAAAGGAGGGGCCTGCGGTACAAATGAGTGCATCAAATGGGCCTGCTTGACTGAACATCTTTTCTATAGCCTCCGGAGAGGTAATATCGGTGGGTATATGACCGTCTTTGCTATTAACGGAGATCACCTCATGTTCTTTTTCAAATGCTCCGGTGAGATATTTTCCCATGGTGCCTGATGCACCCACAATAATCATTTTCATATTTGTATTGTTTGGTGAAGTACTTATGATTTGTTTTTGCTGCCCGGAAAAAGATTGCGGGCAATGAAATCCAGCAAAGGGAGTCCCAGGAAAACCATCCAGGGGACCAACAGGATGGTTAGTATCAGTGTTTTTACGTACAGCGGGATATTATCCATTGCTCCCCGGAGGAAGTATAGCAGCAAGGTCAGTGAAGGATAGATGACCAGCCATATTTTTAGCGCAGTTTGTAGCCTGGTATTTATTTTCATATCGGGTGATTATTTTAGACAACGCAAAGATATTCCTGCATGGACGTGCGGTAGTAGGACAAAAATTAAATTGTACAGGACTTATTTAAATTGTTGCCGGAACGCATCGGGGTACAAAAGACAAAGCGTTCCGCCATGGCGGAACGCTTTGTTGTATAAAATAGAGAATAGTCAGCACTATTCCTGGTCCATCGTCATAATATCTCTGTCAAACAGATACAATCCGCTTTTATCGTCTCCAATCAGTTCCAGCTTATCATTACAATCCCTGGCCAGTTTTTCTTCTTCCATTTGTTCCATCACGTACCATTGCAGGAAGTTATGCGTAGCGTAATCCTTTTCAGCGAGGGCAATCTCCACGAGATCGTTGATGCCTTCACTTACTTTCAGTTCATGTTTCAGCAGTTGCTCAAAAGCAGCTTTCAGGGATACGAATGTCATGACCGGTTGTTCCAGTGCAGGTACTACGGCGAATCCACCTCGCTCGTTCACATAATGAATCAGTTTCAGCATGTGCATTCTTTCCTCGTCGCTGTGCCGGAAGAAGAATTTTGTCACGCCTTTTAACCCCGGTTGGATTTCTGCCCAGCTGCCCATAGCCAGGTACGATTGCGATGACTGCGCCTCCATCAGGATTTGCTTGTTGAGGGCATCTTTCATTTTTTGTGATAGCATAGTACAAAAATTCAGGTGAAGTATTTCAATAGTACCTGAATATATTGATTTTTTGGCGATGGGCAATAAAAAGGGCGATGAATCCACCCCTATATGGTGATGCCGCCATCAATCACAAAATCAGCACCTGTGATAAAAGAAGCTGCATCCTGGCATAGGTACGCCACCAGCTTTGCTACATCTTCCGGGATACCCACTTTCTTCAGCGGTACCAGGGTGCTGAGATGATCCCATATATGCTGGGCGGTGGCGTCGTCATTTAGTTTGTTTAAAACTGCGGTCTTCGTGGGGCCGGGACTTACGGTATTCACCCTGATCTTGCGGGGCGCCAGTTCCGCAGCAGCTGTTTTGGCCACAGAATTCACTGCCGCCTTGCTGGCCTGGTAAACAGAACTCTTCGGCTGGTGTGTGGAGGCCACAATAGAAGAAAGGAAAACTACCGATGCACCGTCTTTCAGCAGCGGCGTAAATTTGCTCAGGGTGAAATAGGCGCCCTTGAAGTTAATATCCATCACGCTGTCGAAGTTTGCTTCGGTAGCTTCGGCTATCAGTGTATTTTCTCCCGTAATACCAGCATTAATAAACAGGATGTCGACCTGGCCAAATTGCCCCTGCACAGCCTCATATAATGTATGGATATCTTCCAGTTTTGACTGGTCGGCCACAAACGGAATAGCCCCTAATTCCTGTGCCGCCCGTTCGATAGCTTCCTTCCGCCTGCCGGTAATGATAACCCTGGCTCCCTGGCTGATCAGTTCCTTTGCTGTAGCATAACCAATGCCGCTATTACCACCGGTTACTACCGCTACTTTGTTACTTAAATTCATTGCTTGAAAATTTTATACAAAGATATCGGGGAGATGATATACTTTTGTTACCAGTATACTGGAGTATACCAGTTAAAATTTCAGGCAATGGAAAGAGATCAGGCAGAAGAACTGCGGGCCTTACAAGACACGCTGTACTTTATCGGCGGCAAATGGCGGGTACCGGTTATCAACTCCCTTTGTAATGGCAACAGGCGTTTCCGGGAAATAGAGCGGAGCATTCCCGGTATCACCACGCGGATGTTGTCCAAAGAACTCAAAGATATGGAAATGAATAAGCTGGTAACCCGCATGGTATATAACGATACGCCGGTATTGGTAGAATATGAACCCACTCCTTACTGTCGCACCTTCGGAAAAATCATCCAGGAAATGATTAACTGGGGGAGGGATCACCGGAAAAAAGTGATACAAAAGAAATAGCCTATCCCAGTATTTCTACATATCCTTCCGTTCCGTTTAACCGGATACGTTGTCCGTCTTTAATCAGCCTGGTGGCATTGTCTATGCCAACAATGGCGGGTAAGCCATATTCACGCGCGATCACCGCTCCGTGGGTCATTAACCCGCCCACTTCTGTAATCAGTCCTTTTATAGACACAAATAAGGGCGTCCAACTGGGATCGGTAAAGGCGGTGACCAATATATCTCCTTCTTCCAGGACAGCGGTTTCCATGTTTAAAATAACCCGTGCGCGGCCTTCAATAATGCCAGCAGAAACAGGGAGTCCTATAATAGCGTTGGCCGGCAGGTGGTCACGTTGATATTTACCGTTGATAATTTCTCCGTCGGAAGTCATTACCCGTGGGGGACTCAGTTTTTCATAGGCTGTATATGCCGCTTTACGTTGTGGAATGATCTGCCGGTCCAGCTGACGGGTACGTACCACCTCCCGCAGCTCATCAAAAGTGAGATAGTAGCTATCTTCTTTTTCAGCGATGATATGGGCCTGTACCAATTGTTCGATTTCTTTCAGAATTGCCTGTTTATACAGGAAGTAACGGCATATCTTTTCGTATTTCGGATACTCCCGGTACCCCATGAAGTTACGGACCAGGCTAATCTTTTGCTGGACTTCCAGCGCCTTTTGTTCGCCGTCAGGCAACAGTTTCAGCCGATCGGCCAGGTCCTGTGCTTTTTTAAATGCCTCCTGTTGTCCCTGTTCAAACATCTGGATGCTGGCATTGGGCGTGAAGTTTTTAACATGACTCAATAAAATCGGAATCAGTATAGCCGGGTTTTCGCTCCAGCGGGTTTTCGTAATATCAATTTCACCGGGGCAGCGCATACCATATTTGGTAAGGAAATCTTCTATCGCCTCCCGGCTTTCCCGGCCGCCTTCTAGGGAGCTTAGGTGCTCCAGGAAGTGAGGATGTCTTACCTGTTGTAAGTATTCTACCACTTCAGGATAAGGACGAATCGCATCTGCTACCTCCAATAATGCCAATCCCATTTCCGAGGTGATATTGTTGGGCACCGACTGTGTGAGTATATCGGCTACATTTTTTTCGCCCAGCCATTCATTTATTTTTTCATTAAGCCAGGAGTAGGCATCCATCGCGGCCAGGATTACCGCCAGGCTTTGCGGTGCATATGCCCTTGTTTTTTGTTGATGGAGGTCTTCCTGTATGAAATCAAATAGTGCAGGTCCTGATTTTGTTTGGATGTCCTGTGCCAACGTATCGAGGGATGCCTGTGCCTCTTTCACGAGGTTAGCCACAATAGCCGGATCGTTGTCGACCGGCGGCCGGGCGCCGGGAGGAGGAATCGTAGGTTGGCCGGCGGCTGGATCGTCGGCTGGTACCGACAGCGCAAAATCCTTTCGCTCCAGGATGTTGAGCAGCGCATCTTTGATCAGCGGATCAGATTGTCCCAGTACGTTAATCATCATATCCCTGCCTGCAGGGGTAGCCAGGAGAGGAGCTACATCGACGAACAATCTTCCGCCGGCAGTAAACATAGGCCGGGGTGTCGTTAACAGGAAAAATGACAGCCCCAATGGTTTAATGGGGTCTGTCATCATTTGTTGGTGGCCAACGGATACATATACATGATTGTTAGCGTTATTCACCACTGGGATGGGGTATAACGTAGTGATAGGTCTGCTTTGAACAATATAAAAAGTACCATCCGCCAGGCACCATTCAATGTCTTGCGGGCAACCGAAATGGGCTTCAATTTTTCTGCCCAGGCGCGCCAGTGCTAATATCTGTTCATCTGTGAGCACCTGTTGTTGCTGTAGGGCCGGCGTTATTTCCTGCAGCGCAGTACCGCCACCTTTCGCTGCATAAACCGCCTGTTGTTTGGTAGCTATTTGCCGATGGACAACCTTGCCATTATTCACCTGGTAGTTGTCTGTATTCACCACACCTGCCACCATGGCTTCTCCCAATCCAAAGCTGGCATCGATAGACAATATTTTCCTATTGGCATTTACCGGGTGGGCCGTAAATAAGATGCCGGCGGCCTGGGGAAAAACCATCTGTTGTACCACTACTGCCAGCTGGATTTTCCGGTGATCGAAACCATTTTGAATACGGTAAATAATGGCCCGTTCAGTAAACAAGGATGCCCAGCACAGGCTAATGTGTTGGAGAACGGCTGTTTCCCCGGTAATGTTTAAATAACTATCCTGCTGGCCTGCAAAAGAGGCGGTAGGCAGGTCTTCCGCCGTAGCGCTGGAACGTACGGCAAAGGCGGTATTTTCCCTAAAGGTGGTCAACTGCTGTCTGATGGAGGCAACGATATCTGCGGGAATCGGTATTTGTGCAATGAGTTGGCGGATGTTGCTACTTACTTCGCTGATATCTTTTCGTTGGTCGGCAGCCAGGTAGGTTAACTGCTGCAGCAATACATTAAAAGCGTTATTTTGTTCCACTACGGCCTGGTAAGCTGCTGTGGTGACACAAAAGCCCCGGGGTACGGCTATATCTCCCATCCCGGTCAGCTCGCCCAGGTTGGCGCCTTTACCTCCCACCAATGCCAGGCTGCTGGTATCGACGTCGTGCAAGTCAAGTGCATAAGCATTCATATACGTATTATTTATCGTTGAGGGTATGCATGGTTTCGTTCATGATGTCAATGGATTTTGACAGGTACATTTCTATGATGTGAAGTTCCTGGGCAGAGAAGGAAGCAATGAGCTGTTCTGATTGGCGCCGGTATTCTTTGTACAGCGGCTCCAGCAATGCCATTATTTTCTGGGTGTTGGGCGCTATGATCACTTTCCGCCGGTCGGTTTTGTCGAACTGTCTTTTCACCAGGTGCTTTTTCTCAAACCGGTCTATTAAACCGGTTACTGCCCCGGTGGTGAGCCCGCTTAATGCCGACAACTCGCCCGCGGTCATGGGGCCTTTCTGTAGCAAAAAGCCCAGGTATTTGTGATCGGTGCCGGGTAGGCCTGCTTTGCGGCCCACGGCCTCGTGCAGGTGGATGGTGGTGTAAGCGTGGGCCTGGTTCAGCTTTCTTATCTGCCTGGTTAAATCGGTATTCATTTTTTATCTTATTAACTAAATGTCTTAGTTGCTAAGATAAAATTAAATTCGCAATATCCAAACAATTTGGAGAAAGATGATAACAGGGTCAACGGTACGTTGTCGGGTTGAAAACAGGGACTATTTTACCTGTTGGAGCAGCCTATTAACATCGCTCATCTGTTTATCGGTTAAAACAATATCCGGGCGCAACAGGTTGTCTGTCATCTTCCCCGCCGGCCGTATATGCTCTTTTACGCCAAAGCGCACGAAGATCTGTGTATGAGGAAGGTTGGTATAAAACATTTCGCCAAAGCCGGTAGGATGCCCATTAACAGGTGTTTGACCGATCAACGTGGCCATATGGTTATCTTTGATTAACGTAGCGAAGTTCATCGCACTGGAAAAAGTAGGAGGACCTATCACCACAAACGTTTTTCCCTTAAAGGGGTAGGGCACCTGCTCCGGAACCACCTCCTCCGAAGGGAAATGCAATACTTTGCCTACCGGCGCTTCGGCGTAAGTGGCATTGTCGAATCCCCAGGACCGCAGCAGTTTTAAATATTCGTCGCTTCTCTTCCAGTTGACCTGGTAATCCAAATAGGGTTGATGATATACGTAGCTGATCAGGTAGTCGCCCACCGCCGTGCTACCACCTTCATTGTGGCTCACATCAATCACGAGTTTCGTAACACCGTCGGTTTGTACCTCTTTGAATAAATGATCTACCTGCGCTTTAATAGAATCCAGGCAGTACTTTCCTGTGGCCTTCACATCAAATGAACAGGCGTTGATATAGCCAATATTCCCATACCTGGTATAGGACAGTCGCTCCGCGCAGCTACTCACGCCGAACTGCGACGCCAGCCATGTTTCCCAGTCTTTCCTGCCTATACCTGGCAGCTCAATCGTTTGGCGGGCGGTTGTCCGGATGATAAAGCTATTATTCAGTGTTGGGCTCGCCCAGGGATATAAATATCCAAATTGCCTCAAGGCAGTAGCGGTCCGTTGAAAAGGAAAGCCGGTGGTGGATAACGCACATGCCTGTACCAACTTATCTACCGTTACACCATTGATGCTGCTGATAGCCTGACCGCTATAGCCGGCCGCCGCAGCGCCCAGGCATTGATCAATGCGATAGTTATTGCCTTCCTTTTTCAATGTAAAAGGAAGATAGAAAGAATCGTTACTATACCTGGCGTCCAGTAATTCGGGTTTCAGGTTGATCTGTGCATGTTCATCTGACAGGTAGGCTATTGCTGGCCTGACCTTTTTCAGGAATTCCGTTGCGCTGGTGGAATCCTGCAGGGAAGCAGTTATGTCGTCAAAAAGCTGATCATACTGTGCCGGGGATAATTCGCTGTTGGGATTCACATGTACCGTGGTAATGAGCTGCCGGAGATAATTAAGATCTTCTTTTAGCTGGCCGGGTGAAAAAAGGGTCGGCTTACTCTGACCAGGACAGGAAATGCTAATGATGTTCACCAGGGCAATAGCAACAGAAAAGAAAAATGACTTCATATACATGATAACGTAGGAAAGCTAAATAAATGATGTGTTGATAAGATATATAAATTCTGTAATTTTTATCCCGGGAAAGTAAACTTAAACGCCAGGTGTTCGCGTGCAATGGGGTTTCAGGCCATTCTTTTTTTGCAAATGATATAGTAATATTATCATGCAGTCATCGCCTTCGTTTATCAAATATTGGTCTACCTATATTTGAATAATGTTTAATGTTTTATTGGCGCCCAAAAAACAAGGGGCCCGGGATTCCAGGGAATAAATCACAGGGATCATCTAAACTGCTTATATTTGCCGGGGCTAAAGACAGACTTTCCAAATTGGGAAATAGATTAAATAATGAGGATGCTTTACTTGAACAGGTAGCTGCGGGTGACCATGCGTCTTTTAAAGTGATATTTACCCACTATTGGCGGGATATTTACCTGTTTTCACTAAAGCTTACCAAATCGCCTGATCAGGCGAAAGATCTCGCACAGGATATTTTTGCCCGGTTATGGGATATGCGACAGCACCTGCCGGAAGTGCGTAACTTCAAAGCGTTCCTCTATACCGTTTCCCGCAATCTGATTCTCGATCACCTGCGTAAAAAAGTGTTCAGCGTTGCCAACGAAGAATACCTGGTTACTTACTTTGATGAGTCCAATTACTCACCTCACTTAATGACGGCCTATAAGGAGCTGGAAAATACCGTGCAGGAGGCTGTCCGGCAGCTGCCGCCGCAACTCTACCAGGTATATTACCTGAGTAGGGTGGAGGGGCTTACCCATGAAGAGATAGGGCAGAAGATGAACATCACCCGCATGACTTCCAAAAATTATATGGTAAGAGCCCTGCAGTTCATTCGTAAATACATGGCCGAACATGGCCATGATATGGGACTTTACCTGATTTCTTATATTTTCCTGAAATAATTTTGCCGGGTATGCTCTCCTTTGGTTTATTTCTTCGTCTTATTCCTGTTATGCGTATCATAATATGGAGAACACCGTTTTAAAGGACTTACTAAAAAGCTATCAGCAGGATCAGCCCCTGACCCGGGAAGATATTAGTCAGCTCAGGCAGTTGCTGATGAATCCGGAAAATGCAGCACAGGTGGATGCCTGGTTGATGCAGCAATTCATGGCCATACATAGCGAAACGATAGCAGAAGATACTGATATTAATGTTTTGTTCAGTGAACTGCAATCGAGGCTGAGTGTTGTCCCTCCTCGCGCTAACCCGATAAAATCGTTGATTATCCGTTTGCCTGGATGGATCCGGGCGGCGGCTTGCGTGCTGCTGATCATGGGATTATCCTTGCTGTGGCGGAATTGGTCCCGTACTTCCAACAGGCACCAAATGGCGAAAACACAGCAGGAAGTATTACCTGCCTCTGAAGGCGCTATCCTGACGCTTGGCGACGGTAGCACCATAGCACTCGATCAGCTCCGGGACAGCATCATAAAAGACGGAAATGGGAACGTACTACATGCCGGAAATGGCGGACTCGTTTACAATGAAAGCACTGCCCAATCATCAGCGATCACTTTCAATACACTGACCACTCCAAGGGGAAGGTTATACCATCTCGTGCTGGAAGATGGGTCTGCCGTTTGGCTCAATACAGCCTCCTCCCTTCGCTATCCCTCCCGCTTCGGCAATGCTTCCAGGGAGGTGGAATTACAGGGAGAAGCTTATTTTGAAATTGCCCCGGATGCCAGCAGGCCTTTCAAGGTTAGTGTCAATAAACACACCTTGGTACAGGTATTAGGTACCCGGTTTAATATAAAGGCTTATGGAGAAGAAGAAGCTATACGGGCCACCCTTTTGGAAGGCGCTGTCAATGTAATGTCCGGACAACACCAACAACGCCTGGCTCCCGGCCAGCAGGCACAGATCCCCGCCAGCGGTGGCTTCATCAACTTTATTCCCAATGCAGATATCGATCAGGCAATGGCATGGAGGAACGGCGTATTCCGGTTCGAACAAACGAATATGCGTGCCGTCATGCAGGAATTATCCAGGTGGTACAATGTGAATATCGTATACGAAAAAGGCGCTCCTCTCCACAAAACCTTCTCGGGAGAGCTGCAGCGTGATCTCAATTTATCCCAGGTATTAAAAGGATTGTCTACCATGGGAGTGCATTACCGGATCGATAACACCACCGTAGTTATATTACCTTAACTAACTAAAAGCTACCACAGACAATGGACAACACCTAGAAGTGAATGCAGGTCGACCCGGAATAAAAAACCGGGAGTGCGCTCACACTCCCGATTGTAATCCGGTTGGATCAAATGTAAAGTCTTTGCACGACAATTCTTTTTACCAACCAAACCGTTACGAAAGTATGCAATTTGAGGCACTTTGTAACCGGTCCGCTATTCCCATGCCATTTGCCCGGATATTGATCCGGAACATCAGGCATATACTTGTAAGGAGCCGGTTCTCAACCAAAACACTGCGTGTTATGAAATTAACCGCCATTATTATGCTCTTTTTTTCCCTGCACATCTGCGCACGCGGATGGTCGCAAACTGTCACCTGTTCTGTTGAAAACATCTCTTTAAAAGATGCTTTCTCCATTATAAAAAAACAAACAGGATATGTCGTTTTTTATGAGCCGGAAATATTAAAAAATGCAGGGAATGTAACCATCGATGCTCATAATATGTCGTTGCCCTTGTTCCTTCAGGTATTACTGAAAGACAGACAGCTGGCATATTCCATCGAGGAAAAAACCATTTTCATCAGGCAACAGGTGATAAGGTCAGACGCAATTCCCGTTCAACAGCTGCAAGTTGTAAGCGGGAAAGTGAAAGATAAGAGCGGAGCGCCCGTTGCCGGCGCGTCGGTGCGACTGAAACCTGGCAACAAGGGTACCACCACCAATGCCACCGGCGACTTCAACTTCTCCGGTATTGCGCCCGGCTACTACCAGCTGGATATCTCTTATGTGGGCTACCTGCCTGTCAGCAGATATATTGCTGTAAATGCCAGCCAATCGTTAGTAGTAGATTCATTGGTGCTTTCCACGGCTGTCAGTTCATTGCAAAGCATTACAGTATATAATACCGGCTACCAAACCTTGTCGAAAGACCGGAGTGCCGGCAGTTTCGCCAGGGCAGATATGAATATAGTAGCTAACCGGAGTACCAGCATGGATATTGTACAACGGTTAGATGGGCTCATTCCGGGGCTGGTACTTAACAATGCTCCCACGGGCTTTAGTACATCCGGACCTGCCTCCGGGAATAATATCCTCATCCGGGGCTTATCATCCATCAATGCGGGAAAAGCTCCGTTATATGTCCTGGATGGTATTGCGATCACAGATCTTTCTACGGTTAACCCCAATGATGTTCAGGATATAGTAGTGCTAAAAGACGCCACCGCCGCCTCTATATGGGGAAGCAAAGCTTCCAACGGTGTGATAGTGATCACTACTAAAAAAGGTAATCGCCATGAAACTCTGAAAATGGAGTACGATGGCTTTATCAGTTTTCGTGGGAAACCTGACCTGGATTACATACCATACATGCACAGCAAACAATATGTGGCCACCATCCGGGAGATCTTTGACCCTGTTAGCAACCCATATGGTACACAATCTTCGCCAGTAAATGGAAATGCAGTAATTACTCCTGTGGAGAAAATATTGTACGATCAGTACCGGGGCCTGATACCCGCGAGTGTGGCCAATGCACAGCTAGACAGCCTGGCTGCTAACGATAACCGTGGGCAAATAAAAGACCTCCTGTACCGGAATGCCTGGCTCTCCAGTCATACATTGTCACTAAGAGGAGGTACCAATAACTACGCCTTCTACGGCTCGCTTGCGTATACAGGGAACCAGGCCAGTACGCCGGATATGAACAATACGTATAAAGTAAACGTGCGACAGGATTTTACCTTCAACAAGCGGATCACGGCCTTTCTCATCACCAACCTTATCAACAACATTTCATCCGGTAAACGATCGCTGAACGTAACCAACCAGTTTGTTCCCTTCCAGTTATTCCGGGATGCCAGGGGAAATAATCTCTCCGCTTCCTGGTTATACCGCACCGATTCACTCACCAATCGTTACCAGGCCCTCAGCGGTGTAAACCTGGATTATAATCCGCTGAACGACTGGAATGCCGGCTATACACGGCAAAATAACTTCACCGCCATGCTAACATCAGGGATCACCATTAAATTGGTGAAAGGGCTACGGTTTGAAGGCATTTATGGCTTTACCCGCGGTGCAGGAAAAAACACTACGTTCGCCGATCAATCATCATTTGATGTTCGGAATGAATTGGTGCAGTTCACTGCCGCATCCCCTATACCGGGAGGCTCGCCTGTATACTACCTGCCCGGCAAAGGCGGCAGGCTCACGACCAGTAATTCCAACCAGCAAAACTGGACCGTCCGCAATCAGCTTGTATATGACATGGCGTCTGCAGATCAACGCCATCAGCTGGTTATGCTGGGAGGGCAAGAAGCCAGTGCTAACCGGTTCAACATCGCTGCCACTACCGTCAGGGGCTATAACCCCGATATGCTTACCGCATTGCCAGTGGATTATGTTTTACTGGGGAATGGCCTCTATAATACGATCATGCCTAACAGTTTCGGCAGAAGCGTGCTGGGTTACGATGGTTACAGTGAAAATGAAGCTGAAACACGTACCACTTCCTGGTACGGCAATGCCGCCTATACCTACAACCGGAAATACACGGTTAATGCCAGTCTCCGGAACGACCAATCCAACCTGTTCGGAAACGATAAATCTGTTCAGAATAAACCGATCTGGAGCGCTGGAGTAGCCTGGTTACTGCATCGCGAATCCTTCGCTGAACAGTTTACCTGGCTCGATCGCCTCGCTATCCGTGCTACTTATGGACTCACAGGTAATCAGCCGCTTCCCGGTACTGCCGCTTCCTTTGACATCCTGGGCGCCACTACCAGCACCGCCTATCCCGGGGGAACAGGACTTTACCTGTCTTCTTACGCCAACCGGAAACTCAGCTGGGAAAGCACTAAAACTATCAACTTCGGAGTGGATTACGCCTTTCTCAAAAACCGTATCAACGGTAGTATAGATGTTTATTTCCGGAACACCAGCAACCTGATAGGAAACATGCCGGTAAATATTTTTTCGGGAGCTTCCAGCATCATCGGTAACATGGGCGATATCAAAAATAAAGGAATAGAACTCACTTTAACAACCGTTAACCTGGAATACAGGGATTTTAGCTGGAGTACTATATTAACCGGTGCATGGAACCATAACCGCATTACCAGGCTAAACCTCCAATACCCGATCACTACTGGTTCCATGCTGAAAGACACCAAATTTGTGGAAGGATATCCAGCTTTTGCACAATTTGCTTATCAATTTGCCGGACTAGACAACCTCGGTGATCCGCAGATCTACCTGGATGATAAACGGGTTACTAAAACACGTGATGCAGCGATGGTTAAAGACATGCGGTATATGGGTTCCTACCAGCCTACCGTAACCGGTGGATTTATGAATAGCTTCCGGTATCGCAATTATTGGCTCTCCGTCAACATGGTTTATAACTTTGGCGCCGTGTTGCGGCGAGACGTACCCGGTATAGGGCAACTTACGGGGCCGCTTGGCGGAAGAATGATTCCGAATCCCGGCATGTTCCAGGGCAACATCTACACCGACTTCGATAACCGCTGGAAAAAGCCAGGTGACGAAGCTTTTACCAATATTCCTTCCTATGTGAGCAGCAACGCTATCAGTAATGGGCGGCGCAATCTTGATTACTATACCTACGGAGATATCAATTTCTTCAAAGGAGATTATATCAAGATTAGGGATATTAACCTCTCCTATAGTCTGCCAGCCTCACTGGTTTCCCGGATCAATACCTCTGATATTACATTGAGAGCAGGCATCTCCAATGTAATGCTCTGGAAAGCAAATCACTATGGTATTGATCCCGAATTTCAGGATGTAATACTGGGAACCAGGAGCATTCCGGTGAATCAGCATAGTTTTTCCATAGGTGCTCATGTAAAGTTCTGAGTAGTTAAAAAGATGCAATTATGAAAGTTACTTTTAAGAATACGATCCGCATAGCCATGCTGCCGATACTGCTGCAATGCGCCTGTAATAAGGATTTCCTGGATATACGCCCAAAGGGTAAACTGATCGCCTCCAGTATTAACGACTACGACCTGTTGTTGAACAATGTTTCGCTACTCACGCGAAACAATGAAGTAACAGTACCCATGGGAGATGAGATATTGGCGGTAGATAATATGTTTACAGGCACTACCCTTCGTGCACAAAGACTTTTCCGCTGGGAAGATGTGATTTATAATGATAATGAACAGGCCCCGGAAATGGACTTCTCAGATATTTACATTTACAACAAAATTATCAACGAAGCAGGAAGCGCCGCGGATGGCACAGTACAGCAACAACAATCGCTGATTGCAGAAGCTAAAGCGATGCGGGCATGGAGTTATTTCCAATTGATCAATTTCTACGGTAAGCCCTACCAGAAAGCTACCGCAGCCAATGATCCCGGTCTCCCGATAGTAACAACTTCCGATGTTACGCAGCACAATTTTACCCGGGCTAATGTACAGGACGTGTATAATTTTATCATCAAAGATCTCAGTGATGCTATCCCGCTGCTACCGGTGAAAATCACCTCCAGGATACGCATGGGACAGGCTGCAGCACAGGCATTGCTTGGCAAAGTGTATCTTTTCATGGGTAATCCTGAAGCGGCACTTCCTTTGTTGGATGCAGCAGTGAATAATATTTCGCTTACAAGCGCCGGTACTAATGCCAGCAATATGGCGTTATACGATCTGAATGTTACCATGGCAGATGGCGGTCCATGGGGATATAATATGGCCTTCCCACCTTTCTCCTTTGGTATTCCCAGTATATCAAACAACACGGAAAGCCTGTTTGCACGGCAGTTTATCAACTATTGGACCTTTAGCAGTGCGGAGTTTGCGCTCACTCCTGAAACAGTGCAACGCTATTCTTCCTCTGATCAACGCCTGAAATTTCTTTCCGCATTTTCTTCTCCCGGCACTCCGTATCCGGTTGCCGGAAGCAGACGTAAGTTTGGTATGATAGCCTGCTATAACGGCATCACGCTGCCTGATTTATACTTGCTTCGCGCCGAATGCAGGGCAAGGCTCAACGACCTTCCTGGCGCGGAAAGTGATGTGGAAATGTTGCGTACGAAAAGAATGAGCGCCGCGGAGGCCTCCCTTCCACCCGGCATGGGCCAGGCTGCTATGATTCAGTTTGTAATCGAAGAACGTATCCGGGAATTTGCCCTGCAAGGGCAGCGCTGGTTCGATATGCGCCGGCTCTCCACGGATCCCCTCTTCAGCCAGGCCACCTACCGCCACTATTATTACGATGCCACCGGGAAAGTAGTGGCTAGTTATATCCTGAAACCAGAACGCCTCACTTTAAGATTGCCACAGGTGGTCATAAACCAGAACCCCGGCATGATTAATAACCCATAAATCAACGCAATATGAAGAAAATATTTCTGACAGCCTGTTTATTTACTATTTACGCAACTAATGTCCATGCTCAAATGGATACTAGCCTACAGGCGCTTAACAAAGCCTTTTTTTCCGAACGTAACCCAGACAAAAAGATCGTGATCCTGGAGCAGATAAAACAATACCCTGCTCACGGCAATACTGAAATACTACAGGGCGATATTGCGAGGGAATATGCTGCGGCCGGAAATCTGGACAAATCGATCCACTGGCTTTCCGGGATTACCAGCCCAGACGGCCATTTGTATGTGGCAGAAAATATCGCCGGTATCCTGCACCAGCAAGGTAATCCCGCTTATGCTATAAAATTGCTCCAGCCGGAAGCAGACAGTATCTCGCGGCTGTTTTTGAAAAATAAAAACGATAAACAGGTACTGACTATATACGGTAAGCTGTTATCTGTATTGGGCAAGGCGCTTTACGCCAACAGGCAGCCCGATAAAGTGGTAGCCTGCCTGCGCCCGTTGTATGCTGTATCCGGCAAGTTCTTTCCCATAGATGCGGAAGACAAGATTGTCATCAACATTACCCGTGGCCATTATGACTTCAGAACGGATAATCTTACCTATACCTATGCCTGTGCGCTGGAAGCAACGGGCAATAAAAAAGAGGCCTTGAAAGTACTCACCAACTTAGAACTGGCTGGGGTTGAACAGGATACCCTGTTGCGATCGGACATTGACCGGCTTTGCGTTACTGTCCCGAAAGGCCGTGCTTTGTACCGTCAGTGGAGAAATGAAGCCATTGGGGAAAATTTCCGCCTGGTAAAAATGCTTGCTGCAAGCAAAAAACAACCTAATGGCGAAACGATAACCCCTGGCGCCTGGCAGGGCAAATATTTGCTGATCGATTTCTGGGGAAGCTGGTGCCACCCCTGCAGGGCCAGTCATCCACACCTGAAAGAACTGTATGAAAAATACCATTCGAAAGGACTGGTCATTATAGGTGTAGCCAATGAAACAGGCAAAGACATTGCACAGCAGCGCAAGACATGGTTGCAGGCTATTGCCCAGGATCAGCTTCCCTGGTACCAGTTGCTGAACAACGAACAACAAACGCAATTTGATGCAGTAACTGCCTTCAGGGTAAATGCATTTCCTACAAAGATTCTTTTGGATAAAGATGGGAATATCGTGGGACGTTATACCGGTAACGGAGACGGAAGCAATGAGCTGACAGCACAGCTGGAACAAGTTTTTAGGTAGGAAAGCATAAGTCCCTGTAAATATAGCTATTGCGTGTTTACAGGGACTGCTTTAACAGCTGTATGCGACCAAACCGTCGTTATTCTCCTTTCTCCCCGAAATTCACCAGTTCTTTATTTACCTCCTCCAGCAATTGCTTTTCAGTTGGAAGATATAGCTCATATTGACTGGCAATGATTTGCTTCTGTCCTTCCGGTAATGTAAATTTTACCACAGCGTCGTTTTTATCCACGCAAAGTAAAATACCTATGGTGGCGTTTTCGTGCGGCAGTTTCTCTATCCGGTCGTAATAATTTACATACATCTGTAGTTGTCCGATGTCTTGGGGGCTAAGCCCCTTGGTTTTTAATTCAATGATTACAAAACATTGCAGTAACCGGTTATAGCATACCAAATCTACATAGAACTCATCTCCATCAAGATGGATTCGTTTTTGCCTTGCCACAAATGAAAAGCCGTTGCCTAATTCCAATAAGAAATCCTGTAGGTGAGTAATAATGGCACTTTCCAGGTCTTTCTCATAATACGACGCTTCACGTTTCATGCCCAGGAATTCCAATAACATAGGGTCTTTAATGATTTCTTTGGCATCGGAAGGGAGTTTTTCCTTTTTGGCCACCGCAAGGACACTTTCTTTGTCATTGCTCAGTAAAAGTCGCTCATATAAACTGGTGTAAACCTGCCTTTCTAATTGTCGCGAAGTCCAGTTGTTCTTGATCGTTTCAGCAATATAAAATGTTCTAGCGTCCTCATTACCAACGCTTAATAATAGTTTGTACTGGGTCCAGCTCAATTGCGACCGCACTGCGGACGCAATTGGGAACAGGCGATAAAACTTGCGATACCGCTCCAGTTGCCTGACCGAAAAACCGCTGCCAAATTCCGGTTGAATTTTCTCAGAAAGATACTTTATCAGGTAGGTACCATAATCTGCCCGGTCTTTCCCGGCTTGCTCTTCTTCAAAAATACGTTTACCAATATGCCAGTACATCAGCGTCCGCTGATGGTCTACCGCACGAATGGCCTTTTCCCTTGCATCTGAAATGATTGATTTGATGTCTGTAATAAAAGACTGGTTGATTAACATAATGATGGTTTTACAATTTGCATTGATATGATTAACAAAATCTCTTTTTTACTAAAATATTATCCGGGTCTTGTTCGCAGTTGCCCGGTTTCGCCGGGAGTTAACCCACTAAAAACAAAACAGCGATACAAGTTCTCACTGAACTTCTATCGCTGTTGTATTATGTGAGGAGCCAATATTAGCTCCGGGAACCTATTAAAAAGCTTTCAAAAACTGTCTGAATTTCTTATATTTACTATGACGAACGTAAGTACAATTTACTATCCGTACATAGTTGTTTAATTATCATTTCATGATGAACACACACGTCGATAAAACCCAACTAAACAAAACCCAGGCATCCCCTAACACGGCTGTTCAAAAGCAAAGTTACAATATTTCAGCTTTTGAATTTGTTAATAACAGCCCCAATGTTATGGTGCAGAAAAAAATACAGCACGTTATAAATAGCAGCTCGCGTATAGAGGGTTCGAAAGCTTATCAGGGAATGGCAAATGATAGCCCTCGTGTTGCGCAGCTAATAGCCTTTCAGGAAATGGCCAATAACAGCCCAAGGTCCCGGCAAACGGCTCCAATGCAGTCAATGGCGCAACAGCCTCCCATTCAGAAGAAAGAAAATAATACCGGGTTGCATGATAACTTAAAGTCTGGTATTGAGCGTTTATCTGGTTATTCCATGGATGATGTTAAAGTCCATTACAACTCTGAAAAACCTGCCCAGCTGCAAGCGCTTGCCTATGCTCAAGGTACGGATATTCATTTAGCACCCGGGCAGGAAAAGCATCTGCCTCATGAATCATGGCATGTTGTGCAGCAGAAGCAAGGTAGAGTGAAGCCTACCATCCAGATGAAAGAAGGGGTTAATGTGAATGATGATGCTGGACTAGAAAAGGAAGCCGATGAGATGGGAGGAAAAGTGCTCCAACAAATGAATGGAAATAAGAATGTTGAGGTAGTTAATAGATCCGTGAATAACAAAACGATTCAACGTCAAATTCATTTTTCTGGTGGGGGAGCTGAGCATCTGCCGTATTTGATTGATAATTTCTCTTTGAGAAGCCCTTATTTTAAAATGGTGGTTACTAATCCGGAAATTAACCTAACCGTTAGTTTAAAAACAGGAGTAGCTAAAAATGAAAAAGAAAAAGGAAGTAATGGCTTGACGCAAGCCTTTATGAAATGCGGACGTAATACTTATTACATGGGGCCGGGAAGCGATCCTGGTACACTTTTAAAAGCTGCCATGGATAGTAAAGACTACAAAAATTTAACTGGGATGGACATCGTTGTCAATATTTATCAAAACCCGGTTGAAGGCGTGACAAAAAGTTTTGAAGCGATGATGACCACTTTTGCGCACGAGTGGGAGTTACATATTCAACCAGCACTCCAAATGTATGTTTTAATCAAGACCCGTGCAAAGGAAAAAGATCCACAGGAAAAAGGAAATGTAGACCAGGAATTGGCTGAACATACCACATTGATGATGGGCGGCGAGGACGCCGAACATGCAGAAAAGACATCCAGGTTTTCTCTGATTGTAACACTCCTGAAAGCAATGGAAGCAATAAATGAAGGGGAAGGTGGTAAAAAAATGAAAATAGCCTTCCTGGAGCAGGTGCATAATTTACATATTACACCGGAAGAACTGGAGGAGTATGAACCTGAATTACAAGAAGAAGGTTTGACTGCTGAAACCTGGATCAAGGTATTGAGAGAAAAGTAATTAATAACCCCGCTACTTTTAGCATTTTTTACTGTCAAATAGGCCTGTGGTAATATGAATATGCATGCTGACAAAATACAAGGAAGTAAAAGCCAACCGGCGGCAAAGGAGTTTGCTCCAAAGCAACCTAAGGTTGGGGATGCCTTTAAGTCCGTGGACAACAGGCCTATAGCCATTGCTCAAAGAAAGCTACAGCACATAGCGAACAATAGCCCAAGGATTAAGCAGGCTGCTCAATTGCAATCAATGGCTTATAATCATCCTGCACATGAAGCACGGAAAGCCATCCAGATGAAACGAGGAGTGAATGTAAATGATGATGCTGGATTAGAAAAAGAAGCTGATGAGATGGGAACAAAAGCCCTTGAAATGAAAAATATTTCAAATGGGCATGGTACCAAAGGAGTTAATCGATCCACTTCCCAGTTGAAGCGCGTGGATGGTACACAAAAGGATGTGATTAGCTTTAAACTGGCTAGTGATAAATTAAATGTGGTGGAGGAGGACCATAAACACTCTGATCCCATCCGGGAGCAAGAAAAGGATTACAACGCATCATTAGGTTTGCCCAGAGAGGAATACTTTGAAGAATATCAATTTCATTACAAAGATCCAAAGACAGAGGAAGTGAAACCGGCTGATAATCCTGTCAAGAGGGTTGTTTTTGCGGCTGCTAAAGTATACGAACTGATAAACTTTCTTAGCGAACAAATCAAAAAAAGTTATAGCCCGGATGATATTGCCGGTGATGCAGAGGTAATTATACAAATACAAGAGACTTTAGAAAACATTGGGGATGTTCAGTATATTTTAATCAATGAAGACATTGGCCTGGAGGATGGAAGCTTTAAAAAAATACGCGATGACATTAAAAAATGGGCCTACCTGGCTGGATATGCCTTAGGTAACCTTCAGCAGAGATTGGAGGGCTCGGCCCGCCCAAGCGCCAGTCAATTCAAGGAATTGACTGCATTATTAACGCAATATGATGACAATATGCATACCCGGGTAGGAGACCTGGCGGGGCGTGCAAATTTCCTGCTCACCGGTGAAGTTCCTCCGCAAGAACTGGATCAGTGGTTCCGCGCGCTCGATCCAGGTATGTTAGTTTCCGCAACATCAATGAACCGATCAGCCGAATTCCATACTGCAGCCCAGGCTGAATTTAATAAACCTGCTGTGTGGAAGGTAGGATATGTTCACTTTGCGGAGATGGAGATGCGAGCAGCAGAAGATCCGGCAAAGTATCATTCCGAACCACGTGATAGTTACGATGAAGATGTACAGAAATTTATGCTGTCCAAATCAAAATGAAAAAGCAGGCATTCTTCTCTATTGTGCGGATGCCAGGCTTTCTACGCCCATCTGTTTTCTTAAATTCCCTAATGCATAACGTACCCTGCCCAAAGCTGTATTGATGCTGATACCAATGGTTTGCGCTATTTCTTTATAGCTCAGGTCGGCATAGTAACGCAGTATCAATACTTCACGTTGCAAGCGGGGCAGGCGATCCAGCATCACGTTGATTTCTTCGGTGATCTCTGCTTTGATTATGCGGTGTTCCTGGCTATGCTCTGACAGTTCCATGTTATTGCCCAGGTCGTCGTTGTAGCTCGTCACTATCTGTGGCCGGGTATGTGTTTTTCTGAAATGGCTGATACAGGCGTTGTGTGCAATTCTTACCGCCCAGGCCAGGAAACGGCTGTTATCCGTATACTGACCGGATTGCAGCGCATTTACAATTTTTATAAATACTTCCTGGAAAATATCCTCTGCCAGGTTACGGTCTCTGACCAATAATACGATAGTAGTAAAGATCTTGTTTTTATGGCGGTGTACCAGTGTGGTAAACGCCGGGTTATTTCCTGCAATATACAGGCGGATTAACTCCTGGTCCGTAAGGTTACTATATAGGTTCATGCTGGTTTCGTATAACGTTGTCAATAGATTTTGGGAAGGGGCCGCCTTTAATAAGGCAGCCCTGTATATACTGGAGGTTGTATTAGCCAACCTAGTCCTTAAGATTTAAATATTTTTTCACCTGGTTGTAGTCATTCCAGTCGATCCCCGCCGCTGTTCTGGCGTTTACGCCACCGGGAATAATCACATATCTGTACTGGTAACGTTTATCCGTGGCAGTGGTACTGATAGGCGCGTTGGCAATCAGGTCAATTTTACCGGCGGATGCCACAAATCTCACGAGATAGCCATTTTCATCTACATACGGTAACGGCTGTACGAACGGAGTGGCTGCTGTACCCAGGTTGATATATACGTTGATAGAAGCGTTGGCCAGCATTGATGCATTGAGCTTGGCTGCAGTGAGCGTGTATCCGAACAGGATGGTATTAATACTGCCATCCTGGTTGCGGATGGTATCTACCGGCGCAAACTTTACATCCTGCCAGGCAGAATAAATAACGTTGGCGCTGCCCGGAACACCTGAATCACCTTTGGGGCCGGTGGAGCCGGGAATACCAGAAGGGCCGGCAGGACCGGCAGGACCAGCGGGGCCCTGCGCTCCGTCTTTGGAGCAGGCCGCAAAGAATAATACAATAGCAGTGATCAATGCATAGGGCATAAAGCGTGTAACCTGTTTCATAATGACAATTGTTTGTTTTTTATTTATGAATGAAAAGAGTAAAAAAAGTAATAATGCTACCATACGTTCCGTGGGCAGGTGTCGCCGTACTTGTTGCCCAACAGGAAACCGATCATGATTTCATGTGTGCCTTTTGTAACGGTGTTTAGCGAAGACGCTGTATAGTCGTAAGAGTAGCCAATGTTAAACTGTGAGTTGATGTTCACGCCAAACATAGCTGCCACACCATCGTGCAGCCGGTAGGAAGCACCCAACCAGAGCCGGTCGCGGTACATAAACCTGGCGTTGATATCTATGCTCAGCGGCATCGCTGTAATCATTTTCAGCATTACGGACGGCATCACATTGAGATCGTCGTTTAACCATAAGCGATAGCCCGTTGTAAAGAATAAATGTGGCACCAGTTTGCCGCTGTAAACAGAATCGCCTACTACTTTGCCGTTATCAAAACCAATTTGCTGTGGGATAATATTCTGTACAGACAGGCCCGCGAAATAATCGGCAGAGTAGAGCCAAAGTCCGGCGTTTACTTCTGGTTTCCATTTATTTAGTACGCCGGAACTACTGCCCAGCACAGGGTCGGAAGGATCAAAGAATTCTACTTTGCTGGCATCAAGACTAACCTGCTGCATCCCTATTCCGATGCCGGCACTCACGCTGGTTCTGGGAGACAGGTTGATATGATGCGCATAAGCGCCTGTTACAGAAAAACGATTCAGCGGTCCAGTTCTGTCGTTCAGTACAGTAAGCCCCACGCCAGGATGTGGCGGCGGTGTAGTATAATCCCGCCAGTAAGCCTTTCCCCGTGGATTATTGCCGTCAGGATCGAAGCCGGTGGGAGAGGCGGTACTGTAATCCGATTTATGCAAAGGCCCCTGGAGGGTGAGGTAGGTAGTTACCGGTGAGCCTTTCATGCCTACCCACTGATGCCGGTGACTTAAACGCAGGTCCCAGTAATTTTCAATACCTGCCAAAGCCGGATTGATAATAAATGGATTCATGATATACTGCGTATAATGTGGCTGTTGTTGTGCCTGCGCAAAATGCAGCAGCAGCAGTAACCAACCTGAGAGCACAATCTTTTTCATGGATCAGTGATTTTGGGTGAAACAGCCATGGCTGTTACTTTTTGATAATGGTAAAAGCAGTTCTTCTGTTCTTTTGTCTTCCTTCCGGGTTGTCGCTGCCATCTTCCAATGTGTTAGGTGCTACGGGTTGTGTAGCGCCATAGCCTATGTAAGTGAGCCTGTTCCGGTCGATGCCTTTGCTAACCAGGTAATCCACACAGCTCTTTGCACGGGCTTCCGAGAGGTGTTGGTTCAATGTAGCAGAGCCTTTGCTGTCGGTATGCGCACTCAGCTCTATGTACATCCCTGGATTGGCATTGAGGAGCTCTACGAGTTTATCCAGTGAAGCATAGGAGGCTTCCTGTAAAGTGGCTTTGCTGAAATCGTAGTATACATTTTCCAGTACAACGGGCGCTTCTGGCTTCGTGAGTTTCGCGAGGCATAATACCGGCACCGTCATAGCGGTAGTGTCTTCATTAACCGGAAGGGTTATCTGCTGTGAGTTGGTCGTATACCCGTCGGCATTAGCCACTGCTTTTAAGGGCAGAAAGTCCGGGATGGTGAAAGCGTAGCTGCCGTCTGGGCCAGTTTGTTGGGTAGATACCACTTTATTGCTGACGGTATCTATAATATTAACGGCAGCGCCGGCCAGCGGTGTTTGGTTGTCGCAGGATACAACCGTGCCGCTAAGTTGTTTTAACGGCCGGTTTTTATGCACAAAGAATAATTCCAGGCAGCATTCGGCGGCCCGGTCGGTACCCAGCAACACTTCATCCAGCAGGTTTTTATTATTGCTCCTGCTGGTGAAATAGATATCGTCTTTTACTGAGTTCACCGGGTAGCCCATGTTCACCGGCGCTTTCCAGCTACCGATATTTCCTTTGGAAGCAAAGAAATCATAGCCCCCCATGCCGATACGGTTATCCGCCGAAAAGATCAGGGTGCCGGTGGCTGCGTGGTAGAATGGCGCCTGTTCATTGCCGGCGGTGTTGATCACATCGCCCAGGTTAGCCGTTTGCAGTGGCTTGCCACTTTCGTCGAGGGTGGCATACCACAGGTCGAAACCACCGTATCCATCGGCCCTGTCGCTGGCGTACAATAGTGTTTTGCCATCTCCTAAAAGGTATGGTTGCTGGGTATTATTACCTGTGGTGTTTACCATGGCATCCATGGGGACCGGGTCATTCCAGTGGTCCCCGTTTTTGCGGGAGAGGTAGATGGATGATATTTTTTTGCCATGATCTATATGCCAGCGGGTGAGGAACAACATTTGCCCGTCGGGCGACAAACAGGCCGCGCCCTGGTGCAGTCCTTCCGGCTGATCCATCCGCAACAGGCGGATATTGGACACCTGTCCCGCGTCATAATCGGCTGTATATAGGCGGTTGATATACGTATGATTTTTCTGGAAAGAGCTATCGGGCCGGGTAGAAGTAAAGATCAGGTTGCTGCCGTTGCTCCACAAGGGTGCGTAACTGGCGCCGGTGGTGTTTAAAGCCGCCGGCGCTTTTGTTACTTTGTACTCCGACAGATCTTTTTTATTTAATTGGGCGGTGATAAATTCCAGGTTTTGTAATTCCCTTTTAGCCGCTTCACTGAATTTATCATTGGCGCCGTAACCGTTCAGGAAGTTGCGGAATGCCTGGGCTGCTGCTTCATATTTAGCCAGCGCCCGCAGGGATACGGCATAGTAATAGGCGGCCAGCGGGAAACTGGTTTTATCCAATTCCATCACCGATTCATAATGCGGCGCGGCCTTGCCATAATTATGGAGGTTACGGTAACTCTCGGCCAGCTTATAAACGGCCTGTTGCCCGCTGCTTACTTTTACTGTTTTATTTTTGGTAACAGATACGGCTGCATAGGGTTTATAGGTATCGGGCTTCACGGTTTTGTTACGGGAGCCGAGATACTTTTCATAGTAAGTAGCCGCTGAATTATAATCGGCTTTGCTGTAGTATTGATCCGCTGCTTTAAGGTAGTTATACGTAAACTGTGCATACGATACCATTGCTGATAACAACACTGCTGATGTGAAGAATATTTTTTTCATGAGATACTGTTGCTTTAGAAGTTGATTACAATCTTGGACAAACGAATTCCACATCAGGTGTTCTTACCGATCTGCGGCCGATGAATGTTAGTGATATTTCAAAGCTGTTGGAGCCATGCGCCATTTTGCTGAGATCAGAAGTATTGATATCATAGCTGGCGCCCAGCATCATGTTTTTATAAATAAATCCCGCATGCGTGGTGATGGCATCTTTATACCTGTAATTCAGGCCCAGCAGGAAATCGGTTCCGGGAGCGGCATTCAGCTGTCCGTAGGCGCCGATCATTTTTTCCTGGGCGGGTCCCTGTTGCATAAAGAGGAAGTTGGGCGTAATACTCAGTATATCGGATAGCGTTAGTTTTACGCCACCGTGTACATTAAAGCGCATCGGGAAACGGGCATCACCTTTCGCACTGAACTGATCCTGTGGTTTTGTGAGATGCATGACAGAAAAGCCACCATAGATATTGAATTTTTTCCCGGGGGTGGCATCATAATATAATGCGCCGGCGCCTGCATCAAAGGAAGCCGCCGAAGTGCGCGTCAGCGCATCGGACACCGGGTTGCCGGGGTTGTAGCCGGTTACGGGATTCCACTGCTCTCCATATGTAAGCTTGGAGGGATCAAATCTGCGCTGTATAAAACCCAGCTGCAATCCAAAGTTTAGCTGGTGATAATGCGATGCATCCAGCTTTACGCCGGTATAAGCTGCGCTCACATAGGCAGTGGTATAGTTGTATCCGCCATCGCCGGCGGTTTGGTTTAATACGCTGGCGCCCATGTTGATATTACGGCTGGTGGGTATTTCGCCACTCACGCCATAGGTCTTAAACGGACTGATGTTACCCCATTGGGTGCGGTAAATGGCCGCTACCCGGTAGTCGCCGTCAAATACACCGGTTAATGCAGGATTTAACCAGGACGGGTACACGTAGTACTGCGAAAAGTGAGGGTCTGTTTGTGCTATCAGCCGGGTGCCGGTGCATGTGGCCACAACAAGGAGGACTAGGGTTGCAATGATTGTTCTCATTTACAATATGATTTTATGTGAATGATTTACTTTACCTGATAATTGTTACGTAACCTGTTATAGGTGCAATACCTGCCCGGAGCCGGATTACATAATAGTAAGTGGCCATTGGGAGTACGTTGCCCTTGAAGCGGCCGTCCCATGGTACGTTATAGCCGGTCGAACGGTATATTCTTTCTCCATACCGGTTGAATACTTCCACGGTACTTTCTGCATAATCAGCCAGGTTGGTGATGATCCAGGTATCGTTGATATTATCACCATTGGGAGAGAAGGCACTTGGTGGTGCAACAGGTTTCAGCACTTTTACCGTCATGCCGTCACGCGCTATGCAACCATGCTTGCCGATTGCGGTCAGCGTATAGGTGGCATCGTGCATAGCAGGTATTACCGGCGACAACACTGTTGGATCAGGGAAGTCGGCTGCCGGGGTCCAGGCGAATTGCAGGTTTACTGAATCGTTGGCTACCGGTTTGAAACTGATGATAGTGCCTTGTGGTACAACAAATGAAGGCCCTGCATCAATTACCGGTTGCAGATAAACAATAACTTTGCTGCTATAGGCGGAGGAGCCACAACCCGACTGGTTGGATACCTGTAACTGTACATTGTATTCACCGGGCGCCGTATACTTTTTTACCGGGTTTTGATCGGTAGAAACAGTGCCATCGCCAAAGTTCCACTGCCACTTGTTGATAGTGCCGGTGGCGTCGGTACTTTGATCTGTGAATACGTTATCAGTGCCCTGGCAAAGGGTGTCCGGCGCGACTTTAAAGGAGGCGGTTGGCTGTCCGAAGAAAGCGGTGAGCGTTTTAGTAGCTGAATCTTTGCAGCCATATGCACTGGTGGCTACGAGTTTTACATCAAACGGTCCGAAGGCCTTGTACTGCCAGGTAGGATCTTTGGTGGCAGTGCCGCCACCGCCGTCGCCAAAATTCCATTGATAGGCCAGGCTTGTTTTATCTTTTATCGTAGTGAGATTAACAAAAGCAGCATTGCCATCCGGCATACATACTTTGGCCGGTAAGCTAAAATCTGCTACTGGTAAAGGATGTACCAGCACCGCAACTTTGGCAGTATCACTGATACAGTTATGATCACTCACCGCCACCAGCTTCACGAGGTAGTTGCTGTCTTTCTGGTAAGTGATGGTAAACGGATTGTTATTGGTGTTGTTTTGTTGTGTACCGTTTGCCAGGTCCCACTTCCAGTTGGTAATGCTACCGGTGGAAATAGTTGACTGGTCGGTGAAGGTGGTGTTTTGACCCAGGCATAGATCTGCGGCGGCGGTAAAGGCCGCAGCAGGTTTAGGATATACTACCATGGTGGTGGAGATGGAATCGGCGCAACCACTATCGGTATTAAATATGTACCAGATGGTATGCGTACCCGCGCCTGCCATGGAAGGAGTAAAGGTGCCACTTGAATCGGTGGCTGGTCCGCGGTAGTAGCCCTTTCCGGTTACGCCGTTCTGGATGGTGGCTTTACCAATGGCTACTGTGCCCGGCGTATTTACACAAACACCGGTCAGTGCCGCGTACGCGAGCTGTGGTTTTAGTTTAAAGATAGCCGTTACCATAGTATCTTTCGTACAGCCTTTATCGGTAGTAACACTGTATTTAATGGAATAAGTGCCAAACTTCGTATAGGCATGCGTAGGATCTTTCAGTACAGACGTATTCGGGTTTGTTCCCGTGGCATTGGCGTCCCCGAAATTCCATGCATGTGCAGTCAGTGTTTGCGCATCCGGTACCGTGGCTCCGCTGGTAAACTGTACCAAACCTCCAACAGGCAGGCAATCGCCAGGATAGCTGAATAGCGGTGTGGGCTTGGCGTATACCGTTACGGTTTTGGACACAGTGTCGCTTACACATAGGTCACTTACTTTTACTACATGCTTTATGGTGTAGGTATTGTGATCTTTGTAGGTAATCGTTTGTGCGGCGCCGGTAGTGGCAGTTAATACAGAGTCGTTACCAAAGTTCCAGTACCACGATTTCAGTGCAGCGGTGCCGCCGTATGTGGAGTTGTCGGTAATTTTTAACACGCCGGCTTCGCAGAGCGAAGCTGCATCGGTAGTGAATGTTGCTACTGGCTTAGCTACGGTAGCCACCTGGAAGGCGGTGTCTCCCACACAACCATCTTTTGATATAACGGTCAACTTTATGGCGGCAGTGCCTACGGGGAATACTTTGCCTACCTTTATGCCGCTATCTTTTACCGCCCCCGGGAATTCCCAGTTCCAGCGGTCAATCAACGGATCTTTCAGGCTGGTATCTCCCTTAAAATATACCGTGTCCAGCGTACAGCCGGTATGCGCATAGGTCATTACGGCGCGGGGCTTGCCTTTCACCAATATAGTAAAGCCTACTTTTTCGGTGTTCGTACAATTTTCTATGCTGGGATGTGTTGACATTACCGGGATATCATATTCTCCGATAGTGCTGAACTGGTAAGTGCCGGGCAAGGAGTATTTATAGTAGGTGATACCATTGATCAGCACTGTGCCGGTACTTACCGGTGCGTTCACCGTTACATCTGCATTCGGTGTAATAACAGTGCCAAGGGAGCTGAGCTTCCACACCATTTTGGTGGGTTTATAAGCCATTAAAATGGACAGCTCTACCGGTGTATTGGTACAGGTGAAGTCATTAGATGTTTTAGAGGTATCATAACTGTTATGGATAGATCCTACCGCGTTGAGGTTGTTGATCAGCGTACCGGCGTTGTAACCGTAGCTTTCCACACTGCCCAAACCATAGGTAACGGCGGTAAATGCGGAGTCGCTGCTTACAATACATTGCGCGGGAGCGGCCGGCCATCGCTTTATCACTACCGTATACCCGTTGAGGTTAGGGTGCGGATAAGCGAAGTCATATAAGGGGCTGCCATCTATCCGCAGAGAGGTAAGGCCAGCCGTAGGGATGATCATGGTGAGATAGTTGACTTCTATAAACTCCCGGTCGTTGCGATAAAAGCCTATTCTTTTAATGGCCTGTTCCACCGGGCTTAAGTATACCATCTCCGGATCGCCAAGTCCGCTGTTATTGCCACAGGCGCCCGACGATGACATGAACTGTGCTACCAGCACAGGTTTGTTAGATTCAATGTAATCGGCCGTATTGCTGACAAACTCATAGTATGAATTGGCGATCAGGCCGGTGAGAGTGACGCCATTTCGTTTTACAATAGTAGTAGGATCTTTTACCGCTACTTTATAAATGTTAAACTGCAGCGTAGCGGGTATAGCATCATCTGAAGTCGGTGCTGTCAGATAGTGTTTACCCCATGCCTGGAATGGAAAGATCTGCTGGATATTATTATCACCGCTGCTACTGGTGTTGTTACAGGTGATGGCGGTACGGCTGCTGCCGGAGAATACCGCTACGGGGTAACATTGCCCCATAGGGTTGCCGATAGACTTGATAGTGGTACCAGTCAACTGACGCCCAACGCCACCGCCAAGTGAGGCGCCTACCAGCTGGTAAATATCGCCACGGTTCAGCGTAACCGTAAAAGGTACGCCAGCAGGGCGACCATTACGGGTAAGTACCGAAGGGGTAATTTCCACCACGGTATTATTCTGGTTGGCAATTACAAACATCCAGGAAAAACAATCATCTGCATAGTTCTGCATACTGTTGACTGAAATATAGGAGTAGCCCCAGGTTTCTTCCGGCATAAGCATGGTAGCGCCGGAAGAGGCGCTGCCATAGATATGCGCATACGCTACGATGGGTACATTGCTTTGTATGTGAATAGACTTACCGGTAAAAATGCCTTCCCCGCCAGTGCCGCCAAAAGAAGGCGGGAGGGAATAAAGCCTGGCATCAATGGCGCCTGATTTTGGAATCAGGTCCGATGCAATCACGGTATTGGCCGGGATGTTGTAAGTACGCGTCCAGGTAGTACCGGTGATGCTAACGGTAACCGTAGCCGGCTGTTCAGCACTGAGGTACAGGATCATTTCCTGGCTGTTGCTCTGACCCATTTCCATAAACTGATGGTGTCCGTAGCCCACCCAGAAATCTTTCCCTTTGTTGGAAAGATTCTGGGCGTATGCAACATTGGCTACGAACTCAAACAGGATGAGGGATATGGCAATCAAATGTGCTTTGTAATATATTAGCTTGGTTGACATCTGCTTCAATTTTTCATATTGAAATGACTACTGTTTGATGATCATCTTCGACGTCCTGGTACCATCTTCAAAGATGGTGTTCAGCATATATGCTCCACTCTTTATATCCTGCACATACAGCTGGTTGCGTTTACCGCGCGTGGCAACTTTTTTAATGGTTCTGCCATCCATGGCGTAGAGTATTAGTTGCTGAATAGGTTTGCGCGACTGTATATTCAGGGCTGCCATCACCGGGTTAGGATACACCAGTACTGACCGGCTGTTCATGGATATAGTGTCCAGTTCCTGCCGGAAGACCGGGGTAGTTGCATTGGCGCAGGGCCAATGCAACATCATATATCCGGTGGCAAACAATAACAGTTTTGCTATGCTGATTTTTTTCATACAACTGCTTTAACGGATCAGGTTAATAACTCCTTTCTTTTCTGTTTTACTTCCATCGGTAAGGGTGAGATGACATACATAGATGTACACGCCGGAAGGCAATGCTTTTCCTTTGTATTGGCCATCCCATCCTGTTGTCTGGTTGTTGGACTCGAAGACTTTTTCGCCCCACTGGTCAAAAATGGCCATGTGCATTTGTTTGATGATATAGCCATATACCAGCAGCACGTCATTTTTACCATCGTTGTTTGGCGTAAACGTATTTGGAATGTAGATGCCGTCAGGTAACGTTTTACCTTCTGCCGGCAGTGATTCCTTATCTTCGCAGCCTTTTGCGCGTACGATCAGTTTCACGGTCTGCACCGGTTGTAAGCCGCTGATAATGTGTACCAGTCCTTCTCTGCCGGATGAAGGCAGGGTCCAGGTGGTGCCACCGTCAACAGATACCTCATAACCGGTGGCGTTGGCTATTGCCTTCCATTTAAACCGGATCATATTCACGCCTACGCTGTCTACCGTTACCACCGGGGTAGCAAGTACCGGCAACACATGCACGACGGCTTTGGCGCGGAATGCACCAGGACATCCGTGGGTGAGTGTTTCGAGATAGTAGGTGCCATCGGCCGCGATATTATTAATCGTATAGTCGCTTCCGGTATATAGCAGGTTACCTGCTACTGGTGCGTCGTACCAGTTGTACAGTACGCCCGGTTCCGGGTTTTTGGCAGACAGGGTCACGTTAGTGCCACTGCAAACCGTCATGGAGTCTTTTTCGATCCGGGCAATAGCAGGAGCGTATACTTCCACTTCTTTGGTGGTGTCGCCTACACAGCCTTCAGCCGCTACAATGCTCAGTTTTACCTGTTTTACGCCTGGATACCTGTAGTGTTTCAGGGTGTCTTTTGCGGTACCCAGAGTAGAGTCGCCGAAGTTCCAATTCCAGCTACTGATAGCCACACCGTTACTGGTAGCGGCGGTTCCTTTGAACAGGGCGCCGTCATTTAAGCAGCCGGTGTAGTCAACGCTGAAGTTCACCACAGGCGCAGGAATCACTTTAATCTGCAGGATGCTTTCAAAGCTATTGCTGCAGCTTTCTATATCGGGATGTGAAATCAGGATAGGCACATCGTACATACCCGGTTTACTGAAAATGTAATCTGCAGGTACGGTGAAGCGATAGTATTTACGCTCATTGCTGATCATAGAATCTACCGGTACCGGGTTGTTCTGTACGATATCTGTTTTAGGAGACAGGCTGGCTACCTGGCTGAATTTCCAGGTGATGCTGGTTGGTTTCACCGGTATCAGCATAGAGAACCGGAATGGTGTTTTAGCACAGGTATAGGTGTTATTCTGACCACTGTTATTCATTACGTTGTTGAATGAAGGCAGGATGTTCAGATTTTTCACCAAAGTACCGGCGTTGTAGCCGTAGCTTTCTACGCTTCCGAGGCCATAGGTGATAGCAGTAAATGCAGAGTCGCTGGTAACGGTACACTGTGCCGGTGCGGCAGGCCAGCGTTTCACCACTACCGTATAGCCTGTGGCATTAGGATGCGGATAACTATGGTCGAAGGTAGCGCTGCCATCGATGAGCAGGGAGGACACACCTGCTGTTGGTATAATAAGGGTCAGGTAATTGATGTTGATGGCTTCCTGTGTATTACGGTACAGCCCTACTTTTTTGATACCCTGTTCTACCGGGCTCAGATAGATCATTTCCGGATCGCCATCACCGTTGGTATTGGTACAGGCTCCGCTGGACGACATATACTGGGCTACCATAATAGGCTGATTAGCCTCGATATTGTCAGCGCTGTTGCTTTCAAACTGGTAGAACCGGTTATTGATCAAACCTGTTAACACCATACCATTTACTTTTACCTGGGTAGCAGGGTCTTTCACCAGCACGCGGTATATATTGGTCATAAAGGAGCTGGCGCCGCTGCTGTTGGAAGTGGGGGCGGTGAGGTACTTTTTACCCCATGCCTGTGATGGGAAGTTTTGCTGGATCAGGTTGTCGCCCGAGCTGCCTGTTGATCCGCCACAACCAATGCCGGTACGGCTGCTGCCGGAGAATACGGCCATCGGGTAACATTTGCCATCTTCGTTGAGCACCGATCTTACACGGCTGCCCGACAAATCATATCCTTCACTGCCGCCGCCTGGCATCATAGCACCCAGTACCTGGTACACTTCACCTTTATTCAGTGTAACCGTGAACGTTGTATTGGCTGGCTTGCCGGCCAATGTTGGTACCGAAGGTGTAATTTCTACCTTGGTGTTGTCATAGTCGGCGATCACATAGAACCAGGAATAGGTATCGGTACTGTAATTCTGTCTCGACGACATGGTGGCATATTCATATCCATAGGTGCCTACCGGCAATAGCATGGTGGCGCCGGAAGAAGCGCTGCCATAGATATGCGCATAGGCAACAATGGGCACATCACTTTCTATACTGATGCCTTTATCGGACAAGCCTTCTTCTATGAGACGGGCATCATTCAGTCCGTTCTTTGGTATAATCTCCGTAGTGATGGTTTTATTGGCCGGAATATGATATACACGTTCCCAGCTGGTGCCGTTGATACGAACGGTAACATTGGCAGAATCCTGCGCATTGAGGTACAATACCATGTTCTGCGAGTTATCGCCGGAGAAGAACTGGTGATGGCCATAGCCTACCCAGAACCGGGTGCCCCTGTTGGAACTGTCGGCCGGTTGTAACAATTGCGTATTGTTGTCGCCGCCGTTCAACCCGGTAAATTTATCCAGGAAGTGCAGCGAGCTATCCCTGATCACGTTCGGGATATCGTATACATGGCTCACCGAATCCACTATCCAGGTATTGGCATTGTCAGTACGGCCCATCCTGATGTCTTTCTGACGCCTGATAAATCCCTGCCATGGATCGAGATAGAACTGATCGATATTAAAATTGTATTGGCCGTTGGCAGGTGTTACATCCACATCTGTATAGAAATACATATGTGCGGTACCGTTAGCCAGGTTAGGCGGCTTAATACCGGAGTAACGTCTTACTGCTATGTTGGTGGGGATAGCAGTACCCGGATTCCAGGTGATTTTTGTAACCGTATCTGTACCAAACATAAATGTCTGTGTAACACCCGGCGCCGGTGTGGCGGGGAAGGCGGGTAACACCGGTGGTACAGCTGTTGGCAGGAACTCATAAGCGCCCATATCCGGTACGCCTTCGGTCAGCTTAACCGGTCTGAATGCGCCGTTGATATCTTTGTCGTTACCTTCTATCTGCACACCACGACCATGGATGGCCCATACTTCAGGGTCGGCAATGGCAGGTTGCAGCGTGGTATCATTTACAAAAGCAGGTTTGTAAACAATCGAGTTGATATCAAGGGTATCTGCGCTGATATATTCATGCAGTGTGGCATAGCTGCCGGCGGGCGTTTCCTGTTTTACGAGTACGGTACCTTTTGTATATAGCGTATTGTAATCGCTTTTCAGGTAAAGCGGGTCGGCCACATACATCGCCACACCGCTGGTATCTGATGCGAAGATGTTGTTCTTAATCTTCACATTGCCATAATAGGTGGAGGTATGACTGAAATAAGCAGCGTAGTTATCATCCGTAGTAACACCGCTGTTCAGCACCGAGTTGTTATAGTAATTAAGATTGGAACTGCTTCCGCTGTAAATGCCATAGGCATTGGTACCACTGGCTTTCACGCTGATCACGTTGTTGGAAATCGTGGCAGCATCCACCTGGTAAAGTTCCAGACCGCGTACGTCCCCGGTAATATTTCCTCGTGTAATGATCCGGTTGCCGGATACCAGTCCTTTTATACCTGCATTAGCATTTGCATTTTCCAGGTAGATGCCGTGGATGTCGTCGGCGGTATTGTTGATAGTAACTTTGTTGCCGGAAATAATATAACCGTTGGCGTTATCCGCATGGATGCCATAAGCATCGGACGCGAGGTTGCCGCTCATACTCACCTGGTTGCGCTGAATGATCAGGCTGTCGGTATATTCTGCATAGATGCCGTTTACATACGACTGGTCCAGTTTGTTACTGTCCAGTACCAGGCCTGGCGTAACAGCGCTGTAAGCGCCCGACCAGTAGATACCATTAGATCCGTTACTGATGATATTACCACTGATCACGTTGCCCGTACCGGTACATTCGTCGCCGTATATACCGCTCACCGTTGTTCCTGTGCTGGTAGTAGCCGGTAAAGGAATGATACAGGCGCTGATACTGTCATAGGAGGACGTGTTGGTATACACCACGCCTCTTGCATTGGTGGTACCTGCTGGTTTTACAGTGATCGCTTTCCAGGTAACATAGTCCACACTATCCAGCTTCAGCACATAGTTCAGTGCGCTGGTACCGGTGTAGGTCAGCGTTACAGCAGCGGCATTGCCGGTTTCGCTGCTAAAGGTAACCCTGTTCACCGCAGACGCACCGGGGATATGATGCATGGTAATTTGCTCGGTATAGGTACCTGCTTTTGCGAGGAAGGTAACGGGACCGGCTATACCGCATTCCAGTTTGGAAACAGCGCTGCTGAACGACTGGAAGTTGGTAGTACTGGTAGGTAACGCAGGGTTAATGGTATACACACCAGCCAGCAATGGCGGATTCAGGTTAGCCTTTACCGTAGTGGAATAGGCCGTGTCTGTACCTCCGCATATAATCCGGCAGCGATAGTAGTTTTCGATACTGATGGTAGTATTGAATACACTTACATACTGCGTATCGCTGGCGTTTACCCATGGACCGGAAGCCGATGCGGAACGTTGCCACTGATAGGTTTGGGTACCACCGGTACTATTGCCTGTCAGGTCCAGTTTAATGTCGGTGCCCATGCATACCGGGGTAAGTGGGAACACCGTAGAAGTTCCCGGTACTACCGGTTTGCTGCAATTAGGTACGCTTACTTCATAAGCGCCCATATCTGGTTTGGTAGTACTCCTGCTTGCACCCAGGATATCTGTGGTAATGCCTACTGATTTACCGGTGTTGTCAAGGGGAGATATTACCGGGGCAAAGTTGCCGGCAACAGGATCTGCAAATACAGGCGGAACGGCCAGTGAGTTGCTATCCAGTTTGGTGCCGGCTGTCCATGCCGCCAGTGTAGCATAGTTGGAACCTGCTACACCGGTATAGGCGGTATTGAAATCACTTTTTACAAAGATGTCATTGTAGTTGGAGGTCATCACGGTGCTGGCGGCAATGCTCACACCTGTTCTGCTGCCTTTACCGGCTCTGCTGATGTCGAGTATATTGTCGAAGAACTGTATACCGGTAGCAGTACCTGACTGATATAAACCGGTGGTGGTGTTGGAAGACGTATTTTTACTATCGTTCAGCACAATGGTGTTGTGATAGTAGTAAATGTAATCAGCGCTGTAGTTGGAGAAACCGTACTGTGTACCCTGTCCGCGGAAATCATACACCACGTTATTGAAAACTTTGGCAGGATTGGTAGCGGTGGCATCTGCATACGAAAACTCGATCCCGTATACAGAAGAGGTGGAAGTAGGCGAACCACCAAGCATGTTGTGGATGCGGTTATTGCTTACCACTACATCTGCCGATTTACTTTCTACGCTGATACCGTATACAGAATAACTGTTATTGGTACGTCCTGGCCTGGAAATATCGTTGTGATCTACCAGGGTGTTCGTAGTATAGCTTACAGAGATACCAGTTTCATAAAACTCTTTGATGGTATTGTAGCTGATGCTGTTGCGGGTAGCTGGCGCGGCTGTTTCAGCATAGATCGTGATGCCATAGTATCCACCGGTGATAGTATTTTTTGAGAAGATATTACCATCGCAACCATTATTGGTACCACTGTTAGGACTGGATTCACTGCCATTTACCACAATACCTGCATATTCGTAGTAGGTACCTTCGGTATCTGTCAGGATGGTACAACGGGTGATTTTGTTGCTATCAGCGTTGTTCAGCAGTTGTACGCCATATCCATAGTCGCCGTTGGTGGCGTCGATAACAAGACTGTCGAATACGATATGATCGGCGCTGTGCAGTTTGATGACCGCTCTTTCATTGCCGTCGGCAGGAGCAAATTTTATCGTATTGCCGTTACCGTTAAAAGTAATGGTATTGACAGCAGAGGTACCCGCAATAGAATCCAGTACCAGTTGTTCGAGGTAAGGACCGGAGGCCGGCGCTACATTCAACACAATGGGCCCCTGAATACCGCATTCCATTGCTGCTTTAGCCGCATTGAAGCTGATAAAGTTGGTGGCGCTGGCAGGGATGTTTTTATTAATGGTATAAGATCCTGCCGGGAAAGCCTGGTTTACGGTGAGCAGAATGGGCTGTGAGTAAGCTGTATTGCCACTGCAGGTAACGGCTACACGATACCAGGAGGTGGTGACAGCCGTAATCACAGTATCCGGGTTGGTCAACAAACCACCTACCGGTGTATAAGTGCCGGTAGCCGTAGCAGATTTTTGCCATTGGTAGGTTTGTCCCAGCCCGATGGTATTGTCTGTCAGCGTTAAGGATACTTTTCTGTTCACACAAATCACAGAGGGACTCACCTGTGCGTTACCACCCAAAGGTGGCGTTACGCAGGGACCGGGCGTAAATTCATACGCACCGATGTCCGGTGTGGTAGTACTTCTGGTCGCATTGTTAATATCCACCGTGATATTTACCGGTGTACCCTTATTATCAATAGAGGCGTTGGCAGGTTGGTAGTTGCCGCTACTAACAGATACAAACAGTGGATTGGAACTTACGGAGTTGCTGTCCTGTTTGGACGCAGTTTGCCAGTCAAGCAGGCTGGCGTTGTTGGCGCCATAGTAACCGACGTTATTGGTGCCGCCGGTGGCCGCCAGGTAATAGTCATTCCTGTTGGCGTGGATGGTACCATTGGTAGCAGAGAAATAAACACAATATTTACTGCCGCCACCGGTGCGTGTTACCGAAATGAGGTTGTTTACAAATTCAACGCCATCTGCTTTGGAGGTCTGGTAAAATCCGCGGGTGGTATAAGTCGCGGAGGTCGTAGACGCGCCATCCAGTGCAATGGTATTGTGATAATACCAAACGTTGTCTGACCCTGAATTATAGATGCCATACACATCTCCCTTACCTGTAAAATTATGCAGCAGGTTATTGCTTACCACATTCTCCAGTTGGGAGAGCGCATCGGTGCTGGAGAAATAGATGCCATGGGCGGTGCTGGTACTGTTCGGGGCGCCGCCAAAAGGGTTACGGATAATGTTACGGGTAATGTTTGCCTTCGTACTCAGGTCCGTAAAATAGATACCATAGAACGAAGTAACATTACTGCGTGTAGGCCTGCTGATGATATTGTTTTCAATCAGTGTGTTAAACGAGCCGGTTACATAAATACCATAGCTGTAGAAGTTGCTGATTTTATTATTGATGAGTTTATTGTTACCGTTGGCAAATGTATTGCTGCCGGTTAACACGATGCCATAGTAACCGCCGTTGATATTGTTGTCAGCAAAGGTGTTGAAATCGCATTTTGCCTCGCCGGTAGAGGTGGCGGACGTAGAGTTGCTGATCACGATACCTGCGTTGCTGGTAGAACTGGAGGTGGTATCCAGTAAGAACGTACAGTTGCGGATGCTGTTATAATCCGCATCATTGGTCAGGTGTACTCCCCATCCGTTGTTGGTGCCGATGGGTTTGATCACGAGATTATTGAATGTGAAGTAATCTGCGTCAGATAGTTTAATGACCGCCGGTGAAGAAGAAGTACCGCTGTAGGTCAGCGTATCCCCGTTACCGTTAAAAGTAATGGTATTGGTGGCGGAGGCGCCGGGAACAGGGCTGATCAGCAGTTGTTCGTTATAGGCGCTGCCGCCTGCCGCTACGTTGAATATAACGGGACCATTGATCCCGCATTTGATCGAGTTGTAGGCGTCATTAAAGGAAGCAAAGTTGGTACCGCCGGTAGGCAATGCCTTATTAATGGTAAAAGTACCGGATACTGCCAGTGGTGAGGTTACGGTTGCACTGCTGGAAATTGCGCTGGCATTGGTGGTAGTACAGGTTACTTTACAACGGTAATAGGTGGTAACTATTTGCGTGGTCTCCAGCCTGTTAGTGGTATCGTTGGGGATATCTGTCCAGGTACTGTTATTGGGAGATGACTGCCATTGATAATGTAGCCCCGAGGCGATTGTGGTACCGGATAAGGTAACAACTACTTGTCCGTTCATACAAACGGTAGAAGTGCTGGCAGTGGCAGTACCTGGGGTAGGTGTGCCGGTGCACGCAACCGCAGGTGTCCAGGAAAATTTAATATCCGGACGGGTAGTCATGTTGCCGGAATTACTGGTACTGGTGGTGCCGCATAAATAGTTGAGCCCATCGGTTCTGTAGGTATGCGAGCCATTAAAAGGAAGACCTGTTGTAAAAGGTATTTCGGGGTTGTGTGTATACGTAGTGCGCGTATCTGAATCGGGGGCGCCGTTACATATTTCTACCACGATATTGTCAGTTCCGTTCCAGAAAAAATTAGAAGAGAAGGTGAATATATTGATACCTGTTTTGGGCAGGTAATCTACCGGGCCATACACCTGGTTGCTGACGGTGATCCAGGTGGTGCTGCTCAGCGTGGTATCGCTGGTGACGCCAATTTTAATCGTGTATTGCTCAACGGTATCTGTGGCATTGAGATTAAGCACATTAAATTTCAGGCCGCTGATTACGCCGGGAGCCATACCTGCTTTATGCAGTTCGGATGCACGGTAAAGGAACTGCGCGCGGCTGCCCTCGTAATAGTCCTGCATGGGGCAGGGATATCCCAGGTCTGTATTACCCGAAGTGCTGTTACCAATGCTGATATCTGTTTGTGCTGATAGCCGGGCTACCAGCATTAGTAGTACTCCTATAAGTAATGTTGTTTTATATAAATAACGAACCGTACAATTTCTCATATGAGGCTATTTTGATTTTGGTTGTTGTAATTAGAAAGTCTGCCAGTTGATCCACGATTTGCCATCCCTGGCATTGACCATATCAAAGGTGGATGCGCTGGTTTGTACCAGGTAGAAGCCCTGCGGGTCAGCCATCAGTGCCCTTGTTTTTTGCACAGCAGGAACATAGTTGGCAGGATCTCCGTAAAAACCATCGTCATTGAAAATGATCCGTCCATCTGTGGTAAAAGAGGGAGCGCTGTAACCCGGACCAAACTCGATACTGTTCTTACCATCCTCCTGCTTTATCACAAAGCCGAGGAGATCCAGCGAGGTGCCGGGGCCATTAATCTGCGGGTAATAGGTGAGAAAGGCATAGTTGGGTAAGCCGGTGATATGACAGGCGTCATCTTTACCATCTGCATGAAACCCGTTGACGGTTGTCCAGTACTTTTCATTTTGTAAGGCGTACCGGTACCACTGTTGGGCTGCTGATGGATCAATGGCCAATGGAGTAGCCGTATTGGTGATGGTAGCCGGCTTACTGTTGATGGTAAAGGCGATGGCGCCGTTTTCCCATTTTACCTGGTCCAGGCTGCTGATGGTGGTGTTATTGGCTTTGAATGCGGGGATAAGGGTAATACCTGTTGGCGTATAGGTGTAGCCGGTAGTTACCTGTTGTGGCTTCCCATCTGCTATCCAGGTAAAGGTGATCCAGTGCAGATATTGGTTAATGCTTACATCATAGTCGCCAGAGCTGGTAGACAGCCGGTGAAAGTAGGTGAGCAGGGCACCAATGCTATCGATCGACCGGTTGATCTTATGCTGCAGGTAGTTTTCCTGGTCCTGCTGCGTGGCCTTGATCAGTACAGCTTTGCTGCGATGGAAGCGGCCGGTGAGCCAAACGGAGTCGCCTTGTGCGCCGTTGATGGCAAATTCAAAGTCAGAGCCAAGACCGTTGCCATACGCGCCGCCATTGTGGCTGGCATCAGGATCACAGAGTACATGCAGATAAGAATAGGTATCGAATAGCAGGGACGGCTGTTGTAATGCTTTCAGGCGCCAGCTGCTTTCATGTACGTTGTTGGTACTGGCAGCATCGAAATCGGAAAACATTTGTACCCGGTTGGCATCGGAGAAACTGAAATAGAAGCTGTATACGCTTCCGGGAACGCCTGCCGGGTATACCAATGCCTTCCAGCCGTATGGGGCGCCGGTGAGCACCTGCTGGTAATGTGACAATGTATCATTGATACGCTCATCCGGTGATTTATCAAAAACGGGATCTGTTTCCTTTTTACAGGAGCAGATACCGGCCAGGATGAATAATAAAAAGATAAGGTTGTTTCTCATACTGTTATTTTTACGCTCTGGGGAGCGTTGCTTTTAATAGAGTAACTGATTGATTTCTCTTCGCGTGCGTGTTTGGAGACTGTAGAAGTCGATATGCCATACAATGGAGAAATAGCTGACCACGAGCGCTTCCTTTTGCCGTAGCCGTGACTGCGCCTCAGCTTTGGATACACCATTGATGCTGGTACCGTTGGGGATACTGTTGACGATGGCGTCGAACCCGTTTTTTCCTTCTACCAGCATAGTGGATACCATTTCTACAAAATCTTCGTCAAAACTGGCCATGGAGTAGGGTGTTACAAAACCATCGCGGTGGGCCTCCTCGTCAGAAACGTTATTCCAGTTGCCGGTGTAAAATCCAGCGCAGATGCGTTTAAAAGCAACGGGGTACATTACTGTCTGATGCAGGATATGGCCAAACTCATGCTCTATTACATGGAACATTTGTTTTACGTTGGAAGAATCGGAAGGCCGGTATCCTTCCATTCCTTTTATCTGAAAATCGTTGACTAGGTACAGCACTACTTTTCGGCCTCCTTCTGCTGTTCCTAGGGTAATGGTGCCGTTTTCGTTCCAGCTTGCGCTGCCGGACAGGATAAAATACTTAGGGCAGTATTTTTTGAAGAAGGTGGCCCCGGCTTCGGCGATATAGGTATTCATCCATACTTTTTGAATGGCCGACATTACCGGTATTATCTTTTCTTCTTTGGGCGGTACCAGTGTCTTGTTCAGTTCAAATTCGAACTGGTCCCATTTATATTTTACCGCAATATTGAAAGGCACCGTCAGGGTATCGTGCAGCCATTTATCCAATGGTGAGTTCACCCAGGTATCGCCGCCAAGGCCGGGAATATTTTCCACGTGGCCCGGGTCATCTTTCTTGCTGCAGGCTAACAGCAAGCATAGGGGGATGATGAGTAATAATGCTTTCATTTTGTTGATGTATTAATGTTGGTAGTATCGCTATGTTATTATCTTGGGTTTAATGCTATTCCGGAGGTAGTGGCAGCAGCCGGGATCTGGAACAGGCGGCGGTTATCGTCGGCTTTCAGTTCCAGTATTTGTCCTTCCCTGGTGGTATGTATCACCGGCATTTTGTAGCGTTGCAGGTCAAACCAGCGTTGTCCTTCCTGTACATATTCTGCCCGCTTAAAATCCAGGATGGTTCGGATACAGGCGCTTCTGGTATCGGTGATACCATAGAATTGCTGCATGGCCGATAGTGTGATGATATGTTGCGCGGCGTTGTAATTCCGGATACGTTTGCTGGCAAACAGGTTGAGATCCGCCAGTACGGCGTTGGTGTTGTTAAGCCAGGCATTGGCTTCTGCGCGGTTAAACAATACTTCTTCCGTGGTAAATAAGGGGGTCATCACATAGGGCTGTCCGATGGTGGCATTCACGGAATTTTTAACGAAGTATTCCGATAGTTTAGGAACAAAATAATCCTGGGAGCCATAGTAATATAAAGGGTACGACCAAACGCCACCGGTTACATTGCGGCCCAGTATCTGCGCCTCATGTACATAGTCGAGATCGTACCGCAGCCTGCCTGCATTGCGGCCCCAGAGGGAGGGGGCTTCGGCAATCAGCAGGTTGGCTTTTTCGTTGGCGTTGGCATAGAGGTCGAAGATTTGTGCGGGCGACATGCTGCCATAGGTGCTGTTCCACTGACGCATGTTGTTGGCTACATCGTTATTGGAAAAGGTATGGTCGGCGTAGGCTATTACTTTAGGATAATCTTTTTTAAAGAGATAAAAACGGGTAGCAAATGCGTAGGCTGCGCTCTGGTTAAAATGATAACGGGGAACGCTATACGCATCATCGTTGATCAGCGGCAGGCCGGATAGCAGGTCTTTTTCCACCATGTCGTATACATAGGCTACCGTTTTACGTTCATACTGTTTGATGACTACGGTTTCGGGTACGGTTACATAGGGGATACCTGGATCATTGGCGGCGGTGGCAGCATCATAGCTTTTGGCAAAGATATTTACCAGCATAAAATGTGCGTAGGCCCTTGCCAGCAAAGCTTCGCCCCGCTGACGTGTATAGGCGGCGGGATCTGCTGCTTTTTCACAGGCTGCCAGCGCCTGGTTAGCGGCAGCGATTGCAGTGTAGCAGGCTTTCCAATAGGCCTCGGGTGAGTCTTCCTCGATCCACTGGATATCACTAAATACATATGCATCCTGGTTGGGGCGGTAGTACACGCCTACGCCTTTATCCCCTACATTGTCAGACATGGCCTCGCACATAGTGATATAGCTGGCCTGCGGGTACGCAGTGCCCAGTAGCTTACTTACTTTGGCGGGTGTGCTGAGATCCGTCCAGGTACTGTCGGGCACCTGTTCCAGGTATTTTTTGCATCCGCCGGCGATAAGCGTGGTGAGCGCAAATATGCCGATAAGGGCGGGCTTTATTTTTCGCTGAGTGGTTGACGTTATATAGCAGATTGACATATATACTTTTTTAAATACCAACTTTTAATGAAAATGTGAATTGCTTCTGAATAGGCTGGGCTACACCACCGGCGTTGAAGAACTCAGGGTCCTGGCCCTGCAGCCTTTTATCTGCATAGATCAGCCATGGATTGATGGCGGCAGCGCTTACGGCTATGTTGCTCAATCCGGCGCGCCTGGTGAGCTCTCCGGGCAGTTGATAAGTCAGCGATACTGTTTTCAGGCGGATAAAATCGCCTTTAGCCACTCTTTCTGTAGAGTAGTTGTAGTTGTTGTAAGGATGGGCGCCTTTGAGTAGTATTTGTTCAAAAGCATCCAGTATAGAGGGAACATGTGTGGTGCCTTCATCACCCGGCATTAGCCAGCGGTCGTAGAATTCCTTGGGCATGGCGTCGAGGTCGGAGTAACTGGTTTTGAAGGCAGGATACAAGCGGATCTTGTTGCCAAACTGGTAAGTAAAAAATATATTCAATGATAGAGCTTTATAGCGGAAGGTATTGGAGAACCCGCCTGTGATGGGTGGATCTACCGGTCCCTGGTATACCAGGTGACTGGTGTTTAGTGATTGCAGGTCTACATCAGCACTATTTGCGCCATTCTGGTTAATAAATGAGGGGGCGCCTGACTTTGGATCAAGACCGGTATATCGGAGGGAGAAAAGACTGTGTACCGGGTATCCTTCTGTGTTACCACCTTCAGCTACCACGAGGTCGAAGATGCCGGGGATATTTTTTGCATTGGTAATTTTGTTGGTGCTGTAACCGAAAGTAGCGCTGGATTTCCAGTTCCAGTCTTTAGCCCGGATGATATCTCCGCCTATCATTACTTCCAGTCCTTTAGAATCCATGTCTGCATAGTTGGCGGCTTTAAACATTTCGCCACCGATGCCGGAAGTTTTGATGCGGCTGATCAGGTCGAAGCTTTTACGTGTATAGGCATCGATGCTGAAGTTGAAGCGGTTATTAAAAAATCCGCCGTCGATCCCGATGTTGGTGGTGTATAATTTTTCCCAGGTGAGATCATCATTTTGTAAATGAGATAACCGGATAACAGATTCTACTTCTGTGAGATGCGGACGGTTGGTATTAATGGTTTGATAGACTATGTTGGAATTGGTAGCAGGCCCCATACTGGCGGTTAAGCCGTAGCTGGCGCGAAGGGTCAGATAGTCTAGCTGACGGATGTTTGCAGCAAAAGCTTCCCTGTCTATATTCCAGGAGCCGGCCACGCTCCAGGTAGGGAGCCAGCGGGCTTTACGGGATTGCCCGAGACGGTTGGAGCCATCGTAACGGCCGGTAGCCGTGAAATTGTATTTGTTATTGTAGGCGTAGGTGCCGGTGGCGTAAAATGCGGCGAAACGGTCGTAGTCTCTGCCCATACCGAAGTACGGGAAATTACTTTCAATGGTTTGTTTGAGGATGCGGTAGTCGGTAAAGGTGGCGCCGCCGTTGTCGTATTGATAGCCATAACCGGTGTTCGATGCGTTCTGACGGTCAGCATATTTTACTTGTTGTCCTACCAGTATATTGAGATTATGTTTTTGCGCGAAGGTATCGGAGTAATTGATGCCATTACGGAAGTCGTAGTTCAGCAGCTGGTCTTCGGTACGGTTGTAGAAACCGCCGGCGGGTAATACTATTACCGGCAGAGCGTCCGGGTGATCCGGATCGCGGTATAAAAATTTATTTCTTTCGGCGATAGTGGCGTTGCCGGCTGCGCGGTAGGCGTTGGCCATGTTGGCATTTTCCGTGATCTGGTGTTCCCTGGAAGATTTCACATACCGGATAGCGCCGGTAAATTCGTAGCGGATATTTTTTGTCAGTTTCCACGACAGGTCTCCCTGTAGGCGGAGGTCCATCATATTAAGGTCGAGGTAATTATTTTCCAGTTCGTTGATGATATTGAACGGCGCATAATTCCGCCTGAAGTATTCCAGCTTTCCGTTTTCATCATACGCTGTCAGTGTGCGGCTGGTATTGAGGGAGTAGCTGAAAGGGTTGATATCGAAATCGCGGTCGTATTGACCTTCTACCGGGTTACTGCTGCGGGTGAGTGCGCCGGGTGCTTTCTGGCGGCGAACAGAGGCGAGTGTAGAGAACCCGGCGGAGAGTCTGTCGGACAGTTTATAGCTGTTCCGGTAGTTTAGTGTGTAACGGGTAACTTTATCGGCCAGCGTCCATCCGTTATCACTAAAAAAGCTGGTGGAGAAATAGGATTGCGCTTTATCGGTTCCTGATGAAATGCTGAGTGAGTGTTCCTGTACAAAGTTATTCCGGAAGAGGAGGCGAAACCAGTCGGTGTTGGCTTTGGCGTAGCGCAATAAAAATGCCTTGCGGTGTTCAGGGGTGTTTTCTACGGGAAAATTTCCGTTGTTATCAGCGTCGAGCTTTTCGTACAATTTACCAAATACGCCGATGTCGCCCTGGGAGAGTATATCCGAATTAAGGATCCCTTTTCTTTCCAGTTCAGCCAGTACGGACATCTGCTGTCCGGAGTTCATAATATTGAAGTTGCTGTAGTTGGGTTTCAGCTGTGTACTGAAGTTGCCGCTGTAATTAATAACGGGCTTGCCCGCGCGGCCTTTTTTGGTAGTGATCACTACCACGCCGTTCATGGCGCGGGCGCCGTACAAAGCCGCTGCTGCAGCGTCTTTTAAGATATCAAAACTTTCGATGTCGTTGGAGTTAAGGCCGGCCACTGCAGAGCCCAGCAGGGTGGTAGGGTCTCCGCTGGAGAGCTGGTCGTTGGAGATATTGACCACATCTTCCAGCACCACCCCATCTACTACCCATAATGGCTTGTTATCGCCATTGATAGAAGTAGCTCCACGGATACGTACTTTAGGTGCGGAACCAAAGGTGCCGGAAACGTTTTGGATGGCTACGCCGGCAACCCGTCCCTCAAGCATGCGGCTTACGTCGGTGAGTCCGTCTATTTTCACGTCTTCGCCTTTCAGCCGGGTGGCGGCGCCAGAGAATTTTGTTTTATCGATGCTCTGGAAACCAGTGACTACCACTTCCTGGAGGCGGGTGGGTTTTTCTTTCAGTACAATGGTAAGAGCGCCGCTTCTGAAAGAAGCAACGCTGATTTCTTCTGTCTTGTAACCGGTATAGTTAAATACCAGGACGGCGTCGTTGGCTACTTTTTTTAGTTCAAATACGCCTTTTTCATTAGTGGTTACACCACGGGAAGTGCCTTTGATCATGATACTTACGCCTGGCAGGAGCTCTTTCTTTTCATTGGTCACTATACCTTTTACATCTGTAACAGGAAGGGATATACGCATTGGTGTACCTGTTACAGATAAAGAAGCGGGCTTTTTGCTGTTGTCATGCTTGATGACTACGCGGTCGTACATCACACTATAGGAAAGGGAGTAAGGAGTAAGTAGTTTGTCGAGCAGATCGCCTACTTTTTCGTTATGTGCATTCACACTTACCTTATTAACATCCAACACCTCGTTGCTGACAAATACAAAGGATACTTCAGCGAGATTCCCGATTTTTTCCAGTGCATCTTTAAGAATAACATTCCTTAATTCAATGGTGATCTTTTTGTCAAGTGCATCCTGCAAACCATTTCTGGCATAGGTTTTTGTTACTGCAAGCAGGAGTAGTAAGCAATAAATAAATGAATTTTTTTTGCGGAACATAAGTATGTTTTATTGGTTTCGTTCGGGCCATAGGATCTCCGTTCCGGCTTCTGGCTGAAACCGGGCAATAGACGGCCTGCTGCATGAGCAGGAGTGTTTTAAATCAATTATATGATGGCCGTTGTTAGCCGGACAATAAAGAAGTAATCGGTATCATGTGCGATGTAGTTTTTTTGGTTGAAAATTATGTTACGGTTTATAGCTACGGTAAGTATGGGCAACAGGTAGTCATCTGATCCAATGTGTTACATTTGATCAATCAGTTAACCAGCATGAAGTGCATTCAGGCTAAAGGCCACCAGGATAGTATACCAGACTTATAGTATTTTCTTTCTTAGAATCGGGTTCAGTTTTGTTGATAGCAGTTCATCTTGAATATAGTTTGGTTAACGATATTTCGGTTGTTTTTTCTATTTACAGTTACCGCCAACGATAATGTATCCATTGCCAGCACTGTCTTTCCTGACTTTGGTATCTAATAAAAATGCAATTAGCGCAAGCGCTTTATCCAAATCATCTGTTGTGTTAAAGGAACCGTAAAACCTGCACTGTGCAGACTTCTGGTCTGTTACTACGGGTACGTTATAATATCTTTGCAGGTCGGCGGCAACTTTAGATAAAGGATCTCCTTTGTAAATAAATTTACCACTCATTTTCTGCGTAAAAAACCTGGCGTCTTCGCTGGCATCCTGTAGTCGCAAGTCTTGCGATACCGGGTTATACACCGCGCCTTTGTTGGCTGTTAGTACCAGTTGTCCGTTTTTGCGGGCCTGGTTTCCGTATGTGTTTACCTGTACCATTCCGGACACTACCACCACCCTGGCCATATTTTTCTCGTGTACTTCCATATTAAAGGAGGTGCCTAATACGGTGGTATTTATCAGCGAAGAAGAAATAATAAAAGGGTGTTTCGCGTCATGGTTGATTTCAAAAAAGGCTTCTCCTTTTAAAACTACCTCCCGGTTCCTGCTGTCAAATTCCTTCGGAAAGCTGATGCTGGAGGCTTTTTCAAGATGAACGACGGAGCCGTCCGGCAGTTTCACTGTTTGTCGTTCTGTGGTTGTGGCAAATACCTTTTGTTTCACCCGTTCCTGCCATAGCATATACCAGGCGGCGCCAGCCAGTAGCAATACCACGGCTGCTGCGGCAATTTTTTGTTTATATAAACGGAATATACCTTTAAAAGAACTATCGTTGGTGCCTATACGCTGATGGATGTTTTTCAACATCCGTTCAGACAGGCGTTTATCCAATATCTGCTTTACTGTTGGCAGGTCGGCTTCAAAATACTCGGTGGCTGCCATTTCCAGCTCTGAAAGATCGTTGGTCTCCAGGTAATCCGCCATCCACTCCTGCTCTGCGGCAGTCCACATATCTTTCTTTAACAGTTGCTTGAGGTATTCCTTTCTGTTGGGCACTAGCGTGATGGTTTAATCTAAATACGCGCAGTTGATAAAAAAGGGGGGGCCCTTTCCGGACTTTTTTTTAAAAATAAAAACATTAATTTAATCATAATATAAAATCCATTGGCTGGATTAGGAATCATGGTAGTTTAGAAACAGGAGCAGCAGCACAATATATTTATGGTCCCCGTTGCGTTGCATATAATCATTTAGTTTGATCATGGCGGCCGATAGATGTTCTTTTACTGTATTCCGGGAGATATTGAGTTCATGGGCTACTTCTTCATAGGTTTTACCTTCCAGTTTACAGCGGGTAACTATCGTTCTTTTTTTAGGAGATAATTTTGAAATGGCCTGTTCCAGCAAATGATACTGTTCCTCGTCGATGTTCTTTCGCTCAATGGCTACCGGGTCATCAGCATCGGCCTGGAAGATGTTTTTATGCAAAGCCTGTTCACGCAGCTTTTTTCTTACAAAAGATACACACATGTTAAAGCTGATCACAAACAGCCATCCGCTAACGGATTGGTCCGATTGTATATCCTGTCGTTTTTCCCACAGGCGTGCAAATACGTCCTGCAAGATATCTTCTGTTACCACTTCATCTTTCACAAACTTGAAAATATTGCGGTACACCGCCTGATGATATTTCCAGTACAAGGCATCGAAGGCACTTACTTCGTGGTTTTGTAATCGCGTTACCAATTCGGCATCTAGTATATTCATATTTCTTCTTTTATATAAATCATATCGTGGAATATAATTTATACGGCTAGAAAAAAGCCAGGTTCCCAAAGGCAATGGCATCAATTCTGATGCATAAATTAGTAACAAATATTATTATTTAATAAATAAATTCGTATTAACTATAATTGTTAATTGTTATAAGCATATACAGAGGGATAAGTGTAAACGAAGCGGAGCTTTGAGGAAGGGCTGGGTCAGCCGGTATAACAGGCTATGTTGCTTATTTGGGTGGCCGCTGCCAGGGCAGGTAACGTAGCAGGATATACGCCGTCGCCTGCGTTTGGCGCGCCATGCATTTGGGATACAATGTAGATCGGTATACATAAATTAAAGTGGCTGTGGATCAACTTTGAACCGTTCATCTTTTTTGCCCCGACTATAATAATTTAACGCCTATATTTATCCCCTGGTATTCCATCTTCACTATAAAAAAAATTATAATCAACCATGCCGGCCATTGAGGGGCAAACAGATGAAGCATTGCTATTGTTGTTACAGTCGGGTGATGAAAAGGCCTTAAGCCTGTTGTACAAGCGGCATTGGGAACCCCTGTTCCTTTCAGCCTACCAGGTGCTGAAAGACAAGGAAGCCTGTAAGGACCTGGTACAGGAACTGTTTACAGAACTGTGGCAACGATCCCATCGTATCCGGCTGAATAGCTCCCTGAAGGCGTATCTTGCTGCGAGCATCCGTTATAAGGTGTTTCGTTATATCAGGCAAAATCCTGTGCGGGAAGAACTGTTTGATCATATGCTGGAACGGATGGGAACCGCCTCCCCGGAAAGTGAGCTGGCCGTAAAAGAACTGCAATCCCTGCTGAATACCCTGATAGACACCCTCCCGGAAAAATGCCGGGTGATATTCCGGATGAGCCGGGACCAACACCTCTCTTATAAAGAAATTGCTGCCCAATTGAACGTTTCGGTGAAAACCGTTGAAAACCAGATCAATATTGCCCTCCGTAAACTGCGCTCCGCCCTCGGTTATGCCTTACTGCTGCTCCTGTTGATGGACAAATAGACCCCTCTCTAAAATTTTTTTTTGACCTGCCTTGGGGGTAGCGCTGTTTTTTTGTCACTAGTGATAAAATACCCGGTATGAACAGACAGGAGTTTTATTCATTGATAGATAAATGGATGGACGGATCGGCAAGTGAGGAAGAGGTGAAGCTGCTCATGAACTATTATCACAGCTTTAAAACCACGCAGGAGTGGGATGAAAGGAAGCTGGGCGCCAAATCCTTGCTGGAGGCGGAAATGGAGCAACAGTTATTGTCCCGCATCCGCACTGCCGCACCGGAAACAGTACCGGTAAAACGTACCTGGTGGCCAGAGATGGCCGCAGCGGCAGCGGTGCTGTTGGTACTGGCGGTAAGCGGCTGGTGGTATTTCCAGCGCCCGGCTGCACCAACGCCTGTTCATTCCCGGCAACAGCTGGTGGCTACTAAGGCGGGGGAACATAAAAAAATACAGCTGCCCGACAACACGACCGTTTGGCTCAGTCCTGCTTCCACACTGGCATATACAGCTGCCTTCGGAAGGGAAAACCGCGAGCTTACGCTGAGCGGGGAAGCCTTTTTTGATGTAACCACTAATGCCGCGCAGCCGTTCATTATTCACAGCGGACGTGTAGATACCCGCGTATTGGGCACCTCTTTTAATATCCAGGCATTTGATGCACAGCCGGATGTATCGGTGACCGTGTTAACCGGTAAAGTGTCGGTAGGCAATGCAGATAGCGCAGTGCATGTATCGCCCAGTGAGCGGGCTGTATTTAGTAAGGCCACGGGTGTTATCACGAAGGAGGGCCAGGTGGCTGCCGGCAACCTGCTCAGCAGGCGTGAGGGCATCCTGAAGTACGACAGGGCCGGTTTGCCGGAAGTGGCGGCGGAACTGGGGTATTATTACAATGTAAAAATTGAGATCAAAGGAAAGATTTCCAACTGTTTCTATTTCGGGGAATTCAATACCAACGGCACTTTAGACAAAGCGTTGCGGCAATTGTGCTTGTCGCTCAACGCCACTTTGGAAAGCAACGGTACTACCTATATCATCAGGATGGATAAGGAATGCTAAATGTTATGAAATAAACCACCCGCCTATGCATAAGGAAGCGGCACCTACATAAAAAGAACCTCCCTTGCGGGAGGCTGAAAGTTAAGTTCTAACGCTAGTTTGCCACACTGGCCTGGTAACCGATGGCAGCTAGTTTTTACTCAACCTTAATCTACGTAAAAGTATGAAAAAATGTGTACCTGTAATAGGCATGTTAATGAAAATGTCATTGTGTATTGTAGTCGTTGTATGTAGTACCACACTAACACTGCTGGCCAAGCACACCGAAGCCCAGCTGCTTGAGAAAAGGATTACGCTGAAAGTGGAAGGCGGCGCATTGCATGATGCGCTGGACGAGATAGGCGCCAGCGCCAATCTTTCTTTCAGTTATGCCGTTAACCGGGAAATCTTTAACAGCATAGTCACTATCCGGGCAAAGCACCAGAAAGTAGGCAATGTACTGAAAGAGCTACTGGCGCCATTTTCCCTGGAATATTTTATAGCAGATGATAAAGTGATCATCCGCCGCAGCAATGAAATGCTGGCAAATATGCTGCTGGACGCAGATGCCGGTCTCATGTACAAGGATATCCGCGGAAAAGTGGTGAATGAAAAAGATGAGCCTTTACCCGGTGTGTCTATACGGGTGAAAGACGCTTCTATGGCCACTGTTACCGATGGAAAAGGAGAGTACCTGCTGAAAGGTATCCCTGAAAATGCGGTGCTCATTGTATCCTTTATGGGATATAATACCCAGGAGATAGCCAGCGGTAAAGACACCCAGCTGAGGATCGTACTCACGGAAGACACCAAAAAGCTAGGTGAAGTTATAGTGGTAGGGTATGGCTCCCAGAAAAAGGCAAGTCTTACCAGCGCGGTAGCCTCCGTGAAAGGCGCTGCGGTAGCGGAAAGGCCCGTGCCCAACGTAGTGAACGCCCTGCAGGGTCAAGTGCCCGGCCTGTTTGTACAGCAAACAGACGGTATGCCCGGAACCAATAACAACAAACTGAATATCCGCGGTATCAGCACCCTGTCGAGCAACCCGGTGCTGGTACTGATAGACGGTGTGGCCGGTCAGCTGGAAACAGTGAACCCGCAGGACATCGATAACATCAGTATCCTGAAAGATGCCTCTGCCACCGCTATTTATGGCGCCCGCGCCTCCGGCGGGGTAATACTTGTAACTACCCGTAAAGGTAAACTGAACAGCAAGCCGTCGCTGGCGTATGATGCCTACGCCGGCACACAACAGCCTACCTATCTCCCAAAACTGGTAGACGCAGTATCCTTTATGCGCAAATGGAATGAATCCCAGCTGAACGATAATCCTGATGCCACCGTACGTTTTTCCGATGCCGATATCCAGAAATACGCCAGCGGGGAATTGCCCAGCACCGACTGGATTAGTGCCATCTTCAAAAAGAACGCCCTCCAGATGCAACATAACGTGGGCATCTCCGGCGGAACAAAAAATACAGATTACTTTGTATCACTTGGTTACCTCAAACAGGAAGGACTGGTACAGGGGGTGATGAATGAGCGCTTTACCTCGCGGGTGAACGTAAATACGCAGATCCTGGACAACCTGAAGTTCGGGATCAATACGGTGTATATGAATGCGCCTAAAAGTTTTGCCGGCGCCGGTATTTATACCACCGCCATGCACTGGGCCTATATCCTGAACCCTACTGAATGGGCTTATACGCCACAAGGGCGCGACAGAAGCTACCGTGGCGGTTCCCAGCCGGTAGCCATTATCAATCATGGAGGGTTTGAAAACTACAAGGACAATTACTTTAACACCAATCTCTCATTAGATTACGGGATCACCAAAAACCTGTCGGTAAAAGGACAATATTCCTATAACAGCCGTGATATCAAACACAAAATTTTCAGGGCTACCTACAAATTGTACGATGATGAGGAGAACCTCGTTACTACGCAGCAATCGCCCAACTCTTTGAACGACGATTATAATACTGCTATTAACCAAACGTTCATCGGTACAGTGAATTATGGCTTGCAGGTAAAGCAGCATGATTTTAAAGCATTGCTGGGATACAGCCAGGAAAGCATGAAGTATGACGCCTATTCCCTGGGTCGGCAAGATTTCCTGAATAATGATATCCATGTGATCAACGGGGGCAGCGTGAAAAAAGACCAGTGGAGTACCGGCGGCCGCGCTTATGAATGGGCCATCCAGTCGATGTTTGGAAGGTTATCCTACAGCTTTAAAGACCGCTACCTGCTGGAAGTGAACGGGCGGTACGACGGATCTTCCCGTTTCAAAAACAACCGCTGGGGATTCTTCCCCTCAGTTTCTGCCGGGTGGCGGATTTCGGAAGAAGATTTCCTGAAAAGCTCCGGCACCATCAGCAATCTTAAGCTGCGCGCCTCTTACGGAAAAGTGGGCAACCAGAATGCAACGGGAACGGATACACGCGGTATTTATTCCTGGGCCAGTTTGATTGGTACTGGCGCTTCTTACTTCAATGATAAAGCGCAAACCACTACCTATTACAACAATACCGCTAACCCGGATCTTACCTGGGAAGAAAAAGTAACCGGGAATATTGGTGTGGACGTCGGCTTTTTCCAGGAGAAATTAACGCTCACCGCAGATGTGTTTAAAGAGAAGACCACCGGTATATTGCTGACGCCCAGTGTGCCCTCTACCTTTGGCCGCGATGCGCCGGTCATGAACCTGGGCCGCATGAGCAACTGGGGATGGGAAGTATCCGCAGGCTACCAAAACCGCGATAATAGGCTGAAGTACGGCATAATGGTAAATATCTTCGATTCACGCAACAAGATCCTCGACCTGGGCGGTACGCCAGATGTATTACAGGAAAACCCGGTGATGGTAGGGCAGTCGCGCTGGACGTGGTATGGTTATAAAGCGCTTGGGCTGTTCCAGTCAGATGAAGAAGTAAAATCATCACCCACTTATAAACCACAAAACAAAGCAGGAGACATTAAGTACCAGGATATCAACGGCGATGGGCAGATTACCCCGGAAGACCGAGTAATACTGGGTGATGCAGATCCGCATATAATGTTTGGCGTGAACGCCAATTTCTCCTGGAAACAGTTCGATTTGAGTATGTTATTCCAGGGCGTGCTGAAAAATAAAACGTATCTCACCGGTTATGCCGTAAGCCCGTTCAACTACGGCGGTTCCTTCACCACCGACCTGATGGACTCCTGGACGCCGGAAAACAGAGGCGCCCGCTATCCCCTGATGCGGCAGGACCTCAGCGTGAACTACGATTTTTCCGACTGGTGGTTGTATGACTCAAAATACGTGCGTTTGAAGAACCTGCAACTGGGATACAGTGTGCCCAACAATATTTTGCAGCGTACGAAGATTGGCCAGCTCCGTTTTTATTTCATGATGGAGAATGCGCTGACACTGAAATCAAAACGTTTCCCGAAAAGCTTTGATCCGGAAATCGACAACTGGCAATCAGGTGTGAACTTTCCTCAAATGAAGACTTACACCTTTGGCTTGAACCTGAAATTCTGATCACGCTCTCACTGCAAAACAACAACAACATGAAACGACTACCTATCTTCTTCATATTATGCGCCTGCAGTATTTTAACTGCCTGCTCAAAAAACTTCCTGGACCGTGCCCCGCTGGATCAGTACTCTGATGCTACCTACTGGACCACGGAATCGGATGCCGTGAAGTTTGCTTCCCGGATTTATGAGTTCCTTCCTTCCGCCGATTTTTTTGTTTGCTATGAAGGGATGAGCGATAATGCTTTTTCCAAAACAGCGTCCTGGGGCAATACCCTTCGCAATGCGCAGCTGATAGGCAACAGCACCTTTGTAGCCACCACCGATAACTTGGGCGATGAATGGCAATACGGCCAGGTAAGGCATTGCCTCGAATTTCTTGATCATGTGGATAAAGTGCCCGATATGAATGAAGGGTTGAAGAAAAGATTAAAGGCAGAAGTAAAAGTGATGCTGGCTTACCGCTATTTTATAATGGCTACACTTTTCAGGGATGTGCCTTTGGTGATGAAAGTATTTGCCACACCGGCAGCATCGGATGTGCCGCAGGATAAGAAAGCAGTGGTCATCAGCCAGGTGATCAAATGGCTGGATGAAGCCGCGCCCGATCTGCCGCCTTCTTACACCGGCGATGATAAGGGACGCTTCACCCAGGGCGCCGCCTGGGGGCTGAAAGCCAGGGTGCTGCTGTATACGGGCGATTATGCCGGCGCCGCTGCGGAAGCAAAGAAAGTAATTGACAGTAAAGTGTATTCCCTTTACGCAAATTATTATAACCTGTTCCAGCAAGAAGGGGATTACTCCTCCGAAAGCATTATCAGCTATATTCATGTAAAGGAATTGCGGGCCAACGGATTGCGTGATATTACCGGTGTGAACTCCGTTTCAGGAGGTACATTGTACCTGAATCCTCTGCCTTCATTGGTAGATGATTATGAAAGTGCCAGTGGTTATTATCCATATACCAAAGATCCCGCGTATGATGTGCATGCGCCATGGAAAAACCGCGACCCACGCTTAAATGCTACTATTTACTATCCGGGCAGCATGCTGGCCAATGATAAGATGTATGATCCTATTAACAGCACGCTGGATAAAATTGGTGGTGATAAAGCCACGTATACGGGTTATGCTTTTAAGAAGATGTTTGATAAAACAGAACTGGAAGCCCGTGATAATGGTGGCAACGACTGGAAGATACTCCGCTATGCAGAAGTATTGCTTACGTATGCAGAAGCGGCCAACGAGGCCACCGGTCCATCTGCAGAAATTACCAATACACTGAACGAAATCAGGACCCGTGCAGGCATGCCCGGTGTGGAAGCCACGTTTGCACTTAACGGCTGGAGTATGAACAAAGAAACGCTGCGTACCTTTATCCGTCATGAGCGCCGGATAGAGCTGGCGGGCGAAGGGCACCGTTACTTCGATATCCTGCGCTGGAGGATCGGGCAGCAAGTATTGAACGGACCTATTTATACCATGGATGCTTCTGCCGGGTTAACAGACATTCCTGCCACCGGCGGAAAAACCAACAAGTATCCGAAAACAAAGCTGGAAGACCGTCACTTCAGTACAGATAAATTCTATGTATGGCCCATACCACAGGGCATACTGGACCAGGGCCGCAAATTGGTGCAGCAGCCTGAATGGAAGTAGTAAATTTTTTTATTCTTTATATTTTAACTCATCAGCTTGTGAAAAAGAATCAGGTTATCAGCATTCTGGCGGCAGTACTGTTATTAATAACGGGGAGTACCGGCGCGCAGCAAAACCCATCGCTGCATACATTGCAGCAGCAATTTGTGGATCTGCGTTTCGGTATGTTCATCCATTTCAATATTCCCACTTTTATGGACGACGACTGGGCCGACCCGGAAGCCTCGCCGGCTATCTTCAACCCGAAGAAACTGGATTGCAACCAGTGGGCGGCAGCGGCCAAATCGGCGAACATGGCTTATGGTTGTTTAACTACAAAACATCATAGTGGCTTTGCTATCTGGGATACCAAAACCACTCCTTATAACGTGATGAACAGCCCATTGAAAAGGGACGTGGTGAAAGAGTATGTCAATGCTTTCCGCTCGAAAGGACTGAAGGTAATGTTGTATTACTCTATCCTGGACACGCATCATAAGATCAGGCCCGGGCAGATTACGAAAGAGGACATTAAAATGATCAAAGCGCAGCTTACCGAGTTGCTTACCAACTACGGCGAAATCACCGCGCTTATCATCGATGGATGGGATGCTCCCTGGTCAAGGATTTCATATGATGATGTGCCTTTTGAGGAAATTTATGGCCTGATTAAAAGATTGCAGCCCAATTGCCTGGTGATGGACCTGAACGCGGCGAAATACCCCGCAGAGGCATTGTTTTATACAGATATAAAATCGTATGAGCAGGGTGCAGGGCAGCATATTTCCACGGAGAATAATCACTTGCCGGCGCTGTCCTGTTTGCCAATTAATACGGCCTGGTTCTGGAAAGCGGATTTCCCCGCTACACCGGTAAAGAGCGTGGACAGGCTGGTGAATGAAAACATTGTTCCGTTTAACAAGGCATGGTGCAATTTCATTCTGAACGTGGCGCCTAACCGCGACGGGCTGATCGACAACAACGCATTGGAAACCTTAAAGCAGATTGGGAAGCAATGGAAAAACGACGGACCAGTAGCGGCATTACCAGCGTATGCATCTCCCATTATTTCACCTGACATTGCCAAGCACCAACCGGCCAATTCCAGCTGGAGCAATGATATGAACATCATGGATTTTGCAAACGACGATAGTTTCAGAAGTACGTGGCAGTCGAACCCCGCGGTGAAGCAACCCTGGTTTGAAGTGGAGTTTGACCGGCAGCAGGGCTTTAACATGATCGTGATGACCGAAGATAAAGCGCGTATTAAAAAGTACCGGCTGGAATATAATGAGAACGGGGAGTGGAAGCCATTGCCATCGGAAGGCGAGCATGCGGGGCGCGTGAGTATTCACCGTTTTCCGCGTGTATGGGGTAATAAAGTAAGGATACTGATAGACGATTATTCCGAAACGCCAGCTATTGCAGAGTTTGGCGTTTATAACGAGAAACGGTAACCGGTGAATTTGTCCGCAGTCTTTGTGCCTGGGAATATTTTCCAGGCACAAAGACTGCGGATTTTTTATTTTTTCTGATGGATATTTTCTCTCGTGGCTATCTAAAAATGAAAGAAGAAGGTGTGTTAATATATGATTTAACCTTGCTATCTTTTTTTTTGCTAGGTTTAAAATAACATCTTACAAAAATTTGTTTTCAGTTAAATGTAGTGTATAATAGCGGAAATATATTGCTGGCGATCATTGTGGAGCAACATCAAACGGGAAATAAATGGAGGTAAAGCTATGAATACTGAAAACTCACTTTATACCAATCTGAACATTGTGAAAAAATTACTTTATGACAAATGTGATTTCGAATTGACAAATGTAAAATTCAATTTAGAAAGTGTTGAATATGGTGCTTGTTCATTTGAACTTAATGGACACAGAGTTGAATATAGAGTTTCAAAAATTACGCCGACAAAGACAGGACAATTTGTAACTATTTGGAAGCGAAACAAAAATGGAATAACAGAACCTTTTGATATTTCGGACGACATTGATTTTGTTGTAATAACATCAAAAAGTGGCGACAACATCGGACAGTTTATTTTTCCAAAGGAAGTTTTGGTTGACAAAGGAATTATCTCAAAACACGGAAAAGACGGGAAACGTGGAATTAGGGTTTATCCCTTATGGGACACTGTGACAAATAAACAAGCAGAGAAAACTCAAAGTTGGCAGACCAAATATTTCGTAACAATAAAATTCGACAACACGACCGACCTTGACTTAACAAGAAAATTATTTAACGATAAAAACTGACAGCAAAGAAAACAACGAACCGCCAACAGCGGTATTGGCAAAAGTCTGGCAGACGGAGAATGATCCTGTCGTATCGTATAATTGGCAGGAGTGATACGAAAATCCCGACGGGTAGAAAAGCTTATTACTTATAATACTTCGAACACACTAATTATTTGATGGTCAAAGTTGAATTCAAGAAGGAGGGAATCGCATGAAAATCATTCAAACAAAAAAACGCCTTCAAATTCAACAATTTGAAGGCGTTTTGACTTTCTTAGCGGAGAGTCAGGGATTCGAACCCCGGGACCTGTTACAGTCAACAGTTTTCAAGACTGCCGCAATCGACCGCTCTGCCAACTCTCCAGGGACGCAAAAGTATAAAACGAAAACATTCTGGCAAAATTTCTTTTCAGTTTTTTGTAGAAAGAGCTGTTTATAGGTTAGTGGGTCCCTACGTAAATTGGCTGTGGTAAATACTTTTCGTAGTATTATTATCTTATTATTTAATGTGTAAAATTTATAATTATATATCCTTTTTTAGCAAAAAAACGCGTCAGCGGAACAGCCGCTCTTTCGCAACCTCCACGTCAGGGAGAAAATTAACCAACCTGCCCTTGTTACTTTCAAAGATAAAATCCTTCATAGATTGCCCGGGGTATTGACTGAAGTCGCCCACTATCGCTAGTTGTACTTTATAGTTGGAAAACTTTTGCAACACCTCACCGGCCAGGCGGGTTTTCAGGTCAAAGAAGGCGGGCGTAATGTTCTTTTCGTGCATAATGATTTTTTCGATATCCTGGTAATAAAGGTCCGCCATTAGTTGCAGCCCATCCTCTGCACTATGGAGGATAATATTGTTGGAAATGATTTCTGCTATCCGTTTACTGCCTTGTTCGTGTATCTGTATCTGCATGTTTTGGGTGTTAGTGGGAATACCTGCGCAAGGTACATTTATTTCGCCTGCCGCCATAGCAACACCCCGTGGAAGGAAATACACAGTTCGTATAACCGTAGTGGTAATAGGCATTGTCAAGGCTGATTCCGCAAGGTTGGCATAGTATATGCAAACTGGCAAAAGGAGTGACCCAATGAAGAACAATATAAATCTGAATGACGGGAGTAGTTTTTTCGGTATTGGCCAACAAGTAGTATTGTTGTGTTAACCACACGTGCATAGCCCTGGTATCATTTATTTAATCCGGTGTTTTTTCAGCCTTGTACCCTCATCACAGGCATGTGTTTGGGGATATTTTGTTGTGTAAAGCACCCGGGTCCATACGCTATGAAGAAGCAGTAGCTATCTGTTTGATTTTATTTATTATTTACGCATGATGTTGTGTATGCAGTTATACCGGCGCTGGTTGGATGACGCGGCCCGTTATTGGGAATGTTTTTCGCTAACCGTAAAAATTTCAATGGTTACAGGTGTGTTGGCCCTTATCTGCGCAGTAGCCATTTATGGATGGATGATGCACAGGTGGCGGCGACAGCAAACTTATATTTTCCGCGAAGCAACAGACAACTGGCTGGTGAACCAGGTGATCTGGCCGGCGGTGGTTTATGGAATTGTACCGGAAAAGCAACTGGCACACGCGCCGTTATTTAAGCACCCGCACGGGAAGCACAAACGACTTTTCATTCGCCAGCTGATGGCCTACCGGAAGAGTTTTACCGGCAATATCCCGGCAATTTTGCGTACGGTATACCTGCGGCTGGAATTACAGACCGAAGCAATGGCAGGGCTATACTCCCGGCGACCTGCCAGGGTACAGGCATCACTGGGGGAGTTATCGGGCATGGGTGTATGGATAGATGGACCGTTTATTCTCCGGCTCACAAAAAGTAAAAACGAACGTACCCGCTGGCTGGCACGCAGCTATATGGTACAATGTGCGCCGGCTCACCCGCTGGAATTTTTGGAAGAACCCAATGAAGTCCTATTGCCCTGGCAGCAGTTCACGTTATCCCGCATGCTCATGGCCAGGGAAGATATTCCCGTACCGCTGTTCGAAAAATGGATCGATCCCAGGTACCATCCTACGGTGATTAGCTTCGCACTCAGGCTGGCTACCTACTACCAGCAACGTACTGCCGTAAAAGTGATGTTACGTTTACTGCCGGTGTCAGTAGAAACACTGCGTATTCATATCATTAGTTGCCTGGGACAATTACAGGTAACTGAAGCAAGGCCTTTGCTGAAAGGTATGTATGAGATGGAGTCGCCTGCCTGCAGAACTGCTATTCTGCAGGCAATCGACCAGATAAATGCCGGTATTCGGCAGGGCCGTCACGGTATTACTATTTTGCGGTAGCTGGGAAGAAGCGTCTGCCAGTTCTGCCGCAACAACGAAGCGTTTGGCTCGCGCTCCCTCGCTTGAAAGTCTACTTTCAGCAACAAGGCAGCCCTTAAATATTTTCGCTTTATATACCTTTATGCGGCAAAAATTGAACACTACTATGCTCGACTTCGAAGCAGCCGCATCACAACAGGTGCAGGGAAAACAGGCCAGTTGATATGACTGCCGCGTTAACCTTTCTGCGTTACCACTTGTATCTTCTTATCATTTACCCGGACCCATACTTTCTTTTGTTCAGCTGATCTGATGCGGTACCCGGTCACTTGCCCATTTTTCCAGGTGCAATCCACCGTGTATCCTCCCCGGGCCTTCAGACCTTTAAAAGATCCGCTGGCCGCCCAGCCGGATGGTATTCCCGGCAACAAATGAATTTCACCGGCATGGCTTTGCAACAGCATCTCCGCTATGGCGCCAGTGATACCGAGGTTGCCGTCTATCTGGAATGGAGGGTGTGTAGTAAAAAGATTGGGCAGGGTATTATAAGTAAGTAGCCCGCGTACCATAATGCCGGCCTTTTCACCTTCGCCAAGGCGTGCCCAAAGCGCACAGCGCCAGGGCCAGGTCCAGGAGCGGCGACTATCGCCTATGGTTGATTCGACGGTGAATGGCGTGTTTTCATTTTTTCCGTAATTACCACTCCGGCTCCGCAACGAAATGACGGCGGCTTTGGCGAAATCCGGGTTAAGGGTCATACTGATCTGGCGGCCGGGATAAACGGCAAACAGGTGGGAAGTGTGCCGGTGCTGATCATCCGGATCATCCCTGTCTTCCTGCCACTCTTGTAATTGTCCCCATTTACCGATCTTGTTAGGGGCAAGATGTGCCTGCATATCTGCTACTTTCAGCTGGTAGGCTGAATCGATGCCCAGTGCCTTCGCTGCTTCCAGGTAGTTTTGAAAAAGGTCCCATACCAATTGCTGATCGTGCATGACGCCATCTTCCCGGGGACCATGCTCGGGCGACCATCCATCTGGCACCATCAGGTTGCCATCGGACGTTTTCTTTAAACGATCCTCCCAAAACTGGCAGATCTCTTTCAAAATAGGGTAGGCCGTAGTACGCAAATAGGTTTTATCCATGGTAAAAGCCCAATGTTCGAAAACATGTTGTGCATACCACGCACTGGCCGGAATATTCCATTCCCAGCCATTTCCGCCAAAAATACTCTGGCTGGTGCGGGCCGTCCATCCGCGTACATTGGCCCCGAATGCCTTCCGGGTAGCGATACGGCAGGGCTCTTCCGCAGCCTTGATAAAGTCTATCAGGGGCAAATGGCATTCAGATAAATTTGTCGATTCTACGCCCCAGTAGTTCATCTGGATGTTGATATTATTATGATAATCGCCAGCCCAGGGTGGTGTGTTGCTGTCATTCCATAAGCCTTGCAGGTTAGCTGGTAACCCGCCTATACGCGAACAGCTGGCCAGCAAATAACGGCCATACTGGAATATGGTTTCTTCCAGGTCAGGATCCGCACTGCCTCCTGTATATTTTTTCAGACGAACATCGGTAGGCAACAGTAACACGTCGGCATCTGTTTTCCCGATATCAATAGACGCTGCCCCGGTGAGACGGGTAAGGTCTTTCGTATGGCGGCTCATCAATGTTTGATAACCACTTTTCCTGGCAGCACTGATTTCCTGTTTAACCAGCGGCATCGGATCCGCCCCGCGCCACCCTGATTGGTAATCCGGTTTATAGTTTGTCCGCGCATCAATGTAAATGGTAATGGTATTGCATTTTTGAAATACCCAGTTATTCCCTTCTACCGAAATATTACCTCCTTCGTGCGCGATTTGCATGTTAGCCGCGTACTTCAGGTGATTGGGCATTTCACCCGTAAAGCTCAATCCATCTACGTTGGCAACACTTATGGCTCCTTGTGCAGACTGCATGGAGATTTTGCCGGATAAAGCTCCCTTTTTACTGGCAGTATACCGGAAAACCATTACCTGGTCGGGGTGACTGGCAAAGGCCTCCCGGGTATAGCGGGTATCGCCTATTTCAAAAGCAGTGGTATGCACCCCGGTTTGAATATTTAGCGAGCGATAATACCCTGTTACAGTATCCGTATGATTGAAATCTATTACAAATGTTCCGAAATTCCGGTATGAGCCGAAGCCATGATCCCCTGTTTCATATTCTCCATCCCAATTATTGTCGCCACCCCATAAACTCTGTTCGTTGTACTGTACCTTTTCCGTTTTGATACCACCGAATAACATGGCGCCCATTCTTCCATTGCCGATAGGCAAAGCCTGTGCATCCCATTTTTCGGCGGGTTGGGTATACCATAGCTGGTGACTGTGGCCAGTACCGACACTCACATGCTGGGCTGTAACAACTATAGAAAGGGAAAAGAAGATACAACACAGAATAGCGCCCAATAGCTTTTTCATTTTATGACTTTAGTTTGTTTGATGCATGATGAACGGCTAAATATACGTTATTGATGCCTTCGGTGTTGCCACTATATTGGCTAATACTAACAGTTTATTGGCATTCACTCACAGGGGGAATGTCTTTTCAAAAGGGGAAATACCCGAAAATGAAAAAGGGCATCTCAAAATTTTGAGACGCCCTTTTTCGGGATGGTTGCTGACAACTAGAATCCCGGGTTATTCGGTAAAAGATTAGGGTTTACATCTATTTCCTGCTTCGGCACAGGGAACAACAGGTTCTTTTCTGCAAACGTAGCATTGAACACTGTTTTATGACCTACAAAGTTGTCCCAGTTACCCGTTACATCGTTATGTACTTTCCGTGTCCGGATCATATCAAACCACATTTTATTTTCAAAGCACAGCTCATAGTAACGCTGCAACCATACTTCCTGTTCAAACGCTGTTTGCGACATGCCTGCCGGTAACGGTCCCAGGGTAGCGCGATCACGGATAGCCTTTACGTATTTGAGTGCATCGGCATTTGGGCCACCTTCTGCACGGTTGGAAGCTTCTGCATACATCAGGTATACATCGGCCAACCGGTATAAGGTGTAGTTCAGGTCAGATTTGGCGGTATTTACCACGGCCAGCGAATCGAAGAACTTGTAGATATATGTGTTCCTGAAGGTGACGGTATCTGTACTGTTTATCTTTCTATACTTGGTATAAAAGAATTGCCGTTCCTGTATGCGTTTATCTTTCGGGTCGAATGACTGTATAAACTGTGGTGTAGGATATACAGATCCATACTCGTCGGAGTATTTGGAGATACCCGCGTAATTCGGAATAGTGAGTGCTGTGAGCGGATTGGTAGACGGAACAGAGGCGGCATACTGTACCTGGAAAATGAATTCCCCGGTATTTTTGTTCAGCGGGTTATTCATATCCGTATAGTTTTTAAACAGGGAAGCGCCACTGTTGGTGATCACTGCTTTGGAAGCTGCGGCAGACAGTGCATAATACTGGGTACCGCCATTGATGGCGGCGCCGGCATACGTGAGGTATACATCGGCCAGCAGGCTCTGTATCATACTCATGGTTACATTACCGGTATTGTTAGACCATGGCAGGCTGGATTTAGCCGCAGTCAACAGGTCGGGAATGATGATGCTGTCGTAAATAGCTTTGGCAGGCGTACGCGGCAGATTCAGGTTCGGCGCAGTAGGAACGGTAGGCACTTCTGTAACTTTGGGAATGGCACCGTATAATCTTACCAGCTGAAAATAAAACAATGCCCGCAATGCGTGTGCTTCCGCCAGCTCGTTGGTAGTAGTGGTGGCATCCTGCACCGCTTTTGGAATGTTCTGGATAGCCAGGTTACAGGCGCCCACACCCAGGTACATCCGTTGCCACCAGGTGTCTACATAAAAAGAAGTAAAGTTGTAACTCAGGTTCTGGAAATTGATGAAGCCTGTTTGTCCCAGGTCGCTATTGGCTTTGCCGGTCATAAATTCCAGCAGGTTATACACGTTACCGCCATAAGAAGAGGGTTGGCCTTGCAGAAAGCCCTGCAGGTTCTGATAACAGCCGTTGGCAAATGCCCGGGCTACTTTCGGACTGGTAAGGTCAGCATCCGGCGTGAGGAAGTTGGTAGGCTTTTCGTCCAGGAACTTCTTACAGGAACAACTGAGCAACACCATCAACGCTATTAATATATGTTTAGTCGTTTTCATTTTCTGAATTTTTAATTCACTAAATAGATTGTCACTTCAACGGTTACACGAAACGGTCCTAAAAGTTAAGGTTTACACCCAGGTTCCACACGCGGGGGCGGGGATAAGGGAAGAAGTCAATACCCTGTGAAAACCCTGTATTGTTACCATAGCCGAAGTTGAATGTGTCTACTTCAGGATCATAACCGGTGTATTTGGTGATCAGGAACAGGTTTTGTACGCTGGCATAAATACGGAAGCGGTTAATGTGACTACGTTGCATCCAGGAAGCCGGGAAAGTGTAGCCCAGTGTAAAGTTCTGACCACGGATATAAGAACCATCTTCTACCCACCAGGTATCGAAGTGGGAATCCTGTGTGAACTTGTAGCTGCGTACCTGTGCAATGGAAGTATTCTGGTGATCCGGTGTCCATCCATCCAGCACAGTTTTCAAACTGTTGGCCAGTGTTTGACGGTCTTCTGTGGAGTGTTTGAAGGCTGCGGCGGTGTTCATACCCTGTACAAAGCGGATATCGGCGGTCAGATCCCAGCCTTTATATTTCAGTGTGGTGCTGAAGGTACCTGTCCATTTTGGGTTGGCGCGGCCAATGATGCTATACACAGGGTTGCCGGCAGCATCGTACACATATTTTCTGTCGCCCGGCAACAGTGAGTGTTTCGCGGCTTCGGCGGCTTCGTTTGTGCTGTAAGTACCCAACCTGGTCATGCCATAGAAAGAGCCGATAGGCTCACCTACTCTCAGCACATTCGTTTGCCCGAGGAAGTTAGGACCCGGGAAGATATCGGCGTTACCATCGTTGAGTGTCAGGATGGTGTTTTTGTTGGAAGTAAAGAGGAAGTTGGTAGTCCAGGTGAAATTAGGTGTTTGGATGTTGGTCGTGCTCAGTCCTATTTCCCATCCTTTGTTTCTCATGGATCCTACGTTTTTGTACACATTACCGTTATAGGTACCGGCAGACCATGGAATGGGGGCTGCCAGCAGCAGGTCGGTAGTTTTACGGTTGTAGTAGTCAACGGTCAGGTTGATACGGCTTTCTAACACGGAGAGTTCTACGCCGGCATCTACCTGGGTAGATTTTTCCCATTTCAGGTTCGGGTTACCAATATAGCCCGGTACCAAAGTAGGCTGGTTGGCGCCACCAATAACGGTTTGATCTGGTCTGTACTGGGCAAAGTTCTGGAACTGCCCGATTTCCTGGTTACCGGAGAGACCATAGCTGGCGCGTATTTTCAGGTTATTCACAAATTTGCTGTGTTTCAGCCATTCTTCTTCAGATACACGCCAGGCGGCCGCTACGGAAGGGAAGAACGCGAATTGTTTTTCCTTGCTGAACTTGGAAGAACCATCATATCTGCCGGTAGCGGTAAACAGGTATTTACTGTGCAGGCTATAGTTAACGCGTGCATAGTAAGAATTCATATCCCAGGGAGAAGTGAGGGAAGTAGCGTTCGACCGCACAGAACCGGCGCCCAGGTTATTCCATTGGAAATAATCGGTTACGAAGTTCTGTGTTTCTACCAGTGCATTTTCTCCTGAATATTTGAGGAAGGAAATACCGCCCACGGCATTCAGGGTACTGTTGTTGCCCAGGTCTTTGTTATAGGTCAGGTAGCTTTCTGACTGCCAATATTTGTTGTAATCATCTGTAATCCTGGCTACGCCGCCCTGGTCCTGCGATAAGTGAGGCAGGTCGGTGCCGCTATAGAAGTTAGCCTTGTTGCTTACCAGGTCGTAACCGAAGTCTGTTTTGAAGTCGAGGTCTTTGGTGATATGGAACAACAGGTACACATTACCCAGTGTATGCTGGGAGTTATTCAGCGTATAACGGCTCTGGGCAATATGTACCGGGTTTGGGCCTCCTTCCAGACCGGCAATGTCGTTGTTGCCGGCCCAGGTACCATCGGGGTATCTCACCGGTACAATCGGCACTTCTTCTGTTACCATCCTTGGTACGTTTAAGCTACCGTTACCATCAGATACCAGTCTTTGTTTGCTGGAAATGATATTCAGGCTACCACCTACTTTCAGCCATTTTTTCACATCATTGTCGAAAGTCAGGCGGGCAGAATATCTTCTGAACCAGGACTGCGTCATTAAACCGTTCTGATCGAGGAAGCCGAGGGAGGCGCTGTATACCAGTTTATCGGTACCGCCCTGGAAGTTGAGCTGATGACTGGTAGAGATGGCTGGTTTATACGTTTCTTTTTCCCAGTTGGTATTATACAATGGCTTATCATTGGCATCAAACAATTTTGGAAAGTTCTGATGATTCAGTGCTTTTGGAGGCGCCCAGGTGCCATGTTGCGGGTCGAACTTGGTGGCGTTCACAAAAGCTTCATTATATACTTTTACGAACTCGTCGGAGTTGAGGGTAGGCAGGTGCCGGGAGAGAGTACTCACGTTCACATCGCCCTGGTAGCTTACTTCGGTAGGGCCGGCTTTACCACGTTTGGTGGTGATCATAATAACGCCGTTGGCGCCCCTGGCTCCATAGATAGCGGTAGAGGAGGCGTCTTTCAATACTTCCAGGGAGGCGATATCGTTCGGGTTGATGGCGTTTCCATCTACGCCGGCTATTCCATCTACCACATACAGTGGATCTATGGCCGAGTTGATGGAGCCAATACCACGGATGCGCACTTTGGCTGCCTGGCCGGGTGCGCTGCTGTTGATGTTGACTTCCACGCCGGGTATTTTGCCCTGTAAGGCCTGGGAGATATTGGGTACAGGAGCGTCCATAATCTTTTCCGCTTTCAGGGAAGCTACGGCGCCGGTGAGGTCAGATTTCTTGACGGAACCATAACCAATTACCACGAGGTCGTTCAGCGTGTTTACCTGTACATCCAGCGCTACATCGATCACAGTTCGGTTACCTACCTTTACTTCCTGGTTGGCAAACCCCGTAAAGGAAAATACCAACACTGCATTGCTGTTGGGTACCGTCAATGAATACACGCCATTTTCATTGGCAATGGTACCGCTCGAGGTACCTTTGATGGCCACCGTGGTATTAGGGATCGCTGTCCCGTCTGCCGAATTGGTGACCTTGCCACTAACTTTAATTTGGGCCATCGCGTGCATGGAGAGCAGTATACATGCAAGCACATAAACAAGTGTTGTTTTCATAACAAGTCTTTAGAGATGATGGAATAATAGCCGGTAAATTGTTCTTCCAGTTGATAAGCGACGTGGGAATATTTTCATACGTGGATTCCCACTGCAACAAAATCGATTTAGTGTTGTTGAATCATGATAATAACAAGTTTTACATAGTTAGATAGTTTGATAATTACATAGTTAGAAAGTTAGATTCGGTTGATGAATTAATAATAATAACCGAACAGCCGAAATTGTTTACGCTTTAGTGCTGATTTGCTGTCCATTTTTTAAACGGCAATAGCATCTGACAACAGGTCGGCTTCTTCCCTGAAATTTGCTGGTCCTTCGGGTCTTCTCTGTTTACATTGTGCTCGTCATAGAAGCTGTTGTGAGCAATGATATGGTTCATGGGTTTAGTGCTGCAACAACTTCCGGTATATATCCATGCTAAATGAGGGCTTGTATCTTCTTATACCCAACCACGTTCAATCGTCTGCGTTCGGGTAAACGCAGGGCTGCTCCAGATCCACTCCATGCTTTGCAAAATCGTTTTATCACTGAGGGCTAAAAAAAGAATCAACCGGTGGCCGGTAGCCAGCGGCTTGTTTCCCTGAATCGATGCTGCCTGTGCTTTCGGATGACACTGTACCTGACTGCTCTCCGGTGTGAAAGCTGTAATGGTGATTTCCGCAGAAAGTGGAGCTATGAATAAGTTTTTCATCATGTGGTTCCGGGTTATTATGTACAAACATAGAAACATTAATGAATTAATGCAAGAAAAGTTTTTAACAAAACCTTAACCAGCTGATTTTTAATAAATTATTTTAAATTATCTCGTTATGGATAGATGTTATTTTTAATGTTTACACCGGATCACCCTTTTACAGGTACGAAAAACCACCACTGCACGCCAGAATCAGCGGTCGAAAATTGGTTTTCTTGTTATTTTCCAGTTTTTTTGCGGCATGAATTTGAGCATAGATCATAAAAATCCACTACCCCTTCATGTTCAGGCAGAAAACCTGTTACGGAATATGATCAAGGATCCGCAGTATGCCGGCGGAAAATTTTTACCCAATGAAATCCAACTGGCAAAGCAACTGGCTATCTCCCGGTCTACCTTACGCCATGCACTCAATAAACTGGTATACGAAGGACTGCTCATCCGGAAGAAGGGGGTAGGTACCAAAGTGGCCGAAACGGCCATCAGCTCTAAATCCAAGAACTGGCTGAGCTTCACGCAGGAAATGAATGCCCGCGGCATCACCATCAAAAACTTTGAATTACATGTTACCTGGGTATTACCCGATGAAACGGTAGCCAACTTCTTCGAAATCAGCCCCGATAGAAAAGTATTGAAACTGGAGCGCCTCAGAGGTAAAGCAGAAGGGCCTTTTGTATATTTTATTTCCTATTTCCACCCCAGGGTAGGATTAACCGGGGAAGAAGATTTTAAACGCCCGCTCTATGAAATACTGGAGAAAGAATATATGACAGTGGCAACGCTCTCCAAAGAAGAGATCAGCGCCAAAACAGCCGACAAATTTATTGCATCCAAACTGGAACTGGAACCAGGAAGTCCTATCCTGTTCAGGAAACGCTTCGTATACGACCAGGGCGAGCGCCCTATTGAATATAACCTTGGCTACTACCGTGCCGATAGCTTCGTATATACGGTGGAAAGCAGGAGAGACTAACTACTCTACTTATCAACAGATCATATTACAGCGCCGTACCAGCTTTATAAGCCGGTACGGCGCTATCGTATTAAGGCTGCGGCGCAGCAGCTGCATCTTTGGTCACCACCGGCCATACGCCCGGTTTTGGCACACTCACGCCTTTGTTGGAACCTCTAACCCCGGCATCCTGGCCAAAGTAATACAGCGGCCATCCCTTGTAGGTCAGCTGCTTTTTACCAAACACCGTGGTGGTGCCAAACAGCGTTTTATCCAGTATAGAAGGTACTACCACCTGGTCGGTTTCATAGATAGGCCAGATGGCATTGTTGGAAAAATCTGCTTTGGTAAAAGTATTCGCATTAAACTTATCCGGCGCGAAAGCATACAGTGTAACACCTTTGGCATCTGTGAAGTACAGGGTTTTACCGGTACCTTCGGTGTGGTCAGCCAGGTAATTTTTACCATCAGCGCCCACCAGCTGCGCATTTACCAGTTGTATAGTGTAGTCTGTTTTAGCCACAAACCATACATTATTCACCGCTTCTCCTTTGGTTTCTCCTGCTGCTTCCCGCACATTGCTACCACCTACATTAGGCGCAAAATAATACAGCGGCCATCCTTTATAGGTAGTTTGCTTTTTACCATCGGTAGTAGTAATGGTAGCGAAATCCTTGATGTCAAGACCGGTGCCCAGTGCTGCCTGTGCCAGGTTGTCGCCTGCATAATAAATAGGCCATACTGCGGCGCAACCACCACTGCAGTTGTTGGATCCGTTAAAGTCGTTGGAAAAATAATAAAGCGAATTGCCGTCTACATCAGTGATATGATTACCCACCGTGGCGCTGGCGCTGATTTGTACTACCGGCTTCGGTGCAGGCTTATCAGGGTTATTATTTTTGCTGCCGCAGGCGCTGAGGGCCACAATACCGGCTATAGCTACCCATGAGAATAAGGTGTTTGTTACGCAGTTCATGCTGATTAAAATTTTTTCGGGAATAAAATACGTACGCAACTGCCTGCCGCTGGCCAGCAAGGCAGCGCAATCCGGTACGTATACTTATTCGGAAGAAACAATGAAAAGGTTGCCACGATGAAAAAATATTTTCTACGGGGCGCTTGTTTAATACGATGATTAAAATGCGTCCCGCTCCCTATAATCTGCTAAATTTGTTGCCATGGTAAACGAACAATACTACCTGCAACAATACGAATCACAGGAAAGCGATACCCGGCTGGTGATGGAGGTCATGTCGGTGTACCTGTATCCCCTGGAAACTTTTACCATCACAGATGCGGTAAACCGCATCATGGAAGTGCACGGCACCCGGATCGGTGATATCCTGCAACACCTGGTTACTGCGGGACTGGCCATAAAAAATGTGACCGGCAGCTATTCGCTGACGCCGGAAATGAACTTTTGGCTGTTCCCCCAAACGATTACCAGGCCGGCTTTTGAGCAACTCCTGCCCGGCACCAGGCGCGCCATACATGCCTTTTATAGCATAAGCGCCCGCCTGCAAGACCTGCAGCAATTACTCACCGCTTATTTTACGGGCGACCGGTTACTATTATCGCTTCCCATCCGGAAAATAGAACAGGAGCTGGAAGAATACCAGCCCTATCTGTCGTACCTGCTGTATTTCCCGGCCTATGCGTCGCTGCTCGCACTCTTTAGCCAGGACAGCCTGCAGGAAATGGCCAGGTTTGCCTTGAAGTATAATGTTTTAAAAATGCCGTCGGTGGTGGTATTGGAAGCGTTCCGCCAACAATACGCCGTGAGCTTCCCCGAGCTTGCCCTGCTGCAGGGACACCTCGATCCGCCCGCTACCGATGATGACGCAGACGATATATATGCCCAGGCGGTGGTACAGCTCTATGCCAACGATCCCGGCAAAGCGCTGACCCTGTTTGAGAAAGGAATCAAACGGCAACGGCAGCACGATAAAAAAAATATCCTGCCCCTGTCGCCAGTATACGCATTCTATTACGCTTTTACGCTGGCACTCCTGCCGGGGGACCAGGTAAATCCGAAAATCAGTAAAATAACGGCCACGTACGAACGGAAACTATTCCCGGCCATTACGCCGGCCATTTGCCTGCTGCACTTTCATGCAGGTCGTAAGGAAAAAGGAGATAACCTGCTGCTTATTTTACTGGAAGGAGGAGAAAGCCCCCTGCTCAGCTACCTGTCGGTATTGTGTTTGCAGTTGTTGCATCCCAATAGCCGGTTGCTCCGCACCTTTGGCCCGCAGATCGGACGCCTGCTCAGCCTGGGCATAGAGCGGCAATATCGTTTACTGACCTACGAATATTTAAGCTTATTTAAAGGAGATGATTACCAGGGATATGAAAGCACTTTTCAGGAGATAGCCGCCATTACCCGCTACCCACCGGTATTTTCGCAAATGGAGCAAACGCCCGACTGGGAGCGGTTGCTGAACACTTTGCTGGGCGTAGATAGTCATCTTAGTAAAAAAGAGAAAAATGTAACGGCTTCCCGGTTAATTTACCTGGTAGACTTCGACCACTACAAAATACAGCCGGTGCTTCAGTCTTCCCAGGGAAATAATAGCTGGAGCGCCGGCAGGAATGTGGCGCTGAAAAAGCTGAAAGAAGGAAAGGCCGAAGCCATGACGCCCCAGGATTTTCGTATAGGCAATACCGTTCAAAAGGATCACTACTATAACTATGATGGGGAATCCTACTCTTTCGCAGAAACCGTCTGGCAGGAAATTGCCGGTCACCCGTACCTGTTTGCCGCCGATGATCCCACTATCCCTGTGGAAATCATAAAAGCGCCGCCGGAACTGAGCATCAACAATACCCGCCAGGGATATACCTTCAGCGCCAATATGGAGGACTATGTCAGCGAAACGGTGTTTGTAAAAGAAACCAGTACCCGGCTGAAGGTCATCTCCCTGACTGCCCAGCAACGGCGACTGCTGCAAACCCTGCAACAGGTACGCATAGTACCCCATGCAGGGAAAGATAAGCTGCTACAGGTGCTGAAAGGAATAGGCGCGCACCTCACCATCCATGCCGATATGGGCGATATGACGGCCAATATCAACAAACGGCCGGCCGACAGCCGCATTGTGATTCAGCTGCTACCGCTGGGCGAAGGATTAAAAGCCGGCCTGTATGTAAAGCCCTTTACAATGGACCCGCCTTATTGTAAACCCGGCACCGGCGCACACAATATCATCGGCGTCAGCAATGGTGAACGCTGGCAGGCTATCCGGGACCTGCCCCGGGAACAGGCCAACCTGCACGCGTTGATGAACCTCCTGCAAGGAGCCATCCTACCGGATATCTCCGATGATACCATCATTTTTGAAGATCCGCTGGACTGCCTCCAGCTGCTGGAGGTGATCCGCCAACACCCTGATCTGGTAAGGGCGGAATGGCCGGAAGGAGAGCGGTATAAAATAAAACAACAGGCAGGATTTGCGCAACTCAGCATCGGTATCCGGGAAAAGAATCACTGGTTTATGTGCGAAGGTGAGCTGAAAGTAGATGAAACTACCGTATTGTCGCTGAAAGACTTGCTGGATACGTCGCTCACCGTGAAGAAGCGATTTATTGCACTGCAGAATGGCGAATACCTGGCATTGACGGGCGACTTACGCAAACGGCTAAACGAAATGTCGAGTTTTGCCGGCATCGATCGCCAGGGTATCAGTGTCCCTGCTTTTGCCGCACCTGTATTGGAGGAGTGGCTGGAACAGGCAGGGGAAGTCAGTACCGATGCCGCCTGGAAAGACTTTGCCCGTAAACGGGCAACGGCGATGGAACTTAGCGTTCCTGTGCCGCTTACGCTGCAAACTACCCTGCGCCCCTACCAGGAAGAGGGGTTTCATTGGATGACCCACCTGGCGGCCTGGGGAGCCGGCGCCTGCCTGGCGGACGATATGGGCCTCGGTAAAACCATCCAGGCCATCGCCCTGCTGCTGCACCGGGCCACGGAAGGGGCTGCACTGGTTATTTGCCCCGCCTCGGTGGTGAGCAACTGGAGCAATGAAATCCGCCGCTTTGCACCCTCCCTGAATATACTGTTGTTGGCGAACAGCCGCCGTAGCGCCATGATCAAAAAAGCCGGTCCACTCGATGTGGTCATTACTACGTATGGATTGCTACAGGCGGAAGAGAAATTGCTGTCGACCGTCAAATGGCCTACCGTTGTACTGGATGAAGCGCATACCATTAAAAACTTCCAGACCAAAACATCCAAAGCGGCCATGTCGCTGCAGGCAGGATTTAAACTGATGCTAACGGGCACGCCTATACAAAATCATATGGGAGAGATCTGGAACCTCTTTAACTTCCTTAACCCTGGCCTGTTGGGTACCCTGGATCATTTCAATAAACAATTTGTATTCCCTTCTGTCCGTAACCCGGAAAGCACCGTGAAGCTGCATCTGAAGAAACTGATTGCACCTTTTATCCTGCGGCGTACCAAAACGGCGGTGCTGGATGAGCTGCCACAGAAAACAGAGATCCTGAAAATGGTGCCTTTATCGCCCGATGAAGCGGCCTTTTATGAAGCGGTGCGCAGGAAGGCGCTGGAAAATATCAAAGCGCAGGAGGGAAGTATGGCCCAGCAACATATCCGTGCGCTGGCTGAAATCAGCCGTCTGCGCATGGCGGCCTGTAGTCCGCAGCTGGTGGATGCAGAAACTGATATCGCATCTTCCAAATTGCAGGTATTCCAGGAAATAGTGGAAGAGCTGGTATCCAACAACCACCGCGCGCTGGTGTTCAGCCAGTTTGTAAAACACCTCGACCTGGTGAGGGAAGCATTGCAGGCACAAGGCATTACTTACCTGTACCTCGATGGTAGTACGCCCATTTCACAGCGTGATAAACTGGTAAAAGATTTCCAGTCGGGTAAGGGCCAGTTATTCCTGATCAGCCTCAAAGCAGGCGGGCTCGGACTGAATCTTACCGCGGCCGATTACGTGATTCACCTGGACCCCTGGTGGAATCCGGCTATCGAAGAGCAGGCCTCCGACAGGGCCTATCGTATCGGGCAAACCAGGCCCGTTACCATTTATCGCCTGGTAACGCAGCATACTATTGAAGAAAAGATTATTGCCCTGCACAATAGTAAGAGAGACCTGGCCGACCAGTTGCTGGAGGGCAGCGACCAGTCGGGCCGTCTTACTGCAAAAGAGCTGCTGGCGTTGATTGCAGCGGAGCATGAGGTATAAGTGAATCGCGATAATAGCTTTCTGCTTTTCGCTTTGCTCAAAAAGGAGAAGGACTGATACTTGTCCATCCTCCATCAATCACCAGGCTTTGCCCGGTGATATGCCGGGCGTAATCTGATACGAAGAATAGCGCTGCCTGGGCAATGTCCAGCGTGTGGGCCGGCCGTCCCATTGGTGTAATGGCCGACCAGGTTTTTTCGTAGGAAGGATCGTCTTGCGTACGTTCGGTGAGGGTGGCGCCGGGAGCAATTGTGTTGACCGTAATTTTAAAAGGAGACAGTTCTATTACCAGGTTTTTAGCCAGCATTTCCAGGGCGGCTTTACTCATGCCGTAAGCTGCCAGGTCTTTATGCGCCTGGTGGCCGGTTACAGAGGAGGTAAACAGGATGGCGCCTCCCTGTTCCTGTCGCTTCATTTGATTGGCCGCCGCCTGGGCCAGGAAAAAGGTACCGCCCAAATTCACCTGCATGACCCGGTTAAATGCCGTGGGACTATACGTAAAGAAATCGCCAAACAAAGTGATGCCGGCATTGGCAATCACGATATCCAGGCTGCCGTAGCGACTTACCACCGTGTTGACCATTTGTTGAAGAAAGGTTACATCACTGGAATCGCCAGGCATGGCAATGCAAATACCTTTGTCGGACGTAATTTCATCGGCGGCGCTGCGGGCCAGGGCATCATCGATATCATTGAGTATAACAATGGCGCCCCGTGTGACCAGCTGTTTGCATATTTCAAATCCAATACCCTGGCCGGCTCCGGTAACGATGGCTACTTTATTTTCGAAATTCATAACAGTTCTTTAAGTGTGATCAGCGTAGTTAATGAGAATCGCGGGTTACCTCGCTGCCGGAGCTGCCTTTGAGGAAGTCGAGGTCGGCGCCGAGATGGGCTTGTTCCACATGCTGCTGGTATAGTTGTACGTATCCGCGGGTCGACTGTGTGTATACCGGTTGCCACGCAGCTTTTCGCTTAGCGATTTCCGCATCGGAGAGTGCTGCATGCAGGCGGCGCTCATGCACATCCAGGGTAATGATGTCGCCGTCGCGGAGAATGGCCAGCGTGCCGCCGGCAGCGGCTTCTGGCGATACGTGCAGCACTACGGTGCCGAAGCCGGTACCGCTCATCCGTCCGTCGGAAATACGCACCATATCGGTGATACCTTTTGCCAGCAGCTTCGCCGGCAGTCCCAGGTTACCTACTTCCGGCATGCCGGGATATCCTATGGGGCCTGCGTTTTTAAGCACCAGTATACTGTTTTCATCTACTTCCAGCGCCGGGTCATCGATACGTTTTTTATAGTCGTCAATATCTTCAAATACTACGGCTTTGCCGGTATGCTGCATGAGATGGGGGCTGGCGGCAGAAGGTTTGATCACAGCGCCGTTTTCACAGATATTGCCTTTCAGCACCACGATACCTGATACCGGGTTAAAGGGGGTATCCATGCCAGTGATCACGTCGGGGTTATAGCTGACAGCATGCGCGTAGTTGGCGCCGATGGATTTGCCATTGGCCGTGATACAGTCCTTGTGTAAATGACCGAGCAAAGCATTGATCACTGCCGGTAGTCCTCCGGCATAATAAAGATCTTCCATAAAATGACTGCCCGAAGGCTGCAGGTTGGCGATCAGGGGGATATTCGCCGAAAAAGTGTCCATATCTTCCAGGTTCAGTGGAACGCCTATGCGGCCGGCGATGGCCAGCAGGTGTATCACGAAGTTGGTAGACCCGCCAATGGCGGCATTTACCCGGATGGCGTTTTCAAAGGCTTCCCTGGTGAGGATATCAGACAACCGCCTGTTTTCCTTTACCATTTTCACGATCTCCGTACCGGACAATTGCGCCAGTACTTTCCTGGCGGCATCAGGTGCTGGAATGGCGGCGTTTTGCGGCAGCGATAGTCCCAGAGATTCTACCATGCAAGCCATGGTGGAAGCGGTGCCCATTACCGCGCAATGCCCGTCGCTCCGGCACATCCCTGCTTCGGCCAGGGCCAGCTCTTCCTGTGTCATGCGCCCTGCTCTTACTTCTTCGCTGAACCGCCATATATCGCTGGTGCCAATGGCACGGCCTTTATGCCTACCGGTGAGCATAGCGCCTCCCGATACTACAATGGTGGGGATATTCACGCTACAGGCGCCCATGACCAGCGCCGGCGTGGTTTTGTCGCACCCGCATAATAATACCACCCCATCCAGTGGATTGGCGCGGATCGATTCTTCCACATCCATACTCACCAGGTTGCGGTATAACATAGCGGTGGGCTTTATGAGGGTTTCCCCCAACGACATCACCGGGAATTCCAACGGGTAACCGCCGGCCTCCAGTATGCCCCTTTTTACCGCTTCGGCCAATTCCCGGAAATGAGAGTTGCAGGGCGTAAGTTCTGACCAGGTATTACAAATGCCGATAATAGGCTTGCCTTCCAGCTCATAGGCAGGAATGCCCTGCTTCTTCAGCCAGGCGCGGTAAATAAAACCATCTTTGCCTCCACGGGCAAACCAGTGACTACTTCTAAGTGAATGTTCCTGCTGCATAACGGGAATGGATATAGTGTACTTTGTTACAGATGTTGAAATTTACGGATTTTGGAAGTGGTATGCAACCCTAAAATTATCAGGTGAAATAATCTCCTTTCCCTACATGATAAATAGGCTATTATTTAACAGATGTTTATCACACACGGTAATATAAGCTCAAAATAAATTATGGAATTTCGCCGTTGTTGCGTCTGTCATTAACAACCTGTAAATCCTACAATGAAAAAAATTCTAATCACTGTCCTGTACATTGTTGTGAGTTTGTGCTGTGCTGCCCAACAGGCTACCATCAACGGAAATGTGTCGGATACACTAAATGGCGTCAAATTATCCAACACGGTAGTAGCATTGCTACACGCTAAAGACTCCATATTATATAAATTTGTCAGAGCCGATGATAAAGGTCACTTCGACATTAAAAATATTCCTGCCGGTAACTATGTCCTGCTGGTCACTTACCCCACCTACGCCGATTATGTGGAATCATTGACGCTAACGGATACTTCTCATATTCATCTCAACAAGATTATCCTGATACAGAAATCCCGCCTCCTGAAAGAAGTAGTGATACAACAAAAAGTAGCCGCCATCAAAATGAAGGGAGATACTACAGAGTTCAATGCGGAAAGTTTCAAAACTGCGGCCAATGCCTCTGTGGAAGACCTGTTGAAGAAATTACCGGGTATCCAGGTCAATAGTAAAGGCCAGATTACCGCCCAGGGGGAAACGGTAAAGAAAGTACTGGTAGATGGGGAAGAATTTTTTGGAGATGATCCGACGCTGGTGACCAAAAATCTCCGCGCCGATATGGTGGATAAAGTACAGCTATACGATAAAAAGAGCGACCAGGCCACCTTTACGGGAGTAGACGATGGCGAAAAATCAAAAACCATTAATATCCAGTTGAAGGAAGACAAGAAAAGGGGCTACTTCGGAAAACTGGCTGTAGGCGCCGGCGATCATGGCTTTCATAACACAGAAGGGCTATTTAATTTATTCCGGGGAAAGAAGAAAATTGCGGCCTACGGCATTATGTCTAATACGGGAAAGATTGGCCTCAACTGGGAGGACCGGGAAAAGTTTGGTGCCAGTTCCATTTCCGTAGACGACCAGGGTAACATGGAGTTTTTTGGCGCCGGCGGTGATGACCTCGATAACTGGAGTGGCCGGTATGAAGATAACGGGTATCCGCTGGTGCAGACCGGTGGACTGCACTACGGTGATAAGTGGGACCAGGACCGGAAGAACCTGAATATGAACTATAAATTCATGAAGCTGTATGTAGATGCTGATAAAACCGTATCTACCCAGAATATATTGAAAGATACCATCTATTCCAGTAACTCAGCGGAGCAATCGAAAAACAGTATCATGAGAAACCGGATCAATGGTCTTTATGAATTGCAGGTAGATTCTACTTCATCCATTAAATTATTGGTAGATGGAGGGCTCGATCATAAAATTACCAGCATGCGCAATACTTCTGAGATGCAGAAGAATGATATGCTGATTAACAACGGGTATCGTATTACCAACAACACGTCTGATGCCGGCAAACTCAATACGAATTTGCTTTGGCGTAAAAAATTAAAGAAGAAAGGACGTACTGTTTCCCTGAATATTGCTGAAAATTACAGCCGTACCAATGGGGAAGGTACCCTGGATGCGTTGACCGAGTTTTATCAGAAAGGACAGGTAGATTCTACCCAGCGTATTGATCAGCTGAAGACCGTTAATAACGAGCAGCTCAACATTAATACGAATATTACCTATACAGAGCCGCTTTCAAAAAAATCGTCGCTCGTTTTTAATTATGGCATTAATGTAAGCAATAGTCATTCGAACCGTAACTCGTTTAATAAAAACAATGGCGGTAAATATAGCCTGCTGGATTCGCTATACAGCAATGACTACGCCTTTAATATACTCACGCATCGGGGTGGTATCAGCTACGCGTATACGTTAAATAATAAATTGAGGATGAACCTGGGCGGTAACGTTGGATTCACCAATTTTAATCAAAAGGACATGTTCCGGGACCACGTGCAGGAGCGGAGTTTTGTGAATTGGTATCCCAACGCATCGGTGCGGTATAGCTTTACCCAGCAGCGCCGTCTTAACTTTTTCTACCAGGGGTATACGCAGCAACCGGATATCAACCAGTTACAACCCATCCGCACCAACGATGACCCTTTGAATATCGTCATCGGAAATCCCAATCTGCAGCCATCTTTCAATAATAGCTTCCGCTTGGGTTATTCAGATTTCAAGGTAATGAGTGGCCGGAGTATCTGGGCTTCTGCCAGTTATAATTTTGTTTCGGATGCTATCAGCAGCCGGAGCGATCTGGATACTTCCGGCAAAAGAACGTCGCAGGCAGTGAACGTGAATGGTAACCGGAGCATCCGGTACGACCTGGACATGGGCTGGAAGATAAGCCCATGGGACCTAAGGATTGGTGGCAGTATAGGAGGCGATTTTTCCCGGAATGTGAACTATGTCAACTCGCTGTTGAATATTACCAACTCCAGCCGTACTTCTATCAGCTTTAACATGCAAAAAGAAGTAGAGAAGAAGTACCAGTTTTATTTTACTGCCAGCGCTAACTATAACGTAGGTGTATCTTCTGTGCAGAGCACTTTCCGTACCGATTACTGGTCGTATTATATAGAGCCCAATGCAGATGTATACCTGCCCTGGAAGCTGCAGCTGCATGGAGATATGAGTTATGCGATCCGCCAGCGCACGGCCGTGTTTACCGGTAATAACAATGCGGTGATCGTGAATGCATTTCTTGCCAAGAAATTTGGAAAGAAAGAGCTGATGCAGGTGAATTTTTCTATGAATGATATATTCAATCAGAATATAGGGTTCGACAGGTCTGTGCAAACCAATACCATTACGCAAACGCGCTACAGTACTATTGGCCGGTATGCGTTATTGTCTTTTATCTGGAATTTTAATAAACTGGGTCCGGGCGCCCCGAAACAATAAGTGACCATGAATAACATCCGATTAAAATTACGTTTAACCGTTTTAGTGATATTATGCGCTTTGTCATTGCAGGCGCAAGTATCGCCTTTCCTGTTGCAGGGGCGCATTGAATTTGAAAAGCGGGTAAACCTGCATGCCCAGATGGATGAGGCTTTAAAGGGGGAACAGGATCATTCCTGGTATGAATCCATTAAAAAGAGTGCATCCCAGTTCCAGGTCACTTATTTTGACTACTCCTTTGCGGGTAATACCAGTTTATATAAACCGGGGAGAGAAAATACTGAAAATAAGAACCCATTTATGGGGGAGGCGCCTGCGAGCGCGAATGTGGTGTATTCGAAGCTGGACAGTATGCAGTCGGTATCGCAAAAGAAAGTGTTTGAGCAGCTATTCCTGGTAAAAGACAGTATCCGGCCTGTCCATTGGAAGATTACCGACGAAACGCGCAAAATTGCCGGTTTTGATTGTCGCCGGGCCAACGCCATCATCATGGACTCTGTATACGTGGTGGCATTTTATACCGATGCCATTGTAACGCCGGGAGGCCCGGAATCTTTTGCCGGTTTACCGGGAATGATATTGGGAGTAGCTTTACCTCATGAGCATACTTCCTGGTTTGCTACCAAGGTATTGGTAGATGATATAAAGGAAGGCACCCTGTTGCCCCCCGCTAAGGGAAAGGTGGTGAACAATAAAGCCCTGCGGGAAAGCCTTAACAGAACTATCGGGAAGTGGGGCGGATTTGGTCCGCTCTATCTACGGTCAATTTCTTTATAATTGCAGTACAAACCACTGGTATTATGGAGGCATTACAACATTTCCGGCAGCTTTATCAGCCCGTTCAGCCCGCAGCAGAACGGGAAAAGGGGCCTGTGTTGTATCGCGAATTATTGCCACATACCGGATTGTTGGCATATGTATACTGTTACTGGGAACTCAAATCCACAGAGCGTTTAACGGCGCCTTACCATTACCGGGTGATAGCAGATGGATGCATAGATATTTATTTTGAACCCCATCAGCCAACAGAAAGTTACCTGATGGGGTTTAGCAATTCCTATACAGCGTTTCCGCTGTATGGAGATTTCCATTTTGTGGGCATCCGTTTCTTGCCGGGTATGTTGCCTTTGTTGTACCGGTTAAATGCCGCAGAACTGACCGACCAGTCGGCGCCGCTGGATGCTATTTGCCGTCCACTGGCTACTTTTTTGGCAGCGCGTTTTCATCCCGGTTTAACTTTGGGAGAGATGAAAGCTTTGCTGGATGTGTATTTGCTTGGATTGGCGGGTAAGGGTATCGTTACCGCCGATAGCCGCTTATATGAGGCTATTGCGATGATCCTTGACACAAGAGGAATGATTGGTATCGAAAAGGAGTTAGCAGTAGGTATCAGTCCGCGGCAGTTGCGTCGTTTATTTCAATTTTACGTTGGCGATACGCCTAAAGCTTTCAGCGAAGTAATCCGGTTCCAGAAAACATTGCAGCGCATGACGCATGGTCGGAAACAGCATGCTTACCTGGACGCCGGTTATTATGATCAGGCTCATTTTATCAAATCGTTTAAGCAATTATACGGTCTCACTCCTTCGAAAGTCCTGCTTTAATTTGTCCGATTTTTACAATGTTTGTCTTCCCGGGTAGCCTAATTTTGCCGTCATCTAGCTAAAGAGATATGAGGCAAGGCTTGTTATGGGTATTATTATGCTGCTTTGCAGGGCCCATTTATTCACAGACAAAACCAGGAAAAATGAAATTGAATGCAGGTATTATTACTTCCAAAATAGCGGAGAGTAAGCGGTTTTACACAGAGATATTAGGCTTTGGGGTGACTTTTGAAAACGATTTTTATCTGTTGTTGCATACCCCGGACAAGCAATCGGAGATCAGTTTTTTATTGCCGGAACACGCGTCTCAACAACCCTTATTCCGGCCGGCTTTTGAGGGTAAAGGTGTGTATTTGACAATAGAAGTGGAAAAGGTAGATGAGGTGTATGAGCGTATCAAAGCGAAGGGGGCGGTGATTAAAATCCCCATCCGTAATGAGCCCTGGGGCGACCGGCATTTCGCTATTGCAGATCCTAACGGCGTAGGCATCGATATTGTAACTTATTCACAGCCATAGTTCGTTAACATTTCTTTAAGATAATGAAATCTTAAAATCGGTTGGCCTTGGGCTAAAAGGGACTCATTTTTGTTTTGGTGATGGTAACTAAAAAATTTTAACCATGGCAAAACAAAGCAAGGATGCAGTAAAGCATGAGATCCAGGAATTAGCGATTGGCAACTACAAGAGTTATCCTGCCGATTATGAGACAGGTCCGGTAGCGGTTTCGCAGAATATTCAATCGCTGGCCCGGGGCTACTGGGACAGCAGGGAGTATAAAGAAGTAGAACGGGACGAGCGTTTAGGAATAGGATTGGAAGACTACCAGCACTGGACCAGTGAAGCCTATGATATTTTTATGCGTGCCAATGGACAAACGATGAATTAATATTCTTTCGTATTGTTGCGATAGGCCCGGTACTACGGTACCGGGCCTATTTTTTTCAATAGTGCAACTATTTAAAGCATAAAATTGTTTTATTGATTACGGTGGATTCACTGCCATTTATGTAGTGGGCACTACACCTGCTTAATGATCTGTTTTTACGCGAGCGTCACCGCCCTTTTGAGCTGGTGTTCTATACCCTCTAATGCATGGGACCAGTGGCTGAACCTGCCATTAATCCTAAAACTTCGACACATGAAAAATTTTATTTGTTTGTTGCTGCTGCTGGCAGCGGGCGTTGGGCTGTCTGCTCAAACTACTACCGCCGTTACTACTACAGCAGCCGTGGTAAAGGAAGACGACCTGGTAACACAGATCTTTGGTAAGAACAAGGAATCACTGTTCAGCGAATTCCTCAAAATTTCTCCGGTAGAAGAGCGGGCTTTCCAGGAGGCGTTCCTGGAATATGAAACAGAAAAGAGTCCCTGGTTATCGGAGCGTATTGCGTTGTTAAAAATGTACAATGAAGAATTTGCTTCCCTGGACGAAAAGAAATTGAATTCATTGACCAAGCAGTTGATTAACAACGACCTGGAATTTGGTCGTTTGCAGATGCGCTATTTCCGTCGTATGAACAAACTGCTGGGAGCTACCCGTGCCGCGGCCTTCTTCCAGTTGGACAACTACCTGGAGCAATCATCGAGGGTATACCTGCAGCACAAGCTGCCTTTTATCAAGGAGCTGGAGTCCGACCGGCAGGAGTATACACATGAGGCCAAGCCGTTTACCAGGAGATAAATCAGACTTTTTCTTCCACGAAGTCCTCACTACGCGGAATGGCATTAAATTTCTCGAGCAAATCTGACGTAAGTCCTGTCAGCTTACGTTTGCGGGTATCTATCCAGGCGCCGTCGACCAGCACCGTAGCGGATTTGGTACCATCGCCCCTGAAAATTTCGTGTTTGATAGACCAGCGCGAAGCGTCAGATTTGCATCGGGTCATTTCGCAGGTAACCTTCACGGTATCGTTGGGATTTATTTCCCGGTGATACAGTAATTCTTCCCGGAAAAGGATAGGTCCTATTCCAAGGCTTAAGAACTGACGGGCATCCAGTCCTGCCCACTCCAACAGCCTAAGCCGGGCTTGCGCCGCAAAATCGGCATAGGCCGAATGCCGCAGATGCATATTTGCATCAATCTGTGACCATAGTACGGGTCCTTCAAAAAATACATTCATCTTTAAATTTACGGAAAAAAAAGGATAGGAGGGGATAGCTATCTATAACGGCTATACGTTGGCAGCAGCCACCGGTGTATACCTGCCAGGGTGGGCTATTTTAACGATTTTTTTTAGTAAAATAAATTTTTTTTGGATCAATACGTTTTATACTTTCGCGGCATGGAGAGTTGGCAGAGCGGTCGATTGCGGCAGTCTTGAAAACTGTTGACTGTAACAGGTCCCGGGGTTCGAATCCCTGACTCTCCGCAAAAATTAAAGACGCCTTTGGTTATAGACCAGAGGCTTTTTTGCTTTTGGGGTTGTTGCAAACCTATATGGTTACTGCTCAGGGACTTCCTGGTACCAGGAGACCATATTCACAGATATATTCCCATCTCCCAGATTCAGTATAAATAATACCATTATATTTGATTATAAACAACCCTCATTCAGGGCAACGTATTCATTATTTAACAGACCCGTACCCAGGTTTTAATACGAGATCCAAAATGAATAAAGCAATCATAAAAAAGTTCCTGGTTTATTTCTTACTTAGGGATATTCCCCTCCTGCTTGTTGTATTTGGATTAATGGGGGAAGTGCCGTTGATAGACTATATTGTAAATCTGTTTAAATCAACCTTGCTGGCTGCTGGCATATTTTATATCCTGCCACTGACTATTTTGAATGGGTTGCTTTTTGCCTGGCCTTATGTTTGCTTTTTGAAGCGCTTTAAAGGGGATGGGATGCACCTGATTAATGCAGGATACTGGGTTGGCTTACTTTTGTTGGAAACTATTTTACTAAAGGTAAGCATCTATGAGGATATGTCACTGCTGGAAATGTCAGGTGTTTTTATTTATCTGGTAGCTTTTACCTGGTTTTTTTTCAGAAAAGAACTGCAAACATGTTTTTTGGGTCCATATAAATGTCGCCACTTTTAGCTCATTCAAATGCTCAATTAATTCAACATCATTTCGCAACCAATCTAATCTATATGAAAAGCTGGTTTTTACTATCCGTTTTCTTAGTTGCTTTTGTTGCCTGCCAACAGCAAACAAATGAAAAACCCTTCATTGCTATTGAAGGACTCGACCCGACTATTCAGCCGGGCGATAATTTTTATAATTATGTAAATTTAAAATGGTATGATACCGCACAAATACCACCCAGTCAGTCGGGTGTAGGTGCATACCGATTTATGAATTATCAGCAACGTCTCAAGTTACAGGGTATCCTTGATAGCGTGTCAAAAAGTAATAATCCCGCCGGCAGCCTTGAACAAAAGATCGGTGATTTCTATGCTTCCGGAATGGATACCAATATGATCAATCAGCGTGGATTTGAGCCACTCAAAACCGGGTTGGAGCGCATCAATGCCATCACTAGTACGGCTGATATGCTTACACTCCTGGCAGAAGAAACCAAATTGTCAAACGTTTCCCTTATTGATTTTCAAGTTTCGCCTGATCAGGAAAACAGTAGCATGAATATGGGGCATATTTATCAAAGTGGTATCGGCATGCCTGACAGAGATTATTACTTCAAGACCGACACGGCCACCGTCGCTATACAGCAGGCATATAAAAAATACCTCGCAGATCTTTTTACGCTCACAGGAAGCGATACTGCGTTAGCGCAAAAAAATGCAGTACTTGTTTACAATATCCAAAAGCAGCTGGCAGCATCACATAAAACCAATGTTGAGCTACGGGATGTAAAAGCCAATTTCCATAAAGTGGGGCTGGCCGCTTTGAATAAGCAACAACCCAATATAGGCTGGACAACTTTCTTCCAACACCTGGGTGCTACCATAGATTCACTGGATATAGCCCAACCGGGTTATTATGATAAATTGAACACGCTCCTCAAATCGATCCCACTCGAGGATTGGAAAGTATACCTGAGAGGAAATTATATTAGTACCTATGCAGACTACCTCAGCAAGCCTTTTGTGAATTCATCCTTTGAATATAGTAAAGTCCTCACGGGACAGACCATGCAAAAAACACGCGGTGAAACCATGTCTGGCATGGTAGATACTTATCTTGGTCAGGCATTGGGACAATTATATACGAAACTATATTTCCCGGAGTCGGCCAAAACGCGGATGCTGGAGCTGGTGAATAACCTGCAGAAGGCGTTCTCCAATAGGGTGGACAAGCTGGATTGGATGAGTGACAGCACTAAGCAAAAAGCCAAGGTGAAATTATTTGCTATCACCAAAAAGATTGGATACCCGGATAAGTGGCGCGAATACAGTAAGGTAAATATTGTGAGGAATAAATATTTTGAGAATGTGGTATCGGCGGCGGCGAACAACTTCCAATACAACTTTGCCAAATTGGGGAAGCCAGTTGACAAGACCGAGTGGTTCACTACGCCTTCCACAGTTACAGCTTATAACAATCCTTCCGCCAATGAGATTGTGTTCCCCGCCGGAATTCTGCAGCCTCCCTACTTTGACAACAACGCTGATGACGCGCTTAACTATGGCGGCATTGGCATGGTGATCGGACATGAAATGACGCATACGTTTGACGATCAGGGGGCCCAGTTTGATAAAGATGGTAACGTAAAAAATTGGTGGACACCTGAGGACTATAAAAAGTTTAAGGCCAAAACACAGCAGGTCATTGACCTGTACAGTACGTTCACCGTATTAGATAGCATTCATATAAAGGGCGCGCTTACAGTAGGAGAAAACACAGCGGATATCAGCGGAATCGCCGTAGCATATGATGCTTTTAAAATGACCAAACAAGGACAGGATACAACCAAAATCGGAGGCTTTACGCCTGATCAGCGATTCTTCTTTTCAGTGGCCAGGATCTGGCGGGTGAAAATGAAAGACGCATACCTGCGCTACTGGGTTAACAACGATCCCCATTCTCCACCAATATGGCGTGTAAATGGACCACTAATGAACATCCCCGCTTTTTACTCAGCGTTTAATGTACGACCCGGAGAGCGGATGTTCCTGGATGAGGATAAGCGGATCAAGATATGGTAAGGTGCGAAGAAATGACTGTTTATCAATGACGACCATATTGCTATATCTCTGAAAAAGGTTAAAAGCGGTATCAGGGGGGCGATTGTTGTCCCCCGACACCCCGCCCTATCATACAATAGCCTGCTAAAACATTGGTTTTTAGCAGGCTATTTTTTAAAAACTAATCTGAAATTCTCCCCCGGAAAGTAAATTTCGGCCGTCAAACATGCCATTTACAATGTATTTACAAAGGTTACATTTTAATTTACAATGCAAGTTCCCCAGGCTGAAATGTATCACAGTATTTTTGTGACACAAACTTTAAAAGGATATGAAAAATAAAAAAAATGCCTTAAACGAATCTGATTTATCAGCAGATAGATCTATGTTAATTAAACCTATAAAAAATATGAAAAAAGTTATTTATGCGTTGATCTTACCGCTGGTTGTGGTAAGCGGACTAGTATTTGCTAATCTCCAGATTAAAAATGAACCTTCTAAAAGGCCAGCCCCAAAACCCCTCTCTGCTGCTGAAAGGGAAGCCGAAAGGAAAAAATGGGAGGCTACCCCTGAAGGTATAAAGTTCAAAGAGTGGGAAGCGTCTCCCGCAGGTAAAAAAGTGCTTGACGGTATTGCTAAAATAAGTAAGCATATAAGTGATTTTACTAATATGGAGGCTGTTATAACCTCTCTTTCTCTTCCGCCAGGATCAAGATTAGGTTTCGGAGTGATGGCCAGGATTAATGGTGTCGATTACATTGTAAAATTTGAGCCGGAAAAGCCGCAACTTGAGCAATTGCATAGCCTGAAAGTTGACGACAAGATAATTATAAGAAGCCATAACGTATCATACGCACCCAAGTATGCATACCCAATAGTATCGGGCGAATATGTAGAACGAGATGGTAAGTTAATTTTTAAACGTGTTCCTCGCAAAGGCGGTTGCTGAGCAAATAAATTATGAAATACGTATTGTATGCCTTATGCCGAAAATACTTACAGGTAGCGTAAATCCTCGTATCGTTATGATGGAAACACCATCACTGACTTTAAAGGTAAAAAGGGTCAGAAATAACGTGTATAGCCGATAATTTGAGGGTCGATTGTGCCCCTTTCAGCCGGCAAAATGTGATACAAAATTCAGCGATGGATTTTTGTATCACATTTTCGTTTTTAAGACGTAGGATGGGCGATTTTGGGCCTGGCCATTCGGTCCATATCCCTGGACAAACCGTTTTAACTGGTTAACCGGTATGCGGGTACGGGTATCATACAGATGTAAATGCGTATGTAAATAATGGAATAGCAATGAGCTGGTTAACTATTCTTGAAAAGTGTATCAGGATTGGTTCCGTATACTTTCTTTAATTTTTTCCCGGTGTTGTCCACCCCATGCACTCAGTTCTCCTATCAGACTTTTTAAAGACCGGCTATACCCGGTTGCTTCGTAAATAATGGTTACCGGCGTGGTCGGATATACATGACGTTTGATAAAGTCATTCAATTCCAGGTCTTTTAACTCTTTAGCGAGTATCCTGGAGGATATACCCGTCATTTCATGCTGAATCTCACTGAAGCGCTTTGAGGATTGCATTAAACAAAGGATCAAAGCCAGCTTCCATCTTCCGTTAATGACAGACAGTGCATCAAGGGCATTTTTAAGCGAACTTGTACATTCTTCCTTGTCTGGAAGAGGCTCGTTTATAGTCGTTCTCATAAACACAAATGTAATTGTATTACATAAATGTAACCGCTTTCCTTTGTGTAAGTAGCCCCTTTTGCCTACCTGGCAACTGTAATTTTGTTGTTGATAATTCGGACATCGTCCTTTCATCTTTAAACAAAAAAGAAATCGGACCACCCCGGAATTTAAAATTGATAAAATTATTAAACAGGTAAATTTTTATGAAACGTATCCTTCATTTAATGTCAAGTATACAAGAGAATGGATCGCATAGCATTCAGCTGGGTCGGGCTATCGTCGGAAGAATTCAGGAGAAGTATCCAGGCAGTATATTGGAAGAATTAAACCTGGTCGATATTGACATTCCTCATCTTAATCCTGCTGTTCTTCGTACGTTCTTTATTCCCGGAGACCAGCTCACGGAAGAAGATAAAGTATCTATACGTTTTTCTGACGAGATGGTTGCACAGTTGTTGGCCGCAGACATCATTGTGATGGGCGCTCCGCTTTACAACTTTACGATTCATTCCTCATTAAAGGCCTGGATTGATCATATCACGAGAGCAGGCATCACTTTTGGATATGGTGAAAATGGTCCTGTTGGGAAGGTAACGGGGAAAAAAGTGTACGTCGCCATGTCTTCCGGGGGCGTTTATTCAGATGGTCCGGGTAAAGCCAACGACTTTGTTGCTCCCTACCTGAATGCTTTCCTTGGCTTTTTAGGTATGAAAGATTTGACGGTAGTTCGTGCCGAAGGATTAAAAGTGCCGGGCGTAATGGAATATGCTATGGAGAAGGCAATAGACAGTATCAGCATTGATTAATTTTAATTAGTATAAGGGTGGAATCCGGGGTTCGATTGTAATCCCTGACGCTACGCAAATCGGAATTGAAGGAGCTATTTCTTATTGAAATAACTCCTTTTTTGGTTTTATATGTGGCGGATGTTATTAACTTGCCGGAACTTTTTCTGCGTCATACCATTCAACCGTCTTATGAAGTACCTCTTCGAATTTAAATAGGTCATCGATCGTCATAAGTTCTGTCTTTGTCTCTTTCTTTTGTTCGTCAAAAGTGCCGATATATTTTCGGGAGCTGTTAAAATACAATCGGCATATCGTTTTCCGGTTATTGTCGTCCAGTAGTATGGCAAAATAGGACTGTGCATCCCGGTAGGCTATCCTGGCAGGCTTTGTCTTTTGACGGAGAATGGTCTTCACAATCATGTAGCCTTCCTTTTCCTCTTCGGTGGTTTCAATCACTGCCGCTTTCTCTTCGATGGCAGTAGCTGCTGTTGTTATTTCCTTTTCGGCCTCAGCTGGCTCTACATCATTTTCCTTTTTTAGCGCTGATTTAAGCCTTTCAGTTATCAGGTCATTGATGTATTGCTGTATCGACTTCTTCGTAAGAGCGCCCAACTGCTCCACCACTTTAGAAGTTAACATCCCCCTGTATATCTGTTTGGCAAAGAATTTAACCAGACCCTCAGACGGATTTTGGAATTCAGCATTGATCAGCGTTTTGAGTTCATTCATATATTTTAGCTCGCTCGCCGTTGTTTGAATGCTCTCCAGGTTGAAATACGATTTGTGGAATTTTTTGAGTTCTTCGATCTGGTTGTCTTTTATATCTGTCACATTAAACTCAAAGAATGGTTTGTCATCCATTTTATTCTGCTCCGCAAGATCTGTATAGAACCGGTAAATAATGCCATTGGACAAGAGACCGAACTTGGCGCTGGTAGTATGGAAGTACCGGAAAAGCTGGGAATTGTGAGGATCCAGGCTTTCTCCCCAGTGTTTACATTCTATGAGTATAGAAGGCTTTCCTTCTTTCAGGATCGCATAGTCTACTTTTTCCCCCTTTTTGATCCCGATATCCGCGATGAATTCAGGCATTACTTCAAACGGGTCAAACACATCGTAGCCGAGCACCTTAATGAAGGGCATGATAAAAGCATTCTTGGTAGCTTCTTCTGTTTGAATCTGGTTTTTAAGCTTTTCGACTTTGTCGCCGAAGAGTTTGATTTCATCTTTAAAATCCATCGTAAATTTTTTTCGATATTGATGTTGTCAGGAATTTTATTGTTCAAATCCTTTTCCAAGGGCATCGAGCCGCCGTATCTGCAAGGTCATATGGTGCATTACCACCTTTTCGTAATCGTTTGACTTGTCGCCCATCTTACTGAATAGTACCAGCATCTCGATAAACAGGAAAAAGAGGATCCACAGGCACCAGAAAGCCAGGGCAACGTGAGAGGCAGATAGCATTTGGATCATGATCGTTAAATCATCCAGGAATCCCGTATGTGCTTTCATTTCCGCTTCAAGGGCGGGCCTGATGTGGAGCAGTTCGTTTTCCTTCTGCGCTTTTTGTTGCCGCATTGCGCTAATGGTAGAGTCGAGAGATGGAATCAATCCTATTTTGGGATTGGGTACCAGCATAGATGCAACGGTACGATCAGTTTGCGTCTTCCAGGTTTCCATATCCTTTCCTGAAGACGTCACTGTTTGTACAGGCACCCGCCTGGTGGTAGTTTGCACAGTGGTGACGGTGGTGGTGGGATGTTTACTGATATCCTCGACGTAATTATCCTTTTCCTGCTCCTTTTTACTGATTGTCGTATCCAGTGCGGCCATCTGCTTACGTAGTTCCTCTGTTTTCAGGGGCAGTATCTTGTTTACTTTTTCCGAGATGTAGGAAATCTTTTCAATCTCAATATCTTTCTCGAACAATATCTGGTCGATGATTACCGCGCCCAGGTTAGACATGATAAAGGCCAGGCAGCCCCTGAGGATAAGCAGCCACCGACTGGGATGGATGGATAGCACAATCTGCTTTTCTACCTGTACAATGATCAGGGTGGAAAGCATGCCTGCCAGCAGGCAACCTGGCAGGCTAAGTGACAGGTACCGGTGTGCAAAAGCAAAACCAATAAAGAACCACAGGATGCAAACAATCAGTATGGCTGCCGTATATTTCTTCACGGATTTAAAAGCAGCTTCGCTGCAGTTTCGCAAAATATTGTAGTTGTATCCGGTCATGAAGCAGCCGAAGCGAATCCATAGATGTTTCATAACGTCCGATTTTAAAAGTTTTTGTTCAGGATAATGTGACTGGAAATGGCGGCAAGACCATTCCTGAATCCCCGGCTATAGCTGATAATGATACCATGCCCGACGCCCTCGTTGAGCTTTGCCTGGGCTTCAATTTCTTTGACCTGGCCGATGTGGCTTTCGGCAATTTCCTTCTTGATGGTAAGCTCTTCCACCGTATCGATCATGCCACTTCTGCTCCTGCTCGAAATGTGGAAATTGATTTGCCGGATAAAGTCTTCGTAAAACGTTTTTACTTTTCGGATGGATCTTTCCAGGTCATTCTTCAAGGCAATCACATTTTGCTCCAGGTGCGTTGTATCCGGATTGATCAATGCGTCGTTATACCCTTTAGATTCATAATTCTTGTCGAGGAAATCGTATAAGAGATGTATGCCGCCGTTAAACGGCGCAACGGTTTTTTCTTCGGCAGGCTCTTTTTCCGGTGGTGCTTTCTCGATGAAAGTTGTTTCCGGGATATCCGGTATAGCAGTTTCAATGGCCATGGTGTGGGTGTGCCCATTCTGGCGTTGCCGGTTGAAAATATCAAATAAGCTCATATCTGTGTTATTAAATAGTGATGGTGGGTACTTTGTATTTATTATGCCCTTTATTGTGACAGGATTCACAAAGCGTGATGAGCAGGTGACCGGGGTACTCCCAGGGAAGGCGGAATTGTTGCTCGCTTGCTATAAAATGGTATTGCCGGTGGTGTACCTGCAAGTCTTTGTCGCTACGGCAGTGCACACAACGATGCATATCGCGTTGTAATATTTCCTTTCGTTTCGCCTTCCAGTTAGGGTGAAATAAAAGTGCGCCATAGCTGCCATGAGATTTTCCGTTGAGGAAGCCCTGGTCCGGAGGTCTTGCCGGGGGAGCTGTTGCAGGAATATCTTCCTGGATATACCTGGTATACGATTGATCTCCTTTAAACTGCAGATATCTATACGGTGCGTTGCCTGGAGTGGTCATAATAACAACAATTGGAGTGTATTTAAATATAGTTCCGGTCGCGGCCAGGTCATTGTTCCCACTTGCAAAGCGTCCGGGAGGCCATTGCTTTCTCGAGGGGAATACTGATGATTTGATGCTTACAGTTGCTTAGTCCACGGCAATTCGCATTATAATGATACCTGGTGGCATATTTGCTATCGCAGATATACACGTTTACTGGTTTGCAGTGAACACAGCTTATAAGCAGCCAGGCGTATAAGCGTTTCATGGATTGATGGATTCGGAGACAAGGGGTTACAAAAGAACTGGCGGTGTTGTTTAACTCGTATGGCAGGGTCTACAACAGGTAAAACAGCCATTCGCCTTTGGATATAGTTTCTTTGCTTTACGGACGGCTTCCTGGCAGGTGTCAAATTCGCCGATCTCTGTCCGGTTAAACATCATGGAAAAATACTCACAGGTGCTAACGTGCACTTCATAGTCGCCGTTATACTGGACGTTGTTGTTTACGTAATATTTTCGTTTCATGGTGTTGGTTATTTTATGAAACAAAAATAGATGTCGTCCACCTCCTTTTTTTATGGGAAACCGTAATCGTATATTTTTTTGGAGATGCTTATATAGCGCCTAAATCTTTGCAGTGGGCCACCAGTTGCTCATTCTTGGTAAAACCGAGGGCATCTTTCATCTGGTTGAGTTTTTTTTCTACGCTGCTTAGGCCGGAAGGTTTTATACCATTACGTTGCAGGTGCGCAGGTATGTCTTTCTGCAGCATTCCCTGCGCCAGCAGTGTGATGATGGTGATATCAAATTCTGAAAAAGAGTAGGCGTTCTTTTTATCGATCAGCTGCCTGATATGGCGGGGAAAATAGCGCCGGTGGAGGGCTATTTCGTTAATGGCCTCTTTCAGCGCCCGGGCGTCGTTCCGGGCTTTGGGTACAAAACCGTCTATGTCATACTTATTGTAAAGCTGGTCAATAATAGCTGGCCTGTTTTCTGCCGTGAAGACCAGGATATTCAGGTCAGGCTGTACTTCCCTGGCGGCCGTAATCAGCTCCATGCCGTCAGACAGTACCTGTTTATGACCATCCGGAAGGAAAGACAAATCTGTAATAAGGAGATCGAACGAGCTGTTGGCTCTAACCGCCTGTGCTATCATATTCAACGCGTCATCGCAATAATAGGCATATGCGGTATTCATGATGGCCAGTTCTTCCAGTATTTTCTGTACGGAAATATTGACGCTTTGGTGATCTTCAGCAATAAGTACTTTTGTAATCATGTGGGTTGAGCTATTGGAAAGGAAATGTGAATTTTTAATCCTTTAGCAGGATGTTCAAATGTATATTTCCCGCCAATTCTTTTAATACGGTTTCCCGTATTCTGGAGTCCGTTCCCGTACTTAACTTGCGGGGAAATACCGATGCCATCATCGGTATAGAGAATTTGAACCTGGTCATTCTGAGATCCAAATTTTATCATCACGGAATTAGCCTGGCTATGTTTTTTCATATTAATCATCAATTCCTGTAGAATATGTTCAACCTCATGCTGTATCTGCGCATTGGTCCGGCTCCAGAGCAGCGGGCCGTTGCCGACGATCAGGACCTTGATATGTTCGGAGCCGAAGGACTCCAGCAAATCATCAATCTTGGCATGAAAAGGAATCTTTGAGGTGGTGGGTTTCTCGTACGAGATATCGCGGGAGCGTTCATACAGTACTTCAATCTTATCTATCAATTCCTCTTTGTCTACAGGCGCTTTATACTCCAGGTCTGTCATGATGCGGTACAGGCCATTGGCCACCACGTCGTGCACTTTCTGCGAGGTTTTAAGCTGATGTTCCTGTATCGCCTGCCGGGAGGCAAATTCTATCTGTTGCCGGCGCCTGCGGTATCGAAGGATTAGCACAATCCCGGCGATGATGAAGAACAGGATAGTTAGTGCCAATATGAATCGCTGTACCACGAGCTGGGTTTTCTTTTGGGCATTGTCCTTTTGCAGCTGAAGGTTATCGGCCTTATTTTTTGCGGCTTCATACCGGATTAAGGCAAATTGGTTCTTGGCTGCGTTCTTTGCCGTTTGGATGCTATCTGTCAGGTATTGATAACGGGCAAAATAAGATTTCAACAAATTGGTGGGGCTAAGTGTAATAAGTTTTGACAATGCCTCGACTTCGTCGTCCGGACTTTTCATTTCCCTGGCCATTTCATACCTTTTCCCGGCATAATAGAGTGCTGAATCGGGTAAGGAGATGGTATAATAGTCCGACAGATGGGCGTAGCTGGCATTGAGCCCCCTGATATCGTTGGAATCTTTACGGATTTGTAATGCGCGTTGCAGCTCTGTCCCGGCTGGATAAGCGGAATCTTTCAGCCATTTGGTCCTGGCATAGTTGGAAAGTACGCGGGCATATTCTTTTTGCTTGTCCTTACTCCTCAGCAGCAGGGATTTGTATAAATCAATCGCCTGGTCATAGTCGCCTTTTTTCTGGTAAGTAAGGGCTATACTGTTGAGGGCAACAGCTTCGAAGTCCGGGTCTTTTATGTATTTAAGCGCTTTCCGGTAGTAGTCGATCGCGGCATCATAATTTTTAAGATTAAGACAAACATTGCCTAGTTCGTGGTAGTCGGAGCTTAGGCATCCCTGGTCTTCTTTTTTGTATTCATCAAGATAATTAAGGGATTTCAGCAGGCTTTCCTGTCCTCCGTAATGGTCGCCCTCATATGCCTGGATGATGCCCATATAAGTATAGGCCATGGCAATATCCAGGCTGTCGGTAGCTCCTGTTGCCACCAGGTTAAAATAATAGAAGGCAGAGTCGTTATTCTTGTTGAAAAAGGTTTCTCCTTTTTTCAACGTAGGTGTAGGAATCGGTTGCGGGGCCTCCCGATTGGAGGTACAGGCTAAAAAACAGCCAAGGAATAAGGTCAGGATGATGTTTGAGGGGCGCACCAGGGATTATTTCTCTTAAAAGTATTGAATTTCTGCATTTTGGGAAATTATTATTAACCGCTACTAAAAAAAGTGAGGCAAGACATTGCTTGCCTCACGGAGATAATATATCAGGGTTTTCTTGGAGGAATGGTCCCTGTTTCGCCACCGGTATCATCAAGAACAGTGACCTGTGGATCATTATTATGGTTGCCGTTGTTGGAATGGTTTGGGCTCAAGAGTGCCAGTAAGAAACTTAATATAATGTGAAACATTGTTTTAGTTTTTTAAGTGTTTAGGAAATAGGCTGCCGGTTGCCGGGCAGCCGGCAGCGGAGTTTTGAGTCAGTGAAGAAGCGCTTCTTGCTTTTTGGGAAGGAGTGGGCGTGGATTACGGAAGCTGATCATCGCTTCCCAAGCCGGTAACCGGCTTCCGCTTTCTTTGCCCGGGGTGCATCGGTTCTGTACAGAGAGCCTCTTAGCTAGGGAGGCATTTACCCGATTGCAAAACAAAGGTAGGTTGAGGTAAGAGGTTGATTTACAAACAATTCCGATAATTCCGGTAATTCCTGGTATTCCATTTATAATTCCGGGAATGTGGGTTTAATTCCGATTATTCAGTTCTATACTTTCATTTATGGAGACGTTTTTTATCGACTACCAGCGGCTGATCATGCAGGCCTATGAACAACAGCAGGCAAACAATACGCTACCCCACGGCTTGATGCACCTTACACCTGGGAACCTCAAAGAGGAATGTGTGAAAAAATGCACCAGGGAGGTGAGCAGGCGGGATCAAAAGGTGATCAGGGATTTCTGTGGGGATTTGAGTGAATCGAAAAGCTGTCAGGTTATCCTTCAGCGATGTGATACGGATAAGTTCAGGCCGTTGGTGAACTATCTGAGAGGGAAGTCTGACAAGACAGATGAGAAGAATATTGAGCTGCTGGCCTGGCTACTTGACTTTCCTGGCAGGCCCTGGGAAATATGGAAAACGATTTCCAACGGCGACGGTACAAAGAAAGTCCCGATGTTAGATAATACCAGCGAGACAGGGGAAACCCCGGTTAGAGTACCGGATATCAAGGACAACCCACCGGTAGTCGAAACTGGTAAACCAGTCGAAAATCCGATAATTCCTGAAAAACCGACAATTCAGACCTTGATGGATAACAGACAGGAAAAGGAAAGTAATCAAAAGCAGCTAGGAGGGAAGTCAGCAAAAACGCTGGCGGCTGCGGTAATGGTATCGCTGGTATTGGGAACAAGCGGCATGTGGTGGTGGAAGGATAAGCTGACCTCCGGAGGATGCATGTACTGGCATGAAGATCATTATGAGCCGGTAGCCTGTGACCAGAAAATACCTTACACGACGGTCATCGCGTTAGATGCAGAGAAGCTGAAACATTTCAGGAAGATAACCAGGCCGGATACCATCACCTACGACGCTGTTGGAAAGGTTTGGTATTCTAAGATTAAAGGGAAAATGGAATACTATACATGGGCAGGAGAGCATCCGGAGGTTTTTGGTAATCAACTAAAGCCAATTACTCCTTATATTATCAGAATACACATCCTCTCAGGAGGATCACAAAATAATGACACTATTGTCAATACTATGAAAGCAGTACCGACGTGGTACTCCTTTGGGAGCAAGTAGGACGAAAGAATTTGTTACAACAAATGAAAATGAGATAATATTGGGTTATTTTTCCCGCGAAACCAGATTTATGAAGAAAATAGGATTTTTATCGTTCGGGCACTGGTCTAACCATCCGGCCTATAACACCCGTACAGCCAGCGACACATTGCTTCAATCCATCGATCTGGCGGTTGCTGCCGAAGAAATTGGTTTAGACGGCGCCTATTTTCGGGTACATCATTTTGCTGCCCAGTTAGGATCCCCATTTCCGTTGCTTTCGGCTATCGGCGCCAAAACAAGCAAAATAGAGATTGGAACGGGCGTAATTGATATGCGTTACGAAAACCCGCTGTATATGATAGAAGATGCCGGGGCGGCGGATTTAATTTCAGAGGGGCGATTACAGTTGGGAATCAGCAGAGGATCGCCGGAGCAGGTCATTGATGGATGGCGCTACTTTGGATATGAGCCGGCCGAAGGAGAAACGGACGCCGATATGGGGCGCCGTAAAGCATTGGAATTCCTGGACAAACTGAAAGGTGTCGGCTTTGCTGAGCCTAACCCGTACCCGATGTTTCCGAATCCACCGGGCTTGCTGCGTTTGGAGCCATACTCAGAAGGTCTGCGGGAACGCATCTGGTGGGGTGCCGCTTCTAATGCTACCGCTGTGTGGGCTGCCGAAAACGGTATGCATCTTCAAAGCTCTACCCTGAAGTACGACGAAAGCGGTAAACCTTTTCATATACAGCAAGCCGAACAGATCAGGTTGTACAAAGAAGCCTGGAAAAAAGCAGGGCATACCCGCGAACCAAGGGTTTCTGTAAGCCGGTCTATTTTCGCATTGGTAAATGACCAGGATCGCTATTTATTTGGACAGGAAACCAACCGGGTCGATAAAATCGGGATGATTGAAGCGGACAAACGCGCTATTTTCGGGAGGAGCTATGCTGCTGAGCCAGATCAGCTCATCAGGGAGTTGGCTAAGGATGAAGCCATCCAGGAAGCAGATACGATCCTTTTGACCATACCCAATACATTGGGCGTTGATTACAACCTGCATGTATTGTCTGCTATTTTAGAACATGTGGCGCCGGGATTGGGTTGGCGTTAAATTTTAATAATGATACGCGGTAGTAATAAAGAAGAGGCCACCCCTGGGCGGCCTCTTCGCATATATGGTTGGTTATTGGAAAAACTTATTTCTTCGCCTCGCTCTCCAGCAACAGCTTCAACTCCTTACTAGATGGTCTTGGCGCGTCTGTGGAAACGATATTTCCGTTCTTATCAAACACCATAAAGCGCGGTATTCCTTTAATGTTATAGAATTTGGCAATGTCGCTCCATCCGCTGGCAAACAGTTGTACGCCACCCAGCTGCTCGCTGGCAACAAAATCCTTCCATTTCTGATGATCTTTTTGTTCGTCTACCGATACGCTGAGGAACAGTACATCCTGTCCGTGCATTTCTTCCTCCAGTTTTTTAAGGTAGGGAAGTTCCCCTTTACAGGGCCCGCACCAGGTGGCCCATACATCTACCAATACCACTTTACCTTTGAAATCGGTGAGCGATGTCTGTTTACCGTTCAAGTCGGGGTAGGTGAAGTTTACTGCCTGGCCGCCGGCGGCAGTGGCTTTCTTCGCCAGTTCTGTTTTTATGCTGCTGGCGCGCTGGGCCTGGTCGGAAGTAAGCAGGTATTTGCCATACTGCTTGTCGAGGTCAAGGTAGCCGAGGTATGTTTTCAGGGAAGCAGCTTGTTGCAGTACTACTTCGCCTTTCAGGGTATCGTTTTCGATGCCTTTCATCCTGGCCTCGATGCTGTAGTCCTTTACATCGCCGTTACCCATCCTGGCTGGCAGCCTTTGCAGGGTGCTCATCACACGCATGCCGTAAGGATAGCGAAGCAGGCGTGTATCCGTCGTGAAATACGGTACAGTGATGCTTTTGAAATAGGGCGTGTAGTCTTTTTCGGAAGGATGGGCGGAGCGGGGAGTGCTCAGCAATTCGGCGGCATAGTGCAACATATCCAGCTCACGAAACTTTGCAAACTCAGTGTCAAACTGCTTGTTGCCGGTGGAAGCGAATTTCGTTTCCAACGCCTGTCTGTGAAGTGTTTCCAGCAACGGGAAGAAATCCACGTACGTACTCCTGGACGTACTGAAATAAACACCTTTCCTTTCCAGCGGCAGCATAGTATGGTGCCATTTGGCCACGGCCTGGTTCTCAGGAGAGTTCTTACCAGTGAGCACATAGGCAGTATCCGTGATCTTTACGTTCAGCTGGTCATTCTTTTTAAAATAGAAGGTGTATTTGTCTATGGGAGTCTGGCTATTACCGGTACCGATCACATAAAACCCTTCGCGTTCCGGGTGGAAATAAAATCCGAAAGAGGAATCGGCGCCTGGTTTGGACGTAGCCACTTCTTCCAGTCTTCCATGTTCTACCCGGTAGAGATGTACATTCCCGTCGTTCCGGCGCATCCATTCGCCGGAGATGGTTACCTGCGCTTTCATAGAGGCGGGCAGGCAAAGCAGGGCGGTTACACCCAAAAGTAATTTTTTCATTTGTAGTCAGGTTGTTTAATAGCTGTTTGGATATGTATAATTGTTAACCGGCGGCGCAATGTAGATCACATCTCCCACGCTTCCCTTACCTTCCATAGTGAAGTCGGGGGTGTTGGCGAGGTTGCCGGAGGTTTTCCGAAATGCGTACACTTTATAGTTGCCGCCACTGGTAGTGCCTATCAGCATATAGTTGTGATAGAAAGGCTGTTCAGCGTTAGTGGAGCCGGCGTATTTACGATGACGGATACACGTTATTTTCTCTCCTGCCGGTACGGTGAATTGCAGCTGCTCAGCGCCATTGCTCAGGTTCCAGGACCATACTTCCTGCCCGACAGAAAAATACAGGATGTTTTCATCTGCCACGATCAGCCCGAAACGTTCTGCCTGATTCAGCTTGTCTGTTGGCGCCAGGGTATCATTCACGATCTTCAACGCATAGTTGGAGGGGGTGATGGTGGAAACTATCTTCAGGGCAGGAGCTGTTTTATCCCTGAACAGGGCGATACCTACGTATGGACTGGTGGATTTTACACCCATGAACAGCAGGTCTTTGTTCATCCTGTTGGCAGGCATTTCTGTTCCAGGCGCGTCTGTTGTAGCCGAAAGTACGGACCCTGTACCGGTAGCGGAAACAAAAGAGCTGGTGGTTTCATCGAAAAAGAAAGGGTTTTCGAAGGGATATGCCATGAAATATTTTGAAAGACTATACGGACTGTTGTTATCATCGCGCAGCTGTTTGCCGCCAAACAGGCCAATGTTGGCCGACATGGAATAAATACTATGCAGGTGCCCGTCGTTTACAAAATAGTTGGCCTGTGAACTTTCGCTGATACTACCAGGCCTTTTCACGGAAGGTGTTTCATAGAAAAGATCATTGAGCCCATGTATCTCTTTAAAAGTATTGACGTTGACAACACTGGCATCTTTGTCCGACAAGATGAACAACGCCCTGGTGTTGGCATAGGCGCCGGTTACATTGGATTTATAGTTTGTATAGAATCCGAAAAGGCTGGCGTCGCCGTCGAGTTTTTTCCCGTTTACCAGCGAGAATACATTTTCCATCCTGGATGGGGGAGCAATACCTGTGGGCGTCAGGAAGAGGTCTACATCGGTTTTACCACCATCGCTCTTCATGATATACCAGCCCCGGGTGAACTGGGTAACCACATTAACGTTGGCGGTTACTATCCTGCTGAATCCTGTATGTTCGTTCTTTGCGCCGAACACCAGCACCCAGCCTTTAGCCGGTTGTGTTACCAGGTAATCCAGCGTTTTAGTGTGGCCGATCGTATCTACTTTAGGCGCTGAGCCCTGCACATTGGTTTCATATATTCCCCACCAGTAGGAGAATTGCGCCTCAGGATCTGTAGAGCTGACTTTCGGATCGATGGTAATCTTGTCTACCAGCGACACCTTATCATAAGCCGCTTCCACGCCGCTGATGGTGATGTCTTCCGGTGATTTATAATTATAATTACCCTGGTCCTTGTAACAGGAGGCCGTTAGCAGTACGCTGCAGGCGACCAGGATTTGATAGGTCAATTTCATGAAAGGCTGTTTTGAAGATTAAGGGAATACGATTGTTTCACCCATCTCATCGGTAAGCGGCGCGCCGGGATGAGCGTTATTGTAGTCTGTGAGCAACGTTTTTAGCTTCAGTCGCCAGAAGGAGAGCAGCGCATAATCGGTGTTCACGAAAGTCAGGAAATCCTGGTCCCACTTTTCGCCCGTTTGGTTGATCATGAACGAGTGTTTCACCTGGCTGTATTTGCCCCAATAGTATTGCACGGCAGAAGCATTCCAGGCGGCCGGCTGACTAAGCATGTCCGTAAATTCTACCCTTCTCCACAATTTTTTAATTTCCCCTGGCTGGAATTGTTCATTCGCCTTCACCTGTATCTGCAGCTTTACGGTTCCTTTTTTCAGCGAGGCATCGCGAAGCACGATCACCGGTATAGTGGCATGTACCTGTCCCGCTTTGATCACATACGCATCTTTCAGGGAGGCGTCGGAAAAAGCCTTGTAATGAGTGCCAGGTATTGCGTTGGCTTCTCCCGGGAGATTTACCTGTTCAAGGGTAAAAGGGCGGTCGTTGCTACTTATCCCACCGATGGCATAGATATCGAAGAACACGGTGTCTTGCGTGGTCGTAGCCGGTTCGTAATAAAAAGTGAACGGCTTTACGGTATCGGCCATTTCGAAGGAGGCCGTATAGATCCGGTCGGGCGTAGGGCCAAACTGAAGCCGGGCAATATCGTTGTAGAGATAATACTGATCTTTTTTGCAGGCAGCCAGTAAAGCGGTCAGCATGGCTACAGTGAGTATCTGTTTCATTCTTTGCGCTTGTGTTATTGAACAAATTCGTTTAGTGGTAATGGTACCAGGTAATTGATGGTGGCCGCAGCAGGCGCCCATAGGAAGCTGGCCTTGGGTGCGTTGATGCGTTTATACGCAAAAAATGCCTGTCCTTCTGCAAATAATTCTTTCCTGTATTCCTTCACCAGTTCCAGTTGTACCTGGGCGGGGTCGGCGGGTAGCGTGGTAACGGCCACATTGCGGGCGTTACGGAAAGCTTCCCAGTAAGGCTGCCCTTCGCCTGTCGGAGCCGTTTCCGCGGCTACCAGGTACATTTCGCTGACACGCAGCATAGGTATCTGGAAAGGAGCGATGGCAGTAGTGGTGGTAGCCCCCATATATTTTTTCAGGATGTTACATTTGGAACCATTAGCCAGCGTGATCAGCGTCCAGAGGTTAGTTTCCCGTATATCCGTGCCCGTATTGCCGTATAACTGGTTGTTGACGGTAGTTATGCCACTGCCTTTTTTCAGCGTACCGGAGGTAAACTGTTGCTCGTATTTTTTGGCCAGCTGGAAATCATAGAGCCCGAAGATATGTTCCATAGAGAGATTGAAATTACCGCCAGACATATCGCTTAGCACTCCAAGGCGGAATTTCGTACTGCCGTCAGGGTTCTTCGCATCGATCACTTCTTTGGCGCAGGTATAAGCGGACCTGTTGTCCTGGAACCAGAGATAGGCGCGGGCCTGCAGTGCTTTCACCGCATAGTAGTTCATGCGAAGGAAGCGGAAAGCGGAGTAAGTATTCTCCGGCTTGAAAGGAGAGCTCACGCTGCCGGGATTGGAGAGGTCTGCTTGTGAATACCGGGTGAAAGGATCTACGTCTTTCAGCAAAACGGCTGCCTCGGTAAGATCGTTCAGCAGCTCCGTTTTATACTGATCGTAGGCCAGGTGTTGGTTTGGTTCCCGGGAGATCTTTTTCACATAGGGCAACACGGTGCCGGTCTGTATATTGCCTGGTACGGGACCAAAAAGCCGCAGCAGGTCCAGGTGGCAATAGGCACGGAGCGCCAGGCACTCGCCTTTCATCATGCCATAGGAACCTGTGGAAAGAAACACGTCTTTGCGGACATCCACCTCTGCGAGAATAGCGTTGATGCTGGCAATGATCTTGTATTCCTGTGCATACATGGCCGACAGCGCGCGTTGCACGCCATCATCGGCATAATTGAACAGCCCGAGGCGTTGCTCGGTGGTATTGGTGGTTACATCCCAGGAAGAAGTCAACCTTTCTATGGTACCAAAGGTCATATCCTGGCCATAGGCGTTTGCAGACTTCATCTGGATGTACACCCCGGTAAGCGCATCCTGGAAGCCGCTTTCCGTGGTGAAAAGTACGTCGGATGGCATCTGGGTTTTAGGCTGAACGGTGAGCCATTTTTTGCAGGAGGTAGTGCAGATGGCCATTCCCAGCAGCCCTGTGATGATATATTTCATCGGTGTCATGGAACACTAATTTTCTGGTTAGAATAAAGCGTTTACAGTAAGCGACAGCTGCCTGGAAAAAGGATAGGTAGTACCTCTTTCCCGGCGTACGGTAGACAGGTAAAAGAGATCGGCCATGTTGGCGGAGAAAGACAGCGCCTGCATTTTTAATTTTTTCGCGAAGGAGCTTTTTACATCATACTGGAAGTTGGCATTCTGCATAGTGAGTGTCTTTTCATCCTGCACAAAGCGGGAAGTCCTGTTGGTAGATGCTGTTACCAGCAAGCCTTTGAAAGCGGCATTGTCGCCCGGCTTTTGCCAGCGGTTGTCGTATACGCGGGCATCCACATTGTAACGGTAGTCTGCATTCTCCACTTTGTTGATCAGTGTTTGATTATACAGCTGGCCGCCAAAGCGGTAACCGAAGGACAGGTTCATGGAGAGATTCTTATACCGCAACAAGGTGCTGAAGTTGCCGAAGTACGCAGGTTCGCTGATACCGCTGGCGCGCAGGTCCAGCGAGTTCCAGATATAGGTAGGCTCCCCGTTCCTGTTTAAGTACAACTCCTTGCCGGTGCTGGGATCTATACCCAGTGAAGGCACTACCCAGATGGTGTTGGTAGAATATCCTTCTTTGTAAAGCATGCCAGGTACGGCGCCGGTAGCATTCTCACTGCTTTTCTGTGCTGCTTTCAGCGCATCGGAAATCATCAGGATCTTGTTCTTATTATGCACCAATGCGCCGCTGACACTCCAGGTGATCCCTTGCCGCAGGTTGCGTACGAGAAAGGCGGTGGCTTTTATCTCGATGCCGCGGTTTTCCAGCTTACCGATGTTTTCGATATAGTTGGCAAAGCCGTTGGAGGCAGGAAGGTCTACAGATGATATAAGACCGTTGGTAGTCTCAATGTAATAGTCGGCAACAAGGCTCAGGCGGCGGTTGAAAAGGTCGGCTTCCAAACCTACGTCATAGTTCATTTTCTGTTGCCATTTCAGCGACTCATTGCCGAGGCCCAGGAGGTAGGCGCCTGTCCAGCTGTAATAACGGTCGTCTGTATAATACCCGTAGGTCGACAAAGCCTGGTAGGCGTTGAAGTTCTGCGAACCGGTAACGCCCAGGGAGCCACGTAATTTCAACCTATTGATGAATGTCAACTGTTTGAACATGGCTTCCTTATGCAGGTTCCAGCCGAGGCCGGCAGACCAGAAAGGTGCAAAGCGATTGAGCTTTCCAAACTGGGACGCGCCATCTGAGCGAAGGGAGAGGTCCATGAAATACCGTTCATCATAGGTATAGTTCACGCTTCCGGTAAGGCCCACGGAGCGGGTAAGGCTTTCCGCACCACCCGGTTTACCACCTTGCGCATATTGCAGCGCCATGGAAATGAAGTCGAATTTAGGATTGGTAAAGCCTTCCGCAACGAAGCTGTAGCCAGAGGTTTTAGACTCGCGGATGTTATAGTCTAACCCCGCAAATATAGCATGGGCGCCAAATTGACGGGTATAGCTGAGGTTGGCGCTCGCATCATAACGAAAGCCTTTGTTCACCCCATATTGATAAGACCCCCTGCGGAGAATGTCTTCCGTAGTGGCAAATGCCGTATGGTCTGCCGGCCGGAAATAGTCCGAATCGGAGTTCATTTTGGTAAGGCCCAGTCTTGCCCGGAAGAGGAGATCAGGCTGTATACGCCACTCTACGGAAAGATTGTTGGTGATGTCTGTCGTTTTATATTTCTGAAAAGTATTCAGGGTAGCATCATACAGCGGGTTAGTGGGCAGAGTATTCCAGCGGTTCGTGTAAATATTGGAGCCAGGGTTGCCCAGCAGCTTTATTACACGGCCATTTTCATCATAGGGTGCCCAGTAAGGGTTCATCTTCACATAATCGGAAAATGATCCGTAGGGAGATTCTGCGCTTTCGCCCAACCCGATCATCAGGTTGTTCGTGAAACGGATGTTCTTGTAGTAATAACTGAGATTGATGGTACCGTTGAACGTGCGGCGGGAAGAGCCTTTCATGACACCCTGTATATCATTTACCTGGGCTGAAATAGAATAACGGAATGCATTGTCGCCACCTTCCATTCGCACGTTATGGCGTTGGCCGATGCCAGTGCGGACGGGCTTGGACAGCCAATCTGTTTCCACGCCCCGGTTCACTTCACTCATCAGGTAGTTGTAATATTGTTTGAGTGGTACATCATTTTCCGCGCGGGCATTGTCATATAGTCCCACTTTGTTTTCCAGCTCCAGTTTGTCGCGTGCGTTGAGTACGTGATAGGCGGTGAGGTCCGGCATTTCGATATTAACATCGCCGCGGTACGACAGCCGCAGCCTGCCTGGTTGTGGCGCCCTGGTGGTGATCACGATTACGCCATTAGCACCGCGGGAACCATAAATGGCGGTGGCGGATGCATCCTTCAGCATGGTGATGGACGCTACTTCGTTCTGATTAATGTCCAGCAGCTTTTGCAGCGAAGATTCAAATCCATCCAGGATCACCAGCGGTGTATTCATACCTACGCGTGTTTCATCCTGCAGTTCATTTACATTAGGCAGGCTGGAATTGCCGCGGATCTGGATTTCCGGCAACCTGTTGGGATTGGAGCCAAACGTATTGCTCTCCACAATATTAAAAGAAGGGTCGATGTTGCGCAGGGAAGTGATCAGGTTGCGGTTGCCGAATGCAGCCAGTTGCTCTGCGGTAACAGTCGTTACAGCGCCGGTAAAGCTTTCTTTTTTCCGGTTAAAGATACCAGTGGTCACCACTACTTCATTAATCTGTTGTTGCGATTTGCCCAACATGATATTCAGGGTGCCGGCACCTGCCACTTTTATTTCCCTGGGCGCATATCCCTGGCAGCTTACCTGTAACATGACGGGGAATACCTGGACGGCTAATCTGAATCTTCCATCTGGCGAGGATACCGCGCCGGTGTTAGCGCCTTTTACGCGTATGGTGGCAAAAGGAATGGCCACACCTGCTTCATCACGCACGTAGCCGGATATCTCCTGGAAAATTGTTCTGACGGGCGTGAATGTTTTTTCATTGATCACCACCATTTTGTTGACGATACGGTAGGTGAGTGGTTGGTTGTTCAACACGATGTCCATAGTTTCCGGCAGCGTGGCATTGGTTACCTGTATGTCCTGTGGGGAGGCCATTTTCAGCACATGTTCATCCCACATAAATGACAAACCTGTTTGTGCTTCCAGCTTCCCGAATATCTCTTTCAGGGAAGCCTGTTTCAGGTGGAGATTAATCTTTTGTGCAGCGGCTGTACCGGTCTGGAGATATACGATCAAGAGAAGAATAGCAGCGGCTTTCGCGCGCTTTTGCAGTTTCATCAATAGTCCGGCAAGGGCATAGAAATGCCGGACCAAAAACGCAATTAATTGCATACATTTGGGTGGTTTTTGGTTGATAAATAAAACAGAACCTGTATTTAGTTTATTAGCCCGACCTTAATAGCCGCTCCGTGAGTCAGACGGGGCGGTTTTTTGCTTTCCAGGCTAATGTCTTTATGGTTGTACGATCAGTTTACCATTTTCCAGTTTACAATTCACGCCATATATATTTAGCGCCTCAATAATATCAGAGAGATTTACGTCCCTGTCGATAGTCCCGCCGAAGGAGCGTTTAGGCAGTTGTCCCTTCATGTCTACTTCTATGTCATACCATCTTGATATCTGGCGGAACAATGCCGGCAGATCTGTACTGCTCATCACGAACAGCCCTTTCTTCCATGCTATTGCATTTTCTGTTTCCGCGTTGTTGTCTACCGTGATGCTACCATTGTTATCAATATTTGCCTGTTCTCCCGGTTGAAGCACCTGTTGTTTATTCACCCGGATGCTGCCTTGTAACAGGGTAGTTTTTATCGTTGGTTCATCCGTATAGGCGTTGATGTTAAAGGCAGTGCCCAGCACTTCCACCACACCTTTTTCATTGAAGTGTACGGAGAATGGTTTGGCGGCGTCTGCAGCCACTTCGAAATATACTTCTCCCGTAATCCTTACCTCGCGGGTATTACCCGAAAAAGCAACCGGGTATCGTAAAGATGATGCGGCATTCAGCCAAACCCTGGTGCCATCGGGGAGCACCACGCTGAACTGCCGGCCTCTTGGTGTCGAAATAGTATTATATGCTGTGGCAGCAGCGCTGGTTGTTTTAGCATCATATACTACCTGCCCGTTGTTGAGTACTACATTGGTCCCTGCCTGGCTGGCTACCACGCCGTTCTTCATACTATCCAGCAGTACGGTGGAACCGTCTGCCAGCATGAGTACGGCGCCTTGTTTTCCTGGCGCAACCGCACCATTGTGTGCAACAACCGTTGGTGGGGTGCGTTTATGCTGCTCCGTTACCCGGTAGATACTGCCTGCCAGCAGCAGCAGCGCTACAGCAGCCGCCGCCCAGCGCCAGTAGTGCATACGTCTGACTGGTGTGTGACGGGGTAGGTCTACCGATTTCGCCTTGTCCAGCAAGGGTTGCAGGGATAGGTCAAATTCGAGGTCCATATCAGGCGCCCCGGTCAGCTCCATGAATATTTCCGTCAGGGCTTCCCGTTGATCAGGATCACCCAGCAGGGCATAAAATTCCTGCTGACCAGCTGTATCCAGCTTGTTGTCCAGGAAATCCTGTGCCAGTATATGTAATCGGGTATTTTTCATGGTGTTCATAATATAAGATCAGGGTAAAGCACGTTTTGTCATCATCGGACAAAAAATTTTTTTTTAGCGGTGCAGTAAGAGCATCAGCATCAGGAACCCGGAAGAGGTGAGCCGCTCCCTGATGAGAGCCAGGGCCGCGCTGAGCGCATTGCGTACATAGCCATGGGACAATTGCAGGTTTTCTGCAATCTCCCGGGTGGTCTTTCCTTCCACGCGATTCAGGTGGTAGATGGTTTTCCTTTGTGGAGGAAGTGATTCAATGGCTTCATGTACCAGCCGGTGGATTTCCTTCAGCTCCAGGGTGCTGGTGTTATCAACGGGATTCAATGTTATTTGGAGCGCCTCCAGCCGTTTATCATTTGCTGCGTGCCGCTGCAGGGCCAGCAGGCTCTGGTTGATAGTGATTTTCCTAAGCCAGGCGCCCAGGTGCGTTACTTTGTCCAGCTTATCGCGATGAAGCCATACTTTAATAAATACTTCCTGCACGACTTCCTGCCGGGCATATTCGTTCTTCAATATCTTCATGGCGATAGCCGCGAGCGGGGTGGCCCACGTAACAAATAAGGCGGAAAAAGCCTGCTCGTCACCTTCCGCTATACGTTGCAGGAGCGCAGTTTCATCCGTATGTAAAGATTCTGGCGACACTTCGAGCTTATTTAATATTTCCTGCGATTCATTTCATCAGCATAATAATACAGTACCCTGAATGAATGCAACAGTAGATTTTGGTTGTTTTAATCATCTTCATGGCATCTTCTCAAAAAAGTGAGGCATGGTGATCACTGTCCTGGTATACACGTTCTTATGCGAACATTGAAAAAGCAAAATAACAGTAATTGATTCAATTTATTTAAAATTATTAAATAAAATTAATAATGAGAGGTAAGGTTCGATGATGGCGGCTTATGCCGCGCTTCCAGTTGCAAAAAAGAATATTTGGCAGACAATGGTTTATATAGTTAAGGTGCAATTTCCAAAAAAACGGCAGATAACAGTGTAAAGACAGTAATATACTTTAAGTATCCATTAAACCGATTGTAGAAGAACCCACAACCTATATCTATTTTTGGATCACGTTATATTCTTATCCTTTCCGCGTTACACAACTAAATTAATTCCCTTTATGAATCGGCTCTTACATGTAATTCAATTTAAACAACTACTTTTCTGTTGTTGTCTAACTATTCTCATTTCATTTACGACTGTATATGGTCAGACTCAACCAAAAGAAATATCCGGAACTGTACTGGATGAAAACAAGGCGCCTCTTGTCGGAGTAACTATTCTTGCAAAAGGGACCCGGAATGCCGTTACTACCAACGACAAAGGATTTTTCAAAATTCATGTCCAGCCACAGGCCGTGCTGCTCGTGAGCTATATCGGCTATCAATCCCTGGAGATACCCGTTGGGGATCAAACCGTTCTTACTGTACAAATGAAGCTTAGCAGCAAATCGCTGGGAGACGTTGTGGTGATCGGTTATGGAACACAACGGAAGGTGGATGTAACCGGATCGGTGGCTTCCGTCAACACCGCCGTGATCAGGGAGCGCCCGTCTCCCAATGCGCTGGGCGCACTCGCAGGCCAGGTGCCGGGGTTGAATATTACCACCAATTCCGGAAGGCCCGGCGACTACCGCATTAATATCCGGGGGTTCAACTCTATCAATGCCTCCAATAATCCTTTGTTTGTAGTAGATGGCGTCATTGGCGTTGATTATACAACGATCAATCCTAATGATATCGCAAGTATCGATGTATTGAAAGATGCGTCTTCTACTTCCATCTACGGGGCGAGGGGTTCCGGCGGCGTTATCATCATTACAACAAAACACGGATTCAATGCCAAACCGACGGTGAACTATAGCTTTGTAGGTGGCTATAACGTGTTGCCCCGTGAAATACCAGTGCTTAACTCCACCGAATACCAGGCTATTGAAAAGGCTGCATATGCATTTGTACCAGGCAGGGCTTACCCGGATTTTGCAAAGCTGGAACCAGCCTTATATAATCCTGATGGGACACCCAAGTATAACACGGACTGGCAGAAGGAAGTATATAAGCCTACCTTCTCTCAAAACCACAATTTGTCGGTGACGGGAGGGAATGAAGACCTCCGGTACAGTATGAATTATGGCTACCAGGATGATGAAGCCCTGTTACTTTTAACCTATAACAAAAAATATTCAATGCGGATCAATGTTGATGGCAAAGTCAATAATTGGTTGAGCACAGGATTGAACCTGTCTGGTACCTATTTCCAGGAAAGAATACAGGACGACGGGGTCGGTGGCCTTACTGCCACCCGTGAAGTACTGGAAGCGCTGCCGATGATCCCTGTAAAAATGCCTGACGGCACCTGGGGAGGTAACTGGATGCATCTCGCCTCTGAAGGCGCCGACAATCCCGTGAATATCTTACGGACAAAATACAATATCAACAATAGGACAGTGGTGCTTGGCAATACCTACTTCAATATCCATCTGACCCACGACCTTGATTTCCGGACCAGCTTTTCCGGTCAGATCAATACGAATAAGAATGATAATGCTGCCAGCGGGTCGGCCGTTCAGCGGGGGCTTTATCAAAGGATCAGCGCAGGCGTCAATGCAGATAAAGCTGTATACTGGCAGAGTTCCAGTTATTTTACTTACAAAAAAGCGTTCAATCGCGACAATAACCTGAATCTCGTATTAGGCGCCGAATGGGCAAAAAACAGCTACGAAATTGTGAGTGCATCAGCGTCCAACTTTGATGGTGATTTTTACCTGTGGAATAACCTGGGCGCCGCTACCGTCCCCAATCCGCCTACGTCGAGTGCCTATGACTGGCAGATCAATTCTTATTTCGGCAGGGCAATTTATTCGCTGAAAGACAAGTACCTTTTTACTGCCACCGGCAGGTATGACGGTTCTTCAAAGTTCGGTGCCAATCACAAATACGCCTTCTTCCCATCGGCGGCTTTTGCATGGCGCGCTTCAGAAGAGCCTTTCCTGAAGGGAAGCCGGGTAATCAATGATCTTAAATTAAGGGTTAGTTACGGCAGCACCGGTAATTCCGAGATAGGGCAGTACCAGTCTATCAGCTCATTGACTTCGAATACCGCCATCTTCAACGGCGCGAGAGCCACCGGTGAAGTGCAGGGTACCATGCCCAACCCGGACCTCCAATGGGAGAAGACCAACCAGTTTGATTTCGGTGTGGATATGGGTTTATTCGGCAACCGAATCAACATTGTGGCAGACATATACGACAAGGTAACGAAGAATCTCCTGCTATCAGCTCCGGTTCCATTGACTTCCGGTTTTGATAATATCCTGAAGAACATCGGTTCCGTGCGTAACAGGGGGATCGAGGTGGGACTAATGACCAATAACCTGACAGGCGCTTTCAAATGGAATACGACCATTAATTTTACCGTGAACCGCAACAAGATCCTGGCGCTTGGAACACATAATGAAGACATATTCCCTGGCCCGGGCTTCCTTGACCAGACAAATATTCTGCGGGTAGGTCAACAGGTGGGCACTTTCTTCGGCCTGGTAAGAGAAGGGGTATGGAGCGCTGCGGAAGCGGCGAAAGCAGCTACCTATAATGCTAAGCCGGGCGACCTGAAAGAAAAAGATCTCAATGGTGATGGTAAAATCGACGGCAAAGACCGGACAATCCTTGGATATGCCTATCCGACTTACACCATGGAGCTGATTAATAAATTCTCTTACAAAAACCTTGATCTGCTGATTGACCTGCAGGTGAGCCAGGGCAATAAAGTATTGAACCTTGCTTATGCTACTTCGGAAGACCGGCAAACACTGGCCAATAGCTATACAACTGTGCTCAATGCCTGGACGCCGGCGAATGAGAATACTTATATCGCCAAAGTACGACTCAACTCTGATGGGCCATCTTTGCGACAGGACGATCACTACCTGGACGATGGATCTTTCATCAGGGGGAAGAATATATCGCTGGGTTATAACTTTTCCAGCAGGCTGGTAGAAGGCATTCATCTCCACAGCCTACGTCTATATGCTGGTGTCCAGAATGCTTTCCTGATCACGAAATATAAGAACGGTTACGATCCGGAAGTGTCCACCTATCCGCAGGCTTTTGCCTATGGTATCGAATTTTATGCCTTGCCCAAGGCCCGGACCTTCAATTTTGGTGTAAACGTTGGTTTTTAATTATTAAATCCATTTTCTTTTATGAAAAGAATAAAGATATTTCACGGCATATTGCTCCTCTCTCTCTCGATGAACTTCTCCTGTAAGAAGTTCCTGCAGGAAGATCCTAAAAGCTTTTATACGCCGGATAACTATTATACCAGCCTGGTACAGGCGCAGAATGCAGTCAACGGTATCTATGCCTTCACACGGGATTTTTATGCCAGCATCGGGCTCTATAGTGAAGACGCCATGTTCATGCTGGAAATGCCTACGGGCCAGGCAAGAACGGAGATCAACCAGTCAAACAACAATGCTAACCTGTTGAACCTGACCATGACTCCGACTGACCTATATTTCACGCAATGGTGGCGAAGCTCCTATAAAGGCATCGACGCCGCTAACCTGGCAATAAAGAATATTCCGCTCATGTCTTCGGCTATTGTACCCGATGCGCAAAAGGCGCAATTGCTTGGTCAGGCACAATTTTTAAGGGCCTGGTTTTATTTCAACCTGACAAGGATTTTTGGGGATGTACCACTTGTTACCGAGCCAACCGTTACGGCAGACAACCTCCTGGTGAGCAGAGCGACGGTCAAGGATATTTATGAAAAGGAGATCATTCCCGATTTGCTGGCAGCCGAAAAGAGCGGTCTTCCCTTTGTAGATAATACCGGAAGGGTATCCACCGGCGCCGTAAAATCATTGCTGGCCAAGGTGTATGAAACGATGGCCGGCTATCCCCTGCAACAAGCCGATAAATATGCATTGGCCAAACAGAAGGCGCTGGAAGTGATCACATCCAATAAATATACACTGTACCAGAACTATGATCAATTCCGCGATCCGGCCAACGATAACAGAATGGAAAACATCTTCATGGCACAGTTTTCTTCCGCTATCGCTTCCAGTCCTATGTTCTCCTTTACATTGCCCAGTTTTAGCTATATTTCTAATGGGCAGGGAGAGATTGGCGCACTACTGCCGGATACCACCTTTTATAAGTCATATGCACCCGGAGATAAAAGGATACAGGAGAAACAGTTCTTTTATTCCCATTATCCTAATTTTGCAACAGGGGCGAATGTGGTGTTCTTGAATGGACAGCATATCTTCAAATATTTTGATGACGCTGCCCAGCAAAGCGGGCTTCCTTCGAGTAAATGTTTTCCTATTATCCGGCTTTCCGATATTTATTTGCTGTATGCTGAAGCTCAGAATGAGGCCGACGGAACACCCGGTACAGATGCTTATACCTACCTGAACGCTATCCGGACCCGTGCCGGTCTCGCGCCGCTGTCGGGGCTTACACACGACCAGTTCAGGATAGCCGTTTGGAGAGAACGTAATCATGAGCTTTGTTTTGAGAACCAAACCTGGTTCGATATGGTGCGCACACGGATGGTGTATGATACGAAGAACGATCAGTTTGTACCGATGGTAGGATATAGCTTTCCCGGTAGTGGCGGAACACGGACCTTACAGACTAAACACCTGTTGTTCCCTATTCCCCAGTCGGAGATGGATGTCAACCCGAAGTTGGCGCCGAATAATCCCGGGTATTAAGTCTATAGGTAGTTTTTTATAAATTCATTTTCATGTCATTTTTCAAAAGAAACTTTTTATTCCTGTTGCTGGTTTTTTCGTGCCACAGCGGCTTTCTGTATGCACAGACCAATTACCGGCCGCATGGCTCGAAAAATACCAGCACTGCTTATTTTAAAAACGGCACTGTCAATTTTATCAATTCAAGTCACCAGGACATCGCCTGGATGGATTCCATCGGCGCCTGCGAGGTGTGGAGGGACGAAAATATGATCACACCTGCGCTGGCGTTGATGAAAAGCAATCCTGATTATTGTTTCAGCGTGGAAGACGCCTTGAGCCTGCGCGAATACCTGGCCCGTCATCCGGACCGGTATGACGACATCCTGAAATATACCAAAGAAGGCAGGTTGGAATGGGGAGCAACCTATAATATGCCCTATGAATCGATGTATGATGGAGAAGCCCTCATCCGCCAAACTTACCTGGGGAAAAAATGGTTAAAGAAGATCCTGCCTGGCTGCGATTTTCTCACCGACTGGAACGAAGACGTGCCAGGTAAGGCATTACAGATGTCCCAGATCCTGTCGAAGGCGGGTATAAAATATCTTTATATCTCCCGGCATGAGGCAGGTATTTATCGCTGGTATAGTCCCGATGGCAGTAATGTACTGATGTTCACACCCGGGCATTATGATGCATCGAGTTACAATTTCCGGGCAACTAAAAGTGATACTGCGAGAGAACGAATGGTGCTGGATTATATCAAGGCCTGGAGTGTTTACTACGGGGCTAATAAATTCCGGCCGGCGCTGCCGATCCTCATCGATGCAGACTGGAATAAGCCCAGTGATTATCGCGCGCTCTTCCAGGGCTGGAACCAAAAAGCCGGGACGCAGGGCCTGCCTTCCCTTAAATATGCGATTGCAGCAGATGTATTCAAAAAGCTGGATGCGCCCCGCGCTACCTACGAAACTTTGAGAGGTGAACGACCCAACGTTTGGCTGTATATACACGGTCCAACGCACGAGCGGGCATTGACAGCATCACGCAAAGCCAACCGGACGCTCGTTGCCGCAGAGATCTTTTCGGCAGTGGATGCCACCCTCCGAAAAGATTTTACCCATTATCCCCAATCGGAGCTGACCACTGCCTGGGAAAAAGCCATCTACGCCGATCATGGCTGGGGTGGTAAGCATGGGGATATGACGGATCTGACATTCAGAACAAAGTTTGAAGAGGCTTACAGTATTTCCGATAAAGTATTACAACGCAGCCTGGAGGATATCGTCCAACAGATTGGTTTCGATAAAAAAGGCAGATCGCTGGTTATATTCAATCCCTTATCCAAAGAAAGGACGGATAAAGTGGAAGTCAGCGTTAAAGTATATGGGCAGGATACATTGTCCTATAAAGTAGTCGATGCCGTTTCAGGTAAAGAGGTGCCCAGCCAGCGCATAGAAAGTCGCCCGGCCGGCGGCTCCGACGAGACTATCACCCTTTGTTTTGTGGCAGAGAAAGTTCCTTCCCTGGGTTATAAAACCTATACCCTGCAACCTTATGTGGCAGGCTTCAGTAAAGGCGTGCCCGTAGCGCCTACACAACCCTCCCCGGTAACAGCAGAGGCGACGGCCCCCGTGTATGAAAATAAGTTTTATAAGATCGAATTGGGCGCTGGAGGAGTGAAAAGCATCTTTGATAAGGAACTGCATACTGAACTGCTGAAGACAGATAAGCTGTTGGGAGGCGAGATCTTTCAGTTACAATCTGTAGGCAATGGTGCCGGTGAATTCACCGATGTACAACCGGTGACCATGGAGGGGTTTGAAAAAGTAAGCCAATATGCGCCTAAATGGAATTGTATAGAATTCGGACCTGTCCGGAAAACCTGGGAGTTGGTGCAGCAGACACAGTTTGCGACGATCCGGGAAACCGTCACTTTATATGAATCGTTGAAACAGGTAGATTTCAAAGCAGACATTCTTGGGTTTTCTGGTGAGCGTTACCGGGAATACAGGATGGCTTTCCCGCTGAATCAAACGGATTCCAGGGTCGCTTATGAGGTGCCCATGGGAGTGGTGGAAGTTGGCAAAGACGAGATAAAGGGTGCAGCAGGCTTTTCCTACGGTGTACAAGATTATTCAGCCACCTGCAGCAAGGTGCATCCCCGGGAAGTGCAGGATTGGTTTAACGCCAGCAAAGACAGTGTTTCAGTCACGGTTAGTAGTTCTGTAGCCGTATTCGACTGGGTGGATGCCTCCGACGCCAATAACAGGCAAACAGTATTGCAACCTATTTTATTTGCCAGCCGGAAAAGCTGTCATGGGGAAGGTAATTATTATCTCCAGCCGGGCAACCATCACTTCGAGTTTAGCCTGACTTCTTCACCGGGGGATTGGAAAACCACTGCAAACACCGGCAAGCAGCAAAACCAGCCCTTACGCGCCCTGGTTATAGATGTGCCACAGGCGCGCAGTGGTCTTCCGTTGAGTTATAGCTTCGCCGGCACTAATTCAGATAATGTACTTATTACGACGATCAAAAAATCAGAAGATGAAAACAGCATCGTCATGCGGTTGGTAGATATGCAGGGGAAGAAGACGGATGCAAAGATCGATTGGTTCGGCGCCATTAATGGTGTGACCAGGACGAATATTATCGAAGAAGAGGATCAGCCTATGAAAAAGGCAGCGGCTGGAATTATGTTAACGGTACCACCCTATTCCATTGAAACGATACGGATACGATAAACATTCAGCAGAAGGTCATACCCATTGATTAATCAGTACAGGCTCTTTATGTAAGAGCCTGTACTGTTTGCTCAATAGACATCAATTCCTTTCTATATTCAGAAGGCGTTTTTGCGGTTATTTTTTTAAAGAAATCATTAAAATGGGTGAAGTTCCGATATCCTGAGTTATAGCAGATATCTGCTATGGTAAAATCCAGATTGCCCAATAATTTACAGGCATGCCCTATTCGCAATTCATTTAGAAACCCGGTAAAGGATTTCCCTGTTCGTTTCTTGAAAAAGCCGCAGAAAGCAGGCGGAGTCATGTTCGCTATTTTTGCAATGGTGGGCAAATCAATAGGTTCTCTAAAATTCTCCAAAGTGTACCGGTAAACATTATTCATTCTTTCTGTATCTTTTTCATTTAACGAAAACCTGAATGCAAGGGAAGATAGCTGTTGATACTTTTTTGTGTTTATCAGGACATTCATTATTTCCAGGAACAGGATTATTTTTGTGATGCCGGCAGCATTCACCATCTCGTCTAATAAAGCAGTTACTTTTTGTCTTGTTTTTAACGGGAAATTGACGCCCGCTTTTGATTTTTCGATGAGGCTTTCCACTTTCTGTATAAAAGGCTCTTCAAGGCCCAACATCTTCATATAGTTTGCAGGGAAATAAACAACAATTGCCTTCCCTGTCTGGCTGCCGCCTGAGTCACATTCAGAAGGGTCTCCGTACCAGATATGAGGAAGATTAGGACCCAGCAAAACCAGGTCTCCGGCGGAATAATTCCTGATGCAGTCGCCAACAATGCTTTTCCCGGTACCTTCAACGATATAATTTAATTCGCATACTTCATGAAAATGAAAAAGAGAGTTGAAATTACTCTTGTTGACTTTTTTTACAAAAATAGCCTGCATGTTCAGGGCTCCTACTTCAATTAGATTTGCCTTCATCGCCATTCATTTTGTATACCTAAAGTTAGTATTTATAAAAGAATTTTACTAATTTTATTACTAGGTGGATTGTTTTTTGATTAAAAAAGTTTTAATAATAATTAATAGAGTTTTACTAAATGTGGGCGCCTTCTCACTTCCCCGATATAGGCGCTCCGGTCTTTTTATCTACATTAATCATATTTATGTATTTAATCTTGAATCGGTTAAAATAGTTTAAGTAACGATTTATAGACTTGTAGGAATAATATCCGATTGAAATTAGTTTTGACCTCACACTGAAATCGCCCATGAAAAGAAGGAATTTTGTAAAAACGGCGGGAGGGTATGTCCTGTTATTTCCCTTGATGAAATCTTTTGCCAATATTGATTTCGATAAGGACACTGAGCTTAAAACGAAATGTATCGCGGCTTTTAACAGGTTTGAGGAGGTTTGGGATTTTAATGATTTCTGGAGGAGAGGTAACACCTTCGATGCGTGTCTGAATTTTGCAGATGCACTGCACCAAAGATGGGCGGATGATAAGGACATAAAATCTATACAGCAAAAGGTAAGTACGATGCTGGAGAGAGATTTTGCCTATTTCAAAAGTATTGACCCCAGCGGCATGTGGACAGATGATTTTGGCTGGTGGGGCCTGATGGGGCTTAATGCAAGAAGGCATTTATTGCGTACAGGTAATAAGGAATTAGCAGATAAATACCTGCAACTCTCCACCGATTTCTGCTGGAAGCAGGCAAAAGATCATGCCTATGACGCTTTATCATCGGCCAACCCGGTTCCACATGGTTTTACAAATGGAGATGCCAGGGGTAATCATAAAGGTGCAAAGAATACCGTCACCAACGTTTTGTTCTTCCTGCTGTCTACCCGCATTTATCGTTTAACGTTGGCAGAGCACATCAGTGACAATGAAAAATACCTTGACATGGCTTACAACCAATGGACATGGTTTGACAGCTGGTTTCAATTAAATAAATATGAATACCTGAAAAAAACAGCTTCTGGTGGCGCACTGGTGCAGGAGCGGCCAACAGCTTTTTTTGAGGGATCTGATTATACGGAAATCACGCATCCAACCTGGCATAAAGGGTGGGTGTGGACGGGCGATCAGGGGATGTTACTGGCCGCACTTTCCGATATACTGGCAATTAAAAATAATCTTGCTACATGGATATCGGCGCATAAAAAAGAAGCGCACTTCGATATCAATGTTTTTACTGGAAAGGTGCATCATTATATATCATTAATAAGCAAGGGCATAAAAACCACGTTGGTTAGCGACAAGGATCATATCATTCGTGAAGCGCCCCTTCTGGCAAATATGGGCCCCGAGTTTGGCAGCGATTATCTCGCCGGCCGTGGGATCATGATGCGCTACCTGGGAACACTTGATAAAAGTATTACAGGAGTTGATTTCAGGAATAATATTAAAGCAACTGCAAACGCCATATGGCAAACCCGTGATACCTCCAGTAACCAGTTTCAGCCTGAATATACAAGTGCTGAAAATGATAAATTGTATATTCAGCAATTCCGGAACCAGTGGGGACTTGCAGATGATATCTTAAAATGGGATATAGCAAAATCGAACCTACAGCAAAGGATTGGTGTTTGTCAATCTATAGGACTTGATGCATTAGGCGCAACGCTCCGGCTTATGTAGACCAATCAATATTTATAACGATTAAAGCGGCTATATGAAATTGCATGGAAATGCTTACGTGATATTAATTTGCTTTACGGCCGGTTTCGGCGGCTTTTTATTTGGCTTCGATACGGCGGTAATATCAGGAGCTATAAATTTTCTAAGGGTACAGTTTCATTTATCTCCCGCCATGGAAGGCTGGCTCATGAGCTCTGCATTGCTGGGCTGTGTAATCGGGGCCGCCATTGCCGGTTATTTATCCGATAAATATGGCCGTAGAAAAATACTATTGTTATCTGCCATTTTATTTATAGTATCAGCCATTGGGTGTGCCATCGCGCAAACGCCGTCCATTCTTGTTGGAGCGCGGATTATCGGGGGCGTAGGCGTTGGTTTTGCGGCAATGGTTGCTCCCATGTTTATCTCCGAATTATCGCCTGCTGCCCTAAGGGGCAGGCTGGTTTCATTTTATCAACTGGCCATCACGCTGGGTATTTTATGTTCTTATCTCTCCAACGCTTTTCTTTTGCAATATGCTGATCATCACATAACGGGTAACTCAACAGGCCTCCTGCATTATTACCTGGTCGCTGAAGTATGGCGTGGTATGCTTGGCTCCAATATGATCCCGGCATTATTCTTTTTTATCTTCCTGCTTTTTGTACCGGAAAGCCCGAGATGGCTGGTGAAGGAAGGCCATATAGCGGAAGCAGAAAGGGTGCTTGAACGCGTTAATGGCAAAGAAATGGCAGTATCTGAATTAAGCGCCATTGAAATGAGTATTTCTGAAGAGTCGGGAAGCTTCAGACAATTGCTTGCCCCGGGGATCCGCCTGGCCCTGATCATTGGAATATCCCTGCCTTTTTTAAGCCAACTCTCCGGAATTACTACAGTAATGTATTACGCTCCTGCAATTTTTGAACAGGCGGGGGGACAAGCAGGATCAGCTATGGGGAGCGCTACTGTTATAGGTTTCTTTAATATGATATTTACGTTTGTGGCCATCTGGAAAATTGATAAATGGGGAAGAAAGCCGGTATTGATCTGGGGGTTTGCCGGTCTTGGCCTTGCATTGTTCCTTATCGGCATCGCGTTCATAAAAGGAAATACTACCGGCAACTTTTTACTGGGTTCATTTATCTACTATATAGCCGTATTTGCCTCCACACTGGGGCCTGGCGTATGGGTGGTGATCTCTGAAATTTACCCTACAAAAATAAGAGGGAGGGCTATGTCGGTAGCAACACTTTCTTTATTCCTGGGTTCTACATTTGTAACACAGACGTATCCCATTTTGCGTGAAACGATTGGAATAGGATATGTTTTTTTATTATATGCATTCGTGATGTTGCCAGCTGCTTATTTTGTCCGGAAGCTTGTACCCGAAACAAAGGGCAAATCACTGGAGGCAATTGAACATTTCTGGAAAAAGTAAATAGGCTATGAATTTACAGCGGGAGCAAATGCTTAAAAATATTATCCGGCAACATAACCTGGGCGCACTGGTTTTCTGGCGGCCGGATGAGCTGGTGATCACTTGTGGCTATTTTCCTTTATGGGGGCTGTCGTTTTTGGTTTACACGGAAGATGAGGCACCGGTACTATTCGTACCTGAGCTGGAGCCGGATGATATTTTGCCAAAGGACATTAAGGTGGAAAAATATCCCTGGGGGCTAATGGACTGTGCAGATCCCTGGGGGATTTTAGTCAATAGGATAAAAACAATGCTGGCCAAAAAAAATGTTCAGCATCTTCCGGTTTCATTTATTAAAAGTATTGGAGGAACAGCGCCTTGTATGATGTCGGGGGAGCAGCCTCCTTTGCCTGCTGATCTGATCGACAGGCTTTCTGCCTTGACGGAAAGTGGGTTTAAAGATGCCACACAGGACCTTCTTCATCTGTACGCCTACAAAACGGAAGCAGACGTGCAATGTCTCCGTTGTACACATAAAGTAGCCGCCATTGCAGTCGAAACGTTTTATGAAAATTTAAGGCCTGGTATTTCCGAAGCAGCATTGGCCGGTTTGATTGAATACGCAGTGCAGTGCATGACCGGCAGCGAAGAGATATATTTTTCAAAAGCATGGCCAATGATTTTATCGGGCAGAAATGCGATCGCAGGCGGAAAGTATAACAGGTCGACCGGGAAAAAATTGCAGGCGGGTGAAATGGTCATGCTGGAAATGGCCATTTGCGTAAACGGCTATTGGGCCGATATTACACGTACCGGTCAAACAAGCGAAGTACCTGAACAACAAAACAGGATTTTCAATACAGTACTGGAGGCGCAACAGAAAGCCATCGCTATGATGAAACCTGGCGCATTGATGGCAGATATTGATGCTGCTGCACGGCAACATATCGAAGATGCCGGATTGGGCCCCTATTTTAATCATGCATTGGGTCATCATGTGGGTTTCAGGTACCACGATATTGGGCCGTCGCTTTCGCCGGGATCAGCAGGAGTGCTGAAAGAGGGGATGCTGTTAACTGTTGAGCCCGGGATTTATGGTGAAGAAATCGGCTGTGGAGTCAGGATTGAAGACAATATATTGATTACGAAAGATGGATTTGAAATACTATCCGACTATCCCAGGTTGTTGACCATTAAAGAAGTCTAAATCGACATGCTATGAAAAATTCTATCGATCTGAAAAATAAAAACGTATTGGTTACCGGTGGAGGCCAGGGGATTGGGGCAGCTATATGCCGGGCAATGGCTTCCTGCGGCGCTAATGTAGTTGTTAATTATCTTGATAATAAACAAAGTGCGGAAATATTGGCGGCTGATCTTCAACGGGAATACGGTGTTAAGGTACTGATATTTCAGGCAGATATCGCTGACCAGAAGGCGGTTATACAAATGTTTGAATTCATGGATAACAGCCTCGGCTCAATAGACATATTGGTAAATAATGCCGGTTGCGAAACCATCGGGCATGCCATTAACCTGAGCTTAGAAGAGTGGGATCTAATCTTTAATGTAAACCTGAAAGGCGCTTTTATTTGCGCCCAGGAGGCAGGAAAAAGAATGGTGAAACAGAATAGTGGCGTCATCATTAATATTTCCTCTATTCATGATAAGGTGCCCAGGAAAGGATTAGTGCATTATTGTGCTTCTAAAGCAGGGATGAATATGATGACCAAATGCCTGGCATTGGAGCTTGCCGAAAACAATATCCGTGTAATGACGGTCTCTCCCGGCGCCATTGAAACAGAAATGAATAGGTCGGAAATTGAAAAATTTGGGAGGGAGAAATTCGATAAATGGATTCCGTCGGGAAGGCTCGGTGTTGTTGATGATGTGGCCTGGACCTGTGCGTTCCTTGCCAGCGATATGGCAGCATACCTCACAGCAACGGAAATATATATCGATGGCGCCTATAAAGAAAGTACCATTCCTTATGATCCACGCTCTTAACTATAAAACAGATGAATCCATCATTAATAGAGATTTATACGCATCCGGGGGAAGGCTATAACCCATTCTTTATAAAAGATAGCTGGCAGGTGGCGCAATTGAACTACATGCCTGACCAGGATATTTTTGGTATTGAAAAAATGGATAAACACGAGCAAACGGATGAAGTGTTTATTCTGCTGAGAGGTACAGCAGTGCTTATTGCCGCGGAGGAACAGATAACGGGTTTCGTATTTCAGTGCATTGATATGAAGCCAGGCATTACCTACAATATCCCTGTAAATATGTGGCATAACATCGCAATGAAGCAAGATGCGGAGGTGATTATCGTAGAAAAGAGCAATACCCATCTTGGCGATTTTGTATATAAGCCATTATCTCAGCAGGAAAAATCTGAATTGAACAAGCAAATACAGGATACTTTAAATCAAAGCATATAAAAAATATTTTCATGAAATCCTGGGCGAACGATATCGAGCTTTTTGATCTTTTTAGAAAAGAACTATACACCCCGGTTGTGGGAGATATATTGGATGGATTTGGGTGCTACCACCAGTTCCTTCCTTATCCTATCCAGCCTATGCATACATCTGATGTTATTGTGGGGAGAGCTATGCCGGTATTAATGATAGATGTGTATGGGCCGCAGAAAAAACCGTTTGGCCTGTTAACAGAGGCACTAGACCAATTGCAGCAGGGTGAAGTGTATATAGCCAGCGGTGGAGAAATGCGCTGTGCATATTGGGGGGAGTTGCTTACGGCAACGGCGCGGGTAAGAGGAGCAGCTGGTGCGGTAATCAATGGATTTCACCGGGATACCCACCAGGTAGTTGCACAAAATTGGCCAGTATTCAGCAGGGGTAGGTATGGTCAGGATTCTTCGGTGCGTACGCAGGTGGCCGACTTCCGTTGCGACATACAGGTGGGTGATGTTTGGATAGAACCGGGAGACCTGGTATTCGGTGATTTGGATGGGGTTTTAGTGATTCCCAAAAAGTATGAGGAGGAAGTGATCATTAAAGCGCTTGAAAAAGCCAGGGGAGAAAAAGTAGTTCGTAAGGAAATTGAAAATGGTATGAGTAGTACGGATGCGTTTAAGAAATATGGCATTCTTTAAAAAAGGTAAAATTTAATATAGATGAAATTAGGTTTGGGGCTTTACCGTCACATGCTCAACAGGCAGCATTATGATTTTGCAAGGCAATGTGGTTGTACGCATCTGGTAGTGCACCTGGTCGATTATTTCAACCAGGGGAACCAGGAAAATAAAAATGATCAACCCATCGGCGATGGCTCCGGGTGGGGATTTGCAGGCGACCCGGGAAAAATATGGACGGTGGAGGAACTGGTGCAATTGAAGAGGGAAATTAATGAGGCCGGTTTAGAACTGGAGGCCATTGAAAATTTTGACCCGGCTCACTGGCACGATATATTACTGGACGGTCCCCAAAAAGAAGCGCAGATTGAAAAGCTGAAACAGATCATCCGCAATGTTGGCGAAGCAGGGATTCCAGTCTTTGGATACAATTTTAGTCTCGCCGGCGTAAGCAGTCGTATTACCGGCAATTTTGCCCGTGGCGGGGCGCGCTCCGTTGGTATGGATGGTGTAGACCAAAGACCTATCGCGAATGGTATGGTTTGGAATATGGTGTATGACAGAAATGCGCCGGCGGGATTTATTCCTGAAATTACGCACGAGCAGTTGTGGGAAAGGCTTACATGGTTTTTAAATGAATTAGTTCCTGTTGCAGAACAAGCCGGGGTAAAGCTCGCAGCGCATCCCGATGATCCGCCAATGCCGTTTATAAGAAAGACCCCCCGGTTGGTGTATCAACCTCAATTGTACCGGAAATTACTGGATATTAAACCCAGCAGGAGCAATATGCTGGAGTTTTGTCTTGGCTCTATAGCAGAAATGACCGAAGGAGATGTTTATGAGGCTACGGAGCAATACGCATCAGATATTGCTTATGTACATTTCAGGAATGTAAAAGGCAAAGTTCCCCATTATAAAGAGGTGTTTGTAGATGAAGGGGACATTGATTTGATACGGATTTTGAGAATATTGAAAGAGAAGAAATTTGACGGGGTATTTATCCCGGACCATACTCCTCAAATGAGCTGTGATGCCCCGTGGTATGCAGGTATGGCTTATACATTGGGTTATATGAAGGCAGCGATGAGTTTGATTTAGATATTAACTAGTCGTAAAATATACAAAGGAGGGCGTTTCATTTATGAAACGCCCTCCCTTTTTTCCTGAAACGTTTTATATAGCCAATCTTATGGCTAATTATATTTCAGTTGGATGGTAATTTTCCAGATACCCTCTTTGAGAATCGACATGTCGAACCAATAGTTGAAGTAGCCTCCATTAATATCCCCGTTATTATACATATCAATTCGCAGCACCTGCCCGGAAACAAACGGTAGTGGGAAGCCGGCTATCTCCAGTTCCAGGTGGTCAGGAAATTCGGTATACTTGGTCGGGTTGTTCAGCCCGAGATTGTGCCAGTCTTTCAGATCGGTCACACCGGGTGTATTGGAATAATCATATCCGAACAGTGTTTTCGGATCTACCGGTGATCCATCTTTTTTCAGTACGTATACCAGGATCTTGTTACCGGTATTTTCCTGCCTGTCGAAGGTTACGTCAATACCCGTTATATTGCCGTCCAAACCTGAAAGTCTGTAGGTATAAGGTAGTGCATAACTTACGTCAATAGTCAATGCTCCCTTTAGCACCCGTTCGCCTCCACTGTTTTTTACTCTTACATCAATGATATATTTACCCTTGGTAAATAAGGTGGTGTCAGTAGCTTCCGGGTAAATCACTATATTCCCGTTATCAGGATTGATATCAACCGCCGGGCGATTTACTTTTGTGCGTTTTTTGTTAAGTTCCTCTACTGTTTTTTCTTTTCCGGTATATTCTGCCTTCCAGAAATAAGTATCTACCTTATAATTCATCAGCTTATCGGCGATTTTTCCATCTTCATAATGTATGGCGTCGATGGTAAATACCAATGGTTTTGTGGATTCATCGGTTACCATTGCACCGGATTGGATCAGAGAAGCCCCCACTGCTATCTTAATAGATGGATTGGTATATTTGAGCGCCGGGCTTAAAAAGCCGTCGGTGCTGTCTTTCTTACACGAAAACATAAACAGCGTCAGGGACAGCCATGACATCCATTTTATGGTCAATGTTTTTTTCATGGTAAAATGATTTAGACTATCTGTTATATTTTTGTTTCAACCCTGCTGCAAAACTGGAGCCATTGGTTAATACGTGCACAATAGCGTTGGCAGTAACCAGGTTATGTGTCTGAATGCTGGCGGAATACATTACGGTATCCACTCCCGGTATTTTTAAATGTGTATATACCATTCTATAGGCAGATGTTTGCAATGAGCTGCTTGCGCTGGTACCACCGTCTACGCCACTAAGTAACAGGGAATCGCCATTGGCAGCGGGGTAGTACCGTTGCTTATTCTTCACCGCTGTTTCCAGATCTACTTTGGCATTGGGCACTATAAAGCGACTAAGCAGGGCTGTCAGCGTATCTTTTCCTATGTCGGACAGCGGCTTCGGTGTTTGTCGGTCATCCGGGTTATAATTCATCTGGAGCCGCAGTACCGCATTATTCGGGGCTGCAAAGAAAGTGATGTTAGCGGCATTGACAGCGGCTTGGGTGTTTGTTAGGTCAATGATCTTTACCAGGGAGTCGAACATATGATTGGGCCTGCTCTTCAGGAAATCATATACCGTCATCCTTTTTTCCTCTTCTGATTGTTTAGACAGGCCGCCGTCCATGTAGTAATCGTTTTTCCTGCAGGCTGAAAATATCAGCATACCAACTGCTGCGAGGAGCGCTGTATTCTTCAGTGAAATATTCTTACGCATACAATAAATTATTTCCAGTATTCATTCTGGGTGATCAAGAAATTGCTTTTCGCGATAATAGCCTGGTCTATTGGAAGTAACCATGCTCCTTTTTCATACCAATCGGCCTGGGTAATTTTTGAATCTTTGTCCAGTTTCCTGGTTCTTACCAGGTCAAAGAAGTATTGTCCTTCCCCGATCAGTTCTTTTCTACGCTCAAGTAAAATGGTGTCCTGTATATTTCCGCCACCGGTATATGGAGTGGCAAATGCACGTGCTCTTACTTTGTTTAGTAATACAGCTGCTTCTCCGGCTCTGCCTACGGAAGTACTGGCCAATGCTTCTGCTCTTAGCAGCATGATATCTGCAAGACGGGTGATAATGATGTTTGATTCATTGATATTCTGGGAAGAGGTATCTCCTTTCAGCTGGAGTGTTTTGTATTTCCCAAAGTAGATACGATCGTCATATACGCCCTTCAGATAGGTGGTGCGGTCAAACCAGGTAAACAAACGGGCATCTACGGCACTTGGCGGAAACATATTGTTCAGCTGTTGCCGGGTAGGACACATTAAGAACTTTTCTGTACCGCCGCCACCGTCTGACTGGTCTTTATACCAGGGCCGGCCCAGTGTTCTGTTATAAACAAGGTTCTTCTGTACTTCTCTTAAGTTGGCATCAAAATTAAGTTCAAAAATGCCTTCATTGGATTTTCCTACAAAGATGCTGATAAGGTTTAAAGTATCTGTAACAAGACTATAGGGTCCACGGGTAATCACGCTGTCGCACAATTTTTCGCATCCGGCGTAATCCTGTAGCCATCCTAACACATGCGCTTTGATAGCCCATGCCGCCCCTTTGGTGGCTCTTACCGCTTTGTCGCCATCACCGTAATCTGTTTGCAAATCTGCAATCGCTACGTCCAGGTCGGCTTTAATCTGGTTAAAAACATCTGCCTGTGGTGTCCTTGACAGGTTATCAATATTTACGCTCTTCAAATTCATCGGTACATCACCCCAGAAACGCACCAGGTAAAAATAGGTAAGCGCCCTGATAAAGCTGGCTTCCCCGATATGCCGTTTTTTGAGCGTTTCATCATAATTAGGAATAGATGGAATTTTTTCGAGTACCAGGTTACACTGGGCGATAACCGTATAAAACTGGTTCCAGTTGCCACCTCCGTTTCTGATCAATGCTGGCGCCGTATTGGTAGCAATAGGGGTTTCAGGACGAACATTGGAGCTCTGGGAGTAGCTGGAAAACACGTCTGCCCGGACATCTCCCATCAGGAACACTTTATCCGGCACTACTGCCCGCAGGTACGAGTATGCAGCGGCCACCCCTTTTTCTATGTCGGCAGATGTGGAGAAGGCATTATCAGCAGTTGGCAGCTCAATAATTTCAGGATCCAGTATTTTTTTACAGGAAAATAATAATGTACTGCATACCAGCAGGAGGCACATTTTGCTTTTCCAATCAGTTATTATCTTCATAATCTTAGAATTCAAAGTTAAAGCCGCAGTTAAATTTATAGGGGATGGGATACCCATTACCCAGGTCATAACCGTAAGAGTCCACGTTTTCGGGATCTACACCAGTGTATTTGGTAAGGATAAACACATTACTCATACCTGCATACACCCTGAGTTTCCTGATGTGGTAACGGTTAAGTCCAGCCGGTGAAAAATCGTAACTCAGGTTCACGTTGTTTAACCTGATAAAGCTGCCATTTTCCAGGAAGAGATCTGTATTGGTTTCATAGTTACCAATAAAATCATAGCTGGAAGTGCCGTAATATCTCCATGGATTAAGCACAGGGTATTTGGCGTTGGTATGTGTTGGCGTCCAGAAATCCAGGTCAGATACATCCAGGAGGTTTCTTTGTCCGCCGGGATAGTTCACATTTTCGCTGGCCGTCCAGCTTACACCTTTGATACGGTCTGCCAGCACTTTATTCATCACCTTATTTCCAATGGAGTAGTTAAAGAACAGGTCCAATTGTAGTGTAGCGTTGTTTTTAAACCGGTAGCTAAAGGAATGGGAAATACTTCCGGTAAATTTAGGATTAGGATCACCGCAATACACCCTGTCGGTATTGTCGATTACGCCAATGCGGCCATCGCCGTTTACATCCAGCAGCATAATATCGCCAGCCCTGTATGGATCCTGGGACGTGAACCCACTGGTATTGGGGTAAAGTCGTTTACCGGTGTATTTATTTACCGGAACAGATTCATCTGTCGGGTATACGCCGAGATACTTCATCAGGTAAAAGCCGTTGAGCGGACGACCAATCTGCAGGTAAGGCTGTCCTACTGCATAACCGCTCCTGGAAACGCTTCTGCCAAAATCGGGCAGCTTGGTCAGTTCATTACGGTTGATGGCGCCGATGAATGTAACGGAGTACTGAAAGTTTTTACCTGGCTTTGTGATATAACCGGTAATGGCGGCTTCGTAGCCATGATTGCGTACGGCGCCGCTGTTAATATAACGGGAAGTATATCCGCTGGTGCCATTCAGTGCATCCGGAAACAGGAAACCATCTGTATTTTTATTGTAGTAGTCAAGCGCCATGGTCAGGCGGCTGTTAAAAAATTCGAGGTCCAGCCCTACGCCCTGGTCTTTTGTGGTTTGCCAGGTGAGGTTGGGTAATGCCATACCGTTACCGCCGGCATAATTGGGGGCCAACAGTGGTACTCCGTTATAGGTGGCATTGTCGCCACTCTTGGTTTGATAAGCGCCCACGGCGAGATAGTTGTCTTCGTATTGGGTACCCGATTTACCGGTGCTCGCCCGGATCTTTCCGAAGTTCAGCCAGCGGCCTATGTTGTTACGGATAAACTTCTCTTCGGTGAATACCCATCCGGCAGACATCGACGGGAAATAACCCCATTGATTGTCTTTACCAAATTTAGAAGATCCATCTGCACGTATTACGCCCTGGAGCAGGTATTTTTTATTGAAGTTATACGACAACCTTGAGTAGTAGGATAACAGACCATACTTGATATTATGTGTTTCCAGTTGCAGGTTGGCCTGTGGGTATCCCAGGATCACCTGTTGTGCATCACTGGGACCGCCATATGCACCGCCGAATATGCTGTTATTTTCGCTGGTGTTGATGGTATTACCTACTACCAGGTCGAAAGAGTGCTTCGATGCAAACGTGTGGTATAAACGAAGGAAGGTTTCACTCAGGAGGTTTACCTTTTCCTGTGAGTAATAGGAAGCCGCCGCTTTCTGATCTGTTCTGGTGGCTGATGGTTCGAAACTACGGGTACGATAAAACTCATAGTTACCGGATGCCCTGGAAGTAAGGTTCAGAAATGGAGTAAGATCGTAGCTGAGTTCCAGTTGGGCCAACGCTCTCCTGGTCAGATCGATATTTACACCTTTGCTATAGGATGCGAGGAAAGCATCATAGAAGCCGCTGGCGGGTCCGGGACGGAAAGAGGAGGAAAAATTATTACCTACCACTGCGGCATTATAGGTGTCGCCCCTTTTCTTGCTGGCATCGGTCTGGCTTAAATTTGCCCGGCCGGTGATGGTGAGCTTGGAAGTAGGTTTAAAAACACCGTTATAGGTGAGTGAAAACCTGGTAAATCCGGAACCAAGTACGATGCCCTTTTCATTATAGTAATCAACTCCCAGGCGGTAGCTGGCGTTTTCCGTGGCGCCGCTGATACCCAGGTTAATATTTTTCAGGTCTGCATCGCGGAAGTACAGTTTTTGCCAGTCGGTAGAATTGTTGTAAAAACTATTTAAACTGTCGCTCAGTTCAATAGGCATATCTGTATAACCGCCGCCTACTTTAGAGGACTTGTACTGATTATACAGATCTATTTTAAAATCACGCTCAGCTTTACCGCCAAGTGTTTTACGTAATGATGGGTAATAACTCAATCCATATTGTGTATTTAAAGTAACAATTGGTTTTCCTATTTTACCTCGTTTGGTATTAATGATGATAACGCCGTTGGCGCCTCTTGAACCATAGATGGCAGTCGCAGAGGCATCTTTTAATACATCCACCGATTCCAGGTCGAAAGGGCTAAACCCTGCCAGTACACTGGTAATAGCCTGGCGTGGATCAGAAGGATTGAATACATCCTGTTCCAGTGGTACGCCATCAATAATAAACAGGGGAGTGCTGACCACGTTCGAGTTGGCAGAGTTGGAAAACGAGGCAAGGCCCCTGATCTGTACCATACTGCGGGCGCCCGGCATACCGGAATTATTCTGTACTACCAATCCTGGTGCAAGGCCCTGGAGAAGGCCTTCAATAGAAGCGCTGGGCTTGTTCTGCAGTTGTGAGGCCTTGATAGATGATATAGCCGCGGTAGTTTCCCTTCTTTTCTGCGTACCATAACCCACGGTTACATTTACTTCCTGTAGCTGGGAAGCGGAGGGTTGCAGCGTTATCAGCAGGTTCTGCGGGGAGTTTCTGACCAGCTGGTTTTTAAGTTCCCTGGCAGCCACTGTTAATACGCCATTATTTAAATGAAGCATCAGGGAGTTGAAGCCGATGGAAGTGATTACAATGTTGGCATCTTCAGGCACTCCTGAAAGGGTGAACCTTCCGTTTTCATCTGCCGTGGCACCCTGGCGGGATCCTTGCACAACGATGGTAGCGCCAATAATAGGCTGATTATCCGGACTGATAATTCTTCCGGACAATGTAACAGCAGTTGCTTTTCCTGATGCTAGTACTGTTACGATTTTGTCGTTAATTTCATAGGTGAACGGCTGCCCTTTGAATACCTGTGGTAGGGCACTTTCCACCGGCTCGTTTTTCAGGTTTACGGTCACCGGGAGCGCGCTTTTTGCATAACGGGCATCAAAAATAAAGGAGTACCCCGTCTGGGTCCTGATGGCCTCGAGCACCTGTTCCAGTCTTGCTTCGTTTACACGTAGCGTTACCTGTTGTGAGAAGCCAATTGCAGACGTTGCCAGATAATGGAAGATCGTAAGCGTTATGCAGCAGACATAGCGCTTCCAATGGCCCAGGCGAGGGCCACGCTGAATGTTCATAAGTGTAATTTTTACAAGTGAGAAATGATCATTGGTTGATAAAATCCGAAGGCTATTGCTCTACAGATAGCCGGCTGTTACTTACTTTCAGTTTTATATTGGTTGTTTTCTCGATTACTTTCAAAAGCTGTGGCAATGGCGTGCTGCGAGGTATTTGCCCATATAGTTTCGCTGGCGGAAGCGACGAAAAATCTACTTCAATATCATACCAGCGTTGCAGCTGACAGGCTACTTCTTTTAGATCGGTATTGGAAAAATAGAACAGATCGGACCGCCACGCTACATCTTCGCGGGTATCCACGGCTTTTACCAGTAGCTGGTCGTCGTCCAGCATGCCCTGTTCTCCTGGTTTCAAAATGCTGCCGCCGCTTACACCGGGTAATTCCAGTTTTATACGGCCTTCAATCAATGTAGTTTTAATATAAGGCTCATCCGTATATGCCTTTACGTTGAAAGCTGTACCCAATACAGTGATGGTCTGTTTCCCGGCTACTACCTTAAAAGGTTTCCGGTCGTCTTTAGCAATGTCAAAATAGGCTTCTCCCGATAGCTCCACTTTTCGCTCTCCGTCTGTAAACTGGGTGGGATAGTGAAGGGAGGAAGCTGCATTCAGCCAAACCTGGCTGCCATCTGGCAATACAATTTTATACTGCTTTCCCCTCGGTATGGTAAGGGTATTAAAAACAGTTTCGACCTTTCCTGTAGAATTTTCGGCAGACGTCGTATAACTGAGCGTACCTTTTTCATTGTTCACTGCACTGGATCCTTTTTGTTCAAATGTTTCTCCTTTTCTGGCACTATCAAGGGCTATCTGTCGCCCGTCAGCCAATGTCAGCATGATGTCGGTCGCTGGCCGGGCGGCAGGCATTGTCTTCGCTATCTTTTGCTGGGCTGCTTCCCCTTTCATACGCACAAAAAAGCGGTAGGAAAGCAGTGATACCAATAACAACAGGCAGGCAGCAGCCCAAGCGAGTGCCGGCTTCAGCTTAAATATTTGGGGGCTAACAACCGGGCTTTGCACCCTGATTTCTTTATTGACTTGTTGGAGTAAACCTTCCGCTTCCTGCGCGGAAAACATGTCACGGCCCTCAACAGATTGCTCAGCTAACTGTTCAAAGAGGTCTTCATATAATGACTTCGCCTCCGGCGTTACCAAAAACGCAAGTAGCTCTTGCCGCTCTTCATCAGCGATAGTGCCGTTAATGGCTTTTTTTATTAAATCATCTAACCGGTTTGGCAGTGGCATATTTCGACTCCTTAAAAAGTGCTTCTATATATAAAGACAACCAAAGAGGTAAAAAAGGAGATATTGCCGAAAAAAAATTATTTTAAAAAGTGGAGGGTCGCCAAAGTAAAGAGAACAGTTACACGTACTTTAATAAATCGGTGAATGGATTTAAGGGCGAGTTGATTATATTTTTTTACCGAATCGGCGGATAAATTCATGCGGGTAGCAATTTCAAGGTTCTTGTATCCCTGTGATCGCAGCAGGAATACAGTTTTTTGTTGCGCAGGCAGTGCTTCAATAGCTTTGTCGAATATTTCCAGCCGCTTGTCTGCTTGTTCATCTTCCTGCTCCTGCCGCATCAACTCAAACCGGGTATACTGTGCCTGTTTCTTCCTGCCGGCCACTATGCTCTTTAGATGATTAAGCGTATGATTGCGCAGAAGAATAAAAAAATAAGCATTAAAATCTTTGATAGTGGGGAGCTTCTCCCTGTCCTTCCATAGTTTTACAAACAGGTCCTGGAGGATCTCTTCGGTTTGCTCCCGGGACCCGATCATAGCATATACAACCCGACCGGCCTGATTTAAATAACCATGAAAAAGTACAGAAAATGCATGTTGGCAACCACCAGCGACGAGTTCCAGTATTTCACGTTCATTATCAATACGTTTTAACGCCATAATGCATTAAAAATTTGGTTGACAGGTACCACTATAGGTTGGTACAATTGGGAGTAATGATGGCAATATTAAATATACTTGTCAATATTTCCTTATAAAATTTTAGCAAAATTCTATAGTAAGTTAGCAAAAAGCTATTAAACAACCATTTAAGTGAGTGATGTTTGTGATATTTTCGTTCCTCTCCATTCATTAACCTTCCTTAACATTAAAGCAACCCTGGTTAACCTGCTTTGGCGTGCAGCAAAACTACATTCGTACGTATAAAAATGTACTATGAAGAAATGCTACCTGCTGCTCATTGCCTGCTGGTTGTCCTTTGCCGCCTATGCACAAAAAAATGGCTCTATTAAAGGCTCCCTGCTGGATACCGCTGCGCATCATCCGGTAGAATCTGCCACTGTAACACTGCTGAAGGCAAAAGATTCATCGCTCCTAACGTTTACAATGACTAACAACAAAGGAGAATTTCAGCTCAATGGAATACCGCCGGGCGACTACCGGCTATTGTTTACTCATGTGAGCTATCACAATAGCCGCCGGCTTGTTACCGTCCCTGCCGGGAGCCCGGATGTGCAGCTTCCTGCCATTATTATGCATGACCTGAGCAGAACCCTCGATGAGGTGGTGATAGCGGGAGAAGCGCCACCGGTAACCCTTATCGGCGATACCATCCAATACAACGCCGGTTCGTTTAAAACTGTTCCCAATGCCAGCGTGGAGCAGCTGCTTAAGAAAATGCCTGGCATACAGGTGGGTAAAGACGGTACCGTAAAGGCGCAGGGGCAAAAAGTGAACCGCGTGCTGGTGGACGGCAAAGAGTTTTTTGGCAACGATCCAAAGCTAGCTACCAAAAATCTCCCCGCCGATGCGGTAGATAAAGTACAGGTATACGACCGCCTCAGCGATGCGGCACAGCTCACCGGCTTCGATGATGGTAACAGTGAAAAGACCATCAATCTTAAACTGAAGCAGGATAAAAAGAAAGGCATGTTTGGTAAAGCCAGTGCAGGCGCAGGAACCAGCGATCGCTACGAAGGACGTTTCAACTTGAACTCCTTCAAAGGCGCCCGGCAGCTTTCCGTTATCGGAATGGCTAACAACACCAATGCCGAGGGCTTTTCGTTCATGGATATGATGAGCTTCACTGGTGAATTGAACCGTATGCGGCAAAGCGGTAATGCCAGCTTTGCTATAAGTTCGGATGATCCGATGGGCGCCCTCATGGGAATGGGCAACAGTAATGGCTTCAGGGATATCTGGGGCGGCGGTATTAACTATAATAATATCATCGGCAAAAAAGTAGACTTTACCAGCAGCTATTTCTATAATCACTATAATCCTCACCAGGAAAGTAGTTTAGAGCGGCAGTATTTTTTGCCTGACTCTACTTACAGTTATCAGCAGCAGGCCCGCAGCAACAATATCAATAATACCCATCGCGCAAATGTAAGTGCCAACATACAACTGGATTCCTCGCAGTCGCTGAAAATTACCGGTACCATAGGCTACCAGGAAAACGCCAGCAACAGCACATCTAACTATAAAACGCTGACGGGAACGCAGAAAATGGCAAATGAAGGAGTCAGCGATAACCAGTCTTCCGGCAAAGGCAGCAATGTAGCGGCAGATATCTTATACCGGAAAAAATTCAGGCGGCCAGGTAATACATTTTCACTGGGGCTGCAAACCAGTTTCAATAATACGGAAAGCAATGGCAGTTTACTTTCGGCCAATCACTTCTATGTCCACAGCGGCTCACAGCCGGAATATGATTCCATACATCAACGAAACACCGTGTCCGGTAACTTGCGGAGCTACAACGCCCGCGCCGTATATACTGTTCCGTTACTCAAACACTCGCTGCTGGAATTGAGCCTGGGCAACAGCAGCAGCACCAATACAGCCGATAAGGTTACCTACGATTATAACCGGCAAAATGGTAAGTTCGACCAGCTGAATCCTTTACTCAGCAATAATTTTGAAAATACGTATGGTTATAACAACGCCGGGTTCCGGCTACGGACCAAACAAAAGAAATTTAGTATCGCCGCTGGTATCAATTGGCAGCAGGCGGCGCTGGAAGGAAAAATCATTGCCGGTACCAAAGACTCGGTTATCCGCAAAACATTTTATAACCTGCTCCCGTCCATGCGGTTTAAATATGATTTTACCCGCTACCGGAACCTGAGTATCAACTATGCAACGGTCACCAATCAGCCGAACATGTCGCAGCTGCAGCCGGTTCCCGATATCAGCGATCCGCTCAATATCAGGGAAGGAAACCCTTACCTGAAGCAGGAATTCACCCATGCGGTACAGCTGAGTTTTATTTCGGTAGACCCTTTCAGGAACAAAAATATTTTTGCTTTTTTCAACCTGCAGGAAACGCAGCATAAGATCGTAGACTATGATGTAGTAGATAGTTTGGGTATCAAACATAGCCGCCCGGTAAACATCAATGGCGTGTATAATATGACCGGCAGCGTTAACTGGGGCCTGCCGTTGCGGGTATGGTCCGGCAATTTGAATATAAGCAGCAACATGGGCTACAGCAAAACGCAACAGTTTATAAATACCACCGCCAATACTATCCGCACATTTACCTTCGGGCCCGCTGTTCGTGCAGATCTGAACCCTTCCGAAAAGCTGGACCTGTCGCTCAGTGCAGGCATTAATTATTACAAAACAGATTACTCGCTGAAATCTGCCCTGAGCACTGATTATTTCTCGCAGCAATATGAAGGAAGCCTTAACTGGCAGCTACCGGCCAACTTTTATTTCTCCGGTAGTCTCACTTATATTATCAACAGTAAACGGGCCAATGGTTACAACAGAAGTATCCCGCTCTGCAATGCCTCGCTGAGTAAACAATTTCTTCATTTTAACAGGGGTGAGTTAAAGCTGAGTGTATCAGATCTCTTTAATGAAAATGTAGGGATCAGCCGCAGCACTAATCAAAATTATATTGAAGATAGCCGGATTACTAATCTTCAGCGTTTTTTCCTGCTGAGCTTTACGTATAGCTTAAGCAAAAATGGGCTTTCAGCAGGTGGTAGAACGCATATGTTTAATATGAAAACCCTGTAACAAAAAAGCTCCCCCGCCACTGGGCGGGGGAGCTTTTTTCATCGGCACTATTTGCTATTGCCCAATGCGTATGGTTCCTGCCGCCCTGGCGCTATGACTGCGTTGCATTCCTCCCATTAGTTTATCCCGTTCTTTTTCAAATTCTGCCCTGGTCACTTTCTTTCCTTTTGAAGGTGCTTTGATCGCTGTTAGATCTGTTTGGTCGCTTAATGCGGTGGCGGTGTACACCGTACGGCCATTGTTGATATCAATTCCCAGGATCAGCCCTGGCAGCTGCCCCTGGTACTCTGGCCCTGCCGATACCGGGATGGAAGGTGTGAACCAAACAACGATGTTGGCCGTATCTGCTACCTCCTTTGTTTCCAGCTTACCATTTTCCATCGTGGCGCTGGATCTTTTACCAATGCGCTGCATGACGGCCTGTTGACAGGGATAGTTCAGAATGGTGGTGGTGGCCCCGGTGAGCTTCCAGTTGGGATGCCGGACGCTGTCGGCAATGATATAATTTTTTGCGCCAAATTCAGTTCCTTCTACTATTTGTCCTGTTGCCAGGTTGGTGTAGGTTACATCTCCTGCGCCGGCCATTACCATGTGTATCTGCATACCTCCTTCTGGTTCTGCCAATTCCTCCGGTGTATTATCCTCCACAGTGCGGCGAAGCGATTGGTCGTTGGCAAACAACACCTCGAGCTTGTCTTTATGCGAACGTGGCAGCGACTGCGCCATGTCGTCGGCCAATCCCTGTATATGTATTTCCATCTGTGTGGTGCGCTCATATACCACCTTTCCCTGTTTTTGCTGCCCATACACCGAAAGCAATACCAGCAGGGCGGGAAGTGTACAAATAGTCTTTTTCATTTGGTATATATTTTAAGAGAATAAAGCTATTCCCTTCCGGCGGCAACACAGGTTAATGTAGCTTGACTTAATGTTAATTTAGGTTAATGTTCTCTGGCCGGGACCCCGGGATTTGATAGATTTGCGTTAGTATTGTTATTACTTACCACATATGCGTTATAAACTTTCCATACCGGCTACCGCTTTCCTGATTGCGTTGTCGATCCTGCTCATTACTGCTTTCCAGGGATACTGGTTAAGCAAGAATTACCGGGAGGAACAAAAACTGTTTACCTCGCGTACTAATATCCTTTTCCGGGAAACCATCTTCCGGTTGCAGGCAACCAAGCTGAAACTGGACTCCACCTTCAGTATACATATTACAGACAGGGAAGGGGTGATGGGAATTTCCAGTGTATTACACGAACGTTTCAGGGATTCTGGGATAGCCATAGCACGGGCAAAACCAGGTATGTTCGTAACGGTGAAAGCCGATGATCAGTCGGCAGAGCCGCTAAAAACGATGAACCCACCGATACAGGAGACCTACAATGTGCAGTATGCCCGCGCCCAAAACGCCCCGTCTGTGCGGGTGTTTGATTTTCTCACCGGGGTGGACTCCCTTCGCGATTCCATTACGATCAACGAAGTAATAGACCGTTACGCCAAGGCATTACAGCGGGAAAAAATAGATGCCGGCTTTACGGTTACTACTGTACCTATCGATACTACTCACCGCTTCTTTGGCACTTTCCCCGACGACCTGGAGAATAATATTGTTACCGTGGGCTTTACCAAACCGATCAGCTACCAGGTGAATTTTGAAAACAACAGCTGGTACCTGCTCCGGCGTATCAGTCAACCAATACTGATATCCGTACTATTACTCGGCATCACCATTTTCTCCTTCCTGTTGCTATACCGCAACCTGAAGCAACAACGGAAGCTGGCCCAGCTCAAAAACGACTTTATCAGCAATATGACCCATGAGCTGAAAACACCTATCGCGACCGTAAATGTAGCCATTGAAGCGCTGAGAAGTTTTGACGTACTCGACGATCGTAAAACTACCAACGAATACCTCGATATTTCCGCGCATGAAATGCAGCGACTCAGTTTACTGGTGGATAAGGTGTTAAAATTATCTATGTTTGAAAACAGGGAGATTGGCCTCAATAAAGAGCAGTTTGACATCAGGGAGTTAGCCAGAAGCGTTATGAGCTCTATGAAACTACAGTTCGAAAAACAACGGGCGGTTACCACCCTGCAAACGACGGGTAACAATTTTATTGTGATGGCCGACAAGTTGCATCTCACCAGCGTATTGTATAATTTGCTCGACAATGCGCTGAAGTATAGCTCGAAAGAGCCCAATATCCTTATTCATATTATTGATCATAAACAATACCTGGAAATTCGTGTAGCCGACAATGGTATCGGCATTGCGAAAGAATACAAAAGCAAGATCTTCGAGAAATTTTTCCGGATACCTAATGGCAACCGGCACAATACAAAGGGGTATGGACTTGGATTAAGCTATGTATCACATATTGTTCAACGTCATATGGGCTTTATAGAAGTTGAGAGCGAATTAGATAAAGGCAGCACCTTTTCTGTTAAGATTCCTTTTGCAGAAGCTGCCGTTATTTATTACGATAAAGGCCGCATTATAAGGTCAAAAAAAATGTGAGATGAAGATTAAAATTCTATATGTTGAAGATGAATTATCGTTGGGTAAGATTGTAAAAGAAAGTCTGCAACGGCGGGGCTTCGAAGTAGTGCTGGAAAGCGATGGTGCCAACGTGCTGGATGTTTTTAAAGCTATCGACCCCGCGGTATGCATACTGGATGTGATGTTGCCCAACAAAGATGGTTTTGAAGTAGCAGCCGAAATACGCAGCGTCAACCCGGAGGTACCTATATTGTTTCTCACCGCCAAAACCCAGACCACTGATCTGGTGAAAGGATTTACGTTAGGCGGTAACGATTACATCCGGAAGCCGTTCAGTATGGAGGAACTGATTGTACGTATCGACAATGTATTACGTTACTCACCTGCCAGTACTACTCCCACAGCAGATCATATCAGGATTGGTAAGTTCCATTTTTATACAAAGAAACAGGTACTCGCCCATGGTAATGAAGAAATAAAGTTGTCGTACCGGGAAAGCGAACTGCTTAAACTGCTATACGAAAAGCGCGATGGCATCATCGGTAGAAAAAGTATCCTCGATCTGCTGTGGGGGCACGATTCTTTTTTCAACAGCCGGAACCTGGATGTATATATCACCCGCTTGCGAGTACATTTAAAGGAAGATGAAAACCTCCAGATACTCACGATCAAAGGAATTGGATACCGGTTTGTGCTGGATTAACTGATGCTTCCCGGAGATATTTATATACTTATCTACTGCGTGGCGCCGTTCGTTGCCCGTATTTCTCCCTATCACACCCCTGATAAACAAAATTCCAGTTACTGCAATTTTTTTTTAATTTAGCCACCGTTCCTAAATACCTTCCACGTATAGCAGAAAATCAGCGTTACCTTTGGATGATCACAGTATATATATTGCAGGTTTGCGCAACGGCTCGTACAAAGACTTTAAGGCTTTATATGACCTGTTTTCAGGCAACCTGCATGGATTTGTTCTCAGGCTTACCCGGTCTGAAGAAATGGCAAAGGACATCACCCAGGAAACCTTTATAAAAGTATGGCTCTACCGGGAAAAGGTGGATCCTGACCAATCATTTAAGGCTTTTCTCTTTAAAATTGCCAGGAATGGCGTGATCGACGCCATGCGGAAACAATGGAGAAGCCCTGTATTTGAGGATTATCTCCAACATTGCGATGAATTATATACCAATGGGGAAGAAGTGACGCAAAGGCTTGACTTTGATTATTTCCTCCGGCAGCTGAAGGCCGCAAAGGACAAGTTGACACCCCGGCAGCGGGAAATATTTGAACTCCGCAAGGAACAGGGCTTATCCCCGGCAGAAATCTCTCAAAAGTTGGGTATTAATGAACAAACCACCTATAATATCCTGTCTACAGCAGTACATATCCTGAAAAAGGAGATTGGCCCGGGAGGCCTGTTGCTCTTCCTGCTTTTCTTTGAATAAAAAAAAAGTGGATTTTTTATAGTAGATCCTATTCCTGGTTTCGTATTAACCTATAACGAATCGTTTTTAGAAAAATGAACGACCACCTGAAGCAGCTAATCAGACAAGGGTTTAATGGCAGTTTGCCGCCAGATGGCCGCCAGGAATTGAGGGATTTGCTGGCGCAAACCGATGATGCGGTCCTGGAGGACGTATTATCTGGTATCTGGATGGAATATGAAGGCAGTGTGCCGGTGAAAATGGATATAGATGAACTGATGAAAGGGTTGCAGGTAACACCGGCGCGGACTTCCTCCCGGACCTTGCGCCTGGCGCTCAGGATAGCAGCTTCCATACTCCTGCCATTGTTGTTGGGGACCAGTATCTTTTATTATGTAAAGGAGCGGAAATGGGCATCCCTGGCTGCATCTACTATTAATATCGAATCAAAGAACGGTGGGAAAACAAATATCATGCTGCCGGATGGCTCGCTGGTGGCGCTGAGGTCAGGTACGGCGCTTTCCTATCCCGCCAGTTTTGGCAGTGATAAAAGAACCGTAAGCGTAAAGGGCGAGGCCTATTTTGAAGTAGCAAAGAACGAGGAAGTACCGTTTTATGTGGTAACAGACCTTCTTACTATTGAAGTCCTGGGAACAACCTTTAATGTAAATGCCTATGACGGGGCTGATTCGGTGGCCACCTCCCTGGTGGAGGGAGCTGTTCGGCTCACTACCCATGAGGCAACTCCCAGGACCGTTATTTTACAACCAAATGAAAAGGCCGTATATCACAAAACCAGCAAAAAGCTTTCCATTTCAAGGATAGATGCCGTACAGGAAGCTGCCTGGACACGCGATGTGCTGGTATTTAAATCAGCGAAATTCCCAGACGTTATGAAAAAATTGGAACAGCAATACCACGTAACTATAAAAATGGAAGGGGACAGGTATAATAACGATACGTTTACAGGAACATTTGGCGAAGAAAACATAGACGCAATACTGTCAGCACTAAAACTGCACTATAATTTTTCTTACACGAAATCAAATGGAGTCATAACAGTCCGATTTAAATAACAACCAAATTCCACGAGACATCATCCTCACTAAATTCCGGTGATGCAGATTGTCAATGTGCCGTATACATCCACGCCATGGCATGGAGCGTGGCCTCCTTTTGGCCAGCCGTCGCCGCCAGTTTTTATGCTAATCGCTAGTCGCAACCAACACAGTTATGAAAGAAAAAAACGCTAAGACAAGTTATTTGTCGCCTCCCTGGAAAAAAACGCTGCCACTCCTGTGCATAGGGCTATTGTTGTTCCTTGCAACCACCTGTTATGCACAGCAGCCAACACCTGTGACCATTTCCGTTCATGGGGAAAGTTTGAAGACATTACTGGAAATGATTGAGAAGAAAACGGCCTACCGTTTTACTTACCGCGACCAGGTAATTTCAAACGAACGTAACATTACGCTGTCGGTCACGAATGTTTCTATTGAATCCCTTCTCAACAAGGTATTACCATCTGCAGGTTTAACATTTAAACGCGATGGGAATACGTTCGCTATCCTGCAGGTAGCTAAGCCGTCTGCCCAGCCGGCAGACCTGGTGCTGGTCAGCGGTATTGTTCGCGACGAAACCGCGAAGCCGGTAAAAGGCGCTTCCATATCCGTGAAGTCCTTTCGTGGGGGCGCTGTGACCGGCGATGATGGGAAATTTTCGATGACCATGCCGGAAGGCAGCATGCTGGAAGTATCCTGTATCGGGTATATACCCACTACCATCCCTACCGGTGGAAAACGGGATATAGAGATCATGGTGCAACGCTATGCCAAAGACCTCGAAGATGTGGTAGTGGTAGGATTTGCCACACAGAAAAAAGTAAACCTCACCGGCGCAGTAGGTACGGCAGATATGAAGGAAATATCATCGCGCCCGGTGAAGAATGCCACGCAGATGTTGCAGGGGCTTGTGCCAGGGCTGAATATCACCCAGAGTGCCGGCGGCGGACTGGATAATAATCCAACTATCAATATCCGCGGTATCACTACCATAGGCATAGGCTCCTCTGGTGCTCCGCTCGTGCTGATAGATGGGATGGAGGCGGATATCAATTCTGTAAATCCACAGGATATCGAAAATATTTCTGTGCTGAAGGATGCATCCACGGCTTCTATATATGGTTCGAGAGCTGCTTTCGGCGTAATTCTCGTTACTACAAAAAAGGGAAAGGCGGGCAAGTCGGTCATCTCTTACAATAACAATTTCCGGCTCAATCAACCGGTGAATATGCCGCGGATGGTAGACTCCTATAAGTTTGCTCTTTACTTTAATGATGCCGCTTACAACAGCGGTAGTACGCCGCTATTTTCCGATGAACGTTTACAAAGGATCCTGGATTTCCAGGCCGGCCGGTTAAAGACATCTATTCCCGTTTCAGCGGCCAATCCGAAAGAATGGGCGGGGGGGTATAATGAAGGAAACGATAACATCAACTGGTATAATGCGCTCTTCGACAATAATACCCTCGCCCAGGAGCACAACCTGAGTGTTAGCGGGGGAACCGATAAGCTGCGATATTATGTTTCGGGAAACTACCTCGACCAGCATGGCCTGGTAAAGTTGAATAAGGATGGATATGAACGTTATACTGCTACGGTAAAGCTCAACAGCCAGTTAAAGCAATGGGCGCAGCTTAACTATTCCCTGAGATATGTGCATGAAACAAATACCAAGCCTTACTATCTTGCCAGTACTTTCTTTTATGACCTTGCCAGGCAGGGCTGGCCGGTATTACCGCTTTATGATCCCAATGGCTACCTTTTTGCCGCTCCATCTCCGGCGCTTAATTTAAGAGATGGAGGGCGTATCAATAAACAAACAGATTGGTATTACCACCAGCTTCAGGTGGTACTGGAGCCGGTGAAAAACTGGAAGACCTTCGCGGAACTTAACTACCGGCAGCGGTTTTTGTTTAATCATTCGGATCAGCAGATCACCTATAATCATGATGTGGACGGAAATCCTTACACCTTTCAACCAGTAAGCCTGGTGAGCGAAAACACCGCCAGGAGCAATTTCTTTAACACGAATATTTATTCGGAATATTCCACGGCTATCAATAAGGCCCATCACCTGAAATTTATGCTGGGATACCAGAGCGAACTCAATAAGAGCAGGGATATGACGGCCATTCGGAATGGCATCATTCTTCCTTCTTCTCCCGTACTGGACCTTACTTCCGGCGTGGATGCCAATGGGAAGCCGGTGACGCCAAAGATCAACGGCGTTTATGATCACTGGGCCACGGCTGGTGTTTTTGAAAGGATCAATTACGACTATAAAGGCAGGTATCTTTTTGAGTTTAACATGCGTTATGATGGTACTTCAAGATTCAGGAGAGATAAAAGATGGAACTGGTTCCCTTCTGTTTCGGCCGGATGGAACGTGGCCTCCGAATCTTTTATGCAGCGCTTCGATGCTTACCTGGATGCATTGAAACTAAGAGCTTCCTATGGTAAACTGGGTAATCAGAATACTACCAGTCTTTATCCTACGTATCAAACCGTGCCCTATACTACCGGGGGCGGCGCCTGGCTGATCAACAGTCTCCGGCCCAATACCAGCAGCGCACCGGCGCTGATCAGCAGCAGTCTCTCCTGGGAGCAGGTGGAAAGCTGGAATGCCGGCGCTGATATCAGCCTGTTTCGTAACCGCCTGTCGGCATCGTTCGATTACTACATACGCAATACGCGCAATATGATTGGTCCGGCTCCGGAACTACCCGTGACGCTGGGAACAGCAGTACCGTTAGTCAATAATACGGACCTGCGTACGCGGGGATGGGAAGTTTTTGCTTCCTGGAGAGACCAGATCAACCAGGTGGGATATAACCTGAAATTCACTTTGTCCAACGCCACTACGGTTATCACCAATTATCCCAACGTAACAGGCGTGCTGGGCACCTATAGAACCGGGCAACAACTGGGAGAGATCTGGGGATACGAAACTATCGGCATAGCGAAGAGCCAGCAGGAAATGAATGACCACCTGGCCACGCTGCCCAAAGGGGGACAAAATGCGTTGGGCTCCCGTTGGGAAGCCGGCGATATTATGTACCGGGATCTTAACAATGATGGGAAAATAGATGGCGGCGCCGGTACTTTATCTAACCCGGGAGATATGCGTATTATCGGAAATAGCCTGCCGAGGATGAACTACTCTTTTAATATCGGAGCCGACTGGAAAGGATTTACCATTGATGCCTTTTTTCAGGGAGTAATGAAAAGACAGGTATATACCGACAGCTACTTCTTTTGGGGTGCTGGTCAAAAAGGTATCTGGTGGTCAACTGCGTTTGATGAGCACATGGACTACTTCAGGGACAATCCGAACCATCCGCTGGGGCAGAACCTCGATGCCTATTATCCCAGGCCGCTCTTTAGCGGCGGCGCAAAAAATCAACTACCTCAGACAAAGTACCTGCAGGATGCTTCTTACATCCGGCTGAAAAATTTACAGCTGGGTTATGTGTTGCCTGCCTCCCTGTTACAAAGGATGAAGATCAGCAACCTGCGAGTGTATGTGTCTTGCGAAAACCTCTGGACAGGTACACGGCTCAGTAAAATTTTTGATCCGGAAACCATCGACGGGCAAACGGATGGAGCTGTGGTATACCCGCTATTCAGGGTGCTTTCTGCAGGATGCAGTGTCACTTTCTAAAATGTTATTCACATGAAGCCAATTCAATTTATCGCATTACTTATGCTGGTAACGAGTGTGCTGACCAGCGCCTGCAATAAAGATTTCCTGGACCGGGAGCCGCTATCGAATATCACCCCGGAGGATTTTTTATGGTCGCAGGCAGACCTGGAATCCTATAGTCTCAATATGTACAACAACAACACGCTTCCCAGCCATTATGGCCCCGGAACCAGGGGTTTTGGTATGATGGGAGTGGATGAACATACGGACAATATGGCTTCCCAGGAATATTCCATGAAATATGTTCCCGGCGAATACCGCGTGCCTCAAAAAGGCGGGAGCTGGGACTTTACCAATATTTATAAATACAACTATTTCCTTAAAACGGTATTGCCCCGGTTAGAAGCTGGTAAATTAAAAGGCAACACTTCCGCTATCAATCACTGTATCGGTGAAATTTATTTTTTCAGGGCCTGGGATTACTTCCTCAAAGTGCAGGCATTGGGCGATTTTCCGATCATTACAGATGTGATGAGCGACAATATGGAGGTGCTTACCGCGGCGAGTAAGCGCGCTCCTCACAGCGAGGTAGTTCGGTTTATCCTTGCCGACCTGGATAAAGCGATTCAACTTTTGCAGGACAACGCCCCGGATGGGAGGAAGAACAGACTGTCCCGAAGTTGTGCCTACCTGGCTAAATCGAGAGTAGCGTTATATGAAGCCACCTTTCTCAAATATTTCAAGAACACCGCATTCGTGCCTAACGGTCCCGGGTGGCCGGGAGCGGAAAAGGCCTATAATGCCAATTACCGGTACCAGGCAGGCAATATTGATGATGAGATCAACTGGTTGCTGACCCAGGCAATGACATCGGCTGCAACGGTAGCAGACAATTTTCCGCTTGTTAATAATACCGGCAAATTGCAGCAATCGCTCCAGGATCCTCCCAATGATTATTATGATATGTTCAGCGCCTACGACATGAGCAAGTTTTCGGAAGTACTGCTGTGGAGGCAATTCGATGCGTATGGTACCAGTATCCGGAATAATGTGAGCCAGTATGCTTCGGCGGGAAATTTCCGGATCGGGCTTACGAGGGGATATGTTGATAATTTTTTGATGGAGAATGGGCTTCCCATATATGACAACGACTCCCGGTATAAAGGTGACGACTATATTGCCGATGTCCGCAAGCAGCGGGACAACAGGCTTTGGTTGTTCCTGAAGGAGCCTGGGCAGGTCAATGTACTGAAAGAATCCAACCTGGTACAATTAGGTATTACGGAAACCTATCCTATACTGACCAGCTCCTCCGAGGCCCTTGCTTACTTTACCGGCTATACTATTCGAAAGGGCTTGAATAACGATGCCCTGCATGCCTTCGATGTAGGCAGCGTTGTTTTCAGGGCTACAGAAGCCTACCTGAATTATATGGAAGCGTGTTATGAAAAAACAAACACGATCGATGGAAAAGCAGACCTGTACTGGAAAGCCATCCGGGCAAGGGCGAAGGTGAACACGGACTATAACCGCACGATCGCTGCTACTAAAATGACAGAGGAGGCAAAAAATGATTGGGCCGCTTATTCCGGCGGACAGCTCATCAGCCCTACGTTATATAACATCAGGCGTGAGCGTCGTTGTGAATTTATCGGGGAAGGCTTTCGTCCTATGGATCTGAAACGCTGGAGAGCAATGGATCAGTTGATCACATCGAAATACCAGGTAGAAGGATTTAAGCTTTGGGGGCCGATGCAGGAGTGGTACAAAGACGCTAGCGGAAAGCTCACTATTACCTATGGTACTCCCAATGCTACGGTATCGGGGCCCAACATCAGCAAATATCTGCGGCCGTATCAGAAAACCGGGAAAGAGTTTGTGTACAACGGCTATGGCTGGACGATGGCGCATTACCTGGAGCCAATCGCCTACCAGCATTTCCTGATCACGGCTGCCGGAGGAGATGTTTCTGCATCTCCCATCTATCAGAACCCGGGATGGCCTATTGGGGCTAATCTTCCCCCGGTTGGTTTTTAATGGATCAAATCTGTTGAACAACATAAAAAGAAATTTTATGAAATATGTATTGTATTGCCTGGCCCTGGTCATCTTTTTCCAGGTAGTCGGTTGCAAACAGGAGAATTTAGAAATGGCCGATCCGACTAAATCGTCTGTGGTGCTCCAGGTGGTCGATTACAAAGGCTATCCCATTCCGGGAGCTGCTATCGGAGCAACTGCACTGGTGAATGATACCAGTTTCCCTTATAAGGAAATGATCGCCGATGAAAAGGGCAAGGTTTGTTTTTCGAATCTGGGTGCGGCAGATTATGCCTTTCATCATGTTTCCCAGACCCTGGGGATTCGCCCCGATACACTGTTTAAGACCGTAGAGGCAGGCAAAAGGTATCAATGGACGTTGCAGTTGCTGCTGCAGCCGTTATCACCTGAAAATGGAAATGTAGTGCTTACGGTGACAGATAAAGACGGGAAGTCCATTCCAGGATTAAACCTGACCTTGTATTTACTGAATGGAGGGACGTCCACCCAGGTGGCCATCAGTAAGTCAGACTACCAGGGAATTGTTAAGTATTATAACCTGGCTCCCGGGAGATATAAAGTCAGCGCGGGGTTTGCCGATCAGGCGATGGAAGGAGACATTGTAGCGGGACAAACCAACCAATGGACCTTATCTGTAAATACTGTCCCCGTCATCAATCCCAAAACCGGTTGGTCGGTTATCTATGCCTCCAGTTTCCAGGCAAATTATCCCGCTTCAAACCTGATCGACAATAAAAGTAATACCTGGTGGAACAGTAGCTGGACCATCGTTCCAAGGCCTGCCAATCCTCATGTGATTGTGATTGATATGGGTAAACAAACCTTATTTTCCGGGTTTGTGATGCAGGAATCGCCTGCCAGCTGGAATGGTGCGGGCTGCAAAAATTTCGAGATGTATACCAGTGATGATAACAGCATCTGGACAAAAGCAGGTACGTTTCTCGAGAAAGAAAAATATTACGATGTACAGTATCACCTGGTGCCTACAGGCCGGATGACCGCGCGGTACATAAAGTTCAGCTCCATTGATCAATGGAATACTACTGCAAACATTACAATGACCTTCGCTGAGCTGGGTGTGTTCGACTACTGATCTTTCATCATAAAATACTAGTCAATGTATCATATTATAAAACCAATAACCAGGCTTGCATTCATATTTGCAATAGTCGTACTGGCTGCCTGCACAAAGGACCATGACGGGATGATGGTGGAAAACGACAGTACCTGTAAGATGCAGGCAGTTCCTGGCACTGTGGTAGCCCATTCTCCTCAATCCTCCCAGATCTATCTTGGTTCACCATCTATCTGCGTGCTGCCCGACAGCAATTACGTGGTGTCGTGCGACCTCAATAGTACGCTTGCTCCTTATGTTGATTCCCCGGTGACATGGGTGTTTTTATCGGAAAACAAAGGGAAGACATGGAATAAAATAGCCACTTTACAGGGACAATTTTGGTCACAGTTGTTTTATCATCACGATGCCTTATACATCATGGGAACCTCAAAATCCGGCGGAGACATCCTGATCCGGAAATCCGGCGACGGAGGACATACCTGGACAAACCCGGTTGACGGGGAAACGGGCAGGATTCGTCAGAACGGCAAGTATCATTGTGCGCCCACTCCCGTAATCAGTCACAATGGCCGGATATGGCGTGCCATGGAGGACCTGATGGGCGGTGGTACCGTATGGGGACAAGCATTCCGTGCTTTTATGATCTCCGCACCGGAAAACAGCGACCTGCTAAAAGCTTCCAGCTGGCTGCAAAGTAACCGGATGGGTTACAATAGCACCTACCTAGGTGGAGATTTCGGAGGATGGCTGGAGGGAAATGCGGTGGTCACACCCTCCGGAGATATGGTGGATGTTTTAAGGACCAATTACCAGGTGAATGGTGATGAACTGGCTTCTATCATTAAGATCAGCAGCGACGGAGCCACCGCTTCGTTTGATCCGCAAACCGGCTTTGTGCCTTTTCCCGGAGGTTGTAAGAAGTTCGCCATCCTGCATGATCCGGTGAGCAACCTGTACTGGTCCATCAGTAACTATGTTCCCGATGTATACAAGAACGGGAATGCAGAACGTACCAGAAATACGCTGGCGCTCCTTTCTTCTCCCGACCTGCTCCACTGGAACATACAAGGGATTGTACTCACGCATCATGATGTGCTCACACACGGCTTTCAATATGTTGATTTCAAATTTGAGGGGCCGGATATTATTTTCGTATCCCGCACCGCATTTGACGACGGAGAAGGTGGCGCGAACAGTCAGCATAATGCCAATTTTATTACCTTTCACCGGATACCGTATTTCCGGAATTACGCCAATCCTGCCATCTGGCAATGGTTGTTACCGCACTAGCCAGGATAAGTCCGGGTTATTCGCCGTTCGTTTTATCAACGCGCTTCCATTCTGCATCTTTGCCGGAATCGTTATAGGTAACGAGTAACATGCTGCCGTCAGGCTGCTTCAGTAATTCAAATTTTATAGGGGTTTCCTTTGTATAAAAATAATTCTCTTTCAGGGCGTATAGTTTTATATCAGGAAGCCCCGCTTTAGGACAGCGTACATATAAATCATCTCCTTTCATGGTAAATATCATCTGCCAATCCTCGTTGTGTTTATAGGTCCCTGTATATTGCTGAAGCGATGATTTCGATAAATGAAGATCCTCCTTCAAAGGCTGACCGGTGGCCAGCCTGGCTATATCATTGGTGGCTATTATCCACTCCCGGTCAGCTTCATAACAGTTGAACAGGGTAATAATGCGTGTATCCTTCTCCGGTATATAAACGAGGTCTGATTGGTATCCATCCGTTGATCCGCTATGCTCAATGGTTTTCATGCTATCTATGCCGGATAGGAACCATCCATAGCCATATTCCGATAGCTGGCCATTTTTTAATCTAAAAGGGCTGATGGCCTTTGTCAGCATTGTGTTGCTGATTAATTTCCCGTTGAATAAAGCCTGGTGCCAATGTAATAAGTCCATTGCATTGGATAGTAATCCTCCGGCAGCATAAATGGAAGTGATTTCCTGTAGTGCTGCATCTTCCATTTTGCCATTGAACCTGGAATAGCCGGCAGCCAACCGGGATCGCCGGCCAGACACCTGTCCGTAGTAGGAGTGTAGCATTCCTACAACATCAAAAATGCGTTTTTGGATGAAATCCGGATAGCTTAGTCCACTCGCTTTTTCAATGATATAACCTAAGAGGTAGTAATTAGAGTTGCTGTACCGGTATTGTGTTCCCGGTTCAAACTCCAGTGGTTCCTCTTCAAAATAGGCAATGGCTTCCCGTGGGGTATATTGTTGTTTTTCTTTTGCCTGATTTTTTATTTCAAAATAGTTTTTTATGCCGGAAGTATGGGTCAACAGATGTTCTATCGTTACCGGGTAGGCTTTCAACGGAAAATCGGGTATATATTGCTGTATGGTATCACTCAGGTTAATTTTATGTTCTTGCATCAGCATCAGGATGGCGATAGCTGTAAATGGCTTGGTGAGCGACCCTATCCGGAATACGGTCTCTTTGTTCATTTTCGTGTTCTTAGCCACATTGTCTTTACCGAAGGCTTTATAATAGGTGATGTTTTCACCTTTGGCAACCAATACCACTGCTCCGGGTGCAATGGTGAAAAGGTGCTTGTCCACAAATTTGTCGATCCTGTTTTCCGGTTTTTCAGCCTGCTCTGATTGTGCAAAACTGCAGGTAACATTCAGGCATAAAAAGGAAACCGCCAGCAAAAAGAAGGATTTTATCATGTAAATAATTTTGCCGGTGAATGTACGGTCAAGTGGGTTATTGCCGCTGCTGACGGGCATCTTACATCACTCAAAATCCGGATTTGAGCGATAATTGATGAGGCGTGTATACATTTCGTCAAGGCTAAAAGGCCGGTTTTTTCCATAAAACCGGCCTATACTTTCTTTTACATAAAAAATTGCTCGGCAATAATTTTACCGTCCTTCACGGTATACACACAAAGTTCCGAAAACTTTTGGCGGTCCTTACCTTTCATTTTGACGTCCATCGTGAGGGTAAAGCAAAATGAATTTCCGGCTATTAAGGGAGCAGACACGGTAGAACCATATCTTGCTTCCACCATTGCGTTAAACTTTCGGTCTTTTTCCTTTAAGGCCGGGAGCCCTTTGGTTTCTTTCTCAAAATCAGGGGTGGCGTATGGTTCTATACTCACCGCATCATCCGCATACAGCTCGGTTTGTGCCTGGGTAAATTTTTCATTGCGGCAATGTTCTGCCAAACGGGTGGCGATTTGTTCGATTGTCATGGTTAAGATTTTACTTGTTAGAAAATAAGTTATGATGATGATATACGGTTTGGAAGAACGCGGTTTCCGTCATCAGGCAAACATTTTCTATTTCAACACATACCTCAGCCAGACCACATCGCCTGCTAACTTCTCCACACCCGCCAGTTTCAGTAAGGCTGCTTTCCCTTTGCCCGCCTGCTTGGTAATTTCGAATACCGTGGGGGTATTGGGGGTGCCATCGGCAATGGGTACAATCAATACGCTAAATTCATCAATAAGACCTTCATTGAGAAAGGTGCCATTGAGAATGCTGCCGCCTTCCAGCATGAGTTGTTTGATGGGGAACAGGGTGATTAGGTGATGCAGTGCTTTTTTGATGTCTACTTCTTTTTTTCCCGCAAAGACGTAGGATATTTTTTTACGCTGCAGGTAGTAGAGGTAATCATCGCTAACATCTTCGGTAAGAACGGCAATAATATGATCGCCACCGATTTCATTGGTATCCCAGGCTAGTTTCCCTTTGGTGTCGACGGTCACGGCAAAGCTTTTGGCGGTTTTGTCGCCTATGAAAGGGGCGCGGCTCATGGTATTGGTGGGTTGGATAAGTTCTGCTTTGGCGCCTTCATAAAAATCTTTTTCCAACGATACCCGGCCAAGTATCCACCCTTGTGTGTGATAGTCTTCGTGAATTTTATTATAGAGTGCAGAATATTGTTTTACTTTTTGAGGATGTTCCCAATTTTCGGTGAGTATTTTTCCGTTGATAGATGCCACCATGTGGCAGATGATATATGGCTTGTTCATTGTTGGAAGTTAAGGGTAATGCGGCCCATTGATAGATATCCTTTTAGAAAATGCAAAGGATACCGGACTTTTCCCGGCTAAGGTAGAAAAAATGGGCCGTTTAGCGTCGGCAGGATTACCGGACTTATTTTAATGATATTATATAAACAAGGTTTCGTTGTAAGTTCATCTCATCCTGATAAAATAAAATAATTTAGAAAGAAAAGCCTCACACATAATTCTTATCCTATATTTATGGATTGTTAAAATTGCCCATAGCTGCTCTATCTGCTATTAGTTGTAGTGACTAACAGGAGCCGGTCGCAGCTGCTGAGCTGCAACCGGCATCTACTCATCACCCTGCTAGAAGTGCGCAACATAATACCTAATAACGGAACTTTGTATTGGAAATAGATTCTTTCATCTAAAACCATGGACTATGAAAAAGATGATGAATTATGTATTGATAGCAGGTATGGGGTTGATTGCCGTTGGTATAATACCGGCAACTGCCAGTGCGAACACGTTGGGCCATCGTCACCATATGAAGAAAGAAGAAAGAAGGGAAGAGAGAAGAATGCGTAAGGAAGAAAAGAAACATATTGTAATTGTTGCGCCGGCACAATCCCAGAATATGATGCCACAGGCTGCATTACCTGTAACGGAAGCATACGTTCCGAAGAATATAGTAAACACCTTCGAAACTAAGTATGGATCTGCATTGTACGATATTACACCACTGCAGACTGTCAATGGAGTAGATCGTTATTGCGTGCGTACGATAAACAATGGAGTAGCGGAAGCTGTCACTGTGGATGGTTCAGGTGCTCCTGCCATGTAATTGTTTCCCCTTTATCCGTGAATATTTTAGCCTCCTGGTATAATGCCGGGAGGCTTTTTTATTTGCTTATTACCTGTATTGATAAAATATCCCCGTATCAAAAATCGTCCAGCGGCAGGCTTTTTGTCCGCAGCTTTTCAGGCCGCTGTTAGCCCAGGTATTACAGGTATAAAACAGGTTATAGCTGCCTTTGGCTTCATAAAAGGCATCGTTGTTGTCATAATTGGCGTGGGTGTTTATCTTCACCGGCAGGCCATCGGCGCCGGTTTTAAAGCTGTTGTTGATATATTGTATTAACCGGGTGTATTGGGATGCGCTGATCATAATACGGCGACAGCTTTCATTTTCCCTGAGTTGATGATAGTAGGTGGCATGGATAGCGGCGGTACTTAAATTAAAGGCGGCTTTGAAGGCGGTACCGGCCTTTAGATCGGCCCAGGTGGGTGTTTCCAGGTAAAATCCTTTATCGCCCCAGCCGAAGGCCAGGAGCTGGGCGCTGCTATCGTTGGCAATGGTGTTATGGTATGGAATACGGGTGCTCCAGTCGATTTGCGCGGTACGAACGGGCACTACCAGGTCGGTATGTACACCATTGGTAAGGATGTAAATAGGAATATCTGCATCGCTCACCAGCTCTTTGGCGGTGCTCATACGGGAAAGGATATACGCCGACAGCAGGTATATACCAATCAGGCTAAAAAAGGTTAACAGCGTGTAGGCGATGTACTTCAGTACTTTCTTCAAGGCAACAGTTTTATGAAACCGACAAATTAGCCATTTTATTTATTTTGGAGATAAATCAGTTTTATTAACCCTGGTTACAGCCTTAGCGATGTTCCCTTTCGGGAGTGAGTATAAAAAAGCCCCCGCTGAAGTGGGGGCTTGATCGCTACGCTATAAATTACGGTTCTTTGGGAAGAACACCTTAAACACAAAGTATTTTTACAGCACGTAGTAGGCTGGCTTTTCTTCTGCTTCTTCCGGCGCATGGTATTGTTCATGCAGCATTTGCCGGAGGTCTTTTTCGATATTCCGGGAAATGGTGGTCACCGGCGTATCGGTAGGTTTGCTCTCAAACGGATCCTGCAGGTTGATCGCCATCTTTTCTATCAGCAGGAAAGAAGAGGCAATGGCCACTACCAGTGGTATCTCCATAAATCCCAGCACATCTATCAATGCAAAGGGCAATAGCAGTATGAAGAAGATGAGCGTAAAGTGGGTGTATAGGCTGTAGGTAGCCGGGAACACCGTGTTTTTAATACGTTCACATTTTCCCATGGCATCGCAGAGCCGCGACAAGGTTTCATCCAGCGCTATTTGCTGATACTGGTTAATCCAGCCTTGTTCCAGGGCATATTTGAGGTCCTTTCCATGTAAGAGCAACAAGGCAGCGGGCACATTATCATATTTCATCAGGTAGTTAAGTTCCCTTCTTGTTAATAGTCTGTCTACACCTTTGAGCGGATCTGTCTTACGTAACGATTGTCCGAGGCTATAGCACCATGCTGCCTGTCGCTTTACAAAGCGCTCCTGGAACAGGGTCAGGTCTTCCGACTGATACGTTGCATCCATCAAACTGAGTACCTGCCTTGTGAGTGAGCGCGAATCATTTACAATGGCGCCCCATATGCTTCTGGCTTCCCACCAGCGGTCGTAGGCCTGGTTAGACCGGAAGGCCAGCAGGAGGGAAAGCACCGTACCCAATACCATGGGCACTGCAATAGGGATCACCAGGTTGGTGACATCATACTGGTAATAAAGGATGTTGATGGTGAGCGAGTAAACCGCTACCAGCATGATTTCGAACCTGATTTTACCGAATACATATTTAAGGGGGATATTTTTCTTGAGTAGCATAACCTTGCTTTTATTCTGTTGCCAGCAAAAGTGCTGATATGGTGGATCTGTTGGCCACAAACCGTTGTTTTTGCAATTGAATCTTCATTTTCGGGTAGTTGCATTTGCTGATCAGTTTCTCCGGATCATAGCTTCTTTTGGAAGGCGGCGTATATTCATGATCTGCGGGTTGTATGATCAGGTCGATGTTCTGTGCCAGCAGGAAGTTGCGCAATGCTGCGCGGGTGCTGCCGTGAAAGAATTCAATTTTCAACTGGTGAATAGCGGAAGAATATTTATTACGGATGATTTCACAACCATCCTGGAAGTCGGCCGAAATCAGTTCCAGGTGCCTGCTGTTGCGGGTGTAGGTAACCAGGTCGAACAGCGAGTCGGGCATCTGTAGCGCATGCATCAATATGATATTTACGGGTTCGTAAGGGTGTTGTGCCACGATGCTGTGCACATAACTGAGAGATCGTATGGAGAAGTCTGTTGGAATTAGAATATTTTTCATATCTGGTAGCTTTTATGATCACAAAATTATTGGGCGCATATAAGGAACCAGTAAGAGCGGGGTTAAAAGGTGGTAAGAATGTGGTAAGAATTCGGTAAGAAAGCGGGGTCTACAGTGGTAGCTCCACCCTGATCTCGGTTCCGTGGTTTACCTGGCTGTTCACGATGATATCGCCCTTATGCATACGAATGATATTCATGGCCAGTGGCAGGCCTATACCATACCCTTTAAAATGGGAGGTGTTGGAGGCCCGGAAGAAGGGGGAGAAGATGTAAGGGAGGTCTTCCGCGGGAATGCCAATGCCCAGGTCTTTTACGATGATGATATTTTTCTTTTCAGTGGCTGCCAGTGCGATGGATACCGGTTGATTGTTGGAATATTTCACGGCATTCATTACAATATTGCTGAGGGCCAGTTCCAGTAGTTGTTCATTGCCGGGGATCAGCAGCTTATCTTCTTCTTCCGGGAAGAGGCTGTAGTCGATCTCCACCTTATTGCCGGGATGGAGTTTATCGATGGTATGTTTTACGGTAAATAGTAATTCATCGCTGCGGAGTTGGCTCCATTCCTGCTTTTTGCCATCGAAGCCGGTCTGGGCCAGGTGGAGTAGACTTTTGGTAATATGTTCCAGTCGCCCTGCTTCGCTCAGGATGTTTTGGAGGGAATAGATATATTTTTCGGGGGTACGTTCTTTATTGAGGGCCAGTTCCGCTTCCCCGATGATGGCGGTAAGCGGGGTGCTCAGCTCATGGGAGGCATTGCTCACAAAGTTATTCTGGGTTTCGAAGGCTGTTTCCAGGCGGTCGAGCATATTGTTGAAGGTATTGGCCAGGTCGTTGATTTCATCGCCGCTATTGTCTACGTTGAGCCGCAGGTGGAGATTGCGGGAGCTGATACTTTTCACTTGTCCCATTATATGCCGGATGGGTTGGAGTATATAGCGGGAGAAGAAAATGCCGGCGCCTACCAGTATCAGGCTCGATGCCACGGAGCTGATGATTAAGATCCTGCGAAGCCAGCCCAGGTATTCTGCGTTGTATTTGTTGATAGCGGAAACAATCACGATATAAAGGCCCTGTTTACTTTTGTAGAGCACGCCTTCATAGAAGCGGTCGCCCTCGCGGTAGGTGGCTTTCTTTTCCCGGATTACCCGGGAGTAGAAGTCGGCGGGGAGCGCCAGCTGTTCATTGTTATGAATGGAGCCGTCGGCGGCTACGGGGAGGAAGTATTCCTTTTCGGAAGGCAATTTTTCCAGGTGCTCTTCCCTGATTTCGTTATAGATGGCTGAATCGGATTCGTAATAGGGAAGGGTGGCTTTGGCACTGAGATAGGCGCGTATTTCCAGTCGTTTGTAGAAGTCCTCGAAAGAGTGCTGGTTGGCGAAATAATACACCAGTATACTCATCATGAGGATGGTGGAAACGGTTAAACCGGCAAACAGCAGTAGTATCTTAGTACGTATTTTCATCGGCCTTATTTTCCCTGATCATGTATCCGAGTCCCACTACGGTATGAATGAGTTCTGCCGGGTTATGTTTATTAATTTTTTTCCGGAGATAGTTAATATATACGTCTACCACTTTGGTATTCATATTAAATTCGATGCCCCATACCTGTTCCAGTATTTCCAGGCGGGAGAGCACTTTCCGCGGATTTTTCAGCAGGTATTCCAGCAGCCGGTATTCTGTAGCGGTGAGGGCGATGGTTTTCCCTTGCCGGTTGGCGGTTTTGGTATCTGTATCCAGTTCCAGGTCGGCCAAACTAAGTATAGCCGGCGACGTTGGTACGACGGGAATATCGGTATTATTGGTTTTCCTTCTGAGCAGGCTGCGGATGCGGGCTTCGAGTTCCTGTAATTTGAATGGTTTTACGAGGTAGTCATCGGCGCCGCTATCGAGTCCCATCACAATATTTTCGGTGGTGCCGAGGGCGGTGAGCATGAGTATGGGTACTTCCAGCTGCGCTTTTCGCAGGGAGCGGCATACTTCGATGCCATTGATGCCGGGCAGCATTACATCGAGTATAATGAGCCGGAAGGATGGGTTATTGAGCGCCATTTGGAGGCCGCTGTTGCCGTCGGGAGCTACGCTGACTTCGTAGCCGGCTTCGGCAAGGCCGCGGGTAATAACGGATACTACAGCAGGTTCATCTTCTATCAGTAATAGCTTCATGACGGGTAAAGATAAGGCTATTCGAGATGGCGCACGCAATTAAAGAGGTCGCAGCGCCAGTTAGGATCGGTAAACTGCAGCTTGGTGAGGGAAGTATTTTTCATAGGAGGCGTAGGATGCATTTCCGGCAGGAGGGCATCCAGCATCTGGCGGATAAAGCTGCCGTGGGTGATGAGCAGTATTCTTTTGCCCGGATTTTCGGCGAGCAGGTCCTGGATAAAAGCATTGCCCCGTTGGAGTACGGAGGCATTGGTTTCCATGCCGAGGTCCATTTGTTTCCAGTTGTCGCCCCATTTGGCGAGTCGTTCGGCTTCGGTGGTGCCTTCGATGAGGCCTCCCCCGGCTTCCCCGATTCTGCTGTCTTCAATAACAGCGCTAATTTGTAGTTCCTGTGCTATGATCGCAGCGGTTTGCCTGGCCCTGATCAAATGACTCGAATACACCAGATCCCATGATTCACGGGTGAGCCACTGCCCAAGTTTGAGCGCCTGCATAATACCTTCTTCATCCAGGGGGATATCTGAATGTCCTTGTAATCTACCGGCTTTGTTCCAGGAAGTAGTTCCATGGCGAATGATCGCAATTTGGGTCATATGGGCTGTTTTGAATTCCGGGGGACAAATATAGGTAAATCGTGGCGGGGTTAATAGTAAAATTACGGTAGTAATTTATAATTCAGTGAATTTTTGTATATTAAAAGTATAATATATTTGTTCGAACTATTTCCCGGTATATACCTTTCATCCCTTAGCTGAACCTGCAAGACACAGCTCTCTCTTAAATCAGGACCTTATTTAGAAATTGGTTTTTCATCTTTTCTTTTTTACTCAAAACAAACAATTATGAAACACAATGTTCAGATGCTGGCGCATGCCAGAATGCAAAAAATGCAAAAGGAATATGTTGCAATGATGGCGAATGGAAATCCTAGCTTTTCTTTATTAGAGATGTTTAATTATGATGGCTTCCGACTGGAAGAGTATTGTAGCTCATTTAAAAAGCACCCTTTTGCCTCATCGTTGGCGAAGGCTGCGCGGTCGTTTGGTGAAATGTATGACATATGGCTGCCAAGCGCAGAGCATTACATCACCTGCGCAATATTTTTATTTCCGGATGCTAGTCTTGATAGAATGTTACCAATTGTTAAAAATCTTTCGATCGACTACTATTTGAACGATACAATGGGGAGAGAGGTTTTTGATAAATTATCCCTGGAACAACAGGTAAGTGCAGCAGCGATTGTCAATCGGATGGCGAGTGAAAAAGTACTTGAAGGGGATGACGATGAACTTGCGTCTATAGAAATAGCGAATCGGGACATACTTCGCCAGATGATGATTGATTCACCGCGTGAATGGTTTGATCAGTTCCTGACATTATATAATCATCATATAAAAGTGACGCATAGAAATTGTAACGCTGTGGAGCTAGGAAGGGTATTGACTGTAACCGGATATACTGATTTGCGTTGTCACATGGCCGGAATGCACCACGTTATTAGTTTGATCGATTATAGCATAGGGGAATTTCTGGACAAAGAATGGTTGAACCACATTGGAATTGCCTCCAGATTGGAACGACTACAGTATGTGACTGCTGCTATTGGTGGTTTGATGAATGATTTGTTCTCTTTTGAAAAAGAAATCATTGACAATGGCGCTGACTCAAATTTGATAGCAGTATTGGCAATGAATAATCCCGGTTGTTCTCTGAGCGAGATTTTAAAAGAGGCAGGAAACGTAGTACAGGCATTGCTGAGAGAGTTTATGTCGTTGCTCGCTGAAGTCAATGCAGTTTGTATGGACGTACTGAAAGAGAATATTCCTGTAGCTCAGCAACTACGTAAGCACTTAGATGGTTTGGAGCGTTGCGTTCAGGCCAGTTGGATTTGGCAAGTCCATACGCCGCGTTATAAACGCCTCAATTCAATCTGGCAGGAAACCCAAATGACCACAGAGATGAGAAAAGCAGTTTAGCTTATGCACTTTCCTGTAACTCTTCATCGAAATGGCGTATGTGTTTGTTCATGATAGCTAGTAAATCGGAGTGTCTTACCGGTTTTTCGATCACTGCATTTGCTCCGGCGTTCAAAAGGCTCTTCTGTGATTCGGCGTATACATCACCGGTGGCGACTATTACCGGAATATGTGCATATAACGGCGTGGTTCTTATTTGCTGTAAAGCTTCAATACCATTAAGTCCTTGCATATGATAATCCATGATAATCATATCAGGGACTTTCTTTTCTATTTGCTGTAATAATTCTATTCCATTGGAGGTGAGCGTTACTTCGCAACCAATTTTGTTAAGCAGCATTTGAAGCAGCTTTGCATTTAATTCATCGTCTTCAGCAACCATAACATGAATATTGCCGAGATCTTTTTCTTCGATAGATCCAGATGATTCTGGTGTAATGTCAGCGGAACTGGCAGTAGTAAGTGGTAGCGTCACCATAAAGGACGTTTTGCCCGTTGCGGAACTCGATACCATAATTTCTCCATCCATTGATTTTACCTTGTTTTGAACAATATACAGTCCAAGCCCTGTTCCTTCTACATGTTTATCTTTATTGGTAACAAATGGCTCAAAGATACTATCCAGTTTTTCTTTTGGGATAGGGCTTCCCTGATTAATGAACTGCATCTGCCAGGTATTGTTGTCTGTATTGCCAGTAACTATTATATCAATATTGGTTTTCTTGTCTGCATATTTTATGGCATTTGCCAACAAATTAGTGAAGATCTGGTTTAACTTGAGCGTGTCGCAAAGGATAACTGGCGGCATTTCCTTTATTGACAACCGGACATTGATTTGCCTGGATTTGGCAATAATTTTATTAACATCGGTAATCTTAGATATGAAGGGAGAAAGCTCAATTACCTCGTTGGAATTAGTTTCCATTTTACCAGACTCAATTTGTGCCATGTCCAATACATTGTTGATCAGCCGGCGGGCATTGTCACTGGCAGTCATCAAATGGTCTATCAACGGGGTTATTTTCTTCAGATTATCATCCAGTTTCACTTCTCTTTTTAAGAGCTGAGCTACGCTATATATTGCATTGAGAGGGGTTCGCATTTCGTGGGTGACCTGATATACAAACATTTTCTTGAAGTAATTAGCCTTGTGGAGCTGATCATTGCTTGTAACATATGGACTACCCACAACAATGATCAAGACCATTACTCCTATTACTGAAAGTGCTTTGAAAATGACAGTGGTGTTATGGTTAAGTGGCATGATCTCAACAAAACTATCGTAATAGTTAATTTCCAGGATCAGTAATATCACAACAGATGCAGCGATACAAACACGTCTTGTCACCTTATCTTTAAAGATTAGAAAAGTGATCAGGAATAAGAAAATTACCATTGCTTGTAATTCCAATACATTTCCCAGCAACAATCCAAAATATATGGAGGCAACACATTGCGTGAAGAAAGTAATCAAGGCAGCCAGGTCATATTTTTTATAGTGATTGAGAAAGATTGGAGATACGGCTAGCATTGCTTCCATCGATGCGGGTAAGAGTATGGTCAATTTCTTCGTAAGCATGTAATAGACACAGCCAACAGAAATAATCAGGATCACTATTGCCAGACTGAGAGAATTAACTAAAGTAATTCTTGTTACCAATTCCTCATTGATAACTCCTCGAGTTCCCAATTTGATGATTTTGGTAATGGTATTTTTCAGGCTTCCTAAAAATTTCAATCTCATGTTTTAGTAGTCGTAGGATTTTAACAATAATAATTAACCAAGGATAGTTTCACTGAAAAAGGTCAGGTGTTGTAGGTAAATGTCTTAGTTCATAGCGCGTTAATGATCTTCTGAGGGTTGATTTCCAGTGCTAGTTCTTCCCGGTATCCTTTTTACGGGGTTGGATACTTACCTTCCAAAGTTATAGTATTTCCTCCTAACATCAAATTATCATTATTTTTTTCAAAACCTCCCCCGGACCTGCATTTTCCCGGTAATCCTTACATTTGTCATTATGGCTATGAATATCACTCCTAACAAAGACACAACAACAACGGAACCAGCACCGGTTAAAGAAGAACCTGTTATTCACGACGGCTCTGGCGGCGCCTTTGAAGGCACAGAACTGGTAACGGAAGAACGGGATGATAAACCTACACCCAAGAGTCCTACTCCGTACTAAGCGGATCCCATTAAATGTTTAAATTAGTTGTACCAAAAAAGTAAAGCTTATGTTATCCTTGGAAAAAATCAGCGAATTATTAGGAAAAGAAAGCGATACCCTCCTGCAACATCAAAGCAAAACCATCAGCAAAGATTTGTTGCACCTGCCCGGCCCTGATACGGTGAATAAGATTTATTTGCCTTCCAGCCGGAATCCACAGGTGCTGCGCAGCCTGGGACAACTGTTTAATCACGGGCGACTCTCCGGCACCGGCTATATGTCGATACTCCCGGTTGACCAGGGCGTTGAACATAGTGCCGGCGCTTCTTTCGCGAAATATCCCGCTTATTTTGATCCTGAAAATATTGTGAAGCTGGCCATAGAAGGCGGCTGCAATGCGGTGGCTTCCACCTTTGGCGTGTTATCGGCGGTATCGCGACACTATGCACACCGGATTCCATTCATTGTAAAAATCAATCACAATGAACTGCTCACGTATCCCAACCGGGCCGACCAGGTGATGTATGGCACCGTGGAAGAAGCCTGGAATTTAGGAGCCGTAGCAGTAGGCGCCACCATCTATTTTGGCTCCGAACAATCAGACCGGCAGCTGGTGGAAGTATCGCAGGCTTTCGAAAGGGCGCATGAACTGGGCATGGCTACCATTCTCTGGTGCTACCTGCGCAACGATGCTTTCAAAAAAGACGTGGATTATCACCTGTCGGCCGATCTTACCGGGCAAGCCAATCATCTCGGCGTTACCATCCAGGCGGATATTATCAAACAGAAATTGCCTACGGTAAATGGCGGGTACAAGGCGCTTAACACCGGCAGCTCTTCTTACGGTAAACTGGATGAGCGTATTTATACGTCGTTAACTTCAGATAACCCGATTGACCTGTGCCGCTACCAGGTAGCTAACTGCTATATGGGACGTATGGGATTAATTAACTCCGGCGGTGCGTCGGAAGGGGCGGCCGACCTGGCAGAAGCCGTACGCACGGCGGTCATCAATAAAAGAGCCGGTGGAATGGGGCTGATCTCCGGACGCAAAGCATTTCAACGTCCTATGGCGGAAGGAGCCGCTCTGCTGAATGCCATCCAGGATGTATACCTGAACGAACAAATTACTATTGCATAGTGATACATAGCCCCGCACCATGCGGGGCTATTCTTATCTTATCTCACCTGGCCATTGCCATATACAAACCACTTCTCTGTTACCAGCTTTTCCAACGCAAAAGGCCCGCGGGCATGGAGTTTCTGCGTGGATATACCTATTTCGGCACCCAGGCCAAATACACCTCCGTCGGTAAACCGGGTTGACGCATTAACATAAACCGCCGCGGCATCTACCTCATTGAGGAAACGCTCACTCACGGCAGCATCCCTGGAGATAATCGCCTCAGAATGGCGGGAAGAAAAATGTTGTATATGCGATAGTGCAGCGGTAGTGTCAGGCACTACTTTCACGGAACATTTCAGCGATAAAAACTCCCTTCCAAAATCTTCCGGCGCGGCAGCAAATAACCGCGGATATTGTTGTTGCTGCAGGATGTCAAATGAGGTGGGATCTGCATAGATGTCTACGCCATAGGATTGCAACTGCGGCGCCAGCAGGGCCAGGAAGTCTGCCGCTACGGCTTCGTCTACCAGTACGGTGTCCAGGGAATTGCATACCGAAGGCCGGGACACTTTAGCATTGGTAACGATGGCGGCTGCCTGTTGTAAGTCGGCTGTTTTTTCCACATAGGTATGGCAAACACCTGCACCGGTTTCAATGACCGGTACCTTGGAATTGGCCCTTACAAATTCGATCAGCTGCTCAGAACCACGGGGGATGATGATATCGATATATTTTACTGCGGTCAGCATTTCTGTTACCAGGTTACGGTCTGTAGGCAGCAGCTGCACGGCGTTTTCATCTACCCCAAACTCCTTTAATACCGCCTGTATCAGCTGTACGAGGATGACGTTGGTATGAAAGGCATCGGTACCGCCGCGTAATACGCATATGTTGCCGGAACGGATACAGAGCGCCGCTACGTCGACGGTTACATTGGGGCGTGATTCATAAATAACGCCTACCACGCCCAGGGGCACGGTTTTTTTCTGTACCAGCAAACCATTGTCCAGCGTGCGTTCCAGCAGGAGCACATTGGCGGGATCGGGCAAGCCGGCAATCGCTTCCAGGCTGGTGGCCAGGTCGCGGATACGGGCTTCGGTAAGCAGGAGCCGGTCCTTTTTAGGATCTTCATCCGGCATGCGGTCCAGGTCTTTTTTATTTTCGACGGTAATGGCGTCCGACTGAATCAGGATCACGACTGCCAGTCGCTGCAGGAGCAACTGCTTTTGTGCATCAGGTAAGGTGCGTATGGATACGCCTGCCTGCTGTGCCTTTTCCAGTAATGGTAGTATCGTTTGCATGATTTATTTCCGGTTATAACAACACAATATCATCGGCATGTGCTACCTCTGTATTCTGTGCTTTATGATGAGTATCCAACACGTCGGAAGCGATTTTAGCCCTGCCTACGGCGATGGCTACCTGGTCTTCATTCACAATTTCGATCACTTCCCCGCATTCAAATTTTTCGAGAACGGCTTTTACGCCTACTGCCAGGAGGCTGTGGCGTTTTTCCAACGCTTTTTGCGCGCCCGCATCTATTTGTATACGACCGGTAACCAGGCTGCCGCTGGCCAGCCACTTCTTACGGGCAGGCATGCTGCAGGGCTGAGGCAGGCACAAGGTACCTGTTTTACCTGCTATGGCATTGAGTATCCCATCTTCCGTACGAATACCAAAGATGACCACCCGGATACCCATCCGGGTAGCTAAACGGGCAAAGGTGAGCTTAGACACCATACCTCCCAGTCCCAGGGCCGATTTTTCCTTGTCGGCTAGTCCCAGCGCGGCTTTGTCAATAACATCGATCTGCGGTACTACTTTCCCTTCCCGGTCCAGCACACCGGCTACAGAAGTGCTGAAGAGCAGGAGCGAAGCGCCAAAACCCACAGCTATCAAGGTGGCCAGCTCGTCGTTGTCGGAGAATTTTAACTCCAGGCTGCTCACCACATCATTTTCGTTGGCAATGGGAATAATGTTGCTGGCCCACAGTTCCTCGTAAGTGCGCTTCAGTTGCAGGAACTGGTTACGGTCGGAGAAATGCGTTCTTTCACAGAGACTCTGGGCTACGGCGATATTATACGGCGCAAAGTAGCGGCTGTATTTGTTCAGCAGCAACGGGTTCCCGATGGCGGCAGCGGCTTTGCGCTCGCTGATAGTGCCGTTGTACTGGCGTAAAAACTGCTTTCCGGCGGCTACTGCCCCCGATGATACCAGCACGATGTGGTAATCCTGGTGTAATTCGGCCACCTGCCGCGCAATGCCGGCAATAACGGTTTCGTCCAGGTCCCCATTTTGATGGGTGATAGAAGCCGTCCCAAATTTTATAACAAGTATCGGTTTGCTCAATTTGTCCTCGATTTGGCGCCTAAAATAATATTAACGCGGCGAAATTCTAAATGTAAAATTTGGCGGGCCGGCGGAATTATCAGTTATATTAGCGTTTATATTTTCATTATCATCGATATGAAGAAACATTATATATTTTCTGTAGTAGCCACCATAGCTTGTTTGAACGTTTTTGCACAAGGCGGTAACCGTCATTCCACGCTCCGCCAGCAGATTGCCGGTATTGCCGGAAATATATCTGGAAAAGTAGGCGTATATGCACAATTACTGGAAACGAACGACACGGTATCGTTTAACCGCGACCAGCATTTCCCCATGCAGAGCGTGTACAAGTTCCCGGTATCTATGGCGGTATTGCAACAGGTCGACGCCGGGAAAGTAGGCATGGATCAACCGGTGCAGATCAACAAGGCAGATCTCACCACAGCGGGCGTGAGCCCGCTCCGCGACAAATACCCCGACGGCAATGTGAGCCTCACGGTGCGCGAACTGTTGGACTACAACGTGCGTAAAAGCGATGGCAGCGCCTGTGATATATTGTTTAAGTTGCTGGGTGGACCAGAAAAAGTGAATGCTTATGTACATGGACTAGGCATCCGGTCTATCAGCATTGCTACCCTGGAAGAAGCGCAGGTGCATAAAGATAATTTGCAGGTACAGTACCGGAACTGGTCTACACCCGCTGCCATGGTACAGCTGCTAAAGAAATTTTTCCAGGATCCGGTATTATCAGATTCCAGTAAAGAGCATTTGTTATACTTGATGACCACCTCCGGTCCCGGGGCAAAACGGCTGAAGGGATTGCTGCCGGAAGGAACAGCCGTCGCGCACAAAACAGGCACTTCATGGACGGTAGATGGCATCACGGCAGCCAACAATGACGTAGGCATTATTACTTTGCCTAACGGCACCCATATGGCAATTGCTGTATTTGTTTCAGATTCAAAGGCGAACGATGAGGAGCGGGATGCTACGATTGCAAAGATTGCGAAAGCGGTGTGGGATAGTTGGAAATAGCAGGAGAACGACCCGAAAGGATCATTCTCCCGGAGATATTTATTTCATGTATTTGGCGTACTCATTTTCAATATCGGTAACATCTACTTTGTGTAGTTTGTTACCATCGTACAACCATATTTCCCAGTTATATTTTTTATCATTCAGATCCAGTTCTGCAGGATGATTTGGTGAACGAAAGGTCATCTTTCCGCCGGCAGGCTCCAGTATGTTGATGCCTTTGCCTTCCAGGAAGTTACGCGCATCAGCCATATAGTTCTGGTTATCGTCGGCAATCGTGTAAAAAGCTTCTTCCCCGTTATCTTTTTTTAATTTTTCCAGTTTAATGCTATCAGGTGAATATAACACGGCGCAAGGGCGTGTGATGGTAGTTTCATTTTCTACAACGGCCTGTTGTGGTGGTGCAGATTCCGTATGGATTTTTTCTTCCGGCGCTTTGGTGTCGTGACAGGCAGTAAACGCGGCAAGTGCTACTACTGGCAGGATGAGATGCTTCTTGATGGTTTTCATAGTGATAGTTTGGCATATTTAATAATACGGCTGTTGAGTAGATCAACAGCCGCAGGTGCCTAAAGATAGTATAAAAATATACGGCTGGCAATAAATAAGATTTCATCATAAAAGGATAATCTGCGCGCTCTCCGGAATGCTTCCCTGGCACTCGTTCGGCTCATAATTGTTATCATGTTGATATCCGGGGTGATTATTGTAATTTAGCAGGTTATGGGCGCACGTAATCTACATACACCATTTGAGTTAACCCAGGCTGATATGTCGGCGTGGGATGTAGCACCGAAGGTGTATTATTTCTTCGAGATCATGCAGATCCGCGAGGGAAGCGGCTTCCGCATTATTAACCAGAACAGGCTGCCTTATGATAAAGGGAGTATATTCCTGTTTACGCCGCAGGATTGCCGGGGCTTTGAAGTAGCAGCAGCCACGGAGTTTGTCTCTATCCGCTTTTCCGAGCTGTTTATGGGGCTGAGCCAGGTGCCGCAGCAGAAGGCCCGGCTGGAGGAATGGTTACGGCAACTGGAATACCTGTTTTTTGCGCATAACCGGCAGGGACAGTTGCAAATCCGGCATACGAACGATTGTAAGATGATTGCGTCGCTGATTGACAATATGGTGGAAGAGTATGATCAAAAGCCACCTTATTACCAGGATAACCTGCAGCACTATGTAACCTTGTTGCTCAACATTGTGGCGAGAAATGTAACAGAAGATGTGAACGTCGGAGAAAACACGGCGGAGTCGTCGCTGATTAGCCGCCTGGTAGCGTATATCCGGCAGCATATTTACCAGCCGGAGTTGCTGAAGCTGGAGTACCTGGCGTCAGTATTCCATCTGTCGTCTAATTATATAGGGGAGTTTTTCAAGAAGCAAACGGGGGAGAGCCTGCAGCAATATATCGTGAATTATAAGTTGAACCTGGTACAGCTGAGGGTTACCCATAGCGATTTAACTATCGGGGAGATAGCGGACGAGCTGGGGTTTACGGATGAAAGTCATATGAGCCGTTTATTCAAGAAGTACCATGGGCTTACACCGGCGGCATACCGGAGGGAGAGAATACAGGACCGGAAAAATATGCTGGAAAAAAATATTCATTGAAATATTTCGATATTTGGAAAATAGTATTACTTTTGTTCTATGGATTTAGCAGTTATAGAAAAAGCAGCAAATGCCATCGCAGACAAGCACCGGTTATCTATAATCATGGAGGTTGTTAAGAAGGGCAAGCTGATTTGTGGTGACGTATGTGAGTTTACGTGTTTGTCGCAACCGACGGTGTCGCACCATGTAAAGATCCTGGTGGATAGCGGCGTGCTGAATTCCTCCAAAAATGGTAGAATTGTGGAATTAACACTCAATAAAGAGATGATGAAACAATTGTCCATGTTCTTTTTACAATTAAGCTGAGGGGCCAACGGGCAGGTTACCACCGGCTTTTTTTATAGATAAATACATTGAAGTTTTTAAATTTATGGATTAACGAGAAAAAAATTTCTCTTTTTTTTAAAGTAATTACATCGATAATCTTAAATAAATCAATAGAATGGAACAGTTACAACATAAAACAGCCGTAATTACGGGAGGAAACAGCGGAATAGGATATGCCACAGCAGCAGATTTTTTGGCGAAAGGCGCAAAAGTATTAATCACAGGACGTAACCCGGAAGCCGTACAGCAGGCAGTGGATACGTTGGGTAATGACACCGACAGTTTTATAGCAGACCAGGGAAAGATAGCAGATACACAAAAATTAGCGGAGTATGTACGTGACCGTTATGGCAAGATTGACATCCTGTTTGTAAACGCAGGTATCGCCAATTTTGGGCCTTTTTCACAAGTAACAGAAGAATCATTCGACCGGCTCATGGACATTAACCTGAAAGGCGCCTTCTTTACGGTACAGTACTTACTCCCGCTGATAAAAGACGGAGGTACCATCATCTTATTATCATCTATCAACGCCCTTGCCGGCATGCCAGGCGCCTCGATATACAACGCCAGCAAAGCAGGGCTCAACTCACTGGGACGTACATTATCCCGTGAACTGGCCAGCCGCAAAATCAGGGTCAACACAGTCAATCCTGGTCCGGTGGAAACGCCTATCCTGCAAAAGGCCGGCATCCCCGAAGAGGCGATTAATAAAGACGAGATGGCAAAAAAATTACCTGCCGGCAGAATAGGCCAGCCGGAAGAAATTGCCAAACTGGTATCCTTCCTCGCTTCTGATGAAGCCTCTTTCATCACCGGCGCAGAATATAATATCGATGGCGGTTTCAGTGTTCATCCCCTCATTGGTTAATCTCAAAAAAACAGCATTTCATGTCATCATCTCTGAAAGATAAAGTAGTTGTTATCACGGGCGGTAACAGCGGTATAGGATATACAACAGCAGCCACATTTTTAAGAAAAGGAGCAAAGGTATTGATAACAGGACGTAATCCGGGTGCGGTACAACAGGCCGTATACGCACTCGGGCACCCTGCAGAAGGATTTAAGGCCGACCAGGCCGTGCCGGAAGATGCAAAAAAGCTGGCGGAATATGTACAAAGTCGCTATGGGAAAATAGACAGCCTGTTTATCAATGCAGGAGTAGCCAAACTGTCGCCCTTTGGCAACGTAACGCCGGAGTTGTACGATGAACTGATGAATGTGAATTTTAAAGGCGCCTTCTTCACCATCCAGCGGTTATTGCCACTGATCAACGATGGTGGCTCCATTACCCTGTTGTCAGCCCTCAATGCATATTCAGGTACACCTAATGCCACTGTAGTATCGGCCAGCAAGGCCGCGCTGAATTCATTGGGAAGAACATTGTCGAGGGAGTTGGCCGATCGTAAGATCCGTGTCAACGTAGTGAACCCGGGCGTAATTGCCACCCCCTTGCTGGAAAAAGTAGGGATGCCCGACGTGTTCAGAACACATATTGGCAGCATTACACCGCTGGGAAGATTAGGACAGCCGGAAGATATCGCTAACATGGTTACCTTCCTGGCTTCAGATGAAGCATCGTTTATTACTGGTGCAGAATATAATGTAGACGGCGGCCTTATGGTGCACCCGTTGATCGGTTCATAAATGATCCTGGGCGTTGCAGTGTGCAGCATTGTGCAAATGCTGCACCGGCAGCAAGGACGTTAAAAGATTTTCTTTGTTGATTTACAGTTATAACGGTTGTTTAGGATGTTAATCCCATTGGTTGCCCGCCGGATGCCGCTTGCTATACAGGCATCTGGCGGCAACTTTTACACGCGAAGGCGCAAAGTATGTAAGCAGCAAAGATTAAGTACATTACATATTCTTCGCACTTTGCGAGCTTAGCATTCGCTTTTATCTTCGCTTCTTTGCCGCTTTGCGCCTTTGCGTGAAAAAATATTCCCACAAGCGGATATTTCTTTTCCTTCATATGCTTTTCCCCAGTTACACAGGCTTTCCAGGATAGGCACCAGGTCCAGCCCTTTATTGGTAAGGATATATTCAATGCCGATAGGAACGGTGCCGGCAATTTCCTTTTTTACAAGAATGGCATGTGTTTCCAGTTCTTTAAGTTGCCTGCCTAAAACCTGTTCAGAGATATTAGGTAATTCCTTTTTTAATAAGTGAAACCTGTTATTCCCCTGGGAAACAGAATATACTATTTGCGACTTCCAACGCCCGCTGATCACGGATATGGCTGAATTCAGCTCGCATACCCCGAACAGGAACTGCTCATTCATGGCATTGGTAGAATGTTCTTTTCGCATCGTACACAAAATTTTAGACTAACAAATTTGTTCGTTATTGCAAACGATGTGCCGCCTGCTGAACTTTGCAGCAAAAGTACGAAAATGAAAAATCTGGTAGTAATAGCACTGGTGTGCCTGATGAATAGGACGACAAATGCACAGGAAAGATGGATCATAGCTTCCGATCATCTCAGGCAGCCAGACACCATTTTACTATTCAAGCCCTCCAGGTACAATCACACCCGGGAATACCCGGTGGTGTACCTTTTGCATGGTTATAGCGAAAACTACCGGCAATGGCCGGAGACAGCCGATCTTCAGCAATTGGCAGATCAATATAATTTTATCATCGTTGTACCAGACGGCTTCACGTCTTACTATATCAACAGTCCTATCGATAAAGCCGCGCGCTATGAGGACTTTTTTTTCAAAGAATTGGTGCCGAAAGTTCAGCGATCATTTAAGGTAGATAAGAAAAATATTTTCATCAGCGGGTTGAGCATGGGCGGGTACGGCGCATTGAGGTATTTTATTTTACATCCGGATTATTTTAATACCGCCGGAGCGGCAAGTGGCGCCCTTGAAATTGATTACCCTAATTTTCAGCGGGTAAGCCAGCTATTCTGGCAATCTGATAGAATGGTAGACGACCTGGCTAAAATTATAGGTGACCCGGAAACCACGGACTGGCGCCAATACAGCATTTCCACGCTTTTACGTCAGCATCCGGATTTCCGGAAACCATTTATTTTTGACTGTGGTACAGCAGATGTTTTATATCCACTTTCTGCGCAATTGAAGCAGCAAGCGGATAGCCTAAAGATTCCCACCACTTTTATCAGTCGCCCTGGAGATCATAATACTGCCTATTGGCGTACATCCATCGAATATCATTTTATTTACTTCCGGCAAAGCCTGAAAGAATAACCGTTGTTACACGCTCATCTTCCGGATCAGTTTTCCCAATGTTTTCAGCCCATCATCTACCTGCTTGCTCCAGGCATTGCCGAAGCTGATCCGCATACAGTTGTTGTATTTATTCTGCAGGGAGAAAATTCTGCCGGGGCAGAAGCTGATCTTATGTTTCAGCGCCTGCTGGAATAGTTCGAAAGTATTTACCGATTCTTCCAGTTCTATCCACAATACGCAACCGCCCTGTGGACGGGAGATACGGGTGCTTTCCGGGAAGTATTCGCTGATAGCCTGGGAATACCGCAGGCACTGGGTATGCAACATTTTCCGGAGATTACGCAGGTGAAATTCATAGCGTCCCATTTCCAGGAAATGCCCTACGGCAGCCTGTGGCAGCGAGGCGCAGGCGATAGAGTGGTTTTGCTTCATCAGTAATACCTTCTCTTTATATTTCCCCGGCATGGTCCAGCCTACGCGGTAGCCCGGCGCCAACGATTTGGAAAATGAATTGCACAGCAGTACATGCCCGTGTTTGTCGAACGTTTTACAGTTCACCGGGCGTTGTTTGCTGAAATATAAGTCGCCGTAAATATCATCTTCTATCAGGGCGATATCATACTTTACCACCATGTCTACCAGCATCTTTTTATTCTTATCCGGCATGCAGGAGCCCAGCGGGTTGTTGTAGTTGGTAACAAACAGGCAGGCGCGGATTTTATGGCGGGGAATGGCTTTGTCGAGATAGTCGAGATCTACGCCCGATACCGGGTGCGTAGGGATTTCCAGCACTTTCAGTCCCAGGCTTTCGGCCAGCTGCATAGAGCCGTAATAGGCAGGGCTTTCAATGGCTATGGTATCACCGGGTTGCGTAACGGCGGTGAGACATAGGGTGAGGGCATCCATGCAACCGCTGGTGGTGACTACATCATCGGCGGTAAAAGCACCGCCCCAGGCCAGGGAGGTACGGGCTATCTGTCCGCGCAGGAGGGCATTACCCTGCAATGCTTCATACCCAATGCCATTGTTGGGCAGGTTGCGCAGCGCATGCGTAACTGCTTTCGCCATTTTAGCTGCTGGCAGCAAATCTGCCGGCGGAGTAGCCACTGAAAAGTTCAGGATCTGCGGATTGCGCATGTGGCTGAACACTTCCATTACCATATCACTTACCGTAGCTTCGCTGGCCTTTCTTACCGGGGCGCAGGTGCCCGGTAGTGCAGGCATGCGTTTAGAATTAAAGCGGATATAATAACCCGATTTTGGGCGGGACTCGATCAATCCTTTTCCTTCGAGGTGATAATACGCCTGGAAGGCAGTAGATAAACTGATACCCTGTTGCTTACTCAGCATGCGGACAGAGGGCAGTTTTTCCCCTATTTTCATCACTTCTTTTTCTATCAGCTGTTCAATGTTATCAGCTACCTGGAGATACAGGTGATCGGCAGTTTTTATCATGGCAATACTATCTGATATGGTCAAAAGTACGGAAATGCCATCTGTTTTAATCTATTTTTTCTTCCCTATCCCTTGAGCTGTTGCTGGCTGAGTTGACCGATGGTACGGATAGCCCAGTCCTGGTCATCATTCCAGGGGTTGGCATTGGTAAGCCGGATACAGTTTTGGTAGCGGTGTTGGCTGGAAAACAGGGCGCCGGGTGTAAAAGTAATGCCCTGTGCTACAGCGGCGTCGTGCAGTTGCCAGGTATCTACTTTGGGTGGCAGCACTACCCATAGGCTGATACCGCCGTTGGGGCGGGTAAGCTGGGTATCTTCCGGGAAATACTCCTGGATGGCTTTGGTAACCTGCATGGTTTGCATACTGAGGGCCTGCCGCAGCGATTTCAGGTGCAGGTCCAGCCGTTGCTGATCCAGGAATTTGGTGAGTACCAGCTGTGGGAGTATGCCGGTGGCGGCTGAACTCATGAATTTGAGCTGTGCTATTTTTTCATGATAGCGACCGCCAATCACCCAACCGATGCGCAGTCCGGCGGCAATAGATTTGGAGAAGGAGGAGCAATAGAGCACAAGTCCTTCTTCATCGTACGATTTGATGGTGCGGGGGCGCTCGGGGGCAAAGTGCAGGTCGCCATATACATCATCTTCAATCAGCGGCACCTGGTACTTTTGCAGCATTTTAGCCAGTTGTTCCTTGCTGTTATCAGGCATGCAGCTGCCCAGCGGGTTGCTGTAATTGCTAACGAACAGGCAAGCCTGTACCTTTTTCTGTTTGAAAGCATCTTCCAGCACATCCAGGCTAACGCCGGTAACGGGGTCGGTAGGAATTTCCAGCGCTTTCATGCCCAGGCTTTCTATGGCCAGCAACAAGCCAAAGAAGGTGGGCGATTCAATGGCGATGGTATCGCCGGCATTGGCCACCGCCCGCAGGCAGAGGGAAGCCGCTTCTATGGCGCCATTGGTAACAATAATTTCGTTGGGAGAAAAGGCCCGGCCCCAGTTGAGGCAATGCCTGGCGATATGCCGCCGGAAAGGTTCGTAGCCGGTAATATCACCGTAAGGGATAAACGAAGTATCCAGCTCCCTGGACGCGAGCTGCAACGCTTTCTTAAGTTTGGTGGCCGGCATCAGCGACGTGTCGGGCGAAGCGCCGATCAGGGAGATAGCTTTCTCAGATCGCACCGTTTTCCGGAATACCGCCAGCTTTTCATTGATCTGTACCCTGCCGGCTCTGGGAGCAGGATTGGTAACAGGAGGCAGTTGTGGCCTCATTTGCCGCGCATAGCGCACAAAATAGCCCGACTTCTCCCGGGATGTTACCCATCCCTTTTTCTCCAGGTGAGTATATACCTGTAAGGCCGTGCTGATACTAACGCCATGTTCCAGGTGTAAAGAGCGCACCGACGGTAGCTTATCGCCCACCGCATATACGCCCTCGCTGATCATATGCTGGATATTTTCCGCCAGTTTAAGATATATGAATCCGTTGCTTTTTTTCATCTCGCCAAAGGTAAACTGTTATGGTTTAATATTGGTAAATCTGTATCTGTTTTGGTGATATTTATTGCCGTTATTTTGTACCTGTAAATCAATAATGATGACGGTGGTTAAACAACTCGCACATAACCTGGTGGCCCTTTGCCGGGAATGGAAATTTCCGGAAGCACAGGCCACGCTATTCCATGAAGCCGCAGTAAACATAGAGCCCGACGGGCGCATTACTGATGGGTTACCCGCCATAATGGCCAAAGAACGCCAGTTCCTCGACAGCATCGAAGAAAGACACCTGCTGGAAATTTCGGAACCAGTGGTAGCCGACGACTACTTCGCCATCCAGCTGCTGGTAGACGTCACTATCAAAGGCGCCGGCCGCCGAACGCGCAACGAATTGTGCGTATACCATGTAGCCGACGGTAAAATTATCCGTGAACAATTTTTCTATTAACAGTTTAAAAATATATCAAGATGGAAGCAAGAATGGACATTTATAAATTAGCACCAGGCTCCATGCAAGCCCTGATGGGATTACAAAATTTTGTAAACAGCACCGGGCTGGATAAAACCCTGTCGGAACTGATCAAGATCCGGGCTTCCCAGATCAATGGCTGTGCCTTTTGTTTGAATATGCATACCAAAGACGCCCGTAAAATGGGAGAAACGGAGCAACGCATCTATGGACTGAACGCCTGGCATGAAGCGCCTTATTATACCGACAAAGAACGTGCTGCCCTGGCACTCACAGAAGCGGTAACCCTGGTAAGTACTTCGCACGTACCGGATGATGTATATAACAATGCATTGAAAGTATTTTCCCCGGAAGAAGTGGCACACATTACCCTGGCGATTGTAATGATCAACGCCTGGAACCGTGTGGCCGTAACTTCCAGGACGCAGCCGGTAGGATAGGGCTCACGCAGAGCTGCAAAGGAGCAAAGCAGCAAAGAATTAGAGCGGATTTCAAGCTTACAAAGCATAAGACAGGAAAATATACAATATCCTACTTTGTGATCTTAAAATTCGCTTCGGTCTTTGTTCCTTTGCTGCTTTGCTCCTTTGCAGCTCTGCGTGAAAAAAATCGCAAGAATCCGTAAATGTAACCATACTCATTTACGTATTTTTGTGTATGGCTTTGCAAAAGATAAAAGTGCCGATCAACGATCCGCAAAACTTTTCCTTCCAGGAATGTTTGCGTTTCCTGGGAAGGTCAGATAAAGAATGCCTGCATTATATCGTGGAGGGTAAGGTGCGGCGCATGTTATTGTCGGACGGAGAACCGGTGGTCATAGAAATAGCTCCCGGCACCTCCGCCGGCTACCTGGAAGTAACCGTACTGGCGCCATTGAATGTACCCGTACCTGAAGCACCGATTATAAAATATATTACCCATTGGTGGCACCTCGATGCCAACCTGCAGCCGTTTTACGACTATACGGTGAAAGATCCGTTGTTGAGGGGACTCGCAGACGAGTACCGGGGACTACGGCTGATTGGCATGCCCGATTTGTTTGAAGCCATCAGCTGGCCCGTTATCGGGCAACAGATCAACCTCGAATTTGCTTATACATTGCGGCAGCGGTTTATCACGCATTTTGGTTATCATGCCGTGGTAGATCATACCGACTATTACCTGTATCCGCATCCGGTGGTGGTAGCAGCCCTGGAGCCGGAACAGTTAACGCCCATGCAGTTTTCCCGCAGTAAGGCATTATACCTGGTGGAAACCGCCAAACAGATGGCCAGTGGCCGTTTGAGTGAAGCCAGCCTGGATATGATGAGCTATGAAGAAGCGTTGCAAAGCCTGGTGGCGATGAAAGGTATCGGCAACTGGTCGGCCAACTACGCCCTTATGAAATACCGCCGTTTCCCGCAATCTGTTTTGCTGGAAGATGTAGGCTTGCAAAATGCGATAAAAAATAGATTACATTTGGAGGGCAAACCTTCCATGCCAGCATTGCAGGAATATACCCGACCCTGGAAGGAACATGCAGCATATGCCACGTTTTATTTGTGGAGATCTTTACTACCCCAATAGATTTTTTCATGGAAGAAGGAATGCATCATCTGCGTATAGACAGTCCCGTAGGACCACTGCTCATCAGTGGTACAGGGGAATTCATTACTGCGGTATCATTTACCGAAGAACCGGCGGTGGACTTCCCGCAGCCACCAGCGTTGCTATTGGATTGTGCCCAGCAATTATATGAATATTTCGGAGGGGAGCGTAAAACATTCGACCTGCCTATTTTCCAGGAAGGCACCGGCTTCCAGCAATCGGTGTGGCAGCAGCTGCTGGAGATCCCGTTTGGGCATACCATTTCTTATCAAACACTCGCCAAACGCATTCATAATCCCAAAAGCATCCGGGCGGTAGGCACTACCAATGGAAAAAACAGGGTAGCTATTATTGTGCCCTGCCATCGTGTGATAGGCAGCAATGGTACACTGACCGGATATGCCGGCGGGCTATGGCGCAAACGTTGGTTGCTCGAACATGAAAGAACAGATTTGTTTACCGGCCTTCTTTAATCTGATATGCTCAAAATTTTAAAAACTGCATCTGTTTTAAGATAGTTATTTGTCTCAATTTTGACCCTGAATCAGCACTGATATATCTCATTTATATATTGCCTAGTCATGGATACAAAATTGCAGGACGACCTGAAACATACAGATCAGTTATTACAGTTAACCAAAGATTTCAGCAGTAAATTTTTATCCGCGATAGATAAGCTGGCGGCTGACAAGGAGATAGCGGTCAATTGTCGTGTATCCATGCCCGATAGTGGGGCGGGAGGAGCCGCTGCGCTGGAAATGTTCAGGCAGCAGTATGGTAATAGTCTCACTGCGCCCGCAGGTCCGCGTTACTGGGGATTTGTAACCGGCGGCGTAACGCCCGCCTCGCTGATGGGCGACTGGCTTACTTCGGCCATGGACCTGAATTCATCTGACAAAACCTCCGCTGCTTTTTATATAGAAACAGAAACCATTACCTTATTAAAAGAGTTGCTGGGATTGCCGGAGTCCTTCCTGGGCTGCTTTGTAACGGGAGCTACGATGTCCAATTTCACGGGACTGGCTGTAGGCAGGCAATGGGCCGGTTTGCAGCAGGGCGTGGATGTGGCTAAAGATGGTGTAGCTGCCTTACCGGGGCTCAAAGTGATTTCCGGCACCCCGCATTCCAGCGTAGGGAAAGCCATGTCGATGCTGGGCATGGGACGGAGCAATATGGTGCACATCCCGATAGTACCGGGCCGCGAACAGGTAGATGTGGCAGCGTTGGAGCAATACCTGGCTGCGCATACCGGCGAACCGGTTATTTGTGTAGCCAATGCAGGCACTGTTAACACGGTAGATTTTGATGACATTGCGGCGTTGGTAAAACTGAGGGAACGTTACCCGTTCTGGTTGCATGTAGATGCTGCTTTCGGCGGATTTGCCGCCTGTAGCGATCAGTGGAAACACCTGCTGGCAGGCTGGGAGCAGGCCGACAGCATTACTATTGATGCGCATAAATGGTTGAATGTTCCCTACGATGCTGCCATGATTTTTTGCCGGCATCCGCAGTTGCAGTCGGTCGTATTCCAGAATGCCGGTGCGGCCTACCTGGGTGATCCGGCCGCGCAATTTAACTTCATCAACTATGTACCCGAAAACTCGCGTCGCGTACGCGCTTTGCCTGCCTGGTTTTCCCTGATGGCCTACGGAAAAAATGGTTACCGGCAGCTGGTGGAAAATAATATCAACCTTGCTGGTCAGCTGGGACATTTACTGGAAACAGATCCCCGGTTTGTGTTGTTGTCGCCTGTACGGCTTTGCGTAGTTTGCTTCACCCTGAATGTAGCGCCGCCAGATGAAGCCAGGGCGGTGAGTGAGTTCCTCACTGCGCTTAACGGATCGGGGGTAGCTTGCATGACGGCCACGGTATACCAGGGGCGGCAAGCCATCCGGGCGGCATTGGTGAACTGGAGAACAACCGGGAAAGATGTGCAGCTGGTATATGATACCATGAAAATTTTAGCAGAACAAGTTGTGAATAAATACAGTTATGCGTAAATCGAATACGAATGCTTATATCGCGCTGGCGATCGTAAGTATTTTCTGGGGCACCACTTACCTGGCATCGAGGGTGGGTGTAAGACATATACACGGCGTGATGCTGGCAGGATTGCGACAGGCGGTAGCAGGGGCGTTGATAACCGGATTCTTTTTGTTACGTGGATATAAGCTACCCGAAAAAATGGTGTTGTCGAAATTATTTGTGATCGGCACCCTGATGCTTTGCGGCGGCAATGGTTTGCTCACCTGGGCTATGCAATATATACCCAGCGGCCTGGGCGCCATTATAGCGGCTACCATTCCACTCTGGATCACCATTGCCAGCTATTTCCTGGTGCAGCGCACCCGGCTTAGTTTACAGCTGATTATCGGTATGATACTGGGGTTTGGCGGTGTGGCGGGCATCTTTTATAATTATCTGTCAAATTTAATGAACCCTGATTTCCAGTTTGGTATTTTGATCGCATTTTGTTCCTGCATCTTCTGGGCGCTGGGATCGGTGCTTACGGCACGCTGGGCATTGGGCGTCAATTATCTTTATGGGGCAGGATTCCAGATGGTATTCAGTGGTGTAGTGATGTTGGTGGTAGCCCGGTTGTTCCTGGGGCAGCACCTGGAACCGAGTGCCTTTACCACAGAACTCTGGGAAAGCCTGTTGTACCTGGTACTGGTAGGATCGGTATTCTCTTATTCCGCCTACGTGTTTGCGCTAAACAATCTTCCACCGGCACAGGTATCAGTATATGCTTACATTAACCCGGTAGTAGCTGTTTTGCTGGGAGCATTGATACTGCACGAGCAACTGACCTGGCTCACCGGTATTTGTTCGCTGGTAACCATAGGTGGCGTATTCCTGGTAAATAATGCATTTAATAAACACAAGAAAACACTTGCTGCGGCAACAAAATAAGTAATAGCTATATTTTTAAGGTAGAAGTTTAGTCAGATGTTCGCCCCGGTTTTTACCGGACAGGACATCTTTTTTTCTATTAGTGAAATGCGTTAAATTGAGTAAGTATTCAGTTAAATTTTATACTATGGAAGTTATTCAGGCAACGGAGTTACATACGAACGAAGTGGCGGTTTTGTTTGAGGCTTACCGCGGTTATTATGATCAGGCGCCGGATTTCAGCGGTGCGCTGGCTTTCATCACAGAGAGGATCGCCAAAAAAGACAGCGTTATATTTGTGGTATTACTGGGAGAGGAAATCATTGGGTTTACACAGCTCTATCCTATTTTTACTTCGTTGGGGATGAAAAGAGGGTGGCTGCTGAATGATCTGTATGTATTGGAAGAGCATCGCGGCAAGGGGGCCGGGAAGGCGTTGCTGGATGCAGCCAGTAATTACGGTAAAAAAACAAATGCTGCCTGGCTGATGTTACAAACCTATATTGCCAACACCACTGCGCAGGCACTGTATGAGAAAGAAGGGTTTAAGAAAGATGTTAATTCCTTCTACTATTATAAGTCCCTGTAGTATTCAATATTTTTCGATTTTAAGAGATGGACACAACAAAGAATCCATGGACGATTCATTCAAGGGAAACGAGGTATGACAACAACTGGATCAGCGTTTGGCATCATGAAGGCTTGAACCCCACCGGAGGGAAAGGCATTTATGGGGTAGTACACTTTAAGAACCAGGCCATTGGGGTAGTAGCCCTGGACGAGGAGAACAACATTTACCTGGTGGGGCAGTATCGTTTTCCACTCGAACAATATAGCTGGGAAATTCCTGAGGGAGGTGGCCCACTGGGTGAGCCGGCACTGGATGCGGCCAAAAGGGAATTACTGGAGGAAACGGGATTGGTGGCTAAGCATTGGGAAGTAATTACCCGGCTGGCTTTATCTAATTCGGTATCAGATGAAACCGGGGTGGTATTCCTGGCCCGGGGACTGGAGCAGCGGCAGGCAGAGCCGGAGGAAACAGAGCAGCTGGTGGTGAAGAAGGTGCCTTTTGAAGAAGCCTACCGGATGGTAGACCGCTATGAGATCACCGATTCGCTGTCTGTGGCGGCCATACAAAAAGTGAAGCTAATGATGTACGAGGGCTTATTAAACAAATAAACCCGTTACCTTTGCAGCAATGGAAAGGAAATTTAATGCTTTCAGAGGTGAAAGAAAAGAGGGCTCAAGAGGGCCGAAGAAATATGCTACCCAGCGGCCCAAGCAATCGTCTATGATCATTGGTCGTCAGCCGATGATGGAGGCGCTGAGCACCGGGAAGCCTATTGAGCGCATTTTTATGCTGCGTACGGCCACCGGCGATATTATTCCTCAAATCCGGGAACTGGCGCAGGCCAATAATATCCCGGTAAATTATGTGCCGGTAGAGAAGTTGAACGGCCTTACCCAGGCGAATCACCAGGGAATTATCGGGATTACCGCCAACGTTACCTACCTGGATTTACAGGATGTGATTTCTCATGTTACCGATAAGGGCGAAACGCCCCTGTTCCTGATTCTCGATGGTATTACAGATGTACGTAATATAGGCGCTATTGCCCGCAGCGCAGTTTGCTGTGGCGCACAAGCCATTATCATACCCGACAAGGGCATCGCCGCATTGAATGAAGAAGCGATGAAATCTTCCGCCGGTGCGCTGGAGAAAATTGCCGTTTGCCGCGTGAACAGCCTCAATAAAGCTATTGATACCCTGCACCTCAATGGCATTAAGGTGTTGGCCAGTGAAATGGAAACGGAAATTAAATTATACGATTGTGACCTGAAAGAGCCGGTAGCAGTGATTATGGGATCGGAAGACAAGGGGGTATATCCTGCCCTGATAAAAGCTTCTGATGTGTTGTTTCGTATACCCATGGCCGGTAACTTCGAATCTTTTAACGTATCGGTAGCAGCAGGGATTATCCTGTATGAAGCGCTGAAACAAAGAACCATCAATATTTAGGGAGCAAAAGGTTTGTTATGCTAAAATTAATTGAATGCCCGCGCGACGCGATGCAAGGATGGCACCGGATGATCAGTACTGATGAAAAGGTAAAATATCTCAATGCTTTGCTGCAGGTGGGCTTTGATACGATTGATTTTGGCAGTTTCGTTTCTCCCAAAGCCATTCCCCAGATGGCGGATACGAAGGAGGTGTTGCCGCAACTGGATTTGTCGCGTACCAAAAGTAAGCTGCTGGCTATTGTAGCCAACCTGCGCGGAGCAGAAGAAGCCGTAGTATACGATGAAATCAGTTACCTGGGCTTTCCCTTTTCCGTATCGGAAACTTTCCAGTTGAGGAATACCAATAAAACTATTGCCGAATCGCTGGAGCAGGTGCATTCCATGCAGGAGCTTTGCATTAAAAACCGCAAGGAACTGGTCATCTATATTTCCATGGGATTTGGAAATCCATATGGAGATCCCTATAGCCCGGAAATAGTGCTGGAATGGATAGCAGAAATGGTGAAGATGGACATCGGCATTATTTCCCTGGCAGATACCGTAGGGGTGGCCGATCCGGCTACCATCACCGGTTTGTTTAAACACCTGGTGCCGGCTTATCCGCAGGTGGAGATCGGCGCGCACTTCCATGCGGCGCCATACAACTGGCAAGAAAAGCTCCAGGCGGCCTATGATCGGGGCTGCCGGCGTTTCGATAGTTCCATTAAAGGGATAGGGGGCTGCCCCATGGCTAAAGATGAACTGGTAGGCAACCTGGCCACAGAAAACCTGATCGCTTTCTGCCAGGAACACCGGGAATCATTATCCCTGGATATGCAGGCCCTGGGCAAGGCACAGCTACTGGCCGATGCCGTTTTTAAAGATTAATTGTCAATCATGCAGTTTCATTTGAATGTTCCGGTAACACCGCTTCCGGCAACGATCCAGTATCAACAGGAATTGTTGCTGATGGGCTCCTGCTTTGCAGAAGAGATAGGTGAAAAGTTGCAGGAGCACCGGTTTAATACACTGATCAATCCCCACGGTATTTTATATAACCCGCTCAGCATCACCAAAGCGCTTACCAGCTATATGGACGGGCAGGTATACACCCGCGAAGATTTATTCCAGCACAACGATTCCTGGAATAGCTGGGACCATCACAGCCGCTTTTCAGGTCTTACGCCGGAAGCTGCGCTGGATCACATACAGCGCATGCAAACAGCCGCGGTGCGCGCCATCGACCATGCCGACTGGCTCATTATCACCCTTGGTAGTGCACACGCCTATGTGCTGAAAGAAAACAACCGCCTGGTAGGCAACTGTCATAAAGTGCCGGGAGGCAATTTTTACAAGCGTTTATTAACCGTTGATGAAATTGTAACGGCGCTCGATAACATGATGCACCGGTTATTTTTCCGCAACCGGAAAATTAATATACTCTTTACCGTTAGCCCGGTGCGGTATATCCGCGATGGGGTGGTGGAAAACAATCTCAGTAAAGCAGTATTACTGCAGGCCGTGCATCACCTGGTCAATAAATTCAACCGCCTCTTTTATTTTCCGGCCTATGAGCTGGTGATCGATGATTTGCGCGATTACCGGTTTTACAAAGAGGATATGGTGCATCCGAATGAGCAGGCCATTCAGTATGTGTGGGAGCAGGTAGTGAAAGGATGTATCAGTGAGGGCAGCCAGGAATTGTTGCACCGCATTGCCGAATTAAACAGGGCCGCCCGTCACCGGCCTTTTAACCCCGAAAGTCCACAGCATCAGCAGTTTTTGCATACCTATGCGGCCAGGGTGAAACAGTTGATGAGCGAACACCCGGCGCTGCCACTGGATGATTTGCTGGCATATTTTCAGTAAGTATCTCTGTAAAATAAATTGGGGGAGATAACAGCCAACCAGTTGGCCGTTATCTCCCCCAATTTATTTTGAAAAACCTACAGGGTAATACCTCTTTTATCTTTCAGGTAAATCAACCCTACTACAAAGCAGATAAGCGCAATACCTATCGGGTAAATTAATCCTGCCAGGTGATTGTTGGTATTGGTTACCAGGATGGTAGAAATCGTGGGCAACAGTCCACCGAATACCCCATTCCCGATGTGGTAAGGAAGCGACATAGACGTATACCGGATGCGTGTGGGGAATAGCTCTACCAGGAAAGCCGCAATGGGCGCGTATACCATGGTAACAAAGATAACCTGTATAAATATCAGGATCACCAGCCAGGCAATATTTACGCGGCTGACGGTGAGCTCTTTTTTAGCATCCGTTTCCTTCAGGATGCTGCCATCGGTATAGCTGTGCACACGGGTAGTTTTGGTAACCATTTCCCCTGCGTCATTTTTAGCGGTATTACTTTCTATGCGGAACAATTCCGTTTGTTCTTTTTTCAGGGAAATGTTGCCAATATTATCCATTGCCCGGTAGATAGGAAAATAGGCCAGGGCCGCCAGCAGCATACCGGTGAGCATAATCTTCTTTCTTCCTATGCGATCGGACAGGGAGCCGAAATAAATAAAGAAGGGGGTACCCAGCAGCAGTGCAATGGCAATGATGATATTGGATTGCACAAATTCTATATTCATGGTTTTCTGGAGAAAGGAGAGCGCATAGAATTGACCGGTATACCAGACCACGCCTTGTCCCATAGCGGCGCCAAAAAGCGCTATCATTACCAGTTTCAGGTTTTCTTTATTGGCGAAGCTTTCTTTGATAGGGTTAGTGGAGGTTTTACCTTCTTTTTTCATCTGTGCAAACAGCGGCGATTCCTGCAGGCGTATGCGTATGTAATACGACATGATTACCAGCAGTACCGACAGCAGGAACGGGATGCGCCAGCCGTAGTTGTTGAAATCGTCTGGTGTCATCACCATGCGGGTAATCAGGATAACGCCCAGGGATACAAAGAGGCCAAGCGTAGCGGTGGTTTGAATGAAGCTGGTATAATAGCCACGACGGTGGTCGGGCGAGTGTTCGGCTACATAGGTTGCTGCACCACCATATTCGCCGCCCAGTGCCAGTCCCTGCAACAGGCGAAGCAGCAATACCAGTATGGGCGCCAGTACACCGATAGTATGATAGCTGGGAATAAGCCCGATGGCGAAAGTAGATCCGCCCATGATCAACAGCGTAAGCAGGAACGTGTACTTACGGCCTACCATATCTCCAAGTCGCCCGAATACAATAGCGCCGAAGGGGCGTACAATAAATCCCACGGCAAAGGTGGCGAGGGTGGCAATATAGGCCAGTTGGGGATTGCTGGGAGGAAAGAATTTCTCAGCAATGATGGCGGACAAGCTGCCGAAGATGTAGAAGTCGTACCACTCAATCAGGGTACCTGCCGAAGAGGCCAGGATAACTTGCCAGATGTTTTGCGGGGAAAGCGAGTTTTTCATAAGTGTTAATTGCTATGTCTTTTTTGTCGGTTGATGACGGCTGTGTGAAGTCGCTTTCAATCATATACCCCGGTAACATGCTCCTCGCGTCAGCGAATAAAGCGAATAAGATAATAAATATTTAGAACTGCCCCAAATATCCCGGCAAAAACTCCGGCAGGAAATGTCTATAAAGCCTTATCTTTAAAGAAGGGGGTCAATCATATACTATGAAGCCAGGTTTAATTGTTCACGTCAGCAGGGGAATAAGTGTATTGTTGTTAATTATTTTTACAGGTAGCAGGGAAGTGGCCGCGCAGCAAAGTGTGAGCAACCGCCCTAAAGTAGCACTCACCCTTAGTGGCGGCGGCGCCCGGGGATTGGCCCATATTGGCATCCTGGAGGCTATTGATAGCGCAGGGCTGAAAGTGGACATTGTTACTGGTACCAGTATGGGAAGTATTGTAGGAGGCTTGTATGCCATGGGCTATTCCGGCAACCAGATTGAAGCGGTGGCCCGGCAACTTCACTGGAATAGTCTTTTCGCCAACCAACCCGACCTCACCGACATTTCCTATGAAGAAAAGCGGGAGTACAACCGGTATATCATCGAAATTCCTTTTGAATATGGAAAGCCCAAACTGGCTTCCGGCGTGATTTCCGGGGAAGCCCTGTGGCTGGAACTGGCGAAGTTGTGCTGGCCGGTAAAAGACGTGAAGCATTTCAAAGACTTTAATATTCCATTCAAATGTGTAGCCACCGATGTGGCTACTGGTCAGATTGTGACGCTGGACAGCGGCGAGGTGGTAACCAGTTTACGCGCCAGCATGGCCATTCCTTCTATTTTTACGGCGGTGAAAATTGGCGACCGTAAACTCGTGGATGGTGGCGTGGTACGCAATTTCCCGGTGGTTACCGCCAAAGAAATGGGCGCAGATATCGTGATAGGCGCCAACGTGAGCGGGGGATTGCGTAAATCGGATCAACTGGTAACGCCCATTGATATCCTTTACCAGCTTGGGTTTTATAAAGATGCGGAGGACTTTCAGAAAGCGCGGCCGCTGTGCGATGTGTATATACCGATGAGTAAAGAGCTGGAAAACTATTCTGCTGCGAGCTTTGGCAGCGTAGATTCCATCATAGAAGTAGGCCGCCGGAAAGGAAAGGAGCTGTACCCGGTTTTCAAACACCTGGCCGACTCTCTCAATGCCTTATATCCGGAAGCGCCCTTCCAGGCCAACCGGTTGCCATTTGCGGCCGATGTGGAATTGAGCAGTATTAATGTGTCGGGCCTGGTGCATTCTGATCAGAAATTCTTTTTGCAGCGCCTGCACCTCAAGCCCAATGGCTGTTACAGCCCTACGCAGATCAAGAATGCCATACAGAATGTATTTGGCACCCGCTTCTATAAACTGATCACCTACAACCTGGTGCCGGAAGGCTATGGCCGGAGCAGGATGGATATTACGGTAGAAGAAAACCCGCTCACCTATGTAAAGGTGGCGCTCAACTACAATACTTTTACCGGCGCTAATGCCATCATCAACCTTACCCAGCGTAATTTTATTGTGCCCAACTCCCGGTCTTTTGTAACGGCGGTGATCAGTGAAAATCCACGCCTGGAAGCGGAATATTTTAAGTACCTGGGCCGCAGCCGTAATTTCGGATTTGGCCTGAGCGCCTATTATGAAAACAATGGCTTTACCTTTTATGGCGATGATTTCAGCCGGCAGCAACCTTATCGTAACAAGTATGCCAATGTGAATGTGGACCTGCAGTATACGATTGGCCGGAATATGTCGATAGGCGCGGGTACACGCTGGGAGTATATTAAATACAAAACGCCGTATTCCATTTTCCAGGATGTACGCGGCAGCACCAACCAGTTCAATACCTATGTTTCTTATGGGATCAATTCGCTGAACCAGAAAGTATATCCTACCAAAGGATTGCTGCTGGATTTTGAGGCCGGGTATATTTACAATCAGCACCCTGGCATCAAGGTGAGTCAGAATGGGGAAGAGCTGGACCTGGAAACGTTAGGCGTGCGGTTCAACAACTTCCAGCGGGCGATGCTGAATATGAAGTATTACATTCCAACCGGGCGCAAATCGGCCGTAGAGCTGGATGGTAATGCGGATTTCACTTTTAACTACCACCAATCGGTGGTGAATGGTTTTGTAATGGGAGGGATGACCAACATCACGCATAACCAGGTGCCTTTTGTGGGAATTTATGAGGGAGAAGTGATTACGCCGCGGGTAGGCGCATTACAGGTGGCCTGGCAATATGAGTTTATGAGAAATTTATATGCTATTCCGCGGGTGGGGGGCGCTATCTATGATGGGGAGCTAACGGGCGGAAACCGTTATAAATACCTGAGTGGTTATGGGCTGGGAGCAGCCTACACCAGCCGGCTGGGCCCTATAGAAGCTACGATGATGTATTCCGATCAGTCGGGGCAGATTAAGTTTTATGTGAATATGGGATTCAATTTTTAGAGAAGCTGAAAGCAGAAAGCACAAAGCTATTGTGTTTTCTGCTTTTAGCTTCAGAGAACTAATGCATTCTGTCGCCCCGAACATCTATGTTTTGGAGGATTTCAGCTTCGATTTTCAGCCATTCCTGCCAGCGGTTTCTTACTTTTTCTTCCGGGAAATATTCATTGGCGAGGTCGATGAAGAGGCGGTAGTGGCCAGCTTCAGACACCATGAACTTGCGGTAGAATTCGCGCAGGTATTCATCTTCGAGCCCTTCGCTGAGGAGGCGGAACCGTTCGCAGCTGCGGGCCTCAATCAGGGCAAATATCAGGAGTGCATCGAGAAAGCTGTCGTCGGCATGGCCTCCTTTTACACGGTTATCCATTAATGCGTTTACGTAGTCGTCTTTACGCTGCTTGCCGAGCGACAGGCCACGTTTTTTCAGTTCGGCCAGCACTTGCCGGAAGTGGCCCCATTCTTCCGTAACAATAGGCGCCAGTTCCTCTACCAGCCTGGTTCTTTCCGGGTTGCGCTGGATCAGTGAAATAGCGGAAGATGCCGCCTTTTGTTCACAGTAGGCGTGGTCGGTGAGAATGTCCTGCAATGAAATAGCCGCCAGGTTTACCCATCGTGGGTCGGTAGGCAGTTTCAGTCCGAGTATAGATACTTTGCTCATGTGAATATAGTCCTTGGTAGATCGCTTTTTTGCGAAGATAAAGGCAAAGTTTAAATTGTGCATCGCTAAAGATGGAGCTATGCATACTGCTGATATATCATTTCTCTCCCAATTGCTCGATGAACGCAAGGCCCGGCAAGCATTCCGGGAGTTGCGGCTGCCGGGAGACAAAGTAGATTTTTGTTCAAATGATTATTTGGGACTTGCCCGTCACCCGGCGGTGAGGGCTTATATTCATACGCTGATGGAGGAGCGTCATCCGGCGCATGGCAGCACCGGCTCGAGGTTACTGGCAGGTAATTATGAATGGATAGAATCGGTAGAAAAAGACCTGGCGGCTTTTCACCGTGCCGAAGCGGGACTGCTATATAATTCCGGTTACGACGCCAACCTGGGGCTGTTTTCCTGCCTGGGTGGTAAGGGCGACACCATCATTTACGACCAGCTGATACATGCCTCTATCCGTGATGGGGTGCGGTTGTCGGCTGCTCAGTCTTTTTCCTTTCAGCATAATGATATTACCGACCTGGAGAAAAAGTTAAAACATGCCACCGGCCATATTTTTGTGGCCATAGAATCCGTGTACTCTATGGATGGGGATCTGGCGCCATTAACGGCCATTGCCGCGCTGTGCAGCCGCTACCAGGCCCACCTGGTGGTAGATGAAGCCCATGCCACCGGTATTATCGGGGACGCAGGAGAAGGGCTGGTGCAACAACTGCAGCTGGAAGCACAGTGTTTTGCCCGGGTACATACCTTTGGAAAGGCAGTAGGTTGTCACGGCGCTGTGATACTGGGAACGACGCTGCTGCGGGAGTATCTCATTAACTTCTCCCGGTCCTTTATCTATACTACTGCTTTACCTCCTGCGTCCCTGGCAGCCATAGAAGCGGGATATGCCACTTTCCCCTATATGCAGACAGAGCGGAAAAAGCTGTCGGAATTAATTGAGCAGTTCCGTGCGGGCATCTCACGCACCGAGTTATTGCCTGGCCATACGCCCATACAGGCCGTGCTTACCCGTGGTAATGAAAATACCCGGCAGGTGGCGGCACGGCTGCAGCAGGCAGGACTGGATGTGCGGCCTATACTGCATCCTACTGTGCCCAAAGGGGCCGAGCGGCTGCGGGTGGTACTGCATAGTTTTAATACTTCCGATGAAGTAGAGCGGCTTATAAAAGTATTGGAGGCGTAAGCGGATATAAGACAAATTTGATGTATTTTACATATTACATCCGATCCGTATTATGAGAATCATTCCAGCTGTTATAACCGCCGCAATTACATTATCGCTTGCTTATGCTTTCAGCCACAAACTGGGCCAGGTACCACCTCTCGGAAATTTGTTAAGCCCGCAAACCGGTTTCTGGCAAAATGCAGAGCCAATTGGTGAATTTCCCCGCGAGCAATTGGTATTACCCGGCTTATCGGGCAAAGCAGAAGTATGGTACGACGACCGCATGGTACCCCATGTTTTCGCCGACAACGATGCCGACGCTTTTTATGTACAAGGTTATGTAACGGCGCGCGACCGGCTCTGGCAGATGGAATTGCAGACCTATGCTGCCGCCGGGCGACTCTCTGAGATACTGGGTACCCGGACCATTGAATACGATCGCCGGCAGCGCCGTCTCGGCATGGTATACGCCGCCGAGCAAACAGTGAAGGAAATGATGGCAGACCCGGACACCAAAACGGCCGTGACTTCCTACGCCGCTGGTATCAACGCTTATATTGCTACTCTTACACCAGCGACCTACCCCGTAGAATATAAAATACTCGACTATAAACCGGAGCAATGGGATGTGATCAAATCCGCCCTGCTATTGAAATACATGGCACATGACCTGGCAGGGTTCTGCAACGACCTGGAATTTACCAATGCCCGTCGCCTCTTTTCCATGAAGGATTTTGACCTGTTGTACCCGGATTATCACGATGCCACCGACCCGATCATTCCCAAAGGAACTGCCTATGCTGCTGCGTCTGCAAAGGCCGTAGCGCCGCCGGATAGCATAGTGGCCGCCGATGCAGCGTTTATGAAATACCAGATGGATAAGCCCGATCCGGCCAATGGCAGTAATAACTGGGCCGTAGCCGGCAGTAAAACCCGTTCCGGCGCGCCTATCCTGTGCAGCGATCCGCATCTGGGGCTCTCCCTGCCTTCCCTGTGGTATGAGATACAGCTGCAAACGCCTGGTATGAATGTATACGGCGCATCGTTGCCCGGTTCTCCCGGCGTCATTATTGGCTTTAATGATCATATTGCCTGGGGCGTTACCAATGGAGAGGAAGATGTAAAAGATTACTACCGTATGCAATTCCGCAACGGTAAACAGGAATACCTGTATAACGGCAACTATCGCCCGGCTACACTCCGTGTAGAGGACATCAAAGTGCGTGGTGGCGCCACCATACATGATACCGTGGCCTATACGGTATTTGGCCCGGTAATGTTCGACAACACCTTCCCGGAAAAGACTACCCGTCAAACTTTCCTGGCCATGCGTTGGAAAGCACTGGATTCTTCCAATGAGCTGGCCACCTTTAACCGGTTGAATAAGGCACGTAATTACGACGATTACCTGCAGGCATTATCGATATATACCTGTCCCGCACAAAACTTTGTATTTGCCGATAAAGCGGGTGACATTGCCATCTGGCATAATGGGCAATATCCATTACGCTGGAAAGACCAGGGTAAATGGATCATGCCGGGTACCGACAGCTCTTTCTCCTGGCAGGGATTTATTCCACATGAAGAACTGCCGCATATCAAAAATCCTGCACGTGGATTTGTGAGCTCCGCCAACCAGCGCGCCACCGATAGCACGTACCCTTATCGTTTATATGGACATTACGACCTGTATCGCGGCGTGCGTATCAACGAGCGGCTGGCCGCGATGAACGCCATCACCACACAGGACATGATGCAGCTGCAAAATGATGAGAAAAACCTGTTTGCCGCTGCCGCGCTGCCCATGATCCGGCAACATATCGACAGCAGCTCCCTGACAGCACAACAGCAGCCTTACTGGCAACTGTTATCGTCGTGGGATTGTATGGCTACGCCCGACAGCAAAGGCGCTACCATCTTCAATACCTTCTGGACGCACCTGGAAGATACCCTATGGGGAGATGAACTTCACCCCAAAGACACTACCACACTGGCTTATCCGCAGGCTATCACCACCCTGCAAATCCTGTTGCGCGATACCTCGTTTCATTTTATCGACAACATCAACACGCCACAGAAAGAAACTTTGTCGCAGTTGGTGCACGGTGCTTTTGTAGCCACTGTAAACGAAGTAAGCGAGTTGAATAAAGCTGGCAAACTGGAGCTGGGCAAAGCCCGCGGTACCAATATCAATCACCTTTCCCGCGGCATCCCCGCTTTCAGCGCCCTTCACCTGAACACCGGCGGCGGTCAGCATATCGTAAACGCTACCAAGAACGACCATGGGCCCTCGTGGAGAATGGTGGTACAGCTGTCGGATAAAACAGAAGCATATGGTATTTATCCCGGCGGGCAAAGCGGCAATCCTGGTAGTCCGTTTTACGATAACGCTGTAAATGATTGGGTGGCGGGCAAGTATTACCTGCTGCATATCTTCAGTAAAGAAGAAAAAGATGACGCTGTAATCCGCTACAAGCTTGTGTTTACGGGGAAATGATAAAAATATTTCAAATAAATTTGGCCGGGAGTAAATAATTACTATCTTTGCACTCCGTTAAATAAACGGGGTGAATGATTCCCTAGCTCAGTTGGTAGAGCAATACACTTTTAATGTATGGGTCTTGGGTTCGAGTCCCAAGGGGATCACAGAGAGACAGGTTCGCATTTGCGAACCTGTTTTATTTTGTCTTATTTCAAATCGAATTGAAAATGAGAATTGCGATATGCGGTGCTCACAAGGTGGGTAAGACGACATTGACAGAAGAACTTCTGGAGAATCTTCCTGGGTATACTCTTGAAACAGAACCATATTATCAATTGGAGGCGTCGGGGCATGAATTCTCTGAAAAGCCTACTGCGGAAGATTTTATTGAACAGTTTAACTATGCTGCTAAACTGGTTTCCAGCAGCGAAAACAATGTGATATTTGACAGATGTGTCATTGACATCTTAGCTTATCTGCATGTTGTTGACCCAGGTAGGAATATTCAGAAGCTATTTGAAACAGCTCAAACAGTAATTGCTGGAATCGACCTTTTGGTGTTTGTTCCCATAGAAGAACCGGATTTGATACCCGACCATCAGACAGATCTGCCAAAACTCAGATGCCTGGTTAATGATCTGCTCTATGATTGGATTGGGGATTTTGGTATAGAGATGATTGAAGTGAGTGGTACTTTATCGAACCGCAGAGATCAGGTACTCGCTAAAATTTCAAATTGTACTAATCGTTACCGGTGATCAAGCAATTTGCTCAGCGCATTTTCTAACTGTTTTTTATTGGGGTACTTAAATCTGAATCTGATTTGAGGATTTCAAAATAATGGCTCCATGTTGATTTGTGAGACAGTGTCTCACGTATTGGGAAATCATTATATGATTTTCTCATGTATAGCAAATTGGATCTGCTGAATCCTTTGTGGGTGGTCACAAAAGGGAAATGCAGCGGGGATTAAAACGCAAGACCGGGTTGCCGGTGAAAAGAAAAAAGCCACTGCGGTGTGCAGCGGCTTAAATTTGTGACTGGAGTATCTATTTATCTAATGTTAGCGGCTGTCTTCGCCTTTGGATCGGCTAGTTCGGTTGGTGTCTGCCCGAACTCTTTTTTGAAAGCATAAGAAAAATGCGATAAAGTTTCAAAACCTAACTCCAGATAGATGTCAGATGATTTTGGGTTCTTCTTGTCAATAAGGAAATATGCTTCCTGTAAACGTTTTTTTACTAACCAATGGTTGGGAGTGTCATTGAATATTGCTCTGAAATCTCTTTTAAACGCTGATAAACTGCGTCCTGTATGGAAGGCAAAACGTTCAATGCTTACATTGAATGTGAAATTTTTATTCATAAATTCCTCCATGTTTATTTTCTGTGGTATACCGAAATCAAAAAATACACCCGCTAAATCAGGTTGTTTTTGCAAAAGAATGAGAAGCAACTCCTCTCGCTTCACGTCGGCAAAGGGCGCTTTGATTATTCCATGATTGTAATAAGGTTGTAAAGAATTAATGAAATTTGGTAATAGTTCATTCTAATGTATGCTTTTCTATTTTCCATTGTCTGAAAATTTTATGTTACAAAGTTGAGCATAAAATTTTCGGCTAGCTTTCGTGTAAAGTCCAAAATTATTGTCTTGAAAAGTCCAAATTGTTTCTGGCCTGCCTGGTGTTTTCATACTATTACTGTTGCATTGAAAACATAACCTAAGATATATAAACATTCCTTCTGTCTGGTACATGCTGAGCGGCAGCCAGCCACCAGCTTTTATTCTTATACACTAAAATGAAAATGGCAAGTTCATCAAAGCCGCCTTCAGCATCTTTTGCGTAATTAGGTGGTGAAGACGTTCGCCTTACATAAGCTACTGCAACGTTTTTTGCGAGGAATCCGGCATAATCTATCTTATAAATAGATTTGTTTTGCCCTGCTTTTACTGCCGAGAACATTCTTTCATGAATCGCATGAATCTGGTCGTAGCCGGAAACAATGGCCGCAAAAGGGCTACCCCAAAGCACATCTTTTGCAAATCGTTTATTGAACAGATCTGCATCACCTGTATCAATGGCCTCCTGTAATTCGTTTATAAAATCGTCTATGCGCCGCAAATTATAAGGTTGGAAGACCGTGGGACGTTGCTCCATTTTTATATTATTAATTTTGATGCTAAAAAGACTCCAGGGTTGGATAATCGGTGTATCCAGCTGCTCCTGTATAGTAACTATTTTGATTAACATGATTAAGCGGCGCATTGGCTTTAAATCGCTCGACCAGGTCGGGGTTAGCGATGTATAGCTTTCCAAAGGATACCAGGTCCGCGATACCCTCGTCTATAGCCCGGTTAGCGGTTTCCCGGTCAAAATCCCGGTTAATCATATAAGTACCGCTGTAAAATTTTCGGTAATAGGTAGCAGAGGCTAACATCTGTTTCATCGGGTCATCTGTACTATTTAAGGGAAAGCCGGCAATGTGCAGGTAAGCTAAATCGTAATCATTTAATCGCGTGCACAAATACTTAAATAGCTCCTGTGTTTCATCATCTGTAGTAATACCAAAAAGATTGTTCCAGTCGGGAGATAAACGAACGGCGATTTTTATTGAGGGGGCAATTTTTTTGATGCGATCAAGTATATCAAATAAAAACCGGGACCTGTTTTCAATGGAACCTCCATATTTGTCTGTTCGCCGATTGGCACATTTTGCAAAAAACTGGTGGAAAAGATAGCCATTGGCAGCATGTAGTTCGATGCCATCAAATCCGGCATGGGAAGCATTTTGGGCAGCGATACAGAATTCCTGAATGGTTTGCTCAATATCTTCAATGGACATTTCCCTGGGAGTAACTGTTTGCGTATATCCACTTGCAGTATACACATGCTCATCCGGGTTGATGGCCGAAGGCGCTAATGGTAGTTCATTCCCCAGCAGATCTGGGTGCGACATTCTGCCTACATGCCAAAGCTGGGCAAACATCATAGCGCTGCGTTCATGTACGGCAGCAGTTACTTTTTTCCATCCTTCTATTTGATCAGTATGAAAAATACCGGGAATATTTAAGCCGCCTATCGCGTTTGGACTTACTGCTATTCCTTCCGAAATGATTAAACCGGCAGAAGCACGTTGTCTGTAGTATTCAACTGTCAAATCTGATGGTACCCCTTTATTACCTGCCCTGGCCCTTGTCATAGGGGCCATCACCACGCGGTTTCTAAGCATTAAATGAGCTGTCTTGTAGCTCGAAAACAATGATATCATGCCTTATTTTTTTCAAATTTACATCCAGGTAAAACCCGAAAATTGGAAAAAACAGACATTCTCTTTAAGAAAGTTTCTTTTTAAAGTACATATGGGGATTTATCCCGGAGAAAGTTTTGAAATCATTGATAAAATGTGATTGATCAAAATAGCCGCTCTTGTACGCAACGTCAGTAAGTGAATGTATTCTATTATGGCGTGATATTCCGGATTCAAAACGTACAATTCTCGCATACAGTTTCGGGTTTAATCCGGTAAGCGCTTTAAAACGCCGTGTGAACTGCTTGGGTGAAAGAAAAAATGTTTTTGCCAGATCAACAACCGTTACGTTTCCTTCGCATGCTTTGATATAAGTAACAGCCTTTATCATTAATTCGTCCTGCTGTACATTAATTTTTGAGAGAGAAGTAAAAAACTGTGTTACTAAATCTATACGTTCATCTAAACCAGAGGTTGCGTCCATTTCGTTAATCAATAGTTCGCTTCTTTTGCCAGCAGTAACAGGCAGCTCTAAGAATCTGTTGTTCAGGTCTCCGGGAGAGAGTTTTAAAAAAGGAGCAATAGCGCCTGGCAGTAACGAAATACCAAAAAATTCATTGAAGTGGCCGGCAGGAAAATACCCATAAGTCGTTCTTACTCCCTGGATTGAAGAAGAAACCAAATGAACGGAAGATGTCCCCTCACGCCGGAATGTAAAGGTTAGTTCCATGTTCGTACCGGCCACAGCATGATAAATGGCGTCCTGTCGTCCATTTTCATTCCAGGTACCCGTCGAAAAATGGCTTATCAGGCCGTTTAATGCAGGCGCTGGTTTTATTACAGTATATCCCATGGCTAATCTGCTTAGATAGTGTTATACAATATTTGGATGGCAACCACTATAAAGTTATAGAATTTAACCATAAACCGTCTGGTTTCATCATCCGGCCCGGGAGGTTGAACGATTCTTCGTTACCAGGGTATTTCTCCTGTTTCAGGATTATTTTCTTCACTGAAAAATTTTCCGGTAGGGCCTTCATTGTCAATCAGTGCATATTTTATTATCCGTTTTCCGGCATCTTGAACAGATCCAGGCCCACGATGTCCATTGAAATCTGTTTTTGTATATCCCGGGCAAACGGCATTTATTTTGAAGTTGGTATCTTTTAATTCGTATGCCAAAACAACCGTGTACATATTCAAGGCTGATTTTGACGAAAGATATACCACGCCTTTGTAGTCGTAATATTTATAGGTTGGGTCGCTGTGCAGGGTGATTGAGCCTTGACTTGAACTTACATTTACGATACGGGGTGCCGACGACTCTTTCAATAAATCAATAAATGCCTGTGTAACCCGCACTACGCCGTAAACATTTGCATCAAAAGTTGCTTTGAACTGGTCAATAGTTGAGTCAAGTGCTGTTTGTGGGTAACCACCATAAATACCCGCATTATTAATAAGTATGTCTAACACTTTTGTTTTTTTACCTATTTCTTTACGGGCATTAATGACCGATTCGTCATCTGTAATGTCAAGCTGAATGACTTCTACATTGTTTAATCCCTTCGCTTTTAATGTAGCAATGGCTTCAGCGCCGTTTTGCGGATTACGACTACCGAGATAAACATAAATTCCTTTTTGAGCAAGTTGTTGCACAACTTCAAAGCCAATGCTTTTGTTGGCTCCTGTTACTAATGCAAATTTCATTTCTGTGAATTTTATAAGGCAAAAGTAGCGGGCCAAAAAGTAGCGGAAATGGACAATTCAACTTATTTCCCCGACAAATCTTGCCTGGGCAAAAATTCACTTGCACTTTTTCCCGTACTCTTCTTGAAGAGCCTTGAAAAATAATCGGGGTCATTAAAGCCCAATTCGTAGGCCAGTTCTTTGACGGAGGTATTGGAATAACGTAATCTTCGCTGGGCTTCCGCCATCAAACGGTTAATAAAATAGTCTTTGGGCGATGTTCCTGCGTATTCTTTTACAATCCGGTATAAGCTGTTTGTAGATAAGGCTAACTTTTCTGCAATGGCGTTGATAGAAGGCTGCTCTGTAAGGGACGTTTCCACGACTAATTTGAACTCGGCAAACTTTGAAAGGTTAGTGTTTAAGATATTGACGGGTCCTTTGTTTTTGAAATAGGCACTGTTAAATTCTGATAGCAGTGAGTTCAGATAAGCTAATATTATTTCCGTGTCGGTCTCCTGTTTATCTGAGAGAAGTATCTGATTTAAAATTTCGAAAACTTTTATTACTCTTTCTTTAGCAACAATGTCAAGAACGATCGTTTGTGCGTTTGAAGGGTCGACTAAAAAGGGGAATTGTTGTGGCAACAATGCCAATGTACTTTCATCAAACAGCAGCTTGAAATATTTAAGATCGCCTGTTTTCGCGGGTGGCGTAAAAATTTGATTGGGCATTGCAAAAAGCAGGTGCCCGTCAGTAAGCGTAAAATCTTGTGCGTCTAAATGGTAGGTAATGGAACCGCTTTCAATTAATACGATAAAATAAGAAGATAACCTGCGAGGTTGCAGGATTTTTTGTTGAACATCAGCTGAAAGATAAGGATTGTCGTTTGAGCGAATCTTTATTCCCAGCTCATCATGCTGTAAGCCCTCATGTTTCTCTTTTGGTTCTTGCATATTATTTGCTTTAGGGTGTCACTATACAATGACCGCTAACTATGATTGGGTTATCACAAAATTCGCACTCTTTTTTTATATTTCATAATCACTTTTTTTAGCTGTGACACAAATAGCGTGCGTATTGAAAGTTTACATATTATAAAATATTGTTAGCCCGGGAAAATTTCATACGTTTAGTTTTACTAACTTGCCGCCATGAAAGCATGGATCGATTATGTCTTGCAGTTTGGGAATCTCGACAAACCGTCACTCGAGCTCGTTATCAGTAGCGCAAATGAAGTGAGCCTTCACAAGGACGAGTATTTTTCAGCAGCAGGGCGAGTTCCCAGGCAGGTCGGTTTTATCGTCGAAGGTGTTATTCGGGGTTATTATTACGATAATAAGGGCGAAGAAATTACACGTTGTTTTATTAGTGAAAACAGTCTGGTGGTTGATTACGTCAATTTCGAAGCCAATACTTCCTCTTCAGAATATTTGCAGGCATGTACAGATTGTAAACTTATCGCATTTTCAAGGCAGAATTGGGAGGAGCTTTCTCAAACTGTTGTCGGCTGGGATAATATCAAAAACAAGATGGTACAAATATGTATGTATCAAAAGTCAAGAAAAGGTCCGGTCATTTCACAAAATGCCACTACGCGTTATATGGAGTTTATGGAAAACTACCCGTCGCTTATTAATCGTATCCCGCTGGCGTACATCGCTTCTTACCTGGGCGTTACCCAGCAATCATTGAGCAGAATAAGGAGAGGCATTCGTTAAAACTGCTTTTTACCAAATGGTAAATGGTGTTCTTTTTATATGATGCAATTTTGCTTCGTCAATTAAAAGAACAAACATGAAGAAAGCATTAATTACCGGAGCAAACAAAGGAATAGGTTTTGAAACTGCCAGGCAGCTATTACAAAAAGGGTTTTATGTCTATATCGGAAGCCGTGATTTACAAAAAGGAATTCATGCAGTTGAAAAGTTAAAATCCGAAGGACTACCTCATACAGCAGCTGTACAACTGGATGTGACAGACGAAACATCTGTAATGATGGCCCGCGAGGAAATCGGAAAGGAAACGAATGTATTAGATGTGCTCATTAATAATGCGGGCGTTAACGGAGGTCAACCGCCTTACAACGCGCTGGAAGCAACTTTAGAGCAGTTCATCGCCGCTTTCAACACCAATGTATTCGGCGTTGCAAGCGTGACGAAAGCATTTATTGATTTATTGCACAAATCCTATGAACCGAGGATTGTCAATGTAAGTACCAGTGTAGGCTCTCTTGCCCTGCAAAGTGATCCGGGTTGGCCGGCGTACGATTATGCAAAATATGCAGTTTATGGAGCCTCAAAAGCGGCGCTGAATATGTATACCGTTCATTTGGCTTACGAACTGCGTAATACACCCTTCAAAGTAAATGCCGTTTGCCCGGGATATACCAGTACTGATTTCACCTTTAATAATGGGGGCTCGGTGGATACTGCAGCAAGGCGAATTGTAAAGTATGCATTGATTGGCCAGGACGGGCCTACCGGTAAATTCTTTAGTGAAGAAACTAATCCTGGAACAGGGGAAATCCCCTGGTAAAATTTATTTTCCCGGAAGATTTTATGTTTGAAATGACCCAGAGAGACGCTTGACGATTAGAGGTCGCATTTTGCGACCTCTAAAGACGACCGCCAAGGTTTACGTCATAGGCTTTCGAAGCTCCGCGAAAGAAGGGTGCTGCGCTGGTAGCGGCCACCAGGGCTAGAAATGTTTAATTTCTATCCTGTCTATCGTCTCGCCTTTTCCATTGGGAGGTACCGCAAATCCACCAGGTTCATACCGTTTTGTTCCGCTTTTATAATAAAAATCATTTAAACCACTGATCATTTGTTTTATGTAGTAAATAAACTCGGCTGTTTCTTTTTGGTATGGACTGAAATCCGGCAGATGATTTGACAATGTTACAAATTCGTCTACAAACTCATCATGAATTCGCATGCCTTCCGTGCAGGCTTCATCAAAAGATATTTTATGGTGATGCTGTAATAGTGTGATGATATTGAAAATCTCTGATTCTATGGCGAGCTCTTTCCCGATAGTGGCAAAATCGTTCTGAAGCGCAACAATGATTGCCTGCAGCATAATAATGCGCTGGATAACGGTATGTTTATAAATATGATTGGGTAGCGCAAAACCAGTTGAGGGACAAATTAAATCAACAAATGGAATCATGCCTATAGAATTGGCGCGGATTAAATGAAAGAGAGGAATAGGAGGAATGCCCTTGCTGATCTTATAGGGCGATTCTTCCATAATTCCGTCTGTAACAAAGCGATACTTATAATTAGTAGCTATCCGCTCCAGCCAGAAGTCCGGCATTCCAAGCGCCATCCACTCCTTCCTGTTTGTTTGCATTTGCCGTAATATTCCTTTTTCCTCCGGCCGGGGATCATCCCCCATCATAACTTCAAAAATCCGGTCTCTGAATGCGGCTATCTCCTTTATGGGTAAAAGTTCCACATAATCGTCAGTTACGGTCATATAAATTGCAAAACGTGTTGCATGGAGGACGTTATCCTTTTTGGTAGCAGCTGGCACCATAAAGGGGCCTACATCCACTAATCGCATCTTTTTATACCTTGCCATCGCCTCTTTTGATAAGAATTGATAGTCCTGGTCATACCAATTATTTTCTTCTTCATACAAGGTTCCGGCGAAAGGGCTTTGAAGGGTTGGCCAGGGATATACTGGCTTGGGCACTTTAAATTCCTTGTTCATATGGTGTTTGGTTTAAAATGAGGGAAATTGGGTTATTTTGAGAGGTGGCTGTTATTGGCAGCACGATTGAGGGTGTAATGTCAAAAGTAGAAAGGCTTACTGCAATTTATCCGCAGTATTGTTATGATGATGAGGGCGCTTAACGATCGCCATGGGGGCTATATTATGCTTCCAGTGCCTTTGCAATATTTTTATCCGGGATAAACCAGAGTACTGCCACCAGGAAAATCAGTACGCCGGAAATAGCGGTATTTACAAAGGTTGTGCCGATGGCTACCAGGTAAATAGTAACAGATAACAAGGCTTTGCGTTGTTGCCGCTTTAAGGCCACCTGCATCTCCGCTGAATATGGATTGGATTTGACAATGGTGAACTGAAGAATGGCGAAAGCACCACCCACCAGCATCAGGAATATGGCATAAACAATAACCGTGTGCGCCGCAAAATGGTTTTCTCCCATCCAGGCGGTGGCAAAAGGAATCAAGGATAGCCAGAATAGTAAATGGGCATTGGCCCAGATAATGGAGGGCGTCACCTTTTTTACAGTATGCAGCAGATGATGATGATTGCCCCAATAGATGGCTACATAAATAAAACTCAGGATGTAACTCAGTGCTACCGGGTATAACGGCAGCAGGTCCTTCCACTCGGCGCTGTGCGGCGTTTTTATTTCCAGGACCATAATGGTGATGATAATGGCAATTACGCCGTCGCTAAAGGCTTCCAGCCGGCTTTTGTTCATAAATGATATCGTTGAGGAAATAAATATAAGGGAAAGAATTGCTTGCTCCTAAATATAAGTCAACAATATATTGTTACTCCTGCTTTTTAAGTTGCCGTACCATTTGCATAAGGGATACATGATTAACACTGTTAAAACCCACATGGTATATACACCCCACAAATTAAGTCCGTAAGAAGGGGGAAAGGCATCGACGAATTGCAGGAAGGCACTCGCTTTAAAACCTTGCAATGTGCCCACGATGAGTGAAAGGAGGTGGATCAGGTAAAAATGCAGGATATAATAAAAAAGTGGCACTCTTCCATATGTGATGAAAAAATCGCTGATCCGGCCAATTCCTCTTTCTAAAATAGCCAGTAATATAAAGGATGGTCCCAATGTCATTAGAAGGAAGCAGAGGGAAGGTGGATATTTGTTGGTATTGAGAAAGGAGAGAATAGTAAACAACGCATTTTTTTGAGAAGACCATGGCGCGGGATCTCCGTAAATGTTTATACCCCTGATCAGTAAAAACGCCAGTGTGGTGGCAATACCCATCAACCATAATATCCGCTGTCTCCGGGCTGCTTCCATCTGGAAAATTGGCCCGAAGGTATAACCGAGGGCCATTACGCCTATCCAGGGTATGACGGAATAAGCAAACACCACATTTGTTTTTCCAAAGATGGTCAATACCCCCGGCTCATGGAGGATCATCCATACAGCACGTAAGGAGCCGAAATCAGTTGCCTTAATGCCGTCCAGTGCATTGTGCCCAACTATGAGCAAAAGGCCTATGGCAGCTATCCATTTAGCCGGGAGATGTATCAATGCAGCCATGATGATCATGCACACGCCAATGACCCAGAGCACCAGCAGTATAATAAGGGTGTTATGGAAATTGAAAGTATTTCCAAAATTCATAATGGTGATTTCAAAAATAATCAGCATCAAGCCCCGCGTCCATAGAAAACGGGAGAGCTGGGCAGGATTGTTCTTCTTTACGCCGTAAAAAAAAGCGCCGGTGCCGGCGAGAAAAATAAAAACGGGCGCACAGAAATGTGTGATCCACCGCGTAAAAAATAGGGCGGGGGTGGTTTGGGACAGGTCAGTGGGACTGAACCGGACGTTGGTCATAAAATCTCTTACATGGTCAAGCGCCATGACCACCATTATCATACCTCGCAATACGTCCAGGGAAGCAATACGTTTTTGCATTTAAATACGTTTTGTGGGTGTTGACGTCAATATTGGGCAGCAGGGTTTTGCAAGTTTCACACATATACTATTTCTAATTTACGAAGTATTCGTCATATGTAGATCGATTTAAAATCACCTTGGCCATGGTAAAGATAATAACAGCAACGGCTATACAATTTCATGCCTGTTTATTTGATAAATTAAGTACCTTTTACTTAATTATCATTATAAGGATATACGATTGCAGGTAGCATAACAGCAACGAATTTTATGAATAAACTACTGATTGTACTTGGCGCTCCCAATGATCATTTGGGAAACTTATCACAAATAGCTGAAGACAGGTTAGCATGTGCGTATAATTTTTATAAGGCAAACAATGACTTTAAACTTGTTTGCACAGGGGGCTTTGGTCAACATTTTAATATAACTGATAAGCCGCATTATTATTATGCTAAAGAATATCTTATAAACAGAGGTATCCCTGCGGATGCATTTCTCAACTGTCCCTCTTCTTCCAATACCATCGAAGACTTTCAAATGACGAAAGATTTGGTGCTTGAGGAGCAGCCTGATATACTGACAATTATAACGTCCGACTTTCATCTTTCAAGAGCCAGGACGCTGTTCTATAGGATTATCAATTACCCCCGGGTTGTTTTTATCCCGGCTTCGTCTTCTTTGCCGGAGGAGCAGCTTTTTCCATTGTGGGCGCACGAGGCAAGAGCATTGGAAAAACTAAATGAAATGGAGTCGATATAACCTTTTATGTTACAATTCAAATCATCCTATGTGGTACAAACTATATTTGTTAACCGGTGTCGTTTTACTTGCCGTTTCATTATACAAATTTAAACAGTCTATTGATTTCATCCGCAGAAGTGAGCGGACCGTTGGTACTGTTATCTCGATGGAAGATATCGATGGCGCTTACTCGCCGGTTTTTGCAGTAAAGACAAAAGAGAATGGCCAGATTATTTACCATCATGCAGCTGCAAGCCACCCGCCAGCCTGGGATATCGGGGAAGAAGCTACCTTTTTGTACGACCCGGGAAGTCCACATTCCGCTACGATGATGAGTTATTTCTGGCTTTTTAATTGGGCGATACTTTTTCTGGCCGTTGCTATTCCGTTGATTATTGTTGGCGCCGGTTACTATTTGCTTCGTCCGTTGATAAAGTTGCCGGAGGGGACAGTCATTGCTAAAAAGTGAATTATTTAAAGTTAAACAGATGATCATATATCTCGTTTTTATAGTCGTTGGGACGGTACTGTTAGCTGGTGCATTAGTGAGCCTGAAAAGCCGGCTGGCCTTTGTGAAAAATGGCGAACGGGTTTTGGGTACCGTTACGCAGCTTGTTGAAAAGAAGGATGATGAAGGTACCTGGTATATTCCTGTTTTCGACATTTGTAGCCGCCACTATGAGGCAATTGCGTACAGACATGATGCCGGATCTTCATCTACCGAATGGCAGATAGGTGAGAAAGCTGCATTTATATTCGAGCCTGGAAAGCCGGATACATTAAGGTTTCTCCGCTACTGGGAAATTTTTGGCTGGTCACTGAGCCTGCTGGCAGTGGGAGTGGATCTTTTGCTGATTGGAGGCGGTTATTTCCTGTTGCGCGGGTATTTTGGCGCGTAGGAGATACCATTTAAAAGTTGGGAGCAGGGTAAAATGGAAATTTGATGCGTACATACAATGCGGAGCCCTGAGTTATTTTAGAAGCACATTCAATTTTTGTACTTCTAAAATTTCAATCTATGATTATTCAGAGTATTTCATCTTTGTCTACAACCCCGGGAACAGTAAACGATGTAGCAGAAGTATTAGGCTACTATACTAAGGGAGATGGTGGTGGCGGATCTTTCTATTGGTCAGCTACAAGTCCCGTTGCTCCGAATGGCGGAACAGTATTCTCCGCAAATGGGACAGGTTTTTGGGTAAAATTATTAAATGGTACAGTAAGCGTTAAAGAGTTTGGCGCAAAGGGAGATGGGGTAACAGATGATACTGTATCCCTGCAGAACGCAGCCAAATATGTATCGGAATACAATATGCATCTCTTTTTCCCGCCTGCGAGTTACCTGATTGGTGCTGATATTACCTTCAATGGATTGACAACCAAAACGGACTATTCCTGCTCTATTTCCGGAGAGAATGCGGTTTTAATTAAGAAAGGAGATGAGAACACCTATTTCAATATGTTCCGCTTTGAAGGCGCCAATACCCGGGCGAAAGTGACCGGTATCACCTTTGATGGCCGGAGAGACCAGATAAATAGCTATTGGGCCAGTACCCCGGTGCAATTTGGTGTTTCCCCATGTGTAGTTACCAAAAGAACCATTGGAATTGCGTCTATCAACATCAATGCTATTAATATTGATAGATGTTACTTTCTTAATATACACGGCAGAGCCATTTATGATTATTATTCCAGCAAATTTGTAACTGTTTCAAACTCCTATTTTATAAATATAGCTCAGGATGCTTGTGCAAGTGAATCTGCGGGAACTATAGCAGTCAATAATTGCCATTTTGAAAATGTAGGTATTTTACCTGATAATTTTTTTGTTGACGGCGTGGCATACTCATTTGACGGGACCATTGGCGGAAAAAAATGGTATCATACTTTTGGAGATGGAGTTGTTTCACGAAATGCCTACACGAAAGTATCAGACTGCACCTTTATTAATATCAACCGCATCGCTGTTGTTAGTGATATCGCGTCCGGAACAAAGATGGACACCATTTGCAGCAATAATTCTATTTTACACGATCATCTTCGGTTGAGATGTGCGAACCCGCAAGGATCAATATGGTTGGAACAAGGTTACAGTGGAATGGTTAGCAATAATAGCATTAAGTATATTAACAGGGCTGTGGATGATTTGCCTGGTGTTGTCATTTCCATTGCACAATCCAGTGATGCCACAGAAGGAAGGTTTGTGGTAGATGGTAACTTAATAGATACCACTTTGGCTAATAAAACGTCAATGTCTGCTATCATTGTCGCAAACAGCCCCAATCGCCAGGTGTTTATCAACAACAATAATGTTTATGGTCCATTCATCTTTTGTCTGAATTTCTCCTTCCAGATTACCGGGGCAAGCTTCAACCGGGTGAGTGTTACCAATAACCACTTCGATAATACGTCTACCGCAGCCAATAGCTCCTGTATTAATAAAGAGTATTTACCAAACGCGTCAGGAACCATTGAGGAATTTACATTGAAGGGAAACTTTCTCAAACAGGGAAACCTTTCCGATACCAGGGATCCCTATTTATTTGGAGTAGAAGCTACCTATCCAATCAACTATATTGAAGACAATAACTTCAACAATGCATCAATTTCCCTCAGCTATGCCAGGTTGGGCACCTACTATATAAAAGGAAATATTGGGGTGAGGTTTTTACGGTCTCTACTCGATACAACTGATAAGCTGTTCGTTAAAGTACTGGATAACGAAATTGACTATATCCAGATGCACAACCAATTTGCCGTTAGCATTCCCAGCATGTCCGGGTTCATTCTGCGAAATAAACTCAAGGGCATCTCTATTCATGCCGCAGATGATTTGACGATTAGCGGCAATGAAATTACCCCTGAGAATACCAACGGTATTAATATTAATCCACTTGGAAAGAATATTGCTACAAATAAACTCCGGATATTTAGGAACAGTATTATTATTCCGGCCAGCTACAAAGGGATATCTGTCAATAATTCCTCATCCGCGCAGCTAACTAATAGCATCATTTCTAACAATACCATTGATGGGGAAAGTAACGCTTCCACAATAGGGGTTACTTTCGCTACAGCGGGTAACAGGAGCAATGTTGTTTTCCAGGATAATACCATAGTGAGGGTGACAACTGCTTATGTGAATCCGGCGTAATCAAATAGGACTAGAATAACTGCAGCATTCCAAAGAGGATAATGAATAACATGAGATCCATCAAGCCTTAAGGCTTGATGGATCTCATGTGCTACCGTTGCCTGCCGTCTTCAACTATCACAATTGGCTGGTATTGAATCATGAAAAAATAAAAGAATAGGCTATATTAGTACCTGTAAATTTTATTATATCTATGAAGAAATGTTTGTTTACCGCCACCCTGGGGCTTCTTACTGTATGCGCTACGGCCCAGGATCTACAAACTGTAACCACCAATGGAAATACAACCACCAACCGTGTTGTATTGGGTTCTACAGATGATGGTTTCAGTAAACTTCAGGTAAATGGAGGTATAGCCCTTAGTTGGGGACTAAGTAATACCTCTAATCGTCCTCCTGTTACTAATGGTACTTCCTTTGAAATCAGGGGAAGGAGTACTTCTTATTATCTTGATGACGGCTTTTTAAGGTTAACTGCGGGAGGAGGGACCAATGCGAGTACGAAGTCGTATATAGACTTAAGCGGATATTCTAACGTACCTGACATGCAGCAAAACATTGTTTTCGGAACTTCCGCCCTGGAACGGATGCGCATCAACGCTGCAGGTTTTGTTGGTATAGGTGTGGCAGCTCCTACTGCCAGGTTGGAGGTAGGAGGAAATGCAAAGATAAATGGACCGATTGCCAGTATTATTAGCGACCCTGGCATCGGTGGGATGATTGTGCTGGATAACCCGGCAAAGAAAACGCCGGGCACTGCCAGCAGTTGGAAAATAATGAACATGAGTGGGAGTTATGGTAACAGTCTTCAATTTTGGGCATATGACAGCCTTGGATGCCCTTCAGGGTTATGTGCCTCCCGCTTTACACTCATGGATAACGGCAATGTGGGTATCGGTACACGCAACCCGCAGTCATTATTAGCTGTAGCCGGAACAATTACCGCCCAACGGGTCAAAGTAACCATGACCGGCTGGTCAGATTACGTATTTGATCCAGGTTATAGACTGCCGTCACTGTCTTCCGTAGAAAAGTATATCGCCGGTAATAAACATCTTCCCGATATCCCCGCGGAAGCAGAAATTGTGAGGGATGGACTGGATGTAGGAGATATGCAGCAAAAACAAATGAAGAAGATAGAAGAGTTGACTTTGTATTTAATAGATCAACATAAGCAACTGGAGCAGCAACAGCAGGTGATAGCGCGTCAACAGCAATTGTTATCGGAGTTAGCCGACCGGATAAAGCAGTTGGAAAAGAAATAATCCAAATAAAATCAAGATAAGTTTTGAGAACTGGTTCACTATCCCGTACTGCCTATCTCACCGGAGCCTGCATCGTACTCGTCTACATGTTGGCGATTTCATTTAAAAGTTACGTATTCTATGTGGATCCGCCGGTGGATACTACACTGCGTGCTGCGCTGTTTAAAGGAAGTTGTCCGCTATATTTGGCGTCGTCAGCTGTTATGCTGATTGCTTCATTTGTAATATTGTATCCATTCATAGTAATATGTGTGCATAATTTTCCGGCCTCGCCAACGGCTTCTGTGGCAGCACTATTGGGGATGTTCTTTTTCTTCGGCGTGAAGATATGTTTGTTGGCGATTTCGTTATTCAGAATGCAGATGATATTACCGGATCTAATGATGGAAATGAATGGACCTGGTGTTCAGGAAGGTATACTCGGGGAATATTATCAGTTCCTGAAGATGCATCGATATCTCGATTTTCCTGTAACGGTAGCTGGTATGGTGTCGAGCATCTTGCTGCTACGTACTTTCAGCTCGCAGTACCAGCTCAACCGGTTGATAAAACTAGCATTTGGTGTGAACCTGCTTTATCTCGCCATACATTTTGGATGCCTTTTATTAAGTCTTACCGCACTGCAGGATTACAACCGCACTTTATGCTTACCGGTAGAATTGCTGATATATGGACTGATATTTCTATGGTTGATTTCCGCACCAACAATATTTATAAGTCGTTTAGAGAACAGCTAATAAACACAGTTGGGTGCTATACGCACGCAGGTGGACAAAGATCTGTCCCGGTATCCTGGCAGAACAGGCGTTACTGCAACTCCTGGAAAAGGAACAGCTGGTGGATGCCGTGGAATAAGTGCCTGCTTCCGACAGCTGATTTTTATCGCTTTGAACGCATGGCTTTCACTTTCTTTAGCTGCCCGTCGACCACAAACTTTTCATAAGCCTGCGTTTCTACCCCATAGATGGCCACTTTTCCGTGGCTGTCGCAATGAACGCCGAAACCGTAGGTTTTGGTTAAGGGAGATGCTCTCAGGCAGGCTTGCCCTTTAGAGAAAAACTGTTCCCTTGCCTGCTTATATTCTGCCGTAGTCAGGTCATTTCTCTCGGCAAATACCTGGAACAGCACATCGTCCGAAGTGTATTGATAGGGATGCTTCGCAATCAGTTCGTATTGCAGTTTGGCAATACTTTTTTTATCGCCTTTGGAAGGAGGCTTGGTACCATTGACCGCTTTCGTATCTGTTGCTACCTCGATAAAGGTATCCTGGTAGTTGGTGGTATGTATTTTCGTATTCATATATTGGATAGCATGGTGATGATGTTCAAAAATAGGAAATTTCTGCGCCCGGGAAAATAAGATAGCTATAGAATACCTTTCATTGGCAGTTAACTGCCGGGCTTAAAAAAGCCGGCTGCATTAAACATTTCGTTTCCTGAACAGTCAAACATTTTATAATGTCAAAATCTGTGGAATACACTTTACACTGATAATAAACATCCGAATTAATTGCACCTGCTAAAGCATTGTAATTTGGCCCACCTACCTTGCTTGGCGATCGTCTTATTTTGTTTCCCATGCCTGTACTTGCGGAAGGCATTGGTACAAATAATTGAAATTATTTTAATATTAAAATTCTTAGATGAATGCGTGGCGATCCATTACCTATTAGGAAATTACCGGCTGACGCATTGTCCGGCAATGGTAGCAACGGCATGAAGGGCGTTCCGGTTCCTATTAAAGCTGACAACAGGTTAACAGCCCAGTTGCTGCAATGTAGCCAGGAGTTAGGTACCAGTCCCGTTAATATACTGCTGACCGTATTTCAAATCCTTTTATACCGCTACAGCAGCCAGCGCGATATCTTTACGGTGGCATTGCTGGATGATATGCCCATTACGCTGACCAATAATCTGACAGGGGATCAGACTTTTGTGCAGGCATTAAAGCAGGCAACGCTGGCCATCGACGCTGCAAACGAGCCGGCGCTGGAACTGCCGGCAGACGGTACGCTGAGCGGCGTATTTGTTTCAAATCCTTCTTCTGTAGCGTTAACAATGGATGATGTTGCTTCAGAAGACCGCGTGGTGGTGATGATCGATACACATGATGTTGTCCTGGAAGGGCAACTGTTTTACCACGATGAAGAAGCCGGCACCAACATGGTAAGGCATTATAAACAGCTGCTCACCGCTGTATTTAATCAGCCCAATCAGCAGATAGGGGCCTTACGGATGCTCACAGAAGAGGAGTTGCAGGAACTGGCACTCTTTAACCACACCAAAGCGCCCTATCCCACCGATAAAGGGTTGCATACCCTTTTGGAGGAACAAGCGTCAAAAAAACCGGCTAATACAGCCCTTCAGATGGGCAACACCACCCTCACCTATGAGGCGTTAAACCGGCAAGCCAATCAACTGGCGCGACTACTGGTGGCACAGGGTATCACGCCCGGAAACAATGTAGGGCTGATCACCACACGTGGCTTTAACATGATAATCGCCATGTATGCCATATTAAAGGCCGGTGCCGCCTATGTACCTGTCGATCCCGATTACCCGGTCGACAGGCAGCAGTATATTCTTTCCAGTTCCGCGGTGAGCCTGTTGCTGGTGGACCAGGAATACCCGCTAGTGGCCGCAGCTCCTGCCATACCTTGTATTAATATCAGCGCTGTCCAACTGGATCGCTACGATCCGGCTAACCTCCGGCTCCCCGTGGATAGCCGCCAACTGGCCTATACCATCTATACTTCCGGTTCCACCGGCAAGCCCAAAGGCGTCATGATTGAACACCATGCAGCAGTGAACCTTATTTTATGGGTGAATCATCGCTTCCAGGTAGGCCCGGCCGACCGGCTGCTTTTTATTACGTCTATGTGTTTCGATTTGTCTGTTTATGACATATTCGGCATGCTGGCGGCCGGCGGCACCGTAGTAATTGCCGGGCAGGAAGAGGTGAATGATATTAACCAGCTGCAGGCTATGCTCTGGCGCTACCAGATCACTTTCTGGGACTCGGTACCTTCCACACTGGACTATGTGGTAAAAGAACTGGCAGTAATGAACCCGGGCTACCGGCAACATACTTTGCGGTTAGTGTTTTTAAGCGGGGACTGGATACCAGTCAATTTACCGCAGCGCGTAAAGCAGTTTTTCCCCGCCGCAGAAGTGGTGAGCCTGGGAGGAGCTACGGAAGCCACGATATGGTCCAATTATTTTGTTGTGGAAGAAGTACCGCCTCATTGGAAGAGTATTCCCTATGGCAGGCCCATTACCAATAACTTTTTTTATATCCTGAATGAACAGTTGCAGCCCGTGCCCAATGGTATTACGGGAGAATTGTACATCGGCGGAGTAGGCGTTGCCAGGGGCTATGCCGGCGAGCCGGAAAAAACAGCAGCAGCTTTCCTGGCCGATCCTTTTCACCCCACCACCGGCAGCAGGATGTATCGTACCGGCGACCTGGGTCGCATGCTTCCGGATATGAACATGGAGTTTATAGGCCGGAAAGATACCCAGGTGAAAATAAGAGGCTTCCGGGTAGAACCAGGAGAAATTGAGCACGTACTTTACCAGCAGGGACAACTGGAAAGTGTTGTTGTATTGGCCAGGGGGGAAGAAAAAACTAAAATGGAACTCGTAGGATATGTAGTGGCAAAAGGAGGCTTCGACAAAGAGCAAACCACTCATTATTTACAATCCAGGCTGCCCGATTATATGATACCTACGCAATGGGTACCGCTGGAAAGTATGCCGCTCAATATTAATGGTAAGGTAGACCGGAAAGCCTTGCTGGATATGGTAGTCCCCAGACAGGTGGTAGTGGAAGACAGTCCGGCATTAACGGGAGAAGAAGCCATTATGGCTGCCATCTGGGAACAGGTGCTGGGAACAGCAACGATCCGTGTAAATGATAACTTCTTCGAGCTGGGAGGACATTCCCTGATGGCGCTACAGATCATGTCGCGGTTTGAACATGCCACCGGCATCAAACTTCCTGCAGCTATTTTATTCAAGCATCCTACCATTGCTTCCCTGCTGGGCTCTATAGAAAGAAAGGATACTACCGCCAGCTGGCAATCGCTCACGCCAATTAAACCCGGTGGAAGTAAAATGCCGCTGTACCTCGTGCATGGGGAAGGCTTATATACCTTTAGTTTCAAAGAGCTGGCCAGTTACCTGGATGACGATCAACCGGTATTTGGCCTCCAGCCGTGGGACCTGCAAAAAGCCAGCGATGTGGAAATTACCATGGAAGATATTGCCCGCCACTATGTGGGGGAAATATTGAAACATAATCCCAATGGACCTTATGCTATCACCGGCTATTCTTTCGGCGGATATGTGGCCGTGGAAATGGAACGTCAGTTAACCGCCCTGGGCAAAGAAGTGAAATTGCTGGGCATCTTTGATACGGATGCAGAAAACGCATTTTATAATAAATCGTGGCGTGAAACGCTCTCTAAAAAGATCAGGCGGCAATTTCCCAAGTTTCTATGGATCCTGCAATCGGCCATAAAAGCGCCTTATACCACCATTCATTACCAGTATTTCCTGTTGGTGAAAAAACTGCGAAAAATGGGCGTATTGAAAGAGGATGCAACCGGAGAGGAGAATGTCTATGGCGAAATAAAGGTCATTAACCAAAGATACCATGCGGCTTTGAAAGCGTATCATCTCCAGCCGTTTGATAATTTCATTTATCTCTTTAAAGCCAAAAGTCGTATTAACTTCATTGAAGACGCCAGGTATTTTGGCTGGAAGAAATATGCAAAGAAAGGAGTGAAAACATTTGATGTACCGGGAGATCATGTGACCATGTTACACCAGCCACATGTACGTGAACTGGGAGAAATATTGCAGGATGCCTTAAACAATTGCTGAGATGGATCATTCAAATACCATAGTAAAGCCGGTTACCCGGGAAGATATCTCCGCCTATACGGATGTATTTATGGAGGCCTATAACCAGCCGCCATGGAATTACCAATGGCAGCCTGCAGATGCGGCCAGGTACCTGATGGAGTATTTGTTGTCAGATAATTTTAAGGGCTTTAGCCTATACGAAAATGATGTTTTTGCAGGCGCCCTGTTTGCCCGTACCAAAACCTGGTGGAATGGACGGCAATTGTATATTGATGAATTTTTTATCGCACCCTCCATGCAGGGAAGAGGATATGGAAAGCTGCTGATCAGCCATGCAGAGCAGTTTGCACGGGAACAGCAGCTAGTTACCATTACACTGATGACACACCGGTTTATGCCAGCCATGAAATTTTATACCGGAATTGATTTTATGCAGGCGCCCCCTTTTGTGATCTTATTTAAGCCATTAAATGGCGATATATAAATGGTTACTGATACACTTTTACCCAGTCTACAATCATTTGTACGGGCAAATCAGACGGGCTGATCTTGCCTACCCAGTCGCCTCCCAGCTGCTGATCTATCAGCAGGTAGAAGGGTTGGTCATAGGGCCACTGTGAAGGATCTACACCGGCCACCCTGGGATAGGTAAAGGTTTCTTTTCCATTTACGGTGAACACGATTTTATCCGGAAACCATTTGATGCCATAGGTATTGAACTCCAGCGGATGAATCGCCGCAGTACCATAGTGTGGCGGATTTTTATCCTGTTTTAGATTAAGCGTATAATAAGAATGAGTGGTCTGATAAACAATACTGTCGTAGTTTAAGTGTTCCATGATATCGATTTCTCCGTTCCGCGGATACTTTCCATATTTATCTGTTTCCGCCAGCATCCACATGGCGGGCCAGGCGCCCCGGGCGCATTCCAGTTTAGCACGGATTTCCACCTGTCCATATTGAAAAGCGAATTTGCCCTTGCTGTATATCCCGCCGGTAATAAAAGGCCTTGGATCTTTCAGGGTATCAGGATTGATGATGCCGCGGAGAAATAACTTCCCATCCTTTAAGGCATAACAGCGGGGATCTGTGCTCATATGCTTGTTCCATGCCGAGCCACCGGGAGGTACCATGGTCCATTTGCTGGTATCCAATTGGGGCTGGTCGAAGTTGTCTTCCCAAACCAGTTTCCATTGTTTTTTTTCACGGCCATCTTTCTGGATATACATATAGCCGTTGCTGATAGTGCTCCTGGAACTGGAGCAGGACGATAATACGCCCAGTAAAATAACAGGAATAAACCGGGTAAGGCTGGTTCGGCCTTTTCGGAAAGCGTGCAGTAACTTCATTGTTCACGTTGATTTAGAAAAAGCCCGGTGATCACCTGTAATCGCCGGCTGACGCCAATTTATATAAATATCCGGGATACTTCTTTTTCAAGTGATGAGCGGTAACACAACCGATATTATTTAAATGACTATATTTGCAAAAAAAATAGCAACCCTGTAACCCTGATAACTGTAGACATATTTTTTAATAATAACACCAGAGAAACCCTATACACCGCCCCTTTAGCTCCCCGGACGCCCATATTACCCACTTAATTTTTTAAATACATATCATATGAACAAGTACGAACGACTCAAACAAGAGCTGGCTATGGCTGGCACAGGAAAGATGAAGGCCTTTGGCACTTCTATGCTGCCCATCCTCAAAAGTGGCACACTATTGACTTTTACCAGTTCGCCCGATTACGCCATTGGCGACATCGTGTTTTGCAAGGTAAAAGGCCGGTATATCGATGCCCATAAGATTATTAAGAGAGACAAGAACAAAGGCTACCTGATTGCCAACAATCATGGCTTTGAAAATGGCTGGACGAAGATCATTTATGGCAAAGTCATACTCGGAGAATATGAAAAGGGGATCATCTATAGAAAAGAATGATCCCCTTTTTATTTGCACGCCTATCATTGTAACATCCCTGCTAATTTTCCCAACAGCTTCAGTTTTCCCTTCAGCTCCTCCGACCAGGGCAACCCCATACAAAGCCGCATACAGTTTTCAAATTGATTTTGCAACGTGAAGATCCTGCCAGGCGCAATGCTGATTTTTTGCCGGATAGCTACGTGGTAAAGATCCGTAGTATTGATGCCCGGAAGTTCCACCCATAACGTTAATCCGCCCTGTGGCCGGGATACTTTTGTGCCGGCCGGAAAGTACTCGGCAATGGCAGCCATATAATGCTGGCAATTGGCCTGTAATGTTTGCCGCATTTTGCGCAAATGGTTTTCATAACGCCCACTCTCCAGGAAACCCGCTACCACTTCCTGCGTGATAGCAGCGGAAGAGATGGCATGTACCAACTTTAATTTCAACACCTGCTCTTTGTAAATGCCGGGCGCCACCCAGCCTACTCTATAGCCAGGAGCCAGCGTTTTAGAGATAGCGCTGCACCAAAGCACCGTGCCCGTTTTGTCGAAGGCCTTGCAGCACTTAGGGCGACTGCCGCCAAAGTATAAGTCGCCATACAGATCATCTTCAATCAGCGGGATATGGTGCCGGGCCAATAGTTCCACCACTGCTTTTTTGTGGCTGTCTGGCATGCAGCTGCCCAGGGGCGTGTTGAAATTACTCACGAGCAAACAGCAGTGTATATGAGGAATGGCTTTTTCTAATGCGGCTATATCTACACCTGTTTGAGAATGGGTAGGTAACTCCATGACCCGCAATCCCAGGCTCCGGGCCAGTTGTAATATGCCGTGGTATACGGGGCTTTCCACGGCGATGGTATCACCGGGTTTCGTGGTGGCCATCATACAGAAGGAGAGGGCATTCATGCCGCCGGCGGTGGTGATGATATCATCGGGTTGCAGGTGGCCTCCCCAGGTATAGGAGCGGCGTGCTACAGCCCTGCGCATTTTTTCGTTGCCGGGCAAGGGTTCATAAGCGGTGCCACTGCCGGAAAGCGATCGCGTGGCTTTGATCATTTCTTTATTGAGCAGGGCTACGGGCAACAATGCTTCGGAGGGTACGCCAATGGAAAACAAGGTAAGGTCCGGGTCAGGATGTCCCATATGACTGTATACTTTGTTGATCAATGGTATGGGTTCTTCCTCGCTGGAGGCCGGCGCCGGCCGGCTGATTTCCGGTAGCGGCAAGGCCCGGTGCCGCTGGTGGCTGACGAAGTAGCCGGATTGGGGCCGGGATTCAATAAGCGATTGCCCTTCCAGCTCCAGGAATACCCGTTTGGCGGTATTCATGCTGATACCGTGTTCCCGGCAAAGCATTCTCACAGAAGGGAGCCGGTCGCCCGGTTGGAGCGACTGCTGCCGGATCAGGTGGGCGAGGTTCCGGGATATTTCCAGGTATAAATATTCCTTTTCCATCTCCAAATATAAACTGTATCCATTGATAAATACAAAATTGTATCTGTATCCATCTGTCGCTTTCGCCGATTTTTGTGGGAAAAACGAAGGATGAACACATTAACAGTAACCATTAGAACGGGTAAGGACAACATGGATATCCCGATGATACACGATTATTTATCGACAGACTCTTATTGGGCGCAGGGTATATCTTATGCGTTGGTGGAGGGGGCGCTCACGCATTCGTTTTGTATGGGCGCTTTTGAGGAAGGGCAGCAGGTGGCTTTTGCGAGGCTGATTACCGACTATAACACCTTCGGTTGGCTGGCCGATGTGTTTGTGTTGCCGGCATATAGAGGCAAGGGGATCTCTAAGCAGATGATGGCTTTTTTACAGGAGCAACCGTGGATAAAGGGATTGAGGCGGATCATGCTCAGCACACTGGATGCACATGAATTGTACCGGCAGTACGGGTTTAATGATATCAGCAGGCCATTGTCGCTGATGGAAATATACCGGCCCGATATACACCGCCACTTTACGCCTTCGGAAGTAACGCGTGGATGATAGCCGTGTAACCGGGCCTGGTACGGTGTTTAGAACTTAATCAGCAGTTTCTCGGAAACCAGCTTATTCTCTTTATAATATTCGAAATACCAGTCGCCGCTCTTTTTCAGCACAATGCCGTGTGTGGTATCGTTGTCAGCGATAAAGTAGTCCTGCACCGATGTTTTAAGCAAGGTTAACACTTTCTTCGGAGTGAGGTCTATCAGCTGGAAGCCATTGGGAGTTGCCTGTGCATATAAGGTGCCGGCAGCTTCCTTTACTTCGGCTACTGCCGCAGGAGCAGGAGCGGGTGTTGATGCCTGGGTAGTAGCTGCCGGAGCCGGAGCTACTGCTACCGGTGTGGTAGCCTGCGGAGCTGCGGTAACGGTACCATTATAAGCATAAGGTACATCTTTCAGGGAAGTGAAAGCGTCTTGCAGGGCGAGGTTATAGGCAGTAGCAAATTCCTTCTCCCGGCTTTTTCCTTCTTTACTTTTAAAAATGATATTACCCTGGCAGTCTTTCAGGATGAGTGTGAGGTTAGTCACGAACAACCCTTTTTTCTGCGCTACATCTGCATTCAGCGCATTACAGCGGTTGCCGGCCAGTTCCTTGGGCACTTCGGCATTATCGAAATAAACGGTAAATCCCTTTTCTTCCAGGAGCGATTTAGCCAGGGTGTTTAACCCATATTGGTTGTCTTCCCGGGTGAAACCGAATTTCTCAGGTACCAACACATATTTGTAATTATTAATTGTGTTCTGGGCATACGCCGTACAGGAAATAAGTAAAGCAATGATTAAAGTGTATCTCTTCATATGGTAGTTTGTCTGCTGATGGGAACGAATATATATAAAATACTCATTAAAACCCTTATTACCTGCCATCCCCCCGGGGGTGAAAAGTGCCGGAAAATAAAATTAACTATATTGTCTTCCTGCCGGAATATATATAGTGTGTATGAGACACTTATAAATAGCGGTAAACCAATTGACTGTAGTGAGCCCCAATGGCCCATGCCATCTACGTTTGCGGGGAAGACGGCAAACTATCTTATATATGCCCGTTGAGTTTGAAATGTAAAACATTTTCAGCAATTTCGCACCTGAACCAACAGTATCAACCAGGCCACATGCAGGATGACAAAGATATATGGGATGCTTTTCGATCCGGAGATGAATCCTCCCTGCAAATGATCTTTGATAGGTACTATACACCACTATTTAATTACGGCCATAAGTTTTCTGCTGATGATCACCTGATAGAAGATGCCTTGCAAAACCTGTTCGTAAAGCTCTGGAAGAACCGGAACACGATTAAGGATACGGAATCTGTCAGGAATTATTTATATAAATCGTTTCGCCGGGTGCTACTGCGTATGCTGGAAGTGCAGCAACGTAAATATAGTTTTACCGTGTTGGACGAATGGCCGGGACCTGGCCAGGAACTTGGTTATGACCAAACCATCATCAGCCGGGAGCGACTGGAAAGCATACGCGGCAACCTGTTGGCCGCACTGGAAAAAATGACGCCGCGACAAAGGGAAATCATACACCTGCGCTACTATGAAGAAATGGAATATGAAGAAATAGCGGCACTCATGCAACTATCTGTATCCAGTACTTATAAGCTGGTGTATAAAGCCATCGATACCCTCCGGCAATACCTGTCCAAAACTGATCTCCTTATTTTATCAGCTGTCATCTCATTGAAAAAAATCTAAGACAGCACTATTTATTGACGTGATTGTTAGAAAATATTCATTTTCTGATCGCAAAAATAAATTTATTGATTTTTTAACCCGGCGAAGGGATAAAATTTCGAAGTGCAGTGTATATATAATCGGCTATGGAACATCAGCACCAGGATTATACGCAGTATACAACGACTACCTTCTTTAATGATGAACAGTTTATTCATCATATACTGAAGTGGGACGATGTCGCGATCGCTTATTGGGAGCAATTATCCGGGCAATATCCGGATAAGCGGGTCGCCATGGAAGAAGCCCGCACCTGGATATTGCTCCTCAACAGGCAACCGGCCTATCATCCTGGTACAGACAAATCCCGGCTATGGAAAAAAATTGCCGACGACATCGCTGTTGATGAGCACCGGCAGCAACATTATTACAGGCCATTGAAACTGGTAGCCAAATGGACAGCCGCTGCTGCAGCCGTGTTGTTGTTCATGGTAGCCATCCGGGAAATGGCCACTCACGGGGAAAAGTCCTTCAGCACCGCCTTTGGAAAACATGAACAGGTGATATTGCCGGATGAATCGATGGTAACGTTAAACGGAAACTCTGCTATTCACTACGCTCGCTCCTGGAAAACAGATAAACCAAGGGAGATATGGCTGAATGGAGAAGCTTACTTTGAAGTAAAACATGTAGCCATTAAAAACAGGCTGCAACAATCCGATTCATTCCAGGTACATGTGAGCGATCTTTCCCTCACGGTACTAGGCACTAAGTTCAATGTAAGGAACCGCCGCGGCATCACCGAAATATCCCTGCTGGAAGGTAGCCTCCGGATTGAAAAGAAAGGCGCCGGCGCATTTGTCAAAATACTCAGGCCCGGAGACGCATTTATGTACGACAGCAGCAAACAAATGCTGACAGCCATGGAAAGAAAGGCGCCCGCTAATAAAGCGTGGACCGCCAACGAACTAGACCTGGACGGCTATACCCTCCAGGAAATACTCGACGTACTGGAAGATAATTATGGGTATCAGATCACTTTAGCAACACCGGCACTCGCACAGAAACGGCTTACCGGAACAGTGCCTGCCGCCAATGCCAACGACATCCTTTTTGTTATCAGGAAGGTATTTAATCTTAAAATCAGTCAACAAGCAAATCATTTAACTATCAGCCAAAATTAGTTGCATGTATAAACGAATGTTATTTGTCATGTGTTGCCTCCTGGCAGCACTGCCAGGGAGGCTATTTGCACAACAGCCCGTAAAATTAAAAGCGGCACTGGAAGAAGTAAAAGCCGTATACGGCACCCGCTTCTCCTACGAAGAGCACCTGCTGGATAATATTTACGTGAGCCTGAAACGCCCGCTCACTAAGAAAGAGCCGGTAGAAGCCCTGCTGAAGGAGCTACTGTACAGCAAAGGATTTATTTTCCTCTATGTACAGGAAAACTACTATACCATCATTAAAGATAACCGGCCGGCAAAAAGCCCGGATGTAATCCCCGCGGAATCATCGGCCGATGCCCCTGAACCGGATTATATACAAACCATCACCGGTGTGGTAACAGATAAGAAAGGCCATCCGCTGGTAGGCGTTACCGTTATCCCGGAAGGGTACGCCATCCGGTTTGGCTCCCTCACCAGCAGCGATGGCAGGTATACACTACGCCTGAAAGAAAAGGCCAATGCCATCGTTTTCACATTCGTAGGCATGGTACCCCTGAAAATAGAAGTGGGGGATAAAGTGGTGATAAACGCACAAATGGAGGAAGATATTCATCAACTCCAGGAAGTAAACGTTGTATCCAACGGTTATCAAACTTTGCCCAAAGAAAGAGCCACCGGCGCTTTCGAACAAATTACCAGCCAGCAGATCAAAACAGTGCCGGCTGTGAACTTAATGGAGCGACTGGAAGGCGTAGCGCCAGGCGTACGTTTCGACGTTAGAAATAATAAGATCAGCATACGGGGTTCCAATACCCTGGGCGCCGGCGACGGATCCACACCATTGATTGTAATAGACGGATTTCCCGCAGTAGACCAGGACCTGACAAGGGTAGGCAACGGACTTGCCAGCGGAGGATCTGTTTTAAGTCGCTATAACCCCGAAGACATTGAATCCATTTCCATCCTGAAAGATGCCGCCGCCACCTCCATCTGGGGCGCCAAGGCAGCTAATGGCGTGATTGTGATCACCACCAAAAAAGGAAGAAAGAACTCCTCCCAGGTAAACTTCGGCACCAACCTGAGTATCTCCAACCCCGCCAACATGAAGAACCTCAATCGCATGAACACGGCGGAATACATTGACCTGGAAAAGGAAATGAAAGGACTGGGATTTTTCTCCGACCCCGCAGTATGGGACAATAGCTGGATGACTTTCAACCAGAATAAGCCAGTAAGTGAAGCACTCGAATGGATGTTTAAAGCAGACCGTGGTACCGCTACTGCTAACCAGCGCGACTCCGCCCTGTCGGCCCTCAGCAAAATAGATAACCGTGGGCAAATCCGCGACCTGCTGCTGCAACGCGCCGTTTCCCAGCAATACAATCTCTCATTTTCCGGTGGTGGTCAGCATAGCACTTACTATGTATCTACCAACTATACTAAAGATGTACCGGTATTCAGAAATAATAAAAGTGAAGGGTATTTTATCAACGCCAACCTGACCAACGAATTGTTCAACAACCGGGTAACGATCAACACTGGCCTCAATTATAACTATACTAACAGCATCTCCAATACCGCCGCACTGAATGCCATTGGTAACGGACGATTGGGCTTGCGTCCCTATGAATTATTGCAGGATGCCTCCGGTCACCCTATTGCCCGCTCTATCGATTACCGCGATGAAGTGGCGGCCGACTTCCTCAGCAAAGGCTACCTTCCCTGGACTTATAGCCCGCTACAGGAGCTGAACTACAGCAACTATGCCTATAAAGAAAATCGTTATCGTTTCACAACAGACATCAATACAAAAATTACCGATTGGGTGAATGTAAGCGTAGCAGGTACCCTGCAACGCAACCTGGCGGAAAATACGATGCTCGATGAACTGAATAGTTATGATACCAGGGTGTTGGTAAATACAGGAACGACTATGGGCGCAAATGGCCGCCTGGTATATGGTGTGCCCTTCGGTGGTAAAATGTTGAATACTACCCAAAATACCTTTAACTATGGCTTACGCGGACAGGTAAATGTGAATAAATCATGGGGTGATAAATTTGCGCTCAACGCGCTGGCAGGAACGGAAATCCGGGAAGACCAAGGTACCGGCTACCAGCAAACCCGGTATGGATTTGATAACGATACCTACTCCTCCTCCTCCTGGGATCCGAATGCATACTATAAAACGGTGATGGGATGGACTACACAGCTGGGCTTTTCAGATGGAGCAATCAGACGGTCTATCAACCGCTTCCTTTCTTACTATGGTAACGGCGCCTTGTCTATGATGGGCAACCGGTACATTGTATCAGGAAGTGTCCGTTTTGACGATTTTACCCTGGCAGGCGCTTCCCGCAGCCAACGCGCCAAACCCTTGTGGAGCGCCGGTGTGAAGTGGGATGTTACGTCGGAAGACTTTATGAAGCCGGTTAACTGGCTTAACAAATTAAACCTGCGCCTCACGTACGGAACCGGCGGCTCCGTACCTATGAGCGCCAGCAATGCCGCTTTGCTGGATCTGAGAGGATTGGACCCCGTTACCCGTGAACCCTATGGTAATGTATTGTCGCCTGCCAACAACCAGATCAGCTGGGAGCTCACCAGGACCTGGAACCTGGGCGTAGACATGGATGTTTTCAACAACCGCCTGCATATCAGTGCCGACGCCTACCGGAAAAGAACCACAGATATCTTATGGAACTTCCCCGTGAACAGTACTTACGGCTGGACGAACCTGTACTATAACGCCGCCAGCATGAACGGGCATGGATATGACCTGGGGATCCGGGGAGATATTATCCGTGGCCATCAATTTGGATGGAGTTCCACTTTCAATTTTGCCTATAATACCAACGAAGTAACAGATGCCCGCTTTACCCACCCTACCAGTAGCATAGCCGTAGCCAGCAGCACGCCCATTGAAGGAATGCCCAAGGATTATATGTATGCTTATCGCTGGGCAGGACTGGATAATAAAGGCCGTTCACAGGTATATACCAAAGATGGGAAGATTATCAATGCCGATATGGGTAATAACCAAATCACCGCCGATGATCTCGTGTATATGGGACGTACCACTCCACCTTTTTTCGGCGGCTTCTTCAACGAATTTAACTACAAGTCATTTACGCTGGGGGTACGCATCACCTATGAAATGGGACATGTATTCCGTCGCCTGTCGATAGAAAACTATCCAGACTACGCCACTAACAATTACTATGGACTGATTGGTACCCAGCGCGACCTGGCGCTCCGCTGGCGCAAACCCGGCGATGAGCAGTTTACCAATGTGCCAGGCCTGGCCAATGTAAATTTCAACAGCAGCAACCGGTACAAGATGTCGGATCTCCTGGTGGAAAGCGCCAGCAATATCCGGCTGCAACAAATTTCCCTGGGATACCAGGTGCCGGCTAAAGCCTTGTCGCATATGATGATAAAATCAGTGGGCATGAGCTTCGCCGTGAGGAACCTGGGACTCATCTGGAAGCAGAATAAAGCAGGCATAGATCCGCAGTACGCCATGAGTACCAACTATACCAACCTGCCGCCTGCTCCCAGCTATTTCATGAGCCTGAACGCTTCTTTCTAACACCGGAAAAATGATTAACATGACAATGAAACGTATTTGTATCGCGCTGCTGGTATTGGCCATGGGAACTACCTCCTGCCGTAAGTTTGTGGAAGTGGACCAGCCCAACCAACGCCAGTTTAAATATACTGCCGATTATCAACGCCTGCTCAACAACGTAAGCCTGTTCGAAATTTCCGCCAGCCTGCCTATGTTGTCCAGCGATGACATCAACCTGGGAACCAATACCAACCTGGAATCCCTGCTCAACAGGGGAGCCGATAATATTTATACCTGGGCAGCTGACTACTATACCTCCGATCAGAGTGATGCCGGATGGGACCAGCTGTATAACCAGGTTTACGTGTGTAACCAGATCACCGCCAACGTGATGGAAAGCACAGAAGGCACCGCGGATCAAAAGCAACGCATATACGCAGAGGCGCAAACCCAGCGCGCCTCCGCCTATCTCACGCTGGTAAACCTGTACGCACGGGTGTACAATACGGCCAATGCCACTACCGATCCGGGACTGCCTTTATTGCTGAAGCCCGACTTGCTGGTAGCGCTCAACAGGGTTTCCGTGAAACAGGTGTACGACCAGATCATCCTCGATTTAAACCAGGCATTACCACTGTTACCCGACAACCCATCCAACAGGCTGCATCCGGGCAAAGCAGCCGCTTATGCGCTGCTGGCAAGAACCTACCTGTATATGCAACGATACAGCGAGGCAGCCGATTATGCCGCCAAATCACTGGCTGCATACAATACGCTCTTAGACCTGAACGATTATGCCGATGGGACCAAAACCTATCCCCGCCGCCTCGACAACCCCGAAGTGCTGATGTCTAAAACAGCGTCTAAACCGGGTTATATCGATTTGCCGCTGAGCACCGTGCTGGTGAATAAGTTTGCGCCGGAAGACCTGCGCTACCAGCTGTTTACCCGTGGGGGCAACACTTTCCAGCCATCGTTTACAGGAAGGGGCTCGTACCGCGACCGCCTTTTCATGGGCGATAATGTCACTGTAGGCGTATCGGTACCAGAAATGATGCTTACACAGGCAGAGGGCCTGGCACGGGCTGGTAAAACAGATGAAGCCCTGGCATTGGTGAATAAACTGCGGCAGAAACGTTTCCGCCCGGCGCAATATACCGCCCTCACTGCTGCTACCAGCGATGCCGCACTTCGTATAGTCATCGACGAAAGACGCCGGGAATTGTTTGGCACTGGGCTGCGCTGGTTCGATCAGCGCAGACTAAGCGTAGAGCCAGCACTGGCGGAAACCGTCACCCGTGTATTCAAAGGCGTTACCTATACGCTGGTGCCGGGCGACCGCTATGTATATCCTATTCCGCCTAAGAATATTGAATTGAACCCAGAGATTATCCAGAACCAACGATAAAAATTATGAGAAGAAAAATAAGTTTATTCGCAGGCTGCCTGCTATTGGGAATTACTACAGTGGTTGCCCAGAAGTATGAGCCCTACCGGAACGCCGACCCAAAAGAACTGGTGAAGCGGAAAGACCTGACAGAACAACAGCTGGGAGATATCCAGCGGTATTACCAGTTTCAACTAAAGGATACTATCCGTGGCGCCGAATTGCTCGGGCTGGTGATCAACAAGTATCCCAAGGGTGCTTTGGCGCGGTTGACTACTTTCCATAAAGTGTTGGCCACCAAAACCCTGGAGGAAATGACAACGACCTCCGAAAAATTCTTGGAAACATTTCCTTACGCTGATTGGAAGGCGCATCCTACCGACCAGGAATTTATTTACTACAGCATTCACCGCCAATTAGGGGCAGCCTATATGGACACGCGGCAGTTTGATAAGCTGATCGCCTTTTGCTCGCCGCTTAATTTTAAAACAGAAAATGAAATATACCGCTGGAATATCATGCGGGCCTATGTCTTCAAAACGGTAGGCCGTGATACCCTCACCAGGATGTCGACAGCACTGATCAATGAGTTGATAAAAAAAGTAAACGACCGCTCCTACGAAGAAGCCGGCGTATTCAATGTAGAGAAAGCGGCCGCCAATGCCAGCGAGCAACTGGATAACGAACTGGAAACGCATATCTCGTTATTATACGATGAGAAACAGTATGCTGCGGCAAAGGAATATTTCAGGTACCGGTCTCCTAAAGGCACCTATGGAACAGCAGACCTGAATAACAAACACCTGGATATCCTGCAGAAAACAGGCGACCAGCAAGCCATACAGCCATTCCTGGAAAATTGCGTGAAAGCCAATGCCATGACAGCCCATATGTTTGAAACCCTGAAAAGTTTATACACCGCAAAAGATAAAACGCCGGGCGCCTACGATAAATACCTGGCTTCGCTGAAATCGGTGACAGAGCAGGATGAGCTGAAAGCGGCGGTGAAAGCAAACCTGACAAACCAGGAGTATATCCCTTTTGCATTGGAAGATGCGGAAGGCAATATGGTACGGTCCAGCGACTGGAACGATAAAATTGTGGTGCTCGACTTCTGGGCTACCTGGTGTAAGCCTTGTATCGCGGCATTTCCCGGTATGCAGATGCTGGTAGATAAGTATGCCAACGATCCGCAGGTAGCCGTGTACATGGTAGGTACCATGCAAACCGGCAACTATAAAGAGAAATCGGTAGGCTATGTAAAACAGGAAGGCTTCCGCTTTCATCTGCTGCACGATGCGGTGAATAAAAAAACAGGGGAGCAGGACCAGGTATTCAGAACATTTGTGCCCTTCTTCCAGTCCTCTGCCATTCCCCGGAAAGTGATCCTCAAAGATGGCGTGATGCGCTATACCGCGGAAGGATATTCCGGCAGCCCCAGCAAACTGGTAGATGAACTGAGCTATGCCATTGAACTTTTAAAAGCAGAAAAATAATGTTGCTGAAAAAATATGTGTTTATAACACTTGGCCTGGCAGGGCTTTCCTGTTCCCTTCAGGCACAGGTAAATCCGAAGGAGAAGCTCTGGCAAACGTTGAAAGCGATCCAGGGAAACTATGTGGATTCGCTGACCGATGAAACGCTGGTTAATGCCGCCATTGCAGGTATGATGCGCGAACTGGACCCGCATTCCCGCTATTTCTCCAGTGAGGAAGCGACGCAGATGCAGGAAGCTATGAAAGGTAATTTTGCCGGCATAGGCATCCAGTTTATGATGCAGCACGATAGCCTGTATGTAACCCAGGTGGTGAGCGGCGGTCCGGCAGAGAAAGCCGGCTTGCAGGCGGGCGACCGGATCATAGCCATCGATAAAGCCACCGTTACCGGCGCTACCAACTTCGCCATTATGAAAAAGATTCGTGGCGAAAAAGGAACGCCGGTAGCCCTGGAAGTATTGCGCAAATCCAATGGGGAGAAGTTTTCCGCGGAAATCGTCAGGGGTATTGTAGCCGACAGGTCAGTAAGATCGGCCTATATGGTCAATGACCAGGTAGGGTATATTTCGTTACGCATCTTCAGTGAAACTACCCGGGATGAAATGGATAAAGCGCTTATGCAGCTGAAATCGCAGGGCATGAAAAGCCTGATCCTGGATTTGCAGGGAAATGGGGGAGGCCTGGTACAATCGGCTATAGGCGTGGCCGATGAGTTTTTGCCGAAAGATAAACTGGTGTTTTACAGTGTAGGAAAAGATAAAGGAAAGGACTATTACTATACCGGTGGCTTCGGCAGTTTCATGGAAGGCAACCTGGTCGTATTGATCGACCAATATACCGCGTCCGCCAGCGAAATTCTCACCGGCGCTTTACAGGATTGGGACCGCGCCGTAATAGTGGGAAGAAGAAGCTTTGGTAAAGGCCTGATGCAACGCCCCGTACCCGTGTTTGACGGCTCCGTGCTGGAACTCACCGGCGCCCGGTATTATACGCCTTCTGGCAGGTCTATTCAAAAGCCTTACCATGGTAACAGTTATAACGATAACGTACAAACGCGGTTGGCCAGCGGAGAGTTAACGCATGATAACATCGTTCATTTCCCGGACTCCCTGAAATATACCACGCTGACGAATAAACGTACCGTATTCGGTGGTGGAGGTATTATGCCGGATAAATTTATTCCTATAGATACCGTGGAATACAACGGCTGGCTGCAGGATATATCAGATCATAACCTTACCGGTAAAATTACGTTCGATTACCTCGATAGCAACCGTGCGGCGTTGTTGTCCAGCTACCATGATTTTAAAGCATTCAACCGGCAGTATACTGTACCGGATTACCTGGTACAACAGGTAGTAGGCGCGGCTGAAAAAGCGGGACTGACACTGCAACCCGGAACAAAGAACCGGATCATCAGCTTATTGTCGCTCGAATTGAAAGGCCAGCTGGCGAGTCAGCTCTTTGCAGGAAATGATTATTACCTGCAGGTATTGAATACCGACAATGCCAGCTTCCAGGAAGCCCTGCAATTGCTGCAGCAGCCGGAACGCTATGCGCAGCAACTGAAGGCGGCGCCGGCAAAAAAAGGAAAGAAATAATATTGACCAGGAAAAAAGACAAACCATGCGTTACAATAAAATCATGATACTGGCCGCACTGAGTGTACCCATCGTTACCTGTGCCCAGCAAGCCTATACCATTAAGGGAAGTGTAAGTAATATCAAGGAGCCTGTAAAGGCCTTCCTGACTTACAAGGTAAATGGAGAACGGAAGATCGATTCTACCATCATGAAAGGTGGAAAGTTCGTATTCCACGGTACCGTGGGAGCGCCAAAGGAAGCACATATTATAGTGAACCACAACAACCTGCCGCAAGATCCTACTACCCGTCACCAGGACGATATCCTGCCCTTCCTCATTGAAGACAGAACGATCACCATTGCCGCAAGAGATTCGATCAGGAATGCCGTGATCACCGGCAGCCCGGTGAACGACGATAATACAAAGATCAACGCTTTGCTGAAGCCTTACTATGATAAGTACGGTTTGCTGAACGATGAGTTTAAGGCGCAAACATTGGAAAAGCAAAAGGATACCGCTTACATATCCAGCCTGGATCGAAGGGCCAACGATATACAATCGGAAATCATTGCGGTGAAAATGAAGTATGTGAAAGCCAACCCGGGTAAGTATATGGCGTTGATGGCTTTTAACTCTACGCTGCCTCCTGAATTTGATGCGATAGCAGCAGAAAAGAACTTCAATGAACTGGACCCGGCTATCCGGAAATCCGACCTGGGAATGGAATTACAGGAGCGGATTGCCAAAGTGAAGAAAACCCAGGAAGGCGCCATCGCCCCGGATTTTACCCAGCTCGATGTAAATGGTAAGCCGGTGAAGCTGTCTGATTTCAGAGGCAAATATGTACTGCTCGATTTTTGGGCATCGTGGTGCGGCCCTTGCAGGAGAGAAAACCCGAATGTCGTAAAGGCTTACAATGCCTATAAAGACAAAGGCTTCACGGTATTGGGCGTATCGCTCGATAAAAGCGGCGACCGGGATAAATGGCTGGCGGCCATCGAAAAAGATGGTTTAACCTGGACCCAGGTAACAGACCTGAAAGCCTGGGAAAATGAAGCGGCAAAACTGTACGAGGTGAATGCCATCCCTATGAATTTTCTTATAGACCCCAATGGTAAGATCATTGGCAAATACCTGCGGGGCGCGGCATTGGAAGAAATGTTGCAGAAAGTATTATCTAACTGATTTGTCCTACCAACCATATACAATGGCTTTAAGTATTTCTCATAAGCAGCAGGTATACACCAACGCTGGCCTTCGGGCCGGCGTTGGAAAGCCATTGGTCATTCATGATGACGCCATTGCTCCAATACCCCCTGACGCAATATCCGCACGCTGTTTTCTGCCTCTGGTAGCGTGAAATGGCCAAATCCCAGCCGCATAGCAGTAAGGTCTTTATGCTGGTATAATAATGTTTTAGGTATAAACAGGTTATTCCTGGCACAGGCTTTACTCAATTGCAATAAGTTAATCGGTTGTTTCCACTTTGTCCATACCGCCAGCCCACCGGCTGGTTTTTTAAAGTCGATGAATTCGTGTAGTTGTTCCTGTAAGATGTCTACAATATGATCCCGCCGCTCCTGGTACACTTTCAGTGATTTTTTTAGATAGCGGTGTATATCTCCTGCTTCAATCATCTCTCCCAATACCTGTTCCATCAGTACATCGCCCTGGCGGTCGATAATGCCCAGGTGTTTCCGCATTTCGACCATCAGGTTTTCGGGTGCTACAATAAATCCCGTTCTGAATCCCGGGGCCAGCGATTTTCCGAAGGCGCCGGTATATACCACCATGCCATGGCTGTCGGCGCTGGCGAGGGGGAGCACGGGACTATTGTCGTAATGGAAATCGTAATCGTAGTCATCTTCCAGTATGATAAACCCGAATTCGCTGGCCAGGTGCAGCAGGGCAATGCGGCGGGCAGCGCTGAGCGTAACGGTGGTAGGGTAGTGGTGATGTGGCGTGATATAGAGCATCCTGATTTTATGATGCTGACAAATGGTTCTCACAGCATCTACATCAATGCCTTCGTCGTCGATGGGCACCGGCATGATCCGGGCGCCTGATTTCTGGAAGATCATGTTCACCGAAAAGTAGCTGAGCGCGCCCACCAGCACAATATCACCGGGCGAGAGTAATATTTCCGAAGTGATGAATACGCTCATTTCCGTGCTGCGGGTAATAAGGATGTTGTCTTTTGAAATGTGTAGTCCGCGCGACTGGTTCAGGTAATTGGACAGGTGCTGTTTAAAAAACTCGCTGCCATCGTGGTTATAGTAGCCCAGTTTTTTATGGTTGCTTTTCCTTTTCAGGTTAGCGCTGTATAAGCTGGACAGGTGATTGATCTGGGTAAGCCGTATATCCGGTGTGCCGTCGTTGAACACATATTCGCAGGAAGAGTGTTCAAAGGGATTGTCTAACAGGTTGCTCTTTTTGAAAGAGAAGCCTGTCACCAGGGGATAGTGCGCCAGCTGATTTTCGTGGGCGCTGCGTATTTTCTGTGGCCGTGTGGTTGTTTTCCCGATGATGAAAGTGCCTTTATTCGGGCGTGTTTCCACCCAGCCCTGGGCGTCCAGCTCTTCATATACCGCCACGATGGTATTCCGGTTAACGCCCAATAGTTCGCAAAACTCCCGGGTACCCGGAAGCCGGGTGCCGGTGACCAGGAAGCCACGCTGGATGGCGTTGATCAGCTGATGGGCTATCTGTAAATAAACGGGCGTGCCCGACTGCCGGTCTATCTGCACAAAACTTTTATAAGGTACCTGTGTCGGACTACTCATGTTGTTGTTTTTAATATAGTCTGATAGTCCGGCAAGATATTTCATTTGCACCGATTTTAACTATAGATAAATTATATATAATGTATAGTATGTTTTTAATCTTTTTTATAGAGAGAAAATAATGCCCGGAAATCCCGGTGGATCAAATTTCCGGAGAAAGGATATTTAGCCGGACTAGCAAAAATGTGAAAACTGGCCTAGTGGAGTCATCCGGTAAGCGCCTACTTTTGGGCGGAAACAAGTTGACTATGGAAGAACTACTGCAACAGATTGTTGGTCGCGATACCCTGCATGCCCGGTGGCTGAATACCTTGTCTTTTATGGAAAATGCCGGTGCCAGGAAAATATCCGCCTGCGAGCATCCGGTGCTGGTAAATTTTATCCAGCTGAAACACGCTGCAGAAGAGCATCGCCACGCATATTACCTGAAAAAACAGATTGCCAAAGTAGATCCGGATCATTGTAAAACTTACCAGTTGCACGAACTGATGGCGCCGCACCAAACCCGGCATTATCTCCATCAGCTGGACATGCAGACCTGCCGCTACCTGAAAAAAGCGTTTGGCCTGGAAGGGCAGGCGCTGAAGTATGCTGCCTATCTCTTTGTCACCTACGCCATAGAAGTGAGGGCGGACTTGTTGTACCCGGTATACCAGGCCGCGCTGGACAAAGCTCAGAGCAAAGTAATGGTGCGGTCTATCATCCTGGAAGAAGAAGGACACCTGGAAGAAATGATCAACCAGCTCAATGAGTTTGCGGCCGACTGGGAAGTACATGCACAGCAGGTACAGTTGCTTGAACAACAACTATTCGATGCCTGGATAGCCGCCGTAGGCCAGGAGCTGTACCAATACGCCTAACCACATTCATACACTACTTATAATCCACTCATAAGATGACATCCGCTATCAGAAACGACTGGACCCTGGAAGAAATTCAGGCCATCTACGACCAGCCTTTGCTGGAACTGGTTTTCCAGGCAGCTACCATACACCGGCAATACCATTCTGCAAAGGAAATCCAGGTATGCACGCTTTTATCTATTAAAACCGGCGGATGCCCGGAAGACTGCTCCTACTGCGGACAGGCAGCCAGGTATCATACCGATATTAAAGTACAGGCGCTGCTGCCCACAGAAACTGTAATTGCACATGCGCAGAAAGCCAAAGATACCGGGTCTACCCGTTTTTGCATGGCCGCCGCCTGGCGCGAAGTGCGCGACAACAAAGACTTTGATCGCGTAATCGACATGGTAAAAGGAGTGAATGACCTGGGACTGGAAGTATGTTGCACGCTGGGTATGCTCACGGAAGAACAGGCGGTACGCCTGCAGGAAGCCGGGCTGCATGCTTATAACCACAATCTCGATACCTCCGAAACATACTATAAAGAAATTATTTCTACCCGGAAATTTGACAACCGTATTAATACCATCAACAACGTGCGCAAAGCCGGTATCACCGTTTGCTCCGGTGGTATTATCGGGCTGGGGGAAACGCATCGCGACCGCATTTCCATGCTGCTCACGCTGGCTACCATGCCCAAGCATCCTGAATCCGTGCCCATCAATGCACTGGCCAGGGTGAAAGGTACACCACTGGAAGATAATCCTAAAGTGGATGCCTGGGATATGGTGCGTATGATTGCCACCGCCAGGATCGTGATGCCGGCATCTACGGTGCGCCTCACTGCCGGTCGTATCGAAATGACGGAGTCTGAACAGGCCTGGTGCTTTATGGCAGGCGCCAACTCCATCTTTACCGGTGAGCGCCAAACCCTGCTGGTAACGCCTAATCCTGGCGTAACGGAAGATATGCAAATGTTACAAAACCTGGGATTGGAGCCTAAGCTGAGTAAGAAAGAGGTGTCGGCCTGCTGATGCTACTAACAATAATAGCCATACACCCTCTTTTTAGGAAACGATATATCAATAACAACGTACCTTTTTATTAATGTTATCGCGATACTAGTTGCCTTCAGTTTCAGCAACTTTTTCATGGGATATAAATCGGTCATATGTATTATTCAATTGATGGTAAATGTGTTATGATTGCTGGGTATATTCCAACTCATTCTCTGCATTCTTTGTCCTCCGTGTTTGATTTTATAGAGTGAAATTCGAATAGGTGTTTGATAATAAGTGAAATGTGTTAACGAAAAAAACAACTTCTCATTGGTGCACGTTTCGCTCAACCACCCGAATTTTGTGCAGGCATGAATTGACTACCTGTTAAAATGAGATCGGTGGCATTAACGCACTAAGGATTTGGGAGGAACTGGCATTGCCAGTTGTCCACAGGACGGGAACGAACGTGTACCCTGGAAAGGCCAGGTACTGGCCCTGGCCTCACTTTGATATAAGAATGCTAAAGTTGTTGTTTATGGAAGTACCGCCAGGTTTTTTAATTGAAAAAATTCATCAAACAAATAAGAGTAGATTGGGTATGGCCCGGGTTGTGGTTGGCCACCTAATTGTAAAGTACCAGACACCTGCCTTTTTAACAAAATATCGTGGGCGACAAATTGGTAATCGTTAAAATGCCTCATTACCGCTTCTTTAACGTCCTTCATAAAGGTCGAACCTTGTTCTCCGTTTTCACCTGTTCCCGTGTGGGCCAACCTAAAGGTTGGTATTAAATGCCGGTTCATTGGTTTTAAATGGTCAAAGCTGTAGGTATCTAATAAAAACACCGTAAAATATGGGCAAAGAAGGGAAATGTTTAAAATTATTTTCCGTTGATGCTGCAAATTTTGTTGACTGTCCCGGTAGTCCAACAGTATGTTTAAAGAGTAGCTTGGGCTTTGATTAAAGTAAAAATCCTGTATGGCGTAATCAGGTTTGGAAATCTCTTTTACAAGGGAAGTCCAATTGGATGCTTCCATAGTGTCCGTATTGCCCAGTTTGCTTTCAATAATGGTATCCCTTTGCAGTGGAACTATCCTTGGTTGCGCATAATATTCCGGCATCCCTATTGGGTAATATTTCTGAATATAACTGAGAAGATCAAATGCAGTATCTTTCATAAAATTTAGTTACTCACAGTTTCCTGTGACTTGGTTATGATATTTTGCAATTGTTGGTGGAATGTTCCCTAAACATTGTCCTTCTGAAAAGGAGCTTCCGAAAGCATAAATATTAAGATACCCAATATAAGCCTCTTTTAATGCAATTTTTAGTGCGGTAGCGGTTGGGGCAATGGTTCCTCCATTAAGTTCCATGAGCACTTCATTGGCTGCCCAATTAAACGCATCAACTAATATTTGCGAGGTTCTTACTGCATTTGAGTTTGCAACCTCAATGCAGGCAATTCCAAAGCGTACCTGGATGGGTGGTAAATTAGATCCAAGTAGAACATAATTTGCACCTAGATTTTGAATCTGTGCGGTTCTGCCATTGCCAGTTGGTGTAGATGGGTAGTCGCCACACAAAATGCCTAAAGAGCCTCTATTAGGTCCATAATCAGGTGTAAAGCTAGGGAAATTTGATACTTCTGAACCGCCGCCATTTGGATCGCCACCATATATGGAGTTAACACCCACAAATCCACCTATAAATGTGCCTGATGGCGGTGGATCGAAAGTAATGGTTACCTCATCAATGTCCATGACAAGGGTACAGCCTTTTGGATCTACCCATACGTTTTGGGGTGTATTAGGGCATTTATCGTCCTTGTTCATGATACCATCTCCATCATCGTCATCTTCTGGACCTCCGGGACCGTTGAATGCAATTACCTGGTTTTTCTCCAATTCACCGGCAGTTGAGGTATGTTTTATGGGTGCAAGTCCTGTTCCGCCACCAACTGGTATCTCGCTGGTTGGCCCGCCATTTTGCATATTGAATGCCCTTATCGGCGTGCCGGAGGCATTGAAGTATCTGACAATGCCCGTTAGCGCATTGTAATTTGAATTGGTTTGACGCCAGGTAGTACTGGGTTCAAATTCTTCAAATGTCATTCTTTTAAATCCTCGTTCCTTAATTGCAATCATCATCAGGAGTCTTCCTGTAGAAGGATCAAAACCAATAGGTATGTAAAGGGCTACCTGGTAATCATACAGGAAATAAAGGGTAGCAAATTTATAATGTGGAATTATGAACGGGTACCGGCTTTGTAACGCGGTTCTAAGTCCTTTACCTACAGCTACATTGAACAAAGAATCTGCCTCCCTGATGTGTACTGTGTCATAATCCGCCGGGTAAACTTTAGTAGTAAAATTTCCTGTGGCTGATTTTGTGTTGTTCAGTTTTTGCAATTGCACCTTATCATCTTTTTGGCAGGATGCCAAATAGAAAATGGCAATTAGTGTGACGGCAATTAGCGAAAGAAATAAGTGTTTTTTCATAAGAAAAATTGTAATGGGTTATCAAATGATAATTGGCTACATTGATTTAGTGGTGATGATTCTTTTATGCTGCAATTAAATTTGTTTGTGAGGGGCAGGGCAACTTCATAGCGAATATAAATAATTGACAGTGCATGAATAATTTTTTGTATATCTTGATAATTTTGATAAATACTTTTGTAAGTAGGAATGTTTTAGGGCCTGCCTTTCTATTGATTTTTTAAATAAGTTTTATTAATTTATATTGGGTAAATTTAATGGGCAGCTATGATGTTTTAATTGTACGTCTGCCGTTGGCAAACACGCGCTGCTGGTATTAAAATCATAAGAGAGAAAACCCTCTTTGTAGTATACTATTCCTTTTTACGTGTTTTGTATAACCTATAAATATTCATTATGGACCCAAGAAAAATTACCGCTATTGCACTACCTTTAGTAGCCCTGGCAGCATTGTTGACCTTTAGTAGTTTTGCAAATTTCAAGACCGATCGCAACACTGGTCATCCGGATCAAACGGTTTCTTCAGTCATAAGTGCAGACAAAGATTCGGATAACGACGGTGTAACAGATTCGGATGACAAATGCCCCAATACACCAGCAGGTGTACAGGTTGGACCTGATGGTTGTCCTGTGCCACAGGATCCCAGCGCGGATGATACCGATGGTGATGGCGTTCCGAATGCCTATGACCTTTGCCCTAATACACCATGGGGAACACCCGTGGATAGTCATGGTTGTCCCAGATAAGGTAAAATGAAATTTCAATGCTACCAGCTGCACGAAATACTTTGTAATGCAGCTGGTGGTTTTTAACCCAAACTTCTATGTGGCCTTCATTTGATCTAACCGCTCCTTTGCATGAGCAAAAAGGGGCTGAATTCAGCCGGAAATATCCATTCCTGTATGGCGTACTTAAAAGGAACAGATTTTCTTTTTTAAAGGGGCATGTGGCCGATTCTAAGCCATACAAAGAATTCCCATGTGCAGATTTCCGGTTTGAGGATGTTATAAAAATGTTTGCAGCTAATAATCCCCATGCCATGCGTATATTTAATTTGCTTGAAATGGGAATAACTGTTATAAGGGGAACCCTGTCAGGAAAGCAGCGGAAGATGTTTGATGAGTTTCTCAATATGTACTTTAATGGCAGGAAGGAGCAGCTTTGCGACTTTATTGGTCTATTGCTATGTCTTAAATATTCTCTCATGAATGGTGTTGGGCTGTTCTCAATCCTTCCTCCGGAATACAATTCCGGAGATACCGATTTTATTGGAATGGAAGCCGGAAACAACGGAAATATACTTTACCGCATTAAAAACATTTACATTAAACCCGAAACGAATAACGCGGTACAGGATTTAAAACGGCATATTCACTTTTTGAGGCGTAATCCCAGTTATGAAAAAACGGCCGGTGTGGAAAAATATATCCGAACCCGGCAAATTAATTTTATTTGGGCGGATGGAAACATTCTAAAAAAACTTAGCCAATCTGGAGAGTTTGATGAAACTAGTGAAAGAGATAATTGCGAATTCCAGACTTTAAGTGTATTTAGTATGGCTTTGAATGGCACATACCTGCATAGGGTTGGTAGGCTGCATGAATTGTTTGTTACGAGAACACCGGGCAATAGTTGATCCTTGGCTGGGTTCAGCTATCGGGCATAAATTTTTTTAAAAACCTTCCGAATGGAAGATTTTTTCGCTGCTAAACTTCGCCGTTGCACCACAAATGAGAGTCAGCTAATTGAAATACAATAGTAAAGTTAAGCAGGGGGATCACTAAAAGCGTGGAAAAATAAATTATGAAATTCCACTATTTATAGAAAAAAGCCCAAAGGTTGAGGGCTTGCCATTGAGTAACAGGCTTATGAGAATACACCTGAACTAATGGTGTTATTTGAGGATTAGAAATGGGTGACTGTTTCCGGCTGTTCGTCTTTTGTCAGCGTACCTGCATCCGGCGTTTATGCATGTACGTGAGGAATTGAAGGCAGATAGCTTATTGGAGCTGATATCGGTCGTTTCTGATACTACGGAATGAGGCGCTGGCGGCCGATGCTTTGCAGGAAGTTTTTATGAAGATATGGCAACATATAAATAAATACGACCCGGATAAAGGCAACTTGCTCTGGTGGACCAAGAAAATTGCCTGGAATACCTCGCTGGATATAATCCGAAGTAAGCACTTTAGCAATAGCCGGTTGAATGAACCTCTGTCTGATGTGCATAAACACCTGTTGGGAGATACCAACCAGGTGGAGTTTGGGCTTCGTAAACTGACTGCAAGGCTAAAGAAAGAGCATAAAGAAGTGGTGGGTCTGGTTTATTTTGAAGGATATAGGCAGGAAGAATTAGCAGGAAAACTGGGGATTCCGCTAGGAACAGTTAAGAGCAGGCTGCGTGCTGCAATGAAAGCATTAAGGAAATTAATTTAATTCATTATTTCGAATATACCGGGTAAAAGCAGCAGCGCACACATCTCCGAAAAAAAATTAACTTTATTTGTCCCCCCGGGGAAGTTTCATTCGTCATCTGGATGAAAACAAAACTGATAAACCATGAAAGAGTTTGTATTGATCTTCCGGCTGAGTAATCAATCCCAGGAAAAACCCTCCGCAGAACAAATGCAGGAAAGGATGAACTGGCTGGCCGGCATTGCTGCACAAAATAAACTGGTAGACAAAGGCAACACTTTGTCGCCTGTAAGCGCCAAAACGGTAAGACCTGATAATGTAGTAACAGACGGCCCTTACACAGAAATTAAGGAGTTTGTGAGCGGGTATATTATTGTAAAGACCGACACCATCGAAGAGGCGGTAGAAATGGCCAAAGCGAATCCCATCTTTAAGCTGGGCGGCAACATAGAAGTACGGGAAATCATGAAACGTGATTAAAACCAGCAGCTGATGACTGATCCTGCAGCTTCTCCCCGTGAGCTATTGCCTCACCTGTTCAGGGTGGAGTATACCAAAATGACGGCCGTATTGTGCCGTCATTTTGGGCTGCAGCATATTGAAACAGCCGAGGATATTGCCAGTGAGACATTCCTGAAAGCCATGGAATCATGGGGGAAAAAGGGCATTCCGGAGAACCCTACCGCCTGGTTGTACACGGTGGCAAAGAACAAAACCAAAGACTATCTCCGCCGGCAGGCGGTTTTTGAAACACAGATAAAAGATGCGGTAAAGCCCCGTGAACAACTAACCTTCGAGGAGCCGGACTTTACCCCGCAGATGATCAACGACAGCCAGCTGGCCATGATCTTTGCGGTTTGTAATCCCAGCAACGCCCCGGCAGCACAGATCTGCCTGGCCCTGCAGGTGCTCTGCGGATTCAGCGTAGCGGAAATTGCCGCCGCCTTTCTCACCAAAACAGAAACGATCAAAAAGCGGTTACTGCGCGCCAGGGCCAATCTCCGTAAAGACCATTTCCAGGTGAAACAGCTGGAACCCGCTGCTATTGCTGAAAGACTGGATACCGTTTTAAGAACCATTTACCTCCTGTTTAACGAAGGCTATTTTTCTGTGTCCGGAGATCAGCTGATCCGGAAAGATCTCTGTTCAGAAGCATTGCGACTGGGACTCATCCTCACAGAAAATCCGCTTACCAATACTACCCATGCCAACGCGCTGCTGGCGCTGATGTGTTTCCAGAGCTCCCGCCTCGATGCCAGGGCTAACGAGGCCGGGGATACCATTCTTTTCGAGCAGCAAGACAAGTACCTCTGGAGCCAGGAACTAATTGATAAAGGCAACTACTACCTGGTGAATGCCTGCACCGGCGACGAAGTATCCAAATACCACCTGGAAGCCGGCATCGCCTACTGGCATACTACACCTACCGATCAGCATAAATGGGAACATATTTTACATCTTTACAACCAGTTGATCCTGATGGAGTATTCGCCAGTGACGGCGCTGAACCGAACCTTCGCTTTTGCCAAAGTGTATGGTTCAGAAGCAGGTATTAAGGAAGCAGAAAAATTGCAGCTGCACGACAACAGCTATTATCATTCCCTGTTGGCCTATTTATGGGCAACTACCGACATACATAAGGCTATTGCCAGTTATCAGCAAGCCATACGGCTAACGAAGTCGGCGGCGGAAAAGAAAACGCTGTTGAGCGCAATACAGCGGCTCCACGAGAAGCGCTGCTAAGGTTGGATAAAAGACGAGGCTGTATTTCAATGTTGAAATACAGCCTCGTCTTTTTATAGTCTACGGGATATCTTCCGTTAAAGGATTAAAAATCAGTGTCCAACTACTTCGCTTTTTTAGCCACCAGTTTACCAAGTACTTTACCGGCTTTAGCGTAAGCGTCGCCGATACGTGGACCGGTAGCAAACTGGCCTTTACCGCCGCTCATATCATTTAACATGATTTTGCAAAGCACCTTGGATTTATTGGCAACATCATAGATATAAATTTCGAGATTGACAGCTGCTTTGGCAGATGTTATACCGACGTTATATCCTACCTCAATAAATTTAGTGTGGACTTCCATCAGGTATTTAGTCGCAGTATCTTCGCTGATTGTTCTTTTGGAAAATTTGGTGAAAGTCTCATTAAATTTAGGCTGATAATGGGCTGTTCTGTCGTTGATCCAGCTTTTTTCCCATTCATCTCCTGAACCAGGTGTTTTGGCATCTTTCTCTGCCTTTTTTCTTTTAATATAGGTAGCTTCTTTACCATCTTTACCAACGGTTATATTTTCATACACGTACGCTACCTGTATTTCTTTAACATCTTTCAGAAACTCCAGGTTACCTTTAACGATATCCTGTGATTGCGATTTATTACTCACAACGAAGGATCCTGCCAACAGGATCAGGGCAAACAATTTTTTCATACAGTAAAAGCTAAAATGAAAATTTAGAAAAAGGGATCATTAGAAATTAAAGAGCGAGCCGATGCTGAATACATTAGGTTTGTCATCACTCAACCCTTTCATGTAACTCAGTTTTACCTCAATGTTATGTACCTTGCCAACGCCTATACGAAAGCCTGTATTGGCCATTGGTCCATTAGTACTGGATTTGGCACTGGCGGAATAGTCGCCTAACACACTGTCATGATAATCCTGATTGCGGCTGCTATAGTGAAAGCCGTAGCCTGCGCCTACAAAGAATCCAAAACGGCCATCGGCTTCCCGGCTGGACCCACGTCCGAAGTTGGCATTAAATACCAGTGGAGCGTTAAATATAAAACTGAGATTATTGCTCTCTCCACTATAGGAACCATAGCTGCTATTGTAGCTGCCACCCAATCCTATACTGAGGGGGATACCCAGGGATAAAGACATATTGTCTTGCTCCATAAAGTTAAAACGGGGAGAATAAGTAAGACCGCCCACCGCAAAAGCATCAGACTTGGCTGATGTTTGTACAAAAGCAACCACACCCGCGCCATGCATAAAACTTTGGGAATAGGAATTAACTCCGGCAACACAGGCTGCGGCTAACAAAAATAATTTTTTCAAAATGATAGATTTAGGGATTTGAAAATGTATTACAGTTTATAGGTAAATATCTCGAACGACTATACGAAGCGCAAGTTAGAAGTTTTACGGCGGCTTTCAGAAGAGGGCGCAAAAAATAGCACTAAAATGTGACGCTAAACCTTTCATGATAAAGGATTGAGAGCTAGTTTTAGTAACTACTTTAAAACGCTGAAGATGAAAACAGCGGATATCTTTAGTTATCCTCTTCCGATTCCGTTGTTTCTTCCAGTTTATTATCGCTACCCCGCCGTAGCTGTACTTTGGGATTGCTTTGCGTACCGGTAACATTAAACGGAATACCGATAATACCAAATGGAGGCAGTCCTACACGTCCTTTCAGATTGAGTTGTCCGTCCATGCTCACCTGTCCCTCAAAACGCGGCCGGAAGCCGGCAATACGGAGTTTGGTTCTCTCTATGGTAATAATATTATTGCTGATGCTGGATTTAATATCGACTTTGGATACATCGGGATCTTTGATGTCTGATTTGCCGGTGGACTGGCTCACGGCATTCATCAGTTTAAATCCTTTCAGTTTTATTTTTTTCACCGACAGCACGCCGCCTCCTTTCAGGGAGGGGTAAATTGGATTCATGTTACCATCCAGCTTACCATTGAGGTGATAGTCTATTCCTACGATGCCGCTGGCGCTGGCTGCCGAACTGGCCATGTCGTGAAAGATCTTTATTTCATTATAGGCGCGCCTGATATCGAATTCTTTTGCACTGATATGGTAGTCGAATGCGGCCCGCTGGGGTTGGATGCAGGTGTAGGTAGCATCCATTTCCACGGGAGCGCCAATAATATTAAAGCCGGTTTTATTCATCAACACCTTGCCGCTGTCCAGCACTACCTGGCCATGGAAGCTGTCGATGTCCATGCCTTTAAAGCGGATCTTCGCTGCGGTGGCGTTGAGGGTGAGCGCCAGGTTAGTTGGCAGCCGGATAACGCCGGAACCGGAGGACGCGGCTTTAGGCGTTGCGGCGGCAGGCTCCGTGGCGTTGGTCATCAGTTCATCTACCAGTATATAATTGCTTTTAAAGTCGAACGTGCCATGCAGGGTTTGATTCGGTTGGGTGGCATAACCAATCACGTTACTTAAGAAGCCGTTCATGGTCAGCTTTGATTTACCATAATTGGCCACGAAGGTATCGAACCACATTTTGTCCTGGTCGAACCGGAAAACGCCGTTGCTGATGCGGCAGGGCAGGGGGAGCAGGGAAGTGGTGAGTACAATATCCTTTACCGTGAGCGTACCCCGGTTATTGAGTTTATTGTAACGTCCGGCGATAGCATCGGCCTGGGTACCGCTGAGTGCCAGGTTGGTGGCAATGAAGCCTTTCACATCGTAGCCTTGCAGGGCAAATACTTTGTAGATGGCGCCCAGGTTGATCACGCCGTTGGAGGTAATATTATAGCGGAGGTTATCAAAGTTGTTAAGGTCTGCTTTCAATACAAAGGGCTGTCCTTCGAATTCAAAGCCCACTGGCTTCAGGTTTACCTTCATCGACTGGAGGGTACCGGTGGTGTTGGTAACGGTGGCGTCTATATTAATTTTCTGGATAGGTGTAGGGTAATATTTGGTCCGTATGGTGCCGTCGTTCATAGTGAGCTGGGCCGTAGTAACGGGAAAGCGCCTTTTTGCCGGGATATAACTGCCTTTGGTATTTACATCTATATGTAGCGCCCCGGTGATATCGAGACTGTCCATACGATAAAATTGCTGGATGTCGGCCAGGTTCATTACGGCTGCCAGTTGGGCATCTACTTCCGGGGCTTCGGCGTTGTGGAAGCGGAAATAGCCCTTGATATAATTGCTCAGGAGGTTGGCGTTGATGTTGTCGATATTGAAGTGCGTATGGGCGTAGTTGCTGTCGGGGCAGTTGGCCTGCACCTGGAAGCTGATATTTTTAAGGGCTTCCGGCAGGGACGTAAATTTAAAGTAGCCGTTGCGCAGGCTGGCATCCAGGTTAAAGGCCGGGATGCTGGCAATTACAGTATCGGGCCGGTGTTTGGGGCCACGGTCCAGTATGCGGGTGGCATACAGGCCATCGGCCAGCAGGTGGGCCTGCAGGCGGCCTTTCAGCTCAAAGGAAGGGTATCCCATGGCCTTACTCCATTTTTCCAGGTCCAGGTCTGTATTCATTTTTACATGCACTTCCGGTGTTTTGAGTCCTTTTACCCGGATGATGGAGCTGAAATAGTCTTTGTCGATGTTGAAGAAGATAGAATCCACATTTACATAGAGACTATCTGTATTGAGCTGGGCGAGCTTCGACTGGAAGTTGAGGAACAGGTTTTTGATGGGCGCCGGCGCTTTGGGGTTGCTGATCTGGCCATTGCGTACCTGCATGTTAAAGGTGAGGGTAGGCATGGTGTTGGTGGCTGCGATGTATTCGCCAATGAGACTGGCATTTACGTCGGCGGTACCCTGAACATCGGTATGTTGCATCCAGGTGAGGTATTCCGGTGGGAGGGCGCCGAAAATGGCATGCAGACTGGATTCCATGGAGCTAAGGCGAAAGTCCATCTTGTAACCGTTTTTCAGGAAGGCGAAGGCGCCTTTCAATCTTACTGGCAGTTCATTTATTTTCAGGTCATTTCTCTCGAAAATAAAATCGAGGGAGTTGGTGTTTATTTTAGTGATCAGTTCTCCATTCAGTTTTTTAGACAGGAGGTAGGAGGTGTTGTCATAGGCAAAGTCGAGTGAGCCGATGTTGATTTTAGAGTACAGGTCAAAAACCGCTTTACTCAGGTCTCCTTTACCGATGTAGTTCACTTCTTTGGCTTGCAGGTACATGGGGAGCGACTGGTCATCGTAAATGAGATGGCAGTGTTCTATCTGTATCCGTTCAATTTTCATAGAGGCGCTGCTGCTGTCGGATTTGTTGGTATTGCTGGAGGGAGCCGCCTGGTATACGTTATAGTTCGGGCGTCCGGCGGAATCCACCATGATATGTATTTTCCCGTTGGTCAGGTATATTTCGTCGATGTTGACCGCGCTGGAAAAGAGGCTGCCCAGGTTTACGCCCAGGGCTACTTCGTTGGCCGCAACCAGGGTATCCTGTTGGAAAGGCGCGCCTCCTTTGAGGCTAAAATCATACAGGGTAAGCGTGAGTGCCGGGAAGTGATTAAAAAAGGATAGCCGGGCTTTGGAAAAGTTCAGTTCCCCGGTAATGCTGTTGTTGGCCCAGGTCTTTATTTTATTGGACACGGTGGTGGGAAACAGCATGGGGAGCAAAAACAAAAGCGCAAGAATAGCGGCTAAAGATATAGATGTAATTTTTAATATTTTTAATGCGACTTTTTTAATGAAGGCATTACGCATATGATTCTCGGTATATATTAAAGTCTTGCCCGCAAATACCCGAAAAATGACGGTTTACATGCCAGGCAATTGATGATGGTTACGCGGCGAAGGTAGTTTTTTTTTAAGTGCGGGGAGGTGGGAGGCCATAGTTTAATAGCATCTTAAGATTTGGGCTGGGGATGAAGTAAAGGAAGCGGGTCGGGGTGGCCGGTAACGGGTCGGCGCGTTTCTATTTTCGTATAGGCTTATTTGTTAGGAGCTGATATAATGTTCAATGCCGGGAGGGGCTATCTATATTTATCGCTGCCTATATCCAGTATTCATTTTGTTCATTCCGTGTTGTTGTATTCATTTCATTCTTTCGTATTTCAACGTATCGATACTCTCATTTTATAATTAACTTTCTTATACTGAATCGGATACACGTGGTGTTGATAATTTTGTTATTATTCGATGAATAGATGGCAAAGACACCAGACTCAACCACTCCTCAGCATTTTTATAGTTTAGATGCCGTGAGGGGCATCGCTTCGATGATTGTAGTGATTTATCACTGGCAGTTTTTTTACTATAAAGACGATGTTTTTGTATTGAATCATTTCGACCGGTATGCGTTACCCTGGTATTCGCAACTGTCGATGATATATGAATATGCCGTGGTAGCGGTGGATCTTTTCTTTCTGTTATCGGGATTTATTTTTTTCTGGTTATATGCAGAACGTATTGCCACACATAGCATGAACTTTGGAAGATTCGCGGTACTCAGAATTTCCCGCTTATACCCGCTCCATTTTGCCTGCCTGATAACTGTAGCCGTATTGCAATGGATGATGTTGAAAGTATATGGCCATTATTACATCCTGGTGTATAATGATTTTTACCACTTTATACTGAACCTTTTGTTTATGCAAACCTGGGGATTTGAAAAAGGCTTTTCCTTTAATGGTCCTTCCTGGTCTGTATCTGTAGAGGTGTTTTTATATCTCCTGTTTTTTGTGATTTGCTGGTGCCGGTGGCAGGCTAACCGGGGCCTGCTGATCTTGCTGATACCATTGGGGGCCATCATACAACACTATGGTTCCTACCTCGGAAAAGGCGTGTTTTCCTTCTTCCTGGGCGCTTTGGTGTACTATCTCTATGACTGGATAATCAGGGGAAATAAGGGAAGAAAATATCTCCCTTATATACTTACCCTCACAGGCATATTATGGGCATTTGTTTTTATTGCCTATCGTTTTAACCTGGTGTATCCCCTTTGGGAAGCGATGATGAAAAGATACCGGCCGCAAATGAATATAGCCGATTATCATGCTAATTATCATACTACCATTAACCTGATATTCAGGGTAACCGTATCGCCCTGTACCATCATTTGTCTTGTATTATGGGAATCGGTGAAAGGGCAATGGGCCAAATGGTTGTTAGTAATAGGAAACAGCAGCTATGCTATTTATCTTATCCACTTTCCCTTACAAATCGTATTTGTATTGGTGTTAAAGTGCCTGGGGCTCGACAGAACGTTGATGTATTCCCCTATAGCGCTGATGCTGTTCCTGGCTATCCTGATTCCCGTCAGTACCGCAGCGTTCTACTATTTTGAACTTCCTATGGAAAAGATGTTGCGACAAGCATTGGTGGGAAGAAAGAAAACACTGGTCACCTGAAAAACCGTAGTTAAATAGACATATTCGTTTGCTGCACCAAGTGTTGCTTTCAAAAATGCCACGCCAGGTTATAAAGTACCCTTCCTGGCGTAAGGCAGTAAGCCATTTATTTATATCAGCACAGATTTTTAATTACTTTGTATGGGTTCCATCATCCGTTTTTTAATCCTGATTTTAGGCGTCCTGCTATCCGGATGCGCTACTAACAGGAAGATTAATTATTTCAATGACATTGCCGCCCGTAGCGGAACCGATTCCCTGCAACCATACCGGCAACTGCGTATACAACCAGGCGATGTGTTACAAATTACCATTACCACCTTCGACAAAGATATTTCCCTGATTTTTAACCCGAATACCGCCAATCCAACTGTTCCCGGTGGCAATGGGATGGATCAGGGATACCTGGTAGATAGCAGCGGCCATATCAACTTACCGGTCATCGGAAAAATATATGTAAAAGATGAAACCACTTCACAGATTAATGACCAGGTGAAGCAACAACTTTCCCAAACGATGCAAAACGTATATGTGTCTACCCGGCTGGTGAATTTCAAAGTGTCGGTACTGGGCGATGTAGCCCGCCCGGGTTCATTCCGCATAGGGGCAGAGCGGGCTTCCATTCTCGACGCCCTCGCGATGGCAGGCGATATGACCAGCACCGCCGTGCGAAACGATGTGATGGTGATCCGGGAAGTAAACGGGGAAAAGACGTATGTAACACTCAACCTGAACGATAGCAAAACACTTTCTTCTCCCTACTATTACCTCGCTAATAATGATGTAGTGTATGTAAAGTCGGGCCCCGGCCGTACCTGGCCTACCTCCCGGCTGATTGTGTTACTGCCGGCTATCATTAGCGCTATTTCCCTGGTAACCACCATTGTATTACTTCATAAATGATCCTGGCATATGTCTCCGCAAAAAGCATCCAATAGCAAAAACGCGATAATCGATCTGGATGATCTGTTCCGGAAACTGGTTTTCCACTGGCCATTGTACCTGATCGTTTTATCGGTGGCGGCGGCAGCCGCATTCCTATACCTGAAGTATAAACAACCGGTATACATGTCGAGCGCCCGCCTTTACCTGAAAGATGAAAAAAAGGGGGCCGGCAGTGATGAAATGGATGCGCTGAAATCCCTATCGCTATTTAGTAACAATAAAAATATGGAGAATGAAATGGAAGTGCTGCAATCGCCCATCCTGTTGGAACGGGTGATCAGCATGAACAAGTTCAACATCCGTTACTTTATAAAAGGAAGTGTAAGAGATGAAGAATGCTATCCCAATGCTCCCATGCGTATTCATGTGCTGAGCGACAGTGCCGCAGTAGGAGATTACTCCCTGCTCGTTACCCCGGAAAACGGCCAGCTGAACATACGCGCCAAATGTGGTACCGGCAACGCGGTAACGCGGTTACAACTACAGGTAAAGCCAGACCAGCCTTTCGCACTGGGTAAGGATACTTTTAGTATTAGCCTGGTACCCTACCTGAATATGGCCGCTGACAGGACCGTGCGCATCCGGGTAGACTCTATCATGGAAATGGCCTACAAAGTAGTGGACGATATCAGCACAGCCCTGGTAAACCGCGATGCTACCGTGGTGCTCATCACTTATAAAGACCCGGTGGCCAAAAGAACCGCCGATTTCCTCAACGCATTGCTCGACAACTACAACGACTATACGTTAAATGATAAGAATAAAGCCGGCGCTAAAACGATCCGCTTCCTCTCCGCCAGGATAGATTCCCTGAAAGAAGAGCTGGGGCTGCTGGAAAAAGAAGAGGAAAGATTTAAAGTACAACGGGGCATTACCGATATCGATGCCGGCTCCAAACTGGCACTGGAACAGGTAAAGGAAGCCGATTCCCGGTTGAGCGAAGCCAATATGCAGCTCTCTGTTATCGACCAGGTGGAACGTTATATCAACAATCCCTCCAGCGACTATCCCTTTGCCCCGGTAACCGGCGCGGTAGATCAAACCCTTACAGGCCTCATTAACCGCTACGAGGAAGGATTAAGAGAAATGCGGCGATTGTCGCTATCCCTGAAACCTTCCAGCACCATTATGCAGAACCTGGAAGCACAGGTCAACGACAGCCGCAATACTATCCGTAATTATATTGCCGGGTATCGCCGCAGTGCCGGTATCGTACAACAGAAAACACAGGCCAAAGTGAATGAGATACAAGGGAAAATTGCCAACATCCCTACCTATGCCCGGGAATATATCAACATTAAACGGCAACAGGGTGTAAAGGAAAATCTTTATCTCTACCTCCTGAAAAAGAAAGAAGAAGCGGCTGTAACCTACGCCAGCAACGTGATAGATAATAAAGTAATCGCTCCCGCTTTTATTCCTGATAAACCTATTCTGCCCAAGAAGCCGGCGGTATATATCGGGTTCCTGGCCCTGGGGCTGGTGCTGGCCACCCTGTATGTGTACATTAAGTATTTCCTGAACCCGCGGATTTTGAACAAGAAGGAAATAGAACAGGTATTCGAATTGCCGGTGATAGCGGAAGTGTACCAACAAACAGAGGGCGTACGCGATCTGTCATTACAGAACCGGTCTATCCTCAATGAACAAATATTTAACCTGCGTACGAACTTAAAATTTCTGCTTACCGACCAGAAAGGAGCTGCCACCGTTATGCTCACCAGCAGCCTTTCCGGGGAAGGGAAAACTTTTTTATCGGCCCACCTGGCCAACGCGCTTACGGTGAGTGGTAAGCGGGTGATACTGCTGGAGCTGGATCTGCGTAAACCGAAATTGTCGCAGTTCCTCGGTATGGACCACCAGGTTGGGATTACCAATTACATTGTTGGGTCAAAGAACCTGGACGATATTATCCGGAAGGTACCCGGCACCGATGGTTTGTTTCTTATTTCTTCCGGACCTATTCCTCCCAACCCGATAGAGTTGATTGAAGGCACCCGTATGTTATCGTTATTGGCTACCCTGAAAGATATGTTTGATTACGTAGTGGTAGATACTTCACCGGTGGGCATTGTATCGGATGCCAAGAGTATAGCACCGCATGTGGACTGTACCCTTTTTGTGGTGCGGCATAACTTCACACAGAAGTCGAAACTGATGCAGGTGGCAGAAAATATGAAGGAAGGATTTTTCCGGAAGAAAGGGATCATCTTCAACGGCATAGAACAGGATACCTTCTATCCTTACTATTACTATGATCATTATTCTTACCAGGAAAACAGGCACAAGAGAAATAATTGGGCAACGATTATTAAAAAAACAGCCAAACGTCTTGCGTAATATTTTTGAAAATATCAGTTGGCTGCTGGCCGACAAGGTCAGTAAGCTTTTCCCGGGAATACTGGTGCTGGCATTGCTGGCACGGCATCTCGGTCCGGAGCAGTTTGGTATCTGGAATTACGCCATCGCATTAACAACAATCGTAGGAAACCTGGCCGTGCTGGGTATGGACCGGATGGGCGTTCAGGAATTGATTCATCATGAAGGACAGGAATCAACGGTAGTGGCGACCATTATATTTATGCGCGTGGTAGCGGCCCTGATCTGTATGGCTGCCTGTATATTGCTGGTCTTCTTCTCCAGGCCCTTACAGCCGGTGTATGGGTATTGTACGGTTTTTTCCGCCTTCACTATTTTCTTCCAGTCCTTCGATGTAATGGATTATTTCTACCAGGTAAAAAGCGGGTTAAGGAATGTGATCGTTCCGCGGGTGAGCGTATTCGTTATTTTCTGTTTCATCAAGATAGTGCTGGTATACCTGCAGGCCAGCTTATACGTGTTTTTATGGATTACGCTGCTGGAGCTGGTAACCACCTATGCGGTGATTTTAATTCGCTATGGGCGCAGGTATCCGGCCATACAACTGCAGCATATTGATATGGCGATGGCCGGTCGCCTGCTCCACAAGAGCTGGCCCCTGATATTTTCCAACCTGGTGGTGGTATTGTTTGTGAAGCTGGACCTGGTATTACTCGACTGGTGGAGTAACCCGGACCAGTTGGGGAATTATGTGGTGGCGATCCGGATTTCGGAGCTCTGGTATGCGTTGCCGGCGGTGATGGGAACTGCCATGTTGCCAGGACTGATCCAACAAAAGAAAGACGATACTGCCGCCTACCTGCTTACCCTGGAAAGATGGTTGCGTTTATCCTGCTGGGCTGGTTTGTGTATTGCGGTGGTAGTATCGGTGGCTACCCCGGCGATGATCCGGATACTGTATGGTGCTGCGTATGAATTTGCCGCAGTTATCCTGATGATTCATATCTGGGCTTGTATCCCCGTGTTCCTGTTGTCGGTAATAACGCAGTACCTGTTTGTAGCGGGCAAATACAACGTATATCTCTACGGTAACATCACCGGCTTATTGGTAAATGTGGCGATTAACGGGTTGCTGATACCTTCTATGGGAGGCGCCGGCGCCGCTATTGCCACCGTGGTGGCTTACTCCAGTGTGTTTGTGGCCATGGTATGCATGGATAAGACCGGGCAGGCCTGGATACTCACACAAAGGATGGTATACCCGTTACGGGTATACGCAGATATGAAACAGGTACAGGGCAAGTTGAGACGTCAGCTGAGCGTTTTTAATTCCAATAATCCGTTGCCCCATGAGTAGGTTAAAAAATATGGTCAAGAGATGGTTGTCGGCCTGGGCGCCGCAGCTCAGGTACCGTGTTCCTGCCTATAGTTCGGAAGGGGAAGACCTGATCCTGAAGCGGATATTTCACGGAAAAGAAAAAGGAACTTATGTAGACGTAGGTGCGCATCATCCTTTCCGTTTTTCCAATACCTATCTTTTTTACCAGATGAAATGGAGAGGAATTAACATTGATCCGATGCCTGGCACCCAGGCGTTGTTTAACCGGTACCGGCCGGAAGATATCAACCTGGAAATGGGGGTATCATTGCAAAAGCAGCAGCTTACTTATTCCATCTTCAATGAGCCGGCGCTCAATACCTTCTCCGCTGACAAGGTAGCTGAGTATACCCAGGAAGCACAATATAAAGTAATAGAAAAGGTGAAGATAGATACCTGGCCGCTGTCGGTCATCCTCGACGAATACCTGCAGGCAGGGCAGTCCATTGATTTCCTGACCATAGACGCCGAAGGGCTGGACATGGAGGTACTCCGGTCGAACAATTGGCACAAATACCGTCCGGCGTATGTATTGGTAGAATCGCAGCCCTTTGAACTGGAGCGGATGGATGCAAGCGAGTTATACAATTTTATGCAGCAGCAGGGCTACTGCCTTTTTGCGAAAACCTACTACACTTATTTTTTCAGAAATATGACCCATCACGATGACGCCAGGTAAACTATATGTACAATATGGCTGTGGACCATTTTCGGCGCCTGCCGGATGGATGAATTTTGATGCATCGCCTACACTCCGGCTACAGCAACTACCTTTAGTGGGCAACCTGCTGAGAAAGAAGATGCATGTGGCTTTTGATCGCAGTATTCTCCACGGCGATATCATTAAAGGATTGCCAGGTATCGCGGATAACTCCTGCGATGGTATTTACTGCAGCCATGTGCTGGAACATTTATCGTACCACGACTGCCGTAAGGCATTGCATAATACCTACCGGCTACTAAAGCCTGGCGGCTATTTCCGCTGTGTGGTGCCGGACCTGGAAAGCGCGGCAAAAGATTATATCGCGCATTTGCATGAGCAGGACCAGGCAGCCAATGTCAGGTTTATGGAAGCTACCTTACTGGGCATGCTGGAGCGGCCGCGGGGCGTAAAGCGGTTCATCCAGATAGCATATGGTAACAAAGAACATTTATATATGTGGGATCACCTGTCACTGAGTGGGGAGCTGCAGCGGGCCGGATTTCAGCATATCCGGGCCTGCGCATTCAATGATTGTAAAGACCGGATGTTTGAACGTGTGGAAGACGCCATCCGATTTGAAAACGCAGTAGCATTGGAGGCTACGAAATGATGTTGACAACGCCTGTTTTATTGCTGGCTTTTAACCGCCCAACACAAACGTTGCAGGTGCTGGCTGAAATTCGCCGGCAGCAACCTGCAAGAATATTTGTGGCAGCGGATGGCCCCCGGCCGCACGTTCCCGGGGAGGCAGCTTTATGCGAGGAAACAAGAGCTGTTATTCTCCGCGCGATTGACTGGCCCTGTGAGCTACAGACATTGTTCCAGGCAGAAAACCTGGGTTGCGGCAAGGGCGTAAGCACCGCCATCACCTGGTTTTTCGTGCATGTAGAAGCAGGCATCATCCTGGAAGACGATTGTATTCCAGATCCCAGCTTCTTTTCTTTTTGTACGGAGATGCTCCATTATTACCGGGACGATGAAACCATTATGCATATTAACGGCAGCAATTTCCAGGGGGGGCGGCAGCGGGGAAACGCCAGCTATTATTTTTCCCGGTATAGTCACGTCTGGGGATGGGCCTCCTGGCGCAGGGCCTGGCAGCACTACGATTTTTCCCTGGAAAGATACCGGGATGCCGCTACAAATGAACTGCCACCGGGATTAGTACACGACCTGGAAGCGGTGCGTGCCCATAAAACAGATACCTGGGATGTACAGTGGTTTATGTGCGTATGGTTCAACCGAAAATGGGCCATTACTCCCAACACCTGCCTGGTAAGGAATATTGGCTATGGTAAGGATGCTACGCATACCTTTTATCCGCCACGCTGGTACCGGGGTATCGTATATGGCGCCATTGCGGAAATTATTCACCCGGAGAAAAGGGAAATCGCTGCCGAAGCCGATGCATATGCGGCCCGGACGTTATTCTCTCCCAACCCGGTGTATAGCCGTATCAAATATTTTGTGAAGAAGAATGCCTTGTTATATAGGCTATTGAAACGGATAGCGATGTTATAAAAATAAAAATAAATTGAATGGAAGCGGGATATAGCGGCCTTCAAAGCAGTAGTTTGTTCGTAGAATGCTTCCGGGAGGCCATGCCCCTGGTAGTAACAGGCATCTTGTTGTATAGCTATTACAGACAACGTATCGGTATCGTTGATATGCTGTTGTATGCTTTCGCAACAGAGGCCTATACCATGTTAGTCATCGGGCCTACTTTTACGGCCACGTTTTTTGTCAGCATATTTATATTGGTAGACCAGGCCCACCGTTTATTTACCGGGAAGTTATACATCCGGAAGGAGTATTTCATCCTGTTGATATTGCCCTTGCTGTCGCACATAGCCGTGATACTAACTACGCAGTTGTATAAGGATCCATTTTTTTACCCCAATAATAGTGCGGCCACATTTTACCTCCGGCCGCTTTACTTCTATGTAAAAACGTACCTGCCGCTATTTGCTATTGGCGCTAAGATTGTACAGGAGCGCGATCAGTATTCCTTTGAGCAGTTTACGGAAACCATGAAGCGCATCTCCATCATTTCCTGCATTATCGGTGGCGTGCAGCTAGTGGTGCATATGGTATTCAGGAATGTGGAGCTGGGAGAATTACTGGGACTACAGCACCGCTACCTGGTGGAAGGAATTAATGGCCCACTGGGTATCCGCCCGCAGGCGTTGTTTTCCGAACCAAAAACATTTAGTGCATTCTTGTCTTTGTCTATCCCCATCTTTCTGAGAGACCGGCAATACAGGGCTGCTTTCCTGGCTTTTGCGATGGGCGTGATCACTTCTTCACAAACCTTCTGGATCAATTTGCTGGCAGGAGGTATTGTATTTTTCGTATGGGGGAAAGTTTACCCGGTAAGGGCGAAAGTACTGGGAACGTTGGGCCTTATCATTGGCATTTTCTTGCTGGTGGCGCAATTTAAAGACTACCTGTTACAGCATTATGTGGAGAATAAAAATCAGCCGGTGTACAAATTCATCTTTGAAAGATCAGCTTACCGGTATGATAATGAATACTGGCAGAAGGATAACATCATATTAGGGCTGCCCCTGCAGCGGGATATGGAGTTGCCGGTGGTAGATTTTCTGAGAGATGAACCGTATTTGTTGTGGACGGGTTACGGCGGTGGCAACAGCACTTTTATTCCCAGTCAATATTTTTTCGGTCAGATGAGTTATGCCAATCACCTGGCAGGTATTGGCGGACAAAATCTCAATATGCGATGGTTTTATATCCTGGCTGAATTTGGAGGTGTGTCGTTGCTATTCTTTTTCTTTATGCTGACCAGGGCCAGCGGGGATATTTCGCGATTCAACCGGAACTACCTGGCCTATGTGGCCACCTGTTTTTTCTTTAGCCAGATCGACTTGTTCCTGGTGATAACGGCCATGTTAACGGCCTACGGGCCTGGAACGGAGGCGGAATTTGTTGGCGGAGAAAGATTGATTCAAACTACAAAAAGATAACGATCCGGATGAATATATTTCTCGACAATATCGTATTCACTATCCAGCAGGCGGGCGGCGTATCCGTTTACTGGTACGAGTTGTTACGCGGTATTTGCGACAGTGGTTTGCCTGTCAGTTTTCTAAATGCAGGTACAGCGCAGGACAACCTGTTTGAGCAACAGATTGACTACCGGCCTTATCGCTGTATCAGGGAAAGCCGGCTGCCCGCCCGCTACCTGCGCTATTTGCCATTGCAGTGTAAGCTGCCGCCAATGGCGGTATTTCATGGAGGGTATTTGCGGGTATCTCCCCAGAAAGATATTGTGAATATGCTTACGGTACATGACTTTGCGCACGAACGGAAGCTGGCCAGCCGTTTTCCCCGGCGCCTGGCTAATACCTGGCAGAAAGCATATGGTATAAAAAAAGCAGATGGTATTATTTGTATTTCGGAAAGTACGAAACAAGAGTTGTTGCATTTCTATCCGGCCACCGATCCGGCAAAACTGAAAGTTATTTATCATGGTATTGCAGATGACTTTTATCCACTTGATAAAACAATATCTCCGCCCGCAGCGCTGCGGGCTCCTTATATTTTATATGTGGGCGCCAGGAAGGGATATAAGAATTTCAGTGTAGCCGTTGACGCTGTAGCAGCCCTGTTGCCCGCTTATAATCTAGTGGCAGCAGGCGGTGGACCCTGGAGCGAAGAAGAGCTGCTGCTGCTGGAAGATCAGCTGCCGGGTCATTACCACTTGTTCCCGGTTGTTAGCACGGTGCAGTTAAACGAGTTGTATAACCACGCGTTTTGCTTTCTCTATCCCTCGGTATATGAGGGATTTGGATTTCCCCTGGGAGAAGCCATGAAAGCGGGTTGCCCGGTGGTAAGTACCCATGCGGCTTCCATACCGGAAGTGGTAGGAGCTGCCGGCTGGCTGGCCGATAGGCCCGATGCCGAAGCCTTTGTCACAGGGATAAGATGGCTGGAAGATCAAGCTGTACGACAACAATATATCCAGCGTGGATGGCAGCAGGTAAAGCAGTTTAGCTGGGAGCGAACCGTAAAGGAAACCCTTGCATTTTACCAGGATTGTTGGAATAATAAATTTTCGGGATGAGCCTCTTATTTAAAATGGCAGATGCGGCAAAAGTGATGTTTACATCAGGGAGAGGGATTGCTTCCATGATGCGGCCGGGGGCTTCGGTGGCGTCGGTCCGGATCCTGCATAACTGCGGACTTTATATTCCCCGGTTAAGTACGGTGATCGATGTGGGGGCCAACAAGGGGCAGTTTGCACTGGCTGCGGCACACCGCTATCCCGATGCAAAAATATTTTCTTTTGAACCTGTGCCAGCGGTGTACCAGGAGTTGCAGCACAACACACGGGCAATGCCTGCCATTGCTATTTTCAACTGCGCATTAGGCAGCAGCGACGGCACGCTGGATTTTTTCAGTCACGCTTATTCACATGCCAGTTCTGCACTGAAGGTATCTGAGCTGCAACAACAGCTGATGCCGCAAACTGCCGAAGCCCGGCGTATCCAGGTAGTGGTGAAACGCCTGGATAGCCTGCAGGCCGAGTTATGCCTGGAGGCGCCGGTATTACTGAAACTGGATGTACAGGGATTTGAAAAGGAAGTATTGTTAGGCGCTTTGCATAGCCTGGCGCAGGTAGACTACCTGTTGTTTGAAACTTCTTTCGTAAGGATGTATGAAGAAGAACCGCTGTTTGATGAAATGCATGATTTTGTAAAAGGCCATGGATTTGAACTGGTGGCGCCGGTGGGATTCCTGCAATCAGAGCAGTTACAGATCCTGCAAATGGACTTGTTGTATAAAAGAAAGAGATAACGGAATGTATCCGGTCATTATTTCAAAACGTTGACTATGAAACCCGCTTTTGATGTAAACCGCCTGTTGAGGCAATTGATTGATTGCCTCATCCTGGAGATCAGCTACCTGCTGGCTTGTCATTATATCGGCATGAAGCTGACAGCAGGTATTCATTTGCAGCTGATGGTTGTTAGCATGCTGATCTGGACGATTGGAGGAGCTTACGTGCACCTGTATGACGATTACCGCTCCAGGCCGTTCTCTTACGAGTTTGTAGCGATATTGAAAACATCGTTGCTGCACGTGTTCCTGTTAACGTTTGCTGTTTTTTATTTCTTCAAATACCTGGCTTCTCCCCGCACATTTTTGCTGGCTTATAGTGCTTATATTTTCCCAGGTATGCTGCTTTCCAAGTTCGTGATCAAGAAATTCATGCTGAAATTATGGATACGCGGATATAACCAGCGGAACATGCTCATTGTAGGAGCAGGAGAAACGGGGTTGCGTTTTCATCACACTATCCAGTCGAACGATCATTTTGGTTACCGCTGTGTAGGTTTTGTAGATGACTGCGCAAATCCATCGTTGAACGGGCAGTACCTGGGACGGCTGTCGGAATTGAAACAGATACTGGAAGTGCATGAAGTAGATGATGTGATTGTGGCGTTGCCCGAAAGTACCCGGGAGGAAACAGAACATATTATCCTGACGAGTGAAAAGGCCACCTCCCGGGTCAGGATTATCGCCAATTGCTACCAGCATTGCACAACCACGGTATCCATGAGTCTTTTTGGTACGTTTCCGCTTATCACAGTACGGTCTTCTCCATTGGATGATCCGAGTAATCAGCAGCTGAAACGCATTTTTGATGTAGTATTTACCCTGATACTGATGGCTGCCTTCTCCTGGCTTTTCCTGCTGATCGCCCTGCTGATCAAGCTCACGTCGGGAGGGCCTGTTATTTATAAGCAGGAACGGTATGGGTTCAGGAATAAGCGGCTTACTTTTTATAAGTTCAGGACTATGGTCGTGGACCATGAGAAGGCTGATAGTAGTGTATTTACGCCTACGGCGAGAAATGATGCCAGGATTACTGTCCTGGGACGCTTTTTGCGTCGGACCAGCCTGGATGAACTACCCCAGTTTTTTAACGTGTTGAAAGGCGAGATGTCTTTTGTCGGTCCCCGGCCACATGCCACGCCTATGCACATGGAGTTAAAGGAAACCATTCAGCATTATATGCTACGGCACCTCGTGAAGCCGGGTATTACAGGATGGGCACAGGTAAACGGGTGTCGCGGTGAAGGATCTAACCCTGAACAGCTGCAACGGCGTATAAACCTCGACATATGGTATATAGAGAATTACAGCTTTTGGCTGGATTGGCAGATCATTGCTCAGACTATGGTGAACCTCATAAAGGGAGATAAAAATGCTTACTGATCTATGCAACAAAGGCGTTTATTACTGATATCAGGTAATTTTTCTCCTGAGCTGAATGGTATCGGGAAATATAACGGGGAAATGATACAGTGGCTGGCTACCCGTGGATACGATTGTACCGTTGTAACTACCTATCCTTATTATCCCCAGTGGAAGGTACAGGAACCCTATCGCCGTTGCAGATTTATCTATACCAGGGAAACATTGGTCAATACTGGCGAAGGAAAGATTACCGTATACCGCTGCCCACAGTATGTGCCGGGAAAGCCTTCCGGCGCCCAGCGAATGTTGCAGGATTTTTCTTTTAGCTTATCAGCCGGATGGAAGGTAATACAGCTGCTCTTTCATCGCCGGTATGACTTTGTCATCGTAGTAGCGCCTTCCTTTCAACTGGGCTTGCTGGGCGTGTTATATAAAAAATTCCGGCAAACCACCTTCCTATACCATATCCAGGATTTGCAGGTAGATGCGGCAAAGGACCTGGGAATGATCAAAGCAGGGTGGCTGCTGAAAGCCTTATTTGCCACAGAGCGGTTTATCCTGCAACAGGCAGATATTGTAAGCAGTATTGCGGAAGGGATGATCCGGAAAATAAAAGCTAAGTTTAATGGAGAGGTGTTGTTATTTCCCAACTGGGTGGATATTACCTCCTTTTACCCGATGGATAACCGTGTTGCGCTGAAAGAAGCATTTGGGTTCAGGGGGAGTGATCGTATTGTGTTGTATTCGGGAGCACTGGGAGAGAAGCAGGGCCTGGAATCTATCCTGCAGGCAGCAAAAACGCTGCAAACCGAACAAGGGTGGACATTCCTGATATGTGGTACCGGGCCGTACAGAATGCGATTGCAGGAACAGGCCAACGCATGGAGGCTTTCCAATGTTCATTTCATACCGTTGCAGCCGGAAGCTAAGTTCAACAGCTTCCTTAATATGGCCGATCTGCACCTGGTTATCCAGAAAAGCAATGCGGGCGATTTGGTGATGCCCTCCAAGCTGACTACGATTATGGCCGTGGGCGGACTGGCCATTATTACGGCCAATGGTGGTACCGGTTTACATGAGCTGGTGCAGTTACACCGGAATGGGGTGTTGGTGAATGCAGATGATCCCGACGCGCTGACGGCCGCTATCAGTCGCTGGGGGCAGGAGGAGGCCACGGAAATATGCAGGAATGCCAGGCGCTATGCAGAAAATCACCTGGCAGTAGATTACATTATGAGTAACTTCGAATCCGAAGTGAACCGTCGGCTATGATAGTCGCCGCATGGCGACAATATTCTGGAACGAAAATATTTCGTAGTGTATAGGATGGTATTTGCCCAATGCTTTTAGTCCGTCGGGTAACAGCCGGTAAAAGTCGTAGCCAGGCAGTAGGTCCACAATATCTTTAAAGAATGTTTTGGAGATGATATTCATTTCATTGAACTCCATCTGGATCACGTCTACCATTCCCTTCTCGATACAGCGCCTGGCGCCTTTGAGCACCTGTAGTTCATGTCCTTCGGTATCTATTTTCAGCAGCGCAATTTTTGATACCTGGTTTGCTGCTGCAAATTCATCGATGCTGGTAAGGTCGATACTGATTTCTTCTACCTCGCTTTTGCGCAGTTGGGTAATCACATCGCGGTACATGCTGGCGTGCTCGGAACCATTCTGTCCGGAGTAGTCGTAAATAGCAGCATGGCCGGTGGTTTCCCCGGCGCCTTTAGACACGGGTGTTATCTGGTAGGCATCTGCAATGGATACCAGCCGGCGGAAAGTGCCCGGGTGTGGCTCAAAAGCGAAGATAGGTAAGGTGATACCGTGCTTACGGAGCATGATAGAGTAGTGGCCAACATTAGCGCCGATGTCGAAGATAACGCCCGACTGCAGCTTGTTACGGGCAATGAGATACTTGATGAAAGCTTTCTCTCCGGATACGCGGTCATTTTCATAGTTCTGAATACCCATGCCCAGCATGCTAAGTTTATAACCCAGGAGATGCAGTGAATAAAAAGCTTTCCTGGCAAAAAGGAAAACATACACTTTTTTAAACGACTGGCTAAGCGTATTCATGTTATTGGTTTCGGGGAGTTACTGCTGGTAGCACATTTGACCGCTATCTGCGCTTACCTAAATGTAGTACAAATCAAGTGGGTTCTATCATTCATTTTATTCATTCCCGGGCTAACCCTTGTTCATTCTTCAGTTCCTGGCCCGAAGCAGCTTTTTAATGTGAAATATTTATTGCATTTTTGCCCCCTGAAATATTCATTCATTATGTTAAAGAACCTATATCTGGCATGTACGCTGTTTGTACCCCTTTGTACCCAGGCAGCCCCCATTAGTGATTCCCTGGAAATTTCCAGTCGGCAGGTGGAAAAAACAATTGACTCCATCCGGAAAGCACAAAAGTATGAAACGGGTTTGATCCACCTTCCCGGCGGCAAGGCGGAAATTAAGATCCCGGCAGGCTTTAAGTTCCTGAACAAGGAACAGAGCAAGTATGTATTGACCACGCTATGGGGCAACCCCGAGTCGAATGCGGCCAATACCCTGGGCATGATCTTCCCGGAAAAATCAGACCCTTTCAGCGACAGCAGCTACGCATTTGTGGTGGAGTATGAAGACATCGGTTATGTAAAGGATGACGATGCCGGGAAAATCAACTACGATGAGATGCTGAAAAACCTGCAAAAGGACGAAAAAGAAGAAAATGCGCAACGCCTGAAAGAAGGCTATCCGGCCATTCACCTGGTAGGCTGGGCGCAGGCGCCGTTTTATGATAAGGAAAATAAAGTGTTGCACTGGGCCAAGGAAATTCATTTCGGCGACCAGGATGGCATTAATACCCTCAACTACCAGATCCGTATCCTGGGCCGGCATGGTATCCTTTCGCTGAATGCAGTATGTACCATGCAGGAACTGCCACTGGTAAAAGCAGATATCGGAAAGGTATTGCACATGGCTACCTTCACCGACGGGAATGCCTATACCGATTTTGATCCCAAGATCGACAATGTGGCCGCCTGGACCATCGGTGGACTCGTAGCCGGTAAAGTGCTGGCGAAAGTAGGCTTCTTTGCCATCATCGTTAAGTTCTTAGCAGCTGGCTGGAAGTTTATTTTGCTGGGATTTGCCGCACTGGCAGGATTTATCAGGAAATTATTCCGTCGCAATAAAGAAGAAAAAATACTGGAAGGCGACACTACGGTAGGTGGCACTCCTGACGAAGGAGCCGTACCTCCGGCAGAAGAACCCAACTCTTCCCTGTAACCGATAGCAACACGCTCACGCTCACGCTCACGCAAAGGAGCAAAGAAGCAGAGCAGCAAAGAAAGAAGAAGATGAAAAATCTAATATTTTCTTTGCTGCTCTGCTTCTTTGCTCCTTTGCGTGAGCGTGCCTCCTTTGCGCAGAAAATAGCGTATATTTAAGGATACCTCCCCGCTAAAAATAACGCTATGACTCCCACCGTATCACTCCACAGTAAGGAAGGCAGATGGATCATGGTTGCCACCATCCTGGCTTCAGCGATGGCGTTTATAGATGGTACTGCACTCAATGTGGTGCTCCCTGCGCTACAGCGGGCTTTGCAGGCTTCTGCCGCTGATCTTTTCTGGGTATTAAATGCCTATATGCTGATGCTGGCCGCGTTGATACTGATTGGCGGGGCGTTGGGTGACAAGCTGGGACGTAAGAAAATATTTATGACCGGCATTACCATTTTTATACTGGGGTCGGCCGCCTGTGGTGTGGCGGGTAGCGCATTATGGCTGATTATCTTCCGGATTATCCAGGGTATTGGCGGCGCCCTGATGATACCGGGAAGCCTGGCCATGATTGCCGCTTCTATCGATGAAAATGAGCGGGGAAAAGCGATCGGTACCTGGTCGTCGGTTACTACATTAGTAACTATGGGAGGACCGGTATTAGGCGGCGCCCTGGCCGATGCAGGATTGTGGCGTTACATCTTCTTCATCAACTTACCTATAGGCGTAATAGCGCTACTGCTGTTAGCCACCAAAGTGCAGGAAAGAAGGGAAGACAACAGCGCGCCCGGTATAGATTTTATGGGCGCCGGACTGATTGCCCTGGCACTGGCCCTGCTTACGTTTGGACTGCTGCGCATGCCTTCCTTGGGCTTCGCTCATCCGCAGGTATATGGCACATTAGCTGGCGGCGTACTGCTACTGTTGATTTTCATCTGGGTAGAATATAAAAGTGCAGACCCCATGTTGCCATTGAACTTATTTCGGAATATGACTTTCACGGGCGCCAATCTCCTTACTTTTTTTCTGTACGCCGGCCTGGGAGCCGGCATGCTGTTCCTGTCGCTCAACCTGGTGCAGGTACAGGGCTACAGCCAGCTGGAGTCCGGACTTACCTTTTTACCTTTTACGATATTGATGATTTTGTTGGCCCGGTATGCCGGTACCCTGGCAGATAAATATGGCGCCAGGCTGTTCCTCATATTGGGCCCCTGTATTGCGGGCGCCGGTTTGCTATGGTTATCTTTTGTAAAACAAACCCGGGGCCCTGCCGATTATTGGACTACCTTTTTCCCGGGGATGCTGGTATTAGGACTAGGCATGTCATTTACGGTAGCGCCGTTAACGGCTACGGTGATGGGCGCTGTTAGTCCGCATTTATCGGGTACAGCCTCTGGCATCAACAACGCAGTTTCCCGCCTTGCCGGCGTTTTTGCTAACGCGGCATTTGGCGCGCTGGCCGTATTGTTTTTTTCCGCAGTGGTGCAGCAGCGCATCGCCGCACTTTCGCTTACCTCCGCCCAGCAGGCTGCTGTAATGGAGCAAACGGTGAACCTGGGCAACGCCGCTGTACCGGCCGATATAGCCGCTTCACAGCATGGCACGATCGTTACGGTCTATCATCAGGGATTTATTGATGCCTACGGCAACATTTTACGTATAGCCGGTGGATTGGGATTCCTGGGGGGATTGATGGGAGGGTTGTTTGTAAAGCGGAAAGCTTAAAGCAGAAAGCACAAAGCTATTGTAGCGAATATTATTCGCGAATATTTGTTGGCGACTCGCTACAATAGCTTTCTGCTTTAAGCTTTCTGCTTACAGGGCTGGATAATATTGCTGTAACCAGCCAATCAGCTTCGTAAATATATCCACGGTGGCTGCCGCGCCCACGCCATGCTTTTCATGCGGGTATCTTTCAAACCGCGTGGGAATATGCAGGGAGGTAAGTTTAGCATATAGCTTTTCTGACTGACTAACATGTACCAGCGGATCTTCGTCGCCATGAAACAACAAAGTAGGTACGCCATTGGCAGCGCTGAGCTGGTGATAGGGACTTGCATCATAGGCCAGCTGGGCTGCCGGATCAGCAACGCCCAATAGGCGCACCACTTTTTCGTCGGCATCTTTATTTTCCTGGCGTACTTTTTTATCTGTGAAATCGGTAGGCCCCCAGAGGTCAATCACCGTTTTCACCTGGCGCAGGGAGTCATAAGCATAAGCGTATTGCAGGGCCAGGTAAGCGCCGGCGCTGCCGCCTATCAGCGCGAACTGCGTACCGTCGAATTGATATTTCTTCGCTTTGCTGCTGATAAAAGCCAATGCTTTCCGGATATCGTCTAACTGTGCCGGGTATACGTTTTTCCCATCCCTGATAAGACGGTAGTTCATAGATATAACGCCGTAGTGCAGTTTGCCGGCCAGTTCGCTGATCAGCTGCGCAGGCAGTTCTTTTTTATCACCGCCTGTCCAACCGCCACCATGCAGGTATACAATCATCTTTGTTTGCGGCTGGTGGTCTTCCGGAAGATAGGCATCCAGCATATTATCTTCCCCGGCATCGCCATAAGGCACATCACGGAGGGTGATATAACGGCCGGTGACAGGCGTATAGGTGTTGGCGTTAGTAAGCCCATCCCGCAGGTTATTTTTCATGAGATAGCTGACCAGGGCGTCCGGGTGATCGCTTTGTATTCCCTGTACGCCCTTGCGGAGCACGGCATTCCATTCGCCGGGACCTTCCGTTGGCGTTTGTGCATCCAGCCACACCGCCACGTTGTGCCGGCGGGCGACTGCCAGCAGGGTGCTGTCGGTGAGGTTGTCCAGCACGGAAACGGTGACCATGTTCAGGAAGGCTTCCAGCTGTGCAGGGGTATTCATTTCATCGGGCAGGCTGGTCATCAGGGGCACCTGCGGCGCGATACTTCTCCAGGGGCGGTATTGCTCTTTTTTATTCAGGTATACCACTACCTGTTTTTCCATGCCGGCTGCCTGTATTTGTTTCCAGGTTTCCGCCACATCGGCTTCTTTAAAATCGAGATAGATATTTACTTTCCCCTTTGCTGCCTGCAATGCTTCGGCGAAGGTAGGTACACGGTAAGTCTTGCCATCATTGCCTTTCAGCGATAGCTGCCGCAGCTGTGCCAGGGTAAGGTCGGCTACCTTTTCTTCGCCGCCGGTGGTCCGGTTTACGGTAGCATCGTGCATCAATACCAGCTTTCCGTCTTTCGTGGTGCGCAGGTCCAGCTCGGCATAGTCAGCCCCGCATTGCGCGGTAGCCTCCACGGCGGCCACGGTGTTTTCAGGAACATGGATATGATAGCCCCGGTGTGCTACTACTACAAATTTGTGTGGCGTAGCTGGCAGTAAGGGCGTAGCCTGTTGAGCCAGGAGTGTATAGTGGGTGAGTAATGTGCCTGCGAACAGCAGTAATTTTTTCATATTATAATATCTGTTTAGTATCGGTTACAAATACACGCGTGCTAACGGTATAGGTGCCACCGGTAGGATTCGTGTATTTCAGGTCTACATAAAAAGCACGATATCCGCTTTGCGGCAGGGGAGTGCTTACTTTTACGGTGGACTGGTGGGCAATGCCCATGCTTTTCGACGTCCATTTGTCGTTACGGAAATCAATATCCGGGGAGTCGGCCGACCATAAGATCACGTCTACCAGTTTGTCGGCGCTGGCTTTGGCGGTTACGTTCACTTTACCACGACGTGTGCGGGTGGTCCAGCTGCAATCGGGATAAGGCTGTTTGGTAAGTGTATTGCCAAAGAAGGCGCCCAGCGTTTCAAAAGCCTGTGCTTTGTTACCCAGGCTATGTCCTGCGTTGGGCACATAGTTGATCAGGTTTTTGCCGGGTATGCTGTCGATATAATTTTTAATATTATCTACTACCCAATACTCGTCGTTGGTGCCCATAAAAATCATTTTGGGCATGGTCAGATTTTGACGGTAGGAGTAAGGATCAATCATAGTGTTGATGGCCTGTCCTTCGCCGGTATGGGCGGTTTGAGGGATACCCAGTTTCACATAATCTTCTATCTGGATGCTGTATTCTTTCCAGGTTTTGATCTGGTAGTCGAGGCTTACCGGCATGTTCAGCACATCTATTACCATGGGGGCAATAGCTGCTACGCGGCTGTCGTTGGCACCGGTGAGCCAGGTGGTCCAGCCCCGTTTGGAGGCGCCGGATACCACGAAACGGGACACGGGAATGGATTTGCTTTTAGTGAAATCCTGTACTACATCCATGGCGCGCACAGCGCTTTTTACCATGGGAAACAACAGCGGCCAGGTATAGTCGCCATCTTTTTTGAAGTTATGCAGGGTAAATGAAATCAGGGCATCTTCCGTGAGCTTTCCAAAGAGCGGCTGATTGGGCGTTTGCCGTAATACGGATGTTACTGCGTGATTGGTAGTAGCCAGGGACGCTACCTGCTGGTATAGTTCATCCGTAGGGCCGTTCCAGTTAGGTTGTCCGTCACGGTTAGATCCGCCGGTTACAAAGAGGAGCGCGCCATCGTAATCGATGGTCCCGGGCACAAAAATGGTAAGTTGATGTGTCCAGGTATATTCCCGCCACTTTTGCGACGTGAGGAGTATACTGTAGGCGGTGGTGTTATTCACCTGGAAAGAGTCTTTTACTTCCCAGTGAAAGGATTTGTCGTCGTTATCGAGATATGCTCTCAGTGCAGTAGCGGGCGTTATGGTTTGTTGAGCCATGGCCGCAGCCAGGAACAACACGTTTACCAGCAAAACAAAAAATAGTTTCTTCATATGCGGACTAATTGTGGGTATAGTTATGATATGTTTAAGATAAGCAATACTTACCAGGGTTTTCCAGTGCCCTGGATAATCCATGGTTTGGACCAGGGACTATTTTGTGCCCCGTTGGCGCCGAACGAAGAATAGTTGGTCACTTCCAGCCGTTTCAGGGCATCTGCCAGGTTGGCCTTGTTCAGGTTCCTTTCTTCCAGCATGTAATAAAGGCGTACGGGTACTACAGGGCCTTTGGCATAGGGGCCTGCATGCAGTTGCGGATAGCCGGTCCTTTTAAAGTCGGCCCAGGCTTCGGTGGCTGCGGTCCAGCTGGCGACCCATTTTTGTTCCACAATCTGCTGCTGGCTATGATTGTATTTTACCGCAGGTTGGGAGATATAGGCGGTATAGTAACCTGCCAGTCCCCAGGTAGTGAGCGAAGCCTTTATAGCGGCGTTATAATGCGTTTCGCCATCGCCGGCAGCCCAGCCCTTTATCCCAGCTGCTTCAGCTAAAATAAAGTGTACTTCTGCGGCGGAAATGAGCCGCGCTTTTAACAGCGGTCCTTTGGCCTGTTTGTAGATATCGTTGAGCCAGGATACATGCGGGTTCCGGGAAGCCTGGCCGGCATCGGGACTTAAATTATATACGGCAGGACCAGGGATAGCAGGAGGCAGGCCTACATAATCTACATCCTGGTTAATATCATTGAGGGTAAGTCCTTTAGACGCCAGTACATCAGGCGATATATACCGCACTTTCCGGCTTTCGCCGTTCACTACGGTGTCTACCGGTTTGTATACATTGCCGGTACCGGGGGGCAGGTTATTATCTACCAGTAAAAAACACTGTACTTTATTGGCCCACACGCCCAGTCGCGGATCATGCCGGGTTTGCAGATACGTCACCAGCGTATTGCACATTTTCAGCCTCCGGTAACCGCTACTATCAGTATCATAGGTGGCGTTGGCGGGCCAGGAATCGGCGTTGCTGTTGCCGGGAAACGACATGGCCGCATCTTCAGACGCATCGGTGATGATGGGATATTTTGCCGGGTCGCCCGCTATTTTTTCAATGCCTGCTTTGGCCACATCCGGCAACTTTTCCGACAGGCGCATATAATACCGTAAAGCCAGTGAATTGGCCATTTTGCGCCATTTGGTGGGATCGCCGGCATAATATACATCCACCGCATCAATAGGGTTGGTATACTCGCTTTTGGACTTAGACAGCAATGTGTTGGCTTTATCCAGGTCGGCCAGTATGCCGGTATAAATCACCTGTTGAGGATCGTATACCGGTAACGTATTGTCTGTGCCGCCGAGCTGTCCTTTCAGTGCCTGGGTATAAGGTGCATCGCCCCATAGGTCGGTGATCAATCCAAACATCATGGATTTCATCACCAACGATACACCCTGTTGCAGCTCATTGTTGAGCGTTACGGCCCGGTCATATACCAGCTGGTTATTTCTCAGGATATCATAGTAGGCAGTCCAGCTGTTGGTACCCGCCCAGTCGTATTCATTGTGGGTGGTGGTCCACCCATCTTTCTGGGTATGTTGCATCACCCCGGCCATATCCTGGTACCCCAGTGTTACGATCTCTATACCTGCCTGTGTCAATACCGTGGATAGCACCAGGTTGGGATTGATGGTGGCAGGATTGGAACCATTGGGGTTGTCGTTTAATTTGATGAGGTCCTTTTTACAGGCGGGCAACGCAGTAAGCAGTAGCCCCAGGCACAAAAGGATTGATTTATTAACTGGTTTCATATGTCAACAATTAAAGAAACGCTTAAAAGGTTACGTTCAACTTGGCGCCCATTGGAATAGACCATGGGGTTACATTATATCTTTCTATTCCCTGCATAAACTGCATACCGGAGCCTTGTACGGTAGTAGAGGGCTGGTAGGCATTTTCAGGATCTATCCCGATCTTGGCAGCAGTCCACAGGATGATATTCCGGCTATAGACAGACAGGGCTGCATTTTGCAGTTTTGCATAGGCAATCCATCTTTTCGGTAGCTGGTACGACAGGGATACTTCCCTTAGCTTCAGGTAGGAAGCAGGAAACAGAAACGCCCGGGTAAACGACCAGGCAGTGCTGGCGGCATAAGGAAGGGTGACTGTGCCATCGTTACCGAGATTTTCAATATAGCCGGTAGGGTTGCCATTGGCATCATAGCCCTTGGCCCGTACACCGGGAATGAATACGCCTCCGTAAGGCAGTACATAAGGACCATACGCAAAGGGATAGCTATTGTATTCAGGTGTAGGTCCGCCTACGAGGGGGAATTTGTTGCCACTGGGTATTACCAGCTGATCCTGGTGACTCACCAGGTAATCGCGTAACTCCTGGCCTTTCATATTACCGGGGTTGGTAAGTTTGTCGAGAAACAACTGGGAGTTGCCATGCTCTTCTCCATAGCGGTAAGTCTGGGAAACAAAGTCGCCCCCGTTTCTCCAGTCAAAGGTCATGCTCAGTGTAAAGTTTTTATAAGTAATGGCTGTTTGCAAACCCATAATAAACTTGGGGTTGAAGTTGCCGATCTTGTTACGCGTATTAATAGCATCTATGCTTTGCCATTTGCCGGTATTATCCAGCAGCGGATAGCCATAATAGGGCGATGACTTATCCGTTACCGTTACTACCTGCGCGTCGTATATATCGCCTATATCTTCCCCTACGTACGTCCATGCGCCGCCTTTACCTTCTTCCCAGAGGGTGTAATAAGGCAGGTCGTTGGGCAGGGAAATAATTTTGGTACGGTTACGGGTAAAGTTGACGTTAACATCCCATCTCCAGTTTTTGCGATCTACCGGGGTGCCTCCCAGCGTGAGTTCTATGCCCCGGCTTCTCAACAGCCCTGCGTTGATATTACGGGAAGAGTAGCCGGAAGAAGGCGGTGTTTTTGGACTGAAGATCTGGTTTTTGTTTTCCACCATATACCAGGTAGCCGCCATATGCAGGCGGTTGCGGAACAGGTTTACATCTACGCCGCCTTCGTACGAAGTGGCAATTTCCGGTTTCAGGAAAGGATTCAGCAAAGTGCCGGAAGTACTCAGGCGGGGGATGTTACCCCAGGCGCCTGCATTGTATAAAGTACCCAGTAGCTGATAAGGTGCGGCATCGTTACCTACCTGTGCAGCGCCGCCCCTGAGTTTAATCATGTTGATGTTATCGGAGGTGATGTGCATCATTTCATTGACCAGCAGGCTCAGAGAGGCAGAAGGATAAAAGTAGGCGGCGGCTTCAGGCAAGGTGCTGGACCAGTCGTTGCGGCCGGTGAGGTCCAGGTAAGCCATGCCTTTGTATCCCACATTCAGCATAGCGTATACGCTGTTGACGCCTTTTTCATAGCGGGTACTGCTATAGTCCAGGTTTTGCGGGGCAATATTCTGAATGGTATATACGCCGGGAGTAGTAAGCCCGGTGCCGTCTTTAGTAGCAGTGGTAATGTTTTTACCCGTCTGGTATCGTTTGTTTCCGCCGGCGGAGAGGGTGAAATCTACATCGCCGATATCTTTTTTGTAGGTAAGCAGCACATCGATATTGCGCTCATAGTTGTTGATATTGATAATGCCATAGGCGCCGCCTGGATTGCTGAGATAGCTGGTCGCTATTTTCGTTTCTCTTTTTTCATCATAGGTATCGAGTGCATAGCGGGCCATGAAAGTCAGGGAAGGCAATATTTTCCAGTCGGCTCTCACGTTGCCGAATACACGATCTCTCACAAATCCATTTTTCACTTCATAGGCCAGGAAATACGGATTGTTGAATACGCCATTGTATTGAGTGCGTTGTTGCAATCCTTCCTGCCCGGGCATCCAGTAGTCTTTCAGGTCGCGTACATCAATGTGTGGGGAAATACTGTACACGGCCTGGAGGGGATTGGCGCCACGATCGCCTGCTGGGCGGTTGTTGGAGTTGGTACGACTGAAATCCACGTTGGCGCTTACACTGAATTTTGAATTTACCTGTAAACTGGAGTTCAGGTTCAGTGCATTTTTGAACAGATCGGTATTCGGAATGATCCCCTTGTTGTTCATGTTTACATAGGCCAGGCGATAGGCCATCTTATTGTTATTATTAGCCAGTGAGACGTTGGTGGTAGTGGTGATGCCGGTATTGACAAAATTTTTCACATTGTCTTTATGTGATACCAGCGGCATGGGAATGCGTTTACCGTTTTTATCGAGTGGGCTGTTCCACTGCACTTCTTCATATCCCATGTCCAGCTCCGCGCCGAAGGTGCCATCTACATTTTCCGATATGATGGTGCCAAAGGGGTTGGTGAGGAGGTTACCACTACGGGACACCGGGATACCGGAGAATTGCCCGGCACCAAATTTATGTTGCCATTTCAGGAATTTGTAGGGTTTGTCGAATACCGTGTTGATGGAGGCGTTGACTGTGGTGCGATCTACTTTTTTACCGGTTTTAGTGGTGATGAGCACCACGCCGTTGCCGGCACGTGAACCATATAGGGCAGCGGCGCTGGGACCTTTCAGGATTGTCACGCTTTCGATGTTATCCATGTTGATATCGGAGATGGCGTTACCATAATCCACCATATTATCTTTCCCTATTTTGCTGATGTTGTTGATGGTGTTGGCCAGTGGTACGCCATCTACTACAAACAGGGGCTGGTTGTCGCTGCTGAGAGAGGTAGCGCCCCTGATGATCATGCTGACGGATGATCCGGGACCGCCGGTGGAGTTGATGGTTACGCCGGCCACCTTACCGGAAATGGCGTTGAGGAAATTTTCCTGGTTAACGCGGTTAAATTCTTTGCCTGTCAGTTCTTCCACGGAATAGCCCAATGCTTTCTTTTCCCTTTTAATGCCGAGGGCGGTCACGAGTACCTGTTCCAGTTCTTCTACTTTTTTTTTCAGGGTGACCGCCAGGGATAATTTGCTTGAATCGGTAATCGTATAGCCGTGGAGGGTATCCGTTATGTATCCCATTTGGGAGAGGATAAAATGGTAAGGGCCGCCGGCGGGCAGTTTGGCAAAGGTGAAGATACCTTTGTCGTTGGTAACGGTGCTGGCCAGTACGGTATTGTCGGTGTTGGCTACTCTTACCATCACATTGGGGAGCCGTTCGTTCTGATCATTTTTGATAATGCCGATGGCGGCGGGGTGGGCGTTTTGTGCCCACAGGCTACCGGCATACAGCGGTAGGAACAGTAGCAGCCATATAGTTTTGGTGCGGCGACAGATCGGGGATAGTCGTTTGTTTTCACGCATAATATTTCATTTTTAGGCAAAGGAATCGCCTGCCCCGTATTACGGGAGCAATTAGCCAGCGCATTGAATCGGTTTAGTAAAGGATTATTGTGTTATGTAAATAGTTTCATTGGTTTGCTTAATAGTAAGGTTGTTTAATGTGCTAATGGTACCCAGGAAATCAGCTAACGACTCTTTACTACTATCGAAAACGCCAGTAAAACTCATATCTGCCAGGTTGCTTTCCTGGTACTGGATTTTTACATGGAATTTTTCGGACATCAACCGGAAAATATTTGCCAGTGGTTCATTACGGAAAGTAAATATTTCATTTTCCGTTTTCACCGGCGCTTGTTGATTATTATTGGTTACGGGCACCACGCCTTGCTGATCGAAGCTGAGTGCTTGTCCAGGCAGCAGGTAAGTGGCTTTGATGCCTTTGCTGTCCAGCAGGCTGTCTGGTTTTACCACTACCTTACCACTGATCAGCTGTACCCGGATCACACCTTTTTTGCTGTTGAGGGTGGTTACCCTGAATACCGTGCCCAGGGCGGTAGTGCCATAGTTGCCGGCATATACTGTAAACGGCTTTTCCTTGTTGGCCACCACGTTGAATAAGGCGGCGCCGGAGAGCTGTATGGAACGGTTATGCGTGGCAAATGGCTCTTCATAGCGTATCTGGCTTTGTGGCGCCAGGTCTACGGTGCTACCATCGTTTAAGCGGAGCCGCATCGTTTTGGATGTACGGTTTACCTGCTGTGCAAATACTGGTGTTACGGCGGTGGGCGTTGTTGCCGGCGGTGTGGCGAGGTGTTGTTTTATCGGCGTGGTATGTTGCTGCATCCACCACACGCCGGCCAAAGCGGGAATAGCAATAGCGGCAGCAACGGCCAGCCATTTATAGGAGCGGCCTGCCGGAGGTATTTTCCGGTACGTGCGACTTTCAATGGCGGCCAGCATTTTTTCGGAAATGTCGGTGGGTAGCAATGACTCCGGATGAAAAGAATGCCAGCTCTCCTCTGTCAGCCAGGGCTGCAAAGCCTCCGGGTGTTGTATAAGGTATTCCCTTACCACCTGGTTTTCTGCTTCGTTGCATTCGCCCCGGAAGAATTTTTCAAGTAATGTTGCTGGATGCTTCATATCTATGTATTCGTTTCAAAACAGCAAACCCCTCACTGTCGTTCATCAATTAATATTTGCATAACAAGAATATCAGAGCAGGTACCTGATCAAAAGAATAAGTACCAGTAAGAGGGAGTCTTTCAGCTGGCGTACTGCACGCAGGATGTGGTTTTCCACGGTTTTGGGAGAGATGGATAACTGCCTGGCTATTTCTTTGTGGGGAAGTCCTTCGAAGCGGCTTAGTTTAAAAACATTTTTCCTGATGGGAGATAATTGTTCTATACTATTATACACCTGCTGTAGTTCTTCCTTCACCGTAATATCCGTTTCCATATGCCAGTCGGGCTGTTCCTGTACCATGCAGGCGGTGTGCCTGTTTCTTACCTGCTGCTTGCGCAACAGGTCGGTCATAACGCTTTTGGCTATACGAAATAATTGGGCGGAGATATTATAACTGGTAGATAATTTTTCCCTTCTTTCCCAGAGCAGTATAAAAGACAGCTGCACGGTTTCTTCCGACAGGTAGGCAGAATGCGTACATTTCAATACGTAGAAATAGAGCTTTGTATGGTATTGTTGGTACACCATTTTAAAGCGTTCGATATTTCCATTCTTTATATCCTGTACGATACTTTCCATAATGATCGCAAATATCTGGTGGGCCTAAACAAGATACAAGGAATTACTGATTATGTTAATGTTATTTTAACCACTCTGCGTAGTGCCACCGTGGATCTTACTGCTTTTGCAGTTTCAGGATCAGCGGGGCGGTAGCTACTCCCGGAATAGTAACGGTGATCGATAATTCCAGGGCGTTGCTGCTCACATTTTGAATCCAGTGCGGATCGTTTACGCCTTTCTGGGAAGTGAGTAAAAATACCGCATCGTGTACATCCAGTTTCCAGGTACCGTTGTTACCGGCGGCAGGTAATATTAAATCCGTGCATCCGTTGATCGTAAAGGTGCCATCCGTGTTGAACTGGTAGCTATTGTCTTTTGTACAGGTAATCAGTGCGCCGGCGGCGCCCAATGCCGGCGCCAGGGCAAGGATACTGGTGCCCGCAGGAAGGTTTCGGCCCCCCAGCTTGGCCGATACGGCCAGCACAATGTCCTGCTGTTTCCAGGTACCGGATACCTGTTCATATTTCTGTGACTTTTCCGGGGTGGCATCATGGTTCTTCTTGCAGGACAGGAGCAGAGAAGGGACCATCAATGCGGCGACCACCAGCTTAACAGGGATAAATGAACGCATAGTTGTTGGAATTAATGATACAAAGTACAGTGTGTAACGTCTTTACTATGTATTCGTTTGGCAAATAGAAATCCCTCAACGCGTAACAATTCGTTAACGTGGTGCTGTTAACCGGCGGTAGTGTGAGCTTTAAGATTGCAGGGGAAATGATACCGGGCGGTTTACATGCAGCTGCCGGTATAACAGGCCACCAATGAAGATAGTAATGATTCCCTGTAATAATACCGTATCCGGGGTGCCTATCCATTGGGAAACGGCGCCTACGAGGAGTCCGCCCAATGGTTGCATGCCAAAGAATGCCATGGCGTAGAAGCTGATCACTCTTCCGCGCATGGCCGGATCTACGGCGGTTTGAATCAGGGTATTGCTGATGGTGATTTGCGACATCATGCCAAAGCCGGCCAGGGTCACAAATAAAAGTGCCAGGGGATACCAGGGAGTATGAGAAAATAGTACCAGCCCTGCGCCGAAGATCATAGTGTTAATGGCGAGGATCTTCCGCAGGTTTTTACCGGGTTTCAGCGAAGCAAGGAAAATAGCGCCGCATAAGGCGCCCAGCCCAATAGCACTGTCTATTACCCCAAAGGTAGAAGCGTTGCCTTTGAAAATATCCTTGGCATATACGGGCATCAGCGTAGTATAAGGCAGTACCAGCAAACTGATAGAAGAGAGGGTGAGCAGCACCACGGAAATAGCGGGTGTAGCTTTGATATAGGCAAAACCCTCTTTCAGTTCACCGGCCATATTTGTAGTGCGGGGCTTAGGTACATAGGTAGGCAATTTCATTTGTAGCAGGGAGCCTATCACCGCAATGAAGCTAAGCGCGTTCAGGGCAAAGCAAATATCTTCCCCGAATTTTTCCAGTGCCAGTCCGGCTATACCCGGACCAATCAGCCGCGAAAGATTTACCATGGAGGAGTTCAGCGCCAGTGCATTAGGCAGGTCGGCTTTATCTTCCACCATTTCATATACAAGTGATTGGCGGGCGGGTACGTCAAAGGCATTGATCAGTCCAAGCAAGGCACTTAACCCAATGATATGCCATACCGAATAATGTTTGAAGTAGATAAGTACTGTTAGTGCCAGCGCCTGCACCATGGAGGCTACCTGTGTGAGCAGGAGCAATTTATAGCGGTTGTACCTGTCGGAGGCCACGCCGCCCAGGAAGGAAAAGACAAAGGAGGGAAACATGGTAGCAAAGAGCGTAACGCCCAGCATAAACTTGGAATGGGTTTGGGCGTAAATCACCCAGCTCACGGCAGTTTTCTGCATCCAGGTGCCGATCAGGGAAACAGATTGTCCGCTGAAGTAAAGTCGGTAGTTACGGCTTTTAAACGCGCTAAAAGTGCTTATTTTCATCTTACATTCCCCTCTTTATTCAAAATCCACCAGTTTGGATAATGGTGCAATGGCCGCCTGCAGAATAGCCTGTTCTTCGGGCGTACAGGCGCTGCTGATGGCGTAACTCAGCCATTCATCCCTTTCTTTTCTGACCCGCTCTATCCGTTCCTTACCGGCTTTGGACAAGGCGATGATAATTTTCCGCTTGTCGTCCGGGGAGATGGTTCGCGTGATAAGGTGCAGTGAGAAAAGATGTTGCAGCAGTTGCCCCATAGACTGCGGGGTCATTTTTTCCATCACCGCCAGTTCAGCCGACAGCAGCTCTCCGTGCTGGTCCAATAATACCAGCACGGAGCGCTCGCTCTGCGACAGGTCTTCGTTGGCAGGCGATAACTTACGCAGTTTTCTTACCAGCCGGGCTAATACGGGCCGCAGTTGAGCAGCGAGCTGGTCTTGTTTCCTGGATGGCATAATTAGCAAAGTAAATTAATAAGTTTACCTTACAAATATAGGATTTTATTCCGGATGGAGAATGCAGTGTTTATTTTTTTGCGGGAGATTTTTCTGATATTATTGTCATCCCGCCTTTTCTAATCCTTTGTGATAATATAAATAGGAGACGATAAGACTGGCCAGGAATGTTAAATGCCCCACTTCCAGCCACACGCTATCTCCGCTGGACAAGTGCGCCACGGAAGCGGAGATCAGGGTAATACCAAAGCCAAAGTAAGCGAACTCTTTGATGCGGGGAGGTACAAACGGCAAGAGCAACGCTACGACTCCCAGCAGTTTAGCTATGGTGAGTTCTACCCGGAACCATGATGGTAGCCCCAGGTGAGCAAACGCTCCTTTCATATTTTCATTAAAAGCGAAGTTGAGCGCACTCCACAACATCACCCCGGTGAGTATACCGGTGGCGATCCAGTAAATGATTTTATCTTTTTTCATGACCGATAGCTTAATTGAATTTGAAAACGCTCAGCAGGATAATGGTGAAAATACCTGCCAACTGTACCAGATGAAAGCGGAGCGCCCTTTGCCTGATTTTGGAAACTGCCATAGGATCGTCTTTTAAAGCCTTATCCAGAGATACTCTCAGCCGCCTGCCCACGATAATGCCATTGAGTATCACGAGGAGCACCAGCGCGAATTTTATCCGGAACCATACCTGTTCCCCGTACACGCCATGCGTGAGATACATAATACCGATACCCGAAGGAATAATAACGCCAACGCCTGTACGTAACAATACCTGCAATCCCGACATGGCCTGGAGCACCGTTGCCGCGCGGCCGGCATCAATTGCATACTGTTTCCATAGCTGCCGGAAACCGAAGAAACTGGCAATAGTGCTTCCCGCAAATAACAGGAACCCGATCAGATGCCCTACCAACAGGCTTTGATAAAGTGTTTGTGTTGACATATCTGTATAATTTTATTGTTTCGGAATAGAAGTAATTTATTCAAATGTATAACGGAAATGAAATAAAAACAAGAATTCCGGAGTATTTTTTATATTATTGCTTCGGAAGTAATATAAATGACAATGAATAAAGCAGTTACACTGATCACCGCCTGGGGAGCATTTGATGAGCAACACCCCGAAGGTAGCCTGGAAGAATTTTGCCGGCATTACCTGGCGCACCGGGAAGGGAAGGCTAACACGGTGCCCGCCGGGCGATTTATGCCAGTGAGCAGTGAAGGCGTATTGATGCGCACCATCGGCAGGATATTTAAACTGCATACTATTTATACTGCCGCGGCCCTGGAAGGCACCGGCATCAGCAACATCGATGAATACTCCCTGCTCAATACCGTAGCCCAGCTGCAGGAGCCCCGGAAAACAGAAGCAATCTATGCCGCTTTACAGGAGCTATCTACGGGCACCGACAAACTTAACCGCCTGAAGAAACTAGGCTACCTGGCAGAATACGATGATAAGGAAGACAAACGCTCGAAACGGCTGAAAGTAACGGCTAAAGGCGAAAAGGTGCTCGTGACCTGCCGTAAGCGCATTACTTTACTGGCCAGCATGATGTTTCATGATATGCAGGAAGACGATATGAAACTCTGTAGCCAATTGCTCAAAGGAGTAGAATCAAAATTCGCCGCCATATGGCTGTCCCATAAGGGAAAAGACTTCGAAGAAATTTATAGAGAAGTCACCGGCACGCCCTGATCATTCCATCGCCTGCAGGTATTGCAACAGTTGCTGTAAATCCTGGTGCAAAGAACGGATGGTAGACTGCAGCTCATTGAGCATCGCCGCCCGCGTATGCAGGGCCTCGGCAGTATACACGCCACCATCGCCAAAGTATAACCGGGTTTCTTTAGGAGAAGGAGTTCCCCGGAGATCGAACTGCAGCCAGCGCTCCCGGATACTGGCCGCCAGTGATACCTTTCCGCTGTTACTGAAATGCTGCTCGTGCAGCATATACCGGATAAACGGCGAATAAATGGAGGATGCAGTAGTATCGTACCAGGTGTCCCGTAAAGGGTTCCGGGGATGCAGCAGCTTCACCTTTTTACGGTTGGCGTTGATGGTCATTGCGCCAAGTCCCGCGGAGAGAAGGCCGCCGCCGATGGCCGCCGCATTTTTGGGCGCATCTTTCGTAATCACCACGCTGGCCACCGTGGTAATGGCCCCTACAATAATCGAAGCAACGGTAAAGTGCGTATTTCTTTTACTATTGATATTGTCCAGGTAACGCGCCAGCTGATCGGTCTTTTCACCTTCACAATCCAGCTCCCCGGCCACACTGCCTATTTCCGTGGTAGCCAACAGGCATCGCTGTTGTATGATTTGTTTCAATTCCATTTTTTTTACCCGGCCAGCGAGACTGGTGTCTGTACGCAATAGCTGTAGCTGTTGCAGTGGAGCCAGCGTATGGGTAGCGTTGGCCATGAGCAACTCGTGCACTGGTATACCCGGATAGGCGGATATCAGCGAATCGGTATTCTCCAGGAGAACCGACGTTCCTGTTATAATGGTAGTATTGGCAGGGGCGCAGTAGTTCTTATTAACGGCGCTGCTGCTGATCACACGGCCTGTTTGACAGGCATTACACAATAGCAGGCACCCGCCAATTGCCAGCAGGTGAAAGTGAACGGTTTTAATGAAAGTCATTTTCAGCATATTTCTCTCCGGTACTATTTACAAAAAAAACGGAAAATGGTTGGGTGATTCCTACTATAACGGATATACGTATTATAAATTTTCCTCCCTATGCTGTATATTTAAGCATACAACTTTTTGATATGAGTAATACCGCCAGTGAAAGGGCTACCATGCCCAAAGGCACCAGCAGTGTGCTGGACAGCCGCAGTTTGCAGAACAGTTATGCTACCCTGATTCCTCTCCTCCGGGAAGGTATGCGGGTGCTGGATGTGGGCTGTGGTACCGGCGCCATTTCCGCCGGCATCGCCGAAATGGTGGGTCCTACCGGCGCCGTGGTGGGGATAGACAGCAGTCCTCATTTAATCGCCAAAGGAAAAGATGATCATGCTCATATTCCACAGCTAACGCTGTTGGAAGCAGACCTCTTTACCTATACCCCCGCTCAGCAATTTGACCTGGTGGTATCTGCCCGCGTATTACAGTGGTTAAGCAACCCCAAGGCCGCGCTGGCAAAGTTTGCCTCGTTGCTGAACCCCGGCGGATGGATCTCTATACTCGACTATAATCATACCTTGCTGGAGTGGACACCGCAGCCGCCTGCCAGTATGCAGCGGTTCTATAAAGCATTCCTCGACTGGCGATCCGACGCCGGAATGGACAATGAAATAGCCGATCATTTACCCGCTTTGTTTGAACAATTGGGTTGCCACAATATTACTACGTTAAATGCCGATGAAGTATATGAAAAGGGACGCGCGGATTTTGCGGACAAGGCCGGAATCTGGTCTAAAGTAGCAGAGCTGCGGGGTCCGCAGGTAGTGGCCAGCGGTTTTATCACCGACGCCGAAAGATTACAGGCACTTAGCGAATATAATGACTGGTTGCGGTCCTCCGGGGAACGGATGATCATGAAGTTAAAGGAGGTGCGGGCCACGGTTTGAGCAAATCCGGTCAACCACTGTATCAAAAATGAACATATATTAATTAAATGACTTTTTAATTAATTGATAAGGAGATAGATTTATCCATGGCATGTTTTTTCTCTCCTGAGAAATTACATACCTGGTTCATTATGATACGTAATTACTTCCGCATTGCCTGGCGTAACCTGGTTCGCCACAAAACTTTTTCCACTATCAATATCCTGGGATTAGCGCTGGGACTGGCCTGCAGCATGCTGATGATTTTATGGATCCAGGATGAAAGGAATATGGACGCCTTTCATGCACATGATAATCAACTATACCAGGTATATGTACGGGAGCTGGCAGGAGGAAAGGTAAATGGAGGCTACCTTACCCAGGGACCGCTGGCCAGCGAACTAAAGAAAGAAATACCAGAAATCGTATATACTACTGCGTTACAATATTATCCCCCGGTAGCATTCCAGGTGAAAGAGAAAGCCTTTAAGATGACGGGCGCCTATGCCGGAGGGGATTTCTTCCGTATGTTTAGCTATCCCTTGTTGCAGGGAGATGCCGCTACGTCATTAAGTAAACCCGCCAGCATCGCCATTTCCCAGCATATGGCCGATGTGTTTTTTGGAGGCGCCAGCCAGGCCATTGGGCAAACGATCCGCAGCGAGGATACTACCTTGCTGACGGTGAGTGCTGTGTTCCAGGTGCCGGCCAGTTCTTCCCAGCAATTCGATTTTCTCCGTAACTGGGATGATTTCAGCAGCGCTAACGCATGGACAAGAAGCTGGGGCAGCTTTAGCCCTGCTACGTATATACAACTCCGTGATAACGCCGAACCAGGCAAGGTGGCCGCCAAAATAAAAGACTTTGTATACCACTATCAGCCAAAACAACCGGAATCAGTGATGGAGCTGGGTATACAGCCTTACCGCGAAAAATACCTTCATGGCGTATTTGAAAATGGAGTACCAACTGCCGGCCGCATTGAATACGTACGGCTGTTTACGTTACTCGCCATCTTTGTATTGCTGATAGCCTGCATCAACTTCATGAACCTGGCTACCGCAAGAGCGGCGCAGCGGGCTAAGGAAGTAGGGGTAAGAAAAGTAGTAGGCGCCGGAAAGGGCGTATTGGTAATGCAATTTATCGGGGAAGCCCTGTTACTGACGCTAATCGCCACCAGCATTGCGTTGGTGCTGGTGTTACTGTTATTGCCCGCTTTTAATCAACTGAGTGGTAAACAATTGTCCCTGCCCCTGGAAAGCCTTTCTTTCTGGGGCGTGTTGCTGGCCCTGGTTAGCCTCACCGGCTTTGTGGCAGGCAGCTACCCGGCATTGTTCCTGTCGTCGTTGCAACCGGTACGGGTACTAAAGGGCAGCCTCCAGTTCAGCACAGGCGCCACCTGGTTTCGCAAAGGCCTGGTAGTATTCCAGTTTACCCTGTCTATCGGGTTAATGGTAGGGATGACAGTTATTTACCAGCAGATGAAATATGTGCAGACCCGCAACCTGGGATATGACCGCACTAACCTGGTGTATATACCGATAGAAGGAGGGCTCATTTCGAAATATGAACCGTTTAAAGCCGCGGCGACTGCTATACCCGGTGTAGTAGCGGTATCGAAGATGAAAGAAAATCCTACCGTGATTGAGCATCATAAGAGCGGTCTCAATTGGTCGGGCAAAGACCCCAATGAAGCGATATCGTTTGCAGATGCCGCAGTGGGATATGATTACGTTAAAACAATGCGACTGACCTTAGTAGCCGGCCGCGATTTTTCGAGAGACTTTGGCAATGATTCGGGCAGTTATATATTGAATGAAACCGCCGTGAAAAGAACGGGTTATACACATCCGGTGGGACAACCTTTTTCCCTGGATGGAGTGTCCGGACATATTATCGGTGTGTTGAAAGACTTCCATTTCAATTCCCTGCATGCTGCCATAGATCCACTGGTATTGCGCTTGGACGAGCATCCCAAATGGGGAAACATCCTGGTGCGTATTGATCCGGGAAAGACCAAACCGGTATTGGCAGCATTGGAAAGCATCTGTACATCGATTAATCCTGGTTTCCCGTTTACCTACCAGTTTTCCGATGAAGAATATACGAAGCTGTATAAAAGCGAACAGGTGGTAAGCCGCCTGTGCAACTATTTTGCGGTGCTGGCCGTATTTATATCCTGCCTTGGATTATTTGGGTTGGCCATGTTTACTGCGGCGCAGCGTACCCGGGAAATCGGGGTGCGCAAAGTAATGGGTGCATCTGACACCAGTATTTTTGTATTGTTATCGACTGGTTTTTTGCGGCCGGTAGTAGCCGGTATGACGCTGGCATTCCCGCTGGCCTGGTATGCCATGGATCGCTGGCTGCAGCATTTTGCTTACCGGGTAACGCTGGAGTGGTGGGTGTTTGTGCTGGCTGGTATGGCCACCCTGCTGGTAGCCTTGCTAACGGTGAGCTTCCAGAGTGTCCGTGCAGCCCTGATGAACCCGGTGAGAAGTTTGCGCACGGAATAGTTTCCCTTTAGAAGATCCTCGCCACATAGCTTCGCCTGGACAGGGCGCCAATCCGTTGTTCCAGGTCGAGAATGAAATTGTCGTGTCCTTCCCTGGCCTTATTGATTTTACGTGCCTCGCTGCAAAGCAATTCCATGCTCAATTCCAGCGAGCGGAGTACATCCCGCCAGAATAACGTCCGCTCTTCCGGTGTATGGCAGGGATCTACGGTTTTGTTCTTGAACTTTTCCGGGTCAATGATCAGCAGATCCTGGGCATCGAGACCCACTTCGGATGCTTTTTCGCGCAGCTGTTCCCGCAACTCCCAGTTATCGAACCACAGCGCGCCTTTTTCATGATCACATAAGAAATACCGTCCTATCCAGGTTACCTGGTTCCATTCCGCCAGGCCCAGCTGGTCGGTGATGGCCTTGTACGCCGGGTGCACAACAAAGCAATCCAGGTAGTCGATGTATTCAAATATTTTTACACTTTTCATAACCAGGGTATTGTTTTGGGGGTAGGGGAAAACAGGTGTTTAAGTTACGCGATGATACGGAAAGTAAACAGCAGCGGCACGCAAAGACGCCAAGGAGCAAAGCAGCAAAGCGTATTCGAGGGAACAAGGAGTAGGTTTTTTTAGGTCTTTGCTGCTTTGCTCCTTGGCGTCTTTGCGTGCGCCTTTGTTTTCTTAAAATAACAAAGTAACTTTGCAAAGTTGATTTGTTAATTATGGCAACAAAAGAAGACCTGGCTATTGCCCATGCCTTACGGCACCTGGTAACAAGGATGAATAAACGCCTGCGGCGGGAAATGAGTAATCCCGGCTCGCTGTCGATCGCGGAAAGAAACGTGGTGAGCATCCTGATGAATCATAAAGCGCTGTATCCTTCGGAGCTGGGCGCCCAGCTGGACATATCTTCCCAGTTTATGTCGCAGATATTGAAGCGCCTGGAGGGATTGGGGTACATTGACCGGAAAGCGGCGCAGGAAGATAAACGGAAAACCTGGGTAGCCCTTACCAAAAAAGGATGGCAGATGGTGAACGACAGCAGACTGGAAAGAGAGGAATGGCTGGCAGGGGTGATCGGAGATAAATATAACAGCCGGGAAAAGAAACTGATCCGGGAAGCACTGGAGCTGTTGAGCGATATACCCGAATTATAACAAGTGCATACAACAACATAAACATATTGATATGACCGCAACCCTGCAACAGCCTACTGCGCTGCTGGTAATGGATTTTCAGCGTAAGATGATGGAAAGACTGGCGGATCCCACCGCCCTGCTGAACAATGTAGCCCGTGCGATAGCCGGCGCCCGGAAAGCCGGTATACCGGTTATTTACGTGGGACTCATGTTCAGACCCGGTTACCCGGAAATCAATGAAAAGAATATCGCAATCGGCTATGTGAAAAAAACGGGTCTTTTTATCGAGGGCGACGAAGGTACTGCTATTCATCCAACAGTGGCGCCATTGCCTGGCGAAACGATCATTGCCAAGAAGCGTTACAGCGCCTTCGCAGGTAGCGACCTGGACACGGTACTAAAAGCGCAGCAGGTAGAGCGGCTGGTATTGGCAGGTTACTCCACCAGTGGCGTAGTGCTCAGTACTTTAAGGGAAGCGGGAGATAAAGACTATCAACTTACTGTATTGTCTGATGCTTGTGGTGATACCGATGCCGAGGTACATCAGTTAATGATGACTAAAGTATTTGTAAGGCAGGCCGAAGTGACCACGATAGACGACTGGCTGAAAACGTTGTAGCCGAAAAGGGATAATATGCTACCTTCGCCAGTAAAAAAAGCGCATGTCTTCTTCTTTGCTGGATACCACCCATGATCCCTTGCTGACCGCTTTCCTTACCGGAAAATCCGAGCAGGCGTTGTCACTGTTGCGGCATTTCCTGCAACAATATCAGCAGCTGGGCAACGTGTATTTGTATCCTACCAAATCGATGATCGGTATTGGTATCGGCGACCGGCGGGTAGCCTGGGTAAACCAGCTGGGCAAGGCGTTCATCAACGTAGTATTTCCGTTTGAAACACCCCACCCGGATAACTTATGTTTTACCAGGATAGCCCAGGTGCCCGGTGATGCACATCAGTTCAATCACCATTTCAGGATGATATTGCCGGAAGATGTAAATGACGAAGTGTTGCAGTTTATGCGCTTATCGCTGCAACCCGTATAGGCATTCCCGTTACTCTGATTTCAGCGACTTCACAGGATTGGCCAGGGCAGCTCTTACCGACTGCAAACCCACCGTCGTGAGGGCGATGGTCATGGTGAGCAGGCCTGATATAGCAAACAACCACCATTGTATTTGTGTACGGAACGCAAATCCCTGCAGCCAGCGGCTCATGATATACCAGGTCAATGGGGCGGAAATTGCCACGGCAATAGCCACCAGTTTCACAAAATCTCCCGATAACAAACCTACGATACTGGTTACCGACGCGCCCAGTACTTTACGGATACCGATTTCTTTACTGCGACGACTGATATTATACGCGGTAAGCCCCAATATGCCCAGGCAGGTAATGAGTAAAGTAAATAATGAAAAGATGCGTACCAATGTGCCAAACTGCAGATCAGCCTTGTATTGCTGGTCATACATTTGATCGAGGAAATGATATTCGAAAGGATACCCGGGATACTGCGTTTCCCAGTAGGATTCAATTTTAGCAAGGGTTTGCCGGATATCCCGGGTTTGTAGTTTAACGGAAAAGAAGGAGCCCCTGCTTTCGTTGTACCAATGCATCATGGGAAGTATGGCCCCTTTCAATGATTGCTGGTGATAATTATCTACCACGCCTACCACTGTGCTGTAGGGCTGTTCGTGGAAAGCCAGGGTTACTTTCTTGCCCAGGGCATCTTCCGGGCTATTGAAGCCCAGTAACCGGCAGGCTTCTTTGTTCAGTATTAATTCATCCAGGTTAGGTTGTCCCGCCCGGAAATTATGTCCCGCCAGTAATTTAATATTCATCAGCGGAACGAAACCGGCATCGATGGAATAGCAATAGAAATTATAACCATTGCCTTCACCGGATTCATAGCGTTTGATGTTGTCGAACGTGCTCAGTTCGTGCAAACTAACACCCGGCAATGATTCGGAGGTGCTGACACGTTCTACCTGGGATAGTTGCTTTACCTGGCTTATAAATCCCTGGCTTTGCAGTCGCCGGATGGAGTCAATGGATTTGCCCTCTCCATGCGGGGAGCGGAGCACCAATATCTGCGAGGTATTAAGCCCCAGGTCCTGCCGCTGCATAAACGACAACTGCTGGAAAATGATGCCGGAGGCGGAAAGTACCATGAGTGCAGCGGCAAATTGTCCCACTACCAGTACCTTCCTGAATGTGGCGTTCCCCGAAGCGGTCGTGGTTTTCCTGGTAACGCTCACTGGCTTAACCCCCGAAAGCACCAGGGCTGGATAAAGGCCTGCCAGCAGGCAATTGAGCAGAAACAAGGCTGCCGCCATCCACCAGAAAAAGGCAGCATGAAAAAAGCCATGGGTAACCGGTTGGCCGGTAAGCCGGGTATATACCGGCAATAGCAGTTGTATGAAGATAAGCGCCAGCCCTGTGGCGAGGATATTTATCAGTACCGTTTCCGTCATGAACTGTTTAATCAGCGATGCTCTCGATGATCCCAGCGCCTTACGCATGCCGGTTTCTCGCGACCGGTCGGAGGCGCGGGCGGTAGTGAGGTTAATATAGTTAACAGCGCCTACCAGCAGTATCAGCGCCGCTACCGCCAGCATAAACTGCACCGTTCTGATATCGCCGTTTTCTTCCGGTTCAAAGGATTTATGAGAGTGCAGGTGGATATCTTTGATGGGTTCAGCGATGTAAAGATTTCTTTTTATTTTCTCCCGGGCTATCTGCCGGAGTTTATCATTGAAGGCGGCCAGGCTGGCATGGGGCAGCAGCTGTACGTAAGTATAGTTGTTATTGGCATTCCAGGTATCGAGGTTCAATCCGCGGGCAGTGAGCGACGAGAAAGAAAACAGCAGATCGAATTTCAGGTGGGTATTGGGCGCTGCATCTTTCACCACCGCAGATACCGTATACACCATTTCTCCGTCGCTGATAGCTTTACCTACCGCAGATTGGTTGCCAAACAGGCGGTGGGCGCTGGTTTCGGTTAATACGGCTTGCCCGGCCTGTTGCAGGGCAGTGGCGGGACTGCCTTCTATAAAGTCGAAATTAAAGATGGTAAACAGGGAAGGATCTGCTGCCAGCACATGGGTCATCTTGAAAATTTTACCATCCGCTTTTACCTCCGGTACCTCTTCCATATTTTCTACCCGCACATAGTCTACTACTTCTGGTAATTGTCTTTTCAGTAACGGTCCCAGCGGTGGGTGGGTTTCGCAGTCGGTACCAATGAAGGCGGCATCTTTATATAATTGCAGGGTAACACGGTAGATATCGGCGGCATTTTTATAGCCATTTTCGTAGCTGTATTCGAACCGGGCATAGTTGATGATCAGCAGGAAAGCCGTGGTGGCTAATGCGAGGCCAACAATGTTGATAAAAGAGTAAAATTTATCTTTCTTTAGGTTACGCAGGGCGATCTTCAGGTAGTTTTGCAGCATACGTAAGCAAATTGGTAAATGGTTACGGAGGGCGTACAAGAAGGCTGCCATAAATAGAATGTTTGACTGACGGGCATTTGACTAGCAGTCGTTGGAGAAGGACGTCCGTTTCCGGACAAATATGTCCGGAATTAAGGAATGCGTACCTGGCGAAACTGGCCAACACTAAAGGCGGATTCTTGTTATATTTATGATGTAGCTTTAAATATGACGGTATGAATAATTACGGGAGGCCTGGTTCCAGAAATATGATTGAGTCTATCCTGGTGCTGTTGTTGTTGCTGGCATTGCTGCTGGCGCTTTATAGCGTACTGCGCCTCTTTTTTGGGGTACTTACCTTTGCCCTGATATTTTCTGTTTCCTTTCATGGCTTTTTCGAGCGCATGGTCCGGTGGATGGGCGGTCGCCGGAAGCTGGCGGCCACCATTTACGCCATTGCCGTAATGGCGGTCATCGCCTTACCTGTCACCTATATTATAGCAGAAATGAGTGCTCACCTGCGCGGGGCCATACACTGGATCCGGGATGCCAGGGAAAATGGGTTGCCACCCCTGCCCGAATGGGCCGCCAATATGCCCTATGTGGGTGGCGACATTCGCAGTATCTGGCAGCAGATGCAGGACAGTCCCAAAGATTTGCTTAACGGCCACGAGAGCCAGGTGCGGATGTTATTGAACCGTATTATCAGCAGCGGCGCGGGCATCATTGGTGCCGCGGTGCAGTTGCTCATCGGGATTATTGTATCCGCCTTTTTCCTGGTAAGCGGAGAAAAAGCGGTGAAGCCTATCCGCGCTACGGTGCAGCACCTGCTGGGGCGCAAAGATGGAGCTGATTTGTTGAACGCCACCACCATGGCTATCAAAGGGGTATCCATCGGCGTAATGGGTACGGCGTTTATAACGGCCATTGTAGCCTGGATAGGGCTTACCATTGCCGGTATTCCGTATGCGCTGGGACTGGCTGCCCTGATATTTTTCCTGGTAGTGATACAGATCGGTCCACTGATCGTTTGGGTGCCACTCACCATCTGGGTGGCCACGCAAGGACATCCGGGCATGACGGTTTTCCTGATTATTTATGGTATCGGCATTCTCATTGGTGAAGCGATATTGAAGCCCATACTCATTGCCAGGAGTGGAAAATTGCCCTTCCTCGTCCTGTTTATAGGCGTTATCGGCGGAGTAGCGGCGTGGGGATTTACAGGCATGTTTAAAGGCGCAATCATTGTAGCGGTATTTTATACCATCTTCAATTCATGGCTGGCGCGTAAAGACAGTGCGCGGGCTGGAGAATAGATAGTAACTTTGCCTCCTTATCCTGTTTATTATGAAGGCTGCTTCTATCAGCGAAATAAAGAAAGAATTATCTGTACTGGCGCCTGCCGAACTGGCGGCGCTGTGCTTACGGCTGGCCAAATATAAAAACGATAATAAAGAGCTGCTGACCTACCTCCTGTTTGAAGCACACAACGAAGAAGGATATACTACCGCGGTGAAAGAAGAGATAGATAACGGGTTTGCGGAGATTGCCAGTGATAAATTATACCATGCCAAAAAGCGTCTGCGTAAAATACTGCGTATAACGAATAAGCACATACGTTATACTGGCTCTAAGCAGGTGGAGGCAGAGCTGTTGATCTATTTCTGTACCAAGATGAAACAATCCGGGTTATTATCTTCCTATAGTATTCAATTAAATAACCTCTTCGAACAACAGCTGAAGAAGATTAAGAAAGTGGTGGCCGCTCAGCATGAGGACCTGCAATACGATTATGAACGGCAGCTGCGGCAGCTGACGGAAGATTGAATACCCGTTATTCTGTTCTCAAACTCTTGACAGGATTTACCAGCGCCGCCCGGATAGCCTGGTAACTTACCGTAAACAAAGCTATTACCAGGGCCAATAACCCGGAGCCGGCAAACATCCACCATTGCAGGTCAACCCTGTATGCGTAGGCCGACAGCCATTTATCCATGGCGTACCAGGCAATAGGGGTAGCGATGGCCATGGCAATTAATACCAACTTCAGAAAATCGCCCGACAGTAATTGTACAATACCACTCACGCTGGCGCCCAACGCTTTCCGGATGCCGATTTCCTTCCTCCGCTGTTCGGCGCTGAAAGCCGCCAACCCAAATAATCCCAGGCAGGAAATAAGGATGGCAATAATGGTGAAATAATTGATGATGCGGGAGAGCGTTACTTCTGTATCGTATTGTTTTTGTACCGCCTGGTCCAGGAAAATATATTCAAACGGTACTTCCGGCAGGTAGCTTTTCCATACTCCTGCCATCTTGCTGAGCAGGGCGGAATAATTTTTACTGCTGCTGCTAACGATCATATACGTATAGTCAGACACCTGTGTATCAAACAGGATCATAAACGGCCGTACGTTATCGTGCAGGGAATTGTAGTTAAAGTCTTTCATCACCCCGGCAATTTCAATGCTGGTAGGTGCGCTTTGGTCGGCTGGTTGCGTGTAAAGCAGTTGCCCCGGCGCAGTTTCGGGGGTGAGTCCCAGTTTGCGGGCCATCGTTTCATTGATCAGCACCCGGCCGGAATCGGAGGGGAGGAAGTTCCTGCCGCCTACGATCTGTATGCCCATGGATGATGCAAAATGTTCGTCGGTGAGCATGAACTGAACATCTGCCATTCCATCGCCACTACTATTGGAGGTACGCAGGTGAATGTCATTGAACACAAACTGACTGGGATAGTTGTTAGACAAGCCTACGGCTTTTATTTCGGGGAGCTGTCTTAATGCAGCGGCCAGTCCGCTCATTTTATTCCGGGCATCTGGTGTATGGAAGCTGAGTACCAGTTGCTGGTCTTTCTCAAAGCCCAGGTCTTTTTGCCTGATATAATTCAGCTGGCTGTAGATGATAACGATGCCGGTAATCAGCACAATAGCCAGTGAAAACTGGAATACTACCAGGATACGGCGTATTCCCGATGCAGACACCCGGTTTGTAAAATTGCCTTTCAGCACTTTGGTGCTGTTGAAGGCAGAGAGATAAAAAGCAGGGTAGCTGCCGGCGACCAGGCCGGTTATCACGATGAGCAATACGATGATAGTCCATAACCGGTAGTCGGTCAGGAAAGACAGTTGTACTGTAGCTTGTGTAAGTAAGTTGAGCCAGGGAAGGGCCAGCGCCAGGAGCGGGAGGGCAATCAATACGCCCAGGGCGGAGAGCAGGAGCGATTCTCCCAGGAATTGCTGCACCAGGTTGTTACGTTTAGCGCCCATCACTTTGCGGATGCCTACTTCTTTTGCCCTTTTGGAAGCGCGGGCGGTAGACAGGTTCATAAAGTTGATACAGGCAATCAGCTGTATTAGTGCAGCTATCAGTAACAACAGGTACAGGAAGCGGGGGCTTACTGTTTTACCCAGTCCCAGTTCAAAGTCGGTGCTGGTATGCACCTCCTTTACCGGTTGCAGCACCAGGGATTTTTCCATGCCGGTATGCTTCAGTTGTTCTGCTCCGTGTTGCTGTAGAAAGGCCGGTAGCTTCTTTTCCAGCGCAGCGGCGTTGCTATGTGGGGCGAGTTTCACATAAGAAGCCACAAAATTGTTGGTGGCCCAGGCATCGCTGGTACGCACATAATCGCCAATGCCGCCACTGTTCATCGAAAAGAAAATGGGCGCCTGCGCATGCGATTTTCCCAGGCTTTCATCTATGATGCCATCTACTTTAAAATCGTGTATGCCATCGGTATTTTCCACCCGTATTATTTTCCCGGTAGGATCTGTGGTGCCAAATAACTTTTCGGCCACATTTTTTAACAGCACAATGGAATAGGGACCAGATAAGGCCGTAGCGGGGTGGCCGCTGATAAAATGATAAGTAAAAATATCGAAGAAGGTGGAGTCAACATACGCAGCATCTGAGATATAAATGGCTTTATCCTGGTAATGCAACAGGTGTTTGTTGGCATCTTTGGGGATGACGACGCGGGTATATTGCTGTATTTCGCTGAAGTCGTTCTTTAGTGCGGGGGCAATAGGGGGAGAAGTGGTAGCGGTATGGTGCGTTTCCCCGGCCCGTTTCATCAGGGTATTGACCCGGTAAATATTTGCGGCATCCTGGTAGTGCCGGTCGTAGCTGTATTGTTCCTGAACATAGAGGAGGATATACAGGCAGCATAGCGTACCGACGGCCAGGCCGAATATATTGATAAAGCTAAAAGACCTGTTTTTTTTCAGGAAGCGAAGTGCTGTAAGAAAGTAGCTTTTAAGCATATGAAGCAGATAGTCTTGTAGAGGCACACTAATCAGGTGCCAGAATCCGGTAAATTATAAATCAATAAATTACGTTTCTTAAAATAACGAAAATGTCCGCTTTTATTACCGGATGTTCATTTTTGAACAGATAGCAGCAATGCTTATTTGCTGTCTTCGCTGGAAAAATCTATTTTGTAAGGACTCGTAATAACTGGATGCATGAAAATCTTATTTGAAACACCCCGTTTGCAGTTACGTACGTTTGCTGCATCGGACGATAAATTTATCCTGGAGTTATTGAATACGCCCAGCTGGCTGCAATATATCGGGGACCGGCAGATACGCACCCTGGCAGATGCACAGCGCTATATCATGAATAATTTACTGCGTTTATATGCGGAGCAGGGATATGGGGCCTGGGTGGTGGTATTGAAGGAAACGAATGCGCCTATCGGTATTTGTGGATTGTTTAAACGGAAATACCTGGACCAGCCGGATCTCGGCTTTGCCTTTTTACCGGAAGCGGAAGGGAAGGGTTACGCTTATGAAGCGGCAGCGGCTACGCTGGAGTATACACGAAAAGAGCTGGCTTTGCCCTATTTGTTTGCTATTACCCAGCAGGATAATCACCGGTCGGTACGTTTGCTTACGCGTTCCGGCTTTACCCTGCAAGGTACTATTCTTCCGCCGGGAGAGGCAGAGGAACTGATGTTGTTTAATATTGCATTAGGGCTTTGATCTGGTCTGCCGGTGTTGTTGCAGCAGGTGCAATCCCTTATTCAGCACCAGGTATATTAATGAACCCACACACAACACCACCAGCCCTGTTCGCAGCCAGGTGGCCGCGGTAACAGATAGCCCTATTCCTGTGCCCACTGCTACATAAGCAGCCAGACAAATGGGGCATTTAGGTATCAGTGCGAGGGTGATGCCCGGTAGCAGCCATCGTACGGTTTTGATGATACGCTGACGGAAGGAGGGCGAACCGGTGGATTGTGGAGGTGTTGCTTTGCTGGTGTTGCTGCCCGTAGCACCACCGCAGGAGCAATACGGTTTCATGACGCACCCTCCGCTGAACTGCAACAGGAGCCGGGCGCCATTTTAGGACTATCGTATTTATCGTGGTGACGCACCCAGTTGGAAAGATTGGTGCCAGTGCCTTCATTACGCCCCAGTGGTGCTATATCCAGGTAATTATAAGTGACCAGCTGTAATTCTCCTCCTCTTGCATAGGTGGAGTAAGTATGATAGATCGTTCCTGTTTCATCTTTATAAAAACAGCTGAGTCCCGGCAGATCTTCCATATGCACCGGTAAGTCGGTTATGATGCTGTAATTGTAAGCGACCTTCCCTTTTTCTATATCCGCTTTGTGGAAGGATACATGGTAGTCGTAGTTGAAATCGTTACCAGCGGAAGAAACCCAGGGGAATTTCCAGCCCATACGTTTTTTGAATGCATCCAACTTCGGAAACGGTGCGCGGGCTACCACCACCAGCGATACATCGTGATTTTCCAGGTGGGGCAATGCGCCATCGATGGAGTCGGCCGCAAAAGAGCAGCCTACGCAGCCTTCGGCATCGTTGGGACCCAGCATAAAGTGCTGGATGATCAGCTGACTGCGGCCATCGAATAGGTCAGAAAGGGTTACTTTCCCGTCAGGGCCTTCAAACACATACTCTTTTTCCACTTTTACCCATGGCAAGGCCATACGTTCGCGGCTCAATTCATCGCGCAGGCGGGTGAGCCGTTTTTCTTTCTCCAGGAATTTTTTCCTGGCCACCAGCCATTCTTCTGAAGATACTACCTGGGGAGAGAAACCGGGTTTTACGGGTGAGGACGTTAAACCGGCAGATGCATTGGTACTCATGATTTCTGCTGTTTAGTGTCTTACAAATTTCTCCTGTTTAATGGAAAAATCACCTGTGCAAACACGCCTAATTTGGGGGGCATTTGTGCCAACAGAATATCCTACTTTTGTATGGCGTCATACACTAATTGCCATGAAAACAATTTCCCTGCTCATTTACGAAGATGCTATTCTTTCTTCTATCGCCAGTGTGATGGATATTTTCAACGGCGCCAACCGCTATTGCGCACAAGCCGGCAAAGAGCCAGCCTTTAAGCTGGAACTCATTGGCGAAAAGATGAAGAACATACAGTTGCAGTCGCCGGCGCAGTTTATTTGTTATAAAACCATTGATGAGGTAACACAGACCGACCTGATCATGGCGCCCGCTTTCCAGGGAACGCCCGATCATGTACTGCCCAAAAATAAAGGGCTGGTAGATTGGATCCGGGATATGCATGCCGGTGGCACAGAAGTGGCCAGCCTGTGCCTGGGCAGTTATTTCCTGGCAGAAGCAGGCCTGCTTTCAGGGAAATCGTGTACTTCCCACTGGCAGGCACTGGATGATATGCGCACCCGCTATCCCGACATCAACGTATTGGCCGATAAGGTAATGACCGACCAGGAAGGGCTCTACACCAGCGGCGGCGCCTTTGTTTCTCTGAACCTGGTGCTGTACCTGATAGAAAAATTCTGCGGACGCGATGCCAGCATCTGGGTGAGTAAAATGTTTTCTATCGATATGGACCGCGTTAATCAATCGCACTTTGCCGTGTTCCAGGGACAACGCCGGCATGAGGACGAGGACATTCTCAAAACGCAGGTATATATCGAGCAGCATTTTGATGAGCAGCTGTCTATCGATCAGCTATCCGCCATGGCCAATATGAGCAAACGGAACTATATCCGCCGGTTTAAACAAGCCACCCAGAATACCCCACTGGAATACCTGCAACGGGTAAAAATTGAAGCAGCGAAAAAAGAGCTGGAAAAAAATACGCAGAACATTACCACGTTGATGTTCAACGCAGGCTACAACGATGTGAAGACATTCCGACAGGTGTTCAAGCGCTTTACCGGTCTTACGCCGCAGGAATACCGCAAGAAATATAGCCGCTCTGCTACGGATACTTCGTCTTCAAAAAAATGGGGCACCCTGCATGGCCGCATGCAGTAAGCTATTCTGCAGCCAGGCTTTTTACAGGATTCGTCAACGCCGCTTTCAACGACTGGTAACTGACAGTGAGCAAAGTCACCGCCAATGTGGTGATACCGGCGCCGGCAAATAACCACCCCGAAAGCGTGATATGATAAGGATAGTTTTTTAACCAACTATGCATGCCGTAGTAGGCTACCGGTGCGGCAAGCAATAGCGACAATACTACCAGCCGGACATAGTCTTTCGACAGTAACATCCATACACTGCTTACAGAAGCGCCCAGCACCTTGCGGATCCCTATTTCTTTGGTCCGTTGTTCGGCCATGAAGGCAGCCAGTCCCCATACGCCCAGGCAGGAGATAAAGATGGCCAGTACCGCAAACACAGCCGCCAGCCTGGCGATGCGCTCTTCATCGGAAAATTTCTGCGCATAGGCGTCATCGGTGAATGTATAGTCGAATGGGCCTTCGGGGTTGAATTGTTTAAACACCGGCGCCATGCCTGCCAGGGCTTGCCGCATGGGCAGTTGCGGATTGATACGCACTGTCAGCGCATTCATCATCCCATAGCGGAGTTGAAAAATAGTAGGCTGTACCGGGGCATAGGGCGATTCCATGATCATATCTTTTACGATGCCGGTAATCCGGGTGGAGCGCCCATCCAATTGGATAAATTCCCCGGGAGCGCCGGCATCTCCCATCAGCCTGGCGGCGGCTTCATTCAGTACCACCGTACCGGTATCAGTAGGGTAGGCCCGTGAAAAGTCGCGTCCTTCCTTTATTTGCCAGCCCATCGTATGTCCGTAATCGTGCGTAACCCCTATGACGCCGAAAGGTATTTCTTCCTGGGGCGCTTTCCCTTTCCACTGTACGTTGGTGTTGTATGCAGGACTGCTGGTAGAAGGCATATCTGATTTGGCCATATCGGCCACCGCGCCGGTAGCCAGCAACGCGTTGCGCAGGGCATTGTAAGGTGCGCCATACATTTCGCCAGTGCTCATGGTAACCATAATCAACCCATGACGATTATATCCTACCGGCCTGTTTTTGCCATATTGGATCTGCTGGTAAATTACTACGGTGCCAATCATTAATGCAATGGATACGCTGAACTGTACCACCATTAAGGTATTGCGGGGAAGCAGTGAAAAGCGTCCCGGGGGAAGTTGCCCTTTCAATACTTTTACCGGCCGGAAAGAAGACAGATAGAAAGCGGGATAGCTGCCGGCCAGCAGGCCGGTCAAAAGGGTGAACCCGATCATAGTGATCCATAATACCGGTGAAAAGGGAATGGATAATTGTTTTTCCGTCAGGCGGTTAAAAGCAGGTAATAAGCCCGCTACAAGGGCCATAGCGCCCACGAAGGAAAGCACCGACAGCAACAGCGATTCGGCCATAAACTGCCAGATGAGTTGCAGGCGGGTAGCGCCAATGGCTTTACGCACACCTACTTCTTTGGAACGTTTAGCGCTTCTCGCCGTAGCCAGGTTCATGAAGTTGATGCAGGCCAGCAGCAGTACCAGCGCGCCGATAATACCAAACAGCCATATCAGCCGGATCCTTCCGCCAGTGACCTGTCCGTTTTTAAATTCGTTGTACAGGCGCCATTGGTCCATGGGATGAAGGAAGAGGGTTTCTGTTCCTGCTTTGAGGTGCGTCTGGGCCACATTTTTAATCTTTGCATTTATTTTGTCGAGGTCCGCATGTTCGTTGAGCTCCACATATAATTTCCAGTACCGGCTATCCCATTGTTGTTCGGCTTCTTTCATCCAGGGCAAGGTGCTGAGGGCCTTGTCCCAGGCCAGGAAGAGCTGGGTGCCATAGAAGGAGCTGCTTTGCGGCAGGTCTTCAAATACGCCGCCCACCTGCAGGTCGGTCCTGTTGTCTAGTTTAAAGCCTTTGCCTATGGGATCGGTATTACCAAATAGTGCGTTGGCGAGGGAGCGGGTGATGAGGGCGGATGACGGATCTTTCAAGGCATCTTGCTTGCCGCTGATCATTTTTAACGACAGCATGGCGGGTAGGTCGGGCTGTACCCATACGCCCGATTGCGATAGTTTGTGATCGCCTACCGTTACCGCATGTACGAAATTGGGAAACAGGAGCGCTACCTGTTTAAAATCGCCCGGGAAGTCATTGCGCAACGCGGCGGCCAGCGGGATGGCAATTGCTTCGCTGGTATTTACTTCGCCGTTAATGGTTTGTACGTCCATCACCTGGGCAATGCGCGCGTGACGGGAATGTACCTGGTTGAAGCTGAGCTCATCCCAGATCCATAAGCCTATCAATAGCGTAACAGCCATGCCGGTGGCCAGCCCGATAATATTGATAGCCGAATATCCTTTGTTGTTAAACAGGTTACGGTAAGCGATTTTAAATAGCTGCATGCAGTGGCAAGATTTAATAGCATTTCCTGGGTCAGGAAAATTATACCGGAATCCAAGGTACTTGTTTTTATATTTTTATATATAGACGTGAGATGCTATGTGTTCGTTTTTGAAACAGTCGCTGCCCGTTTTTATGCGGCTAATTGGTTAACTTTCCATAAAAAAACAGCTATGGAAAAGACGATCATTCATTTAGACGGCAAAGACTATCATATCTTTCCTGCGGCAGGTAAGGAGAAAACTTATCTCGTGAAAATAGATGAGCACCAGGTAATTTTCCAGCCAGATGAGCAGGGGAAACTCGCGGCTTCGCACGATCATATTCCCAACGAATTTCTGTCGCGGCTGGCGCAGAAGATCGAATCGTATTTCTTCTAAAAAGCGTATCCGTCAACTTTTCCCTATTTTTATCCCTGTAACCAGTACTAAGGTATGAACAAGATCATGTATAGCCTGCTGTTGCTGATGGGTGCGCACACCCTGGCATCCGCACAGGAATTGTATATGCCCCGCAATATTAAGCAGGCATATGTTAATGAAACAAGAAGTAAAACCGGCGCGCCCGGGAAACGTTACTGGCAGAACAAGGGACGCTATGATATCCAGCTGTCGGTAAATCCGCCCGGCAGAACCGTTACCGGCGCAGAAACCATCAGCTATGTAAATAACAGCCCTAATGCGTTGAAAGGAATGATGCTGCGCATCATCTGCAACCTGCATAAGTACCAGTCGCCCCGCTCCGGGTATATGAGTAAAGATTTTTTAACCGACGGGGTCACCATCGATACGTTGCTGATCAACGGGGTAGCGGTTAGATTCAATAACGACGTGGGCACCACTGCGTATGTATCTTTACCACAGGCACTAGCTTCGAAAGACAGCGTGCAGTTGCAGATCAACTGGCATTATGATTTGTCGGTATTGAGCGGCCGCGAAGGGATGATCGACAGCACCACCGTATATATGGCCTATGCGTACCCACGGGTATCCGTATACGATGATTACAACGGCTGGGATGGTATTGACCATACCGACCGGGTAGAGTTTTACAGTGATTTTAACGACTACCAGGTGGCGGTAAAAGTACCGAAGAACTTCGTGGTATGGGGTACCGGCGATTTGCTGAATGCAGCAGAAGTGCTGCAACCCGAAGTGGCCAGGCGTTTAAAGCAATCCTATACCAGCAATGATATCCTGCATATCGCTACCCTCGACCAGATGAAGCAGGGAGCGGTTACGCAGCAGCACGACTGGAACACCTGGAAGTTTGCGGCGCATCATATTGCTGATGTAACATTTGCGGCCAGCAATCATTATGTATGGGATGCGTCGAGCGTAGTGGTCGACAGCAGCACCATGCGTCGTGCCAGTGTACAGGCGGCGTATAATGATACGGCTACTGATTTCCATCATTCTGTCGCTTTTTCGCAAAATGCGTTGAGTTGGTTTTCACATCATTATCCCGGTGTGCCTTATCCATTTCCCGTAATGACGGCCTTCCAGGGCTTTGCTGATATGGAATACCCGATGATGGTGAATGACGGATCGGTAGGGGATGACCTCGACTTTGCCCAGCTGGTACAGGATCATGAAATAGCGCATACTTATTTCCCTTTTTATATGGGCATCAATGAAAGTCGCTATGCCTTTATGGATGAGGGGTGGGCTACCACTTTCGAATACCTGATAGGTATTGCGGAGAAAGGAAAGGAGGCGGCAGACAACTTCTACAAAAGATTCCGGGTCACCAAATATATTACCGATCCTTCTACAGAAGAAGATCAGCCTATCATTTCCATGTCTAACCAGGTAAGCGGCATGGGGTATAGCAACAATTCCTATGGAAAAGCGTCGTTGTCGTACCTGGCTGTTAAAGACCTGTTAGGGGAGCATCTCTTTAAAAAATGTTTACATGCCTATATGGACAACTGGCATGGAAAGCACCCGATACCCTGGGATTATTTCTATTCATTTAACACTGCTGCCGGTCAAAACCTGGACTGGTTCTGGAACAACTGGTTCTTCAGCAATAACTATATTGACCTGACTTTGTCGGATGTAAAGATCAGTGCAAAGAAGGCGCTGTTGCATATTACCAATACCGGTGGATTTGCTGTGCCTTTTGATGTAGTGATTACCTATGCCGACGACAGTAAAGAAAGCATTCATCAAACGCCGGCTGTCTGGAAAGCGAATACCAGGGCGGTGGTACTGCCGGTAACGTTGAAGAAAGCCGTGAAACAGGTTACCCTGGATGGCAACCTGTTTATGGATGCCAACGAAAAGGATAACAGCTGGAAAAAGTAATACCTGCCGGATGCTTCCCCGGGTGCAGGTATGCAGTTGGGGAAGCAGAACCGGTTGTTTGTCCTCCTTCGCAGGGCATATGTCGCCGGTGTGAAAAAGATTGCGGCATATGTTGCAACTTTAAGATAAAAAAGCATGAAGTTGTTCCTTTTCCATGCTGCCATTTGTCTCGCGGTAAGCATGATTCCCCCCGATAAATATCTCCTTCATAAAAAACAGTTAGTTGGCAATGAGCTGGCGTTTGCCCGGCTGGCGGCGAATACCAGCATCAAGGCAGCATTTGATGCCTACCTGGCGCCTAAGGGAATTTTGTTCCGGGCTGGTAAGCCTGTAAATGGGCTTTCCCTGAATGCCAGGCGGACCACTGTGCCTGCTGAAAAACTACAGTGGTACCCCGAATACGCCCTGGTGACCCGCTCCGGCGATATGGGATTTACCTCGGGCCCATACTGGTATTCCTTAAAGGATAGTATAATGGGTACCGGGTATTTTTTTAGTATCTGGGAGAAGAATGAGCAACAGGTGTACAAGTTAGCATTGGATGCAGGCATAACGCATGCTGTAGCGGCTTTGTCGCCTCCGGTTAGTGAAGCAGCGAAAGTAGTATTGCCTGCCAATGTACCCGTTTACGTGCCTGCAAAAGATAGTACTGCTGAAAAAGCATTTCAGCAATTTTGCACCTTAGCGCAAACCCGGCCTGCGGAGGCTTACCCACAATATATATCTGCTGCGCCGCTGGTGGTGCGCGCTAACCGGCCGCAGCTGGTTGATTCCCGGGAGATAGACCGCTACCTTAGCTCAGCCAACGTGACGCGCTGTGACTTTGAGGTATTGGGACAGGGGGCATCCGTTACCCGTGAAATGCAGTATTATTATGGCCGGGCTATCATATATCATGGGGAGGACAAGACTACTGAAAAAGGATATTTCGTACAGGTATGGCGCCCGGAGACTGCCGGCTGGAAGCTGGCAGCAGATGTATTTGAAGCGGATCCTGGTCATTAATGCCGCATTTGGCGGGATTTTTCCCGGTAAGTTATCGAGCTGCTTTAAAATGTACGTGTTCCGTTCTACATTTGGGATATGAACTTACTTGGTAACATTTTGTGGCTCATTTTCGGGGGCTTTGTTTCATTTATCCAGTATATGATCAGCGGATTTTTGCTGTGTCTGACCATCATTGGTATTCCATTCGGCATACAATGTTTTAAGATAGGGTTTTTTACCCTGTTTCCCTTTGGGCGACACGTGCGGGAAGTACCGGGGCAAACGGGTTGTTTGGCGACCATTTTTAATATTATCTGGATATTTATCGGGGGCATCTGGATAGCATTGGGGCATTTATTTTTTGGCCTGTTGCTATGTATTACTATCATCGGTATTCCCTTTGGGCGTCAGCATTTCAAGCTGATGAGCCTGAGTTTTACGCCCTTCGGTAAGGAGATCTACTAATGGCTGTGTATGCCGCTGTTGGCATGACAATTGGGTTTTTATCATGGACCAAAAACCTGGCATATGAAAAAGATATTGATTGCAGTCGCAGCAGTGGGTACCGCAGTGTCCCTGGCAGCAGCCTTGTATATCAGGAAGCGCCAACAGGGTTCAGGTATCATCGATGACACCCGCAATGCGATGAAAAAAACGGGCCGCAAAGCGCGGCGGTTTATGGAAGATGTGAAAGAGAAAGCAGATGGCATGTACAGTAATGCCATGGGATAGGTAAAAAATAATTATAAGTGGCAGGCGTCCGGGATTCCGGACGCTTTTTTATTTTATGGCGGCAGGCATTGGCTTTTTCTGCAGAATGCGCTATGTTTGTGGCATCAGTATTTACGCTTCATATCTCATCTCCCGGATCCAACATCCGGCTTCCCGGAAAGGAAGCGGGCTTTCCTTTCCCTGATATTTCTCACCTTATTATTTAATCCTGTTTTCCGCGCCATCGCGCTGCGGATATATATTTACTATCATGACTACAGTCAACAATAAGGCCATGGTATTGGCCGCCGTAAAGCAGCTGATAGGGGAGCGTAACCCTGATGCAGTAGATACTTATGTACACAACGATTATATACAGCATAGTCCGCAGGTAAAAGGGGGCAAGGCTGGTTTGAAAACCGCTTTGCAACAGCTCCGGCAGCTGCCGGTACCTGAGCAGCGGGAATCGCCGATAGTGGTGGTAATGGCAGAAGATGATTATGTATTGTTGCTGATGCAGTTGCGCTTTATGGGAAAGCGCATCGCTATAGCAGACCTCTACCGGGTGGCAGATGGAAAACTGGCGGAGCACTGGGATGCTACGCAAGAGGAGGCTATTACCCTGGTTATTCCGGGTATTGCGGAGCCGGGTGTTCCTGCGGTGAACAAAGCCATCGTGCAGCAGTTTTTCGGCAGTGGTGATATTGCCTTACTGGCGCCAGGGTATACTGGTCCGCAGGATTTTGGCGGTCATATTATTCACAGGATCATCGCAGAGGGTGCGTTGGTGATGGTACAGTCTACCTGCCATGGCGCTGTTTTTTACGATATCTTCCGTTTAGAGGATCAGTTGCTGGCGGCGCATTGGCGGGTGAGCCAGGTGATACCGGCGGTGATGCCGCATGAAAACGGTATGGTATAATTCAATACAGCCGGGTCTTTTAGAGGGCCCGGCTAATGAAATTTTTCCTGGCGACTGAGCATGTCGATAATCGTAACGATGCGTTTGGCCCTTGTTTCCGGTTTCTTGGCGGTTTGCAGGCGGAAGTAAATAGCGAATAAATTTTGTTTGTTGAGGGTATCAAAAAAGGCTTTGGCTTTTTTGTTTTTTTTCAGCGCCGCCATAAAATCTTCCGGGATAGCCGCTTCTTTTGAAGTGGCGTAAGCGCTTTCCCAGCGTCCATCGGCTTTTGCTTTTTCCACTTCCCGCTGGCCGGCAGGCTTCATTTTCCCAGCGGTGGTGAGTCGTTCAATATGCTGGGTATTTCTTTGCGACCAGATGCTTTTGGCGCGGCGGGGCGTAAATTTCTGTATGAAAGAAACGTCATCCAGCGACTTTTTTATTCCATCTATCCAGCCGTAACAGAGGGCTTCATCCAGCGCTTGTGCATAATTGATCGTTGGTGTTTGGGAGTTTTTTTTAAAGATACGCAGCCAGGCGCCATCCATATCGGCATGATGCTGATCCAGCCAATGGGCCCATTGTTCCTGGGTTTGAAAGGTTAATATGGGGGATTCTTTAGGAGTTGTCATGGTATCAAATATACGTTGTCAGACAACGTGTATCCATAGGCGTTATAAAAAAGGCAAAAAAAATTTGGAAGTAATAAATTAATTACTACTTTTGCACTCCCATTAAATGAAACGATTCCCTAGCTCAGTTGGTAGAGCAATACACTTTTAATGTATGGGTCTTGGGTTCGAGTCCCAAGGGGATCACCGAATTGGACAGGCTGGCAAAATCGCCAGCCTGTTCTTTTTTTAATCTTTTGGAAGCCGCGCCCAGCATGCTTATCTGGTCGATTACCTCATTTAATTTCGGAGTTCGACATTCGTTTCCATCTATTTCCAGTTTTCCAACACATATCGAACTCACGATCTTTTGTTTGATGGGTAAATCCACCTTTTCATAGTACCGGGCAACATTCCGTAACAAGTCGGCGCTTTCCGTTACATAGTCCATCAGATTATTATCTACTTGTGCAAGGTTGTTTAATTCCCTTTGCTGGCTTTGTATTTCGGTTTCGTACCTGTTTTTGATAGCCATGTATTCAGCAGCAGGTAACTGGCCATCTACCATTAGCTGTTGCGCATTGGCAATACGGGTCTGATTCTTTTCTATTTCCTGTTTTATCCCGGCTCCGGCTTTATTAGCATCCCGGCAGTTTTTTTGGTAGTAATCCCTCATCACATGCTCAAACAGGGAGATATACTCATCCTTATAAAAGAGCTTCGATAATCTTTTTTTAAAGGATGTGTTGATTTCTTCGGCTTTCACGCGGGTGGCGCATGTTGAGGTGCAGTGATAATAAAAGTACCGAACCCCCATCTTTCCCTTTGACGCGCTGCCGGTCAGGTTGCGGCCACATTTTGGACATTCCAGAAATCCCCGCAGCGGCAGTTCTTCCTTACCGGTGTATCTCGATACTGTATTTCTTTTTTTGCCGTCCAATACATCTTGTACCTGATAAAAAAGTTCTTCGCTGATAATAGGCTCATGTATACCTTTTACCAACATGGCTGGTTCATCTTTATAGGCCGGGATGAATATTTTTCCATAATAAACAGGATTGCGCAATGTGTACCAGATATTGCTGCGGCCAATGTCCAGCTCTTTTTTTCTTGCCATACGCCATACTTCCTTAACTGTATATACTCCCTTAGCAATTTCCTCAAACACCCATCTGATCAAAGGGGCATCTTCGCCCGGAATAATAATAGGCTTGTTCAACTCATTACGGCTATTTTTATATCCTTTGGGAGCAGTGGTCATATACCGGCCTTCCTTCATAGCCCTGCGCATACCTGCAATTACATTGAGAGAGCGGCGATCATTTTCTACTTCTGGCGCTGCCAGATAAAAGGCCAGCATGATCTTGTTTTCGGGTATGTTCAGGTCGAGCGGCTGTTCAATGGCCTGCGGCTCTACTCCTAATTTACCCAGCTGGTTAATCATCATATAAGCATCACCGGCATTACGACTGAACCTGTCCCATTTGAGGAACAGCAACAGGTTAACAGCTCCCTTACTTTTCTTCAGAAAGGCAAGTAATTCCTTAAATGCAGGCCGCTCAAATGTTTTGGCCGAATGATCATCTTTATAAAACCCTGCTATCTCAATATTGTGATGCTGGCAGTATTGCCTTAACCGATCTTCCTGATGTTGTAAGCTATATCCTTTCTCACTTTGCTCATCTGTGCTAACCCGCACGTAGATAATGGCTCTTTTCATAATAATGCCTTTCTTCATTATTGGCTGTTTTATTTGGTTCTAAAGGAATTGCCTTATTCTTTGGTTGCTGTTTGCCGCACTGGTAGGCTTCCCATGCAATAGCGGCCAGATGATAGAAGTAGTCCCTGATCTTCAGGATGGCTTCATCATTTAACTGCTTCCCTGCACCCTGCAATACTTTTCGGCACTGGCTTACCGGCAGCCTTTCTACTGCTTCATCATTCACCTCCACCAATACCCGTTTTTTATATTTGGATAAGGGTATAATTCTTGCCTTCATAGTGATAGCTTAATAAATTTACAACAATTTGGTTATCAATCAAAGTGGCTTGTGCAGTGTTGCTAAAAGCCTGTCTGCAACCTGATGTTGCAGGGCATTTTAAAAAGAAAACAGCACATAACCAAAAAGGGCATGTGCTGTTTTCCCGGACAACTATTTATCATCCTCTTCATCCTCATCTTCTTCGTCCTCGTCCTCCTCTTCTTCATAGTCGGCTATAATGTCTTCGATTTGGTGAATGGCCTCTCGTTGTTCCTTTTCGTACTGCACTTCAATAACCAGTTCATCTTCTTCCTCGTTGGTTCCGGTAATGTTATTGGTGATCTCATTTTCCAGTAACACATCTGCTACTTCAATGAGTGCACCGACTGGAATATTCAATTCCTTTTTGGTAATAATTGCATTTGCCATTTTCTTTTTGTTTATGGTGAGGTGCGAATATAAAACGGCTGAAAAAGGTACATTCCAACTTATGCTCTCTTATGCTTAAATTTTTAAAAAATAATACAATTTTTTCCGGATTTGCCGTCATCGTTAAATCTTGCAGGATAACGAAGCAATAGGCATCAATAGCTATTCACAAATCCCAAGTTCATCGTGTAAAAAAGGTTGTAAATATGAAGGGGTGCCAATAAGCACCCCTAAAGCTACACTGTAGCCGCTCAGAGAAAGAGTATCTATTTTAGCTTGGTAATCTTAATTGTTTCCTCGCTGCCCCTACTATTGGTAAAATGTACAAGGTAGATTCCAGGTTGAAGCACGCTGGTATTTATAGAGTATGTCTGCCCCTTAACAAAGGCATTATTTTTCTTAACCATTGCTGTTTTACCCGCTACGTCCGTTACTATGATATCTGATTGTATATCGCCATCTCCGTTGTAACCAAAATACAGCGTATTGTCTACCGGGTTTGGATAAGCAAAGAAATTGCCCTGTTTGAGTACTTCTGTAGTTGCCGGGGCTTTCCTTGCAAAATGCAGCAAATCCGCTACCGGTGTTTTGATTAGGAAACTCACGTCTCCGTACAGGTCTGAATAAGTATTTGTTGCATCTGAGGTAAACTGCCTGAAATGAACGGTAAAATCATTACCATAGCTTTTTGCGCCGCTACGCAAATGTATTTCTACTCCTACAGGGAAACGTTCACCAGCATCTAATGATATGCCATCCAGCTCCAAAGTACTAGAGCCGTCAAAGGTTACTGATTTATTATGCTCATCTGATGTTGCATAGATGCCGTGAGAACCGGCAGCCACCCAACGATCAAAAAGATCACCAAGATACAGGGTGATATAGCCAACTGCCGAAAAGTCGCCAGCCAGTTGCTTGTGTATTGCACGGTTATTAATTAACTGCAGGTTGAAATAATGTTGCTCTGTTTCTGCATTGGCGACCCAAACCTGATGCTTTTCTGTGCCTTTATTATTGAGGTCAGTATTTGTCACAATCAGGTTACGGGTTACAATGTTGTTATTGTTAGTTACATTGTATTTTTCATTGCCGCCCGTTTCAGGAACGTGCATAAAAACGTCAAACCAATTCACGCCACCAAAAGGAGGATGTGTCGCAACCTGTTCGGTAATCCTTGCCAGCAGGCATACATCTACCTGATTTGGGCTATTTACATAGTCTTGCGGGATATGTGGCTTCCATGCAGTTCCCACAAGTACGGACGTCCCCGGCGCTAACTGTAAGGGAATATCTTTTACATTGATCTCACCTCCTGCAACTACCACACCTCCGGTAGCTCCTGGTACAAAAGTGGAGCCCGTCCAATCGTTCAGAATATTATTCGGGTCCCAATGCTCACCGGTACTCGCCAGTGTCCAGTAAAAATG
>NZ_JABAHZ010000004.1 GCF_012641265.1 Chitinophaga eiseniae | reverse complement strand
TGAATGTATAGATTCATTCCCTTTTTCTACAGCGACAACTGCCGCTAACTTTTGCTTTAAGCTGTATTTTATCCTTTTATCCATAAAAATGCCCCCAAGAAGTGTCTAACTTTTTGGGGGCACTACAGCTGACCGGGTTTTATCATTATAACTATTACTAAAAGCTTTCAGGCATCTGATCTGGAGGAATGACATTTTTCTTATGCTCTCTGATTTTATTTATTACGTTTTCCGCTGATAAATCAGTACCAAATAATTCTAATTGTAGTTCATCTGATTTAGGCGAATTAAAATAAATATGCTCCACAACAAAAACTTCGTTCCGTTTCGATACAATTATACGAACAAATGCTCCTTTGTAATATTCGTATAACTGGAAACGCTTAACATTTATTCCTTTATCTGACGGATCTGTTTCTATTCTAAAAAAGCCTATTCGCATTAATTCTTCTTCATTCATAATTGTTATTTTGTATAAGTCACAGACGCATTAGTATAATTACCGGGAGTTCCTTCTGTACGATTTATCGTTACATTATTAAATCCTCGATCCTTTGCATTTGAGCCTGTAAAGGTTTTAAATGCAGCATTTTTAAGAAGGGCTTGGCTCTCCGATGGTGATAGCTGCTCAAATGTAACACCTCTTCTTGTCAACTCTTGTTGAATTGCATTATTAAAGGACCTTAAATTTGATCCCAATGAACCTCGACTCCAAGTCCCGTTTATTCCCGTTATCTCACCTTTGGATGCTGCACTCTTATAAAGAGCATCAAAAACTTCATTCCCCCTACCATCATAACCAGACCCCTTAGTGTTTACATAGAAATCTAAATTTCCATAAGAATTTTTTACACTACCAACAACACTTTGACCATCAAGAACCTGACTTTCTTTCAAAATTGGATAGAGGTCATCATTTACAACTACAGGCTTAACATTATTTGCTGAAGGAACCTTTATTGCGGGCTGGTCCGGCTCAGCAGCTACAACGGCTTTCGGTGTTTGAGGAGCAAGGTTACTAGCATTTACTCTCGCTACAATCCTACTATTTCCTACACGGTTCATATAATTATTACCCATGTATATAAACATTGCTGCCAACATATCTCTATTCGTTTTCACTGTCCCTTTAGGTAAGTTAGCGGCAAGATTCCAAGAATAGGCTTGACCTGCATCTGCGGGAGCATCTAACAAATTATCAACACCTTTTGAAATAGTTTGTGACGCAACAGTATATTTATTTGCATCAAAGGGGCTCATAATCCCGCCTTCACCACCGTCTATATCTATTGCCCAGATAGGCGTATTACTTGCAAACTGGTAAGGTGTAAGCTCTGGGTATTTCGCAGTAATTGGATCTACTGATAAGAACTTTCCTATCCTCGGATCATACACACGCATTCCGTAGTCCAACTGATTCCCCTCGCCTTTGATTTCGTTGTCGTTTTCCTTCCCATTAAACCCATAACGATATACTCCCCCCAAAGCCCACTTCCTCCCCACCATCTGCATTCCAAACGGCGCATAATCCGTCATATTATAAACGGTAGCACTATGGCTGGCTTGTTGATCCGATATAGTCGCCAGCACGTTTCCGAGGTGGTTGTTGAGTTCATACCGGGTCAGGTTAGCCTGGCTCCAGAGGGTGGCAGGATTGCCGGGGGTACTGGTTACTTTCATATCCGGTTGCCACATACCCAGACGGGAACTACCGTAGAGGTGTTGCTCTTTCCAATAGGTTTCTGCGTCGCCATTTCGGTTGCCGTATAAAGCGAGGGTATTGCCCTGGGCATCGCGCAGGTACCAGGTTTTATTGACTACCCCGCCTTTGGTGTATTCTTTATAAATACGGTTGCCGGTGGCATCATATTTATATGACAAAGAACTATTATCACTAAATGTAATACTTTTTATTTTACCGTATACCGTCCAGGTGATATTGGTAATACCGGCGGCATTGTCTTTTACCAGGTTACCCACTTTATCGTAGGTGTAGTTGTCATCCGGCATATTGTCCAGGTCCGACTGGTAGGCGGTACTGCTCACGGCATCCTTAACATGCCGCAATGTGTTGGCAGTGAGGTTGCCGGCAGCATCGCGGGGATAATAATAGGTCAGGTTGTCCATGGCTACACTGGTATCCCTGGTGCCATTACGGAGGTAGGTTAGGATGTTACCGTTGCCGTCATAACTGATATCTTCCTGGTAATCGGTTTGTGCCTGTGCCTTACCCCAGGTAGTTCCGGATATCAGGTGCTGGCGCATACGTACCAGGCGATTCAGCTGATCGTAGCGGTAACTGTACCCTACCGGGTTGCCGCTGTTGAATTTCGATAACGCCATCGTCGTTCTGCTGATGTTGCCATTAAACAGATCCTGGCCGGTAATATCGGTGGTGGTGGCAGTATATTTTGTACCCAGTGCAGTGGCGCCAGCGCCGCCGATAGGCTTGTAGTCGCCGGCGAAATAATCCAGCGAATAGGCGGCTGCATCTTTGGCGATGGTGGCCGTGCTGCCCACACCGTCCTGACCGATGTCGCTGGTGGGTACCAGGCCGGTGCCATTCACCGTTTTCAGCCATCCCTGCAGCGTGTAGGCGTAGTCGATGCCCTGTACACCGTTCTTACCTATAATGGTACGGGCCAGCGGTCCATGCTTATAGTACATGTAGTAGGCGTCGGTGGTGGCCGGGTTCATGATCGTCCAGTTATCACCGTTGTGGGTAATGCCACTTTGCGCTTTGATGATCCGGTTTTCCGCATCATATTTATAGTTGTAGAAGAACTGGTCTGGCTTGGCCTGCTGATATCTCACTGCATTCACTTTTCCGCTCACCAGGTCGTAGGCGTAATCCAGTTTCTTCATTTCATAGAGACCGTACAGCTTTTGCCATAGGGTCTTCACATTACCCAGGGCGTCATAGCTGTAGTAAGTTCCCTGCTCAGTGGTGCCATCAGTTTCCTGGTAAATACTGGCGGCTACTCTTTTGCGCAAGTTGCTCTGCGGGTAGGTCGCAGGATCTAACTGGGCGATATCGTAAATTGTCCGTGTAAGCTGCCCGTTGGTACCGCTATTTAAAAACAGTGTGGCGGTAGCGTCTGCAATAAATCCGGGCGAACCCAGGCTGGTGGCATTTTTCTTCTCCCCTACTTCGGTAATACGTCCCAGGTTATCGTACTCCGTATAGCTGTACTGGTTAGTACCCAGGTATTGATTGGCGTTGCGGGAAGCCAGCAGGCGCCCCTTTACATCATACCAGAAATAACTGGTATTGGCATCAGGGGAGTTCTGCTGCAGTACTTGTCCCAGCGAGTTATATGCATAATCGGTAGATAGCCGATGACGGGGGTAGACAGCAGAAGTATATACTTCGGTAGTACCGCCATCAGGCAAGGTAGTCGGAGAGCCAGGCGCTGGGGTGTTAAAACGTCCCCAGGTGATGGTATCCTTCAGCAAGCCTACGGCATAGGCAGGCGCCAGGCCAAGGCAGTTTTCTTTGGCATTGGCGGCGATTTCGGCGGTGGTCATTAAGCGTTTATACACCCGCAATTGCCGTAAATAAGCCAGGTTCTGCGCATAGGTAGCCGTGCCGCTGGTGTTGGCAGTAATATCCCAGCCGCAACCGCCGAAAGGTGCGTTGGTAACAACCGGGCAACTAACCCCGTTTACAAATACACTGATTGCGCCACTACTGTCAAGATCTGCTCCCTGCAATACCACGTGTACCCACTGATCAAGCGGCAACACGGAGCTGATATTTGCATCTACAATATTGGAGGCCACCAGGTCGGCGGATCCTGCAGGGGGCGCTGGTCCTTGCTTGTAAATAGATGCATGCAGGTAGCTTCCATCTATACAAACATCAAAATAGGATTTGCCGTTGCTCGCTGCCAATACCTGCGTAGGTCCTCCATCGGCATTATATAGCCACATTTCGAGCGACTGATTACCGGTAGCAGTCAAGGCGGTGCCCAGCCTGCTCAGCGTAGTATCGGGATTGGTATTGTTTTGTGGACCGCTGTAATTACATTGACTATAGTCCGCCCGGCGGGCCTGGTCTACCTGGTCCAGCAAATCTGTATCATCAATCAGGGTAACGCCTTCCGGTGGCACGGTGCGCAGTAAGTTCCCCGACTGGTCATAATAGTAAAGGGTATAGTGGTAAATCTGTTGAGAAGTATTGAGCCTTACCTTCGTTTTTGCCTTACTGCACACATTCACATACTGCTGGCGGAAATCGCGCTTCACAGAATCAATATAAATAGCATACGCCCTGTTGGCGCCGGCAATCGCGCCATCTACCAGCATATACATACAATCATAGGGATCTGTAGGTATTGTGGAGAAGACAGGCTGGTTGCACAACATGGGTGTTGAACCGGGCAATAACGATTTCCGGTAATTATCATAATCGGAGAAACTGAGCGAAAAGCCCAATTTCTGATTGAGATAATTCCTATATACTTTCTTATAGTTTGAATTGGTCGTATCTACCGAATTGCCCATCGCTGCTGCAAAAGCTGCCCTGGCAGCCCAGAATTCCGTAGGAGTAATACATCCTTTTGCTCCACCATCGAGGAATACAGGGAGTTTCACATCACGGTCCATCAGGTAACGACAGTTGCTACAGCCTTTCACCAGCACATCCAGCTCAGCGGATGTTATGTTCATACCAGCGCCATACTTCGATACCAGGTAATTATACAACGTCATGGCAGGCTGGTTCGTTTGCTGCTCCAGCTTCAATGCATTGAGCTTATTACAAATACCAGCATCCGTAAATGACAGGGTACGCTCCGATGTTTGCGCCGTTACGCCGGAAGGTGTAGGCAGGTCTACCACCCACGGATTGCAATCCAGCGTAAACGAAGTTTTTCCGAGATAACGTTTAATTACCTGTTCAAAAGTGGAATCGCCATCACTGTTTACTTTTCCGCCAATGGTGCTGCTACCGCCGTACATACGATTCATATCACCTCCCTGTGTGCATACCTCCATCAGCCGGTTACGGAATAATACGGAATCAACTGCCCCCATACAGGGTTTTAACTGTGTGAGCAGGTTGGTGATGGTAACATCACAAGCAGTTTGAATTTGCAAACTCAGGTTATATCTACCTTCTCCAATTACTTCCGAGGTGTCTATTGGGTCCTGGGTTTTGTAATCGATCCTATTAACACGGGTTTCCTTATTGGTATATTCAGAAGGACAGGTAGGCGGGAAAACAGGTGTACCAGTACAACGAATGAATGGACCTGATGTAATAGGGTCTGCAGTTTGCATCGTTAAAAAACCTGGGCTCGTAGATGTGAACGTAACACCCGGAGCCGCTGTCGCGGTCCTAAAGGTAACATCGATGGTAATACCGGGGGGTATAAGCCTGTCTTCAGGTCGGTACACATATACAATTCCCGAATTTGGTGAGAAGCTAAACATGCTGGCAGTAAAGCCACTACAATCGTAATACCGTTTTGGCGCCACTCCTGGTATACATATCCCCTGGCAATAAAACGAGTCCCTCAACTGCTGGTAATACTTCTCCTTTAACTCCAGGTACATATTGGCATACATCTGCCATTGCCTGTCCGGTACCCGACAGGTGGCATTAGGTGTACAGTTATTCCACCGGGTAGTCATACTGGTGTTCGTACCGGTATTGGCAGAACCGGTAGAATCAGCGCAGTACAGTAGGTAATCTACATAGGCGGAAAGGCTTTTGTTATTTAAACCTATTGGCGCCTGCACGACCTGGCGGGAATAGGAATTCAACTCTGTCTTAATATTCTGATAGTAATTTTTCCCTGCTCCACTTGCTGCAAAAAACGGATCCGCATCCAGTAACCAGGCGCCGTTGCTGACATCGTAAGCCAGTCCGGTTTTTATAAGCGGAATATCTGCAGCCGTGGTATACAGCCGTGCGATGCGGTCGTCCCAGGTTTTATAGGCGGCATGATCTCCGCAAAAAGTGAGGGCACAAAACTCAGGGTGAAATGACAGAAATTTATCACTCCATTCTGGTTTCCAATAGGTGATCAGCATTGCCAGTGTAAAGGATGGATCGCAGGGAGAAATATATCTCCCGTTCTCTAGCTGGAATTTCGTCGCCTCATAGGTAGCCCCCCCTGGCGACTGCAAAGGAAATACTGCGGCATCCCGCCAATGCTGGAAGATAACGTTGATCGCCGATTCCTGCGCAGTATAGGTGCTGTCGAACAGCGCATACTGCCCACCCGGGCTCACATCCATTAACATCAGCGACTTCAGGCGGTCGCAGGGCGATGCGAGGCAGGCAGCCCGAATCGTTTGACAATTACTGTACAACGCGTCGTACAATCCACCGGCCCAGGTGTTAATAGCCGCCAGGTTGGCCAACGTATCTACCCCATTCTTGAACATCCGGGTCTTCATCCCCAACAGGAAGTCAGCTTTTAGTCCCAACGCATCTTTACAGGTAGTACATTCGGAGAAGCAACCGGTAAAATCTTCTCTCTTCAGCTGCTCCATAACAAACTGGAACTGGGTTTTCAGGTTCGTATTGCGGGCAATAAAATCGGTGGTAAATGCCTCTATCACCCGCGGATTCAATGCCAGTTCAAAAGTGATATAGTACTCTCCTATTTTCTTCAGGGAAACATTGAAAGTAGTATCATAACTGGCCGATTGATTACAATCTGAAATGGCGCTACCAGCCTTTACATTGCTGATATCAAGTATTTTGTTATTGCAATCATCGCTTACCCCTACCTTCAGCTCATAATAACAATTACTGCAAATGGTAACGGCTCCCTGTACATATTTTTTGATCAGCTTCTCCATGCTGAATTTAAAAACAGCCGCAGAATCAGGCACCGAAGCCAGGTAAGTGGTGTTGGCGGTAAGCTTCAACGTAGCCGGATCAAATACAAACCGCTCTGGTTGCAGCAGGATAATGTCTTTCTTCACAGCCGGTGTAAGGGAATTTAATGCCAACAATGAAGTATCCGGCGTGCTACCAGTGAGCGCTGTGGCTACTGTTTTACCTGCAGCATTCTGATAGGAGACACTGATTTGCCCGTTGGGATCTATCACCATGTTTTTAAGATAGTGATCCGCATAACCAGCATCGTTACCAAATAGCCGGTCTAGTTCCCATTGTTCCGGCTTGCCATAGTAATACCGGGTGGTATGGTTCTGTAATATGGTAACCGGCTGAAATGCGGCGCCTACACCACCTTTCAACGCTATCCTGCCAGTGTTATCCGGCGTGTAAGAAGTAACAGACAGTGGATATCCTTCGGCATCCGGGATGTATTTATTAAACGGATCTGTATTCAGGTATTTGTTCTTAACAGAATAATATTTGGAGGCGCCGGTATCTGTTTTCAACGGATCCGGCAGACCAATACAAGCACCACTCAGGCCTTTAAACACGTTATTGTAAGTATATGCCTGCCCATTATTATTCCGGCTGAATCCCGGCACATAGGTCAGGATATTGGCGTCGGCGGGAGCCGGCAATATGTTTGCTACCACCCGGCCAAACTGATCATAGATATTCTCCTGAACAATAGTAGTAGTATCGGTATTACTCAAAGTAACCGCCTGCCGGTTTCTCAGCGTACCATCAAAATAGGCTACCACTTCCTTTTTCTTGCCCTCTTCGGCGTAGGTAGCATCATATTGCCAGTTGAGCCCCGGCTGATGCCAGGTATTACTCAGTATGATCACCCCCGACACGGTAACGTTATCGGATTTGACCTGGTAGCTCCAGGCGCCCTCGTTCCGGTATTGATTGCTTTCATCTACCGTACGCATGCGAATCAGGAGATACTTAGTATTATGCACCAGCGAAATGGTGTAGCTGTTATTGCTGACGGTCACCCTGGTGGCATTGTTACGAAACATCTGGGCAAGGGTAGCCGCAGGCGTTGAGGTGCCGGACTGGTTCAAAATAGTGCCGTTGGCGGATTCTTCATCGATAAAGGTCCATTCCAGGTCATACTTCTGCGCACCGGGGATAACGTCCCAGTTCACCGTAACGGCGTTAGCAGTGGGCACAATAGCAGCTCTTGCCATCATTCTTCCTGCCGGTGCACTACCATCATTTCCCGGGTCCAGCGTCACTGTAGGAATCAGCGAAGCATTAGGCTGCGGTAGGTAATCCCTGTTTACCACTACATAAGCTTCCAGGTAAAATGCTGCCGGCAGGTCTTGCAGCTCATCGCTGTTTATTTCATTAATAGAAACCTTTATTTTGTAGGCATTCTGGAATTCATACCGGGCGTCTATCTGGTACACCGCCCCCACGGCGGTATCGTAGTTGATATCCAACTTCACATGTTCCAGCGTAATGGGCAATTCCTGACCCGGCTGGCTCCAGTATTCTACTTTCAGGTCGGCTTTACAGGAAAAAGACTGGTGTATATTGGCCAGTGCTTCCGGCTGCAATCCAAAAGTAATCACGTTGGATACGCCATTGTTCCGGATATTATTCCAGTCATATGCAGGGTTCTCAAACTTTTCGTCTTTCACAAGCAGTGTATCCCCCTTCTTCAGCTTGCCCTGGATCTTTTGCTGATAGGGCTCTATAGCAGCCATGCTTTTCACGGCTGCTGCCAGCATCAGCAGCATTACCATGAACACAGTGGCAGATAATTTATTTATGCGGTTGATAAGCGCCATATTACACGGGCATTAATAGGGTTAACATTAATATAAACTAACCAGGTCGTATCCGGCATAAGCTGCAGTAGCATGCCAGCCATCACGCTCCTTTACCAGGTAAGTACTTGTTTTCAGTAGAGCAGCCGGAATATGCTGCTCTCTCCACTCATTCACCGTCAGGATCACCTCTTTATCCAATTTGTTATTGAGCGGATCCCGCAAATTGGTAAGTCGCATGTATACCTGTTTTATCGCCATGGTAGAAGTATCATAGTCAAACCGGTATTCTTTGCAGGTAATATGGTTATCGCATAACATACGCATCCTGCTTTTTCCCGGGAGATCTTCGGTCACCATCCGGTAGTTATCACTTTGCCAGGTAACCGCCAGGCTGTCGGTGGGTAGCTGGAAAGGAGGCAATACCGTTTTTGCAGGCCCTATAAATATCTTCTTGGCCTTATGACTAACGGATATATACATATCAGACAGCGAAATCATCTCCATATCACCAGTTTGATAATACAGCTCCTTCCCCTTCCGGCAAAGCCGGAAAGGATTATGAAGAGTGGCCGAACTATCCGCCGGGTCATAGGCTGTCATCAACCCGGAGATATACAATTCCTGGCAGCCATTCATGTGATCATATACCGCCGCCAGCTGTCCCAGCTTGCGTTTCTCTTCTGCAGAGTAAACAATTCCCCGCTCCGGTGTTGCCGGCGCTACCGGAGCCACTGCCAGTTTTTTTGCGCGATGCATCCATTTCGGGATACCGGCAAAGGAAACAATTACGCCGCCAAGGATTATTACAGGTAACAGTATTTTTAATAACCATGCTACTTTCTTCATAGTAAGGGGATTCAATCAGTTTAATTAATTCATTTTACGGTAAACGGAACGGCTCTCTTTCAGGGTCATAATGCCAAGATCTGTTTCTTTCTTCACACGGATAAGTGTTCCCTCGTCGTCGTATTCATAGAAAGTGGCGAAATTATTTTCGTCCATTTCTGCCATTAAACGCAAGGTCTTATCATCATAAGCATATGTTTTAATAGTGGCATTATAAGGGAACAATCGTATATCGTCAATAGCCGCCGATGCCGAAGCTGGTATAATCAATTTTAAGTCCGTCGCATTAGCCGGCAGGTCAATTTCTGCTTCTACCAGCTTCCATCCCTCTACTACCGCTTTGAAAGTGAGGTTAAGATTCGTTCCATTGACGGATGGTGTAATATTGGGCACTGTATTGCCTACACTTCCATCTTTTACCCAGGCAGAGAAAATATACTTTTTGGATGGCTGCGGCTGAAATCCTTGTGGATACAGCCCTTTGGTGAGCTTTGTGATATATTGCCCGAAAGCATCTTTGTCCAGGTATTTACCATCTCCCGGCTGATGTTCCAGGGTATGTACTTTCGCCGACAGTGTAAGCGGAAGGGTTAATTTCAGGCTAAAATTACCACTATGCGCGTCGTCGGATTTAAGCATTGAAATATAATTAACGCCCAGTGTATTCCGTATATCGAAGCTGTCCATATTACAGCTTACAGCTCCACAAAGGCCGTTATAGTTATAGTCTTCAAAACCATCGTAGAAGATTTCTCTTCTCATGGCATTGCCGGCTACTGCTACCGGCACGGCCCCTCTATATCCGAACGAGGCACTGCTATACCGCAGGAGGGCATCTTTATTCTCCATTTCCTGTCCGTACTGATCGTATAAAGTAACGTAGCGGCTGGTCACCCACTTATCGTTGGCTGGCACTGCACTCCACTGAGCGTTGGCGGCGTCGTAATACCAGTAAGACTTAAACCCATTGAAATAACCGCTGCTACGCAGGTTCAGGCCGGCGCCCTTATTAGCAAATATCTGCTGGTCTACCCGGTTCACTTCATAGGCTTTTTCTTCAGATACCCGCCAATTGCCGAGGAATCCAGCCAGGTAAGGGTTCAGCGGACCGTTGATTGGCCTTGACTCGCACACAAACGGTGTATTGCACAGGTTCTCAATGCAGTCATACCGGGCTATTCTTCTCACGTTGTTAGCGTCTAGTACATAGGTATTTACGCTGTTGTTGGGATATACCATGTTTTTGGTAGAAAAAATGGTATTGGCGCTGGCATCCGACAAACCATATAACACATCAGGCGACTGGTTATAGACTTCCACGCCCGCAACACCAGGATTAGTGGTTTCTGTTCCTCCCGCCATATAGCTGTTGAGAAACTCAATCCGGATGGTATGCTTGCCCGCCGTCATTGAAATAGGAATCACTGTCCAGGTACTCCAGTAACTGCCAGGGGCTGGTGTATTCACGATCTGCACATTATCAATATATATCCTCATTAAATCGTCCACGCCATAACCCAGGGAATAAGTACCGGAGGTAGTAGCTGTAAAACAGGTTTCCATTCCCATCCAGGTATCCGTCACACTTTGCGATCTATTCAGCCATACGCCTGTCCAATATAAACGTCCGCAACTGCCGGATACCAGCAATGATTGGCTTTGTGCACCGGCCGATTTAGCCATCAGCGAAGATGTTCCTCCACCGCTACAATCTCCTCCCCAATAATAGTTTTTCTTCGTAACTACGCTGTTGTTAGCCAGCTTAAAAGAAGCACCGTTGATCCCAACGTCCGTCTTGCTGCTAACCATTGGTACCAGCTGCAAAGTATCGTTTACATTCTCTACAGCATAACGTTCGCACCGTGTGCCATCGGTACTCACAGAAAAACCGAAGGGACAGGTGGCGCATAACTTCGCCCCCCACTCTTCTTCATATAACACTGCCTTGGCGTCCAGTACTTTGTAGGCCGTATTATCTACTGTATCGAAAATGGCAATTTTTCCTCCTGCTACCGGGTTCTTCATGCTCACTACCGTTCCTGCAACACCGTCGAACTGGTTCCGGAAACCAGAGCGATACAGTTTCACCTGCCGGGCCATATTCTTTACTAACAATCCTGCATCGTCGATCACCCTTAAACGGAGGGTTGGATCACCGGTAGTTGCAGAACGGATCACCCAATATCGCTTACCGGGCGTACTACCGCCAGGCGTTATATCCATCAGTTCATCACCACCTGTGATAAAAGATGCATAAGAGCCCAGCACTACACCGTTGGCATCTGTTGTGAATGCCGGAAATACGGCATTCAAATTCTTATAGGCGCCCGATATTTTTTCATATTTCCAGTAAGCAGGCATATTAACGGAATATACCGGGTCATTAAATTCATTGTTGGTACGGGTTACCACCGGCTGCCCGGTATTCCGGTCAAACACCAGGTTATCAGAGGTGACGGTAGAGCCATTGATGGTTTTTACCACACTGCTCAGGATACCCGTTTGCTGTACTGTTTTGAGAATGGAAGCCGAACGGAATAACCGGTAGCTATCATTGTCCCTCCTGGGCCAGTGAGGAATAGCCACTACATAAATTAGTAAGGGAATTACGTCCACACCTGCCTGTACTGTTAACCCTATGTCTTTGGTTTCCTGCTCCCGCATGTCGGTCACCATTTCTATTTCACGGCCCAGCATTTCTGCAGGATTGATATTCCCTTTTTCATCTACCGTAGTTACCGAGTTGTTTAACTTTAATTTATCGGCATCCAGCGGATCGGACTTATAATAATAAACAGTGGAAGAAATTTCATTCCCACTCTGGTTAAACACCCTTTGCGCTTTGGGCTTGCCATGCATATCATTGAGCCAGATCACGTACCCCTGCGACATGGCCAGTTCATATACCTGGTTAGCGCCTGAGAAATTGGCCCATCCTGCCGGTCCATTTTGCGAAACATCCGGCCGTGACTGAGCTGCCACAATCACCGGGTAATCCCGGGCCGTGTAAAATTCATGCTGCAGCCACCCGGTAGCTTTCTGGGCATCCGCCTTACCGGTGGCATCCAGGTCGCGTACGGTTACTTTGCTATAACCTATTTGTGGGGAAGGAAACAATGATTCTCCAAACGGCTCTTCAAGATAAAAGTAATTCGTTAACGTACCCTTGGACTCCTGGCTATAGGGTACCGGCATACGCATAGGATTTTCATCCGCGCCAATAGCCGGCTCATAAGACGCCACCCCACTACTGATGGTTTCGCCGTTTACGGTAGTCCGATATTCGTACTCCTGTCCATAAGTAGCGCCGGGGGCTAACTTGCCACTCATATTATTCCAGTCATCGTTCATGCGCACACGTTTTACTCGGGCAGGTCCACCCAGCTTTATTCCATCTCCCTTTACTATCCTGGTAAAACTTTTACCTTTATTGATATTGATCGCAAAATCATTGTCGCGGGCTCTTTCATTGAAATTTTTTCGCAGCTCTGAGATATTCCCGATAGCATTTACAATGGCATTCAATGCCCGCTCTATACCCGTCGCATTCCGGATCCGGTCTTCATAACCCGGATAAGCATACTTCGGATATTCCAATCTCATCTTCTGCCAGGCGGCCATCACGAAAGGATTAACGGTAACGCCTCCCTGCGTCACATTTTTAAAGATCAGATCGTAGGTGCCATTTTTGTTGTTGCGCACCTTTGCCACCTCCCCGTAACAGGAGACGTTGTCATAATAACTATCCGCAGTAATACCAGGGCGGTCTGTTACGTTTACATTCATCTTCACATAGCAGTCATTCCTCCCGTTGAGATAATCGGTAACAAAATTGTCCAGGATACCTGCATCATTAGCCCCCCTCAGCGGTCCGGGGGCTGTAATCCTGATCCCCTGCGCATTCCGCAGGTTGGTGGTCACTGTTCCCGATGTATCTTTCACCAGGTCTAGTAATCCGACCATCTGCATGGCGCGGCGATCCTGCACATAAGCATAGTCCCCTGATTCATATTCTACGTCGATACTACCGCCGGTAGGCAGCGTTATTTTCGACAGGTTCCACAGCCGGGCATTACTGTTGGCTTGTGCCGTGTCCTGGACCGTATAAGGGAACTCGTCATTTTTCATGGTAAAACCGGCCTTTTTACTGGCTGAATCGGGGGCATAAGTTCCCCACCGGTCGGAAGCCATGTAGCCAAAAGACTTATTATTTGAATACTCGAAAGTATAAGGATGATGCGCTCCTTTCTTTGACGAACCATACGTAAAGTATACGCTCTTCAACGTCAGCTTTCCGCCACCATTAACACTATTGGGTATACCGGGACAAAGGGTATAATCGTAATTAAAATAAGCTGTTTTAATGGGCTGCGACAGGTCGCTCTTGGAGTACAAACGTATTTCCTTTAACCGGCGCTGCTTTACCCCACTATTAACATACCCCATTACACTACCGGAGGTCCCCAGGCCATCTTCCCTGTCTGCCGTAATAAAATAGGCAATCTTGGTTTTGGTTTCGATAGAATTCAGGTACCAGAGTTCTTTCCTGCCCGACACAATACTACCCTTATCATCATCCACATCTGCATTCAGCCCACGGTTAAACAGCGCTTTTCCGGGAGACAATGGCGTGCGCCAGCAATAGTCGCTCGCTACTTTTGAATAGTTAAATTTCACGGCTGTTCCCAGGTCATCATCTGTAATGCCATTATTGGTGAGGTCTACATAATCAGGGCTTAATATCGCAGTCAGGAGATAAGAAGACGCATAACCTGGCTGCGTTTCATGATGATAATATTGATCTTTGCCATAATTGTGTTTTACTTCATTATTATTATCCAATTCAGCGCCTATCAGGTTCGTTTTATCGGCCTGTGCGTCCTTTAATGCGGGATTAACGGCAAAAGTATACTCATCCTGCTGCAGATTGTAAACAGGCAATCCATACACAGCTCTCTTTCCATCTCTTTCGGTGACAGTAATTTCAGAAATATGGTGCCCGTTTTTTCCTCTTCGCCGGCTGATATCTGCCTGTTTCTCCGGGCCGCAGGCGGGCGCCGCTGTCATAGTAGAATCGTAAAACTTATAGGAAGGATAGGTTTTGTTGCTGGCATTCATGGAGGCTTCATCTGCCGTCAGGTAACTGATAGGGGATACCCGCATTTGCCTGCCATCCTTTTTGTACCCCTCGGTCGGAGTGTTAGCAATGTTCCCTTCTTTATCATGCACCTTTGCCTGCGCCGATCTACCATTCAATGATACCGCCAATAGCTTATCGCCCTGTATCCGGTTGATATAGTTTGGATCTTCGGCCGTTTGCTCCCCCATCATTTTAAAATACGCCTGCTCTTCCATAGGCTTGGTAGCATCCGATTTATAATCTGCAGCTGCCAGGAAGTCGTTGGCATTTTGCCATTTCCTGGTAATGTTGGTAATACTCTGTTTATAGATAGTAGTGCCTCCATGAAAATAAGCGCCAAACCCGAGGTCCTGGCCAAATGAAGAGTTGTCTGATTCATCGGCTGCGTATGGATCAAATACAACCCCGGTATTTCCCCGTTGCAGCCTGAACTGCCCGCTGCCAGCCTGGCTGGTGTAATTAAATACATCGGGGGTAGCTATGGGTACAGCAATGTTGGGCAGGTTGCGTATCACCGGGTTCTCTTTCTCCCGCATAAAGTCGGGGATCGATTCTTTTATACCTGTCCCCCTGTGGGCATATAAATAGCCAAACTCGGGGTTCAGGTGATTAGTAGAAAGCATCTCCTGCTTACTGAAATACCCGGTAAGACTAGCTCCTCCAAATACCGTGAAGGCCGTTCCTCCTACAGACAAGGTATAGGTTTGAGAAGTGGATCTATATCCGAAATTTATTTTAGGATTAAATGGCGGCGTATTATACATGTAAGTTCTGCCTGCTGTTAACTGCAACTTACCTACACCAAAAGATTCACCCAGCGTTAATTCTTTCAGTCCTTCCCGGGTGTTATAGCCCAGGTTGGCAGATACGCCTACACTGGCTGCAATGTTCTGTGATGCAAACAAGTCCATAGACAAGCCACTCGATACCGATACGCCGCTGCTGGTACTGGAGTTGATACCTCCATCGAGCCCCGCAGTCAGCATGCCCGAGTTCACCAGTCCGGCAGATATACCGGCATTCACACCAAATTCTGCTCCCATGCCAGTATAGCTATCACTGAATACACCCAGTGACACGCTTCCGGATACTTTGGCTACATCTAATCCCTTCAACTCCAGTCTCACCATGCCACGCCCTCCATATACATACCGGGGAGCCACATCGTGAAACGTTTTCACCGTGTCGCCGGAAAAATCATCCGGCACGCCCCTCAGCTGCCTGGTAATGGCGCCTACATTCAGATTCCAGCCAAGTCCAACCCAGCTGGCCTCATCATCCATGCCAACGCCAGAGGCATAACTAAGATTTACCGGGTAGCCATCTACATCCATTACCGGAATATTATATTTGAAAGCACCCGTAAAAAGGTCCACCATATCATTGCTGCTATAGGGGGTAAACTGTGCATGTTCCGGCTGGGTAGGTCCGGAGGTAAGCGCCATACTGTGAAGGGGCAACAAAGTTTCTGCTGTCAGCAATGACAGGAAGAATATAGCCAGCGCCTTTTTCGCTTTTATACTTTTAATCATCATAACCTGCAGCTTAAAGAATCTGATTTTTGGAGATAATTTTTTTGCAATGGAAATACCAGGCGGGTGGCGCTGAAAAGCCAGTCTTTATATACCAATGCCGCCTGCTGTACTGCAGCTAAGGGCTTTCGTTCAAAAATGACAAGGTATTCCACGCCGTTCAACTGACCATTGGCCATCCTTTGCGCCATCAATGGCGCCAGGGTATCCCGGTTCAGGATCAACTGAAATACGGTATCAAGTCCATAACTGGTACTCATCGGCTCTTCCTTTCGCTGATCCATATTATTATTGGCAGGCAATACATTTATTTTAAAGCACATTTCTGAATGATCTACCGATGTAGGCCGGTTATTCATCCGTTCCCAACATTCCGGTAAATAAGTGAGCCTTATCACTACATCGCCGATCCGCTTTTCCTGCAATAGTCCGCTCTGTTCATCTGTCATCAATTGTTGCAGTTCATTCCGGGAACGATCATGACAAGCCATCATACCGATGAAAATAACCGGGAGAAAAATTGTGAGCCGTATCTTCATTCTACTTCATTTTTATATAAAAATCTTAACTGGTAGCTCTCTCCATCTGGTAAACGGACGGATAGCTGGTAATAGTAACCATCGGTAAATGACTTGTTGTCTGTGAGATCAATGATAACATGGTTATTACCCCGCTCCAACTTTATCGTTGGTAGCTTCTTAACCACCTGTTCCGGCTTCGTGATACACGTAATGTTATACTGTAAATCGGCTTTATCGTAGATGTTATGCACTGCAAACAATAGCCGGCCCCTTGCTACATAGAAGTTTCCTTTTACCAGGTCTTCAATGTTCCGGAAGCTTTCCGGCACAAAGGGTTTACTGCTATCGGTACAATTAACTTTAAACGTCCATATCTCTGAATTGGCCAATATCAATTGTTCTTTGTATGCTGTTACCTGCCATACATACTCACGCCCTTCTTCCAGTGCCTTAGCAGAAGGTGGAAAAAAAAGCATAGGCAGATTGATATATTGCTGGTTGATAACAGGGAAATTATAACGCAGCGCTTCTGTTTTCGCCTGTCCTGGTTTTAATTCCACCAGTAATAGCCGGTACTGCAAACCGGGAATAGCAGGTAACAACGGCTGCCAGTAGAAAGAAGGACGCTTGTCACAAATATCATCTTCATCTGCCGGGCTGGTCAGGAGCAGGGGAGAAAATGGTTGCAGGTAGTAGTCAAAGCATTGCGTACCTAACGACTCTCCACCATGATTAGCCTCCCCGAGTAATTCAAAACAATACTCATAATCCCCCTCTGTAAAGTAACCCGACTGGCGGCATATGGTGGCAATTTTACCATTTCCGAAATTAATTCCGGCACCAGAGATAAGACCCGCTGGCAGCGGATTTACACCAGGTCTTACTTCAAATGGTTTTGTTTTGATAGTTACTACCTTTCCCTCCCTGGGAACAGTAACTGTCACCTGTAGCCTCGCCATAAAGCGTTCCGAGGCAGGCCCTGCGATCCTTACCTGGAAAAGACCATCCAATGTTCTGCCCTGCACTTCCGGCAGGAATACAAAAGATACCTGGGCTGCTGCATAAGTCTGCATCAAAAGAAAGCAGCTTATGATCCAATATTTTAACCTTCTCATATACTATCTGTTCAATTGGTAATTTAAAGCCAGCTGTGTGTTGATGTTGCCGAAGAGATAATTCTGGGGTGTATTCAACAGCTGCTTCCTGCAATCTGCATACAGGTTGAGGTGCAAACGCTCTGCCAGTGAGGCGCTCACCGTTTGCCGCAAACCTATCTGCCGTACCACATTTTTATTATCGAGGTAATTGATACCACTGCTGCAAGACCAGATTTTACCCAGTTGGTAACTCCACCCGGTTTCAGCGGTAAACAGGTTACCGTACAAGGCCTGGTCTTTTACATCTTTATTATAGAAAACTGATACGGATAACACATGGGTACCGATCACGATGCTATGGTTAATATTCAGGTTGATCAACAAACTCTTCATGGGCAGAATATCCATCTGCTGCACGCCGAAACTGATGTTATTATTCTGCTGGTAGGAAAATAGTTTTCCACTTAACTGTGAGGCAACATTGATCTGCCGGTTAAGATATCCCATCTCAGGAAACAAATGGCTGGTGTTTTTCATAGTAGATTGTCCTATACGGGCCGACAATGAAAAATTCTTTTTTACCCTGATACGGGTATCCAGTGTATATTGACGGTTTTTCCACCCTGCGCTACCGCTGGCAGCCGTATTCATATCCTGCAGATCTGTTCTGAAGCCCACCATTACTTTCCGCTTGTTCCAATAGCGTTTCACGTTCAATCCATAACGTATGGTACCACGGCTACCGCCAGGCGATCCAGGGTTCGTATAGGCGAGCCCGGAATAGTTAAAGTACACTCTTTGCGACATCCTGGCGGCCTTCCATTCCCCGTTATAGTCAAGTCCGGCAGAAAAAGTTTGCCAGAAATCATCCAACAGGGTAAAAGCAGCCGTCTTGGAAGATAGCGCTGCAGTGTTGCCTGTGGCCGCATTATTAAACGAGGTATTCGACTTGGAAATATCCGCAGTAATAGCGCCATATTCTCCCAGGTCGATTTGTTCGGAAAATGCCCCAACAAAAATATTCCGCTTCAGGCTCTCCGCATCAAACCCGCCGTAGTTCTTATTCCTGGTATTCGCATTCATCAGCGCGATGTGACTATGGGACGCATTTATATCTCCCTGCCCCGTTTGCAGGAACTGCATACTATAAGCTCCGGGATCCAGGGAAGACGTAAATTGCCTGTCTTTTAAATCACCTCCCAGGCGGGTAGTACCCAAGCCCAGCATAAGGAACTTTTGCTTGTTTAAAAATTCACCCTGTACACCAGACATAAATAAATCCTGCACACCCCCTTTGCTGCCATTGGCTGCAATATTTCCTATATTCAAACGCTTTGTCTGTAATAACAGGCGCTGGATAAAATTCAGTGGCAGCAACTCTTTTATGTTCCTTTTTTGCGCTTCCGGATCATTCACCCGTTGCTGTATGGTACCATTCATTTTATGTTGTGCGGCAAGGGCTTCTTTGGCTTGTAACCCCTGTACTACATTGTTTTTCACTTCACTCAGCCGTCGCAGGTATTGTTGCGCTGCCAATACAGTTTGCTGATGCCCGGACATCATCCCTGTACTATCAGGTACTTTACTGTTCAGATCTTCGGCTGTCAGTTGCAATGTTTTGTTGTCCAGTAACAGGCGCCTGATTTGGTTGCTGTCCAGGTAAATGAGTTGCTCTGCCGACACCAGGTTGCTAAATGCCAATGCCTGCTGTGGAGAGGTAATCGCTTTCATTTCTTCCTGTATATCATTCACCTGCTGGGTAGCGAAAGACTTCACCGCACCGGCTACATCTATATCTCCCAGGAAATACTTCTTCAGGTCGTACGATTTGTTGAGATACCCGTTGAGCCTATCCATATAGGCGTCTTTGTCAAATGAAAATTTCTTCAGCTGTTGGTCCGCCCAGCCCTGGTCAAATGGTGAATTGCCAGCCAGGTTGTTAAATACGATATTAACAGGAATATTACCCACTACAACCATATCCTCCAACTGGAGTCCTATACCGGACTGTAAAACGGCGCCAGGGGTATTGTCATAAAACGCGCTACCAGAAAGCACTTTAAGATGATTGCTATAAGCGCCGGCTTTCATCAGGGATAAAGCGTTTGTCTCATTTTTCAAAGCATAAAAGCCTCTCAGCTTTCCTGCCAGGTAAGCCGGCAGTCCGGCGGTATCGCGAAATAGCTGAAGGCCGCGGTTTACCTGTTGCAACTGTTTGGCACCATATACAGCATTAACATGCCGGGAGAAAAGCTGGCGTACAGAATCGTTTAGAGGTTTCCCATTTATATGATGAAAAACATCGCCGGAACCACTTCTCCGGTTCAGTGAATCTATCACCGCCACTTGCAATGCCGGATTGGTATTCAACAGGCGATTATAATATTCGGTGGTACCCACACGATCACGGGGCACCTGTGGCTGCCGCTGCGCCCAAAGCAGCCCAGGCAGGCATATAGCCACCACGACAGAAAGTAGATTTCTTGACATATTAATCAAAACAGGATTTGGGGGATTAGAAATGCCTGACAAGGGCCTCACTACAGGGATTCGGATTAATCTTTGAATACCACAGACAAGACACTATCTCATAGAAAAAATATGAATCCGGGAAAATAATAATATAGCCTCACGGGCCATGCGTACATAAAGGAATAGGAATGACAATTTCATAAAATATAGGATTAAATCAACAATAGCGCTGCTCACTTTCGAGGTTAACACGCATTATAAAACTAGTATAAAAAATTGAATTTCAAACAAAATTAATTTTTCAAATCATCCCACTGCTACCGCAACCTTGATCCGCCCGTTTCATTTCCCACTCGCCGGGGCCCCAAACCAGGAGCCCCGGGCCCCCTCCACTACACCTTCACCACCGCAATCAGCGCCGCCAATACCGTTGCGCCCAGCAACAGGTAATAAGCCCATCTCGACAGCGGCCGTTTATCATAGATACCATTGATCACTCCGACCAGTAAAAATAAACTCAGCTTAGGGACTATCTTGTAATAGTTGACTGCCGGGTATTTCAGGGCCACCAGGGCAATACCGGTGCACAGGATCAGGATACCCAGGGGAAGCCCCCACTTATCTTTGGCAGGCTGTTTTATAGGAAATAAAAGCGCCAGGCGGCATAAGTACAGCAGGAAAGCGCTCACGTGAATGATCAGTATAATGTTGAATAACAGCATGTGAATAAAATTGATTTGTTATACCTGCAAAGCTATCCCGGCGTACCTCCTTTCTGATGCACCTGGGTTAATAAATTGACTTACTTCAAAAAATATGGTGGCATCCCCGGCAAAGGTTCCGGCTGCCGGGTAAATGGTAACTGCTGCTGGATATACACACGGCCGGCCTGTTCAATATGACTATCCAGCTGAAAGAACAAACTGGCCCTGGTGGCGCCCAGCAGCTCGTTCATGGCAGGGCTGTGCTTCATTTGCAGGCGTACATAAGCAAGGTCATTGCTGATCAGCTGCCTATTGAGCATATCCGCCCGGGCGTTGTCCGGTAAAGCATTGACGTCATGGTACATCGTCAGCAATGCATAGCACTCCGATAACCAGGACCTTTTATCCCTCTCATAGTCGCTCCAGGCAGCTTCAAATGCGATCGCCTCCTCGGGAGTGATATGAAGATAGCCTGATACCAGCGTAAACTTGTCTTTCCCGAAAACCCGCGCCACCGGGCTGTTCTCCGGTTTACCACCGGTAACAATGGTAATATGCTGCGCGCCGGCATTGACAGCAATACCCATCATCACCATCCAAATAAATAGCCTTCTCATATACTGCGTTTTCAGGGTAACTCCCCGACAGGAAGATCATAGCAGGCCTGCATGCATATGATCAGCGATGGCATACCTATACCGGGAAAATAAAATTATAGCACCGCAACGCACCCTATTTGCGCATCCGAAAATATCCCCCGCGCAGTATGAACTTTTTATTAAATTAGAGAACGTTGAAGTAATTAAACTATCGCCTTACTTAATTTCGCCACCCTATATGCAACCTGTATCAGAACTAAATGGAGCGGAGTGGAATCAGCAGACTTTTAAAGTTTTGTATGATGAGTATTATGTACTGGTAAGCCGGTACTGCTACGCGTTTACGGGCGATTATGAACTGGCCCGGGATATTGCCGCCGAATTGTTTTGTGACCTCTGGCGCCAACGTGCCAACATCCGCGTGAACGCCAATATCAAAAACTACCTGCTGGTAGCCGCACGCCGCCGCTGCAAAAAACATAAAGACAAACTCCCGATCACCGTCACCATCGCAAACGACCAATTAGAAGAAGGCATATCGCATCATACCCCCGATACGCATATGGTCCATAAAGAATCAAAAGCAGCGCTGCAACAATTGTTATTGCGACTCGACCCGGTAAAAAAAGAAATCATTGATCTCAAACTATTGGGCCTCACCAATAAAGAAATTGCCCACCTCCTCCATGTTACTCCCAAGAAAGTAGAGTACCAGCTCAACACCGCCATCCGGGTATTACAGGATGAAATCAAAACGATGCAGCTCACTGCGCAGGACTGCGAAATTGGCCTCATGATCGGCTCCCTGTTGCTGCTAATTCCTTCCTGACAATCCCACCAAACCCTTTACGGTAGCAAAAAATCACTTGTTAACAATTCCTTAACACACATTCACAGGAATTTGCGCCCGTCGCCTCCTCCTCTATAATAAACGGCTTACTTTGAACGCTAATATCTTATTTCGTTATATCCATGAACTATCAGATGCCGCCGAACGGGAAATGGTAGTTGCCTGGCTGCAGGAATCGGAAAAAAACAGGGATATACTGGCCGCACTGGCGCAACGCAAACTGTCGCTCGAAAAAGCGGCCGATAAAGACAGCGCCGCCGCCGACTGGCTCAAAATACAAACCGGTATACAGGAAGCGCCCGTCAGAAAAATGTTTCCCTGGAAACGATACAGCGCAGCTGCCGCCATAGCAGCCCTGCTCTGCACCGCCGCCTGGTACGGAGTGCATCGCCCAGGCCCCGTTACGCCACACCTGGTAAAACTGGCTACCACGGCCCGCGACAAGAAACGCATTACCCTGCCCGACAGCACCGAGGTATGGCTCCAATACAACTCCTCCATTACCTACGATGCCGCCACCTTCCACAACAGCGAACGGTGCGTGACCCTCAAGGGAACTGCCTTCTTCAACGTTACCAGCAACGCAGCCCAACCTTTCCGGGTACAAACACCTCATACAGCCATTACCGTATTAGGTACTTCTTTTCATATCAACGCACGCGAAAATGCACCACAGGAAATTGCCGTGGCCACCGGTAAAATTAATGTGACCGCCGAGCAACTCAATATCAACCTGCTGCCGGAACAAAAAATCACCTACGACCCGGTTACTCATAAGACTACTAGCAGCCATATTTCCCTGCACCAGGTAACTGGCCTGAGAGATAATAAACTGGTATTTGAAAACGACGACTTACCCGGCATCGCCGCAAAACTGGAACAATGGTATAACCGTAAAATTATTATCCGTGGTACACCACAACGGGTATCCTTCACCGGTAGTGTAGAAGACAACGGCATTCACGCCGTACTCGGGGGACTCAGCTTCCTCGCAGGGATACAATACCAGGTGACCGCAGACAGTGTTATTCTTTCTTTACAATCAAATTCTCTCCGGAACAACAAATAAATAATGTAGCATGAAAAAAATTATTGGCGGGCTGTGTTGCCTGGTACTGGCGGGGTCAGTATGGGCGCAGACGGCTACCCGTGTCATCCAGTTTAGCAAAAAAAAGATGTCCCTCCAGGAGGTGATCACCACCCTCCAGCAACAAGAAAAAATAGCGGTGCTGTACAACGATAAAATAGTGCGCACACGCCATGAACTACAACTGCCGGCAGAAAAAATGCCGCTGGAAAAGCTGCTGGCCCTGATCGCCGCGCAAACCGGCTTCGATATAAAGCTGCAGGGCAACAATATCTACATTAAAGACAAAGACACCGCCGCGGTAGAAAAAGTACCCGTAAAAGGCGTAGTGTTGGGCAGCGACGCCGACGGAGCCTTACCCGGCGTAAGCATCTCTATCGATGGAAAAACCGCCGCCGTTACCGGCGAAAATGGCATCTTCGATATACAGGCACCCGTTGGCAGCCACGTGGTATTCCGCGCCATCGGCCTCGATCCATATACCTACCCGGTAGCCGGCGCTGCTGCCAATCTCAAAATAAAAATGCAGCAAAACATCACCCAGCTGGAAGGCGTAGTGGTGACGGCGCTGGGCATCAAGCGCGATGAAAAAGCACTGGGATACGCCGTCAGCAAAGTAAGCAATGAACAGCTTACCGATGCACTGAGTAACAACTGGACCAACGCCCTCACCGGGAAAGTAGCCGGCCTCAATATGCTGAAATCCAACGGAGGCCCCGCTGGTTCCACTAAAATTATACTGCGCGGCGAAAACAATATCACTGGTAACAGCGAAGCCCTCATCGTGGTAGATGGCGTTATTATCAATGGTAGCAGCGGCAAACAAACCGGTAATGGCAGCGGCTCCTATCTCGATGGCGACTCTCCCACCGATTTTGGTACCAGCCTCAATGATATCAATCCCGATGATATTGAAAGCGTATCTGTATTGAAAGGCCCCGGCGCTGCCGCCCTATACGGCGCCAGGGGAGCCAACGGCGCCATCATCATCACCACCAAATCCGGTAAAGTGAAAAAAGGATTAGGCGTTACCGTTAACTCCAATGCTACCTTCGAAACAATTAACCGCTGGCCCGACTATCAATACGAATACGGGCAGGGCGCATCCGGACAAGATACCTGGTACTCCTACGGCGCTACCGCCGATGGCGCCAGCACCCGCAGCACCAGCTCTGCCTGGGGCCCTAAATTCGACGGACAAATGTACTACCAGTATGATCCCGTTACCCATACCGGTGGCACCGTCAGAACCCCGTGGGTGCCTTATAAAAACAACCGTAAAGATTTCTTCAATACCGCCAAAACTTTTACCAACAGTGTAACACTGGAAGGCGGTAATAACAATACCTCCATCCGGTTGTCCTACACCAACCTGAATAACAACTGGATCGTACCCAATACCGGCTATGGCAGGAACACGGTGGCATTATCCGTCAACCATAAAGTATCGGATAAACTGCAGATAGCTACCAAAGTAAATTATACCAATAAGAAAAGTGATAACCTGCCCTCCAGTGGTTACAACAACCAAACGATCATGTATTTCATCCGGGGCATGGTGCCCAACGCCAACCTCGACTGGTTCAGGGAATACTGGTTACCCGGGCAGGAACAAATGGCGCAAAACCGTCCTTTCAGCAGCCTGCTCGACAATCCTTACCTGCAAGCCTATGAAATGCTGAATAAAGTAAACCGCAACGGCGTTATTGGTAATATATCCGCTACCTACAACTTCACAAAAGATCTCAGCCTGATGGTGCGCACATCGCTGGATTACAGCACCGAAAGCCGTTCCCAGCAACGTCCAAAAAATACCCAGAAGTTTGCAGATGGTATGTTCCGTACACAAAACATTTACTCCCGTGAACTGAACAACGACTTCCTCCTGCGTTACCACCGCGCGGTTACCAGCAAGTTCGACGCCACCATCTCCCTGGGAGGCAGCCAGATGCACAACTTCTACAATCGCGATGAAGTACGGGCCGACAAACTCAGGTATCCCGGCGTATACAATTTTGCCAACAGCAAAAACATCCCGGTAGCATTGCCATACAACTCCCAATATGCAGTGAACAGCTTCTATGGCCTGGCCCAGTTCAGCTACAATAACTACCTGTTCCTGGATGTGACCGCGCGTAACGACTGGAGCAGCACCCTTGCATCGGAAACCTCCACGGATAATACCTCCTTCTTCTATCCTTCCATCAATGCATCGGCTATCCTGTCGGATATCTTTAAACTGCCGGTAGCCATCTCCCTGCTGAAGGTAAGATCGTCCGTTTCAGGTGTAGGTAGTGGTGGTACCACTCCTTACTTTACCCGCTTCGGTTATCTGAAAGAACAATTCCAGAGCGGTCTTTCCAACCCGGGATATATTGCCAATCCCAACCTGAAGCCGATGAAGACCATCAGCGTGGAAGCAGGAATAGACGCCAGCCTGTTCCAGAACCGCCTGGGTTTTGGTATCACCTTCTATCAAAACAATACCCATAACCAGATCATACAAGCGCCACTCGACAAAGCCACAGGCTTCAAAGGCGCCATCATCAATGCCGGTACGGTGGCCAACAAAGGCATCGAAATAGAAGCTAATGCCACACCGGTGAAAAAGCCCAAAGGCATTACCTGGATCGTGAACGGTACTTTTGCCGCTAACCGCAGCCGCATCAGCTCTCTCCCCGATGGCATTGAAACCTATGTAATGTCTACGGGTCCTGCTGGCCGTGGGTCCATTGAAGCCCGCCCCGGCGGACGAATGGGCGATATCTATGGCCTGGGCTATCAACGCTCTCCCGACGGACAAATCATCTATAACGATCAGGGCTATCCGCTGTTGTCCGAAACCGCTTCTTACCTCGGTAATACCAACCCCGACTGGAAAGCAGGGATCACCAACACCTTTACCTATAAAAAATTCCGCTTCAGCTTCCTCTTCGACGGGCAAACCGGTGGCGTAGCCTACTCCCTCACCCACTCTGTGCTGGCAGAAGAAGGCAAACTGAAAAAGACCATCCCCGGCCGCTATAACGGCATCATTGGCGATGGCGTGATCAGGAATGCAGATGGCACTTTCCGTAAAAATGAGGTGGTAGCGGCTAACATTCAAACTTATTACTCCGAACATTTTAAGCGGGATAATATTGAATCCAACCTGTTCAGCACCGACTTTATCAAACTACGGGAAACCCGGTTGGATTACACCCTCACACCACAATTCCTGAAAAAAATCGGGTTCACCAAAGGCACCATCGGCCTGTATGGCCGCGACCTGCTGGTATTCAGCCACTGGCCTTCCTTTGACCCGGAATTTGGTACACTGGGAGATGGAGACATCAACGCCGGTTTTGAAATCGGTCAGTTCCCCTCCACCCGGAGCTTTGGTATTAACCTTACCGCATCATTCTAGTTTTTATCGCAAAAAGAAGTATCATGAAAAATATCAGGATCACTGCCTTTTCTTTAATGGCCACCCTCTGTATCGGTACGATGGCCTGTAAAAAGGATTTCATCAACATCAACAACGATCCCAACACATCTCCGGTAGCCACCCCGGAAACCTTGCTGGCGCCAGCATTATATAGTGTAATTAATAATAACCAAACCCGCGCCCTTCGCCTCACCAATGAGTTGATGCAGGACCATGTGACCACCACCAATTCCGATGAAATACACCGCTATATCATCCGTCCCGGCGAATCAGATAACATGTGGAATAACTGGTACCTGGCCCGCACCAACTTCATAGATATGTACAAAGGCGCCCAAAAATTACAGTCCAGTACCTATATGGGTATTGGTTTGATCCTCGATGTATGGACCACCTCCATGATCACGGATATGTTTGGAGATGTGCCTTACTCAGAAGCCAACAGGGGGCGCGATACGATTTACCAACCCAAATTCGACGCGCAAAAGGATATTTACACCGACCTGTTTCGCAAGCTGGAAGAAGCCAATACCTTGCTGGCTAAAAAGCAAACCGTTCCTACCGACGATGCCCCGCTGGATCCCCTGTACAAAGGTGATTCCACGGTTAACCAATGGCGCAAATTCGGCAACTCTCTTTACCTGCGCCTGCTGATGCGCGCTTCAGCAAAAGCGGAAATCAATGCAGCGGCCAAGATAAAAGAGATCGCAGAAACGAATACCGGCAACTATCCCATCTTCCAGAACAACGAAGAATCTGCCATCCTCCGCTTTACCGGCGTACCTCCATATACTTCTGCTTTCTATACTTACCGGGAATTTGACTTCAACGGTGATAACGGACTCTCTACCTTCTTCATCAACAACCTGAAAGAATGGGGCGATCCCCGCATCGCCAAATGGGCCACTACCGTAAGCGGCGCCTATGAAGGTATTCCCAGCGGATATGCGCCGGGTAATATTCCCCAACGCATGTCTTACTATCCCAAAGCACTCATGAATGAACCGTTACTGGGTAATATCATGAACTATTCCGAGCTACAGTTTATCCTGGCGGAAGCGGCCCTTAAAGGCTATATCTCCGGCGCCCCTGCTACCTACTACAATAAAGGGGTGGAAGCCGGGATTACACTCTGGGGGCTCGCCGTACCATCAGGGTATACCAACCGTGAAGGGGTGAAATGGAACGACGCCCTCTCCCTGGAAGATAAAATGGAGATGATCATGGTGCAGAAATACTATAGCCTCTTCTTTACCGACTTCCAGCAATGGCATGAATACAAACGCACCGGCCACCCCGTATTGCCTAAAGGCCCCGGGTTGCAGAACAACGGTGTGATGCCGGCACGCTTCAAATACCCGGTATATGTACAATCGCTCAACCGTACCAACTACCAGAAAGCGGTAGCAGCCATGGGTGGCGATGACCTGAACGTGAAAGTATGGTGGAACAAAAATTAATTCTTTAGCGGAAATAAATAATATCAATCATGAAATATATACGTTTCTCAGCAGCCCTCTTACTGGCAGGCATGGCCTTCACCGGTTGTCTGAAGAAAGATATCGATTATGCACATGGCACCCCCAGTCCCGTGGCCGCCGTGGAAGTATTACGCAACACCTATAAAGGCACCACCTTTCAATTGACCACCGACCACCTGATGGGCGCCGGTCGCATCAATGGCGTGGTAATTTCCGATACCAGCTCCGGCAACCTGTCCGCCGGCAACCTGGTGATACAGGACCAGGGCCGTGGTATCCTCCGTGGTATTACCATTGCCATGGGCGCCAATACCGCCGTTAATTATAGTGTAGGCGACTCCGTTACCATCAACATTGTAGGCGCCACGCTGTCGAATGTAAACGGCTCCCTGCAACTCAGCGGCATCGGCCCGGATAAAATTACCCTGCTGAAACGGAAAGCGAAAGTCACGGTGAAAAGCATTTCCCTGTCTGAACTGGCAGCCAATTTCTCCAACTACGAAGGCACCCTGGTAAAAGTGAATGCAGATTTTAAAAACCTGCCGTCCCCCACCGATACCTATGCCGGAGATAAACAGCTGTTTGATGGGCTGAATGCTTCCATCGTATTACATACCCTGGAAAGCGCTGCCTTTGCAAAGGACAAAATGCCTGCCAGCGCTACCTTCACCGGTATCCCGGTGTACTACAACGCCAATGGGAACTTCACGGACAGTAATACGGTTAAACAATTACGTTTACGTACAGCCAAAGACGTTAGTAATGCCAGCGGACCTTTATATGCTGGCTACCCGGAAGATTTTGAATCGCCCGACGCCGCAGAAAAAGGAAGCTATGCCGCGAAAGCCATCACCTTAAAAACAGGCCTGTGGCTGCTCGACCAGGCGATATTGGGAACCACGAAAGATCGCGACCGGTTCAATCCTACCGGCAAACAGTGTATACGTATGCAGCAAAACCTCGACAAATCCGGATATGTACAGATGAACTTTGATCTGCCCAATGGCGCGTCGAAAGTAACACTGTCGTATGGCTCCTACTATACCGATGCCAGCTGCAGCTGGTTGCTGGAATACTCTACCAACCAGGGCGCTAACTGGTTGCCCGCCAGCGATACTATCCGCGATGCCAGCGCCACCGCTAAAACCGCTACTTTCCTGATGAATATAAAAGGCCCTGTACGGTTTCGTATCAACAAGCTGGGATTAGGGACTACCGATAATCTCCACATCTTCAATGGCCGCCTGAGTATTGAAGATATTGCCATCTTTAAAGCGCTGAGCTATTAACAAAATCAGCTACCTGCTATTACCCACTGACCTTCTTCCTAAAAAAAAGAAGGTCAGTTTTATTTTAGAAAGGGCTTCACAAGGCTCTTTTTCGTATATTCGTTATCCTCACCAAACACGCCCTGTTATGCAATCATTAGAAATCAATGCTGCTATCCAGGTAGCCAAACCAAGGCAGGAAGTTTTCCAGGCCATTATCGACCCGAAGAAAATGTCAGGCTATTTCATTTCCAGGGGCTCTGCCACTATGGAAGCCGGTAAAGAAGTGACCTGGCAATTCCCTGAATTTCCCGACCAATTTACCGTCAAAGTGCTGAAAATTGTACCGGATGAATTGGTTTCCTTTGAATGGGAAGGCGCTAAAGATCATCATCTCACCGTAAACATTGCGCTCACGGAAAGGCCCGGTAACGCTACATTGATAAAGATCTCCGAAGGCAAAATGGATAATAATGAAGCCGGTATCAAATGGCTGAAAGGAAACACCGAAGGATGGGCTAACTTCCTCGCTTGTTTGAAAGCATATCTGGAGTACAATATTAACCTGAGAACAGGCGGATTCGACTACCTGAAAAAAGAGGGATAGTGCTTTCTGTAACTGCCCCTAAGGCAGGTTAAACCGGTATCCTCCCGGAACGCCATTTTTTGAAAGCACGATTTGCCACAACTGACTTTTCCTCGCCCGGAAAGAACCAGCGCAGGAAAGCAGGTAATACTTCCACATGCGGAAAAAAGTGGGGTCATAACGGGATTTGAGCTGGTCCCAATGCTGTACTACATTGTCGTACCAGGCCATCAGCGTATGATCGTAGTTGACGCTAAAATTCTGCCAGTGCTCCATCACAAACAATCCTTCTATAAACTGTCCTATCAGGCGGATGGTGGGAATCATGGCGTGGGGAAAAATGTATTTATTCAGCCACCGGTCTGTAAACGGATTAGCGGTATTACCGCCAATAGTATGCAATAGAAACAACCCATCATCTTTCAGGCAACGGTGTACCATTTGCAGGTAAGTACCATAATTTTTATACCCTACGTGTTCAAACATGCCCAGGGATACAATGGCATCAAACGATTCATGTACCGCACGGTAGTCGGTTAGCCGTATGTCTACCGGCAGGCCCTTGCAACGGGCGGCTGCCAGCTCGGCTTGTTCTTTGGAGATGGTAATGCCGGTTACCTTTACGCCATAATGTTCGGCAGCGTAGCGGGCAAAACTCCCCCACCCACAACCGATGTCCAGCACATGCATACCGGGTTGCAGCTGCAATTTGCGGCAGCTCAGCTCCAGCTTATATTCCTGCGCTTCATCCAGAGTATGCGCCTTTTCCCAGAAGCCGCAGGTATAAGTCATCCGCTTGTCGAGCATGGCTTCAAAAAGATCATTCCCGATATCATAATGCGCGCTGCCATTGCGGTAAGCCCTGGAAGAGGTCTGGAAATTCAGTAGCCGGGCCACCAAAATCTCCGCCTGGAACGACAGGCTCTTTTTGACCTGTACGTCCAGGTTGGCCCTCAATATTCTGGCAAAGAACTCATCGGGGCGCTCGCAGTCCCACTGCTGCTGCACATACGACTCCCCTAATCCCAGGGAGCCGTTGTGCAATACTGCTTTATAAAAAGTGTCGTCATGTACCTGTATGTCCCATGGTTGTTGGCCGTTGACCGTAATGCCGGCGGAAGATAAAAGATGAGTGATAATTTCTTTTGGTGTACGGACCATAGCTGTTCGATCTTTGATGAATCAATGCATCTACAAAGTTAGGAACAATGAATGCGGCCTGTTTGTTCATCAATACACCCCCAGCTCCCATATCCCCGGTTCGCCCCGAAGTAATGTTGCCTCCGCGATAGGTTTTACACGCAAATCGGGCAGCATGCTGGAAGCAGTGGCGGTAGCGCCGATAGCCAGGTTGCGGGGCTGTTTTACTTTCCCCAGCGGACCTATCCCTACTTTACCACGGAAGGATCGGCCACCATATCCGGGATGAACGGGTTATGACTGGCCTGGCCCATAACATTACCGGCCCACCCCAGGAGCAGGCATATTACAAAGCGGTAGTTCATCTGCTTATCTTAGTTTATACAGTTTATAACCAAAAAGGAAGATCACCGCATAACAAACTACCGGCAGGTAGTACGCGGTAGCGATGTTGGTGTCGGCGATGCGGCCCATGAGGAAAGGAAAGATGGCCCCTCCAAACATCCCCATCACAATAAAGGAAGAAGCCTGTTGGGTTTTAGGTCCCAGGTCTTTTAATCCCAGGCTGAAAATAGTGGGATACATGATGCTGAAGAAGAAGTTGATCATCAGCAGGGCGATGTAGGAGGTCCAACCCCAGCCTTGCGCTACCAGTACGCACATCAGCATATTGCCCAGTGCGAAGGCTGCCAGCAATTTATTAGGAGCAATATAACGCATCAGGGCGGTGCCCACGAAGCGACCGGCCAGCATCATACCCATAAACGGCAGCATAAAGTAACCTGCTTTTTCATCGGAGAAATGCATCACCTCATGCCCGTAGTTGATGAAAAACGCCCAGGTGCCTGCCTGTGCAGCTACGTTAAAGAACTGGGCGACAACCGCCCATACGAAGTGTTTATGCTGGAATAATGTTTTGTGGTCATCCTTCACGGCTGATACTTCCCCGGCGCCATCGTGCGGGTCTGTAACCGGCGGTACTTTCACCAAAGCAAATGCAATGGCGATGGCAGTGATCACCACACCGATATAAATATATAACTGTTTAACTGACACCAATTCATTTCCGGCCTCGTGGGTGGCGCTCAGCAGGAAATGTGTGCCCAGTGTAGGGCCCACCATTGCACCAACGGCATTGAACGACTGCGCAAAGTTAATACGCTGGTCGCTGGTGCGTTGATCCCCCAGGGCGGCCATAAAGGGATGCGCCACCGTTTCCAGTGTAGCCATGCCACAAGCCAGTACAAACAGGGCAATGCGGAAAACAGCAAAAGAGCCGGCGTTGGCGGCAGGCACAAACAGGAAGGCACCCATGGCATATAAAGTAAGCCCTAAAAGCACCCCATTTTTGTATCCCATCTTCTTAATAAATAACCCCGCCGGGACACCCATCAACGCATAGGCGCCAAAGATGGAAAACTGTACCAGCCCGGATTGGGACTTGGATACATTTAATACGTTTTGAAAGTGTTTATTCAGCACATCTCCCATGGTGAGGGCAATACCCCAGCACATGAACAGAGAGGTAACGAATATCAGTGTAATCACATATTTTTTCTCGGTGAATTTTGCCGGGGAAATGGAAGTCGTCTTTTTCTCTTCCATCAGCGATTCGGGTGATAGCATCTTCTGAGTTTTTAATTTTTTTATATAACGTGGATCTGTCGTATTCAATGTTCCAATATACGGAGTAGAAAGCAAAAAGCATAAAGCGGAAAGCAAAAAGCTATTGAAGGGAATGACCAGAGCGGATATTATATCCGCTAACATCATTCGCGTCAATAGCTTTTTTGCTTTCCGCTTTATTCCTTTTTGCTCTTAACAGTAACGCCTATACGAGATCCAACGCCATCTGGATGTTGGCCCGTTCGTACGGAGAAGGCCGGTCCGCTACTTTTTTGAAACCCAGCTTCTCATATAGGCTGATGGCTGGTTTCAGGACGGTATTACTTCCCAGGAATACATTACGGGCGCCCAGGGAACGTGCTTTTTCAATAATGGCCTGGCCCAGCAACCAGCCTATGCTTTTGCCCTGGGCTTTGGGAGATACCGCCATTTTAGCCATTTCGTAATCGTAGTCCGGGTCATCCATTTTTATTAAGGCGCACACCCCTACCGGTTCATCATTGTACAGCGCCACAAAAATATGTCCTCCTTTTTTAAGGATATAGCCTTCCGGGTTGTCGAGCGACTGATAATCAGCTGCCTCCATTTTAAACCAGCGGGATATCCATTCTTCGTTCAATGCCTTGAAGGCGGTTTTATATGCCGGTTGATAATCTACTATCTTTACTTTATCGGCTTCTCTTTTCTTCCATAAGGCGGTTACCCGGCTGATCAGTGATTGCTGCTCCAGCAGGTATTCCCACTCCGCAATGGCCTTCCACAAATCGTTGGTAGCCTGCGCAGAAATGGCCTCGATAGCATTACCTACATCTATTAATTGCAGCTGCAGCGTTTCATTGATCTCCAACCCTTTTTTGGTAAGCTGCACCAGGTTCCTTCTGCCATCGGCCTTGTCTTTCTTTTCGGCTACCAGTCCCGCTTTCTTCATCTCCCCTATAATCTTGGACACAGAAGGATGGGAATGACCGATTTCTTTGGCAATTGCCGTGATGGTTTTAGCCTCCCCCTCCGTTAATACATAATATACCGGGAACCATTTGGGTTGCAGGTTGGAGCCATACAACTGGTGAATCCGGGCGGCATCTTCCATAATGGTTTCCGTCAACATACGGAGCCTGCTGCCTATGGCAGCTTTACCTGTTTTATTAAAGAAGTCCATACGAATCAAGTTACGTAATTAATTACGTAAATATAATTTATTCGTTTGGAACGGCAAAAATTTTCCTATGCCGGCAGATATTTGTTGAGTACTTTTCCATTTTTAAAGGGAGTGGAACTTTCTAATTTCAACACCTTCCTTTCATTAAAAATGCTAAGTCCGCTGCCAATAGCCACCGGGTTAATGATAATAAAATATTCATCCACCAGGTTATGATCGATCAGCGACCTCACGAAACCGGCGCCGCCATACACCAGGATATCCTTGCCCGGTTCTTTTTTTAGCGCCTGTATAGCCGTAGCCAGGTCCCCGTTTTCTACCTCCAGGTTTCTGCCGGTAATAGCTGTTTCGGTATGGCTAAAAGTAATCTTGCGCATCTTTACAATGAGTTGCGCCAAAAGCTGTGCGGGATGGTCAGGCTGATGGTCTACCATATGCTCCCAGTGATCGATGAATTCACGGGTCATTTTGCGCCCCAGCAAAATGGTATCACTGCTGTCGGCCAGCGCAATTATTTCCCTGAAACCAACTTCATCCGGCCCTGCCAGCCATACCCAGTCCTGCTCACCATTCGGTCCCGCTACAAAACCATCGATAGTCATTTGCATTTGTAATTTTAATTTCCGCATAGCAATCGTGTTTAAAAGTGATCTTGTTTTCTATTACAAATATCTGTAGATGGCTGATGACAGGGCGGGTATAATCACGACAATTAGGAGGCGATTTGTGCCAATATTGCCCGATGGGTGGTTGTAAGGTTCCCCTGATTTTCTTATTTTTCAAAGATGATCCACGTAGTCCCTACGCTTAACTGAATGAAAGCATGCTTTTACATAAAATATACCTGGGCCTGATGGTCAGTATCACCTTTTGTCAGGCTAATAGCCAGGCGCAGGTCCCCGGCACGGTTATCAATCACCGGCCTGCGGCCGACAGCCTGTACATTGGCTCTCCCAGCATCTGTATACTGCAGGACGGCACTTACATTGCTTCCCATGAATTTTTTGGCCCCGGTCTGAAAAATCAACCCAATACCGTGCATGTTTTTGCATCGCGCAACAAGGGTAAAAACTGGCAGCAAGTCGGGCAAATCCGGGGACAGACCTGGTCGCAGCTGTTTGCAGAAAAAAATACGCTATACCTGCTAGGCCCGGAAAAAGAAGGCGGCGATGTGGTGATCCGGCAATCGACCGACGGTGGCCATACCTGGAGCGATCCGCAAAATGATACCACCGGCCGGCTGCTGAAAGGGCGGCATCATTGCGCACCTACCCCCGTAGTCGTGGCCAATGGCCGTATCTGGAAAGGCATGGAAGATGTGAACGGCGGCGGTGGATGGGGTAAACACTTCCGGTCATTTATCATGTCGGCCCCACTTGGGTGCAACTACCTCGACGCCCGCAACTGGACTACCAGCAATATGCTGGGCTACAATGCCAGCTACCTGAACGGACAATTCGGCGGCTGGCTCGAAAGCAACGCAGTACCCGCCCCCGACGGACATATGGTGATGATGCTCAGAACCGACTATCGCGTTAACGGCAACGAAAAAGCAGCCATCATCGATATCAGCCACGATGGTAAAACAGCTTCCTTCTACCCGGAAACAGGCTTTATTGATTTCCCCGGAGGCTGTAAAAAATTTGCGGTAAGATATGATCCCAAAAGCAGGTTGTATTGGTCGCTCGCCAATTACGTTCCGGAGAAAGACAAAGGCGGGAATCCGGAAAGAACAAGGAATACCCAGGCACTGCTCTATTCATCGGACCTGTACCATTGGCAGATAAAAGGAATTGTACTGCATCACGACGATGTAGTAAAACATGGTTTCCAGTACATGGATTTTCAGTTTGATGGAAATGACATCATAGCGGTATCGCGAACAGCTTACGACGACGCTAACGGCGGCGCCGATAACCAGCATAACGCCAATTACCTGACCTTTCACCGGATCCATGATTTCAGGCACTTCAAAACCAGTAAAGCCTACGAGCCGCTCCTGCCGGAACAACAGGCGACCACCGTACAACTTACCTATACTGCCGAAGGCCACACTCTCAATAGCACACAATGCGTTTCCCCCGATGACAACTGGATAGTATATGACACCCGCAACTACGATACACTGGTCGCAGCCACGGGATGCATCGCTATGGTAAATGTCCATACAAAAGAAATAAGAACATTATACCGTACTTCCCACCAAACGGATTTCGGGCCGGGAGTGGGCGCCGCCACTTTCTCCCCGGTGAAAAACAGGGTACTGTTTCTCCACGGGATCCGTCATGCAGATAAAGATCATCCGTATAGTGTAAGTCGTCGCACAGGTGTGGCCGTAGATATTGATACGCCCTTCCGCCCCCTGTTTATGGATGCCCGGAATATCACGCCGCCATTCACCCGCGGCGCCCTACGCGGCGGCACACATGCGCATACCTGGAGCGGCGACGGGCAGTGGATCAGCTTTACGTATAATGACTACGTGATAGCAGCATTAGGTAAATCCGATCCCACGGTAAAAGACCTGCGCACTGTGGGCGTAATGTTTCCAGGGCCGGTAACTGTTCCTGCAAACGATACGACGGAGAATAACAGCGGCGCCATGTTTGCCGTTATTGTCACCGCCGTTACACCGGCGCCCCAACCCGGGAGCGATGAAATAGACAAAGCATTTGATGAAAGCTGGATAGGCGCCAACGGCTACACACGCCCGGATGGCAGCCGCCAGCGAAGAGCCATTGCCTTTCAGGGCAATGTGAGAGATAAAGATAACAAGACGAAGACCGAAGTATTTGTAACAGATCTGCCCGATGATTTGACCACTGCCGTTGCCGGGCAGCCATTAGAAGGCACGGCAGATAAGCCACCAGGCATACCTGCAGGCGCGCGGCAACGACGGATCACCTTCACTGCAAACGGCATACAGGGACCGCGGCACTGGCTGCGCACTACGCCCGACGGCCACCTCATCGCGTTCCTCGCTAAAGATACTGCCGGCTTTATCAATATATTTGCCGTATCCCCCAATGGTAGCGCCGTTCAGCAACTCACCTTCCACCGGTTTAATATCCAGGGCGGCTTTAATTTTAGTCCCGATGGCAGCCGCCTCGCCTATATTGCCAACAACACCGTTTATATCACTCAACCCGCCACCCAGCGGAGCTGGCCGCTGACAAAGAACAACAGCGAAGATCCACTAACCGGCGCCGTTACCTGGTTGCACAACGGGAAATCGGTGGTATACAACCGCTATGTAAAAAACTATCTCCAGATATTTATGTCGGCCGTTCCTGATAAATAACCCAGGAGCACATCACTCACCAGGAGATAATTTCCCATAATATCTGCAAATTTGCATACCCGTTGATCCCTTATCTCACCGGAAATCATATATGAAACAAAAGACTAAATGGCGGGGTATTATCCTGGCGCTTACGGCAGCAATATTGTGGGGAATATCCGGCACCTGTGGGCAATTCCTCTTTATGTACCGCAACATCAATACGGAGTGGCTGGTTACCGTAAGGTTGCTGGTAGCCGGTATCCTGTTGTTGCTGATAGCCATGCGTCAGCATCCATTGGAAGTGTTTGCGATCTGGAAGGATAAAAAATCGGCCACGCAGTTGTTAGTATTCAGCATTCTGGGTATGCTGGCCGTACAATACACTTTTTTTGCAGCCATTAAACATTCCAACGCCGCTACTGCTACTGTATTACAATACTCCGGCCCTGTGATGATTGCAGTGTACATGGCCTGGCATTCACGTAAATGGCCCACACTCCTGGAATACCTGGCAATTGTGCTGGCCGTAGCCGGTACCTTCCTGATGGTTACCCATGGGAAAACCGACAGCTTATCCATTTCCGGTCAGGCATTGGCATGGGGACTGGGATCGGCGGTAAGCATGGCTTTCTACAGCATTTATCCCGCCGGGTTGCTTATCCGCTATCAAACACCTGTCATTATTGGCTGGGCAATGATCATCGGGGGCACACTGCTGGGATTCACCCACGCTCCCTGGAGCATTTCCGGCGAGTGGGATATTTATACACTGGCGTTCACCACATTCATTATTTTGCTGGGCTGCCTGGTGGCATTTTACGCTTACCTCACGGCCATTAAACTAATCGGCCCACAGACTACCAGCCTGCTGGCATCTGCAGAACCGCTTTCAGCGGCGCTGTTCTCCCTGCTGTGGTTGAAAGTGCCGTTTACTGTTATGGACTGGCTGGGTAGTATCTGTATTATCTCCACTATATTTTTGCTGGCCAGGAAAAAACAACCGGCAAAGGTTGATCTCAAAAAAGACAACAAGGTGTACTCCGTCTGAAAAAATACTCTACACTATTTAGCACAAACCAGTTGATACGTACCCGGCGTAACGCCTTCCGAGCTCCTGAACAACCGAATGAAGTAGTTGGTATCATTGAAGCCGCATAACAATCCTACTTCGCTCACCGTTTTGTTCCGGTCGGTCAGCAGTTGCTTGGCCAGCTTGAGCCGCTCGCGGTTGATGTATTGCAGTGGCGTAATGCCGAATTGTTCCCTGAACCATTTGAAAAATACATTCCGGCTCAGGCAAGCCTTGTGGCACAACACATCTACAGAAATATTTTCCGTCAGGTGTTCGTGTATATAATGCAGTATATAATGCAAACGGCTGCCGTTACTGTTGGTGTTACTTTCCTGCGCAATCATGCCCAAATGATCCTGCTGGATAATACGGATCAGCAATTCTTTTACACCGAGATCCGCATATATATCCCTGGCACGGTCAGCACTGGAGCATACCCGCATTAATTTATCTATCAGGGCAGTGATATCCTGGTCGTTGCTGAAATGATGCTGGTTAAATTGCAGGTGCCAGTCTTTGGTTTCTGTCCGTTCGCTGTTGTGGTACTCATTCAGGTAATCCAGTGTTTTACGGATATAACCTGCATCCACGGCCAGCGCCATACATTGGGTAGGATTGTTCATGGTGGCTTCAGGGAAGTCGATCACCATCGTTTCGTTGGCCGGTACAACCACTGTTTCGCCAGGGCGATAGTCAAAGGCCGGCTGATCAAAAAGATGCATGACCTTCTTGCCCTGCACCATGGTTGTGATCACGAAATTGTTGAAGGTAAGGGGGACCCGCCATGCTTGTTCATAACTTTCATAGATGTTTAGTTCACAGTTCTTTAAATTGAATACGCGCCTGTTTTCCACCAGTTGCTGCAAATGTTTGTGGGAAGTCAGCGCTACTGGTTGTACATAATGTTTTCCGGCCATGGTCACAGTTTTAACCCATAACAATTTAATACAATTTAATTATCCCGCGAAACACAAGCACAAAAAAAGGCGGCTCCCTGTTATACCGGGAGCCGCCTCAAAGTGGATGTCAGTATACTAATGGCCCATGCGTGTATACTTAACTTCCCATACAGCATAAGAGGTATACGCAATACCTTCAAATGGCGTCAGCACCAGGATATCTTTTTCAAAGTGATATTGACTGGCCGGGCTATCGCCGAAGCGAATCAGTTACACCGTTCTGCCATTATTTTGTGTGGTGCTTACATGGAAAATGCCGGTTGTATCCCGTAAAAAAAAAATTTCATACATGGATGCGTTTAGATATCAGAATGGTTGCCTGTAGGACGTGGGAAATAATAGAAAAGTTACACCGGCCGTTCACCACGAGTAGCTGCCTTCTATCAACTTATCATGTCAAATAAATTCCCATAGCTTCCCGATTATATCCCGAACTACATTAAATTAGCAGACAATCAAAACCACCAAAATCACATTAGCATGAAAAAACTATTTCTGTTAACCTTCCTGGCGCCCATGATGGCGTTTGCTCAGGAGCAGGGCATCCATTTTGAACATGGCAGCACCTGGGCGGAAGTAAAAGCCAAAGCCAAAGCGGAAAACAAGTACATCTTTATGGATTGCTTCACTACCTGGTGCGGTCCCTGTAAGATGATGTCTGCACAGATTTTTCCACAGGAAAAAGTCGGCAACTTTATGAATGATAAGTATGTCAGCGTAAAGGTGCAGATGGATCAAACCGCCAAAGACAACGAGGAAGTAAAACAATGGTATGCCGATGCCCAACAGATTGAAAAAGATTACAGCATTCGTGCTTATCCTACCTTCCTGGTATTTGCGCCAGATGGCCGCATCGTAGACCGCCAGGTAGGAGGCAGTGAAGCCGACCAGTTCATCAACCGTTTTACCGCCTCCCTGGACCCCGCCCAGCAATATTATACCCAGCTGGATAAATACACCCAGGGCCAGAAAGACACCGCTTTCCTCCGTAAGCTGGCTTACCTGGCGCAGGACAAATACGATATGGACAATGCCGGTAAAATTGCCAAAGAATACCTGGCGCAGCAGAAAGACCTCTACACGCCTGTTAACCTGGAGTTCCTGGGCAAATTCACCCAATCCAGCAAAGACCCGGGCTTTGATGTGTTCCTGCACCACGCCGATAAAGTAAATAAAGCGCTGGGCAAAGATGTAGCTGAAAACAAAGTGATGGAAATTGCTGCTAAAGAAGATGTATATCCCCAGCTGATGAAGAAAGACAAGAGCGCGCCGGACTGGGAAAGCGTGGAAAAAACCGTGAAAGCCAAATATCCATCTATTGCTGAAGAACTGATCCTGAAAACAAAAATCCAGTACTACAGCTATGTAAAAGATGCCAACAACGCGGTGGCTAACATTGTGGCCTATATGAAAAAATATGGCCACAAAGCAGATCCGCAGTCCCTGAATGAATTTGCATGGACTGTCTTCGAAAAATGTAACGATATGCAGTGCATAGAACAAGCCCTGGAATGGAGCAAACGTTCTTTCAAAGACAAGGAAATCCCTGCTTTCATGGACACCTACGCCAACCTGCTATACAAAGCCGGTAAAAAAAGTGAAGCCCTGGCCTGGGAAGAAAAAGCCATGAATAAGGCCGGTAGCGAAGAGAGAAAGAATTATGAAACTACCCTGGAGAAAATGAAGAAGGGAGAAAAATACTGGGAATAGTTACACCATTTCCCGCGAGCACCGGTTCATTGAATGTTGTTAACTTCAATGAACCGGTGTTTTATTTTACGATTAGCTTATACACAAATGCAATAACAGGATCGCCCAATTCCCAGGTATCAGTTTCCTGTTGCACCAGGGCCGCATTTTTCTTACTGATATCCCGTAACGCATTACCCACCGATTTTCGCAGGTATTCACTTTCCTTTGATTTTAATGGGCTGATCAGGCCAATGGCTACTTCGGGATGATCTTTAAAATACGGGCGCCTGGTCCAAACCCTTAGCCCTTCTACCACGGCCCTGTTTACATTGGCAGAGGAGCTTTGCAGCCAGCGTCGGATATCTGGCAACGATTTTTCATACCCTTTTGCCTGGCAATAATGATCAATTGCTTTGGCCAGCATCTCTTGTACCCGCCAGTTATCATCTGCCGCCACTTTCGTTTCCAGCAGCCGCAATGCCTCCCTGTTTTCAGGGGCCAGTAGTCCCAGCAGGTAGGTGCCCAGCATCCGCTCCTGGTAGCTTTCTCCCGACAATAAGGCAACAGCGAGGTTGAAATGGTTGGTTTGCTGGTTTTTCATGAGCTCATCCCCCGCTTCCATGATATGTTTAAAACCATGCTCTACCTTTTTCAACTGGGCGATTATCGAAGACAACATTTGTGGCTGAATTGATCTATGTTGAAGATACGGATAATTACAGCTCGTTAGGAAGTATTCAGTTAATGAACGGGAAAAGGTTTACTGCACAGACGTAATCCACCACGTATTGCCAAATGGATCTTCTACACCGCAGGTACGTCCATAGCTCTGGTCCGATAAAGGCAACACTTCCTTTGCTCCTGCCTCGATGGATTTCTGATAACTATCATCCGCGTTTTCTACGTAAATAAACAGACCGGCATTCTGGGTGCCCCAGTTGTCATTGGTTTGCCCAAACATAATCACACTGCCGCCAATGGATATTTCTCCATGCTTAAATACTTTGGTCTCCTCATCATACACCCGCATCTTTTCTACAGCGCCAAAGGCTTGCTGTGCAAATCCATAAAACTGTTCTGCATTTCTTATCACGAGATAAGGGATTACTTGCTGGTATCCTTCTGGTAATTTCATCTTGATAAAATTTTAAGGTGAGATAGTCACACAAAATTGCAATATCCGGCTAACTTAAAATTGGAAAAAACCGACGTTTATGCCTGATCTTCATCCCGCCAGGCGGTAGCCGGCGACCTGCCAGAGAAAAACTCCCGTGGATGCAGGCCGGAAAAGGTTTTAAAATCGTTGATAAAATGCGATTGATCATAATACCCACATTCCAGTGCAATACTACCCAGGCTACTCACCTCTCGCTTGTAAAAAGAAGCCGCTGCCTGGAAACGGACGATGCGGGAAAACAACCGCGGCGATAGACCCGCATACTGTTTAAATTGCCGCTCAAACTGCCGTTCTGATAAATAGTACTGCCCCGAAAGCTTTGCAATAGGCACCTGTGGCCGGTAACGGATGATATCACGGATAGCGGAAAAAACCGGTAGCTCAATAGTATACCTTGCCGCCAGCCGCTGCTCCGTAAAGTCGCAGATAATCCTGCAACGTTCCCTGGTACTTTTCGCCAGCATTATTTTCTCTTCCAGTATACTTCCTTCGTGTTTCAGCAGGTACCGCAATTCAGCCGTTTCATTGGTTAACTCCGTGGCAGACAAATCAAACAATAAAGGAATCGCATGCGGGTAAAAGTAGACACCAAATATGCCAAATCCTTCTTCGATAGTGTATTGACGCAGCACATGCGTTACGCCATGCAAACCGGAAGTAAATGACTTGGCTAAACGGCCGCTGGCAGTGATCTCATCGAACTGTCCGCGATAGTGAAACAACAACTCCACACACGCATCTGCCATATTGTGATGTGTATATCCCCCTGCTCCTTCCATGATCCAGAAAAAGCGGATGAGATGTGCCAGGTGCGGCGGTGGCAGAATGGTATCATAACGCATATCCTAAATTACAAAGAATGTTTATCTTTTAGCTGCCTGCACAGGAGCATCTTTGGTTAAACAAGCCATCACCGTCAATACCAGCGCTATAATACTGGCCCAGGTGCGTACGGTATGCCAGTTGTTCCAGGCGCCGGCAAACGCTCTCCGGGCAGCAGCTGCCTGCTCCGCAGTAGCCCCGTTCACTACGAAAGTGGCCAGCTTATCATTCAGCGGTATATTGCCCGCTACGGTAACGCCTAAAGAACCGATCCAGAATATGAGCGATGCCGCCAGCAGGTAGCCGGCCTTCCGCGAAAAAGCAGGACGCGCATACATCCAGGTCACTACCGGCAACAGTAAAGGTGCACCGAAAAAACTCAGGGAAAATGCAGGGTTAACAATGGCCACATTGATCCTGTTCATGGCCTCGATATAGGCGCCGTCTGGTAAACTCGCAAAAGCCGGGTTTATAGAAACAGAAAATGCGTAATACACGCCGGCAATAAGTCCTGTGGCAATAGTGGCAAGCGCCAGTAAAAAAGTCTTCATTATTGGAAGGGGGTGTTTTATATTCCCATGGCAATATTACCACCCTCCCCCTTCCTGAAATAGAACAAAACCGACACTAATCAAGATAGTGGTCGGCCGATTTGCCCGACTCCTTATGCCAGCCGGGGTTGAATATATCGAAATAGTATAAACCGGCCTGCTTATATAGTAATTGCTGGGCCTTTAAACGGTCGGCAAAGCCCTTAAAATCCTTCCGGGCAGCTGGCGTCCACGCGGTTTCCGCCAGGGCGGAAATACGGGGAAAAAGAAGGAAGTCCAGCCGGTTGTCATTATGCACGGTTTCGGTCCATATACAAGCCTGCACGCCCAGGATCTGCGATTCATGCCCGGGTACCGCCGGCAGCTTCGCCGCAGAAAAATTATAGACCGCTTCCAGGGGATTGAACTGCCCTTTGCCGGTTCTGCGCCCGATGTGATGACTGCTATCCTGCACAAAATCAAAATAAAACGGTAACCGTGGGCACAATACCACGGAATATCCTTTATTTAGCGCCATCGCCAGGGCTTCCGGTTTATCGTGACGCCACCAGCATACAATAGTACTATCGGCCGGCAAGGTGGCAGTAGCAATCTCGTCCCAGGCCATTACTTTGTTATGCAGTTGCAATACGGTATCGGCCATACGTTGTATGAAATAGTCTTCTACCGCTTTACGATCTTTCAGGCCATGCTCCTGTTTCAACCTGGCAATCCCCGTATCGCTATCCCAGCCTGCATTGCCGAAAGTAACCTCATCACCGCCCAGGTGTATCATACCGGCAGGAAAAAGTTGAGCCGTTTCCGTTAGTATATCCGACAGGTACCGGTAAGTACCTTCCCTGCCCGGGTTAAACGTAAACCGCGGATACCTGTCGGTGCCGCCGCCATCAAATGCGGGATAGGCCCTGTTGGCGGCCGCAGCATGACCAGGCATATCTATCTCCGGGATCACGGTAATGTTGCGCTGCCCGGCATAAGCCACGATCTCCCGGATATCTTCCTGGGTATAATAAGCCGCCGGCGCAGCGGAATCAACAATATTACCAATCCCGCCTATAGTAGTCAGTAAAGGATATTTCCTGATCTCCAGGCGCCAGCCGGGAACATCCGTCAGGTGCCAGTGAAAACGGTTCAATTTATAAAACGCCATCCAGTCGAGCAGCTGCAACACCTTTTTCTTCCCAAAGAAAAACCTCGATTCATCCAGCATAAGCCCCCGCCAGGCATATTGAGGCGCATCGGTAATTTGCCAGCCATCTATGGCCAGCACGCCGTTGTGCAAGACAGCTGCAGTGGTTAGCTGCAACAACGTAGCGATACCATTAAAGATGCCTTCCCGGTGAGCGGCAGTAATGGTGATCGCTTTCTTATTCACAGCAAGCGTATAGGCGTCTACGTTGGTATCCTTTCCATTTTGTTTTAAATAGATGGTGGTAGCTCCTGCCTTTTTGCTGACAGTTACCGGCAACTGGTACCGCCGTTGCAGCGCTGCTTCCAGGTACACCGCCAGGGGCTGCAGCGATGCATCGCCTGCACAGATAACGGTTTGTGCATCCAAGGGAAATACGCCAGACTCCTTTACGGCCTTTACAGGCAGTGGAATCACCGGGCAAACAGTTTGCCCCCTACTGACAGAAAATACCACCACACCGATCAGCGCTAACAGGAAATGCTTCATAAACGATTGATTTTACACACAAAAGGCCCTCCACGGGACGAATGGCGGCCAAAATAATAAAAACAACCAGATCCTGCAATAAAACAGCCCCTGTTTACAGGTCAGCCCTTTTATCCTACAACTCATCGGAAAATCGTTTGTTGCCCGGCTATGCCGTGGCACTTTTGCTATAAATCATGAAGGTATGGAGCGTTTGCAGCTATTTTGTATCGGCAGTTTAATGGTGATCAGGTCGCTATTTGCGGATACCAGCGACTTTAAGCTGGTAAAGCAAAACGACGCTATTGCACTGTATGAAAGGTGGATTCCCGGCGCCGATGGGGAAAATGTAAGGGAAATAAAAGCAGTATTCCGGGTAAAGACTGCTGTGCCCGCCGTAGTAGCGCTTTTCAAAAACCAGGCAAAAGGACGGCAATGGAATACCAATGCAAGCGACTATAAAATTGCATCCACCCCTGAAGCCGGGCAGTGGATTACCTATATCCGGTACGCCATTCCCTGGCCTATGGACGACCAGGACTGCTGCCTCCTCTATATGTACCAGCCCAGGGCCGGCAACCAGGCGGAAATACGCTTTGAAAGTACGACCGACCACCGCTTTCCACTCTCCAATAAAACTACGCGGATTACCGGCACCCGGGGGAAATGGATGATGGAGCCCGCCAGCGACGGGCAACTGAAAATTACCTACTTCGTTACCACCGATCGCAGTAAGAAAATTCCCCGCTGGGTATCTGATCCGATCATTCACGACAACCTATTTAAGACCATGACAAAGTTCAAAGGTCTGCTTGAAAATGACGTATATGCCAAACAATAACTACACCCTCATCACCGGCGCCAGCTCCGGTCTGGGGAAAGAATTTGCCATTCAATGCGCCCGCATGGGCAGGAATATCATCCTGGTGGCCTTACCAGGCAGCCACCTCCAATCGGTAGCCGACAACCTGATGCTGGAATATCGGGTGCAGGTAAAAGTGTTTGAATTTGACCTGACCGACAGTCAGCTGCTCAAAGAGAAGCTACAACGCATGACAGAACTATATGACATCGATTTTCTTATCAATAACGCCGGCGTAGGCGGCACCTCTCCCATTACCCATACCTCACGGGAACGGATAGACGATATTATTATGTTGAATGTAAGAAGTACGGTACTGCTTACCCATCAACTCCTGCCCCACCTGCTCCGGCACCCACAGAGCTATATCATGAACATTGCCAGCATGGCTGCTTTTACGCCCATTGCCTATAAAACGGTTTACCCGGCATCAAAAGCCTTCATTTCTTCTTTTTCACTCGGACTAAAAGAAGAAATGGCGAATACCGGCCTGTCTGTCAGCGTGGTATATCCCGGCCCTATCATGACCAACTCACATACCTCCCGCCGTATCATCAGCCAGGGGATCAAGGGGAAGATGGGGTTATTGTCTACCCCCGCTATTGCCCGCATTGCGCTGAAAATGACACTGGCAGGTAAACCGGTAATTATCCCGGGGATGATGAATAAAATTAACCATACCCTGATGCAATTACTGCCCCTGTCGCTTAAAATGAGAATTGTATCCAGGGAAGTAAAAAAGGAAATACCATACGCATTATCTGTATAAAATGAACAGGAAGAAAGTACTCATTACGGGCGCCAATGGCTTCCTTGGCGCTAACCTTACCCGGGAACTGTTCCGGCTGGGATATGATATCCGGGTGATCATTCGCCCCACGGCCGATATACAAGGCATTGCGGATATTCCCTGCGATGTTTTCTATGGCCACATCGATAACAGCGACCAGGTACACGAAGCCGTAAAAGGTTGCGATATCGTGATCCATGCCGCCTGTATCACCGGGCAGTGGGGCATTTCGTTCGAAGCGTATGAACGGGCTAATTTCACCGCCACCAAATATATCACGGCCGCCTCTATTGCCCACAAGGTAGAAAAATTCATTTATGTGAGCACGGCCAACACCATTGGCCCCGGCAAGAAAAATAATCCCGGCAATGAACTCAATGGGTTTACGCTGTTCCAGGCCAACTCTGGCTATATCAACAGTAAGTACCTTGCACAGCAATATGTGCTGGAACAGGTAACAAACAGGCAATTGCCCGCAGTGGTGGTCAATCCTACTTTCATGATAGGCCCACACGATGTAAAGCCCAGCTCCGGCCAGTTGCTGCTTTATGGGCTCAAACACCGGCTGCTGTTCTATCCGCCGGGAGGAAAGAATTTCGTACATATCAAAGATGTGTGTCGTGGTATCATCAATGCTATCTCCAGGGGAAAAACAGGCGATTGCTACCTGTTGGCCGGGCAAAACCTCAGCTACGGAGAGTTTTTCCGGCTACTGAAAAAAATTTCCGGCAAACGCCAGGTACTCATCCGTATCCCGGCCTTTGTACTGAAACTGGGTGGATTGATTGGCTCTATTCCCGGTATCTCCGGAAAATTAAACTATAGCACTGCTTATATGTTATGCCTGGATAACTATTATTCCGGCAAAAAGTCCGAGCGGGAGCTGCAATTAAGCTATACACCGGTTGAAACAGCCGTGAAAGGTGCATTTACCTGGTTTAAGGAAAATAACTATTTTTAGTAACAGACAAACGACCCGATGAATTTTCAAGAGAATGAAAAGCTATTTTCCAGCAAGCTGTTTCTGTACCTCTCCCGGATACTGATACTGTACACCTTCAGTACCATCTTCAAATCCTTTGACCACACCTTTGTAAAAGGGTTGCGGATACTGGATTTCAGGGGACAAATGTTCAGTCTCTTTTACGTGGTGTTCGGCCTCATTGTATGGGAAGGCGCAGCCCGCCTGGCCGGCTGGCTGGAAAAGAAAACGAGCCGTCATAACAACTCAGGTCGGCTGGTGATCCTCTGTGGTGGCCTATTACTATATGGAATGATCGTGGCATTCCTATTTGGCTTCGGGTATGCAGCTTCAGACATCCTGCTGTTTCACCGGTATGAAGCCTGGGAAAGCTTCCGTAATTTCAGTTACGACCTGAACTTCGGCACCTTTATGTTTTACCTGCTGATCCTGACTTTCAACGGTATTATTTTTTATTACTCCGGCTGGAAAGAATACCAGCTACAGGCAGAGCGGTTAAAGCGGGAAAATATACAAGCCCGCTACGATGCGCTGAGAAACCAGATAGATCCGCATTTTTTCTTTAACTCGTTAAGCGTGCTGACCAACCTGGTATATAAAAGCCCGGACCTGTCGGCCGATTATATCACGCAGCTGGCGAAAACTTACCGGTACATCCTCGATAAGAAATTTGAGAACCTCGTCACCATTCAAACGGAACTCGACTTTCTTGATGCCTATCTTTTTCTCATTCGTATCCGCCACCAGCAGAGCATACAGTTTAGCGTAGTGTTACCGGAAAAGGTGAAAACCAAAGGCATGATACCGCCGGTGACCCTGCAAATGCTGATCGAAAATGCCATTAAGCACAATCGCTTTTCGGCACAGGATCCTCTACTGGTAAAGATCAGCGAAGAAGACAACTGCCTGGTAGTATCCAATCATATACGCCCCCGCACCAACCCGGAAATATCTTCCGGCATAGGCCTGGAAAATATCCAGAAACGGTATGCCTTAGTTGGGAATAACAATGTAATTGTGTGTCAGCGGGATGATCAGTTTATTGTAAAATTACCCATTATCACTTCCTCATGAGAATAGTAATTTTTGAAGATGAAATGCACAATGCCGAACGGCTGATTCAATTGCTGCATAAATGTGATCCGGACATAGAAATTGTGGCGGTGATTGAATCGGTGGCAGAAGGCCTGAAATGGATGGAACAGCAACAGCGGGTAGACCTGATGATGATGGATATCCAGTTATCGGATGGCAACTGCTTTGAACTGTTTGATAAAACAAAAGTGCAAACGCCCATTATTTTCACGACAGCCTACGATGGTTTTGCTTTACAGGCATTTAAGGTAAACAGCATTGATTACCTGATGAAGCCTATTGAAGTGGAAGCACTGCGGAATGCCTTGAAAAAATATGAACAGTTCCGCCCTGCTAATAACTACACCCTGGATATCAGCCGCATTGCAGAAGAGTTCCTGCGCCGCGACAGTACCCGTTTTATTGGCAGGATCAATAACCAGTTGATTTATGTAAAAGCGAAGGACATTGCCTGGCTTCAGTTTAGCAAAGGCACCACCTGGGCTACAAGTAATGCCAACCAACGGGTACCGCTGGATTATTCGCTGGACCAGATAGAGAAGCTGCTGGACAGGAACCAGTTTTTCCGTATTAACCGGCAGTTCATCATTCACCTGGACGCCATCAAAAAAATTACCACCTATTACAATAGCCGATTAATTCTTCAATTAGCACCCGATGTTGATACTGATGTTATTATTAGCCGTGAAAGAGTTACTGAATTCAAAAACTGGCTCGAAGGGAAGGAAGGCCACCATACTACCGGATAAACGAGAGGATCACCGGTATAGGTGATCCTCTTGCTAAAAGTGGTTATTTTACGTTACATTTTCAGGTACTTGTCGATCAACGCTCCCAGCTTCCCGTAGCCTTCTTCATTAGGATGTAGCCCGTCAGAAAAAAGACTTTCATCTATTTTTCCACCTGGTTTCAGGAACAGTTTACCTGCATCCAGGAACTGTATGTCTTTACCGGAAGGGATATGGGCGTAAAGCTTATTGATACCTGCTACCCTGCTTTCCATATTTCTCCTGGGTAAAAGCCCCATGAGTATGATGTGCGTAGTAGGCAGCCTGGCATGGATCGCCTGCAACAGGTATTTGAGTCCTGCCGTGATTTCCGCATCGGTGTTGAGCTGCAGGTTGTTGGTACCAATCATGAGTACCAGGTATCTGGGGGCTATGCCATCCAGTTCGCCATGTTGTACCCGCCACAACACATTTTCTACGCGGTCCCAGCCAAAACCCATGTTTTCAGCTTGTTTGGGCGCAAAGTATTTATCCCACGACTGGGTACCTCTCCGGGTGCGGGCTACCGGCTCGCCACCCCAGAAATGCGTGATGGAATTGCCCATAAACACCACCTGTGGCTGATGTGTTTTATTGTATGCCATCACCTCCTGGTGGCGTACTTCCCAATCGTACGTGGCAAAGTCGCGCCGCTGGGTAACGGCCGTAGCGGTAACACCCTCCCCATTTTGCATGTGCAGGATCTCCCGGATCTTTTTTGTATAGGCGTTGGCGTAGTTCATCATGCCCAGGTCGTTGGGATGCGTGCCATCCACCATACAATCCAGGTCCTGCCCTATCTCAGCTTTGGACAACAGGCTAAGTCCCTTTACCCCGGCCTTTTGCAGCGAATCCACTACCTCCCGCAGGGTAGCATTCACCTGTTCATAGGCTGCCTTGCTGTCGGTGTTGGTTTCATCGGTCGTATACCCATCATGCTCGGTGAGCAGGATAGGAACGCCCGGCCGTTTGGTTTGCAGCATAGTCACCGCATTGGTGATCCGTTTTTTCAGTTCTGCACCTGCATAAGCGGCGCCGGTGAGATTGGGCAGGCAGTCCAGCACATAGAGGCGGGCATCCAGCTCACCTACCAGGTCCAGCACTTCTTTTTCCAGCCGGCCATTCCCGGAAAACGCCAGGTTAATGACCGGGCTTTCCAGCCGCCGGCTCAGGATATTGGTCCATGCCATACCCGGACGGGAGGCACAGGCGCCCTGCGCAATGGAAGTTCCGTAAACGACTACCGGCGCTTCTGTACGCACCGGCAATGGTGTAAACATACTTTCTGTTGGTACATCCACTGTCAGCCATTTCACAGTGTTGTACAACGGCAGGTACAGGGTATATTCCACATGCTTTACATGTTGATCGGCTTGTTTCAGGTGAGAAAACCGGTATACGATGGTGTCGCCAAAACTATACTTACCTCCACACCACATCCATTTGCCGTCTATGCTTTTTGCATACATATCTACGCCACTCACGCCGGTAGCAGGCATATGAGGCATTTGCTTGTCACCGCTTACCGCATACTTGACGATGATTTCGTCGGCATCTGAACGGAAGCGGAGACTCAAGCCGGCGCTGTTATTAGACAGGGTCCAAACGGGCGGGCGTACATCTTTCTGGGCCCTTTCCGGTAAGCGGTCGTAGTAATTTCTAAGCCCTGTTTTCCACCCTTGTCCTTCGAGTGCATACGCGGTATCGGTAGCAGGGGTCCAGGTTTTATAGGTACGTGAAGCAGTTTGTTGCGCCATGCTTCCCACTGTAGTGAGGAGAAGAATAGCCATCGTGGAAATTATTTTCATTTTCATATGACCAGGTAAATTGTAATTGCTTTTTTCAGCAGCGGATAAAATACAAAAAGCGGGACGATTCCTTCAAAAAAAAGGATGACTGCTTAATGGTCCATCACACAGCGGAATCCTAACGTGCCGGCACGATCCATGCCAGGCGATAGCAACAGGTATTTTCCATGCTGCGTCAGCTGCTGCGCCTGCGGAAAATACCAGTAAGACGTTTGCGGGTGGTAGTAGCTACCTCCTTTCAGTACGGCCGAACGGGTATGCGTGTCCGTGTATTCATCGGTCCACTGCCATACATGGCCGGTGAGTGCCATCACGCCAAAGGGGCTGGCGCCGGCGGGGTACGCATCTACAAAAGGTGGTGCATTCCGCTCCCGGCTGGTATCAGCCAGTGGCATGCGACTAGAGTCGGCAGTCATGCCCCAGGGATGCAACCGCTGATCGTTGCCCTGCGCGGCGTATTGCCATTCCCATTCATGCGGAAGTCTTTTCCCGGACCAGGCGGCATAAGCCCTGGCATCTTCTATGCTTACCCATGTCACGGGGCGCTGTTCCCATCCGGGAGGATAAGTGCCCTGCTGCCAGTCTTTCAGGAAATTATGATCATCCGCCGGATGATACCCGGTGGCATCCATAAATTGTTTAAACTGCTGGTTGGTAACCGGGTAGCGGTCTATATAAAAAGCGGGAATGGCCATGGTGTGCTGATGATCACGCTGCGGATGCGCCTCCCAGGGATATTGCACCCCGATGGCGTTGGGCAGTTCATTGCCTTCAATCATCACTCCATGCGATTCAAACAGGTATTCCTTTGCAGCAGGAATAAGGATCATGCCTTCCGGCGCTTGTGTGGGTTTCCTGGTGGTGGCAACCGGCGTAAGCCGCTGCATCAGGGGCTTGCTATCGGCGGATAGCCCAGACAAAGGTACACGGGCTTGTTGCCGGATCTTATCCAGGAAGGCGCTGAATCCTTTGCCGGCAACGGTGTCGGGAAGAATGGCTATTGCACCATAGCCATAGGCTTCCATATTGAAGCGCAGTATCACGTTGCCTTGTTCTTTTATGGGTTGCAGCTCAACCCCGTTCCAGACGTCGTAATACCGCCAGCCCCGTTTAGCCGCCAGCGTTATTTGCCGGCCATTACGCGCTACGGAATCCCTGTTGATGAAAGTATACAGGGTGGCTGTTTTTCCAGGGAATGCGGAGGCAAACACGCCCGGTTGCATCACCGGGATATGCGGCTCCCACTGTTCGCTGCTCCACACATCAGGAAACTGCCGGTATATCATCCTGATTCTGCGAATGACGGCGGCATAGCGCTCCGGCAGCTGGTTCCAGATGCCCCATATATTCTCCCAGGTATTATAGCCTACGCCATTGAAAAAGGCAGACTGTAAATCGTCTGTCTTATTTACCGACCAGCGGTCGGTTACATGTACCTGGTGCCGGGGTTCCAGCCATTTGTACAAGCTCACGCCAGGAACATACCCAAAGGCAGGGCTACCCCATTTTAACCAGTAGTAGCCCCAGCTCATCGTATTCCATGCTACCATCTTCAGGTCGCCGATATGTATTTCGGGTTGTAATGCCAGTGGATAACCCATACGGGTATACGCTTCTTTAAAATCGAGCGTTACGCCGTTCATGGTATCGCCATTCAATCCGTCAGCGCCCAGCTCCTTCATTTCTTCGGTGAGTGCAGCGGCCATGGGAATGGTTATTTTACGGGTGCCATGATCCCAGATCATAATGGGAAAGAATACCCGCACACCACGTTGATGAAAGTCGCGGATCATTTGTTTCACCGCTTCTTTTCCTCCGGGTAAATCCGCTACCAGGTCAAACTGGTTGCGGTTATCAATTCCTATATTGGGATAGGTGGGCCATATTAATACGGCATCCAGTCCGCCGTACCGTTTTTCCAGATCACCCAGAAAGCGATTTACGGTATATTTCCGGCTTGCCGGGTCATACAGGTAACGGTCATGCGCCATGATCTGTGCATACATAAAAGTAGTGCTGATCCAGCTGAATTCCTTTCTGCTATATTCGTTACCGTTATATTGCAGTCTGTCTTTTTCGTGTAGCCGCCACTGTTGTATAGAATCTAACCATTGGGCCCGTTGTGAGGGGGATCCGGGGCCGGCAATGAGTTCTGATTCTGCTCCCTGTAACCTGATCTGCTGCGCAGTGAGGGCTACGGGCAACAGTAAGGCGGCAACACCTAATACTTGTGTGATTTTTTTCATTGAATAGTTTAGGATTTAATTTGACTAATACCCCCATTTTTTCATTACCTGTAAATCTTCTTTTACAGCATCCAGCGGCGCCTGTCCCTGGTAGGATTCCTGCTCTATAATAAAGTAGCGGGTACCTCCTGATTTCTTTCCCAGGTCGATCACTTCCTTCACCGGGATCACACCTTTGCCCAGTACAGTGCTTTCATAGCTGCTGCCCATTTCGCCTTTGGCGCTCTTAATTTCATCCTTTACGTGCATGAGCTCAAAACGGCCGGGATATTTTTTGATGATATCCAGTGCGATGCCACCGGCATGGTACATGTTGCCGATATCCAGCTGCTGCGCCACCAACGTGGGGTCGGTACTGGTTAATATCAGGTCAAAGATTTTTTGTCCATTCAGCTGCTGGCTGAATTCAAAGTCGTGGTTATGGTACCCGAACTTCATCCCGGAGCGTTTGCACAGGGCGCCGCTTTTATTGAAAACATCCATGTAGGCTTTGAAGTCGTCGTAATTTTTACGCAGGCTTTCATCCAGCCAGGGGCTGATCACGAAATGCTGGCCTACCGTGGCGGCATCTTCTACCGTGTATTTCCACTCATCGGTAAAATCCTTTTTCGCCGTATCCCAGTGGTCTTTGCGCATCACTGTATGACCGCTGGGCATAGATAAGCCCAGGTCGCTGAGCCGTTTTTTAAATTCGGTAGCGCTATACCCGTAAAATTTCCGGTTGCTGTAGCCGGCATGTTCTACATATTTATATCCCATGGCGGCCAGCTGTTTGAGGGTGCCGGCGGGATCCTTCTTCATATCCTCGCGGATAGAATACAGCTGTATGCTCAGTACGGGCTTCGATGCAGCTGCCGCCAGCAGCGACTTAGGCAGCAGCGCGGTGCCGGCAATAGCCAGGCTCCCTTTCAGCAGAAAATTTCTTCTTGAAATTTGCATAATAACAGATATTTAAATGTGGAATAGATGCCATCTTGGTGCTGCTTACAGCGAAAAAGCGAGATAAGTATCTCCGGAGGGTTTTCCCAGTTTACCGCCACCACAGCTGATCACCACATATTGTTTCCCCTTCACTTCATATACAGCAGGTGTAGCAAAACCACAGGCAGGCAAGGTAGTCTCCCATAGCAGCTGCCCGGTTCTTTTATTAAATGCCCTGAATTTGCTGTCGGCCGTAGCGGCAATAAACAGCAGGCCGCCGGCGGTAACTACCGGGCCTCCATAGTTTTCGGTACCGCTATGAATACCCCTGGCTTTCAGCTCCGGGTAATCGCCCAGCGTATCTTTCCACAGCAGTTTCCCCGTGTTCAGGTCAATGGCGCTGAGCGTGCCCCAGGGAGGCGATACGGCAGGGTAACCTTCTTTCGTTAAAAATTTATTGTAGCCGGTAGCCCGGTAAGGTAAATCTACATATGGGTCCAACGTCTTCCGCATGGCCACAAAAGTGCTTTGCTGCTGCGTTTTCAGGTCCAGGATAAAAGTGGCCAGGGCGTGTTTTTCGCTGCTGTCGAGTTGTTTGAAGGCCGGCATCATTCTCCTCCCGGCATCTACCAGCTGTGCAAATCCTTTTTCATCATAGCGTTGATGAATGTCCAGGAGAGACGGGAAATTACCGCCCCCTTTCCGCTCCGGTCCGTGGCAAACCATACAGTGAGTGGTATACAGGCGTTTACCGGCCTGTAATTGTGTTTCCTTGGCTACAGCAGGCCTGGCATCGGCATCTACCATGGTGAGCACCCAGGGCATTTCATTGGCGTTTACATACAGGATGCCGGTAGCCGGATCAGCGGCCGGGCCACCCCACTCCGAGCCGCCATCAAATCCCGGAAAGATGACTGTACCCTGCCGGGACGGAGGCATAAAAAGATGCCCTTTCTTATAGGAGGCGAGTCGCGCCCGGATATCTGCATAGGAAGTGTCAGATACCAGGCGGTTCAGGTCCTGCTCTGCTAGCGACTGACGTACAAAAGGTGCAAAAAAAGTGGGCACCGGCTGTGTGGGCGATAATAGTTCTCCCGGCAATGCCGTATCTCCCGGTACGGGCATTTCCGTAACCGGGTGCAGGGGTAGCCCGGTTTTCTTATCCAGCAGGAAAATAAAGCCGGTTTTGGTTACCTGTACTACGGCATCGATGGGTTTACCTTCTTTTTTGACCGTTAACAGCATGGGCGCAGTAGGCAAATCCCGGTCCCACACGTCATGATGCACTGTTTGAAAATGCCAAATACGCTTGCCTGTGGCTGCATCCAGGGCCAGTACGCAGTTGGCAAACAGGTTATTGCCCTTTCTCTTACCACCGTAAAAATCGTAAGACGCCGACCCGATAGGTGCATATACCACCCCGTTTTGCTCATCCAGGCTGAAACCGGCCCACGCATTGGCGCCACCGGTATGCCGCCAGGCGGCGGTATCCTGCCAGGACTCATATCCAGGCTCTCCAGGCTGCGGAATGGTATGGAATATCCATTTCCGCTGCCCGCTATGTACGTCATACGCCCGGATGTAACCCGGTGCGCCACCCGCTTCTTCCGATACCCGGGTGCCGATAATGATCAGGTCTTTGTAAATAGTGCCGGGCGTGGTGGAAGTAATATACATACCATCCATATTCCATCCCATATCCCGGTGCAGGTCTACGAATCCGCTATCTGCAAAAGTAGTAATGGGCCGGCCAGTGGCGGCATTGATGCAATATAGCCTGGCCCCTACGGTATAAAACAGGCGTTGATCAGATGAGCCATTATCATAAAATGCTACGCCCCGGCAGGTATTGGAAGGCCTGGTATGCGGATCAAACACCCAAATTTCTTTGCCGGTGGCCGCATCTACAGCAAATAATTTCAGTCCGGCAGAAACGCCATATAGCCGGTCGCCTACCACCACGGGGTTTACCTGCATCTGCGTCATCTCCTTCGCATCGCCGGTATGATAAGCCCAGGCAACTTTCAGCTGCGATACATTATTGGTGTCGAGCGCTGTTAAAGCGCTGTAATGAATATTTTCTTTACTCCCGCCATATACCTGCCAGGTACGGTGCGACTTATCTTGTGGAGTACAGGCAGCCCATAACGTGGAAAGGAGCAGCCACTGGAACAGAGTGGAACGCATGAAAAATAGCTATTGGTTTTCTACTCCTTTAAAAATATACTTTTTAAAATAATTTTTTAAGAAAACTACAACAGCGGTGGTGAATTTTTCTCTCCGGAATTTTTTCTCGCCAAGGCGCAAAGCAGCAAAGAATTTAAAAAGAAGAAGAGAGAAAATTTTAAGCCCGCAAAGCGGGGAGATTATGTAGCAAAGAATATACTACATAATCTCCCCGCTTTGCGGGCTTAAAATACGCTTCAATCTCCGATCCTTTGCTGCTTTGCGCCTTGGCGAGAAAAAATTCTGGCGATTTATCCTTTTACTTTAATCACCAGCAAACCTTCCGATACATCGCCGGGATGCAGTGCTGACAAATCCACTACACAATCTTTTCCTTTCTGCGCCCATTTCACTGCTTTGCTGCTGCCCAACACGGTCACCACGGCGCCTTTAGCTGGTGTATAATTGCGGATAGTTACCTGCTGCCGGTAAGCAGGTACAAAGCAGTACAATGCTCCCGGCCTGGTGGTAAAGAATAATTCGATGTTGGCATGATCGGCCGATTTCTTCACCAGGTCGTTTACACTATAGTGGGCCATATACGCCGCTTCTTTGGTTTCCGGGCGTTTGCCATTGCTCCACTGCCGGCTTTCTTTCCAGGGTTTGGTGTCGTAAATAGCTTCCCCGTTTACTTCCAGCCATTTACCGATGTCGAGCAATTTCTGCTGCATGATCACCGGGATACGTCCATCGGCCGTGGGGCCTATATCGAGCAACAGGTTGCCGCCTCTTGATACGATGTCTACCAGCATCAGCACCAGGTCGCTGCTTTTCTTGTAATCATCGGCAGTTTCCATACGGTTGTAACCATACGACTGCCCTATTCCCTGGCTCTCTTCCCAGATCACGCCGGACTGCATACCACTGCCATATTCTGAAGTCAGGTAAGTAGCGCCGTTATTTTTCCCACGGGTATTGTTGCCCCAGCGGTCATCTATGGCTACTTCATCTTTTACGGGCGACTCATTAAACAGCCAGGCCAGCAGCGAAGGGCTCTGCCAGGCGGTATCCGACATTTCCCATTCTCCATCAGAAAAAATAACGGAAGGTTTGTAGCGGGTCACGAGGTCTTTGAACTGGGGAGTCATCACTTCCTTTACATAACGCTGGCGGTCTTTCAGCCACAGCGGGTTAAACCACTCATACAGGGAATAATAATATCCCATCTTCAGCCCTTCTTTCCGCACAGCTTCCGTCAGGTCGCCCAACAAATCGCGTTTAGGCGTGCCCGTCACCGCATTCCAGGAATGGCCCCAGGATTCATTGGCTTGTTTGTTATCCCACAGGCAATAACCTTCATGGTGTTTGGAAGTTAATACCACATATTTAGCGCCGGAGCGGCGAAATACCTGTGCCCACTGCTGCGGGTTAAACAGCGATGCAGTAAACTGGCTCTCAAACTGCTCATAAGGAGTGCCCTTTCCATAATTCTTATCATGAAATGCCTGCACCTGCGCATGAGACCCTTCCTGCGTTCCCCTCAGGTTATACCAATACCATTCAGAATACCCACCCGGGCCTACTACGGCATAAGATGGCACCGCGTAAACGCCCCAGTGAATAAAGATCCCGAACTTGGCATTATTAAACCACGCCGGAATACCCCGCTTATTAAGCGACTCCCAGTTGGCTTCATATTTTTGGGCAAAAACAAGTGAAGTACTTAGTAATAGTAACAACAACCCGATACAACGTTTTTTCATAACTCGTTTTTCATTTAAATCTATACGAACTCAAAAATAGCAACTTCCGTTGCCCATAATAATGGTATTTTCTCTGAGTATAATAATTACTTCCCATCGCTGTACTTTACGGTCTCATCGCAACATTTACGGGTGTTATCTACAGCTTTCCCTATCGCTGTCTATTAGCAGTAATTTCACCTCGCTACCGGATAACAGCGAAAAATCAGTAGCTTTAAGGAGCGCAACAAATGAGCATTCGTATTCCATTCAAAAAAATAACTATTGCATTACATATCCTGATCTGGAGTGTATTGCTGCTGCTTCCCTACCTGGTATCCAACGCTGCCAGTCAATACAGCATTGGCGCTATTCCCGGGCTATTCTTTTCCCTGATAGTGGTCATTCACATGGCCATATTTTATATCCATGCGTTACTGATTTACCCGGCATTCTGCAACCGGCAATACTGGTGGTTATATGTACCTGCCGTGCTCGTGCTGATCGGTGGCTCCTTTCCGCTGAAATATGCGATAATGGCCAACTGGTTTCCTGAAATGCTACGGCACTATTCGGTATACAAATTTGTATTTGCACCTTCGGTAGGCATCTATTTTATCAGCGTAGTGTACTGTAAGGTAGTAGATAGAATACGGGCAGAAAATATCCTAAAGGAGAAACAGGCGGAACAACTCAGCACGGAACTCAAATTTCTCCGGTCGCAGGTAAGCCCGCATTTCCTGTTTAATGTACTGACTAACCTGGTATCGCTGGCCCGGAAAAAATCCGATCAGCTGGAACCTGCCCTGATCATGCTTTCCGACCTCATGCGTTATATGCTGTATGATACCACCGGGAAAAAAGTATTGCTCAGTAAAGAGGTAGCATATCTCAACAGCTACATCTCCCTGCAAAAGCTGCGTTTCGGTAATGATGTCAACATCAACACGCACATTGCCGCAGATGCAGCCATCGCCCATTACACCATAGAACCCATGCTGCTGATCCCTTTCGTGGAAAATGCTTTTAAACATGGTACCAGCTATACCGCGCAGCCGGAAATCAATATTCGTTTAACTGTTCACGATGCCATCCTTACTTTTGAAGTAGCAAACAAATTTGACGACGACCCGCTATCCAGCAAAGACAGCAACTCAGGCATTGGCCTTGCCAATGTACAATCCAGGCTGCAGCTGCTATATCCGGGCAAACACCAGCTGTCGGTGGTACGGCAGGCGCCCTTATTCCATGTAACACTTATCCTGCAATTATCATGATACACTGCATTGCCATAGATGATGAACCCCTGGTCAGGGAATTACTGGAAGATAACATCCGGCAGGTACCTTTCCTGCAATTAGTCACTACCTGCAAAAATGCCATGGAAGCCCTCGCCGTCTTGCAGCAGGAAAAAATTGACTTATTGTTCCTCGATATACAAATGCCGGGAATCAATGGTTTGCAGTTATTACAGTCACTACCGCAGCCTCCGCTGGTCATCCTCGTAACAGCCTACGAATCGTATGCATTGGAAGGCTTCAACCTGCAGGTAGTCGATTACCTGCTGAAGCCCTTTAGCTTTGAACGCTTCCTGAAAGCCTGTAACCGGGCCAGTGAACTGTTCCGGCTAAAACAACCGCCTGCAGCCAGTCCCCAAGAGATCCCCCCTTTCTTTGTGAACGTAGAATATACACAGGTAAAAATTGTACCTGCCCAGGTGATCTATATCGAAGCATTGAAAGACTATGTCAAAATACATCTCCTCCACCACCCCAAACCGATACTCACCCGCATGACCCTGAAAGCCATGGAGGAAAAACTACCTGCCCCCGCTTTCATACGTACCCATAAATCCTTGCTGGTAGCGGTCGACAAAATCACTACGATCAAACGCGACCTGGTTTGTATCGGTGATATCGAAATTCCTGTCAGCGAATTTTACAAAGACAATGTCAACAAACTGCTGAACCAGTAAGCTTTTCCCATTTCATCGCGACACTTACCCATCCTGTCTACACATCAAAAACGCAGTAGCTATTCCCGATAGCTTTGTGGACAGATCATTCTTCAAGCGATGAAAACACTCTCCATCATAGGTCTCCTGTTGCTGTTTGCCTCTGGCGCACCTGCACGGCAAAAAACGCCGGCAGCCGACAGTACCATGAAGCCCGATACGACCATTAAAAGTACCAGGGGCTTACGCGAGGTGGTAGTTAGCGCTGGTGCCTTTGAAGCCAGCGATAAAGCCAAAGGCGCCGCCCTTACACCAATAGATGCCGTTACCGTAGCCGGCAGCAACGGCGATATTTCCCAGGCATTGCGCTCCCTTCCCGGCGCGCAGCAGATCGGCGAACAGGAAGGGCTTTTTGTACGCGGCGGTACCAGCGATGAAACCAAACAATTTATAGACGGCACCCTGCTCAGAACACCTAACTATCCCGCTGTTCCCGGCGTACCACAATATGCCCGTATTAATCCCTTTCTCTTTAAAGGTATCTTATTCAGCTCCGGCGGCTACTCCGCTTTATACGGCCAGGCCATGAGCAGCGCACTCATATTGGAAAGTGTAGACCTTCCGGAAAAAACGTCGGCCAGCTTCAGCATATTTCCGATGAACCTCTCTGCCGGCATGCAATACCTGTCGCCAGACAACCGCAGCAGCTACGGCGCCAAAATTTCTTATAGCAACCTCGCATTGTATAACTCCATTGTACCGCAAAAGCCCGATTTCTATGCCGGCCCCGTTTACCTCGATGGCAACGCCAACTTCAGGATACGCACCGGCAAAACCGGTATGCTCAAATTTTACAGCAACTGGGGCTACAGCGATGTAGGCCTGAACACCCCTGATATCGACAGCAGCGCCCTTAAAGCAGGTTTCCGGGTAAAAGGCTGGAACAGCTATAATAATCTCAGTTTTCGCAGCCTGCTCCCCAACAACTGGAAGATAGAACTGGGTGCGGCTTACAGCTACAACAAGCAACAGAATAGCTCCCTGCTCTCTGATGCCAAAGGAGATCCGGTACACCTGCCTGCCATTCCGTTTAGCTATAAAAACGGCCAGCGCACCATTAACAGCAACTTTGCACAAGCCAGGATATTGCTTACCCATTTCTTTCCACAGGGACAAGCGCTGCGTGTAGGAGCAGAACAATTCTATACGCACGACCAGGGAAATGCCAACGACAGCGCCATCGGGCTCACCGACCACCTCACAGCCGTGTTTGCCGAAGGGGATATTTACCTGGCCAATAATCTCGCCGCCAAAGCCGGCATGCGTATGGAATATGCCAGCGCATTGGGCAAGGTGGTGCTGGCGCCCAGGATAAGCCTCGCCTACCACCTGCATAACGGGGGGCAATTTAACCTGGCCTATGGTATCTTTTACCAGGAGCCGGCGAATGACTTTCTCTACCAATCGCGACAACTCGATTTTTCCAGCGCTACGCACTATGTGCTGAACTATACCCGGAAAGCCAGCAACCGCCTGTTCCGTGTGGAAGCGTATTATAAACAGTACCAACACCTGGTTAAAACAGTGCCGGCACTGGACAATAACGGTAAAGGCTACGCGCAGGGAGTGGAACTATTCTGGAGAGATAAAAAAACGTTCAAAAACCTCGACTACTGGGTCACCTATACGTACCTGGATACCAAACGCGATTTCCTGGACTTTCCCTACTCCATCCGTCCTTCTTTTGCCGCGCCGCATACGGCTACCATCGCGGTAAAAAAGTTCCTGCCCGATATCAACACCAGCGTGAACGTATCCTGGGCCTTTGCTACCGGCCGGCCCTACTATCATATTACCAGCAACAGTATCACCGACCAGGGTACCACCAATGCTTACAACACGCTTAACCTGCACGTGGCCTACCTCTGCTCGTTCTTTAAGCATAGCCGCTGGAAAGATTTTTCCGGGTTCGCTATGGGCATCAACAATATTACCGGTACCCGGCAGGTATTTGGATATAATTACAGCTATAACGGGCTAATCAAAGAAGCTATAACGCCGCCGGCTACACGTAGTTTATTCATCGGGGTGTTTATGAGCTTAGGCATAGACCGTACAGAAGATTTTCTCAACAATGATTTATAAATCTCACAAAAAAAGAAAAATGAAAAAGCTACTCTTCACCCTATTTTCAGCGGTTTTATTGCAGTACGCCTCGCATGCACAGTCTGGCGGCTTGTCGGCGGCTATCGCTAAACTGGACCAGGCGCAAACGGTAAAAGATTACGAACAACTGGAAAAAACATTTACCGGGATCAGCGAACAGCCTACCTGGCTGGCGCCTTACTATGCCGCCCTCTGCAATGCAAAAATCGGTTTCCTCTTACAAGACGATGGTGATAAAATTGAAAGCTATGCCAACCGAGGAGAAGAACAGGCTAAGAAAGCATTGTCATTGCTCGATACTGGCTCCCAGCAAAAGGAAGTGGCAGAAGTATACACCGTGCTGAGCATGATCTACCGCACCAAGGTATTTATCAATCCGATGACATACGGACGTAAATACGGCATGCTGTCGGACCAGTTCCTGAAACAGGCCAACGCCCTGGATGCACAAAATCCACGAGCCTTGTATGTATCCGCCTGGGTGAAATATTATACTCCCAAGATGTGGGGCGGCGACAAAGACCTCGCAAAAAAACTCGCCGGCGAAAGCCTGTCTAAACTGAATACCCCCGCCAATGGCAACTATCCGCGCTGGGGTAAGGCAGAAGACCAGGCTCTGCTGAGCAAATTCAAATAATCTTTAAATCTGTGTTATGATGGGATTCGTGTTTATCATCATCCTGCGCATATTATTTGCTGCTTGTATGGTGTTTATTATCGGTTATGTTTTTGGCGGCTTTTCGAAAAAACCGGCCCTCCGTACCATCACCAAAGTGGCGGCTATACTGGTGATTGTATTGTTTATCGGCACTAATGTGCTGTTGATGCGATTTGCTTTCCGGCATGCCAATGGTCCCTGGTGCCACGACAGGGACCTGCCAAGAACGGAAATAAAACAGCCCTAGCTGTTCACTTAAAATGGCAGCAGCGAATGACTTTGGTCATTCGCTGCTGTTGTTTTATACCGGTGGTGGCTGTTTTACGTCAAAATAGGTATTCAGCTGAAAGCCATGGCTTCCCGCTCAGCTAACTTGTCATAAAAAAACGTCGATAAGGTGCCAAAACGGCATCTACAGTAAACTGGAAATATATTTGACCCGCTAAAGATTATGGATAACTCAATTTCATTTCTTACGCATCAGGCGTCGAAAGACAGGAGTTTATTAGATGCCTATTCTCGGACCGTTACCGGCGTGGTAGGTACGGTGGCTGAATCTGTGGTACATATAGAAGTACAGAAAAAGATAAAGACAAATGATTCGCGAACGCGGGATAAGCGGCCACAAACCGGTGCGGGTTCCGGCTTTGTTATTTCTTCCGATGGCTTTGTTATTACCAATCACCACGTCATAGAAAATGCCGACAGCATCCGGGTATCTTTTGCAGACGGCCGTAAAGTAGCAGCAGAGATCAAGGGTACCGACCCCTCTACCGACATTGCGGTGCTGAAAATTGATGAAACCGGGCTAAAAGCCATGCAGCTGGCGGATTCGGCTGCGCTGCAGGTAGGGCAGATTGCTATTGCCATCGGTAATCCTATGGGACTGCAACATACCGTTACCGCAGGCGTAGTCAGCGCCCTCGGACGTACGCTACGCGCAGCCAATGGCCGGTTGATCGACAACGTTATTCAAACGGATGCCGCCCTCAACCCTGGCAACAGCGGCGGACCACTGGTTAATTCGGCGGGTCATGTGATTGGCGTTAACACGGCCGTGATTGCCGCGGCGCAAGGCCTTTGTTTTGCTATCTCCTCCAACCTGGCCGCGCAGATAGCCGGTCAACTGATCCTGCATGGCAAAATCAGAAGAGCCCAGCTGGGAATAGCCGCTCAACCGGTAAACCTTAGCAGCCGTATGATTGCCGCCAACAAACTGACCACGCAAACAGGCGTATACATTTTTGAAATTGTACCGGACGGAAATTTCTATAACAGCGAACTGCATATCGGCGATATCATCGTTGCCTTCGACCAGCAACCTGTAGCCGCTGTGGATGATCTCCATCTCCTGCTCTCTGAAAAACAAATTGGCAGAAGAATACCGGTCACTATTTTGAGGAATGGCGCCAAACAAGTGGTGGAAGTAATTCCAGGGGAAATCAACCAGTAAAAAGATTTCAAAAAAATGACGGCGTTTCCGTTGTGGAAACGCCGTCATTTTTCATTTGTTATCGCAATTATTTTATAGTCTTCCATCTACCAACTCCCGGTCTATACAGGCTTTGGTATCGAAGATAACGCCATTGTTGCGCCGGTGCTTCGCGTAGTCGAAGCTCAGGAACTCTTTATGCGCCACCGCCACAATAATGGCATCATACACCGCCGCTTCGTCAATAGCGCCTATGATCTTCAGTCCATACTCTTCTTCCACTTCTGCCGGATCGGCCCAGGGATCATAAATATCTACCTCCAGTCCAAACTGTTTTAGCTCATGGTAAATATCCACCACCCGTGTATTCCGTACGTCCGGACAATTTTCCTTAAAGGTAATACCCATGATCAACGCCCTGGAGCCCTTGATCTTATGATCTTTGTCAATCATCAGCTTCACTACCTTGTTGGCTACGAAGTGACCAATATGATCATTTACCCGGCGGCCCGACAAGATCACCTGTGGATGATATCCCAAGGATTCCGCTTTATGCGCCAGGTAATATGGGTCTACCCCTATACAGTGGCCACCCACTAACCCTGGCTTGTATTTCAGAAAATTCCATTTGGTGCCGGCAGCTTCAATTACATCATTGGTATCAATACCAATTTTGTCGAAGATCAATGCCAGCTCATTTACAAAGGAAATATTCACGTCGCGCTGGGCATTCTCAATGGCTTTAGAGGCCTCCGCTACCTTTAGGCTGGGCGCTTTATGGGTACCTGCTGTGATAATGGAACCATATAACGCATCTACCTTGTCGGCGATGGCTGGCGTAGAACCACTGGTCACCTTTTTGATTTTGGTCAGGGTGTTCACTTTATCCCCCGGGTTAATACGTTCCGGCGAATAGCCCACAAAGAAGTCTGTATTATACACCAACCCGGAGGTCTTCTCCAGTACCGGAACACAGTCTTCTTCCGTACAACCGGGATAAACGGTGGATTCATAAATGACCAGGTCTCCTTTCTTCAATATCTTCCCCAGCATTTCAGAGGCTTTCAGGAGCGGGCCTAAGTCCGGCGCTTTAAAAGCATCTATGGGCGTAGGCACGGTTACAATAAAAACATTGTATTTGCTAAGATCTGCGGTATCGGAGGAAAAAGAAAGTCCGACCGACCCCTGGGTTTTCAATTCCATCACCGTCTTCAGGTCTTCCATATTGGCTTCCCGGGTGCGGTCTGCTCCCGCCGCCAATTCGGTTACTCTTTCCCGGTTAATGTCAAATCCCAGCACATCGTATTTTCTGCCAAACTCAATAGCCAGCGGTAATCCAACATACCCCAGGCCGATAACTGCCAAATGTATATTCTCCAGGCTTTGGATATTCGTCACCATAATAGTATTTAAATCCTCTTTTTGTTTTTACCCTGCCTTTTACCGGCAAAATAGCGATCAATGCACGAATATACATAATATCACAATGTGACTTCCAGGACCCTGTTTATTTCCCCCCGTTCTTTACTTTCAGGAGACTGGCATTAATCGCGACCACCACAGTGCTGACAGTCATCAATACCGCGCCGGCAGCGGGGCTCAGCAAGATACCTTCCTTGTACAGCACCCCGGCTGCCAGGGGAAGGGCGATGACATTATAGCCCGTTGCCCAGGCCAGGTTCTGCATCATTTTACGCCAGGTGGCTTTTCCAAATAATACCAGGTTCACCACATCCTGGGGATTGCTGTTGACCAGCACGATACCGGCGGTTTCGGCCGCAATGTCGCTGCCGCTGCCTATGGCAATGCCCACATTTGCCTGGGCCAGCGCCGGCGCATCATTGATACCATCTCCTGTCATAGCCACAAATTCGCCCTGCTGCTGCAATTCTTTGATCTTGTCCAGTTTCTGATGCGGCAACACTTCGGCAATGAAGCTGTCCATACCCAGCTGCTTGCTCACACTTTCTGCCACTACTTTATTATCGCCCGTCAATAAAGTAGTTTTGATATGATTCGCCTGCAACGTGGCAATGGCCCCCGCCGATTCTGGTCTTACCTGGTCCGCCAGGGCTATAAATCCTGCAATAGCATTATCTACCACTACGTACACCAGCGTTTCCCCAGCCTGTATGTCTACCGCCGGCGCGTTGCTAAACGCCGTGGTAGCATATCCGGGGCTTACCACTTGTACCTGTTTGCTATCCACGCTGCCAGTGATCCCCTTCCCGGTAATGGCCTGGATGTTGGCTGCGGCAGGTAAGGATAACCGCAAGGCCTTCGCTTTACTGATAATACCCGTGGCAATAGGATGTTCCGAACTTCCTTCTATAGCGGCAGCTAATTGCAATACCGTGTCCCTGGATACACCCTGCTGTAGCGACTCAAACCGTACTACTTCAAAACGGCCGACTGTGAGCGTGCCTGTTTTGTCAAATACGATTGTAGTAATGTTACGGGAGTTTTCGAAGTCGGTACGGTTCTTAATCAGCAATCCATGCCGCGCCGATAAAGCCGTAGAACGGGCAATAACCAGTGGTACCGCCAGTCCCAGCGCATGCGGACAACAGATCACGATCACCGTTACCATACGTTCTATTGCAAAAGCCAGTTCACGGCCACTTCCCCACCAATACAAAAAAGTGGCAATACCCGATAAGATGGCAATGCCGGTTAGCCAACGCGCTGCTTTGTCGGCCAATAGCTGTGTTTTTGACTTCGACTGCTGCGCATCCTGTACCAGCTTTACCACCTGCGACAGGTAAGAGTTAGCAGCACCGTGCGCAACGGCTACTTTAATAGCGCCGTTGCCGTTAATAGATCCCGCAATCACGTTATCATTCTTTTGCTTTTCCACCGGTTTAGATTCGCCGGTCAGCATACTCTCGTTCAACCAGGTAGTTCCTTCTATCACCTTACCGTCTGCCGCTACTTTTTCACCCGGCTTTACCAGGATCACATCGCCCTCTTTCAACGTGGCGGTTTTCACCTCCATGATATGTTCCCCATGTACCAGGTGAGCATCGTCGGGCATGAGCTGTACCAGCAACTCGAGCTCCCGCGAAGCGCCGGCCACAGACTTCATCTCAATCCAGTGTCCCAGCAGCATGATGAGAATCAGCGTAGTCAGTTCCCAGAAAAAATCCATTCCCATCAACCCCGCTACAGTAGCTACGCTATAGATATAAGCTACCGTGATAGCGAATCCTATCAGTGTCATCATACCCGGTTCCCAGCCCTTCATTTCTTCCCACCAGCCTTTTAAAAATGGCCAGCCACCGTAGAAAAAGACTACAGAAGAAAGCAGGAGCAGCAGGTAATTATCTCCCGGAAAATGAATATTAATACCCAACCAATGCTGGATCATTTGCGAAAGCAACATGACAGGGAAAGTGAGTACCAATACAACGAAAAATCGTTTTCTGAAATCTGCAATCATCATTGCATGATGATCATGATGGCCGCCGTGGTGGTCATGTTGACCGTGTTGCTTCTGTTGACCCTGTTGGCCCTGGTGCTGATGTTCACTGTGTTCCATAGCACTATGATCATGGGTTGGTTTTCCTCCGTCCATGTGCGTGTGATCGTGCTGATGCTGATGTTCCATAATAAAAAATTAATAGCTTAAGGTAATTCCCGCTCCCAGTCCCATATCACTATCATAATGTGTTGAAAAAGCAAAGTTCCTGGTAACGATATAACGGAAGCCGGCCATATATTCCTTGTCTGTGTTGACCATAAAACTAAACCGCAAACGTTTGGTGACTGGTACATCTTCGCGCATCAGCTGCAACCGCACCCGGCCATCGGTATCTACCGACGCATCGGCTACAATCAGCATGGGCAGTGTATATTGCAGGCCCGCATGAAATACCTGCCTGAAATCTTTCGTATTACTTTGCCCGAATAAATTCTTTTCTTCTTCATGCATCTTGCGGTAACGCACATCCCAACCGATGTAAGGAAACAGCCACTGCATTTTTCCCAGGTAACGTCCAAAATGGCTTTCACTCTCATAACCATGACGATCATTCAATCCCAGCCTCCACTCGGTAGATAAGCGGTAACGCGTATTGGCCACCATGATCTCTCCATCACTACCGGTGCTTTCCAATCCTACCCTCGCCATCGGATGCAGCATGCGATCATCTTTTTTCAACATGCGGTATGCCATAGCAGGATCTGGCACCTGTGGATTGGGAGGCGAATCTTCATAGCTGAACACCCTTCCCATTCCGCTCATCATATGATACAGGATATGACAGTGAAAAAACCAGTCGCCACTTTCCGTTGCGGCAAACTCAATCGTATCTTTTTCCATCGGCATAATGTCCAGCACGGTTTTCAGCGGGGAGTATTCGCCCTGACCGTTCAGTACCCGGAAGAAGTGCCCGTGCAGGTGCATCGGGTGCCGCATCATGGTGTTATTGTACAACACAATACGTACAATCTCTCCTTTTTTAATGAGGATCTTATCGGTTTCAGATACGGTTTTGTTATTGATAGTCCATACGTAACGGTTCATATTGCCCGTTAGTTCAAATTCCAGCAGCTTTACCGGCCCCGGCGGCAGCGTGGTTTTCTCCGGCGCCCGCAGCATGCCATAGTTGAGGGTTACGATGTCCCCGGTACCGCTGTCCATTTGCATGCCACGCATATCATGTTGCATGGGCGCTGGTTTTTCTTCCCCGGTTATTTCAGGATACATCACGGTATTCATATCCATTTCCTGGTTGGCCATCTGCATGCCACCGCTGGTATCGAGGTTGCCATTCATCTTCATCATGTCGTTCATCATCTTCATACCCTCGAAGTATTTGAGGCGGGGCAGTGGCTTGGCGGCCATTTTCATACCCTGGCCCAACCATAGGGAGGTAGCGCCGGTGCGGTCTTCCGCAGTGGCCATAAACTCATACTGCATATTATCCGGGATGGTCACTTCTACATCATAGGTTTCTGATACCCCCACGATGAGCCGGTCTACTTCTACCGGTACTACTTCCGCGCCATCATTGGCTACGACTTTTATTTTGCCCCCGGCATAGTGCAGCCAGAAATAGGTAGAAGAACTACCGTTAATAACCCGCAACCTTACTTTGTCGCCCGCTTTAAACTGCGGAGCTTCATTGCTCACTTTACCATTGGTCAGGAAACGGTTATAGTACACATCACTCACATCCATGGCGTTCATGCGTTTCCATTCGTTGGTGACTTTGGTACCGAAATGTTTGTGTTGTATCGCCTCGGAATAGCTTTGTACAGATCCTTTCTTAATGGCAAACCAGTCGTTGGCGTTGTGCAGGTAGCGGTTTACTGTATGTGGATGCATATCAGTCCAGTCGCTGAGTAACAACGTATATTCTTTACCGGGACTTTCATTTCTTTTACGGAAGATCAGCGCGCCATACATACCACTTTGCTCCTGGAACATGGTATGGCTGTGATACCAGTAGGTACCATGTTGCACGATCGGGAAACGGAATTTATGTGTTTGTCCGCCTTTGATGGGCTGGGTAGTCAGGTAAGGTACGCCATCTTCCTGGTTGGGCAGGATTACGCCATGCCAGTGGATAGAGGTTTCTCCTTTGAGGGTGTTGTGTACATAAATTTCGGCGGTATCGCCTTCGGTAAACTCCAGGGTAGGTCCGGGTATAGATCCGTTAATGGCCAGTGCGTGGCTGTGTTTACCGGAATAATTTACCATGGTATCGCCTACATACAGGTCGTAGCGTACCACGCGGGGTGACGGGTTCAAAGAAGCCTGTGCGGCAGCTATGCTACACAGGCTCATAAAGGTGATATACAAAAATAGTGCTCTCATGATGGAAATTAAAAAACTACTGAATGGTATCGCTTACTTTTCCGCAGGTCAGCATCTGGCTGCCGAAGTAAGGATTTTTGATGGCATTGCTGCTGCTTAACCAGTAGGCTTTTTTCATGGGGCAGTATTCCTGGTATACTGGCTGAGCAGATAAAGATACTGCTTTCGCCAGTTGATAAAAGTTATCGGAGAATGTTTTAAAGTAAGCCCGTTGTGTACTGATATCTTTTGTATCGGCGATGGCTTTGGCGTCGGCCACCAGTTTAGCAGAAAGTGGCATATACGCATCATGTGCAGCGGCAGGCATACTATTCATATCAATGGCGGCAGCAGTTTTTACGAAGGCGGCAGCTTCTGCGGATGCGGTACCGGCATTGCTGCCAATCAGTGCATCTTTAATATTGTAATACTCCGTCAGCAAAGGCGATAATTGTTTGGATACCGGGCGATCCTGCGCCATGCCGGGTTGTAAAAATGCTGCTACCAGTGCTATACCTGTCAATAATATCTTTTTCATATGAATCGGTTTTAATGTTGAATGAATGATGCCTGCGGCTGTTTTATTTTATGCCAGGGCTTCTGCTTTATAGCCGGCCTTTTCTATGGCGTTGCGTACTTCGCTTTTATCGATATTTTCTTTGGCGATGGTTAACACTTTATCAGGGCTCTGCAGATCCACTTCCCAGTTATCTTCGCCTACCAGGCCATTTAATACGGGAGTTACAGTGGCTATACATCCTGAACATTTGATATTGGTCTTGAATTGAGTCGTTTCCATGATATACTGTTTTTTATATTGTTATGATTTGTTTGATGATGTAAAATTACTTCGGCCCAGGGGTCATATCGTTATATAATTCATGTTTCGTTTTATATAATTACCAGCTTATAATTTAGCGGCTTTCAGTCGCAGGCTATTGCTCACCACGCTCACAGAACTCAGTGCCATGGCGGCGCCGGCAATCATAGGATCGAGCAGAAACCCGTTGATCGGGAATAATACGCCTGCTGCTACCGGTATCCCGATGATGTTATATATAAACGCCCAGAAGAGATTTTGTTTAATGGTGCGCACTGTTTTTCCGGATAATTTCAGGGCCCTGGGAATACTATTCAGGTCGGAGGTGATGAGCGTCATTTTGGCCACATCCATCGCGATATCTGACCCTTTACCCATGGCGATGCTTACATCTGCCTGTGCCAGCGCCTGGGAGTCGTTGATACCATCGCCGGCCATGGCCACCACTTTACCTGCCTGCTGCAACTCTTTTACGAAAGCGGCTTTGAAGGCCGGCAGTACTTCCGCCCGGTAGTGTTTAATACCTGTTTGCCGGGCTACCGCGGCGGCGGTATGAGCGTTATCGCCGGTGAGCATATATACTTCGATACCACTACGCTGCAGGGTTTCGATGGCAGTTTTAGAGGTAGCTTTCACTTTATCGGCAATGGCTATCACTGCCAGTAAGGTGGTGCCGGAAGCAAAGTAGATCACGGTTTTGGCGGCAGCCTGTAAGGCGCTGGCACTGGCGGCGGTAGCGTCGCTGATCACCACCTGGCGACTGGCCATCAGTTGCCGGTTGCCTGCATACCAGGTCCGGTTTTGATAACGGGCTTCTACTCCCTGCCCGGTGATGCTGTCAAAATGGGATAACGTTACCGGCTGTATGTTTTTTTCAGAGAGATGAGATACAATAGCTTCAGCCAGCGGATGCTCAGACTGACGTTCCAGGGCATACAACACAGACCAGGCGGCTTCCTCCTCAATATAGTCGAGCACATCGGTTACTACTGGTTTTCCTTCAGTAATGGTACCGGTTTTATCCAATATCAGCACATCTACTTTATGGGCCAACTCCAGGCTTTCTGCATCCCGGATCAGGATATTATTCTCAGCACCTTTTCCTACACCCACCATAATGGCGGTAGGGGTGGCCAGGCCCAGTGCACAGGGACAGGCAATCACCAATACAGTAACCGCGGTCAATAACGCATGGGTAAAGGCATTATCGCCGCCCAATACCATCCAGGTAATAAAGGTCAGTATCGCGATCCCGATGACTACGGGTACAAAGATACCGGCAATACGGTCCACCAGCTTCTGTACCGGGGCTTTACTACCCTGTGCTTCCTGCACCATCTTAATGATCTGGGCCAGGAGGGTATTGGCGCCCACTTTCTCTGCCCTGAACTGAAAGCTGCCTTTCTGGTTAATGGTCCCTGCAAACACCGGATCTCCGGCTTTTTTGGCCACCGGCACCGGCTCACCGGTGATCATACTCTCATCTATGTACGAATTACCATTATCTACTTTACCATCTACAGGGATTTTTTCGCCTGGCTTTACCAGCAGCAGGTTATTTACTTTTACCTGTGCAATGGGTACTTCGGTAGTATGGCCATCGGCGCCTACCAGCAGTACGGTCTTGGGTTGCAATCCCATCAGCTTTTTGATGGCAGAAGAGGTATTGGACTTTGCTTTTTCTTCCAGTAATTTTCCGAGAGAAATAAATGCAATGACTACCGCTGCTGCTTCGAAATATACGTGGGCATGTAAGCCGCGCTGGTGCCAAAACTCAGGGTAAAAGGTGTTGAATGTACTGAATATCCAGGCGATACCGGTGCTCAGCGCTACCAGCGTATCCATATTGGCTTTGCCGTGGCGGGCCTGCTTCCAGGCGTTCACGAAAAAGTGGCGGCCCAGGAAAAATACTACCGGCGTAGCCAGGGCCATCATGATATAATTACCATAAGGCATATCCATGAAAAACATACCAATAATAACTACAGGCAGCGACAATACGGCCGACCAGATGGTGCGTTGTTTCACCTGGCGGTAATGCCGCTGCTGGGCGCTGGCCTGTTCTTCTTCCTGGTTTTCCTTATCGATCAGCAGGTCGTATCCCACGCTGCGTACACTTTGTTGCAGTTGCTCCGGGGTAACAGCTCCCGGATCATATGCTACCCAGGCGCTCTGGTTAGCGAAGTTAACGCCGGCATCTGCCACACCGGGCACGGATTTCAACATAGATTCTACGCTGACAGCACAGGCTGCACAAGTCATTTCCAATACGGGGAATGTTTCTTTTACCAGGCGTTTCGTGTGTGCAAAAGGTTGCATTGATATAGCGGTTGACATAATTTATTCGATTTAATGCAAAGCTACGCCGCCCCCGGACCGGTCTTGTTACACTATTGCAGGTTAGTTTTATATCTTTTTAAGCCCTCCGTTGGCCGCCAACAAAAAAAATATAAATATGAAATTTGTGTTTGCTACATTTACAGGCGCGATTCCACGGAGTTACCCTCCTTTCTTTATACTGACAATACCGACATCATGAAAAAAACAGTTCTTTTATTGGCGGCTGCCATGATCAGCACTGCCAGTTTTGCCACCATTCGTTTGCCCAATATATTCGGGGACAATATGGTGCTGCAGCGTGATAAACCCATCCCGGTATGGGGCTGGGCCGATAAAAATGAAAAAATTACTATCCAGTTCCATGACCAGGTAAAAACCGTAAAAGCAGATAAAAACGGTCAATGGAAAGTACTCCTGCAACCTGAAACCGCGGGAGGTCCTTACAGTCTTTCTTTAAAAGGCAATAATACCATCACCCTGCACGATATCCTGATGGGGGACGTATGGGTGTGCAGCGGACAATCAAACATGGAATTCCAGGTGAATGGCGTGATAAACGCTGCTGCCGAGGAAGCCGGATCCGCCAACCCCAATATCCGTCATTTTTATTTACCGAAAGATATAGCCATTACACCCCAAAGCGATGTGAAAGTAAGCGCCTGGAAAGCCGCAGATCCTGCTACTACCGGCAACTTCACGGCGGTAGGCTACTTCTTTGCCCGCACCTTGCAGGCACAACTGCATGTACCTATTGGCCTGATCCATACGTCCTGGGGAGGCACCATGGTGGAAACCTGGATTAGCCGCGATGGCATGGCTGGCAGCGAAACCTTCCATGACCTGATGAAAGACTTGCCAGTGCTCAATATCGACTCTCTTTCCCGGGTAGCCAAAGAAAAACAGGCCCAACTCATACAAAAGGTACAGGGTAGTCTTCCCGACGCAGCCACCGCTGCGTCCTGGTCTTCCGTTAATACCGACGACCAGGCCTGGAAGAAAATGAAAGTCCCCGGCTTATGGGAACAGCAACAGCTGCCTAACTTTGACGGGGTAGTCTGGTTCCGCCGCAGCTTTAACATCGATGCCGCCGATGCCGGGAAACCGGCAGTACTCAGCCTGGGCACAATAGATGACAACGACGTTACCTATATCAACGGCACAGCAGTAGGCAATACCAATTCCTATAATACCGCGCGTACCTACCAGGTTCCTGCCGGCGTATTAAAAGCCGGTAACAACGTGATTGCGGTTAAGATAGAGGATAATTCCGGTGGTGGCGGGTTCTATGGCGAAGCGGCCAATATCTTTATTAAGGTAGATGGTCATCAGCAACCGCTGGCCGGCGATTGGGCCTTCCATATCGCATCGGCCATTTCGCCGGAAAAAAGCGTAGGCCCCAACAGCTACCCTTCCCTGTTGTATAACGCCATGATACACCCGATCCTGCCCTTCGCCATCAAAGGGGCTATCTGGTACCAGGGCGAAACCAACGCCGGTCGCGCCTACCAGTACCGGAAAGCATTTCCGCTGATGATCAGCGACTGGCGCCGCCTGTGGAACCAGGGCGATTTCCCGTTCTATTTCGTTCAGCTGGCCAGCTTCAATGCCAACAATGGCAACAGCCAAAAAGGAAGCGACTGGGCAGAGCTCCGGGAAGCCCAAACCCTTACCCTCCAGCTGCCTAACACCGGCATGGCGGTGATTACCGACGTGGGCGATCCGAAAGATATACATCCCCGGAATAAACAGGACGTAGGTAAACGCCTCGCCGCCGTAGCACTTCACAACACTTACGGACAAAACATCGTGTATAGCGGGCCCATATACCAATCTATGCAGATCAATGGCAACAAAGCCCAACTCAGCTTTACCAGCATCGGTTCCGGCCTGGTGGTAAAAGATAAATACGGCTATATCCGCGGATTTGAAATCGCCGGCGCCGATCAACAATTCCACTACGCGAAAGCCTATGTGGACGGCGATAAAGTAATCGTATCCTGCGATGAAGTAGCCACCCCTGTAGCAGTACGCTATGGCTGGGCCGACGATAATATAGAAGACAACCTGTTTAATAAAGAAGGATTCCCGGCAGCGCCATTCCGCACAGATAACTGGAAAGGCATTACGGAAAACAATCAATTTACGGTTAACTAAAACTGTATCAGCAGCAACGGTGACATGGCGCCCTGGGCGCCATGTCACCGTTGCTCATTATGGATATCTTTAAAACAACGACGGCGGCGGCAAACAGGCAGTAATACTACCATCTGTCAATCCCGCCAGGGATTGTATCAACTTACGTATGGCCGTCAGCGTTACCTCATCGGTAATTACACCCTGGTTATTGACCTTAGTCCTCACCGAAGACACCACCACCTGCGTATCTTCACTGATCCGCGATTCAATGATCAGCAAAGTTCCTAACAGCGACTGATGCGCCTTATGGCCAGAGGTGCCCGCTGTAATCAGCCCCACTGGCTTCTTCGAAAAATGTAGGGAAGACACGGTCCAGTCAATCGCATTTTTGAGGGTACCCGGCACCCCAATAGCATATTCCGGTGTGCTGATCAATACAACGTCGGCTCCCTCCAACTGCCGGCGAAAATCCTGTACCGGCGCGGGGGCGCTATCGGGCGTTATATCTTCATCGGGGTTAAAATGCGGCAAATGGGTAAGGTCCTCGTACAACCGTACGTCAAAAATATCATTGCTTAAAGCCGTAAAAGCCTTGATAATATTATGATTGGAAGAAGATTGCCGGGTACTGCCGCAAATAGCCAGCACTTTTATTTTGTTGGTCATAATAGTTTATTACTTTTATTGGGATAGCCAAAGTTAAATGAATCTATAATGCGTCCGTTCTTTTATACACTCTTCTTTTCCTCGCTGACCACCTTATCCGCCATCGCACAACAACGCGACCTGGTGCCCTATGTAAATCCATTGACAGGTACCGCCAACAGTACTACGCTGACTGCCATCAAACATGGCGCAGGCACAGAACAACTGGCCAATACCATCCCGGCAGTAGGTACCCCGTTTGGGATGACACAATGGACGCCACAAACGCGGCTCACCGAGCAAAAATGCGTGGCTCCTTATTATTACAAAGACAACCTTTTCAGCGGCTTCCGGGGCACACACTGGCTCAGCGGCTCCTGCACCCAGGACTACGGCAGCTTTACCATCATGCCCATTTGCGGCGCACCGAAAACGCGGCCTAACGATTACGCCACTACGTTTTCGCACGACAGTGAAATCGCCACGCCCGCTTATTATGGTATTACCCTGCCTCAATATCACCTGAAGGCAGAAGTGTCGGCTACCGCCCGTTGCAGCATGATGCAATTCAGCTTCGATCAGGACGACGACTGCTACTTTATTATACGCCCCAACAGCGACCGTGGCAAAGGCGCCATATACATCGATCCACAGCAACACGAAATCAGCGGCTACAATCCAGCTTATCGTATTTACCAGGGCCAGGGGCAACCCGCCGGTTTCAGTGGCTATTTTGTGGTACAATTTGAAGAACGTTTTGAAACACCCAGGGTATTCAATGATACCATGCTGCTGGAGGCCCGCAGTATCGAATCGCAACCAGGCATTGGCAGCATCGTTAAGTTCAAAGTGCATAAAGGCAGCATCCTTAAAGTACGTATTGGCACCTCTTTTACCAGCATTGCCGCTGCCCGTGAAAACCTCCGCGCCGAAATCAATCACTGGGATTTTAATGCGGTAACCAAAGCAGGCAACGATACCTGGAACCAGGCTTTGAATAAAATCATCGTGGATGGGTCTCAAGAAAAAACAAAAAAAATATTTTATACCGCCCTGTATCACACCATGCAGCATCCCCGTCTTTTTAACGACGTTAAAGGCACCTACCCTGCCTTCTCTCAATCCTACCAGGTAAAACAGTTGGCGACGGGCAATTACTATGACGATTTTTCCATGTGGGATATCTACCGGGCACAGTTACCACTGTACGAAATACTAAACCCGGAGCTGGTCAATGATTTCGTGCGCTCACTGATCCTGAAAGGGCAACAGGGTGGCTGGCTACCCATCTTCCCCTGCTGGAACAACTATACTGCTGCCATGATCGGCGACCATGCTATTGCCTTCATTGCATCGGCCTATAACAAAGGGATTCGCGACTACGATGTAACAGCAGCTTATCGCCTCATGCGGCGAAATGCTTTCGATACCGCTGCACCCACCGATTATCAGCAGGGTAAAGGCCGCAGAGCCCTGGCGTCCTACCTCCAATATGGCTATGTGCCGCTGGAAGATGCCGTGCCCTTTGCCTTCCACAGCAGGGAACAGGTGTCACGCACCCTCGAATATGCTTACGATGATTATGCTTTGTCGACCGTGGCAAAAGCGCTGCAAAAAAACGATGACTATCGTGCACTGGAACAACGTGCCCAAAACTATACGCATGTATTCGACCCCGCGCTGGGCGATGTAAATGGCCGCTACGCCAATGGCAGCTGGTATCAACATCCTAACCGTGATCAGAAACTTTTCTTTATCACAGAAGGAACGCCCCGTCAATATGGCTTCTATGTTCCGCAGGATATTCCCGGCCTGATCCGCCTCACCGGCGGCAAGGCTAAGTTTGAACAGGCGCTCGACAGTCTCTTTATCAAAAAAGAATACTGGCATGGTAATGAACCAGGGCAACAGATTCCATTCTTATACAACTACGTCAACAACCGTACGAAAACAGCGGCCTGCATCAGGGAAATACTGGCCAATGAATATGATGAGGGTCCCGGCGGACTTTGCGGCAACGACGATGCCGGCCAGATCAGCGCCTGGTACGTATTTGCAACCATGGGATTTTATCCGGTCAACCCCGTAGCGCCGGAATATGCACTAACCATTCCTTCATTTGACCGCGTTGTCATTCATACCGGGCAAAACACGGTCACTACGTTGACAACCGGTACGCAACCCGGTGTTAAAAGAAATGGTAAGCCGTATTCAGCGTTGGTACTACGGCATGAAGACCTGATGAAAGGCGGCGTGTTTGAGATTGGTAAATAAAGTTAAAGCTTCATATAAAAACCAAAGGCTGCCCAAAAAGCGAAGAGCTTTTTGGACAGCCTTTTTAATGAAAAGACATTTATCCCACGATCTTAGCGACCTGCATGAATAAGCTCAGGCGCTCCACTGGCACGTATTTCCAGTTTCACATCTGCTCCATTTTCCCCGGAATACTTTCCATCGAAAACAATTTCATTGGCGTTGCTGGAAAGAACTGGCAAGGGTTTACTCAGTTCCATCGTTTGTATCACCTGCCATTGCTTGTTATACAACTTCACTACTTTACCATCACATTTCAGGAATTGGTTCCGCTTCAGGCTTACCGGCAACACCAACGCATCCTGGTGATTGATAGCGATGGATATCTGATCGAAGGTAACATCCGGGTCAAAATCCTTGCCGCCAGCGAGGGAAATAATAAAAGAAACAGGTTGGCTGGCTGCCGGGTTATTGAACTGAAACGTGGAAAAGACAGGCTCTCCGGGTTGTTTCATCTGTTGACTATGCTTAAAGTAAGCATTGTAAACTGGCGTTAACCGGTATTCATTAGTGCCTGTCAGCTCCAGGTGGAATTCATGTTTCAGGCTCCGCATCTGCGCTTGCTGAGCTTCGCTGAAAATATGTTGCATACGCGCCTGTTCCCAGGTTTTGATCAATCCAAGCACCTCGTCTTTTTTGCCGTGTTTCTGCAACGTTTCCAGGCTGGTCGACAGCCCGAAGCCGGCATTGTACCCAGCTGCCATGGCCAGCATCCACTCTATATCTTCCGGTGTGGTTTCCGGACGAAGGCTGAACCAACCCAACATGGAAGGCATCAGGTTACGGCGGAAGAACTGCTGGTTCTTGAGACGCAATTGCAACTGACTTTCCCGGAAGCCTGCGTACCAGGGCTCTCCCCAATTCATTCTGGTGTAAATATGCCAGAAGTAGTGACCTGGCAAGCTGGCATCATTGATCACTTTCCCTTTTAATTCAGGCTTTAGATGATCGTACCATGTTTTAGTAAATAACTGTTTGGCATATTGTCCCATACCAGAAGACCAAACTCCTTCAACGCCATCGAAAGAAATCTGCATCAGGCCTGTTTCATTGAAAAGGTTGGCAATGGTGGTGGCCATTTCTTCCTGTAGCGCGTAATTGGTAAGAAATACTTTGTAACCATGATCCATCAGCTTACCTATCGTATCATTTTGCGTATGCGCTGCTGCAGTAGTACCAAAAGCCCCGCGCTGGCAGTCCAGCAACTTCCACGGAGCAGCGGCAGATACGCTTCCGTAACGGATAATTTCATTACCGATAACTACCGACTTCAGTGTATTATTCTGAAACTGATTAAAGAAAACCGGGTCTTCAATGCCTATTTCTTTGGCATTGGCATCGATCGCCTGGCTAAGTTTTGAATAACCCACTTTCGCTAACCGCGCATCAGGCACCGGCGTTACATAGGGGTCGTTGGTAGTGATAAAGTTGGATAAGGTGTGTACACCCAACCGCACACCCGCAGCTTTCGCTGTTTCAACGCACTGTTTCATACTTGCCCAGTTCTGCGGGAATTCCTTCGCGTGCAGCTTGAAATGCCCCCACGTATCAAAGGGGTCGCCATGATAAAGATAACGGAGACCAGCCTGTTTGGTAGCCGCTATCGCAGCTTGCAGGTTATCCACGCCAAAATCCATGATGAGGTACGATTCCGACGCATGGCTGGCCTGTTTACCCCATTCGCCATCCAGTAAAGGATGTGGTAACCCTTCCTTTAGTTCAATCTGGGAAATGGTGGGTAACACATCCGCATTGGCCACGCCAAACAGTGCAATCTTGCTGCCAATAACGCCTCCATCTTTAAAGGCTGGCGCCAGGTAAGCGGCATGCCCCCAGTTCTCAATCACCCGGTCTTTATCGCGATTGCGGCAATAGGCCTGCAACGAAGCCCCATATTCTGTTGGCCGTGCTACATCGCCCCTGAACAATTGCTTGTTCATGTCATCTGCCGTTACATCCACTCTATGGCCGCTTTCAAATATATCGTACGATGGTTCCACATCGTTTTCCGCGTTGGGATAGCCTCCCAGCGTTTTTATATTCAATGCCTGGATACCGATCGCAAATTCCTTATTACGTACCACTCCCACCACTTCACCTACGGTATCTGCTACGGTGGTGGGGTACGGGCCCCATAACACCAGGTCAACGTGTTCGGCTGGCGCCAGGTTGATCAATTCAAAACTGATATAGCTGTCGTTGCGCTGCACTTTTACGGTTGCTGTAACCCCTGCTTGCGGGTAAGATAACACCAGCTCCGATTTTTTCGGATTCCAGGTACAGCTCTGAGAAGGAAGGATAGTCCCATCCTTTTTGATACTCATTAACGCCGTTGCTTTGTCTGCATACAGGAATTCTTTCTGCAAGGCAAGGCTTTTCATACTGGTGAGCTTTCCGGAATTATCCAGCTGAAGGCTCCATTGCCGGGTTTTGAAATTTACCTGTGCCCCAGCCGGCAGCACAGCCACTCCTGTCAAAACTACCAGGAATACAAACAGACTTTTAAAGAAACATCTTGGTTTCATTTCGATTTTTTACTTGAATAAAAGAATACGCTTTCTGACAAGCATGTAAATTTGCATATTCCACCCCCGCTATACCACATCATTCTTAGCTTTTTATGGCACTTTTTTGCTATTATATAACAAAATGAAGCACAGTTTTTGTAAAATTGCCGTACACCGAAACAAATAAAACGTCATATGGAGTATTGTAGCAGCATTATAAAACATCGGGAGAAGACGATCTGCCTGGTCCTTTTTATGTGTATCAGCACAGCGCTAAGTGCACAAAAGAAGATCACAGGCATCTATCGTAACATGAATGACTACCTGAACAAACAGCTCAGCTATACCGCAGATAATGGTCAGACTACCAAAATAAAGCTATATACCCTGGCGCCTAAAAGTTATGTAACTGTTAGCGCTGCCGGTACCGCCACCCACATCTATAAAAAAGATATCTTTGCCTATCAGCTCACCTCTGGGGAAATTTACCGCATTGAAGGGAATCACAGTTACCAGATTTTAAACAACAATCCTAAGCTGCTGCTCTACAAACGGAAAAAACCCACTTCTCCCAAAGAGGGACCTGCCGACCAGTTTAAATACTATTTTTCCGCCTCTAATGGCGCCATGCAGGCACTCACGACCTGGAATATAAAGCAGGCGTTCGCCGACACACATGCCAGTCTGCCTGACCAGGTGGATGCACTGTTTAAGCGGGACGCGGAATTACTGCATTACGATTCCTTTCACCGCATGTATAAACTGGAATGGCTGCTGCAATAAGCCTCAGTGATATACAGCATGCAAGATAAAATCCACGATAGGCGTGGGATCCGGGAAACTATGCGGATGATGGGCAAAACCCGGTTTATGCATCACCGTTATATCTCCTTTTAATGCTTTTATCTTTTCTTCAAAAGGAAGCGTATTCTCAGCCGGTGGAACGTCAGTATCGGCATCTGCCAGTACATGTAATAATGGGTACTTTCCTTTTACTATTTCTTTAGTCTTGTATAGCGGGCTACCTTTAAAAAGCAGCGCAGCACTGTCGGACGTCAGTCCATAGTCCTGCTTAAACTGGTTCCACTCATTACTGCCACTTCCCCGCCTTATTGCGCTACCAGGCCAGCTGCATAGGTCCAGCACGGGGTTATCTACATATACAGCGACCACTTTCCCGGGATTTACCGCTGCCCAGTTATATACATACACCGCTCCCCTGCTCATTCCCTCCATCACCGCTTTAGTTGATAATCCGGCTTCATGCAGATGAGCATAATAGCGGTTCCATACCTGTATAGCTTCCGCATTACCAAATAATTCGGCTACATCACAAAACACCACATGAAAGCCTCGTTCCAGCAAAGCAATATCAGCTTGCGGCTCATGCCCCCAGAAACGGGCCCTCCAGACCCAGGGATGGCCTACCGCCGCTTTCTTCGGCGCTACTACTTTACAGGCATGCCCGGCAAACTGGAAATCGGCACAACGATAACCATAAAAAGAGGAGATGCTTTTATCGTGCTTCAACCGGCCAATAAGATCGTAGGCGTCGTCTCTCCCGGTATGCAATACTTCGTACAGTGTTTTGGTCATCAGCGTAGTACCTTCCAGGTTAGGATGGATACCATCCGGCAATAAGGCAGGCTTGCCTTTCAGCAGGGCATTCATATTCACCAGCTCCACCTGTTCTTCATAAGCCACCTGCTGTACTTTGGGTAGAATGCCCAGAGTAATCACCGGGTCCCAGATTTGACTGGTATCAGTAACAAACGACACGATAGGTTGTAACAACAAAATACGCGGATGCGAAGGCAAGGCCCTGAACGCACGTATCAATGCCCGATAATCAGCTACATATTCATCCAGGTGTATCCTGTTTACCAGTTTGCTGTCGTTACCTCCCAGGTCGATTAGTACAATATCCGGCGCTGCCGCCAGGGCGGCTTTGTATTGATCTGTATCCAAATAGGGATGATCCCCCTTTTTTAATAAAGTAGTGCTGCTTACGCCGTAGTTAATTACCTGGTAACGGGCTCCCAGCTTATGCCCCAGCTGTGCCGGGTACGATTCATTTTCCGGATGCGCCAGTCCGGCGCCAGCACAAATGCTGGCACCTAAACAGGCTACTTTTATAGGATGTGGTTGTTGTGCGGATGTGATAACGCTGTTTAACAGCACTGATAAAAGCAAAAAACACCGGGAAAGCTGTTGCATAAAATACGTGGAATGATGGGTATTAAATTAATACATTCCTTTTATTTTTTACGTAGCTTTTAATTAAACAGGACCTCATCGGCAAATACCCAACCATGGCCTCCTTTCCCCGGATGCCACAGCGGCAGCTTATCGATAGGCGTTAGTACCAGCTTCACACAGCTAACAGTGGTCTGCGGAAAGGTACAATCAATATTCATGGCCGTGAGCGGGTCGTCTTTCTGGCCCGCAGCCGGAATAATGCGCTTCAGCAACTTCATATGTCGCGCATCCATACCTCCCCACACTTCCACCTTAGTCGGCGGGAAGATATAGGCGTTGATGCTTCTCAGGATGCCCACCGACACCGACTGCACCGACACGGGTTGCTTAAACAGCAACATCGCTTCGAGGTTATTGCCGGTATAGCCCAGCCATTTCCCATTACCCTGGTCCTGTCCTCCTTTGAGGCCGTCCGACAGGGTTTTGGCCCCACTGCCGGTATACGTGCCATTGGGCTGTGTTAACAGGATCACACTGTCGGGCCTATACGTAGATTTATAAAACGATACCTGTAGCGGGTCGCTGGCCAGCCAACCTTTCTTGCAGGCGATAGCCCGGATCGTCGTATTGCCTTCCAGCAACAGGCTGTCTTTAAATACCGGTGAATTGGCACTATCGGGCATGGAACCATCGGTCGTATAACGTATTTCCACTCCCCTGATAGGATGTTTTAGCAGTAACTGCATGTGTTGGTCAAATACCATGACATTGTTGGCTACCTGCGGCTGATTCAATTTCAGCAACTCGCTGCCATCGTTCACAAACCCTTTGATCACCGCTACCTGCTTAAAGGAAGCCTGCAAACGGTCCAGGTCTGCCGGCGATAGGGCCGTATTCCACAGGTACAGCTCTTTCAGCTTGGTGGCCGACTTCAGCGCCTGCAGTTGTGCCAGCGTAACCGGCGTACCCGACAGCGATAAGCTTTCCAGGTGCGGCAGGCTCGCCAGGGCAGATAACGTTTGTCCCTTTACGTTAGTGAAGCTGAGATTCAGTACCCGCAGTTGCTCAAACCGCGCAATGGTTTTTAAATCCTCATCGTGCACCGGCATTTTCTGCAGGTGCATTTCAATGATCTGCTTCTTTAACGGCAACAGCTCTTCTATTACTTTGCTGTTAAACTGGTCTTTGTTATAGCAGTTTACCACCAGTGGTGCTGCGTGCAGGGCTATCGGGTAAATAACGCGGTAGTTATTGTTCAGCTTTTGTACCAGCTTTTCATCGGCGAAAGAAAAATCGTATACTTCCGGGGCGGCTGCAGCCGGTTTCAGCAAGGTAGCGGCCACCAGGCGTAAACTATCCTGCGGAGGCAAGCTGGCCACTTTCGTTTTGAAGTCGGCGCCGCTCTTTATCCAATAATACAATAGTTCCGTTTCTTCGGGCGTTAGTTGAGGCTTTCCCGCCGGGGGCATATGCTTTTTAGCATCCAGCGGCAGGTGCAGTCTATCCATGAGTAAGCTCAGTTCCGGTTTGCCCGCTATAAACAACTTGCCACTTTTCCCTCCCTTCAGCAATTGCTGTGGTAGTTCCATGGCCAGCTCTCCTTTGGCCTTGCCGGCGTTGTGGCAACTCATACACTTCTCTTCCAATACAGGTTTCACCAGGTGCTCATATACCAATGCCTGGTCAAAGGGTACCTGTGGCTTTCCTGCCGGCATTACGGGTCCCAGCACAAAGTTGTTGCCATGGGTAATGTTTGCTCCCAGGTGCCCGGTAATCACCAGTAGCAGGGTTGTTATCACGGCGCCTGCCTGCTGCCATCGCAGCCGGGGTACGGCCGATTGTCCCAGCCAGTATAGCGCCGAGGCCAGCCACAGCATGGTAACACCACTCCACTTATGCCATTGCAGTTCCCCGCTGCCATGGTAACCATCTTCCGTAGAAAGGAACAAGCCCATAATAACGGTAATGGCGGCACTGAGTGCGCCTGCCAGCAGCAGGGCCGCGGAGAGCTGCTGTTTCCAGCTTTCGGCGGCCGGCTCCCGTAAACGGATAAACGTTAAAATACCTGCGATGATGATCAGCACAATGGGAAAATGCAACAACAAGGGGTGCATACGTCCCAATACCTGCAACCAGGGCGGTAATACCAGCCGGCTGCTGAAAACCAGCAAAAACAGGATAAAAATATTTGCAGCAAATAACAGGCTACTGCCCACTTGCTGCCAACGAAAGCGCTGTTTCAATATCATTACACCCTCCTGAGTTTATAGGGATACACTTTCCCGGCATTCCACTGCGCTACATATAAGTTTTCGTCATTGTCCACACATACGTCGTGGGGATGAACGAATATTTTTTCTGCCTGCTGCATAGGCTGTAACTGGCCATTGGTGTACACTGGCGCAGTACCGCCTATATTGGATACTACCTTATTGTCTTTATCCAGGATGGTTACAAAGCCGCTGCCATTTGCATCCATATTGGGCGAGCGAAGCACTGCTGCATACAGGTGATCGCCCTTGATCACCGGGCGGCAAACGCAGGCCCCTGGCAAGGTGATGACTTCCTGCAGTTTTCCATCCATGCTGAAACGCTTAAAGCTGTTGCGGGTCCGGTCGGTTACGATCAACGTAGGTTCGCCCCGGCGGGTATCTACGCAAATACCGTGGGCATTGTCCAGGTGTTCATGACCTTCGCCACGGCCTCCGAAATACCCCAGCAGCTTACCATTGCGGTCATAACGCATTACATACTGCGCACCGTAACCGTCTGCAATGTAAAAGTCGCCATTGGCTGCCACGGTGGTTTCAGTAGGTACAAACTCTTCTTTCTTCTTGTACACGCCGGTTTCTGCCGGGTAATCGATGGTCAGCAGGATCTTGCCGTCCATCGTGGTTTTATATACCTGGTGTTTTTCTGTATCGGTGATGAATAAAAACTCGGTACCATTTTCATTCGTCAGCGTAAGGCCATGTGCCCCGGGGAATTCATGTCCCCAGTTTTCCAGCAGTTTGCCGGATTTATTGTAGACGAGAATATTGTTCTTGGTTTCATTGGTGAGCAGGATAATACGGCCGTTCTTGTCCTGTACCATTTCATGGCAATCCTTTACCGGGTACCGGCTGCTGTCCAGTGTTCCCCATTTGGTATCGAGGGCATACCGCATCCCGTTATGGCCGTATACAGGCCCTTTGGGTTTGGCAAAAAGATCCCGGGAAATATAAAAGGAAGCAGCTACTAACGCCGACGATTGTATGAATTTTCTTCTTTCCATAGTAGTGATTTATCAGGCCATTAATCCCGGCAGTACTTTACCGGCAACATCTGTAAGCCGGTAGCGGCGACCCTGGTGTTTAAAAGTTAGTTTTTCGTGATCAAGCCCCATGAGGTGCAGCACCGTAGCATGAAAATCATGCACGTGTACAGGATCTTTGATGATGTTGTATCCAAATTCATCTGTCTCTCCGTAAACAATACCTGGCTTTACGCCTCCCCCGGCCATCCAGATGGAAAAGCAGCGGGGATGGTGATCGCGGCCGTAATTGTCGGCCGACATCTTACCCTGGCAATAGTTGGTACGGCCAAACTCGCCCCCCCAGATCACCAGCGTTTCATCCAGCAGCCCCCGTTGTTTCAGATCGGTGATCAGTGCAGCTGAAGCCTGGTCTACATCTTTTGCCTGTCCGGCCATTTCATTGGGCAGGTTACCATGCTGGTCCCAACCCTGATGATACAGCTGTATAAAGCGTACCCCGCTTTCGGACAGCTTCCTCGACAACAGGCAATTGGCCGCGAAAGTGCCTGGTATCAGGCAATCCGGGCCATATAACTTAATAATATCATCCGGCTCCTTCGACAAATCGGTCAACTCAGGTACCGCGGTTTGCATGCGATACGCCATTTCGTATTGCTGTATTTTGGTGTTGATTTCCGGGTCGCCAAACTCCTTGTAAGATTGGTCATTTAATGCTGCCAGCTGGTCCAGCATCTGCCGGCGGTTGGCCATGTCAATACCATCGGGGTTATTCAGATACAACACCGGGCTTTCCCCGCTGCTGAATTGTACGCCCTGGTGTATACTATCTAAAAATCCGTTAGACCATAATTTGGAATATACCCCCTGTCCATTTCCTTTTCCACGGGATAGCAGCACACAAAATGCCGGCAGGTTTTTATTTTCACTACCTAATCCGTAGCTCATCCAGGAGCCAAAACTGGCGCGGTTTCCCTGCTGTGCACCGGTCTGAAAAAAGGTAAGCGCCGGGTCATGGTTGATCGCTTCTGTAAACATCGACTTTACTATACAGATATCATCTACCACTTTGGCAGTATGCGGAAATAAGTCGCTGATCCACGCACGGGAAGCGCCGTACTGTTTAAAATCGTAGTGCGAACCTACCAGCGGGAAAGAAGCCTGACCGGAAGTCATCCCGGTTAACCGTTGCCCCATGCGGATCGACGGCGGCAGCTCCTGCCCCATCATCTCCCGCAACTTAGGCTTATAGTCGAAACTCTCCAGCTGCGACGGCGCGCCATTCTGGAAGAGGTAAATAATCCGTTTTGCCTTCGGCGCAAAATGTGGAATACCGGGAATAAACGGCGCCTCTTCTGCACCGCCCTTACCAAAGATATCCGGGATCAGTAAAGAACCCAACGCAATGCTGCCTACGCCTAAACTGAGGCGTGACAGGAACTTGCGGCGGTTCATATTCAGGTGATGTTCTATGAATTCATTTTTCATTTGCCTGGTATTGAAAGGGGATATCCCGGTGAATTATGTTTTTGACAATGTTTCTTCCAGGTTATAAATCGTGGTAATAACCTGCATCATGGCGGCCCAGGAGGCATTGTCGAGGTGCGCGGCCATGGGATACTCCCCGTGGTGTAACAACTTCACTGCCGCTGCCGGCTGTTGTTTATACTGCTGTTGTTGCTGGTCATAGTACTTTTGCAACAGCGCCACTTCCTGTGGTTGCGGCGTACGACACACAATCATTTTAAATGCCTGTGTAATATTCTTTGCCGGGTTAGTATCCTTTTCCAGCAGCCGGGAAGCCAATACCCTGGAGGCTTCCAACACCGTAGGATCATTCAGCATAATCAATGCCTGTAGCGGTGTATTGGTAGTGGAGCGTTTTACCTCGCACTGATCACGATTGCTGGCATCGAAAATCATCATGGAAGGTGGTGGCACAGTGCGCTTAATAAACGTATACAGGCCCCTACGGTAAAGATCGTCGCCATGATCCTGTTTGTAGGTGGTTAATATACCCCTGCCTGAGGTAGCCATTTCCCATAACCCTTTTGGCTGGTAGGGCTTCACACTCGGACCGCCGATAGTGTGTACCAGTAACCCACTGCTCTGTAATACCAGGTCACGTACGCCTTCTGCCGGCAGGCGAAAACGTGGGCCACGGGAGAGGTACATATTTTCGGGATCTGCTTTGAGCTTTTCTTTAGAAGTAGTGGCCGATTGCCGGTAGGTGGCCGACATCACCATTTGTTTCATCAATCGCTTGATATCCCAGCCATGCTGCATAAAGTCGGTGGCCAACCAGTCGAGCAACGCCGGATTTACGGGCAGGTCGCCCTGCATGCCAAAATCGCCGGTACTCTTTACAATACCACGACCAAAGATCTCCTGCCATTGCTGGTTCACGAAAACCCTGGCGGTGAGTGGGTTACGTTTATCGAACAACCAGGCGGCCAGTCCCAGCCGGTTAGCCGGATACTGCTTTACATCGAAAGGCAATACGGCATGTGGTGTCTCCGGAGTTACTTCCAACGTTGGGTTGTCGTAGTTACCACGTCCAAGGATATACGTTTTCCGCGTAGTATCCCGGTCTCCCATTACAGATACGATCAGCCGGTTGGTGTCTTGTTTGTTAATGAAGTGCAACACGCCCTGGAGATCTTCTTTCGTGATCTCCATATAAGGGTTTTTAGCATAGGTATTAGGACCGCCCACAGTAGATTGCAGGCCCACTTCCTTTACGTTGTTAAAGAAGGCAAACAGCTCGTAGTATTCCTTCTGTGAAAAAGGATCATACTTATGGTCATGGCAATGGGCGCATTCTATAGTAATACCCAGCAAACTTTTTCCGAAGGTATTGGTACGGTCAGTTACATATTCTATGCGGTACTCTTCATCGATGACCCCGCCTTCTTCCGTAATTTTGTGATTGCGGTTAAAACCAGTTGCCAGTAGTTGTTCCCGGGTAGCGTTAGGCATCATATCGCCGGCGAGCTGCCAGGTAACAAAGTCTTTATACGGCAGGTTTTCATTAAACGCATGAATGACCCAATCGCGCCAGGGCCACATGCTGCGGTAGTTATCGTCCTGGTAACCATGGGAGTCGGCATAGCGGGCCACATCCATCCAGTGTACCGCCATTTTTTCGCCATAGGCGCTGTCTTGCAGCAGCTCATCTACCATGCGCTCATAGCCCTTATCGCTGGTATCTTTGGCAAAGCGCTCCATTCTGTCCAGGGATGGAGGCAGGCCGGTAAGATCGAGGCTAAGGCGTTTCAGCAGGCGTTCATGATCCGCCGCGGGATTGGGTTCCAGCCCTTTCTCTTCCATCTTTGCCAGCACAAAACGGTCTATTTCATTACGCGACCATTTTTCATTGTTCACTGCAGGCAATGCAGGTGCAACTGGTGCTACGAAAGCCCAGTGCGGTTTGTATTTGGCGCCTTGTTTAATCCATTTTTCAATCAGCTTGATTTCATATGCGGAAAGCGACATGTTAGATGACGGTGGCGGCATACGCATCGCAGTGTCCTTACTGCTGATACGCTGATATACTGCCGATGCCATGGGATTGCCTGGTACCAGTGCATGGGCGCCCGGCGTTTCCCGGAGCGCTTTATAAGCACTGTCGGCAATGTCGAGGCGCAATCCCGCTTCCCGCTTGTTAGCGTCGGGACCGTGACAGGCATAGCACTTATCCGATAAGATAGGCCTTATATGAAAGTTGTAATCCACTATTTCAGGTAACTTCTCTTCCTGTTGGCCGGGTGCACCACCGTTGTGGCACGCCGATAAAACCGCCAGGAAACAGATCATGGATCCTACATAACGCTGGAACATATCCTTACAATATTAAATATTCACTGTTCGCGTCTCCCCTCGATGATCGCGATACATTAATAACATGGAAACTCCGGTCTGATTGTCAAACTATAGCTAATGGTGTGTTTACTTTCAGTAAATATCGGGTATTCAACCCTACATTTCCGGCAGTATTTTGATGTAAAGTAACACTATTTTTGCTAACTATGTATATACATACATACAAATAAAAATAAAAAATTTGAAAACAGCAAATGGAAGAGGTTGATAAGAAGGCTTAAATGCTGGCAATGCCAAGGTATTTCCCGTGGTGGCTTACTGAAACGGGACGGCACTCGCCGGTATAACGGTTGCGGGTAAACGGTATTCCGGCGGCGTCTTTATAAAAAACACGCCCGGGCAACAGGTCGGTATAGTTAGTAGTAAGATAATAACCTGTAAACACTTGTACCTGTTCCAGCAACAACAGGCTGGCAGCCGCCTGGGTATGAATGCAGGCGCCCATCCCCGTACTTTTGAAATACCAGCGTTGTTGATGATGCATTACGGTGCCTGTCACTATAGTGGGGGTAACCTGCTGTAATGCACAAACATAATGGTGCGGGGCGTATAGGCGTTCCCGTGAGTGACGGTGAATAATTTTATATACGGCTTCCTTACAACTCCATAGTAACCATACCATAGCAGCTGGTTGAGCGGCGGCAGCTATGATATCCTGCTCCGCCGGCAAAAACAATTTGTCGAGGAAGCCCCGGCGGCAGATATTACTTTCTTTCTCCGCCAGGTGAAGATCGATGATATCGTTGCCGATCATTTTTCCTGCAACTTGGCGTTGACAATATCCATCGCGGCCTGTACATTCAGCATACGTTCCATCTCTTCATTCTGGATAACGATATCATATTTTTCTTCCACATCCAGCACCACATCTACCAGGTTGGCAGAATTAATTTTCAGGTCGTTGATAAAGTCGGTCGACAGGCTAATCTGTGCCAATGCTTCCTGGTTCTTCGCGTAAGGCTTTACTATCTCTCTTAATTCTGCAATAAATGTTGCTTGATCCATGTCTGTTCGTTTAAGGTTGCGGGTATTTTTTCAATATCACACAGGCATTCACATCGCCAAAACCAAAGCTCGCTTTTGCCACTAAATGTAGGTCTTTATACAATAGCTGCCGGGGAATTCTTTCCGGGGCTACATATTCCAGTATGTCGGGATGCAGGTCTTCGCAGTTAATATTGGGGAATATAAATCCTTCTTTCAGTTGCAAGACGGCGGCCACCAGCTCTATGCTGCCTGAGGCCCCAAGACAATGTCCTATTTGTGATTTCAGCGCATTGAGATAAGGGAAATCGGCCCCTGACCGGCCCAGCGCGGCACTCCAGTTTTTTACTTCTTCCGCATCTTTACCGGTAGCGGTAAGATGTCCATTGATCAGGTCAATAGCTTCCGCCTTCACACCCGCCTGTATCAATGCGTCGGTAATGCAACGCTGCACGGCTTCGCTGTTGGGTGCTGTCATGCTACCGCCATTTCGTTGCCCGCCGGAATTAATATTACCGCCCAACACTTCTGCATAGATGATAGCTTTCCGCTCCAGTGCGCTCTCCAGCGATTCCAGCAACAAAGCGCCGGCGCCGCTGCCCGGCACAATACCACTGGCGCTGGCGCTCATAGGTCGCGAACCGGCTTCCGGCCGGTCGTTATGCCGGAAAGTACTCACCTTCATAGCATCAAAGCCACCCCATATATAGGGGCCGCTGTCGCTGGTACTCCCTGCCAGCATACGTTTGGCATGACCGTACTTTACCCGCTCATAAGCCATCAGCAGGCTTTCCGCACCGGTCGTACAGGCGGAGGAGTTAGTCGTTACCTGGTTGCCCAGCCCCAGCTTACCGCCTAAAAAAGCGCTGATCCCGCTGGCCATCGTTTGGGTAACAGCGGTACTGCCCAGGCGACGTACCTGTAGCTCGTCCAGCTTGTAAACGGCCTCCCGGAATTTGTCGACGCCTGAAGTGCCGGTGCCAAACACCGTCCCACTGTCCCAATCCGGCGATGCTTCCTGTAGCAGCGGTAAACCGGCATCTGCCCAGGCTTCCATGCCCGCCATCACCCCATAAATAATGCCCGATGCTTTTAATTGTTTCAGCTCCAGCTCATCAAAATAAGGACGCAGCATCGCTTCCTCCAGCGGAGGGCGGCCTCCAATCTGGCAGGAAAACTGCAGCGCAGCCAGCTGCTCCTCATAACGGATACCGGATATACCATTTTTAATGGCTTCCCGGAAAGCCGCTACCCCTATACCATTGGGCGCTACTACACCCAGTCCTGTTATAACAACCCTGTTATGCATGTTGCGGATGTATGATCATACCGGCAATAACGCCATCGCAAACCAGTTTCCCGGCTGCGTTATATAGCGATACCCGGCATTTCAGTTTATTGAATCTGAAATATATCTTTTCTGCCTTCACCTCCACGGTTTCACCGGGAAGCACCGGCAGGTAAAAATCTACCTGGGTGGAAGTCATGGCCACCGTAGGAAACTGTTGCCCAATACTATCTCTCAATAAATAAATACCCAAACACACTACACCAATTTGTGCCATCACTTCCGTCAGCAAAACGCCCGGCGTAACCGGGTGCCCTTTAAAATGCCCCTGGTAACAGGGCATATCCGGCTGAAAAGTGTATCTGCCTGTCACCGTTTCTTCGTCGATATCTATCAACTCATCTACAAACAGGAAAGGCGCTGCATAAGGCAGGTGTTGTAATATTGCTGCTGTTGTCATAGCCTAATGAATATGTGTGCCGCCATCCACAGGTATTATAGCCCCATTGATCCATGCGGCTTCATCTTTACACAAGAGGTATACCACGTTTGCCACATCTTCCGGCGTGGTAACCCGTTGAAAAGGATTACGCGCTTTGCTATGCTGCAACAGCTCACTACCACCGGGAATCCGTTGCAGCGAGGCAGTATCGGTAACGCCTGCACGAATACAATTGCCGCGTACGCCCTGTGGGGCGAATTCCAACGCTATACTCCTGGTAATAGCTTCCAGTGCCGCTTTGGCGGCAGATACCGCCGCGTAATGCGGTATCGCTTTATAACTCCCGTCGCTGGTAAAAGACAATACCCGGGCATCGGGAGCAAACAACTGGTGTTGAAGTATTTCCGCTGTCCACTCATACAGGCTGGTAGCCATATGTGCCATCGTGAGCTGGAAATCATCTCCACTCAATGCCGGCATAGCCTTGAGATTACCCCTGGCAATGCTGTGCAACAGGCATCGTATCCGCCCATTTGCTCCCATGGCAGCCTGTAATTGCAACAGGATATCGTTACGCTTTTCAGGATTTAGTACATCGGCGTTGAAATGCAACAATTGCACCCCTGTTGCTTTGATAGCGGCAAAAGACTGCTCAATACCCGGCCATTCTACCCGCGTATTGCGGTGTACAATACAGATATTCATGCCGTGCGCCGCCAGCTTATGCGCAGCCGCGAGGCCCAATCCTGTACTACCGCCCAGTATTAATGCCCAGTAATCGCTAAATTCTTTTACCATTGTAATAAAATTCGCTGTGCGGAAAATCCCGGTCCGAAGCTCAGCATCAGCCCTTTATCTCCCTTGGGGAGCTGCCGGTCCATAAATCGTTCCAGTACATATAACACTGTGGCGCTCGACATGTTGCCATATAACCGCAATATTTCTTTGGTATCATCCAGTTTCTTGCCCATGGTGCGGAAAAGATCCTCTACCAGGCTGATAATCTTTTTCCCCCCGGGGTGGAAAATCAGGTGGTCAATATCTTCAATGGTCAGCTGATGTTTGGCGAGAAAGGGATGGATAATATCCCCGAAGTGCGCTTCGATCTTCTCCGGTACCTCTACATCCAGCACCATCTTCAGGCCGGTATTAGACAGGTGAAAACCCATCAGGTAGTCGGCATCGTAGAAATGATACATCTCCTCCCCGATGATCTCCGGTCCGGGGTCCTGCTCATAGGACGACAAAATAGCACAGGCGGCGCCATCACCGAAAATAGCAGCGCTGACAATATTAGCCATAGAAAAATCATCGAGCTGGAAAGTGGCAGTAGGCGATTCCACGGCAATTACGGCCGCTCTTTTGCCCGGGTTGGCCTGCAACATCTTTTTAGCGTAGATAATGCCTGATACGCCGGCAGCACAGCCCATTTCCGTTACCGGCAACCGCACAATATCCTGCCGCAACTGCAAGTCATTGATCAGGTAAGCATCCATGGAAGGAATCATGATGCCGGTGCAGCTAACGGTAATAATAAAATCGATATCGGCAGGTTGCAAATGTGCTTTGTGCAACGCATTCTGCAAACAGGCCTTTCCCAGCGCCACGGCCTCGCGCATGTAGATATTGTTCTTTTCCTCGAAAGAAGTTTTGGTAAACACATCTTTCGGTCCCATAATCCCATAACGGTTATCTACCCCCGCATTCTCAAATATCTTCTTTACTTTCTTTACGAAACGCTCTTCCTGCCCGGATAACCAGATATCTAAAAAAGGAAAAATATCCTGGGTAGTTCTGGTATAGGGTGGTAATGCTTTCGCGACAGACTGAATTTTAACGCTCATAAATTATTAATTATCCATTGATACCGGAAAGCCCATTTCCATTGAAGGGAATACCGACCGATATTGAGAACGGCTGATAGTTGATGTAACTCTTTTTTCTTGAAACCACGGAGAATAGATACCTGCCCGTCATACCTGACCATACTGTTGAGATTAAATACCACACAGATCAGTTGAAACAGCCGGTAGGCCAATGCGCTCCGGTGAAGATCATTGATGACAATCCCGATTTTGGCTTGTTGCCTGAAAATATTCATCAGACGATAAATTTCTTCTTCTTTAAAATGGTGTAAAGTGAGGGTACATAAAATAATATCATATTGTTGTTGCTGAAAAGCAGGATCCATCATATCCTGGCAATAATACTGAATATCCGGCCAGGATGCTGATAATTCCCGTGCATACGTTACCGTAGCCGGGTTCGCATCTATTCCGGCCAGTTGAAATGACCGGTTGTTTTTCCTGGCATAATCAGCCAATTCCCTTAACATATCTCCATTACCACATCCCACGTCCAGGATGGTAATCCGTTGGTGGGCGGGAATATTTTTTATCAGTGCAGATACGCCATTCCTGGTAATACAGTTGCCTCCCAGGAGGCGGTTGATTTTTGCAATTTTACGCAGGGTATCTTTCAATAAGGCCCCTTCCATGTTAAAATCATCCATGATCTCAGGAGCCTCGCTTCGATACCGGGTATCTACACGCATACTTCGGCCTCTTTTAACGGTTTACCATGGGTATGCCTGATAATACCGGGCAGGAGTCCAGGAAAGAGAATCAATCCCTTCATCATGGTAGCCGACAATTTTTCGTTGCTGAATAATCGGGATAATACACGGCCGGTGCGCATACGGCCGCTGAACATTTTATTCCAGGCTTTCGTATAATGTTGTTCCATCGCTAGTCTGTTCCTTGCTGTTGCATTAAAATAGGCCAGTACGTTTTCTGCCGCTATCTGCGCGCTCTGGATGGCCATCGCCATACCGTTGCCGCAAAGCGGGTGGATAAGTCCCGCCGTATCTCCTGTCATTAAAATATGATTGACCACTTTTTCTTTTTCCGAGAAAGATACCTGGCTAATCGTTAAAGGTTTATCGAATAACGGGGTGCTTCTTTCAAAAATGTCTTTCAGGTGCGTATTCCGCGCCAGTACCTGTTCCTGGTGTGCCTCTATATGTTTATAGCCTTTGAAGCTTTCATAGCTTACCAGGTAACAGATGTTCAAAATATCATCTTCTACCTTGGAAACCCCGCAGTAGCCGCCATCGAAATTATACAGGCCTACGGTATCGGCGGGGAATTCACCCCGGTAATGCCCTTTTACCGCCAACCAGGGCGATTTTTCATTCATGAAGGGACGGGCCAACTTCAGGTCCAGTGCCGCTCTTTTTCCATATGCTCCCAATACCACCGGCGCCGAAAATACGCCCTGCTCATTGGTATCAATAAAAAAACGGTCGTTTTCGAAAAATACATTGGTCACCGTATCGGTAATCAGCTCCACCCCATTTTGCAGCATCTGCTGCATCAGGAACTGGTCGAATGCATAACGGCTGATCCCAAAACCGCCCAGCGGCAAAACCGTTTCCAGGGTTTTACCATAATGATCTGAAATAATTAAACGGCTGATCCGGGAAGGACCCAGAACAGCAGGATCGGCTCCCAGCGAGCCCAGGTAAGGTAATACCTCGTTGGAAACATACTCCCCACATACTTTATGCAATGGATAGGTGCTTTTCTCAATCACCGTTACATGCAATCCGGCCTTCGATAAATGAATGGCACTGGTGAGCCCCGATAGTCCACCCCCGATAATAATGACATCTCTTGAACCCATACCCCTATGGTTAAAACAATAACAAGCTCCAACACATTGTAGCAGCCTACCTCCAATATAACGAATTTATAATGATTTCCCTTTAACCAATTCAAAGTGCCAGGAACACATATATTTATTTTTCACATTACACATACCTCTTTTGCCCAAAGGACTATAAAACTTAACATTGGCAATATTATATAATTGTTAATTTTGGACATCATCACTTTTTGTAAAAAATTTAAATCCATGAGCGATTCCAGGAAACCAGGCGGCAAGCATCTGAAAAAAGAGGCTGGTTTAAAAGTTGCCGAAGTATTAACAGCCGCATTGGTTGATTTAAAAGAGAAGCTGGGAGAGAAGAAATTCCTCCGCAACATTAAGAAAGCCAGTAAGGCCATGGTAGCAGGACTTTCAGACAAGAAAGCGGTAACGCCTAAAAAGAAAGCAGCCAGCAAAAAAGCAGCTGCTAAAAAAACAGCCGTCCCTAAAGCCAGCTCCCCGAAAACTGCCACCAAGAAAGCGGCTCCTAAAAAAGCGGCTGCCCACAAAAGCTAACTCAATAACCACGGTATAAAAAGTGTCTTTATTGTTCCGCTGCACCGGAACAGCTGGCATTGTCATGCTGTTCAACGGCGGTCAATAAAGATACTTCCCGGCTGTGGATCAGTAGCCAACCGCGCATACATATTAATATCATAAGCCGCTCCATTCCATATCATCCCCTGCCGCAACAAGCCCTCATGCTGAAAACCTGTTTTCAACAACACCCGTTCGGATCCTGTATTTCCCTGTAATACTTCGGCTTCTATCCGTTTTAACCGCAAAGTGTCAAACCCATATTGTACCACGGCGTTAATCGCTTCTGTCATAATACCTTTACCCCAGTATTCCTGCACCAGCGCATAAATCAATACTGCTTTATGCCCCGGCACCCAGCTGTTGAAACCAATGGTACCGATTAACTCCTGCTGGTTTTCTAACGCGATCCCCCAGCGTATGGCCTGTTTATCCCGGAAACGCTGTTGCAGCATATCCACGATCTTCCTCACATCGGCCACTTCCCGCAATGGAATTACATGATAGTATTGGGTTACCAGCTTATCGGTAAACAGGTAAAATAAATCCGGCTGATGTACATGCTGTATTTCGATGAGGCGTAACCGTGAGGTTTGCAGCACAGGAAACTGATTGGGGAACAAATGGTGCATAATCTATAAGAGTGGCTTGAAAAATTAAATATAGGACAGTTTATCTATATAGACAATGAAAAATGCTCCCCGGACTAACAATATCCCTACCCATGAAGTATACCGTTTCCCTTTATTACCAGTACTATAAACACCGGTAACTTAAAATAAAAAAAGCACAGAGACGGACCGTTACGCCTCTCTGTGCCTATTTCCCGGGTAGTAAATTAAAAGGCTAATGATTCCTTTCAAAAATTAACTTGCAAAGTTATATCAAATAATATGGCTAAATAGAGTGCTATAGCAATAACCGTGAGCAACATTTTTATCCAGATAAAAGGAGCTTCCCAGCCGCTTTTTACCAGCAACCAGACTTGCATCACTACAGAAAAAATAATAACTGCCTGGATACCTGTAAAATAACCCAACAGGTATGTAGTATCTGTAACAGCTGGCGTAGGACCATGTTCATGATGACTCGTAAAAACAGCACAGATATAAGCTATCAGCAACAGGATGTTCATGCTTACCAGCCATACCTTTCGAACCCGGCCCTGCCCCTTTTGTAATGGCAAATTCCTGAACATCAGGTACATACTGATCATCCACAGCGGAATAAAAACAAGAGAGTACCAAACCAGATTGTCGGTAAATCCCTCGAAGAGAAAATCCGCGATCACTGCCATCAATGGGACCGATAGCGGTAGTAATAAATAGATGATCAGGATATTCAATGAGCTAAAAAAAACGGTATCTTCCGGCTTCTTCAGCATTCTTTTTTGAATAAGCAATAACAACAGCAGTATCAACAAGGTAATAAGTAAGTGCAGCGTCATCCTTTATTATAATTGTTATTTTATTCTATGATAAAACTCGCCGGGCCAAATCCTTTCAGGGCATATCTGAATTTTCCATTTACAATGGCTATTACCTTACCGCTTGTTTCCCCGCGAAGCGTTACTGGTTTTGCTTTGGTAAAATGCTGATGCCCGGGCAGGGAAATGGTTATTTCTCCCGAAGTACCAGTCATCTCCCACAGGCGTAATAACGTCCCTTTATTTCCATCCGGATCTTCCCCAAAAGCTGTCACTAATACCCCTTTTCTTGATAGCGACACACCACTTTGTTCTGCCGGCAACCTGTTGTTGCTATTCTCCGGAGCAACTACCTGCAACGGGTACCGGGCTTCCAGAGCGGGTACAGTCATCTTTTCATCCTTTTGCGTATGGCTATCAAAGGTCCAGATTCTTACGCGGGAACTCCAGGTACCCGGATACCAGTAGCGGTAATTGGTGTTCCATTGATTGTTGTATAAATTGATATACACTACTGGCTTTTTAGGGACAAAATCGAGTGAAAATTTCCAGCAACCTGGCGTATCCAGGCTAACCAGCGGATGATCGATCGGACAAACAGCGATACCGCTTCCATTTGCATCTGTAAGCGTAACGCCTGTACCAACGGAATAAAGATGTTTGTTGGCGCCTTTTAAAATACCATTTGCAGGATCCATTACACCCAAAGGGCGGTACACATTAAAAACCGGTGCTTTAATATTGAACGGAAGGGCCAGCCAGTCCGCTTCTGGCCAGTTGTCCTTCGCCTTGTTAAGGATAGTCATCTCCAGGTCGATATAGGGTTGTCCATCCATCAGCGATACTGTCAATCTTGAAGCCGGTAAATGTCTGGCTGTATCGGCAGGCATTTCCAGCCATGCTGTTTGTTGAGGGCCGGCAACCTGGATACTTATTTTTCCCCCTGCGGGAGATGCCATCCGGTAAGGAACTTCTTTTTCGGAAATCATGCCCCGTTTCTCTATGCCGGGATGCAACCAATCTCCTTTTTCACCAAACATCTTCCATGCACGGTGCTGCTGATACGCGGCTGTAAATTCCGCCGTCTGCTCGTAGGTGAATCGTTCATTGCAATATTGGCCTGTCTGACAGCCTGATATTCCCGCTGCCCAGTCATGCCCGCTGTGCTTGTCGATCAGCGACGATATAGTGCCGCTATTCGCATCAAATGTTATTTTATAATATTGATTTTCGATAACATTCCCGGGTAAAGAAGTCGTTCCGTGCTTTTCCGGTACAACAACGGTAGTATAGCCTCCGGCTGGAATGTTTGTTACCATCAATGGCTGCCCGTTCACCGTGATCATTCCGCTTCGTTGCCACGACAGTGGGTTGTAAACAATAACACTGTTGGCTGCGCACTTTACTGATTTTGCCAGCTGCGCCAGGTTTTCCTGCTCAAGGCGACGGGAAATTTCCGATGCATCCCGGATATAGCCGGTTTTATCGTCCCAGGATGCCTCCAGGTCGGCATACTTTGAAGGAGGCAATTTCTTGAACGCCTCACCATATTGATCAACAGAAGCCGAACCTCCCCAGGTATGTTCTGCATACAATGCCATCAGTTCATAGGCCTTTGCTACCGAATCAGCAATGGTTGCTGCCGGTAATCCCCAGATCTTTAATTGCGTATTCAATACTTCATCCGTCGCTAATAACGGTACCGACTCCCTCGACAATTTCGCGCCTCCGGGATCACACATCACACCATGGACCCAGGTATCCGGCATTTCCTTTTTCACCACCGGTAATTTGGGATGCTCAGCCAGGATGATACGGGCAAAATCGTCCATGGTTCCTACATGTATCCTTACCCCCGGCATCTTTTTCTGTGCCTCATCAAACAATGCTTTCACGTCCTGTTCTTTGGGCGGACCGCTATTATCCAGGGTTACAAAAATCGCCGGCCATACTTTATAAGGCCAATCTGCCGGTGGTAGTAATCCATGGCCCACAAAATGTTCACCATTCCCCCACTCGTGAGGCCAGCCAAGACCGGTAGCTGTACCGTAAATATTCGAATAAAAAGTCAGCACCCGGGAACCATCCGGCCCTTCCCACCAGAAGAGACCCGGCGTTTGTACAAACCCGCTGGGCCAGTTACACCCGATGTGCAAAAACTTTACTCCCGCATTGCCCAACACCGTTGCCAACTCCCCTGAATGGGAAGGCATATCCGTTACTTTCGCCGACTGTGGAAGCGGAAGCTTGTACTGCCTGGTAAGCCTTGATGCGAAACCAAGCCCCCTTGTAATCACTTCTGGTTCGCATACATCCGTTTCAATTGTAAAAGGCATGGCATGGGTGATAAACCGCCCTTGTGTGAAAGCTTCATCCAGTTGCTTTCTCCGCTCGGCTGTTTGTCCGGGCCAGGGCTCCATCACCTTCGACATCACCCACCCCGGGCAGGTCCATTTAAACTGTTGCGCTGCAGGTACCGACTGTGAAGCGTTCATAGTTTTAATGGCGCGGTCGATCATATCAGTGCGGTAGTACTGTACAATATCCTTCACACGGTGTGTATAGCCAATGTCAAAATGTGTTTTAAAAACGACGATGATCTCTTTCACAGGCGTGTTGACAATAGAATCCTTAACATGCCTGTTTTTTTGCATCGGGATTTGACTCAATACCCGTTCTGTTGCTATGTGCAGCAGCATCAGCATAAAAAGAGCTATCTTAAATTTTTTCATAGTTAAGATTTTTATTTATCAAACCTTCATTCGTGGTTTTACTGCCCTGCTGATCACTGAGGCCCGCGATTGCCACTCGTATGTCGTAATAACATATAAGGTAACGTGGTTTATGACCTTTACGGAACTACCTCAATATAAATGTCCGTGGCTGGTTAGCCCCGATTTCAAATGAAAAAGAACCGTTTGAAATTACAATCCCATCTTTATCTAATTGTTCCCCACGCAAATTACACAGGTAGGCTTTTCTGAACGAAGCATTCTTTGGAAGCGTTACGATGCACTTTCCTGAACGGCCTGCTTCTTCCCAAAACCGAATCTTCGCCTCAGCTCCAGTTTTGTTGAATGCAGTAACCAAAATCCCTTTGCGATCAAGTGTAAGCCCGCTTTGGGTATTGGGTAACTCGCCGCTGGTTTCATAATTATGCGCAAACGCCAACCCCGTTGGCGCATAAAAGGCTGCGCTCAATGGCGTACGTGTTTCTTCAGCAGGCGTAATAAAGGACGATTCCGCATCATAGTTTTTATAACTCCAGACATAGAATCTCGCTGCGTGTGACCCCTCCACCCATTCTGTGAAATTTGTACCCCAAACATTGTTGTAAAGGTTAGAGAATACAGTACCCGTAGAAAGGGTTCTTGTGTTGGAATAAACACCTATTCCTGGCTGATCAATACTCACGCCCGGCGTGTGTGGGCAATTCAGTCCAATGCCACCCGCCTTATCATACATCGCCATTGCCGTGTTGAGAAAATAAAAATCGTGATTTGTGCTCTTCACCAGATCCTTTTGCGGGTCTACTATACCACCGGTGCGCAACAACCGGTATTCCGGTTTATTTAAAGCAAATGGAAAAGCTACCCAACCGGCTTCAGGATTGGCTACAGGCTTCTTTCCATCCAACCCGACTGTAATCTCTACATAAGGTTGATTTTCATAAAGCGTGTAACTAACCAGGTAACGTTGTGCGCTACTGTCATTTAGCTGGCACATCGCTGTCGCACGTATCATGTTTTTGTCTTTAAGCCAATCTATTCTATCACATTTGCCCGTGAATCTTATCCGTTTTTGATTTGGCAGCTGTTCTTTTAACCGGATAAACTCCTGTCCCGCCCAGTCCGCATTTCCTGGCTTTATGTAATTATTGTTGTAGGTCGCTATATCTTCCTGTCCCAATTGCTCATAAACATACTCACCGAAAGCATACTTACTCCGAGTATCCACCAGTTCCCGGTTGTTTTGTTTATCGAAGACTGACAGCAGTGTTCCTGTGGAGGCATTAAGGGTCAATTTAAAATACTTGTTCTCAAATACCTTGTTCTGCTCATTGGCGGAAAGCGTTGGGGAAATTGCTGCCTGCTCAGCTGAAACGACGAAGGTCTTATACCCGCCGGCAGGAATATCAACTGCATCAAACGAGAGCAAATTGTGATCCTGGTATACTGGAATAATCCTTCCTGTTTCTATGTCCTTTAATGCAGTAATGGGCGGTACAGGATGTACCGGGTTTTCATATTGGCTCTGGAAGAGCGTCACTCTCCCGCTTCTTTTCCATGGCAGGGAGTTGTAAACGGTAACGTGTGGCGATTTATCCTGCACAGATTTCACTAACTCAAAAAGGAGATTACGTTTCAATGGCCACATAGTTCTTTCTGCCATTTTTGTATAGGCTGCTTTCTCCTCCCATGACTTCTCCAGGAAGTAATAATTATCCGCTGCTTTGTTAATTTCAAATTCATCCCCATATTTCCAAAACAGCTGATGTCCATGTGAAATGGCCCCGCCAAATGTATGTTCGTCAAACAATAACATATTTTCCATCGCCTTATTTACATACCGGTCTATGGAAACATCCTTACCTTTCCATAAGTTCATATGGGTATTCAGCTGCTCTGTTACATAAGTTTCACGTTGGAAAACTTTATTTGTTTTCACTTCCCCCGGCATCGACATAAAGCCATGAATCCAGGTATCCGGCATATCACCTTTTATAACCGGCAATTTTGGATTTTCCTTCATCAACAAATCGTAGAAATCAGCAATCCTTCCGATATGTATCCGTGCGTTGGGCATTTTTTCTTTTGCTTCTTTTAGTAACGCAGCTACGTCTTTGGGATCAGGCGCACCCGTGTTTTCGTGCGTGTGGATCATCGCCAGCCAGGTTTTATGGGGCCAATCTTTGGGGGGCAAAATTCCGGAACCATAATACTTTGCCCAATAAAAAGTAAGCAGCTTTGAGCCATCGGGTCCCTGCCACCAAAACAAGGTGGGCACATCAGGGGAAGCGGAGCCCGGATTACAGCCAATATGCAAAATATCTACCCCTGCATTTTTTAACAAAGTTGGAATGACCCAGGAATGCTCAGGCACATCGGTGAACTTGGCATCGCGGGCAGGTTCAAGTCCAAACCGGCGGTTGATATTGTCGGCAAAGGATAGTCCCCTGGTAAGGTTTTCCATGTCGCTCGACTCCGTTTCCACGGTGAAAGGCAACGCATGCGGAATGATACGCTTTTCTTTAATAGCCTTTTCCAGCCGCACTTTATTCTCCGGCGTACAATTGTCAAGCATGTACTGCAGCGGCCATGCAGGGATGGTCCATACAAACTGCTCACTCTTAGGCAGCGAAGCCGTTTGATCTATGAAGCTGAGTGTCTTTTCCAACATCGGGCCTGAGTATTTTTGAAGCACGGCCTCAGCCCAGTCTGTATAACCTATATCAACATGCATTTTAAAGGCCACCACAATATCTGTAACCGTGTTGTTTACCCCCCCTTTCCCGGCATCCACAGCCGCAATCTGCGCATTTAACATGGCCGGAAAGGCTAATAAAAGTATCAGTTTTAGTAATTTCATATGGAATAACTTGGGTTTATTTTAAAGGTGTTTGCTTTAAGAAAAATGACGTAGCTTCTCCCTGCCTTACTGCGCGTCAGCGTAGGGCCCGTTGGTATAAGTTCGTTCTCCGGATATATCTCCTATTGATTAATTATCCTGCCATTTCTGTTCTTCTTAAGCAAGCATTTTTTCTATCTCTTCCAGGCTTTTCCCTTTCGTTTCCATTAGCTTGCTCTTAGCGTAGAAAAAGGAGAGCAAACAGAAAAAGGAAAAAATAAAAAAGGTAACAGCAATCCCCAAACCATCTCTCATCACCGGAAACAGGAGATTTACGAACCAATCGGATACCCACATTGTCATGATACAAACCGATACCGCCGTTCCTCGTATATGTGTAGGAAATATTTCTGTAGAGATGACAAATTTTAAGGGTCCAAGTGAGAGTGCAAAAAATAACAGGAAGAGAATAATTGCCCCAAGCATCAGCCATCCTGTTATGCCTGTTAAAAAGCAAAAACCGGTTAACAGTAATGCCAGCGCGGAGAACAGGGAACCGTACAGGTATAGCGGACGGCGTCCCCAGCTATCTACCTTAACAATGGCAATAATGGTAAAAATAGTATTGGCCAGCCCCAGTATTACCTGGTAAAAAAGGGCGTCGCTCGTAACAATACCGGCCGACTTCATAATAGTGGGGCCATAAAAGATAATGCCGTTAATACCACTGAGCTGCGACAAGGCCGTGAGTATCATGGCCAGCGCCAGTAGCTTACTCAAAGGCAAACGCAATAGCTCAGAAAAGCCGCCTTTTTGTTGTGACGCCATTTCCTGGATGGCTTTCAGCTCAGCGGCCGCTTCCTGTTCACCGGAAATTTTTGTCAGCACGGTCAGCGCCTCATCTGTCCTCCCATATTGTACCAGCCAACGGGGGCTTTCAGGTACGATCAGCAACAGTAAGGCAAACACCGTTGCCGGAATTACCGCCACTAAAAACATACCGCGCCACACATTTTCTATAAACAGCCAATACAACAGGCCTGCTCCGCCGCCTGTATGGGCTGCTGCATTCCGCTGTAAAAATAGATTGCTCAAATAAGCACATAACACACCAATGGTGATGGCCAATTGATAAAAAGTTACCAGCGCTCCACGTTTGTGCCCAGGTGCAATTTCTGAAATATACAACGGAGATACATTTGAGGCCACCCCTACTGCCATCCCCGCCATTATGCGGAAGAAAATTAATACCGCATACTCTTTTGAAAATGCAAACCCCACTGCGCTGATAAGAAACAGAAAGGCCGCAATAAATAATACTTTTCTTCTCCCGGTTTTATCACTGAGATAACCGGAGAACGCCACACCGGCAATACATCCCAACAATGCACAGGAAACAAACAAGCCCTCCTGCGAAGAGGATAGTCCATACTGTAACTTCACAGGTTCTATGATACCGCTTACAACGGCCATATCAAAGCCAAAAAGAAAACCTCCCAACGCTGCAATAAGCGTTATAAATACAATAAACCGGCTTGTTTTTGCCTGCGCCATAAATTTTGGTTGTCGGATGATGAATTATATTATTCGCTGAAATAGATTCAACAATGTTCGTCCTTTACATGCGCCACTACTACAAATGCTTTACCGCCCCCTTTATTGGTGATTTCATAATTCCCGGTAGCAGCAGGCACTACAAAGGTTTCAGCATAATGGAAGCAGGAGGAATGACCATCACTACCAACAGCTATTTTATCGCCTTCTACCAGCATACACACGTGGCATTGATTATTTGTGTTGATACTAACGCTGCCCGTAAATTCATACCGGTAAATGCTGTAAAAATGTTCTTCGTGGGTAGGAAGCTTTATTTTTCTGCCGCCTTCCCATTCTTCTTCTACTACGGGATGAGATATTAACTTGTTGCCGACATAATCACCTTTCCTGTCGAAGTAAAGGTTATTCATGCCATGTTCGATATTAATCGGACGTGGTTGGCCATTAAGTCCCAGGCGCAGCCAATCATACATTTTGAAGGTAAAAATATAGGGGGTGCTGCTGATCTCAAGCACCAGGTTATTTTTCCCGGATGCATGTATAGTACCGTTAGGAATAAGGAATAAGTCGTGTTTTTGGGCGGAAAACTTCTGTACATATTTCTCCACCTCCATTTCAACTCCATTTTCCTGTGCATCCAGTAACGCAGTTTTAAATGCTTCCGGATTGATCTGATCCTGGAAACCAAGATAAACGGCGGCATCCTGGTCGCAATCGAGTATATAATAAGTTTCGTCCTGCGTAAAATCCTCTCCAAAGTGTTCTTTGGTGTATGCTGGCCTTGGATGACATTGAACAGAGAGGTTCCCGCCGTCGAAGGTGTCGAGGAAATCAAAACGGATCGGAAATGCTGTTCCAAATCTTTCCGCTGCTTTACCAAGTAATTTCTTATTATCTGCATACGCCAGGTAATCAAAAGATACTTCGAGTAAATTATTATCACCGGCTATAACAATTCCATTTTCTGGTGTAATCAACTCAAAAGACCAGGCATAGTTAACTTCATCCTGGTTCAGCTGGGGAATATGTTTCTTCATCCAGTTTCCGCCCCACACACCGGCTTCAAACCACGGCCTGGCCCGGAACGGCTGTTGCAACATTTGGTTCAGCGTGCTCCTGAACGCCTCTCCTTTCATCCAGGTAATCTGTTCTATACGTTGTTCATCGATAATATAATCTATATGAGATAACAGCGCTGCCTTATGCTTGCTCAACACCGGCCAGTCAACAAAATAAAAACGCTTGTACATCTGCGTACTCTCTGCTGTGTCATTCGCACCCAGATTGGCGATGCTGCCAGCCCGCATACGATACTGAATTTCATTTTTAGGGATATCTGCATAAAGCAGCTTTCCTTTGAATCCAGCCAACGCCGCGCCTGTTCCGTAAACAATGGAAATGTCTGCGGTAGGATCGGGATGGATGAGCTTTAATTTTCCTTCATCAAAAAAATCCATCAGGTCACCGGTATATCTTTTCCCAAATACCGGATCGTCGCCATTCATACTGGCGGCTATCATAGCATCTATTTCCGCGGGTGGCTTCAGACAGGTGTTGATGTCATACCAGAATATACGTTTGTTTTCAGTCACCAGCGCCGCGTGCAACTGTTCTCTGAATTTCTCCCATAATACGCCGCCATAACCGTCAATGATTACCACCTTTTCGTTACATATCTCCCCTGCCAGTGAATCAAATCCTTTATACACTTTTTCACCGGAAGAAAAAGAAGGATACAAATCGTAAGTGCCTGTCTCCGCTATTGATGCCGTTAATGGTAATAACGCCTGTGATGTTTTTCTCATTATCTTATTACTATTTGAATGTTTATCGTTACCGGCTATTATTGCTGCGCCGGTAATAATGCAGTCCTCTGTGTCTTCACACAGTACCATATTTATTTTATCCGAAAGAGGGCCTATGGCTGCTTTTAAGGAAGGTCCAAATAAAGAAAAAGCTTTCCCGATATTACCGCCGATGACCAGTTCGTCGCACTGAAATTTTAATACCCAGGGCAACAGGAAACGACCCATATTTTCGCCATATTGGCTCATTACGGAATATGCACTGGCAGCGCCGCTCTCCACTAATTCCTTTACGGAAGAAATGGTTACCCCGCTCAGTTCCGCATAAGTATTTAGTATCCACCGGGTAGAAAAATAATCATCTGCTTTGGCGTCGCGAAAATCCTGGTCATAAAACGCGCCGGAGGCTGGAATATCCGGGTGAATTTGTAATAATATACCATCCTGCATGAAAGCGGAGCCAAATCCTGTACCCAGCGTAATAAAAATAGTCCGTTTGCTGGTTAGCCCGTGCAATTGATAAGCGCCGGCTGCAAAACAATGCGCATCATTGGAAAATTTGAAATGCGTATCGTGAAGACCCGTGAAATCCTTTATCGCCTGTTCCATATGCAGGCCAAATGTTTGCTCAAATTTCCCCCCTACATTAAAGACAGCGCAAATGCCCTTCTCATAATCGAACGGGCCGGGAAAAGCAATCCCCACCGATTCAACTTCGTTTTCCCCGGTATCTAATGCCTTGATACTTCGGCTCAGAGCTTCGACGATACTATAAGCACTGTCATGGGAATCAAGTCCTGTCCTGGTTTTCAGGATAGAGTTCCCACTGTCACCACTAATAACAGCAGCCGATATATGACTACCGCCCACATCCATTCCTATTTTCCTGTTCCCGATTTTCATCCGTTTCCGGGTATTTAAAATTTACTGGTAAATCGATCTCTTGTTATCAGGGGACATGAAATTCCTCAATAGATCATCGAGGGTAATTTCCTGGTCCTTATCGCCCACTTTGTATGTACATATGTACAAACATATTGCTAAATTGATAATTTCCAAAATATTTTCTTTCAAAATCGCCGTTAAACTGCTGATGAAAATAATACTGCTTATAGTATATATACGGAAATGGGCCACCAGGGAGGCAGTTGCTCCCGGTAAGAACAATAGCAGGGCTTATAAACACACCTGTCGGTTAAATCCGGGGAGTAAGTATCCCGGTAATTTAATTGCTGTTATATGATAAGAATAACGTGGTCATTGTTCTCTTCGGCTCTCAATGCTGTAGATAAAGCTGTCGGCCCGGTAGTAGCCCAGATTATATTCTATTGGACGTTCGGCCTGGTCAAAAACGAACCGTTTTCTAAACAGAACCGGCCCGCCCAACTCCAGCTGTAATTTACCCGCTAAAAATTTGTCGGCAGCTTTTGCACTGATTTCTTCCCTGGAGAGATTAGCCACTACCAGGTAATCCTTTTCCAGGATTTCGTACAGCGGTCTTTCGAAATCCTCTTCCCCCGTAAGCCCTATTCGTGGATGAAAGTAGGATACAAAATAAACAAATGGCCCTTCCGGCCGGCCTCTTAATCGCTCCAGTTTCAACACCTTCCTATCCCCGGGTATTTCAAAAAAATTGGCAATGCTCTCCTCCGGTTTAACCCAGCTGAGATGAAGCTCAAAGCTCTTTATAGGAATCTCCCTCGCAGCCATTTCCTGGGAAAAGCTCAACCAGTTCATAGCCCGCGAGCTAACCATGTTATTCACTTTGGTACCAACTCCTTTCTTCCTCACCAAAAGGCCCTCGTGCACCAGCTTATTCACCGCCTGCCTTAACGTCCCCCTGGAAATATTCAGGGTATGGGCCAACTCAACTTCATTAGGCAAATGCTTGCCCTTCTGATATTGCGGCTGCCTGATTATTACCCGGAGAAGCTCCTCTGTCTGAATATGCAGCGGAATGGGGCTCTTATGATCTATGCTGAAGCTCATATGCTTGTATGAAGCAACAATATTACTTCTTTTGAACCATTTTGCCGGAAAAGTAAACCGTACATCAAAAAAATCAGAAAAATGTTGTCAATATGTATATATGTATATACATTTGAAAATAACTTCAGGATTGTGATGATGATCAACCAGTTTAGATAACATTCCAGCGCGATATTTAGAAATAGATCACCAGATATTAAAAATTACACGTAGTGAAACGTACCAAGATCATACTGCTATTGATGTTAATGTCAATAGCAACAGCTATTGCACAGCAGCAAGGGGGGAAAAACATCCACCCCAAAGTGACAGATATATGGGTTGTATTTAAGACCCACTTTGATCTGGGCTTTACAGATTTACCGGAAAATGTGTTCCGACGGTACCGGGAAGAAATGATGGATAATGCACTCACAGTTATTGAGAAAAGCGCCACCCTTCCCCCCGAAAAACATTTTGCCTGGACTGTTTCCGGATGGCCGCTTTATGCCCAGATACTCGGCCCGCTCCAAACCCCGGAACGAAGGGCAAGGATAGAAAAGGCCATAAAATCAGGGGCATTGGTCGTACATGGCCTCCCATTTACCACCCATACAGAATCGCTTGACTATGAAGACCTGGTGCGGGGCCTTGGTTACTCGACTGCAATTACGAGGAAATATGGGCTTCCTACGACTATCAGCGCTAAAATGACAGATGTACCCAGTCATTCCTGGATAATGCCCACATTACTGCACCATGCAGGAATTAAGTTTCTCCAGCTGGGTTGTAACCCCGCCAGTCAATATCCCAGGTTTCCAGAGTTGTTCTGGTGGGAAGGCCCCGATGGATCAAAAATCCTATGCAACTACACTTCCCTCTATGGATCTGACATCAGGCCAACTGAGAACTGGCCATGTAAAAATTACCTGGCCATGCAAATGACAGGCGATAATCATGGCCCCCCTTCCTCACAGGAAATTGATAAGCTGCTCGCCTATGCGGCAAAGGAAATGCCCGGTGTTAAAATACATTTTGGCACCCTGGATGATTTCGCAAAAGCCGTGCTGGCAGAACATCCGGATTTACCAACTGTAAAAGGCGACTGCCCTGATACCTGGATTCATGGTATACAATCAAATCCCAGGGAAACCAAAATTGCCAGAAATATCCGCCCCCTCGAGTCTGCACTCGATGGCCTCAATACACAAATGCAATGCTGGGGAATATCAACATCTCCCCTTTCGGAAAAACTGGCAAAAGCTTATGAACAAAGCCTCCTGTATGGTGAACATACCTGGGGAATGAATGCCGAATACGGCCCCCGCTATAGCTATGGCGACGATTGGAAGAAATGGATGGACGAAGCAGCTGCTGAACCCCTTCCCGAAAATGGTAATTACGCCACCCTTAAAAACAGTGATGCACATAACACAGCGACCGGTAGTAAAAGAAAATGGCTTCGTTCCTACGATGAAAAACGCCAGTATATTCTTAACACCAACGATATTGTAGACAAGGAGCTACATCAGCGGCTGGATATGCTGGCAGCTGCTGTAAATAAAAGCGGGAAACGTATCGTGATTTATAATCCTCTCCCATGGACAAGATCCGGTATGATCGAAAATCCCTCGGAGAAAGGAAGCTATTGCTACATCAAAGATGTTCCGCCATCTGGTTATGTTTCCTATTCCCTGGATGAGCTGAAAGCACAAAGCGTTACCACCGATGAAAAAACCGAATTCAGTACGCCTTACTTCAACGTGGTATTTGATCTGACAAGAGGGGGTATCTCATCACTAATTGAAAAATCAACCGGCCGCCAGCTGGTGGATACCTCCTCTACATATGTGATAGGCCAGTTCCTGCATGAACGATTCAGTACCCATGAAGTGAACAAATGGTTTAATGCCTACAGCCGGATTAAAGAAGGATGGGGGCTAAACGACCTTGGCAAACCCGGGATGATCGATGCTTCCAAAGCGCCTTACCTCGCATTTACACCCAGGGCATGGAAAATTAACGTCGCCCATACTAACGTAACAGATATTGTTACGTTGACAACCACCGAAACATCAGGCTTCGCCACAAACTATACCCTGACCTTTACCTTTCCCCGAAATACTGCCTATGTAGATGTTTCATGGGCTGTTACCGCTAAAACGGCAGACAAACAACCCGAAGGAGGATGGCTCTGTTTTCCTTTCAACGTTAAACAACCCACCTTTACGATTGGGCGCCTGGGAGGCCCTGTTAACCCGGCAACAGATATTATACCTGGTTGTAACAGGTACCTGATGGCCGTTAACTCCGGTGTATCGGTTACTCAACCTGATCAATCCGGAATGGCCCTGTCGTCTGCCGATGCGCCGTTAATCAGTCCGGGAGAACCTGGCTTATGGAAATATTCCATGGACTACGTCCCCAAAGTACCTGCCGTGTTTGTGAATCTGTACAACAATATGTGGAATACCAATTTCCCATTGTGGCAAGACGGCTCATGGAGCGAAAGCGTCCGTATCTGGCCGGTAGACAAAGGTGCGTCGACCGTGGCCAACCTGGTACAACATTCATGGGAAACACGTTTGCCACTACTAACCGGCGTAGCAGCAGGCCAATCCGGCAAGTTGCCGGCAAAACAGGGTGGAATAGCTATCTCGAGGAACGGTGTGCTGATAACTGCTTTTGGCGAAAATCCCGATGGCAATGGAACGATTGTGCGCTTATGGGAGCAGGCAGGTATCTCAGGAAATTGTACAGTAAAATTCAATAATAGCAGGAAAGTGAAAGCTGTTTTGCCCATTGACTTGCGCGGAAATAAAACAGGGCCGGCCATTGCCGTAAAGAACGGATCATTTGACTTTCACCTGGGTAAATATTCACCGGCATCATTCCAGCTTATTTACCCCGATTAGTAAACTAAGGTGGCCTGTCGCCATCCCTTAAACCTTTATTCGTATGCAAAGAATACAATTACTGATCACCGGCAGCATCGTTTTATTACTGATGTTTTGCTGCAGTTCCTTATATGCCGGACCCGGTAGTATCGCCAGCAAAGCAAAGATAACGGCATCCTCTGAGTTGAATGAAAAGGGAAGCGCTGCTCATGTGATTGATGGCATTATAAGGACTGATGGCGCAGGAGAATGGATATCAAAAAGTGCGGTCACCTTCTGGGGATTAATTGACTATCCATGGATACAACTGGATTGGGAACAACCACAGACCATCAATAAAATTATCCTTTACGACCGCCCTACAAAAACCTCTCATAACGCCGGAGGGATGCTCATCTTCAGTAATGGCACCCGGATACCGGTCTTTGAAATACCTAACGACGGAGCACCGAAGGTAGTTACCTTTTCAGACCAGACGGTCAACTGGGTACGCTTCGAAACAACAGACGGCGACGGCCCCAACATTGGTTTGTCGGAAGTGGAAGTTTATCCCGCTGTTTCCCAGGTTTCAGACCCCATTTCCCTGGTAGATCCTTATATAGAAACAACACGCGGCCGTTACTTTTTCTTTGTTACCGGGAGCCAGCCATTTGGCATGATCGGCGCAGCTCCGCTCACCCGCAACAAGAATCAATACGGAGGAGGATATAACTTTAATTCAACAGAAGTACTGGGGTTTCCACAAGTTCATTGCTGGATGCTTTCAGGGATAACGCTGATGCCAACAACAGGCATTGTTGCTCCCAATAAAGGAGAACAAGGATGGAAATCGAAGTTTTCCCATGATGGTGAAATTGTCCAACCTGGTTATCATCGCCTTTTTCTGGATGATTATAAAGTATGGGTAGAACAAACAGCCGGCGACCGGGTAAGCTTTTACCGCTTCACTTATACGCAGGATGCCCTGTCTGATATTTTAATCAACCTGGGCGGGTATGTGTCTACCACCACCATGACCGATGCCCACGTGGAAAGAGTAAGCGGAACACGCGTTGAAGGCTCGGTTAATACAACTGGCAGGCTATGGGGCGGTCCCGAAAATGTCAGGATTTACTTCGCCATCGATTTTGAAAAACCATTCGAAACCCTTAATGGCTGGGATGGACATCGTGATCTATCCGATGTAAAAACGCTGGCGGGCAGCCCGGAGAAAACAGCAAAAAACAGCGGTAGCATGAGTTACTATGATGCGCCTACCACAGGCGTATCTGCACGATATCATGTAAAAGCCGGAGAAACAGTGCAGCTAAAAGTCGCCGTTTCCTATACCAGTGTTGAAAACGCCCGTCGTAACCTGGAATCAGAATGCAAACATTGGAATTTCAATCAACTCCGTGAAGATTCTCAAAAAGAATGGAATGAAATGCTGGGCCGCATCTCTGTAAAAGGCGGCAGTGACAACCAACGGAAAAAATTCTATACAGACCTCTGGCATGTTTTACTGGGACGTCATAAACTCGATGATGTATCAGGAGACTATCCCGATAATACCGAAGGAGAAAGACGTGGAAACTTTACCGTGAATACAAAGTTCAAAATACGGACATTACCCAAAGATGATAATGGTAAGGTGAAGTTCCACATGTACAATTCAGATGCCTTCTGGCTCACCCAATGGAATCTAAACATATTATGGGGATTGGCCTGGCCGGAAGTACTCGACGATTTTGCTGCCTGCCTGGTCCAATACGCCGAAAATGGCAAACTACTTCCCAGGGGGCCGAACGCGGGCGGATATACGTTTATCATGACAGGCTGCCCGGCTACCAACCTGATCACTTCTGCCTATCAGAAAGGAGTGCTGAAAAAAACTGCCGTGCTAAAGGCTTATGATGCAATGAAACAAAATCACGCACCAGGAGGTATGATGGGAGGTAAAGAAGAAATGGAGTTTTATATTAAAAATGGATACTACCCATCCAATGCAGGCATCACCACGGAAATCACTTTCCAGGATTGGGCATTGGCTCAAATGGCAAAGAAATTAGGCAAAAAGAATGATTTTAATTATTTCTATAAACGCTCACAAGGCTGGACAAAACTTTTTGACGCCGATCAAAAGCTGCTCTTTCCAAAAAAGGAAGACGGCGCCTGGTTACACCGGAACCCGCTGGACGGCAGCGGCTGGGTGGAAGCAAATGCCTGGCAGGCAACCTGGTCTGTTTCTCACGGTATCACCCAACTCGCCGAATTAATGGGTGGTGCAGATACCCTTTGCAAAAAACTGAATTTCGCATTTGAACAATCAAAGGATCAGGATTTTGTATACGGCTATGGGTCAGGGTACGTAAGCTATGCTAATCAGCCGGGCTGCTCCAATGCGCATGTTTTTAATTATGCCGGGCGCCCCGATCTGACGCAATACTGGGTACGCAGGGTAAATGAACAAGCCTATGGTGCCGTTACACCGGATAAAGGTTATGGCGGCCATGATGAAGACCAGGGACAGATGGGAGGCGTAAGCGCTTTAACATCCATCGGGCTATTCAGTCTCAATGGCACCTGCGCTATTGACCCGGTGTATGATATTACCAGCCCGGTTTTTGACGAAATAGTCATAAAACTCAATAACAACTATTACCCGGGAAAAACATTCGTGATTAAGACCTATAATAACTCCAGGGAAAATTGTTACATACAAAAAGCATCCCTGAATGGCAGGGATCATCAACAATTTTTCTTTTCCCATGCAGACTTCAGCAAAGGGGGACTATTGGAACTATGGCTGGGAGCCAAACCGAATCTCTCCTGGGGAACAAAAAAATAACTATACTCATAAAAAAGACTTAACAAATTTTTCCGTCAGGCAGGATCAGATCAATAGAAGATATAGGTTATATTTTACAATAGATAGTGTTACAAACCAATTCCTGTTTTAAACCGCTGTCGATAGTTAAATGCAAGAGCAAATCTGGCAGCAATAAGCCCCCTTTCCAGGGGGCTTAATAATTATTTCTCCAGCACCCGCTCAATAATTAGATTTCCTACTTTCTTTCCCTGTTCAGCCCCGGCTTCAACACCTGTGCGATAATGAATACCGCCGTATACGCGGCTGATAGAAGCTTCCGCCGCTGCCGCCTGGAACGAGTTGAAATGCCGCTGCATGCCGATATACCGAAGATCACTGGTATCCTGGAAAGAAAAATTATTACCATACATATATCCCAGCACGGTAGAAGCTGCAGCCGTGATCGCACTATGTCCGCTGGTATATTCCGGGAATGGCGGTGTTTGTAAAAAGGGTACAAAGTTATTATCTATGTGTTCATTAATGTATGTTACCGGGCGCACTACACTACTCCTGTACTTTTCATCCCAGCAGGCTATAAATGCATCATACAAGGCTATGGCAGTCATAACATATCCCTTTGCCACCTGTACCGGATCGGCGTTTGTTTGTTTGGCTGCAATAGCAGCGATGCCCATCCAGTGCCCCCCAGGCGTTATTTTCTTTGTACCGAACATCAGGTGACCGGAATGTTCTATTACAAAAGGATTATCATCCCAATACCGGGCAATAATCTTTTGTTCTTTTGTTAAGTTTTTATTGATGGCATATACCTCGTTGGCATTTTTATAAAAAAAACTATTAGTGTCTATGCTATACTGTGGGGGCCGGGGAGGCATAAACTGGGAAGCAGAATCCAGTACCATTGTTTTCATTGTGTTCCAGCACCATTCCACGCCGTCTAAATAATCAGGTGGTGTAGGCCTCCATTTTCCGGGTGCTTTACTACCCAGGTATTTAGGTTTTCCCCTTGATATTAAATACCCGTCATTCTTTGCTCTGGCCAGTATTGCTTTGGCAATGGTATCTCCAAATGCGATCGATCGTTTATAGGTCTCCTCATCTAATTTCTCCCTGAACATACCATACACAAAATCTTCATGCTGTTTCAGAGAGTCGACCGAAAAAACCTTGATGTTACGGGTCACTGTGAAAAAAGCTTCGGAAGCAGCCAGGGTATAATCATAAGACTTCCCTTTTTCCGGTTCGGGCATTTTTGCAAACCCTCTCAATTTCCCGGCAATAGAAGCCTCGCCTGGTTTGCTAAACCTGATAGCCTCATAGGAAGCCAATGAAGTATAGATATAAAGCCGCGCAGCTACCGGAGGCGTAAATACATCATAAATAATCACCTCTGTGAGAAGATCCTGGTTTTGATGTAATATTACTGCGTCGGATATATGATTGGTCGTCTTTTTACCGCTGCAGGCCATCAAAAAAATGATGCAGCCGGACAGCCAACAACACTTCACAAATTTTCTTTTCATCTTTTCTATTTTAACAGGAAAAAACTGGTATAGTGAATTTTTATTTATCCGTTAGAAAGACTGCTTTCTTATTTTGCCATTGCGGTCGGTAATAGCCACCGATGCCACCTGGTTACCAACGCGAAGAAACCTTGCTGACTGTGAAAGGAAGGAGGAGCCATCATAACATTCCTGTCTTTGTTTTCTCCCATCTTTAAATAAAAATTCGGCAGTTACATCGCCAGGTTGTAAGGGAATATGTCTGCTATCCTTCTTCGACGTAAATACTTTGAGCGGCCCGCGATTTTGTGCCGCTGCCAGCAGGTAGGCATCTTTCTTACTTCTCAGTTTTACCAGGGCCTTTCCATTACCCGGAATAAAGATTCCACTCTGGAGAATAGATTGCGGCACAAAATTTCCTTTGCCATCCCCTCTTAGCATCAAACCATTTAAGGCGTCGTAGCGGCCAACAGATACATCTGTTCCATAATCATTTGTATTGATGACCAGGTCAAGATTACCATCTCCGTCAAAATCATCCGTCACCATTCCATTCAATGCAGACAGCTGGGCTTTAAGCGGTAAAGCGATCAGGGTGAATTTTCCATTTCCATCATTTCTGCAAAAAGAAGAATGGAAATTATTGGCTTGTAGCTTCAATACGCCAGCCAGCTGCTCTTTAGTGAATAACTGATCCATGGTAGCGGTAGCATACGATTTATAATTCTGGAATTTTGAGCGCATCCCAATGATCTGTTTTACCAGGTCGTCCCTGCCGGGAACAGGAAATTCTTTCCGGGTAGTATCTTCCTGGCTTGCCGGTAGATATATGGCAGGGATGGCATCGAAGCTGCCGTTATTGTCGAAGTCTTTCGCATAAATAGTAGCAGGGTATTGCTGCGATGCTTTGTAAAATGAATTAAGACCCAGGTTTCCTGCAATAAAATCTATATCTCCATCATTATCAAAATCACCTGCTGCTAAACTATTCCACCAGCCTACCTGGTCCGATATACCTGTCTTTTCAGTTATATTTTTGAAGTGACCTTTTTCATTTCTAAAAAAGGTAAGCGGCATCCATTCTCCTGCCAGCACCAGGTCTGGCCAGCCATCGTTATCAAAATCAGTAACAAGCGCGTCACACACCAGGCCTATATTGTTTAACCCTCCGGCAACATCGCGGGTCACATCTACAAATTTTATCTGCCCGTTCTTTGAGTCATTACGATAAATAAACCCTGATACCGCGCCCGGGTAATGCCATGGATCTACCCGCCCGGCAACAAACAGATCGAGATCCCCGTCTTTGTCATAATCTACTGCACGCACGCATGATTTGCTGGTATAATTCTGGGGAAACGCCAGTGAATCTTTTTGGAAATCGCCCTTGCCATTATTAATAAAAAAAAGATCCTGGTAGGCGGCCGTGTTGGACTTACTTTCATAGCCCCCATGTGCAATATAGAGATCCAGGTCTCCATCTCCATCCGCATCAAACAGTGCAATACCCATATCCTGGAAATCTTTGCCCATTCCATCAACGGGTGGTACAATCACTTTCCGGAGAAATGAACCGTTGGACTGTTGAAATAAAGCGCTGGCGCCCAGGTACGAATTTCCTCCAATCACCATATCATCCAGGCCATCGCCATTCAGATCACCCGCCGCCAGTGAAGGACCATATTCTGAAAGCTTATGCGGCAGTAATTTTTGGATGTTGAAATCTATATAGTCCTCCTGGGAATGTTTGTATGTGATACCCAATGAATCAGTAATTTCCCTGAAAAGGTTGTTCTGAGCAAGTGCGGGAACGAACCAATCGTAATGCTCCCTGGCATCGGATTTATTGATCTTTATAACCTGGTCAGCTTTTACATTCATCACCACCTGCTTGCCTCCATCGGGCCATTTAATCACCAGCGAATCAATTGTTGACACCTCTCCAAGTCCAAAATGAGGATTTAACTGGATGCTCGACAGGTATCCCCGATAAGGAGTTTGCTCATAGGCTTGCTGCTGATTTCCATAATATAACCCGATCCATGCCCCCAGTCCATTTATATTCAGTGAATCGCCTGTCAGCTGTACCGACAAGTAATGTTTGTTTTTGGGTTTTGTATCCATCATCGTGTTCTCATAAACAGACGCCTCATCATTGATATTATTGATCACCATATCCAGATCACCGTCATTGTCCAGGTCGGCATAAGCCGCGCCATTTGAGAACGCGGTCGTGGTTAGCCCCCAGCTAAGCGATACGTCTGTAAATCTGCCATCACCATTATTATGAAACGCGTATTTATGTAGTTTTACCTGCGGAATTTGTGCAAGGGTATTGGACTGTGGCGTAACAGGCGCCGACTCCTGCCGGTAGGCAATAAAATCGCGGTCTGTTACATCTTTGGGAAAACCGTTGGTTACAACCAGATCCCGCCATCCATCATTGTCAAAATCTGCTACCAAAGGACACCAGCTCCAGTCTGTTTCCGATACGCCCGAAAAGTACCCTGTTTCGCTGAATATAGGGTCCCCGATTGAGTCGTTGGCATTGAGTCGCGGCCCTTCATTCAACTGTATGGAGTTTCTGACATACTGGTATTGATATTTAAAGAAATCATTAAGTTGAAATGTCTGGTAGCTATTTGCGCCCAACATCATCTTTTTCCGGTAATTATCTTCCGGGTTCATATCCAGTTCCACGATATCAGATAATCCATCATTGTTGATGTCTATTACATCCTGTCCCATCCCATTGGCAGAAGTATGCTTAAAATAAGACGCTGCTTTGTCTGTAAATGTGCCATCATGATTATTGATATACAACAGGTCGTTGGCAATAAAATCGTTGGTTACAAAAATATCCTTCCATCCGTCTTTGTTGATATCTGCAATGGTAGCGCCATGCCCATACCCTTCGATAGTAACGCCGGCCTGTTTTGTTACATCCGTAAATACAGGATGATGCAATACGCTATCCATATCATTCCGGTAAAGCCGGCCGGTACTGGGAAACGTTCCATCTGTAATTTTAGATTTGAAAACGGAAGGATTTACATTGGGAAGAATTTCGTTTACTACAATGTAAACATCCAGATCACCGTCATTATCATAATCAAAAAAAGTAGCCATGGTAGAGTGTGTGCTGTCATCGAGCCCATAGGCCGCAGCTTCTTCCTTAAAGGTAGGAATCCCTTCTTTATTCACTCCCTGGTTAATATAAAGAAGATTTTTTCTCTTTTGTGGATCTTTATCCATAGAGGCGCATACATACATATCCATCCACCCATCATTATTGATATCTACAACGGCTACCCCCCTGCACCATTTTTTGCTTCCGCCTACTCCCGCAACATCCGTGACGTCCTCAAATTTCAAGCTCCCTTTGTTTAAATACAATTTGCAGGCAACCATATTTCCTGTGAAATATATATCGGGCAAACCGTCATTGTTGAAATCCCCAATGCCCACACCTCCCCCATTATAAATATTAGTGACATCGATGGGGTTGAGAGAATCACTTTCCACTATTTTATTGTTAAAGGTAATCCCCGATTGTTGCGGGGATATTGGCCGAAAGAGGGACTGCTTTTGCTTGCAGGATATAGCAATTAACCAACTAAGCAGCAAAGCGATCATGAACCGGGATGATGGCATACTTGAATCGTTTATAAATAAAAAATACGGATAATCAGGTATCGGGATTTCCTGTCTTTTTCCTCCAGCTCTTTCTGATAAAAAAAGCAGCTGATTTTGGTTGTCTGTATATTATCGCCTGTTTGCCTGACTTAAAAAGTTCCACCAATATTGATTTTTAAAAAAAAGTTGGTGGTAATTATTTTTTTACTACTTTTAGTATGTATATACATATGTACATACACACATACCTACAAATATAAGTAAAAAGACCTGATAAATAAGGCGCTTTTTATGCCGTCCATGTTCTGAAAATGAAAAAAACTTAGTACCAGCAAGACCTATAACACTTTAAATCACCAAAATCTATGCTCCATCGACATGGGGCGATCATAAAAAACAATAAACCACAGTTATGAAGTCCAAACAACTACCGCGTACCTGGCGTAGAGCCCAGCACACCCTTTGCTGGATTACGCTGCAAAGTTTCCTGTGTACAGCCCTGTGGGCCAATGACAAACACTCCCCTCCCGGCATGACGCCTGATATTCCAGCCAAACGAAAAACGTTTAGCATTACAGAGCGGGTAGTAAAAGGACAAATAACCGGGGAAAAAGGAGAACCGCTGGCCGGTGTCACTGTTTCCGAAAAAGGCACCAGCAATACGGTTACATCAGACAAGGATGGCAGGTATACGATTAAAGTAAAGGACGCCAACAGTATTATTGTATTTTATGCCATTGGATACCTGGCCCGGGAAGTAAAAACAGGCACCTTATCTGCCATTGATGTAAAACTGGAGACGCTTTCAAAAAACCTCAACGACGTGGTAGTGGTAGGATATGGCACCCAGAAAAAGAAAGAACTTACCAACGCAGTTGTACAGGTATCAGGAGCGGAAATTAAAAAATCTACCGCCACGTCTATGTCCAATTCCCTATCCGGTAGACTTTCAGGGGTATTTGTTAACCAAAGAAGTGCAGCACCGGGGTTTGATGATGCAGAAATATTGGTAAGAGGCCCTAAAACTTATCGCAACAGTTCTGCATTAATCGTGATTGATGGAGTGGCCAATGCCGATCCGGATGGATTAAACAGGTTGGACCCAAATGACATTGAGTCTATATCAGTCCTGAAAGATGCCTCTGCGGCCGTTTATGGCGCCCAGGCAGCAGGAGGTGTTATCCTCGTGACCACCAAACGGGGAAAATCCGGAAAACCTTCCTTTGACTTTTCTACCACACAATCCTATCAGTCGCCCACCATGAAAGTAAGGTCGGCTAACGTTTACGACTATATGAATGTGCTCAACGACCGGAGAGCACTGGAGGGTACACCGCCTGATTTTCCCGATGACCTGATCGCAGAATTTAAAAATGGAACAAGAAGACCGGAAGACTGGTACAAAGCGCTGGTGGCGCCCCCTGCCAAACAATCCAGGCAATCGCTTACCATGAGAGGCGGAACAGACAGGGTGAAATATTTTCTATCGCTTGGAACTGCCGCACAGGGCGGTATTCTTCGTGGCGACGATAAAACAAAGCTAAGGCAGTATAATGTCAGAAGCAATATCGATGTTTCAGTGACCGATGATCTTGAAGTAGGATTAGACCTTGCCTATAGGGAAAAAAATACCCAGACCCCACAAGGTGGCTCAGGACAAATAGCCTACTTCGCCAATACCAGCCCGTTACAGGAAGCCTATATCGGCGGCGACTATCGCTATCCGGGCCAGGGATGGTCACAGCTAAATCCTGCTGCAAGGTTGCTCAGCCCGGGATACCAGCGATATAAAGCAGGGGTAACGAACGGTACGATCCGTTTCAAATACAATATTCCCTTCGTGAAAGGATTATCATTGGACGGCTTCGCATCTGTTGTTAAAACACTGAACCACGATAAAGTTTTTAACTACACCTGGTTCTATTATGAAAGAGGCGCCAACCCGGGAGAAATAGTAAAAAGGCCATCAAGATCTGTGGAAGACATCGGACTTAAAGAAAATTTTGGACAACAACAGTCAGTGACTGAAAACATAAAACTTTCCTACAACACCATCATAAAAGATCATAAGATAAGCGCTTTCATTGCCTATGAGCAAAATAAATACGATAGCGCCTTTTTCTGGACAAGTCGCCTTGGCTATGCCTCGCCTTTAATCGATCAGATTTCCGCCGGAAGCACTGATCGCCAGAATTGGAATAATGATGGAGGCGCTAACGAATCTGCACGGCGAAACTATTTTGGCCGGGTAAACTACGAATATAAAGGCAAATATCTATTAGGGTTCAGCGCAAGATATGATGGCTCCACCATCTTTCCGAAAGAAAAACGGTTTGGCTTTTTCCCACAGGCATCTGCAGGATGGGTACTTAGCCAGGAATCCTTTATACCGAAAAATATATTCAGTAATCTGAAGCTAAGAGCCTCCTGGGGCCAGTTAGGAAATGACAGGGTAGCGCCCTTCCAATACCTGGGATCCTATGGTTATGCACCTGGCTGGGTAGTTAACGGGGCCGATGTACAGGGAATTGCCCCTACCAGAACCCCTAATCCACGTATTACCTGGGAAGTAACCGAAACATCGGATATCGGACTGGAAACCGGTTTTTTAAACAACAGGTTGACCTTTGAATTAGATGTCTATAGCTCAAAGACGTCCCATATATTGGGCCAGCGGCAAGCTTCTATTCCCGGGTACACCGGCGTAGTATTACCAGATGAAAACATCGGTAAAATGGATAGCAAAGGATTTGATTTTCAGGCTGGATACAGACAGAACTTTGGACGCCTTGGATTCAGAGCTAATGGAAACATCTCTTATAGCCGGAACAAAATCATATTTTTTGATGAAACACCACAGGCACAACCTTATCAGAAGCTGGAAGGGAATCCGCTCGGTTCCATATTGGTATATAAGGCAATTGGTATTTACAGAACAGATGCCGAGCTAACCAAATATCCCAGCTATGCGGGAGCACGCACCGGGGGATTAATATTTGCCGATCTGAATAATGATGGCAAAATTGACGTAAACGACAAATATAGATTTGATGCCACGCCTTTTCCCAAAATGCAGTTTGGCCTGACCATCGGATTCGATTACGACAACTTCGACCTGACGATATTGTTGCAGGGACAAACAGGCGCCAAATGGAGATTAAACAATGGCTTTAACTCAGGTGCCGGTGGAAATGGACTGGAGTATGTAGCATTAAACTCCTATTCATTAAAGAATACCAATGCAGTACTCCCCATGATTGCCCCCAACGGTGTAGCTGCGGAAGATGCCGATTTCTACTACCATAAGGCCACCTGGGCGCGCTTAAAGTCGGCCGAACTGGGATATACCCTACCCAAAAACCTATTATCAAAAGCTAAGATAGCCGCCCTTAGGTTGTATTTATCGGGTGATAACATATTTATGCTCTTTAATAACCTTAAAAAATACGGAGCCGGTGATCCTGAATTCGTACTTGGCAATGGCGGTGGTTATCCAAACATGCGGACATTTAGTTTCGGAGCTAATCTTACTTTCTAAAAATCAATTATGAAATCGTTGAAACTTCTAAATACACGGGCTGCGAAAATCTATATCCTGCTGCTTGCCGGCGCAGCCGTCAATACCATTTCGTGCAACAGGGACCTGCTGGATAAAAAGCCGTTGGACAAACTAACCGACGATGCTGTTTTTTCCGATGCCACCTTTCTTCAGAATTACGTATACAACGTATACAATGGCATGAAACCTATATGGTATCCTGGTACCGGCGGATTCGAAACATTAACGGATATTGCTGTGTCGCAACCGGAAACACATGACAAAGCCGCTGGTATTCGTCAGTATATTCAAGGTACTATCTCGCCGGATAATATCACCGATCTGACTAACATCTGGAATGAAGAATATGGTTATATCAGGAAAGCAAATGTATTCTTTGAAAAAACCACTACTTCCTCCTTCGATGCTACCGTACTGGATCCCATGAAAGGGCAAATGCATTTCTTACGGGCATGGATGTATTTTGAACTGATAAAAACGTTTGGCGGCGTACCTATTATCACCAAAAGTTACAAACTGGATGATACTAATTTTGATACGCCCAGGAATACGTACGACGAATGCGTAAAATTCATCCTGGATGAATGTGACCAGGCAACTACCCTGTTAAAGGATGTTGCTCCCGCCAGCGGGAAAATAACCAAAGCAGCCGCCATGGCTTTAAAGGCAAGAGTGCTTTTGTATGCAGCCAGTCCGCTTAACAACCCTTCCAATGATAAAACCAAATGGCAGGCTGCAGAAGTAGCTACCAAGGCTGTGCTGGATCTAAGTTTCACCCTGCATCCCACGCATGATGACCTGTTTACCAGGCCAGTAAAAACAGATGAAATCATCCTCGGTAAGTCGTTTACTCCCGGCACCCGGGTACCCGACTGGGGCTTTAACTACGACTACTGGCCAAGCGGATTTGATGCCCGGCAACGCATCATGCCAACACAAACATTTGTGAACATGTTCCAGATGACCAACGGACAATATCCATACCTGGCAGATGGCGTGACTGTAAACCCCACTTCCGGGTATGATCCGCAACACCCTAATGTAAACAGGGATCCCAGGTATTATAGTGATATTATCTTTCCGGGCGCCGGACCTTTTACCATCAATGATGGCGCAAAAAGTACCGTAAGAACATATGAATACTGGGAAGATGCTAATCCTAATCCAGACAATGCGGGACCATATGCAAACCCCAATAAAGTGGACCCTAAAAATGGGCAAACACTTTACGATTTTGGACGTGACTCCAAAACCTATTGGGTAAAAGGTTTCACGCCTTTCCATTGGAGAGTTCAAACGGGTTATACCTTCAGAAGACTATGTGATTTTAATGGCCCCCGTGCAAGTTTTGACTATGATTATAGCCAGGCAATTGTATTTCTCCGGCTGGCAGAATTTTACCTGAATTATGCAGAAATTGAAATTGCCCTCGGCAACGAAGCGGTAGCCCGGGATTATATCAACAAAGTCAGGAAAAGACCTTCTGTCAATATGCCCAATATTACCAGCGCTGGTACTGATCTGGTACGGGATTACCGGAATGAAAGAGCCATTGAATTGCACCTGGAAGATCATCGCTTCTTTGATCTGATGCGCTGGAAAGCTGCTCCGGGAAATATTGATATTCCGATCCGCGGATTAACCAGCGTGAAAATGGATTGGACCGGCGCCCAGGCAGGCGATCTGTTGGGCAAGCTCTCCTATACCTATGGCGTTATCGATGCAGCAGAAGTAAGGGCACCGTGGAAAGGCGACTATTATTACCTGTTGCCTATTCCGAGGGAAGAAATAAAAAAGAGTCACAACGCTATAAAACAAAATCCAGGCTATCAATGATCATATAGTCCATATCGCATTTCATAGCCCCAAAATGAGGTATGCATTTACCTCACCTACTAAAAAGCCTCGCAGAAAATTCCGCGAGGCTTTTTAATGTTATTTTAAATACGTTTTTTATCGGCTTTGAAAACACAGGACTTCTAATCATCAAAGCCTCACAGACATTCCTATATTAATTGAATAGTCGGCGAATGCAGCATCACCCTGTTTATATACTCCTGTTGCCTGCGTTTGTAATTTATCGCCATAGCTTTGGGTACGGTTGCGTTGCAATGCAACGGGCACCGTTGAAAAAAACACCAGTTTCTTAAATGTATAACTCAGTCCCGGCTCAACAGAAATAACATAACCGGGCCTGCGAAATCCACCGCTGCCTCCGATGAGATCTTTCGCTGGCACACATTCCATGCGGCCACCCCCTGATAGCGTAAGATGCTGTAAAACATAATTTGCTCCCAGCCGAACCATGTATTGATCAGGTACACTCATTACTGCTGTACCGTATTGTACGGCACTAGCAGAAACAGCTCCCCCTCTGGCGGTAGATACACCGTTTTGTTCCCGCGGGTTAAACAGGTAATAAAAACTTCCATATACACTAAAGCGGTGAGAGAAATTATAATATCCATTCAGCTCCGTGGTAAAACCTGTTCCACCATCACCCAGCTGTATGGATTGATCCACCGGGCCCAATACCCTGGTGCTGTCGTTCTTAACAAAATAATCCTGGAATTGATAATCACCCGTAGGTAATTTCAATCCGAGTCCTGCCTGTATATTTCCTTTCCGCGATTTGGCGGGATCTAGCAGCCAACGGTATACGGCAAAACGAATATCCCCTATCCCAAATGAATGCGTTTGCTGACGCGCATTAGGACTCTTACTACCATTGCCATAGTGCTCATACATGGAAGACCTGGTGTTGGCCAGCACCGGAACATTGAATGACAAAGACCAACGACTGTTAAATGTGCGAACCAGTGACAGATCAAGCGTATGTTGCCAGTTGATCACCTCTGTATGGTTTTCCAGCCGCTCTTTCTGTTCTTCCGTTCCTACAAAATGGCGGAAAGATCTGAAATACCGGTATATCATATTTACCTGCCATCCCGACTCTATTCCGGCCTGTGGCTTCATACAAACAGCACCTGTACTGCGGATGGCCACACACCCCTGGGCTTCCGCCAATTCCTGTAACGACAGTAGAGGTATAGCCAATAGTGCAATTCTTAAGTAATACTGTTTTGTGCGCTCAAATGTAGATTTTAGCATAGTGCAGTTGATTTAGTAATGAGTGTTGCTGGATGTTTCATTGATTTGGTTGATATGCCGGGAACATAACAGTGGAATAAGAAAAGCCCAATTTCTTTCATAACGGGATCTTGGAATATTCGTAAGTTACTACTTCTCTTTATATGTTCAAACATTCAAACAAACTATTTTTACATGACTTCGTCATTGGAAAAAAGCTGTTTAAACGAAAAGCAGATCAACGATTAAAATACTAAAAGGGAAATACAATAGGGAAAAATACAATGCCCCCAAAAAGTTGAACACTTTCTGGGGGCATTACAAAAAGGATGGTTTCTATTTTTTAAAAGTATTACTTCTTCACATACTTACTGACTATAGATCCTGAAAGCTTTGAGCCAGGAATATCCACCTGTCCGAGATCTGTTGTCAGTACCAGTGAATCACCGTTAAACGATATTTTCGCAGGACCACCGTGGGATTCAGTACCCAGCATGCCTGAAACATCCTGTATAAATCCTTTCTCCATATAAAGTGTGTTTTCGTCCAATTGCTTATAGGGTATAATTGCAGCATAAGGAGGCATCGCCATATTCATTGGCAAAGTCATGTCGTTCACTACCTCAGTACCTGCGTATAATACGGATCTAATATCACCGGCAATTGTATAACTCAGGTTTTTCACAGTGATATTCTTGCCATCGAAAACAAAATCACCTTGGTTATTACTGGTTTTGTAAAAGCAGGTCATTACCGCCTTCATACCATCTTGAGAAGAGGTAGCCACACTATTGTTGGTAACCCCTACAAAGCTCCAGGTACCTTCTATTTTATTCTTACCACCACCAGTAGACGGTGTACCAGGTGGATTTACCGGCGTGGGCCCATCAGGATGCGCCATTTCAAGGCTGCCACAGGCACTAAGGGTTAGCAGGGAAAACGCCAACAGATACAGGGATGTAAAACGACTCATTTTCATCGGTTTAAAAACACAAAAAAGGGATTATGGTGCAAAGATAGGGGCTGGAAGTAATTCTGAAGAGAATTAGTTAAATATAATTATCGAGTAACACCAACTACCCCGCTATCCTGATCTCCTCAAAAAATGGCGTCCGCCTTTCTGCGACACATTTCACCGCATACAAGTACAATGCCGCGCTCCAGGTTTGCCATTCCTGCCCTTTCGCGCTTCCATCCTGCGCTTTAAGCCACTCGTTAAATCCATATTGTACAGTGCCGCTGTTGCTGATGGTCACTATCCGTGTCAGCTCCACCAGCTTTTCTTCTGCCAGCCGGTACTTTTTGGCGGCCACCAGTGCGGCAACATAAAAGCCGCAAATAAATGGCCAGATGCCGCCATTGTGATATTCTCCAGGCTGGTTGAAGATCGCATACCGTTCATGCCAGTCATAATCCCCGGGTTTCGTATAGGGGAAGAAGTTAGGCGGCAGTTTTACGGCCAGCTGCCCGCTGTTTATTAGTGCGGCACATTCTTCTTCAATCCAGGCCACCATTTCAGTGGCACGTGTGGGTGGCGCTATGCCGGAAAGAATGGCCAGGCTATTGCCCAGCAGGTCGAACCGCTCGCTGCTCAGCACTTTATACGACCACATGGCGTAGTAGGGTTTATACTTCACCATCAATCCTTCATGTACATGCCGGTGTTGTACACCCGCGGTGATGGTAAACCTTCCCATGTCCTGCTTTACCTTCGCCGCGCGTTCATGATGACCTAATATCCGCAGGTAGCTATATACCAGGGTGTTTACAAATAGCCCATAACCTAATACCCATTGCTCATCCCGCCAATCGCTGGTAGGCTGCTGTGCAACCAGGTAGCGGTCGGAGGGCGTCTGGTATTCCATCCAGGTGAGCGACCTGTTCACCGCTTCTTCCAGGAAAGTGGCATCGCCGGAAAACTGCCGGTACATGCCTGTTGCCAGCAGGAATAAAGGTGTGCTGTCACTGGAGCCCAGGTCTTCTTTATCATGTACCAGGGAGGCAATATGTCCGTGCCGTGTCTGGTTTTTGGCCAGCGTTTCCAACACCCGTTTAATACTTTTGATGAGTACTTCATTGCCCGTTACTGCCACGCCGAAAAAAGACAGCAACAAATCCCTCGTATACGGCTCGGGGTAGCCCCAGCCTGCGGTGCGGGGCAAACCATGAAACGGACCGTTTACATTATGCAGTAATACCTGCAGGGCAGCATCTCTTGCTGCGTTGATCGTTAACCAGCTGGCAGCTTCCATGTTCAATGAATATTAAATTTTTCTTCCAGTATCTGCACAAATTGCCGGGCCACGGTACGATAATCAAATTTGGAGGCTACCCGCTGCCGCGCCGCCTGTCCCAGTTGGCTCCGGTAAGTCTCATCATTCATTAATCGTTGCAAATGTGCGCGGATATCGTTGATGTTTGCACGGTAGTCTACTGTACGCGGCGTGCCAAATACTACTTTATGATTTTCCGGGTAGCCGGATTCCCGTCCCAGGATGACTTCATTTACCACAATTTGCTCCGCTACTTCAGCCATCAGGGCTGTTTCTTCATGTACCAACGTATCCAGCATGCCCATAGCCTGAATGCCGATCACCGCCTTACCACAGGCGCCGGCTTCAACCTGCGGCATGCCGAAGCCCTCTAACCTCGACGGCCCCACGTACAAGTCGCAGGCATTGAGCAGGTACGGCATGTAGTTCCGGGATACGATACTGGTGACATACTGTATTTTATGCTCCAGTCCCAGCTGTCGCGCCAACTCCATATCCAGCTCATTTTGCAGCCGGGTACGTGGCTGCGGCCATACCTTACAAATATATTTCCAGTTGGAGGGCACGGCGTCAGCTAATCCTGCCAGCGCCTGCATTACTTCCCTGGCCCCTTTGGAACAGGCATCCCCTCCTACTGTCAGCAGCATTAGCTCATCTGGCTTTACGCCCAATGAGGCGCGAACAGCGCTCACCCTGGGATGTTCTTTGGGCAAGGGCGTAAACAGGTCGGTATTGCATCCTACCGGCAATACCACGATGCGATCACCGCAGATGCCATCACGCATATACATTTCCTTTACCCACTGGGAGGTGACCAATATCAGCGGCAACTGGTTCAATACATCCTGGTAGTTAGCGATATAACCATCAGCTACCAACCATGGGACCGGCTGCAAACCAAATTGCTGCGGATGCAGCACCAGCTGTGGTGTATATCCCCAGTAACCAACACCCAGTACGATGTCTGGTTTAAACCATTGATAATACCACTCTTTTTCCAGGGGTGAATCGTAATGCGCCGCATGGGCTTCTACGCCGATTTCCAGTAAACCCTGGTACAATAAATTACCTTGTGTGGCCAGTCCCCCCGGGGCTGGCGGATAGTCGTACAACAAAAGTATTCTCATGACGATGCCAATAAAGTATGAAGCCACTGCAGGGCTTCCTGAGGATGATGAAAACACCAGAATGCTTCTGCTAATGGCGTGGTGGCTGCTTCCCAGCTATCTTCCCTAAAACCGTACGTGTTAGTCATTAACGCATATTTCCGTTGCCAGATCTCTTTCTCCAATACATGGTAAATGGTGGCCTGTGGCACTGCTTCCGGATAGTAAGCCCGCTGCCCGTCTTCATAAGCAAATACCCATAGTTCTGTTGCTGCCAATTTTCCTGACGCCCACAAGGCGATCACTGCCCGGCTCACTTCTTCGTGACGCCGGTGCCGGGTATATTCTCCCTGTGGATGATGCGTAATAATAAGATCGTAATGTTGCGCGGGCAACAATGACAACACCTGGTGTTCTACTTCTGCCTCCGGCAAGGGCGTCTGTTCTGGTCCATCTTCCAGATCTCCCAACACCCCCTCTGCACCTAATGCCTGTAATACCTTGAAAAATTTCGGCGCCCTGTCAGGGTCACTGGCCCGGCAAAGCCCTGCCACAGTCCAATCCCATTGCGGATGAAACAGGATCGTTCCACCAGCCCATAATGTTTCGTCATCTGGATGAGCTACCACAACGGCAGCCTTCTTTTTCAGGACTGTAGGGGTTTCCGGGTGCATGGCTATTTGAATTTAATGGAGGATAAATAGGGGTATTTAAAGTTACTGAAACTTACGCAGGCTGACAAGACAAGCAAAACCTCATCAGCGGAAATTGCCGCCCTGCACGTAAATCTTTTGACAATTTAGGCAAAAGGGTTACTTTTGGGGCTTGATGGCAGATATTTACTGGTGATCTGCAGGCTTGAATGTGTGTTCGAAAAATAATTCTTTAAGTTATTGATAAATAGGAAATTAAAACTTAAGGAACCGCATCAGCAACGATGCGGTTTTTTTTATGCACTGTTCCAATCATTATTGATTATTATTTAAACATGAAGACATACTTCCGACTTTTATCATTTGCGAAGCCTATTAATAAATTTGCTTTCCCCTATATTATTTGCACGCTGCTGTCTGTTATATTCAGCACTCTCAATCTCGCACTGCTGGCCCCTTTACTCGACACGTTATTTAGTAAGGTGCCCGTAACGAAAGTGGTCCCAATGCCGGATAATTACTTCAAATTATTTGACATATTCAAACACTATACATCTCTTATTTCGGTAGAATATGGGCGGCTGACCAGCTTAAAATTTGTGTGTATTACCATTGCCACCTCGGTACTGCTGGGCAACCTGTTCCGTTACTTCGCCGACCGCACCATGGAAAGCCTCCGCATTCAAACCTTGCTGAACCTGCGCAGAAGGGTGTTTAACAATGTAATGGACCTGCACCTGGGGTATTTCAGTAATGAACGCAAGGGAGATATTATCTCTAAAATCGCTTCAGATGTACAGGTCGTACAATTCTCTGTTACTGGCACGCTGCAGGTATTATTCAAGGAGCCGGCCCAGCTGATAGCTTTCCTGGTAATGCTGTTCCTGATTTCTTATAAGCTCACGCTGATCTCCATGCTGGTTATCCCGGTGGCTGGCCTGGTCATATCCAGGATTGTAAAACGGTTAAAGACACAGGCTACCGATTCACACGAAACTTATGGCGTCATGATCAGTTACCTCGATGAGGCACTGAATGGGATCCGCATCGTAAAAGCCTTTAACGCGGTTAAGTTTATTACCGACCGCTTCGAAGGACAAAACAGGCGCTATTCAAAGATTACGCGCTCCATGGCTAAAAAGCAACAACTGGCTTCTCCCGTTTCCGAAACGCTGGGCGTATTAATGGTGGCTTTCATCGTATTTTATGGCGGTTCCCTTATTATCAATAACCAGGGGGATATGGACGGTTCTACCTTTATCGTATATATTGCCCTCTTCTCCCAGATTATGCGCCCTGCTAAAGCGATATCCACAGCATTCAGCAATATCCATTCTGGCGTGGCTGCAGGCGAAAGGGTGTTGCAGCTGATCGATGAAAAACCAGCGATCAACAACTTGCCAGGCGCGGAAGTACTGACCGGCTTTAATGACGCCATCCGCTTTGAAAATGTGTCGTTCTCTTACGGCGATAAAAAAATATTGGATAATATAAATATCAGGATTCCCAAAGGCACTTCTGTAGCACTGGTTGGCCCTTCCGGTGGAGGTAAATCCACATTAATGGATTTAATTCCCCGGTTTATGGACCCACAATCAGGAAATATAACGATAGATGGAAAAAATCTGAAAGCGGTTACCATGGAATCGCTCCGCTCCCTGTTGGGCGTGGTAAACCAGGAATCTATCCTCTTCAACGATACCATTTTCAACAACATCGCCTTCGCAAAACCGGATGCTACTGCTGCTGAAGTAGAAGCTGCCGCCAGGATCGCCAATGCACACGATTTTATTCTCAATACAGAAAATGGCTACCAGACAAATATCGGCGACAAAGGCTCCAAGCTTTCCGGCGGCCAGCGTCAACGTATTTGTATTGCCCGGGCGGTGCTCTCTAATCCACCACTGATGCTGCTCGATGAAGCCACATCCGCACTGGATACAGAATCTGAAAAACTCGTGCAGGAAGCGTTGAATAACCTGATGCTCAACCGCACCTCCCTGGTGATTGCCCACCGCCTCAGCACTATACAAAATGCCGATCTTATTATCGTACTGGATGATGGTCGCGTAGCAGAACAAGGCACGCATACGCAATTACTGGAAAATAACGGTATTTACAAACGCCTGATAGATATGCAGACATTTGCCAACTCATAGGCAACTATAACGCATAAAAAAACGGATGTAACCATATGGCTACATCCGTTTTTTTTTATCAATATCTTTTTTAATCGGTCAACTGATGCTGATGATGGTGGTGATGCCGGTGATAACCATTAGCGCAGTAGGCAATCCCCCTGTTCAACGTATCCAGGTATACCCGGTAGTTGATCTTCTCCTGTCCCCGGTCATTATAAGGGTGATACAAGTGGTAGCATACCGCCTTTAGTTTTACCCTTTTCTGACGCAGCCCGGAGTTGATGAAACGCGCCGCCAACTCTATATCTTCATGGCCCCAGCCCGCCAATTCATTATTATAGCCATTCACTTTCATGAAGTCTTCCTTCCAGAAAGCGCAATTACAACCAATCCAGTTCCTGGAACGGCTGGTTCTCCTGATCAGTAAATAAGAAAGGAATGGAATACGAAGGGAGTTAAATTTATTACGAACATCGTTGCTAAGGGTATAAACAGGTTCAAAACTACCATTGCGAATACAACGCTTGGTGATCTTCTCCTGTAAAAGTACCCGGCTTCCCCGGATATAATATCCCCGTTCGGCCTCGCTGATATGATCCTGTATGAAAAGCTCATGCAAAACAATATCTCCGTCAATCTGTATAATATATTTGGAAGAGGTGCCAGTGATGGCCTGGTTAATGATGAGCGTTTTGCGGAAACCTTCATCAGGGTGCCAGAAGTGCTTTACCGGAATATTGGTCTTTTTTCTGAACGCGTCCACAACGGCCTTGGTAGGAGCCCCTGATCCATCATCCGCGATGATGATTTCATCAGGGAGAACAGTTTGTGCTAAAACACTCTCAAGTACCAACTTTAACGCTTCAGGCCAGTTATACGTTGTTATCAGTAAGGCCACCGACACTCTTTCACCCATATAGATTAGATATAAAATTAATATTTAAAATACTCACGTTGCTATCTCTGTAGCATATAACGCCGTCCTGCCTTCATTATTTTATGTACTGAGCTTTTTCACCTGCATAGTTGTATCCAGTCATGCGTTGCATATGATTAACATTGTAGGTTTAATGCTGTAATAAATCGGCTAGTTATATTTTCAAGTTAGCTTGTAATTACTAATAACGTTCCAAGGATTCAATAAGTTACATTCCGATGGTACTTTCAATAAAATTATGCCAGTTTGGCCTTTTCCAAAATTTATCATGAGTTTTCTAAGGCTAAAAATGTTGGAATGGAAAAACATAATAATTTTATGCAATTTATAACATAATTATCATAACAACATAATATTTTTTAGATCACGAAAACCGCTATTCTCCTGTATCAATTTTTTTTATCAGTTCCTGTCTTACTGCTACTGGTATTTTGTCTAATAATTTATAATGAGTGACCCGCTCGATATCATCCACGGTAGTCAGGTAAGCTGACCATCTCGAATTTACCTCATTTTTATTAGGCGTATTTATGGCAATGATCCGGGTATGCTTATTTATACGTTGCAGGTCGTTGTTTCCTTCCGGCAATATCACCAGTATTTTCCATATATGATCGGGCACTACGATATTGCTATGATCTATTGATTTGGTCAATCCCTTACTGCCAACGCCCCCGCTGCCATAACTTCCCATCATCACGTACACCTCATTGCCATCCATCACCAGCTCCCGCGTATAGTCTTCCAGGTTCTTCCATAAATGCTGATTGTGATTAGGCGCCTGGGGGATCATGTTAGTCATCAGGAAAGTAGCTTCATTGGCCTCGCGTGTAGCGGTACGATCGCCGGAAGGACAATTATGTCCCCTGTCAAAGCCGCTCCCCATATAGCTCGATTGCGTTACCTGGTACCAATCAACCGGCAAATCAGCATCCGGCCTGAAATCATTTGCACGCGACATATGCCCCAGGTCTTTACGCGATACATGCCAGCACACCCAATTGGGCGTACCACGGTCGCGGTTATAAGAAAGCTTGTAATAACCTTTGTCCATCAGGTAATTGTTGGCCATTACCAGCGAACTTGTAGCGCCACTGGGATTTCCCAGCAACATATTATCATCGTCGCCACCAACACCTCCAACAGGCTTCGTGTCTGGCACAGCCGGAGTTAATTGACCGCCGGCAGTTACCCGGAATACATCAAAGTTGATCCGGCTATTGCCTTTATCCGTTTTCCGGATATCAAAACGAATGGTACCGGTGCTGGTAGAAGCGGTGAAGGCCGCACTACGTAAAGTAGCGGCCGTAACGATGACCGGCGCGCCTATACGAACGTAACTTTGTCCCCGGTTCACAGATGCCCATAACTCCCAACTTCCGCTTTCATCCGCTCCATAGAGCGCATACTTCAACGTTACGGTAACGGTACCATTCACCACGATATCAAAATTCATCCCTGCCATCCCATTGTCTCTGATACGCAATGCCTGGCTACCGGTTTTATGATCTTCGTCTAAGGCTCCCGTAACTGCGTCCTTGAATTTCCAGGCGCCACTCGACAAAGTCACTACGCCGTTGTTGTAATTGGTTTTACTGCCGGCTTCAAAGTCTTCCGCCAATAACGGCGCAATGCGGGTAGGTGATTTATTATTTTTTTTCCGGTGAGATTTTTTCTTCGCAGTATGCGCAGGTTTGCCCGGATCTCCGGGAATTGTGCGGGAACAGGTAGTAACGGCGAATGCAGCTAGTATCAATATAACAATAACGACTATACTACTGAAACCCTGGTTCTTCTTTTTCGTCTGTTGCTTTTTCTGCTTCTTTCTCTTCTTTGACATGGAATGGTAACGAACGCCCGCGAAGATAGAAAAAAGCAGCAAGCGAAACACAAAAAGTGTTTCGCTTGCTGCTCTAAACTTTCACTTTAAAATTTCTGCTAGAAAAAAAGTTGCGACAACACGTTCGTTACATCATTGGTCTTTGGCTTCAATCCCAGTAACTTGGTGTATTGACTGATCGTAAGCAGTGTTTTCAGTTTGGAAAAAAGTCCGCTCTTCAAACCACCAAACTTCGACGTATAGGCGCTGGGGTTAGTTTGCTGTAAGGGCAGTATAGCCGTTTTTTTCTTCAAAAAAGTAGTCAGCAAACTTTGTACTTTGGGTTGCTGCGTATTGGTTAATCCCAGCGCAGGCGTAAGTTGACCTAATATACTGCCTGCATCCGGCAAAGAAGGGCTTTGTACGGTACCGGCAGCCTGCTTGGCCTTATCCAGGATGCTCTGCGCCTGTACGCCGGAAATACCTAAAAAACAAACACATGATAATGCGAGAACAATACGCTTCATAAAGAAGGGAATTTAATAATGGTGAAATAAATAGACTCTCCCACTAAATATAACGAAATACCCGCAATAACGCATTGGCCGGTTCAAACAAAGAATTGACCCAAAAACGCATATCCGCCACCAGCAGGCTGTGTAATTTTGTTTTCGCAAAATAACTGCGCCCACGCCAGCTATCGTGACGCACCGAACGAATACTTTTCCAATGCCTGTAAGAAAAGGCGGCCAACACCCCACAGCTTGCAGGAGGCCCTTAGCTGGCATAGTCGCTTTCAGGAAAACGGAACCATGCTTAGAACCATTCCTGTGTAGTTTGATAGTGATGTGTGTGATGACAAAGAAGCCGGTTCTGCACTGAGAACCGGCTTTCTTTTTTATAGGTTACGCTTTTACTGCAAATGATTCATTTCTTCGCCAGGCGCTGTTACTACATCCGGCTGTACGCCCTTTAACTCCCAGTTGTCCCGGGTACCTGGCAATACCGCTGCCATCACGGACACAGAAATAAATACCTGGTCATTTACCGCATAAAATTCATTATGGTTGGCCGCCCCGGCGGACGCCTGGCCAATGATCCTCGCCCGGTGATGCGCCTGCATCACATAGGCAAATGCCTCGGCCGCAGAAGCGGTCCTTTTGTTAATCAATACATATAGCGGACCATTATACCTATAGGCCGAATCTACCGCCACGGTATGATCTACTTCTCCGGGCCCATTACCGCCGTAAGACTCCAGCAACGTTAAGCCTGCCGGCAAAAAGCAACCCTCGAACACCAGGTCTATTTCACTACCACCACCGCCATTATCGCGCAAATCGATGATCAACGCCTTGGTACGGTGCACAAAAGCCATGGCCGCCTGCAATACAGGTAAGCTCTCGGTAGAAATATTAATCTGGTCCAGTTTAATATACCCGGTATCGCCTTTCAATATCTTCACCTCGCGGAAACCATAATTGTGCTCCCGCGCTTCCGGACTGTGAAAGAAATCATCTGTACCTCCGCTCTCCTCACGCTGCGCACGAATACCCTTTACCCTTTCAGGGCTGTATCGCATATACAGGTGGCCATCCTGGCTAAATTGATGCAGTATGGCAGTACCGATAGAGTCAAAGGCTTTCCAGCCGGGCAAATGATTAAATGCACCGGCTTTATATTGCGTTTTAAGATGAGTGGCAATAGCGGCGCCTTTGTCAGCAAAAACATAGTGACGTTTGATAAGGGCCGCAGCACTGTCCACCGCCCTGGCTACCTCTTTGGGGGCCAACTCCTGTTGTGCCTTTACCAGCAGGGGCATACAACATAATCCCAGCCAGATAAATCTTTTCATACTTATAAATTTATCTGACAAAGATCCGATGTTCTCCCTTCCTGAAATAGTATAAAATTAGCCTGCTATATTTGTTGATACCGGCGGGGCAGAAACCCGGTAACTGACTTGAAAGTACGTATAAAGTGGCTCTGGTCGAAGAATCCACAGCTGTAAGCAATGTCGGTAAGCGATGCTTCCTGCGTTTGCATCATCACCATCGCCCGGTCTATTTTTATCTTACGCATATATTCTCCCAACGAACAATTAAAATAAGCAGGAAAATACCGGGAAATAGTCACCGGATGTATGCCCAGGATAACAGACATCTCCTGTAGCGACAATGTTTCATTCCAGCGGTCGTTCAACAACATTTTCAATTGCGATACCCAGGGCGGCGTTTCGGCTTTACGCACCAGCGGCGCGGTAAACCCGGGCAATAACAGGGATGGAATGAGAGAGGCATCTCCCAGCTTACACGCCTGATAAGCCTTTAGCACCGCATATTTCATTTGCTCCAGTTGCTCCGGGAAACGGTCTACCGCACTGAACGACAACCCATAATGCTTTAAAAAGCTATCCGGTATCTCCAGGTTGATGTTAACGGAAGGACACTGGGTATGACTGTTTTTATGCAACTCCCCGCTATGATAAAACAATACCTGCCCGGCCAGCACCTCTTTCTCCTTAACGGAACGATGTTCTACATTTCCTCCTCTTACCACCACCGTTAAATGATGATGCTCGTGACAATGCCAACCCTGGTACACGGGGGGCTGCCTGTAAACAGCCTTGCTTACAATCACCCCCTCCTGGTGAAACACCCCATCCGGTTCTCCTAAAAACACTCCCGCCTCCAGTTTGCGCATAAATCTATTTTTTTGTTGCGTTGCTGATCATATAACGCCACACGGGTACAAATTCGGTACTCAGGGTAGCGCCATGGGTATCTTTGCGATCTATATCGGTCACCAGTACCTGCCGTTTACCCACCACCGTTACACCAGGAGATACCATGGTGGTATCTGCCGTTGCAGGCCTTATAACTGCCGCCACATCCTGCGCCTGGTAATCGAACACATAGGGATCGCGTACATGCAGGAACGCATAATACCTCCCTACCGGCGTCAATCCATGTTCCCATTGCCAGCCAGCCGGCCGGTGAAATTGTTGCAGGTAATCCTGCGGTCCGGAAAACAACAGCACACCACCCATCCGGAAATGCTTCCCCATAAAAGCAGCATGACCGGCACCCTGTGAATGGCCTGCCACAACGATCTTATCCCAGGCAGGCATCCCACGGCTTAAAAACGTTTTCCAACCGGCATCTTTTCCTGCCAGATATTTCAACAGCGCTGTCACACGATGCACAATACTATTCATTGAATCTACCGCTACCTTGTCACTCACCGGGGTTCCAAACATAATTTCCTGCCTGAAATGATCAAAACAAGTGCTGTCTTCACTCTTGGAACAAACGGTGGTAATCACGTTATTCATATAATCCAGGCTGATCACATAATATCCCATGGCGGCAAAACAGCTGTCGAATGAACGCATCTGTACTGCAGCCCCACCGGTACCAGGGATCATCAGCAACAGTCGATGCTGGTTGGTAGCCGCCGCTGGCTGCATCGCCATATGTGGGGAGTGAACGGTTTGTATACCTGCCTGCGTAGCTGCAGGATCTATCAACTGTACTTTCACCTGCGCATAAGCTGTAGTAGCCAGCAACCAGGCTGCGAAAAGAAGAACAGTGGCTTTCAATATTCTCATAACAAACATAACAGGATTTGACATCAAGATACACCTTTTGCAGCGCTTTAAACAGCGTGAAGGGATAGGTGGCGCAACTACCGGATCAGCGTCACTGCGCCCTTTACCAACTGTGTACTGCCATCCATAAATTCCACCGTAGCGTAATAAACATAAGCTCCCATTGCTGCCGGCTTATCGTTGATCATGCCATTCCAACCGTAGCTCCGGTCGTTGGCCGGCGTGTTATGCGCTTCAAATACTTTATTTCCCGACCGGTTATAGATATAAAAGTCCCGGATCATCTTAATATCCCAGCTGCCTATCACATAAAACCAATCATTTTGCCCGTCCCCATTGGGCGTAAAGGCATTAGGCATGGTAATGCCTGTATTGGTGAATGTTTTGATATACACGGATGCGGTATCAGTACAATAATATTTGTTGGCGGCCATCACCGTATAACGCATAGATGATAAAGCCGATGCCACCGGGGCCACGCAATTGCTACAGGATAAGCCTATAGCCGGCGTCCAGGCGTAAGAAACTGCCGGTCCTCCTGCTACAATGGCCAGCAACCCGGTAGCCGCCGGACGGGGTAGCTCAATTAATGTACGGTCCATGGTAACAGAAAACGGCGTATAGGCAATGTTCGCCTGGTTATTGGCATAATCTGTTTCTTCTGCCACATAGTTCGCCGACTGCCTGTTTACAACCGCCGTGATATCCCTGCCCTGTGGCGAGGCCACCACCGTGGTAAATTCCCTGCAAACGCCATCTGTCACCGGCGTATAAAACAACGGCAACAACACACCCGTCCGTTCGCTGGCCGGATCCCCATCATAAAAAGATATCGGCAATTTTGCCGGTATACTGTCATAACCATTGGCGGTACACACCTTAAATTTCACCAACGTATGCTGGTTGTCATAACAGTCGGTCTGCAACAGGTCTATCGTAAAATCCGGCGGGAAGATATGCACATACTGCCGGTCCCGGATCGTACAACCGTACCGGTTAGTCAGCTGCACACCTACAAAAGCACTGTCTTTCATCACCGCCTGGGGCGTAGCGCAGGTATAGCAGCTCAACGTATAGGCGTTATCGTTCTGCCATAAAATGTCCCTGGGCGTAAAGGCAGATACCTGGTAACGCAGCGGAAACGTTGTTTTCCGCATCACCATGGTATCTTGTGGAAAGATAGATACGGCAGGCCGCTCGTATTGCCATTGTGTGGTGTTATTATGATAATCGGCTTCATTCAGCCCGGTTTCCGGCACCTGTGGCCGGGTATCCATATTCACGATGGCATATACATTGCCGGTAGACGTGCCTTTGATATCACTGCCATAGTCTTCACAAGCGCCGGTACTGGCGATAGGCGTAATAAACCCATTACCCAACACGTTGGCAGCGGGATCTCCCGGGGTCCTGTCGTAGAAGGCCACGGTTAATTGCGCCGGAATATTACCCTTCTTATAACCGTTGCAAAGGGAGAAAGTGACATGCAAACTATCTCCGTGGGAACAATCTACACTTTTCACCTGCACGGTATAATCATCTACCACGGGGATATGCAGGGTGGCAATGGTACTGTCGTAACAGGCATATGGCGAATAGGCCAGCACCTGGTCGGTCGTCACGGTATCTTTCCGGTAGGGCGCCGTGAAAGTAGGTGTTAAACAATTAGTACAGCTGAGATAGTTGCCCGTCCAGCTGGCGCTTTGCAGGGTACCATTCACGCCTTTGGGCGTTAACACCACCTGTTGTTCGGGCGTCAGGGTAAAGTCTGCCGGATCCAGGACCACCCTGAACTTAAACCCTTTTTTTATGGCGATATTATTGCCATAGTTGGTTTCCACTAGGCTGGTATTGGGGAGAAGTAATGGCAAAGTGGAGCCATTGTCGTTCAGCACTACGCTTAGCGTATCTATTCCCGCTCTACCTGCATCTACCACGGTAGATAACAACGGCGTGGAGCATTTACCGGGAAGGTCCGATGGCAGCGGCCATACAGCGCCTACCTTCTTTGTACCGGGCTTGCGGGGATCGCCGTCGTAAAAAGATACCGGTGTGTTTTTGGGGATAGTATCGTACCCAAAATTGTGGAAGTATAAGGTAACCTTTACCTTGGTTTGCTGATAGCATTCTACTTTAGTCACATACACGGCGCCATCAGGCGTAGGATCATCTACAATGATCTGTACGGCGTTGGAGGTGTCAAAACAGTGTCCATCGGTAGCGGCTAAACGGACATGGTAATTGCCGGGCGTTTTAAAAACGTATGTAAGTTGTTCGATGGTGCTGATTTCCTGTTCCGCCATGCCTTTGTCGTTGCTCATCAGCCAGCTCCAGCTGGTAGCGTTGCGCGACCGGTTATGAAATAACACGCTGTCCAGCGAAAAGCCGACTTTAGAAGCAATCTTTCTCTTGCTGGGCCAGAAGCGGGCTACCACGCCGCAACTTACCTGTATCACATCATTGGTGGTGGCAAAGCAACCGCTCACGGTATTGGTTACACGCAATATAATTTCATAGTTCTTCTTTTGCGTTACAGTAAGCTGTAAAGTGGGGGCATTCCCCTGTGGCACACCATCTACCAGCCACTGATAGGCATTTCCACCCGTACTGGTACTGGTAAAGGTAACCTTGTCGCCTACTACCGGGTATTCAATGTCACGGGTAAAAGCAGCAGTGATGTTATCTGTACAGGGATCGTTACATACCGTACTGGCGAGCATCCCGGTGAGTGCCACCCCAATAAAGTCGTGCATGCGCTGGGCTTGCCCGGTCGTAAATGATAACACACATCCGGTGCCCTGGCCATAGTCCATGAAATTATCCGGCAGGTCGGGCACGTCGGTAGTAAACCCGGATAAGGTATCGGTGCTGCAGGAGTTCTGCGGAGCAGAACAGGCATATCCACCGGTAATCGTTCTTTCCGGGGGCGTATCGCACACTTTATCTCCATCTACCAAACAATCGTCATTCTTACAGTCCCTGTTGGCAAAAGTATGCAACAGGCTCAGGTAATGCCCCATCTCATGCGCCAGTACGCCTACTCCCAGCCCGGCCACAACAATATCGCCGCCGGCGCTGGCGTAACCGCCCATTTTAAGACGGGTCCAAACGCCGCAGTTAAAGTCCTGCATATACTCCGATTTGATATCGGTAACTACCCATATGTTGATGTAACGGCTGCCATCCCACTTACCCAATGCAGTGAGATCGCTACCTTCCATTTCGTTATCAAAATCAGATAAATAGGAATGTGTGCGTACGATGCCGCTGGTTTTACCGCCGTCAGGGGCTGTTTTAGCCAGGCAAAACTGGATCTTGGTATCGGTACGTGCGCCGGTGAATGCGCCGGTGGCAGCATAGGCATCATTTAGTTCCTTGAGCGCCGCTATCACCGCCGCATCTGGAAATGCCGCCGGATCTTCGTTGATAATATGAAAAACTACCGGCAATACTACCGGTGCAAAAGAAGCCACCGAGCCTGGGGCGGTAATGTATTGGCGCTTCAGGATAGCATTGTTAATGGCCTGCTCCCGTGCCAGGTAAGAGGCATCCTTCCGCCATCGCTCCTGTAAAGCGTCGGCGCCGCAAGGACGTATGTTCACTGGCATTCCTTCCTGTGCCCATGCAGCCACAGGAAATAAGAGGCATAGCAATAACAGTGCATGCAGGTTTTTCAAAAGTGGCAAGTGCATTAAAGACAGATGTATTAAAGTAGAGCAAATATATGATCATTTTTGCTAATCAATAAAATTATCGTGTCATCCATTTTGAAAAATCGCGATAAAATAATCGAACGGCATAATAGTGATCTTTAACAGACAATTGCCAGGCACCAACCTCATTTTTTCAGCCTACCTTTGCGCTGCATTTTATAAAACCGTATCGCCTTGGCCAACGAACTTTCCCGCACAAAATATATTTCTCTTATTCTCATACTGGGTGCCCTAACGGCATTAGGCCCCTTTTCTATCGACATGTACCTGCCGGGCTTTCCCGCCATAGGAAAAGACCTGGGCGTAGATCCTGCACGAGTGGCGCTATCCCTTTCCAGCTTTTTCATCGGCATATCTGCCGGACAATTGCTGTATGGCCCGCTGCTAGATCGCTTCGGCAGGAAGAAGCCGCTCTGTATCGGTCTCGCCCTGTACATCATTTCCTCTATCGGTTGTATGTATGCCACTTCCCTCAACAGCCTGATCATCCTTCGCTTTATCCAGGCCATAGGCAGCTGCGCAGCGGCCGTGGCAGCGGTAGCCATGGTACGGGACCTGTTTCCCGTGAGTGAAAATGCCAAAGTATTTGCCCTGCTGATGCTGGTAGTAGGCACCTCTCCCATGATTGCCCCTACCGCCGGTAGCTATATAACCAGCGCTTTCAGCTGGCATACGGTATTCCTGGTGCTGGGCCTGATGGGCGCATTGATGCTGATAGCCAGTATACGCTGGCTGCCCGACAGCTATAAACCGGATACTACCCTGTCGCTCAAACCCCGTCCTATCATCAACAATTTCCTGGCTGTTGTGGGTGAACCGCAATTTTATACTTACACCTTTGCCGGCGCAGTAGCTTTCTCCGGCCTCTTCGCCTATGTATCCGCCTCCCCGCAGGTGTTCATGGATATTTATAAAGTGAGTGACAAAACGTACGGGTGGATCTTTGCCTTTCTTTCCATTGGATTGATTGGCTCCAGCCAGGTCAACAGCCAGCTGCTCAAACGCTTCAGCAGCCAGCAGATAGTACCGGTAGCCCTGGTGGGACAAAGCATCACCGGACTTATTTTTATTATCTGTGCCTGGAATAATTGGCTATCCCTCGCGGGAACTATTACCCTGCTCTTTATATACCTGTGCTGCCTGGGTTGTATCAATCCCAATACTTCCGCCCTGTCGCTGGCCCCTTTCACCAGAAATGCCGGCAGCGCATCTTCCCTGATGGGCGCCATTCAGATGGGGATCGGCGCACTAGCATCTAGTGTAGTGAGCTTGTTTAATACACATACTGCTACCCCTATGGCCATAACCATGTGTGGCACTTCCCTCCTGGCATTACTGATTTTGCTGGTCTGCCGCAGGAATATTAAAACCGCCGTTGCCGCTACCAAAGAAGCGGTACCGGTACATTAACTGCCATTAAGTTTTATGAAGACAATTACCTGTTTCGTTCTGCTGTTGCTTAGTTTTATGGCCCATGCCCAGTCATCGCGCGCACTGGCCGACAGTCTCCGGAAAGCATATCACATCCCGGCGTTGGGATATGCCGTAGTGTCGTCCGACAGCATACTGGAACTACAGTTGCTGGGAGAAAAGAAAGCCGGCATGCCGATAAGCGGTAATGATCACTTTCGCATTGGCTCCAATACCAAAGCCGTAACAACCATGATCGCCGCCCTGCTGGTAAAGCAACAACTGATCAGTTGGGACACCCGCTTCTTCCAGCTTTTCCCGGAACTGCAACCGCATAGCCACCGCGCGTATGCCAACATCACCTTGTGGCAGGCAATTACTTTCCGTAATAAATTACCCAAATATAGTTATACCAACTCCGCACCAACACCCGCTCAGATCAAAGGTTCGGAAGCTGCCCAACGTTACGCATTTGTAAAATGGTTATTACAACAACCACCAGTAACAGATACCACCGAAATAAATTTGACCAACGCAGGGTATTGCCTCGCAGGACTCATGCTGGAAAAAGCAGCGCATAAAAGCTACACTCAGCTGGTAACTGAGCTGGGGCAACAACTGCACATTCAGTTTGGAACAGGCAATCCGAACGACCGGGATAGCACCCAAACCTGGGGACATGATGCTAACGGACAACCCGAAGGTCCTGCTAACAACTATAAACTCAATTGGCTCATGGCAGCCGGCAACCTACACATCAGTCTGCCCGATTATGCCCGCTTTATCCAGGAACAACTGAAAGGCCTGGCCGGCAAATCCACCCTGCTCGATGCCAATACCTATGCCCGCCTGCATTACGGTATGCCGGTATTTGCCGCCGGCTGGTTCTGGCAGCGCAATGCCGCCGGCCACCTGGTATCTGAAAACACCGGTAACCCAGGTACCTTCATTACCCAGGTATGGGTGATCCCGGAAGCTGACAGGGCATATATCTTCTTCACCAACCTGCAACGCGATAACGTATACGAAGCTATTACAGCATTAAGGGAAGCCCTGGAAAAGCAGTACGGCAATTAGCAGGAAATCGTATCTTTATTATCTCCCAAAAAATTTACGCCATGGCATACAATGAAAAACTGGCAGACCGCGTTCGCGAAATATTATCCGCCGCTACCACGAATATTGTTGAAAAGAAAATGTTCGGAGGCCTGTGCTTTATGGTCAACGATAAAATGTGTATAGGCGTACGACCCAATAAAATAATGGTAAGAATAGATCCCGCCAAATCGGATGAAGTGCTGGAAGAGGCCAGCGGCGCGGAAGTAATGGTGCATGGCGGCAAAGAAATGAAAGGATTCATCTTCGTTGATGAAGACACCCTTCACTCCAAAAAGCAATTGCAGTATTGGATTAAAATGGCATTAGAATTTAACGATAAAGCGCCATCTTCCAGGAAAAAGTAAATCGAAAATGCGAATCAGCCCATGATTGCCTACTTTTTTTTCTATCTTTAAAGCCCTCCGGATTAACTGTAGCATCATTAGGAACCTGATTTTTTAACTGGCATTATTCGATTTGCTTATGAACACTTTCACGCTGATAACGGCATTAGTTACCATTAGTGCATTAATCTCCTATCTCAACAACCGGTTTATCAAACTACCCGGCACTATTGGTGTAATGGTAGTGTCTATCTTATTATCGGTCCTCATTTCCCTGACTGGTAAAATATTCCCGGATGTCTTTTCTTTTATCAAAGAGGTTACCCACGGCATCGATTTTACAGGCACCCTGCTGGACATTATGTTAGGTTTCCTCCTTTTTGCCAGCGCCCTGCATTTCGATTTCAATAAACTGAAAGAACAACGCTATCCCGTGCTGGTGCTTAGTACCATTGGTGTAGTAGGTTCTACTTTCATCTTCGGTTTCCTGCTGTACTGGGCCACTGAGCTGATGCATATCGATATCCCACTCGTGTATTGCCTCCTTTTTGGCGCATTGATTTCACCTACCGACCCGGTAGCAGTATTGTCTATCCTGAAAAAATCAAAAGTGCCTCCCTCCCTGGAAACGATTATCGGTGGCGAGTCGCTGCTCAACGATGGTACCGGCATCCTCCTTTTCGTCATTCTCAAGGAAGTAGCCGGCACCACTGATCCACATGTTACCTTTGGTCATGCGGCCGCCGTTTTTTCCCAGGAAGTATTCGGAGGCATACTACTCGGCGTCATTTCCGCCATTGTCGCTTACCGGACTATGAAACGGGTGGACGATTTCCAGATTATTGTAATGGTATCATTGTCCATGGTGATGGTTATTTCTGTGCTGGGCGCCATGTTACACGTATCTATTCCGTTGGCGGCCGTTTCTGCCGGGCTGATATTGGGTAATACCTCCCTGGGTACCAAACAGTCGGAAGATATGCAACGCTACTTTCATAATGTATGGAATCTCATCGATGAACTCCTCAACACTATTTTATTCGTGATGATTGGCTTGCAGATTGTAATTATGCCCTTCCTGCAAAACTATTGGTTTACCGGCCTGGTATCGGCAATCTTTATATTGATGGCCCGCGCAGCCAGTATTGTAGGGCCTTCCGCTATATTTAAACGCACGCTGAAACTCAATTACAAAAGAATTACCATCCTCGTGTGGGCAGGACTCCGGGGCGGCATTTCCGTAGCATTGGCACTGTCTTTACCGGAATCTCCCTATAAAGAACTCATTTTATCCGCCAGCTACTTCGTGGTGCTGTTCTCTATCATTGTACAGGGACTCACGCTAAAGAGAGTGGTAGATCGCATGGCATAAAAGCAAAGGGGCTGGTGCAATCACACCAGCCCCTTTGCTTTTATATACTATTGCTTACTTTATTTTGATATTTTCACTTAGCAAAAAGTCGTCAGAACTCTTGCCTATATTCACTTTATACGTTCCCTTATATAACTTCCAGGCGTGCTTTTGCAGGTCCCACTTCTGCAACTCGGTAACAGGTATTTCCAATTGTACTACTTCCTGTCCTCCTTGTTTCACCATCACTCTTTTAAATGCCTTCAGTTCTTTTACCGGCATCCTTTCTACGTCCGGGTAGCTGATATATGCCTGTACTACCTCATCTCCATCGTAAGCGCCGGTATTCTTTACAGCTACGGATACACGAATGGTATCTTTACTGCCATATTCCTTTGCAGGCGCCTGTTGCCAGGCATAGTCAAAGGTAGTATAGCTTAAGCCATAGCCAAAAGGATATTCCGCTTTGCCTTTAAAATACCGATAGGTACGGTTTTTCATGCTGTAGTCCTTATAATCGGGCAAGTCCTGCAAGGATTGATAAAAAGTGACCGGTAAACGACCTGCCGGTGAATATTTTCCGAAGATGATATCAGCGAGTGCATTACCACCCTGCTCACCGGGATACCAGGCCAGTATCACCGCATCGGCATAAGGAGCAATCGCAGATACGTCAACCGCGCTGCCAGCTGTGATCACGGCGATAATGGGCTTTTTGTGTGCTTCCCGCAACTTCTTCATAAACAGTACCTGCGAACGGGGTAAGCTCAGCGTGCTTTTATCTCCGCCGGAAGCCGACAGGAAGGCATCTCCCTCTTCTCCTTCCAGCAAAGGCGTTAATCCTATCACTGCTACAGTTACATCGCAGTTCTGGGAAGCCCAGATACCGCCAAAATGCAGGGTATCGGTAAAGTCGCATCCCTGGTCATACTGCATGGCCATACCCGGACCTGCAGCTTTGGCAAGGCCAGCGGCAAAGGTTACCATGTTGCCGGATACGCCGTGATAGTTACCCATCAACGCTTCCAGTGAAGCGGAGTTAGAACCGGCTACCAGCATAGACGCGTATTTGTCGGCCTTCAACGGCAATACTCCATCATTTTTCAGCAGCACCATGCTTTCCCTGGCCGCCTGGCGGGCCAGTTGCGCATGCCAGTTATTGTTAACGCTATCTGCTCCAAACTGGCTGTAAAGGGCAGATGGCGCGGCATCAAATAATCCCAGCTTCATACGGGTACGTAAACTGGCCGCCAGGGCGCTGTCTACATCCGCATTGGTTAACCATCCCTTTTGGATGGCCTTCATCACATCATCCTGTAAAATGTTGGCGCAGTCGAGATTTACCCCGGCTTTAATAGCCGCAGCAGCCACCTCTTCGCGGGTAGGTATCGCCTTATGTCTTAACCAGATATCATCCAATGCCCAGCAGTCGGTTACTACCTGGCCCCCAAATTTCCATTCATGCCGCAAAATGTCCTGTAGCAGGGTATTACCGGTACAGCAAGGTTGACTGTTTACCCGGTTGTAGGCACACATAATTGATTCTACTTTCCCATCTACCAACTTTTTGAAAGCATAGAGATAGGTTTCTCTCAGGTCTTTTTCATCGATGATCGCATTAAAACTGTGACGGTCAGCTTCGGGTCCGCTATGTACCGCGAAGTGCTTGGCGCAGGCAGCGGTTTTCAGCTGCCCGGGAACATCTCCCTGTAAACCTTGCACAAAAGCACCGGCCATCGCAGCGGTCAGGTAAGGATCTTCTCCATAGGTTTCCTGCCCACGGCCCCAGCGGGGATCACGGAAGATATTAATATTGGGCGTCCAGAAATTCAACCCCATATACTGTACATGCCGGTGTTGCTGTACGGCCAGGTTGTATTTGGCACGCGCCTCTGTAGAAATCGTATTGGCTACCTCTTTGGCTAAAGGGGCGTTGAATGTAGCGGAAAGACCTATGGCCTGCGGATACACGGTGGCTTCTCCGCCACGGGCAATGCCATGCAAGGCTTCATTCCACCAGTTGTACGCCGGGATCTGCAGCCGGTCTATGGCCGGTGTATTATACCCCAGCATCGAAATTTTTTCAGGCAGGGTCAGCGTATGCAACAAATCATTAACCCGCTCCTGTACAGGAGCGTCCGGCCTTTTGAATAGCGCAGGTTGTTGTGCCCCGGCCTTCAACACAAATAAAAATATGGCCGCATAAATAACAAGATACTGTTTCCTCAACATGCTAAAAAAGTGAATTTGAAATGATATTGTTCCCTGCCCTGTGCGCAAGTTATCATATAAAAAACATAATCCCGACGCGTTGCCCCGTCAGTTGTTTATTTTGTTTATTATCGTGTAATAATTAATAAAATAGTATAACCGGCACATATGAATAAATGGGAAAAAATAAGGGCCGACTACCCGGTAACCAGCAAATGCGTATACCTGTTCACCAATGGCGGAGGCCCCGTAAGCACGCCCTTTGTGCAACATGCACACCACTTGCTGACCGAATTGTCGGAAAAGGGGCGGGAGGTAATGCCTGCCTGGGATAATACCAGCAACGAAATACGCAGCCTGGTAGCCCGCATGATCCACGCACAGCCCCAGGAAATTGCTTTCGTTATCAATACCGCACATGCCATGACCATGCTCTATGGCATGTTTCCGAAAGACTACGAAATCATCACCATGCGGGATGAATTTCCTACCAGCTTCGTAGGATGGCTGCACAACGGCTTTACGGTCCGCTTCGTCGACAGCAACGATACCGGCCATATCTCCCTGGAAGATATAGCCGCACAAATTACACCGGCAACCCGCATCCTCATTACCAGCCATGTGATGTTTAGAACCGGCTTCCGCCAGGACCTGAAAGCCATCGGGGAGCTATGCCGGCAACATAACATTATCCATATCGTAGATGCTACCCAGTCATTCGGCGTAAACCCGATAGATGTACAGGAATACAACATCGACATCCTCATTTTCCACGGGTACAAATGGGTAACCGCCGGCTATGGCGCAGGTGCGATGTATGTATCACAAAAAATACTGGAGCAATATCCTCCTGCGCTGATGGGCTGGTATAACGTGGAATACGAAATACCCGATTTCCAGTCGGTGAAAGATTATACCCACTTCACCCCCAGGAAAAATGCGGGGGTGTTTGAAAGCGGTACGCCACCCTATATCAATATCCAGCTGCTGGGACATGCCCTGCAATACCTGGAGCGTATAGGCATCGCCGATATTGATGATTATATACAATCGCTGATCAGCTACCTGGCGCAGCAAGCCGCTGCACACGGCGTTCCACTGCTTACTGCTTACCCGGAAGCGCACCATTCTGCTATTCAGCGACTGGATATCACCCCGGAACAATATGCCCGGGCTGCGCAGCAAAATATCGTGGCAAGGTATAAAAACAACCAGCTCACCGTTGCCCTCAATTTTTACAATAACCAGGAAGATATCGACCGCCTCCTGGCAGCTATCGCATAAGTTTCTCGCAGAGACGCAAAGCAGCTAAGGAGCGTAGATTAATACGAATATTAAGCCGCAGAGCGCGAAGATATATAAGTCAGTATTATGTCGCTGAATTTATATAATCTTCGCGCTCTGCGGCTTAATATTCGCTCTGGTCTTTGCTGCTTTGCGCCTCTGCGAGAAAAAATCCTCAAAAATTAAAATTATCCGGATCCGGTCCTACCCGCTGTCCCCTGTCTAACGCAGATATCTTTTCTACATCCTCCTCGCTGATGGAGAAATTAAAGAGATCGGCGTTGGAAATAACCCGGTCTCTGCGAACGCTCTTGGGAATCGTTACCACCCCTTTCTGTAAATCCCATCGCAGGATCAACTGTGCTACCGACACGTTATACTTTACCGCCAGCTCCTGCAGCAAAGGCACTTCAAAAGCTTTCCCCTGCATAAGAGGGCTCCAGGCTTCAAACTGGATCTGGTGTTGCTGGCAGAAATCCAGTAAACGTTGTTGTACCAGGTAAGGATGAAACTCCAGCTGGTTCACCATAGGCGTTACTTTAGCCGTCTGGAAAAGATCTTCCAGGTGATGTTGCAGGAAGTTACTCACGCCAATGGCTTTAATTCTTCCATCCGCATACAACTGCTCCAGCGCACGCCAGGTTTCTTTGTACTTCTCTTTTACGGGCCAGTGTACCAGGTATAGATCCAGGTAGTCTGTCTTCAAACGGTCCAGGGAGGCGTCAAATGCTTTCAGCGTGCTGTCGTAGCCCTGATCCGCATTCCATACTTTCGTGGTCAGGAAAATATCCTTCCGGTCTACCACATGCTGTGCAATGGCTACTCCTACCCCTTCTTCATTACCGTAAACAGCAGCGGTATCGATATGCCGGTAACCGGCGTCCAGGGCATAGGTTACGGCATCTACCACTTCCTTTCCTTCCTTCGTCTTAAAAACACCCAATCCCAGGTAGGGCATCTCTATACCATTGGACAGCCGCACGGTCCCCTTCAAATTCGTAATATCCATAAAACAGTATTTTATCCAGTTATTTGAAACGCCGGTCAGGCATATTTGTTCAAACGGAACAATAATTACCCGTTCAGCAACCATCAAATTTACAACGGTTCACAGACGTATAACCGGTAAAAGTTAAAGATTTTTTTGTATAAATATAAGAAGGTGGCCTTAGCAGGCTTCAACAAACGTCCCGGTCGTCATTCTTCATCGATTTCGTAACTTTGTAAAAGTATTGCTATCACTGATGATGCAATGAATTAGTTTTTTTAATGAATTATTACTATCTTTGCGGAGCATTTTAAAAACGTATGAAACGTATACTCACATATCAGACAAGCAGCTATTCAAATGCCGTTATCAGAGCGGTAATTGCAAGTACGCGTATTGTCTTAATTCAAGACGGGGAGGCAAATCCATCCCGGATATGAGAGGTTAATATATAATACTCCTGAATTTATTCAAGAGGCCTCTTCATCCGAAGAGGCCTTTTTTATTTGCTTCCCCCACGCTCCCAAATATAATTAGCACTACTAACATTTATTAATCATGAACAGCAACAGGAAATTTATTATTAAAGCAATTTTATCACTTACCTGTCGGTAATGCAGGGCTACCTGTTGCATGTTTGCAAAAGCCTCTCATTACCAGATGAGAGGCTTTTTTTATTCTTCTTTTAAACAAGACTTTATGAAACGCTTAGCAGATTTCAGAAATATAGGTATCATGGCGCACGTAGATGCAGGTAAAACAACGCTCACCGAACGTATGCTTTACTTCACCGGCCTTACACATAAACTGGGTAATGTAGACGATGGGAATACCGTGATGGATACTGATCCACAGGAAGAGAAAAGAGGTATCACTATTTCATCTGCAGCCATCACTACTTACTGGAAATACAATGATAACACCTGGCAGATCAATATTATTGATACGCCGGGCCACGTGGACTTTACCGCGGAGGTAGAGCGTTCCCTGCGGGTGCTCGACAGCGCCATCGCCGTATTCTGCGCCCGCTCCGGGGTACAGCCGCAATCGGAAACGGTATGGCACCAGGCTAACCACTACCAGATTCCCCGCATTGCGTTCATCAATAAAATGGACCGGCAAGGCGCCGACTATCGACGTGTAGTGCAGGAAATACGGGAACGCCTCAACGCCAACGCACTGCCGGTACAAATACCCATCGGTGCAGAAGATGATTTCAGCGGCGTGATAGACCTGATCGCCATGAAAGCCCTGGTATGGACGACAGACGATGGTAAAACCTACGACACCCAGAATATCCCGGCTGCGTTGCTGGAAGACGCGCAGGCTGCACGCCGTTACCTGCTGGAAGAACTATCGCTGTTAGATGAATCGTTGCTGAATAAATACGCCACCGATCCGGCCAGCATCAACGCCACAGATATACATCGTGCTTTGCGCAATGCTACCATCCGCCTCGAAGCGGTGCCGGTACTGGCAGGCGCCGCCTTTAAAAATAAAGGCATACAACCCCTGCTCGATGCAGTGGCCGCCTGGCTGCCCGCACCCTCGGACATTGCCGAAGTGAAAGGCACCGATCCCGATACGGATAACACGGTAACTATTACCGCCAGCGAGCAGTCGCCTTTAGCCGCACTGGCATTCAAAATCATCACCGATGATTTCGTAGGGAAGTTAACGTTAGTACGTGTATACGCCGGCGTATTACGCAACGGTGACACCCTCTGGAATGGCCGTACCGGCCGCAAAGTGCGGATCAGCCGCCTGATGCGTATCATGTCTGATAAATATGAAACGGTGGAGGAAATAGGCGCCGGCGACATCGGCGCCGTAGTGGGACTGAAAGATGTAAAAACAGGCGACAGTCTCGCGGATCCGGACCATCCCGTATTGCTGGAAAAAATCAGTTTCCCTGAACCCATGATCGGTTATGCCATCGAGGCCAAATCCTCCAGGGATAACGACAAACTGGGCGAAGCACTGAGCAGACTCCTCGATGAGGATCCAACCCTCAGCGTAACAGTGGATAACGCTACCGGGCAAACGATTCTCAAAGGCATGGGCGAACTACACCTGGAAGTGGTGCTGGAAAAACTGGCTACGCAATACCAGGTGCAGGTCAGCAAAGGCCAGCCACAAATTGCGTACAAGGAAATATTCACCAGGGCGATTACTCACCGCGAAATCTATAAAAAACAAAATGGCGGCTCCGGTAATTTTGCCAACATTGAATTTGAATTGTCGCCAAGAACCGATGATGAACCCGGACTGGAATTCATCAACGAAATAAAAGGTGGTGCCATACCAAAAGAGTTCATTCCTGCTATCAGCAAAGGCTTTGAGTCAGCCATGCATAATGGCGCCCTGGCGGGCTACCCGCTGAAGTCAATGCGCATACGCTTGCTGGATGGGGCTATACACCCCACCGACTCGCACGCGCTTGATTTCGAACATGCGGCGGTCATCGGTTTCAAAAACGTGGCAGCCCAGGCGGCCCCCCGCTTACTGGAGCCCTGGATGAAAGTAAGCGTTACCCTGCCGGAAGAATATACCGGCGCCGTAACGGGCGATCTTAACAGGCGCCGTGGCCTGATCAAACAGATAGCCACGGAAACGCAGGTGCAAACCATCACTGCGATGGTCCCCCTGTCGGAACTATTCGGTTATATCACCGCGTTGCGTACCCTCACCTCCGGAAGGGCCACCGCTTCGCTTACGTTTGAACAATACCAGGCGGTACCTGGCAACATCAGTCAACAGGTACTCGCTAAATAAGAAATGGTGAAGGTCTACAAGCCTTCACCATTCTCATTTTTCACCAGTATATGCAACTTATTTTAAAACAGGAGCATCTGCTCTCACATCCTGGTAAAATTGCTTTACCAGCCTGCTGTCCGGCAGCGAATTCAATACGGTAATATACCATTCGTCTCCTTTCTTCACCACCTTTCCTTTATAATACCCCACCGACATCAGCTGAATCTGTCCGTTGGTTAAATCGGTCCATAAACAGCTGGCATACATACTTACTTTTACGGTGTCGTTCATACCAGGCGTAAACTGCATATTGGTAATCATATGGCGCTGCTGGTAATGCGAATTACGTACGCTTAATAACAGGGAATCGATTTTGGCCGTCCAGTTCTGCTTACCTTTTAATTTCACCCCGTCTATTTCGCCCCGGATACTATCATCCATAAACGCTACACATTTGTTCAATTCTCCATTGTCGAAGTGTTCACAAAAACCATATACCACTTTTTCAATCTGGCGCTGGTCCCTGTAATGAAAATCGGTGCTGGCAGCAGATGCTGCAGAAATATTATTGGAGTCTGATAAAGGTTTTTCTTTTGGAGATGAATTACAGGAAAGAAAGCCTGCTACACTGCCAAACAAGGCAGCGGTGATTAGGGAGTTTTTGAACATCTGTTGAATTTTATGATATAACAAAACAAACGCATAATAAGTTTTATTATATCATAAAATTCCGCTGTTATAATGGACACTTTTGGTGATAATCAATCAGTTCAATAGGCGTATTTTCCAGTTCAATGCCCTTGTAATAAGCGGCTACCTCGTCCAGGGTGGCTTCTACTTCTTCAATCGTTTTGCCGGTTACCAAACGGGGACGAAACTGTTTAATATCCGGTAGCCCTTTCAGGTAGTTGGCATAACAGCCCCGCATTTCGTTAATCCCCTGTACGGGCCCTTTCCATTCTACCGACAGGCGCAAATGCTTCTTGCTAACAGCAATTCGCTCCTCCAGCGTAGGTCCTGCCAACAATTCGCCGGTTTTTACATAATGCTTGATTTCCCGGAACAACCAGGGATACCCGATCACGGCACGGCCAATCATGATACCATCTACGCCATAGCGGTTTTTATATTCCACCGCTTTCTGGGGACTGTTGATATCTCCATTACCAAAAATAGGAATATGTATACGCGGGTTGTTCTTTACTTTACCAATCAGCTCCCAGTCGGCCTGCCCCTTATACATCTGGCAGCGGGTACGCCCGTGTATTGCCAGGGCTTTTATCCCTACATCCTGCAGGCGTTCTGCCACTTCTTCTATATTCTTGGAATCCTCATCCCAGCCCAGTCTCGTTTTCACGGTTACCGGCAAGCGGGTTGCTTTCACACAGGCTTCGGTGAGCCGCACCATCAGGTCGAGATCCTTTAGCACGCCAGCTCCCGCACCACGGCCAGCCACTTTCTTCACCGGGCAGCCAAAATTAATATCCAGCAAATCGGGATTGGTAACATCTACGATTTTGGCAGCCATCGCCAGGCTATCTTCATCGCCTCCGAATATCTGGATGCCCACCGGTCGCTCATACTCAAAAATATCCAGCTTTTTCCGGCACTTAATGGCATCACGGATCAACCCCTCGCTGGAGATAAATTCCGTGTACATCAGGTCGGCCCCTGCATCCTTACAGATAGCCCTGAACGGAGGATCACTTACATCCTCCATAGGCGCCAGCAGCAACGGAAAATCAGGCAGCGTTATGTTATCAATCTTTACCAAAATCTGTTTTTTTCAGAGAAACCGCAAAGATAAACAAATATTGCCGAACCAATGGAACGCCAGCATTCGTAAATTTTAACTACATTCCATTGGTATAATCTTTGGCCCCGCTCTCAAAAGCTCACAGTATGCTGAAATTCGACGCTATTATCATCGGATCCGGTCAGGGTGGTAACCCGCTGGCAAGAAAACTGGCTAAGAAAGGATGGAAAACTGCCCTCGTCGAACAACGATACCCGGGCGGTACCTGCATCAACGACGGATGTACACCCACCAAAGCGATGATAGCTTCTGCAAAAGTGGCGAACACCGTGTTTCACAGCAAATTCTGGGGCATCCATTCGCATGGGCTCTCCGCCGACCTCCCCGCCATCATATCCAGGAAAAACAATATCGTGGAAGATTTCCGGGAAGGAACCCTGAAAGGCTTGCTCGAGGATCATGTTGAGGTGTTCCTGGGCACTGCTATATTCAACGGTCCGCATAGTATCCAGGTAACCGGCCACCAGGGCGAATCTGATGCCCTCACCGCAGAACATATCTTCATCAATACCGGCGCACGCCCATATATCCCCGATATCCCCGGCCTCAAAGAGGTGCCTTATCTCACCTCCACCACCCTGTTGGAAGAAGTAGTCATTCCTAAAGATCTCATCATCCTTGGCGGTAGTTACGTTGCCCTGGAAATGGGACAACTCTACCAGCGTTTAGGCAGCAACGTTACTGTTATTGAGTCGGCGCCGCAGCTGGTCGGTAAGGAAGATCCGGATGTAGCCGCAGTGATAAAGAAGATGCTGGAATCTGAAAATATGCAGATATATACCGGCACCCAGGCTACCCGCATCAGCAAATCAGGTAAGCTAATCAACGTAGAAATAGCGACAGGCACCACCCGGGAAATGCTAACGGGCACCCATATACTGATAGCTACCGGGCGCACGCCCAATACCGCCGATCTGCAACTGCAGCACACGCAGGTACTCCTGGACGAAAAAGGATATATACAGGTAAACGACCGCCTGGAAACCAGCGCACCAGGCATCTACGCCCTGGGCGATGTAAAGGGCGGACCTGCGTTTACCCATATTTCATACAATGATCACCTGGTTATCTATAAAAACCTGTTTGAAAACGCTAACTTATCCATACAAACCAGGCAGGTACCCTACTGCATGTTTACAGATCCACAATTGGGTCGTATAGGCATGACCGAAACAGAAGCGAAGAATAATAACATCCCGGTGAAGGTAGCGCACCTGCCAATGGAAAGAGTTGCCAGGGCCATTGAAACCGGGCAAACAAGAGGATTTATGAAAGCGCTGGTGCACCCGCAAACCGATAAAATACTGGGCGTAGCCATACTCGGACCCGAAGGCGGTGAAATCATGTCTATCCTGCAAATGGCCATGCTGGGAGGCATTACAGCTTCCCAGATACGCGACATGGTATTTGCACACCCGTTGTATGCAGAAGCGCTGAACAACCTGTTTATGTCCCTGGAAAAATAGGCGGCATATTGAGCAAATTTTTCCCCATCTTATTTATCGCCGATGATTAAACTGGATCATGTTTTCAAAAATTTTGGACCACAAAAAAATGCCGTCAACGATCTTTCATTGGAAGTAGCCGATGGAGAAACCCTCGTATTACTCGGCACCAGCGGATGCGGGAAAACAACCACCTTGCGCATGATTAACCGCCTGCTGGAACCAGATAGCGGACACATCTATGTAAATGGTAAAGAAATCAGGCAACTGGCCCCGGAAACACTCCGTCGCAGTATCGGTTACGTACTGCAAAATACCGGGCTGTTTCCCCACTACACTGTCAGTGAAAATATAGCCATTGTTCCTTCTTTACTGCAGTGGGATAAAGCTATCATTCAGCAACGGGTGATAACACTAATGGATAAACTCCGTCTCTCGCCTGCCGAATATGCCGACGCCTGGCCCCAACAGCTCAGCGGCGGACAACAACAACGCGTAGGGCTCGCCCGCGCCCTGGCAGCCGATCCACCGGTACTGCTGATGGACGAACCCTTCGGCGCCCTGGACCCCCTCACGCGTATCAGCGTACGAAAGGAATTCAAAGCACTCGATGAACTCAGCAACCGGACCATCATCCTGGTGACCCACGATGTGGAAGAAGCGTTTGAACTGGGCAGCCGCATTTGCCTGATGAACGAAGGAACCATCCAGCAACTGGGCACTCCTTTAGAACTCCTCCGCCGCCCGGCAAATGAATTTGTGGCCGCCTTTCTGGCTCCCCAACGCCTGCAGCTGGAATTAAAAGCATTAAAAATAAAGGATCTCTGGCCCTGGCTTCCACATCAGCACAGCCCAGGCCAGACAACAGCCCTCAGCGCCGATCAAACCTGCTGGGAAGCCATGGAAGCCGTCATCTCCCAACCCATATTGGTACAATATGCGCAGGAACAAAAAATATTGGATGGCAGCGGGCTAATACAAGCCATTGCCGCCTGGAAAAACTGATACCACGAATGGAAACAAAGGAAACACTATTCGATTTCTTACAACAACAGTCCGGCAAATTACTGGAACAAACCCTTACACACACCGGTTTAACCTTTATATCCGTGCTGCTGGCCGTAGCCATAGGAGTACCCGCCGGTATATTCATCTCCAGGAGAAAAAAAATATCGGGCCTGGTACTCGGCTTTGCAGGTGTAATGCAAACTATTCCCAGCATTGCATTACTGGGCTTTATGATCCCCCTGCTGGGCATTGGTCCCAAACCTGCTATAGTGGCGCTGTTCCTATATGCCCTGCTACCTATCATCCGTAATACCTACACTGGTATACAGGGAGTAGATGCCACCGTAATGGAAGCCGCTACCGGTATGGGAATGAGCCGAAGCCAACTATTATACAAAGTACAACTTCCCTTAGCCATGCCCGTTATACTGGCAGGCGTCCGTACAGCCACCGTCATCAACGTAGGCGTGGCTACGCTCGCGGCCTATATTGCCGCCGGCGGATTAGGTGAATTTATCTTTGGCGGCATTGCCCTCAACAATACCAATATGATGCTGGCCGGCGCCATCCCCGCAGCATTGCTGGCTATCCTGTTCGACTGGCTGCTGTCCCTGCTGCAACATATCAATATCCGCAAAACCAGGAAAATGGTATACCTGCTGCCATTAATTTTCGGGGTGTTATCTTCCTTCTACCTACTGCCCGACACGTACCGGGGTAAAATGCTGGCCGGATTTACACCGGAATTTATGGGAAGAAAAGATGGATACCTCGGCCTCCGGTCCGTTTATGGCCTGCATATGCGCACCCTGGTGATCAGCGATATGATTATGTACAAAGCAGCCTATGAGAAAAAACTGGATGTAATCAGCGGTAGCAGCACCGATGGCCGTGTAAAAGCATTTGACCTGGTGGTACTGGAAGATGATAAACATATTTTTCCACCCTACTATGCAGCCCCCATCCTGCGTAGCGCTACCCTCACCAAATATCCTGCACTGGCCCCTGCCCTGAACCGCCTCGCCGGCAGGATGAATGATAGTATCATGACGGAACTGAACTACCGGGTAGATTATCTCAAACAAAATCCGGAAACGGTAGCCAGGGATTTTCTACGGTCGCAGCACCTGCTGCAACCCACCGGTAGTGGCACGGAAGGTACCATCCGCATAGGTTCCAAAATTTTTGGCGATGGCTATATCCTGGCCAGCATCTATAAAATGCTCATTGAAGGTTATACCAATTATGCAGCCGTTACCAAAACAGGATTGGGCGGCACCAAAATTGTTTTCGATGCACTGACCAATGACCAGATAGATCTCTACCCGGAATATACCGGTACCGGACTCCTGGTATTGTTAAAAACGCCACAACATATTACCGATAGCATTATTGGCGACAAACAGAAAGTATATGACTATGTGAGCCAGGCCTTCAAAAAAGAATTTGACATCGTTTGGCTGACGCCAATAGGTTTTAATAATACATATGCCTTAATGATGCGCAAAGCAGACGCAGAAAAATGGCATATCAACAATATTTCAGCATTGACAGACTTTGTAAACAAACGGCAATGACACCACTACAAACACAATACGAAACCGTGCGCCGCAGAACAGAGAGCATCTGTACTCCACTAAAAACCGAAGACTATGTAGTACAGCCCGTAGTGGATGTAAGTCCCCCGAAATGGCACCTGGGCCATACTACCTGGTTCTTTGAAACCTTTATTCTGGTTCCTAACGACGAGGCCTATACGGTATTTGATCCGCAGTACAACTATGTATTCAACAGCTATTATGAATCTGTAGGTGCGCGCGTTATCCGCACCAACCGGGGAAACCTGAGCCGCCCGGCCGTAGAAGATATTATGCGGTATCGCCGGTATGTAGATGAAGCCATGGGCGCGTTCCTGGAAAAGCATTCCCTCACCCCGGAGCTACAGGCACTGTTTATCTTAGGGCTCAACCATGAAGAACAGCACCAGGAGCTGCTTTATACCGACATTAAATATATACTGGGGCATAATCCACTATTTCCTCCTTACGACATCACCCGTAAAGATATATTACCGGTGAACAATCGCGGCGATTCATGGTTAACTATGAAGGCTGATATTTACGAAATTGGATTTTCAGGTGATGGCTTTTGTTTTGATAATGAGCTGGGGAGACATAAAGTGTATCTGGGCGATTACAGCATCAGTCATCAGCTCGTGACCAACGCAGAATATCTTGCCTTCATCGATGCCGGTGGATACCGGGATTTCCGCTACTGGCATGCTGAAGGTTGGGATTGGGTAAAAAATAACCAGGTCACTACCCCCCTATATTGGTATCAAATAGAAGGACGGTGGATGCATTATAACTGGCAGGGGCTACAACCATTGATGCCGGAAGCGCCGGTAACGCATATCAGTTTTTACGAGGCCGCCGCATTTGCTGCCTGGAAGGGTTGTCGCTTACCCACAGAATTTGAATGGGAAGCAGCGGCGCCGCATCTTTCTTTCGGCCTTCGCTGGGAATGGTGTAACAGCGCCTATCTGCCCTACCCCGGCTTTGTACAGGCGCCCGGCGCTATCGGGGAGTATAATGGGAAGTTTATGGTAAACCAGATGGTGTTGCGCGGTAGTTCCGAGGTTACTTCTCCCAACCACAGCCGTATTACCTATCGTAATTTTTTTCATCCCCCGTTGAGATGGCAATTTACGGGAATAAGATTGGCAAGGTGATTGAGCAACCGTTATGAGATAAATCCGCTTGCCGGCATCGTCTGTAACAGACCCGGCATCCCGGCTTCCGAACATTAAAAAGTGCGTATGACTGTAATTCCGACAATGCTGGCTCCCGGCAAGCGCAAGCCTGCAACCGATGTATTTTACCACGATGTAATACAGGGCCTTACCGCACCGCAGAAATACCTGGATCCCAAATATTTCTACGATGCCACCGGCGATGCTCTCTTTCAACAAATCATGCAATGCCATGAATATTATCTTACCGGATGCGAAATGGAGATTCTCCGCCAGCAATCGGCACAGATTGCGCAGGCCCTGCAATACTATGCCGGCACCTTCGACCTCGTGGAACTGGGCGCCGGCGATGCTACCAAGTCGGTACATTTGCTACAACAGCTGATCAATAACGGCATCGACTATACGTATTTACCGATAGACATCTCTGCCAATGTCATCAGCCAGCTGGAAAAATCACTCCCGGCCATGATTCCCGGCCTGCGCCTGCATGGGTTAAACGGCGAATATTTTCATATGCTGCAACAGGCCAATCTCCATACCAGCCGGAAAAAAGTGCTGCTGTTCATGGGCGCCAACATTGGAAACTATAGCCTGCATGCTGCCAGGACTTTCTGCCAGCAACTGAGGGGCTACCTGCAACCTGGTGATCTGCTGCTGACGGGGTTCGATCTGAAAAAACACCCAAAGATTATCCTGAACGCGTACAATGATGCAGCCGGCATTACCCGTGCATTCAATTTTAACCTGTTGCACCGTATCAACCGGGAACTACAGGCAGATTTTGACACCAGCAAATTTGAACATTATCCTACTTACGATCCAGCTACCGGCGCATGCAAAAGTTACCTTATCAGCCTGGAAGACCAGGTGGTACACATAGGGGAAGAAGTGAGCATCCCATTTGCAGAAAATGAATCGCTTTACATGGAGATATCCCAGAAATACAGCCTGGAAGAAACGGACCAACTGGCCGCACAAGCTGGTTTCAAACCAGTAGCCCGCTTTTTTGATCACCGGCACTGGTATACCGACTGTTTATGGAAATGTGTCTGAGCGTTTATCCCCAGGCGCCTAATAACCGCCGCAGGGCCACTATTTCCCCTACGTGATAACTGTTATGATCTATCAGTAAAACAGCCTCCCTGAAGAGATGCTGCCCTGTACCATGCGGAAAAGGGGCAAACAGATCTTTTGAAGTCTCCAGCAGGCCTACAAAAGCATGCAGATCTTTATCCACCTGCTCAATACTATGCTTCCAGGCCGCTTCATTGTCTGGTGCAGCTGCCGCCGGCCAATAATCTTTTGGCCAGTCGAGCTCCTTGTAGTCAGGATTACGTGAAAAATCAAGAATATCATACTGGGCAATCCGGATATGCTCTACCAGCTGCCAGATGCTATAGGGCATGTGGTTGGGTACTACCCCACTCAGCGCAGCGGGCAAATCCCTGACCGCATCTTTGAAAGTCACATGTGCATTGGCTTTCAACAACATTTCCTTTAAAGACTTTACTAAAGTTGGTGTTGTCATAAAATAGTACTGGGTTTTCGCTATAACATCCTCACCCACCCGAAAGTTGTAAATGATTCGTTAATCCGATCATTATTATTCTTTTTTCACGTTTTTGCGAATATTCATATTTGATTAACTAACTGTCGACGCCCCCGCGGTATCATTGCAGTAATTCTTGTTTTTAACCAAATCACACCAATGGTCAAATTCACGGTTACTATCATTACATGGTTGACAGTTATTCACTTCACAGTTTTTGCCCAACGGGAAATAAAAGGTCACGTATACGATAAAGATGACAGGAAACCGTTGCAGGAAGCCAACGTATTCCTTTTTACAGCAGAAAAATCTATCCTGAAAGGACAGGCAGTGACGGATCAGCATGGCGACTTTGTCATTAAAAATATACCCCCTGGCAACTATGTGCTGACTATCAGCTTTATGGGCTACCGGGCGGCCACGCTCCCCGTAGAATTTACAGAAAGAGCAAGACTATGGCAAATACCGCTTCCCCAAACCGGGCTGCAAAAAAATGCCATCACCCTGAATAGTATCAGCATCAAAATAAACAAGCCACTTTTTATCATCCGGAAAGATACCATCGAATTCTCCGCCAAAGATTTTCCTACAGCGGAAAACGCGTCGATGAAAAACCTGCTGCAAAAAATTCCCGGCTTAACAATAGACCAGGACGGGAATTTCTATTATCTGGGCCGTCGCATCCGTGAACTCTATATCAATGGGCGCCCGGTTTTCTCACAAGGTCCTAACTCCTCCGGCGATCCGCAAAAAATATCAAAAATGCTGCTGGCCAACCTGGTAGATAAAATACAGATTGCCGACAAAAAAGGCATAGACGGCATGATTGAAGGCGGGAAAAATGAAAAGGTCATTAACATTACCGTGAAACAGGACATGAAGAAGAAAATTAATGGAGTAGCCGGCGCCGGCTACGGTACCGACAAACGCTACAACCTGGCCGCCAATGCCAATTTATTCAGGGATGATAAACAAATCATCACCACCGGTTATATCAACAATACGAATGCCCAACAGGGACCTTACGCCAATGATGATGGCATGGCAGTAGAAAACTTTGGCCGGGGGATTTCCAGGAAAAAGATGCTGAATGGAAACACATCCATCGACCTCTCGCCAAAAATTAAACTGAATGCCAACCTGATGCTTTATTATGATCGCGCCAGCAATGACCAGCAGCTGCACCGGGATAATATACTGCCAGACAGCAGCTTCAGCTACAATAGCCATTCGCAAACAAACCATTCTGCCTCTCATAACGTACTATTTGCCAACCTCACGATACAGCCAAACGACAGGAACACCATTGGGCTAGACATTTCAGGAACTATCTCCGGCAGCAACATCAATTCTCAAAACAAATATATTTCTGTCGGGGGGAAAAATAATGATACCGTCAACAGCGGCAATACCAATAATACAGCTGACAATAAAAGAAACGCATTTGCATTCAACGGCGCATATACCAATATATCACATAATAAGAAAGGCACCTTTAACTTTCTTATTAGCATTAACCAGGACAATACACGCAGTGATCAGCATAACAATACCCTTAATTTCGATGTAGGCACACATTCGTCAGATACCATTAACCAGGAAATAAATACAACCACTAAAACCCGCAACGTCAATACCTCAGTCACCTATCAATACCTGGTCATCCAGGAACTGGCCCTGACATTCGGGTATAAATTCAATGGACAACATACAGACAACGATCAGGAGGCTTTTGATTTTGATCCAGTAAAAAAAGGATTCTATAGCAGCAACAAAGACCTGACCTATGATTTCCAAAATGACTTCAATACCCATACCTTTACCACAGGTATATTCCGTTCGGGGAAAAAACTGGATGTATCATTCAACGTCTCTTATGCCAGCACCAGCTCCAATAGCAACAACTTTACGCTGGCAAAACAATACCGTCAAAAAGCCAACTACTTCTCGCCTAATTTATTTATAAATTATAAAATAGATAACTACAAAACGCTTAGTGCTAATTTCTCCCGGGATACCCGTCCACCCCGCATTTCATTCTTACCTGTTATATCTACTGCCAATCCATTATATATACAATTAGGTAACCCCGATCTCAAGCCTACAATTTCCAACAACGCCGGCATAGATTACCGTTCCTTCAGTGTCAGCGGACTTTCCTTCAGCGCTAACCTGAATCTTGAGCTACCACAAAATGCTGTTACGCAAAGTACCTTCTCTGATTCATCCGGAAAACAAATCACCCAGATGATTAATACAAACGGAAACTATATAGTACGTCAAAGTATATCCCTTAGCAAACGCTTTGCTAAGTCTGGATTGTCTCTGAACTATTATACCGGGTATGATCTCAATCACGTAAATACATTCGTTAATAAAGTACAAAACACCACTTCTCAATTCCACTACCAGCAACGGCTAAACGTCTCCTGGATGTATAAGAAATTCCTGGAAGTAGAAGGCATGACCAATATAGAATATACCAACAATACCTACTCCATCCAGGACAATGCTCATTATGACTTCCTTAATTATTTAGTCAACTTAAATACCAACACCTACCTCCCTTTGGATATAAATATTGGCCTTGGTACACTATATGTTAACAACACCAGCCAGCACCAACAATTTGTAGTAATGAATGCCTGGACATCGAAAACTTTCCTTCGGAAAAAAAGTTTACAGGCAAAACTATATGTATATGATTTGTTTCGAAAAAACCAATCATTATTCACCACGCAAACCTTTACCTATATAGAACAGCAAACTAACTCCGTTCTGGCCCAATACTTCCTGGTCAGCCTCTCCTGGTTCTTCGGGAAAAGCAACCCTACCGCTAAATAGGCCTTACCTGCTACTTCAATCACCAAAGGGCATAAAGTAAAAAAGCTATTGAGGTGAATGACCTTAGCGATTTTTAATAGTCGCTTTGATCATTCACCTCAATAGCTTTTTTGCTTTAGGCTTTTTTGCTTTAGGCTTTATGCTTTAAGCTCTTAATTGGCTGGCTTTTCCAACAGCTTGAAGAATTGATCCAGCTGTGGCAATATCACGATCCTGGTTCTGCGGTTAGCCGCCTTACCTTCCGGCGTATCGTTGGAAGTAACCGGTACATATTCACTTCTACCCGCAGCTGTCATACGCGCAGGCGGAATACCGTACTGGTTCTGCAGGATACGCACCACGGAAGTAGCTCTTTTTACACTCAGATCCCAGTTGTCCAGCAATACATTAGGACGGTAAGGAACATTGTCGGTATGTCCTTCTACCATGAATTCAATATCCGGTTGTGCAATCAATACTTTGGCCACTTTTCCTAACACTTCCTTCGCCCTTTCGTTGATATCATAGCTACCACTCTTAAACAGGAGCTTATCGGAAATATCAATGTACACAACACCTTTATCTACCTTGATATTGATGTCTTTATCATCCAGGTTACCGATGGCGCCCTTCAGGTTCATCACCAGTTGCATGTTCAGGGAATCTTTACGGGCAATTGCAGATTGCAGGTCCTTGATATAGGCATCTTTAGCCCCGATATTATCCAGCGACTTCTTAATACTTTCCGCCTGTGAGCTGGAAATAACCGATAATTCCTTCAGGTGATCCAGCATCTGCGTGTTATTGGCTTTCAACTGCTGCTGCTGTTCTGTTAAGTTAGTGACCTTCTCCTTATAGGAAGCGGCAGCACGCGCAGCATCCTCTTCGCAATTTCTCAACTTACCGTATGTTGCCCTATACAGGCTATCTAGCTGAGCATTTCTTGCCTGGGATTCCCGCAATTTGCGCGGGGCAGAACAAGAAGCGAAAATGGTTACTAAAGCTACCGGCAAGGCTAGGTGTGCTATTTTCATAAAAATGACAAATTTTGTTAATCTAATAATAGGCTATATATGATCTTTTAGGGATACAATGGAAGGCACCCGTTCACAGCAAATAGCAGGCCGAAGCAGCTCATCAATAGTTAGAAAATTGTTAGAATACCTAAAACAGGGGCTGTTCTTCCTTCAAAAAAGTAGCTTCATCTTATCTAATGACCTTTATTCATAAAAAAAAGTTAATGTTTTGTAATATCTAAGTAACTTGTCCGCCAGAGTATATGCTGTATCTATTTTCTATTAATTGCTGAAATGTATGAGAAAGGTGGTTTCTTCGGGTCAACCAACAATAAAGGAAATTGCAAAAAGGCTGAACATCTCTGTATCTACGGTATCAAGAGCATTACATGATCATCATAGTATTGGTTTAAGAACCAAAGCCCGGGTGAAAGAGCTGGCGGCTGAACTGAACTATGAGCGCAACCAGACAGCTATTTATTTCCAGCAGGGTAAAACATTTACCATTGGTATCCTGCTGCCCGAATTATCGGAAGCTTTCTTCGCCAGTGCCATCAGCGGTATTGAAGATATGGCTTATAGCAACAACTATACGGTGTTACTCGGGCAATCACACGATGATGAAGCCCGGGAAAAACAGATCATCCAGAGTATGAAACAACACCGGGTAGACGGCTGTATTGTGTCTATCGGTAAAAATACCAGCAATTACGAACATTTTGAGATGCTGCAACAGGCGCGCATTCCGGTAGTATTCTTCGATCGCATTCCCGATCTTCCCAATATGCACGCCGTTTCCTGTAACCTGGAATCCGGCACCGTACAAGCAGTAGATTTCCTGCTAAAGCAAGGCCACCGCGTTATTGGCATGATCAATGGTCCCGAAACCATGGTGGCCAGCAAAGAGCGGGCAACCGGCTATATCAGGGCACTGCAGAAACACCGGTTGAAATACGATCCTAAGCTGATCGTAAATGCCGACCTTACCGCTGCCGGTACCGCCGAAGCCATGGAATACCTCCTGTCGCTTAAAAGAAAAGTAACAGCAGTGGTCACCTTCAATGACTATGTAGCCATGGATGCGGTCCAATATGCCCTCAAACAAAAATTAGAAATAAATAAGGATATAACTTTTGTATCTTACGCCAATACACCGGTAAGCGGGTATACGGCATTCCCCCCTGCGGCTTCTGTGGAACAATTCCCGTATGAACAAGGGCAGGCAGCCACTAATATGCTATTATCACTGCTGAGTGGAGAACATGCATTGAATGATTATCAACGCACTATTATGGAATCACAACTGGTGATCCATAACCGTTGAGGAGTTATTTGATCGATAACCTTGCCACAGCTGCTCACCGTGGCAGGTTATACGACTTCATTGTTCGCTGTCTATAATTGCTGCTTTTCAGGCTTAATCTACTTGCTGATTAATTGCTAATTGCTACAACGATTCTACGTGATTTTTTTAACATTCTGTATACGCAAACGCTTGCGTTATCAGCGCAAGCGTTTGCGTAATGCCCCTAAAACATCCTTATGCCCTACTTCTGCATCACTCAACGATTAGACGGTATAACGCATATTAAATAAAGAAGCGAAGAGGATAATGAAACACTACGATTCATTATCTTCTTCGCCTCGCTTGTATGTCTACCTGACGGCTATTTCAAATGTGCATCAAAATAGTCGGTAATCTTTTGCATCAGGTGTACCCTGTCTTTTCCCAATACATTATGTAAATGTCCCGGGTATACAAAATAATCTACCTGCACACCATTATCTACACAGGTCCTGATAAAATCGATAGAATGCTGCCACACCACTACATCGTCATTAGTGCCATGTATCAGCATCAGCTTACCCTGCAGGTTCTTTGTTTTGGTGAGCAGGTCGGCATTGGCATATCCTTCCGGGTTGTCCTGCGGTGTATCCATATAGCGTTCGGTATACATTACTTCATACATGCTCCAGTCGATAACCGGTCCTCCGGCAACACCTACCTTAAATACATCCGGATGACGCAACATCAGCGACGTGGTCATAAAACCGCCAAAGCTCCAGCCATGGACACCCATTTTATCTGTATTGATAAATGGCAATGATTTCAGGTAGGCCACGCCCTGCAACTGGTCATTCATCTCTACGGTACCCAACTGGCGGAAAGTAGCCTGTTCAAAGGCTTTTCCGCGGTTGTCACTTCCCCGGCCATCCATCGTAAAAATCACATAACCGTGTTGCGCCATGTATTCATACCAGAGATTACCACTGTAAGGATAGGTATTACGGATCAACTGTACATTGGGACCATTATACAGGTATACTATAACAGGATATTTCTTTGTCGCATCAAAATTTACCGGCAATATCAGTTTACCGTATAAAGGCGTACCATCGTCCGCTTTCAGCGTTACCTGCCTGATTTCCGGACGTTGAAAATCTTTCAGCGGATCCTGGGCAACCAGCACATTTTGTGACCACTTGCCGGAAGTTGTCGCTACCCGGGCCGCATACGGTGTGGTACCGGAACTGTAAGCATCTACCAGGTAACTACCGTCACTGCTCACCTGCGCATCATGCCAACCGGCAGCGGTGTCTAAACGTATATTATCAGACCGGTTTACGCCATATTTCGTGGCGTAAATATGTTTTTCCATCGGACTCCCTTTCGCCGCCGTATAAATTACTTCATTGCGTTTGGCATTGATACCCACCAACTCATTTACTACCCAATTGCCAGCAGTGATCGCCTTACGATCTCCACTGGTATTACAGAGATATAAATGCTCATAGCCACTGGCATCACTCCACCAGATAAACTGATCATTCTTACCCGGTATAAAAGTTAAAGGGTGTGTAGGATGTACATATTTAGGATCTGTTTCCTCGAACACTGTCTTTACCAGGTCGCCGGTGGCGGCATTGTATTGATTTAACCACAGGTGATGCTGTTCCCGGTTTAGCAGCGCCACAAAGATAGACTGCTGATCAGGCGCCCAGGTTACGCACGTAAGGTAATGATCTGCCGGTCCTCCTGTTTTCAGGAATACTGTTTTTTTCTTAGCCGGCTGATATACACCTAAAGTAACTTCGTGAGAGGGGCCTCCAGCCATCGGATATTTAATATTATTGGCTTTGGCGGGAGTTACCGACCAGTCGATGATCGGATAATCCTTCACCATACGCTGATCCATGCGGTAAAATGCCAGCAGGTCGCCTTGAGGAGAGAAGAAAATGCCTTTATCGATACCGAATTCCTCCCGGTGTACACTTTTCCCATTTACAATATTCACATCTGTATCGCTGGTTACTGCCTGTACGGCGCCGGCGGCGGTACGGATATATAAATTATTCTTCTCCGTCCAGGCTACCTGGCCAGTTTGATTGTTGACCGTGATATTTTCAGCAGCAGCCGGCAATGTGCACCACTGGCTAAAATGCATGGTGTTGTTTTCCAGTTGTCCTTTATACAAATCATTGTTCATGGAAAACCAGGCGCTGTTGTCAGACAGCCAATGCAACACCGGCATACCGCGCAATTCGCTGGAGGCAAACAGTTGCTGGTTCAGCGAAGACAAAGTCAGTAAAGTATCTGCTTTTAGTTCAGTCCTGTTGGCATCAGGCGTGTACTTTACCCAGGCATAGCTGCCATTTGCTTGTACTACACGGGTATAGGCATTTTGATTCGGAATCCATTCAAACTGTTTTAACCGTTCCGGTGCCAGTTGTTGGCGAAGTCCATTGGTGGCTTCTGCCATCGTATACTGACGTTGCTGGGCCTTTGCTCCCGGAGTTCCACTCCACATCCATCCGGCTAAAATCAATAGGAAAGCTTTTTTCATGGTGGCTTTTTTAGGGAAACAAAAGTAAGGAATTAGGTCACGCAAAGAGGCTAAGGAGCAAAGCAGCAAAGAAATTTTACCGATATCCTTGGTATTTCTTTGCTGCTTTGCTCCTTAGCCTCTTTGCGTGCCTTTTGTTTTCCGCTTAATGTGCCAGGTGCCGCTTTACCCATTCTTTTTCTTCGGGTAGCAGGTAATCGGCTCTTTTTTCTGTTATCCAGGAAAAAGTTTTGCGGATATCTGATTTTGCGGTGCGGAAGCGGAACAGGAATTCCATCCCCAGCATCAGGTCTGTAAACCCGTTTTTCACAGTTTCTATGGTCATCCGGGCATTGCTGCGCCTTTTGGATAAAAGTTCGGTAATACGGGTGGTAACAGCCTGGATGGCATTCTCATCTGCATATTTATAGATAGCTTCCATGGCTTCGAATTTCAGTTGACCGCGGAGCAGGCAACGCATATAAAACATGGCCTCCTTCTCCTTTTCGATGTCTGCCAGGGTAGCAAATGCCAGGCTTTTTACGTCCTGTCGCTGGTATTCCAGTAGTCTGCGAAGGATAGGTACACTCTTTTGCGTACCTATTTTGTGTAGCAGCAAGGTAATATAATAGACATCATATTCATTGCTGGTGCGCTTCAGCAGGTTGTGCGCCCAATCTTCCACTACCGGGTTATGGGTACCCCGCAAGGCCAGCAAGGCGGAGCGGCGTACATTATTATTGAGTGATAAGGTATTATTAAATAATGGCTCCAGGTTAATATATCCCGGGATGGCCGGTCCACGCTCCAGGTCTTGCTGAATCGCCGTAATCATATCGGCATCCTGTTCCAGCTTCAGACGGTCCAGCAGGAAGCGGATTACTTCCGGATCGCTGGTATTCCGGGAAAGCTGGGTGATAATGAAATAGGCGGCGCGGCGTTTTTCTTTGCCAGGTTCTTGTTCAATAAATTGATACAGCTGGGGAATATAGGCATGATTCGCCAATTGCTCGGCCTCGCGGAGGGCCTGCCAGCTGATTGTCTGGCCATTATGCAATTCTTCCGAGCGGTCGCATATCCGGGCTATGAGGTTAGAAAGATAATCAGTCATCACTTGTTATTTTGATCTGCTACCCCTGCATTTTCAATTATCATACCAACCTGCATATCTATCCGAAAACTACGGGCAACGGGCTTCATCAATTAATAGTTTTATGTTACATTTGCCCCTGTATTTTCGGACCGGTTATAGAACGTAACGCATGCACATACTACTCAAGAACGTAAAGATTATCGCGCCTTCCTCCCCCCTTCACGGGCAGCAAAAAGATATTTCTATTCAGAACGGTATCATTCAACAGGTAGCAGATCACCTGGAAGATGCCCGGGCAACAGTTATTTCAGGGAACAACCTGCATGTATCTGCCGGCTGGATGGATGTTTTCTCGCATTTCTGTGATCCGGGACAGGAGCATAAGGAGGACCTGCAAAGTGGTATCAGGGCCGCTGCTACCGGTGGTTTTACTACCGTCATGGTGATACCCAACACGCAACCCGCTTTGCATACCAAACCGCAAATCGAATATGTACTGAGCAAGTCACGCCATTCGGCAGCTACCGTTCTGCCAATTGGCGCCATTACCAAAAACCTGGAAGGCACTGGGCTAGCAGAAATGTACGAAATGCAACAGGCAGGCGCCGTAGCCTTTTCGGATGGCATTAAACCGGTACAGTCGCCGGGACTGATGCTCAAAGCCCTCCAATATGTGAAAGCCTTCAATGGCACCGTGATACAACTGCCGGATGATCAGAGTATTTCCTCACATGGACTCATGCACGAAGGCATTTACTCCACGCAACTCGGCATGCCCGGCAAACCAGCCCTGGCAGAGGAACTGCTGATACAGCGCGATATCGAACTGGCTAAATATACCGATTCCCGGATCCACTTCACCGGCGTTAGCACCCGCCAGTCGATAGAACTGATTGCTGCCGCCAAAGCAGCAGGTATCAAGGTAACTTGCTCCGTAACGCCTTATCACCTGTCGCTCACAGATGCTCAACTGATTAATTATGATACCCATCTGAAAGTAAATCCGCCACTGCGCACCGCAGATGACGTGAAAGCGTTGCAGGAAGCAGTGTTACATGGTACGGTGGACTGTATCGCTACCCATCACCTGCCGCAGGACTGGGATGCGAAACAGGTAGAATTTGAATATGCGAAAAATGGTATGATCGGGCTGGAAAGCGCATTTGGCGTATTAAGACAATACCTGCCACAACTGCCGCTGGAACAGCTGATTACTATGTTGACCATCCATCCCCGCAATATATTCGGGTTACCACAACCTGCCCTGCAGGAAGGCGCCACCGCCAATCTTACTATCTTTGATCCGGAAGCCGGCTGGCAATTCACTGCCGACCATATTGCTTCCAGGTCCAAAAATTCAGCGTATATTGGCGAACAGCTGAAAGGTAAAGTACATGCCACGGTGAATGGACCCGTTTTTCATATAAATAACTAACGTGCGCATATGCAAAAAAATTCGAATCCCGGCCTGAAATGGGGATTGCTTGTAGGTGTGATAATGATTGCCTGGAATTTGGTAGCCTGGAAAGCCGGATATGAATACCTGTTTTCACTGAAGCTGAAATTTATACAATTTATTGTATGGGCGGTGTTGGGAATGCTCGCAGGAATAGCCAGGAGAAAGGAGTTGGGCGGATACATCGGTTTTAAAGAGGCGATTAAGCCCATTTTTACCACATTTATTCTCAGCTCGCTGTTAGTGGCAATATACAACTACGTTGTATTTAACTATATGGCCACACCAGCATTCCTGGAAATATCCAAACAACACCTGATGAAAGATACAGAATGGTTATTGCACGCATTTAAAGCGCCACAGGAGGAGATTGACAAACAACTGAATGATCTGAAAAACGCTGATTACCGGGTAACCATGGCTTCTTCCTTCATCGAATACCTGAGAAACCTGATCAAATTTTTCATTGTATCAGTGGTGTTGTCACTGATTGTCCGGAAAAAAGCACCAGTAGGCGCCAAACTATAATACTATTCTATAAAGATGAACATATCCGTAATCGTTCCTTTAAAAAACGAAGAAGAATCATTACCTGAACTGACCGCATGGATTGAGAAGGTAATGGACGCCCATCATTTTACCTACGAGGTATGGATGATAGACGATGGCAGCACCGACGACTCCTGGAGCGTTATCCAGCAACTGGCGGCGCAAAATCCATGTATCAAGGGGATTAAATTTCAGCGTAACTATGGCAAATCTGCTGCCCTCAATGAAGGCTTCAGCGCCGCACAGGGTGATGTTGTAATTACCATGGATGCCGACCTGCAGGATAGCCCGGATGAAATACCTGAATTATACCGCATGATCATGGAAGACGGGTATGACCTGGTGAGCGGATGGAAAAAGAAACGTTACGACAATACCTTTACCAAAAATATTCCTTCCAAGTTATACAACTATACCACCACCCGTATGAGTGGGGTAAAGCTGCATGACATGAACTGCGGCCTTAAATCCTACCGCAAAAAGGTGGTGAAATCTATCGAAGTATACGGTGAAATGCACCGCTATATCCCGGTAATAGCCAAATGGAACGGATTCCGGAAAATCGGAGAAAAAGTGGTAGAACACCGTGCCCGCAAGTACGGCGTCACCAAATTCGGGCTGGAACGCTTTATCAATGGCTTCCTCGACCTGGCCACCATCATGTTTATCGGCAAATTCGGCAAACGGCCCATGCACCTCTTCGGCGCCCTGGGTTCCCTCTGCTTTTTTGTGGGTTTTGTGGTAGCGGCTTACCTGGCGCTCGCCAAAATCTTTTTCGATAAAGTAAACATGACAGACCGGCCCCTTTTCTACTTCGGGTTGCTCTGCATGATTATTGGTTCTCAACTGTTCCTTACAGGATTTATTGGAGAACTGGTAACCCGCAACGCCACCGAGCGCAATGCCTACCTGGTGGAAGAACGGATGGATCACACCCAGCCGGTTACAGATTACGATCTGCAAGTGTCAAACCTGGCGGAGAGACGCCTCTAATCCTGTAATTTGTAGCTATGTCCAACAAAAAGAAAATACTTATTTTAGGTACAGCCTACCCTTTCCGGGGTGGGCTGGCTGCTTATAACGAGCGGCTGGCAGAAGAACTGCAACAAACGGATGAGGTGGAAATCTGGACGTTTACCGTTCAGTATCCCAAACTCTTCTTCCCGGGAAAAAGCCAGTTTTCCACTGATCCTGCGCCCTCACACCTGCGGATTAAACGGCTCATTAATTCCGTTAACCCGCTCAACTGGTTGATCGTAGGCCGCAAAATCCGGAAAATGAACCCGGATATTATTATCTCCAAATACTGGTTGCCTATTATGGGGCCAGCGCTTGGCTCCCTGTTGAGACTAGGGAAAAGAAAAAATACGAAAGTCATCGCTGTACTTGATAACGTGGTACCACACGAGAAACGTCCGGGCGACGTGGCTTTTACCAAGTATTTTTTGAAACCGGTAGATGCTTTCATCGCCATGAGTCAGTCGGTACTCAACGACTTACGGGTATTTGAACCTTCCAAAAAAGCCTCGCTCATCCCCCATCCTATTTACGATAATTACGGCGCCCTGATCAGTAAGGAAGCTGCCAGAGCGCAGCTGAAGCTGCAACCCGGCAAACGCTATATCCTGTTTTTTGGATTTATACGTCAATATAAAGGGCTAGACCTGCTGCTGCAGGCCATGGCAGACGAGCGGCTCAAAAAACTGGATGTACATGCTATTATCGCAGGGGAATATTACGAAGATGCCGCTCCTTACCTGGAATTGCTCCAAAAGTTACAACTGGGCGACCGGGTACTGATGCATACCGACTTTATTCCCAATGAAGCAGTGAAAAACTATTTCTGTGCCGCCGACCTGGTGGTACAGCCTTATAAAAGCGCCACCCAAAGCGGAATTTCGCAGATTGCCTATCACTTCGAAAAACCCATGGTAGTGACCAATGTAGGGGGACTCGTAGAAATGGTACCAGACGGTGTTGTAGGGTTCCAGGCAGCACCCGACCCCGCCGCTATCGCCGCCGCTATCGAAAAATATTTTGTAGATAACCGCGAAGCAGACATGGTGGCCGCTCTTCAGAAAGAAAAGCTGCAATATTCCTGGGCAAGGCTGGCCAAAGAAATCCATATTTTAGCAGCAAGCTGAATGGCCGGCCGTGCACTTTGCACAACAAACATTTAAACAACGACAATGATATACAGAAGTAAAGCACCATTACGTATAGGCCTGGCCGGTGGCGGTACAGATGTAAGCCCCTACTCGGATTTATACGGTGGCGCCATCCTGAATGCCACGATCTCTTTATATGCCCGCGCATCCATAGAACCACTCAGCAATGGGAAGGTTGTCTTTGATTGCGCCGACAGAAGGGAAACAGCTACCTACGATGCCGTATATCCTTTACCGTTAGATGGCAAACTGGATATCCTGAAAGGGGTGATTAACCGGGTACAGAAAGACTATGGATCGCTGCCTGCCACGGGGTTTAAGTTGACCACCTTTGTAGATGCCCCTGCCGGATCAGGACTCGGTACCTCTTCCACCCTGGTAGTAACCGCGCTGGGCGCATTTGCCGAATGGCTGAAACTCCCGCTGGGAGAATATGATATGGCTCACCTGGCCTATTCTATTGAGCGCGAGGATTTACAACAGGCCGGTGGTAAACAGGATCAATACGCCGCCACTTTCGGGGGTGTTAACTTCATGGAGTTTTACAAAGGCGACAAAGTAATTGTAAACCCGCTGCGTATCAAAGAAGTCAACCTGCATGAACTGGAAAATAACCTGGTATTGTTCTATACTTCTACCAGCCGCCTATCTTCCTCTATCATATCGGAACAACAGAAAAACGTTACTGAAAAGAAAGATACTTCCATCGAAGCCATGCACCACCTGAAAGAACAGGCCGTGATGATGAAAGAAGCATTGCTGCGTGGTACTATCGATAAAATAGGTGAAATCCTGGACTACGGGTTTGAGTATAAGAAGAAGATGGCTCATGGTATCACCAATCCGCAACTGGATGAAATTTACGATGCAGCCCGCAAAGCAGGCGCCAGCGGCGGCAAGATTTCAGGTGCCGGCGGAGGAGGATTTATGATCTTCTATTGCCCCAAAAACACCCGCTTTGCGGTGGTAGACGCCCTGAGCAGTTTTGGCGGCGATGTAAAACGTTATACCTTTACGAATAACGGTATTCAAACGTGGAGTATTTAACGTTACAACAATTCAAAAATCTGCCTGATGATAAAAGTTATTGATAAGATCCGGGAAAGCATTGCAGTGAAAGAAGCCATCTGCCAGGATGAGCGGTTGCTTAATACCATCAAACTGGTAGCAGATACCATCACACACAGCCTGCAAACCGATCATAAAGTGCTCTTCTGTGGTAATGGTGGCAGCGCTGCAGATGCACAACACCTGGCAGCTGAATTTTCCGGGCGCTTTTATAAAGACCGTCAGCCTTTGTATGCAGAAGCATTGCACTGCAATAGTTCCTATATGACGGCAGTGGGTAACGACTATGGATACGACCAGGTGTATGCCCGCATTCTCCGGGGAATAGGCCGTCCGGGCGACGTGCTCATAGGCATTTCTACTTCGGGCAATTCCGCTAATATTCTCGAAGCGATTAAAGTGGCTAAGGAACAGGGAATGCTCGTAGTGAGCATGACCGGTAGCACCGGCGGAAAAATGAAGGAAAACAGCGATTACCTGATCAATATTCCTTCTACCGACACACCCCGCATCCAGGAAGCACATATCACCGTAGGACATATCATTTGCGAAATAGTGGAAACCAACCTGTTTGGAGAATGACCAAGGAATGTATTGTCCTCGCCGGGGGCTTAGGTACCCGCCTGCGTAGCGTAGTAGCCGACAAACCCAAGTGCATGGCTCCCCTCGGAGCACATCCCTTTTTATATTACCTGTTGCAATACCTGCACCGTCAGGGTATTACCCATGCGGTATTATCCCTGGGATACCTGTCGGAGCAAGTGATTGACTGGTGTAATAGCATGGAGTTACCGCTTCGTGTATCCTTTACCGTAGAGCCGGAGCCCCTGGGTACCGGTGGAGGCATCGTACACGCCCTGCCTGCCGTTACCGGCGAGGAAGTATTCATTGTAAACGGGGATACTTACTTCGACGTAAACCTGCCTGCGTTGTACCAGTTTCACCAGGCACAACAGGCGCCTCTTTCGCTGGCGCTGAAGCCTATGCAGCAATTTGACCGCTATGGCAGCATCGAGTTGGATGCACAGCAAAAGATCACCGCTTTCCACGAAAAACAATATTGTGAAAACGGGTTGATCAATGGAGGTATTTACCTTACCAGCATACATTTCCTAAAAAGCCTGGCCTTACCGGAAAAATTTTCCTTTGAGAAAGAAGTGCTGGAACCAGGTGTGGCTGCGGGACAATTGTACGGTTTTGTCAGCGATACCTATTTCATCGACATTGGTATTCCGGAAGATTATGAAGCGGCGAAAAAATACCTGGTAACTGCTAAACACTGATATGACTTTATTCCTCGACAGAGACGGCGTGGTAAATGATGAAATCAGGGATGGATACGTATTGCGCCCTGACATGTTCCATTTCAGTGCGGGCGTATTAACGGCCATGCCTATACTTGCTAAACACTTCAGCCGTATTATCCTGGTCACCAATCAACGTTGTATTGGCCGGGGACTATTGACAATAGCCGGTTTGCAGGATATTCACGCCCGGATGCTGCAGGAAATTGAAGCGCACCAGGGCAGGATTGATAAAATCTATTTCTGCCCGGATGTGGATAGTAATAGTCCTTGTCGTAAGCCAGCTACAGGTATGGGTTTGCAGGCAAAACAGGATTTCCCGGATATCGACTTTAACCAGGCGGTGATGGTAGGCAATACCCTTAGTGATATGCAGTTTGGGAAAAGCCTGGGCATGAAAACTGTTTTCATTCCTTCTACCCGTCCGGAAATACCTTTTCCGCATCCGCTCATCGACCAGCGATACGAAAACCTGTTGCAGTTTGCACAGTCTGTACAATAATTCCCTTTCTGAACCGTATAATAGATATGGCAAAAAAACCACTCCTGTCAATTATCCTGCTCCTTACCGGCTTACTCACCTATGCACAGCAACCAGATGCTGCTGGCTTAAAACAGCTGAAGCGCGACCAGGATACCCTGCAGGCACTAAGCCAGGAAATCTTTAGCGGCAAAGGCGATGATGGCCGGGCCAGGGCCACAGATGAGTTTATTCCCCTCCTGGTGCGGACATTGAAAACAAAATATTCTTTCCGTTTCCGGTTCGATTCGCTGAAAACAGTATCCATTCAGTATCCGCAGGATAGTACCTTCCGGGTCTTTACCTGGGCACTTGAGCACGAAAATGGCTTCTACAGGCATTTTGGCGCCATCCAGATGAATACGCCTGATGGAACGCTCAAACTGTTTCCATTATTTGATGCCTCCGACTTTATGACCAATACCGACACCATTACCAACAACAAGTCCTGGTACGGCTGCCTGTATTACAATATCATTCACCGTCACTATTTCAACCAGGAGTTTTATACGCTCTTTGGCTGGGATGCCAATAACCCACGTAGCCAGAAGAAAATAATTGAAATACTGACCTTTAAAAACGGGGTACCGGTATTCGGCGGCCCCTACTTCAGCTTTGCAGAAGATAGCGTCCCTAAGCCGGTCAGAAATCGTTTTATCATAGAATATAAAAAGGAAAGCACTGCCACGCTGAATTACAATAAAGAGCTGGATATGATCGTATTTGATCACCTGATATCCGAAACCAATGAACCCGGGAAGAAATATACCTACGTATCCGATATGGACTATGAAGGTTTTAAATGGGCGGCTGGCAAGTGGATGCATGTCGATAAAATCTTCCATGATGCCATTCCACTGGGAAAAGGTGCTCCTACCCCCCTGCCACTGGACCAGAAAAAGAAAAGCATGACCCAGCCTAAAAGTGCGGAAGATTATCTCGAACAGCCAACTCCGAAGAAACCGGCCCCGAAAAAGAAACAATAGGCCGTACATCTATCTCTCAAAAAAAATAATTTATAAAAGAACAGTCATTCGTTTATATTTGCATTTAAAAGAGCGAACATTCATTTATTATCTGTTTAAACATGCAATTAAATCACCTCAATCTCAGCGTGCAGGATGTGCCGGCAACACGCGCTTTATTCGAAACCTACTTCGACTTTACCTGTACGGACCCTAAGCCCAACGATGCTCTTTCTGTTTTGAAAGGCCCCGACAACTTTGTGCTGGTGCTGATGCACCAACGTTTTAACGAGAAAGGGAATCATACTTACCCGGATGCCTTTCACATAGGATTTTACCTGGACAGCCAGGCGGCTGTGAACCAGATGCATGAACGCCTGTTACAGGGCGGCATCCCGGCAACACAAGCGCCACAGTTCATGCGCAAAACCTATGGTTTCTATTTTTCATTTGATACATTTTTGATAGAGGTCACTACACCTGTCAACGATTAAAAGCACTTTTATGCAACCCGACATTGCCCACAAACTTCCCATTGGCTGGTACCTGAAAGAAGCCGACAGCCTGATCACCGCCTTCACCAATGCTGCTTTTGAAACACACGGCATTAACCGGTTTCACTGGCAGGTATTGAAAAGCATCGACAAGCACGGAAAAATCAGCAAGCAACTATACTATCACCTGGTCGACAAATTCCTGACCGTTGAAGCACTCGATGAGGTGATGGCTGCACTGGTGGCCCGGGAATGGCTGCAACCCGCCGAAGACCTGTATATGTTTACAGAAAAAGGGAAAACCGCTTACGCGGAGATAGCAGCCTTACAGGAAGAAAACAGGAAAAAAGTACTGGAAGGAACTACGGTAGAAGAATACCTGGCTACTATCCGTTTCCTGGAAACGATGATCACCAACATGGGGGGTAAAATTTAAAAACGAATCAAGGCCGGAAGCAAATGCTCCCGGCCTTGATCATCATTGTTATAGTCCGTCATTCCAATTGGGATTCTGTGTCAGATTCCTGTTCAGCGTACGTTCCTGTATAGGTATAGGATACAGGTAATCACGTGTTTCGCTGAAGGTTTTACTGATATTCCGGTTTACAACAATGGAGCCTCCGGAAGTACCATTTTCCAGGTCTATTTCTGATCCCAGTTTCAGGTAAGCTGGTCCTTTCGGTCCTGTTGGTTTGGTTCCTTCATAAATCACGATATCCACTTTGCCGTCATTATCCAGGTCAAATGAACCGGTACCAGGGAAATACATGCCTTTAAACTGTTTGGTAAGCATAGCCCCTTCTTTCCAGCGACAGATATCATTCCAGCGGAAATTTTCCATTAGCAGTTCTATACGGCGCTCACGGCGGATCTCCAGGAGAACGCCGCTGATATTTTTATTGCTGTAACGGGCAGCCTCATAGGGATCGGGATTGGCGTTAGCTGCCGCCATATCCAGGCCTGGCATACCTACCCGGTTGCGCACTAACCTGATGGTCTGATCAAGATCAGCCTGGGTTAATTGCCCCAGCTCTGCTTTCGCTTCAGCGTAGTTGAGTAATACTTCTGCATAGCGAAACACCGGCATGTCGTTATCGTTTTTCACATAAGAATCCTGTGATTCATCGGTCACATATTTGATCACCTGGTAACCTGTAACGGCAGCACCAAAATCCGGCACCAGCTTATTCGTATTACCAATACGGGTATAGCCTGGCGTGCGGATGGTTTGTGCCAACCGTGGATCGCGGCCCTGGCACTCCTGGAAAAACTGCATTTTATCATACCCTGGCTGATCCGTAAAACGGGCGCCATCCTTCATCAGGTAACTGTTTACCAAACTCTTCTCCAGCCCTGGTTGCCCGTAGGAAGCGGTAATCGTATAGTAGTTGGCGTTATGATACAGTTGCAACCCTGCGCTATATTTCCGGCTCAGAATAATTTCATCCGGATTGGCATTCTTGGTGGCAAACAAATCGCGGTAAGCCACATTCGGGCTGCTGGTAAAAATGCGATACTGTCCGCCGGCCATTAGCTGGGCAGCAGCATCCGCAGCAGCTTGCAGGAATTTATTCTCATCCGGCAAATTGAATTCTTTATGATACTTGCGGAAAGTGCCTTCAAACAAACCAATACGTGCTTTCAATGCCAGGGCAGTCCACTTGGTCACCAGCTCATTACTCTTAACACCATCCAATGATACAATTGCTGAATCAATATCTGCCATTACAGAATCCATCACCAGCTTACGCGGGTCCCGGGCTTTCTGCAGCAACGCCCGGTCATTTACATCCAACGGAGTAGTGTACCAGGGCACATCTCCAAACTTTTTAACCATCTCAAAATAAAACCAGGCGCGGAAAAACTTAGCGGCGCCTACATACTTGCGGGTGGTCGCATAAGGCAACACCTTATTGCAATTGACCAGGAAATAATTGATTTTCCTTAACTCTGTCCAGGTCCATCCCCCACCGGTTACCGGCACCTGGCGCTTGCCCGTGAGAAATTCAGAAGTGCTGGATTTTACTACATTGTCCATATCCTCGTTGTAGATACCTTCTGCATCCGGCACCATGCTATACATGGAGTTGATATACAACCGCAAATCCTTTTCTGTTTTAAAGAAGTTATCGGGAGAAATTTTCGCCAGCGGGTCTCTGTCCATGAATTTATTACAGGAGCCGATCATCAAGCCCAGCAAGCATATAATAAGTAAGTTGATTTGTTTCATCGTCATTTCTTTTTCGTTGATAAACATTAAAAACTGATATCCAGACCGGCAGAAAACGTTTTGCTGAAAGGATATACACGGCCATTCACGTCTGTTTTTACCAGGTTAGGATCGGTTGTCAGCTGCTCCGGATCCAGGTACCTGCTTTTCAGCTTGGTGAAAGTGAGCAGGTTTTCTCCACTCAGGTAAATGCGGCAACGGGTAAGCTTAATGCGCTTCAGCAAAGTCTCCGGCAGGGAATAACCTACTATCACGCTTTTCAAACGGATATAAGCCAGGTCCTGCATATATCTATCGTTGTTTTCTTTTAATGATCCGTTATCATTCAGGGCGATATATCCTCTCAACCGCGGGAAATAGCTGTTTGGATTTTCAGGGCTCCACAGTTTATCCGCAAAATCCGTCGGGATAAAAGACATATAAGGACGGGAGAAGGGGCCCCAGAACTTATCTGCGTTGGCGCCGGGATACCAGCTCTGATGGCCAACGCCCTGGAAGAAGAAACTGAAATCAATACCGTTCCAGTCTGCTCCACCCCGGATACCGAATGTATAACGAGGCAGCGAATTACCTACTATTTTCTGGTCGCCATGATCTTCCAGTGTATTCTTTCCCTTGTTGATAATACCATCGCCATTGAGGTCCATAAACTTGAGGTCACCTGCGCGGAGTTTCCCCCATTCGCCGGGAGCAGAGAAAATGTTATTACCGACCTGCGTCTGGTCTACTTTCCAGTCGGCTGCTTCTTTGTCTGACTGGAAGTATCCGGCGATGCTGTAGCCCCAGATATCCCCTAAACGCTGACCGGTATAGTAATCGCTCAGAATTTTATTGGGGTTATCAAAGCGGGTAATTTCTGCTTTAAAGTCTGCCACGTTAAATCCAACATTATAAGTAAACGCTTTACCGGCTACCTTTAGCGAATTACGCCAGTCCACGTTCACTTCCCAACCTTTGGATCTCAGGTCGGCCGCATTTTCCCGGGGTTCTGAAGCGCCAAAAACACCGGGCAAAGTCATCCCTTTGGTCAGCATGTCTTTAGTATTGCGTACATACCAGTCGAACGTTACATTCAACCTGTTGCGCAGGTAGCTCATATCCACCCCGAAGTTGGTAGAGTTTACTTTTTCCCAGGTAAGGCTGGGAGAAATAGGCGTAGGAAGGCTTACATACTGCGTACGTTTGCCTTCGGTGATATAGCTTAAAGTACCCATTCCCATGATCGGGATATAGGGATAGTTGTTGTTACGCACGTCCTGGTTGCCCAACGCACCATAAGATGCCCGCCATTTGATATCGTTGATCACGTTCTTTACCGGCGCAAAAAAAGCTTCCTCGCTCATACGCCATCCGGCAGATACCGAAGGGAAGAAACCAAAGCGACGGTTGGAAGGGAAGCGGGAAGAGCCGTCATAGCGACCGTTAAATTCCACCAGGTACTTATCGGCGTAACTATAGGCCGCACGACCGAAAGTACCGAGCAACGCCAGTTCCTGCCTGTCGCTGTTCACGGTAGCATCGCCGGTACCGAGCGCTACTTCGTTCAAATCTTCTGATAACACATCTTTCCGTTGCGAATACAACATACGATACCGCTGTAATTCACCATTCACCCCAGCAGTAAGACTAAGGGAATGCTTGCCAAAACGTTTGTTATAATTACCATACAGGTTTACCACCTGGTTGGTCCAGTTATCGTCTTGTTGCCACAGATCATCATTATTTACATAACTGATTATGCCCGGGAAGATTGACCAGGGAGAGGCTGTTTGCCGGTGATAGCTGTTGCCGTTAATTACTGTCAGTGAGTAGTTCGCATTAATATTAAAGTCGGGCGTAATTTTAAAAACGGCTCCAATGGTATTAATCAGTTCCGTTTGTTTGGTAGCACCCTTACTTTTACCATGCAGCAGATCGGCGTATATACCATCTCCGATGGTGTAGTTATTCAGCTCTGTACGATAGGTAGCAGTACCATCGGGATTTACGGGTACATATGACGGTAACGCATGCACGCTTACAGAAACAAAGTTTCCGTTAACCGAACTGCCCGGATAGGTATAGTCGTTGGCATTAAACTGGGTGTTGCTGGTTAATGTCAACCAGGGCTTTACTTCTGCCTCCAGTTTCGCGCGGAAGTTATAAGAATTATATACGTCCTGTGAAATACGCATCATCCCTTTCTTCTGATATACCCTGCCTGATACCAGGTAGTTGATTTTATCGGATCCACCGCTTACGTTCAGACTATGCTCCAGTGATGGCAGCTCATCGCGGAACATCGTATGCCACCAGTCGGTATTTCCGTAGTATATGTACATATCTTTACCCTTGCGGTTCTGTATAACAACAGAAGGTAAGGTAGGATCTGTTTTTCTTTTCAAAAGTTCGGCATAGTCTTCATCGGTATAACCGGTGTAGGTTTTACCCAGGGTAATTTTAAATGCTTCATCATTCAGCATAGCAGCATCATAGCCACTGGTAACAAAATTGGTGCTGGTAGTAGGCGTAGCCCAACCGTAGTTAGTGCCGTAGTTGATCTGCATCTTGCCGGACTTTCCTTTCCTGGTGGTCACTAATATTACACCGAAGGCGCCACGGGCGCCGTATATGGCAGCAGAGGAGGCATCCTTTAATACCGATACCGATTCAATATCCCGGGGGTTTACGGTATTGATGTTAGCAGGAATACCATCGATGAGTACCAGCGGGGCGCCACCAGAGATGGAGGTAAAGCCGCGTATATTCAGGGAGGCGCTGCCACCGGGACGGCCGTCGCCAAAATTAATGTTCAGGTTGGGAATAGCACCCTGCAGGGCTTGTCCGAGGTTAGCGATAGGGCGGCTTTCGATGGCGCTGGCATCGATCTGGCTCACAGCGCCGGTAAGGTTTACTTTCTTTTGGGTGCCGTAACCTACCACCACCAGCTCATTGATGCGGGCATTGCTACTTTTCAGGGCGATGGTCAGAAAGCTATTGTTGGAAACAACCACTTCCTTTGTTTCATAGCCCACATACGATATCACCAGCACATCGCCTGGCTTTACAGCAGCCAGCGTAAAGCCACCTTCCGTGTTGGTAACGTTACCGCGTTTGGTGCCTTTTAACGACACCGTTACACCCGGCAACGGTGTCTTACTGCCTTCGTCTATCACCTTTCCATGCAGGCCAAACTCCTGTTCATCTTTATGATAAATTACCAGCAGGTCATTCACCTCGCGGTACGCCAACGTGGTAGGCGCCAGCAGGGAGTCCAGCAGCGCGTCTGCCGGGCGTACCCTTGTATCCAGCGAATCCATGTAGTAATTGTCGGCCTCTTTTGCATCGTAGATCAGGCGCAGGTGCGTTTGACGCGCAATCTGCTGTAAGATACGGTTAAGGTTAGTGCCGGTTACTTTAAGAGACACATTCTTTTTGAGAGATTGCCCCTCCAGGCTTTTGGCCCACAAAGACAAGCTTGCCACGGCCAGGCAGGTTGTCAGTAAACTTAGGCGCATAAGATAACGGATTGTAGAATTGCTTGCTACATTTTTCATAAATTTGAACAGTTTTTATGTTGAATTAAAAACACGCTGCCTCATCCGGTAATTAGCGTTACGGAAGGATTAGTCAGCAAAACAAGTGACCGGTTATGTTAGCGCATAGCCGGTTTTTTTATTAATTAATAGATGAAAAATTCATTGTTCTTCTTTTTGTAAGACAAACGATGTACGAGGCATATAGCGTCCAATACTTCAGTGATAGTATGACTCCTGGTAAAGTTGCCCGAAACGCGGCATTGCTGCGTGGCAGGTGAGCCCAGCCGGATGCGGACCTGGTAGCGGTTTTCTAATGCTTCTACCACTTCTTTCATGGTATGCTGTTGAAATTCCAGCACACCATCATACCAGGAAGTGATGCTATTTGCGGGCTGGGAAAAGGTGCGTATACTATTATGAACGGTATTAATTTCAATGCCCTGCTCCGGCCTCAGCTGCCGGGTACTGTCTGTTACGGATAAGCCAGTGGCCACCTGTACCTTCCCGGTTTTCACTATTACTTTGATAGATCTAACGTTATCGGATATACGAATATTAAAAGAGGTACCTAATACGGTCGTCGTGGTTTTTGCGGCATGCACAATAAACGGATGGGCGGCCAGCTGCTTTACCTGGAAAAAGGCCTCTCCGCGTTCCATATATATTTCCCGGGCTGCACGATCAAATGGAATGGTGTAATACAGGCTGCTGGCACGGTTTAGCAGCACGATAGAACTGTCGGGCAGCGTCACTCTCCGTACAGCATCGGTAGCCACTACCCTCACCCGGTAAATGGTAACCGGCGCCGGCGTACTCACTGCTGTTACCGGAGGCCTGGTACGGGTGAACGTACGCCCCCAGTAAAATAAAGCTCCCACGCCGACAGCTACCACCAGTACTGCTGCTATGCGCTGCAGCCAGGATAGTAACCGCCGCTCCTTTATTTCCGGGTACGCTGCTGCGGCTGCGGGCTCCCCGGCGGCCAGGGTATACCCATTCTGAATTCTCAGATGCTGGAGCATATCCACACGGATTTCCGATAACTCATCGGCAGTCAGTTCCACCGGGTTATCCTCCGTAGCGGCCAGCCAGGCCTCAATCATCGCCTGATCTACTGCACTGGCCTCTCCTTTCAGGTAACGCTCAACAATATTTTTAAATTCAGATGTACTCATGCTATAGTGAAGCATCTTAAACCCGAAGGTAGTACCATTTCAATATGTTAACTAAATGTTAAGGAAATAAAAAACACAGGGAAAGAGCACCGGGATAACGGTCGCTTCTTTTAAATGCTGACGCAGTCGCAGTAAGGCTTTGGAAAGCTGGTTTTTCACGGTTTGTTCAGATAGAGATAATTCCTCCGCTATGATGGCAACGGGTTTATGTTGGTGCCGGCTCAGGAGATAGATTTCCTTCATTTTAGCTGGTAAATGATCAATGGCGATGGTCAACGCATGCTGCAGTTCCTTCTCATTCAACATATCAATAGTAGCCGCTTCTACTGGCATCAACGCCATTTCCTCGCAACCTGATGTTTTCTTTGACTGCGCTATTTTCCGCAGTAACTCATACCGGACTGCAGTGAAAAGATAGGTTCGCAGAGAAGCTGTTAACTGCAGTGTATTTCTTCGCTTCCATAAATTGATAAATACATCCTGCACAGCATCTTTCGATTCGTCCTTATTTTTCAGCCGCTTATAGGCAAAAAGAAAAAGCGGTTGCCAATACCTGTTATACAATACCTCATAAGCGGCGCCATTATCAGCGGAGATCAATTGTAACAATTCAGTTTCGGCTAAGTTCTCGTATTTCATCCCAACAATAAAAATATGGACAGGTGCAAATTAAACATCCATATTAAGATACTGTTTTATTTAATTGTTAAGGGAAAAAAAACGGGAAAAACCGAAAGCGCAAAGCATAAAGCAGAAAGCTATTGTAGCGAATGAACAAAGCGAGTATTAGTCAATATCCGCTGATATCATTCGCTACAATAGCTTTCTGCTTTATGCTTTGCGCTTTCGGCTCTTAAAATAATTCCCCTTGTCCTCCGCTTGCCGGGCCTTCTTCATTAGGATCCGGATCTTCGTCTTCCGACAGCAATTCAGCACTGATCAGGTCATCGCCGGCAATCCTTGTCCCTACTGCTTTCCAGCCGGTTACTTCCACGAACTCGGACAGGTCTATTTCTTCCTCTTCCGGGCTGCGTTTCTTACCTGTTTTCAGCAATACAACCGGTTGGGAATGGGTCGTCACCATCTCCAGGTAATTAGAAGCGCCCTCCTTAATGAACAGAAATTTGTTGTTCAATGTCTGCGTTTCAATACGGAAACGTTTTACATTGAACTGTTTCTTATCAGCATCAAAATAGATGGCGGTGACTGTTTTCTCCGGGTTGAATTTTTCAATATACACGACATCATTCGACTCATAGCGATTCGTAAGGTCGTAATTGGTCAACTCATAGGTACCATTCTTAAATGCCACAAATATTTTGTCGTCACCTTCAAAGGCGCCTATATATACCCCGCGTTCTTCCGTATTTAAACGGCCGGTTTCGGTATCATACCAGATCTTCTGCCCTGCGAGTGTTGATACGCCTTTTTCCTTAAACTTCACCCCCCGGATAGGATATTTGGTCACTACATTTCCCATTGAGCTCCGTCCTTTGATAGCAATCTGCTCAAAGAAAAGGTCAAATTCCTTGTTACGGGCGCTACAGTTTGGACTCAGCTTGATCGTCACCACTTCTGCTTCCCCATTTGGATTGGCAGAGAAATAATGCACCTTGGAGTTTTTCTCTCCTTTATGTGCCAGCTCGTACTCCTTATCGCGGGTAACACCGGTTACGTTAAAGCGCTTGGCATAACTTACGCCCGTTTTACCTTCCACATAGATCATGTTGTAGGTAGTACGTTCGTCATTCTTGCGGAAGATATCTACGTGAATAATATCCTTACCCACAAATGTTTTATCAGCTACTTTAGTTACCAGCATCTTGCCATCACGGCGGAATACGATGATATTATCCAGGTCGGAGCAATCGGCTACAAACTCGTCTTTCTTCAGGGACGTACCGATAAATCCATCTGCCCGGTTCACATATATCTTCGTATTGGCAATGGCCACCTGCGCCACCTGGATGGTATCGAAGGTTTTAATGAGTGTTTTACGCTCCCGGCCTTTACCATATTTCTTCAGCAGGTTGTCATAATAAGCCACCGTATAGTCAACCAGGTTAGCTAAATGATGCTTCACCTCTTTAATATCTGCCTCAATACCCTTGATCTGCTCATTAAGCTCGTTAATATCCAGGCGATAGATACGGCGTACAGGTTTCTCCGTTAACTTCACAATATCCTCACGGGTAATTTCGCGTTTCAATTGCTTCTTGTATGGGTTAAATCCTTTATCAATGGCTGTCAGTACGGCTTCCCAGTCCTTATGCTTTTGCTCCAGTTCCTTGTAGATCCCTTTTTCAAAGAAGATCTTCTCCAGCGATGTATAATGCCATTTTTCCTGCAGCTCCGCCAGTTTGATTTCCAGTTCCTGCTTCAGCAGGTCTTTGGTATAATCAACAGAAGCCCTTAACAAGTCGGACGCTGTGATGAACTGCGGCTTGTCGTTGACAATTACGCAGGCGTTGGGAGAAATGGAAATTTCACAATCCGTAAAAGCGTAGAGCGCATCGATGGTAATATCCGGAGAAATACCAGGCGCCAGCTGCACTTCAATTTCGACATCGGCAGCGGTATTATCCACTACCTTTTTGATCTTGATTTTACCGCTGTCGTTTGCCTTGACGATAGACTCCATCAGCTGGGTGGTGGTGATACCATGCGGTACATCCTTTACCAGCAGCGTCTTTTTATCCTTTTCTTCAATGTGCGCACGTACCCTTACTTTTCCGCCACGTTTACCATCGTTGTAGTTGGCGATATCTATCATACCACCAGTGGTAAAATCGGGAAACAGCTCAAACTTCCGGCCTCTCAGGTACTTCACAGCAGCTTCTATCAGCTCGCAGAAGTTATGCGGTAATATTTTGGTAGACAACCCTACGGCGATACCTTCTGCTCCCTGTGCCAGCAGCAGCGGGAACTTCATCGGTAATGCCAATGGCTCATTTTTACGGCCATCGTAGCTCAGCTGCCAGGAAGTGGTTTTAGCATTAAAAGCTACGTCCAGGGCAAACTTCGACAGGCGGGCCTCGATATACCTGGCGGCAGCAGCGTCATCACCGGTTCTTACGTCCCCCCAGTTACCCTGGGTTTCGATGAGCAGGTCTTTCTGACCCAGGTTTACAATAGCATCACTGATAGAAGCATCCCCGTGCGGGTGATACTGCATCGTTTGCCCGATGACGTTGGCCACTTTATTAAAACGGCCATCATCCATTTCTTTCATGGCATGCAGGATACGACGCTGTACAGGCTTCAACCCATCTTCCACGCTGGGCACGGCCCGCTCCAGGATTACATAGGAAGCGTAATCCAGGAACCAGCTCTCATACATGCCTCCCACGTGGATGACATTGTGCAGAGATTCGTCTGATGTTTTATTTTCCATATCCATGTATAATACACTTACGGTTTTACGTTAATCATTTTTTCAAAATCGGGCCTCCATACACGGACGCTGTCCTGCTGTACATCTTCCAGAGAATTCATTTCTATAAAACAGCAATCTGTAATGGCAATCAGCTGGTGCCATATATTGATGGGGATTTCCACCCTTGCCGGTGCTGTTACTTCGCTAACGGTAATGGTATCTCCATCCTTCGCACACCAGTGAATGGCAGCCTTGCCGGTAAAGAGATACATGACTTCCGGGTTCTTGTTATCCCGCTTGCCTTCGTGGTAGTGTTGTCCACTACTGCTACCGGCATTGCGGTAGCATACTACGAAATTGCCGGTACGGTTACAGTCCCAAAAGTAGCCACTGCCGCGGTCATCGGCGCCCATTAATGCAAGCGGTGTTATCTTAATCATACAGTATGGGGGTTTTCAGTATTTTCTACAGGCGCATTTTCTCCCGGTAGTTTCACCTCAAAATCACGAATGGTTTTTAACTCCCCTTTGCTTTCCAGCTTGCCCTCGCGGATCAGTTCCTTCAATCTCCAACCCAGGAATTGGTCCATCACCGGGTATTTCAACTTACCAGTTACCTGTTGCACCACGCGCCATGCTTTCACAAATTCTTTTCCACTTTGCGCCAGCAACTCCTTATCATAAAACAGGGTGGGCTCTCCTTTAATTTTCTTTCCTCCTTCCAGCAGGCGGATACCTGCGTTCTCATTCATCAGGCGATGCCATTCATCTCCATCCAGCTCGTACTCCGCGAGGGAAATAGCACGCGCCAGCTTCTTCGCTTTCAGGAATTCTTTTGGCAAAATCTGATGCAAATGGGTAGGATAAAATACCGCTCCTTTCTCATTCAGGAAAGGCAGGTTGTTGAGGTAAATAATATGAATACGGCCTGCAAAATCGTATAACTGGCTCACCAGCCAATAGTAACCACACACATCCCGTGCATTTTGCCCGGCCCAGATCCATACTTCCAGGTCAGGGTTTTCTTTCAGCTGTGCTTTCAGTGCCTGGAACCGGTCAGCATCTTCCGGTGCTTCATCTGCCGGCGTTACCGGTGCTGCCGGCATTTCCGTTTCAGCGGCTGTTACCGCAGGTAAAGCAACACCTGCCAATTGCATCCAGAACTGCTTACGCCCGGCCCGGCCTTCTTTGGTGTCCAGTATGAACAGGGGCCCTACCGACAGATCATCTTCAAAACAGCGTATCTCTCCGCTCATCTTTTCATCCATCGCCACGGCTTCGCTCAACACCGGTACCGAAGACTGACCAAAAACAATGTGTACTAAACCCATATACCTAGCTATACAGTTTCTTCAACTAAATCCTTTTCATACCGCAGGTTGTTGATAATAAACTCCTGGCGGGTCTGGGTGTTCTTACCCATATAATATTCCAGCAACTTCTGGATATGTATATCCTTCGATAAAATAATCGGATCTATATGCATATCATCACCTATAAAACGGCTAAACTCATCCGGGGAAATCTCTCCCAATCCTTTAAAACGAGTAATTTCAGGCTTGTTACCCAGCTGTTTTATCGCTTTCTGCTTCTCTTCTTCTGTATAACAGTAAAGCGTTTGTTGTTTATTACGTACCCGGAATAAAGGCGTTTCCAGGACATATACGTGTCCGTTCTTCACCAGGTCAGGGAAGAATTGCAAGAAGAAAGTCAGCAACAACAAACGAATGTGCATCCCGTCTACGTCGGCATCTGTGGCAATTACAATGTTGTTGTACCGCAGTCCTTCCAGTCCCTCTTCGATATTGAGCGCATGCTGTAACAGGTTGAACTCTTCATTTTCATATACGATCTTCTTGGTCAACCCGAAACTATTCAGTGGCTTACCACGTAAACTAAATACCGCCTGCGTTTCCACGTTGCGGGACTTGGTAATGGAACCACTCGCAGAATCACCTTCGGTAATGAAGATAGTAGAGTTTAAACGGCGGGCTTCCTGCTCAGCCTTGTCTTTCCCCGTCACCTCATCATTCAGGTGTAAACGGCAGTCGCGCAGTTTCCGGTTATGAAGATTGGCTTTCTTAGCTCTTTCGTTGGCAAGTTTCTTAATCCCGGCCAGCTCTTTACGCTCACGCTCACTCTGCTCTATTCTTTTCTTCAGCGCTTCTGCTACTGCAGGGTTCCGGTGCAGGTAATCATCCAGGTGTTTGGAAAGGAATTCCAGTACAAAGGCTTTCACAGAAGGACCGCCTTCATACACTACCAGTGAGCCCAGCTTGGTTTTGGTTTGCGATTCAAAAACCGGCTCCTGTACCCTGATGGAAACAGCAGCACAGATGGAAGCCCGGATATCGGTAGCATCGTAATCCTTTTTGTAGAAATCGCGAACGGTTTTTACAAACGCTTCACGAAACGCTGCCAGGTGCGTACCTCCCTGGGTAGTATGCTGACCGTTTACAAAGGAATAATATTCTTCCCCGTACTGGCTCTCATGGGTGATGGCTACCTCTATGTCTTCTCCTTTCAGGTGAATAATAGGATAGCGCAGTTCGTCTTCATTGGTTTTGCGTTGCAGCAAATCCAGCAAGCCATTTTTAGAAAGATATTTCTTGCCGTTGAAACTGATAGTAAGACCAGCATTCAGGAAGCAATAATTCCAGATCTGGTTTTCCAGGAACTCCGGGATAAAACGGTAGTTCTTGAATACCGTATCATCCGGTGTAAATGTAACCTGGGTACCATTTGCTTCGGTGGTAGTCCCTTCTTTATATTCTTTTACCAGTACGCCTCTTTCAAACTCGGCGGCTTTTATGCGGCCATCGCGAACGGATTGTACCCGGAAATAGCTCGACAAAGCATTCACTGCCTTTGTACCTACCCCGTTCAACCCTACCGATTTCTGGAAGGCCTTGCTGTCATATTTGGCGCCGGTATTAATCTTACTCACTACATCTACCACTTTCCCCAGAGGAATACCTCTCCCGAAATCGCGGACAGTAACATGATGCTCTGTTACCTTGATGTCAACTTGTTTACCGAAACCCATCGTATGCTCATCAATACAGTTGTCGGTCACCTCTTTCAGCAGGATGTAAATACCATCATCCATGCTCGATCCATCTCCCAGCTTTCCAATGTACATACCAGGCCGGAGGCGGATATGCTCCCGCCAGTCCAGCGACCGTATGGAGTCTTCCGTATAGGAAGCAAATAGATCTTTGTTATCCGTTTTGTCCGTGTTTGCCATATATATTAAATTTCCTAAATACTATTGTTTCAAGGATGTATTCAATTTTGCAAGGATACTAAATCTTTTAGCAAAATCTGATTGCTGGCAAAAATAAAGGATTCAGTGAATCATCCCAAGTATAAGTTATACACTATGCTTACGATACTGACAATCAATACAATAAGACATGTTAAAATTAAGCGGATTCTCCATTTTTTTACCCTGAAAAAATTTCTTCCGGCATGGCGCCGAAAATAGGATAAAAAAATTCATGCAAAATAAAACTTATATCAAATATTTATCTATATTTACAACAGTCAAGTTTTTGAACAATCCTAACCTATGTCCTTATGAAAACACTATGTCTGATCCTGCTATCTGTCCTATTATTAGTGGCCCTGGTAGCTACCTACTTTATCAAAAAAGAACAGGATAACCGTATTGGTAACAAATTTCTGCAACTAATGCAAAAGTTTGATTCCTGGCAAATGATGAGATAATCAATCATTCTTTCACTAGTTTATTTATAACCGGCACTGCACCATAGCTTTTTACAAGTTTCATCAGCCTGGCATTAGCCATCAGGGAGTGTTATGTCTATACTTTACCGTATTCACCTATTAACCGCATAATCCCTATCTTATGAAAACTGGTCTTTTATTTAAGCTTACCTGTCTGTTGATAGCCGCTGTAGTCCTGACTGCGCACAATCTTTCCAAAAAGCTGGAAGCTAAGCAAAAAGCATAAAGCTGAAAACAAAAAAGCTATTGAAGCGAATGGCCAACATGATATCTAAATATCCGCTTAGGTTATCCGCTTCAATAGCTTTTTGCTTTCAGCTTTATGCCTTCAGCTTCTTCATTATCTGTTATAGTATTTATTTACTGCATCGGTGCGGCTTCTTACATGCAGCTTCTCGTAGATGTTGTGTACGTGGCGGCGTACTGTTTCGATACTGATGAAAAGATTGCTGGCAATCTCTTTATAAAGATAGCCTTTGGACAACTGATCCAGGATTTCTTTTTCCCTGGTAGTCAAAGCTTCCAGGGCCGGATTAGGCTTCGCCTGCTTTTGGAAAAATGCTACGACCCTTCTCGCTATCTGCGAACTCATAGGCGAACCGCCATCATATAAATCGCGGATAGCCTCGAGCAACTCACCCGGAGAAGTTTTTTTCAGAATGTACCCGCTGGCACCTGCCTCCAGCGCCATAAAGATCTTGTCGTCATCTTCATATACCGTGAGCATCATAAACTGCATATCCGGATGCTCCCGCTTCAGCTGGGCAATACATTCTATGCCATTCATACCTCCCGGCAGGTTGAAATCCATCAGCACTACATTTGGCATCAATTGAGGGATCTGTTCAACTGCGGTTTCTGCATTATTAAAAGTACCAACACAGGCGTAACCGTCAGAACCATTAATCAGCAATTCCATCGCCGTGCGGATATCATGATTGTCTTCTACTATCGCAATGGTGATAGTGTCCATGTTATCCTGGGACTTTTTCTTAGAGTATACCGTCATGTTTAAAAGGAATTATAACACTTAGATGTTATTAAAAACAAATGTATGTCAATTTAGTGGGATATCGAGAAAAACTATTGTCCCATTGTTCGATGTAATATCGGCATTTCCCCCTACAGACAACATTCTTTTCTGAATGTTTTTCAATCCGTTACCGAATAATCTCACTTTCTCCTGGTCAAATCCTTTCCCGTTATCCTTAATCATTATCGTCATGTTCTTATGCACTTTCACCTCTACAATTACCTCGGTAGCCTTCGCGTGTTTCACTACATTGTGTAGCGACTCTTTCACCGCCAGGTAAATATTCCTCCGCGTTCCCCCACTCAGCTTAATATTGGGAATGGTTTCAGGAATATAGAACTGGTGCGTAATATGGGCATGCTCCAGGAACTCCGCCGCAAAACTCCGCATATATGCAATCAGGTTGGCCAGTGAATCATTCGCCGAACTCATCGCCCAGATAATCTCACTCATTTTATCCACCATCTCTCCCGCTGTCTCTGAAATACGCTCTACTTCCCTCGTTTGCGATGGGTCCTGGATCTTACGCTTGGCCACTTCGCTCAACAGGCGAATGGTAGACAATCCCGATCCCAGGTCATCATGCATATCGCTCGAAATACGCGCCCGCTCCTGGTCTACCGCCTGCTCTTTTTCCAGCTTTAGCTTCTCATGCCGGATCTTATAGTCGAGATACAGCGTGGAAAAATAATAGGCAATTCCCAATAGCAACAACAACAATAAAAACCGGAACCACAACGATTGCCAGAAAGGTATTTTAATCACGATTTCCAGCGTGGTAGGCACCGTGCTCCAGATATCATCGTTATTAGATCCTCTCACTTTAAAAGTATAACTACCCGGATGCAGGTTGGTATAGCGGGCCATGCGGAATGTACCTGCCTGTACCCAGTCTTCATCTGCACCTTCCAGCTTATACTGCACGCGGTTTTTTAACGGATTGGTATACTCCAGTGCCACAAATTCAATGGCAATCGTGTTCTGGTTATAAGGCAGCTCTACTTTCTTCAGGAGGGATATGGCCGTATCTGATTCGTAAGGCTTATCCAGCACTTCCATACGGCGAATAATCACTTTGGCATTAGACAGGTTATCCCGGAAATTCTTAGGATAGAAGCCATTTACACCCCGTATCCCACCAAAAAATAACTCACCGTCTATCGATTTATAAAATGCACCGGTGTTAAACTCATTCGACTGTAACCCATCTTCATAATTGAATGTAGTGATCTCTCCTCCCAATGGATTAATCATCGATAACCCCTTATTATGACTCACCCAAATTTTATCTTTATCGTCCAACAGCACCCCATACATGTAGTCGTTAATCAGTTTTGGATTGTCGTAACTGTTGTAATGCTGCTTGATATTATTGGCCTCGTCAATGATAAACAATCCTTTGTTAGTGGCTACCAGCAACTCTTTATGCGCATTCTTGTTGATCGACTTCACGGTAGTGCCGGAAGGTAATTGCACCCACTTCCAGCGCGAGTCGGTGGTTTTCTTTACATACAAAGCTGACTTCGTACCTACGTACTGGTTACCCATCATATCTTCGAAATAGGTGGTCAACGTTTCGTCGGTAAAATTATGTACTACCGCTACTTCATAACCCGTTCGTGTATCATTGCGCTGGTCGTTGAATAACAACAGGTAGCTGCCATAGTTGAAATACAGTTCGCCATTGGTACGCTTAAACAGGAATGGATAGGCATCACGCTGCTTCGGCAATCCCAGCGCCGTCACTTTAGCGGTGAGATCCTGGAAAGCCTTCGTTTGTACATTGAACAAGCCTATATGCATCTCTGCAAAATGCAGCCACAAATGATCTGCATCCTCCCGGCAAATAGCGCCCAGGTCATCTCCCGGAAATTTTCCCGGGTATAACTCATTGGAAATACGCTCCAGGAACCGGCCCCCTTCTGCATAAATATTCAACCCATCACGCATCAGGCCTACGTAGAGTTTCCCATCATCGTGCTTGTATAACGCCTGCACCATGTTATGCGTGATATAAGGCGACCGGTACAGGTTAAATACCTTTTTATGCGGAGAATATTTCTTCAAACCATCTCCATCTGTGCCTACCCACATATTATCCGAGCTATCCCGGTACAGGTAAGATACGTTATTGAAAGAGCGGGTTTCAAAAGTGTTGAAACTAACAATGTGACGGATGATTTCATTGCGGGTAATACTATATATAAGCACGCCGTCACTGCCGCCTATCCATACATTCCCGTACTGGTCCTGCTCTGCTACAGCAGGCTCAAAAGCCTCGCCCCGCTCATTTTTAATATCAAAGGCCAGGTCGCTGAACTTATTTCTTTGTTTATTGAAGATGGTAATATGCCCGGGACTTACAATAATCATCGAGTCCTTGTTCAGACTCCGCAACAAAGGCTGGGCGCCTACTCCCGGCAAACAATAGGTAGATAAACGCAGGTTCCTGATATTCAGGGAAAGCAGTTCCCCTGGCTCTCCGTTCATCCAGATAGTATTCCCGTCTTTGATCATGGCCGATGGCAATATGCCTTTCTGCCGGAACTGTGGCGGGTACAGGATAATACGCCGAATAGCATAAGTGGTATTATCCAGGATATATAAGCCTTTCATAGGGCGCCATACCCACAGCGAATTAGTGGCAGTGTCTTCGCCCAGTATACTGAATTTTACGTTGGCGTCGCGCTCGGCTGCGTTTACATTGGAGGTATCTTCCAGCAGGGTGCGGAAATTATTGCGGTACTTATTATATACGCTGATTCCGTTGTTATGCGCCAGTAACAACTGATGACGACTATCCTTATAAAAAGAAAAGCCCTTATATCCCTTCAGGTCAAAACGATTGATAACGGCGCTACTGCCGGTGGCCCCCCGGGGTACCAGTTCCCCCTTGCCTTCCCCGGCCTTGTATAAGGCGCTGGGTTTATAACGGTATTCATTGAAAGTATAACCATCAAACCGGTTTATCCCATCGCGGGTGGCAATCCACATAAATCCCTGGTCGTCCCGTGTAATATCGAATACCGTGCTCTGAGAAAGTCCTTCATTTACACTATAGCTGTCAAAAATATAGGGTTTATCCTGTGCATGCAGCGCCCCGGAGATAATCCCCCATAAGCAGCACAGGACGAACATTTTTAAGCGACGCGGTTGATGCACTATAATAATGTATTGAAGTAAGCAGGTCAGGTAATCTGCAAATATATAAATCTGCCTCACACTTTGTAGCAATTTTGTAATTTTCTTCCCGATAACAGATTGGAAATAAATGATATACTTTATGACTACCGCCCTCGCCTTCTCCGGCCGCTTTTCGCTCAAAGCCTTACTATGGCTGTTTACCACCAGCAGGCCTGCCTTCCGTTCTCATATATTGTTCGTAGGGTGCCTGGGCTGTTTCCTGGGGTGGCTACCCGCATCGGCACAGCAGCACGCTCCCTCATACCAGATTAAGGTCATTTCCCCGGCGCCGCCGGCAAAAAGTATACGGGGCCTGAGCGTAGTCACAGATAATATCGTGTGGGCTTCTGGTACCGGCGGACAGGTAGGCCGTAGTATCGACGGCGGTGCGCACTGGCAGTGGACACAGGTGCCGGGGTGCGATAGCTGCGACTGGCGCTCCCTTTATGCCTTTAATGACCACAAAGCCATAGTACTGAATGCGGGTGCTCCTGCGCTTATTTTTCTAACGGAAGACGGGGGCCAGTCATGGCGCCGCGTTTTCTCCGATCATCGCCCCGGGATCTTCTTCGATGCCATGCAGTTTTTTGATGATAAAGAAGGAATCGCTATCGGCGATCCGATCAATAATAAATTTATTGTCATTCGAACACATAATGGAGGCCTCTCCTGGGAAGCAGATCCCGAGGGCATTTTGCCGGTAGCGCAAGAAGGAGAAGCAATTTTTGCCGCCAGCGGTACCAGTATAGTCAAGCTTCCCGGGAAAAAAGTTTATTTTGCCACCGGCGGAACGGTAGCCAGGCTGTTTAAAGAAACAGGCAACTGGCAGGCCTATACGATACCCACCATACAGGGCAGCAGCACTACCGGCATATTTTCCATTGCCTTCCGTAACAACCGCGATGGAGTAGCAGTAGGCGGCGACTATAAACAGGATACCGCCAGCAAAGGTAACTGCCTGCTTACCACCGATGGTGGTCAAACCTGGACAACGCCCCAGGCACCGCCGGTAGGCTATAAGTCATGCGTGGCCTTCCAGTCGCCCCGGTTTCTCATTACCACCGGCACCTCCGGCACCGCTGTTTCAACGGATGGCGGGCAAAACTGGCAGGAAATCGGGAAAGGATTCAATGTGGCTGCCAGGGCAAGAAAAGGCAGGAAAATATACCTGGCAGGAAAGGAAATTGCTCAGCTGGATATCATTAAAAAGTAAGACAGGTAACAGGTAATCGCCAACAAAAAGGTGCTCCTGGAAAGGTGCACCTGCTAAAATAGGTTAAAGCAAAAAGTAATTATATTGATATGAAGTTAACGAGTAATTGAATCACTTTGTAGTATTTTTTGTCAAGCACACTAATAATCAGGTGAACGCAGAAATATCTGCCTCCAACGCGATACGTTATCACTAGTCTGATTTTTTTATGTAATTTAAAACCACGGTATTATATTGCCACGGACCCAGAAAAAGAGATTATGCAAGTTGAAACCTCGTCAAGTAAATATGGCGCCAAACATTATCCCGATAGTATAAGGGAATGGAAAAAAGAAGGAAATTACTTTTGTTTTTATACCACTGAAACGATACTCGAAGTAAGGGTCATAGCCGACAAAATTATCCGCTTCAGGTATGCGGCGGAAGGAACCTTTCAACGCGACTTTTCCTACGCCACCAGCGATACCTTGCAGGAATCGCCTATTTCGTTTGGTATCAAGGAATGGGAAGAAACTTTTGAAATATATACTGATGCCCTCCGCGTATTTATTGCCCGCGACAACCTCCGTATCACCATTTCCGATAAAGAAGGCAAAGTAATTAACCAGGATGAAATGGGTTATCACTGGCAACATTACCTGCTGAAAGGCGGTAAGATCCAGTATTGCAGCAAACTGGTACAGGAAGGCGAATGTTTCTACGGCCTGGGCGATAAACCTACGGAATTGAACCTGCGGGGTAAGCGCCTGGAAAACTACGGTACCGACGCTTATGGCTACCAGAAAGATACCGACCCGCTCTACCGCAATATTCCCTTTTATTACGGGCTGCACCATGGTATTGGTTACGGCATTTTCTTCGACAATACCTTCCGCACCATTTTCGATTTTGGAAAGGAAAGGGAAGATGCCTGCAGCTTCTGGGCCCGTGGCGGTGAAATGAATTACTACTTTATTTACGGACCGGATCTGCTGGAAGTAGCGGAATCCTATACTAAGATTACCGGTACACCGGAACTCCCTCCGCTATGGGCACTGGGCTATCACCAATGCCGCTGGAGCTACTATCCCGATACCCGCGTAAAAGAAATTGCCAAAGAATTCAGAACCAGGAAGATCCCTTGTGATGTCATTTACCTCGACATCGATTATATGGAAGGTTTCCGTTGCTTTACGTGGAATAAAGAGTGGTTCCCGGACCCTGTAGGCCTGATAAAAGAACTGGCAGCAGAAGGCTTTAAAGTGGTGGTAATTATAGATCCTGGTATCAAGGTAGACCCCGACTACGCGGTTTACCAGGAAGGGATTAAAAATGACTACTTCTGCAAACGTGCTGACGGCGCCCTCATGGAAGGTGATGTATGGCCCGGGAAATGCGTATTCCCCGATTATACCAATCCCGAAGTGCGGGAATGGTGGAGCAGCCTGTTCAAAAGTCTGGCAGAAACAGGGGTGCGTGGTGTATGGAACGACATGAACGAGCCCGCGGTTTTTGAAATGGGTACCTTCCCCGAAGATGTACGCCACGACTACGATGGAGAAGAGGTGAGCCACCGTAAAGCGCATAACATATATGGTCACCTGATGAGCAAGGCCACGGCAGCTGGTATGAAAAAATACCTCATGCCGCACCGCTCTTTCCTGATCACCCGCTCCTGCTATTCCGGCGCCCAGCGCTGGTCTTCCGTATGGACGGGCGACAATGTATCCAGCTGGGAACATCTCTGGCTGGCCAGTGTACAATGTCAGCGCCTGGCCGTATCCGGTATTTCATTTACCGGTAGCGATATCGGCGGATTTATCGGGGAACCCGATGGAGAACTGTATACCCGCTGGATTCAGCTGGCAGTCTTCCATCCGCTGATGCGTACCCACTCAGCAAGCAACGAAACCGGTTTTAACCAGGAACCCTGGAGCTTTGGACCGGAATACGAAAAAGTGGTCACCAAATTCATTACCCTTCGGTACCGGCTCCAACCCTACCTGTATACTACCTTCTGGCAATATGCTACCCACGGTACGCCTATGCTCCGCCCGCTGGCATTTGTAGCCCAGCAGGATCCGGCCACCCACAACTGCTCACATGAGTTCATGTTCGGAGATTCCATGCTGATCAGCCATGTCAGTGAAAAAGGCATGAAAGAAAAAGGTGTTTACCTTCCCGCGGGTAACTGGTATTATTTCTGGAACGACCAACAATATACCGGCGCCCGGGAAGTTACCGTGCCTACACCGCTCGACGAAATGCCTTTGTTTGTAAAAGCAGGTGTGGTTATTCCGCAGTATCCCGATATGCAATACACCCAGGAAAAGCCGGTTACAGAAATGCTGCTGCATATATACTACAGCGACCAGGAAGTAAAGAGCGTGTTGTACGAAGATGCCGGGGATCATTACGGTTATAAAAACGGCCAATACAACGTAATCCGCTTCAAGCAACACTCTACGGCACAACAGTTCCAGCTGAGAAAGCAGTTTTATGTGAATTATGAAACAGCCTATAAAAACCACCGGATCATTATACACGGACTCCCCTTCAAGCCATCGTCGCTGATGGTAGATGGTGCGCCGGTAGCCTGGCAGCCGGAAAGCGTGTTAGCGGATAATACGGTGGCGATTGTAGTACCGCGTAGCTTTGAAGAAATAAAAATCAGCTAAACAAAAAGCAAGGGAAAAGAAAAGGCACTACAGATAGAGATCTCGCGCCGGTTTCATAACCTATGCCAACTTTAGAATATAAAAGTAGATGCTAAAAATCATTGTACAAAATATGTAACCGCCTGAAACTCACAATGAACAAAATGAATAACCTGTTAACATTGTATTAAGAGTGCCGGCGGAAAAAGAAAAACAAGTTTCTTCCGAAAGGCATAACGGACAAGCGTTTCAAAGGAAAAAATCAATTTAGCAGTAGGATAAATTCCGTGCTAAAACAGAAAGCGCAAGGATTACAAAGAATCCTTGCGCTTTTTTCTGGCAGGTAGTGCCTACTGATAATAAATTATCTATGCTTAATAAAATATAGACAGGAAAAATATCGATACCAATGCACAGAATACCAGGAAAATAAAAATACCTCTGAACAGCATTTCCATCCGGGAAGTGCCGCTGTAGTCAATTCCATGTAATTCAGGAGAGTTTTCCACGTGGTTGATTGTCAGGCTTTTCATACAAACAAGTTAAAAGGATTTACACAAAAAAGATTAACTGATGGGGTCCTAAAATTCAATCCTCTTAATGAAATTACATAAAAAAAGCTAAAATGGACAAATCTTTTTGTTCATTTTAGCCTTTTAGCCTGTTCATTTTTTAACCCTTCTTTTTCTGCCTGGTATTATGTTCATGCGGCAACTGCAACGTGGCTTTCTTTACCGGCGCAGGTTCTACGGTAGTGCTATCCCCTAAATCCTCCGCAGTAACGGTATCCCCTCGTTTGTAATACTCCTTTACCATCTTACCGGTTTCTTCATCATACAGTTTCCAGACGCCGTTACGCACAGAATTTCCTTTACGCACAATTTCCGTGGGTGTTTCTACATTCGTCACCGGGTCTATAATCATAATCGTGTCCCGCTGCCCGTCGATTTCCGTGGCCATATAAGCGCCTTCTTCACTGAGCTTTCCATTGGAATAGTAATACTTGCAATAGCCATCCAGCACATTGTTCTTAAACGTTTCCTCCGCTAGCAGATTACCAATGGCGGAGGTCTTTTTCCAAACCCCTTCTTTACGATCATTTTTGTATGCCCCCTCCCAGGTATATCCAGGCTCCCCTCTTACCTCTCCCACAACCTCTACCCAATAACCCTGCTTGCGGTGCTGGGCATCCCGCTGGTTGGATTTTACCTGTGCTATGCCCGCTGCAAACGTCAGCTGCAACAGCAGATATAAAAAGAATGTCTGTTTCATCTTAACTACTTTTAGCACAATTTATATATTTTATGTATATAAAAAGATAGCGTCGTCAATGATGTCCTCCTTTCCGCATAAAAAATTAGCGCCGGCCAACGGCCAGCGCTAATCGTGTAAATGTCAACTTCAGAATAACTGGTAATAAACAGTTTATTATTTATGCAGTTTGATATCTCCTATCCGGGTATCTTTTCCGCGTTCTACAGACACATTGGTAACAGTAGTGTCTTTGTAACCATTGGAAGCATTTACAAACACATTCCAGCTGCCTACTTTCAAACCGCGTACTTTGAAACCACCATCTCTCCATGGCAGTGCATACAATGTATCTTTATTGCTGTTGTAGATAGAAATCACCGGATATGCATCCCAAGGAGTTACTTTACCGGAAATACTACCCATTTTTATAATGGTGAATACATTGATAAACGGACGGAGAATAAACTTGCCATCCCATACTCTGATGATAGAACGTTGTACATCGAAATCCAGCCATAACTGCAGATTGTCGGTGGTCAACGCATCCCATTCGTTGTGACGTACCCTTACGATAATTTTAGACTGACCAGAAACGGATTTCAACGGATAGGTAACGCCATTCTTTACCAGCGAATTGTTGTCGCCCACGGTAATACGAATGCGTTCCATAGTACCTTTGTGAACAGCGCCACCGGCCAGCAGTGTATCGGCGCCATTACGCAGGGTTAACAGGTCATATACCCCTGGATGAATGTCTAAGGAATCCCATACCTGGCAGCTGTCAGGCTTGCTACCCCGGTCATGGTCATGATCTTCATCCCACCAGCAGCGATCTTTATCATCCCAACCTTCATCATCTGTCTTTCCACACGTATCTACCAGCACTTCCACTTTACGGATATCCAGGAACACTTTATCAAAAAATCCAGGATCATCTGAAAGGTAAAGACTAACTTTTTGCTGATTGGCGGCAATTGGCTTTGTAGAGGCCGAATTATCCTTGTTACAGGCCTCCATCAGTGAAACGGCAGCCACTGCTACCATCACTAAACCTAGCCCCGGCTTACGGAGAAAGTTTTTCATAAATTAATGGTTTTAAAATAACTAAATAAAAAGTATGGCTCGATCGATCTGGCTGAAAGTTGACGTAATGATAAAACGCTCATTTCCCCATCGTTATTGCTATTCCGGAACAGCTTGAATATAGATCGATGAAAGATAAAAAGGTTTAAAGCAGTGTTAAAATTTATCGAGAGAAGATATTCAAAATGGGCCTGATCTTTTTATAAAAGATAGCTTATCAACAGGTTATTTATAAAAAATAGGCAGGCTTTGCTAAAGCCTGCCTAACATCAACATATAAAAATCATTATTTTTTATTTCCCGGGAACTGTCGGCTGCCACTTCAATATGGTAGCTCCCAGCGGAGGCAGGCGCAAGGAAAGCGTATAATCCCTGCCGTTATATGTTTGCTTCACCGTCTTTAATATACCGGTGTTCACCACACCACTGCCATAATATACAGACATATCACTATTCAGTACTTCTACCCACTCACCTGCTACCGGCAATCCTACCAGGTAATTTTCCCGCACTACCGGCGTCATATTCAGTACTACGAGTAACACATCTCCCGGTTCTTTCCCTTTTCTTACATAACCCAGTATACAATTGTCATAGTCGTTGACTACTATCCACTCAAACCCTGCAGCGTCAAATTGTTGTTCATACAAGGCGGTAGACTGCGTATATAGCTGGTTCAAATCTTTTACAAATGCCTGTAATCCTTTGTGTGTGGCATGTCGCATCAGGTGCCAGTCCAGCTCCCCACGGAAATTCCATTCAGACGTTTGCCCGAATTCATCTCCCATAAATAATAACTTGGTGCCTGGATGCGTGTACATATAACTATATAATAAACGCAGATTCGCAAATTTCTGCCAGTCATCCCCGGGCATCTTATAAATCATAGGAGATTTTCCATGCACGACTTCATCGTGGCTCAGCGGCAACATAAAATTTTCTCCAAATGCATATACAATGCTGAAGGTGAAATCATTTTGGTACCATTTACGGTGAATAGGATCCTTCTTGAAATAATCCAGCGTATCATTCATCCAGCCCATCATCCACTTCATACCAAATCCCAAACCGCCCATAAACGTGGGTCTCGATACCCCATAATGCGAAGTGGAATCTTCCGCGATAGTCTGTACATCGGGAAACAATGCATAAATGGTTTCATTCAGCTTCTTCAAAAAGCTGATCGCTTCCAGGTTCTCATTTCCTCCCAGCTCATTGGGAACCCAGGCCCCTCGTTCCCGGGAATAATCCAGGTGGATCATAGAGGCAATGGCGTCCACCCGTAACCCGTCGGCATGAAAACGATCCAGCCAGAAAACAGCATTGCTCAGTAAAAACGAACGCACCTCGTTACGGGCGTAGTTGAAAATATAGCTGTTCCAATCAGGATGATAACCCTTACGCATATCCGCATATTCGTACACATGCGATCCGTCGAAGCGGAAAAGCCCATGCGCATCATACGGGAAATGCGAGGGTACCCAATCCAGTATCACCCCTATATCCGCCAGGTGGAATGCTTCTATCATTTCCATGAAATCCTGTGGCGTACCATAGCGTGAGGTAGGCGCAAAATAACCCGTCAGCTGGTAACCCCAGGAACCATCGAAAGGATGCTCCATCACCGGCATCAGCTCCACATGGGTAAAGCCCATCTCTTTTACATAAGGTACCAGCATGTCGGCAATCTCCTGGTAAGAGTATACCTGTTCCGGATCTGCCGGATCCGGGCGGCGCCAGGAAGCCAGGTGCACTTCGTATACGGCAAACGGGCTATCCAGCGAGTTACGCCGCTGCCGTTGGGTCATCCACTTCTTATCATCCCACTCGTAGTCCAGCGGATGCACAACAGAAGCCGTTTTGGGGCGCACCTCCCAGTAATTGGCGTAAGGATCTCCTTTAATCAGCTCCTCACCACTGTTAGACCGGATAAAATATTTATACAACGACCCCGATTTCACACCGGGAACAAATCCTTCCCAGATGCCCGAATTGTCCCAGCGGGGCAACAAGGTATGACTGTAATGATCCCACCCGTTAAAATCACCCATAATGGCCACAAAAGCAGCATCCGGCGCCCATACGGCAAAATAGGTACCGTTGGCACCTTCCACCTCCATCGGGTGGGCACCGAATTTTTCGTATAGCCGGTAATGTGATCCCGACTGAAACAACGTAATATCAGTGGAAGAAAACAAGGTAAAGGGCTCTACATACTGTATAGTGCGATTAGTATCTCCGGTCATAATAACGTGTGAATTGGGTGTCTTTATTAACAAGATAGTTTAATTTTTGGGAAAATGACAGATACAACCCAACTAGATATAAAAAAGAAAAGGTGCCCGATTGGACACCTTTTCTTTTTATCGCTATTCCGGTAACGGAATTAGTATTTCTTTTTGTACGGAGGTTTGTTACCGCTGCCGAATGATTCGCGCTTATCACCGCGGCTACCGCCCGGGCGACCGCCTTCGGAACTCCAGCTTCTCTTGCGGTTGCCATCGAAGCTGCGTGGACCACGATCACCACCGCTACGAGGGCGTCTGTCGCCATCCTGCGACATTTCAATCCTCACGCTACGGCCATTGTATTCCACTTTCTTGAAAGCTTCTGTTACCTTCGCCAGTTCGTCGTTCTCTACCTCAAAGAAAGAATATACGCCCTTCAGGTCGATACGGCCAATCTTGTTGCCACGTAAACCAGTGTTATCACACAGGTAACGGAGCATATCGCCACGGTTGAAATCATCTACTGAACCCAGGTTGATGAACAAGCGGGTAAATTTACCGTCGCTTCTGCGTGGTCCCTTGTCATCACCCACACGGCGATCATCTTTCGCATTCAGATCCGGTGCATCCTGGTAGTAATCCAGGAACTGGTTGAATTCCAGGGAAGCGAAACGCTTGATCAGATCTTCCTTACTCATGGTTGCAAACTCTTCGTTGATACGCTCCATGTATGGCTCGATCTGCTCATCGTTTACAACTACGTTATGTACTTTATGTACCAGGCCAAACAGTTGTTTTTCACATACTGCAAAACCATCCGGAACTTCCGCTTTCACAAATTTCTTCTGGATCACGCGTTCAATCTGGCGAATTTTGCCAGTATCGCGAGCGCTGATGATAGCGATAGAGATACCGGATTTACCCGCTCTACCGGTACGACCACTTCTGTGGGTGTAGTTTTCTACGTCATCCGGTAAGTCGTAGTTGATTACGTGCGTTACGTTATCTACGTCGATACCACGGGCTGCCACGTCGGTAGCCACCAGTACCTGTAAGGCTCTTTCACGGAAACGCTTCATTACCTTATCGCGCTGTTGCTGGGTCAGGTCACCGTGGAGGGCATCGGCGTTGTAACCATCTTTAATCAGCGATTCAGCGATTTCCTGGGATTCAATCTTCGTACGGGTAAAGATGATACCAAAAATCTCAGGGTTGAAATCCACGATACGTTTGAGTGCCGCATATTTATCGCGCGGACGCACTACATAGTATTCGTGTTCTATATTAACGTTACCGCTGTTTTTGCTACCTACAGTCAGTTCAAATGGATCTTCCATGTATTTCTTGGCGATCCGGCGAACTTCCTGCGGCATAGTAGCCGAAAACAGCCAGGTAGTTTTACCTTCCGGTGTGTTGGATAAAATGTTGTTGATATCTTCCTGGAAGCCCATGTTCAGCATTTCATCCGCTTCATCCAGTACAGCGTAACGCACATTTTCAAAGTTGATGGCGCCACGGTCGATGATATCCAGCAAACGGCCCGGAGTTGCCACTACAATGTGTACGCCTCTTTTCAGTTCGCGCAGCTGTTGCACGATACTGGAACCGCCATATACCGCTACGATGCTTACTTCGCCGAGGTATTTGCTAAAGTTTTTCAGATCATTGGTGATCTGGAGACAAAGTTCACGGGTAGGACATAAGATCAGTCCCTGTGGTTTATTAATCTTCAGATCCAGCTGTTGCAGCAAAGGCAGACCAAAAGCTGCCGTTTTACCAGTGCCCGTCTGGGCAAGACCTACGAAATCGCGGTCACCTCCTAACAATACGGGTATTGCCTGTTCCTGGATGGGGGTTGGGGAAACAAAACCCAGGTCTGTAATTCCCCTTAAGATGGACTCTTGTAAGCCCAGTGATTCAAATGTTGTCATTGATTTGCATTAATCAAGCTCCGTCGGGAGCTGTGGATATGGCTTTTAGCTATTTGCTATCAGCCGTTAGAAATATTATTTCAGCTATCAGGTGTTTACTATTAGCTGTGCAGCCGCCGGTATTTACGGCTTGTGCTTGAATCGTGTTGCCTCGTTTATAAAAATAATGTGGCCGGAACGAATCGCCGCCGGATTCCTACCCGTTAGCTCAGCAGCTCGCCTTCCAGGTCGTAGTCGAATGCCTTGGTAATCCTGACTTCCACGAAATCGCCTGATTTCAGGCGTTTAGTGGTGTCAATGATCACTTCATTGTCTACTTCCACGGAGTCGAATTCTGTACGAGCCAGGTATCTACCCGCTTCTTTCTTATCTACAATTACCCTGAATGTTTTCCCTACTTTCTCCTGGTTTTTCTCGAGAGAGATTTCCTGCTGTACTTCCATGATTTCCTGCGCTCTTCTCTCCTTTTCTTCTGCCGGGATATTATCCTCCAGTTCATAAGCGCTGGTACCTTCTTCGTGGCTGTAAGTAAATACACCCACCCGGTCGAAGCGCATTCTTTCCAGGAAGCCTTTCAGTTCTTCCACGTCATCCTCCGTTTCACCGGGGAAGCCGGCTATCAGGGTAGTACGTAAACAGATACCCGGTACTTTGGCCCGGATATTATGTACCAACTCTTCAATTTCTTCACGGGTAATCTGACGTTTCATGGCTTTCAACATGGCATTGGAAGCATGTTGCAGCGGCATATCAATGTACTTGCAGATATTGGGGAACTCGTTCATCACATCCAGTATCTCCATAGGAAATTTGGTGGGATATGCATAGTGGAGTCGAATCCACTCCAGCCCTTTTACTCCTGCCAACGCCCGCATCAGGTCTCCCAGGCGACGTTGCTTATACAGATCCAGACCATAATAGGTCAGCTCCTGTGCAATCAGCATGATTTCTTTTACACCTGATTTTACCAGCTTTTCGGCTTCCTTTACCAGCTCCTCAATCGGTTTGGATACATGGCTACCACGCATCAGCGGGATCGCACAAAAAGAACAGGTACGGTTACAACCTTCGGCTATTTTCAGGTAAGCATAGTGAGAAGGAGTACTTAAAAGTCTTTCTCCTACCAGCTCTGCTTTATAATCTGCGTCAAATTTTTTGAGGATCAATGGCAGTTCCATGGTGCCAAACCAGGCATCCACCCCTGCAATCTCTGATTCCAGGTCGCCCCGGTAACGCTCACTCAAACATCCGGTAACGTATACTTTATCCAGTTTACCACGCTGCTTCAGTTCTACCTGTTCCAGGATGGTGTTAATCGATTCTTCCTTGGCCTTGTCAATAAATCCGCAGGTGTTCACTACCACAATATTGTGGTCGCGTTTGGCACTCTCATGCACCACGTCGATATCATTAGCCGCCAACTGTCCGCTGAGTACCTCTGAATCCACCATGTTCTTGGAACAACCAAGCGTAATAATATTAACCTTGTCTTTCTTTAAAGTTTTTGTCTTCAAGCGCGAATGTTTTTAACAAGCGGTCAAGCATTCATTGAGCCGCTACCGCCACGAAGACACACAGACACTGATTGAATTTAACAGCAGACTTACTGTATGTGACTTGAGTCTTAGTGGGGGTTGAATAAGGAAGGTGCAAAGGTAGCAAAAAGAATTGATAATTAGAAATTTATACTAACTATCTGTTAATTAGCAACTTAGCCATTCCCGAACATATTTGTCAATGTAACTCCTGCAAGGCTTTTTCGGCACGCTGCCGGGCCATTTCTCTCTTTTTATGATACCACCATTTAGGCGCCATCTTAATCATCAGGTTATTCATACCCCGTAAGCCCACGATATGGTATAACCCGTTGAGCTTACCCAGCAGGCTGGGATCCAGGGCGCGCAAACTCATGGCAAAACCGCCATCCAGGTATTCCATATGATGCCAGTAGCCAGCAGGCATAAACATTGTATCGCCATGATTTAATATACTGGTATAGCCCCGCGCATGCTTTAAAGCAGGAAACTGTTCTGTATCCAGGTGTTCATTCCAGTTTACAAAACTGGCAGCGCTTTCCACGGTAAATGGCATGCGGTAAATAAAGGGAGATTGATTGTTTTCTAATAATAATACCCGTTTACGGCCTATAAACTGGGTATGAAAGATATGTGACAGGTCAATATCATAATGCATATGCGCTATTGAACCTGCTCCTCCCACGAATAACATGGGGTATTTTTTCAGGAATCCTGATGCCAGCTCATCCGGCCAGGTAAAATCTTCCACCAGTTGAGGTGCATGCTGGAAGATATTAAACAGAAAAATGCGGAGGGCAACCGGCCCTTTCTCCACCATACTCAGATACTCACCAAAGGTGATGTAGTCATCCGCCCCGTTTACCAGGGTATTCTCATTTGCCCGTTCATTGTTGTAAACTCCTACTGTCTTGTCTCCCACTATCGATTTGAAATAATCCCATGTCCACTTTGAGTATGCCGGCCAGTTTTGACTAAGTCCCGTTCCGGCAATAATAACAGGTTTACGTGGAGTGTAGTAATGCTTCTTGAAATCCGCTGGTGTAATTCCTTCAACTCGATCTATGTTTTGTACTATCATACTTACGAATTGGTTAAAAAGGGTACAAAAAGGGAACAATATCAAATGTAATAAATGCAGAACTATTTTAAAGAAACAAAGAACGTGCTGGAAAGTTATAAAAATGTCCGGACTCCCTCATTTGGAGCCCGAACTTCGTTTTACTTAAAGTGAAATATTAAATAAGATGTATTTTAATTGATAAACAATCGTTGTAACTTACAGGTAATCAGCTATTTATGCTAAACAGCGAATCTACGAAAGACTCTTTATTAAACACCTGCAAATCTTCCATTTTTTCGCCTATACCGATGTATTTTACCGGTATTTTAAACTGGTTGGCAATTGCCAGCACCACCCCACCCTTGGCAGTACCATCGAGTTTGGTAATGGCCAGGGCCGTTACTTCTGTGGTAGCTGTAAATTGCTTGGCTTGCTCCAGGGCATTCTGACCAGTAGAGCCGTCCAGCACCAGCAACACTTCATGTGGTGCATCCGGAATAACCTTTTTCATTACCCGCTTGATCTTGCCCAGCTCATCCATCAGGTGCAGTTTGTTGTGCAAACGCCCGGCGGTATCTATAATAATAACGTCAACGTCTTTAGCGGCCCCGCTTTGCACTGTATCGAAAGCAACTGCTCCCGGATCGGACCCCATTTGTTGCTTTACAATAGGTACGCCGGCCCTTTCACTCCAGATCGTTAACTGATCCACTGCAGCAGCACGGAAGGTATCCGCCGCTCCCAGCATCACAGATTTGCCAGCTTTCTTAAAATTATAGGCCAGTTTACCAATGGTAGTGGTTTTACCAACACCATTTACGCCGACTACCATGATCACATAAGGCTTTTTACCGGCCGGTATGTCAAAATCGCGGAAGCCACTATCCGGCGCTTCTACCAGGAGTGCTGCAATTTCTTCCTGCAGCATCCTGTTCAACTCACTGGTTCCCAGATATTTATCTTTTGCCACACGGGCCTCAATCCGATCAATGATTTTTACAGTGGTATCCACTCCTACATCAGCAGAAATAAGGGCATCTTCCAGGTTATCCAATACTTCGGTATCTACGGTCGACTTCCCTGCAATAGCGCGTCCTATCTTACTCAGGAAGCTCTCTTTGGTTTTCTGTAATCCCTGATCCAGATTCTCCTTCTTTTCCCTGGAAAATAGTTTATTGAAAAAGCTCATAGTTAGTTTAGTGGGTATGGGTGCCCCTTTTTGAGTGATCCGGCTGCCTTACTGCAGCACCTGTTGTAATAAGTTGCTAAAATACGTCTTTTGTGTTAACAATCGCGAAGCGGATTTTACCCGCAGATGGTTCATTACATGAATTATTCTCCCGGTATAACTCCCCAAAGGGTATTAACACAAAAAGCTGTCCGTTTAACGGGACAGCTTTTCAGTATTATTTAGTAAAGCCGAATTACTTTTGGTTTATGTGCTCGAGGACTTTGTCCTTGTGCACGATAGCATCCTTAAAGGTATAAGCACCAGTTTTAGGAGAGCGAACGGCTCTGATAACCTTGGTCCAAACCTTTGATTCAGCTGCTGCTTTAGCATCTTTTACTTTCGCGTTCTTTGAAGCTACTTTTGCCATAGTATACTATTGTTTTTATGGTCTAATGGCTAATTGGCAGTATGCAAATACAGCCATTCACCATCAACAATTACTTATTTAATTTCTTTGTGTACAGTCACCTTTCTCAGGATCGGGTTGTACTTCTTCAACTCCAGACGCTCAGGAGTATTTTTCTTATTCTTGTTAGAGATATAACGGGAAGTTCCAGGCTGACCAGAAGCTTTGTGCTCTGTACATTCCAGAATTACCTGTACTCTATTACCTTTTTTTGCCATTGTGTATTACAAATTAAGTGAGTCTTAGAATTAGATTTCCTGACCAGCTGCACGCAATTCCTTCACAACCGCATACAGACCTCTCTTGTTGATGGTTCTTAAACCGTCAGCAGATACTTTTAATGAAATCCATTTGTCCTCTTCTGCCAGGAAAAAACGTTTCTTTTGCAGGTTAGGAAGAAACCTTCTGTTTGTCTTGATGTTGGAGAAGGAAACATGGTGACCCGTAATCGGCTTCTTTCCTGTCACCTGACATACTCTTGCCATGATCTAAAAATTTAGGAATGCAAAAGTCCATATTTTTTACGGATTTTGCAAATATTATTAAATGAATTTATTCACATACGCATAAAAAACGGCCTTAACACCGGTTTTACTTAATAAGTGAACACAATGCAAAAGATTGATAATCATTAGATTATCGGACGAATTTTCATCTGTCCTTTTGCCTGATATTTTTTTTACAATAGTACAATAAGACTCCGTAACACTGCCCCTAATCTTACCGCTTCCAACACCCGTTGTTGTTCAGTGCCATGTTTCACTACGGCTTCTTCGTGGGAGGTAACACACATTTCACAGCCATTGAGGGCAGACACCACCAGGCTGAGCAGCTCAAAAAACTCTTTCCCCAATACCGGGTTAGCCATAATACTCATGCGGATGCCTGCAGGTGTAGCGGTATAATATTCCTTATTCACAAAATGCCTGAAACGATAATATACGTTATTGGCAGCCATGAGGGAAGTACAACTCAATACTTCGGCAGTTTCTTTTTCAGTAGCGCCTTCCTGTACCGCCAGCTTTTCGAAGGCTGTCTGCAAATCGGCGTGGCGCTCATTAACAGCTACCGCCAACCCGATCAGGTAAGCTTCTTTTTTGCTTAATGTCCCTGCCGCAATAGCATTGGTCACATTAATCTTCAGATCCTTCAGGTAACGTGCATCCACATTAGCCAGCGACTGCAGTTTTCCGGAAAGATGCGCCCCCGTCAAACCTACCGTTTCCAGCAATTGTACCGCTGTATCCTGATTTGTAGTTGCAAACATAATATATAGATTTTCTAAAAGAGGATATTTTATGCCGCCGGGTAAACGCCGGCATAAAATATCCTCCTATAAAATAAGTAATGAATTAATTAAACGCTCAGGGTAGCTTCTCCCTTAGTCCAGTTACAAGGGCACAGCTCATCTGTTTGCAGTGCATCCAGTACACGCAGTACTTCTTTTACGCTACGGCCTACAGACAGGTCGTACAGGGAAACCCAACGTACAATACCCTGTGGATCTACGATATAAGTGGCACGGTAAGCTACTTTTTCATTGGCTTCCAGGATACCCAGTTCAGTGGCGAGAGATTTGGAAGTATCTGCCAGCATAGGGAATTGTAAACCACGGAGGTCTTCATGGTCTCTTCTCCAGGCAGCATGTACAAACTCACTGTCAGTAGATGCTCCGATCAATACTGCATCACGATCCGCAAAATCCTGTGCATGTTTGTTAAACTCAGCTATTTCGGTAGGGCAAACAAACGTAAAGTCTTTAGGCCACCAAAACATCACCATCCATTTACCAGAGTTTTTCAGCTCCTCAGAAGACAGTTCATAAAACTCTTTACCTTTTTCGATGGAAACAACAGCCGTTTTTTTGAATTCGGGAAACTCTGACCCTACGGATAAGATAACATTTTTCATAATTACGATTCTCTTTTTGATTTACAGACTAATGATTTTTCTTCTTTGACGCCGCAAAGATCACATTACATTCATTATTAATCAAATAGATTTTAGAAATACGACATTGAGTTTCTCTATATATATGCTTTTCCGCTGCTGCTGCACGCAAAGGCGGGGACATGCCCGATATACACAAAAAAAATAGTACGGAGTTAACATTTTAATGCTATTTCTGTAACCTTTTGGCACGTTATTTAGTTATATAGGAGGACTTTATTATTAATTATTTATAGCATGGAAATGAAGAAAAAATACATTTTACTGGTGGTTATAACGATTGGACTTGCTTTGATTCCGTTTATTAAAAACAGTATCATTAAACACGATGAATTTGACGCTACCCGAGATCTGTTCATTTAGTGTTTAGCGGGTCCCATTGACCGTTACTTAATACTGCCCCATGGCGGGGTCGGGTTTCCACGCGCTGGCCGGTTCATAGTATTGCCAGATCGCAAATCCCACCTTCCGCAATAATTGCCATGCCTCATTATCATGGTTCCATCCCTGATCCTCGTTGTTTTTGGTAATCACACAATATACATAGTCGCCGTGAGGCGCATTCACCATTATCACTTCCGAACGTGATTCATCCACCGCGCCATTTTTTGACGCGGTGCGAACGTTTGGGGGTACCTGCAGTATCCCCTGGGCATCCCAGTAATTGCGGGTAAGATTACGATACATCCGCTCACTGGCTGTTTTATTAATTACCTGTCCCCTATAGATCATTTCCATCAACCGGGCCATTTCGCGCGGACTTGTCTGTCCCCAGCCATATTCTTCCCGGTTCGCCTCCCGCCCCCTGGTGCGGGAATTCACCCGCAAATGCTCAAAGCCTTGCCCGGCCAACCATTGATTAATCACCGCTCCCCCACCAGCCAGCGATTGCAGCCACAAGCTGGCGGTATTATCGCTCATGGTTAGCATCAGCATCACCACTTTATCCAGTGCTATCTGTTCGCTGTCGCGGAAGGAACCTAATATGTCCTCCCCTTTATACAATAAAGAGTCCCGGTAGATGAGGTTTTGGTGATATTGCAGCTCGCCCGCGGCCAGCTTATTGAAAATGCCAACCTGGATTGTCATTTTGATCATACTGGCGGTAGGAAACACCGTATCGGCATTAATCGCCACGGCGCGGTCCTTTCCCAGGTGGTGTACATAAATGCCTGCCACGCCATGAAAGGACTGCAACATGGGCTGTAAGATAGCAGTAAGGCGTTCATCATTCTTTTGAGCGCCCGCGGAAAAGCTGACGAAAATAAGGCACAGCAGGATGGGTAACTTCATTGGATTCATACTACCAATATAATAAAAGAACCTGCTGTTTCCTGTATTTATGATCAGGTAGTTTTATTAATCAGGTCGGCAAAACTCTTTACGCCGATCATTTTAGCGGAAGTATAGCCTTCGGCATATTCCACGCCCACCATTTTACCCAGCATCTTTGCCCGGTAAATAACGCTGTCGAAGAAACCGGCACCGGAAATATAGGTCTGCGGCTCATGGTCTTTCGGCGCCAGGAACTGTGAGCTGAAGCTGCGGATGGCATCCAGTTTCCTTTCCATAACCGGGGTAATATCTACTACGAAGTCAGGCTCATGGTAGCGGTCCTGCAGGAAATGAAATACCTGGGCGGGGCGCCAGGCTTCCTGCTCCTGTCCATCTATGGTAGTAATTACTTTTCTTAATCCGGCCAGGAAACAGCTGTCGGCAATCAGTTTGCCGGCCCTTCCATGGTCTGGGTGACGATCGTCCACAGCATTGGCCAGTACGATATCGGGGCGGTATTTGCGGATGGCCGTAATGATGGTCATTTGTTCCATGGTGTCATTTCTAAAGAAGCCATCGGCAAGCCCCAGGTTTTCCCGTACTTCCAGGCCCATAATCTTTGCGGCGTCCTGGGCTTCCTTTTCTCTCAGTTCAGGCGTACCGCGGGTACCCAGCTCTCCACGGGTAAGATCTACCACGCCTACTTTCATTCCCTGTTGTGCATGTATCATCAATGTGCCGGCACATCCCAGTTCTACATCATCGGGGTGCACGGCTATAGCCAGTATGTCCAGTTTCATATGCTGTAAATTGAGGTGCAAAGATGGGAAAATATTTAATCTTCTGTGCTGGTGATGATCACACCGGCCTTCTTATCCATGATGCGGTATTTATCCTGTAGCACCGCTTCGGAAATTACCTGGAGGGAACGGAATGTTTTCCGGTCGAGGGTCATAAATCCGGTTTCATTTACAGGCGTTACCGGGGTGCCGTTCACGATAAAATAAAAACTGCTGTCGTTGCCATATTTATGCAACAGGCTATCGTAGGCGGGAGATTGGCTGCTTAACAACACATTGACGCGTTGGCGGGCAAAGGGTTTGGTTTCAATATATACTACGCCATTGGCGGCCTGGCTGCCGTATTTCAGGATAGCTTTTGAGCCTTTGGCAATGGTAATAACCCCGATACGATCCGGGGATACCTGGCCGATAGCGGTTTGGGTAACCACCACGCTGTCCAGTACATATACCGGGTCATCGTCTGCTACAGACTGGGCCATGGCCCCCGTTGATATACACAATAAGCTGATAAGTAAGATCCTTGCTTTCATAATAGTCCCTTTTCTGATTCAGGCGAATATTACGAAGATAGCTGAATTAATTGTAGGCGCGGTAGTGCTGGTACATTTCCAGCTCCTGCACGATGATTTCTATATCGTGGTCTTCTTGTTTATCGTAGTCGCTTTTGAGGTTGCCACCAAAGAAAAAGGCCACCGTTTGCCATACGCGGGCATTAAATCCGCCTTTCAGTTCCTTGATAATGTCGTAGCAATTCTGCCCGGTTTCCCGGTCTATCAGTTTCATCAGCACTTTTCCCTGGTACACGGACAAGTTTTCCAGCTTATCGCCAAATTCGGCTTTCAGTTCTTTTTCCTTAGTGGCCAGGTAAGCTTTACGCTCTCTTTTGCTATTCATTGTAGCCAGGCGGCTGTTTACGTCTTTTAATACCCGGGCAGCTGAGCGGGCGTAGGGATAAGTTACATATACCGCATTACGCAGGCGGCTCCAGCGTTCCCGTTCTTTACGCAGTGCTTTCGGCATTTTTTCTACCACATCCACAATCGCGAGGGTGATAACGGGGATGGTGTCTTTTCCTACTACAATGGCGTGTAAGGGTATTACGTCCGCTCCATGCGCTTCCTGTGCCATCGTCCTTGTATAGCAAAGGGATAGGCCCATTAACAGGAAAGTGGAAACAAGAAATTGTTTAAGACGGAACCGCATAGATACCTAACGTTGCTTCTATATATAATGTTATCACAAGTTATAAAAGATTTCAGATTCGCGGCTAACTAAATAGTGTCACTGGATGGGTGTCAAATTAAGCTTATTTATAGCGAAATCACTGATAAGCTTTTCTACTCCAGGCACATCATGTGCCACCAGGGAGCATCCCATTACATGCCCGCCGGCATTGGGCACAGGGATGGCTTCTTTCAGGGAGGCAGGGGTACCCAATGCTTCTTCCATTTGCAGGATAGCGGATACTTTTACGGTAGGGTCCTGGTGTTCTTCATCTTTATAGTAATATAAGTTGAGCACCGGTTGATGGATATTTTCAAATGTTTCCTTCGTCATAGAGGATTCCAGGAGGCTTTCCAGCTGTACCACTGCTTCCAGGCGATAACTGTTGTACCAGTATTTAGCCACTTCCGGGTTGGTATCTTTTCCCCGCCTGAAATCGCCCTTGTTAACAAGCCGCGCCAGCTGTAGTCCCCAGGGATTATTGGCCAGGAACGCGAGGTTGTCATTGATCGCTATATTGGGCGACATATTGATCACGGCATATACATCTTTGGGATATGCAGCTGCCAGCTTGAGTGCCAGGGTGCCACCGGTAGAAGTGCCCACCAGGATAACTTTATCACCCAGCGCCTTTCCTATGCTCAATGCCTCCTCTGCATCTTTCCATAAGCCTTCTGCCGTCATGTGCAGCAAGGGATCGCTGGTATCGATGCCATGCCCGTCGAGCCGCGACAAGTATAGGTTACAGCCGAATTTTTGCGCAAAATTGCGATGCACAGGGTTTCCTTCCTCCTGGCTGGCCGAAAAGCCGTGCAGATATACTACCGCATAAGGTGTTTTGTGGAATCCTGAGTCCTGCCACACGATGCGGGCCTGGTTATCAGGTTTGAGGAGGTGCCGGGATTCTTTCGCGGCTATATAGCTGTCGAGCGCCGGGCCGGCCGCCGGAACGGGCGGTAAGGCACGACTATATACCGGATCTGCTGGTTTGGGACCCAACAGATATACCACCGACAACGTGGCAATAACGATGAGGGATATACGTAACCACCTGGGCATTACGAGGATTTTTAATAAGATTAAATGTAGATAAGATTTCTGATATGCCATACACAGCGCGAACATTTAATAAAGAAAAAATCCTCCAACGGACCAGCCGCTGGAGGATTCCTTTTATTAAATATCTCCGGTTATCTTCTTATTCTCTGGAAAATACTCATGGCAGTACCTATAATCGTAATGATTACGCCCAGCCACAGTACATTGATATAAGGGAATATCATGGCTTTCATTACAATGTAATCGTTGAAGCCAGTCGATTCTTTTACTTTCAGCTCAACCTTATTTTCCGCAGGCAAAATCTTAGAGAACCTTACGTTCAGCGACAATGGCGCCAGGGTGTCTTCCACACTGTACTGGTAGCTGCTGTCGCGGATAAAGTAAATAGGCTGTAACTTAAAGTGATCGTCTGTTTGCGTATATACTTCCAGTTCTGCTCCCACTGCTAAGTCTCCGTTTTGCGGAATATAGTTGCGGCTTTCCGGTTTGGTATTTAATCCCTTGAGCACCATGAACCCTTTGGAGAAGAAGATGGAATCGCCTTGTTTAATTTCGTGCGTCACGTATGCGGTAGTATCCGCTTTTGCTTCTTCTTCCTTATTGGGCGCAGCCGATACATAAGTAAAGATATCGCGGGTCAGATAGTGGCGGGACGCAGGATTGGAAGAAATAGCATTTTCCTTCCTGTTTACAAACGCATCCGGGTAAAGGGTAAATTTCTCCAGGATATTACCCGTTTGTTTATCCTTTTTCTCGTAGTGTACAATGTAATAAGTTTTCGGATCGCCTTGTGCGATGGAGTCGCCGGCATAGGTGACATGATAGTCCCCCATCTGAACCGGTACATCTTTCGGCAGCATGATATTTTCACGCGGATTCTGCTTGCTTTCCTTTCTAAAGAAACCATCATTCAGCATTCTCATCTTATCCAGGGAAATTACTTCCATCCTGGATGAAGAGATTAACACGCCCAGCAATACCATCCCAAAACCAATATGCGCCACAGAAGCGCCGGCGTTTTTGAGTTTGCCTTTCAGCCCGGAAAATATGTACACGAAATTGCCGGTGATCGCGTAAATGCTGGCAAAGAGCATCAGGTAAATGGCTGTCAGGAACCCTGCGCCATAGTTGTCGTAGGTGATGGTTCCTTTCCAGGCTACCAGGCCGGTGAGCAGCAATGCCAGAACAGTAGGCACGGCCAGCTTCTTGGTCAATTGTCCGCGCGGGGTGTCTTTGTATTTCATGAATTGCACAATGGCGGTCAATACGCCCAGTACAATGGCAATCCATACCTGGATCTTATTATAGTGGAAAATAACATCCGATGGTGGCGCGATGTCATTCATTTTAAACAATGTTTTCAACCCGGTAGCGCTGAGTAATTTATTCCAAACCGGGATAGAAGTGGTGAAGGTAATCTGGATACCTGCAATCAGCAGGATCAGGGAACCTACAAACAACCAGAACTCGCGGGAGTAGCTGCTTTCCTCTTTCCGCACAGTTGGAATTTCTTTCCTGCGCATAACCAGCAATGCAATAGAGGGTATGGTAAATACCAGCATGGCAAACAGCAGTTGGGCGGTCATTCCCATATCTGTAAAGGAGTGTACAGAGGTATCTCCCAAAACACCACTCTTGGTCAGGAAAGAAGAGTAGAGGATCAGGATATAGGAGATGAAGAAGAAGAATACGCTAGATTTCAGCGAGTGGCCGGTCGATTTATAAGCCAGCAGGGTATGCACACCCGCTACCATGGTAAGCCAGGGCACCAGCGAAGCATTTTCTACCGGGTCCCAGCCCCAGTAGCCGCCAAAGTTCAGTGATTCATATGCCCAGGCAGCCCCCATCATAATACCGGTACCCAGGAGCGCCACAGCAAAGAGTGCCCAGGGTTGTACTGGTTTTACCCAGCCGGTGTAGTCGCGGGTCCAGATGCCGGCAAAAGCAAAGGCAAACGGGATGATCATGGAAGCAAAGCCCAGGAACAGGATTGGCGGGTGTATCACCATCCAGTAGTTCTGGAGGGTTACATTCAGGCCATTACCATCATGGATATGTTCCATATAGTTAGGTGTCTGGAATATGGGCGCCTGTTGATTTTCAGCTGCCTGGCGCAGGAGCATGAACGGGTTGCTGCCCACTTTATACCCCAGGATGAAAATACCCAGTAGCATGCTGGCCATAATCAGCTGTGCCAGGGAAAAGGTGGTCATTACCGGGGCCTCCCATTTTTTGGAAGTACGGATCAGGATCACTCCCAGGATACTGTTCCAGATGCTCCAGAGGAGGAAGCTACCTTCCTGGTCGGACCAGAGGCTGGATAATAAATATTGAATAGGCAGGTCGCGGGAAGTATTGCGCCAGGCATATTTATATTCGAAATAGTGATTATACAGAATATGATACAGACAGGCAAAAACACCAATCACTGCGGCGGATTGTATAATAAAAGACCAGCGGGCCAGTCTTTTCCAGGACTCCTGTAAAGCGGGATCCTTTAATTTAACCACATTATAATAAGCCACGGTGGCTACCATGGATGCTACAAATGCCAGTATGGCAAAGAAGTGGCCTATCTGGCCTGGCAGTAAATGTTCCCCTACAAACTTCATAAAATTCCTCTGAGATGTGAATATTCCGGCATCTGAAAGCTTTCATGCGATACCGGCTCACTTCTGGAAGTAAGCTGATCGCCTGTAAAACCCTCAAACAATTAAATTACAGTTGTTTATTGCCTACGACAACCTGGTCGTCCTTATACTTGGAAGGACATTTCATCAGTATTTTGCTGCAATGGAATTCGTTGCCTTCCATTTTACCGGTGAGCACGATAGACTCTGCTTTTTCAAAGTCGGTAGGTTTAGCTCCGTAGAATACTACTTTATGTGATTCCCCGGTTTTATCGTGTACATAGAAGCTGAACAAGTTAGCATCTTTTGTTGGATCATAGCTCATGGCGTGGAGGGTGTCGAGCTTCCCGATAACATGGAACTCCTTCCCTTCCTTTTCCCTTGCGGTTGCGAAAGTTTCATAGGTACTGAAATCTCCCACCATTGTGACGATCACTCCAATTGCAATTGCAATTACCACCAGCAGAATAATATTTGTTTTTTTCATATGAAAATTATCTTCCCTATTTGACATAAGCGGCAAAACCCACTACCAGCACACGATTACACTTCCGTCCTGTTTGCTCTTCTCTAATTGTTTCCGATCGATCGGCAAAATTACGTCAAAATGACCTTCTTACGGCAAATTTTATATAAAAGGCAATTCTTTTTAGGAGAAGGAAGGCTGGAAGTAAACATAATCCTATCTTTGCGCCGAATTTAGAAAAGTACGATTTTATCATGGCAGATTTATCTCAATTTGACCCTAATTCAGTTGGCCTGCTGTCCAACAACGTTTTCGGCTTACCTTTTTCTGAAGAAGAAGCGCGCCTGGTATTATTACCAGTTCCCTGGGAAGTAACGGTTTCGTATAATAACGGTACTGCCCGTGGACCAGAACATATTTTCCGCGCCTCTTTCCAGGTAGACCTTTACGATGCGGATATAAAAGATGGCTGGAAACAGGGTTTTTACATGCGTGAACCAGATAAGCACCTTTTGCTGCGCAGCGATTACCTGCGTAAGGAAGCGGAGTTGTACCTGAAATTCCTGACTGAAGGGGGAGATATTTCCGAAAACGAATTCCTGAAGAAAACGCTGGTAGATGTGGGTAATGGTACCCGTGCGATGAACGAATGGGTATACAACCAAACCAAGGCTTTACTGGAAAAAGGTAAACTGGTTGGCCTCGTGGGCGGCGACCACAGCACGCCCCTGGGCTTTTTCAAAGCCATCGGCGAAAACAAGGGTGAATTCGGTATCCTGCAAATCGATGCGCATTGCGATCTGCGCGACGCTTATGAAGGCTTCCACTATTCACATGCTTCTATTATGTTTAACGCATTGGCCGAAGTACCGCAGCTCAGCAAACTGGTGCAGGTAGGTATCCGCGACTATTGCGAAGAAGAAGTAGATTATATCAATAACAGCGAAGGTCGGGTAGTGACCTTTTTTGATAAACAGATCAAAGAAAGACAATTCGAAGGCGAAACCTGGAAGTCCATCTGCGATAGCATTGTGGATGCCTTACCGCAACAGGTGTATATCAGCTTTGATATAGATGGACTGGATCCGAAATTATGCCCCAATACCGGAACACCGGTGGCTGGTGGTTTTGAAGCAGAACAGGTTTATTATCTTTTCAGACGTGTGCTGGAAAGCGGGCGTAAACTGATTGGCTTCGACCTGAATGAAGTGAGCGCTTCCCATGATGAGTGGGATGCCAATGTGGGTGCCCGGGTACTGTTTAAGCTCTGTAACCTGTTGATCAGTTCTAATTCTTAATCTTACATTTCTATTCATGCACCGCTTGCGCATCCTGCATCCGAATACCAGCAGCAGAATACGGTTATTACCGATTATGCATGGCCTTACCGGCATACTGTTTTTGTTTAATGCCATTGGCGTGTACCGTAGTCCGCAGCCCAACTGGTTCCTGGTATTCTTCTTCCTCGTAATAGGAATAGCCTGTATTGGCTTCCCTTTTATGATGAAGAAATTCAAAAAGTTTACAGAAGCCAATACGGTAGCAAGGATGATAGAAGCCTTTATCTGCTTCACCGGCAGCCTGTATTTCCTGTCGCACCTGTACCCGGTTACAGCGCTTTTATTATTTGCAGTAGGCTGTTGTATGGCCTATGTAGGTTGGATGGAGTACAAAATATTCCAGCCTTCCTATATAACGATGGACAATACCGGTATTACCCTGCCTACCCTCTTTTCTAAAAGGCTGGTTGGCTGGAACGAACTGAATAACGTAATTTTGCGGAACGACCTGCTGACAATGGACTATAAGAACAACAAGATTTTGCAACTGGAAGTACTGGATGAGCCAGGGCAGGAACAGAGAGCAGCATTAAATACCTTCTTTCAGAGCAGGGTTCAATAATTTATAAAATCACCCGATGTTAAAACAGACACCTTACATATTATATTCCGACGGTAAAGGAAATATTTTTGAAGATACCAGCATGTATGTTACCGGCCGTAGCGGCTGGGATGCATGGCCGGTAGAAGCGGATGAATGGATTGAATTACCGGAAGGAGGTAATCTGTATGAGTTGCCTGGCCGCCGCGGTATTGGCATCAATGCCGAAACCGGCGACATGCAGCTTTGTGAAAAGGGATGGGCTGTAGCCGCCTTTATTCCGCCGGCACATACCGGCTTTTACCTGGCTGCCTACGAAACCATGCCCGATGCGCCTACCCTGCCGCTGTTTTGCTATACCGCTGTGGGTTGGCTCGATGGTAAATTTTATGTCCCGGCAACCCGCATTGAAGCCGATATCCGCCAGGAATGCGCAGGATTTGATGCCAAAAAAGTAAAGCAAGGGGTAAAAACCTTACAGGAAGCATATCCGCATAACCGCCTGGTACAACACCTGGCCGAAAACTGTGCGCTGACTTATGAATGTCCTGCTGCCCGTAATTATTTTATGGGGAGATGGGAATGCCCGATTCCTTCTTCACCGGCATGTAACGCCAATTGCGTAGGTTGTATTTCCTTCCAGCCGGAAGAAGAAAGCATTGTATCCACGCAGGACCGGTTACGCTTTAAACCTACTGCCGAAGAAATCGTGGAATATACGGTTCCTCACCTGGAAACAGCCCCTTACCCCATCGTGAGCTTTGGCCAGGGTTGTGAAGGAGAGCCTTTACTGATGTGGGAAACCATTCGTGAGTCGATCATTGAAATACGCAAGCATACGCCTAAAGGCAGTATCAATATCAACACCAACGGAAGTAAACCAGATGCCGTAAGAGCCTTGTGTGAAGCAGGTTTGAACAGTATCCGTGTAAGTTTGAACTCTGCCCAGGAAAAATACTATACGCCGTACTATCGTCCTAATAATTATACTTTCGATGATATTGTAGAGAGCCTGAAGGTGGTACGTGAATTTGGCGGGTGGACTTCCATCAACTACTTTGTATTTCCGGGTATGACCGATAGCGCCGACGAATATGAAGCACTGCGTAAACTGATTAAGGAAACGGGGTTGAACATGATCCAATGGCGCAACTTCAATATTGATCCTGACTGGTACCTGGGTAAGCTGGGCGTTACTGAAACCGGCGAATGCTTGGGGGTAAAGCAGTTACAGGAACTGATACATGAAGAATTCCCGGACGTTAAATTCGGTTATTTTAACCCACCTATGGAACGTATTACCGGCGATTATATGAGCGATTTTGCCCACTAATTGATACGGCCTTTGGTAATTTTACCGGTTGCTTCCGGTCAATTGCCAAAGGCTATTTTTATTCCGCCACTTCTTCAAAGCGATATTGCCTGGCATAGGCAGAAGGCGACATCCCTGTCACCTTCCGGAACACCCGGTTAAAAGTAATAGGATTGTTATACCCCGTAGCATAGGCCACTGCAGCAATGCTATCGAAATCGCCGTTAATAATTTTCTTACAGGCTACGTTGATCCTGATTTCATTCAGGAATTCGAGGTAGGTTTTGCGGGTATGTTTTTTAAAGTATTTACAGAAGGCATAAGTCGTAAGATGCGCCACTCCGGCAATCTGGCTGAGCGAAATATTTTCTGCATAATGTTCCAGCGTGTACTGGTAGATATCATTCATGCGCAAGCCTTCCGATTCGCTGTAGGAATGGCGGGAAAAGCCGGTGGATAGCGACTTCCAGTCTTTCACCTGTTTAGAAAAATATACCAGCATGCCTACAAATGCCAGGAGTCGCTCAGCGCCGGAAAGGCGGGAAATCTTTAAAATTTCCGCTTTCATCTTTTCCTCGTGCATGGCGGGTAATTGCAGACTGTTGGCCGTTAATTGCAAAAATTTCCGGACGCTGTCCATTTCCTTCAGGGAAAATAATCCCTGCAACGCCTGTTCATGATCGAAGAAGATATGGATGGCGTGTATATTCTTCTCCTGTAAATTTTCAAAATAGCGGGCATCCCCTTTAAACATATGGGGTTGGTTAGCGCCAATCACATAAATTTCCCCTGCCCGGAATGGCTGGGTATAATTACCTGCAATCAGCGTCCCCTCCCCTTTGATGATGAGGGTTACCTGGGCCTCTTTATGCCGGTGCAGGTAGTTATAAAAGTAGGGTAAAATGTCTTCCTGTATGACCACCGCCCCTTCTTCGGCAACGGGAACCGTAAATTGAATGACTTTCATTAACCAATTTTACTAGTTTTTCTGCAAAATTAGCGATTTGAAGACAATAATTGTAAAGTGTTGAACAATTTTGGGTCACTAACGCCTACTTCTCATGATGAATTTCTAATATGTAACGCGGCTGGAATTACTTAAATTAAGGCATTGTTTCATCTGAAAATAAAACCCACATGAAGAAGTATTCCTTTTTATCAGCATTGTTACTGTTATTGCTGACAGCCAGCAGCTTTGGTTTGCCGGGTACTCCGCCCAAAAAAGAGAAGAAAGGCGCTCATCCCACAGCCAGAAGGTGTGGCCCTATCATTACCGTTACTAAACAATCCTCTGCCGTAGTATCCAGCATTCAGCTGGTATATGTACCCACTGGATATACTTATTCAGTTTCGAATCCAACTTTTCCGTATGCATTTCCTCAATCTGGTAACGGCGACTATGTGATAAAAATATGGTTCTCCAGTGTGCCTGCGCAGGGCGCGTATGTAGGAGCAAATGATCTTTGTGCACCGGCAGTTAATAAGTATGCCCAGCTGGCCTTTACAGCAGCAGCTTGTGAGATGCCATTTTATGTAAATATTACTAACTACCAATGCTTATAGGCTGAACAGTAGCCCTGCATCCTTCACCACTTATGCGGCGCCGGATGCAGGTACTGTTTTCCCAACACTTCCCAGCTTTTTCTGCAGCCAGAGAAACCCTCCACCGGCCAGTAAAGATCCCAGCGCTGTAATAGCCCACCAGGGCTTAAAACCGAGATGCTGTACCACAAAGGCCCCTGTAGTAGGCGATACAATATTGGCGAGAGAATATGAAATGGTGTAAAGTGCTGCATATTGACCACGGTTATGATCGCGGCTCCGTGCAATCCAGAAACTATTCATAAACGGGAGGCAGAACATTTCCCCGAAAGTGATGACCATCATAAATACGGCGGCGAGGGCCCAGAAAGGAGGCATTACCGACAATAACAGGTAAGCGGTACATACCATCACTGCGCCCCGTGCTATAAACACCAGGTTGGGCTTCGTTCCTTCCAGCCGGTATACCATCACCATTTCCAACACGGCGATCATAATGCCATTGAGCGACATGGTAAGCCCGATGGCCCACTCTTCCATGTGTATGATTTCTTTATAGTACAGGGGCACCATGCTGGTGAACTGGAACATACAAATAGCGCTGAGTGTAGCGAAAAACAGGAACCAGAGGTAAATATGGTCTTTCCACACTTTATCTTCCGGCTTCACAGCCGCTTTTACCACTTTGGGTGGCGCCGGAACAGGGGGCAGGAAAATACGCATCAGCAGCGCGGCCACCATACAGGTGCCTCCATCTACATAAAAAAGCAGGTGATAATTGAAACTGGCCAGTATGCCTCCTATGGCTGGGCCCACTGACCAACCCAGGTTAACGGCCAGCCGGTTGAGGGCATAGGAACGGGTCCGGTTTTCCGGCGCGCTATAGGCCGCAATGGCAATGCTGTTAGCCGGCCGGAAGGCATCTCCCACAGAGCTCATCACAAACACACAGATACAAATTTGTTCAAACGTGCGCATTTGTCCCAATAAAACGAACAATAATCCGTTAGAGAACAAACTCCAGAATTGTACCTGGTAGAAACCGATTTTATCTGACAGCCATCCGCCCAGCAATGCGCCTACAATAGCGCCGGTGCCAAAGCAGGCCATTACCAGACCTGCCTGGGCAATGCTGAAGTGCAGGTGTTGGGTAAGGTAAACGGTCATAAACGGGATCACCATTGCTCCACTCCGGTTAATCAGCAGTACGAGCGATAACCACCAGGTGGCTGGGGAAAGACCGGTATAGGCGTTTTGATAAAGTCGTACGGTTTGTTTTATAAGGTTCATAAAAATTGGCTCAAATAAATAGCAAAAACAGGATTAACAGCATAGTTTTTGCAAAGATCCGGAATTCATCTTTTGGATAGTGATTATTTTTTCTGGCGCAAAAGATTAACTTTGGTCTAAACAGGCGCTCAATAAGGTTATCATGGAGGATAAAAACGGTAAAAAAAATATTCAGGCATTAGGGGTTACTATCGGCGTTCATGCGTTGCTGTTAGTAGCGCTCATATTTACCGGCTTTTCAGCACCTCCCCCGTTGCCAGACCAGGACCTGGGCATGGAAGTCAACCTCGGCACCTCCGATGACGGCATGGGAGATGTACAGCCCATGAATCCTAACCCTCCCAGCGCTGCAGCAGCGGAACCAGCGCCTGCAGAGAGTCCGGCCACTGCAGTCAAAGACAACAGCGAACCTCAACAAGATATTGCTACCCAGGATGAAGAAGAGGCGCCGGAAATCAAGAAGCCGGAAAAGCCTGTAGAGAAGCCAAAAGAAATTCCTAAAAAATTAGCACCCAAACCAGATACAAAACCTGTTAAGAAACCTACAGAAGCGCCTCCTAAACCCGCACCTCCGGCGCCTAAACCTAAAGCGGTATTTTCCGGTGGAACTGGTAATAGTGCCAATAGTGGTAATGGAGCCAACGGGTCTAATAATGCAACCGGGGAAGGTAATACCGGCAAGCCCGGCGATCGTGGCCAACTGGGTGGTAACCCCAACGGCGGCGGCTATACGGGCGGTGGCCTCGGTGGTGGTCGTTCAGATTTTCACCTGAACGGCAGAAGCCTCATCGGAAGGCCACAAGTAACCTACGACGGCACTGAAACAGGCTATGTAGCCATCAATATAAAAGTAGACCAACAAGGAAATGTGACATCTGCCACTTTTAGTATGAAGGGGTCTACCATCAGCAACCCGCAACTGATCGAGATTGCCAGGAAGGCCGCGAGAAGCGGACAATTAAAGTATAATGCCAATCCGGATGCACCGGAAGAGCAATTTGGCACTATACGCTTCTATTTCAAAGCTGAATAATCTGTAATAATGACACCGGATACCCTTGTTCCTTTGCATGACTGATAAGTCTCATGGCAAAAAATACGTATTCACCAGCTCCTACATCTCTACCTATGACTATAAACATTAATATGCGCAAAGTTTGTGTGTGTTTTCGAGAAACCTATTTTTTATCGCCAACGATGATTGAAAAACTTGACCGTATCCTTTTCCGTGCCGCAGCATTATTATTATTGCTGCCCGCCACTGCTATTGCGCAAACATTTCCGGGATATAACAACAGCACTTACGCCGGTATTCACGGCGTTCTATCCAACCCGGCCAGTGCGGCCGGCTATCGCTACAAATGGGACGTCAACATTGTTGGTGTCGACGTAAATGCGGGCAATACCTATGCGAGTGTGCCCAAATCAGTCTTGTTCCATACACCTGATACCTTCCGGCTGGGTAGAGATTACTTCCTTGACCAGGGTGCCAACCGAAAGCAGAATGGCTGGGAGATGGCAGAAGTGGTATTGCCTTCTGTACTTTACAAAATTGATGAGAAGCAATCTGTTTCCTTTGTATGGCGTATGCGCAGCAGCAGTAACGGCGGCAATGTAACCACACCTATTGCTAATTTTTTCGGTGTCAACTTCCCCAACCCCGCATTCGTGGATAAGGGGATGAGTATTCCGCAGATAGGCGTGTCTGCTCACATCTGGCATGAATTGGGACTCAGCTACGCACGGGTGATCAAGGAAACCTATACGGGCCGCTGGAAAGCAGGCGTTACACTGAAACTGCTAAGCGGCATAGCCGCTGGTTATGCGGCCGTAAAAAATGTGGATTTCCGGTTAAACACTACACATGACGCCAACATCACCAGTGGTACGATGTATTATGGCTATAATAAAGAGCTGGATAATTGGCAATCGCCTGCGCAGAAAAACCTGCAACTGTTCCAGAATGCAGGGATTGGCGCTGATATCGGCGTGATATACGAGTATCGCGCTGATAATGGCGGCTTCGGCGAATATGAAGGTTCCGATACGGATGACTATCAATTTCGTATAGGCGTTTCCATTACAGACATTGGTCGCATTAAATACAACAAGGGCGCTATCAACACAGATCTGAGCCTGGTAAGAGACCATGTCGTGCCTAACGATTTGCAGTATAAGAAGAATGAAAGTTTGCAGCAATATGCCCGGCGTCTGAATAACTACTTTACACCGCTGCCAACCGATTCTACCTTCAACATGACTTTGCCGACAGCTCTCAATTTAATGGGCGATTACAATATAGATGGCCGTTTCTTTGTGAGCGCCCAGGCGGTGATAGCCCTTACAGCGGGACAGCGCGACATTACTAAAACGTATGCGCTTACCCAGTTTAATATTACGCCCAGGTATGAAAGCTACCTGTTTGGTGCTTACCTCCCACTCACCATTAATCACAATGGCCAGGCCGATGTAGGCGCCGCCATTCGCATTGGTCCCCTGGTCATTGGTTCCGGCACAATTTTTACGAACCTGCTTGAAAAGCATATCGATCATGGACAGGCTTTCGTAGCTTTGCGTTTAAACTCAAGCATGTTTAAACGGGGCGATGGCAATGGTGGAGGCATCTTCCAGATGCGTAAGCGCCAGGTTGGCTGCCCGGTTAATAATAACTAATATGGCCTCTTATAAAGAAACGCTGGATTATCTATATGCACAGCTGCCCATGTTTACCAGAGTGGGCGCCAGTGCTTTTAAAACGGATTTACACAACACCCTGGCGTTATTGGAGCAACTTCAACAGCCACAACACACTTTCAAAACCATACATGTAGCCGGCACCAACGGGAAAGGCTCTACCAGTCACATGCTGGCAGCGATCTTTCAACAGGCGGGTTATAAAACGGGACTGTATACTTCTCCTCATTTACTGGACTTCCGGGAGCGTATCCGCGTTAATGGCGCCATGGTACCAGAAGATTTTGTAGTGCGTTTTACAGAAGGCATGCATACGCATATTACCGATATTGCGCCTTCCTTTTTTGAGCTGACAGTAGCCATGGCTTTCCAATATTTTAAACAGGAAGCGGTGGATATCGCCATCATTGAAGTGGGACTTGGCGGGCGGCTGGACAGTACCAACGTGATCACACCGGAACTGGCGCTGATTACCAATATCAGCTATGATCATAAAAATATGCTGGGAGATACCCTCCCGGAAATTGCGGCGGAGAAAGCAGGCATTATAAAGCCCGGTGTGCCCGTTGTGATCAGTGAAACCCAGCCTGAAGTGCAGGAAGTATTTATTAATACCGCACAATCAAAACAAGCCCCTATTCACTTTGCCGACCAGGAATGGATGGAGTCTTCCAGTGCTATTGAAGGCCATCACCTCAACCTGATGCTGATGGACCGGCAACAGCAGCAAATGCGGAAGTTTCAGCTCGACCTGAATGGCCAATACCAGGAAAAAAATGTGATGGGTGTTTTGTCGGCCGTGAAGTTATTGCAACAACAAGGCTGGCATATTACATGGGAACATGTTGGCACCGCACTTTCCCATGTAAAGAAGCTCACGGGCTTGAGAGGGCGCTGGGATGTTATTCAACAACATCCACTGACAGTATTGGATGTAGGCCATAATGAAGCTGGTATAAAAGAAATCGTAGAACAGCTGGGGCATGTCAATTACCAGCAATTGCATATTGTAGTGGGATTTGTAAAGGACAAGGAAGTAGAAAAGGTACTGCCTTTGTTTCCGGGTACCGCCCATTACTATTTCTGTAAAGCACAGATTCCCCGTGCGCTGGACGAAGTAGCACTGGCAGAAATGGGTGCAGCGGGCGGCTTACAGGGCCATGCCTATCCTTCTGTACAGGCAGCCTTGCAAGCAGCGCGACAACATGCCAAACCGGAGGATATGATATTGGTTTGCGGAAGCTTTTTTGTGGTAGCAGAAGTGATGTAACGTTACTTCATACCCATTTTGCCCAGGTGCAGCAGCGCATAGAAGATACAGCTAGTATGCAGGCTGTGTACTATTTTGTTGTCGAGTATGAGTTGCTGCAGCTCACCGATAGGCATCGTTACCACTTCTATTTCTTCGTTGTGGTCCAGTTGCTGCTCCTGTACTTTTACGCCGCCGGTAGCCAGGAACATATAGGTGTAATTGTTGCTCGATGCGGTATTAGGTGCAATGGTACCCAGTTCTACCCATTCTTTGAACTCGTAGCCGGTTTCTTCCAGCATTTCCCGTTGCATGGCAAATAAAGGTGAAGGATCTGAAGGATCCATGGTGCCTCCGGGAATTTCCAGCAACGTTTGCCCTATTCCCTGGCGGTATTGGCGGATCATGATCACCTGTCCATCTTCGCGTATAGCGACGCCGTTCACCCAGTTATTGTATTCCAATACATAATACGGATCTACAATTTTACCAGATGGGGTTTCACATTTATCTACGCGGGCGGTGAGCCAGGCGTCTTTAAACAGGTATTTCGAAGAGAGTAGTTTCCAGTCCATAGTCATCATATCAGTGCGTTACCAATCCATCCTTTCTTTCAGGCGCAGAATATGCTCCAGATGGTGTTTTCCATGCCAGGCATAATTCGCCGCATGTGTTTTGAGATTGTATTGTGTACCGTTGGCCGGGTGTATAAAAGTCCGTTCCCAGTCGGCATCCTCCAGTCGCTCCATGAGGTTGGTCCAGCGGGTATGCAGGGCATGCAGCAGCGTGATGGAAACATTGATGGGGGTAGCAGCTACATCCGACAATAGCGCCCAGGCGCCTTCCTCATATGGCTTGATCACCGGCTTATCCTCCGTGAGGGCCAGCTTCATGCGGGTATACCCATTCATGTGACTATCGGCCAGGTGATGTACTACCTGTGCTACCGTCCACCCTTCGGGGCGATAAGGCGTTTGCAGCTGGTATTCATCGAGGTGTTGTACCGCAATTTCTATCTGCTGTGGCAGGTAATGAATATCTTTTATAAAGCCCTGCAACATGGCGGGTGTGTACGCCGGCAGCGGCTCAAAGCGACCAATTGGATATTTGAGTGCTTCCATCATCTATTCCTCCCGGAGGTCTTTACCAGTGAGATGAATAAATACATCTTCGAGGTTCGCTTTCTTCACTTCCTTCCTTCTTTCGAAACCGGAAGATACCAGGTTATCGATGAGTGCATCCGGCGAATTGATGGCGATGATTCGGCCACTATCCACGATGGCGCAGCGATCACAGAGGAATTCTGCCTCATCCATATAGTGAGTGGTGATGACTACCGTGGTGCCCTGGTTGCGTACCTGTTGGATAAGATCCCATAGATTGCGCCTGGCCTGAGGATCTAACCCGGTGGTAGGCTCGTCGAGGAATATGATCTGTGGCTTGTTAATCAGGGTGGTAGCAATGGAAAAGCGTTGCTTTTGTCCACCGGAGAGCTCCTTGAACTTTGCCTTGGCCTTGTCTTCCAGGTTAAACATACCCAGGAGCTTCATGGGCTCTACAGGTTGGTTATACAGGCCTCCGAACATTTCAATGAGTTCTACCAGGTTCAGCCCCGGGTAGTATCCTGAACTTTGCAGCTGTACGCCAATGATTTTTTTGATTTCGTTAGGGTCTTTGTCGAGGTCGTATCCTCCAACTATTACCTTTCCCTCGGTTTTATCACGCAGGGTTTCAATAATCTCCAGGGTAGTGGATTTTCCGGCGCCGTTAGGGCCCAGCAGGCCAAAGATCTCGCCTTCATACACCTCAAAGCTGATTCCTTTTACCGCCATAAACTCCCCATATTTTTTTACGAGGTTGTTTACTTCGATGATCTTTTTCTTTTCCATGAGGCCAAAGTACGGAAAAAAGCAGAAAGCCTAAAGCAAAAAGCCCGTTGAAGCGAATGATCCCAGCGAATATTCGCTAAGTTCACCCGCTTCAACGGGCTTTTTGCTTTCTGCCTTCGGCTTTATTGCTTTATAAAGACTTGCGTAAAGAAAGTTAGCCGTCCCTTATCTGCCGTGCCTATGCCGATCAGGGTATAGTCACCCAGCATATTCCTGCGGTGACCAGGGCTTTTGATCCAGCCGTTTACTACTGCTTCGGCATCGAGGGTGCCATAGGCCACATTTTCAGCAGCGCTGCTCACACGCCCCATTTTTTTGGATACGTTGGCCACACGGTCCTCGAATCCTTCGTGTCCGAAACCAGTGCTGCCGTTGGCCATATCGCGGCTGTGGCGGCGGGCCTGCTGACTGATGGTTTCATCGAGTTGCAGGGGCTTCAGACCTTTGGATTGACGGAACTTGTTGGTGTAGTAGAGGATTTGTTCATCCATGCTACCTTCCCCGTTATGGTCGCCCTGGTGGCTGGTAACACGTGAGCACGCATTTACCTGGAAAAAAGCCAGCATGGCTACAAACAGTAAAAAGATCCGTTGGTTCTTCAAAATCGACATAGAACTAAAATGGTTAATAATTAAAAATAAATAATGAATAGTACTTAATAAGACTAGTAAATCAGCTGGGGGTTTAGCAACTGTTATACCAAAAATTAAAAACGGTGTGAAATGAATATTTTGTATTCATTCCACACCGTTTTTATAAAAATCTTTTTCCTATTCGTTGACAATATGCTGCCAGGTATCCATCATATTTTTGGACCCGATAAAAATAGGTATGCGTTGGTGCAGTTGCGCTGGTTTCAGCTCCAGCAAGCGTTGTTTACCGTTGGCCATGGCCACGCCGCCCGCCTTTTCCATGATAAATGACATGGGGTTACATTCATAACACAGCCTTAAGCGGCCGGATACCCATTTCCCATAAGCAGGGTACATAAAAATACCGCCCTGTATCAGGGTACGGTGTATTTCAGCCACCATACAGCCTACAAAACGGTGGCGGTAAATGCGGTCGTTTTCATTCCTGGCCATAAAATGATCGATCGATTTACGGATCTTTGCTTCGTAAAGGTGGTAGTAGCCCACATTCACGGAGAAAATATCGCTTTCGGGAGGGCATTTGAGGTTAGGATGCGACAGGCAGAACTCACCTATAGATGGATCCAGGGTAAAACCCTGTACACTGCGTCGGGTAGCATATACCATCATCGTAGACGAACCATAGATGATATAACCGGCGGCAATCTGCCGGGTACCGGGTTGAAGAAAGTCTTCCAGCTCACATTCCGTACCTTCCGGGGTTAGCCGGCGATATACAGAGAAAATGGTACCGATAGATACGTTGACATCTATATTGCCGGAGCCATCCAGGGGATCCATGAGCACCACATATTTGGATTTTTTGGAGTGCTCATCATTGAAGGCGATGAAGTTTTCGTTTTCCTCGGAAGCCACACCACAGCAGTAAATACTGGTTTCTAATGAGTTGATGAATTGTTCATTGGCAAATTCATCGAGTTTCTTTACCGATTCACCCTGTACATTGGTTTTACCGGCTTCCCCCAGGATATCGGCAATACCTGCCTTATTTACCTCCACATTCACCCGCTTAGCCGCCAAGCCAATATCCCGCAGTAAGCCGGATAATTGCCCTGTTGCGCCCGGGTAATTACGCAACTCCTGGATGGTAAATTCATCCAGGGTCATAACTTTTTGCTTAAGATTCATAACGTTAGGTTCTATCACGAAATTAACGGAAATGCCACTATTTTAAGAGAACTGTCATTTATCTGCAAACAGATTTTAAAACAATTCTAAACTTGTCTTACTTTGCCAAATAATTTTTTAATAGAAGATAAACTATCATATGAAGGTTTTCAAGTTTGGTGGCGCAAGTTTAGAAAGTGTTGAACGTATCCGGCAAGTGGCGCAGATCGTACAGTCATTTCCGGACGAAAAGCTACTCATTGTTATTTCTGCGATGGCAAAAACGACCAATGAGCTGGAAAAGGTGGCAGAGAACTTTTTCCTCCGCAAAAGGGAAATCGCCGCGCAATTGTTGTTCAACATTGAGCAACATCACCTCAATGTGGCGGAGGCGTTGCTGGGCAATCGCCAGCATCCCCTTTTTACACAGCTGCAACAGTTCTTTACCGAAGCCGAATGGACGCTGGGAGAAAAGCCCATGCGGACCTATGACTATTATTACGACCAACTGGTAGGCCTGGGTGAGTTGCTCAGTACCGCCATTGTCAGCGCGTTTTTCAATAGCATAGGGCTGACCAATACCTGGGTGGATGTAAGGGATGTATTCCGGACAGACGACAACTTCCGGGATGCCAACATTGACTGGGCCTATACACAGCGCCAGGTGACCGAAAAAGTAGCCCCACTGTTCAACAGCACTAACATTGTCATTGCACAGGGCTTCATAGGTAGTACTGACCAAAACGAAAGCGTTACCCTGGGCAGGGAAGGCAGTGACTATTCCGCCGCCGTTTTTGCCAATATGCTCGATGCGGAAAGCCAGACCATCTGGAAAGACGTAGAAGGCTTAAAAAATGCCGACCCAAAACTGTTTCCCAATACCGTAAATATCCCGGAAATCAGCTATGGCGAGGTGATAGAAATGGCGTATTATGGCGCCCAGGTGATACACCCTAAAACCATTAAACCGCTCCAGAACAAACAAATTCCTTTGCTGGTAAAATGTTTCCTGGACAAAAACCTCCCGGGTACCGTTATTAAGGAAACTGCCGACGTAAAGCAGCTCCCTCCTATTATCGTACTGAAGAAGAACCAGGTTTTACTAAACATTACTTCAAAAGATTATTCCTTTATTACCGAAGATAAAATCAGTGATATTTATGAAATCTTCCATGGATTGAAGGTAAAAATCAACCTGATGCAAAATGGGGCCATCAATTTCTCCTGCTGCATCGATAATAACCCGGAAAAAATAGAGCTGCTGATAAAAACCCTGCACCAGCAATTCAAAATCGTTTATAATGAAGGGTTGGAACTGCTGACGGTACGTTATTATCAGGCCAGCCTGCTGGAGGAACTGAGCAACGGGCATACCATCCTGTTGGAACAACGCTCTCCCGCCACCATACAACGTCTCTGGAAAAAATAAATTTATCCAGTAAAATTATTTCCCTTCCCCGTGCAACTTTTTTCGTACCTGTTCGTCTTTAGTAAAAATGTGGTATGAAAAAAGTTGCTATTCTTTTATGTCTGAGTTCCTTAATGATGCTGTTGTTGGCATTTGGAGGGAAAATAGCAAACCATGGCCACCTTTCGGCCAAAAACCCGGATGAACTTCCTGTCTACCTGATCACCCTGGGAAGCTTCCAGGCTCCCTCTTCCTGTACTGCCAATACCCAATCATGTGTAGCAAATGACAATGTACAAATGCCCCTTGGACAAATACAAAGTGTACTGAAAATGGCATTGCAGTATTACGAAGATCAATATAAAATTAGCAAATAGTAGATTGTAAGGACCCGACCCAATATATACAGGAAATAGCTTTTGAGAAATTAACAACGGAAACGATCGTATGAAAACAATCATCGTCGCCCTGGGAATGCTTTTTTGCTGCGTAGCCCCTATGTTCGCACAACAACCCATCACAGGAAAGATTACACTGACAATAACGGATAATAGCGGGAAACCGCTCCCTTTTACCAGCGTGGTACTACGCAAGGTGAAAGACTCTGCCCTCGTTAAGGGAGAAATGAGTGCTGACAACGGCAGCTGCGCCTTTCAACAAGTGTCTCATGGACACTATTTCATCCAGGCCTCCCAGGTAGGATACACCACTACGTATACGAAGCCATTCCAGGTAGATGCCACCCATAAAACCATTGCCCTGGGTAATGTATCATTGCCGCCGCTGGGTAAAAATCTGCAGGCGGTGAATGTGACTGCACAAAAGCCCCTGATCGAAACCGCTGCCGGTAAAACAGTGATGAATATCGAAAACAGTGTGAGCGCCGCCGGTAATACCGCACTGGACCTGCTCCGCAGGGCGCCAGGCGTACAGGTAGACAACAACGAAAACGTAACCCTGAAAGGCCAGAGCGTAACGGTAATGATAGATGGCAAACTGACCTACCTCAGCGGAGAACAACTCACGAACCTCCTAAAAACCACACCAGGAGAAAGCATTGCCACGATAGAAATACTGACCAGTCCTTCTGCCAAATATGACGCTGCCGGGAATGGGGGCATCATCAACATTAAAACTAAAAAAGGAAAGCTGACAGGTATCAACGGGAATATCAACACCACGCTTACCCAGTCGAAATATGGCCGCTATGGCGTATCCGGGAATATTAACTGGAGAACCGAAAAGTTTAACCTCTTCGGCAACTTCGACCAGGGCGACTACCCCCGGATGGTTACCCGCCAATATGACCGGCTGTTCCAGGAAGGCGATGGCAGTGTTACGTCCCTGGATCAGAGCATTTTCCAGCGCAACCGCTTTAAAAATAACTACCTGAAAGTGGGATTGGATTATTTTCTCACCGAAAAACACACCATCGGGATATTGGCCAATGGCTATAAAAACGCTTTCAGCAATCAAATATTCAGTGATGCCTTTCTCGGTAAACAGCACATGATGCCGGATTCCATCATTCATAGCCTTACCACCAACAACAATAAATTCGATAACATAGCCCTCAACCTCAATTACAAAGGGGTATTGGATACCGTAGGAGGACGGGAAATCAGCTTTGATGCAGACTATGCCCAGTTTAACAATCACCGCCTGATGCAGCTGAATGACAGCCTGTATGATACCCATTCCAATACGAGCCGTAACCCGAATAGTATTCGCACCGACGGTAATACCCAGGTAATCATTAAAAGCCTGAAGGCGGATATCAGCTGGCCTATAGGCGCATCGGGAAAACTGGAAGCCGGCACCAAAGTAAGCTTTGTTACCACCACCAATGACCTGCGATTTGATTCCCTGATGCAGGGCGCCTACAAGCCGTCCCTCTCACAGAGCGATCGTTTTAATTACCAGGAAGATATTTATGCCGCCTATGCCAGCTTTAAAAAGCAAATACAAAAAACGGGCGTTCAACTGGGATTGAGGGTGGAAAATACCCGTTCGGCCGGGCGTTCCTTTACTACCGACACCTATGTAAAACGGTCCTATACCGATTTCTTCCCCAATGTCGGGATAGAGCAAAAACTGGATGATAAAAATAAACTCAGCCTGGCCTTATCCCGCAGGATAGAACGTCCGGGTTATGGGCAGCTAAATCCATTTATGTTCTATCTCGACAAATACACTTACTTCAGGGGAAATCCTTACCTGCGGCCACAATACAGCAATATTGCCGAGCTGTCATACACCCTGAAGGATAAGTATATTGCCACCTTCCGGTATAGCCGGATAAAAGATATGATGGAGGAGTTTATTACCCAGGACGACAGTACCAAAGCCTCTATCAGTACCGAGCGAAACTACGACAAGACCGATTTCTACGGCCTGATATTTACGATCCCGGTACAGGTCACCAAATGGTGGAGCAGTGATAATAACGTAGAGTTTTCCTATAACAAGTACAAATTTGAAGACCCGACTACCAGCGAACCTTTCAGCCGGTATAATTTTCATGCCTATGTAAGCAGCACCAATACTATCACCCTGCCGTATGATATGAAGATGGAAGTGATGGGATACTACAGTTCTCCATTTATCTTCGGTATGTTCAGGGGGTATAGTCAATATAACCTGAACCTGGGCATACAGAAATTATTCCTGGATAAGAAGCTGACCGTAAAAGCGAGTTATAATAACATCCTGCGGAATGAAAGCTATCGCGGCGCCGCAGAATTCAAGAACCTGAACCTGGGCATCTTCAATACCTGGCAGTTCAGGACCTTTAATCTCTTCTTCAGCTATAAGTTCGGCAATGCCAGCATCAAGGCCGCACGGGAAAGAAAAACAGGCACTGCTGATGAACAAAACAGGGCAGGATGATCAGCTTAAAATACGCATCATTTGCTGTATCAGCTGCATCATGGCAGTGGGATACACACCCAGCCCAATCAACAATACCGTTAAAATACCCAGGGTGATATTCCCTGCTATAGGTAACGCCGGTACCACCGTTGTTTGCTGCCCCGGTGCGGGGACTGCAAACATGGTGGCCACCAGGCGGATGTAATAATACAAACCTATTACGCTGTTGATAGCCAGCATAAATAGCAGGAACCATTGATGACCATTTACCCCGGCCATTACCACGTAAAACTTACCAATAAAACCTGCTGTCAACGGGATACCAGCCAGCGATAGCAACATCACGGTAAACACCATGGCCACCCAGGGATAACGCCAGAATAATCCTTTATAATCCGCTATCGTTTCTGCATCCTGCAGGCTGCTCGACATTACGATCACTACGCCAAAAGCGCCTATGCTGGTAATAAAATAGGCTACCAGGTAAAATGCCAATGCCTCCAGCCCCGTTTGCACGCCCGACAAAAATGCCACCAGGATATATCCCATATGTGCAATAGACGAGTAAGCCAGGATACGCTTAATATTTTGCTGGGTAAGGGCCAGCCAATTGCCGGCAAACATAGACGCCACCGCTATAATAGCCACCATCCACCACAACATGGGATAGTCGTTGCCCTGGATATCCTGGTAAAAGCGGATCAGCAATACCAGCATTGCGCCCTTGGAAACGGTAGCAATAAACGCCGCTACGGGCAACGGCGCACCTTCGTATACATCCGGCGCCCACATGTGGAAGGGTACTACGCCCAACTTGAACCCCACTCCTATCAGCATCATCCCGAAACCAGCCATGACGCTTACCGGCAAATATCCCGCCTGTCGTAGTGCCGCCCCGATTCCCGGAAAATCCATATGCCCGGTAAAAGCGTATACCAGCGCCATTCCAAACAACAGGAACGCCGATGACAATGCCGCCAGCATCAGGTATTTAATACCCGCTTCATCGGAGCGCTCACGGGCACGCAAGTACGCAATGAGTCCATATAAGCTGATACTCAGTATTTCCAATCCCAGGAACAACGACATAAAATGCCGGCTTACCACCAGCACCAATGCCCCAATGGTAGCCAGTATCAACAGTATGTAATACTCCTCCTTACGCTCCTCCCTTTCTTCAAAATAGTTAAATGACAGCAACAGGATGATCAGTCCGGCCGTCAGTATTAATCCTGTATTGAACAATGAAAATTCATCGATTACTAATAAAGGAGGCACCGGATGAGGAATGTATATAATAGCTGGTATCACCGCCGTCATCGACATCAAAAATGCGATAATAGCAAAGCTGTATACAATGCGGTGATTACGCCAGATGGCTACCAACAGCATCGCGATGACCGATGCCGCGCAAAGTGTAATGAGGGGACCCAGGCTTAAGAAATCAACGAATGACATAAGCGGTGTTTTGAGTGGTGTTGAGAACCGGCTGCGGATGAAAGCCCAGCCAGCAGATAGCAATAATCAATGATATGATGATCACCAATTCACGCCCGTTAAGATCCCGCATGGCATATTGCCGGTCGCAGGGACCTAAAAAAACTTTCTGCATCAGGCGCAGGGAATAGGCGGTGGCAATCACCAATCCTATCGTAGCCAGGATCGTAAACAGGTGGCTGGCAGGCCAGCTACCCAATAGAATCAGGAATTCAGCGATAAAGTTGCCCAGGCCCGGTAGCCCCAGGGAAGCCATCACAAAGATCAAAGCGGCGCTACCCATTAATGGCATCCGTAACCAGAGCCCTCCCATTTGCCACAGGTTGCGGGTATGGATCCGCTCATACAAAGCGCCGGCAATGATGAACAGCGCCCCTGTGCTGATACCATGGGTGATCATTTGCATCACTACTCCCTGGTAGGCTATTTCATTAAAAGCGAATGCCCCGACCAGCACAAATCCCATATGACTCACGCTGGTATAGGCAATCAATCGCTTGAGATCTGTTTGTGCAAACGCCAGCATGCCGCCATACAGGATGCCTGCCACTCCCAGCAACATCGCCAGCGGTGCTATTTCTGCCGCAGCAGCCGGGAACAGCGGTAACACAAACCGGAGAATACCATAGGCGCCGGTCTTCAATAACAATCCGGCCAGCACCACGCTGCCGGCGGTAGGTGCCTCTGTATGCGCATCCGGCAACCAGGTGTGGAAGGGCACAGCCGGTAGCTTCACTAAAAAGGCTACCAGGAATCCTAACATCAGCCAGCGTGCGGTAGTCGCCTCCATAGGCGTATTCAACAACTCGAAATAATTAAACGTATATACATTGGTGTTAGCCGCGTGCACAAAATATAGTCCCAATATGGCCAGCAACATCAGCAGGCCCCCAGCCTGGGTAAACAGGAAAAACTTGTTGGCCGCATATTCGCGATGCTCATGGCCCCATATCCCTATCAAAAAATACATGGGTATCAACATCATCTCCCAGAAAAAATAAAAGAGGAACAGGTCCATGGTAAGGAAAACACCGGTGATGCCGCAGAGTACAAACAACAGGTTGAAATGAAAAAACCCTACTCTTGTTTGCAGTTCCTTCCAGGAAATGAGCACAGCCAGCGCTCCCAGGAAAAAGGTAAGGGCCAGCATCAGCAGGCTGAGGCCGTCCATGGCCAGGTGCAGGCTAATACCAAAATGCGGTACCCAATCTACTTTATACTGGTACCACCAGCGACCGGAGATCGCGGTGTGCGCCAGCCAGATACGGATCACTATCCCCAGGTTGAACAATAAACTGCAGAGTGCTATCCAGCGGCACGCTGCATGGCTTTTTGCCCCCGCTACCCAGGATAGCAACGCAGCAGCAAAAAGAACGATTAATAGCACCAGCAGGATCATATTATTTCGTTTAGTCGTTTAAGTTATATGTATATTCTCCAGATGAGTACCGACAACACCGCTACAGCGCCCAGCACTACTGCCATAATATACCATCGCAACAAACCGCTCTGCGTACGCGCCAGCACGTTATGGCACCATTCCATCAGCGCAGCCAGGCCGGTATACAGCTTGTCCACCAGGTCTTTCCGGTTCATGCGCGACAGGTGGATATAAGGATGTACCAGTAAAATGTTGTACACATAATCGAAGTCCCAGCCCCTGGCCCAATATTTCCGCAACCAATCTATCGCCGGCATTTCCAGGAAATCGGACATTCCTTTCGGGCGCAATACTACCCAGGCATAAGCCAGGCCGATGCCTCCTATGGCCAGCAGGGCAGACATGGCCTGAGACGTCCACTCCATAGCATTACTGTCGTTTATTACCGTGACTGCAGGCAATACGGGATGTAACCAATTGCTGAAAAGTGTTACATGCCCCATCGTATGTGGCAGTTCTATAAATCCGGCTATGGTTGATAAAACAGCGAGTATATACAAGGGGATCATCATGCTTTTACCAGGCCGGTGGTGCACCGCTGTTTTGGCTTCTCCGTAAAATACCAGGAAAAACATACGGAAGGTATACATACCTGTGAGCAAGGCGCCCAGCAAGGCTGCCAGCCAGAGGGCCACATGCCCGTGTGTAGCAGACAACGACAACCAAATGATCTGGTCTTTGCTATAAAAACCAGCGGTTACAAAGGGAATAGCCGCCAGTGAAGCGCAACCGACCAGGAATACCCCATACACGCCAGGCAATAGCTTTCGGAGCCCCCCCATTTTAGTCATGCGTTGCTCATGATGCAAAGCTACTATCACCGCCCCCGCGGCCATGAATAATAACGCTTTAAAAAAGGCATGGGTAACAAAATGAAAGATAGCGGCCGACCAGGCTCCACATCCTAATGCCAAAAACATATATCCTATCTGGCTGATTGTGGAGTACGCCAGCACCCGCTTAATGTCCGTCTGCACCAATGCACTGAAGCCTGCCAGTACCAGGGTAATAGCACCAATAACAGCTGTAGTGGTTTCGGCCAGCGGGGCCAGTTCAAAAAGCACATGCATACGTGCTACCAGGTATACTCCCGCCGTTACCATTGTAGCGGCGTGAATCAGGGCGCTTACCGGCGTGGGCCCCGCCATTGCATCGGGTAGCCACGTTTGCAGGGGCAGCTGGGCCGATTTACCTACTGCTCCGCCTAAGAGTAACAAAGCAATGGTGGTCACTACAGGCGCCCCGGTAGTCCAGAGCTGCGGACTCTTCCCAAGTATATCCGGGATGTTGAGCGTACCTGTGTATTGAAACAACATAAACAACCCAATGGCCATAGCGGTATCGCCTACCCGCGTTACAATAAATGCTTTACGCGCCGCATATCCATTGGCGGGATCTTTGTACCAGAAACCGATCAGGAGGTAACTGCAAAGCCCTACGCCTTCCCAACCGAAATAAAGTAGTAATAAATTATCGGCCATTACCAACGTGAGCATAGCGCCCACAAAGAGGTTCATACAGGCGAAAAAACGGGCATAGTCGGGGTCGTCGTGCATATACCCCGCCGCATATACGTGTATCAGGAAGCCCACTACCGTAATCACCAGTACAAAAACAACCGACAACGCATCGAGCCTGAAATCGATGCCCGCCTGGAAAGTGCCTGCCAGTACCCAGCTGGCCGCATGTTGTACAATGGCTTGTTCGGAATTACCGGCAAACTGTATGGCTGTAATGACCGCCACCATTGCTGCCAGCCCAATGCTGCCACAACCTAATACGGCTACGGCTATACGGCTTAGGCGTTTCCAGCCCAGCATGAGCAGGAAAGCACTGATAAAAGGAATGATCGGTATGAGTGCAGGAAGCATAACAAGTTCATTTTATCCGTTCATTTTAGCAGCTTCATCGCTGTCCAGTGTTTTAAGCTGATGATATAACTGTAGTATCAACGCCAGTCCTACCGACACCTCCGCCGCCGCCATTGCCAATATGAAGATGAACATCACCTGTCCGTCGGCCGTACCCCAGTGTGCAGAAGCCACTACAAAAGCCAACGCTGCTGCATTGAGCATTACTTCTACAGAGAGTAACATAAAAATGATGTCGCGGCGTACCAGTATACTGATCAGTCCCAATACGAACAAAACGCCGGCCAGCAGCATACCTGCGGTGGTAGGGTGCATATTCATGCTATTTAATTTTCAAGAAATCGGTGCAATGTTTTTTCTTTTTGCCGACCTAAATGATAGGCGCCCACAATACCTGCCATCAGCAATATACCTGTCAGTTCTACCGCTGCCATGTAGGGACCGAACAATGCCATCCCTACCGCCTTCGGATCTACTACTTTTATCTCCGATGGTGGCTGATGATTTTGGGATATCAGGAAAACCAGCTCTCCCAGGAGCACCAGACAGAGTAAAGACGGGAATATCCAGATGCGTGGCTTTAACCACCGTTGCTCCTGCATGGCCGACTCTTTACCCAAGTTGAGCATCATCACAAAAAATATCAGCAATACCATAATGGCGCCGGCATATACAATCACTTCCAGGGCGGCGATGAAGGGCGCGCCATAGAGATATAATACCACGGCCACTGCCAACAGCGATACCACCAGGTACAGTAAAGCGTGCATGATATTATAACGGGTAATGACCATTACCGTGGCAATCACCGCAATAGCGGCCGCTATGTAAAAGGCTGGTCCCATCATGGCAGTAAGCTTTTAACGTCTACCGGCGGTTCTTCATTCTTTGCATCGCCTTTATCTTTTCCCTGTATGGCCATCCCTGCTATTTTATAATAATTATAGCCAGGATATTTTCCCTGGCTGTTGATCAGCAGGTCTTCTTTTTCATATACCAACTGCTGGCGGCTGTATTCAGCCATTTCAAAATCGGGTAACAGTTGTATCGCGTAAGTAGGGCAAGCTTCTTCACAGAACCCGCAAAAAATACAGCGGGAGAAGTTGATCCGGAAAAATTCGGGATATCGCCTGCCGGATTCATCTTCTGTAGATTGCAGGGAAATACAATCTACCGGGCAAGCCGCTGCACAGAGATAACAGCCTACGCAACGCTCTCCTCCATCCGGATCGCGGGTGAGCGCAATCCTTCCACGCCAGCGGGCCGGCAGTGGCGCCTTCTGTTCGGGATACTGATATGTTTCCCGCTTGTGAAACATATGCAGGAATATCAACCACATACTTCTAACCAGACTAAACATTGTTTTCTGTTTTAAGTATTTAACCAAAGTTTGATGGCTGCTGTTACCAGCAGGTTCAGGATAGATAGGGGAAATAATACTTTCCATCCATACTCCATCAGTTGATCATACCGTGGCCTTGGCATGGAAGCCCTGAACAGGATGAAAAGCAGGATGAAGCAAAAAGTTTTTATTGCAAACCATATAACTGGTGGCAGGAAGGCAGGGCCCAGCCAGCCGCCGAAATAGAGCGTTACCAGCATCCCTGAAATCAGGGTGATTCCCAGGTATTCCCCGATGAAGAACATACCGAACTTCATCCCGGAATATTCTGAGTGGAAGCCTGCTACCAGCTCACTTTCTGCTTCCGGTATATCGAAAGGCAGGCGGTGCGTTTCTGCTACACCGGCCACGAGGAAGATGAGAAAGCCCAGGAACTGTGGTACGATAAACCATATGGTTCGTTGTGCTTCCACGATTTCACGCAGGTTAAAGGAGCCACTCAGTACTACTACTCCCATGAGTGCCAGCCCCATGAATACTTCGTAGCTGATCATCTGGGAAGCCCCACGCATAGCGCCCAACAGGGCGTACTTATTATTGGATGCCCAACCTCCCAGTACCACGCTGTACACACCTAATGATGACATGGCGAGAAAAAACAATAAGCCTATATTTAAATCGGCTACAATAATGTGTGGTCCGAAAGGCATCACCACAAAGCTCATCAGCACGCTGAGCATTACTACAGCCGGCGCAAACACAAACACTATTTTATCTGCAAAGGGCGGGATCCAATCCTCTTTGAAAAACAGTTTCAGCGTATCTGCCAACACTACCAATAGCCCAAACGGTCCTGCCCTGTTAGGGCCATAGCGATCCTGCCAAAGCGCCAGCATCCGGCGTTCTACCCAGATCAGGCCTGCGGCCGTATTCAGGAGTGCAAAGAGTACTCCGCCAATGATCCACCAGAAGTTTGTCATATCGTTATACTTTTATCAGCTGCGGCGCCTCTGCAATCTGCATGCCCGGCAGGCCTACAGGTATCCCGGCTACCCCTTGCTGTAAGGTATCGTTAATAATCACCGGTAACGTATAGTGGTGACCGTTATCCATAAAATGCAACAGGTGTCCTTCTGTTACCTGGAAGCGTTTGGCATCTTCGCTGTGCAGCAGCAGGTAGGGAGCGGGCATACGTGCTGCTATACCTGGCGTATGAATGCTCAGTTCTTCCGATCCGAATATATGGTAACAGGGCACCAGCAATAAATGTTCTTTGAGCGGCAGGTAGGGCTCGGGCACTTCAGTATAAAAAGGCGTATGCCCGTTTACGTTAGGTTCAATCAATCGCTTTCCTGCGTTACCGTCGTGCAGCGGTCCCCCGGTTTCTACCTGGTACTTGTTCACCGCCTGCACCGAATTCCATCCTGGTTGCCAGAAAAAAGGAATCATGGAAGAAGGGGGTTCTCCCCGGTATCCCTCCATGGTAAAGGATAGCGCGGTATCTTCATCTTCTGCCGGCTTTGGTTCGCTCACATTTTCATTCGCCAGCATAGCGGTGCGGCCGCTATAGCGATGTGGCTCCCGGGGTACTTTCTGCCCGGCGAGGCGGAAATGAGCATCTGGAGTGAGTGTGGTGATGCCATCGAACTGCGGGTAAGTAGCCGCAATAAATTTCACTACGTCATCCAGGTGTTGCAGGGAAGACAAGACAGCATGGCCACTGACAGCGGCTACCTGTAGCAGCCAGCGCCAGCTTTCCTGGACAGCGGTTGTTGGAGTAAACACCTGGAAGAAACGTTGTGCACGACCTTCATTATTCACCAGCGTGCCATCCGATTCCGCAAAAGTGCCGGCGGGCAGTATGACGGTCGCTTTTTCGGCAGTGGTATTATACAGGTGATCCAGCAGGATCACGCTTTTGATATTATTGAAGAAAAGATCTGCGCTGTGTTGGTTCAGGCGGCGATAGAGATCATTTTCCAGGACGATGGCTGTATCTGCACCATTATTCAGCGCCCGCTCTACGGCGGATTCCAGCCGGTGCCCGTCCAGCATTTCCAGTCCCATGCTATTACACTCAGGTACCGTAAAGCTGAGCATGGCGTCAATTCCCAGGTCATGCAAGGCCCAGGCTACATTGGCGGCCGATTTGAGAATGGCTTCGCTTCCGCCGCCATAGCCGGCTATGATCAACGGGTGGGCGGCTGACTTCAGTGTTTTTGCAATCGTAGCGGCAATATCCCTGCCCTGCTCCGACATACCGGTTACTTCCGGAATAGTATCATTGAGCAGGTGACTAACGGCATAGCCTATACGTGCAATATTATCAGGCGCTGTATGCCAGGCGCCCTGTGCTATTTCATCCAGCTTGGTTTCCTGCATGCTGAGAATAAACAGGGGCCCTTTATCTTCCTGCACCGCTTCGCGTATGGCGGCATCCTGCCAGGCAGCGAGATGTACCTGCTGCTGCGCTGCTGCTACAGGAATACGCCGCACCGCTTGTCGCACGGATAACGCCAGCATCGGCGCTGTATTCGTTACATCTTCTCCCAGGATCAGCACTACATCTGCTGCCGCTGCGTCCTGCAGGGAAGCCGCCCGTACAGGGCCCTGCCGGAGCAGGCGAAGTGATAACGACACCAGGTCGTGATCGGCAGCAGATACGCCCAGGTAGAAATTATCTGCTCCTACCAGCTCTTTCAATACCGCATTGGATTCCAGCGATGCCCTCGGAGACCCGATGCCTATTGTTTTACCCGGCACCATCCTGTGATGCACGTGCTCCAGGACGGGAATACCGTTGGATTGTTCAGCTGGCCCGTGGTGCACCATAGGCGTTTTAATACGCTGATCGCTGTTGACGAATTCGTAGCCGTAGCGACCGCGATCGCAGAGGAAATATCCATTCACGGCGGCATTAAAGCGGTTGGTGATCTGTCTTACTGCGCCGTATCTTTCTCCGGCCAGAATATTACATCCCAGGCCACAGCCCTGGCATACGGAAGCGGCGGAGGTGAGATCCCATTTACGCGTATAGTGCTGCTTGAGTGTTTTATCCGTGAAAACGCCAGTAGGACAGATCTCTGCCAGGTTGCCACTGAATTCACTTTCCAGGATACCATCTTGCTGACGCCCGAAGTACACATGGTTATGCGCCGCAAATACATCCAGGTCTTTCCCGCCGGCGAAGTCTTTATAAAAACGCACGCAGCGGTAACACTGGATGCAGCGGTTCATCTCATGGTTCAGGAATGGTCCAAGATATTGGTTGTTGTAAGTTCGTTTGGTGAAATGATAATCGCGGTAGCTGTGGCCGGTCATCACGGTCATATCCTGCAGGTGGCAGGCCCCACCTTCATCGCATACGGCGCAATCGTGCGGGTGATTGGTCATCAGCCAGCCGATCACGTGCTCCCGGAAGTTACGGGCATCCTTATCGTCGATAGACATACGCAGCTGATCTTTTACCGGCTCCATGCACGACATGATGATCCTTCCTTTGGTATCGTCTGCGTCTTTAAACACTTTTACCGCACATTGCCGGCAGGCGCCCACGGCGCCCAACGCGGGATGCCAGCAAAAGTAAGGAAGGTTCAAACCCAGCGACAGGCAAGCTTCAAGCAGGTTCTTCCCCTCCTTTACCTCGTAGTTTTTATTATCTATATTAATGATGGGCATATGGGCATTTTTTATCTTTGATATGTTGCTCAAAATCCTCCCGGAAATATTTCAGCGCGCTCTGCAATGGTTCCATGGCACCGGGCGCCAGTGCGCAGAAAGTATTTCCAGGTCCCAGCAATTGGGTATGTATTTCCAGTTGTTCCAGGTCTGCATATGTTCCCTTTCCCTGTTCCAGGGCTAGTAATATTTTTTCCGTCCATGGCAGTCCTTCCCGGCAGGGGGTACAAAAGCCGCAGGATTCCTGTGCGAAGAAATGTTCCAGGTTATGAACAAATCCAACGGGACAGGTTTGGTCATCCAATACCACCATAGTGCCGGTACCCAGGCGGCTTCCGGCAGCAGCTACGCCGACAAAATCCATTTTCACATCGAGGTGGGCATCGGTCAGGAAATCGGTGGAAGCGCCGCCGGGCAGTACGCCACGAAAGCGAAGGCCTGCTTTCATGCCACCGGCGTGTTCCTCCAATAATTCGCGCATCGTAACCCCCATAGGTAGCTCCCAGGCACCGGGCTTGTTGACCTTTCCACTTACCCCATAAATTTTCGTTCCCCCGTCGGCGGTATAGCTCAGCGATTTGAACCAGTCGCCCCCCTTGTTCATGATATGCGGGATATAAGACAGGGTTTCCACATTGTTAACAATCGTAGGTTTACCAAACAGGCCGCTCACCTGCGGAAACGGGGGCTTAGCGCGGGGTGTAGCGCGTTTGCCTTCGAGCGAATTGAGCAGCGCCGTTTCTTCTCCACACATATATCGGCCTACGCCGGTATGCAGTTGCATGTCCAGCTGAAAGTCTTTACCAAGTATATTTTTACCGAGATAGCCGGCAGCATAGGCATCGGCAATTGCCCTGGTCATGATCTGCGCAGCCTCCTTATACGCCCAGCGCATAAATACAAAGGCCTGTGTAGCCTGTATCGCGTAGGCGGCAATGATCATTCCTTCCAGCAACTGATGCGGATTGCCCTCTAACAGCCACCTATCCTTAAAAGTACCGGGCTCCATTTCATCGGCGTTGGCAATCAGGTATTTGGGGCCGGTAACATTCATGGGTACGAAGCTCCATTTCATACCGGTGCTGAATCCCGCGCCTCCTCTCCCTTTGAGGTTGGCATCTTTTACTTTTTCTGTTACTTCTTTGGGAGTCAGCTCCTGCAATACTTTACGCAGGGCGCTGTAACCACCCACCGCTTCGTATTCCTTCAGCTGAAGGGCGGCTCCGGAAAGAGGAATATGTTGTGTAAGTGGTCGTTCCATTTTTATAAATATTGATCCAGTATTTGTGGTAAATCCGAGATGGCGATATCACGATACAGGTCGTTGTCTACCATCAGCGCCGGCGCATGATCGCAGGTACCCAGGCAGGCGTTGGGCAGCAGGGTGAAGCGATCATCAGGCGTCGTTTGCCCGTAGCCGATATGTAATAACTCCACCAGCGCCTGCTTAATTTTCGTATAGCCCATCACGTAACAACTGATACTGTCGCAAAGCAGGATCACGTGGCGCCCTACCGGTTGACGGAAAATAAGGTTGTAGAAAGTGGCTACACTATCTACTTCGGCGGTGCTCATGTCCAGCATGGCGGCAATGTCGGCTACACTTTCATCGGATATCCAGCGGCGCTGCTGCTGCACAATTTTGAGGGCTTCAATGCAGGCTGCCTTTTTTACCGGCACCTGTTGCAGCTCATGGGTGATCTGTTCTATTTCAGTAGCTGAAAGCATATATGGTTCAATTATCTGTCGATGTCTGCCAATACATAATCCATTCCTCCCAGTATCGATAAAAGATCTGCCACAGTATATCCGCGGCTGATCAGCGGAATCATTTGCATATGCGGGAAAGAGGGCGTTCGTACCCTTACCCGGTAGGCGGCGGTGTTGCCATCGCTCACGAGGTGATAGCTGTTCCATCCCTTGGTGGCTTCAGTACAGCTCATGGCTTCCCCGGAGGGAATAACGGGCCCCCAGCTCACATTGAGAAAATGGTGGATCAGCGTTTCTATATCCTGCATGGTGTTGGCCTTCACCGGAGGGGTAGCCAGCGGGTGGCGCGACTTATAGTCACCCTCGGGCATCCAGCTCATGCATTGTTCTATGATGCGCAGACTTTGCCGCATTTCTTCCACCCGCACCAGGGCGCGGTCGTAGCAGTCGCCGTTCTGTGCCACCGGGATCTCAAAGGCAAAGTTTTCGTACCCGCTATAGGGCCGCTTCTTGCGCATATCCCACTCCAGGCCACAGGCGCGTAGTCCCGGCCCGGTAACGCCCCACTCAATCGCTTCCTCCAGGGTATAGATACCAATGCCTTTGGTACGGGCTTTAAACAGGTAATTCTTCATCACCATGGCATCATATTCTTTCAGCTGCCGCGGGAAGTATTGCAGGAAGTTTTTCACCAGCACTTCCCAGCCTTTGGGCAGGTCTTGTGCTACGCCGCCAATGCGGAACCAGTTGGGGTGCATGCGGCCGCCGCAGATGGCTTCGATGATCTCAAAAACGCGTTCGCGGTCGGTGAACATGTAGAACACGGGCGAGAGTTGCCCCAGATCCTGGGCGAAGGTGCCATACCATACCAGGTGGCTGGCAATGCGAAACAATTCGCAGAGCATTACCCGGATCACCTGTGCCCGCAGCGGTACGTCGATACCTCCCAGTTGCTCCACTGCCAGGAGATAGGCCAGGTTGTTGTTAACACCCCCCAGGTAGTCGATACGGTCTGTATAGGGGATATACGTATGCCAGGACTGGCGTTCTCCCATTTTCTCAGCGCCGCGGTGATGGAAACCGATGTCGGGCACGGCGTCTACAATATCTTCCCCATTGAGTTGCAGGATAATGCGTAAAACGCCATGTGTACCCGGGTGCTGCGGACCTATATTGAGGAACATAAAGTCGGCATCCTCGCTATGGCGTTTTAAACCCCATTCTTCAGGCTTAAAGCGCAACGACTCCTGCTCCCTATCCTGCTTCTCATCATAGAGCTTAAATGGCCCCATTTCGGTGGCCCGGGCCGGATGCTCCTTACGGAGCGGATGCCCCTCCCAGGTGGTAGGCATCAGGATGCGTTTCAAGAAAGGATGACCATGGAAGCGGATACCAAACATATCGTATACTTCGCGTTCATACCAGTTGGCAGCAGGCCATACCGTTGTAATGCTCTGGATGGCCGGGTATTCGCCGTGGAGGCCGGCTTTAAGGCGCAGGAATTCATTTCTTTCGAAAGAAAACAGGGTATATACGACGGTGAAGTCATAGGGTTTATGCCCGTTCTGCTGCCGTTTATACGCACGCTCATCGATGGCCGTGAGGTCATAGAGCATGCGATAAGGCATTTGTATTTCAGCTTTCAGGAACTGTAGTACGGCCACAATATGCTCTTGTGGCGTCCAGAAGGTGGGCGTCCCATCCCGTGTAGCCTGAGGCTGAAAGGTGATGTCACCAAAACGGGTGCTTAATTCCGCTGCAATGCGCTCCGGCATAGCGTATTAAGTTTTAGACGATGAGGGTAAACAATCTGCTGATTTCTTCCGGTTAGTTATTTCATATATCCGTTACTGTTAGTAATCATTTATATTTCATCAGGAGTTTTAAAATTGGTCATTTGTTGTCTTTTTTCGCGCAGGGTTTCTTTCATGGAAATCTTCTCCGGCCGTATTACGCCCTGTTCACCGATCACCCAGCTCAGCGGCCTTTTTTCTTTACCTACGCTGTCACGCAGTAATACGAGTCCCTGCATAAATGCATCGGGACGGGGAGGGCAACCGGGCACGTATACATCTACCGGTAAAAATTTATCCACTCCCTGCACTACGCTGTAGATGTCATACATACCGCCGGAATTGGCGCAGGAGCCCATAGAAATCACCCAGCGGGGTTCCATCATCTGTTCGTACAGCCGTTGGATAACGGGCGCCATTTTGATGAATACGGTGCCTGCAATGATCATTACATCGGCTTCACGGGGCGTGCCCCGGATCACTTCTGCGCCGAAGCGGGCCATATCATACTTGGGGGTCATGGCGGTAGCCATCTCCACAAAACAACAGGAAAGGCCGAAATGAAAAGGCCACAGCGAATTTTTCCGTCCCCATGACAGCAGGCTTTCTACAGAAGTCAACATCACACTTTGTTGTATGACTTCTTCCATAGACGTATTGCCGGAGATTTTACCGGTTACATCATTTGCATTAGTCAACCACCATTTCATACGAAATTGATTTTGCTATGCGTGATTATTTGCTGCTGTTACGTGAGTGCCGGAGGCGTTGAAGTCTTATTTTCCTGGTAATGATGAATTCCTGAGGGGTGCTTCCTTTTCATTTTTTTATACGCGCGTAAAATTCTTTTTCCATCGGGCCCGAAGTCCAATGCGCCGTTACGCCATTCGTAAATCAGTACTACCAATAATATAGCAATGAATATTGTTACGCCGATAAATCCCGTCCATCCTACTTCCTGGTAGGCAATAGCCCAGGAAATAATCAATACGGTTTCGATATCGAAGATAACGAACAACATTGCTACGAGATAAAATTGGGAAGGGAACCGGAGTCTGGCAGACCCGGTGGAGATGATACCGGACTCATATGCTTCACCGGTAGCACGATCTTTATGATGCTGACCCAGCACATAAGACAGGCCCAGGATGGTACCAATCAGTACCACCACGATGGCCGCGTAGGCCAGCAAAGGCCACATGGGTGTAATGTCAGAAACAGCGCTTTTCAAAGTGTTCGCCCTCCGAGCGATTTACTTAAAAGTCCGTTATGCCATGCTTTAGAAAAAAACCAGTAGTCTGCTTTCCAATCTACTGAACAGGTCTGCTATTGATGATTAACTAGTCTGTAAACAATAATTAACCAGTCTGTAAACCGCCATCTCACAGAGGGGCGCCGGATATATATCCGGCTCATAACATTTCATTTTCTTACTAACGGTAAAGACTCTATGAAAATAAAGTTACTAAAACTACCGCGAATGAACAAAACTGTTTATACTGCGCTCATCAGGTATGTGTACCGGTAATATAACACTCGAGACTGGTAATAATATACCGCTGGTCATCGATAATAAATTTCACCACGTCACCGATAGAAATCAATCCAATCAGTCTTTCCCTGTCATCTACCACCGGTAGGTGACGAATTCTTTTATCTGTCATCAATGCCATGCAGTCTTCAATAGCATCATCTTCAGTAACAGTAATAGGTCGTTCTGTCATAATTTCCCTGATCAATGTTTCCTTAGAGGCACGTCCTTTCAGGATCACCCGGCGGGCATAGTCACGTTCTGAAAAAATTCCGAGGAAACGATCATTTTCATCTACTACAGTCAACGCACCTACGTTATGATCTACCAATTTCTGAAGGGCCTCAAAAACGGTGTTGTCAGGATTTATGGAGTATACTGCATGACCCTTAGCCTGCAGGATATTACGTACTTTTCCCATGGCAAGCTGCTTTTTAAGAAGTAAATAAATGAAAAACCACCATTCCTAAGTTACCATTTTTCAATGTTAAAAGCAAGGCAGTGGAAAAAGAAAGTTATTTGTGTAAACAATACACAATGATAGAAAACTGGTTAGCATGACTATCTTCCGGCGCATAAAAAAGCCGGGAACAGAAGTTCCCGGCCTCCTTATTGTAAAGTAGAAAAATTATAACGCTGCTGCTCCGGATACCGGCGCCGCCGCTTCCTGGTGCAGATCAAATACCACGATGGTATTCTCTCCTTTCTTCAGCCAGGGAGCAGGACAGTACAGGCGTTTCTGTGGGCCTATTTCCCAGTAGCGTCCCAGGTTATGGCCATTTACCCATACCAGGCCTTTCTTATAATTCGACATATCGATATAGGTGTCGCCGGTTTTATCCAGCTGGAAAGTGGCTTTGTAGAACTGGCCCGGCCTTGCCGCGTTGCCGGCAGACGGGGTGAGCTCCTGTACATATTTTTCTGTCATCGGCAAACCGTATACTTCCCAGTTCATCAGGGTCATACCGTTCAGGACTACACGATCGGTAATCCCTTTGCGATCAATGATGGCGTCTGCAAAATTGATACGGCCCATGCCTTCTACGAGGATTTCCAGTACCGGGTTTTTCACGTCGCTCGCAGGAATATCGATCGTTTTTTCACCAAGGCGGCGATCCAGCTTCCCGATATATTTTCCATTCAGAAATATTGTGGCATAATCGTGCAGATCTTTGACGGTCAGCTTACCGCTCTTATGCCCGATGAGGGTGGTTTTATACAGCATAAAACCATAATCCTGCCCAAATGCCTCAAATGGCTTAGGCTGCGGCGTTTGCACGGCCTGTGGCAGATGATCCCATACGGAAGTGAAAGGCGTCAGGTTGATCGCCGGAATAGTAATGGTTGGAATAGGCGCTGGAACTGGCGGCAATTTTTTACCCTTCGGGAGATAACTACCGATGAGTTGACGCAAAGCCTGGTACTTAGGCGTAGCGCCCCCCTGTTCGTTGATAGGCGCATCATAGTCGTAGCTGGTTACATCGGGTTCGTAACCGCCTTTACCTCCCGAATTAGCCCCGGCAGTATAACCGAAGTTGGTACCTCCATGAATCACATACAGGTTAAAAGAGCGTTTGGTGTCCATCAGGAATTTTACTTCTTTGGAGATACCTTCAATGCCCGGGCGTTGCCATTCTTCGCCCCAATGCGTTAACCATCCCGGGTATGATTCACTGCTGAAGGAAGGTACATTGGGATTCTGTTTTTTAGCGGCTTCAAAATCTGCTTCAGATCCGCCAGAATCCAATCCTATGGCTGCGCCATCTACACCGCCAGCTTCCAGCATATAGGCGGTAGGACCATCGGCCGTATAGAAAGGAATATTGATCCCCTGTTTTACCCACAGGTCTTTCAGGGTGTTTAAATACGTTTTATCGTTACCGTAGCTGCCATATTCATTCTCTATCTGCATCATCACCACAGGTCCACCATTGGTGACCAGCAAAGGCTTTACTTCCGCTGCCAGGTGCTCCACATAGCGGGTCACCGCTTCCATATAATGCGGGTCCATGCAGCGTACCTTAATATCCGGCGTCTGCAACAGGTAAGGCGGTAAACCACCAAACTCCCATTCTGCACATACATAAGGCCCCGGGCGTAATAGCACCCACATGCCTTCCTGCTGGGCTATTTTAATAAACTCCGCGATATTATGGTTCCCTGTACTGAAATCAAACTGACCTTTTACTGGCTCGTGGTAGTTCCAGAAAACATAGGCGGCAATGGTATTACAACCCATGGCCTTTGCCATTTGAATGCGGTGACGCCAGTATTCGTGTGGAATACGGGCCGGGTGCATTTCTCCACTGATCATCTGGAAAGGCTTGCCATCCAGCAGGAAATCCGTTTTGCTTAAAGCAAAAGCATGTTTAGACTGTGCCTGTACGGCCTGTCCCATCCAGCAGGACAATGCCAGCATGCCACTTAGAATTATTTTCTTCATTGTTCAGATAAATTGCCGATAAGCGTTCAAAATACGCTAAATATTTTAAAATAGGTAAAACTGAAGGGCTGCAATTTTATTCCCGGATATGCCCCGGTCATAAAACTACAGCCCTTTCAGACAAGCCTTATAAGGCCCTTATTAAATATTTCCTTTTTTGCGTTCGCTGATAGCGTGATCACAGGCCCTTGCAGTAAGCGCCATATAGGTGATAGATGGATTTACGCAGGAAGAAGAAGTCATGCAGGCGCCATCAGTTACATACACGTTTTTAGCCGCATGTACCTGGTTGAAACCATTGAGCACAGACGTTTTTGGGTCTTTACCCATACGGGCGGTTCCCATTTCGTGAATGCAATGCCCGGGAGGAGGCGCCTCGTCGTAACCACCCACGTTTTTCAACCCTGCCGCTTCCAGCATTTCAATGGCGCTGGCTTGCATATCCTTACGCATGGCCAGTTCATTTGCCTTGAACTCGCAGTCGATATCGAGTGTGGGCAGACCATACTTATCTTTCTTATTCTTGTTCAGCGTTACCTTATTCTCAAAATAAGGCAGGTGTTCGCCCCAGGAGCCCACGCCCATTTGCCATTTTCCAGGCTCGGTCTGCGCTTCCTTCAAAGCTACGCCAATGCCATCCCAGCCGATACCTCTGCCCCTGCCAGCGCCGCCCTGGTAGCCAAATCCACGCACATAGTCTTTCTGCATGGTTTTGTCGTTGGTGTTGCGGAAACGGGGGATATAGATACCGTTGGGTCTGCGGCCACTGCTGTAATACTGGTCTTCAAAACCTTCAAACTCGCCGCCGGCGCCTACGCCAAAGTGGTGGTCCATCAGGTTATGTCCCAGCTGCCCGCTGTCGTTACCAAAACCATTCGGGAAACGATCGGATACAGAATTCAGCATAATCCAGCTGGTACCCAGTGTAGAAGCATTCAGGAAGATGATATCGGCATAATATTCTACCGTTTGCAGCGTGTGGGAGTCCATCACTCTTACGCCGGTAGCTTTGGCTTTATCCTTATCGTATAATACTTCCAATACAATAGAGTCCGGACGCAGCGTCATATTACCCGTGGCGGCAGCAGCCGGCAGGGTAACGCCATTGCTGCTGAAATAGCCGGTAAACGGACAACCGCGGGCGCAAAGGTTACGGTACTGGCAAGGACCGCGGTCTTTCATTCCTTTTGTCAGGTGTGCCACGCGACCAATGGTCATAATGCGGTCATTGTATTTTTCCTTTACCCTGGCAGCCACATGTTTCTCCAGGCAGTTCATCTCCATCGGCGGCAGGAAAACGCCATCCGGCAGCTGCGGCAAGCCCTCGGCTTGCCCGCTTACACCGATATATCTTTCTACATACTCATACCAGGGAGCAATATCCTTATAACGGATAGGCCAGTCCACCCCGTGCCCGTCTTTCGCGTTGGCTTCAAAGTCGAGATCGCTCCAGCGATATACCTGGCGGCCCCACATGAGGGAACGTCCGCCTACATGGTATCCCCGGAGCCAGTTGAACGGCTTTATTTCATTGTAGGGATTCTCTTTATCATTTACCCAGTATTGCTGGGTAGCCTCATCAAATGCATAGCAACGACTCTGGATAGGGTGATTTTCCCTCATTTCGTTGCTGGTGTTGAGATGATGGGCAAATTCCCAGGGAGCTTTCATGGCGGTGGTGTAGTCCTTGATATGTTCTACGTTACGCCCTCTTTCCAGCACCAGTGTCTTTAATCCCTTTTCACTCAACTCCTTCGCCGCCCAGCCTCCGCTGATACCGGAACCTACCACGATCGCATCGTAGGTATTTTCCTTGACGGCCTTTATATTCAGATTCATAGATCCCTTTTTAGATATTACCTTTCTTTAACTCTTTCACCGCGTAGTCCACTGCTCGGGCTGTCATTGCCATATAAGTGAGGGAAGGGTTCACGCAGGAAGCGGAAGCCATGAAGGAACCATCTGTTACGAATACGTTCTTCACCGCATGCATCTGGTTGAAACCGTTGAGCACGGATGTTTTAGGATCACGGCCCATACGTGCCGTACCCATTTCGTGAATGGCCATACCCGGATAAGAGCCGTTGTCGTATGTTTTCACGTTTTTAATACCAGCTGCTTCCAGCATTTCAGCCGCGTCGTTCATCATGTCTACCCTCATTTTTTTCTCGTTTTCCTTGAATTCGGCATCGAACTTCAGCACTGGCTGGCCCCATGCGTCTTTCACGGAATTGTCGAGCGTTACCTGGTTGGCTTCGTATGGTAAGCATTCGCCGAAACCACCTAAACCGATGCTCCATTTGCCCGGTTCAGTGAGCATTTCTTTGAAGTCTTTACCCACGCCCATTTCCGCGATACCACGGCTCCATCCGGAGCGGCTGGCGCCGCCCTGGTAACCGAATCCGCGGATATAATCGCGCTTATCAGCACCGATGTTACGGTAGCGGGGAACGTAGATGCCGTTGGCACGGCGACCGAAATAATATTTGTCATCATACCCTTCTGCGGTACCGGAAGCGCCTGTACGGAAATGGTGATCCATCAGGTATTTACCCAGTACGCCGCTGTCGTTGCCCAATCCGTTGGGGAAGCGGGAAGAGATAGAGTTGAGCATTACAAAAGTTGAACCCAGGGTAGAACCATTAATGAAAATGATTTTAGCGTAGTATTCCACCATTTGTTTGGTGTGCTTATCGATAACTCTTACGCCGGTAGCTTTGCCTTGTTTTTCGTCGTAAATCACGGAGTTTACGATAGAATCAGGACGAAGCGTGAGGTTGCCGGTAGCCCGGGCAGCCGGCAGCGTAGAGGATTGTGTGCTGAAGTAAGCGCCAAACGGACATCCGCGGCTGCAGAGGTTACGGTACTGGCATTTTTCACGGCCAGGCAGTGGTTGCGTGATGTTCGCCACACGGCCCATAGTGATGATACGGCCTTTGAATTTATCTTCCACACTCTTCTTTACATCCTTCTCCACGCAGTTCATTTCCATAGCAGGCATAAACTGGCCATCGGGCAGCTGTGGTAAGCCTTCGCGGGTACCGCTGATACCGGCAAATTTCTCTACATAATCATACCAGGGGGCTATATCTTTATAACGGATAGGCCAGTCTACCGCGATGCCGTCTTTCAGGTTAGCTTCGAAGTCAATATCGCTGAGGCGATAAGACTGACGGCCCCACATAATAGATTTTCCACCCACGATATCGGGACGGTACCAGTCGAAACGTTTTACCTCGTTGTAGGGACTCTGCGAATCGTTGATCCAGTATTTTTCGTTGTGCTCACTATAAGGATAGTCGCGGCTCAGCTTAGGATGCGTTTCGCGTTGATCTACCGTAATACGGCCACGGTGTGGGAATTCCCAGGGATCTTTAGTAGCCGTTTCGTAGTCTTTCACGTGTTCCAGTGGTTTACCACGGTCAAGCATGAGTACTTTCAAGCCTTTTTCAGTCAGTTCTTTGGCAGCCCAGCCGCCGCTTACACCAGAGCCAATCACAATGGCATCAAAGGTGTTTTCTTCCTGTGCTTTTATATTCAGGTTCATGTATTATCAGGTTTAACGCATAAAAAAGAAAGCATTCGGTTGTTAGTGCGTAGTGGGTTAACACGTCTGCATTCGCTAACAGCCGGAAGCCATTATTATATTATACAGCCCAGGCTTTTTCCCCTTTGGTATAAGGCGTACAGCCTTCGTACTTACCGGGAACAGGTACATAGCGTAAAGCCTTGGTAGCGCCTGGCTCAGAGCTGAAGTAGCCCAGGAGGGTTAATTCCTTCAGGTATTGAAAATAATGGGTAGGATCTCCTTCTTTTTTGTCTTTGCGTTTATTGTAATCTACACGCTCCTGCTCAATTTTAGTCAGCAGTTCGGTACGTTGTTCCGGCGTGATGTCCATGAAACCTTTCTTAAATTGTTTTTCACTGGCTTCATCGATTTTCTTCAGGCCATCCAGGAATACTTTCTGGTCTTCTTTCTTGTAGCAATCGTTCATCATCACAATGATGAAGTCTTCTACTTTAGCGTCTTTGGCACCTGGCGTACCGGTTCTGGGTATAATAGTTTCCGCGATTTCTGCCAATAATGCCTTGGTTTCAGGCTTTTGCAAATCATAGTTCTTCGGTGCGGAACCTGTGCAGCTTTCTAAAGCTGATAACGTGGAAGCGGAAATGGCTGTACCCAACAAAATCGCCACATTCCTTATTGCGTCTCTTCTATGCATAAATAGTAAATTGATTTGACCGTTGAACAAGTTGAAAAAAATAATTCTAAAAACCAAATTAATATGGGGAAAAGGGGGATGGAATGGCAGGAAACAAGAGGCAGGGGACAAAAAACAGGAAGGCGGATGACGGGAACAGCTTCATGGCTGTGTCCTTCATCCGCCTTTATTGCGTGAATGTTATATTTTGATCTTACAGTACGTACTTGCCTTTGGCATCGACCAGTACTACCGGCAGCTTATGGTGCTTTTCGAAGTAGTCGTAAGCGGATCTGAGCTCCGTCCAAAACTGTTTGGAAGAACTATCGGTGAGGGTAAAGGTACCCAGGTAGTTCATGGAACCCTGGTTGTTGAATTTAACCGGGAAAACGTGCACCGGGATAAAATCCTGCCCCGCATTTTTAGCATTTACGGCCAGCACATATACCTCATCGATAAACTCATCAGTTAATGGAATACAACCTACCGTGATACAGTTGCCGTGGATATAGATTTCACCTCCCGGATTTTTCTGATCGCTCAGGATGCGGTCGGAATAGTTGGGATAATTAATACCCAGGGAAAGGTGATAGTTACTGTTTGGATTGAAGTCATTGATATAGTAGAAACCTTCCGGTACCTGGCGGTCGCCTTCTTTACGCTTGGGGCCCATTTTCCCGGACAAGGTACAAACCCGGTAGGATTTGAACAGGCGGAAGCTATCTGAGGCGCTATTCTTCACCCAGATCTCCATTTCGCTGTCCAGTTTAAAAGAGCGTATGAAAATATATTTCGCAGGATAGGCAAGCCCTTTCTTTTCAAATTCCTTTTTGAGCAACTCCTCTTTCTCCCGGTAGGCCTCCCCTACTTTGGGAAACATTTTCTGATTTTCGAGGAAAGACTGCTGCGCAAAAATTTTACCGGCACCAAGCAATATCAGAACGATTACAACAAGTCGTTTCATATACTAATTCAACAAAATTTTAATATTAAACCAGATTCACGTAAGCAAGATAAAACAATAACAGCGAAAGAATAAAATATACTACCATACTCACCTTTTTGCTGGCAATCTTAAGTATATAGTGTTTATGCCCCTGGTAGATTAATATAGCCGTGAACGCCTGAAAAATTCCTCCCAACAGAAATAGTACGCCGAATAATGTTTGCATCCTCATAAAAAACGGAACTTCTGGTTTTAATATTGTAAAGTTACAGATTATTGCCTTACTGTAGCTTTATCCATTCCAGTTTTACCACTGCTGCATCCACGCCAGAGGTATAGGTGCCACGTACGGGGAACTTACCAGTATTATAGGCATAAGAATAAGTACTGGTGATGATCCGGGAAGAATTGGCGCTGTTATAGTTTTCTGTTACGATATTATGCGCCGATAAATGTGCCACATTCAGGTCCATCAGGCCGGCCAGCTCCGGGCGTTGCTGTTGCGGATTAGGGCGGTTATCGTAGGTATAGGTGACCATGGCTGTATGCACAAACCTGCTGTAGCCCGGTTGTTTGCCGTAGGTATCCATCCGGGAGATGTCGCCATCTTCATTCCAGGTAAATTGCTGGTAACCGGTATTTTCCCAGGCACCTTTCTGTACGTTTTTACTTACCTGGTAACGGAAGGTCAGCTTACCGGCAGCATTATATACCAGCGAATCGTAGGCATATACTGCATTATTACGGTAGTAGCTGATTTTCGCCATGTTATTGCCATCAGGCGCATAGTCGTAAGAGGTATACAGTTCACCGGTAGTGGCGTTTTCGTCATCGGCCATCAGGCTTTTCACGAGGCGGCCATTTTCATATACCGGCAGCTGTACATTATTGTAGTCGGCGTTTTCTGTTTTGTGCTGTTGCACAATTTTCCGGATGGTTTTGTCGGCATTGTATTCCAGTACGGTTTGTCCGGCCGGAGAAGATATTTTATGCAGGTAAGTGTCTGACTGGCCATTGTTATCAGCGCAAAAAGCGGAAAAGGTTACTGCAGAAGCGATGAGCATAGCTGCGCCAGCCCATTGGATGGATAATTTGTTGAGCATAGGTTTTACATTAAGAAAAGTTAAAGTATATAAAAGAAGGCGTAAAAATAACCGGAATTAAAGGAAGTGCTAGTTATTAAGTTGTTAACAACAAGGATCTTCTAAGACAATCTTTGTTATACCCGCATTCTCTTATTATTCAAAATTACACATTAAAATTAATAAATATTTGAATAAACGAAAATAAAAAAGCCCGCCGGGCAATCCAGGCGGGCTCTGCATTTAATAGTTGTAGCCATCACTGTGGGTTATAGTAACCCTACAAGTGATAAAAAGGTCGTGTTAATTATAAGTTACCGCGCAGGGCCTGTTCTCTTTCGATTGACTCAAAGAGGGCTTTGAAATTACCTTTACCGAAGGACTGTGCTCCTTTACGCTGAATAATCTCAAAAAATACGGTTGGCCGGTCCTGTATGGGCTTGGTGAAAATCTGCAACAGGTATCCTTCATCATCCCGGTCTACCAATATGCCCAGCTTTTGCAGTGGAGCCAGGTCTTCATCAATTTTGCCTACCCTGTCAAGCAATGTTTCATAATAAGAAGAGGGCACTGTCAGGAATTCTACTCCCCTGGCTTGCAGTTCGGTCACCGTTTTTACGATGTCATTGGTAGCAATGGCCACGTGTTGTACACCGGGCCCACCGTAGAAATCCAGGTATTCTTCGATCTGGGATTTTTTCTTTCCCTCTGCCGGCTCGTTGATCGGGAATTTCACACGGCCGTTGCCATTACTCATCACCTTACTCATCAGGGCCGAGTATTCGGTAGAAATATCGCTATCGTCGAAAGAAATCAGGTTCCTGAATCCCATTACACGTTCGTAGAATGATACCCAGGTATTCATTTCATTCCAGCCTACGTTACCCACGCAATGGTCTACATATAATAAACCGGTATCTGCAGGATTATAGGCGGTTTTCCATTCTTTATAACCAGGAAGGAAAAGTCCCTTGTAATTCTTCCGCTCCACGAAAACATGCACCGTGTCGCCATAGGTACGGATACCACTGCGCACCACCTCGCCAAATTCGTCCTTCTCTACTACCGGCTCCAGGTAAGGCGTACCACCTCGTTTTACGGTTTCTTCAAAAGCGGCGCGGGCATCATCTACCCAAAGGGCCAGTACTTTAACACCATCACCATGTTTGGCCACGTGGCGGGCAATATCGGTATCGGGCAACAGGGAAGTTGTCAGTACAAAGCGCAGTTTGTTTTGTACCAATACATAGGAAACCCGGTCCCTTACCCCGGTTTCCGGACCTGCATAAGCTACGGATTGAAAGCCAAAAGCTGTTTTATAGTAATGGGCGGCCTGCTTGGCATTGCCTACATAAAACTCAACATAGTCGGTACCGTTGAGTGGTAAAAAATCCTGCTGACCGGTTAGGTTGTCGGCATTCATTAATGCTGTTTCCATAACATTCAATTGTTTTGGTTCTATTAAGGAGGTTGATTTTGTTATTACTCTGCCCAGCTCATGACATAACTGCCATCTTCAATGTCTAATGCTGCTGCTGTTATCTGTAACGGGTGGAAAGTATCCACCATCACTGCCAGTTCTTTTGTTTCTTTAGCGCCGATGCTCTTTTCCACGGCGCCCGGGTGCGGTCCATGCGGGATGCCCGCCGGGTGCAGCGTAATCATGCCGCGTTCCACATGCTTGCGACTCATAAAGTCGCCATCTACATAGTATAATACCTCATCGCTGTCGATATTACTATGGTTATACGGAGCCGGGATTGCCTGGGGATGATAGTCGAACAGGCGCGGACAGAAGGAGCATACCACGAAGTTGTTGCCCTCAAATGTCTGGTGCACCGGCGGTGGTTGGTGCACCCTGCCGGTGATCGGCTCAAAATCATGGATGGAAAAGGCAAACGGGTATTCGCAGCCATCCCATCCTACCACATCGAACGGATGATGTTTATAATGAAGCGGGTAAATAACGCCCTTTTTTTTGGCAACGATCAGGAAATCGCCTTCCTCATCGATCGTTTCCAGGTTTTCCGGTTGCCGGATATCCCTTTCGCAATAGGGCGAATGTTCCAGCAGTTGGCCGTATTTGCTGAGATATCTTTTTGGATAACGGATAGGACTAAACGACTCTACAATGAACAGGCGGTTGTCTGCTGTATTAAATATGATCTGGTAGATGGTACCGCGGGGAATTACCAGGTAGTCGCCATAGCCGAAAGTCAGTTGCCCGTACTGCGTTTTCAGTGTACCGCTTCCTTCATGCACGAAGATCATTTCATCGGCATCTGCATTTTTATAGAAGTATCCCTCCATGCTTTTGCGGGGTGCTGCCAGTACAATATGAAGGTCGCTATTGACCAATACTGCCTTGCGGCTCTGCAGGAAATCATCTTCCGGCTTTACTTTGAAGCCCATGAAACTGCGGTGTTTCAGCATTTTTTCTTCTGCCACTTTGGGCGCTACGGAGTAGGGCTCGTCTACCTTAACAATCTCTGTAGGGGGGTGGCAGTGGTATAATAAGCTGGAGTGAGAAGAAAAGCCTTCTGTGGAAAATAACTGTTCCGAATACAGCTTGCCATCCGGTTTGCGGAACTGGGTATGGCGTTTATGCGGTATTTGTCCAAGTTTATGATAGTGTGGCATAACAGGTAAATTGAAAAGATTGTTCTGGTGTACAATGATTGTTCTGGTGTACAATTAATAATTGAATGGGTGTATGATTCCCCGGTTGCCGGTGTATAAAAATCATTTTGCGTAGCGGGTTGCAGGATACCTGTAAATGTGAACTGGTAAACAGTTGTACACGCACAGGAATAGCAACGGAATACTATTACAAAGTTACGGTATATAAACACGAAGAATGGCCGTTAGAGGCCGTTGGGAAAGGTTATGCCAAAGCCGAATCCATAGCAAGTGTTGCCATGAGGAAGTAGTAATTTGACTGACTGTTGCTTGTATATTTCAGCGAAATGGACAAGTGGCGATTGTTTAGGTCACTAAGATAAGGATATAATTTAATAATCTCCAAAAGATGTTAGGGAGATGAGCCGCAAGTCGGGGTATATGACAATCCGGTCAGCGGAACAGTAAAACTTAGTTAAAAACAGCTAATACAGTCATAATATTGTCATAGATTCAATATTTATTGAAAATAATGAAATAGTAAAATCATCAAACAATCTTTCTTTCATTGAAAATATATCATTAAAACAAACTTAATAACACACAAATACAAACTAAACAGCCTTTTTTTGAAACATTTCTAAAAATATTCACTGCACTTTTATTTACCGGTGTAATTGCTGACTTTTGTTACACAATCGTCATATTTCAATAGTGATACCGTTTTATACATATCAATCCTTTATAACAACCGCTGCTTCCCGGCAAGTGGTTACGGGCACTATGGCGACCACGTCTACCATTATTACAACCCCAGTGCGGGGTTAGTTTTCACATATGATCCAATGACCACAACAAGTGGTACCTAACCGGGAGGACCCGGAGTTATCTACGTATAAATTTTCCATATGCAAGTATTAAAATTCGGCGGCACTTCAGTAGGAAGCGCCAAAGCAATAGAACAGGTTTGTCACATCCTCAAACAATATAAACCTGCAGGACAGTATGCCATTGTAGTATCCGCACTGGGAGGAATTACGGACAAACTTATACGCTGTGGTCAACTGGCTGAAAAAGGCCAGGAAGCCTACAAAGAAGTGTTGCAGGAAATTGAAGCCAGGCACCTGGATACTATCCGTGAGCTGTTCCCTATCACGGCACAAAGCAGCCAGATCAGCCAGCTGAAGAAAAAACTCAATGCCCTGGAAAACCTCTGTGATGGCATCTTCCAGGTAGCGGAACTAAGTCCCCGCACGCTCGACAAAATCATGAGCTACGGCGAATTGATGTCCTGCGTGATCGTAGCAGAAAAACTGAAACAACAGGGATTTTCCGCCAGCTGTAAAGACAGCCGCGAACTGATTGTTACCGATCAGCAATTCGGTCATGCTACCGTTAACTTTGTTACCACCAACCACAATATTGCACAGTTCTTTGCACAGAACACCAGTGATTACGTAGTACTTCCCGGTTTTGTAGCCGCTACAGCAGATGGAGAAACCACCACGTTGGGCCGGGGCGGCTCCGATTACACCGCCTCTATTATAGCTGCCGCTGTAAATGCGTCGGCACTTGACATATGGACAGATGTAAGCGGCATGATGACCGCCGATCCCCGCATGGTATCACAGGCCATTCCTATTTCACATATCTCTTATGTAGAAGCCATGGAATTGTCGCACTTCGGCGCCAAAGTCATCTACCCTCCCACCATTCAGCCGGTGATGAGTAAACGTATTCCCATCTGGATCAAAAATACTTTTGCACCAGAAGATCATGGCACCCTGATACAGGACAACGAAGAACGGAGTTTACCCGTTACCGGTATCTCCGGTATTCAGCATATTGCCCTGCTCACCCTCGAGGGTAGCGGCATGGTGGGTATTCCAGGATTCTCCAAACGCCTGTTCGAATCCCTGCTACGGGAACGCATCAACGTAATCCTGATTACCCAGAGTTCCTCTGAGCATTCCATCACCGTAGGTATTCATGAAGCAGATATGCTGAAAGCCAAAACTGCGGTAGACAGTGAGTTTGGCCAGGAAATACTGGAGAAACGTATAGAACCGTTGCAGGTAGAAAAAGATCTCTGCATTGTGGCCGTAGTAGGCGATAACATGAAAAATCATCATGGCACCAGCGGCAAGCTTTTCGGTACTCTTGGCAGAAATGGTATCAACGTAAGGGCCATCGCACAGGGATCTACCGAAAAAAATATTTCCGCAGTCATCAACAAGTCAGATATCAGGAAAGCACTGAACGTGATGCACGAAACATTCTTTGAAACACCGCTCAAACAGATCAACCTCTTCATAGCCGGCGTAGGCAATGTGGGTAGTAAACTACTGGAACAACTGCAGCAGCAGGAACATTACCTGCGCAACGAGCTGGGCTTGCAGGTAAGGGTGATCGGGCTGGCCAACAGCAAACATACCCTGGTAGCTGAAACCGGCATTGTACTCGATGACTGGCGTACCCAACTGGCCAGCGGAGCGCATCTGAGCACTGATGATTTTGTACAACAAATCAAAGCGCTGAACCTTCGCAACAGCGTATTTGTAGATAATACCGCCAGTGCTGACATTGCTGCCGTATACCACGAGTTCCTGCAACATGGTATTTCCGTAGTCACCTGCAATAAAATTGCCTGTTCTTCCGATTATGCCTACTACAAGAAACTGAAAGACCTGGCCCGGAAATACAATGCCTCCTTCCTGTTTGAAACTAATGTGGGCGCCGGTTTACCAGTGATCAACACACTGAATGACCTGATCCGGAGCGGTGATAAGGTACATAGCATAGAAGCCGTATTATCCGGCAGCCTGAACTTTGTATTTAATCATTTTGTGAATGGCACCAGTTTCCGGCAGGTAGTAAAAGCCGCACAGGATGAAGGATATACCGAACCAGATCCGCGGATAGACTTGAGTGGGAAAGATGTGATGAGAAAGATATTGATCCTGGCGCGGGAAAGTGGCGCCGCCATTGAGATGGATGAAATCACCAACTACTCTTTCCTCCCCGGTGCCTGCCTGGATGCGCCATCGGTGGCAGACTTTTACGAAACACTGGATGTACATGCCGGCCACTTCCAGGGATTGCGGGAAGCCGCTGCTGCAGAGGGCAAGCGATTGAAATTTGTAGCCCGTTATGAAGATGGCAAAGCATCTGTGGGCCTGCAAAGCGTAGGCGTGGACCACCCGTTTTATAAACTGGAAGGCAAGGATAACATCGTACTGTATAGTACCAGTCGCTATAAAGACCAGCCGCTGATCGTAAAAGGCGCAGGTGCAGGCGCCGATGTTACCGCCTCCGGCATATTTGCAGATATTATCCGCAGTGCCAGATTATAAATTTTGTATGAAGACTTTGCGGCATAGTTGCAAACGTAAAAATCAATTCTTAAATTAAACTAACTAATACGGTTTATGGATAGTATCAAAGTATTTGCGCCGGGAACTGTGGCCAATGTTGCCTGTGGATTTGACGTAATAGGACTGGCCCTGGATGCGCCGGGAGACGAGATGATTCTCCGCAGGAGCAGTGAACCCGGCATCCGTATTACCGCCATCCATGGCGCCGACCTACCGCTGGAAGCTTCCAGGAATGTGGCCGGGGTGGCTGTTCAGGCGTTATTACAGAAATATGAGCGACCTGATATTGGTATTGAAATAGAGATCTTTAAAAATATACATCCGGGCAGCGGTATTGGCTCCAGCGCTGCCAGCAGTGCGGGCGCCGTAGTAGGCGTAAATCACCTGCTGGGCGAACCTTTTACCAAAAAACAACTGGTGCGTTTTGCCATGGAAGGCGAAAGGCTGGCCTGTGGCTCTGCTCATGCGGATAATGTAGCACCGGCCATCCTGGGCGGCTTTACCCTGGTGAGAAGCTACCGCCCACTGGATATTACCGGTTTGCGTACACCGGAGCATTTATGGGTGACTGTTATACACCCCCAGATCGAAGTAAAAACGTCGGATGCACGCGAGATACTGAAACAAAAAGTACTGATGACTGACGCCATCCGCCAGTGGGGCAATGTGGCCGCGCTGGTAGCCGGCCTTTACCAGGACGATTATGAGCTGATCAGCCGTTCGCTGGAAGATGTGATTGTAGAACCGGTACGGGCCATCCTGATACCGGCATTTCATGAGCTGAAATTAAAGTGCAAAGAAGCCGGCGCACTGGGCGGAGGAATTTCCGGTTCCGGCCCATCTGTTTTTATGCTGAGCAAAGGTGAAGAGAATGCCCGCAAAGTAGCGGCCACCATGGATAGCGTTTACGCACCACTGGGAGTAGATTATAAAATCTATGTATCCCAAATCAACACCGCAGGTGTAAAAGTGATTGACTAACCTTTTAACAACGTTTTATTCATGCAGTATTTCAGCTTACAAAACAAGCAGCACCAGGTAAATTTCGAGACAGCAGTTGTACAAGGGTTAGCACCAGACAGGGGACTTTACTTCCCGGAGCAAATTCCCAGCTTAGACAAAGATTTTATTAGTCACCTGCAAGATTATACGGATCATGAAATCGGACTTAACGTCATCCGCCCGTTTGTTGGAGATGAAATACCCGAAGCAGCATTAAAAAAGATCGTAGCAGATACCTTACATTTTCCTTTCCCGGTACAAAAAGTAACCGGTCATACTTATGCGCTGGAACTGTTCCACGGCCCTACGCTTGCTTTTAAAGATGTAGGCGCCAGGTTTATGGCCGGCTGCCTGGGCTATTTCCGCCGCAATGCCACACAGCCGGTTACTGTGCTGGTAGCCACTTCCGGCGATACCGGCGGTGCCGTGGCCCATGGCTTCTACCAGGTGCCAGGTGTAGAGGTAGTGATCCTATATCCATCAAAGAAGGTGAGTACCTTACAGGAAAAGCAGCTTACTACCTTAGGGCATAACATACATGCGCTGGAAATTGCCGGCACCTTCGACGACTGTCAGCAGCTGGTAAAAACAGCGTTCCTGGATGCGGAATTACAAGCCCACCGGCCATTGACCAGCGCTAATTCCATCAACGTAGCCCGCTGGTTGCCGCAGATGTTTTATTATTTCCTGGCTTACAAACAAATGAAAGCGGCCCATCCACGCCTGGTATTTTCTGTGCCCAGCGGCAATTTCGGTAATATATGCGCCGGTATGATGGCTGCCGCCATAGGGTTGCCCATTTCACACTTTGTGGCCGCCACCAATGTAAATGATACAGTACCCCGCTTCATGGCCAGCGGCAAATACGAGCCGGGTACCGCTACTCCTACCCTCTCCAATGCGATGGACGTAGCCGACCCCAGTAATTTCGTACGGATCTTACAGTTATTCGGTAACAACCTTCCCCAGCTGGCAGAGCGATTTACCGCCTATAGCTTTAATGATAAAGATACTATCCGTACCATGGAACAGGTGTGGAAAGAACATCACTATATGCTGGACCCGCACGGGGCCGTAGGTTTTATGGGCTTACAGCGCTACCTGCAAAATTCGCCGGAACTGACGGGGGTTTTCCTGGAAACAGCGCACCCCGTGAAATTTGAAGACACCGCACCGAAATCTATCCGGGAAGAAATATACACGCCCGCCAAGGTGATGTCGTTATACAGCAAGGAAAAAGAGGCTACCTTATTGCCAGCAGATTATGCTACGCTTAAAAACTGGTTAATGCGGTAATGATTCTGTAGTTTTGGCGCCAGTATGAAGTATTTATCTATCCTCCTGTTGTTCGTGGGTGCCGCAGGCTGTCATGAGTCCGGCACCCGTCACGCAGCTGATGCCAATGCTGCTGATTCGGCCTTATATAGTGATATTATCCGCCCTGTTACAGATTCCATACAACGGTTTCCGGAAAATGATGCCCTGTATTACCGCCGTGCCCTGCTGTTGTTTAACACCAACCCGCAGCTGGCGCAGGCTGATTTTGAGAAAGCGGCCTCCCTGCAACCTTCCAATACGGATTACTGGGCCGGCGCCGGCGAAGCCGCGCTGGTAGTGAACAACTACGCCAAAGCCGCCAGCAGTTTCGAGAAAGCGCTGGCTATCGCTCCCGGCTATACGTACCTGCAATATCGCCTGGCCACCGCTATGATTGAAAATAAACAGTATGGTCCGGCCGATAGTATTGCCGGTGTGCTGGCAAAAAGCAAAGATGCGCGCGACAAAGCCTTTTACCTGAAAGCGAGAATGGCAGAAGACCGGCAGGATACAGCGGCCGCTATTCAGCACCTCACCACCGCCGTGCAGGCAGCCGGCAACCAGGCGGAATTTGAAGCCGTGATGGAACTGGGTGATTTGTTGCGCAGCAGGAAAGAATCCCGTGCTGTCGACTATTACCAACAGGCCTGGCGGATGGATACCACCAATGCCGGGCCCCTGTATGAAGCCGGGCAGGCGCAGGAAACCTATCTCAACAATCCGGAGCATGCGTTGGCTACTTATCGCCAGTGCATTATAGCAGATCCGGGGTTTGAGCCAGCCTACCTGGCTATCGGCAAAATTTACCGGGGTAAGCGGGACTGGAAACAGGCTTATACTTATTTTAACCTGGCCGCCAAAGCTGCGCCTACCGATGCCTGGGCCTATTACTACCGGGCGGAGAGCCAGGAGCAGCAAGGCAATAAAGCCATGGCCATAGATGATTATGCCAAAGCTACTTCCTTCAAAAAAGATTTCAAAGAAGCCAGGGAGGCCTTACAGCGACTGAAGCCTTAATTGCTTACATTTACATGACTCAAAAATATTGCATTTGGAAAAACATCCTGTTTTAGTGGCGCCGTCCTTGCTGGCAGCGAATTTCCTGGAGCTGGGAAAAGAAGTGGACATGGTTAATCGTAGTGAGGCTGACTGGTTTCATCTCGATGTGATGGATGGCCGGTTTGTACCGAATATCAGTTACGGCCTGCCGGTCATTGCCCAGATCAAACAAAAGGCCAATAAGCCCTGCGATGTACACCTGATGATAGAAGAGCCGGAGAAGTATGCGGCAGATTTCAAAAAAGCGGGCGCCGATATTTTAACGGTGCACTATGAAGCCTGTATACACCTGCACCGGAATATCCAGCAAATCAAGGGCCTGGGCATGAAAGCCGGCGTAGCCCTGAATCCGCATACACCTATTGAGCTATTGGAAAATGTGATTCGTGATATCGATGTGGTACTGGTGATGAGTGTAAACCCTGGTTTCGGTGGTCAAACCTTTATTGAGCAGACCTATCATAAAATCAGGCAACTGCGGAAGCTGATCACAGATCATCATGCCCATGCGTTGATAGAAGTGGATGGAGGCATAGGACCCGAAAATGCCGGGCAGTTAATCCAGGCGGGAGCCAATGTATTAGTGGCAGGCAGTGCGGTCTTTTCCGCAGCCGATCCTGAAAAGATGATTCATCTCCTTAAGACAAGTGCGCAATAATCTCCTTGGATAAAGGTTTGGTAAGATAGCCGGTTACAAAGCTGTAGCCGCTCACGCGCTCCTTGTCCTTCTCATCAATGGATGAGGTCAATACAAAGATCCGGATGTTCTTGGGGAGCTGTGTGCAGAACCCGGCATACTCTTCCAGGAACTCCCAACCATCCATCACCGGCATATTGAGATCGAGCAAAATAAGATCCGGTAAGGCTTCGGGACTGCTGGCGTTGGTACGGAGATAGTCCAGTACATCCTGTGCATCTGAAAATACACGTATGTGATTACTGATAGCCTGACGTTCGATCATGATTTTAGCAATCTGCTGGTGAATCGGGTCATCATCTACAATAAAAATCGTATCGATCAACTTCATAAAGGGGGTTTATTCGGATCTAAATGTAATAATAAATTTTGTTCCCTCGCCAGGATGACTTTCAGCCCGTATACTACCCCCCATCGCCTCCACCTGGGTTTTGGTAATGAACAGGCCGATTCCCTTTGCATCTTTGTTTTTGTGAAATGTTTTTCTGAACCCAAAAAGTTTGCTGCCAAAACGCTCCATATCTATGCCCACCCCGTTGTCCTGTACGCTCAGTACGATGTTGTCGTTCTCCTTCCAGGTTTTCAAATGCACTGCGGGCGTGCGTTCTGAGGATCGATAGCGGATCGCATTGGTAATAAAATTCTGCAGGATACTGTCCAGGTATACCTTGGGATATTCAATCATCGGTTCTTCATCAAAGTCAAAGGTAATTTGAATATGGCTGGTTTCAATATCTACCAGCAGCACATCCCTTACCTTTTGTAAGCGCTCGGCAAAGAGTAGTTTTTCCTTTTCCACATTTACGTCTTTACGTATCTGTACTACTTCCACCAGGTCGTTGAGGGTTTCATCAATTTTTTTGATGACTTCGTGCACCATGCCCAGGTACAGATCCCGCTCCTGCTGCGCAATGGCTTCATTGTGCATTTGCATCAGCGCCTTGAGATTGGCGATGGGCGCCCGCAAGTTATGAGAAGTAATATGGGCAAAGTCTTCCAGCTGCTTATTCTGGTTAACCAGGTTTTTATTGAGATTGGATAACTGGTCGTTGGCTTTTCTCAGTTCTTTCTGCAATTTCCTGCTGTCGGTGATATCGCGCATAAATACGGAAATACCGCCGTCCTGCATGGGTGTGAGCAGAAAATCGTACCATTTGTCGACTACCGGGAAATAGATGCCGAAGGACTGAGAGGTTTGTTGTTGTATACATTCCCGGAGCCTGGCGTAAAAAACGGTGCCGCTCAGGCGGGGAAATTCTTCGAAGATATTGCTGCCAATGGCTACCGGATGGCCGATCATCTTTTCTGCCTTGCGGTTGAGGAAGTTGAGATTGCCGTTTCTTTCCATAGCAGCGTATCCCATATCGATGGTATCGAAGAAAAGCCGCATCAGCTCTGTATTGCGGGAGAGTGCGTCCTTTATTTCCACCTGTTCGGTAATATCCTGTACTACCCCGTACATGCGTACCAGTTTCCCATTTACATACCCCGGCTGACCGATAGAGCGCACTCTTTTCAGCTGCTGGCGGGCAGAAATAATAGAGAGTTGGGCATCAAAGGGCTTACCTGTGCTCATACACTGATGGACCAGTATTTCCAGGCTTTCACGGGCTTCCGGGGTATAGAACGACAGGGCGCTTTCGTAGTCGACCGGGGAGCCGGGTGTGCAGTCGTGGATATAGTACGACTGGTCGGTCCACCGTACCTGTTTACTTTCCAGGTCCAGTTCCCAGCCGCCTATTTTGCCGATGCTGCCGGTTTGTTGCAGGAATTCCTGGTTTTTCCGGTTTTCCAGCTCCTGCATTTTTTTATCGGTAATATCATTGACCAGGGCCACAACGATCATTTCTTTATCCACGGGTTCAATCACCGGGAATACGGTGAGGTCGAAGTATACTTCGCGTCCTACTGTAGTCCAGCGTTTGTCCTGGGAGAAGTCGATGCGTTTCTCCACGCGCAGGGACTTATTTTCTTCCAGGGCCTGGAGGAAGAGTTTATCCAATTCGAACATGGTGGCCAGGCTATCGTTCATTACGTTGAAGGGCTGGCGCATCATGGTGAGATGCGGCGATTGGAAGAACTGGCGTTGGGTTTGATTAATGCGGCGTATAAAACCGAAGTTATCGAACTGGATATAGCCGATGGGCAGGTTTTCGATGATATTGTCGAGGAGTCTTTCGCTTTTCTGCAGGCTGAGTTCCGAGAGCTTTTTTTCCGTGATATCATCCAATATGAGGAAGATATTGACCATATTCCGCTGTGGATCGGTGAGCGGGAAGATGGTGGCTTCAAAGTATACCGGGTATAGCCTGGTGATGTTTTCGTTGGTTTTCTCGCGGTAGCTGAGGAGCACTTCCCGTTTGAGTGTTTTACCGGTTTTAAGTACTTCATCAAACATCCCCACGAGGCCATTGAGGCGGTAGAAGGGGTCTTCCAGCCAGTTGTAGCCAGGTTTGGTAAAGAAGGCATGTGTTTCTCCCCATATTTCCCGTTGGCGGGTATTCAGGTCGATGCTGTTCCCGTCGGGAGAAAATTGCTGGAGGCCGAGTGGAAGATTTTCCAGTACCTGGCTATAGTAGGGTTCATTCTGCGCCCGTTTGATTTCAGCGAGTTTGCGGGCAGTGATATCCATACCAATGAGTATGCAATGGGCCATGGTACCATCTTCCTGCATAAGGGGGCTGATGCCGGCTTCGAGCCAGAGCGGTTGTTGGTCTGGTTTCAGGAAGCAAACCTGTTCCTGTACGGGCTGCCCGGCGAGCAGGGATGTCCAGATGCGTTGCCATTGCCGGGGATCGGCGGGCGGGAGTATGCTGGCTGCGGGCTGACCTACCAATGCTTCGGCTGGTTGCAGTAATGCCGTTACCACCTGCGTATTTACCGCAGTCACTGTTCCCACAGTGTTGATTGTAACAGAGAGTGCACAGGCATTAATGGCGGATTCAAGGTGTTGCAAGTGCCGGTAATGCTGTTCCAGCATAACTACATTCATATGATAGCAGTGACTAAGATCGTTGTGTCCTGAATGCCGAAAGTAGGCATAATATAACAAAAAACACTATTGTACAAGTAAAAGTAATAAAATGTTCCGGAAAGGTCAATTCCTTATAAAAGCGCTATTAACAAGGGGAAGCATGGGTAAAGTGTATCATTTATCCACTAGCTGTGGATTTTCAGTTTTTTCAAATTGTTAAACGATCAATATCTTTGGGGCAACTTATTACATTAACATTTTTACTTAAATATCAAGAGATGAAAGTTTTGATTATCATGGGTTCTGAGAGTGACAAACCAGTAATGGAAGAATCACAAAAACACCTTCAATATTTTGGCATCGAGAATGAGATGATTGTGGCTTCTGCGCATCGGAATCCTGATAAAGTAAGAGAATTGTGTATAACTGCACAGGAGAAGGGATTTGGCGTAATTATTGCCGCGGCCGGCATGGCAGCAGCCTTACCGGGAGTGGTATCTGCTTACACTTCGCTGCCAGTTCTGGGAGTTCCTTTAGATGGTGGTTTACCTGGTGGTGTTGATGCGCTGTATTCAATAGTACAGATGCCTGCGGGTTTACCGGTTGGTACCCTGGCAGTAGGTAAAGCGGGTGCCCGTAACGCAGCTATCCTGGCCGCCCGTATTCTCGCTTTAGGCAACAAGGATATTGCCGCTAAAGTGGAGTCTTTCAAGCAGAATGGGTATAGAATTTAGTGATAGCTTAACAATTGCGGCCTCCAGGTTATACAAGATTTAAATATATTCGATACGAACAGCAATTTCCTGGACAATTAAATCATAGAATCATTGACTGAATCCATTATCAATTTAGACAGTATTAATCCCATAGAGTTTTTCGGCGTTAATAACGGAAAGCTCGATCTGCTGAAAAAGAAATTCCCATTGCTGAAGATCCTATCCAGGGGCACCCAGTTAAAATTGAGTGGGGCACCGGAAGAAGTGGCTACAGCGGAGGAAAAAATCAGTCAGATCGTTAAGTACCTGGAGCGGAATGGTAATCTTACGGAGAACTATTTTGAACAGATACTTGGAGATGAGGAGGGCACAAGAATCGATAATTTCAGTGAGCGTAACCCCAATGAAGTATTGGTGTTTGGTCCTAACGGTCGTACAGTAAGGGCGCGTACATCCAACCAGAAGAAGATGGTGGCTATGGCGGAAAAGAATGACATTATTTTCGCGATAGGTCCGGCTGGTACTGGTAAAACCTATACGGCAGTGGCATTAGCGGTACGCGCATTGAAAAACAAAGCGGTTAAAAAGATTATTCTGACACGTCCAGCCGTGGAAGCGGGTGAAAGCCTGGGTTTCCTGCCGGGAGATCTGAAAGAAAAAATTGACCCTTATCTGCGTCCCCTGTATGATGCGCTGGACGATATGATCCCGGCTGAAAAGCTGAGTTATTATATGACCAACCGTGTTATTGAAATTGCCCCGCTGGCGTATATGCGTGGCCGTACCCTGGATAATTCCTTTATTATCCTGGATGAGGCGCAAAATGCCACTGATTTACAGATCAAGATGTTTCTAACCCGTATTGGCGCTTCTGCACAGGCCATCATCACCGGTGACCTTACCCAGATAGATTTACCAAAAAATCAGCAATCCGGTCTGGAAAGAGCCACCCGCATCCTTCGTAATATTGAGGGGATAGGGCATGTGGAACTTGATGAAGAAGATGTGGTAAGACACCGCCTGGTAAAAGCAATCATCAAGGCATACGACGCTAACAAGGACAAATAAACCGATTTATTACCGGCTATTTTGTGGGGCCTGTTACACTTCCGGAGTATTCCCGGCAGCCATATCAGTACCCGGCAAAATAGCCGGATTATCAAATATTAACTCTTTGTTAACGGCGTTTACCGTAAGTTCACCTGTTTTTACGTGAGGGAAAATTCAGTCCGGGAGCCTGTGAATAAGCGTAGCTGTAGTCGTAAGACTTTGCAGAATTGAAGTTTACCCCTATTTTTGTTGTGATATATTATAATTATCGACCGCATGACCAATTTTTTTCGAATCATGACACTGGCATTGACTACAACCTTCCTGCTGGGCAGTTGTAAGAAGAGGGCTACCCCAGAAGAGGTGGCGCTGGCCTTTATGCATGCCATTCAGGATTCGAACTACGACCAGGCAAGGGATTATGCCACCAAAGAATCCCAACAGGTAATACAGATCTATGCTATTTTCGACGGCCGCCGCAGTGGAGCAGAAAGAGAGAAAATTAAAAATGCAAAGATAGAAGTGGTGAATATAGAAGAGAATGGCGACAAAGCGGCTGTTACCATCCTGAACTCATCTGCCCACCAGAAAGAAGTGCTACAAATGGTGAAGGAAAACGGACAGTGGAAAATTTCCCTGACTTTCGACAGCATCATTCCTAATTACGCGCCACAAACTGGCAACACATTTGACTCCACCACTGTATTGCCGGCCGATACTGCATCTTCCGCCGGTGCTATACTGCCTGAAACTAAATAATTTTCTCCTCTCTTTGGCTTTTTGTACAAAAGGAGGATAATTTTTAGCTATTAACGGCCAGTTACCTTAATTTTGCCACGCATTAATGATTGAATGTGTGGCTTATTTCCTGTTTTTACTTAACGGAACCTTTTGACCATATCTTCATGAAAAGTGAGGTGAGTGTTTTATTCACTTTTCAGCATTAATCCAATATTGAACAATAAACCTTAAAGTAAAGTAGATTATTATGATGACAAATCCCTGGCACAGTGTGAATCCCGGTTCTGAAGTGCCTAACATTGTAAATGCCATTATAGAGATTCCAAAGGGATGCCGTGCCAAATATGAACTGGATAAAGAAAGCGGTTTGCTGAAACTGGACCGCGTACTATATTCATCTGTATACTACCCTGCCAACTACGGATTTATTCCACAATCTTATTGCGATGACCACGATCCACTCGATATCCTGGTGCTTTCTCAAATAGAGTGCGTACCCATGTGTATCATTGAAGCCAAAGTAATTGGTGTAATGCAGATGATAGATGGTGGTGAAGCAGATGACAAAATCATCGCAGTAGCTGCCAACGATATGAGTGTAAACTATATCAACGATATTTCTGAATTACCTCCTCACTTCATCGATGAAATGCGTCATTTCTTTGAAGAGTACAAAAAGCTGGAAAAGAAAACCGTAGTGGTAGAAGAATTCCAGAACAAAGTAAAAGCAGAAGAGATTATTGTGAAGAGCTTCGAGGATTACCGCAAGATTTTCAAGCAGAGCTGATAAAAGCGAAAAGCATAAAGCCGAAAGCAAAAAGCCATTGTGAAGATTGATCTAAGCGAATTTTAAATACTCGCAGAGTTCTTCTCCACAATGGCTTTTTGCTTTCGGCTTTATGCTTTTCGCTCCTAAAAAAATCGTTTTATAATCCGCAGCCGGTGCGTACGAACGCCGGTATCGGTATTAATAATCCCTTCATTATCGATGGCATCGATGCGTACTTTGCCGGAAGAGTGGATGATTTCATGATCGTTGAGCAGGATGCCCACATGCGTAATGCGTCCCTCTTCATTATCAAAAAAGGCCAGGTCGCCCAGCTGTGCCTCCTGTAGAAATCCTACCAACTGCCCCTGGCCAGCCTGTTGATAAGCATCCCGAAGGAGGGAGATACCGGAGAGTTTAAACACGTTTTGTGTAAAGCCGGAACAATCCACGCCAAATACACTGGTACCTCCCCAGAGGTAGCCGGTATTTAAGAACTGTGCTGCCGCTGCTTTAAGTGCATCAACATCTACCGAATTGTTATTATTTAACAAAACTGGTTTATCTTCGAATTTTACGGTGATAGAACCCCATTGAACGGCTGTGTCGCCGTGCCCTTTCACCAGGCAACCGAAAGGCACCAGCATAGGCACCCCGTTCATCGTAACGCGATTTACCCAACCCGGCAGATACCTGGTAGCCGGTTCCAGGAAAAGCGCTTCGTCAATGGTTTCCAGGTGGGCGGCGGTGACCCACCCCATATACCCGTCGTATTGATTTTTTACCTGTACCCAGCCATCCGGAGCCGTATCAATAACAGATACAGCGGCACCCCATAACAGCTGGGAAATCATTTCACTCCTGTGTGAGGCCGTTCCCCGCAATGGCGCAACTGGCACAGTTACAATGGCGTATGGCATATTAATTGTATAAATCCGTTTTATTATTCAATAATATTATGCGCTGAATGAACTTTTTCCGCTTTTGTACGTAAATATAAAGTAATAAGTTTATGCAACAACAGTTAACCAATTTATCGGACAAAGAGCTAATATCCCGCGCCAGAAAACAACATGACCGCGAGGCAGAAGGCGTATTGATGGACAGGTACAGCCATCTGCTGGTTGCAGTTACCCTCCCCCATTTAAGTCCGCAATCTAACCTGGACCCCAACGTAGTCTTTCCTTCTCTCCTCCAAAGATTAAGTGCCAGTCTTAAAACCCAAACGATCTACAAGGTAAACGAATGGATTTTACATATACAGAAAGGGTATCTCGGTAAACCAGAGAAAAATACCCCGTTCTATCCATCACGCGATGGCAGAGATTTACTCCATATCGAGAATACTGTAGACAAAGCCGCTACTAATATCATTGACCGGCAGGACCTGATAGTACGGCTGGAACAGGCTTTACAGCGACTTAATGCCGACGACCGGGCACTCATCACGCAATTCTATCTTGAAAATAAACCCTTTGCTGACCTTTCCGCTACCACCGGTATCTCCAGGGAAAAACTGAGAACACAGCTGAAAGCCGCCAAAGGAAAACTTGCCAAGCTATTTATGAATGGATATGTTAAGTAGTAAACCGAATAACGATAAAGTACTAAAGATTTTTTCTACGATCCGTTGCCTCAGCAGGGATCAGCTTCCACGTTACCTGGAAGGCCGGTTGACCGATGTAGAAAAACACCTGGTAGAGCAGCATCTCACAGATTGCGACCTGTGCTTTGATGCACTGCAGGCATTGGAAAAGGAAGAAAATACAGACAGGTACCAGGACCTGACCAATAAGCTGCAACGCTATGTACATAGCAGCATTCAGCCTGTTTCACATACCCAGAAGATAGCCCAGTATACCCGCAAGGAAAAGAACAAAGAACATATGCTGGTATACTTCTGGATCGTTGCTTTTATCGGGCTCGGCATAGGCAGCGTATATGTAATGCGTGGCCATATAAGGAACCAGCCGCCGCCCGTGCACATAATGGCCGGCCTGCCTGCAAAGGACAGCACCGCCATTACCGCCGCCAGCAATCCTCCGGTTGTAACGCCTGTAGATCATACTACCACGCCTGCGCCGGAAGCGACACATACGGCGCCCGTCACGCCGCCGGCAAAACCGGTCCTGGCAGCGGCCCAGAAGCCTGTAGATTCTGCTGCATTGAAAAAAGCAGCCGCCCTGAAAGCCGCGCAACATAAAGCGGCGGCCGACAGTATCCGCAAAGTACAGCAGGCCAACCTGCTGAAGCAAAAACAGGATTCCATCCGTAAAGCCGCGGCGGATAAGGCGGATAAGAATGATGATAAAGCCAAAGATGACGATACCAAGGGGACTGCAAAACCGGATAATAAGCCAGCCCAGGTAGCCAAAGAACAAAAGGCACCTGAACCGGCTAAAAAAGAATCAGCCGCCGCCTTACCCATCAACAGTGACGAATACCTTTATAAAGCCGCTATGGTATACCAGCAACAAGGTAACCTGGGTGAAGCGATAGACAGGTACCGCAGACTGGAATCTGTCAGCTCCGGCAAGTACGTGGAACTGGCCCGCTATCAACTCGCTATCTGCTATCGCAGCAAAGGACAAATGGGCAAAGCCCGCCGCATGTTCCGTGAGGTAATACGCATGGACGGCAGCATGAAAGACGCCGCCAAGCAGGCGCTGGATAGCATGTAAACTTTTTATATCAGAAAATATTATGGATTTTTGTGAATGCTGCATCTAGTATGCAGCATTCCATTTATTAGCCTGTGAATAATCCAGCCATACAACAACTAACAGACCAGGAGCTACTACAGCGGTTCAAAGCTGACAACAACAGTGATTGGATCGGTGTGCTGTTTGATCGCTATGCCCTGCTACTGCTGGGTATGTGCATGAAGTACCTGAAGAATGAAGAAGATGCACGGGATGCCGTGCAGCAAATCTTTCTCAAGATGTTGTCCGACATCAATAAACATGAGATACAGTATTTCAGGGCCTGGATATACCAGGTAACAAAAAACTACTGCCTGATGCAGTTGCGGCAAAAGCATATGAAATATAAGGAAGAAATTTCCGACAAGCATATGGGAGGCATCGCAGCAGAACAGGAAGATAAGGGGGTATACCAGGAAAAGGATCTCCTGTTGGAAAATATGGAACAGGCGATGAACCAGTTGAATCCTGAGCAACGGGACTGTGTGCGGCTGTTTTACCTGGAGAAGAAATCCTACCAGGACATAGCTGATCAAACGGGGTATAGTTTACTACAGGTGAAAAGCTATATTCAAAATGGCAAGCGAAACCTGAAACTTTTACTGGAAAAACAACAACGCGCAAATAAAAGTTAATTTGCATCCATAGTGATATGAACGAGCATTTCAACGATATCTTTTCAACAACACGCTGTCTTTCACAACAGCAGCTACTGGACTATGTGCAGGGTAAGCTGACGGCTGAAGAACAACACGAAGTGGAAATGCACCTGTCTGATTGTGAGCTGTGCAGCGATGCACTGGAAGGGCTGGAAGCTATAAAAGATAAGGAAAAGATCCCCGGGTGGATCCGGCAGATGAAATGGGAGCTGCTGAAAAAACTACGCACCCGTTACCGCTCCCGGAGAAAATCTGAAAATTATATATACCTGGCCGTTATTATACTCTGTATACTTTTCTTATTACTGGCACTTTTCTGGGCCTATCATTTTTCTACTATAAAACATTAAAGCAGATAGCTGTTAGCCAAAGCTAACAGCTATCTGCTTTAATACAATGTCTTATCTCCCTTCTCTTTCCAGTCGCTGAATACTTCCAGGGCAGCGGCTTCCGGCATAGCAATCAGTGGAATCTTTTTATCGGTATGCGGCACGTTTATTTCCCGGTAAATGAATGAATCATCAAAATCGATCGCAGCGGCATCTTCCTTGGTATTGGCATAGTATACCCGCTGCGGGCGCGCCCAGTAAATGGCGCCCAGGCACATAGGACATGGCTCACAGGAAGTATAGATTTCACAATCGTGCAACTGGAAAGTGCCGAGCTTTTTACAGGCCGCACGAATCGCCACCACTTCCGCATGCGCCGTAGGATCGGTATCACAAAGCACCTGGTTCCATCCCTCTCCCACTATCTCATCACCTCTTACGACAATAGACCCAAAAGGCCCGCCATCACCATTTTCCATGCCCCGGCGGGACAATGCAATGGCATGCTGCATAAATCTTCTTTCTCTTTCTCCCGGCATATCGTTTAAGTTTTGATTCTTTCAAATTTACTGAAAGCGACTGATAAAACCCGTCTGCTCCATGCGGTATAAGTACAGACCATAAAAAAGCCCCGCGAAGAATCGCGGAGCTTATCGTTAACTATGTATCGTCGTATTTAGAATTACTTGTTTCTTATTACTACTACGCCATCAAACACATCAATCAACACTGGTTTGGATTTGTCAATGTCGCCTGCGAGAATTTTCTTACTAAGCAGGTTAATGATTTCTTTCTGAATGAGGCGTTTCAGCGGTCTTGCTCCAAACTGTGGGTCATAACCTTGAACAGAGAGGTATTCGAGCGCATAATCAGAAAATTCCAATATCATGCCATTTTTTGCTACCATGTCCTTCAGTTGTTGTAACTGAATGTTAATTATTCCTTTAATTTCACTTCTCATCAAAGGCTGGAACATGATTACTTCATCTACCCTGTTCAGGAACTCCGGACGGATGGTTTGTTTCAGCAATGACATTACTTCTTCCTTCGTTTTATCTACTACTTCTTCCCTATTGGCATCGGTAATATTTTCAAAGTTTTCCTGGATGATATGACTACCCATGTTGCTGGTCATGATGATGATGGTGTTTTTGAAATTCACCACCCTTCCCTTGTTATCGGTGAGGCGTCCATCATCGAGCACCTGTAACAAAATGTTAAAAGTATCCGGGTGCGCTTTTTCGATTTCATCGAGCAGCACTACTGAATAGGGTTTACGGCGTACGGCTTCTGTGAGTTGTCCGCCTTCATCATATCCCACATATCCCGGAGGCGCTCCTACCAGCCGGCTTACGGAGTGCTTTTCCTGGTATTCGCTCATGTCGATGCGGGTCATCATGTTTTCATCATCGAACAGGTATTCTGCCAATGCTTTGGCCAACTCTGTTTTACCCACACCGGTAGTACCCAGGAAGATAAAAGAACCGATAGGTCGGCGCGGATCCTGTAATCCTGCGCGGCTGCGGCGAATAGCATCGGATACTGCGATGATGGCTTCATCCTGTCCTACTACCCGTTGATGCAGCTCTTCTTCCAGTTGCAACAATTTATCTTTTTCACTCTGCATCATTTTAGATACGGGGATACCGGTTGCTTTAGCTACATTTTCTGCGATATCCTCTGCATCTACTTCCTCTTTAAGAAGACGTTTATGATTGGCAGATATTTTATTCAATTCTTCTGTCAGGTCGGTTACCAGTTTTTCCTGTTCTTTCACCTTACCATAGCGGATTTCCGCTACACGTCCGAAATCGCCGTTACGCTCGGCCTGTTCCGCTTCCAGTTTCAGGTTTTCGATCGCTGACTTGGCATTCTGTATCTGGTCCACTACTTCTTTTTCCGCCTGCCATTTAGCTTTGAAGGTATTGCGTTCTTCACCGAGGCGGGCAATTTCTTCGCCCAGTTCACGCAGTTTATCTTCATCGTTTTCGCGCTTAATTGCTTCCCGTTCAATTTCCAGCTGCCTGATCCTTCTTTCCAGTTCATCCAGTTCTTCCGGCATAGAATTCATTTCCAGCCTGAGTTTCGCCGCGCTTTCATCAATCAGGTCGATGGCCTTATCTGGTAAAAAGCGGTCAGTAATATAGCGGTGCGATAATTCAACGGCGGCAATAATGGCTTCGTCTTTGATCAGCACATGGTGGTGACTTTCATACTTTTCTTTCAGTCCGCGTAAGATAGAAATGGCATCTTCTACAGAAGGTTCGTCTACCAATACTTTCTGGAAGCGGCGTTCGAGCGCTTTATCTTTCTCAAAATATTTCTGGTATTCATTGAGCGTGGTAGCACCAATAGCGCGGAGCTCTCCTCTTGCCAGGGCGGGTTTCAGGATATTAGCCGCATCCATGGCACCTTCCATTGCACCGGCGCCGATCAGGGTATGAATCTCATCTATAAAGAGGATGATTTCCCCATTGCTTTCGGCTACTTCTTTTACTACGCCTTTCAACCTTTCTTCAAACTCACCACGGTATTTAGCACCTGCCATCAGGGCTCCCATATCCAGGGCATAGATGGTTTTAGATTTCAGGTTTTCCGGTACGTCGCCGTTGATGATCCGGTGTCCGAGACCTTCCACGATGGCAGTTTTACCTACACCAGGTTCACCTACCAGGATGGGGTTATTTTTTGATCTGCGGGAAAGAATATGTAACGTTCTACGAATTTCCTCATCACGGCCAATCACGGGATCGAGTTTACCTTCCCGGGCCATTTCGTTGAGGTTCTTCGCATATTTCTGTAAGGTGTTATATTGATTACCGCCTGTCTGTGAATTAACGGTGTCGCCTTTGCGCAGCTCTTTAATAGCGGCTTTCAGGCCTTTTTCGGTTAATCCGGCGTCTTTTAGCAGTTTAGCGGTATCGTCGCTACCGCCGAGTATGCCGAGCAGGAGGTGTTCCACGCTTACAAATTCATCTTTAAACTCCTTGATGGCAGCGCCGGCGCGGAGTATTGTGTTGTTGGCATCGCGGCTCAGGGATTGACCACCTTCTCCACCTACGATGCGGGGATATTTATTGATCTGCTCATTGAGTTTACTGGTAACGAAAGATGTATTCACATCGTTCTTTTTCAATAAGTACTCAATGGGACTATCTTCATCATTTAATAAAGCCTTCAGCAGGTGACCGGTTTCGATGGACTGGTTCTGATTGTTAAAGGCTAGTTGTTGTGCTTGTTGCAGTATTTCCTGCGATTTTATAGTGAAATTATTCAAATTCATATCTAGTTATTTTTCTCCTTTTTTTGATGTCCTCAAACGTGCTTAGGTAACAACAAACCCTGATCCAATGTTGTATATCCGGAAATTATGACATATACAATAAAGTTTTACTGCATTTTTAGCAGAAAGAGAAGGAGGAAACTGCTATTTTTTCAGGTTTTAGTAGACGGAGGCGGCCAGGCAAACAAGGTATCTCTTTAGAAATCAATTCATTAATTAAAGTAAGGCATATATTTTCAGCGAGGTACAAGGTAAATTCTGATAGAATCAAACAACACGGCCGACTCTGTTGTTATAAAATTCCTGTGACGGCATACGGTCTACACATAGAGAAGTATCAAATCTTAGCAATACATTCCTCATTATTAAACCCTACAATTATGTCTTTCGATTTACTGGAAAGCGCCAAGAACATTTTCAACAACAATGTAGTTAGTCAGGCTTCCTCACAACTTGGAGAGAGTGAAGGAGGTATTCAGAAAGCATTAAGTGGAATTGTGCCGGTGGTATTAAGCGGGCTGTTAAACAAGGCCGGCTCATCGGGCAATGCGGGCAGTTTACTGGACATGGTAAAGGGAGTAGCCGGGGATGCCAATCCAGGGGCTGTAGCGGGTGCGATCCAGGGTGGCGCGGGTGGTTTACTCGCTAAGGGGGCGGACCTGCTGCGCAGTTTATTCGGAGACAAAGTAGATTCCATTATTAGTATGCTGTCTAATTTTGCGGGTATAAAGGAATCATCGGCCAGTACGTTGTTACAATCAGCAGCGCCGGCCACATTAGGTACCGTGGGGCAATATGCGGTACAAAATAATCTCACGCCCAATTCATTTCTATCATTACTGGATACGCAAAAAGATAAGATCCTGGGCGGCATACCTGGGGGATTGAATATTGCCGGCATATTGGGACTGGGCAGCATTGGAGAGTTGGGAAAGAAACTGGGGGGACTGGCCAGCGGCCTTGGCAGCGCCGCCGCTACCACTGCCGGTGCAGTAAACCTGAGACAAGCCAGCAGCAGCAATCGCTGGATATGGTCGCTGCTATTGATATTGATTGCCATTATATTGCTGTGGTACCTGATGCGGGGTTGCGGTGGTAATAAAACCGGTACCACCACTACTGATAGTATCAGCACCGGGCAGCTGGCAGATTCGGCTTCTATGACCGTGCCGAGTCCTGCTATGCCTGCTGCTACCAGCCGTGAAAGCATTAAAGTCACTTTACCCAATGGCACCCTACTGGATGCCTTCAAAGGAGGTATAGAAGACCAGCTGGTCACCTTCCTGAAAGATGATAGCCGTAAACCGGGCAAAGATGTATGGTTTGATTTCGACAATCTCAATTTCAAAACCGGCAGTGCAGAATTAACAGAAGAAAGTATGAAGCAGGTAGGTAATATTGCCGCTATTCTGAAAGCCTTCCCGAAGGCGAAAATCAAAATAGGCGGTTATACTGACCGTACCGGTGATAGTACTGCGAACCTTCGTCTTTCTAAAGAAAGGGCGGAATCCGTGCTTACGGCATTGAAGAAACAAAGCGCCAATGAAGCCCAGCTGCTGGGAGCAGAAGGCTATGGTTCACAATTTGCCAAAGCAGCTGCAGATGCTCCGGATGAAGAACGGAAAAAAGACAGGCATATTTCTGTGAGCGTGAGGGAAAAATAAACTACTGCTATCAAAGGTATAAAACAGGAACAGTCCCGCCATTGGCGGGACTGTTCCTGTTTTATAAAACTATTTTTATTCTTTCACCAATACCAACCTGTTTCTATCGGCCCGGTAAATGCCGCCATAGAACTTCACGAGCTCCGGATATTCTGCTGCAGGAAATGTACCCGACTGCCGTTCCATTTTTCGTATATAGGTTACCGTATTGCCTTTTAATATAACAGTAGCATTATAGTTCCCAAATTTTGAAGACAGGCTTACCGGTGTTGGCACAGATTCCGGTTTATATCCCACAGGGAGAATGATTTCTACAGAATCAATATCGCGGTAGGCCATATTCAACCGGATATCCGACTGGCGGGATGTATCGGGTTCCAGCTTCATCCCGTCGCGGGCGAGGATATTGGGATAGATAAACATTCGTTTACCCGTTACCGTGGCATAATTATTTCCCTTTACCTTCATCATCTCCTCAATAGCCGGGATTGTAGTTTCCAGTTCTTTGCAATTATAATCCACAATATCGTAACTCGACAGCCCCAGGCCTTTGCGCAGTATTTCCAGTTGCTTTTCCCGGCTCAGGCGATGAATAGCGTTGCGCAAATCATCCTGTTGCAGGCCACTGGTCACTACTACGGCATTCAGGGCTATGTTTCCACTGGAATCCACGGTAGCATTAATATGGCGGATTTGCTGGTTACAATCCATACCATACACGGGTGTTCGCACCAGTTTACTGTCTTTTTCATCCAACAGCAGTACGGGCCTGTTGTCTGTAAAACCACCCAGGTAGCCGGCGGGCAAATAAGGGTCGGTGCATTCCAGCCAGGTGGTATCCTTTTCGCCGGGCACACAGAGGATGGCGTGGTTGAACTGGGAAGAAGGAAAATCCTCGCGGATAGTATGTGTATTTTCGCCAGCTTTCACCCATACGCAATTGGATTTGATCCCTGCTTCTTTCAATAATGCCATCATGTAGTTGGATAAGGCCTTACAATCACCATAGCCTTTAGTGGCAACTGAAGCCGCATCAAAAGTTTGCCATCCTCCTATTCCCAGCTGTATACTGATGTAGCGGTTGTTACGCTGCATAAACCGGTAGAGTGTTTTTATCTTTTCTTCCCTGCTATGCAGGCCGTCGGTCAGTTCATGCACCTTTGCTTTGGTGGCATCCGGCAACACATCCCGGCCGGCATTAAGCTGGTAAAAGAAAGTACCCAATCCTTTCCAGGAGTTTGCGTTGCCCTTATATTTATCCAATTCAAAATCGGTAGTTCCCAGGAATACCGCAGGTGTACGGCGGTAAAACTCCACGGCATTTAATTCTGACTTCAGCGCTTTGATCTGCTTTACCTCCCAGGCATATGTTTTGGTGTCCTTGTCGGTAGTGGTAACTGGTTCTCCGTTGTATAAATAGCTGCGGAAACGCAGGATAAAATCGGCTGGCGTTGTTACCTTCAGGATACTTTGTTCCACAGTACAATCGATATTTGATTGGGGTATCCAGCCTGGAATCGAAAGGGTGCTATAGGTGCGTTCGCTGACTTCGTATTCTACCGTATATGGGTATACGTTATAATAGAACTGGTGCGCTTTCAGACGGTCATCCGTCATCAGGCTCCCATCATCTACCGCACTCAGGTCTTTGATATCGCTTTGTTTAAGGCGTTTCACCTGTTTCCCTTCCGCATCGTAAAGGCTACCGCTGATACCATGTATTTCGCTGAGCTTACTGTAGGGAACTACCAGCATAGCAGCATTGGCGCCGGCTTCATCCAACACGGTAATAACGTAGTGCCGGTTAACACGCATATCTGTGAGATCATTTATCCTGATAGTAGTTTCATCCAGGCGTTTAACGATGTGCGCATTTTCTTTCAGGGCAGCCGGAATGGTTTTCACCGGGTATTCGGGATCGCCTGCCCTTGCGGGTTGGGCGGCCACGGCAAGCAGCAATGTGACGGTGATTGTTAGCAGCTTATGCATACGTTATTTTTTCTTCTTTAATACAATCTGTTCTGCTTCCTTTTTTACGATCAGGTCGTAGAATTCCCGCAGGCCGCTATAGTCTTCGGGCATAAAGTTGGCCTTAGTCAGTTTGATGCGGCAACGCAATTGTATATGATCTTCCACCTGTTGAATCATGTATTGAAATTGCCCTTCTGTTTCATTAAAGTTGGCGATCGCCGATTTAGGCAGTTCATCTACCAAATAGCCATCAGGAACGTCCATATTAAAAGTATAGATTTCATCAGAAACGCCGGTCATTTCCACGGGGAACTTGCGTTCCATAGATGTGAAGGGATTCGATTTATAAGCCTCTCCCATCAATGGATTGATGTATACAATGTCTTCTCCTCCTACCTGCATTTTGAACTCATATTTTGTCATCACGGGTAATTCCAGGCTGTCGATGTCTTCGATGTCTTTACTGGTCAGTTCTATTTCCCCGGTATAGGACTTGGCTATTTTTTTGAAGAACTCATCGCGGCCTTTCGCTTTCACCTGTTCGCGGATGTTGTAAGATTGAAAGTAGGTGGGCCTTTGCATAAATGTTCCGGCTATTGCACCATTTTCTATTTTACCCAGCAATACCGACGTAAACTTCTGTTCCCGCAGGGAATCAGCATTTAAAAACACGGGGGTGGCAAATTCATCGATGGTCCTGGCGGCGCCATTATAGCATACCGGCGGCAATTTTCCGAAGCCCATCAGGGGTTCCGACGCGTCCAGGTCGTGGGATTCGTCGCCAATGGTCAGATGTACTACCATGTAGTTGAAGTGGGTGTACAGAGGATAAAACTGGTACACATAGCCGTTGTCGCGGGTGCTGAGTAGCACAGGATCTGCTTTCAGACCGGCTTTGCGGAGCATGGCCGTCAGCAGCATGTTTACTTCCACTACGTTACCGCTCTTCCCGGAAAACACTGTTTTCAGGGATTTCTCCATCCACAGGGCGCTGTGGTCGGTACAGGTATAGTTATTACGTACCCAGTTATAAATCCGCTGTGCTTTTTCCTGGTCTGTTTTGGCATTTTTCACGAGATCTTCCACCGTACCGGAAAGGAAGCCGTTGTTGTTATTGAGTACACCGCCCAGGTCTTCCGCTTTCATCAGGTCTTTCATGAGTTCTTCCCAGGAGCTCTGTACAGGCTTGCGGGCTTCATTGGGCCAGTTCAAGGCCGACAGCTGGAACTCTATTTTACGCACATAGTTATCGACTGTGGTGATGAAGCTTTCGGGGTGGATAGCCGGTATTTCTTTAACCGCCCAGTGATAGGTGGTTACGCCAGGTGTTACCGTCACCATGTCGGCAGGACCGGTAGCACCACTACGCTCCGTGCGGAAGGAAAAGGTAACCCGGCTATAGTCTTTCTTCTCTACTGCAAACTTTTCATATCCCTGTGGGATGAGCATATAGTCGAAATATTCCGGGATGGCCACGCTGTATTCGCTCCAGAGGCGGGGATATTCGCCCTGGAAGGTCCAGGAGCGGAGGTGACGGTAAAATGGGGAAGCCACCGTATAGGTATATTCGATGATCGTACCTTCTTTTACTGCCGGCAGTGTAAACTTCTTTACCATCAGGGATTTGTCCTGTTTGTCGTTAAAGATGTTTTTGCTGTCCATCCGGGTTTCCACCACCTCCCCGTTTTCCAGGTTATAGGCGGCGGCTTTAAGATTGAGGAGTTTCTCCTCCCTGGTATCACCTTTATATAGAGGCACTCTCACTGTGGCCAGGTCGAAGCCGTTTTTATCCACGATTTTTACGCGGCGGTGTACTTTATAGACCAGGCGTAAGTCGCCCCCATCTGCTTCGAAGGCAGAAGATCCTATTTCCGACAATACGACCGCGTGAGCACCGGTATCTTTCTCAAATCTTTTGTCGGTAAATTCTTCTTTGGAGACTTTCCCGAATTTCATTTTTCCATTTTCCTGGGCCAGGGCACTCAGGGACAACAAACCGCTTACCGCGCAGGTAAGCAAACAAGGGATATAACGCATACAGTTACGAAGCATAGGGTAATTATGCCACATGAAGGTATAAAAAATCATGTAATTTTGTGGGGATGACCCATACTTTATTCATAAAGCAGCTGGCAAAGGAGCTGGGATTTGATCACTGTGGTATAGCCCGTGCGGAGCAACTGGATGATGATGCGCGCCGGCTGGAGTCCTGGCTGAATAAGGGTATGCATGGCAACATGCAATATATGGAAAACCATTTCGACAAGCGGATAGACCCCAGGAAGCTGGTAGCCGGCGCCCAGTCGGTGATTACGCTCTTGTTCAATTATTTTCCTTCCGCCGAACAGCGGGTAGATGCTCCCCGTATTTCCAAGTATGCTTACGGTCACGATTATCATGAGGTGATCCGGGCGAGGTTAAAGACTATGCTGCTGCGGATGCAGGAGCATATCGGGCCGGTGCAGGGACGCGGATTTGTGGATTCGGCGCCGGTACTGGAGCGGGCCTGGGCCCGGCGTAGCGGGCTTGGCTGGATAGGTAAAAACGGGAACCTGATCCACAAACAGGCAGGCTCCTTCTTCTTTATAGCCACCCTCATTACTGACATCCCCCTGGAGTATGACGGTCCGGTGGGCGACTATTGCGGATCGTGTACACGCTGCCTGGATGCCTGTCCCACCGAAGCGCTGGTAGCGCCGGGCGTAGTAGATGGCAGCAAATGTATTTCTTATTTTACCATAGAGCTGAAGGATCAGCTGATACCGGAGAAGATGAAGGGACAGTTTGACGACTGGATGTTTGGCTGTGATACGTGCCAGGACGTATGTCCCTGGAATCGTTTCTCCAAAGCTCACCAGGAGGCGGAATTCAACCCGATTCCGGCTATCCTGAACTTTACGACCCGTGACTGGGAAGAGCTGACGGAAGAAGCTTTTAAAACCATTTTCCGCCACTCTCCCCTGAAGCGCAGTAAGTTTGCCGGGATCCGCAGGAACCTGCAGTTCCTGGGACATTAGTCATTATCGTTTTATTTTCGATAGCAGCCATTTGGTGAGATCTACGGCTGCTCCGTAATTTTCATAATCGGGCGTAAGCCTTTCCCCGTTTACATATTCATTATAAAACCAGGGGTCCCCTACTGCAAATACAGTGCCTTTACCCACGGCAGCAACCGCCATAATCACATGGCCATCATCTTCATATACTGCCCTGGCGGGCTTTTTCAGCGTGAGCGTAGATAGCTCCTTAATATATACTTTGCTTACGCCGGAGAATATTTCATGCCCCGGAGGAATTTTAAAAGCGCCCTGCGCCCAGTTACGGCCCTGTACGCGGTTTTTACTGTCGCCGTTGAAATGAATACCGAATTTCTCACTGAGTTTATTAAAATGGACAAAGTCGGCGTTCAGCGAGTCATTTTCCATCAATACCAATACCCCACCGGCTTTCACCCAGTTATAAATTTCCCGGGCATCTTTTTCATTCATGTAATTGGGACGCGGCGATTCAGTGTCTGTATCCGGATCAATGATCATATAGATATCGGTATGCTGTAGGTTAGCCATGGTAGGAGCTTGCAGCAGGCTATCCCTTCTTACGCCGAGCGAATCGAAGATGCCGCCCCAGATAGATAAGCCTCCGTTATCAGTTTCATTCCAGATATAATGCCACCTGAACGGGTTACCGGCATGGTCTTTTTTAAATTCGTTGTTGTAATAGTAATCAAGGGTGACCTTTGGAGACTTTGCGGGCTGTTGGGCTACGCTGGCGCAGGCTAAGCCGGCCGACAAGAATAAGCTGAGTGCGAGTAGTTTCATGGAATTTCTAAAATTGGCAAAAAAATACTCAATATTCATTAAAGATTATAATTCCAGCGGTTACTGAAATTATCATGCAGGTAAAAAGTGGGTGCCAGCCCCCTTTCTATAATTTTAAAAATATTGTTTGCTAATTTCTTGACAATCGTTTTAGCTTCCCCTACTTTTGTATGACAAGGGGCTGGCACCCCACACCATTGCAGCATATCACTTATTATATACCGGTTTTACCGGGCTATTAACTGATTAACTTTTTATGGACCTGAGTGCCATAACGTGGAATTTTAGCAATAAAGGTCGAATTCTTTCGACCTTTCTTTCTTTATAATCGTTTTGTGTTATATTGTTGCGCCTTAATAATTGTCGGGCTAACATTTTTCAACCAAGGGGTGTGCACATGCGGAAGCGGGCTATTATATTCTTCTTTTTTCTACTATTTACCAGGACATTACCGGGTCAAACCCTCGCTTACCAGTTTAACCGGATTGATATTAACCAGGGCTTATCTAACAACCAGGTGAACTGCATTTTCCGGGATAGCACTGGCTTCCTATGGATTGGCACCGGAATAGGATTGAACCGATTCGACGGTTACCATTTTACCGTCTATCTCCACGACTTGCGCGACAGCAGTTCTTTATCCGACAACAATATCAGCCAGATCATGGAGGGACCGGCGCGGCAGCTCTGGATCAGAACCCGCAGTGGTATCAATGTTTATGATCCCGTTACCGGTCGTTTTAACCGCCACCCGGAAACATTGCTGCAACAATGGGGTGTACCCGGCAATACACTAACAGCTATCACCAAGATGCCTGCGGGCCAGTACTGGCTGCTACACCCTAATGCCGGCATTTTTATCACAGACGGACAACATACCGCCACACGGCTTGCGCATACCGCCGACACCGGCAGTATTGCTACCAATAGCGTTTCGGCACTGGTAGCCGACAAGGCCGGTTATTGCTGGCTGCTGCACAGCAACGGTATCCTGGAAAAGATGGACAGCCGTAGTCACCGCGTCCTCTATCGCAATAATAGCCTGGGCGGCGCTAACTGGTCGATGGTGGCTGACAATGACGGGGATCTCTGGCTATTCAACAACAATGAAGACAACGGGGTTTACCACTTCAATACCCGTCAATATACCTTCCGGCATATAGATCAGCATACGCCCGGCCTTGCGCTTAATAATAACATCGTGAGAGGTATTGTACCTGATAACAATGGATTGATATGGGTAGGTACCGATCACGGAGGCATTAATATTATAGATAAAAAAGCGCAGCAGGTCCGTTACATCGAAAACATCAATGAGGATAGCCGCAGCCTGAGTCAGAATAGTATTAACACGCTGTATAAAGATAACACCGGTATCATCTGGATAGGCACCTTTAAAAAGGGACTGAATTACTACCATGAAAACATGGTAAAATTTCCACTTTACCAGAACATGTCGTATAGTCATAACAGTTTACCATTTAATGACGTGAACCGGTTTGTGGAAGACGACAAAGGCAATCTCTGGATAGGCACCAACGGGGGCGGGTTAATTTATTTTGACCGCAACCACAATACCTTTACTACCTACAGCCATGATCCCGCCAATCCTAATAGTATATCCGGCAATGTAGTAGTGAGTCTTTTAATAGACCATGCCCGACAGTTGTGGGTAGGTACTTATTTTGGAGGATTGGACCGGTTTGATGGCCACCGGTTTGTACACTACAAACATGATCCGAAAGACAGTAACAGCCTAAGCGACAATAGTATCTGGGAATTGCTGGAAGACAGTCAACACCGTCTTTGGGTGGGCACCCTGGCCGGGGGGCTAAATCAACTGGACCCTGCCACGAATAAATTTGCTCATTTCCGGCCGGCCGTTCCCTCCAAATACGTTTCTGCACTGTTGGAAGACAAGCAAGGAAGCCTTTGGGTAGGCACCTCTGATGGGTTGGATATACGCAGCCCGAAAACAGGGATCTTCCGGCATTACAGCAATGACCCTAATAACCCGGCGAGCCTGAGTCATAATAACGTAGTATGTATTTTCCAGGACAGCCAGGACCGTGTATGGATCGGCACCCGCGAGGGACTGGATCTTTACAATCCGAAAGACGACAACTTCACCACGTTCCGGAAAAGCGACGGTCTTCCGGATAATACCGTACTGAACATCCTCGAGGCCAACGATCATACCCTTTGGATGAGCACTCCCAATGGTTTGTGTAATATGACCTTTCAGCCAGGCACTAACGGAAAGGCACCTACGTATCACTTCAAGAATTATGATGAATCGGATGGACTGCAGGGCAAAGATTTCAACGAAAATGCCGCCCTGAAAACCAGCCGGGGTGAGCTGATCTTTGGTGGTGGGAATGGCTTCAATCTGTTTTATCCCAACAGCATTGCCCTTAACAAAAACATACCACCTGTTGTACTGACAGATCTGCAGATCTTTAACAAGAGCATACTACCCGGTGAAAAAATCAACGGAAGGGTACTATTGCCGGGGGCCATCTCCGAAATACGCAGTATTACGCTCAAACACGGAGAGAACGTTTTTTCCCTGGAGTTTGCGTCCCTCAACTACTTTCACCCGGAAAAGAACCAGTATGCCTATATGCTGGAGGGGTTTAACAAAGACTGGCTGTATACCGACGGAACACAGCGCAGAGCCACTTTTACCAACCTGGATCCGGGGGAATATACCTTCCGGGTAAAGGCATCTAATAATGATGGCGTATGGAATGACGCAGGGCTTACCTTAAAGATCAGGATACTTCCCCCTTTCTGGAAAACCTGGCCCGCCTTCCTGTGCTATGTGTTACTGATCGTAGGCGCTTTGTTATTGGCCCGCCGGATCATCCTGGAGCGGGAAAGGCTGAAGTTCCGGATGGCGCAGCAAACCCAGGAAGCTGCACGCATGCATGAACTGGATAGCCTCAAAATCCGCTTCTTCACCAATGTGAGCCATGAATTCAGGACGCCGCTCAGTCTCATTATTACGCCCCTGGAAAAAATCATCAAACAAACCGGGGAGGCGCCGTTAAAAGCCCAACTGGAACTAATGCAACGGAATGCACGGCGGTTGCTGAACCTTGTTAACCAGTTGCTCGACTTCCGTAAAATGGAAGTACAGGAAATAAAACTGCATACCGGCGAAGGAGATATCATCAGTTTTTTACGGGAGCTCACCGGTTCCTTTTCTGACCTTTCGGATAAAAAGCATATCTCGCTTACCTTTCAGAGCAATGTACAGGAATTGAAGATGCTGTATGATGCAGACAAAATAGAAAAAATTCTCTTTAACCTGCTTTCCAACGCCTTCAAATTTACCCCGGAAGACGGGGCCATTGCTGTGCAGGTGCAATACCTGGAGGCCGATGCTCAGTTGGAGATAGCAGTAAAGGATAACGGTATTGGTATTCCGCTGGAAAAGCAGGATCATATCTTCGAACGTTTCTTCCAGCATGATTTGCCCTCCTCTGTGGTGAACCAGGGCAGCGGTATTGGTTTATCCATTACCAAAGAGTTCGTGAAAATGCATGGCGGCAATATCAGTGTAGACAGTGCGCCTGAAATGGGCAGCTGCTTTACCGTGGTATTGCCGGTGAAGGCCGTTACTCCTGCTGTTGCCGGTGCCATGGAGGAAACCATCCGCACACAACAGGCCGCACCTGCTGTGGCTGCACCGGTGAACAGCAACAGCAAAAAGCCGGTAGTATTGTTGGTGGAGGATAATGAAGATTTCCGTTTTTACCTGAAAGATAACCTGTCACAATATTTCCAGATATTGGAAGCCGAAAACGGGTTGGTAGCCTGGAAGCTGTTGCAGCAAACGCTCCCCCACTTAATCGTCAGCGACATTTCCATGCCCGAAATGGACGGCCTGGAACTTTGTAGAAAAGTGAGGACCCAGCAACGTACCGCTCATCTGCCGGTAGTATTGCTCACCGCCCGGGCGGAAGAAGCTCACCAACTGGAGGCCCTGGAAACAGGGGCGTCGGATTATATCACAAAGCCTTTTAATTTTGAGGTATTATTATCGCGACTCCGCAATATTATCTCTCAACAAACCTCTCTGCGGAAAACCTTTCAACAGCATATCGAAGCCAATCCCAGCGAGATTGCCATTTCTTCTGCCGATGAGCAATTTATTCAACAGGCATTGCAGGTCGTAGAGAAAAACATTTCCAATCCTGACTTCTCTGTAGAGGAGCTAAGCCGGGCGTTGTTTATGAGCCGTGTATCCGTTTACAAAAAAATACTGGCGCTTACCGGGCGGTCGCCAATTGAGTTTATCCGGAGCATACGGCTGAAACGTGCCGCTCAACTCCTGGAGAAAAGCCAGCTCACCGTAGCGGAAGTAGCGTATGAGGTAGGATTCAATAACCCCAAATATTTCACCCGTTATTTTAAGATGGAATATAATGTACTGCCATCGCAGTATAAAGCAGACAGCGGAAAGCATAAGTCCTGAGCTATTTAAAACAAACCTACCCTATTAAATAACGAAACGGGCCCCCTGGCAACAGGGGGTAATAGATAATTTTGCCATGGAAACTATTATATCTGTCTATGTTTAAGCACAATTTTAAGAAGAGCAACCGTTTGTATCTATTAATAGAGATCATCCTGTATGGTTTGATTACCGCATTACTCATCGGCTTATTCTTGCTGTAACTCATTTATAATCAACCACTCGCATCTTTCCAGATTAACATTTTATACCCAATTACCTATCATTCTGTCACCTCGCAGACAGAACAGGTTAACATAATCGCCCCACATCTAAAACATACGCGTACCCTGTGAATCCGGGGGGCCGTTTATTTTTGTTTTCACACGTTTTGAAGTAAACACGTTTTGGAAAAGGCCAGTTACCTATCACCAACAACCACGTTCAATCAAGGAAAAATCCAGTCAAGTTATGCAGATAAAGAGGACGATACCGATCGTACTAGCCACACTTCTTACCACGGGATGTTTTGCCGGCCAGGTAGATAAACTGTCGGATGGTATAGTAGTACATTTAAAACAACCCGCCCGTAACGGCGCCAGGCAGATAAAATTACAGGTGGTTTCAGACAGGGTGATTCATGTAACCGCTACCCCGGGTGAAAGTTTCCAGGGAGCCCCCAGCCTCATGGCTATTAATAAACAGGGTAATTCCATTCAATGGGATGCGGCAGAGAGTACAGATAATGTGACCCTCAGCACCGCCAGCCTCATAGCCACAGTAGGCCTGCACACAGGGGAAGTGCGTTTCTCTGATAAGGCCGGACATATTATACTACAGGAACAACGTGGCGGCGGTAAGACTTTCACCCCGGTAACCATTGATCAGCAATCTTTATATAAAATACAACAGGTATTTGAGTCACCTGCCGATGAGGCATTTTATGGGCTGGGACAACATCAGACCGGGGTGATGAACTACAAAAACCAGGATGTAGACCTTACCCAGTACAATTCTGTGGCGGCCGTACCTTTTGTGATATCTAACCGTAACTACGGTATTTTATGGGATAATTATTCCATTACCCGTTTTGGCGATGACCGGCCTTACCAGCAAATGTCGGCTTTGCACTTAACCTCCGCGGAGGGTAAACCGGGAGGGTTTACCGCCACTTACGGCGACCGGTATAACAAGACCGTGTACGTTAAAAAGACCGAAGATAAAATAGACTATGAGTTCCTGGACCGGCTGAGCGCCTTACCGGCGGCTTTCCCGATGGTGAAAGGTAAGGTGACCTGGGAAGGCACGGTAACGCCCGATGCCAGCGGCGACTACAAATTTTTCATGACGACTTCCGGCTATACCAAAGTATGGATCAATGGGCAATTGAAGCTGGACCGGTGGCGTGAAAGCTGGAATCCCGGCGCCTCTGTTTTCCAGGAGGCACTGAAAAAAGGGCAACCTGCTACCGTTAAGGTAGAATGGATCCCGGAAACAGCCCAGTCGTTTATCTCCCTTAAATTCCTTGCTCCTGATCCGGCAGCTGCCGATAAAATGAAGCTCAGCTCCGAAGCCGCCGATAAAATTGATTACTATTTCATGTATGGTAAGAACATGGACGAAGTGATCAGCGGATACCGGCAGGTAACCGGTAAGGCTACTATGATTCCACGTTGGGCACTCGGTTTTTGGCAAAGCCGGGAACGCTACAAAACACAGGCGGAGATTGAAAACACCGCGGCGGAGTTCCGCAAAAGACAGATTCCTATCGACAACATTGTGCTCGACTGGAGCTATTGGAAACAGGATGAATGGGGAAGCCAGCAGTTTGATCCGGCTCGTTTCCCCGACCCGGCGGGAATGATCAAGCGTTTGCACGAACAGTATCATACCAACTTTATGATATCGGTATGGCCTAAGTTTTACGAAGGTATTGATAATTACAAGTTGTTTGACAGTAAAAACTGGCTGTATAAACAAAACATCAAAAACAGGCAGCGTGACTGGATTGGTAACGGGTACGTATCTACGTTTTATGATGCATTTAATCCCGAGGCGCGGCAGCTGTTCTGGAGCCTGATCAATAAAAACCTGTTTAGTAAAGGTGTGGACGCCTGGTGGCTGGATGCCACCGAGCCGGATATTTTATCCAATTCCTCTATTGAAGTGAGGAAAACGCTGATGAATCCTACAGCACTGGGATCTTCTACGCAATACTTCAATACCTATGCGCTGGTAAATGCGAAAGGTATTTACGAAGGGCAGCGGTCAGAGAAGCCTGATCAGCGGGTATTTATCCTCACACGGTCCGCCTATGCGGGGTTGCAGCGCTATGCTGCCGCCACCTGGAGCGGTGATATTGCCGCCACGTTTGAAGAGCTGGGCAGGCAAATACCGGCGGGTCTGAACTTCTGTATGTCGGGCTTGCCTTACTGGACCACTGATATAGGTGGATTTTTTGTAGAAGATAAATACGATAAGCCCAATCCACAGGGAGCTGCGCAGGAAGAGTGGAGAGAATTAAATACCCGTTGGTTCCAGTATGGCGCTTTTTGCCCTATGTTCCGTTCACACGGGCAGTATCCCTACCGGGAGATGTTTAATATAGCGCCCGACAGCAGCACGGCGTACCAGTCGATGTTGTATTACGATCAGTTGCGTTACCGCTTGCTGCCTTATATCTATTCATTGGCTGGCAGTACTTACCATCACGACTATACGATTATGCGCGGGCTCGCCATGGATTATGGCCAGGATACAGCGGTGCTGGGAATCCGTGACCAGTATATGTTTGGTCCTTCGCTGCTGGTAAATCCTGTTACGCAATATAAAGCGCGTAGCCGGGAACTATATCTGCCGGCGGGTAATGGCTGGTATGACTTCTACACCGGTCAATACCAGTCGGGCGGCCGGCATATACAAGCCGATGCGCCTTTATCGCGGATGCCTTTGTATGTAAAGGAAGGCGCTATCCTGCCGGTAGGCCCCGCGCTGCAATATACCAGCGAGCGTGCTGCCGACACCATCCGCCTGTATGTATATACCGGTAAAGACGGGGCTTTTACCCTTTATGAAGATGAAAACAATAATTATCAATACGAGAAAGGCGCTTACAGCCAGATTAGCTTCCAATGGGATGAAGCCGCACAAACGCTCCGCATAGGACAACGGGAAGGCAGCTTCCCCGGCATGTTGCAGCAGCGGTACTTCGATGTGGTATTTGTGAGTAAGCAACAGCCCGGAGGGCCCGACCATCAGCACATAGCAGGTAAAATGATAACATATAATGGAATAGCAAAAACGGTCCGGGCCCTCTGACCTGGACCATTCTTCCATCAAAAAAACATTCACTGTCTGTTCACTCTTTCAGCCTAAATAAAACACGTTCACATGAAAAACAGGTACGCCATCAGCAATCTCATTCCGCGGCAGTATGTCTTACGGACGCTTGCTGTCTGCAGTTTAGCGGCCACTGCTCCACCCACGTTATTGGCCTCCGTTGTTAACAACAGCGCCTACACGCATGTTCTAAAACAAACCGTTACCGGTAAGGTACTGGACGCCAAAGATGGCGCGCCGCTTCCCGGGGTTAATATAGTCGTAAAAGGTACCAACCGTGGCACCGTTACCAACGCCAACGGGTCATTCACTTTACAGGCCGATGCCGGCGAAATACTGGTGATCTCACTGGTAGGTTATACCCGGCAAGAGGTGCCGGTTACCGAGGGAAGTCCTATAACTATTCGCCTGCAATCGAGCGCCACTGGCCTGGATGAGCTGGTGGTAGTAGGTTATGGCGTGCAGAAAAAGAAAGTAGTTACCGGCGCCACCGTTCACCTGAACAACGATGACCTGATCAAGAACCATAGCGTTAGCCTTGAGCAATCGTTACAGGGACAGGCTCCCGGTGTACAGGTAACCGCCAACTCCGGCCAGCCCGGCGACCCTATGAAGTTTACCATCCGTGGGATAGGTACCAACGGCGACGCAAAACCGCTATTCATCGTAGACGGTTTTCCCGTGGAAGATATCGCCTATTTGAATCCTACAGATATCGCCAGCATCGATGTATTAAAAGATGCCGCCTCTGTAGCTATTTATGGTACCCGCGCCGCGAATGGGCTGGTGATGATCACCACCAAAAAAGGAAAGGCCGGCAAAATCAGCGTAACATTTGATGCCTCTTATGGACTGCAGAACCCTGCTAAAAAGCTGGACCTGCTCAATGCGACGCAGTATGCCAATATTATGAATGAAGCGGCCATAAACTCCGGCTCCGTACCTATTTACTCAGCAGATTCCATCGCAAAATTGGGTACAGGCACCGACTGGCAAAAAGCGGCTACCCTTCGTAATGCACCCATCCAGCAATACAGCCTGGGATTTTCCGGGGGCAATGAACGTTCTATTTATTCCTCTTCCCTCTCCTACCAGGGGCAGCAGGGGATTATGGGACTGCCCGGCAGGTCTAACTTTGAAAGAACGTCTTTCCGTATTAACTCAGAACATAAGTTATATAAAGATGTAATCAAAACCGGGGAAAACTTAACGTATACCCATACACGTCAACGGGGAATTGGTACCGGCAATATCTATAACAACTCCATCCGCGGACTGTTAAATGCCAACCCAACTTACCCCGTATACAATGCAGATGGCAGCTATGGCAAATCTGCGTATGCAGATGAAGTTAACCCGATTGGCGGCATCGACTACCTGCAAAACAACAGAACCATTATTGATCGTATTATAGGCGACATCTATGCAGAAGCTACGCTGATCAAGGGATTAACCTTACGCACTGATTTCGGCGCCGATATCTCCTATAACTATGTGAATTCATTTATCCCGGTATATAACCTGGGTACCAACAATAGTAACACCCATTCGCAGGCCAGCCAGGCTATTTACCGCAATCTTACCTGGAACTGGGATAACACCCTCACCTACCAGTTGAATGTGGGTAAAAATAACCTGAATGTGATGGTAGGTACCACCGCCAAAAAGTATGAAGGATATAATGTAGGTGGCAGCAAGACCGACCTGATCATTCCCGACTTTGATCATGCCATTATCAGCAATGGTACCAACGAAGATACCCGCAAAGTATTTGGCAGCCGGAGCATGAATGCCCTGCAGTCTTACTTCGGAAGGATCTTTTATAACTATGATGAAAAATACCTGTTGACCGCCACCCTTCGCCGTGACGGCTCTACAAAATTTGGTGCAGATAACCGTTATGGATATTTCCCTTCCTTTTCTGTGGGATGGATTGCCACCAACGAAAATTTCCTGCGTGACATTTCCTGGCTGAATTTCCTGAAGATCCGCGGTGGATGGGGACAAAACGGTAGCGACCGGATCGACGATTTCCGCTACCTGGCTACCATCAACTCTACTTACCGCGACTACTACTTCAACGGTGTGAAAGCCGTGGGCGCTGCTCCCGACAAAATTCCCAATCCCCGTTTACGCTGGGAAGCATCGGAACAAACAGACATAGGATTTGATGCAACGCTGTTTAAAAACCTGAACATCACTTTTGACTGGTACAAGAAGAGCACCCGCGACTGGCTGGTCACCGCACCTATACCGGACATTGTAGGTACCGGCGCTCCTACCATCAATGGCGGTAACATTGAAAACAAGGGGATAGAATTGGGTATCAATTACCATCATAAATTTGGCGAGGTGAACATTGGTATCGGTGGTAATATTTCCTTCAACAAAAATACCGTATTGCAGATTCCTAACCAGGAAGGCGTATTGCATCCTTCTTATAACGGGGTATTGGCTTCTAATATGGACGAATACTTCCGGGCACAGAATGGTATGCCTATTGGTTTCTTCTACGGCCTCAAAACAGCCGGTATTTTCCAAAACCAGGCAGAAATTGATGCCTATACCGGCAAAAACGGTCAGAAAATACAGCCAAATGCACAGCCTGGCGATGTACGCTTTGTAGACACGAATGGCGATGGAGTAATTACCGGTGAAGACAAAACCAAGGTAGGCGATCCGAATCCAAAGCAAACATATGGTATGTCTTTGTCGGCCGACTGGAAGGGCTTTGATCTTTCGATATTACTGAGTGGTGTTGGTGGCAATGATATCGTAGATGGTACCCGTGCCTATGACCGTTATGTTAACAACTATACCACGGCCGTCTTTGACCGCTGGCATGGAGAAGGTACTTCCAACTACCTTCCGCGCGTAACGCAAAACAACGAGCCTAACCAGAACTATACCCGCTTCTCTGATCTGTATGTACACAATGGTGCATTCCTGCGTATCAAGAGCATCAATCTTGGTTATGATCTGAAGAGAACATTACTGAAACGTTTGCCTATGCAGCAGTTAAGGCTATATGTTTCCGGTTTGAATGTATTTACGTTTACACATTACCGTGGCCTGGATCCTGAAGTGGGTTATGGTATAGATCCCTGGTCTTCCGGAACTGACCTCGGTTATTTCCCGCAACCCAGAACTATTTTATTCGGTCTTAATGTTAAATTTTAAACCCGGGCAATCATGAAAAAGATACTTGCAGCGATTATAATAACAGGGGTAATGAGTTCCTGCGGAAAAAAATTCCTGGAAACATTGCCGATTAATACGATCACAGAGGAAGATTTTTATAAGACGCCAACCGATGCCTACAAGGGATTGGTAGCTGCCTACAGCGTATTGAACTGGGATGGCTTTGGCAATATTTCCCTCACTTCCGAAATTGCCTCCGATGATTGCTTTGGCGGCGGCGGCTCCTCTGATAACGGCTGGAGCCAATGGGACAAAAGCGTGCGGATGACCGATCTGAACAGCAATGCATGGAAGAAATATTATACCGGTATTTACCGCGCCAATAAATTTTTACAAAAGGTAGATGGTGTAAACTTCAAAGGCGATGATGCTACGAAGAAGCGTTATGTCGCGGAAGCGCATTTCCTGCGCGCCTATTTTTACTTCGACCTGGTACGGATGTTTGGCCACGTACCATTGATTACTATTCCGCTGGAACCCGGCAATTACACCGTTCCACAGGCGAGCGCTGATAGCGTGTATCACCTCATTGCGAGTGATCTGAAGCAGGCGGCTGCCGATCTTCCGGCAACTCCTTACAGCAGTATTCCTGCCGCAGAAAATGGGCGTGTCACCAAATGGGCTGCAGAAGCGTTATTAGGTCGAGTGTTTCTCTACTATACCGGCTACTACAGTAAACCTGACGTAGCAGGTGTGATTACCCAGGCAGATGCCACTACTGCTATTGATGATGTGATTAACAACAGTGGATACAGCCTGGTACCTAAATACCAAAACCTGTTCCGTGCTTCAGCAGAAAGCAAGGAAGCCTACGCGGGACAGAATAACCAGGAAGGCATTTTCACCATACAGTTTACCTACCTGGCACTGGGAGATCAGAGCCAGCAGAATGGTAACCGGGTACAGGTGATGATCGGCATACGCGGCCAGGTGCTGGGACCTTATTATAAAGGCTGGGGTGGCGCCACCGTGAATGAAAGCCTGTACCGTGCCTTTGCTCCGGGCGACAGCAGGCAAACAGCTTCGATCATCTCTATTAACGGGGAAGGTTATGCCAATACTTTTGTAAAAGGAGACCAGGCACAATACACCGGTTTTTATTGCAAAAAATATACGCCTTTAAAAGATGGTAATGCTGATGACCTGGGCGGTAATTTCCAAACGGATAACTACGACAACTTCATGGCCATTCGTTTTGCCGATGTGTTGCTGATGGGCGCTGAATTAAACCTGGGTAGCAATATCGCCAAAGCCCAGGGGTATATTGACCGGGTGCGTGACCGCGCTTTCGGCGATCAAACGCATCGGATTACGCTCAGCAGCAAGGCGCAGATCATGGAAGAACGTCGTTTGGAGTTGTCGCTCGAAGGGCTGCGTTACTGGGATTTGTTAAGACAGGGTATGAGTGTGGCAAAGAACGCAATAGACAATACCGCTACCGATCCTGCCTTCAATATCAGTTTCAGGAGTGAAACCAATGGTTTGTTTTCCATTCCTGAAACGCAGATCAATTTGTCTAATGGTTCGCTGAAACAAAATACCGGATGGTAATCCTGTTCACATTAAAATCTACCAAAATGAAATCGCTGTATATACTTTTAGCAGGCGCCCTGGCCATATCGCTGAATGCCTGTACACCTTACGAGGACCGGGTTACGCCGGAGGATCCTGCTGGCATGAAGCTCGACTTTTCCGTTACTCAAACGCCGGGATATGATAACCAGGTAACGCTGGAAAGCAACACCAAGGGTGTAATTCCTTTCTGGGATTATGTTTTCGGCACCACAAAAGAAACGAAGGCCGTAGTGATATTACCTTTTGCAGGTGATTTTTACGTGAAATATTCGGCCTATGGCAGTGGCGGTCCTAAAACGGATTCTGTGAAAGTGAAGGTGAGCGCCAACGACCCAAAATTTTTCGCCAGCAAATTATACCATTTGCTTACCAATGATGCTGCCGGTAAAACCTGGGTATGGGCGGTAGATGTACCCACTGGTTATTGCCATGGTAACGGTCCGGGAGATGCTGACAAGCCCGCCTGGTGGACAGTAGGCGCCGCAGGCCTGAAAACCCAGGGCGTAATTGATGACCAGATGACCTTTGATCTGAATGGCAATGCCCATTTCGCCATCACGCATAACGGCACTACCACCCAGGGCTTTTTCAGCCTGGATACGCTGAACCAGAAAATAAAGATTAGCGGTGCCGACATTAGCTGGGGCAATAATGTGGCTTACAATATTATAAAGCTGAACGAAAACGAGATGACGCTGGTACAGCAGGGAGATGGCTGGCGTAATATCTGGATGTTCAAGCGGAAAGGGTTTGTATTTTAAAAATCCACTTATGCACACCGGCGGGAACATTCCTGCCGGTATTTTTTAAAATCGACGATACTCAGTATTAATAATGCTGTTTTGGTTGTTACCTGTTGCCGGTACTCTCCAGTACCGGCTATTTTTTTGTGGCAGGCCTTGTTCACAGCCGGTCTGTAAATCGCCTTGTGTTATTCCTTATTCTTTTACTATCTTTCAATATACAACGCTTCTTGTCATGGAAATTAAAGTTCTGACAGCGCCCGGGCTAGGTAGTTCCGGGCCATTACACTGGCAAACACTGTGGGAGCAGCTGATACCTGGTACCAGACGAATTGAGCAGCGCAGCTGGGATGCCCCGGTCTGCGAGGATTGGGTAGCCAGCATAGAGCAGGCAGTGGCGGATGCTGGCCCACAGGTAGTGATAGCTGCACATAGCCTGGCCTGTATGGCATTGGTGCATTGGGCGGGAAAAACCAGGTTGAAAATTACCGGCGCTTTGCTGGTTGCACCTGCTGATGCCGAAAGGCCCGACTTCCCGCCGGAGGCAAAAGGCTTTTCCCCTATTCCTTTGGAGAAGCTGCCCTTTCCCAGTATGGTAGTCGCCAGTACCAACGATCCCTATTGTACGCTGGAAAGAGCCGCTTTTTTGGCCAATCACTGGGGCAGCCGTTTTGTGAATGCCGGCGCCAAAGGCCATATCAACAGTGAATCAGGTTTGGGTGAATGGCAGGAAGGCCAGAACCTCCTGAAAGCGCTGATACAAAACTGGCCCACCCTCTGATGCCAACTTATTTTCCGTTTAGCCTGTAACCACCGTTTTCCTTTCCAACCGATTCCAACGTTTTTCTTTTGCCGTCAAAAAATATATCTTGCTGCCCGGAGCCAGGACTAAATCGATTTTTCTAGCGGAACAATTAACACAAAGATAAGGTGCGGTGTATGGATACAAGATAGGATTATGTCAACTTTGGCCCCTTAAAACGGGGGGCTTTTCCCATTTAACAGGTTATAAATCAGATTTTAGGATACAATGAAGAATTTTCTGCCCATACTATCAGGTATATTACTGGCCGGCAGTGCACAGGCCCAAATGCAACAATATACCATGGCCAATGCACACTCCCATAATGACTATGAACGGGCTACTCCTTTTTATGCCGCTGCTTCACTCCAGTTTGGTTCTATTGAAGCCGATATACACCTGAAAGACGGGGTACTGTATGTGGCCCATGATCCCAGTGCCATCACCCCTTTCCGCACCTTTAAAGAAATGTATCTGCAACCGGTACTGCGGCAGTTTTCGCTCTATAATGGGAAACCTTACGCAGACGGCGCTCCCATGCAATTACTGATAGATCTGAAAACAGCCGGTAGTCCCACGTTACAGGCATTACAGGAACTGCTGCTTCCCTATCGCCGCTATTTTGACCGCAGCCAGAACCCTGCTGCTGTGAAGCTGGTTATCTCCGGGAACTTACCTCCTATGGCAGAATGGGCTAAATACGATCCTATCTTCTTCTTCGATGGCCGGCCCGACAGCGTATACCCGGCAGCGTTAAAGTCGCGCATTGCTATGCTGAGCGTTGACTTCGGCGCCTATAGTCATTGGAACGGCAAGGGCACCCTGGTACCAGCGGAGCTGGAAAAAGTAACTCACGTGATAGAACGGGTACACCAGCAGGGCTATGCGTTTCGCTTCTGGGGCGCGCCTTCCACCCGGTCCACTTATTATAAGCTGATGGACCTGGGCGTAGACTGGATTGGCTCCGACCATCCGGAAGAATTGTATGATGTGCTGCACAATACCCAACGCAATACCGCCTCCAATATGCCGGTACATCCCGTATATACGCCTACCTATGTATCCGACGCCACCCAGGTACGTTCTAAAAACGTGATCCTGATGATTGGCGATGGTACCGGCCTGGCAGAAATGTTTTCCGGCTATACGGCCAACAAAGGCGCACTGAATATCTTCCAGATGAAACAGCTGGGTTTATCCAAAACCCAGTCCACCGATAATTACCACACCGATTCTGCCGCCGGCGGATCTGCCATGGGTACCGGGCAGAAAACACATAACCGCGCCATAGGTCTCGATAACACTTATGTGTCTATCCCGGTATTACCGGAAATACTGGCGCCTAAAGGCATACAGAGCGGCGTAATTGTGACCGAAGAAATTACCGGCGCCACGCCTGCTTCTTTTTACGGCCATACTGCCGACCGCGATAGTACCTATACCCTGGAACGCCAGCTGCTGAGCAGCAAACTGCAACTGGCAGTAGGCGGCGGCAGAGAATCGCTCGATAAAGACTTTGGTCCGCAACTGGCGGCTTCCGGTATACAGGTATATGATAACCTCGATAACTGGAACGCCACTACGAAAAACCGTACCCTCGTTATTCTCCCTAATAAAGTAGTGAGCTCCATGCGCAATGGCCGGGGGAATTACCTGAAAACAGCGCTGAAGAAAGCTTTGCAGCAGCTCAATGCTTCCGGCAAAGGCTTCTTTTTAATGGTAGAAGGCTCCCGTATTGACCAGGGCGGTCATATGAACGACCTGGATTACCTGGTACGTGAAATGCTCGATTTTGATGAAGCCGTGGGAGAAGCCTTACGCTTTGCCGACCAGGATAAGCAGACGACCGTGATCGTTACTGCCGACCATGAAACCAGCGGCCTCGCCCTCATGGATGGCGATATTGCCAAAGGTACGCTGCGCGGCCACTTTGCTACCAACGACCATACCGGCATACCGGTAATGGTATTTGCCTATGGTCCTAACTCCCAGCTTTTCCAGGGAGTATATGAGAATAATGAGATTTTTAAGAAGATGATGGCCTGCTTCAAACGCTAGTTAGCAACGGGCCCTGTAAATAGCCACTGGCCAATACCATGTAAAAGTGAAAACTTTACTGGTATTGGCCTTTTCTTTTTTTATTTTTAAGGGCATTTTTAAAATTCCAGTTATGTCAGCACGCATTGTTTTACTCCTGTCGGCCATAGTATGCCTGCAGACCGCGTTTGCACAGGAAACCCAACGCATCTATCTTTCCGGTACCGATAAAGACCATACTGTTGACTGGGACTTTTATTGTTCCGGCGGCCGTAAAAGCGGGCAGTGGACTACCATTCCCGTTCCTTCCAACTGGGAACAGCAGGGATTTGGCGGCTACAACTACGGACATGATAAAGTAAAAGCAGATGAAAAAGGCAGTTATCGTTATCGTTTTGAGGCACCGGTCAACTGGCAGCAGCAGCAGGTAAACCTGGTATTTGATGGGGTGATGACCGATGCTGACGTAAAAATCAATGGCCGCGCTGCCGGTGCCATTCACCAGGGCGGCTTTTACCGGTTCAGCTACGATATCAGCAAATTATTGCGCAAGGGCAGCAACCTGCTGGAGGTAACAGTGAGCAAAATGTCGGCCAATGCCAGTGTGAACAGGGCCGAACGCAATGGCGATTTTTGGGTACTGGGCGGCATTTACCGGCCCGTTTACCTGGAAGTAAAGCCCAGGGTACATATTAACCGCCTGGCTATTAATGCTACAGCCAAAGGCGACTTTTCAGTACAGGTATTTACCAACAACCTTCCAGCCGGGTACACAGTCAGCGCGCAAGTATTTAGTCTTGACGACAAGCCGGTACAAGCCGCTGTCACGGCTAACGAGAAAGCCTATACTACGCTTCCTAACGAGCGCCTATATACGTTACAGCAACAGGTAGCCCGCCCCCGCACCTGGAGCGCTGAGTTCCCCAATCGCTACCGGGCGGTCATACAGGTGAAGAACGATTCCCAGGTAGTACACAGCGTTACGCAGCCCTTTGGCTTCCGCACCATCGCGGTGCGCCCACGGGACGGGATATACGTTAATGGCGTGCGGGTATTGCTGAAGGGTGTAAACCGCCACAGTGCGTGGCCGGAAACCGGTCGCACGCTGAGTAAAGACATCAGCATCCTGGATGTGAACCTCGTGAAAGATATGAACATGAATGCGGTGCGTATGTCGCATTACCCACCGGATGAGCACTTCCTGGATGTATGCGATTCGTTGGGGCTTTTTGTATTGGACGAACTTACGGGCTGGCAGGCCGCTTACGATACCGTTACCGGGCGCCGGCTGGTAAAAGAGCTGGTGGTACGGGACGTTAACCATCCGTCTATCATCTTCTGGGATAACGGTAATGAAGGTGGTTTTAACCGGGCGCTGGATGGCGACTATGCCCTTTATGATCCGCAACAACGGCCGGTATTGCATCCCTGGGAGCGATACAGCGGCGTAGATACCAAACACTATCCCGACTACAACTACGTAGTGAATTCGAGCTTATATGACCAGCAGGATATCCTGATGCCCACTGAGTTTATGCATGGCCTGTACGATGGCGGCATGGGCGCCGGGCTACGGGACTTCTGGGCGCGTATTTCCCAGCATCCGCGGGGTGGTGGTGGCTTCCTGTGGGTATTTGCAGACGAGGGGCTGGTGCGCACTGATAAAGACGGATGGATAGATACCGACGGGAATCATGCCCCTGATGGCATTGTAGGCCCTCACCGGGAGAAAGAGGGCAGCTTTTATGCCATCAAAGACACCTGGTCGCCGGTACAAATATCATTGCCTGTTATTACAGCCGCCTTCAACGGCCGTATTCCCGTGGAGAATTGTTATGACTATACGCCCCTCTCCCAGTGCGGGTTCCGGTGGCAGCTGCTGCGGTTGCCTTCTCCCGGGAAAGATAACCGGGCAGACACCATCAATGCCGGTTATATTACCGCGCCGGCATTAGCGCCACATACCAAAGGCTTCCTGCAATTGGCCCATCCCCGGGACTGGGACGTGGCCGATGTGCTATATATTACAGTGACCGACCCTTATGGACGGGAGATCTTACACAAGAGCTGGCCTCTCCGGTCGCCGGCGCCGCCGGCAGCTACCGGCAACGGGCAGCAGGTGGCCGCCATTGTCAGCGGGGATACGTTGACTGTTACCGCCAGCAATACCCGGTATGCGTTTAGCCGTACCAGTGGTCAGCTGCTGCAAATCGTTGTCAACGGGCAGGTGGTACCACTCAGCGGTGGGACGGTGCTGGCGGGTGTAGCGCAAAGCCTGCAGCAGTTCAGTCACAGCCCGGGCGACAGTGGTTACATTGTTACCGCCCGTTATGAAGGCAACGGTTTTCTCCAGGCAAAATGGACGATTAAGGCCGGCGCTCCCGCCCAGCTGGATTATAGCTATAGTGTAAAAGGAGAAACGCCATTTACCGGCATCACCTTTAACTACCCGGAAAATATGGTGAAGGGAATGGCCTGGATTGGCGAAGGGCCGTACCGGGTATGGAAAAACCGGTTGCAGGGTCAGCAGTTTGGCAGCTGGTATAAAGCCTATAACAACACGGTGACCGGTGAAAGCTGGGAGTATCCTGAGTTTAAAGGCTATCATGCGCAGGTGCGCCGGGCTACTTTTTACACCACCGGCAACCCGGTTACCTTTTATATCGGTAATGAGGGTACGTTTTTGCAGGTGTTTCGTCCCCAGCCGCCCAAGGGAGCAGGCAACAACCATACGGCGCCTGCCTTTCCGGAGGGAGATATCGGCTTTATGAGCGCTATTTCGCCTATAGGCACCAAATTCCAGGAGGCTGCCCGGATGGGGCCTGAAAGCCAGGGAAACCTGATGCTGAATTATACGCCGGTCAGCGGGCGTATATGGATAGATGCTGGTATGTAAAGGATCAGCGCAGGTTGCCGGGATCTGTCACAAAGTTCAGGAAGGCGTTGAATTTCGCGTTATACTTGCGCTTGTCCAGTTTAAAATAGAACGCACCACGCTTGGAGCTCAGGCGGTCTTTATCCTTTTGTTTGATGAGCAGGCCGGTAGACAATACTTTACGGCTGAAGTTACGTTTGTCGAAAGTAACATCGTATACCGCCTCATAGAGGAGCTGGAGTTGCGGAATGGTAAACTTCAGTGGCAGCAGCTCAAACAGGATGGGATGTATAGCGGCTTTATAGCGGAGCTTTTCCTGGGCCATCTTTACCATTTCGGTATGGTCGAAGATGAGGTCCGGCAACTGATCGAGGGCAATCCATTCAGCGTGGTATTCATCGCTGATCTGCAGCTTGTATTGGTTAATGTCTATCAGTGCAAAGTAGGTGATGGATACGGTACGTTCTACAGGATCACGGGAAGGATCGCCGAAGGCGAATAATTGTTCCATATACACGCCTTCCAGGCCGGTGAGCTTATGCAGTACACGTTCAGCGGCAGTTTCAAAGCTTTCGTTGGGTTGTACAAACCCTCCCATCAGGCTCCATTTGTTCTTCTGGGGCTCAAACCCGCGCTTTATCAGTAACAGTTTTAATGCTTCTCCATCAAAGCCAAAAATGATACAGTCAACTGCCACCAGCATTCGTGACTGCCCGGAATAACGTGTCATACCAGCAAATTTTTATATAACCCGGCAATTTATAATTCCCTGTTGACATTAAGAAATTATATTGTCAGATTCCGGAATTAAGCCAACAGTTGTTGCAACACCGGATCGGTATAATCTGTCACGAAAGCGATGATATTATCATAGGCCGCAAATTCTTCCACCGTATGCATAGTCGTTAGCACCACGGCTTTCATACCTGCATTCAATGCTGCTTCCACGCCTTTGGGTGCATCTTCAAACACGATGCAGTTGGCTGGCGCTACACCCAGGGCTGCTGCACATTGCAGGAATACTTCCGGGTTGGGCTTACTGGTAGCTACCTGTTCGGCCCCGATGATGGCGCCCATATAGTGACGGATATGCAGATTATCCAGTACGTAGTCGATATTAAATGCATTGGCCGCAGAACCAATGGCCATGGAGATATGTGCGGCAGCGGCTTTTTCCAGGAAGGCGGGCAAACCGGCAATCAGCTCCAGGTGAGGACGGAAGGCTTCCTGGTACAGCACTTCTTTTTCATGGGCTATTTCGCTCATCTGTTGCGGCGTGAAGTGGTCTTCTCCGAAGATGCGTACCAGCAGTTCTTCGTTCTTACCATACATATGACTCCTCACTACCTCTCTTGAAAGATTGGCGCCCAGCCTGTTCAACATGTTGAACCACCCTTCCAGGTGGAATTCCATGTCATTGATCATGGTGCCATTCATATCAAATAAAAACGCTTTTTGCTGCTGTGTCATAAGGCCTTTTTTAGTAAGGCGCAAAGATACACGATTCCCGCGTTTTTTTCCTGCCCGGGTGATGCCATGACGGCCACCGGGCAGGAAAAAAAACCACGGCTATCTATTCCAGCATCTTTTTCAGCCCGGTTTCGTAGTTGGCAATTTCGGCAGAAAGCGTGTCTACCAAAGGCTTGCGGCTACCTTTATCTCCCTCCAGTATTATACTCCATCTTACTACCGACGTATCGTCTTTATCGGGCATGGATTCTACCAGGGCAGTCACCGTAGCATGGGTAATGCCTGCCGGCAAGGGAGAAACGATATTGAATACAAAAAACTTATAGGATTCATGTACCTGCTCAATCGCATCTTTACGTTTGGTATTATCGGCGAAAGTAATTTCCCGCATGCGGTTATCGCCTTCCCCGGTGATCTGTACGTCTTTAATCATGCCGTTGGAGTAATCCTTTACCTGTGGCAGGTTCCGGATGACCCGCCAGATTTTCACCGGAGGACTTTTTATGATGGTTTCGTGGGTATAATCCGGTATGATCTTCTTTGCTGCCTGCATTTGAGCCATGGCGGCGGTACCGCAACAGATTAATAACAGTGTGAGTATTCTCTTCATAAACATTACTTAATTACAGGTGACTTCATTATTTACCAAAAATTTGTTCCAGCTTGCTGGTCAGCTCTTCGCCGCGCAGGTTTACGGCTACAATCTTCCCTTCTTTGTCGATCAGGAAATTGCTGGGAACTGCGCGGATATTGTATTCTTTCGCTACTTCATTTTTCCAGCCTTTCAGATCGCTGACATGTGCCCATTCGAGACCGTCGTCTTTGATGGCTTTTATCCAGGCATCTTTCTTATCATCCAGGGATACGCCCAGTATTTCCAGGCCTTTGGCGTGGAAGCGTTCGTAGTTGTCCAATACATTTGGATTTTCAGCACGGCAAGGGCCGCACCAGCTGGCCCAGAAATCGAGCAGTACATATTTACCACGGTAATCGGATAGCTTTACGGGTTTGCCGTTGGCGTTGTTTTGTACAAAGTCCATAGCTACCGCGCCAATGCCGGTTTTCCGGGCAATGACCTCTGCCTTTTCAATGTCTTCTTTTTTCTGCTTGGCTTCTGACAACCAGGGATATTCTTTGGAAAGGCGGCTTGCTTCTGCCAGGATCAGCTCCTTATCCCTGCGGGGATGCAGGTAATCCAGCGCATACATCAACACCGGCGTGTGCTGGTTCATGCGGATGAGTAGCTTTATCCTTTCTGTCATATCACTAAACAGCCAATCGTACTGTTGCCTCAATGCATGTTGCAGAACAGTATCTTTCGCCAGCATGGCCTTATACTCCAATTGACCGTTCTCTATGGATTGCTGGTAATTGCGATAGCTGATAAAGTTCACCTGGTTGATCAGGTCATTTTCTTTACTGCCTTCAATAAATACATAGGGAGGATTCTTCACTCTTATTTTCGCGGTATCTGAACCACGGAAATCGATCTTCAGGTTGTCTTTTCCCGCCCAAATGGTAAGGCGGTCTTCTTCAAATTCGTTGAGGATATAGAACTGTGGCCTGGTGGCATCGATCTTAATGCTATAGCTGCCATCGGGTTTCAGGTGAATGGTGTCGATGGTTTCCCGCTCATCCCCTACCTGTTTTTGTACGCGGAACGGGAACTTTTGTTGTTGTTCTGCCGGCGGTGGAAATTTAATTTTACCACTTACTGTGATAAACTTTTTTCCCTGCTGCGCGGTGGCCGAGAACGTGATTCCCGCCACCAGCAGCAGTATGCCGGCAAATGTATATTGGCGTCGTTTCATATAAAGTGTTTGATAAAGTTATTGCATGATGGCCATGGGTATGGCTTTGGTTGCCATACCGGTGGCTTGCTTAGGTTTTTCAGGTACTACAGCGGCTTTCCCACCAAACAGCTCTGCCAGCTTCTTTTCAATAGCGCCGCTGCCATCCGGGTTAAAACCTACTTCTTTCATCAGGATCACGCCATCGGGGCTGATCAGGTAAGTGGTAGGTACGCCGGTGATAGCAAAGCCGCTGCCTGCAATATTGATATTGTCCAGCGTTTGCTTCCAGGGATTGTTTTCCTGCGCTACTGCTTTCAGCCAATCTTCCTTGCTCTTATCGATGGAGATGCTGTAGATATCAAAGTTCTGATCTTTGTACTGCTGAAACACTTCGCGCATATGCGGGAATGATTTACGGCAGGGGCTGCACCAGCTGGCCCAGAAATCGATCAGCACATACTTTCCTTTAAACTGGCTGAATACGAGGGGCTGATCTTTTTCATCCGGCAGGGTAAAGTTCTTTACTTTTCTGCCTACGGCTGAATTTTTAAGGCCCTGTGCAAACTCATGAAACTCTTTGGCTTCTTTTGTTTGTTTCATTTTGGAAGACAAACCTTCGTACAGCCGATCCTGTTGGTCCACCGTCATAATGCTTTTAGATTCTCCGAGGCTAAATACTGATGCATAAGAATCCGGGTGTTCTTTCACCAGCTTTTGCAGCAGGGGCACCAGGTATTGTTGTTGCAAAGCTTTCCGCCTTTCCTCGAACGCAGCATAGCGGGGATCTGATTCCTGCAGCCATGGCTGGCCGTATTCTTTTTTCAGCGCTTCACTGATAGATTTCCAGGCGGCTGATTTATCTTTTTCATAGGCCTGTAATAATTCTACTGCTTCTGAACCTTTTACGGTGGAGGCGTTCAGCCCTTTGGCGACGTCGCTGGTAACCGTGTAAGTAACCGGTTTATCCATGAGAATGCCGAAGGGCGTATACATTTGCATTGCCGCTTTGATGTATTCCGGGTACAGGATCAGGAATACAGGTTCTTTAAAGGGGATATGAAAGGTATATTTCCCGTTTTCTATCGTGGTAGAGTCGTGATACGTGCGGGAGTAGAGATACATTTTATTGTGTCCTTTCAGATCACCGGTAATAGTACCCTGGAGTGTGATCTCCTGGCCAGTTTGGGCAAAGCTGCCCAAACTGATCAGGGTACCCGAGAGAGCCGCGATAAGTTGCTTCATTTGCATGTGTTTTAATTTCCGTATGATAATTAGTAGCCTGGATTTTGTTTGATCAGGCCCTGGGTGATATCTATTTCATGCTGGGGAACCGGGAAGGCATAGCGGTTGGCCGGCAATTGCGGGTTAGGCGCCATGTCGTTGCGGATGGCATCGAAGCGGGCAAATCCTTCGAAGGCCAGCTCCCATCTGCGTTCCTGCAGTATGCGGGTAATCAGTGCGGCAGGTGTGGCAAAATCAGCAGCCGTGTATATATGCGGCACACCATTTTTCGTATAGGCGCGGGCGTATACCTGGTTGAGTAAGTTGATGGAAGTGCTGTTAACCCCCTGCGTATGCGCCAGCGCTTCAGCTGCGGTGAGCATTACTTCCGGCAGGCGTATCATGGGCACATTATCCCGTGTATTCGTATCGGTAAACTTGCGGATGATGTTTTTATAAGACAACATCAGGCTGTCTTTCCTTTCGTCGCCGGCGCCGTAACTGGCCAGGAAATCTGGCAGTACCGGGTAATATCCGGCCGCGTAGTAGATGCCGTTATTATCGTTGAATTTAGATGACTTGTTATAGCTTTCCGGGAACGCGAACAGGAGCTCGCCGCTAAGCGGGTAATTACCAGTGCTTTGTTTGTTATGATCCGGCCACAGCGTCCAGAAATTGGGCTGCAGCTGGTAATAGTTACCGGCCATAGCTGCCTGTGCATAAGCGGCGGCTTTATCGTATTGACGGGCATAAAGGCAGGTTCTGGCAGCGAGCGCATTGGCCGCACCTTTGGTAGCGCGACTCGCCTGGTTTAATGCATCACCACGGTTAGCCGGCAAATCTGCAATAGCTTCATCCAGGTCTTTCAATATCTGCGTATATACGTCTTTGTTAGTAGACCGGGGAATATCCTGCGAACCATCGTAACCATCGAAGGCGCCCAGGCGTAAGGGTACGCCCATATTATCCGGTTTGTTTTGCAAAGCGCCATCACCATACAACTGTAGCAGCGTCAGGTAGCTGAACGCCCGGATAAATTTGGCTTCTGCTATATACACTGCTTGTTTAGACTTATCGAATTGCGCCCATTTTGGCAACTGTGTAATGATCACGTTAGCCTGGTTAATCGTAAGGTAAGGAGCAGACCACAAGGAAGCATAGTTCTCACTCTTAGGGTCTATCGTCCCTTTCACAAGATCCTGGTCATAGCCGCTGATAATGCCTGCGGTCACATCTCCCAATATATAGTTATTACCGCCGCAGGCATTCATCATACGGATGTAAGTATCTGCAAGATAGTTGACCGTGGTGGGTTCATTCTTCAGCAACTCCGCCTCTACCATGGTATTTTCCGGCTTCAGGTCCAGTTGCTTGTTGCAGGCACAAAGTGCCAGCAACAAGGTAAACAAGCTTATATGGTATCTGTATTTTTTCATATCCGGCTCAGTTTAAAAATTAGAAAGATGCTTTAAGACCAATTCTCCAGGTACGAGGTGCTGGCATGGTCAGCTCATCGTAACCCATATTCAGTGCAGAAGATCCGTAGGCACTTACTTCCGGATCGAGGCCTGAGTATTTGGTGAGAATAAACACATTATTGGCTTCTGCATATACTTTCAGCGCGCTGAATACCCTGGTAGGCTTCAACATTTTACTGTTAAAGTTGTATCCCAGCACCAGGCTGCGCAACTTCAGGAAGGAAGCGTCTTCCAGGAAACGGGAGTTCTTCCGGTCGAGCGTATAGTCGTATGAGGTACCGAAACCTGCCTGCGAGAAGTTAGAGTTATTGAACAATGCAGGAACATCAGTTTGCTGCCCTGGCGCTTTCCAGTAATTCAGCAGGTCGGTAGAAAGATTATACACGTTGTTGGCAAAGTAAGAACTGCCCAGGTAGCTGTACATCCCTGCTTTGGCGCCGTTATACATTTTGTTGCCTGCGGCAAAAGAGAAGAAAAAGTTCAGCTCAAACCCTTTATAAGTAAAGTTATTGCCAAAGCCTCCAAACACTACGGGCATAGCATCGCCCATATATTTACGTTGGGTATAGGGAGCGTTAGAATATTGTACCTGGATAGGTGATTCAGAGATTTTACCCGTATTATCGCTCCAGCGCGGCTGTCCATTATCAGGGTTTATGCCCGCCCAATCGTACAGGTAAAATGCGGTAGCAGAGTGTCCTACGCGCCAGAAGCGACCACCGGAGGTTTCATTTTGCTGGGCCAGTTGTTCTTCGTTGATCTGGTGTAACCGGGTAACGATGTTACGGTTGGCAGAAATGTTGAAGGTGGTGGTCCAGGTAAAGGCCTTGTGGTTGATGTTCTGGGTGGTGACGCTAAACTCCAGTCCTTTGTTGTTGAGATCCGCGCGGTTTTGCTGCTGCAGGCTGAAGCCCATAAAGTAAGGGAGTGCCGATTGCAGGATAGCATTGGAAGTTTGACGGCGATAGTAATCTAACGTAGCATTGATACGACCGTTCAGCAAACTGATGTCAGCGCCTACGTTCCAGGTGGTGGTACGTTCCCATTGCAGGTTTGGATTGGCGGGTTGCTTGTTGGAGATCGTGGATGTATTGCCATAAGTAGACCCGTATACATCGACGATATATTGGCCCTGGTTACCGTAGTACCCATTGCCTCCGTCGTTGCCGGTAAAGCCTACGCTGGCACGTACTTTCAGCTGATCGATTCCTTTTACACCTTTCAGGAAGCTTTCCTCGCTGGGTACCCATCCCACAGCGAAGGAAGGAAATCCTACATAGCGGTGATTGGCGGAGAAGCGGGAAGAACCATCCATCCGATAGGTAACACCTGCCAGGTAGCGGTGTTTGAATTCATAGTTCAGGCGTCCCAGGTAAGATACCTGTGCCCACTGCTGTTGCAGGGAGTTCAACACTTTTTTATTGGTAGCGGTAATGATACTCAGCATGTCGTCGTTGAGGAACTGGGTACCATATACAGTATTGATATTTTCTACTGATTTTTCGTAGCTCTGTCCCACCATGGCACTGATGGCATGTCCATCGCCGATCATTTTGTTGAAGTCGAGGCGGTTGTTGACCACCCATTTGCGGAGTTGTTGCTGCGACTCATTTGCGCTGCCACCCACGGTTTTAGGGCGATCGATGATACGATCGTAAGAGCGGGAGTTGATCCAGTCTACCCCCATATCGGAATGTGCGGTCAAACCTGGTAATACTTTCAGGTCGGCAAATACGTTACCCAACACGCGGCTGTCGGTGCTATAGTTTTGGCCGGAACGGGCATCCCCTACCGGGTTTGACACATCTTCCGGACCGGTGGGATTTTTACCATACAGCCAGTTATACTTCCCGGTGCTATCGTATATCCCGATATTGGGCGCTTTTTGTACGGCCTCGCGGTATACATTTTGCGCATTGAGCGAGTTATTGGTAGCCTGGTTCAGGGCCATGCTCACACCCACTTTGAGCGATTTTAATACCTGGTTATCGAAGTTTACACGTGCCTGGTAGCGGGTGAAATCGTTGTTCACAATATAAGATTGCTCTTTATTGTATCCCAGGCTTACATAGTAGTTGGATTTATCGGTACCACCACTCATAGATACCTGTGCATCGGTGCCAATGGCATTACGCACTACTTCATCGAGCCAGTTGGTGTTCACACCCTGGGGGAATTTATAATTGAGCGGCCGGTAAAAGCCTGATTGGGCTTTGCCGATAGAGTCTTTCACGCGAAAAAGTTCATTATAAAAACCAGCGTACTGATCGCCTGTCATCAGCGAAGGCAATTTGCGGGGCTTGCTCACAGACATGCTCAGCTGCGCATCTACCCTCATTTTACCACGGGTACCTTTCTTGGTGGTGATCAGGATAACGCCGGCAGATCCACGGGAGCCATAGATAGCGGTCGAGTATGCATCTTTCAGTACCTCTATGGATTCAATATCATCCGGGTTGATGGTAGACAGTGGATTCTTCTCGAAGGTAGTAGGCTGGCGGTATTCGTTCTGTACCTGGTTACCACCGAAAGTAAAGCTTTGCCCCGCGCCCTGGTTATAATTGACCGTATTAAGGTTAGGATCGATACCATAAATCGGTACGCCATCTACCACGATCAATGGCGCATTGCCATTGGCGTTGAGGGTACTGATACCCCGGATGGTGATGCTGCTGGCAGCGCCGGGTACACCGCTGGAAGGAGCGATATATACGCCGGGTAATTTACCTACCATGGCCTGGTCGAGCGTAACAGGCGTTTGACCGGGATCTTTGCCGGGGGCGTAGCTGGCCACAGAACCCAGCAGGCTGCGTCTTTCCTGCACACCGTAACCGATTACCACTGCTTCCGTTAAACGGGCAGGCGTAGTGGTCATCGCTATTTTCGGCGTAGCTATAGCGCCGGAAACTACTTTAACGGCAGGTACTGTTTGAGCGGCAAACCCAATGCTGGTAAGGGCTATCTGATACGTTCCAGCTGGTAAAGTGATTTCAAAACTGCCATCTGCATTGGTGACTGCATAATATTTTGTACCCGTTAATTTTACAGTTACGCCTGGTATGGGCGCACCACCGGGACCATCGGTTACAACGCCCCTGATTTTCCCGGGGCCTGTTTGTGGCGGCGCAGCTAAGGCTGTAGCCGTAGTGGCTGCTTTCACAATGAGCAATACCCCGTTTTTCTCCTGGTAGTGGAGCGGCGTATTGGTTAACAAAGCATCTAATACTTTGTCCAGCCGCTCATTTACAAATTTCATTTTTTTCACCTGGTAGCGTACCAGTTCCTGGTTATCGTACCCGAAAGAAAGGTGATAGTTGGATTCCAATTTTTTGACACAGGAAGCGAGCGATTCGTTCTCAAACTTTTCTGTCACTCTTACCTGTTGTAACAGTTGGCTATAGCCGTTGTTGGCATACAAGAGGGTGAAACCTCCCAGTATAAAGACAGTGACCATTACGCTCCATCTCATAAGACCTGGTATAAAAGTTAGCGTAAGCGATTTTTGCATATATTTGGTTGATTTTAGTGTTAACTAAATGCATATAGCAGTCATCAAGCGTGTCTGCAATTCACTGCCTGACTGTTATATAACTTTTCTAAAACCGTGTCTGCGCCAACAGACGCGGTTTTTTATTCCCTATGGGACATAGCTATCGCAGGGATGGTAATAACCGTGACCATCCTTACCTATTTTGGTTGCATCCTCCTTGTATGCGCGTATTAGTTTTTACGGTGTATAGTAATCTCTTTCTCTTTTATATCATATTGTACGGGATGAATACTGTTCACGAGGTCTAATACCTGAGTGATAGTGAGTTGTTTACTGCATCGCAGTGTGTATTCGTCGTGTTTCATTTCGGCCGGATTAAAGCGGATATGTACTCCGTATTGATTTTCCAGCGTCAGGGCCAGTTCAGCAAAGCTTACCTGGGAAAGGCTGATCATCCCACTGGCCCATTCATCGATTTGTTGGTTGTCTGCTTTTGATTTCATGTATTGTTGCGCCGACCTGCTAAACGTGAGCTGGTCGTTAGCACTGAGTACATCTAATCCTTTCTGGTCGTGCAGTACCTTAACCATCCCTGTCTTTACCGTCACCTGGGTTTCATCCAGCGTGCTGTAGGCTTTTACATCAAAGGAGGTACCGAGTACCTGCACATGAATATCTTGTGTATGTACTTCAAACGGACGATGTTCATCTTGTTTTACATCAAAGAACCCTTCTCCATCCAGCTTCACGGTGCGTACCTCGCCAAATTCCTGTGGATATTCCATTTTAGCGCCGGCATTGAGCCATACGTGGGTGCTATCCGGCAGGAACAGTTCCTGTTGCTGCCCTGCGGCCACTGCTATCTGTATCATTTTATGGCGTGGCTGCCAGCTATGCATAAACCACCAGCCGCCTATTCCTGCTACTCCTGCCACCACTGCGGCCGCTATCTGCCAACGATAGCGCATACGAACCACGGGTACTTCTTCCGGCTCCAGCTGCGCGTGGATTCCCTCCAGCATACCTGTTTTCAGTTGCTGTCTATGGGCTTCATCCCGGAATGTATACGCCGGTTGCCCGTCCTGGGAATGATACCAGTCTTGCAGCCATTGCAGTTCTTGCGGAGTACAGGTTCCGGTTTCAAGCCTTTGGAGAATCCCTGCTATTTTATCTTGATCATCCACGCTTTTAACCATTTGTATTGTTAAAGACACCGCTGTGAAACGGTAGTACTAGGTCGGTAAAAAAATATTTTATTGGTAGTTGCCCAGCCGTTCTTTCAGGCGTTTCAGGGCGGAGGTGAGCTGGTTTTTTACTGTTTGCTGGGAGATACCCAACCGGGTAGCCGTTTCCTGTACCGATAGGCCATCACGACGACTCAGGAGGTATACTTCCTTCATTTTTTCGGGCATGTCTGCGATGGCGTTGCTGATCAGCTGTTGTATTTCTTCCAGGAAAAGGTGATCATCTGCCGAAGGCAAAATCGGATGAGGAAACGCGGAAAAAACGTCGAGATGCTTTAAGTAATTGTTATGATTACGGAGATGATTGAGCACACGATACTTGAGCGAAACGAAAAGGTAAGCGTCCAGCTGCTCCCGGATGACAATTGCTTTTCTTTTATGCCATAGGGCGACAAACACTTCCTGTAAACAATCTTTTGCATCTGCTTCATTCTTCAGCCTGGCGTATGCTGCGATGTATAGCCGTTCCCAATAACGGTGGTATAGTTCATCGAAGGCAGCTCTATCGTCCAGTAACTGCATGCGTTCCAGCAGTGCGGAATCCGACAAGTCCATCAATCACAAAAAAGGTTTAAGCGTAAATATATGTAAAAGCCCTGCAAAAAAACAAGGAGTTTTTTTGCCCGGGGGGTATACGTCCTACAGGTTATCTACAGAATCGCCACCGAGTTTTGTTCAAAATCCATTCATTCGTATGAAACAAATCTTCACCGCAGCATTCCTGCTATCCGTGGTTGCTGCCTCCGCACAATCCGGCCAGTATCATGTATCCAAGACCTTTGCCATTGCCGGCGACAGCAAATGGGACTATATTGCCCTGAATCCTGTTACGCAACAGCTATATGCTGCGCATGGCACCCGGGTAAATGTACTGGATAAAGTAAAAGGCGACAGTACCGGCGTTATTGAAAATACAGCCGGCGTTCACGGGGTAGCATTTGCCGTTAAAGCCGGAAAGGGATATACTACCAACGGCAAGTCTAATACCGCCACCGTATTTGACATCCGCAGCAACCGTGTGCTGGGTGAAATTAAAACCGGCACCAAGCCCGACGCCATTCTATTTGAGCCATTCTCCCAGAAAATTATTATCTGTAATGGCGAAAGCGACAACCTGAGTGTTATAGATCCGGCCACCGACAAGGTAGTAGCCACCGTAGCACTGGGAGGCGGTCCCGAAACAGCGGTGAGCGATGGGAAAGGGAATATTTATGTGAACCTGGAAGATAAAAACGAGATTGTGAAAGTAGATGCCCGCACATTTGCCGCTGGCGCTCATTGGTCGCTGGGCAAAGGTGAAGGACCTACCGGCCTGGCTATCAATACCGCAACGAACCGGCTTTACTCCGGCTGTGCCAATAAACTGCTCGTGGTGATGGATGCCGGCAACGGGCATATTGTGCAATCGATCAATATAGGCGGAGGCTGCGATGGGGTAGCTTTTGATGCCAGCCAAAAAACTATTTTCACCTCCAATGGAGAAGGCACCTTGTCGGTGATTGCTGCTGAAGGCGCAGATAAATACCAGACTGTGGCCACCGTGCCTACCCATAAAGGCGCGCGTACCCTGGTAGTAGACCCTGCTACGCATCATGTATACCTGCCGGTAGCAGATTACCAGGGCGCCACCAAAACCATTGTTCCCGGCACTTTCAGGGTACTGGAAGTGAGTAAATAGTTCGTTCGGACTAATTGCGTTATATTTGAAAATGTCAAAATGATAACGGACCAACCCTGCAGGGTTAGTCCGTTATCCCCAATCACCAGGTGTTTTGCTTGCTATAGTGCACATTTTCAATTATTAACGCATCTTATGGACATCATCCAAAGAAATCACATCCATGTAATTGGTGACCTCGGTGCCCCGCAGACCCTTGTTTTTGCCCATGGATTTGGCATAGACCAAACCTCCTTTCACCACGTCATTGCGCCCTTTAGCCAGGATTACAAGATCGTACTGTTTGATAACGTGGGCGGCGGAAAAGCTGAACTTAAAGCATATAGTTCCCGGCGTTATGAAACCATACATGGCTACGCCACTGATGTAGCCGATATACTACAGGCACTGGAACTGAAGAACGTTACTTTTATCGGACATTCCGTGAGTGGCATGATCGGGCTGCTTCACAGTGTATATTATCCCGGTATCATCGATAAACTCGTATTGCTGGGTGCCAGCCCCCGTTACCTCAACGATCCGGCCAACAACTATATTGGCGGTTTTGACGATGCAGCATTGACCAGTCTCTTTGAAGCCATGGAGGCCAACTACCATGCCTGGGCTGCCGGCTTCTCTAAACTGGCCATGAGAAATGAAGACCGGCCAGAACTGGCTGCACAATTTGCCGCCTCCCTGCAGGAGCTGCGCCCCGACATCGCCATACAGGTAGCCAAAGCTATTTTCTATATGGATTACCGGGACGAGTTGCCAAAAGTAACCATCCCCACCCTGGTAGTACAAACCACCAACGATATTGCCGTTCCGGGAGTAGTCAGCGAATACCTGGAAGCGCATATACCTAATAGCCGACGAACCAAAGTGAATACAGAGGGACATTTTCCGCATATCAGTGCGCCCGGGGAAGTGATTGCCGCTATACAGTCCTTCCTGTAATTATTTCATTCTTTTAATTTCATACTGTGAGTAACTGGGAGCGTAAAGCCTTAAATTTTATTAACCAAACGAGTCGCTGGGATAAAGACAAACACATTTCTTCTTTTCTTGCGTTCAGCATTTCACTGGTAAAAAGCCTTACCATGGCAGATATTGCCCTGCAACTGGAGTTTGAAGATGAAGCTACTGCCAAGGTAAAATGCGCGTCGCCCGTTCACCTGAATGGAATTGTACTGAATCCTGATCCCATCAAAAAGCTGCTGTATGCACAGGGGTTTAAAAGTATCTATTGGTCGAAAATCCCCCCGCCTAAAGAAAATGCCCTATCAGGCATCTTGCAGGCGCTATCCTCTGCTGTTATTATCCCGGTAAATACGACTCCCAATAATAGCCTGATGATACTGGGCTGGAGTGCGCCCCAAACCTTTACGCCTGAATTCCAGGAATGTATTGAAACTATCAGTCTGCGACTGAAAGAAATCCTGTTGCAATCTGAGCAGCAACTGTACTTTCAACGTATTGCCACACGCTTTTCCGCTATCCTGTACACCATTCCGCATGCCATGGTATTCATTAACAACGATGGATTGTCGGGGTGGATTAACCAGGAAGGCGCCACCTTACTGGGACTTTCTGGTCCGGGCGAACAACTACCGGCCATCTTATCGGATGCCATGGCACAATTACGCAACAGCGCCACCAATAGCGAAGATATTTACAGAGAGGCCGTCCAGCTATTCTCTTCTCCCGAAAATTCAATTACAAACTGGAACTGGCAACTGGAAAACAACACCCTGAAGGTATCCTGCTTCCCGGTGAATACCCAGCAAATCAGCGGGCGTTTATGGATATTTGAATAATCAGGACTGACGCCAGAGGAAATAGAAAGTACTGCCTTCGCCCTGCTGAGATTCTACCCATACCTTGCCTCCCTGCTCTTCTACCAGTAGTTTAAAAATATTTAACCCAATACCGCTACCTTCTTCTTTACCATCGTTGTCCAATCTTTCGAACAACCGGAATATACGGTCGGTATCGCGTTTGGCCACTCCCGGCCCATTGTCTTTTACATAAAATTCGTAGTATTCTCCCTTATCGGCGCCACCGATGGTAATCAATCCTTCTTTCTTATCGTTATACTTGATGGCATTGGAAATAAGATTCTGAAACACCTGCTGGAGCTTCAGTTTATTGGTTTCCAATACCGGTAAGGTGCCTTCCGTTACAATATGGATATGCGCCGGCGGAAACAGTAAATGGGACAACTGCGCAATCAGTTCATGCACATTTACGTCTTCAATCGTTTGTTCCATATCGCTCTGCCGGGTGTACTCCAGCATAGAAGTGATCATTTCTGTGAGGTGATTGGTAGCACCCAGTACTATTTTCATATACTCTTTCAGATCGGGCGCATTTTGGATACGCTCATCATCGTTAATCAACGCCAGCAGCCCTATGGCGCCCGATAGGGGCGACTTCAGATCATGCGCTACCACGTACATAAAACGCTCCAGTTGCTTATTGATCTTTTCCTTTTCTGCCATAGCCTCTTTCAGCTCTGACTGGGAACGATATAGTTTCTCAAACACGCTGACTTTTGCCCGGGTAACATTGATATCGAGCGGCTTTGACAGGTAATCTATGGCGCCTTCCTGGAAACCACGCATTACAAATTGCTCATCTTTATTAATAGCGGTAACGAAGATGATAGAAATATCTTTTGTTTTGGGATTTGTTTGTAACAACCGGGCTACTTCGTACCCGTCCATATCCGGCATTTGCACATCCAGCATAATCAACCCGATATCATTGTGCCGTAATATTATTTTTAATGCTTCATTACCGGAATTGGCTTTGATGATTTCCCGGTTCTCCCCTTCCAGCATATGTTCCAGCGACACCAGGTTTTCCGGTTTATCATCTACCAGCAGGATAGTAAGTGTTTTCGGTTTGAGCTGCTTCATTTGTCAACTTTTATTTTCTGTACTTATGTTATTGATAACGTGGATGATCTCTTCCACAGACATCGCCTGTACGCCGGGATTGGCGTCTATGGCTGCCTGCGGCATAACGTCGAATTCCGCGGTGGCCGGTTCTTGTACAATACCGGTACCGCCTGCGGCAATGATGCGCGACAATCCTTCCGCTCCATCGCTGTTGGCGCCGCTCAGCAAAATGCCCAGCACATGAGCGCCAAAAACGGTTGCAGCACTCGCAAAACTAAGGTCTATGGCCGGGCGGCTAAAATTCACCAGCTCCGAATAATCCAGCGAAAAGGTGGCATCCTCTTCTATCAGCAGGTGATAGTTTTGCGGCGCCAGGTAAATTTTTCCCGGCAATAATTGCTCTTTATCTTCCGGTTCCCGAATCTCCTGCTGTACAGACAGCAGTTTATCCAACTCACTGACAACGTTCTTTAACCTATGCATGATAATGACTACCGGTATTGGAAAAGGAGAGGGAAAATGGTTCAGCAACGTCACCAATACGGCCATACTACCGGCAGAACCGCCGATAAGCAGGATACGGTATTTAGGGGGAAGCGTCAACGGCTATGTTTTACGTCTGAATATTTTATTGGCCGCATTTACCGGCTCAAATTTTACTCTTTCTTCATTATATAATAACGACTCTTTTAAACCCAACGCCAGATAGCCCAGCGAAGTTAAGCTTTCATAGAATAACTTTACCACCCGCTCCTGCAGTGTCTTGTTAAAATATATAAAAACATTCCGGCAACAAATCAGCTGAAATTCGTTGAACACCTGGTCGGTAACCAGGTTGTGCTGGAAGAAAATAATATTACGTTTTAATGCCGGCTGAATAATCACATGATCCGCGTAGGCCGTATAATAACCAGAAAAGTCATGAATCCCACCCGATTGTATATAATTATAAGTATAGTCTTTCATTTCCTTCAGCGTAACCCTGCCCTCTTCTGCCTTTTTCAGGTTGGCGGCATTCATATCCGTTGCGTAGATGCGGCAACGATCCATTAGCCCGGCTTCTTCCAGCAGGATGGCCATAGAATATACTTCCTCCCCGGAGGCACAGCCGGCATGCCATATTTTGATATTAGGGTAAGATGCCAGTCGCGGTAATACCTGTTCCCGGAGCGCTTTATAGAACGATGGATCGCGAAACATCTCTGTTACATTCACCGTAATATACTGGACCATTTCCTGGAAAAAGTGCGTTTCATTGAGCAGCCGGTGTTTCAGTTCGAAGATGCTGTTGATATGCTTATATGCCATAAAGCGGATAAACCGGCGTTTCAGCGACGCTGGGGCATAGTTGGTAAAGTCATAGCCATACCGCTGTTGAATGATCTTCACCAGGTCAGTAAAATCGCTATGGCTGATACCTTCTACCATATCAGCTTTAAGATAACCAGACTTTTAACAACGACAATAATTTAATATTATCTACGGGTTTGGCGATATAATCGGAGGCGCCTGCTTCCATACATTTCACCCGGTCTTCTGCCATTGCTTTGGCAGTGAGGGCAATCACCGGCAATTGCTGAAACCTTGGGTCGGCGCGGATCAGGCGCATGGCTTCATAACCATCCATTTCCGGCATCATAATATCAATCAGTACCAGGTCGAGCTTTGGATGTTCCTGCAGGGTTTGTACTGCCTCCTTACCATCTGCCGCCGTGAGCACTTCAATTCCCTGGTCTTCCAGCAGGGCGCTGATAGAAAATACATTGCGCATATCATCATCTGCCAGCAGCACTTTCTTTCCTGACAGGACTGTAGCAATGCCGGGCGTTTCCGGGTATTCCACTTTCTCTTTTTTCTCCAGTTTATACAGGAAGAGTTCCAATTCGTCCATCAGCCGGTCGGTGGCGAGGGCGGAGTTGCGCACAATAGCGGCGGCATATCTCTTCAGCTGTTGTTCCTCGCTGCTGGTAATATCCTGGTCGAGATACACGATCAGCGGGGTATCGCCGGTTTCGGGCATACTGGTCAGGGTCTCTAATTGCTGCATCCCGGTATCCAGCTTCAGCTCCGCGCTAATTTCCATGATAACCGCATCGTATTTCTTTTGTGCCAGGAGTTGCCTGGCGTCGGGCATACCGGCGGCCACATCGTATTGGGTTTCCAGGTGGCGTTCTTCACTTTTGGCTTTAATGGCCGCATCCGCACTCTGTGGGCCGGCCGACAGGAGCAATACTTTTTTAAGCCCCGCCTGTATGCGGGCGCTGATATTGGTAAATACGGCTTCCAGGTCGGGCAGTTGCAGCGGCTTCCTCGTATAACCATGTACGTTATCCTCACCAATACCTGCGTTGTCGGCCGCGGTGACAACATGTACCAGTATTTTGCTCAGGTCTTCATTACTTTTCAGGATTTTAAGAATGCTCTTACCATCAATGACCGGCAGGTTCATATCGAGGATAATGGCTGCCGGCAGGTATTTGCGGGCATAGGCCAATCCATCCTGGCCATTGTGGGCCACAATCGTTTTAAATCCTTTATTGCGGGCAAAGTCACGGAGGATATCCGCGAAATGAATATCATCTTCTATAATGAGAATCAGTTTATCCTGCTTGCTGATATTATCGCGATCGTCGCTGATAGCAGGTACAGGTGATGGAGATGGTGTATATTCCAGGGTGTTCTCCGTAGCAACAATTGCATCGGCACCAGGATGGACAGGGATGGTAATGCTGAAGGTACTGCCTGCCGGGGAGCTGTTGTCGAGCACCAGCGATCCTTTGAGCAGTTGCATCAGTTCGCGGCTGATACTCAATCCCAGCCCGGTACCGCCAAATTTGCGGCTGGTGCTGCCATCCCCCTGGTGGAAGGCATTAAATATCAGGGCCTGTTTGTCGGCCGGGATGCCTCCCCCCGTATCACTAACGCTGATACTAAGTGTATCCGGGTTGATCATATACCAGGAAAGCGTGATGACGCCGGCAGCGGGCGTAAACTTAAACGCATTGGATAAAAGGTTGCGGATCACCTGTTCCAGCCGGAGTTTATCCGTAAACAGGGTGGTGGGTACGTCGGGCGCGATGGTTTTAATGAATTGTATTTTCTTCTCCTGGGAAACTACTTCAAAGAGATCGGAAAGATCATCCATAATTTCGCTCACGGGTATCGCCTCAAAATTCATTTCCACTTTACCGGCTTCTATTTTGGAGAGATCCAGTACATCATTGATCAGGTGGAGCAGGTCTGAGCCTGACTTATGGATGATGCCGGCATATTCCGTTTGCTTTGACGTGAGGTTTTTATCCTTGTTCTCCTGGAGCATTTTAGCGAGAATAAGTACACTATTGAGCGGTGTACGCAGCTCATGCGACATATTGGCCAGGAATTCAGACTTATACCGGCTGCTGGCTTCCAGCTCTGCGGCTTTCTGGGATAGGTCGTTCCGGGCAATTTCCAGGGCGTAGTTTTTTACGGTGATTTCTGTGTTCACCTGCCGTAACTCTTCTTCCTGTACCCGTAGTTCCTCTTCTGAGGCCTGTAGTACTTCTGATTGACGGCTCAGTTCTTCGTTCGACTGCCGCAGTTCTTCCTGTTGGCTGATCAGTATTTCTTTTTGTTCCTGTACCTGGTGAAGGAGCTGCATTACCTTTTCACGGGCGTTGGCGGCATTCACCGCCACGGCAATGTCTTTCTTTAATATTTCCAGCAGGCCTATCTGCAGTGGGGTTACCGGTTGAAAGGAGGCCAGTTCAATAACGCCCAATAGTTCGTTATCCACCCAGAGTGGTATCAATACCAATTCCCCGGCTACACTATTTCCGCTGGCCGACGATAATTGCCAGTAACTGGGCGGTACTCCGCGGATCACCCGCAGGTCGGGGTTGCTCGCGGCGGTGCCTACAAAGCCTTCATCAATAGCTACCACAGCCGCAACAGCCGCAGGCATATTAACAGTGGCTTCTAAACGCAGGTGGTTGGCCTCTTCATTAAAGTGATAAAAAGCGCCGGCGGCAAATTCCCCGAAAGTGGTTAAGGTTTGCAGGGCGCTGTGTACCAGTTCTCCCCGGCTGTTTACGCCCTGGAGACTGTCATTCATTTTATTTACGCCGGTGAGCATCCAGTTGCGCTCATTGGCGGCCTCGTTGAGGTCTACCACTTCCGTGAGCTTAAGATTGAGCGCTTTCTGTGCACGGAGCCTTCGTTTAAATTCCACGTAAGTCACCCACATCAGGATGCAGCCTACCAATAAAATAAAGGCATTATTGATCAGCAATGCTCTTACTGCTTTGGAAAAAGACTCGTTTTTATAATTTTCCCGGAGTGCCAGCAGGCGGCGCTCTTCTGCGTTGACCAGCGATATTTTAGCCCGTACCCGGTCCATCATCAGGGCTTCCGTTTCCGTGATGGATTTGTTTTGCTCGAAACGTTGTTGCTCCAGCGTATGGTCCAGTTCATTCCAGTAACTAAGCAGGTTGTTGACTTCATCTTCCAGGGAATCCACGTTTTTGTATTGTTCCGGGTTATCCGACACCAGAGCATGGAGGTCGTTGAGCGCCGGCGCCACTTTTGGCAGTGCCAGTTCATAGGGCTTTAGGAATTTATGGTCGAAAGTGCTCCTAAACCCTCTCCTGGCGGCTTCCATATCAAAAAGGAGCCGCTGTACCCTTTCGGAATTATTGAGTACATGGTAGGTGTGTTGTACCCAGCTGGCTTCTTCCATTTGAGAATCAAACGTACGCCAGGTTAATAAACCACTCAGCAATACCAGCAATACTACCAATGAGAAGCCGAGGTACAACCTGTTGGCCAGTGAAATTTTGATTGGTGCCACGTTGAAAAAAGGAATTCGTTAATGTCTGATAATTTGTTATATTAGGTATAAAAGTACCGAAATGCCTTCATATTCAATACCTTTGTGTCATGTTATGTAGTGGTTTTAGTATTAATTTAAAAATAATTTTTCAGATAGAAAATCTAATCATTTATGCTATAAGTATATATCTACGCATACAACGGCAAAACTGATTTCTAAAGCGAGACATCAACACCATATTTTATAAAAATCGGTAAACAATTGTTCATTCACATTGTTTACGGAACAAACGCAGCCACTATGAGTAAAATACTGTTAGTAGAAGACGACGAAATAATGCCTAAGATAGTGGCAAGAATCCTCCCCTCCTCAGAATATGAGCTGGATCATGTATCTAATGGCAAGGAAGCATTTGAAAAGCTGGAGTCTACCCAGTACGGTTATGATTTGATTATTACCGACATTATGATGCCTTACGCCAATGGATTTGAAATTCTGAGCAAGGTAAAAAGCCAGCCCCGGCCTATCCCGGTGATCATTGTTTCCAATGCGGGGAACGAAGACATGGTGATGGAAGGATTTAAGCTGGGCGCAGATGATTTCCTCAAAAAACCTATCATCCCTGCCGAATTAATGATCCGCGTTAAACGATTATTAATGAAGAATAAATAGCTGATGTTCGACATACAACTACCTGCCTTCCTGGAACCCGTTATTAATACCTTCCGGTATGCTCCGCTGGTGATACAGCTAGCCATGATATTTATAGTAATAGCTGCCCTGGGTACCCTGCTCGCTTATTTTTCTATTTTGAGAAACCGTTATCTGGGTAACCGCCGGGATAAGCGTTTAGCAAAACTGCTTCCCAAAATAGATAGCCTCATAATAGATGAAGTATTGACCCACCCGGAAGCCGACACGCTGCCGGCCGACCAGGTGGTGCTTAACCTGGACGCCTTCCAGGAGCTGCCACTGGACAAAAAGTGGGCCCGGACTGCTCTTACCGAGCGTATTATCCACTTTCGCCGTAACGTGAGGGGAAATATGGGGCTACTGCTACGTAGTCTTTACATGCAACTGGAGCTGGACAAAGACGCCATGAAAAAAATGAAAGCCGGCCATTGGGAAAAGAAAGTACAGGCGCTGACTGAATTTACCAGCATGAACATGTCGGTGGCAGATGTGACTATTTTACCGTTAACAAATAGCCGTAACCGTGAATTGAGAGCCGCCGCCCGCCATGCCTATATCAAACTCAGTAAGAATGAGCCATTTAAGTTTTTTGATGTGGTAACGGAACCCCTGCTGATGTGGGACCAGGTAGAATTACTTCGTATTATCAGCACTACCGAGGACATTGCGATTCCTAACTTTGCCCGCTGGGTTACTTACTCCTCCAATAAGAGCGTGGTTTCCTTTTGCCTGAAACTGATTGTGCATTACAACCAATTGCCCGCGGTGCCTGCCGTTATCAAACTTTTAGATACCAAAGACCATTACCTGCGGGCCGACGCCATCAACTGTTTGGGAAAATTGCGGGTGCCCGACGTGGAAGACAAACTGGTAAGCATTTACAGTACGCAACCGCTGCATTGTCAGATAGAAATATTAAAGGCCATTGGCCGTATCAGCAGTGGACGTCATATAGATTTCCTGAAACTGGAATTCCTGCACTCCACCGACTTTGACCTGCGCAAGAGCGCCGCCAAATCACTGGTAAAAAATGACTGGATTGCCCAACAGGTGATAGAAGAACTGATGGCTACCGCCACACCAGAAAACCTGCGCATTCTGAAACACTGTATGAACCCATTAATCAAATACTAATGAGTGGTATTTTAGAAATACTGGGAAAAATATATCAAAGCGCGATTTTCGTATATGGCTTGGTGTTACTGCTGGTATATGCCTTACTGACCATATTCTCCCGGCTGGCGGTCAGCCGGTACACCCGGAAAAATTCCCTCCACCAGCTGGACCTCTTATCCAGTTCACCGCTGGCGCCGGGCATTACTATATTGGCGCCGGCCTTTAATGAAGGGATGACCATTATTTCCAACGTACGATCCCTGCTGACCCTCAACTACCCCCGTTACGAGATTGTACTTATTAATGATGGCAGTACCGACAATACCATGGAACAGCTTATTGCGGAGTTTAAAATGGTGGAAGTGGACTATGCCTACAATGTGAAAATACGGACACATCCTATACGGAAAATATATAAGTCTACTGACCCCGCCTATTCCTCTTTATTAGTAATCGATAAAGTAAATGGGAAAAGCAAAGCAGATGCAGTAAATGCCGGTATCAATCTCGCTACGTTCAATTACTTCGTTTGCAGTGACGTAGACTGCATACTGCATAAAGACACCCTGCTGGAGCTGATCCTGCCCGTTATGCAGGAAGAAAAAATGCGCGTGATTGCCGTAGGCGCTACCCTGCGCATTGCCAATTCCTGTGAGTTTGACGAAGGTGTGATGATCCGTATGCGCCCTCCGGCGCAGCTCCTCCCCCGCTTCCAGGAAGTGGAATATATCCGCTCTTTTGTATTGGGAAAAATGGGTTGGAGTTATATCAACTGCGTGCCCAACGTATCCGGGGGACTGGGCCTGTTTGATAAAGAGGTGGCCACCCGCTGTGGTGGATATGATCATAGTTCCTTTGGAGAAGATATGGAATTGCTGACACGGATGTGCCGTTATGCGCATGAAAATGAAATCGATTACGCCATACGCTATATACCCAAAACGTTGTGCTGGACAGAAGCGCCGGCTACGCTCAAAATATTTAACCGGCAGCGTACCCGCTGGGCCAGGGGGCTGGCACAACTGATGTATAGTCACTTCCCTATGTTCATGAATCCCCGCTACGGGAAAATGGGGCTGATCGTTTTCCCTTTCAACTTCTTCTTCGAATTGCTGGCGCCACTGGTTGAATTCAGCGGTATCGTTGTATATATCCTGCTGGCTGTTACCGGCAACATCAACTGGCCATATGCCCTGCTACTGCTGCTCTTCGTGTACCTGTACTCGGTGATGATCACCACTATTTCCATTGTGTGGGACCAGCTCTCCTTCCGGTATTATAAATCCTGGTGGGAAGTAGCCTATTTGTGCATGACGCCTTTTATGGAGTTTTTAATCTATCATCCCCTTATTGTGCTCTACTCACTGCGTGGGTACTATTATTTCCTCTCCGGTAAAAAAAGCACCTGGGGAAATATGCAGCGACAGGGCTTTGGGAAAAAGAAATAAAGTAATAAAAGTATGCTGAAATCGTTTTTTGAAGGCGGTGTATTTATATATGGAGGTACCATGTTATTTATGTATGCCCTGCTGGCTTACTTATCTTACCGTGGCATCCAACTTTTCCGGCGCAAGAGCAGTTATACCAACTACGACCAGCTACTGGAATCGCCGCTCACACCGGGCATATCAGTGATAGCCCCCGCTTTCAACGAGGGCGTTACCATCATCATGAATGTACGCTCCCTCCTCACCCTGAACTATACCCGCTTTGAAGTGATCATTGTAAACGATGGGAGCACCGATGATACCCTCGAAAAATTGATCAATGAGTTTGAACTGGTAGAAGTAGACTTTGCCTACAATGAGCGCATTACAACACGGCCGGTACGACGCATATTCAAGTCCACCAACACGGCCTATGATAAGCTGATGGTGATCGACAAAGTGAATGGAAAGAGTAAGGCAGATGCTTCCAACGCCGGTATTAATGCCGCTTCGTTCAACTATTTCCTGTGTACAGATGTAGACTGTATCATCGAAAAGGATACGTTGCTGCGTATGATCAAGCCTTTTATGGATGAGGAACACAAGAAAACGAAGGAAGTAGGCGAACCTTGCCCGGAATGCGGATATGTACATATGATAGAAGACAGCCGCCGGGTGATTGCCACTGGCGCCACGCTGCGTGTAGCCAACTCCTGTGAAGTAGATGAAGGCATTATAATACGGGTACGTCCCCCCGAAAAACTGCTACCCCGCTTTCAGGAAATGGAATATATACGGGCATATGTGCTGGGGAAAATGGGTTGGAGCGGCATCAATTGCGTTCCCAATGTATCCGGTGGTTTGGGCTTATTTGATAAGGAGGTGGCCATTAAAGCGGGGGGCTATGATCACACTTCCTTTGCAGAAGACATGGATATCGTGACCCGCATGTGTGCCTACATGATCGATAATAAACAGAAATATGCCATCCGTTATATTCCCACCACCCAATGCTGGACGGAAGGTCCTCCCAATTTGAAAATATTTGGCCGGCAACGTACGCGTTGGGGCCGGGGGCTGAGCGAAATCATCACTATACACCGGAAGTTCCTGTTTAATCCCCGTTATAGAAAACTGGGGTTGATCGTGCTTCCCTACAACCTGTTTTTTGAATTCCTCGCGCCCATCATCGAGTTTATAGGTATCTGCTATTATATCTACCTGATTGCCACGGAACAGGTGAGCTGGCAATATGCCATCATTTTGCTGGCCTTTGTGTACCTGTATTCCGTAATGATTACCACATTGGCCATTTGCTGGGATCAGCTTACCTACCGGTACTATAAAACCTGGCGGGAGGTGATAGGCCTGGCATTAATGGCCTTCCTGGAACCGCTGATCTATCACCCGCTGATCGTATTTTTTGCACTAAAAGGATATTGGTTCTTTCTCACCGGAAAAAAATCGACCTGGGGAAACATGCAGAGACAAGGTTTCAGTAAAAAGAAAGTAAACGCTTAAATAAAAAATAATGGCGGTATTAAAACAGCTGTTAACGGGCATTGTGATGTGTTGCGCCCTGCAAACGCAGGCACAGCTCTCTAAAGGAAAAGACAACGCTGAATCCCTGTACAACCAGGCGGTGCAGGAAACGAAGCAGGAGCACTACGACAAAGCCATCAGCCTGTCGAAGCAGGCATTGGAAAAACAACCTGACTTCATCGACCAGCAGCTACTGCTGGCCAGGCTTTATATGGTCACGAAGCAATACGATCTCTCCAGGAAATATTTTAAAGCCGTACTGGCTAAAAATCCCCGCTACCGCGATGCCTATTATTATGCCATCAATGTAGAACTGACCACCGGTAAATATGCAGAAGCAGAGTGCTATGCCGATGAAGCGCTTAGCAACTTCCCCGGTAGCCCGGAATTTATGCGTAAGAAGCTGGGCATACTGGACCTGCAACACAAAGTATACCAGGGAAATGAATATGCAGAGACGCTGATGAGCAAGTACCCTGAAGATACCACCGTACGTAATGCCTATATAGAACATTACCTGGTAAGTGGCAAATACTTTCAGCAACTGGGCAATAGCAGTATGGCCCGGCAAAGTTATGACCGCGTATTACTGGTAGATCCCCGCAACCAGGACGCCCGCGAAGCCAATCTATCAGTGGCGCTGAAAGGCGGCAATTATCAATCGGCCTTAGACCAGGTAAACGAGTCCCTGGCGGCGCGGCCGGGCGCTTACGACCTGCTGATGCGCAAGCTGGGCATAGAACAGGAAATGCATGCTTATACAGATGCACTTCTTACCCTGGCCGAAATACAGCGGCGATATCCTTCCGATGCCAAAGCCCGCACCCTCGCTACCTCGCTGCGTTTGGAAGCCGCTAACTACTATGCTAACACCGACCCCTATACGTTGTATGCCGGCGTATTGGCAAAAGATCCGGGCAACCGCGATGCGTTGGATAAACTCATTGGCTACAGTATGACCCGGGGCGCCTATAAAGAAGCCCTCGCCTGGATTAACCAGGGATTAAAGCATCGCCCGGCCGATGCCAGATTGCTGGCCATGAAAATGGATGTACTGGAAAGCGACCATAAATACAGCGCTGCGGCTGCGCTGGCAGAAACGCTGTATCAGCGTACTCCCAATGCACCACTCCGGGAAAGATTGGTAACCCTGCAAACCGCCAGTGGGCGCGACTATCTCGCACAGCAGCAGTACGACCTGGCCGCCGCCTCTTTTGAAAGTGTCCTGAAGGCCAGTCCCAATGACAGTACCGCCCTTAACCTCCTGGCCAATACCTATATCTCCCAAAAAAATAATGCCGCCGCACTGAAAGTAATAGACCAGGCACTCGCCTACTATCCCGACAATGCCGGCTTGTTGCTGAAAAAATCTGCCCTGCTGAGCGAAACCGGCAAATATGAAGAAGCGGCCGCCATTGCCCGGCAACTGGCTGCCCGGTTCCCGGCAGATGAACGCCTGAACAATCACCTCACCGACCTTTACCTGACCAACGGGCGCAATTATATGAGAGCAGAGGAGTACGACCTCGCCAAACAACAGTTTAAGCAGGTGCTGGACGTATCTCCCGATAACATAGATGCACTGGATTATATGGTCAACCTGGAAAGCGCCACCGGCCAGCCTGACAGCGCCTTGTATTACGCCGACAAAGCATTAGGTTACTACCCGGGCAACCGCGATTTCCTGCTAAAGAAAGCATCCGTATTGCAGGATCAGCATGAATACGCCGCTGCTGCCGCCATTACGGGCGAATTGATGAACAGGTATCCTTACACACAGAAATATAAAACAGCGTATGTCAACAGCCTGATGTCGGCCGGAACCGAATACCAGCGCCACCAGCAGCCCGACAGTGCTTTGCAGCGCTTCAACCAGGTGCTGGCCCTGCACCCGAAAGACTCCATGGCCTTGCTGTACAGCATCAATATCCTGAACGGGCAACAACGCTACGACAGCGCCCTGGCCTATACAGCGCAGGGGCTTAAATACTACCCCGACAATGAAGGCTTCTTAATGAAGCGGGCCATTACGCTGGAAAATAAAAAAGATTTTGCGGCCGCCGCACTGGTAGCCGATACGGTGGTAAAGCTGCATAACACACCGGAAAACAGGGACTATCACGACTACCTGGAAAGCAAAACGCTGAAAAACCAGTTCGGCTTGTACTACCTGAATTCCAGCTTCGACTATTCGGGCAATAAATACAATATTGCCACGGTGGAGTACCGGCGCTTTATGAAACGCGGCTCTTATGCTTTCCAGGTGAACTACGCCGGAAGGCAGACGGGTAACGGCTTACAGGGATTGGCCGAAATGTATTACACACATAATCGCAGCCTGTATTCCTATGGCATGGTGGCTTATTCCAATAAAGAGGTATTCCCGCAATGGAGGGCGGCCTATTCTATCTTCAAAACATTTAAAAAGGAGATAGAGGTAGAGTTGGGCGGGCGTTACCTGAACCTGGACAGTACCAGCAGTATTTCTGGTGTGGTTTCTGTAGCTAAGCCGTTCGGTGATTTCTGGGTGAACCTCCGGGGCTTTATAATCAACGAATCTTCCAAAAACTACACCGCCTTTAATCTCACTACCCGCTATTTTATGAACAAGCGGCAGGATTACCTGCAATTGGTAGGTGGCTTGGGTACTTCTCCGGATGACCGGAGCCGGCTGATTAACTTTCCGAATCTTTCGGGGTTGCTGACGCATAGTGTGGGGGTAGGTTATCAAAAAGTATTGCATTACCGCACTACGCTGGGATTATATGGCACCTGGATCAACCAGAAAATTACCGATGTGGGCTATCAGAACCAGTATGATATTTACCTGATGCTCCAACGGAAATTTTAACAGACTTACAATGTGCAGATTTATGAGCAGTGTTTTGTTAACGGTGACAACTATGTTACTAGGCGCGTGTCACCCGCAAACTGGTGAATTATCGCTGGTACAGCAGGGGCACAGTGCCTATGTTATTGTAGTGCCCACGGAGGCCAGCAAAGCGGAAAGTAAAGCAGCAGATATATTCAGGGATTATGTAAAACGTATTTCCGGAGCTGCTTTACCGGTGATCCCGGAAAACCAGTATAAAGATCAGCTGGCCGTATTTATTGGCAGTACCGACCATACCTATGGCCCGGAAAAGATAAAGGCTGAAGGTTTTTTTACCGGCAGTAAAGACAAGTTCCTTTATATCCGCGGGGGCAGCGGGCAAGGTGTAGTATACGGCGTATATCATACCCTGCAGGCCTATATGGGTTGCCGTAAGGATGGCGCGGGCCCTGCGTTGGTTCCAACAACAAAGGATATACGTATCAGCGGGTCCCTGTCTGATTTGCAGGAACCGGCTTTCCTTTACCGGGAGAGCTACTACCCTCCTTCCATGGACCCTGAATACCTGTCGTGGCACCGGTTACACCGGTTTGAAGACCTGTGGGGACTGTGGGGACATTCCTTTTTTAAGCTCCTTCCACCTGCTACTTATTTTAAGGAACACCCGGAATATTATTCACTGGTAAACGGGAAAAGGCAGGCCCAACAGCTCTGTCTGAGTAATGAAAACGTATATGCATTAACGGTAGCCCGGTTTAAAAAGGCCATTGCAGATAACCCCGATGCAGCATACTGGTCTATATCTCCCGAGGATGGCGGCGGCGCCTGTACCTGCGATTTATGCCGTAAGGCAGATGCAGAGGAAGGCGGACCACAGGGTTCCCTGATCCGGTTTGTAAACCGCGTAGCCAGTCAGTTTCCGCAGCAACGCTTTACCACGCTGGCTTATGGCTATACCGCCAGGCCGCCGTTGAAAACGAAGCCCGGCAACAACGTGTATATCATGCTAAGCACCATAGATGCTTTCCGGCAGGAGCCGTTGGCACAAACGTCTTCGGCCGCAGCTTTCCGCAAGCACCTGGAAGGATGGGAAGCGATGACCAGCAACCTGTTTATCTGGGACTATACCACGCAGTTTACCAACTACCTGGCCCCTTTCCCGGATTATGATAACCTGCAATCCAATATCAAATATTTTGCGGCACATCATGTGAAAGGTGTGTTTTCCCAGGGTAGCGGCGAAACCTATGGCGATATGGCGGCCTATAACAGCTACGTACAGGCGGCCCTGTTATGGCATCCCGACGCTGATATGCAGCAGGTCAATAATGATTTCCTGAAAGGATATTATGGCCCGGCAGCGCCGTTTATAGCGCAATACCTGGAGGCACTCAGCAATGCCGTTAAAACCACGCATACTACGCTGGATATTTACGGGAACCCGGTTTATAATATCCGTGACTACTTATCACCGAAGCTGATAGATCAATACTCCACCCTGCTGGACAAGGCCGAAACGGCCGCGGGTGACAATCCTGTTTTCCGGCAGCGGGTGGCTGGTACCCGCCTGTTCCTGGAATACGTGGTATTACAGCAATCACGCTACTATGGAAACGAGCAATACGGCTACCTGGAGGCCGATGGTACCGTAAAAGCGAGGTGGCCGCAGCGCGTCCAGCAATTCGCGCAGCAATGTAAGACAGCCGGCGTACAGGAGCTGTCGGAAGGTGGTTTATCGCCCGATGCCTACGTACAGGAATGGCAGGAGCTTTTTTCCCGTAAATGGATCAACAGCCTGGCATTACGTGCGCCGGTAACGCTGGTACACCCTTATACGCCAGAATATTCACCCAAGAAAGAGGCTACCCTTACCGATGGATTAATGGGTGGTAAAGATTTCAGCTATAACTGGCTGTTTACCTATGGTAAGGATATGATTGCCACGATCGATATGGGTACTAACAAAACTATTCACCAGGTACAAATGAATTTCCTGCTGGATGCCCGGCATTATATTTTTACGCCGGTACGTATACAGGTAGAAACGTCGGTTGACGGGCAACATTTTACCACTGCCGGGGAAAAAGACATCCAGGTGCCGGCCGAAGACTATACCGTCCAAATCCAGCACTACCCTTTTTCTTTACCAGGCACTTCCGCCAGGTATATCAGGGTTACTGCCAAATGCCCGGCCGCTTTGCCGGAATGGCGCCTGGTAGCGGGTAAACAGCCTGCTCTATGTTGCGATGAGGTGAGCGTGGAGTAATTTTGAAAAGGTCTTGCTGAAAATAAATTTGGAAAATAAACACTGTTCAGTATATTTGCACTGTAAACCTAACAACTTGGGCATTATTGAAAGAAAAGAGCGTGAAAAGGCAGAAATGCGCCGGCGCATAGTAGATGCTGCTGTTGAGATGATTGTGGAAGAAGGTTATGAAAAAGTATCTATCCGCAACATCGCTGATAAGATTGAGTACAGTCCGGCTACGATTTATCTCTATTACAAAGATAAAGACGAACTGTTGTATGATGTGCAGAGCCAGGCTTTTGCCACCCTGGCAGAGGAGTTCAGGGAGAAGATAAACGCGGAGGATCCGTTCAAACGATTGGAGCAACTGGCCGTTGCCTATCTTGAATTTTCCCGGCAACACCCGGAGTTGTACGATCTGATGTTTATTATTAAAGCGCCGATGAACACCCTGGTAGAGAAAGAGAAATGGGAGAACGGGGATCCTTCTTACGATGCCTTGCATGGCTTGATGCAGGAGTGTATAGAGAAGAAGGTAGTGAAATTTAAAGATGCTACGATAGCTACCCTGTCAGTTTGGGGCTTTGCGCATGGCTTAATCAGCCTGCATCTGCGGGGCAGATGTACCAAGGTATCCAGGGTACCGGAAGAAGATGTACCACGGGTAATCGCCACCGCTATTGACGAATACCTGGAGATGATCAAAGCATAAATCAGTAAAAAGCCATCCTGGCTTTTTTTTAACACTGCTATTAAACACTGTTTAGTATATCAACATTGATTACAGAAGCCTCCTGGCTTTATTTTTTTGCGCATCGATAAACACCGTTCATTATGTACACATCAGTTATTAAAGGAGCATTGTTAGTGGCCGTATTGCTGGCCGGACGCCCCATCCTGGCGCAGAACAATGTGCTGGACCAATACATTCAACAAGCTTTTCAAAATAATAAGGGGTTGAAGGAACAACATTTCCAGCTAACCAAATCGATGCTGGCCCTGCAAGAAGCCAGGAGCTTATTTGGTCCCAACGTATCCCTGTTGGGCAATTATACCAAATCGTCGGGAGGCCGTACTATCGACTTTCCTATCGGCGATATCATGAACCCGGTGTACAACAGCCTCAACCAGCTCACCAATAGTCACCAGTTTAAATCGCTCGACAATGTGCATGTACAACTGAACCCCGATAATTTTTACGATGCCAAACTGCGGGCCTCCCTCCCATTGCTGAATGCAGAAATCTATTACAACCAGCTGATAAAAAAAGAACAGATTACGCAGCAACAGGCAGCGGTAAACGTATATAAACGGGAACTGGTAAAAGATATCAAAACCGCCTACTACCAATACTACCAGGCCTCACAGGCCGTGGCTATATACAACAATGCCTTGTCGCTGATCCAGGAAAATATCCGCATCAATGAAAGCATGGTGCGCAATGGCGTGCGCAATAACACCGCCTTGTACCGTGCGCAGACCGAGAAAGAAAAAACAGAAGCCGATATCAATAAAGCAGTGGCCTCCCGGCAGAATTCCAGGGCCTATTTCAACTTCCTGCTGAATCGCGGTCTCACCGAAAACATTACGCTGGACAGCACTTTACTCACCGCTCCGGCACAGTTGCCCGGCAAAGACATCAACGACCGGGAAGAACTGGCACAGTACAAAAGTGCTACTAACGCCTACCGGTTAAACGAAAAATTACAGCGGGCTTACCTGGTACCTAAGCTCAGCACCTTCGTCGACCTGGGCTCCCAGGGTATGGGGGGCAACTTCAACCGGGATACGCGCTATTACCTGTTCGGCGTAAACCTGGAATGGAACTTATTTGCTTCTCACAAATACAAATACAAAATCAAACAGGCGGCCAATGATGTACAAACCATCACCAATGCCGCCGACCAAACAGCAGAAGCCCTGCGGCTACAGGTATACCAGGCGGTTAACGACTACCAGACGGCCCTGCTGAACTTCAACACCGCTAAAAGCCAGCTGTCGTTCGCAGAAAGATATTACCGCGATCAGCTGAAGGTGTATAAGGAAGGGCAACTGCTGTATATAGAACTCCTGGATGCGCAGAATCAACTGACCCAGGCACAGCTGCAAACCACTGTTGCCCAGGCGGCCGTACAAACCGCTTACGCCGCAGTAGAACGTACCCAGGCATCTTACCAGATTGATAACAACAACCAATAAATTATACTCACATGAAAAATACCTTACTGCTGCTGCCACTTTCCCTGCTCCTGTTTTCCTGCGGCAGCAAGCCGGCGGCTGTTACCAGCAACTCAGACACTATTCCCGTGAAAGTAATGCCCCTGGCCAAACAGGGCAGCGCTATCACCATCCATGCGTCTGGCCAGTTTACCACCGATGATGAAGTATATCTCTCTTTCAAAACCAACGGCATTATCAATAATATACTGGTGAAAGAAGGCGACCGGGTACATAAAGGACAGTTGCTGGCTACCCTCAATCTCACAGAAATTGATGCACAGGTGCAACGTGACCAGCTGGCCTTTGATAAAGCGCAACGGGATTACCAACGGACCATGCGGTTGCACAACGACAGCGTAGCTACCCAGGAACAGCTGGATAACAGCAAGACCGTGATGGACCAGGCCCGGCAGCAACTGAGCACCTCCCAGTTTAACCGCAGCTACTCTTCTATCCATGCTACCCAGGATGGATACGTTCTGCATAAGCTGGTAAGCGCCGGCCAGATGGTGAACGCCGGCACGGCCGTGTTGCAAACCAACGGCGCCAGCAGCGCACATTGGCTATTACGTGTAGGCGTAAGCGATAGAGAGTGGGCACAGATAAAAACAGGAGATAAAGCCGGCATAGAAATTTCCGGCGTACCGGGCGACAGTTTAACAGGCATGGTTACACGTAAATCGGAGGGTGTCGATGCGCAGAGCGGTACCTTCCTCGTAGACGTACAACTGACCGGCAGCAAGCCCGCCGCTATCGCGGCCGGCATGTTTGGCCGCTGCCATATCAACGCCGCCACCACCACTGCTGGCAGCACCTGGAGTATCCCCTACGCCGCCCTGCTCGATGGAAACGGCAGCACCGGCTTTGTATTTGTGACCAACGATAATAAAACCGCACAAAAAGTGCCCGTCACCGTAGCCGGTATGGAAAAAGAAAATGTACTTATCAGCAGCGGCATGGAACAAGCCAGGGCACTCATCATCTCTGGCAGCGCCTACCTGAAGGATCAATCACCTATCCGTATCATCCAATAATCATTACTACCATGAAAATAGCGAGATATGCCGTCAAAAACTACCAGTTTACCCTGGTCATTTTCATCATGATCATCGTGCTGGGACTTACTACCATCCTCAATATGCCCCGCTCAGAAGATCCGGAAATGAGAGCGCCACAGTTTACCGTGGTAGTGGTATACCCCGGTACCAGTCCCAAAGACATGGAAGACCTGGTAGTAGATCCCATGGAGAAAGAAATCTATGGACTGGATGACATCAAACGGGTGCGCACCACCATCAACGATGGCGTAGCCCTGATACGGGTAGAGTATAAATACAGCTCTAACGTAGACCAGAAATACCAGGAGCTGGTGAGAGAAGTCAACAACAAGCGGAAAGACTTGCCGGCAGACATTTACAGCATGGAAGTGAGAAAGCAGGAACCCTCCGATGTAAACGTATTGCAGGTAGCCCTGATCTCTGAAAATGCCTCCCGCGACAAGCTACGCTACTATGCTGACAAGCTGCAGGATGAACTGGAAAAAATTCCTTCTCTCAAAAATGTAAAACTGCATGGCCTGCCGGATCAGCAGGTAAGGGTGGAATTGCAGCTTGATAAAATGGCCCAGCTGCATTTGCCGGTAAACACGGTGATGGCTGCCGTACAAAGCGAAATGGCCAATATCCCCGGTGGGAGCATCGATGCAGGCGACAAAAGCTTCAATATCAAAACCAGCGGCAACTACCAGCATATCGATGAAATCAACAACACTATTGTATCCAATGCCAATGGAAAGATTGTATTCCTGAAAGATATTGCCCGGATATATTATGGTTTTGAAGATGAGAAATACTTCGTACGCCTCAACGGGCATCGCAGCGTTGTGGTTTCTGCTGCACAGAAGAGCGGTGAAAACATCTCCAAAACACAGCAGCAGTACAAACCTGTTATAGAAAAGTTCAAGCAAACCCTGCCCGCTAATATTGACCTGGTGCAGTATTTCGACCAGGCCGATGCGGTCAACAACCGATTAAGCGGACTGGGAAAGGATTTCCTCATCGCCATACTCCTGGTGGCCTTTACCTTGTTGCCGTTAGGACAACGCCCGGCATTAATTGTGATGATATCCATCCCGTTGTCGTTATCTATTGGCATCGTATTGCTGCAGTTCTTTGGCTATAACCTGAACCAGCTGAGCATTGTGGGATTGGTAGTAGCCCTGGGGCTGCTGGTAGACGACAGCATTGTGGTGGTAGAAAATATAGAACGATGGATGCTGGAAGGACATTCCCGCATGGAAGCCACGCTGAAAGCCACTTCCCAGATTGGGCTAGCCGTTATTGGCTGTACCGCAGCATTGATTATTGCCTTTATGCCGCTGGTATTTATGCCTGAAGGCAGCGGTGACTTTATCCGGAGCCTCCCGCTGGCCGTTATTTTCAGCGTATTGGCCTCCATGGGCGTATCGCTCACTATTATCCCCTTCCTGGCCAGCCGGTTGCTGAAAGAGCATAGCGGTCACCCTGATGGTAACCTGTTTATGCGTATGCTGAAAAAGTTAATCCATGGCAGCTATGCCCGCCTGCTGGACAAGGCCCTGCAAAGACCTGTGCTGACGCTGATCGTATCCGTGGTGATTTTTGGCGGCGCCATTGGCCTGTTTAAAGCCATTGGTTTCAGCCTGTTCCCGGCTTCAGAAAAGCCGCAATTCCTCATCAATATTTTTGCACCGCCGCAGTCCAATCTTGCTTATACCAATGGCATTGTACAACAAATAGAACAAACGCTGAAACAGGAAAAAGACATCCGTTCCTATGTCAGCAATATTGGGAAAGGCAACCCACGCATTTATTACAACGAAATGCAGGAGAACGAACGGGGCGACTATGCCCAGATCTTTGTGCAGCTGGACCCTCATGCCAGCCCCGCCGAAAAAACCAGGCTGATTGAGTCGCTCCGCAAGCGCTGGACGCCTTATCCCGGCGCTAAAGTGGAAGTAAAGAATTTTGAGCAGGGGCCACCGATGGTGGCACCGGTAGAAGTAAGGCTCTTTGGCGACAACCTGGATACCCTGCGGGCAGTAGCCGGCAACGTGGAAAAGCTGCTGGAAAAAACAGCCGGTACCATTTATATCAACAACCCCGTAAGCACCCTGAAATCGGATATCCGGGTAAAGATAGACCGGGAAAAGGCCCAGCAGTTGGGGATTCCTACCGCCAATATTGACCGGGTAGTGCGTTTAGCCATCTCCGGTATTAACCTGGGTCAGTACAACGATCAAAACGACAACGATTACGATATCCTGCTCACTAAAGAAAAAACGGGTAAGCCTACATTGGATGTATTTAAGGATTTGTATGTGAACAACAGCCAGGGAACGGCGATTCCACTCTCACAGGTAGCACAGCTACAGCTGGAAACATCTCCCCTGACTATTAACCACCAGGAGAAAAACCGGGTAGTAGCCGTGAGTGCCTTTATCCGCAAGGGTTTCCTGACCGACCAGGTTATTAACGACGTCGTAAAACAAATGGATGCCATGCATCTGCCAACAGGATATAGTTATGAGATGGGAGGTGAAGTAGAAAGCCGTAAAAACTCCTTTGGTGGCTTTATGGGCGTAATTATTGTGACCGTGTTCCTGTTTGTGGCCGTATTGATCCTGCAATTCAAAACCTTTAAGAGCATGCTGATCGTATTGTCGGTAATCCCGCTGGGTATTGTAGGTGCGGCGATAGCGCTTTGGCTGACCGGCAACTCCCTGTCCTTTGTGGCAATAATTGGCCTGATAGCCCTGGCTGGTATAGAGGTGAAGAATACCATCTTACTGGTAGATTTTACCAACCAGCTGCGTATGCAGGGTACTCCGCTGGATGCAGCTATACGGGAAGCCGGGGAAGTGCGTTTCCTGCCGATCGTACTCACTTCGCTCACTGCCATAGGCGGACTGATACCGGTGGCCATATCTACCAATCCGCTGATTGCGCCACTGGCGATTGTTTTGATTGGAGGGTTGATCAGTTCTACTTTGTTGTCGCGTATAGTGACGCCCGTAGTGTACAAGCTGATACCGCCAAAAATAGAATTACCATCCGGCAATGGGCATCATTCCACCGGCGGTCATCAACGGGAAGATTTGTCGATATCTCATCCCGTACTAATTCATCAGTCGTAATTAACAATTAGTTACGTACTTTTATGGCTGATTGTTTAGTCAACCATTTCCTTTGAAAATTAGTTCTTATGAAAAAAATCGTCCTGGCATTTGCCACCATGCTCCTGGTGATGTGTATCAGTACACAGTCGACGCAGGCACAATTGAAACGTTTCAGTATCGGACCTTTTGTGGAAGCCGGCTTTCCCGTTGGTAAATTCAATGATACCCACAATACGGGTTATGGTATCGGCCTGGGTGCTGATGTGAAGCTGGTAGCAGGTTTAACGGCGGTAGGTTCTGTCAGTTACTTCCGTTTCCCCGGTAAGGATTACACCAGTAACGGCACCACCTATACGTACCCTAACTATAACGTAATACCTATCCGCCTGGGGCTGAGATACCAGCTGATTTCGCTGCTGTATGTGAAAGTGGAAGGTGGTACAGTACAATATATGGGCAAGAACTACAACGGCGTAGGCGGCCTGGTGGCTCCTGGTATTGGTATCCGTTTACTGGGCCTGGACGTGGAAGCCAAATACGAAGCCTGGTTTAAAGATGGTACCAGGGGCTTCTTTGGGCTGAAGGCAGGATATAATTTCTAGATGTAACCTAATCTTGTATAAAAAAACAACGGAGTAACGATCACGTTACTCCGTTGTTTTTTATATACTTATAAATGTTTATTGATGAGTTCCGCCGCTTGTGGGTCTCCAGGTCTTGGGGCGTCTTCACTGATGATCTGCCCATTATTGCGCAGGAGTATATAGCGTGGAATACTGTGAATCCGATGTTGCTTTACAAATGAGGACTGATTACTTCCCATCAGCACAAAGCTGTTGCCAGCATTCATAAAGGGATAGTCGCCAACCGCACGCCGCCACTGGCCAGGGTCCTGATCCAACGACAGAAAGACAAAAGAAATATCTTTTCCTGCAAATAGCTGCTGCAACTTTGCCGACGAGGGCATTTCACTTCTACAGGGGGCACACCAACTAGCCCAGCAATCCAGGTAAATTAATTTCTTTTGTTTTGTGAGCAGGGAATCCAGTTTAACCATCTTTTTACCCAGGGTAAACGCTTGTGATACTGAAGCCGGCAGGGTATTTTCTTTTACCATGTACTCAAAATTATCCTGAATAATTCTCCGGTAGAGCGTATCGGAACAACCTGTTTTGAAAGCGTCAACATACCTGGCATAGTCGCGGTCTTCCTTGTTCCTGTGGTTATTCAACACCTGGTACAGGAGGAAATCATTAACCGGTACCGAAGCGGTGAAGTTTTTTGCTGCGGTAAACTGATCCCCCAGCGCGTAAGTACCTTTTGCCGCATTCAGCGCCAGGAAACGGTTGGCGTAAATCAATGCTCCCTGAAAGGAGTACAGACGCAACAGGGAAGCATCGTTGAATACGTGTTGATATTGGCGTATGGTATCCGCATACCAGTCAGGGAGTTGCTGTAAGTCAAAATTGGGATAGTAAAAGGGCATCAACCTGGCTCCTAGAAAATCATAAAACACATAGGCGGTTAAAAAGCGTCCTCCTTCCGAAGATATTTTGTTAGTGTTACGGTATTCTTCTATTTTTTCCAGTCGGCGCCCTTTCAGTGCCAGAAGAAATGAGTCGAGTGATCGTCCATATTGCCGGCTCTGATAAACATACTTCATGGCTACCGGACTAAGGCTCAGGTTAAATTGATACGTAGCCGTTTCTATTTCCCGGAGCACATTAGATTCCGCTGTTTTCTGTGCATCACTACCACACTGGAAGCGGATATCTGACTCATTTTCCCGGACGTGCGCGGTGTAATCATATCCGGGGAAGAAGAGGTACGGCGTTCTTGTTTTGTTTAAATTGTTGACGATAAAAGGTATTTCTGTCTCCACGGTGATGGTGAACGATGAATCGGCAGTAATGGTAGGGAGGTGTATCTCTTTAAACTGAACTATATTCAGGGGGTAGGAAATAAACAACCGGCTGCCCTTGTCCAGCTTAAACGTAATGGTGGTACGACTGGCATCATGATGGTATCGTTGAGCTGCCAGCCCGGCAAAGGCCACTATCAGCAGAATGGCGTTCACAAATGATAACCGTGGAAAGGATTTCATCAACAGAGATTAAGGGTAAACACAAAACGCGGAAAGTGTACTGCTATTGCTTTCCGTTGCAATACCAGTACGCTTTTGTACTTAGAAAAATGCGGCTGTCCAGGTTCTTTCAAACGTAGCGCCCGGCGCCAACCGGTTGATGCCTTCTTTTTCTGTCAATTCCCCGCTGGCATTTACGCTATCTGCGATACCGCACCAGGGTTCGATGCATACAAAGTTGGCGTCTTTAGCGGCCCAGATGCCCATGTAGGGGAATCCTTCAAATTCCAGGGTGAGTCCATGGGATGTATGTTTGCTGGCAATGCTGATGGCGGTAGAGGCCAGTGATTTAAACACCAGGGCATCTTGGTAGAACAAGGATTTCTTCAGGGGCAATTCCTTTGTTTGCTGTAGAAACGGTACAGGAGCAGTTTCTATTTGTCCCCCTGGCGACAGGGGCCATATGCCGGTCGTTTCTTCTTTATTGAAGTGCAGGTAATAGTCTTCGTAGGCAGTACCATCTGCCAGCGGCAGTTTAAAGGCAGGATGAGCGCCTACTGAAAAGAGGAGTTCTTTGCTGTCTTTATTGGTAACCTGGTAAGTTACCTGTAGCTGGTCGTCCTGCAGGAGGTATTGGATAGTAAAGCCGAACCGGAAGGGATATACTTCCCTGGTAGTATCATTGTCGGAGAGATGGAGACTAACATGGTTCGCTTCCTGCTCCGTAACGGTAAACAGTTGCTCCCGGGCAAAGCCGTGGCGACCGAGGGTGTAAGATTTTCCATTGTACCGGTACGTGTTATTTTTCAGGCCGCCTACAATGGGAAACAGTACCGGGCTTTTCTTTCCCCAGAAAGCGGGGTCGCCGCTCCACAAATATTCCTGGTCGTTGTCGTTGCGTACAATGCTTTGCAGTTCTGCTCCCTGCGGGTTTACCTGTACGGTGAGTTTTTCATTAGAAATCTGTATCATGATCTGATGCGGTTAATAAGGATGTGCTGCGAAGATAACCTGTAAATGGAATACCTTTGCCAGGTATTTTTACTGCAAAAAAAGAATATATCATATGGAATCATTAAAAGGGAAAAAGGCCCTCATTACGGGCGGAGGAAAAGGGATAGGTCGTGCGCTGGCCATAGCCCTGGCAAAGGAAGGCGTAGACATTGCCCTGATGGGACGTACAGCGGGTTCGCTGGAGGCAGTAGCGAAAGAAGTACAGGCCAGTGGTGTAAAAGTAGCTTATGCTGTTGCCGATGTGAGCGATATGTCTGCCGTAGATGTGGCAGTAGCCAGTTTAACCAAAGAGCTGGGCGCCATCGATATATTGATCAATAATGCGGGTATCGCTGCCTTTGGCGGTTTCCTGGAGTTGACACCCACGCAGTGGGAACAAATCATCCAGGTAAACCTGATGGGGGTATACTATGTTACCCGGGCGGTGTTACCGGAAATGATTGCCAGGAAAACCGGCGATATCATCAACATTTCGTCTACAGCTGGGCAACGAGGAGCTCCTGCCACCAGTGCTTATAGCGCCTCCAAATTCGGGTTGCTGGGATTAACAGAATCGCTGATGCTGGAAGTGCGGAAGCATAATATCCGGGTGAGCGCATTAACGCCCAGCACCATTGCTACCGATATGGCAAAAGACCTGCAGTTAACAGATGGTAACCCGGAGAAAGTATTGCAACCGGAAGACCTGGCGGAGTTGGTAGTAGCACAGCTGAAGCTGAACCGGCGGGTATTGCTGAAATCAGCGGGGTTATGGTCTACTAACCCTTAAATAAAAGCGGTTGGTATTTATTTCTCGGGAAACAAATACCAACCGCTTCAAAAATGTTATTTACAAATGCGGTAAGCGTACCCGATAGAAGCCGTAGCGGCGCCGGTTTTGTTCTTACCATTGTTGGAGCCTTTCTGGATATTCAGGAAGCCGTAGTTGCCCCCACCTTCCACAAATACCTGACTGCGGCCGAAAAGATAGGCCAGCCCAAGGTTCCCACTTACGCCGAAGTTGAATGTATTCAACTGGTCTTTAATGTCTGTTGTCCGGTTGAAGTCAGCTGTTCCGATAGGTACCTGCATCGTTTTGCCTTCATCAAAATACACGTTGCTGCTGCCGCTGGTAACTTGCTTCGCTCCTACCAGGAATCCGAAAAACGGTCCCGCATCTACGTATAAGCGCAGGGGGGAATGCCCCAGGTTCCAACCAAACTTAGCCCAGATGGGTACCATCAGGTAATTCAGCTTTGCCTGGCTTTTAAAATCGGCATAAAGGTAAGGAGGAATAGGTTGACCAGGAGGAACAACAGGTTTCGCTTCTTCGGGGAATGGATAAGCCTGGAAGCCATTCTTTTTACCTCCCTGGGAAGAGTAGCTGATCATGGCTTCAATAGAAAACAGTTTGCTGAGGTGGTATTCGCCCAGGATACCAAAATCAGGGCCCTGACGGGAACTATAGCCGGTATTCAGGGGATTTTGCAGGCTGCTGCCGCCACCGGTAAGATTGGGGATACTGATACCTCCGCGAACACCGAGATCAAACTGTTGTGCATTCACTTTTGAGGAAAAAAACATGACAATGGCTGGTACCAGCCATTTCAAGGATTGTTGGATTTTCATAATTAATAAATTGTAAACTCAAGTTACTAATTATCTTATATTACTCGGCCAACCGGCTATAAACGTTTGCCGCCAGGACCAGTAAAATTCGTTCCTTCTATGCGATGGGCTGGTGTAAAAACGAAGATAAAGAATATCTTTATCCCCTGTAAATTAACAGTCAAAGCAACATGAGTAAGTCGTCAACCACATCGCCGGTATACAGTATTCCTTTAAGTTACCGTAAAATGGAAAACCTGCATATCGTTTTCTGGTTATTGAAAGATATCAGCTGGTGTATGATCTGGAAACCATTGGGCATTGCCATGATCTTCCCCACCCTGATCATTTCTATTATTATTGCCTGGCGTACCCGCCAGTTTATGGCAGAATTATGCCACAACGTAGCCATCAGCGTGTGGATTGCCGCCAACTCCTACTGGATGATCAGCGAGTTCTTACATTTCGATACCCGGGTTATCGTTGGAGATATTACCTACAAACACCTGGCCCTGATTCCTTTCCTGACAGGATTGCTGCTACTGGCTTATTTCTATCTCTATTATCAACCCCGCCACAAAGAGGACACGGAAGTTATTCCGGGATAAGATGTGCGTTGAGCAGGTTTGTTACGGTAGGTAGCAGCAGGAATTGTTTTTCTACCGTAACATTCACCAATGCATAGCTATTGCCGTTAATACCCGCATCCCAGCGCCATTCCAGCTGGCTGTTGGTGGCACCGACGCCGCTTTCATACCACCAGGCGGTATAAAGCGTGCTACTATCTTTCTTTAATTCCGCGGTAAAGACCTTTGTCCCCGTGATGGTGGCTTCCTTCACTTTATGAAACTCGAAACCACTCCCCTTCCAGCAGATCATGGGCTGATGATCTGTGAAATAAAAGCCCTTTACCGGCTTTACGTATAGCAGTACTTTCGCACTGGTTGCTTTCACTACGTTATCAGGCAATACAGTATAGGTATAGCCAGGCAGGTGCTTTACCGGTATAGCGTGGGCGGCGGCCTTAGATGGTGCCCAGCAATGAATACCGATGATGCCTGCTGCCAGTAACCACTGTAATCCCATGCCATAACCGTAAGATACCGGCGCAGGCGGCCCCTGAACAGGCGTCTTACCAAACCGTTTTATTAACCGGGGCAGCAGGAATAGCAGCGGTAACACCACGTAGATCAACAGGGTAATGATGCCTCCCATTTCATGGGCAGCGGTACCAGGGGGCAGTGCAAACTGCACAAGCAAGATAATACGAAGCAGGTTGGCGATTACATTTAAGACTACGATGAAAGCCAATACCAGCAACAGTAAAGCCGAAGTTAAAACGCACTGTTGCCTCCGTTGGTACAACGCTATCAACGCCACACCACACAACAACGATGTCAGCAGCATTTGTAATCCCATGCAAGCGGTGTCTACGCTAAATTCGCTATTTCCCACCAGGATCAGGTTACCACTGGTGGTGATAGCAGGGTTTACGAGATGTAACAGGCGACCGGCCATGCCGCTCAATCCCAACCGGATGGGAAATGTAAATACGCCGGTGATATTATCGATAGCGGGACTTGCCAGGATGGCTGTTAATACCACCAGGAACGACAAACGTCCGTAAAAATATTCTACTACAAAAAAGGTAGCGGTCACTAAAGTGGCATATCGTAATGTAAACACCGGTAATTGCCAGGAGAGCAGGCCGAAAACCAGGGCTATCCAGCCCCAGCGGGTGCTGCCTTTCCGGGAGGCATCTACCTGGAATACCAGTAGCAGCGTCAACACACATAGCAAAAAGAAAGGGCTGCGCCATTCGAAATAGTCCTGCAACTGCAGGATGGCCAGGATAAAATAAACTGCCAGCAGCATAGCCGCCGACAGTTTTGCCCCTCTATTCAAATTACGTATATCCAATAACGTTAGCATACCTGTTTTTTTCTGCGAAACAATACTTTCTCAAATCTTACATAAGCCAGGATCAGCACGGCGATGATAAACAATGCCCATTCATGAGGTTCCGGCAAGGCGCCATGGCTCTTCAGGGAGGCATTTTGCAGGGAGTTCAGGTCCTCTTTTATGTCAAATCGCTTATAGTCGTTGGCAGATTCCAGCACCACCAGGCTGGACAATGGCGTAACGATACAGGCTTTGGTGGCGGTATTAATTAACGCAGTGCTATCGGTTGCCACATGCCGGCCCATTTGCTGTAACACCTGGTTGTAGGCAAAGAGGCGGGCCAGGTGATCAGGGCCGGTATTGCCGATATTATCTGCACTGCTAACTATCCGGATACCGGCATGGGCAATCACCTGGTCGGCGCTATCAGCTTCCGGGCGCAGGAAGCGCTGTTGCTTCAGCTGGTGCAACAATTCTTCTGTGGTGCCATGATCGTAGATCAGTGACCGTGATTCTCTCAAAGTGGCCAGGTAAGGGGAAATGGTGGTGCCTATGTTGTATACCCTCACCGGTTGATGCGCCAGGTATTGCAATAATGGCTCCCGGAAGGAGCTATCCAACACTTTCAGCTGTGGAGAAATGTTATCGGTGGCGGTAATTACCAAAGCGTTGGCCGCCTCCGGTAGTTGATGAAAAGGAAACAGGGAGAAACGCGCCTGTTGCAGGTGGTTAAAGAGGGACAGCTGGTTACCGTCTGTGACAGCTGTTTTCCCGTTGACCGGGTGAAACACCCATACTGGCTTGCCTTTCAGCTGCAGCAATATTTTCCGGTAATCTTCATAGCGCCAGTTGCAGTTAAGGTCCAGGTAATAGTCGGCCGGCAGGAATACCTCCTGGCTGGGGGTGTAGGGCAACAGCGTATAGCGTTGACCGTTAAAGTTGAATGCCGCGTTGTCTATTGGTACAGTTGGCAAGCGCAGCTCCCAGTTGGCATCATAGTCTCCTTTCCGGGTAATGGTATGCTGGCTGCCGTTGCGAAACCCAGCCGGCAGTGTGATATCTGCAGGCCAGCGATCCATGCGCAGGGTGGCCTCATAACTGGCATCCTCATGTGGCGGGCCTTCAAACCAGGCGGGCTGGTAGCATAACTGTCCTTTTTCCACGGAAAGCGGGGACGTGATACCGATCTTGAATTTTCTTTCTCCCGCTGCAGGCACAGGAAATACGCGTACCACCACCCGGTCGCCTTCCTGCCAGTGTACAACGGAGGGATCGTGCCGCTCCACTCCTACAATTTGTGTATAAGCCCGGGTGGCTTTCTGCCGGGTAGTGAGCACGCCTTTTTCTTCTCTGCCATTGATCCAGAGGGAAAGGGAGGTTACCACCGCGCCTTGTGGTAAATGAAAAGTATAAATCGCTTCTTCATCACGGGTCCAGGTTCTTTTGTCGTGGTTAGCTACGGTGAGTGTATGTTCGGTATAGGCCAGGTGATACTGCGGCCATATATCCGCTGCGGTGGCCACCTGTGTGGTTACCAGGTCGTTGCCGCTCCAGAGGCGTTCCTCTGTATAATGGCGCTTATCATAGATCACGTTGAGGATATTGAGCCGGTCGTCCCGGCTGATGGTAGTACGGCCAAACAATGCGCTGGCGGTTACAAAGAGGGGATCGTGTACCAACTCATGGTCATAGCTTCTGTCGGGTACATCCCAGAAGCTGGCGTCCGTCCATACCGGGCTCACATATACCAGATCTGTTTTCAGTATTTTCTCCACCAATGGTCCGCGGGGCAGGGTTTGCGCAGTTTTTATCCAAACGGGTATGCCATTGTCCTGGCTGATCGCACGCCGTTCACTATCGTCTATCGCTTTTACCTGCACGGCGTACACGATGACGTAAGCAACGGTGAGGAGCACGGCTATTGCGCCGCTATACAGGTAAGTAAGCCGGTAACGTTTTACTTTCCAGACTTCCCGTTGTACCATCCTTATATTAAACCAGCAAAGGAATATAGGCGTAAAGGTGACCACAGAAATACCGATAGCGATGAGTGCTATCAGGCTGATAATATACAAGGGCAAGAGATAGATTGCCAGGTATACAGGCGCCAGGAAGGTAAATCCCAATACCGCGCATTGCAGGAGCCTCACCCATTCCGGCCATCGGTCGAAATAGCCAAAAGCCAGGGTATTGGCGCAGAGCAGCACCAATATCACCACAAACCAGGGGGCGGAGGTTTGAAAAACGGAGAAAACATTATTGACAGTATAAGCATCTATGAACAACAGTACAAATGCTGCTGCCGTCACTTTCCGGCGGTTAGGGCCTGCTTTCAGCCCCCCACTCCACCAGAGTGCCAGGAAATAAAAAAGGGCGATCAGGTGATTGATTAAGAAGGCAAACGCGGCTTTGTCTTCTACAACGTAGCACGATGTTACAAACAACGGCAGGGATACTGTTAACAATACGAGGCCTAATAAAAAGGGCTCTGGTAGCCTTTTAGAGGGGGCTGCTTCCATATACAGTTTTTGAATACGGGGTAAAATTATAAAATAAAAAGCACTTTGCACTACAAAGTATAAAAATATTTTTTCCGGATAATAGCAAAGCGGTGATAGCCACTGACTATCACCGCTTTGTTATCATTTAAGTTGCTTATCTGGCGGATAGCCAGTTGCGCAGGTTACCCGCGCGGCTTTAACCGGATAATATTTACCGATAAAGCGGGCGCCGTCCAGGTAAAGTTTGTACCGGCGTTAGTGATGGTGCTGCTCTGTGGCACGTAGGCGGTGGGCGTTGCAAACGAATTTTCTGCGCCAGGCCTGTCTCCCGTAAGGGTAATTACCTTCGCCACGGAGCTTACCGTCTCCTTCCCATCCAGGTGAATATCGGTGCTTACCGGGCTTTCTGAAGCATTGACTATTTTCAGGATGATGTCACCGGTTGATTCCTCCTTTCCGGCGATGGCAAATAATTTTTGTGGTTCCCGATAGGTCATTAACAGGGTATCCGCCACATAACATTTCACTTCTTCCGCGCCTACTTCCAGCCGGATATTGTACCAGCGGTCTTTTTCCAGGGGGGCTTTCAATCTTACCGGATTGCTGATACCGGCCACCTCTTCTCCGTTGGTGAGACTTTCAAACACCGCGTGAGAGTTGAGCCAGGAGCCAATATGCGCCCGCAGGCAGGTATTGGTATCCTTTACGGCAAAAGGAATAATGAAGGCGTTAACGCCACTAGTTTTACGCGCTTTTAAAGTCAGCGTATAGGCGTTGAAGTGATGATCTTTCAGGATGGCCAGTTGTTGGGGACCTTCGGCTGTTTGTCCCAAAATGCTTCCGGATTTTTTCCACTGGCCTCTTACCGGGAGCCAGTCTATCCATTGCGGATCTTTGCCGCTGTTGTATACTGTATCCTTATTCTCCACGACTACAATGTCTTTATAATCTGCTTCCGTATCCCAGGTAGCGAGACCGATACCGCCTGAAAACCGTGGTTTTACCAGCATTTCGGGTTGCAGGGTGGTCGTAACAGGGTAGTTATAAGAAGCTTTATGATCGTTGAGCAGGTTGAGGGCATAATAAGAGATCCTTGCGAAGCTGTTGGCGGCATCAAAGTGAATCAGGTTCACGGGCCAGTCTACGTCATGCTCGTTCACCAGTAAAGGTGCATAGCTGCTCATGTTGACCAGGTCGGCGTTTTTTTCCATGCTCATTACATATACCGCATCGCTGAGAGCCGCCTGCAGGTTACCGCTGCCTACGCCGGCATTGGTAGCATATTCGCCTACATACATTTTCCAGTTGCCCCGTTTATAACGATCGAAATGGTCGAAGTTACGCAAGCTCCAGCCGGCATCTTTATAGGCATGTTCGTCTACGATATCCGTATGCTGCATACTGTCGAGCGTATGGCGGTTTACATCGCCAATACCCATGCTGGCAATGATGCCGATCTGCGGATACCTGGCATGGAGGGCGTCGTAAAATTTATTATATCTTTTGGCATAGGCCGGCCCGTGCTGCTCGTTGCCTACTTCTACGTATTTAAGCGGAAATGGCGCCGGGTGGCCGTTGGCGGCGCGTACTTTCCCCCAGCGGGAAGTCACCGGTCCTATCGCATATTCAATGGCATCGAGTGCATTTTGTATTACCGGGGCGAGACTGTCTTCCGGGAGGAAGGTACCGCTGCGGTATTCGCAGGAAATCCCTACGTTGAACACATACAACGCCGCGGCGTTAATATCTTCGCAAAACTGCAGGTATTCGTGGTAGCCGAACCCGTTGCTGCTCCAATAACCCCATGGGCTATACGTGGGCACCCGTTGCTCCAGTGGACCAATGGTATTTTTCCAGTCAGGTGCACTTTCCACGGTAATGCCTTCTACATAACAGCCGCCGGGCCAGCGTACAAAGGCCGGCTTCATGCGCGCAATGAGTGTGGCCAGGTCGTTGCGCATGCCATTGGGGCGGTTGCGGAAAGTATGAACAGGAAACAGTGATACCATGTCGAGTAATAGCGTACCCTTGTTATGGAAAGAGAGCACCAGTTTACCTGCCGGATCGCTTTCTTTTGCAGTAAGTACTGCTGCGTACTGCTGCCAGGAAGCGGGGCTGGTAATGCTAAACGTCGTATCGGCCAATACCTTACCGGTAGCCGATTGCAGGGATATCGTAACCTTTCCCGTATAACCCTTTACGTTATCCGCAAAGAGCGACAGGCGGTAAGATTCTCCCTGCGTAATTTTCATTCCCCAGAATCCTTCATTGACCAGGGAAGGATAATTGCGTGTATCCATCGCAGTTATATCTACCTGCAAAGCATGCGGCGTAGCGGGATGTAAGGGATGATCCGTTGCCAGTGAAAGCTGCAGGCCTTTGTTCTCAACATGCCATGCCGGCCATTGGCTATGAACGGGCCATTCCATTTTCCAGTCGGAAGGCTGCCCCAGCATGAAGTGGGGCTTTGCCGGGAAAGGTTGCAGCCAACCGTTTTCCAGGCGGGTACCGGCAGGGATCACATGATCTTCGAAGCCCCGGTTTTGCACCATTTCTGCATACAATCCACCTTCCCCGGCGTGGCTGATTTCTTCGAAGAAAATACCATGCAGGGTGGCGGGCACCGTAGCTCCCTTTACCGTTGTATTAACATGGATATCAGCCCTGGATTGGGCCATAGTATGGTAGCACCCCATCAGCAACCCGATGGCGGCAAGATAACCCTGTTTCATGCGTTTATTTTATTATTCCACTATCCATTCGTGAATACCCGACGAATTGTCGGCCGGCAGCTGCACTTCCAGCTTCAGGGCGGTAGTCGTTACCGGTTCGAAGGATACTACATTGTACTTGTCTTTCTCTGTCGTATAGGGCGTGGTATTCTTTACCGGCACCCACTCACTGCCCTGTTTGTAGTACAGTTTCCAGGCGGCCGGGATGCGGCAGCCACCGAAGGGACCATCATCATACCAATATACTTTGGTACGGCTGATGGTATGAGCGCTGTCGAAGTCGTACTGCACCCATTCGCTGCTGCCTTTTGCTGGCCACCAATGTAAATACAGGGCGCTGTTATCTTTAGAGTCCTTTGGTTCGTATTGGTCATTGAGGGCCATCAGCATGCGCTGATTCTTTACCGATGCGCTGATCTTGCTTTTAGATGCAATGGTAGGTGCAGGCTTAGGACGGGCGGCGGCAGCTTCAAATGGAATCCAAACCGTCATTTCAGCGGGACCGCGGTTAGCCCAGGAATAATACGGTATAGCCGTTACCGTTTGCTGGCTGTTGATCAGCGCGTCGGTATTCAGCTGCCGGCTCGCAGAGCTGCCCGGCATTTGCAGGGTCATTACACCGTTGAGCAGGCTGGTTTGGAAGACGGGAGTTACGGCGGCGTCTTTTGCCACTACGATATTCTGTACCGTGGCATCTCTATTATCCGGTCCTTCCAGGCAATACATGATAGGCCCGCGTTCCAGTGCAAAGCGGTATTGATCGTCTTTCACGGGCGCTGCTGCCAACACCTTCTTCACGTCCATTGGTAAGTTGAGCGTTACCTTATCTCCTTTTTTCCAGGTGCGTTTAATCACCGCATAGCCTTTCTCCACGGTATAATGGAGTGGCTGACCATTCAACAGGATGGGAATAGTGACTGCGGAGCTGTCTTCCTCGAAATAAAGGTTACCGGGTACCGGGTGGTTTTCCGCCCATCCGGGAATGCGTACTTTCAGCGTAAAGGCCGTAGGTTTTGCCGTGTTGATGGTGATATCATCTTTCCCGTTCCAGGGATAGTCGGTTTGTTGTACAATGCCTACTTTACCGGCTTTCAGCTGGATGGTGGCAGCATCGCCTACAAAGAGATTTACGTATAAATCATTGTCTTTCTGTGCATATACATACCCTGGCATAGAAGGCAGGAAGCGGGTCATATTAGAAATACAGCAGGCGCATCCAAACCAGGCACTGCGCTGGTGTTGCCCCATTGAAGCCAGCGGATTGGGATAGAAGAAACGATCACCGCTGATAGATACTCCTGACAACAACCCGTTATACAGGGTACGTTCCAGTACATCTATGTATTTAGAGTCGCCATGGAGCAGGAACATACGGCTGTTCCAGTATACGTTGGCAATAGCGGCACAGGTTTCGGCGTAGGCCGACATGTTCGGGAGTTCATACGCAGCGCCGAAAGCCTCGCCGGCGCCAGTGGCGCCAATACCGCCGGTAATGTATAATTTTTTGTCCACCACATCTTCCCAGATATCGTCGATGGCGGATAAGTATTTGCGGTCGCCGGTAAGGGCAGCAACATCGGCCATGCCGGTATACATGTAGGTAGCGCGAACGGCATGGCCTACGGCTTCATGCTGATCGACCACTTTCTTGTAGGCCTGGTTGTATTCCTGGCTGTCTTTGGTGCCAGGACCGCGTACATCGAGGAAAAATTTGGCCAGGTCGAGGTACGACTTATTGCCGGTAACCCGGTACAGGCGGGTAAGGCCGGTTTCCACGATCTGGTGACCGGGGAACTTTTCTTCTTTTCCCCATCCAAAATCTTTCACCAGCAGATCGGCATTCCGGATGGCAATGTTGAGCAGGGTTCTTTTACCGGTGGCCTGGTAGTGTGCTACGGCTGCTTCAAACAGGTGGCCGGCGTTATATAGTTCATGGCTCAGGTCTTCTTCTTTTTCCCAACGTTTACTACCTATCCAGTCATGTGGTTTAGCCGCTTTCATGGTGCGGAAGGTATAGAGGTAGCCATCCTTTTCCTGGGCATTGCCGATGATGGTAATCAGGGTATCGAGGTACCGTTCCAGTGCCGGGTTGGGTTGCGTTTGCAGCCCATAGGAAGCACCTTCAATAATTTTATATAAATCTGTATCGTCAAAAGGATACTCGGTGAATTTATCGCCTGGTAATTTGCCGGCTGCCCGCAGGAAATTATCTATCCTGCCTGTTTTCCTGCATTGGTCCAGTGTATATGGGATGGTAACGCTGGCGTTGGTCCTTATTTTCGGCGCCCAGAAATTATCATTCACCTTTACCTGTGTAAAGGCTACTGGTTTTATCGGATAATCTTTTTGCAGCTGAGCCTGCAATCCCGTGTTGCCTAAAAGCATACCGGCGCCTGCTAACGCCATCTTCCCCAAAAATGATCTCATACCTTTTATCTTTATGAACACCTAATATAGAAATTGGATTTATGGTTGACAAGTATGTGCAAATATATAATTGTCAATATGACAAATAAAATTATTTATAAAAAAAGAGGAATACTGCGTAGATATTAACGAGTATTCCTTGCATTTTATCTTAGAAGCAGAAAGCTGAAGGCTTAAAACCTCCAGCTTTCTGCTCTTTTACAGCTTGGCTACATTGGGTAAATGGATAATCACCTCATAAGTGCCCTCAAACACGATCTGGAAGCCAAAACGTGGGTTGGCCGACCAGGCTTTGGGAGCTGCTCCATCCATTTTAATAAACCAGGCGGGTATACGGTAGTAAATCAGGTAGTTCACATAACCTGGAATCAGCTTGGCCGGATAGGGAGCAATGGCATAATCTGTAATCAGGGCGGTATCCGTCACAATCACCGGGTTAAACCTGGCATAAGATTTAAAAGAAGGGCGATCGCCACGGGTAATCACTTCCCCGTTTTTGGGGTTGAACAGCTTACCATTTTTGTCCATGATCTTCAGCATCACCTGGGTACCCTGCGGGGAGATGCGCTTTAGTTCCATTGTTCCCTGGACCGCCCCAGGGAAGGTATTGGTTACCGAATCATAGCCGGGAATCACCGGCACTTCTGTCATCCGGATATATTCCGGGTCTTCGATATGCAGGCGGGCCAGGTTCTTGTACACTTTGCTGCCATTTACATTGGTCGCCTTCACATCAAATTCATACACGCCGTTGGGTAAGTTGGCCGACGGCGCTTTAAACAGGAACCCTCCATTTACCGGGTTAAACTCGAAGGGCAATTCCTGCAGGCTATCCTGCTTGGCGCGCAACAGCGCAATGGTGGTATCTGTATCCGGGTTGAACGACATTTTATCTTTGAACACCCATACCGGGTATTTGGTACTAAAGGCTGCCGGCAACTTCCCCCCTTCCACCGGTCGCATATCCAGGATCTCGAACTTTACCGGTGGCGTAGATCCATCGAAAAGAATACCGGGATAACGCGCTGTAATTCCTTTGGGAATAAATATTTCAGGGCTTTTATAACGGATACCATCGCTTAAAAAACCTTCCTGCACTTTGGTACAACCCGCCACCAGCAACACCCCTGCCATGATTGCGAATAAGATATATTTCATACTTCGCTGATTTTAGTTTTCTCTATAAATATAAAATCCGTAGTTGGCGTCGGCATCCAACACATGCACCATACCAGTAGCTGTGCGGACTTCCGACGTTTGTACATAGGTATAAAAATCCGGTTCCCGGTTTTCCACGCCATCCGGCACGTCTTCATCCGGCTGGCCAAAAATGCGCCGGAACCGAATCCTGTTGGTGGTAGAGCGAATACCGCTAACGTCTATGTAATACTTCTCCAGGTTGATATAATAATTCCCTTCTCCATTTACATTGGTAAAACTTTTCTTCGTATACGTCAATGCTTTCTTATCTATGACGCCTTTGAAAATGTGCCGGCGCAGGTAGAATTTAATGCTATCTGCAGACAGGCTATCGAGCGTAAACTTTATATTTTCATTATTGGTACGCCTTTGCAGGGCAATAGTTTGCTGTTTGAGAAAAGAGTTTACCCCATAGGTAGTGGGAGAGAAAAAAGTAATATCTCCATTGATCTCGTCCTTCATTCCCGCCCGGTCTATCAGTAGTACTACCGTATCCAGGACCTTACTTTCCCGCAGGAAATCGTAGGTCGACATCTTCCTGATCCTCTCCAGATCAGTACCTCCATCATTCACGAGGTAGTTATCTTTTTTACATCCTGCGAGGGCCAGCAGCAACAGGAGTAGCAGGTGAATATATTTCATGATGAATAATTTTGTGGATGATTAAATTTTACCTGCCCAATATTTATTCTGCACCAGCAGCCGGTTATTGTTAAATAACGCCGGATCCAGCGGCAGCAGGAAACCTTCCTGGTTATAGCGGGAGGGCGTTAGCCAGGGCACAAAAGAGCGCTTCATTCTTACATCGTCGAAGTACAGTTGTCCTTCCATAAACAGTTCGCAGGCGCGTTCTGTCATAATTTCATCCAGCAGGCGGTTATACGACAGCGGCGCTTCGCTCACGAAAGTAGCGGAGTCCAACTGCGGGCGGTTACGGCTCTGGCGAAAGTCCCTGAGCTGTGAATACGCCAATCCAAGTTGCCCTTTATATACCGCAATTTCCATCCTGCTTAATAGTAAGTCGGCATAACGCAGTAAAGTCACGTTGTTGTCCAGGTAAGGATCGGCCTGTTGATTGGGATTATTATAAATCACGTTACTGTACTTTACAAAAATGGGATTGGCGCCATCCGCATCATACAGGAATACCTTTCTACGTATATCCGTATTAGTGACTGTATCTTCCGGGTTGGGTCCTACCTGCACAATCCTTGGAAACAGGTTATTCACGTAACTCGGGCCGAGGACCAGGTTGGGATAATCTGTCTTTGCCAGGATAGGCGTTCTCAGGAACTTAATGGGCATGAGGTTGTTGGAACCTTCATTATAAGCGTAGCGGGTATACAGTTCAAATAAGCTTTCCCGGCTGTTACCGGTGAATACTTTCGCATACTGAATACTATCTATTTTTCCTCCGGGGGCAGCCAGTCCGTACAAGCCACTGTTCACAATGGTTTCAATCAGGGCAGATGCTTTGTTTACATCGTCCATATCCGGCGTAGCTTCAAAAGCAGGCCGTTTAATCACGCAGGCTCGCCACAGATATACCTGGGCTTGCAGCGCCATCACGCTGGCTTTGTTGGGTACCGTTCCCCGGGTAGTTTCTACTTCATACGACATATCCAGGCAGTTGGCGGCGGAGTCCAGGTCGTTCAGGATCTGCTGTACTACCAGGTTTTTGTCGGTGCGCGCCAATGGTTTGTTGGCAATAGGATTGGGATCTGGCGTGGTTACCAACGGCACATCCCCGAAAGTACGCAACAGCTGGAAGTACACATAGGAGCGAATAAACAGGGTTTGCCCGGCTATGTTCCTGCGTCCCTTTACCGGGTCGTCCTGGAAGGTATTGTCTGGTACCAGCGGAAGTTTTTGCAGCATCAGGTTGGTTTGGAGGATGGTACTGTAAAACCTCGACCAATTGCGGAATACATCTAGATAGTTCATTTCAAACTTGCCCACCTGCAAATTCCAATCGGAGTTAGAGAAGTAGGGTGCGCTTTGAATCACGATGTACTCGCTACCCAGGGTCATATCACCCAGGTTATGCAAATAGTCCTGGTCCAGCAGGTTGGAACGCAACGATGCATAAGCCCCTGCCAGCGCTTTCTTCATGTCATTTTCCGACTTCCAGAATTTCTCCTCGTAAGTGGTATCCTTCGGTTCCTGGTTCAGCATTTTTTTACAGGACGATAAAAATGCGGTTGCTATGATGAGTGTAATGAAGATCCGTTTCATAAAAAATGTTTAGCTGTGTTTAAAATCCTACATCAATGCCCAGGGTATATTTATGCGGGCTCGGATAGCCAACACCGTTATACTCTCCATAGGGGTTTACATTTTCCGCATCCGGCAATTTCTTCGATGCCTGGAAAATGTATACATTGTCCATCAGGCCATAGAAGCGCAGTCTGCTCAGGTGCAACGGCTTCAATGCTTTCTGGGAAAGTGCATAGCCCATAGAAATGTTCTTGATACGGAAATAATCTCCTTTCTCCAGGAAGAAAGTCTGGTCGGCCCGGTAGTAATAGCGGTAAGTGCCGATATCCATTCTTGCATATTCGGCTTTGTCGCCCGGTTTGCGCCAGATATTCATTTTGGAGAGGTCGGACACCGCGTATTTGGAAAACTCGTTACCCGACTGGTCCCAACCATAGCGGCCGTAGGTATCTGAGTCATAGAGATTCAATACATCTCTTTTAAAAGTGAAGGTGCAGAGGAATCCAAAAGTGAAATTCTTCCAGTAAAAGTTCTGTGTAATACCACCTGTCAGGAAAGGATTAGGATTACCATAAGGAATCTTATCTCCCGAAATGCCGCCGTTAAAGGCATCTATAATACCATCTCCATCGAGGTCGGCAAAAATGAATTCCCCGGCCCGGAAAGGATTATTGGCATTGGGATCGTTCACGGCGCCTACCTGGAATTTCTTGCCGGTATATTTATCCGTGGGTACATCGTCGTCGGTGGCATATACACCCAGTGTTTTCAGCAGGTAAAAAGTATTCACCGCTTTTCCCCGTGTAAGGATATGAGTAGTATTAAACAGGTTACCGAAGGTGATATCCCGGTTGTCGTTGGGCAGGTTGACCACCAGGTTTTTGTTCATGCTCACATTCCATAAAATTTCCCAGCGCAGGGCACTCTTTTCCGGCAACACATTGCGGAACTGGAAATTGATATCTATACCTGAGTTACGGATCTGGGCGCCGTTTGTTTTAGCAGTGGCAATACCCGTGGTACTTTGCAGGTTCATATCAATCAATCCGGCTTTACTGTTTTTCACGTATACGTCTGCACTGAAATAATATTTTCCATTCATCAGCTCTGCTTCTATACCTCCATTCCAGCTACCGGTTTTTTCCCAGCTGATGTCTTTCTGTGCTACGCCACCAGAGCCAAACTGCGGGGTAATTGTTACCGTACCATTATAGGTATTGGGATTCAGGTTACTACCATTGTAGCCGGCGCCACCAATGTTGTACAGGCTGTATTGCAGGTAATAATCGCCGGGCAGGTTACCCAGTACGCCGTAGCTTCCTCTTAATTTCAATAACGACAACCAGCTGGCATAGCGACGCATAAAAGGTTCGTTGCTGATGATCCAACCAGCGGATACTGCGGGGAAGTAGCCCCATTTATTATTAGGCCCGAAGCTGGAAGCCGCGTCGCCACGCAGAGAAGCCGACAGCAGGTAAGTACTTTTATAGTCGTAGTTGATACGGGAAAACAGCGACAGTATTCCGAAAGCCGAATAGGATGAACTACCATAGAGATAAGGTCCCTGTGGAAATCCGTTCACCACCTGGATCTGATCGCTGGCGCCGCGATCGCCGCGGGCATAAGTATTCTGGTAAGTACTGTATTGAACTTCCTGTCCTACGATGGCGTTGATGGTATGTTCCTTAGCCTTGCCAAAAACAGCATTCCAGTTCAGGTCGTTGGAGGTAGTATAGCTTTGTTGTAACCCACTGTTGGAGGAGGCAGAATTTCCTAAATCTGCATTCAGATCACCGGGCACCGATACGTCGCGGCGGCTCATCACCATCGCTACGGAGTTACGGGAGCGGAAAGACAACTGCCTGGATAATCGCAGGTTAAACGAAATATCGCCGTTCACCTGGTTATCGGTATTGATATCCATATTGCTGTTGTACCGGCCCAGCACACGTTGCAGGCTGTTGTCGTCGGCGGCAAAAAGCGAGGAAGGCATGCTCTGCCCTACTGCGCCCAGCAAATCAGCACTACCCGATCCCCGGCCTCTTTCCATACGGGCCAGGCGGATATTGGGGATCACTTCCAACGCGCCATTTTTAGTGCGGATAGAAGAAGAATAATTGAGCGTATAACGCGTGAAACCGGAAGCTTTTACGATACCATCTTCCTTATAATAGCCGGCGGATAAACGGTAAGTATTATACTCCGTACCCCCGTATACGTTAAGATCTACATTGCGGATAAACCCGTTGCGGTAAAACAGCCGTTGCCAGTCGGTAGCCTTATTCAGATCGGGATTGAGACTATCGGTCATGATCAGGTTCCGGTGAATGAGACGGTCCTGGTTACCGGCAAATGCGTCGTCGTAGAGGCGTATTTTTTCCCTGCGCTCTGCAGCGCCTACCAGTACGGTGCGGAGTTTAGGTATTTCCGTTAGCCCCCCGTAGGTAGAAATACTAAAACGGGGCGATCCGGTACGGGCGCGTTTTGTTTTGATGATGATCACCCCGTTGGCGCCACGGGAGCCATATACCGCCGCTGCGGCGGCGTCTTTCAGCACATCGACGGATTCAATTTCATTGGGGTTTAAACCGGCAATGTTATTGGTACCGGTGCCCATGTCCGGACCTACCATATCATCGTTGAACTGCGGTACATCGTCAATCACATACAGGGGTTTGTTGAGAATTTTGTACTGGTTGTTCTGATAAGAAGTACCGATTGCCGTGTTACCCCTTACAGAGATGGTAGGTGCGGCGCCGGGTTCGCCGGTGAAGTTCTGTACGTTTACGCCCGACATACGTCCCTGGAGCAGTTGTTCAAAACTGCCGGCAGGAATGTTTTCAATGTCCTTGCCCCGGATGCTGGATACCGCCGCAGTGGCCTTTCTCCGGTTTACGGTCTGGTAACCGATAACAACTACGTCTTCCAGTGCACCGTTCTTTTGTGTGAGTACAATGCTGAGATGGGACCGGCCTTTTAATTTTTGTTCCTGTTTGAGATAGCCGATAAAACTGATTTCCAGGGTAGCATCGGGCAATGCCATGATAGCAAATTCGCCTTTGTCGTTGGTGATGACGCCCTGGGAGCCCCCCTTAATTTTTACGGAGGCGCCGGGAAGTGGCCCGCTTCTTTCATCTGTGATCGTGCCCGTTACTTTTACTGTTTGGGCAACAGATGGTAAGACCGCCAGTAAGGCGATAAAGGCCATGACAAGTTTTCGCATGGAGAAGGATTTAGCTGTGTTGAAAAATTCTGGTTGATGTTCTATGATACAGGTCTATACACACGCTGTCGACAAGGCAATGGACGTTCTTTTGGCTGATTTATTTAAGTGTTATGTTGACAATTATTATTTATCACAAAACTATTTTAAAAGCGCGGATATTACTACCTGAAAATTAACTCATAGGCTGATGATTTTAACAGGTAGATCTTCTGTAAAAGAAAGGAGGAACGCCTGGGCGTTCCTCCTTTCTTTTACAGAAGATCTTCTTTTATAACTTATAAAAGCGCCAGCTGCTGGTAAAGTCTTTCGGCACGGGCTTATTGAGCAGAATAGCCCGCAGCATTTCGATTGGCATCATATTTTCTCTCAGTATGGCGTCATGATATTGTTTGTACGTCATTTTTCCGCTATCTACCAGCTCTTTTTTCAGTGCTTCGAACTGGAGGCCGCCGATCATGTAGGCAATCTGGTAAAGGGGACTGTAGCCGCCTACGAAAGAACGGCGCACCTCTCCTTCTGCGTTGGCGCGTTCGTGGCCTACGCGGTCTACCAGGAAGTCGATACATTGCTGGGGCGTCCACTTACCGAGGTGGTAGTTGATAGAGAAGATGATCCTGGCGCAACGGTGCTTGCGCCAGAAGAGCATACCGATACGGTCTTCCGGAGATTTGGCAAAGCCCTGGTCCCACAACAATCTCTCCCAATACAGGGCCCACCCTTCGATCCAGAAAGGCGTTTCAAAATGCCGGTAAGCTTTGTAACGGTTTTGCATGAACTCCTGCAGCGCATGCCCAGCCAGCAGTTCATGGTGAACCGTAGCACGGGAGAAATGGGGATTATTACCGCGCATGCTCATCATTTTGTCGTCGTGACTCATGCTGCTAACGGGATAGGATACACTGAACTCCTCTCCTCCTGTAAAAAAGGGATTTACCAGCTGGCGCTCCGGCGTCATCATGATCATACGCCAGGTTTCCTCTGCCAGCGGCGGAAGGGTGATAAGGTCTTTCTGCTTCAGGAAGTCCACCGATTCGTTGTATAATTTCATCATCGCCTCCGGCTGGTCGGCCGGTGGCACATAGCTATTCTTCACCTTTTCCATGGCTGCTTTCCAGTCGGAGCCCAATCCCATTTCCCGGGTAGCCTTTTCCATTTCTGCATCACAGAATGCAAATTCTTTATTGGCAATAGCCAGCAGCTCTTCGGGGGAATAGGGAATCATTTCTTCCTGCAATCCCCGGATCAGGGCAGCACGACCAATAGGGTGGCCGGCAATGCCGCTGCCGTCGTCCGGCATTTTAGCGCTGCTCTTCTCTTTGGCGGCAAAGGTGGCGCCATAGTTTTTCAAGAGGCTGTCTACCTGCTGATAGGGCGCCGGGATCCACCAGGAAAAGAGCGGATCATAACCATTATAAAATGTATATACGCTGTTGAGCGCCTGGCGCAGACCTTTGGCAGTAGCCACTCCCCTGCGGGCAACCGGTTGGGTAAAGCTGCTGTCTTTTTCCAGCCGGGCTTTTAGTCCCGCGATCTCTTTGGCGATGCCGCTGAGCTGCGCTGCCAGTGCGGGCGCATCTGGTTTGGTACCCCGGCGGCGGCTTTGTTCCACCTGGTAGATCTTATCTGCAAAGGGGAACCATTTTTTCACCTGTTCATTTTCCTCGCCACCCTCTTTCCCGTCTTCTGCTGCGGAAATCAACCGGCGGCGGAACAGCGTATAGTCTACCTGGGCGCCTACATTAAGATGGCTGTAGTCCAACGCCTCCAGGCGTTGCTGGTAGCTTTTAATGAGTGCATTCATACGGACAATATGCTCCGGCGACGTTTCTACAAAATAAAAACGACGGAGGTTGCCCGCATCTGCCTCGTATTGTACCATGATATTATTTACTTCACTGGTTTGCTGATACAGGTCGTTATCGGCAGATTGCGCATAGGTGATGGCCTGTTGCAACAGCAGACCGGCCATCAGTGATAGTATTTTTTTCAAGTAGCTGATATTTTATTCGTTGTTATTTTTATCGGGTGGTGTGGTATGTAACAGGTGCTGCACAAAAAAGTCGCGGCGCCGGGAACGGCCATAAGGACCGCCATCACTATGCCCCATGCCTGGTATGGGCAGGAAATCAAACCGCTTCCCGTTTTTAATCAGGGCATTGATCACGCGGTAGGTCGACTCCGGCGGCACGTTGGTATCCGCTTCTCCTACAATCAACATCAGATCACCTTTCAGCTTGCCCGCATTGGTAACATTGGACTGTTCTTCATAATGTTTGTCTACCGGGTATCCCATCCACTGTTCATTCCACCATTGCTTATCTACACGGTTATCGTGGCAGCCACAGGAAGCCACGGCTGCTTTATAAAACTCCGGATGGAAAAGTAACCCGCCGAGTGCATTTTGTCCGCCTGCAGAGGTGCCGTATAGTCCTACCCGTGAGGTATCTACAAACGGGTATTGCCGTGCCAGGGCTTTGATCCAGGCAATACGGTCCGGGAAGCCCGCATCGGCCAGGTTCTTCCAGCATACATCATGAAAAGCTTTGGAGCGGTTGGCGGTGCCCATGCCGTCGATTTGCACCACAATAAATCCCAGGTCGGCCAGGCCTTGCATATCGCTGTAATAGCTCATGAAACTTTTGGGAACGAAAGCATCCTGTGGACCCGCATAAATGTTTTCCACTACCGGGTATTGCCTGGTGGGATCAAAATCTGTTGGTCGGCACATAATTCCCCAGATATCCGTTAGGCCATCCCGGCCTTTGGCAACAAACGGCGTCGGGAAAGGCACCCCGAGTGCCTGCCAGGCGCTTACATCTGCTTTTTCCAGTACGGTGATCAGCTTCCCGTCTTCCGTACGGCGCAGTTCATTTACCGGTGGTACGTTTACCTGCGAGTATTTGTCTATAAAATATTTTCTGTCGGGAGAGAAGAAAGCCTGGTGGTTACCGTTGCCGGGCGTAAGGTCTACCAGTTTATTGCCGGAGAAGTTGACCCGGTAATAATGTACGAAATAAGGATCTTCCCCTTTGTTTCTGCCGCTGCCGCGAAACCATACTTCCCGCTTCTTTGCATCTACGCTGTCTATTTCCCTGACCAGCCAGTCGCCTTTTGTCACCTCGTTCTTAATTTCCCCGGTGAGGGTGTTTACCAGGTAAATATGCCGCCAGCCGTCTTTTTCGGAGGTCCAGAGCATTTCGTTGGTTTCCGGGAGGTAGTGCGTATACAACCTCGATTCATAAATAAAGGTGGGCGACTTTTCATCCAGTACCGTACGGGTTTGTCCGTTACTGGCATCTACCTCCATTACGCGGAAACGTTGGTGTCCGCGGTCTACTTTTTCGTAGAGGAAGTAGCGGGCATCGTTGTGCCGCCAGTGTAATACGGGTGCATCGAAGAAGTCGATGATGTCGGTATTGACTTTGGTGGTGGTATGGCCGGCAAGTGTAAACAGGTACATTTCGTAGGTGGTAAACGGATCACCGGGTTGCTTATAGGGCTGAGAGCGGAGCTGTCCGCGGGTGGTGCCGGGTACGTCGGTGAGTACATAGTAAACGGACGAATCTTCCACAGGGTGAATGCGGTAGCCTACGAGGTATTTACTGTCGGGCGACCAAGCCAATGCGCCGTAGAAGTCTTTAGCGGCGTTACCATCTTTTGTAAACTGGGTGAGAGACCCATCTTTTACCGAGCGTACATACACATTGCCATCGATTGTAACGGCTACCCATTGTTTGTCCGGCGAAAGGCTGTCGGTCGCAAACCCTTCCCAGCGGCTGGGTTCATGAGAACGAACAGCGTTAGGCGCCAGGGCATCTTTTTTGAGTTGCGCAATTTTTGCGGAGTCGGTCACCAGCTCTTTTTTTCCTGTGGCAGCTTGTACCAGGTAAAAAGTGCGGCTGCTATCCCTGTCCGTATTGGCGTACCAGAACGACGTTCCGCCGGGCAGCCAGTTGGCGTCGACATTGTGTTTAAACACCGTTTTCCGGGTAACGGTATCCAGTCGCTGCGCATTGCGGTAACGTTGCAGTATCTCTGCATGCGTGGGCTGATAAGGTGTTGGTTTACTTTGCTGTGCATGCAGGCAGGCGGCGGGAGTGCTCCATAGCAACAGCCAGCAAAATATTTTCTTGTATTTCATAAGTCATTCCGGTCTGTTGTAAATAAATATAGTTTCGACAGTTAGCCGATACCCTGGTGGATATATTTTTCTTAAAAGTACTATGCACAAAGTTTAGTTTTTAAACGTTTTTTAATAACTTGTTCTCATATCTTCACCTAAATTGAGGCTCAAATCATTCAAAGGTGTTAAAAAAAGAATAATGTGATTCCATGAAAGTATTACAGTTTACCATACCTGTAGCGCATGATAAAACTATTATCACGCAGCATGATTCTTTGCCTGCATTTTACCCGCATCTGCACCGGCATGAAGAGATCCAGTTAACCTGGATACAGCATGGGCAGGGCACCCTGATAGTGGAAAACAATATGCATGCTTTCTGGTCGAATGAAATATACTGGATAGGCAGTAATCAGCCGCATGTATTAAAGAGTGAGGCGATGCCGTTTGTGGGAAAGAACAAAAAGAATGTGCAGGCGCTCACGGTGTTCTTCAATCCCGATGGTAAGCTGGCGCCGTTATTTGATCTGCCGGAGTTCAAGAAGATCAAATCATTTGTAGAGCAGTCGAAAAATGGATTCAAGATCCCGGAGGCGCATGTACTGGAGGTATCCAGCCGCATGCTGAAAATCCATCAGTCGCAGGGTATATTGCAGTTCATGGCGTTTGTAGACCTGATGAATTTTTTTCTTACGCTGAAAAATTTGGAGCCATTGATTACCGGGTCGAGGTTATCGTCTGTAAATGAACAGGAAGGTATCCGCATCGGGTATATCTACAATTACATCATGCAGCATTATGATACAGAGATAAAGCTGGAAGACATTGCCCGCGAGGCGCATATGACGCCGCAGGCCTTTTGCCGGTATTTTAAAAAACATACCCGTTTAACCTTTGTATCATTTCTCAACGAAGTGCGTATCAATGAAGCCTGTAAAAAGCTGGCTGGCGGTTCATTCGACAGTATTGCCACGGTAGCTTACAATTGTGGTTTCAACAGCATCGCCAACTTCAACCGGGTATTTAAGAGTATTACGGGTAAGTCGCCCCGCAGCTACCTGCGGGAATATGACCAGCTGGACCATGACGGCAGTACAAAATCTGCATAGTATTGGTCAATAAGCGAATAGAATAGCCAGCAAAGTAGCTGTAGTTTTAAGGAGTTCAAATACCTGCATATCAACCAAATTACGATAGCTACTTATGTCAGCCACTCCTTCATTCAAGCCTTCTATCAAGCTGCTGGATGCCACCATGATGGTGGCGGGCAGTATGATCGGTTCCGGAATATTTATTGTCAGCGCCGATATTACGCGGCATACCGGTAGTGCGGGCTGGCTATTGCTTGTATGGCTTATTACAGGCTTCATGACCCTTACCGCTGCGCTGAGCTATGGCGAGCTGAGTGGCATGTTTCCCCGCGCTGGCGGTCAATATATATACCTGAAAGAAGCCTACAACCCGATGACGGCCTTCCTGTATGGCTGGAGTTTTTTCACGGTCATACAAACCGCTACTATTGCGGCCGTGGGGGTAGCCTTTGCCAAGTTCACGGCTTACCTGTTGCCGGTATTCAGCGAAGAAAATGTAGTGTTGCCATTGGGCAGCCTGCAGATCACGGCCGCGCAGCTGCTGTCGATACTCGTCATTGTATCTCTCACGTATATGAATACACGGGGTATTGAGGGAGGTAAAACCATACAAACCACCTTTACGCTCACCAAATTAATCAGCCTGGGCGCCCTGATCGTATGTGGGCTGGCAGCCATGAAGCCGGCGGTATGGCAGGCCAACTGGCAGGATGCCTGGCGCCTGCATGCGTTGACAGACAGCGGCACTGCTGCTTCCTACACCACCATGGCCGCCTTTGGCGCTATAGCCGCCGCTATGGTAGGCTCCGTGTTCAGCAGCGACTCCTGGCATAATGTGGCCTTTGTAGCCGGCGAAATAAAGAACCCAAAACGGAATATTGGGTTAAGTTTATTCCTGGGTACCGCTATTGTAACCGTAGTATACCTGCTCACCAATATTACGTATCTCTCTGTACTCCCTTTATCGGAAATAGCACATGCTCCTAAAGATCGTGTAGCCGTATCCGTGTCACAGGCCGTGCTGGGAAATGCAGGAACGATCGTTATTGCTGTGATGATCATGGTATCTACTTTCGGATGTAACAATGGGTTGATACTGGCCGGCGCCCGGGTATATCATACTATGGCCAACGATGGCTTATTTTTTAAGCGGGCCGGCACGCTCAACAAAGCAGCGGTGCCCTCTTTTGCTTTATGGATCCAATGTTTACTTGCGTGTTTGTGGTGTTTAAGCGGCCGGTATGGCGACTTACTCGACATGATATCCTTTGTGGTAGTAGCTTTTTATATGCTCACCATTGCCGGTATTTTTATCCTGCGTAAAAAACGCCCTGATGCAGAGCGCCCCTATAAAGCATTTGGCTACCCGGTACTGCCAATATTATATATTATTATGGGGCTGGCCTTTTGCGGGTTATTGTTTATCTACAAGCCCAGGTTTACCTGGCCGGGGTTGATCATTACTTTGTCAGGCATTCCTGTTTATTACCTGGCCAATAAACGCAAAAATGGCGATGCCGCGGCTGTTTCCGTACGGGAAACTGCAGATGCTCAGCCCTAAAATCACCTGATAAACCAACCTTTGCCGGGGACCCTGTAAGTGGTTTCCGGCTTTTATTTTGCCGATAAGCGTTTCCCCTACCCTGTTTCCACAGTTAATACTTATTTAATCCGGCATCAATCCCCGGTAAAAAACTATACCCTTACATTTGTAAAATTCACTACCTTTCTGACAACAGAGAAAATTTCTGTGCATGTCAGCCAAAAAAAAGTGTATTTTTCGGTTGAGCCAACCATTGTGAAGTGTGTACTGTGGGAATGTAATACCAACAATAAACTGATCATTTGCGGTGTGGTCACCATCTGTAGAACTGTGAAAATGCTAATCGTGTAACCATGTCAACCAGCTTTCATCCCGTTTTTGTACACCCGTTTATCAGCATCTAAATCTAATAATAACCTACAACAGCAACGTGCCATAACAATTTAGCAATCATTATTCGTCCACATTAAAAACCATATTACGCCAACAAAAAAACAGGCAACATCGCAAAAACGATTTAGCAAATTTTATTTTATCACCGCCAAAAAACAGCAAAGCGACAACAGAAAGAACAAGCCGTATAACTGTTGCGATCACGTTTCTTCTATTCACGTCTTATTCATTTTATCATGAGGTATTCATTCACTGGAAAATTATGCTTTCTGATGGTCTTTTTATGTGCCGCTGCCAGCACGGCTTTTGCCCAAAAGACCATTACCGGGAAAGTCACCGGAGCAGCTGACGGGCAGGGACTGCCCGGCGTAAACGTAACCGCACCCGGCACCAGCAGCGGCGCCATCACCGATACAAAAGGGAACTACACCCTTTCTTTATCAGCGGGTGCTAAATCGGTTTTGTTCACGTTTATAGGCTATGAACCGCAAACGATCACCATCGGCGACAAAACAGTTATCAATGTATCCCTGGCCGCCACCACCAAAGGCCTGGGAGAAGTAGTGGTAGTAGGTTACGGTGTACAAACCCGTAGAGATGTGACCGGTACTATTGCTTCCGTGAAAGGATCTGATATTAAAAACATACCGGTACCGGATGCCGCACAAGCCATCCAGGGCCGCGTTTCCGGTGTGGACATCGTTCGCTCCGATGGCGCCCCCGGCAGCACCCCCTCCATTCGTATACGTGGTACCGGTACCATCAACAACGCCGACCCACTGATCATCATCGATGGAATCCCCGCCGGCGGCCTCAGTGATGTAAACCCTAACGACATTGCCTCCATGGAAATACTCAAAGACGCCTCCTCTTCCGCGATCTATGGTACCCGGGCCGCCAATGGCGTAGTGATCATCACCACCAAAAAAGGTAACTATGGTGAAAAACTGAAAACCTCCGTTAACTTATACCGGGGCGCTTCCAACACCGTCCGCTATATTCCCTTGCTTACCGCACCCGAACTGGCCATGCTCAAACAGGAACGCTATACCAACGATGGCGTGCCGGTAGAAGCCATCTGGAAAGATGCGTATTATTCTACCCAGCGCACCGACTGGCAGCGCGCCCTGTTACGTTCCGGCGATATCACCAACGCAGACGTAAGCCTGCGCGGCGGCAACAGCAGCTCCAACTACCTGGTCAGCGCAGGATATTACAAAGAAAATGGTATCATCACCAACTCCTATTTTCAACGCTACTCGGTTCGCATCAACTCCGAACATAAGCTGGGCAAGCGTTTTAAAGTAGGTGAAAATATGCAGCTTACGTACAAGAAAAGCAGCGGTCCGGATACCTATTCCAGCCAGACCGGCCTTATCTTTAGCGCCCTCCGCTTCAACCCGGCCATTCCGGTGCATAACCCGGATGGTAGCTATGGCAGCTCCAAAGCCAGCAATGAACTGGGCGATATCAACAACCCGGTATACACCGCGGAAACCACCGATACGTGGATTAAAAACTACCGCATGCTGGCCAGCGTATACGGCGAACTGGAAATCACCGATGGCCTCACCCTCCGCGGTAACTTCGGCTTCGATGGCTCCATGGCCAACCAGTACAGCTTTGCACCTAAAGTGCTGGATCAAACCAGGGCCCGCGACCACGCCGAATTATTTAACCGCAATGAAACCAACAACAACCAGCTCAGTGAAATATTCCTGACATACAACAAGGTATTTTCACAAGTGCACCACATCACCCTCACCGGTGGCTATTCCCAGCAAACCTTCAATGGTTCCTGGTTCCGGGGCGACCGCTGGGGCTATAACGACGAAGCGTTGGATCAACGGGTATTAAGTAATGGTAACGATATCCACGATGCAACCGGTAACTACTACGCCTCCAACGCCATCGCCTCCGGCTTTGTAAGGGGCTTCTATGGCTACAAAGACAAGTACCTGCTCACTGTTACCTTCCGCGCCGACGGTTCCTCCCGGTTTGCACCCGACCAACGCTGGGGCTATTTCCCCGCCTTCTCCGCAGGATGGCGCGTTTCGGACGAAACCTTCTTCAAGGATAACGTGAAAGCCATCAGCAACCTGAAAATCACCGGCGGCTGGGGACAACTCGGTAACCAAAACGTAGCCGACTTCCAATACCTGGCGCCTATCGACAAAGACAGACGCTATAACTTCGGCGAAAACCCATACACCGGCGTATGGAACTCCCGCTTAGCCAACCCCGATATTACCTGGGAAAAAGCAGAAATGACCAATATCAGCCTGGAAGCAGGTTTCCTCAACAACCGCCTAAACACCACCATCACCTGGTTTAACAAGAAAACCCGCGACATGCTGGTACCAGCACCAGAAATGGACCTGCATGGTACTTCCGGTATCCCCGACCGTAACCTGGGACAGCTGAACAACAAAGGCTGGGAACTGGAAGCCAGCTACCAGGGCGGTAATGACCGGTTTCACTATAACATCAGTGCCAACGCTTCCTTCATCAAGAATGAAGTGACCAAGCTGTATGATCCCACCTCTTATATCGGCTCTACCCCTTATGGCCGCCAGGGACAGGAAATTTCCCGTACCTATGTAGGACAGCCACTCGCCTCCTACTACGGTTGGAAAACAGATGGTATCTATCAAAACGATGCGCAAATCAAGAACGATCCTAATATTAAAAATGATCCCAACAAGGATAATATCAAACCCGGCGATGCCATTTTCGTAGACACCAACGGCGATGGTATCATCAATGAAAAAGACCGCGTTAACCTGGGCAGCCCCAATCCGAAAATGGTATATGGTATCCAGGCCAGCGCCGGTTATAAAGGATTTGACCTGAGTCTGTCCTTTGCAGGTGTAAGCGGCGTAAAACTCTATAACGCCGATAAAATGCAGGGCATGGATCCCAACTATCCATACAACATGTACGCCGATGCGCTTAACCGCTGGCATGGCGAAGGTACCAGCAACTCCGTACCCCGCATGACCCTGGGCAATGCTAACCAGAACAACCGCGTATCTGATCGCTTCGTGGAAAATGGTAACTACTTTGCCCTCAAAAATGCGTCCCTGGGATATACCATCCCGGCTAAAGTTTGGGGCCGTAGCGGCATTTCCGATATCCATGTGTATGTAGCGGCACAAAACCTGTTCATCCTCACCAAATATTCCGGGCTTACCCCACAACTGGGTTACAGCACCTCCACTGATAACGTTAACGGTACCAAAGATGGCAACAGGCAAAGAGGTGTAGATGTAGCGGCCTATCCACAGGCCAGGACCTTTACTTTCGGCGCTACACTCAACTTCTGATTAACGGGAACTTAAATTGAATTATCATGAAACGGATCAAATATATACTCGCATTTTCCGCATTATTTATGGCAGGCTGTAAAAGCGTGCTCGATGTAAAACCTAAGGGGAATTATACCACCGGCAACTACTGGCGCAACCAGAGCGATGCCGTAGACGGCGTTACCGGTATCTATAACGTGTTACTGGAAGAAGATTATACCGGTTTTAACGAGTTTGTTTTCGACAACTGCTCCGACGACCAGGTACGCGGTGGCGACCACGACTACGATGCAGCCATCGAAGATTATAGCTATGATGCATCTACCTATAGTGTAAAAGTAGGCTGGAGATGGAAATATGAAACGATCAACCGCGCCAGCAACGTATTGATCTACGTGCCTAAAATAACCGATATAGACCCGGCTATTAAAAACCGTTGCCTTGGAGAGGCCCATTTCTTCCGCGCCTTCGCCTACTGGCGCCTGCTGTTGATTTATGGCGAAGCACCGATGGTTACAGAGGACGATGTGATAAAATCCAACTACAATAAACCTAAAGTAAGCGCCGACCAACTGCGCGCCCAGATCGAAACCGACCTGCTGGCTGCCGCCGACCAGTTGCCCGAAAGCTACGGCGACGGTGATAAGGGCCGCGTCAGTAAAGGTACTGCCTGGGGCTTATTATGCAAGCTGTACATGAACTGGGAAAAGCTGGATAAAGCCGTTGAATTTGGTAATAAAGTGATTACCAATGCCAACTACAAACTGGCGCCCCGCTATGCAGATAATTTCAGCGTAGCCACCGGCAACAACAGCGAAATGCTGCTGGCCGTTCAAACCGTGGATGGTAGCGGTTATTCCGACTTCATCACCTATCACGCACCCAGGAACTGGAATGGCTGGAGCTTCTTCTACCCTACCAAAGGACTGGTAGATGAATTTGAAGCCGGCGATCCCCGCAAAAATATCTGTATTATGCAACCCGGCGACCAGGTAAACATCGGTACCGGTATTGCTACCTACAATGCAGATGCCTCCTGGACAGGTTATCACTATAAGAAATTCTGCGCCTGGAAGCCTTCCGGTGGTTTAGACTATTCCTTAAAAACGCCGTTGATGCGTTCGGCCGACATCTACCTGCTGGTAGCCGAAGCTAAGATCCGCCTCAATGGCCCTGGCGCCGGCGATGCGGAAATCAAAGCCATACGTCAACGTGCTTCCGCCACGCTGCCGGCCGTTACCAATGCCGGTATGAAAGAACTGATGCATGAACGCCGGGTAGAATTATGCGGTGAAAATGAGCGTCAGCAGGACCTGCTGCGGTGGGACAAAGCTAAACTGGTAGATATCGTCACCATCAACGCCAAGCCTAAACTGGCCTACGATGGCTCGGTGGTGACCCGTGGTGGCGCCCCCCGCAAGTTTACCCGTCCAAAGAACTACTTCTTCCCGATGCCGCAGACAGAAATCGACAGAAGTAAAGGCACTTTGATACAGAATCCGAATTATTAACCGGCATTCTACTAAAATAAAAATCCCGGTGGCAGGTAGCCACCGGGATTTTTATTTTAAGTGCATTATTATTTAGTAGAAAACTTGTATACCGTAGTCTGTGAAAATGTTTCTCCTGGTTTCAGGACCACGCTGGGGAATGATGGCTGATTGGGAGAATCAGGGAAGTGTTGTGTTTCCAGGCAGAGGGCCGCATGTTGTCCATACTTTTGTCCGCCGCGGGTATTGGCCAGCGTACCATCCAGGAAATTGCCGGTATAAAACTGGATACCGGGTTGCGTAGTAGCCACTTCCATATAACGACCGCTGGCAGGGTCATATAGCGTAGCAATGGTTTCCAGTTCGTTGCCTTTCTTATCCAGTACCCAGTTGTGATCATAACCACCTTTTACCTTGTCGATATCCGTACCAATTTTCTTGGGGGCGGTAAAGTCCATAGGCGTACCTTTTACCGGATCCAGTTTACCGGTAGGAATGAGTTTATCATTTACCGGCGTATAGCGGCTGGCTTTGAGCGACAGTTCATGTCCGAGGATGGTGCTGTCTTTGCCTGCAGAAAGGTTAAAGTAAGCGTGGTTGGTGAGGTTGATAGGTGTTGGTTTATCGGTGGTAGCCTTATAGTTGATTTGCAGTGCATTATCAGCGGTGAGTGTATACACCACGGTAGCCTGTAAGGTACCAGGATAGCCTTCTTCTCCATCTTTGCTGGTGTAGGTAAGTTGCAGGCTGCTGTCGCCGGCTGGTGTGGCGGCCCATACTACCTTATCGAAGCCTTTGAGGCCACCATGGAGGGTATTACCGTGGTCATTGGCTGCCAGGGAATATTCTTTACCATCCAGTTTGAATTTGGCATCAGCAATACGGTTGGCATAACGGCCAATCAGCGCGCCAAAGTAAGGCTGGCCTTTCTGCTGGTAGCCGGACAGGGAGTCGTAGGATAAAACGACGTTGCCTTTCTGTCCATTTTTATCAGCGGTGATAATATCTGTGATGATACCGCCATAGTTCAGTATTTTCACTTCCATGCCAGCGGCATTCTTCAGGGTGTATTGCAGCACCTCCTGGCCATCCGACTGTCCGAATTTAACGGGAGCAGCAGGGCTGATAGTGGCGATAGTTGATGTGGAGTCCTTATCTTCCTTTTTGGTACTTGCACCATTATTGCAGGATGCAATGAGGGTTCCACCGGAAATCAATAGGGCGGACAATGCCTTTAAGTTCATATCCATAACGTATTTTGGTATTAAGTGAAAAAGAGTGTCTAAATATCGGGATAATCTTGCTACAATCAAATAAATTTATTTTAAAATTACTGTCAAACTAACAATTAAAAACGCGATTGATTAAAATACGTGTACTATCTGTCAATAATTAAAAAGTAAGTATACGGGGTGGTAGCTAGCTTTAGCCTTGTTAAACATTGACGACATGAAAAGACTGATCATTCCCTGCCTGTTACTGGCGGGCGGCCTGCAAAGCCATTACAGCGTGCAGGCACAATCCTATGTTCCCGGATGGAAAGAAAGTAAGATGAAAGTGTTGCCGGCTGTAGACATTAAAGCATATCCTTTTCCTATATCGGATGTTACTTTATCTGATGGTCCCTTCAAAACCGCCATGCTGGCTGATGCACATTATCTGCTTAAAATAGATCCCGACAGGCTGTTGTCGGCATTCCGTTCCAACGCTGGCCTGGAGCCGAAGGGCAAACAATATGGCGGCTGGGAAACCGGTGGCCTGGCGGGTCACACCATGGGACATTACCTTTCGGCCTGCGCCATGCAATATGCCGCTACTAAAGATACCGCGTACCTGAACCGGGTTAACTACCTCGTAAGTGAGCTGGCTATTTGCCAGGACAAACGGCAGAATGGTTACATTGGCGCTTTCCCCAACGATAATAAATTATGGTCAGAGATTGCTGCCGGCGATATCCGCTCCCGTGGCTTTGACTTGAACGGCGGCTGGTCGCCCTGGTATACCGTGCATAAAATTATGGCCGGCCTGCTGGATGCCTGGCTGTATTGCGACAATGCCACTGCTCTAAAAGTAAATAAACGCCTGGCCGACTGGACCGGCCACATCATAAAAAATCTCTCGGAAGAGCAGATGCAAAAAATGCTGATCTGTGAATATGGCGGCATGGCAGAAACACTGACCAATACCTACGCCCTCAGCGGCGATAAAAAATACCTGGATCTCTCCTATCGCTTTTATGATAAACGTATCCTGGATTCTTTGGCTATCGGGAGAGATATTTTACCGGGTAAACATTCCAATACCCAGATCCCCAAGGCCATTGCCAGCATACGCAGGTACGAACTGAATAAAGATGCAAAGGATGCTGCCATCGCTAAATATTTCTGGGAAGTGGTAACCCGGGATCATTCCTATGCCAACGGGGGAAACAGCAACTACGAATACTTTGGCCCTGCGCGGCACCTGAACGACGCGTTAACCGACAATACCACCGAAACCTGCAATACCTATAACATGCTGAAGCTGACAAGACACCTGTTTGCCTTGTCGCCACAAGCCCGGTTAATGGACTATTACGAAAAGGCGCTGTACAACCATATCCTGGCTTCCCAGAACCACGAAACCGGCATGATGTGCTACTTTGTGCCTCTTCGCATGGGCGGTCATAAAGAATACAGCGACGAATTTGAAACCTTCACCTGCTGCGTGGGATCCGGTATGGAAAACCATGTAAAATATGGTGAAAGCATTTACTATCGCGGCGAAGACGGCAGCCTGTATGTGAACCTTTTTATCCCTTCTGTATTAAACTGGAAAGAAAAAGGTATTACCGTAACGCAGACCACCAGTCTGCCGGCAGATAACCGTGTAACCCTTACCGTTAGTACCCGGAAAACCAGCGCCTTTACCCTCCGTATCCGCAAACCAGCCTGGGCACGCCCCGGTATCAGCCTGCAGGTAAACGGACAACAGGTACCGCTGACAACAGATGAAAGCGGCTATTTTACTATCACCCGTACCTGGAAAAACAATGACCGGGTATTGTTGACTTTACCAGCCGATGTATATACAGAGGCAATGCCCGACAATCCTAATCGCCAGGCGCTGTTCTATGGTCCTGTACTGTTGTCTGGCATACTGGGAGAAAAAGAACCCGACCCGGTAAGTGGAGTGCCCGTATTAGTAACAGCCAATCAAACTCCAGATACCTGGATCAAGCGTGCCGACAGCCGTGAACTCAGCTTCCGTTCCGCCGGTACCGGACAGCCACAGGATGTTACCCTGGTGCCTTTCAACACCACCCGGAATGAGTACTACACCGTGTACTGGGATGTATTTAGTCCCGATAGCTGGAAACAACAACAGGCAGTATATGCCGCGGAAAAGAAAAAGCAGCAGGAGCTGGACGCCCGTACCACCGATATCCTGCGCCCGGGTGAAATGCAGCCCGAACGCGATCATAATTTTACCGGCGAAAAAACTACTACTGAAGAAGAGCATGGCCGCAAATGGCGCATCGCCTGGCCGGAAGGATATTTTGCCTTTACCATGAAAGTAGACCCACAAGCCGCGCATACATTGCAATGTACCTACTGGGGTATGGATAACCGCGGCAGAACCTTCGATATCGTGGTAGACGGTACTACTATTGCCACGGAAGATATCAACAAGTACAAAGGCAGCCGCTTCTACGATATCTCTTATCCTATCCCGGCGCACCTCACTCAAGGCAAACAACAGGTACAGATCCGCTTTGTGCCCAAGGCCAACAACAGTGCTGGTCCGTTGTACGGATGCAGGATGATCAAGGATTAATGCACCACCGGCCACCCATTCTTCCATTGAATGGGGGCCGTTCTTAGCTTTACCAGAATAAAAAAACCGTTGACGGTTTGTCAACGGTTATAACATATGTCAAAAGACAACTACGGATTTATCTTCGTGCGAATCACATAAAAAGACCAGGGCGCCATGGTAGTTTTAATCGTTTTGTGGCGGGTGTCGATGGTCTTTTCTGTGGGCGCAATATGGGTAGGCGTTTCCAATGAATTCAGCGCCTGGAGATCGTTGCTTTGCAGCGTAATAAGGCGACCGCTGGCAGCCAGCCCTTTCACACCCCGTACAGCTACTTCCACCGGAACTGGCGTAGCAGCGGCATTCACCATTTTCAGCACCAGCTCCCCGGTAGTTTTGTCGAGTACTGCGGAAGCATATACGCTGTCTTGCCCGGTGATTACCTGGTTTCCTTTCAGCATGGATACTACCTCCGATCCTTTATGGTTGGCGTAGAGTTTTTGTACATAGTAGTTGGGCGTACCGTAAGACCGCAGGTTATCGAACCAGATCAGATCCGGCGCCCATTGCCAGCCATCTACATGCGCCAGCAACGGTGCATAGGAGGCCATCGTCACTACATCAGTGTTACGCTCCAGGCCTGTCATAAACGCAGCTTCCGCCAGGGCGGCCTGCCAGGAGTTTTTATTGGCGCCATTGTCTTTGGTATGCGCTGCATACTCGCCGGCAAAGATCTTAGGACCTTTACGGTCGTAATGATCGTAGCGACCTGCGTTGCTCAAAAACCATTCGGGAGAGCTGTAGTAGTGCTCATCCAGGATGTCGGCATTCAGACGGCGAAGCGTATCATTCAGGAACTCGAATTTATCGCCGTCGGGACTGGGCCCCAGGCTATTCACCAGCTTGATGTCGGGGTATTTATCTTTGATGGCTTTTGCAAAAATAGTATAGCGTTCCACGTACTGGGGTCCCCATTGTTCGTTGCCCACGCCCAGCATTTCCAGGTGAAACGGCTCGGGGTGTCCCATTTTGGTACGCAATGCGCCCCATTTGGTGTGGGTATCGCCATTGGCAAATTCCACCAGGTCGAGCGCATCCTGGATATAAGGCTGTAGCTCGTTTACAGCCACTACTTCTCCGCTGTTGTATTGACAAGCCATACCGCAGTTGAGAATAGGCAGCGGCGACGCACCGATGTCTTCTGCCAGCTGGAAATATTCAAAGAATCCCAATCCGAACGACTGGAAATAATCCGGTGTGGCGCGGTGTGCAAACTCCGTATTCCAGCGGTTGATGATCAGTTCGCGGTCGTTCACATCGCCAACGGTTTTCTTCCATTGGTAACGGTTGGTCAGCTCCTTTCCTTCTACAATACAACCACCGGGGAAACGCAGGAAACCGGGATGCAGGTCGGCCAGCAATTGTACCAGGTCAGCTCTCAGCCCATTACTACGCTCCTTCCAGGTATGCTGGGGAAACAGGGAAATCATATCGGCGTCGAGGATACCCGGACCGCTGAATTCCACTCTTAGCCTGGCTTTGGCCACGGTGGCCGATGCGGTAAAAGACGCTTTATAAGGCTGCCATTCACTACCCACGGGCGATACCGCTGCATTGCCGATCTCCTTCCCGGATTCATCCACCAGGGCTACCCTGATCTTTACCGGTGTGTTGCCCTGTTGGCGGGCATATAGGGAAAAATTATATTGCTCACCGGCTTTAATACCCATGCCACGGAAGCCTTCATTCACCATATCAAAACTACGTGTGCCCGTTACTGTTATTCGTGCAAACCGGGGATTGGATGGATGTGTATCATGACGGTTCACCACCAGTACATTTCCGTTAGCCGCCGTTTCTTTCGGGATATTCCAGCCCATCAGGGGAGCGTTGAATTCGAAGGAGCGGTTTTTCACCAGTTCTGCATAAATACCACCATCTGCACTGAGGTTGATATCTTCAAAGAAAATCCCCCACATATGGGGTGCTACGGGCGCTTTTACCTCGTTGGCCTTTACGGTAAATTGCAGTGGCTGTTGCGCTACCGACGGGAAGGTATACATCCCCATCAACAAAGCCGCTGTTGTCATCATACGTTGTGTTCTCATATGTGGTAATTGCTTTTTTCTTACTCCTGCTTCCGGAGTAGCGGGCCAATGGCCGCGAAAATAAAAAAAAGGGACGATAGCAAAAATACAGTCGTCCATTTCATATACGGTGTTTTAAAAACTTATACCAGGTATTAATTGCATCTCTTATTAATTGTCAAATAAACAATTATAAAAAATCGTATAAAAAAGTGTTCCGAAGAACACGTTCACTATCCCCTTACATTGCGTGGGCCTAAGTTACGGAAGTTTTTTAATTGTTTATCCAACACGTAAAAACTTATATTTCCCTTACGCCCCGTTTGTAGCGGCCAATACATGTGGATCCGGTACAAAGTTGAGGAAAGCATGGAAATTAGCGTTATACTTTTTACGGTCTATCTTGTAGTAAAAAGCGCCTTTTTTAGAGCTGAGCTTATCTTTGTCTGCCAGCTTTACCAGCAACTTGGTAGACAGGATCTTACGGCTGAAATTACCCTTATCGAAGGCCACGTTATAAACCGATTCATAGAGGTGTTGCAGTTGCGGGATGGTAAACTTACCCGGCAGCAGCTCCAGCAGCAATGGATGCAGCGCAGCTTTATACCGCAGCTTTTCCTTGGCCTGGTCTACCATCTGTTTATGATCGAAGATCAGCTCCGGGTGATGGTTAATAGGAAACCACACAGCATGGAAATCTTCGTTCAGTTGTTGTTTATATTTCTGTATATCAATCAGGGCAGTATAAGCCACCGATACGGTACGTTCTACCGTATCACGGGAAGGGGAACTGAACGTATGCAGCTGCTCCATATAAATGCCATCCAGCCCGGTGAGGTCTTTCAACACCCTGCTGGCGGCATCCTCCGCACTTTCAATCTCCTGTACGAATCCGCCCACCAGGCTCCATTGGCCCTTGAAAGGCGCAAAGCCCCTTTGTATCAGCAGCAATTTCAGCTCTTGTCCGTCAAATCCAAAAATAATACAGTCAACAGCGAATAATAAGCGACTTTGCTGCGAATATCTTTTCATAGCGATTGATTAAGCAATAAAAATACAAATTAAGTTTAGCCCCGCGAAACACGGGGCTAAAAAAGATAGTCGCCGCAGCTATTACCAGAAACGTATATACAAAGCCGATAGTAACAGTAACGTTACAACGATCAATACGGTTGTAGCAGGACTGATCCTGAACATGCCCTTGTCGAATACAAATGCCTTCGGGTTTACTTTTGGTCCCGCGAGGCTGATAGCGATCATCACGATCATGGTAAACAGGAAAGCCAGGCCCATACAGATCAGGAAAGGAATTTCGTAACCGCCTTTACCATTGGGGTAAGCAGTATAGAAAATCGTTTCATTTCCGAGCACTGCCGGCGCAAACTGGTTGAAGAACACGCAAAGGGTAAAACCGGTAACAATACCTGCCACCGCTGCTGCGCCGGTAGTCCGTTTCCAGAACATACCCAGCAGGAACATGGCAAATACGCCGGGGCTGATAAAGCCGGTATATTTCTGGATGAAGGTGAATCCACCTGCCCCGCCTATGCCCAACAGATCATTCCAGGTAAACAGGATAGCCATCACCATGGCTGCTACCACGGTAATGCGGCCGGTCCACACCAGCTTGGCTTCTGAGGCATCCTGGCGGATGTATTTACGATAAATATCCAGGGTAAAAATAGTAGAGATACTGTTGGCCTTACCTGCCAGGGAAGCTACGATCGCAGCTGTTAACGCGGCTATCGACAATCCCTTCAGGCCGGAAGGCAAAAAGCCGAGAATGGCGGCATACGCTCCATCTTTACTTTCCAGGCCTGGTAAATGCCCATTCTTTTGCAACACATACGCCGCAATACCAGGCAGCATGACGATAATAGGCATCATAATTTTCAACAGGCCGGCAAACATAATCCCGTTACGGGCGGTTTGCAGGTTAGCCCCCAGCGCGCGTTGGGTGATATACTGGTTACAACCCCAGTAATTGAGGTTCACAATCCACTGCCCTGCCGCATACATCAGGATACCGGGGAGTACCAGGTATTTGTTGATATATTCCTGGGAAGAGGACGCATCTGGCTTGGCAAGGATCATATGAAAATGATCCGGCGCATCTTTCATCAACGCACCGAAACCGGCCATCGCATCATGTCCCAATCCGAATTTCTCGCTTACCATGGTCAATGCCATATAGGTAGTTGCCAACCCGCCAATAATCAATACGCCTACCTGTATCACGTCGGTGTACCCGATTACCTTCATACCTCCCAGGGTAATGATCACCGCAAAAACCGACAGCGCAATCATCACCACATGCAGGTATTGACCGCCCAACAGTCCATTGATGGCCAGGGCGCCCAGGTATAAAATGGAAGTGAGGTTAACAAATACATAGAGGAACAGCCAGAAAATTGCCATGATCAGCGCCACGGTTTCATTGTAGCGCGTTTTCAGGAATTGCGGCATGGTATAAATTTTATTCTTCAGGTAGATGGGAATAAACCAGACGGCGATAATGATCAGGGCGATGGCGGCGATCCACTCATAGGCGGCTACCGCTATTCCTACAAAATAACCATCGCCACTCATGCCGATAAACTGCTCGGCTGAAATATTGGAGGCAATCAGGGAGGCGCCAATAGCCCACCAGGTAAGGGATCCTTCGGCCAGGAAAAAGTCCTTTGTATCAGTAGCCGCTTTTTTCTTCTTCCGGTATATCCAATAACCATAGGTGGCAACGATGACGAAATAAATAACAAAGACGATGATATCGCCAATGGAAAGTATATTTTTCATAACGGGTAATTTGTGTACCTTTTAGCAGTTGGCAATCAGCATTGGGCTTATGCGTGTTGAAAGATCGGTTGATATAGCGGTGGTATGGCAGCAGGCATCTCCATATTATTCAAATACCTGCTGCCCATCGCCTGCATTTAGTAACTCCGGTAACTGGCATCATTCCAGCGCAGCTCATTTTTAAACTCGCGGAGATCGGTATTTTTACCTATCAGCGCCAGTTCTATTCCGGCCATTTCCGCAAAGTCCTGCATATGTACGGAGGTAAGGTTCTGGCTATAGCAGGTGTGGTGTGCGCCTCCTGCCAGGATCCAGGCAGTACAGCCCTTCTTCATGTCGGGATACGGCTTCCACAACACTCTCGCTACCGGCAGTTTAGGCAGATCCTGTGGCGGCAATACCGCTTCTACCTCATTTACCAGTAAACGGAAACGGTTACCCATATCCACCAGGGAAGCGTTGATAGCGGGACCTGCGGCCGCATTGAATACCAGTCGCACCGGATCGGCTTTACCGCCTATTCCCAGCGGATGCTTCTCACAGGAAGGTTTACCGGAAGCAATCGACTCGCAGATTTCCAGCATATGTGAACCCAGCACCATCGGGTTGGCCGGGTCAAAATGATAAGTATAGTCTTCCATGAAAGAGTTACCACCGGCTAATCCGCTGCCCATTACCTTCATCGCTCTCACCAGTGCCGCTGTTTTCCAGTCGCCCTCCCCGGCAAAGCCATAACCCGCCTTCATGAGTCGTTGTACGGCAATACCCGGCAGCTGGATCATGCCGTGTAAGTCTTCGAACGTATCGGAAAAACCTTTATAATTACCTGCTTCCAGGAATGCTTTCAATCCCAGCTCTATCCGGGCCGCATCTTTCAGGGCTATATCCTGCAGCAGCGCCGCGGAAATCGTATAGGTGTCGGCATATTCCTTCACCAGGGCATTCACTTCGCTATCTCCAATACTGTTGATCACTGCTACCAGGTCGCCTATACCATGCGTATTGCAGGAAAAGCCCAGCTTTGATTCTGCTTCTACTTTATCGCCATCCGTTACTGCTACAAAACGCATATTGTCGCCGAAGCGTACAAAACGTGCGCCCTGCCAGTCGTTCCAGCCGGCGGCCACCCGGGCCCAGCCACCCAGTTCTTCCAGTACTTCGGGGTCTTGCCAGTGACCAGTGATCACTTTGCGGTTCATACGCATACGGCTCATCATAAATCCAAACTCACGGTCGCCATGCGCGCTCTGGTTCAGGTTCATGAAGTCCATGTCTATTTCCTTCCAGGGGATATCGCGATTAAACTGTGTATGCAGGTGGCAGATAGGTTTCGCCAGCGCTTTCAGGCCACGGATCCACATTTTAGCCGGCGAAAAAGTATGCATCCAGGTCACGATACCGATACAGTTCTTAGCAGTATTGGCCTCCATGCAAACGGCATAAATTTCATCTGGTGTTTTTACTGTAGGCTTATAAACTACGGTAACGGGTATACGCGCATCGTTATTCAACGAAGCTGCTATCTCCTGGCTATGTGCCGCTACCTGTTTCAGTGTTTCTTCTCCGTATAAATGCTGGCTACCGGTTACAAACCAGATCTCAAAAGTTTTCAGATTCGTCATGTTGTTTGGTTTATTGCCCATAATAGGAATTGGGGCCATGTTTACGTTCAAAATGTTTTTTTATCAGTGCGTCTTTCAGACGGGGAGCATTGCTGTTGATAGATTCTGTAAGATACGCCATCTGGGCAACAGACTCCAGCACGGCACTGTTATATACAGCCTTGGCGGCGGTTTTACCCCAGGTGAAAGGGGCATGGTTCCCGACCAGGATCATTTCAATTTCTTCGTAAGTGAGGCCCCGTTCCCGGAGGGTATCCATAATCTGGAAACCGGTCTGGTACTCATAATCACCGGCAATCATGGCATCTGACATGGGCGGTGCGCAGGGAATATCTACCGTATTATGATCGGCGTGCGTGGTACCATAAATGGGGATATCGCGCTGACTCTGTGCCCATGCGGTGGCATAGGTGGAGTGGGTATGTACAATACCGCCGATATGCTCCCAATGCTTATATAACACCGCATGGGTGAGGGTATCAGACGAAGGGCGCAGCTGGCCATCTACTGTTTTACCGTCAAAGTCTACGATGACCATCTTGCCGGGCGACAACTCCGCATAAGGCACTCCGCTGGGCTTAATTGCAAATACACCCAGTTGCCGGTCTACCGCACTTACATTGCCAAAGGTGAAGATCACCAGTCCCAGCGCAGGCAGCTGCATATTAGCTTCGTAGGCAGCCTGCCGGATATGTTGATACTGTTGCATACAATAAATTAATCGATGTTGATATTTGCGGTGAAAGCACCCAATGCTTTATATTTCCGATACCTGTTTTCGTATATGCCGGCCCGTTGGGTATCCGGATGGTAGGTTACTTCAAATCCCTGTCCCATCGCTTCCATGGCTTCTTCTACCCGGGTAAAGAGTCCCGCGGCCGTAGCGGCAAACATGGCAGCGCCCAACGCACAGGTTTGTTCAGAGCGGTGAATACGGATCGGCATGTTCATCACGTCGGCCATCATCTGCATGATAAAGGACGATTTCTTTGCCACACCACCGATGCCGATTAGGCCTTTCACCGGCACACCTTCTCTTTCGAAACGTTCTACGATCGCCTTGGCGCCGAAGCAGGTGGATTCTGCCACGGAGCGGAAAATGCGCGGCGCGTCGGTGGCGAGGTTGAGGCCTGTGAGACTTCCTTTCAGGGATTGGTCTGCATCGGGGGTGCGGCGACCGTTCAGCCAGTCGATGCCCAGCTCACTATGCTCGTCCGGGGCAATCCCGGCGGCCTGTCTGGATAATTCAGCAATCATTCTGCCGGAGGTTTCGGCCGCCAGCTTTGCAGCCAGTTCCGGATCTATAAGCGAAGAACCCGGCAGCAGTTGTTGTAACGGCCACGCCAGTACGTTGCTGAACCAGGCATACGCATCGCCGAAAGCAGATTGTCCTGCTTCCATGCCCATCATTCCGGGGATCACCGATCCGGGCACCTGCCCGCAGATGCCTTTTACCAGCTTATCTTTCATTTCCTCCATAGGTGCTACCAGCATATCGCAGGTAGAAGTGCCCATTACCTTGCTCAGGTGATAAGGTTCAATTTGTCCGCCTACGGCGCCCATATGCGCATCAAACGCGCCTATGCCAATCACAACACTGGTGGGCAGCCCCAGTCTTTCTGCCCATTCGGGGCAAAGATTACCGGCAGCTTCGCTGGAAGTATATGTTTTCGTAAACAGCCGTTGCGTAAATCCTTTTAACAACGGGTCTATTGCGGTGAAGAAATTATCTGGTGGCAGCCCGTCAAATTCAGCCGCATACAGGGCTTTATGTCCTGCGCTGCAGATGCCCCGTTTCAGTTCACTGGCATGCTTTCCGCCCGACAACAGGAACGGAATCCAGTCGCAGTGTTCCACCCAGGAATGCGTAGCATTTCTAACGGATTCGTCTACCCGGAGAATATGCAGGAGCTTGGCCCAGAACCATTCAGAGGAATAGATACCTCCTACATAGCGGAGGTAGTTTTCCCCGAAAGTGGCCGCAGTAGCGTTAATAGCGGCGGCTTCTTTCAGGGCGGTATGATCTTTCCAGAGTACAAACATGGCGTTTGGATTGTCCTGGAAGGCAGGGTTGAGTGCCAGTGGCGTACCGGTTTCGTCTACTGCTACCGGGGTAGAGCCGGTGGTATCTACGGAAATGGCCTTGATATTGGCGGCTACGTTGTTGCCGGCCTGTTTCAGGCAGGCTTTGATGGTTGTTTCCAGCCCTTCCACATAATCCAGTGGATGCTGACGGAACCGGCTCTGTGCTGCGTTACAATAGAGACCATCTTTCCAGCGGGGATAGTAAAATACCGATGCGGCTACTTCCTGCCCGTTTTGTACATCTACTATGATAGACCGGACAGAATCCGTTCCATAGTCTACTCCTATTACGTATGACGCCTTCATATTGATTGTAATATTGACACTTATTTATAAGAGATAAAAATTACGGGTGTGTGTACACCCGTTTGTTGACCAGTGAGCTATTACTTCAGTTCCAGTACCACTACTGAGAACGGAGGCAATTTCACGCTGACCTGGTTATTCTTCAGGGTAGCGCCTTTGAAGTCGGCCGGCTTGATATTATCTGGTTTGGCAAAGCTGTTATAGTCTTGCAGTTTGGCGGAAGCCAGTATGCGGCCACTGATGGATTTGTATCCTTGTCCATGAGTATCCAGCGTAATATCCTGCGTTTTATGTGCATCGATGTTAACCAGTGAAATGTGGGTAATGCCATTTTTATCTTTCGACGCAGAGGCTGAAACGGCGGGCAGTTTCTCGTTATTATATACATAGTCGTTGCTGTGCAGCGCTATGGGGATAAGGGTAGCATCCTGGTGAACGTTATACATTTCCATGACGTGGTAGGTAGGTGTTAACACCATCACATCACCTTTAGTGAGAATAACGGATTGCAGTACATTGATGGCCTGTGCGAGATTGGCCATGCGTACCCGGTCGGAGTGGTTGTTGAAGATATTGAGAGTAGCGCCGGCAATCATGGCATCGCGCATGGTATTTTGCTGAAACAGGAAGCCGGGATTGGTACCGCCTTCTACATCGTACCATCCACCCCATTCGTCTACCACCAGGGCTACTTTTTTAGCCGGATCATATTTATCCATGATAGCGCAGTGTTTAATCACCAGGGTGTCCATAAACAGGGCCGATTTCATGGTGGCGAAATATTGTTGCTCGTTAAAATTTACCGCATCGCCTTTTTTACTCCATTCTACCGTGGAGTAGTGGTGCAGGGCGATGCCCTGCAGTAAATGATGGGGAATATTTTTCATGAGTACTTCGGTCCAGTTATAGTCCGGGCCATTGGCGCCGGAAGCGATACGGAAAACGTTTCCCTGCATAAAGGTGGCGTATTTCCTGTACAGGTCGGCGTAATATTCAGGACGCATATTACCACCGCATCCCCAGGCTTCATTACCTACTCCCCAGAATTGTACTTTCCAGGGTTCCTTGCGGCCATTTTGCTGGCGCAGATCCGACATCGGGCTTTTGCCGGGGAAGTTGGCATACTGTACCCAATCGGTCAGTTCCTGTACGGTACCGCTTCCCACGTTACCGGAGATATAAGGCTCCGTGTTCAGCTCTTCGCACATGTTGAGGAAGTCGTGTGTACCAAAGCTATTATCTTCTGTTACATTACCCCACCAGGTGTTCACGATGGTGGGTCTTTTGTCTTTAGGTCCTATGCCATCTTTCCAGTGGTAGGTATCTGCAAAACATCCTCCCGGCCAGCGAAGGTTGGGGATCTTCATTTTACGCAGGGCGGCAATTACATCTTTACGTACCCCGCTTACATTGGGGATATGAGAAGTATCACCCACATAAAACCCGCCATAGATGCAGTTCCCCAGGTGTTCGGCGAAGTGGCCGTAAATATTACGGTTGATGGTTTGTGTAGGCGCGTCCGGTTTAAAAGTAACCGTGTTCTGGGCAGATGCTGCCCCCGCGGAAAGCAGGATTCCTAAAATACCTGTACGGATATACTGATAGTGCTTTTTCATAACGAGGCTTTTAAAAAACTGGGCCAGGCATCGTTGCCTAACCTGTGAGAATTCAAAAAAACAAAATAATTGTCATATTTACAATTAAAAATAATATTTTTTTTGAGAAGCGGGAAGCAGCGAGCTTCTTGCGCTCCGATTTCCGCTTTTCTGTACCTTTATGGTCTATGAAACATTTTATACTGGCAAGCACCTCTACCTTGTTTGGGGAAACTTACCTGGCTTACCTGCAACCGGCCATGAAAGTGTTGTACGAAGGGATAGACGAGATCATATTTATTCCCTATGCCCGCCCGGGAGGGATTTCGCATGATGATTATACCAACAGGGCTGCCGAAGCCTTTGCGGCTATTGGTGTAAAAGTGCGGGGGCTACATACTTTCGATGATCCGGGAGCCGCCATTGCCGGGGCAAATGGCTTTTTCACCGGCGGAGGCAATACCTTCCTGCTGGTAAAACAGCTGCATGAAAAAGGCCTGATGAATATCCTGGGAGAAGCCGTGAAAGCCGGCGCCGTTTACATGGGTTGCAGCGCAGGCAGCAACATTGGGGGCGTGTCAATGCAAAATACCAACGATATGCCGATTGTATATCCCCCCAGTTTTGCCACCATGGGGCTGATTCCTTTCAATCTTAATCCACATTACCTGGACCCCATCGAGGGTTCCCAGCATATGGGCGAAACCCGGGAAACCAGGATCAAAGAATACCACACGCAAAATACTACCCCCGTGCTGGGATTGCGGGAAGGTAGCTGGATTTACGCCAGGGGCAGGCAACTCACCCTGGAAGGTACCCTAAGCGCCCGCATCTTCGAAGCAGGCAAAGAAGCTTATGAGCTGCCGGCCGGTGGTTCCCTGGCTTTCCTGCAATAAATATTCTAAAAAGAACAATCATTCTTTTATCTTTGTCTTTATGCGTATTAAAGATGAAAATAAGGCATTGGCCATCCGCGAGAAGGCAATGGAAATGATTGTCCAGGAAGGATTTGATGGACTTAGTATGCATAAACTGGCCAAAGCGGCCAATATATCAGTATCTACGATCTATATCTATTTCAAGAACCGGGAAGACTTGCTCAACCAGCTGTATGCTGCCACTGCCGCCACCTTTGTAGAAGAAACCATGAAAGGATTTGACCCTGAGGTGGATTTTGAAACCGGGTTATGGCAGCAGTGGTACAACCGCTATCAGTATATTACGCAATACCCGCTGCATTACCGCTTTGCAGAGCAGTTCCGTAACTCTCCCCTGATCGAAAAACAGGACGGTTCCCCGGAATTTGCCTTCAAAGCGGCCATGCAGCGGTTTACTCAAAATGCCATGAACCGGGGAGAAATTATTTCCCTGCCCATAGAAGTGTTCTGGGCTGTTGCCTATGGCGCATTCTATACGTTAGTCAAATTTCATATCGATAATGCCAGCATGTCGGGCAAGCCCTTCTCCCTTACCACGGAGATGCTGCGACAGGTATTTCAACAGGTGATGAAATCCCTGCGCCCTAAATAGTCACCGACTTACTACAAACACAATCCCCCATCGCAACGTATAATCGTTCCCGTTATATTCCTGTTTCGCATCAGGAACTGGATGCTGTCTGCTATCTCTTCCGCCTCTCCTACCCTGCCTACCGGTGTTTGCGTGGCAAACTGTTCAAACGTGGCTGCTTTGGCCTCCGCAGGCAGGAAATCCCACCAGGCGGTATTTACCACGCCCGGCGAAACAGCGTTGATACGTAAGGGTTGTATTTCCCGGGCAATGGAAGGAATCATTAACTCCAGCGCGCCATTGATGGCGGCCAGCCCGGATACGCCAGGTGCCTGCGTAATAGCGGATATCGCGGTAATGAGGGTAATGCTGCCTGTTTTATTCACATAGGGCAAGGCTGCCTGTAAAGTATTCAGCTGTGGCCAGAATTTCCCTTCAAATCCTTCCCGCAGTTCCTGCAGCGACAAGTCGGCAAAAGTACCGGCTCCCTTGGCGCCACTCAATGCAATCACCAGGTGGTCGATAGGCCCATGGGCCTGGAAAAACTGATCCAGTGCCGTTCTGTTACAGCTGTCCATCGCCGCCGTATGTAACCCGGGATGAGCGGCCGCTGCCCGGGCCAGTTTATCAGCGTCGCGACCAGTAATAGTTACCTGCGCCCGCTGTTGTATCAATGCTGCTGCGGTGGCTAATCCAATGCCGGAAGAACCGCCGGCAATCACTACTTTCTTACTTTCAAATGAGGTAGACATATCGTTAACTTTTATGCTCACAAAGTTGCGGCATAAAAAGCGTGGTACTGTTATCGCAATCATGCATTGTATTAACCCGATTATGCATTTTTACGAAACGCCAGCGGCGTTTGCCCGGTCTGTTCCCGGAAAAACCGGTTAAAGCCGGCAGGGTCGCTGAAATTCAGTCGCCATGAAATTTCCGCCACGGAAGTATCTGTATACCGCAACGCTGCTTTAGCCTCCTGTACCAGCATATCGGCAATGGCCTCCGAAGCGGTATGACCGGTGACTTCCTTTACCGTACGATTCAGGTGATTAGGGGTAACGCCCAGCAGCGTGGCATAATCGGCCACCTTTCTCTTGGCCAGGAAATGCTGGCTCACCAGCTTTTTGAACCGTGGTACCAGGTAGGCATTACGTATATCCGTGGCCGTAGCATCCAGTCCCTGTGCTACATAGCTTCGCTTTACTTCCAGCAATAAGAGGTACAGGTACATATGGATAGCCTTTTCGCAGCCGGACCGGTGCTGCTGCAGCTCTTCGTTGATCTTTCTCACAAAGTCTGCTACCGCTGTAATGGCGGCAACTTCCAGCTGTACAAAGGGTACGCCTGAATAGTCGAAAAAAGGAAACTCCACCGGGATCTTCGCCGCCGGGATAATATCTTCCAGGAAGTCGGCATTGAATAAAATATAGTAGCCGAATGTATCTGCACTGATATTGTCTTTACTGAATACCTGGCCGGGAAAAGTAAAGCTGAGCGTACCTGGCCGGTGTTTAAACTGCTCCAGCCCCAATTGCACGTCCACACTACCGCTCAGGGTAATGCTGATCCGGTAGAAGTCGGACTTCAGCGGTCCTACTGCCGGCCGCAACCCTTCGCTGGAGTATATTTCAAAGCCGGGTATACGCCTGGCTGCATCCAGGTTGCTGTAACCAAAATCGGAAGTATCCTGCTCCATCCGGTGCAGATGCCGGAAATCATTCAATACATACTGTGGGATGTCCTTCCGGCGGAGTTGGGTATTCGTAGCCATTATGTTATATTCGTAACTAAAATTAGACAAATTATCTGCAATGGAGTTAACCACCTTATATCGCCCTGTAGGTCCCGATGAACTAAAACTAATAGAGCAGTCGGGGTGGAAAAGATTCCCGCCCCGGAAACCGGATCAACCCATTTTTTATCCCGTTATGAACGAGGCTTATGCGATCCAGATTTCAGTAGAATGGAATGTTCCGGCATACGGATCTGGCTTTGTAACCCGCTTTGCAGTAGATAGCAGTTTCCTGGAAAGGTATCCTGTGGAGAATGTAGGTGGAGTTATACACAACGAATTATGGGTACCGGCGGAGGAGCTCGAAGCGTTTAATGATCATATTGTGGGCGTGATTGAAGTAACGCAGTCTTATTACCCCGAAGGGAAATAAGGATTACATCACCCTGTCGCTACGAGAAAAAATAAAAAAGGCAGTGGTCCAACGACCACTGCCCCCAACTATATATAAAGCGTTATTATCTCGCTATATCAATCTTCACTTTTTTATTCTTGATCTTTTCATTCTTAATCTGTTCCAGGGCGTGTCCTACTTTGGATTTCACCACGGCTACAAATGAAAAGAAGTCTTTCACTTCAATTAAGCCGATATCTTCTTTTTTCAGGTGTGCTTGTTTGGCGAGGAAGCCTACGATATCTACTTTATTTACCTTATCCTTTTTGCCGGCAGCAATGAACAGCGTGGTCCATTTAGGTTTCTCGGGCAATTTCGCTGTTTCGGGCAGCTCAATAGTCTCGATGGTTTCATCGGCCAGGTAAGGCATCAGCTTTTCATCGGGCGCGAGGATCACGATAGCAGTGCCGCTGGCTTCCATCCTGGCGGTACGACCGTTACGGTGTGTCCAGCTGTCTTCTGTATGTGGCAGGTGAAAGTGAACGATGTAGCGGATATTGGGAATGTCGAGTCCACGCGCGGCCAGATCGGTGGTCACCAGTACGTTTACGGACCCATTACGGAATTTGCAGAGGGCAGCATCGCGTTCCTGCTGCTCCATGGCGCCATGGTAGAAGGTATTGATAATACTTTTCTCGGACAGCATTTTGCTGGTACGCTCTACGGCATCGCGGTGGTTGCAGAACACAATGGTAGAGCGGTTGCCCAGGTAGCAGATCAGGCGGAAGAGGGTATCCACCTTATCATTTTCCGGCGATAATACCTGTTTGATCGCGAGCCTTTCAGCCGGCGTACCGTTTTCCGGCAGGAAGTTGAGCTTTGCCGGTTGATCCAGCGCCAGGAATGCCGGGATATCCACGGCTTCTGTAGCGGAGGTGAGGATACGCTTTTTGATATTGGGCAATGATTCCACGATGAAGGATACTTCTTCCTGGAAGCCAAGTTCCAGGGTTTTATCAAATTCATCGAGTACCAGTGTTTCAATGGCGGCAACGGTAATATTCTCGCGACGGATATGATCTCCCAGTCGTCCGGGTGTACCTACAATAACTGCCGGGGGCTGAATGAGATTATTTTCTTCGGTTTCCCGCAGGTGCCCGCCATAGCAAGCAGTAATTTTATAGCCGGTGCCCATTTGTTTGAACACCTTTTCTATTTGCAGGGCCAGTTCCCGGGAGGGCACTACGATGAGGGCCTGGGTATTTTTATTGGCAGGATCCAGTCTTTCCAGTATGGGCAGTAAAAACGCCAGTGTTTTACCGGAACCGGTGGCCGACAGCAGGATTACATTGGCATGTTGCTGGTTAGCGGTTACCGATGCCTGCTGCATGTCGTTGAGTGAATCGATCTTAAGATTGGTAAGTATATTACTTACGGAGTATTTTTCTTTTTGCATTTGGCGCAAAAGTACGAAAATTAAATTTGGCGCGCCTTAGCGGCAAAGATGCAGCTGATCGTGGGCCGGGTAGCTGAAGGTATTGGGCAATACCCATCTCACTTTATAAATTTTCCAGCCTTTTTGGGAGAAGACAGTATGCCCGCTGGCATCTATTACTTCGTCTGTCCACCACGATTCCCTGGGTTTCACCAGCAGCACCGGGTAACCGGCGGGTCCGGAGGATACGCTTTTAATATCATGTTGTATGACGGGCGCCTGCGTGGCTTTCCTGGTTTTTATGTCGAAAGTATATACGTTGGTCGTGTTCGTAAGCCATAAACTATTTTTGCCATATACGGGGAACAGGTCATGGGCTTCCGTTCCGGGAATAGCCACAGCTGCTTCCGGCACCAGGTCGGGGGCCTGGCAGTTAAAGTTATAACGGAATACGTGCATGGTATCCATGGCGGCGGTCCACAAGCGTTTGCCGGCAGCGTCCCATACCACGTTGTGCCCAAAAGCCACGGTTATCTTTTTCGTATATACGCCATCGGGATAGTGAAGGGTATCGGTTCTGAACAGCATCAGGTAATTGCCCGTGCTGGAGGCGCTTACGATATTGCCATCTGGCAATAGCTCCACCGAATGCGTATTACCGCCGGCATAGGCATAAAACACGGTTTTCTTATCCGCAATGCGGATAAGGGCTACGCCCCCGCCGGAGGCATTGGTTAAAATGTATTGGTTATTATACACCACTTTGGCATCGCTGGGATTGCTGAACCATTTAACATGCGCCGGTTGGACGTTGGATAATTCCGGCTTCCACTCCCAGATCACGGCCCCGGTAGTGATATTTACAATCACGATACGATGTTGCGATTGTTCCGCCACTATTATACATTTGCGACAGTCGGCCACGGTAGATGCAGTATCAGACAGGTTTTCATATTTGGCAAAGCAGGTAACCGCCAACAGGCAGCATAACCAGGAGCAGATCAGTTTTTTCATGATGCCACATAATTACAATTTCTTTCCGGGAAATAAAATAGTGTTAATTTAAGGGTATGAAAACACCTATTATCTTACTGGTACTGGCAGCAGACATCCTGGTATCCTGCCATCAACAGGCATCCAAACAGGCCGTTACGGCAACGGATACACTGACTACCGCCGCACCTGCTGAAGAAAAGAATACTACACATTGCTATGCTAAAATTATGGGCAGAGATACTATCCAGCTTAGCATCTCCTTTTCTGACAGCGTAGCTACCGGTGCGCTCCTTTATAATTTCTTTGAGAAGGATAAGAATACCGGCAAATTCAATGGCGTGCTGCACAACGGGATTATCCGGGGTAAATATACTTTCTTCAGTGAGGGAGTGGAAAGCTCCAGGCCGGCTATTTTTAAGATTTCCGGGGAACAGGCCTATGAAGCCTTGCCGGAAAGCGTGGACCGCCTCGGCCAACCGGTTTTTAACCTGGACAATGATAAATTGAAGTTTGATAGTATTCCGCTGGTAGCGGGCGGGTGTAAATAGCTTACTGACATCTTCTATAAAACGCGACAGCCGGTTCTTTAAAAGAACCGGCTGTCGCGTTTTTACATTCCCTTAGAATTTATAGGATACCGTTCCGGTAAACTGTGTAGGCGGTATCGGGTTAATGCTATAGTTTTCGTGTACGTAGTAGTTATAAGTATTGGTAACGTTAGATACCTTGGCCATTACTGCAAAACGTTTGAAATTGTATCCAGCGCTCAGGTCGAGGGTGGAGAAACCTGGTACAGAGATCAGGCGGCTGAATGGCTGTGACTGACCTACAGTATTGTTCCAGCCGGCGTAACGTTGACCGATGTAATAAAATCCAGCACCGAATTTCAGTCCTTTCAATTTAGTTTGCTGTAAAGTATAGAAGGCGCTGGCGTTGGCAGTATGATTAGGGTTACCTACCAGGCGTTCTCCTTCTATAGAGCTACCTTTCAGGCCAGAGGTCTTTTCGATGGTCATGTTGTTGTAGCTGTACCCCGCCACTACATCCAGTCCTGGCAGCGGGTGCCCGGCGATATCCAGTTCCACACCCTGGCTCAGGGTTTCACCAATCAACGTTTTGATAAGCGTGTTGTTATTCTGCGCACCATCTTTCAGGTATGGCGCCGTTTGTGCGTAGTTGTTATTCCGGATGCGGTAAGCTGTTACATTTACTGACAGTAAGCCGTTGAAGAAATCGTTTTTAACACCTGCTTCATACTGGCTAATGATAGAAGGCTTTAGGGTTTCACCGTATATATCATTACCGGTATTAGGTGTAAAAGAAGTAGAGTAGCTGGCAAAGATGGCTGTATTAGCGATTGGCTTATACACGATACCAAAACGGGGAGAAAATGCCTGGTCATATTTTCCTTTGCCTACTGTTTTACCACCTTTAAAATCATATGCTGCTGTAGCTTCTGTTTGCAGGTAAGAGTAACGAACGCCCGCCAGTACTTTCAATTTTTCTGAAATGCTGACTAAATCCTGCACATATACACCTACCCTGTTGATTGGGTTATTGGTAACGGTGCTAAGTGCAGATGAAGGTAGATCGGTTCTACGGTTATATTTAGCAGGGTCAAACACATTGATACTATCATAGACACCAGTTGTACCTGGCAATACAGTAGGTACGGTATAAACATAGTTACCCGTCAGGTATCTATCTGCATCCACACCGGCGAGGATAGTATGTTCCAGGGAACCAGTTCTTACTTTACCGGTAAGATCCAGTTGACCGGAATAATAATCTTCGTTGGTAGCATTTCTGCCCAGCAGGCGTCTGTATTTACCGTCGGACTGTACCTGTATTCTTTCTAATGCGTAGTAATCACGTTGGTACTTAGAGTAAGACACGATACCGTTCAGCGACCAGTCTTTGCTCAGCTTATGGCGGATATTGGCAGAGGCAGTCGTTTGTTGGGTATGTGCATATTGCCAGGCTTCTCCATAGAAAGTATTGCGTGGTACTTTCATGATGGCTGTATCGGAGATAGACCCGATACCGAAGTCCGGTGTAAAGTCGTGTTTCAGGTAGTCGGCCTGTACTACTAATTCGGTACGGTCACTCAACTTAAACAACAGGGATGGGTTGATATAATAACGTTTGGAGTGTACCTGGTCGCGGTAGCTGTCGGCCGTTTCGAAGGTACCGTTTACCCGGAATGCTACTTTTTTGGAGATAGGACCGTATACATCGAAAGCGGGTTTCAGGAGTCCGAAGCTACCGGCTCTGAGGCTTACCTCTCCGCCGAAGTTAAATTTAGGTTGTTTGGTCACCATGTTCATCACTGCTCCTGGCGCTACGTTGCCGTAGAGGATAGCGGCGCTGCCTTTCAGCACTTCTATTCTTTCCAGGGAGCTCATTTCCGGCATCGCACCGGAGTTCACGCGGGCGCCGTTTTTGAACATGTTGGTAGAAGAAAATGCGTATCCGCGGGCGTTGAAAGCTTCCTGGGTACCTGCGCGGGTGGAGGCCATGTATACGCCGTTGATATTTTTCACTACATCGCTCATGCGCTGCGACTGTTGGTCTTCCAGCACTTCATGCCCGATGATAGCCACGCTCTGGGGCAGGTCCATCACGGGTACCGGTAATTTGCCGATGCTCACCGGCTTTTTATTGATAGTGCGGGTTCTTGTACCATCTACCACAATTTCATTCAGCTGGCTGGAAGTTGCTTCCAGGGCCAGGTGCAGGGCGGTTACCTCGTCGGCAGCCACGGTGATATTGTTGTGGAGGGTTTTAGTACCGGTATAGGAAACTACCAGGACGTAATTACCTGGTTTTACATTTTTGATGATAAATTGACCTTCTTCATCGGTGAGGGCGCCTTTTTTGGTATCCTTTAACCCGATGGTTACAAAGCCGGCAGGCTGTCCATCTGCAGAAGTGATCTTTCCTTTAACGGTGCCGTTTTGCGCCAGTACAGTAAGGTTTATTAAAATGAGACTGAGAATAAAGTATAAATGCTTCAACTACTAATATTTTTCGCAAAGTTGCAGCGATTCAGTTTGTTTGGTGTATCAGATCGGGAAAATGATTTACGCAATCGGGAAAAAAATGAGGAGTTTTCCTGATGAGGAAAATAGTTATATTTAATAATCAATTAATTACAAATAAAAATAATTAACATTTTTCAAAACAGGAATTGCGTACGAAAGCATTGACACATTAAACATATGCTTAAATTATTATTTAATATAAGGCTGCCGGGTATATTTGAGGAGTGCCGTCACTAATTCATGTACCTTGGTGTGAGGGCAAAAGCCGGCGTGAGCATTACCACCATACCGGGCATCCAGTTTTTTTGCGCGGGCAATGGCTTCCTTCACTTTTCCGGATTCAAACAATGTTTTTACGATCCTTTCGCTGTTTTTCATGTAGGGGAATCCCAGGTTCTTACTTAATATTGGTATATAGTCCTTTCTTTGAACGGCGGTATCCAGGTATTGAAAGTGGAGCACATACCACAACTCGAATGACTGGTTCGAATGGGCACTTTGAATACCTTCCTTTTTGGCCAGGGCAATGGCGCCGTTATATCGTGTATCGGAAAAATCGTCTTTGTCATACACCGCCCATACTTCATCATAGGGCGGTTTCAGCTTGTGCTTTTCCCGCTTCTTTTTCTCCTCAACCGCTCTTTTGACAACATCGATGGTATCGCAACCGGCGCCATCTACCTGGATTGTATCCAGCAGCCTTGGCGGCAAAAAATTCCGGAAGTAATTGAAATAGATGGGTTCTGTTCTAACACCTTCGCATACAATTAAAAAATATTTACGCTCTTCAATTACATCCACCGATTTCGGGGTTTCTACCTTTTTTGTCTTCAATGATTGCAGCAAATCATTGAATGACTCCTTCCTGCCTTTACTCATTTTTTCAGGGCTGATTCCAGGTTATCAATCATTGGTATGGCGCCAAATTTTCCCTCCAGGTAGTTCTTATCATAAGGCGCTTCCTTGCGTATTTTAAATTCCACCAATGACGTTACCTGGGTGGCACCAAAACCGTCTTTCTCTACAAAGTAAATCTGATCCCGGCGAAGCAACTCTTTATCCAGCAAAGCGGTATCATGACTGGCAATAAATAATTGTGCCTGTGACTGGGGATTGTTATTAAACAGCTCTATTACTGCCTTTGATAACAGCGAATGAAAACGCGCGTCAAATTCATCTATTACCACCAGGTAGTTCTGCTCCAATGCCTTGATTAATGGACCTATCAGGTTAAAATATTTTTTGGTTCCCTCGGATTCCTGCGTGCGCATAACAAAAGGGTACATGTCTACCTCCTTATTATGCTCATCAAATACCTTATGCCAGGTCAATGCAGCCCTTGACTTTCTCTCCATCTCCGTCAAATGTGTGTTAAACCTTGGGCCGAAAAAATCATCACTGCCAAAATCATCCTTTCTTGAAAGCATATTATATGCTTCGAGGTCCGCAATTCCTAAATCTGCTTTGCTGACAAAATCCCTTATTTTATGTTTATACTTTTCATCTTCCAACATATTCAGGGTAAAATCTTCATATACAGTATCCAATAATCCATGAATAGTGAAGGCATTCCCAAACCAGGCATTAATTTTTTCTGCCTTCGCTACATTCCATTGAGACGCCACTGATAAGAATAATACATTCTTTCTTGTTCTTTTCTCTAATCCTTCTGCATTTGCAAAACGCTTTCCATCGATCTCAATATCCTGCCCTATTCTTAAAAACACTGGATATTCCTTCGCTGCTTTCGCTTCCAGTAACCACTCTTTATGAATAATTTTTTTGTCTGCCTCAAAACCATATCTATACTTCACACCATTCAAAATAAACCTGGCTTCAAAAAAAACCGGTTGTTTAGCCGTCACCGTATTTAATAAAAAAGGCTGTACCTCAATTGCCTCATTACCCTGGCTTTCTTTCGCAGAACTAGTGATGAGATAACGATAATGTAAAAACGCTTCTAAAATATTAGTCTTTCCGCTGGCATTAGGTCCGTATAACAAAATAGATTTCAGTAACGGCGTGTTGGCCACTGTCGTGATGTGTGTATCTGCATGTTCACTGATACCCGTTGCAGTAAAGTTAATTACCACAGGGTCCTTGATAGATTTATAGTTCGCAACTTTGAAATAAATAAGCATTATTTGCGCATTTTACGCAAAAATATGTATTTTTAAATAAAAAACACATATTTTATACATAATATTGCAGTTATCATGCATAAAAAAGTCGCCCGCAAGCAGGCGACTTTCACTATTTCATTTAAATCCACGTAATTAACGCCCCGGCTTCATCTCATTCACCCACTGCCGGATCAGCGCTACGCCTTCTTTATGAATCACTGTACGGGCCAGCTCCGGCATGGCCGTACCAGGCTCAATACTATTCATCCGGTATACCAGGATAGAATGCTGTGCATCTCCGGGGATTACATCGTAATCGAGCCCGCCGGCGCCCCCACCGGCCGATACCGGCGATTTCATCATGCCCAGGTGATCGGCCCCGGTTTGTTCGTATTCCAGGAATAGACCGGTATTATAGGCATCGCCGCCCTTGGTATGGCAATGCGCACAGTTCACGTCGAGGTAGGCGCGGGCACGCTGACTCACGCTAAAGTGTACACTGTCTTTCCAGTCGGGCAGTTGCGGTACTTTATCCAGGGCAGGCATACCCGCCAATAGTCCATTGGTAGCCCATTCCTGCAACTGGTTGGCCGTTTGTCCATGACGTACGTAGTTGAGGTTACGCGCCTTGGGACCAATGGGCGTGAGTACGCTGTTGTTGATATGGCAGCGTTTACAATCATTGGTATTGGGCACCTGGTATATGGTCGACTGCTCCTGCCCGTTATCGTCCAGGAAGGTGATCGGGATTCTCTTGCCCAGTATCCACTTGCCGGCGTCCTGCTGGTCTTTATTCCAGAGGTAATTCATCACTTTCCACTGATGATCGGCCGGATCCCTGAATAAGAGCCGGGTTTCTATCATTACCTTTTCGTGTGCAGGGCTGGTGTAAGCGAAGTTTTTAATGATGAAAGTCGAATCGGGAAAATCCAATGCACCGTGATCGGTATAATGGATTTGTTTTCCCTCCGGCACCACTACAAAGCGGTCTTTTACCGCATAGTCGGTAAACAGTGGCGTGGCTAATTCATAATTCACTACGCCTTTGCGGGGAGTGAGCGTTTTCAGTGCGCCGGTAAAAAAGCCGTAGTCCGACAATTTATCTTTAAACTGAAACGGTCCGGCCACCACAGCAGGCGCCGGGCGTTGCTGGCAACTCTGCACGGCGGCCAGCCACAGTATTACACACAATATCAATAAGCAAAGCTTCCTCATCTCTCGAAAAAAATTTATTTACAAACATAAGGTGTCACATCCGTGCTGGGATGCCAGGTCTTCGATTTCATATTCATCGCATCTACATTCACAAATAGATTAGGGCCCTGCTGCTGAATACAGAGTGAGTCCGGATTCACCGCTGTGCCTTTTGTGAGCAGATTGGTCGTAATCCCATCATAAGTAATAAATGGCAACCGGGCATTTTTGCGGGACGGATCCATCGCATTGAGCTGCTGCTCAATACCTACCAGTATTTTACCGGTATGATGCTCATAAACAGCCGGTGGAAACGCATTCGCCACCTCCATGGTGTTATCATGGATATGCACATTGCGGGGAATCGGGAAATAGTGATCATTGATCTTTGATCCCGCACTTTCATCGATAAAAAATCCGGATACGACAGAAATAGCGCTGGAGTTGTTGTTGATAATACGATTGTGATGGAGATCGATATCAGATGCCGCTAAAATCACCACGCCGCTGCCGGGAGCTGCATTACCAACGCCCCAGGTAGAGCCAAAGCTGCCTGATTTAGCAAAATTACGTTCGTTGTTATCGTGAAAATAGTTGTTGTACGCTTTTACAAAACCACCCCGTTTAGATAAATCCGGCAAGTCAAAAATCAGGAAGCCGGCGGTATTTCCCCAAAACTCATTATCATATACTTCTGCGTGGGAAGTATTTTCTATTTCACATCCGGCTACGTTCTTATATGCTTTGCATTTTCGTACAATGGCGCTATCGGTTTGCCCTACATAAATACCCGCATCGGAAGCACCTTGCGCGTAACAGTTTTCTACCAGCACATTTTTACACATTACCGGGTAGATGGCATATCCGCCGGTAGTAGAATCTGATACCGACCACACCGCATGCAGGTTGGTGATCACCACATTTTCGCTTTTGTTGATCTTGATCAGGTCGCCTTTGGAATCCCTCAGGGTAAGACCATCGATGGTAAACCCTTTTACATCGGTAACCCGGATACCTTCCCCACCCTGGCTTTGCGCCGAAAAATCGAGGATCGTTTTATCCGGACCAGCGCCTTGTATTTTGATATGTTTTAGCTGGGCAATGCTCAGGTTATCAAATTTGTACAGTCCCTCTTTCAGGGTAATGTTGCTACTGTCGGTGAGCGTGAGCAACGCTTCGGCTATTTTTGTTTCCTCTCCGGGACCAAAGCTGAGCTGTTTCTTATAACCGCCGGCATCTCCGGCATCTTTTACTTCCGACCCCTTACAGGCCGCCAGCAAGGATAACAACAACAGGTAGTGTGTGTATCGTTTCATGTAATTTATTTTTTATTATCAGAAAACATTGTAGGCAAAAGTGATATAGTACATACCGCCAATAGCAGGACTACCAAAGCCATTCCTGTAATAGGTATTGGTAAGGTTGGTACCACCCAGCTTGATCGTGGAATGCGCCTGGAGCAAGCGATAGCTCACCTGGGCATCGATCACCGCAGAAGCCGGCACCGTACCGCTTCCGAAGCCTATCTGGTAAAAATAAGCCGGGCGATAACGGAAGGTGGTGTTGAATGAATAACGTTCTTTTTTACCAAAACCCGTGTTACCAAAATCTACGTTAAACTTATAATTGGGCGTGTTGAAATTGTTTACCTGGCTGTTGTTCCGGTTCTTCAGGAAGTCGGACGAGAAATTGACTTTTCCCAGGAAGTGATGGGAGAAATCGATGCTCACGCTGGCTGCATAGCCATAGGTATTTACTTTTTCGGCGCCATTATAGGCGATATTGTATTGAATATATTTGCTGTGGTCCAGGAATGCCTGTGGATCGTCGGTTCCCGGCGTGTTGGCTACGTTTACATAGCCGATAAAGTTCTTCCAGGTGGAATAGTATCCCAATACATCAATTAATACCCTGCCTGCAATCAGGGAAGAGTATCCTAACTCAAACGCATCTACAGACTGCGGCCGGATATCTTTCAGCTGGAACTGTTTCAGGTCGGCCGGGTTTTTACTGTGCTGGAAAGAATCTACGCTGCTCAAGGTGTAAGCCGGGTATTTATCAAAATGATATACCCCATTCAGCAGGCGGTCGGAGCCCCCGGAAGCGAAGCTGTTGTAATCAATCAGGGTGCTTTGCAGCGACTGGATATTGGAAGGGAAGCTATAGGCATTCTGGTAAGAGAAGCGAATGAAGCTTTCCTTGTTTACTTCCAGTACAGCCGATACCCGGGTGGTGATGCGGGGCTTGGCGAACAAGGTATTTTTATCGTACCGGAATGCCGCCGCCAGGCTGAGTTTATCGTGTATTACTTTTTTGGTGAGATGAGCATAAGCGCTGTATTCTGCTACATCGATCGGGGCATCATTATCGGGGAATAAGGTGCCTTTGGAGTCCAGCCGGTACAGGCGGTAGTTAAGTCCTGCAATCAGCTCTGCAAACTTCACCAGGTGGGTAAAGTTGTATTGTACTTCTGTGTTGAACAGGCGACTTCGGTCGGTAAACAGGGTACCTCCTTTAGACGTCGGGATACTGGAGATACTGTCTTTCAGGTGCAGGAACTGGGGACTGCCGGCATCGGGCCGGCCCTGGTCGGCAAATACCCTGGCCATATTGCTGGCATCGAGGTAGCTTTTACCCTGCGACATGGCTTCCAGTAAAGCGCTGGTATACTGCGGGTACCAGCCATCGCCGGTATTGGCGTTGTAGCTGGGCTTCCAGGCTTCGTTGATCAGCTGTACCGTGGGCATGGCAATGATGGTGTGCCCGGAATTTTCGCGGCTGGTATAGGTACGAACAAACCAGTGTTCGGCCTTTAGTTCTGCCCGGTACTGGCCCAGGTGAAAGCCGGTCAATGCATAGCGGGTATCATTGCTGTATACCGCGTTACCCTGGCCGTAGGTGCCAGATAAAATAGCTTCCAGCTTAGGTTTTATCTTATAGCGGAGTTCTACGTTGGCTTTAAACATTTTGGCATCGCTGCTCAGGTAACCATATTCGGGGTAGCCGGTGCGGGCCACATAGTGACTGCCTTCTGCCAGCATGGGGTTGATAACAGGCGCCAGTTCCGGTACTTGCGCCAGGGCGCCTTCCAGGAAGGGATTAATGTCTACCGAAGTCTTACTACCGTAAATGTTTACGCCATTGTAGTTAGGATCCTGCCGGGGACCACCGGGGCCGTTGGTATTCGTGGTATCGTTGGCCATCCAGTCTTTCGCCTGGGTGTACTGCACATTTATTTTAAACGCAAACTTATCGCTCACTTTCTTTCCCCAGCGCACCGTCCAGTCGTAATAGGGCGACGGTCCCAACGGGTCGTTAGACTTCCCTTTCTTTACATGGTTGACACCCTGGGTGATCTGGGCGCTGAGGCCCTGGTATTTAAACGGGTCTTTGCCGGTCATCACCATGGTACCGTTTAATCCGCGGGAGCCATACAGTGCGGACGAGGCGCCGGACAGTACTTCCAGGTTATCCACATCCAGCTCTGTAAGCCCGATGATAGCACCTATGGGGAAGTTGAGTCCCGGGGCCTGGTTGTCCATACCATCTACAATCTGGGTGAAGTTGGTATTGCCGCTGGTGTTAAAGCCACGGGTGGTGATGGTGGTAAACAACAGGCTGGAGGTGGTAACGTCAACCCCCTTGAGGCCCTGGATCATGTTGTAGTAGCTGGGCTGCGGGGAGTTGATGATGTCTTTGGTACCGATCCTTTCGATGGTGACGGGCGACTCAATCTTCTTTTGTACAAAGCGGCTGGCGGAAACCACCACTTCCTTACCCAATACCGAGGCAGGTGATAATTCCACCCGCTGGAAACCGGGACCGGAAACGGTGATTTCCTTTGTTTCAAAGCCAACCGATGACAGTATAAGGGTAACAGGATATGTTTTCCGGGTGGAGAACTTAAAGTTCCCCTGATCGTTGGTATAGTCGCCGTTGGGAGCTTCTTTCATGGTAACAGATACTACAGGTACTACTTCTTTGGTAACGCTGTTCCGAACATTTCCTGAAATGACAATCTGTGCGGTAGCAACAAACTGTAACCCGAACAGGCAAACCATACTTATAAAAGTGGATTTAAACATCGGCAGAACGATTTTAGATGGCTTGGTTGTTAATTTTAAATGGGCAATGAAAGGCAATGTGTGATACAGCGATATTAATAAAATACCGAAAGGGGAAGTATTACCCCGTAAGACTTTGGGGCGAAAATGGGGCTATTAGGGGTAGAAATCAGGCGGCCGGGGTGAATCGTTCCTGGAACACCGGCAAACAGGTAGCCGATACCGGTACCGGAAGATCATGTAATCCCTCCAGCTCCAGGTAATGTCCTTTTGTATTTTTCTTAAAAAGTACCACCTTAGTAATATTCACCAGGTAAGAACGGTGTGCCCGCACAAAATGCCGGGGCGATAAATAACCTTCCAGTTTCTTCAGGGATGTTCTCACCAGCTCTTTACAAACCTGGTTACCCGACAGGTAATATACCTGTACATAATTATCTTCTGCCTTTACCAGCAGCAGCTTACCAGGATGCAGGGTTAATACAGGCTTATCATGTTCATCACGGATCAGGATGCAGTTTTCTTCCGTTTTCACCACTACCTGGTCTTTGTCTTTCTCCAGGCTTTTGAGCTGGGCTATTTTCTCCCGGGTAAAAAACCAAAGCAGGGCAATACAATAAGGCAATGGAAAAATCAGGGAGGTATAACGGAGGGTATTGATAAATTCGGTCCAGGTAAAAAAGAATGTATCCGTGATAGACACATTTACGATGGTGACCAGTAGTGACACCAGCAATACTTCTCCCAAAAACCAGCCACCGTAGGTGGCATTGGTTAGTTTCCGGCGCACTTTCCAGCCTGCCAGGGCAAACTGGGTGATACAGAGCACCGCTACCCCGCATAAAGTAAAAATCAGGAACAGGGGCATCAGGGCCAGGTGCTGCCCTTCATACCAGATGTTAATATTAAATGGCAGAAAAATATACATAAACAGGAAGCTGAAAATGCTGCAAAAAACAACCAGGATCATCCTGTTGGTAACGGAATCCAGTAAAGTAAAGCGTGGTTGCTCTGCAACATATTTCGACACCAGTGGCAAAGTAGGTATGCTTTTCATATCGTGGATGATTTTCTTCATTTAAGATAAGTAAAAAAGCTGTAATCCCGATGCAGCGGTTCCCCAAGTGTGGGGATGCCGGCCATGATACGACAAAACGTAATGCGTCCTTAAAAAACCGGCACCTCCCCGGGCTTCAGTGCTTTACCCCGCTGCATTTCAGCCGCAGCAAAAGCTTTCTCATCCAATGGTGCAAATCCTTTAGGCGCTTTGTCGGCCCGTCCTTTATAGACACCGATAAAAGGTTTGGAAAAAGTTTTACGGGTAACGGGGTCGGTCATACGAAAAAACTGGGGATACCAACCTTGTACCACCCGGGTATCGGGTGCAGGCTTGCTGGCAGTAGCCACCCTGTTGGCCTGTATTTTTTCCAGGGAGATCTGATCAATATCGGTGGCCGAAAAGAAGTAAACCCGGCGCCCGCCCAGCTTACCGGAAGCTGCCCGCTTAAATACGCCGGCATGATGCCATTCGGAGGCAAATACCTCCAGCTCCTTTGCCGCGATCTTCGTATTAAAACGCTTCGACAGCAACGCTGCTACCTCACCGGCTTTCAACAAACCTTTCGCTTCTGCATCCTGGTAATTTTCAGACTTTCCCTGCCGGAGATAATGACTCATTTTCATGCCGGCAAGGTACTATTTATGCAGGAGTTCTATTCGCTTTCTTCCGACTTCATCCTCAACAGCTCTTCTTCGATATCCACCAGTTCATGGTACTTCCGGATAATTTCATGCTCCATATGCGGGTCTTTATTCAGCTCATGCAGTACATACCGCTGATGATCCAGCATTTTCAGGAATACATTTTTATATCCTTCATGGTCCATGCCCGGCCGTTTGTGCCGGATGGCAACGGCCTTACCGGCAGCCAGGTCTGTCCGCAGATCCCTGAGCTCCACGATGGCCTGCATATCGCTGGTGTGATGGGCATCGAGGTATTGAATACTATGATCAACCAGCGCCTCGCGGATCTTTTCTTCCTGCTCTTCGGTAGACCAGACTTTGTCGGGGTCTTCCATCTTCACCCAACGGATCACCACCGGTAAGGTCAACCCCTGTACCACCAATGTGAGCAGGATCACCGTAAACGTGATAAACAACACCAGGTTACGCTGCGGAAAAGGGTGACCATTGTTCATTAACACCGGGATAGACAAGGCGGCCGCCAGCGACACCACACCCCTCATGCCCGCCCAGCCAATGATGATGGGGCCTTTCCATCCCGGACGGTTGTCGGCGGTAGTAATATAGCGACTGATAAATACCGTGAATACCGAAGCTCCCAGCGTGCAACACAAGCGCGTTACAATCAGTGCGCCGGTAATGATACACCCATATTTAATAGCGTCGCCTATGCTCACGGTTCCCAGCTCACGGATAATAACAGGCAGCTCCAACCCGATGAGCATAAACACCAGTCCATTCAACAGGAACCCCAGCGTAGCCCACGTATTGGCGCCCTGCAGGCGGCTACGGTAATTGAAGATACGCATGCTGCGGGAGGAGAGGAAAAGCCCCCCGCTGACAACCGCCAGTACGCCGGAACCATGCAGCGATTCCGCTGCAATGTACATCACATAAGGCGCCGTTAACGTCAACACTACATCCATCTGCGTGCTGGTAGGCAACCAGCGGTGAATTCCATAGTATATCACTGCTACCGCCAGCCCGATGGCCACTCCTACTACAATGGCCACCACAAAGCTTCCCAACGCTTCGTGGAATACGAATACGCCCGTCATCACCGCTGTTTTAGCAAAGCTGAATACAATCAAACTGGAGGCATCATTCATCAGGCTCTCTCCTTCCAGTATCGCAGAAATCCGTTTCGGTACTTTTACATATTTGAGGATGGTAGTAGCCGACACGGCATCGGGGGGCGATACAATGCCTCCTAACAGGAAGCCCAGTGCCAGCGTAAATCCGGGGATCAATGCATTCGATACCACCGCCACCACCAGGGACGTAAATACAACAATGAGAAAAGCAAAACTGGCAATCACTCTTCGCCATCGCCAAAACTCTTTCCACGAAGTATACCAGGCAGCTTCATATAACAAGGGCGGTAAAAAGATCAACAGGATCAGCTCCGGGTTGATTTGTATGGAAGGAAGAAAATGAAACTGGCTCACCAGGAGACCACCCAGCACCAGCACAATCGGGTAGGCGATCTTCAGCTGTTGCGCCAGCAGTACAAAAAATAGGATAATAAAAACGAGCAGGATATACTCGATGACCGATGTAAGCATATAACGACTTGCTTTTACAATATCTCCCGGCAAGGTTACACTCCGCGGGTGTAACCAAAATAGGGTATTTCCGGGAGATAATCGTATCTAAGCCATATGCCGTCCATTAATTATTTATTCAGCCATACCACCTTTTGTTCCGGCGCATGTTCCTGCCCGATTATATCGCGGTACAGGTCGGGACGCCGCGCCCTGATATACCGGGAACCGCCCGACTGTGTCAGCTTTTCGGGAGTGATGGTAGTGGTAATAACATCGTTGCCCAGGGTGCGACATTCCGCGATCACATCTCCAAAAGGATCTATTACCATGGCACAACCATTTTTTAGCTGGTTGTCATCCATACCAATGGGGTTGGAAAAAACTATATATACTCCATTATCGTAGGCCCGTGCCGGCAGCCATTTCATGAGCCAGTCGCGCCCCTTCATACCATCAAATTCCAGTCGCAGGGAAGTAGGATCTGTTTCCCGGCGCTCCCACAGCACCGGATCCACAAACCCGGCTCCCGGGCGGGTAGAAGGCGTACACATCGTTACATGCGGCGTAAAAATAATATCAGCGCCCAGTAAGCGGGTAGCCCGCACGTTTTCGATAATATTGTTGTCGTAACAAATCAGGATACCACATTTCCAGCCCTGGATCTCAAAAATACAGTAGGCATCACCGGGGTTAAGATGAGGATTAATAAAAGGATGTAATTTCCGGTATTTGGCTACCAGTCCATTTTTATCTACGCATACATAGGCCTTGAAGAGGCGTTGTTGCTCATCTTTCTCAAATAGGCCGGCCAGCACCACGATGTTATAGCGGGCAGCTATCTCCTGGAGCCGCGTTATACTGGGACCTTGTGGAATAAACTCTGCCAGCTCCAGCATTTGTTCTTTGCTGAGGTGCTGCGCAAAGGTGTACCCCGTAACGGAGCATTCATGAAAGGCAACCACGTTAGCTCCTTCGTTGGCAGCTTTCTCCGCCAGTTTTTCGATCACGGAGAGATTGTAATTTTTATCACCGCTCTTATTTTCAAACTGTGCGGTGGCAATTTTCATATTGTTCATGGCTATTTGGTTATAGCGCAAAACTAATGGCTCCCATTGAGGGAAAAATGTACAAATCCGACAAATGCATTTTTTTTAAGCTCCGGGCGATCGCAATGCCAGGAAGTTGACCGCCAGCGGGTGTACCTGGTGCCGGTATTGGGAAGGGGTGAGTCCGGTATATTTTTTAAACTCCCGGATCAGGTGCGGCTGATCAGCATAACCGACCTCATATGCCAGGGAGGTAAGGTGTGTGGAAGAGGACGATGTTTTCAGGCAACGGAGGAATACATGCAGCTTTACAATCCCCGCAAACTGCTTGGGAGAAACACCGATGCCTGCTGTAAATGCCCGCTCCAGTTTTCGTTCGTGGTATCCCGTTAGTTGGGTGAGCGCTGTTACAGTTACCAGGCCCTTGCTGGCGGCAATAAAGCGCATGGCGGCAGTTACGGGCGACTGCACCGGAAAACTTTTCCCGGATAACCACGCACCGAAAAAGTCTTCTACCAACCTGATCTTTTCCGAGATATCGGGTTGCTCCAGTAGTCTGTCGTACAAGGTCCCTGCTCCAGAACCGAATAGTTCGGCTGTTGGCAAAATATCGTCTTTGAGTTCACCGGAAGGGATGCCCAACAGGCTGTAGATACTATGTGCGTGAAACACCACGATCATCAGCGAAATATGCCCATGGCCATACAGGTCGCGGAAAGCATTTACCTGTCCGTATACAAAGTTATCAGGCAAATAAGCAGGTGTACCCTCGGGGGTAAACCCGCGGATCAGCTGGTCTTTAAACGAAAACACCCAGCCGGTATGGCCGTCGGCAAATAGCCGGAGCTGCTTTACCGCTTCCGTGGTCGTTTCCAGGAAAAGATAATGTTTAATAAAACCAGATAGCGCTATGGATGGAGGTACCTGCATATAACGCTGCAAATATACAACGACTTTAGCTGGCAGCTTATTCGTACATAGCGTTTATTTCTTTTTCGAATTGTTGCTCTACCACTTTTCTCCTGAGCGAGAGCTTAGGCGTGAGAATGCCATTATCGACGGTCCATTCGCCCGGGAGCAGGGTAAATTTCTTTACCTGTTCTACGTGTCCGAAGAGGGGGTTGTAGCGGTCCACCTGCTCCTGGATCAGTTGAATAACGGCCGGGAGTTTGATCAGTTCCCGGTTATCATCCGGCAAGGCGATGCCCTGACCGGCCAATCGGTTCCGCACCTGGTCGAAGCCCGGTACAATCAGCGCCGACACGAACTTACGGCCGGGGCCTACGATCATCATTTGCGCGATAAAAGGGCTTTCCCGCATCTTGTTTTCAATGGCCTGGGGCGCCACATATTTTCCGCCGGAAGTTTTGAATATTTCCTTTTTCCGGTCGGTGATTTTTAAGAACCGGTCTTCTACCCAAACGCCTATGTCGCCGGTGGCCAGCCAGCCATCCGGTAAAATAACGGCCGCCGTTTGTTCGGGCTTTTTATAATAACCCAGCATGACATTGGGCCCGCGACAAATAATTTCTCCATCTTCAGCCAGCTTCACTTCTATGTCGTCGATCAGCGTACCTACGGTGCCAATGCGGCGGTCTTTACTTTCAATGCGGTTCACGGAAATAACCGGGGAAGTTTCTGTTAAGCCATAACCTTCCATCACGATGATGCCAGCTGCAGTAAAAATGCGGATGAGTTTTTCCTGCATAGCGGCCGATCCGCTCACAATGGCGTCTACCCTGCCGCCCAGCGCTTCCCGCCACTTATTGAAGATGAGTTTATTGGCCAGGGCCAGCTGTGCGCGATAGAAAATGCTACCCCGGTTTATGTTGTCATATCGCTTGCCTAAGTCGACCGCCCAAAAGAACAGCGCCCGTTTGATGCCCTTCAACTCCATGCCTTTTCCCATAATCCTTTCGTACACTTTTTCCAGCAAGCGGGGCACACAGGTAAATACCATTGGTTTTATCTCTCGCAGATTATCTCCAATGGTATCCATACTTTCGGCGTAGTAAATACTGAGACCTGCCTGTATATAGATATACGTCACTGTTTTTTCGAAGATGTGGTTCAGCGGTAAAAAGCTGAGGCAGCGATCATCTTTGCGGGCAAACGAAAACGCCGGCATGGAGGCGATGACATTGCTCACGATATTGCGGTGTGTGAGCATTACTCCTTTGGGAGTGCCGGTGGTGCCGGAGGTATAGATGATGGTAGCTACCGTTTCGCTGGCAATGCGGTCGCATACAGCTTTTCGTTTGGCTTCACCGGCGGGGGAAGCAGTGAGTGTTTTCCAGTTCTTAACGCCTGGTACTTCATCAAACGTGTATACATGGGTGAGTGTAGGAATATCTTTAAACGCTGGCTGGAAGCGGTCGTACAGCTCTTTACCGGCGAAAATCATGATGCGTACTTCTGCCTCGTTGAGGATCAGCGCAAATTCGGTGGGGCTGATCGTTGGATAAATGGGTGTGAGTATGGCGCCGGTTTGCTGAACACCCAGGTCGGCAATAATCCACTCTGGCCTGTTTTGTGACACGAGGGCTATTTTCTCCTGTTTCTCCGGCAGCAATTCATCATTTTGTATCCCCAATTCCAGTAATCCATCGGCAAAGGCGGCGGCCTGTTCCATTACTTCCCGGCAGGTAAGGGTTTGCCAGGCACCGTTTACTTTTGAGGCAAGCATAATGCTGTTGGGACGTGCGGTGGCCTGTGCTGCGGCCAGATCAAATAACCTGTTCATATGATAACATTGTTTCGTGGACTCCTGACCGATAATAAATAAGTATAGGTGCTGCTCATCCGGTTGATTACAGTGGTAACAGTTGGGCCGGTGTTTGACGCCCGGCCCCATTCTTTCAAAAATAATTATTCCCTGCTAAACTTTAGCCGAATTTTCACTTTTCTTCTTTTACGCGGTCCGCGCGGAATGTGCCGTTTGGTTGCGTTAATTTTACAGCCGTCACCTGGTCGCCTTCTTCCACAAAATTCAATTTATAATTCTTTAGTTCCTTTACCCGGAAAAGGTGGCTGTCTTCCGCTTCCAGCGTGAATATTGGCTGTCCGGGGGTATACACTTGCAACACATTATTGGCAGCGAGTTTAATGTTGATAGACAAGCCTCCACTTTTATACTGGCCGGTAAATTTCCTAAGAGCATCTGGCGACAGGTTTAGCGTTTGGCTTACCCGGTTGAAGATAACCGGTCCACCAGCGGGATCAAAGGAAAACTGCAGCTGGTCTACTTCGCCGGTGGTAGCCAGGAGAAACTGTACCCGCATATTGGATTTGTATTTCACATCGATCACAGAGTCGGCCGCATTGAACGGTGAAAAGATATCATAGTTTTCGTGGTACAGGTACCAGGTGATATAGGGGAACCTGGCATATAAGGAATCATTTTTTACATAAAGGTCGAAATAGCCATAGGCATCGTTCTTATACTGTCCTGCAAAGGCAGCCAAAGAATGGGAAGCCGGGTGCGGGGTAAACGCGGAGTCTTTCTCCGGCCCCGGATCACCGTCCTGCTTAGGTGTTGGCTTCTCTCTCTTCGTGGTATTGATACCCATCAGGTGATCAGAAACCAGGTCTGTTACCCGGGTAGGCACGGCAGAATTCTGCTGGTTGCTGAGCACTACGATGCCGATGCTGTCGGTAGGGTAAAAAGCCATCAGCGCGGTGAACCCATCTACGTTGCCACCATGTTCCACGCGGTAATGCCCGCGGTAAGAAAACAGCATCCAGGCAAAGCCGTAGTTGAGGAACTGGGAATAAGTGGATTTGCTATCCGGCAAGTCGCCCGACACGACCGCTTGAGAGGAAATTGCATCTTTTACATAGCTGGCCGGGATAATTTCTTTTTTGTTGTAGGTGCCTCCATTGATCCAGGTGATTAACCATTTCGACATATCCATCACTGTGCTGTTGATGGCGCCTGCCGGGCCCATAGCGGTAATGGGGTGATATTTCATTTCCTTGATCCTATTTTTATCATCTACTTCATATCCCAGCGAATGTTCCGGGGCGGCGGCCAATGCTACCGTGCCGATAGACGATGCCTGCATGCCCAGGGGCTCAAAAATCTGGCTGTTGATATTTTGTTCCCATGATTTGCCGGTGAGCTGCTCTGTTACCATTCCCTGCACCATAAACATGAAGTTATTGTATTGCCAGCGGGCGCGCAGGGGAAAATCGGGCTTCATATAATACATCCGTTTCAGGAGGGTATCCCGGGAGTCGGTGCCAAACAGGTACCAGGCCATATCGTAGCGCGAATAGCCGGTACGGTGGCACATCATATCCCTCAGTGTTACCTGGTGGTCGAGGTCGGGGTTATTGAAATGCAGTGCTGGCAGGTAAGTAGTGGCCGGTTTATCGAAATCTACTTTTCCCTGCTGCCGCAGATTGCCCAGCAGTGCGCTGGTAAAGGACTTGGTACAGGAGCCGATGGCGAAGCGGGTATCAGGGGTAACGGGCAGCCTGGCTGCCTGGTCGCGATAACCGAACCCTTTGGCATATACCACTTTATTCTTTTCTACAACAGCAACGGCGAATCCGGCGGTATGGGTTTCTGCCAGCATTTGTGTGAGTGCCGGCTCCAGCCTGGAGAGGGTACTGACTCTATCAGATAGCTGCGCGTGAGCTGCTGTCATAAATCCCAGACAAACAAGAGAGGCAATTATGCCTTTAAGGGATGAAAATTTCATGCGGTATAATTATTCCCTGAATCTAATGGGAAATATTTAATAATTACATTAATGTTTACTTAAATATAGTAATGCCTCCGCGAGGAATGTCCATTTCAGGTAATATACTATTATATATGGGTAATTCAACATACTGCGTGCATTAAAAGAAATGTTACTTTAGTTTATACATTGTTATGATCAAAGTCGACCAACTTTACACATCCTTTTGGGTCATGGGGGATCTTTCCGCGTTTAAGGAAATGATGAGGGCATTTACGCCTTCATTAAAGTATTTCGCGTATAATATTGTGGGTAATGAGGAAGAAGCTGAAGAGATTGTAGCTGATGTATTTATTAAAGTATGGGAACAACGGCAACAGGTAGCCTGCCCGCAGAACGTTCGTTATTACCTGTTTAAAGCCGTCAAAAATACAGCATTGAATTACCTGAAAAGCCAGGGGCGCCGCGAGGCTCATCACGCTGCCTGGGAAATACAGGTCAACCGCCACCACCATCGCAACCCGGAAGATATTATGATCAGCAAGGAGCACCTGGATCTTATACAGGCTGCCATCCGGTCGTTGCCGCCCCGTTGCCGGCAGATATTTGTGCTCGTAAAAGAAGAAGGGCTCTCCTATGAAGAAGTAGCTACGTTGCTCGATATCTCCAAAGCAACGGTAAATGTACAGATGACCCTGGCCCTGAAAAAAATGTGGCTATCCCTGGGTACTACCCTTCTCTACTCCTACTCCTGAAATTTTTTTTCGTTTCACTTAATTGTTTTTTGTTTGGGTGTTGTCTTTATAGCATATCCATGAATCATTATATTTTAAATAAATGACCAAACGGCTATGGGAGTTACTGTCCTTGCATTGGAACAATGAGATTTCTGATGAGGAAAAGGCAGAACTGGATGAGTTGTTATTACAGCATCCGGGCGACTGGCTTCGGTCGGGGATGCTAAACCAGCTTTCGTTCAGCAGAACATCTGCGGAGAACGAGGACGAAGCTACCGCGCGCCTGATGGATAAAGTAACGCAGGCCATTACTGCGGAACCTCCGGCAGCCGCGCCGCCACGCCGCAAATGGCCGGTACTTAAAATGCTGGTGGGATTTTTATTTGTGCTAGGCTGTGCTGGCGCCCTATGGGGTTACCTCTATGGCGGCAAACAGAATGGATATAAAATAGTGAGTACCGATGCCGGGATGCGAACAAAGATCCGCTTACCGGATGGCAGCACCATCTGGCTCAATGCTGGCAGTACGCTGCGTTATCCCGTTAAAATGGATAAGCATCAGCGGGAGGTATACCTGAGCGGGGAAGGATTTTTTGATATTAAACATGCGGCCAACCGGCCTTTTATTATCCATGCCGCTACCATGGACATCCGGGTGCTGGGTACTTCTTTCAATGTACGTTCTTATAAAGAAGAAGATTTTGAAGAAACGGCGGTGATATCCGGCGCAGTGGAAGTGATCTTAAAAGAGGGGCAACAGCGGCTCAAAGTAGCTCCCAACGAAAAAGTAATAGTGCGTACAAGTGCTGCGCCTTCCGGGAGAAGTACCGGCGTAGCCCGGGAACAAACCAGCAACGTGGCAGTGGAACGCCAACCATTGTCGCCTATTTCGATGACCGACAGTACGCATGTACTGGAAACAGCCTGGATCAATAACCAGCTGATATTCCGTAATGAAACATTGCAAAGCCTGGCACTCCGGCTGGAACGCTGGTATGGCGTTAAAATCATTATCCGGGATCCGGAGCTGGCCGGCCTGCGGTTTTCCGGCCGCGCCGACAATGTATCAGTAGAAAAACTATTAAACATCTTACAGGATATTCAACCATTCAAATATTCCATCCAGGACGATATCATAACAATTAACTAAAATCCAGCTATGATGCACGTTATCATGATTGGGGAGCGACCTCCCTAGTGGGAAAGCTATGCCCGGAATTTCCCGGTGTTTTATTCCATATTCCACATTTTTAAAAGTATTCATAAGAATTCTACAGGTTATGAAAATAGCAACCAAACTAATTTCGTTTGTAGTGCCATGTAATGGAAGTAAATTGCTACTCATGTTCAAGTTTACTGGTGTTCTACTCTTCTTATTCTTCCAGGCTTCGGCAGCCGGATATTCACAAAACAACCTGTCGCTCTCCTTTGTAAAAGCAGATGCAGAAAAAGTATTCCGTTATCTCGAAAAAAAATCGGGCTACACTTTCTATTATAGCAACAGCGATGTAGAAAAACTGCCAAAGCTGACCCTTACCATGGAAAAAGCTGACATCAAAACTGTGCTGGATGAAATCACCCATCAAACGGGACTGCATTACAGCATCCTGGAAAACAATATGGTGGTGCTAAAAAACGCCGCAGAACAAATCCGCAGCAAGAAAATCAGCGGGAAAGTGGTAGATGAAAAAGGAAATCCCCTGCCCAATATTACCGTACAGATCAAAGGCACTACGCAGGGCGCCCTCACCTCTCCCGAAGGATTGTTTTCGCTGGAAGTACCCGATAATGCGATCCTCGTTATTTCCGCCATCGGCTTTCTCCGCCAGGAAGTAGTAGTAGGCGATCAGCGCCAGCTCACCATCACGCTGAGAGAAGATGTGGCCGGGTTGAATGAAGTAGTGGTAGTGGGTTACGGCACCCAGGAAAAACATAAGCTCACCAGCGCCGTAGCAACGATATCAGGGGCCGACCTCAACAAACGCGTGGCCACCAATCCCGCCTCCCTCCTGCAAGGCCAGCTGCCAGGCTTACAGGTAACACAGGGATCGGGAGAACCAGGCAATGAAAACGTGCAACTGCGGATCCGCGGTGTGAGCACCTTCAGTGGCGCCGGCAACGATCCATTAGTCATCATCGACGGACTGCCCGGCAACATGAGTATCTTAAATCCCAACGACATTGAATCGGTATCAGTGTTAAAAGATGCAGCATCTGCTGCTATCTACGGATCACGCGGCGCCAACGGCGTTATCGTGGTGAAGACGAAGAAAGGTAAAGGAGGTTTTTCATTGAGCTACAACTACAACCTCGGTATTTCCAAAGCCGCCAAACTGCCAGATATCATTACCAACTCAGCAGAATACATGCAGTTGTCGAATGAAGCCCGGACCAATTCCGGCCTGGCGCCACTCTATACCCAGCAGCAAATCGATCTCTACCAAAATGCTACTGACCGCGTTAAATATCCTAACCACAACTGGTTGGATGATATTTTCCAAACCGCCTATACCCAGAACCACTACCTGAACATGAGCGGCGGTAAAGACAATACCAGCTATAGCCTGGGCGTGGGCATCAGCACGCAGCCGGGTGTATTGATTGGCTTCGACTATAAAAAATATACGCTCGACTTAGGCCTGAGCTCCAAGGTGAATAAAAGGATTACCGTAGGCGCCAATGTACAAATGCGCTATGCCGACAGAAAATATCCCGAAAATGGGGCAGGCGATATGTTCCTGTCTGCACTGGCACAGTCACCGTTGTATCCCGCTTCTGTAGATGGCAAGTGGATCAAAAAAGCCTATTCCAATGAGCTGGGCAACAAAAACCCCGTGGCCATTGTACAGGAAGATATCCGCGTAAGAACCACCGACTACTACGCACAGGGCAACCTGTCGCTCGATGTAGATATCGTAGACGGATTGAGATGGGAAAACAGGGCTGGTATGAACTACGACAACTACAAATTCAACGACTTCCGCCCTACTATTCCTACTTATTACTTCAGCGACATGAGTCCCGCCGGATTACTCGATGACGGTACTCCCGGCCTTACGGTGGGCAATATGGGTTATCTCTATACTGTGTATTATTCACAGTTCACCTATAAAAAGAAATTCGGAGAACACCAGTTATCTGCACTGGCCGGTTATCAGCAGGAGCTGAATAAAGCAGATACATTGGGCGGCAGCCGTACGCAGTTTCCTACCAACGATTTACGGGAACTTGATTTCGGTCCTAAAGATGGCCAGACCAATAACGGTACTTCCGGACAATGGGGTATCCGCTCCTTTTATGGTAACGCCAATTATGACTATGCAGATAAATACCTGTTTGGCGCCAGCGTAAGATACGATGGTACTTCCAGGCTGCCTTCCAACACGCGCTGGGGTTTATTTTATTCCTTCTCCGGCGCCTGGAGGATTTCTTCAGAAGCCTTTATGAAAGACGTATCATGGATCAATGACCTGAAGTTAAGGGCCTCCTGGGGGCAATTAGGTAACCAGAATATCGGAACTTACCCGTATCAGTCCACCCTCGACAATACCCCTTATGTATTTGGCACCAGCATTGGCACCGGCTTCAATGGCCGCCAGATCATTGACCCAAGACTTTCCTGGGAAACCACGCGGGTACTGGATTTGGGATTGAACCTGACTGCGCTGGATAATAAACTCAACTTTACCGCCGACTGGTTCAACAAATACACTTTTGATATCCTCCGCACCTCACAAGTGCCGCTGTGGTTAGGATTACAGCCACCTGTTATCAACAACGGCGCGGTAAGAAATAAAGGCGTGGAGTTTAGCGTACAGTATAACGACCGCATTGGGAAAAATTTCACCTGGTATGTAGGCGGTAATTTCCAGGCGTATAAAAACACGCTGGAGAAATTTGGTAAAAGAGAAATCAGCGGTACTACCATCATGGAAGAAGGACATTCGCTGGATGAATTTTACCTGTATACCTGGGATGGCATTTTCCAGAGTGCAGATGAAATTGCCAAATCACCCAAACAGCCTGTCACGCCTACTCCCGGCGATTTGAAAATAAAGGACATCAATAACGATGGTGTGATTGATGACAAAGACCGCACTTACATCAAAGGGAAATACCCTTCCTTTCAGTATGCCATTAACCTGGGTGCTTCCTGGAAAAATTTTGACCTGAGCGCTCAACTGTATGCATCCGAAGGACAGAAAATTTATGTGAACGGCTGGGGTATAGAACCCTTCAGACAGGGCTCTGTACCAACCACTGCGTGGAGAGACCGCTGGACGCCAACAAATCATACCAACACGATGCCTAAGATTTATGTAGCCGATGGTTATCAACCCGTACAGAATTATGCATCTACCTATTTTCTGAAAGATGCATCTTTCCTGCGTTTGAGGAATGTGCAGCTGGGCTATAACTTACCTGCCCCTATGCTGAAACAGGTGGGTATTAAATCGCTCCGCGTATATTTCACCGCCGACAATGTATTTACCATCAGCAAGTTTCCCGGACTGGACCCTGAGCGCGTAAGCAGTGGCACCTATGTTACCTATCCGCAAACAAAGACCTACACCTTTGGCGCAATGGTACAGTTTTAATTTCTTCCTGTTAAATGATTAGTTATGAAAAAATATCAGCAGTTATTAATATTAGTAGGAATAGCGATGATCATAGGCAGCGGCTGTGGTAAAAACGTGCTGGATGTAACGCCGCCGGATAAGCTCGCCTCCTCCCTGTTCTGGAAAACGCCCGATGATGCCGATAAAGCGCTCACCGGTTTATACAATACCTTATACGCTAGCAGTGGCGGATATGCCACCTCCCAGTATAGCGTATTCGCCTGGGATAACTTTACTGATGATTCCTATGGACAATACAACTACGGTGGAGGCCTTAATGCGCTGACCGGGGGTATTACGCCACAGTCGGGCGATTTTGTGTTATCGTATTATACCAACTGTTACCAGGCTATTGCATCTGTGAATAGCTTCCTTGCCAACGTAGACAAGGTGCTCAGTGGTGATAAACTTACCCAATACAAAGGAGAAGCTTATTTCCTGCGGGCATTCAACTATTTCTGGCTGGCACAGCTCTATGGCAATACCGTAATCGTAACGGAAGATCCGTTTAGCCTCGACTATAAATCCAGCCGGGCAAAATCAGATCGTGATGCCGTGCTGAAACAGGTGCTGACCGACCTCGATGCTGCTATTGCCGCCCTGCCTGATGATGCCTATGGTAATGGACATGCCGTAAAGAGCACTGCCCAGGGATATAAAGTACGCGTATTGCTTTTCCAGAAAAACTATGCTGCAGCAGCAGCGCTGGCGCAGCAAATCATTACCGGCAACAAATATTCGCTGAACCCCAGCTATGCCGGTAACTTCTACAAACCTGATCAGAATAACAGTAAAGAGATCTTGTTTTCTGTGAAGTACCTGCGTCCGAATATCCTGCACCAGGATGTGGCCATTTCTGTGAACCTGCAACGCTGGAAGGGCGAGCAAGGCACCCAGGATCTGATCGACGAATATGAAGCCGCCGATGGCAAAGATACCACCTCCTCTGCAGTGTATGTACCCGGCAAGCCATATGAACACCGTGATCCGCGTATGCGCCAGACCTTCTTTTTCCCTGGCGATACCAAAGCGCAAGGCTGGCCATTTACCGGCGCCTTAGCCATTGCCACCCCGGGTAAAGACAGCTGGACCACCGGCTACTATGCGGTAAAGAAATGGCTGGATCCTACCCTTGTAGATCCCGACTATGGTACCATTGATGACAATGATTTTGTATTGCTGCGTTTTGCCGACGTATTGCTCATGTATGCCGAAGCCCAGAATGAAGTGGCCGGTCCAGACGCGTCTGTGTATGCCGCTATTAAACTGGTGAGAAACCGCAGCAATATGCCCGACTTACCGGCGGGCTTGTCGCAAACCCAGATGCGGGCTAAGATCCGGCATGAAAGAAGAGTAGAATTTGCCCTGGAAGGACTCCGCTACTTCGACCTGAGAAGATGGGGAATTGCCGCGCAGAAACTGAATGGGTTTGTGCCTAATCCACTGCAGCCTACTATCAAAACCAAGTATTTGCCCCAGTATGATTTCTGGCCTATTCCGCAAACGGAAATAGATAGAAATGCACCGGTGTTGATACAGAATTCAGGATATTAATATCGCTTATAAAATAAATGGGAGTAACGTTTTCTGCGTTACTCCCATTTATTTTATACTACTGCCATGTAATCTACCATTTGTTATAAGGCATCGTTGTCAGATTCGCATTATAATACCGGGCATCTGTTGTCACTTCTTCCGACACCCACTCTGGTCGTTCAAAAGATTCATCTTCACTTTCCAGTTCTATCTCTGCCACCAGTAAACCGGCATTATCCCCCAGGAATTCATCTATCTCCCAAACTTTATCCTTGTAGGTAAGGGTATACCTGATCTTCGACAGCTCAGCGATCGCAAACTGGTCCAGCAAAGTGCTGGCTTCTTCCATCGGTATTTCATATTCAAACTCTGCCCGGGTAGCGCCGGTTGACTTTCCCTTGATGGTCAGAAAACCTTTGGTGGGTGTGAGGCGCACCCGGATGGTTTTATCCGGGTCCAGCAGGAGGTATCCCTGCCTGTAATGTTCTCCAGCAGGCTTTTCCGCCCGTTGCCATTGCGCGCCGTTTACTAAAAATTTCCTTTCTATTTCCTGTCCCATTCCTGGTTATTTTTATTAATTAGACGATCTATTCGTGCTTTCTGCCGCAGATGATGTTGCATATGCATGGTGGTAAACTGTAACCATTCTGCTGCGCTGAAGAAATGTAATCCCGGGTGCATGGTTTTGCCCCTGGCCTGCATAATATCTCTAGCCGATAATAGTTGTTGTACTTCGTACTTTACCTGCTCCAATCCCTGTAGCAGGGCGGCTTTATTCACCGGCTGCATTACACTGTCGTAAGTAGCTGGTCCTGCTATCAACACATCGGGGAATCCCTCTTGTGCAAAAATAGTTTTGGCATCGGGATGCATCTCTTTATCACTGTCCCCGGTAGCCAGCAAAGCGGCTTTCATTTGTTCGACATGATACGTGGTATCTTCGATCAGGTGCATGTATAGCTGTCCCAATGACCATGCCCCTGGCGCCGGCGACTGTAACAATTGTTGCCAGGAGTAGTGGTCCAGGAAAGCGATCCATTGATCAATGCTGTCGTTAAAACGCTGTAGTAGTTGGTGTGACATCATGCAGTTGTATCAAAATTCATGAATTAATCTACCAATCCGTCTTCCTGTAGTTTTTTAAAAGCGATCAGTACACCCGCTACCTGGTGGGCTTCCATCTGATAGCTGGCAGGCGTAAAGTAACGCAGTGCACCGATTTCAGCAGCAGGAATGGGTTCTTGCTCCAGCTCATGTAAAAAACAATGTTGTCTCATTTCCAGGTTATCTTCACCAAAAGCCGGAGCACTAATGAAGTAGTACCATTGCAGGCTATCTCCCGGCAAATGGATATTCAGCTCTTCGTTAATTTCCCGTTGCAGGGCTGCTACCGCTGTTTCTCCCGGATCTACCTTTCCTCCCGGCAAATACCAGGCGCCTTTGTTGTTACTATAGGCGAGCAATAGCCGACGGTTTTTCACCACAATCAGGCCCGCACAATCTATATGTTTCATAGTGCAAAAATAAGAAAGCTACCTGTTTAAATACCGGGAAGTATTATTTCGGGAATATACCCGGCCTTGAAAGCCCGGATGATGGAAGCCGGCGTTAGCACCGTCACTGTTTCGTTGGGGGTGATGGCTATTGGTGTACCATAGCCGAAAGGCGACCAGGGATAAGCCGTCTGCCGGAATACCAGGCAGGGCTGTTCCTTGATGGCGATAAAAGCGCCGTCCGGCAGTTGTCCAAAAGTATCTTCATGGGTGACTTTTTCCTTCTTCCGGCTGATCCTTTCCTGTTGTAAAATTTTATCTATTTCCTGTATCGATACTTCCGCTGTAAATCCATACTGTGGATTACCTGCCAGCCAGCAGGATTTAAAATGCTGGTAAGCGGAACGCCTGCATTCAAAGCAGGGACGATGCCCTGCGGAGAAGGCGGTAGCTTCATCCAGGAAAAATAATTCGGTATAGCGACCGGGCGTCATCACCGTTCTTTTGCGGTCTTTGAATTGCAACACGCAGGTAATCCAGGCAGTAGATTTATATGCCCGGCAAATATGTTGCTGCTCATCATGCAATATGCCCCGGTTGCCCATCCAGCCACCGCGGGCACTGGTTTTAACCAGGCGGCCGAATGGGTCTACCCTGTTTTGTAACATACCCATCACATTTTGTCCTATTGAAATTAAGAAAGTTTTACCGGTTCGAAACGGCGTACAGCTGCTCGGGAATTTGTGCCAGCACCGATTCTCCCAATCTCTCCCCTAACCCATATAGTTGCTGAAAGCTCATGAGCAGTGGCCGCCATTTATCCGGATCTACGCGGTTAGGATGGCCATCCATCAGGATGCTGGGGTGAAGATGTACCTGGATAATATCGAGGTGGAAGATGCGTATACTTTGTGTAGCGCCCAGGGGATGTACTGCCGACACCGTGGCTTCCAGGTGTACAGGGCATTCCGCCACACGGGGCGCTGGCACTTTATCGGCAGGCAATGGTGTAAAACCTGCTGTTTCGAATTTATGGGGTTCAAACCGGTAGCCTCTTTGCTGTTTCCGTTCCGGAACCGGGTTACTACCGGTGGTGAGTGCCAGGCGGTTTACGCCCGCCACTTCCTTTACCGAAGGCAGGTTGAGCACACAACGGCCGGTGCGCAACAGGTTTTCGGTAGTTTTAGACGAAGCCCCCAGTCCCAATACACATTGCTGTCCCAGCCAGAAAGCAGATGACATGGGCGCGAGGTTAGCCGATCCATCCTCATTGAGGGTGCTGATTAATACGACCGGTGTTCCAAAGTAAAGAATAGCCGGTTCACTGACTACATGCATAACGTCTGTTTTTATGGTAAAGGTGACGCTTGCACGGGGTGTACACAACCCGTTTCTTGCGGATGTACCGGCTTATAATGCATCTATCTTCCGCTGCATGGTCCGTTTATCCGTGTCCGTTATTGCCAGCTGGTAAGCCCGTTGAAAATGTTCACGGGCCTTGTTGGGGTCGATACTACTGTACAACTCTCCCAGTAAGGCAAAATAAAAGTGATTATTTTCCAGCTTCAGTTTCTCCGCTTCGGTAATAGCAATGGCGGCGCCGTGTACCTTAGCGAGCGCATAGGTTCTATTGAGCGCAGCAATGGGAGAATAAGCTACCTGGAGCAGGCGGTTGTAAAGTTGCAACACCTGTTCCCATTTTTCCGGCGTATCATTTTTTTGTGTGCTCCAGTAAGCTATCGCCGCTTCCAGGTGATAGCGGGAAAGCCGTTGTCCTTCCGAAGCCTGGTGCAGGAACCATGCCCCACGGCCTATTAATTCCTGGTTCCAGCGGGTTTCGTCCTGGTCGTGGTACAGTATAATTTCTCCATTATCGCTTTTACGGGCTTCAAACCGCGAAGCATGAAAACACATCAAAGCAAACAGGGCATTGACTTCCGGCTGGTTGGTAGCTTCGTACTCAATCAATAAATAGGTGAGCCGCATCGCTTCCAGGCAAAGGTCTTCCCGCAGTACAGCGTCCTGGCTTTCCGAGTAGTAGCCTTCATTAAACAGCAGGTACAGGGTGGTGAGCACCGCATCGAGGCGTTGATTGATTTCCGCCGGCGCCGGGAATTCGATGGGAATTTTTTCTTCTCTTAACTTCTCTTTTGCCCGAAACAATCTTTTATTAATGACTTCTTTATTTGTTAAAAAAGCATTGGCAATTTCAGGAATCCCGAAACCGCAGAGGATGCGAAGAGCCAGTCCTATCTGGGCTTCCACCGGTATAGCAGGGTGACAGATGGCAAACAACATCTGTAGCTGGCTGTCTGTAATATTTTTTTCCGAGAGATTGATATCCAGTTGTTCGCTTTCTGTTGCCACCGCCTTCATCTGCGGGGCTATCTTTTCTGCAAAGTGCTGGTTACGTAAAAGATAATTCCTGGTTTTATTCTTAGCCACCAGGTACAACCAGGCCACCGGGTTCTCCGGAATACCCTTGTAGGGCCATACTTCCAGGGCAGACAAAAACGTTTCGCCGGCAATATCTTCCGCAACAGCGATGTTTTCTATTCCGAAAGCCTTGCAGAGTACAGCCGTGATCTTCCGGAATTCTGTCCTGAATAAATGTGGTATTAAGGCGGGTTGTTCCATGACACAAAAATAAAACAGTCCCGGCAGCTATGCTACCGGGACCAATGCCTCTTTTAATGTACGCCATCACCTTTAGCGATCTGCCGTACTTCCACGGTATTGCCGTCGCCTTGTAAAATGGGGCAGCCCTTTGCAAACTCCGCCGCTTCTTCCACTGAACCAGCTTTTACGATGATGTAACCGCCAATAGTTTCTTTTATCTCGCCAAAAGGCCCGTTGGTTACGGTTTTATCGGCATGTACCACCCGGGCATCTGCGAAAGGAAGGCCATTGCCGCCTACGAATTTGTTTTGTGCGGCAATACCGCCGATCCAATCCATGGTTTGTTTCATCCATATCTGGTTCTGTTCCGGAGACGCAATCTTATGGCCGTCTTCGTGTCTGAAAATCAGGATAAACTCTTGCATTGTTGTACGTTTTAATGTTATACCTGTATAACAAATGGTTTTGGACGAATTGGACAGGGTGTTTGGATTTTTTTGCGGCCGCCGGTCGCGGCCATATAAGTAGCTATAACGGGAAGTTAGAAAATTTTCCAAAAAACTTGCTTCCTTAAACGTTTAAGCATATTTTTAAGTCATGAAGAAGGTCTCACTAAAAGATATTGCTACCGCAGCGGGCGTATCTACCGCCCTGGTATCTTATGTGCTGACAAACAAAGAAAAAGAAGCCCGGGTAGGCGAAGAAATTGCGAAGAAGATCCGGGAAATTGCCCGGAAGCTGAACTATCAGCCCAATCATATTGCCCGCAGCCTGAAGAGTGGGCGCTCGTTTACCATAGGATTGATAGTAGCAGATATTTCCAACCCGTTCTTCGGCAATATTGCCCGGACCATTGAAGATGAAGCCAAGCGGAATAACTACACCGTTATTTTTGGCAGCTCTGATGAAAGTTCCGCTAAGTCGGACGACCTGGTGAATGTGTTGCTGAACCGCCAGGTAGATGGGTTGATCATCACTCCTGCCGAAGGGTCGGAGCATCAGCTCCGGCAACTGCAGGCGCAAAATATTCCCTTTGTACTGATCGACCGTTTTTTCCCGGAGATAATGGCCAGTCACATTACAGTAGATAATTACCAGGGGGCTAAAAAAGCGGTGGAGCACCTGATCCGTAAAGGCAGGCAACGGATAGGTATGATCGCGTATAAAACGACCCTGCATCATATCAGTGAGCGCAAACGCGGCTACCAGGAGGCCTTGCAGGCGCATGGGTTCAGCGCCAGCCGTAGCCTGCTGAAAACCGCCCGCTACTCGCATCTCAAAGAAGATATGCAACTGGCCATCGATCAGCTGCTCAACAGCCGCCATCGCGCCGATGCCATCTTCTTTGCCACCAACAGCCTGGCCATAGAGGGGTTGAAATATATCAATGAACGGGGTATCCGTATCCCGGATGAACTGGCCATCATCACGTTCGATGAAACGGATGCACTGGACCTGTTCTACTGTCCCATTACCTTTGTACGACAGCCTATCCCTGAAATGGGTAAAGCCGCCGTGCGGGTACTGCTGGAACAAATCAATCAACCGCATAAAGGCATAGAACATATTTGTATAGATACCACGCTGGTGGTCAGAAAATCCTGTGGCAAACGCCGCTAACCCATCACCAGGCAGGAACCCGTGTAGTGTTATGCCCACGCTTAAACGTTAAAGCTTATTATTCACAGTGATCTAATACCACGTAAAAATGAAAAAACTATTGCTGCTTATTCTTACCACCTGTGTCAGCGCGGCCATCTATGCACAACAACCTTTTAATGGCCTGGATATGAACATGGGTAACCTGTTCCGTTTATCTGACGCTAAAACCCGTTCTATCAGTCCGGAAAATCTGACCGGCGAACCCGGCAAAGGCGGCATGACACCATTAGACCAGGGCACCGCAAAAAACGCCGCCAGGGAATTGGGACAAGGCTGGAAGATAAATCCTTTCATCAACATCGAAGCCGGCAAAACAGTTACACTGGCCGAAATGAGCGGCCCCGGCGCCATTCAGCATATCTGGATGACGCCCACCGGCAACTGGCGCTATTCTATTCTCCGCATCTACTGGGACGATGAATCCACTCCTTCGGTAGAAGTACCTGTAGGTGATTTTTTTGGGATGGGCTGGGGAGAATATGCACCGCTTAGTTCCCTCGCCATATGCGTAAACCCGGGTAGTGCCTTCAACTGCTACTGGGCCATGCCCTTCCGCAAGAAGTGCAAAATCACCATGGAAAATATCAACACCGAAAGAATGACCCTCTACTACCAGGTAGACTATACCCTTACCCAGGTACCGGAAGATGCAGGCTATTTCCATGCACAATTCCGTCGCAACAACCCGGTAAAAGGCGCTGAGTTTACCATGATAGATGGCGTGAAAGGAAAAGGCCAATACGTAGGTACCTACCTCGCATGGGGCGTTAACAACAACGGCTGGTGGGGAGAAGGAGAAATCAAATTCTTCCTGGATGGCGACCGCCAGGCGCCTACCATCTGTGGTACCGGTACGGAAGACTATTTCTGTGGCTCCTATAACTTCGATAACAAAGGACATTACCAGGAATTCAATACGCCGTACACCGGTCTGCACCAGGTGATCCGCCCCGATGGACTCTATAAATCCCAGCAACGCTTCGGCTTATACCGCTGGCATATTATGGATCCTGTCCGCTTCGAAAAAGAGCTGAAGGTAACCATACAAGACCTGGGCTGGCGCAGCGGCGGACGGTATCTGCCACAGCAGTCGGATATCAGCAGCGTCGTGTTTTGGTACCAGCGCGAGCCACACGCCCCCTTTCCGGCATTACCGGCAAAAAATGATTTGGAAGTAAACTAACGTATACGCATAAACTACCGGACGATGAGCAGAAATATGTTAACAGGATTACAATTGATCGGTACCAGTTTTTCCGGAGAAGGCGACCACACCTTCCGGGCATTTGACCCGGTACGGCAACAATGGCTGCCCACCGAATTCCGGGAAGCCACCGCCGGCGAAATGGATGCCGCCCTCACCCTTGCGGCCAAAGCCTTTCCGCATTACAAAAAGCTGCCGGCCCCCCGGCGGGCTGCCTTCCTGCAAGCCATTGCAGCAGAAATCATGGCTTTGGGCGATGAGCTGATCCAGGTGGCCGCTGCCGAAAGCGGGCTGCCGGTAGCGCGGCTGCAGGGCGAAAGAGACCGCACCACCGGGCAGCTGCAATTATTTGCCGACACCATTGCCGAAGGCTCCTGGGTTAATGCCCGGATCAACACCCAACCCGATATCCGCCAGCTGCAAATACCCATTGGCGTGATCGGCATCTTTGGCGCCAGCAATTTTCCACTCGCCTTTTCGGTAGCGGGCGGCGATACTACCGCTGCGCTGGCCGCCGGTTGTACGGTGGTGTTTAAAGCACATCCCGCACATCCGCATACCTCTCACCTGGTAGCCACCGCCATCCGTAAGGCCGCTCTCCACACGCAAATGCCCGAAGGGGTATTTTCCATGCTGCATGGCACTTCCCATGAAACGGGGCAATACCTGGCCGCACATCCCCTCCTGTCGGCCATCGCATTTACCGGCTCCTTCAGGGGTGGCAAAGCACTATATGAAACGGCTACACGAAGAGCTACACCCATCCCGGTGTATGCGGAAATGGGCAGCGTAAATCCTGTTTTCTTTCTCCCGGGAATCTTACAGGAAAAAGGAGCCGAACTGGCGCAACAATTCCTGCAATCCGTGACCCAGGGCGTTGGGCAATTTTGCACTAATCCCGGTATGTTCATCACCGCTAAAGACGGCGCCAGCACCTTCGTACAGGCGTTACAACAAGGTATCACCACCGCCGCCGCCGGGTATATGCTTACGCCGGGCATACTGGAAGCCTATACCAGCGGTGTGGAACAATTGACCGGGCAAGGCGCGCTCGTGCTGGGGAAAGCACCTGCCACCCCACACCAGGGAAGCCCCTGCCTGTTACAGGTATCTGTGACCCAGGCGCTTGAAAATCCCGCGCTCTGTCACGAAGTATTCGGGCCTTCTTCCCTGCATATACAAGCCACCAATATGGAAGAACTATATCAGCTGGCGCAGCGGCTGGAAGGACAGCTCACCGTTACCATTCACGGTACGGAAACAGAGCTGACTGCACATGCCCCCCTGATAGATATCTTACGGGAGAAGGCAGGCCGGATCATTATCAATGGTTTTCCTACAGGCGTAGCCGTTAATCACGCCATGGTACATGGAGGCCCCTGGCCTGCCACCACGCCCGCTGCCGGCACTTCTGTAGGTACCACCGCCATTTACCGCTTCTGCCGGCCGGTATGTTTCCAGGGATTCCCCGCGTCACTGCTGCCACCCGAATTACAGGACCGCAATCCTTTGCGTATCTGGCGACTGGTAGACGGGCATTTTTCAAACACATAATAATCAGTTATGGATCTTGGTCTGAAAGATAAAATCATCCTCGTTACCGGCGGCGCCAAGGGCATAGGCGCTGCCATCACCAGCATACTGGCGCAGGAAGGTGCTATTCCCGTTATCATTGGCCGCAGTGAAGCCGATAACCAGGCGCACCTGCAACATATTCAACAAGCCGGTGGGAAAGGTGCACAGGTAGTAGCGGAGCTTACCAACCCTACCGCCTGCGAACAGGCCATTGCCACCGTTGCCGCCCAATTCGGCAGGATCGACGGACTGGTGAACAACGCCGGCATCAACGATGGCGTAGGGCTTAAAACCGGATCCTACGAAGGGTTTATGCAATCCCTCCACCGCAACCTGGTACACTACTACCTGATGGCGCATCACGCACTCCCCTTCCTGATTGCCAGCAAAGGCCCTATTGTAAACATCAGCTCCAAAACCGCTGAAACAGGCCAGGGTAACACTTCCGCTTATGCCGCTGCCAACGGTGGCCGCAATGCGCTCACCCGGGAATGGGCCGTGGAGCTCCGCTCCTTCGGCATCCGCGTCAATGCCATCATCGTAGCAGAGTCATGGACACCGCTATACGAAAGCTGGATCAACACCTTCCCGGATAAAGAAGCCAAACTGGCCAGCATCGTGGCCAACATACCCTTCGGTAAACGCATGACGCACCCGGAAGAAATTGCACAAACCACCGCGTTCCTGTTGTCAGAGAAATCGAGCCATACCACCGGGCAACTGATACACGTGGATGGTGGCTATGTACATCTCGACAGGGCGCTGATATAAACATTCACCTTAATTCCACCGATATGAAATCTATCCTCCTCTCCGGTTGCCTCGCTGCAGGATTGGCCGCCTGTAACAGCGGTGCAAAAAATACAGCACAACAGGCTGCCACTCCCGGCAACTTCAACGAAGACGTGGCCTTCCTGCAACAACACCTCCAAAATGTAGTGGTATTAAAACACGCCGGCGATAGTGGCCGTGTAGTAGTAACCGGCGACTACCAGGCCCGTGTAATGACCAGCACCACCGGCAGCAACAGCGGTAAAAGCTTTGGCTGGATCAACTATCACCTGGTAGCCTCCGGAAAATATGCGCCCCATATCAACGCATTCGGTGGCGAAGAACGCTTCTGGCTGGGACCAGAAGGTGGACAATACGCCCTTTTCTTTCCACCGGGAAAGCCCTTTGATTTTACCAACTGGCAAACACCAGGATTGATAGATACCACCCACTATACTGTTACCGCGCAATCCGATACCGCCATCACCTACCAGCAAGAGGGCGCCCTGCAGAATTATTCCGGCACCCATTTCAACCTGCATATCAGTCGCACTATCCGCCTGCTCAACAACCAGGACATCAATACCACACTGGGGTTTGCATTGCCGGCAGGCATGCACAGCGTGGCTTATGAAACCACTAACATACTCACCAACAAAAGCGATAGCGCCTGGCAGGAACAAAACGGCCTGCTGAGCATATGGCTGCTCGGCATGTTCAAACCATCGGAACAAACCGCTGTGGTAGCGCCCTTCAGGCATATCCCCAATGCGCAAAAACATATCACCGATAACTATTTTGGGAAAATAGGTCCCGCTAACCTACAGGTAAAAGACAGCCTGCTGCTCTTGCGCGCCGATGGTAAATCACGCGGTAAACTGGGGCTCTCCCCACTTGTAGCGAAAAAAGGCGCCGGCAGTATTGACCTTGCCAACAATACACTCACCGTACTATTTTATGAAGTGGTACCACAAGGACGTTATGTCAACGCTAAATGGGAACTGCAACAGGAACCGTTTAAAGGCGACGCGGTCAACTGCTACAATGATGGTCCACTGGCCGATGGCACACAAATGGGGCCTTTCTATGAAGTGGAATCTTCTTCCGATGCCAGGGCCTTAAAACCTGGCGAAGCCATGACCTATAAACAGGTGACCATGCACTTCGAAGGGAGCCGGGAGGCATTACAAGCAATGGCACAACAACTGTGGCAGCTGCCGTTGGAAGAAGTTCAACATTTTCTCACCAGCAAATAAACACACATGAATATCCTCCACATCTATAAAACTTCCCAGTTCCTCCTGGTAGCGCACCAGGAGCAATACTATTCCATTAATGCCGCCTGGGATCAATATGTAAACAGACCCGGATTATACCAGCACGTGCTCGCGGATATCAACGGCCGTACCCCCATTTCCAGGGATGCAGCGACAACGGTGCTCGCACACGATTTGCAGGCGCCTATCGGATCACAGGAAGTATGGGCTGCCGGTGTTACCTACTATCGCAGTCGCACCGCCCGCATGGAAGAATCGGAAATATCCGGTGGCGCCACCTTTTATGATAAAGTATATGTGGCCGAACGCCCGGAACTCTTTTTTAAAGCCACTCCCCACCGCGTTTCGGGGCATCAGCAAACCTTATATATCCGGGAAGATTCTACCTGGGATGTACCCGAGCCAGAGCTTACTTTATTTGTAAGCAGCGGGGGTACCGTGGAAGGCTATACGATTGGTAACGACATGAGCTCCCGCAGTATTGAAGGAGAAAATCCGCTGTATCTGCCGCAGGCAAAAGTATATGAAAAATGCGCCGGGCTGGGCCCCTGCCTGATGGTCCCTGATCGGCCCATCCCGGCCAACACCAACATCAGCATGTCGATTTACCGGCAGGAACAGCTGCAATACAACGACAATGTACCTATCAGTCAAATGAAACGCAGTCATGAAGAGCTGGTTCGTTTTCTCTTTAAAGGCTGCGCTTTCCCTACCGGCTGTTACCTGATGACCGGCACCTGCTTGGTACCCGGCAACGACTTCACCCTGCAGGATCACGACCGCGTTGAAATCAGTATCGATCATATTGGTCAACTGATCAACAACATTCAAACCCTGCGCGGATAGTTATACCAATTGCAAAGACATTTTCTTACCTGCCACCACCGCGTGCGTGGCAGGTATAGTACCATATGCCACCTTCAGCGAAGGAACACCCTTCTTCCAGCTCACCGTACCAAAACCGGTATTCGTGGAAATGAAGCTGGTGAAATCTCCTACCCGGGAATCGATATACAACGCCTGATCCACGGCGTCATAGCGCACGCCTGTCAGCCCCTGTAATAACCCGTAGCTCGACATGGCCCTCGCATACCAATGCCCGCATTCATACTCATTGAAAGGATTCCGTACGGCGCCGTCGTATCGCTGGCGGCAAGCTCGTACGATCTCCAATCCCTTTTCCACTTCGCCATGAAACATCAGGTGAGAAGCCACCTGGTATTCGATACCGGTCCACACCTCATTACTGTATACAAAGGGAAGCGACAACATGCCTCCTTTAGGCCAGGAACACAGCAACAAGCCACCTTCCGCTCCCAGCGCATAAGTGGAGCGTTGCGGGTTTACATGGGTGCTCAGATCTTTCTTGCCGTTGTATTTGTGTACCGCCAGCAAATGACTTTTAGTTTTGGCAGCATCAACAGGTTCTTCCAGTCCGCATACCCGGGCTATCCAGGCCCCCAGTATTCCGTCGGACAGGCAGCCCGCGCCATACTGGTATTTGGGGCCTTCTTTTTTCAGCAACACCCGCGCTTCTTCCGCATATTGTGTACTGAATGACTGCGCCTTTACCGGGTCGGGCGCCTTTAAGCCGGTCCACTTAATTTGTTGTACAAAAAACTCACCATTGTATAAAGTCGTTTCCAATGCGTGCTTCCCCTTCTGATAAAGGCTGCTGTAAACCGATACATCCTGCTGCAGAAATGTACCCATGTGCATGATGGCCTGCAATGCACCCAGGTAAAAACTGGTACACATGCTGGTAGGGCCCCAGAACTCAATGTCATAGGTATTATGATGTGGTTCTTCCACCAGTCCTTTCCCTTCGGGGTCCCACGTGCGGATACAGTAGTCCATGCTCACTTTTACCAGCGGATACATTTTCTTCAGCCAGTCGTGGTCGCCGCTGATGCGCCAGTCGCGGTATATTTTCATAATACCCCCCAGCTGTCCATCTGCTGCCGAGTGAAAATTATGCACCAGCGGAGAAATGGGCAGATTGGCGCGAAATCCCTGGTGACCTTCCGCATTTTGATTTTCGTTGAACTCTGTATTGCGCAAACTCCTTTCCAATGCGGGAAACAAGTGAGGCACTGCCTGCGCATAATTCCATACGTGGGTGCAGGTACCGTGACAGCTACCCCAGTTGTCGCCGGAGCCTTCCCAGCACCAGAATCGCCCATCGTGCTGGCGCATGACGGTAGCCGATTTCAGGATGGTAAGATTGGCCGCCACCGCTTCCAATACTTCCGGTGGCAAAGTGCTGTTATAAAAAGTATCGGTAAACCGTTGGGTGTTTTGTTGAAGGGTATCGTAATGCTGTGCCCAGTAATCAGCTACCGCCTGTATGCCATTGAACCGGCTGCTGTACCATGGCTTATAATACGGTGGTGTTCCGGGTTTGCCATTAACTGTGTCGCCTATCCGCAATTTGGAATCCGGTACATACCAGGCCATCATCACGCGAATGGTTTTCTGTTCGCCGGGTTGCAGGCGGAAAGGTACAAACAGGGATGCTCCGGGTGCATCCTGCGCCACGGGTGGCGTGTTGCGGGTATTGCCATCTTTCAGCGTGTTCCAAACCATGGTGAGTGGATCGAACCAGTTACCACGAAACCAGCAATGATCCACCACAGTATGGCGCTCGTTGGTGTAGATGGCAAAATGCCCTTGCTTCTCCGGCGCGTCTGCTATGGCGACCTGTGATAATATAAACCCGTTGGTGTAAGGTTTTATCGCATTGCCAGCGTCGCCCTGGCGCATAAAGTTCCGGGCGTTGTAAGAGAAGACATATTCTTCCGCCTGGTGGCTTTTGTTGGTAAACTGGTATTCCAGTCCCCCAACGGGCATGCTGGCATGGTCTTCATCTGTGGGAATAAAAGGACTCCAACCTTTTATACTTACCTGTAACGGCAGTTGCGGATCGGCGAGTATAATCTGTGCAAAAGGAAAGCGAGTCTGCAGCGTGGCTGTTTTAAACCGGGGTAATCCCCAGGTAGCGCCGCCGGTACCTCCAAGACCTGCATCGCGCTGTCCGAATTTTTTCCAGTCGGGTACCGGGCCTTCCAGCACCCGGGCCAGTCCGGGCGTACTTTTCAAACTAATAGCGGCAAACATGGCCGGTTCATGAAACATTTCAGGATTATGACGCACCGATAAATGAGAGATAGCCCCGGTACCTTCCAGGCAAAACATGCCGGCACCGATGCCTCCTATAGGAAATGCCGCCCGGTTATTGTATTTCCCGGCATAAACGTCGTTGAACCTGCGACGGGTTTCCGCTGCCTTATTATCCCGTTTCTCTTCCTCAACAGGCAGATCGGCCGCTCCGGCTACCGAAGGCAAGGCTGTTACGCCGAAAGAGGCAATGGCTATATTTTTCAGAAAAGAACGCCGGTTGTTATCTTTCTTCATATGCATACTTTTTTGAGATGGCTACCCTGTCGGTCGTTTTCATACGCCGGTCCTGGTTACATAGCCCATAACGGGAACACCTGTTTGTCAATATGGGCAACAAAATGCTTAATCGTTTAAGCTAATCTTTATAAAAATAGAGAATTCATCGTTAGGAAGCAATGCTTTTTAGAGAGATTTAAAAATAAGGCTGACCAAGCGTAGTTTTCCTCGCGAAGGCGCAAAGCAGGAAAGAAGCAAAGCAGCAGAGATTGAAGCGAATTTTAAGCCCGCAAAGCGGGGAGATTATATAGCATAGAATAATACTACATAATCTCCCCGCTTTGCGGGCTTAAAATTCGGGCTCTTCTTTCTTTTAATTTCTTTGCTTCTTTCCTGCTTTGCGCCTTCGCGAGAAAAACTTACGGTCTCGCTTCCAGCAAGCCTGTAATCACTTCATTCCCGTTTTTATCTACGGCAAACACCGTTACTTTAGCGCGATCATTACTCACTGCCCGCACGATCAGGTGATCGGTTTTCAATTTTTTGATAATAGCCCGGGGTAAGTCGATAAACAGCCAGCCGGGAGAAAATCCATTGTCTACATGCGAGAAAAAGCTGTTATTACCCAGGTGATACAAACTGAAATAATCCGGATCACCGTTTACCGCCACCGCAGCAGGATACATTTTCATATCGCGGTTAAACGGTACATAGGCGTTCAGGAAGGCCAGGTCATCCGGGCCCATGGCGAAGAAGGCCATGCTCAGGGCGCTGGGCGCCGATCCATTCTGATAGGTCAACTGTAATACGTTGATACTGCTCTTCTGGAAAGGCGATGCCCCCGACAACAGCAGCGAGCGCAGGTTGAAAGGATTATCAAACCAGGTGATAGGCGCTTTCAAACGGATCATCTTCATGGGGATACCACCTTCCGATTGGTAAGTCTGGCCTTTACGATAGGGCTGTATATCAATAGTATCCTGGCCTACGTTCAATACTTTAAAAAAGAAATCGCTGATGCCGCCCGATTCATTCCAGCCAGAGAACACGCTGCCACTGGCAAAGCTCAGCAAAGGGGCGCCGGTAGCACTGCTCACGTCGAACAAAGTGGGCGTGCCGGCATTGGATACCGGGAACGGTGACTTGGAAGTATAGGTACGGCTGGCCGTATCAAATCTCAGGATGATGGGCGTAGCACTCAGCACAGCCGTATCCGGGTTAGGCACGTATATCACCCAGCCATTGGGCGCATCCGCGAGCCGCTGCAGAATTTGTGTATTCAGCCGGTCCTGTTTGGCCGACAACTCATCCAGGTTAAAATCCTTTTCATATTTTGTACACCCCACCATACTTGCCACCATCGCCAGGGCTATCAGGAGTTGATATGTAGTTTTCATTTTCCCTTTTTTTAATGTCATTAAATACGTTAGGGTACCAGCGCCATCACAGTGGAATCCAGCTTTACCTTCATCAGGTGCAGGTCAATACCTTTGCTCAGGTAAAAAGCGTTGACCATCTTATACTTCTTTTCCAGCTTTGGATTGATGGCGGCAATACGGAGCACTTCCGACTTAGGCAAGCGGATCATGGTTTCTACCGTAGTGGCAAAATCTTCTTCCGGTAAATATCCCCCGTAAGCCGTAAAAAATCCGTCCTGGTTAGCCTGTTCATCTGTTTTATACTGGAACTGTAAATCGTAATAAGTCCCCTGTGATACCTGATCGTATCCTACCGGGCGCCCGAATTTCTGATCCAGCTGATGCGCATGTTCGTGGTATACTGTACAGATATGATCCCTGATCCAACCCCGGTCCAACGCGTAGTTATCTACATCTCCCATACCTAACCGGTAATACTGGGCGTTCAAACCTGCGCCGGCAGCGGGTCCTGAGTTCAGCGAGTTAAAGTGAATACCGGTTCCTACCGTCAGGAATTCGATAGGTATCTGGTGCTTGGAAAATTCCGGTGCATAGATGCTGATCGGTTCCAGCCACATTTTTTCCACGACCATTTTCGTATAGGGCTTGGCTTTTTCATATTTAGCAGGCACGAAAAAAGTAGTCGGATCAATTACCCTGGGTTCGAACTTATAAATAACCCGCAGCCCATATTTTTGCTGAATGGTGTCTATCAGGCTATCCAGCCCGTTTCTCAGCGCCCCCCTGGGAAAATAATCGATGGTATCGTTGATCGCCGGCTGCTTGTCCTTCACACAAGAGAAACAGATCAGGCTGACCAACGCAGTTATGACAGATAATTTGATTACTTGTTTCATAATAAAAAAGTTTGCAGGTGGTTATCTGGGATTTAATTCGGAGGCGATAGGTACATTCCGTTCCTGTTCCAAACGTGGTATCTGCAAAGCCTTCCGCAGATCGCTGGCAGTCAGTACATCTGCCGGTGGGCCGCCCCTGGAGGTGCGATGCTCCACTCTTAGTCCCAATCTTTTTACATCATACCAACGCAATCCTTCGTTTACAAATTCCTTCCTTCTCTCCAACAACACTATATCCAATAATGCCTGTTTCGTAATAGCCGGATCTAATGACATATAGGGTACGTATCTTTCCTTACGGATGGCTTCCACATCGGCCAATGCTCCGGCGATAGCATTACCGTTAGTGCTTCTCAGCAAGGCTTCTGCATGATTGAGCAATACTTCTTCCATACTGAAGTAAGGTGTTTTAATGGGCGTGTTATTGGGACTGTTAGGCTGCGTACCATACTTGATGGCAATCAGCCGCCGGTCAATCACCGTACCTACTGCGGTAAACACTCTTCTTCTAAGATCGTTGGCACCCGCTGGCTGATACAGTGGAACGATAGAATCGCTGGGGAAAAAGCCACAGATAGAAAAGCCGGTTGGGGTAATGGGCGATAGGTTAGTCACGTATGACAACATCAACAAATTAGGATGAGAGGCCGGGTCCATATACCTTGCTGCAAAAAAAGGCAGGCCGTTGGATTGCTGGAAAACAAGATCCGCGGCCAGGTTCCGGACGATACGTCCTTTTTCTGCAATCACGGCATCTGCATATTTAACTGATTCATCCCATTCTCCTTTATATAGTTTGACACGGGAAAGGAAAGCATTAGCACTGGCTACGGAAAAATGGTAAGGGTTAGCCGGTGTGTAACTGCCTCCTTTCTGCAACAACGCGAGGCCATCGGTAGCATCCTTTTCTACCTGGTCGTAAACCTGCTTCACCGTATTGCGATGATAGAAATTAATATTGCCTTTATTGATTTCAGTCACCAGCGGTATACCCAGGTCTTTGGCAGCCGTAGCCACATTGTAGTGCTGTCCGAAAAGGTTCACCAATATAAAATGACAGTAGGCGCGAACCAGCAGGGCTTCCCCTTTTACCGCCGCTTTTTGCTCCGGCGAACCGGTGGCAGCATCAATACCTTCTGTTACCAAATTGGCATAGTATATTTTTGAATAGTACCCTGCGTAAGCCACTGCCGGTCCGGTATTAATATTATCCGGGTAATCATCTTTCCATAAATACATGGGCAGGTAGGCACTGATATTGGAGGCCTGCGCCAGCTGCGCATGAAAGTCATAATCGTCGGTAAGAATGTCTGTAAACAGGTCATGTCTTATCGGGTAGGCATTTACCAATACTTTGGCATACTGATCGGCCGATTCTATTTGCGCCCGGTTATCATATGCCTCTTCTGTAAACTTCTTACAACCTGTCATTCCTACACAGAAGAGCAACAGTAACATCGCCAGGTTGCTTATTTTCAGAGCTGTCTTTACCATAGCTGAATATTTTAAAATTGGGCGTTTAATCTGAGTGTATAAGAAGTAGGGTTAGGGAGATTGACACCCGAAATAATGCTTTGCGGATCCACTCCCCGTAAGTCCCTGTCGGCCCAGAAATAAAGGTTGTTGGCAGCGAGCGACAAACGCGCCATTTTCAACGGACTGGCTTTCTTCGGTACAAAGTCGTACGACAAAGTAACTTCGCTCAACCGGAGCACGGCAGCATTCACCACCATCAGGTCGCTCCTGTTGTACGCAAACTCCCGCTGAATAAAAGCAGCCTGGTTATAGGAATCCTGGATATTGGATACCAGCCCGGGAATATTGGTGATCTTCTCATCGCCGGGAATACGCCAGCGGGCGGCCACATCTTTTTGGGTGGCCAGGTTGTCGTCGTAAGTGCTGCTGACAATAGGGTTTCTGAACACTTTGTTGCCAAAGCTATAGGTAAAGAAAACCCGCAACTCAAATGATTTGTAATTGAAACTATTGGTAAAAGAGCCGGTCACGGTTGGATCACGGGAACCCTGGTATGCAATCAGTGAGTCATCCTGCGAAGACAACACGATGTTACTGTACTTGTTATTTTTTGCTCCATAAAACAGGGGTTGTCCCATATTATCCAACCCGGCAAAACGGTAGGCGTATAAACCGTTGAGTGGCCTGCCCACTTCTCCGTATCCTGTTGGCGCTGTTTTCTGGGTCAACAACGGTGAAAAAATACCTTCTGTTAACCGGTTCTTCACCTGTCCCACCAGGACATTGAAGTTCCAGTGAAAATCCCGTGTACGTATAATGTCTTTAATCCCGAGGGTAACATCTATCCCTTTATTGGTCATGCTGGCCCAGTTGATCGTTTTGGTACTGAAGCCATCTTCATAGGATACATTCCTGGATGCTACCAGGTCTTTGTTGGCGCGGTTATAGTATTCTGCTGTCAGGGTAACTTTGTTAAACAACCCTACGTCAATACCCACACTGGTGGTATAATCTTTTTCCCAGTTGAGGTTATATAATTCGGGAGAGAGGATGTTGATGCCTAACTCATCATAGTTAGGATCACCGCGATAATAATTCTGATACTTGGCATTTAAAGCCGGAGAACTTTGCCAGGCGTTCCCGCGTAAGGCATAGCTACCCCTTACTTTCAGGAAATCTATTTTGCCCGCGCTGTTCAGTTGCTCCATAAATTTCTCGCGGCTTACGTTCCAGGCCAATCCAATACTGTAGTTAGGCAGGAACCGGGTTTTGGTGGCAGAACCAAACAGGTTGCTGCCATCTACCCTGGCGGCCAGGTCTACGATATATTTCTCGTCGAATACGTAGTTGGTATTGAGGAAGAAGGCCGTTTTATTTTCCCGGGTAAATGTTTCGGTATAATACGGTTCATTCTTTTCAATGGCCGCTCTTAATGCCAGCGGGCTGGGGGAAATAATTTTACCGGCATAATACTGGTATCCCCATCCGCGGGTGGAGGTAGTGTTCACTTTGTCGCTGCCTATTTCAAAGCCGCCAAATACATTGACAACATGTAGGCGATTAAAAGCATGGTTCCAGTTTAACGCGTGCCGCATCGTTAAGAAACTTCCCCGGGCGGTTTGTTGATCGAGGATACCGCCTGTGGGCAAAATCGTTTGTGGTATGGCGTTAGGATCGTTCGGATCCTTATACAGCAAGGTGTTGAGGTTAGCGATCGACAGCGGGGAGGCTACCCGGTAAGCTGCCGCCACATTGGATCTTTCGGTCATCACATGGCTCAGGTCTGCGCTGGTTTTCCGCGCCGACATCAACGTTTCATAGGTGAGCCCCGGGATGATCTTATACGTCAGCTTCAACGCCGTTCTGATATCCGTGCTGGTAAGCGTATTGAAATTTTCATGCAGCTCATTCAATACGTTGAAGGGAGCAAAATCGCGCAGGTAATATTTGTAGTTGCCGTTTTCATCGTAGGGCACCATCGCGCGGCTGGTATTGACCGCATAGCTGAATGGGTTGAGGTCGAAATTACGGGATGACTGGCCATTACGGGTACCGCTATTGAACGTTCCAGGGGTGAGCTGATCCCGGTAGGTGAAGTTGGTGATAAAGTCCACATCCAACTTTTTGGTAACGTTAATCACCGTACGAAAATTAGCTGTATAGCGGTTGGTATTATATCCCTTTGCCTGTCCATCGTCGTGCAGGTAGCTGCCAGACAGGAAGTAGGTCGCTTTTTCACTGCCGCCGCCGATAGAGATATTGTGTTCCTGCACCAGGTTGTTCCTGAATAATACCTTAAACCAGTCAGTATTCACCGCACGCGCTTTATTCAGCAATTCGTTGGCCTGGGCCTGGGTAATGTTACGCTGCGTATATTGGTTATAAATATCCGTAAAAGCGCCGGTGGTGCTGGGATAGTTTAATACCGAAAGGTAACCATAGCGGTAAAGCTCATTGGAAAGCTCCATTTGTTCCTTGGAGTCCATGAGGTTAAAGGTAGCTACGTTGGGGCGGATGCCGAGCGTCAATGCGCTGCCGACGTTGACCGTCATCTGTCCTTTCTTCCCTTTTTTGGTGGTGATGGATACTACGCCGTTGGCGGCGCGGGTACCATAGAGGGAAGTCGCGGATCCATCTTTCAGGATGGCGATATCTTCAATGTCTGCAGGATTCAGACCGGCAATGGCAGATCCGAGCAGGGCGGCGGGGTCGCCGGAATATAGCTGGTTGGGTTGTATATTGGCAGGAGAGCTAACGGGTACGCCATCTACCACATATAAGGGTTCCTGGTTGGCGCTGATGGAGGCGCTTCCCCGGATCCTGATCTTTGGCGTACTTCCGAAAGTGGAGGATACATTTTCCACGCTGACGCCGGCCACGGCGCCCTGCAGCATCCGCGACACATCACCAACGCCGGAACGCTGCAGCAGGGCTTTATCTACCTTGCCTACGGCGCCGGTAAACGTTTCTTTGTTCAACTGTTGAAAACCGGTGATGATCACCTCGTTCAGCGATTTTTCCGGCACTTTTAATGTCACCTGCAATGTTTGCCCTTTCTTTACGGGAATTTCACGGGTTGTAAAGCCGGGGTTGTAGATTACCAGCACATCTCCATCGGCAGCGGCGATGGAAAAGCTGCCGGTTTTGCTGGTGGTTACCGCGGTACTGTATTTTCCTTTCACGAAAACAGTGACCCCTGGCAAGGGAGCGCCGGTAGAATCGGTTACCTTACCGGTTACGGGCTCTTGCTGCCGGGTAACGTTTTCCCTTTCGTTTTTTTTAGCATCATTTTTTGCGGCCGCCGAATCGGGAAAAATAAATACGGAATTTCTACCGATGGTGTATTGCAATCCCTGGTTTTTGACGGTCAGGTCCATCAGGTTGCGCAGTGGCATGTCTTTTACATTCAGGTCTACCGGCTTCATATCCTTTATCACGGAGGACTTGCAGACAACGGCATAAGCGGTTTGCTTTTTAATGGTGAGAAATACCTCTTCCACGGGTATTTTCTTTCCGGAAATGGAAACGATCTGCGTACTGCCGTTTACGCTGATGTGTAAACACATAATGAGGAAGACAAATGCAGTCAGCTTCCGCAATAGCTTACTAAGCCGTTCCTTTCCAGGACGACCTTTGCAGGGTGTAAAGTGCATAGACTTGGTTTACTTTGATTGATAAAATTGCGCTCCCCGTTGTAACGGAACTACAGCTACCTATCTGACTTTCACAGGAACAGGGGTATGCTACCTATTTTAATTACTCTTTTTGACGATTATTTGCTTTCCTCCGTCACCGATGCTGAATTTAATGCCTGATTCTTCCATAAAGCCAAGTACAGTTGACAGGTGTTCAGACCTGCTGATCTCGCCCCAGAAGGTAATATCCGGGATATTGCCTTCATACACGACATCGATATTATACCATCTTGATATTTGCTTCATCACTTCTCCCAGGGCCATGTTATGCAGGTTGAGCATACCATTCTTCCAGGCCATTACGCGGCTGGTATCGGCGGTTTGTACCTTCATGCTGGCCAACTGGCTATACATGAGGGCCGCTTGCTGACCGGGTACCAGGATAGCGCCTTTGCTGTCGGCCTGCGATGGGGTTACCAATACTTTACCGTCCAGCAGGGTTATTCTGGCGGCCGGGTCGTCCTGGTAGGCACATACGTTGAAACTGGTCCCCAACGCCTGTACAGTTCCCTGGCGGCGGCCTTCCGCCGATATAAAATGTACCCGGAAGGGTTTGGATTTATCGGGGGCCACTTCAAAATAAGCTTCTCCGCTTACCTCCACACTTCTTTCATTACCGGCAAACGCGGTAGGATACCGGATAGCGGTGGCGGCATTCAGCCACACTTTTGTGCCATCGGGCAATATCAGCTGAAACTGTTTTCCCCTCGGCGTCGACATTTTATTATACACTATTTCTTCGTCTCGCTGACCGGCCATCGTTGCCTCATAGGCCAGCTGCCCTTTGCTGATCACCGCATTGGTGCCTTGCTGTTTGGCCACTATCCCGTCGCTTAAACTATCCAATACCACCTGGCTGCCATCGCCCAGCGTAAGAATAGCCCCATTGTCACCGGGTGCAATATCTGTTACTGCCAATACCGGTACAGCCCGATGTGTGTACACGTAATACCGCCAGCCTCCCAGTGCCACCACCAATAATACGGCAGCAGCTACCAGCCAGCGCCACAGTAAGTATACCCGTGTTTCCGTAAATCGCTCCGGCGGCGCCGCCGAAATAATACGATGGGCCAGCGCGACTTTGTCCGATGCGGTAAACGTTCCCTGATCCCGCGCAGTAGCCCAGCTGTCGTCCAACATAGGCCCCAGCACTTCTGCTTCACCGTATTGCTCCAGCAACGCCACATACTCTTCCTGCTCCACGACAGAGAGGGATTGTATGGACCATAAATGATGCAGGTGCGCTAACCTGGTACGGTAATCTTCCAAAATCGGACATTTTTATACATAAGGACAACGCAACTCAGAAAAAGGGGGTAAAGGGGAGAAAAAAAATTTTAAATTATATACCCGGGTGACTGGCAATGTACCTGGTAATAGTTGCATTGGCATACTGGATATAGGTTTTAACAGTTTCCCTGGAAATATTCATCGCCGCTGCTATCTGCTGATAGGTCATCCCCTCCTGCCGGTTCAGGGTCCATACTTTCTTTTGTTGCGGAGGCAAACGCTGGATAGCCGCTTCTATCAGGTTGTATTGCTGCTCTATCATCGCTGTATCTTCTTCCAGTATACCCACAGCGGTATGCACCCACTCGGCATGACGCTTCCGCTCCCGCATCAGCCGCTTGATTTCATTGAGTATACGGTTACGGGAAATAACGTACAAATAAGTACGAAAATTCCGGATTTCCGCCAGGCTCTCCCGGGTTTGCCAAACCTGGGTAAAGATATCTTGTACAATTTCTTCCGCTACCTCCTTTACCCCGGTATGCCGCAGCACAAAGCTGTACAGCAACCCCGACTGCTCCATCAGCAGTTGGGTAAATGCTTTTTCATCTCCACCGGCTATACGCAGGAGCAGCTCCTTACTGATATGTGTGGCATCTACAGACAAATGATTTCCTCGTTTTGTAAAACACAGCAGTTCTGGGTAACATCCCTATTGGCCAACGATATAGGTATTTTCTTGTTGATTTCAGTTGATTGAAAATAGGTGATTTATTGACATTATCTGCATAAATATACGCATAAAAAAAGCTGCCCGGCGGGTATTTTTCTCGCAGAGGCGCAAAGCAGCAAAGAATTTAATAAGAAGAAGAGCGCAAATTTTAAGCCCGCAAAGCGGGGAGATAATGTAGCATATGGTACTACATTATCTCCCCGCTTTGCGGGCTTAAAATTTGCTTCAATCTCTGCTGCTTACCAGCTTTGCGCCTCTGCGAGAAAAATACCCACCGGGCAGCCCCACCCTGATGTCTCTAGTACCCCGGATTCTGGGTCAGGTTACCATTCTTCTGTATTTCCGTTCTGGGAATCGGGAACAATATCCTGTTGTTATTATTAGTAACCGCATGCGATAACCACGACTTTTTGGTAAACACGCCAAACCGGATCAGGTCCGTGCGCCGGTGGCCTTCCTGGTCAAATTCCCAGCCCAGTTCATCGAGGAAACGGCCATACTCAATATCGGCCCCGCCTTCGTTGGTAAACTGGTTATTCACCTGGTCTTTCATACCATAGGCATACACGCTGCCGGCTTTCAGTTGCGCCCCCGTTACCACCGCTTTGGCTGGATCGGCGAGGAAATCCCGCTGCCTTACCTGTGTCACTATCGCCGCCGCTTCATCGGCTTTACCGGTGCGCAACAGGCTCTCTGCTTTCATCATCAGCACCTCCGCATAACGGAATACCGGGAAGTCGTTACTGAGGCGGTTAGAAGCACCCATTTTTATTTCAAACTTACCTAGCCTGAATCCATGTACTGATTCGCCTTTCTCCAGCCCCGGCAATTCATTCACGAAACTCAAAGGCTTGCCGGCAAAATCGCCCTGTGCTACATACAGCATTTGCCCGGAGGAGGTGTATTGCTGCCCTTTGATCCAGTTGCGCTGGTAACGGGCATCTGCCGGGTCAAAGGTACTGATGAACTGTGGAATGGCGCAAATACCGCCCCAGGGCGTATTTTTCAGGTTATAGGTAGCCTGGTTTTCCTGTTGCAGCGTTTGCATGTGCAAGTCAAAGGCATTCCAGTTATTGGTATAATCTTCATCCATAGGAATGGCCAACACGATTTCCTTGGAGTTCTGGTTTTCAGTTATAAAAACATTCTTCTGGGCCGCCTCCAGGATATAGGCGTTGGAGCGAATAACGCTATCGCAGGCACTGATGCATTTGGCCCATTCCGGGGTACCGGTATATACGCCGGCATTCAGGTACATCTTGGCCAGCAGGGTAAACGCCGCCCACTTATTATACTTCCCGTAGGTGCTCACATCGTTGGCACTGCTGAGCAACTGAATATTGTCCGTAATTTCTTTTACAATGAAATCATATACTTCTTTTCTTGTGTTTTGCTTCGGCAAATATCCCATAGGCAGATCGAACTGGGTCACCAGGGGAACATTGCCATAAAAATCGCACAACACAGCATAGTACGAAGCTCTCAGCACTTTCAGTTCTGCCAGCGTAGCAGGCTTCGCCTCTCCTACCGGTATCAGGCCGGATTCGATCTGGTAAATAATCCGGTTACAGTTGGTAATACCGGCATAAGTTCTCGACCAGGTTTGATTCACCACATCGTCGTCGGTAGTCCAGGTATGGCGGTGTAAGCGCTGGTACACACCATCATCAAACCAGCCCCAGGGGCGTTTGGGTATCACCAGCTGATCGGCCGTTACTTCCTGCGCACGCCACAAGCCGTTCCAGTCGAGCAATACAAATCGCCACTGCGAATAGCCGGCGCCTACCAGCGCTGCTATATCATCTTTAGTAGGATTAAATTCCGTGGAGATAATGGTTGTATAGGGCTTATCTTTTAATTTGGTACAGGCCATGCCCGTTACGATCATCAGTATCGCTAACGGTAACGCATATATGTTAAAGCGCATTTTCATGTGCAGTCATTTTAGTGGTTAAAAATTCAGGTTCACGCCCAGGGTAAAGGAACGGGTAGTAGGATATTTATCACGGTCGTCCATGCCGGGGTTCAGGCCCATCCGGTTCACCTCAGGGTCCAGTCCTTTGTAACCGGTAATGGTGAAGGTATTCAGGGAAGACACATATACCCTCGCCCCTTTCAGGTATTTATTCTTCAGACCGGCAAACGTATAGCCCAGTGTAATGTTATCTATCTTCCAGAAATCCCCTTTTTCTACATAGTAGCTGTTAAATTCCAGGGCATTTACTTTTAGTTCGGTTTTCCCAAACACCTTGTCATAGGCAGATCTCAGGATATTATAATTCTGGATGGTAGGGTTTTCCATATACATGCGCTGGGAGTTGATGATCTGGTAGCCGAAAGCCCCCCGCATGGTAATACCCAGGTCGAAGCGCTTGTAGGAGAAATTATTATTCCAGCCTGCATAATATTTAGGCAATCCATTTCCAATCACTTTTTTATCCTCGAAAGCATGTGGGAAATCGTCGTACTTAACCGGCTTACCGTCTCTTCCTTCGTAGATCCATTTCCCTTTATCATCGATATCAATCACTTTATAACCGTAAAAATCGCCTATTCCCTTTCCAACGGTTACAATATTGGTAAAGGTTTGAATAGGTACACCCGCTGCACCAGTGGTAAAGTAAGGTGTGGTGGTCTGGTATAGCTCGTTGGATAAGCTGATTAATTTGTTGGTATTGGTAGAAAAATTAACGCTGGTATTCCAGGTAAAATCATTCGTTTTTACCGGTACAAAATTTAGCATGATTTCTATCCCTTTGTTTTCCATTTTACCTACGTTGGCGGTAGTGAGTGGGTATAGGTTCGGGGGACTAGGCACTGCGTAGTTATACAGCAGTCCTTTGATACGGCGGTTGTATACATCGATGTTACCGCTAATGCGGCCCTTGAGCATACTAAAGTCCAACCCGATATTGGCCTCAGATTTTTCTTCCCAGCGGATAAACGGATTGGGATTCGTAGCAGGCACCAGGATCTTGGACCATTTACCGTTCGTATACACATAATCGCCATAGCCGATCAATGGTTTGCTGAGAAAGCCCGCATTAGGCGGATTACCGGTAATTCCGTAACCAGCACGCAGTTTCAGATCATCGAACAATCCTTGCCCCTTCATAAACTCTTCATTGGAAATTCTCCATCCGCCGGATACTGCCCAGAAATTACCCCAGGGGTTATTGGCCCCATATAACTGGCTGGCGCCCTCTCTTCTCAAACTCGCCAGCAACAGGTATTTGTCGGCATAGTTATAATTGAGCCTGCCGAAAAAGCTGATCAGGTTTGTTTCTGTTTTATAGCTGCTGATATTGGCCAGCTTATTCTTGATGCCTTCTCCCAGTCCCAGGTTATTATAGCCAAACAGGTCGGTAGGAAAATCCTGGTTATCGGCATAGTTGCCGGAGGATTCGTTTTCCTGGTAGCCATAGCCGCCCAATAAGGTAAAGTGGTGTTCTCCAAAGTTGCGGCTATACTCAGCTGTCCATTCCGTGAGGCGGTCGATCGACAGATCGGCAGCCACAGAGGCAAAGCCATTTACCCCGCTTTTGATATTGGAGATATGCTTTTTGGATTCTGCGTATCCTTTGTTGGAATTGAACCGGGCATAGGAAAACAATGCCGACAATTTTAGGTTATTAACCGGTGTATACGTTACCGTGGCATTCATACGGGAGTTTACATTCTTCGCTTGCCCGTCGCTTTCGTACAGCAGGGCCAGTGGATTTTCGTAATCGAAGTTGCCCGTTTGCTCGTAGAAGTCTCCATTGGCTTTACGCACCGGCTCTGTAGGGTTACGGATCACCGTTTGCCGGTATATCCATCCGTTGAAACTATTGTCGCCGTTGTTGTTGCGGGTATAGTTGTTGGTTTGATTGAGGATGCCCACGTTCAGTTTTACCTTATCGTTGAACATGCTGTGGTTCACATCAATTCTTCCGGAAAAGGTATTGTTATCGCTCTTTTTAAAGATGCCTTGTAATGCGCGGTAGTTGCCGGATACGAGGTAGTTGGTGGTAGCGTTGCCTCCGCGGATGGTAAGGTTATGTACGTGTGAAAGCGGCGTGCGGGTAGCCTCCTTCAGCCAGTCGGTGGAGCTGCCGGCATCCCAGGATGCCAGCCGGGTGCCGGCTTTGATCTGGTCGTGGTAGTCCTGGGCGGTAAGCATATCCAGTTTCCGGGCAATCACCTGCGTGGTGGTATAGCCGCTATAGTCAACCGTGTTGGAGAAACTGCCGCGGGCTCTTTTGGTGGTGATGATGATAACGCCGTTGGAGCCTCTTACCCCATAGATGGCGGCAGAAGAACCGTCTTTGAGCACATCCATCGATTCAATATCTTCCGGCGCTACTGTTTTAAGATCACCGGGTACGCCATCGATAATTACGAGGGGGTTGGCATTGGCGCCATACAGGGTGGTGTTACCGCGGAGTAATATCTGGGAACCGGCGGTAGGGTTGCCGCTGGGCGTACCGATGGTCATACCCGCTACTTTTCCCTGTATGAGCTGTCCGGCGTCCTGCACGGGTCCTTTCACGAAGTTGGCCGATTTAACAGTGGCCACGGCGCTGGTCACATCTCCGCGGCGCTGGGTACCATAGCCGATTACCACAGCTTCCTGCAGGTTGGCCACGGTGGCTTTCAGCACTACATCGATGGACGTACGCCCGGACACAGGTATTTCCTGGTCCTGGAAGCCGAGAAAGGAAAATATGAGGACAGCATCGGGGCTGTTGATATGCAGGGTATAATGCCCCGTAACATCGGTGACTGTACCGGCAGCCGCATTCTTTATTTTTACGTTTACACCTGGCAGCGCTTCGCCTTTGTCGTCTGTTACCTTACCTTTTACAGGTTCTTGTTCGCTGAGATGACCGCTGGTATTGGCGGGTATCGAGGTAGTTTTATTTTCCTTCTCTACGATGATCACCAGGTTATCTTTCTGCAGGTAGTGGAGCCGGGTATCTTTCAGGATCTTATCCAGTACGGCGGTTACCGGTTGTTGGTTGGCGGTAATGGAGATGCGATCATAACCGGCTACCAGCTGATCGTTGTATACCATGCCTAAGCCGCTCTTCTTTTCTATCAGGCTCAATATTTCCGGTAATGATTTATCGGCCAGCTGCAGGTCGATCCTCACCCCGCTTGCGCTGGGTTTGGCTTGCGCTTCTGCCCACCCACTGGTGGCGGTGATGCCGAGCAGGAACAGGATACACCCTATTCTCCGCAGGGCATAGAGATGACACCAAATGAATTTTTTCATACATTTGAACGTTTTGGTTAAATAAATGGTCGTTTATTTTTCTGAACAGGGCGGCCATAGGCTGCCTGATAGCCAGCTATGATTTTGCGGATCATGCTGGTTATTTTTTGTTGATGATTGTCAGTACATGCACAAGTGATTTAGTTCAACCTATGGTTGTTAGAGTGATATGATTTTATCTTTCATGGAATAACTAAGTTTGTTGGCTTTGGTGATGGCAAAAAGAATTTTATCCAGCGGGTCGTTGGTACTGAAGGTGGCGGTAAAACGGATATGCCGCGTTGCTTCTTTACTGAAAGTGATGGTGACATCATAATTGTTTTCCAGTATCAGGGCTACCTTTTCCAGGCTTTCATTTCTGAATTGCAGTTTTCCCTGTAGCCAGCCGGTGTTGTCGGTGGCGCTGACCTGTTTTTTCTGTATCCCTGCGGGCGACAAGGCCGCCTGTTCATCGGGCAGTACTACCATGGCTTCAGCTCCATGGGACTCCTTTACCGCTACTTTTCCACTCACTACAGTTATTTTTACTTCTTTAGCATCTGTGTAGGCCTGTACATTAAAAGCAGTACCCAGTACTGTTGTTATTGTATTGGCAGTGCCTACTATAAAAGGGCATCGTTCCCGTGGTTGTATCTCAAAAAAGGCTTCTCCTTCCAGGAGGGTTACGTTCCGGCTATTACCTTTAAAAACCTGGGGATAGCGGAGGCTGGAGCCTGCGTTGAGCGTAACCACAGAGCCATCGCTCAGGGTGAGTCGCAGACGTTGTCCTCTGCCCGCCCTGGTAGTGGCATAGGTGGCGTTACCTGTTTCTGTACTTTTAAAAACAATGAAAGTACCCAGCAAGATCACGATAACAGCGGCGGCTATACGAAATACACGCGACATGTAAACCAATGGCCGTGCAGCCAGTTGCCGGTCAATTTTCGCTTTGAGGCGCTGCTGCACTTCATCCCGGTTAAAGGAGGTGGTATCGTGCGTACCGGCCGCCGATCGTTCGTCCAGCCATTGTTCCAGGCGTCTTTGTTCTTCCGGTGTACATTCCCCTTTTAAATAACGGTCCAGCAAACGTCCGGGCGTTTCTTCTTTCATTAAAAACAATTTGGGCAGTCATCATAACACGTGGTCAGTAAAGTAGTGTCTGAAAAGAAACGTTGGTAGTAGGTGCAGGAAAAAAAAATTTTAGTGGCGGGATATTTTCATGTAACAGTGGTTACACATTGAGTTTCAGATGCAGGTATTTCAGGGCATTATTGATTTGTTTCTTCACTGTTTTATCGGAGATGTTAAGTTTATGGGCAATTTCTTTATGGGAAAGATCTTCTTTCCGGCTCAGGATAAATACTTCCCGCATCTTCAGGGGGAGTTTATCAATTTCCCGGTTCACCAGGTGTAATAGTTCATTGGCGTCCAGCTGCTGTTCAAATACGTCGTCGGCTTCTGAAAACAGGAAGCCCCACGACTTGCGGAGTGTAGTCTTTTTCATTTGCTGCCGGATATAGCGAAAGCCTCCATATCGTACACAGGAAAAGAGATAGGTATATAACGAGGTAATGTTGCCCAGGTTGTGGCGCCGTTTCCATAACGATACAAACACTTCCTGCAGAATATCTTCCGCCTCTTCGGTGTCTTTGATGGCTTTTACCAGGTAAAAGTAAAGTTGTTCCCAATAGCGCAGGTATATCACATCAAAGGCTTCCCTGTTGCCTTCTTTGAGCAAGTTTAATAGAACATCGTCTGCATATTGTTGAAGATGCACACCATTCATAAGTGGAAAATTAACATAAACGTGAAACCTGTCCCCCCGGGAAAAACCACCTGCTGCGAATTGGTTTTTACACCTGGGCCGACGCCTGTCATTATTAATTGTCCAATATACAATTAATAATTATTAGCCGCTTATTTTTTTTAGGGCCCCAAAAAACGGGGAGACCCGAACCGGGAAAACCTCCCGGGACGCTGTCGCTTTTTGCCCGCTTATTTGTCGCATTACCACCCGGTATAACTCCGCAGATCACCCTAAGTTTGCGGTATTATTCATCCTTTAAAAAATCACTTATGAGAGCGCAATTGATCAGCGAAACAGCAGTAACCGGCCAATTGCTGGTGCAGGTGTTGTCGGCTTTTGATGATAAACAACTCAATACCGTACCTTTTGAAGGTAGCTGGACGGCGGCGCAGGTGGCGGAACATATCTGGAAAGCGGGAGACTGTGGCGTGGTGTATGGCCCATCAGCGTCTACACAGCGGGCGGCAGATGAAAAGGTAAATGCGATCAGGGCTTTGTTCCAGGATTACAATACAAAATTTAATGCACCGGAAATGATTATTCCCGGCAATGCGCCACACACGCAAACGCAGGTAATGGAGCATATTCACCAGGTATGGGATAAGCTGACTACCGCCGCCAACACGGTAGATCTTAACGAAGAATGCCTGGCTTTTGAAGTACCTGGATTCGGTCCTTTCACCCGGCTGGAGTGGATCAAATTCATCAATATACATACCCGGCGGCATATCCGCCAGCTGGAAAATATCCAGGCGCATGTGTTGAAGGAGCAACTGGTATAAGTTTCACGCAAAGGGACAAAGAAGCAAAGCGGCGAAGAAATATCCTTTGCTGCTTTGCTTCTTTGTCCCTTTGCGTGATAGCTTCGCTTACTTAAAATTAATCCCCAATCCCACCTGCAACTGCTGGGTTTTCCATTGGTAACGATCGTCAATACCATTGATATTGGACAGGCCCAATACATAGCGGGCATATACATGCAGTACGTCAAACGTTAACGTAGCGCCGGCAGCAGCTCCCAGGTTGCCACGTTTAAATGCGCTGCGGTTATAGGTGAGCAGGTTGTCATTTTCGTAGACGAGATAGCTGTATTCGGGTCCTGCATTAATTGTAATCATTTTATTGATGTTATAACGCAGTAATATCGGGAGAGTAATGTAACTTAACTTGATATTTTTATTGGCGCCATCGTTACTATCATGAATATAACGCGCGCTGAAATCATCCGCCCGCTTGGGCCCTGCCTGTGAAAACAACAGCTCCGGCTGTATCCCCCATTTCTTCGAAACATCATAGGTGGCAAATACACCAATTCTTCCTCCCAGCGTATAGTTGGGATTAATACCTTCTCCATCCAGTTTAAACATATTCAGGTCGGCTTTCAGGCCATAGTGAAACCCCTGGGCACGGAGGGATGAAACAGCAAAGCAAAAAACACACAAAGCTGCCAACATTCGTTTTTTCATAGTTGTTATTTTAACCATAAAGAAACGAATGGATCTGATACGTATTGCCGGTGGGCATTCACTAATAGATGATCCTGCCGATTTTAACGGTCATGCCCGGAATTTCCTCGGCCAATTCCGGGGCTGCTCAGGCGAGATGGATCTTTTTCCCTGTTTTCACCGACTGGTAAATGGCGTCTATAATCTTCTGGTCTTTCAGCGCCTCTTCGCCGTTGACCGCTACCAGCGGCCGTTTTCCGGCCAGCAGAATATCTGCCATTTCGTCCATCTGCACGGTTTGATGGGTCATATGTGGTTGAGTGAGTTCTCCTTTAAAAGTGCGCCCTTTAATGGGGCCGTAGCCGGTGGAAGGCTGCAGTTCTGCAAAGCCCTTTTCTCCATTGAGGAAGAAGCGGTCGAGATTATTCATATTGTAGGTAGACAGGCAGGAGGCCACTGCCCCACTGGGAAATCCCAGCTGGAACTGTATGGTTTCATCTACGCCAGCTTTAAACTTTACGGGATCTGTTTTGGTTTCCTGGGCAGTTACCCACAACGGCTCTTCGCCAGTCATATAGCGGGCGCCGTTGATGGCATAAATGCCGATGTCCATCAGGGAGCCCCCACCGGCCAGTTCCTTATTCAACCGCCACTGGGTGGGATCGCCTATGCGGAAGCCGCACTGTCCCTGGAAGAATAAGATCTTTCCGAATTCGCCATTATTCCGCATGCGGATAATCTCCAGCGTTTTAGGTTCAAAGTGCATGCGATAGCCTACCAGCAATTGCACGTTAGCTTTTTTACAGGCTGCTATCATTTCAGCGCCCTCGCGGGCATTGAGGGCCATAGGCTTTTCACAGATCACATGTTTTCCTGCAGCGGCTACCCGCAGGGTTTGCGCATGATGCAAGGCATTGGGCGTAGTAATGTATACCACATCTATATCGGGGTTATCCCTGATACGGTCGAAGTTGTCGTAGTTATAGCAATTGGCCGCCGGGATGCCAAAGCGTTGCTGCCAGTCGGTGATCTTGGAAGGCGTTCCGCTGATCGCGCCCACCAGTTTAGCCTTGGTACAGGATTGCATGGCGTCGGCTACGCGGTTGGCATAGCTACCTAATCCCATGAGGGCTACCCTCAATACTTTTCCGTCTTTCGGGCGCCGGGTGACGGCCCAACCGGGGAGCGACATTAAAGGTAATACCATAGCCGTAGCGGCGATCTGTTGTAAGAAATTGCGGCGAGAATGCATAACGGGAATATTTTGGGTTTCACGAATGGTTTAATAATACGTAAAAAAGCGGAAAGCATAAAGCATAAAGCTGAAAGCTATTATGGAGATTGATCTAAGCGGATTTTGAGATACTCGCTAAGCTCTTCTCCATAATAGCTTTCAGCTTTATGCTTTATGCTTTCCGCTTACTGCTTTACATCATACAAAATCACGAACTCTACCCGGCGATTACGGGCCTTGCCGGCGTCTGTATTATTGGAGGCAATTGGATCACGGTCCGATAATCCCCATGTAAACATACGGTCGTTGTTCACATTAAAACTGCTGAGCAACCCCTTCGCAGAAGCAGCCCGCTTCTCAGACAGCTCCCGGTTGTAATCGGCAGCACCAGTATTGTCCGTATGACCTGTAATCAATATTTTGGTTTTGCCATACTTATTGAGTATTTCAGCAAAACGGCCAAAAGTAGGCTTGACAGCGTCATTTACCTGGTCGGAAGAAGAGGCAAATAATACGTTGTTGGGGAAAATAACCTTTAAACTGTCTTTGATAATACTTACGTCTGCTTCATTCAATACGTTCTTCAACTCTTCGTACTGCTTGCTCATATATACATGGGGACTACTGCTTTTCCTGGTAGATGCGCAGGAAGCCATAAAAGCCATTGCTACCAGGGCCAGCAAACAATAGCGTGTCATGAATAACATTCTTTTCATATCCTGTGTATTAGGGCACAAAGGTATGTAAAATAGCCATTATCAAGCTGTTGCATCGACAAACTCTAATATTCAGAAAAACATATATGCGTTAATGTTATATACTGTTATGGCGCCTCCCCGGATGGCAGCTACCAGTGCCAGGATTCGGCGAAAAGTAGCGCGAATGTCATTTTCTCTCCCTATGGCTGGTATGGGACATTACAATAACATAATATTGGGGCTCCTTCCGGCCTCCCGGAATTTTTTTGATTTTAACGGTGAACAATTCATGAAAAAAGCACTGCTATTTGCACTACTGGCCGTAGCTGGCCGGCAGGCCATGGCCCAAAATGCCCCCGCCGATACCCGGGTGTTCTGGGCAGAACATTTTAATACCAGCGACCTGCCCGACGGATGGAAAAACGTTGACTCAAGCCATAAACAGCTCAACTGGATTGTCACCAATCAGCCTTATCCCGGCTCGTTCGAATACCAGCAACAGGCGCCTCCCATCGCTTCTAAAAGCCGCGGCTACCACCTGCAATTCCAGGCTGGCTACTTCGTAGATGAAGACCAGCCATCCTGGGTTAAAAAGAAAGAATATCCCGACACCTGGGTACAAACCAGCCCCATTAACTGTGCCGGCAAATCGTCGGTGATCCTGCGTTTCCAGCATACCTTCCGGTACAACAGCGCCTTTGCCGCCCCCGGCGCCGCCTTGCTGGCAGGCGTGAGCACCGATGGCATTCACTGGACCGACTTCAACGTGATGAACAACGTACCAGCGGCCAATGACATGTTTATTCCCATTAACCAGGAACTCAACATCACTAAAATAGCCGCTCATCAGCCACAGGTATACATCCGTTTTTACTGGAAAGGATTTTACAGCTGGTACTGGATGATCGACGATATTGAACTGGCGGAAGGCTACAAAAAAGACTTGGCCATCACCCGCCTCACTTCCCATACGGAAGAAAAAAATACATTCACTAAAGCCGATGAACTGGCCATCACCGTAAAAAACAGCGGGATCGATGCCATCAAATCCGCCTTTACCGTGCGCTGCAACATCGACCAGCGGCCGCCGGTGACCGTCACCGTGCCCGCTAATAAAAAGGGACTGCAGCCCGGCGAGGAACTGAGCATTAAATTCCCGGCTACCGACCTCACCGATCGCCCTATGCATAATGTAGCGTTTGTGTTACAATATCAGGAAGATGAACATCGCACCAATGATTCCCTGCGCGTACACATCAACGCCAATGCGTCGCACATCGGTAATGTAACGGGCTTCCAGGCTGCCGGCGCCAATGAATTCGATATCCGCGCCGGCTTATCGGCCTTTAAGCTTATCTTCTATGCAGATGATATCTTCCGGCTCTGGATGGCCCCCGATGGCGAATTTACCGACCCCGCCGGCAACGACATCGTGGTGATGAATCAACCGGGTAAGGTTACGCTCAACAGCAGCGACAAAGGCACTTATTACCAGGTGAAAAGCAATAGCTGCGTGGTACGTGTATATAAGCAGCCCTTACGCTTTGCCCTATACGATATTAACGACACCAGGGCTATCTGGGAAGAGTCGGCCCCACTCACGTTTGGCTCGGTGACCACCCAGACCATGAAACGTCAACCCGACGAATATTTCTATGGCGGCGGGATGCAGAATGGCTATTTCTCCCATCGCGGCCAGGAAATTTTAATCGAAAAAGGGAATGGCTGGGATAATGGCGGTCGCCCCAACCCTGCGCCATTCTACATGTCCACCGCCGGGTACGGCGCTTTCAGGAACACGTTCGATGTGGGTAAATACGATTTCAGGGACACGCTGCAATTCAAACACAATGAAAACCGTTTCGATTGCTTCTATTTCTACGGCCCTTCCCTCAAACAAATTCTCGATGGCTATACCCGCGTTACCGGTCGCCCTTTCCTGATGCCCCGCTGGGCGCTGAGCCTGGGCGATGCCAACTGCTACAATCGCGGTGGCGCCGGCACCGACTCTAAAGCGTATAAAGGCACCGGCACTACCGGCACCACCCCGGATGTGATTAAGCTGGTGGCCGACAAATACATAGAAAACGATATGCCCCGCGGCTGGATCCTCCCCAACGATGGTTACGGCTGTGGCTATACGAAGCTGGACTCCACCATCATGGAACTCCATAAGCGCGGCTTCTATACCGGCCTGTGGACAGAAAACGGGGTAGATAAAATAGCCAAAGAAGTAGGGGTATACGGCTCCCGCCTGGCCAAACTGGATGTAGCCTGGGTAGGCCCTGGTTATAAGTTTGCGTTGGATGGATGCAAGGCCGCCTATGAAGGCATCGAAAATAACAGCAACGCCAGGGGTTATATCTGGAGCGTGATGGGCTGGGCAGGTACCCAACGCTACTCCACCGTATGGTCGGGCGATCAATCGGGCAACTGGGAATATATCCGCTTTCATATCCCCACCATTATCGGCGCCGGCTTATCTGCCCAAAACGCCGCCACCGGCGATGTAGACGGCATTTTCCGGGGCAGCGATTCTACCTATGTGCGCGACCTGCAATGGAAATGTTTTACGCCCGTACTCATGGTCATGAACGGCTGGGCAAAGAAAAATAAACAGCCCTATCTGCAAGGGGAAACAAACACCGCTACCAACCGGAAATACCTGCAACTCAAAATGCGGCTCACCCCTTATATGTATACCCTCTGCGCGGATGCCCATGCTACCGGCGTTCCCGCATCCAGGGCTATGATACTGGAGTTTCCGGAAGATACGGTATGCCGCGGTACCGCTACCCAATACCAGTTTATGAACGGCCCTTCCTTACTGGTAGCGCCTGTGTATAAAAGTGAGGGTAAACGGGACAGCATTTATCTCCCTGCCGGCACCTGGTACGACTACTGGGATGGCACCGCTTATACTGGCGCAACCGTACTGAATAACTATAACGCTCCGCTGGATAAACTGCCGCTGTTCATTAAGCAGGGCGCTATTATTCCCATGTACCCGCAGATGAACTATGATGGGGAGAAAAAAACAGATACCCTCACCCTCGACATTTATCCTGCCGGTAAATCCTCTTTTGATTTATATGAAGATGATGGACTAACCCGCGAATACAACAATGGGACCTTTGCCAGAACGCTGATCGAAGTAGATGCCACCCAGGGTACGCACATCACCATCAACGCGGCCAGGGGCACTTATACCGGTATTAACAAACAACGTATATACCTGCTCCAGGTACACCGTGCTACCGCTCCGAAAAAGGTAATGATCAATGGCCAGGCAGTGAAAGTGTACAGCAGCCAGCAAGCGTTTGATAAGGCTGTTACCGGTTGTTTCTTTAACGCGTCAGACAAAAAAGGAACGTTACATATTAAGACATCTTACCTGGATACCGCTGCTGCACAGCAGATCAGCATCCAGTAAAAATTATTGTTGCTCGAGAGAGGCCGGATCCAATGATCCGGCCTTTTTTATAGCATTAATTTCTATCTTGTAGTAACTATGACAACCATTCCTTTACTACAAAGCCTGTCTGGCCTGTTAGCGGGCGTTGCCCTCATTGTATTGCTCACGGCCAGGTTCCGGGTACATGCCTTCTTTGCCTTGCTGCTGGCAGCAGTATTGACCGGCTGCATATTGGGCCTGCCGGCAGCCGATATTCTTGGCAGCATTAAATCCGGCATGGGTAGCATTATTGGTTCATTAGGATTACTGATTATACTGGGCACTACCCTGGGGCTGATCCTGGAACATAGCGGCAGCACGGCGGTACTGGCCAATTATGTATTGCAGCGTATTGGTACCGGTAAAGCGGCACTGACTATGAATATGATTGGTTACCTGGTGGGTATGCCTATTTTTTGTGATTCGGGATTCATTGTATTAAGCGGATTAAATAAGGCGCTGGCACAGCGTTCCGGCGTATCGTTGATGATCATGGCGTCCTCTCTGGCCACCGGTTTATATGCTGTGCATTGCCTCATGCCGCCGCATCCGGGTATTACAGCGGCTACTGTTACTATTCATGCAGAAACAGGCAAGGTGATGCTCTATGGCCTGCTGATCGCTATTCCCGCTGCCGCCGGTGGCTACGCATGGTCGGTATTTGCCGGGAAGCGTTTAGCCGCCCACGTTAGTACAGAAATTACCGCCACGCCGGTGGCGGTGGGCCCTTCTGTAGGAATGTCGGTGCTGCCGGTGGCGGTGCCCATCCTACTGATTGCGATACGCTCGCTTTTTAGCCTGGAAACTGGCGTGGCGCCGTCTTTTGCTTTAAAGACCCTGGCCTTGCTGGGCATACCGGAGGTAGCACTCAGCGTGGGTATCCTGCTGGCCTTAACGCAGTTAAAAGATAAGACCGGCCCGCTGTTGCAGGAAAGCGCAGAGAAAGCTGCCGGTATACTGGTGATCATTGGGGCCGGTGGCGCTTTTGGTGCCATCCTGGCGAAAGCTGATATTGGCAGTCACATTGCACAAAACCAGGCAGTGGCTGCCATGGGTTTATTATTACCTTTCCTGGTCACTGCCCTGCTCAAAACCGCCCAGGGCTCCTCTACCGTGGCTATCATTGCAGCTGCTGCGATTATGCAGCCATTACTGCCTATTATCGGGTTGGATTCCGGTAATGGCCATATCATCTGTGTACTTGCTATGGGCGCGGGGTCTATGATGATTTCCCATACCAACGATGCCTACTTCTGGGTTATTTCCCGGTTTTCCGGGCTGGAAGTAAAAGACATGCTGCGGGTATATAGTACCAGCACCATCGTGATGGCGCTGGTATCGCTGGCAGGCGTGTACCTGTTATCACACTGCCTGCCGGGGATATAGTATTATGCGGAGAGCGCCTGGTCCAGGTCGAGGATAATATCGTCTATATGCTCCAGTCCCACACTCAGGCGGATTAAGCCATCAGAAATACCTGCTTTTTCCCGGTCCTCCTTCTTCATACCGGAATGCGACATAGAAGCCGGGTGAGAGATGAGGGTATCTACTGTACCCAACGACACTGCCCGCAAACACATTTGCAGGCGGTCGATAAATCGTACTGCCGCCTCAAATCCCGCTTTCAGTTCAAAGCTCATCACCGCGCCGGGGTGGCGCATTTGCCGGGCCGACAATGCATAGTCCGGATGATCCGGCAAACCATTAAAATTTATTTTGGCTACTGCCGGATGTGCCTGGAGAAATTCAGCTACCTGTTGCGCATTGCTGCAATGTTGCTTCATACGGAGTTCCAGGGTTTTAATGCCCTGGATGAGCAGGTAGGTATCAAAAGGATTAGCGCAACCACCCAGCAAGGTGGCGGTTTTGCGTGCCTTCGACTGCATAAAGGCAATATCTTTTCCGATGAACACGCCGCCGATAGCAGTGCCATGCCCGTTTAGGAACTTGGTAGTAGAATGAAATACGAAATCAACACCATAGCGGAATGGCTGTTGCAGGTAAGGCGTAGCAAAGGTATTGTCTACACTTACTTTTACCTGGTGCCTGCCGGCGATGCGGCATACCGCTTCCAGGTCTACACAGCGCATAGAGGGATTGGCCGGCGATTCAATATGGATCAGTTTCACGGTACGATTAGCTGCCAGCAGGGCGTCGAGTCCTTCCAGGTCATGCAGATCTGCAATTTGCGCAGTCACCCCAAAGGCAGGCAGGAAGTTAAACAGGAACTCGTGGGTGCCTCCATACAATGAATAATGGGTGAGCACCTGGTCGCCCGCTACCAGGTTCGACAGCATGAGGGTAGCCATGGCTGCCTGTCCGCTGGCATGTAGAATAGCTTTCAGTGGCAGAGGACTGTCATCTTCCTGTTTCAGCTCCAGCGCTTCCAGGGCGGCGATCAGCTCCTCGGCAACCGTTACCGTAGGATTGCCAAAGCGGGAATAAATATAACCCGGGGCCGTACCCTGGAAACGGTCCATGCCCTGTTGCGCATTATCGAAAGTAAATGTAGAGGTAGCGAAAACAGGCACCAGGTGGGCATTTTCGGCGATATGGGATTGCGCAGCATGAATAGCTGCGGAAGCCATGTTAGTATAATTAGCCATACAGTCAGTTAAAAGTTTCCGGTAGTAACATAAAAATAAAAAAGTAAAATGAAATGCCATCTATCAAAGAAAGCGTTTGCAGAAAACCCTTAAATGCCCTAATATTGAGGGCAGCTAAACATTTTTGCCACCAATAACCAGGAACACGCTGTGAACATACCAGACGACAGGAAACTTTTTTCAGCAATCGCCCATGGAGATGAAGCAGCTTTTCGTTTATTATATCACCGGTACAATGCCGTGCTGATAGGCTCTGTCAAAAAATTGTTGAAATCAGATACCGCGGCAGAAGAAGTGCTGCAGGAAGTATTCCTGAAAGTGTGGCTGCTCCGGGACACCCTGGCAGATATCGAAAATCCCGGCGGCTGGCTGTATACGCTGGCTTCCAACCGATCGTTGTCGGTGCTCCGTCAACATGCCCGGGAAAAAAACCGTCACGATGATATCATTGCTGATGTTCCTGACCAGGAAGATTTTTCTGCCGGCATCTATGCAAAGGAACTGCAAGGCCTGATTAAAACAGCGGTGGAAAAATTACCGGCCTCCCGCCGGGACGTATTTATGATGAATATCCAGGAAGGCAAATCCCGCAAGGAAATTGCTGAAGCGCTGGACATCTCTGAAAATACCGTTAAAAACCAGCTGGTTACCGCCCGCAAATTTATCCGGGAATACCTGGAAAAACATACCGGCACCCGCCTTCCTATCTTACTGATTACCCTGTTGTCGAGATTTTTGTGATTTTTTTTCAGACGCATAGTACACTTGTTATTTTTTAGCGTCTAACCAGCAAAAGAAGGGAACTGTATCGTGGAAGCTAAAGATTATTACCGCTTTTTATTACAGCGTTATTACGAAGGTACTGCCTCCGCAGCGGAGGAAGCTGAATTGTTTGCAGCATTGCGTACCAATGACGATGACGACGAATGGACCGCACTCATCAACGAGCTGCATATCACTGCCATAGCCGATCCGGCCTATGATCCTTCTGTATATGAACCACAGCTCCAGCGTATTTTACAGGGGGAACCGGTGGTTAAAAAAATTCGCTTTTATCGCCGCCCTTATGTGGCGGCAGCAGCTATCGCAGGGTTGCTGTGCTGCACAGTAGCCTGGTTTACCTGGCGGCAGCATACGCCTCCGCCACCTGTGGTGATAGCAGCCAATACAGATGTGCAACCCGGTAAGAACGGCGCCGTATTAACGCTCGGAGATGGCAGCCAGGTAGTATTAGACAGCTTAAACAATGGCGTGGTAACCACCCAGCAAGGTACCCGCGTTACACTGCACAACGGCCAGCTGGCCTATGATGCATCTGCCGCCGGCACAGTGAGCTATAATACTATGAGTACGCCCCGCGGACGCAAATTCAGGCTGCAACTGCCGGATGGTACCCAGGTATGGATCAATGCCGCCAGCGCCATCAGCTACCCTACCGCCTTTACCGGCAGCAACAGAACCGTTACCCTCAACGGGGAAGCCTATTTTGAGGTAGCACCCAACAGCCGGCAGCCATTTATTGTGAAATTAAATAATGAAACCAGCGTAGAAGTGCTGGGCACACATTTTAATATCAATAATTACCAGGAAGACGCCAACATCAGCACTACCCTGCTCGAAGGCGCGGTACGGGTAAATGTACCTCATCAACCAAAAGTATTACAGCCAGGACAGCAACTGCTGATCAATAAACCAACCGGCGCCACCACCCTGCAACACCAGGTAGATACCCTGGCCGTTATTGCATGGAAAAATGGCGTGCTCAACTTCCAGGATAAAAAACTAACCACCGTCATGAGCATCATTGCCCGGTGGTATGATATCGAAGTCGTATATGAATCAACGCCGCCAGACATCACCTTTGTAGGAGAAATAGGTAGTGATGTAAACCTCTCCAGCGTACTCAATTTCCTGAAAGATTCAGGCATTCACTTCCAGCTGACAGGCAGAAAAATAATTATAAAATCATAAAAAGACGTTTTCATCAAACATGTTATAGAAAAACAGTGAACTAAACAATTCAACCATCAACCAGGAAGCCACCTGTAATAAAAAACCGGAAGTGTTTCGACCCACCTCCGGCTAAGAAAGATTACAGCTATGCAAAACAGTTGAGTATTCCAGACAACAATCTATTTACAAGCCAAATCAATGCAAAGCTATGCAAAAAATTGCTCTTTGTAACCGGCATTCCCATGCGCCTATGTTAGGAAAGATACGCAACAGGAGCCGGTTTTCAACCAAAATGCTGTTAGTTATGAAACTGACTTTCTTATTATTAACTACCGCTTTACTGCAAGTAAGTGCCACCGGGTATGCGCAACTGATCACCTGGTCGGGACACAATGTGCCGGTAGAAAAACTCTTTTCGGTTATCCGCAGGCAATCCGGTTATACCGTGGTAGCCAGCCGCGACGTACTGGAAAAAGCACGTCCCGTTACCCTGAAAGTGGAAAATGTATCTATACAAACGTTCCTCGATCTCATGCTGAAAGATCAGCCACTGAAATATGTGATTGAAAACAAGTCTGTCTTCATCTCTCCCAGGCCAACGACCAACAACAATAACAGCAGTCCTGCGGCCCCTGCTATCGAAGTAAGAGGAAAAGTAACCGATGAAACCGGCCACCCTTTACCCGGCGTTTCTGTGAGGGTTAAAAATTCCTCCCAGGGTGTGAGCACTGCCAATGATGGTTCTTATACCCTGCGCATCAGCGCGGAAGGCCCGCAGGTATTGATATTTTCCTTTGTAGGAATGGTGCCCCAGGAAGTGGCCGTTGCCGGCAGCGGCACGTTCAACGTAACGCTGAAAGCTTCTGTAGAACAACAAACAGAAGTGGTAGTAGTAGGTTATGGTACGCAGAAAAGAAGCGATGTAACCGGCGCTGTATCTTCTGTACCGAAAGAAAGACTTCAAAATCTTCCTGTTACAAACGTTTTGCAATCGATTCAAGGAACTACGCCCGGGGTAAATATCATCAGCAACAGCAGCAAGCCGGGAAGCTCTCCCGCCTTCTATTTACGCGGTCTTAAATCCGTTAACGCCAGCAACGAGCCTCTCATCGTATTGGATGGTATCCCTTTCAGCGGCAGCTATAACGATATCAACCCCAACGATATCGCGTCTATCGACCTGCTGAAAGATGTTTCTGCCTCTGCTATCTACGGCGCCAGGGGCGCCAATGGCGTGATCATGATCACCACCAAACAAGGTAAAACCGGTAAACCACAGATCAGCTATAATGGCTACGCCGGCCCGGAATACCAGTCCAACGTGGTAAAACAAATGAATGGCGAACAATACCGCACCAAAAACCACTGGTATAATATCCAGGCGGGCCGCCCTGATGCGCCGGATCTGCCTTACCTGTCTGAACAAAATAATTTTGCCAACGGCGCCAAAGAAGTAAACTGGCTCAAAGAAATTGCACAACAGGGATATATCCATAGCCACGAGCTGAGTATTTCTGGCGGTAGCGACAACGTGAAATACTATCTCTCCGGTACCTACCTGAAAGAAGACGGTACCCTGAAAGGCTACCAGTACAACCGCTCCAGCATCCGCGCCAATGTAGATGCTAAGGTAACGTCCTGGCTAAGAACCGGTGTGAACATGTTCCTCGTCAATAATAACAATGATGGCGGTGAAGTATCGCTCTTTAACGCCAATGCGCTCAGCCCTTACGGCACGCTTTACAACGCAGCCGGCGACTACGAGGTATACCCGATTGCGCCGCAAACACTATATACCAGCCCGCTGATCAACCTGTACGACCCTGCTATCAGCCGCAGCAAAAACATGACGGCCAGTGGATATGCAGAAATAGCACCGGACTTTATAAAAGGGCTGAAATACCGGGTCAATGCCTCCTATTCTTTTCGTCCTAACCGCAGCGGCGACTATACCGGCCGCAAAATGGGTGATATGCAAGGCACTGCCCAGGTGATCAACGGAGAAAGTAAGCAATGGATTGTAGAAAATCTCCTCACCTATACTACCCAGTGGAAGAAGCATCACCTCGACCTCACCGGCTTATACAGCGCGCAGAAAGACGAAAACTTTACCTCCCAGCTGGATGCCAATTCTTTTGTAAACGATAACCTCGACTTCTACAATATGAAAGCGGCACAGGTGCAGAAAACTACCACTTCCTACACCGGCAGCATGCTCCTTTCGCAGATGTTCAGAATCAACTATAACTACGACAGCCGCTACCTGCTCACCGCTACCATCCGCCGTGATGGCTACTCCGGCTTTGGTCCGGATAATAAATACGGTGTATTCCCTTCTGTTGCATTGGGCTGGAATATTCACAATGAGAAATTCATGGCGCAACTCCCATTGATTTCGCAACTGAAACTACGCGCCTCCTATGGTACCTCCGGTAACCAGGCGGTAGGCAGCTATCGCACCCTGTCGCGCCTCGCCACCGCCAACTATGTATTTGATGGCGTTACTACTGTGGGTGTAGTCCCGGATATATTAGGCAACAGCAAACTCAAATGGGAAACCACCTCCGGTTTGAACCTGGGTATCGACTTCGCGTTGTGGAACAACCGCCTCAGTGGTAGCATTGAAACCTATAGCACCCGTACTTACGACCTGTTGTTGAGCAGGAAAATACCGGCGGCCAATGGTTATACGTCTGTATATGACAACATCGGCGAAACAGCCAATAAAGGATTGGAAATATTACTGAACAGCCGCAACATCCAATCCGATAACTTCACCTGGCAAACGGCATTCAACATCTCCTTCAACAGGAATAAAGTGGTATCGTTGTATGGCGATAATAAAGATGATATCGGTAACAACCTGTTCATAGGCAAGCCATTGCTGGGCATTTACGACTATACCATGACCGGCATCTGGCAGGAAGGAGAAGACAGCAAGATTGATCCCGGCGCCAAAGCAGGTTATATCAAATTTAAAGACCTGGACAACAGTGGTAAAATAGATGCCGCCGACCGTTCCTATCTCGGTACACAATTACCTAAATATATTGCCGGTCTGACGAATACCTTCACCTATAAAAACTTTTCACTGAACATCTTCCTGCAGGATGTACATGGATCGCTGCGGGCCAACAACATCCTCGACAACCGCGATCAGGCGGGCATTATCAACCTGCCGGCTTCCATTCCTTACTGGACTTCCGAAAACAAGATCAATACCAACCCGGCCTTGTTTTATACCAATCCAAAAGGATATAAATATGCCCAGGATGCATCCTTTATCCGTGTGAAGGATGTAACACTCAGCTACAACTTCAACAAACAGGCCTTACAGCGTTACAACATTTCTAACCTGCAGGTATATGTGAGCGGCCGCAACCTGGCTACCATCACCAAATGGCAGGGATACGATCCGGAAACATCGCCCTCCTCTATTACTTCTTCCAGTACCCGCTTAAATAACGGGCAGGGTGCGGGCCAGCAGAGCTCCGATTTCTATCCGCTGAATATGTCGTTGATATTGGGTGTTAATATCAGTTTATAATTTTAAAAGAGATGACCATGAAAAATTGCTTATATATATGCAGGATCTTAGTAGCGGGGGTATTGACACTGTCTGTTTCCTCCTGCAGTAAACATTTTCTTGACGAAGACCTTAAATCGGCCTACGCACCGGATAATACGCTGGTAGATGAATTAGGCTTCGAAGCCGCCAGCACCGGGATGCTGAGCGTAATGCGCAATGACTACGGAGATACACAGGGCTTACTGGCCACCTTTTATGTAGGTACCGATATGGCCATTACCGGTCAGCCAAATACCATACAGGCGCCCTATGAAAACTATCAGAATCTCAATTCTCAAACAGGTTCGCTGAGCAGCATCTGGAACTATGGTTATAAATTAATCAATACCGCCAATGTGATCATTACCGCCTCGGCCAACCCGAAGGCTACACTCACGCAGGCCCAGCGCGACTTATACAAAGCGGAAGCCTGTTTCTTCCGTGCGTATGCCTATAACCATCTCTCTATCCTGTTTGGTGGCGTACCATTGATCACCACGCCGGTAACAGCGCCCCGTACCGACTTTACAAGGGCTACCGAAGCAGCGGTGATACAACAGATCATCGACGACCTCACCTTTGCAGAAGCGCACCTCCCCGATCCGGCCAGTGTAAAAAAACAGGGACGCATCAATAAATTTGCAGCGGCACAGCTGTTGACCGAAGCGCTGCTGCGGGCCAACAAACCCGCCGATGCAGAGGCGGCTGCGAAAAGGATTATCAACAGCAATTTCTTTAGTCTCATCAATGCTCGCTATGGCGTAAAAGCGTCCCAACCCGGTGATCCTTTTGCCGATATGTTTACCTACGGTAATATGCGCCGCAACCAGGGCAACACCGAAGCCATCTGGGTCATAGAGCAACAATACAACATTCCCGGGGGCGCCTCTGCATTTGATCAGCGCCGCCGCGAGTGGGGACCTTTTTATGTAAACGTGGCCGGCATGAAAGTATGCGATTCACTCGGCGGACGCGGCATTGGCAGGATACGCCCTACCAACTGGTGGACGTACAACCTGTACGATAACGACGACATGCGCAACTCCCGCTTCAATATCCGCCGCCAGTACTATTACAACGATCCGGCTTCTCCCAAGTATGGACAACCGGTGAAGGTTACCGGCTTTGATACCATCCAGAATATCTTTGCCCATACCACCAAATGGTATGAGTTTCAGCCACAGGATATACAGGGCGCGCAATCGTACAAAGACAGGATACAAATGCGTCTTGGGGAAACTTACCTGCTGCTGGCAGAAGCGCAATTCAAGCAGGGACGCAATGCAGATGCTGCTGCCAGTATCAACGTGATCCGCAACCGCGCCCACGCTACACCGGTACAGGCCGCCGATGTAACGCTGGACTATATTCTCGATGAAAGGGCCCGGGAGCTCACCGCAGAAGAGCTGCGCCGCCTCACCCTCATCAGAACCAATACCCTGGTGGCAAGGGTGCGCAAATACAATCCGAAAGTAGCGCCTACCATCAGCGATTTCAACATACACCTGCCTATTCCGCAATCGGAAATTGACGTGAATAAAGATGCCGTGCTTACACAAAATGATGGCTACGGTAAATAAATCATTGCCATGAAGAAATCACTCCTCATTTCCTTATTGTCTGTACTCCTGTTTTTGCAGGGGTACGGACAAACGGGAAGAACTGTCTTGCCATTCAACGATGGATGGACCTTTCGCAAAGGTCCGCTCATAGCAGATAAAAACCAGTCCGACACCAGCTGGCAAAGCGTAACACTCCCGCATACCTGGAATAATAAAGATATGCAGGAAGGCAAAAATTTCTATGCCGGCGAAGGTTGTTATCAAAAACAATTTCCCGTAGCAGCCTCGCTGAAAGGAAAGCGCCTGTTCCTCCGCTTCGATGGCGTAGGCTCCGTAGCCAACCTCTACATCAATAATCGTTTCATCGGCGAGCATAAAGGTTCCTATGCCGCCTTCTGTTTTGAGATTACCCACGTGGTGAAGTATGGAGAAGAAAATACCATCGTGGTAAAAGCCAATAATAAAGCCAGGGAAGATGTGTTGCCCGTCAACAACTTTCTCTTTGGCATTTTCGGAGGTATCTACCGGCCGGTCAACCTACTGATCACCAATGATATCAACATCACCACTACCGACTATGCTTCGCCGGGGATTTATATTACGCAGGAGCTGGGCAATAAAAAGGCACAGGTAGGGGTGACCGCCAAGATCGAAAACAAACGTCTTCATTATACGAACGTACAGGTACAAACGGAAATAAAGGATCACCAGGGAAAGCGTGTAGCCATTTCCGTTAAAGATGCAAGCCTCTCTCCACAAGGTATCAACATCGTCCACCAGGAACTCCCGGTCAATAATCCGCATTTGTGGAACGGGCTCAAAGATCCCTATCTCTATGCCCTCACTACCTCCATTATAGCCGGCGGAAAAGTGCTGGATGCCGTAACTCAGCCACTGGGGCTACGTCGCATCGAGGTGCAGGCGGGGAAAGGTTGTTTCCTGAATGGTATAGCTTACCCGATGCACGGTGTTACCCGCCACCAGGAATGGCAGGACTATGGCAATGCACTCAGCAATGCACAGCATAAAACAGACCTCGACCTGATACGCGAAATTGGGGCCACCACCATCCGCTTTGCTCACTACCAGCAATCGGAATATCTCTACTCCCAATGTGATAGCATGGGTTTCCTGATCTGGGCAGAGATACCTTTCGTTAATAACTTCTCCGGGAAAGAAAGTGAAAATGCCCAACAGCAACTCACCGAGTTAATCCGGCAAAACTTCAACCACCCGGCGATCTACGTATGGGGTATGCACAACGAAGTATATGCCAAAACACCCGACGATTATGTATCAGTACTCACCCGACAGCTGAACGATATAGCCAAAACCAACGACCCTGGCCGGTATACCGTGGCGGTAAGCGGCTACGGCGAAATGAATCGCCCCGCCAACCTGGCCACAGATATCCAGGGCATGAACCGCTACTTCGGCTGGTATGAAGGCAAAATAGGGGATATAGAAGGCTGGGTAAAAGGACTGGAAAAAGATTACCCGGACTATAGGCTGATGCTAACGGAATATGGCGCCGACGGAAACATTCATCAGCATACCGATAGCCTGGTAACAGACTTTGACCCGGTAAGCGGACAATTCTTTCCGGAAACCTATCAGACAGCTACTCACGTGCAGCAATGGGCCGTGATAGAAAAACACCCGTATATCACCGCTTCCTATTTATGGAATATGTTCGAATTTGCCGTACCCATGTGGAACCGGGGCGGAGTGAATGCCCGCAACCTGAAAGGCCTGATCACCTACGACCGCCAGGAGAAAAAAGATGCGTTCTACTGGTATAAAGCTAACTGGAACCCGGCGCCCATGGTATATATCGCCGAACGCCGCAACAATATCCGCCACCAGGCCCACGTGAAAGTAGAAGTATTCAGCAACCTGGAACTTGTAACCCTGCAGGTAAATAATAATGCACCGGTTACCGGTCATAGGGGCGCGAATAAAAGAGATATTATCTTTGACGATATCACACTTCAACCCGGCAACAATACGATCACCGCCACCGGCATCTATAACGGCAAAGCATATACGGATACCATTACCTGGACATTTAACTGATCATGATGCAAAAAACATTGCGTACTATAGCCGCCAATGCCCTGTTGTTATTACAACTGCACGGACATGCTCAAACGAATCAAAGCATAAGAGATACCCTTCCACTGGAACACGGCGCCCACCGCATCGGCAACAGAACAGATGCGGACATGGCCCGCTGGCGCTCACAGCGCCTGGGACAATTTATTCACTGGGGACTGTACGCCATTCCCGGTGGCGAATGGAAAGGAAAAACATATAACGGCGCCGCCGAATGGATACGCTCCTGGAAGGAAATGCCACAACAGGAGTATGATAACCTGTATAAACAATTTAACCCGGTCAACTATCAGCCGGAAGAATGGGCGCAACAAGCCAACGATATGGGCGCCAAATACATGATCATCACCACCAAACACCACGATGGATTTTGCCTGTGGCCCAGTAAATACAGTAAATATAGCGTGGCTGCCTCTCCGTGGAAAAAAGATATTATTGGTCCCATGGTAGATGCCTACAATAAAAAAGGGATCGATGTATACCTGTACTTTTCCATCATCGACTGGAATCAGCCCGACTGGCGCGCTGCCTTAAAAACACCCGCGGACTCCATCGCCTATCAACGGTTCAAGGTATTTGTAAAAAACCAGTTGACCGAATTATTACAGCGATACCCTACCGTAAAAGGTTTCTGGTTTGACGGCACCTGGGACGATTCCTGGAAAAACGACGGCTCGTTCTCCGATGAACTGGAGCAGTACCTGCAACGATTACATCCCGGCCTCATTATCGGCAGCCGTTTACGCGCCGATGAAAAAGGCGCCCGCCACTTCGACTCCAATGGCCGCCTGATGGGCGATTACGAGCAGGGCTGGGAACGCAAGCTGCCGGAAAAATCAGCCGATGTACATGGCAACGACTGGGAAGGCGTAATGACTATTCCTGAAAACCAATGGGGCTACAATGCCAGGTGGGCGGGACACATCAAATCATCTAATGAACTCATTGAAATGCTGGTAAAATCTGCTTCGCTGGGCGGTAATTTCGTGATTAACTTCGGACCTAAAAGCGATGGTACTTTCCGTACAGAAGAAGTGCAGCGCATGCAGGAAATAAGCCGCTGGATGAAAATAAATGGCAGTGCTATTTATGGAGGTACAGATGCCGGCTTCGCAAAACAGGATTGGGGATATTATATCCGCAAATCCGGTACAGACAGCGTGTACATGGTGGTTTGTAATGTACCCGTGTCCGGCCAATTGCGGGTAAAGCTGCCTGCGCAAACAACGTTGGTAAATGTGACTTCCCTGGAAAAAAATATCATCAGCGGAACACCGGAACTGATTGGTAAAAACGAATACTTTATTCACCTGGATCATAAAAACCAGGATGCTCCTTTTGTAATCCTGTTGCAAACCAGCAAAGATAGCCGGGATAACAGCGGCTTTGAAAAAGCAAAAACCTGATCACGCAAAGGAGCAAAGAAGCAAAGCACTTCGCGCCTTTGCCTCTTTGCTCCTTTACGTGATTAAAACTGTAGCCGCAAACTGCCAAACAGTCCAAAATTGCCGGTATGTGAAACATTCTTACTATTGGGATATAACCGCCATACCGCATCAATACGGAAAAATTTAAAGATATTATCTATCCCCGTACCTACTTCCGTATATACATGCCCTTTGAGAGAGCGCATGCCATAGTCTGCAAACTCGATGTGATTAAAGCTCCGATTGCTGGCCGACATATCGCCAAATACTGTCTTCACATTCCAGAACTGACGTACGCCTGTTTTCCGCATAAAAGGCAACAGGTTTAACAACTTCCGGTCGAAATGATGTTCGATATTAATCCCTGCATATTGGTCGCTGAAAAACTCGTACTTATTCATCAGGCTAAACGACTGCTTATTGTAATAATACGTTTCATTGCCCGGATGCATCTGTAATAACATAAAAGGCAACCGGTCGCCGAAAATTTTTCCGCCATACACCATATAGCTCAGCTGTCCCCAGTTAGGCAATTGTACTTGCTGCATCAGGCTTACATTCACCTTCTGGTAACTATACCGGCTGTCGAGGATACCGGAAGGCGCCAGCGCATAATTCAGTTCCAGCACGGGTAGTTGCCCGCGTATCCTGCGTATCTTCCGGAAGGTGTGAATTTCCTTTTCTCCGGGTGCATAACGGAGATTGAGTTGCATCTCCATATTCACCAGGTTATTTCTTTCTTCTCCCTGGCGCAGGAACATTTTATGGGAAGGCAGCGGATCAAAGGTAGTGTAGGCGCTATGCGACACCGCTCCCTGTATGGAAAAAGTACCGGCAATTTTTTTCATGGCCATCAGTTTAAACTCACGCTGACGTATAAACTTTTGTGGAATACCATGCCGCCGTACGAGGGCGCCGAATACATTATCCAGGGATACTTCTTCCCCGTTAAATCCGCGTTGATTATTATCGAGATCGTCTTTATACCAGGAGGCAAAGCTCCATCCTGTTTTAGGTAATTCGTATGCCATGGCCATTTTACCTTTCAGGGCCTTGTCTTTGCTGCCGTAGGCCAGGTAGCCGAACAGGCGCAGGTTGCGGTTGAATTCGGGCGTGGTGCCGAGGTCGAAACGTAACCGCATACCTTCAATGCGGTTGCGGCTGATCCATTTATACCAGGGGCCTATTTCTACTTTACCCAGCTTGATATGTCCGTCTACCAGGAAGGTGAAAGTATTGCTTAACCGGGTAAAGGCCGGCATCGATTTCAGTGTATCCACCAGGGTGATGGCATGCAGTTCATTTTTGGTCAGGGGGTCGGGGCGGTGTTGGCTCATGTATTCCTTACCTGCCGTTAATGCCGTGTCGGCCACCAACACTTCCTCCGCTTTTTTATTGGCCATTACTTTACTGGCAATATCGGGTGCGTTGACCCTGATTTGTTGATACTGCGTGGTTTTCCGGCCAATGAAAGTAGTTTTTTCCTTGCCCAGCGGCGCCAGTTCTACAATAAATTTATCTTTTGTCACTACCCAATCTTTCTCATTTAGTTGGGCAAATTCCTGGATGATGTCGAGTCGTTTTACAAAGTTGATATCCACGGTACCCGACACCGACAAGCTGATTTTCAGCAATGCCCAGGTACGGCTGTTCACCCAGCAATCGCCTGAGAAAAGATTTTCTCCTTCCCGCTTCGGCGTAAAGGCCAGATGGAAATAAGATTGTCCGTTCAGCTGTATGGTATCCAGTCCTTTATAATGATAGTACCGGTCGCCGTTTTCGCTGACGGGGCTGATAAATTCCCGTTTGAATATCAGCATGTAGTTGTTGTAGGTATTAATTTTCTGGTTGATACCACCGAGGTATTCCATCACTGATTCATTCTTAATACCGCTGGTATGTAATGCTTTGATTTCTTCCCGTACGCGGGGAGGCGTTCCCGCCACATAATAATCTGATACAGATTCGGTGAGAAATACCGGCAGGAAAGGCTTTTGTTCGGAAGTGCTGTCCACGCGATCCAGTACGAATGCAAAGGGCTGCAGCAATTTATTATTGGTCAGTCGCTTCCTGTTGAAGTTGGCCAGGTCGAGTTCCAGTTTATTATATAATTCGGCGTAGTAGTTATTATAGTGCCGGGGGCTATTTTCCGCTTTATGCGCCACTATCTGTCGCCACCAAACCAGGCCGCGGTCCAGCTTTGCTTTTACTTCCACGCCTTTGTTCATGTTAGCTTCGAGCTGCAGGACCAGCTCCGTATTGTTGTACGGATGCTGCATTGGCAGGTATTTAACGGCGTATCCTACGTAGCGCACCACCAGCGTATCAGCCGGGCGACTACTTGGTTTCAGCTTAAATATGCCGGCATTGTCTGTCATACAGCCAAAGCCGGCAGCTTTCCAGTAAACAGTGGCGAAGGGCAGCGGTTCCTGCGTAAATTGATTCACCACTTTTCCGGCGATTCCGGGCGCAGTTTGTCCATATCCTGCCCCCGAAATCAACCACAATAACAGGCACATTACGCCCTTGCAGGTACAGTTGTAGGTAAACGGCATCAGGTCCAATAATTTCCTTAAAAAAGAAACAGCACAATCGTTTATATGACGTGCAAGACGTCACTTCCCCCCCATACCTTTTAACTTTTTCCTATCTTCGGAAGAAAAAAGGTTATGATAGCATTCTTAGGCATGGGCCTTCTTGGGTCAAATTTCGTAAGGGCGTTGATTAATAAGGGGAACAGTGTGCAGGTGTGGAATCGTACTACCTCCAAAGCCACTGCACTGGAGGCTTATGGCGCCAAAGCATTTGCCGGTGTAACGGCTGCGGTGAAAGGTGCAAGCCGCATACATATTACATTAAAAGATGATCATACGGTAGATGAGGTACTGGCGGCGGCCGCTCCGGGGCTTCAACCCGGCGCCGTGATCATAGATCATACCACCACCTCTGCTGATGGGGCCGTGCAGCGAACAAAAGATTGGAAAGCCCGTGGCTTTACTTATCTCCACGCCCCGGTATTCATGGGTCCGCAGAATGCCCTGGAAAGTACTGGGTACATGCTCGTTTCGGGCGACCAGGAAGTGGTGGCCACCTACCTGCCAGTGCTGAAAGAAATGACGGGCCAGGTGGTCAATTTTGGCGACGTAGAAGGGAAAGCTGCCGGCATGAAACTGATCGGCAACAGTTTCCTCGTTGGCTTAACCGCCGGCCTGGCAGATACATTGTCGCTCGCCAAAGCACTGAACATTCCTCTCAGTGATGTGACTGGCCTCTTCGGCGAATGGAATCCCGGCAACGGCCTGGCTGCGCGCGTAAAACGTATGACTTCCGGCACCTACGACAATCCCTCCTGGGAACTGAATATGGCGCGGAAAGATACCCAGCTGTTTATTGACGCTGCTAACAAAGCGGGCGTTCCCCTGGCAGTACTGCCGGCCATTGCCAAAGAAATGGACCAATGGATTGCCAAAGGACATGGTCAGGAAGATTGGACAGTGATTGGAAAGAACAGTATTTAGAAATGATATAAAATGCGGAGCCTCCGGTGTTGAACACCGGAGGCTCCGCATTTTTATTATTGGAAAGTGGTCAGTTATTTTTATTTACTTTACTTTTCCGTGTTCTTGTTATATTGGATGGATCAACCAGTGGGAGGATTACTTTACCTAATACATCTTTTTTCCCTTTTTCATGCAAGAGCCCCCTTAGGGAATCATAAGCAATCCCAATCAGGTAACTTTCCAAACCACTATCTATCATTGAAACTTTCTTTTCTTTTTTTAAACTGGTGCTCCAGACAACGTCCGATAAGTGGAAAATTGTTTCACCAATAATATATCCCAGGTTAATCAAATCCTTTACATCATTTTCTACAAAAACTGTGGCGGTAATTTTGATGGCAATCTGCCTGGATTTAACGTCTACACTGACTTCCGCATCTAAAGCAACTTTCCCATTATACAGCCCTCCATAGGCGATATCTTTAGGCTTATTGGCCTTATATCCGACCACTTTGAGATTCAATATTGTTACTCCTAATTCCATAATAGCTTATCAGACAACTAAGGGTATTTTAACGTGTTGCTGGTATTGATACGTCTTAATATATACGGTTGTGTTACCTTCTATCTCCTCCTGTGCAGTAAGACGACCTTCTTTAACTGTAATCAAAAGATCAAAAAACACCTGTTGTTTAGCACTTTCCAAAACAGGCAATTGCCTATTCCTGGGGACCTCGAGAAGAGCCTCACCCAGCGCTATTTCAATTTTTGCAATGGTTTCCAATGTAAAGTTGTGTGTTCCTTTCATCCATTTGCAGATTTCGGACTCTTTTTTCCCTAATAAATGTGCAAACTCCTTTTGAGTCATTCCTCTTGCATCCAAAATGTCCAATATTCTTTCAGTAATGTCAAAAGATTTGGAAACCATTAACTTGATTTCTGGTGGCACTTCTTTTAATATCCGATCAAATTTCGTAGACATAATGATAGAAAATTTACAAATTATTCACAATCTCCAATTTCGAAATACATATTCCCGGAAAGTATGCTTTCTCTGTTTACTTTTAGCCAAAACATCTCTTTTTCCAATAAACGTTGTTGAATTTCAGCATCAAGCAAAGTCAAAAATCTCCAGTGTGGGCCGCATTTTGGACAATCCTGTACCAACGCAGCCGTTTTTATATCTCCATTGCCGATCAATATTGCATGCTCACCATAGGGAACACAGTATAACCGCAGGGCACTAAAGCCCGAAGGTAATGCTTCAATAGCACGCTCCCCTTGGGGTCGAAATCTCCCCCGGTTAATACCTCGTGCCGTAAACTCGCCAATGGCTGCAAGAATCTTATTAAGGCTGGGGCGATACATCTTTTCATTCTCAAACTTCGCTATAAATTGATCAAACAAACACACTTCACCTCTGGGTTTAAAAGTATATATCGTCAAAGCCGGATACGTTGCGTATACGATTACTTTTCCTTTTTTGCAATTCACTTTTAAGTTAATTCAAAGTTATTACTATTAAATGTCATTTCCTCGCGTGGGAAAAAATTTTTCCACACACTAACGGTTTTTGAAATAAAAAGCACATAACTACCTAATTGTAAGTCAAAAACACATTGCTATGTTTCTATCTTACAGCTTAAAGCCTGGAGATGCAAAATATACGGGGGAAGTAATCTTAGCGCAGTAGTAGGGTTGTCAGCATGAAGTAGGAGCACCTCATGCCGACTATAAAATCGTATAACCAGCACGACTATACGTTATTCTTTAATCTTCCTGTAATACTACGTTATAGGTAGATGGAATATAAGTAGTAGCCGTAGGGGTAGTAATCATCTGAACATTCATGCTGCCGGCAGGTGGTGGCATCAGCTTGTAGTGAATAATAGCATCCGTACCGGAAAACACGATACTGTTCACCAACAGATCGTAACCACCCGTAGGTTTCTCTCCAGCTGAAAGTACCACACTTTTTACATGATTATTTATAGGCTTGGTGGTATAGGTAATCGCCTCTTTACCGGCATTACCATTTTCAGCTACGCCGCGGTGCGACTTTACAAAATCTGCGGCGGCTTTCACCATTTTAGTAGCTTCTGCTTTGGTGATATAGGCCTTGGGCCGGAAGCTGCCATTTTCCAGCGTCACTACTTTGTACTTGCTGAGCGATTGTACGGCCGACAATCCACCCCCGGTAAAGGATTTTTCGTCCTTAATGATTACCCAGTTCATTGTTTCCGGATATGGGCCGGTGGATTTTATTGCTTCAAACAGGGCCAGGGCAAACTGTTCGCGGGTAGCCGGCGACTCTGGATTCAACGAGCGGCCTGATTCTATGCCATTGTTAGCCGCAATAATCAGCGATGATGCATAAGCCGCTTTATTATTCGCCTTCGGGAAGTAATCGGTGGCCTTGGGCTCCTTGATAAAGCGGATGTTATCGATGTTTAATCCCAGTCCTTTTACAATAAGGTCGATACCGCTGCCAAAGGAAATACGTGACTGAGGTTTGGGTGCTACTGCTTCCACTGCTGCTTTGTCTTTACTGAAAAGCGCATCAGGGTGTATTGTCAGCAAAAATGCTGGAATTGCTACCGTCATATATAGCTTCATAAATAGGTGTTTTTCGTTATGCAAAAGTAGGAATTTGTGGCTATTCTACTTTCAATCCCGATACTTTCCTGATACATTTTAGCGAAACAATGAGCAAATCCGGCTAACTACCGGCGGTTTTTACTCCTAACTTGCCTCTCTAATCAGCGCTGAACAGCAAGCATGAAGAAACGTATTGCTATTTTTTCCACGTTATGGCTTGGTCTTTTATGGGGTAACCGGGTAAGCAGCCAACAGGCAACGAATTATATTTTTAACCGTGCCCCTTTATATCAGAAGCCTTTTACCGAATTGCCCATTGGGGCGATTGCTCCTAAAGGATGGTTACGGCATATGCTGATACAGCAAAAAAATGGTGCCACCGGGCAGCTGGATAAACTGTATCCCCTGGTGATGAGTCAGCGCAATGGCTGGCTGGGCGGCGATGGCGATCAATGGGAACGAGGCCCTTACTGGCTCGATGGATTACTGCCATTGGCCTATATTCTGCACGATACGGCACTTATTGCCAAAGTAAAACCTTGGGTGGAATGGTCTATCCAAAGCCAACAGGCCGACGGCTATTTCGGCCCGGCGAAAGACTACCCCTATGAACCCGGCATACAACGGGACAATAGCCGCGACTGGTGGCCTAAAATGGTGATGCTAAAGGTGCTGAAACAATACTACCAGGCCACCGCCGATCCCCGTATCATCCCCCTGCTAACCGGCTATTTCCGCTACCAGCTCAAAGAACTACCGCAGCACCCACTGGACCACTGGACGTTTTGGGCGCGCTATCGCGCCGGAGACAACCTGATGGTGGTATACTGGTTGTACAATATCACCGGGGATGCCTTCCTGCTCGACCTGGCGGAACTAATCCATAAACAAACATTCGATTACACACAAGCCTTTTTACATACCAATCTCCTGTCTACCCCCGGCAGCATTCACGGCGTAAACCTGGCCCAGGGCATGAAAGAGCCCATGATCTATTACCAGCAACACCCCGACAACCAATACCGGGAAGCCACCCGCAAAGGCTTCGATGACCTCCAACGCTTCAATGGCATGGCCCACGGCCTCTATGGCGGCGATGAAGCCCTGCACGGCAATAATCCCACCCAGGGATCCGAGCTATGCACGGCCATGGAAATGATGTTTACCCTGGAAAGCATCCTGGAAGTAAGCGGAGAAGTAAGGTATGCCGACCAGCTGGAGAAGATTGCATTCAATGCATTACCTGCCCAGGTAACGGGCGACTTTATGCAGCGACAGTATTTCCAGCAGGCCAACCAGGTGATGGCCACCCGCCATATCCGTAATTTCGATGTAAACCATAGCGGCACCGACGTATGCTATGGCTTATTATCCGGGTATCCCTGTTGTACATCCAACATGCACCAGGGCTGGCCTAAATTGGTGCAACACCTCTGGTATGCCAGCGCCGACAGCGGCGTAGCCGCCATGATCTACGCTCCCAGCGAAGTAAAAGTAAGCGTGGGACCACAACGTATACCCGTTACCATTACCGAAACCACACAATACCCCTTTGAGGAAACGGTTACCTTTACGATACAAACCCGTAAAAAAGTGCGCTTCCCGCTTCACCTGCGCATCCCTGCCTGGTGCAAAAAAGGAACGATTACCATCAATGGGAAAACCCTGCAGGAAGTGGCCGGCAACCAGGTAGTTCCCGTATCACGGGAATGGACCTCCGGAGATGTGGTGACCCTGGAGCTGCCTATGACCATACAACAGCCCACCTGGTTCGAAAATTCTGTATCGGTAGAACGGGGCCCGGTTACCTATGCACTGAAAATCGGAGAAGCGGTGAACACCGTTAAAAACACCAAAGACCCGCTGGAATATGGCGATACCTACCAGGAGGTACGGCCCACCACACCCTGGAACTATGCCCTGATAGCCACGCCCGCCGATCAGTTGGCCGCGCACTATAAGGTAGTTAAAACCGGGACACTTACCAACTATCCCTGGAACCAGGCCAATGCCCCCATCTCCATTACCACCAAAGCCAAACGTATTCCATCGTGGCAGTTATATAACGACATGACCGGTCCCCTGCCCTATAGTATTACCTACGGTATGGAAATGGGAGCAGAAGAAGAAATTATATTGATACCTTATGGCTGTACACAATTGCGTATTGCACAGTTCCCGGTGGTAGGGAGGTGAGAAATCCTGACTTTTTAAATTTATTTATTTTTAGGAACCAGCTTCGCCTGCCAGTTTGTTTTCAGGTTCAGTTCTACCTCATGCTTGGTTTCTGATAATACAAAGAGGCTACGGATCTTATAGATATTATCGAGTCGCGATAATTTCGTGAGGTTAAACACTTCATAGGCTTCCATGTCTGCTACCAGCACTTTCAACAGGTAATCGAACTGCCCGTTCATTTTGTAACATTCCATCACTTCCGGGAAAGAGTTGATCTTTTGCTCGAACGACAGCAGGCGGTCATGACCGTGCTCCTTCAGTGTTACGCTGGTATAGGCCACCAGGTTCTTACCCAGCTTATGTTTATTCAGTACGGCAATATACCGCAGGATATAACCTTCTGCCTCCAGTCGCTTTACTCTTTCAAATATAGAAGTAACAGACTTACCTAACCGGGAAGCAATCTCTTTATTGGTTGTCCTGGCGTCTTCCTGCAATATGTCCATTATACACATATCAATCTGGTCAGGTATGAAAGTCATGGGCGTATTTTTATCAAAAATAGGAATATGGCTACTGATTCAGAAAAAAAGTCTGTTACAGGCATCCTTTTTAGTTTTCTTTTCGCTTTTGTCCGAATCCTTATCGCGGCACCGTTACATGGTCTAATTTGCTGGTAACAAAAACACAACCACGTTCGGAAGACTTAAGTTATCCTTCCATATTTTTTATTCACTAAACTCATTTTTACATGAGAGAAAGTATTGTACTGCCGCTTGAAGCGGTGGGCATGGACGCTATTGCCCTGGTAGGAGGCAAATCGGCCTCATTGGGCGAAATGATTGCTAACCTCTCCAAAGCCGGCGTAGCGGTGCCTTCCGGGTTTGCCATCACCACCAACGCCTATTACGAATTCATGAAACAAAGCGGGCTGGAACAGTTTATTGCCGAACAGGTAGCCACCGTTGATTTCAATGACATCGTTACCCTCCGCCGGGCCGGGCAGAAGATCAGGCAAGCCATCAGCAGCACCCGGTTTCCCCATGAACTCAGCCAGGAAATTATTGCCGCCTACTATGCCCTCTCACAGCAATACGGACAAGACCAGACCGACGTGGCCGTGAGATCTTCCGCTACCGCCGAAGACCTTCCCGATGCATCTTTTGCAGGTCAACAGGAAACTTTCCTCAACGTAAGAGGCCCCGCAGCCCTGATCGATGCAGTAAGAAACTGTTTCGCCTCCCTCTTCACCGACCGTGCCATCAGCTATCGCCGCAACTTCGGATACGACGATTTCAGCATAGGCTTATCTGTATGCGTACAGAAAATGGTACGTGCCGACCTGGGCGCTTCCGGAGTAGCCTTTTCTCTCGACACAGAATCCGGGTTTAAAGATGTAGTGGTGATCAACGGCTCCTGGGGACTGGGAGAAATGGTGGTACAGGGCGCTGTATCCCCCGATGAATTCATCGTATTCAAGCCTTGTATGCAGGAAGGATACACGCCTATTATTGAGAAAAAAATGGGCGTGAAGGATAAAAAAATGGTATACGGTGAAAGCAGCGATCAACGTACCAGGATTATCCCCGTAGAGAAAAAGCAACAACACCATTTCTGCCTGGATGATCAGCAAATCATGCAGCTCGCCACCTGGGTGCGTTGTATTGAAGACTACTACTCTGAAAAGAAAGGACGCTGGTGTCCTATGGATATAGAATGGGCCGTAGATGGGCTCACCAATGAACTGTATATCGTACAGGCCCGTCCGGAAACCATCCACTCCCGGAAAGATCATAACCAGATATCTTCTTTTGCCATTCACCACAATGGCACCATGCCAAAAGTATTGCTGAAAGGTATCGCCGTAGGCGATAAAATAGCCGCCGGCAAAGTAAATATTCTCTTTTCCCTCGACAACCGTTTAATTACAGGCAGTGAATTTAAACCCGGCGACATCCTGGTCACCGACATGACAGATCCCGACTGGGAGCCTATCATGAAAATGGCTTCTGCTATCGTTACCAACAAGGGCGGGCGTACCTGTCATGCTGCTATCGTAGCCCGTGAAATGGGCATACCTGCTATCGTTGGCTGCGGCGATGCCACAGAAAGACTCAACGCCGGCCAGGAAATCACCGTCAGCTGCGCAGAAGGCAGTGATGGGATTGTATATGAAGATATACTCCCCTTCCGGGAAAATCACCTGGACCTGTCTACCCTCCCGGCTATACGCACCCCACTGATGCTGAATGTAGGCTCTCCCGGCATGGCCTTTTCCTTTACCCACCTGCCCAACAAAGGCGTGGGACTGGCCCGGGAAGAATTTATTATCAACAACTACATCAAAGTACATCCGCTGGCATTGCTCAAACACAAAGAGCTCAATGACCCGGAACTGTCGGCACAGATTGCACAGCTGATGCAGGGATACGACAATGAAGCTGACTTCTTCGTAAGTAAACTGGCTTATGGTATTGGAAAAATTGCCGCCGCCTTCTACCCTGAGAAAGTCATCGTTCGCTTCTCTGATTTCAAAAGCAACGAGTATTTCAATCTCTTAGGTGGTAAATACTTTGAGCCCACAGAAGAAAATCCCATGATTGGCTGGAGAGGCGCTTCCCGCTATTATTCCGCCCAATACAAGCCTGCTTTTGAACTGGAATGCAAAGCCATTCAAAAAGTAAGACAAACCATGGGGCTTAAAAATGTAGTCGTAATGATTCCGTTCTGCCGGACTATAGAAGAACTGCAGGCGGTGCTGGCCACCATGGAATCGTTCGGACTACGCCGTGGCGAACACGGTCTGGAAGTATACCTGATGGCAGAATTGCCTTCCAATATTATGATGGCGGAAGAATTTGCCGCCCTCATCGACGGCTTCTCGATAGGATCTAATGATCTGACACAGCTCACACTTGGTCTCGACAGGGATTCCTCCCTTGTGGCCAATATTTATAACGAGCGCAATCCGGCAGTGCTACGCATGATCACTCACCTGATACAGGTAGCCAAACGCATGAAGGTAAAAGTAGGTATCTGCGGACAAGGACCTTCCGACTTCCCGGATTTTACCAAATTCCTGGTATCACAGGGAATTGATAGTATTTCAGTTACACCAGATGCAGTCATAAAAACAGTGATGGCGATTCATGAGGCGGAGAAATAATACACCAAAACAATCGCGCTGATGCAATGCAGCCCAATTAACGAGGACCGGTATCAATATACCGGTCCTTTTTCCTATCAACGATTATCATTTCATCCGTTCCTACTATCACAAAATCCATGCTTTATACCACAAAAGTAAAGATGAATGAATACCCGTATATAAGCAGCAATATTCATTTACATAGGTAACACTACCTATATGGCAACATTACCCAGGTAAATGAACACTATTACCTATGCGCCCTACCCTGTGCTATCCCTAGTTTTGTGTACGTTAATATTTTCGTTACACACAACAACAGGATATGAAAAAATTACTCATCATCGTCATGGCATTGCCACTGGCAGCCTGGCTGATGTCATTCAAAATCACAGGCAATAGTATTGTGGAAGAAATAGGGCTCACCGATAAGATGGCGGAAAAATATATCTGGGATAATTTCACACAGGGATATTTCAGCATCCCCGCTTTTAAAGCACTTGCCAAAGTAGCAGTGAGCGACCGGGCCGGCAAAGCAAAAGCCTATTGCGAATACCTGAAAGCGTATGTTAATTCGCCCACATTTAAGGAGCAATACGAAAAAGACCGGCAGCAACGGAAACCTACCACAGCGCCCGATCCCAACCTTCTGGCTTCGCGGCAGGAAATGAAAAAAACATATGTGGAAATGGTAGAAACGCTAAAGGAATCAATGAAAGAAACGTCTGGCGAGGTAAGGGAAGGCTATAAGAAAACAATCAGCGATTACCAGGCAGTGATAGCCGACCTCGATGATCCCAACCCGGAGCTGACCAAATGGCAAAAAGAATACCCTGCTTCTCCCAATATCAAAATAAAAGCAGGACTGATGAAGTTGCTGAACGAGATGAAAGAAGTAGACTTCGGCGCCTCGCTTAAAGATGGCGCCCGTAATAAGAAAGTATTTGTAAACCCCGAATACGAAAAGAAGCCTTACATCTGGAAAATGTGCTACCGTGCCGGCCCCGAGGCTACGCATACTGTACAGCAATTCTTTTTACAGTGGAGCAAGGAACTGAATTAATGCCTACCGCGGCATATTGATCACTTCCAGGAATTGTTTCACATAGGCGTCGCCGATAGGAATGCTGTGCGACCCGGTAAAAATACGTTGCCTTTCTATGCTGTCTATTTTATCCAGGGAGATAATATACGACTTATGTACCCTGAAAAACCGGAACGGCGCCAGGATTTCTTCGAAACTGCGCAGGTTCTGCAGGGTGAGTATTTTCTGGCGACTGGTTTGTATGGCTACATAATTACGAAGCGCTTCCACGAAGAGAATATCTTTCAGGTCTACACGCACAATACGCTTATCAGTGCGTACAAAAATATAGTCAGTGCCGGCGGGCTGAGATATGGCGGGTGTACTTTTTGCCAGCACCCGCTGTACTGCCCGTGCAAAGCGGTCGAACGACACCGGTTTGAGGAGATAATCTACCGCCTCCCGGTCAAATCCCTCCACGGCATACTCGTCGTACGCCGATACCATCACGATCTGTAAGCCCGGAGGCGCCAGCTGCATCAGTTCTATCCCGCTGAGTTCCTGCATCTGGATATCCAGGAATACTACGTCTACTTTCTCCTGCTTCAGAAACTGCAATGCTTCCAGCGGATGATGAAAGGTTTTCAACAGCTGAAGGTCCGGCGTTTTATTGATAAACGACACCAGTACCTGCGCCGCCAATGGTTCATCATCTACCACTATACACTTTAGAGCCATATCATTACCAGTTAATCACTAAGTTACTATAATATTCATTGCTTAAATCCCGGATCTCCAGCTGGTGACGCCCCGGGTAAATCAACTGCAGCCTCTTCCTCACATTATCCAACCCTATACCGCCGGTTTTATCCCGCTGATGCCCCGAAATATGATTGTGCACCCGGAATACCAATTGTTCCTCACTACACTCCAGCGTAATGGTAACGGGCATCTCCGACCGGTTACTCACTCCATGTTTAAAAGCATTTTCTACAAAGGGGACCAACAATAAAGGCGCTATCTGCTTATCTGGCAATTGGGCCGGGATATTAAATAATACGCCTGCCTCACAACCGGTACGGATACGCTGCAATGTTACAAAGTCTTCCAGGTAGCGGATTTCAGCAGCTACCGGTCCCCGGTAGTCGATATCGGAAGGTTGATCCACCATGTACGACAGGAGATCCGTCAGCGTTTTATTGGCCCTTACTACCTCCGGCGAACCCATCAGCGCCAGGGAGTAAATGCTGTTTAAACTGTTGATCAGGAAATGTGAATTTAACTGCATCTTCAGAAATCCAGATTCTGCCTGTAATTGCTGCTTTTGCAAGATGGCCCTGCGCCTGTCTTCTGCCAGCCACCATATAAAAAAACGATAGAAAAAAGCCGCCAACACCACCAATACCCCGCTCCATAAACTGCTGATAGTGTATTCTGTTACGGTGACGTATATATCTACCCGTTGCCTGTTTTCTATACGATACCCGCGGTATAGTACATCTTTCGGAAAACAACCAGCGGCAATGGCATATTTGATTATAATGAACCCGGCAAACACCGGTAGCAACCTCCCGGTAAAAGATTTCCAATTCCTGTTTTGCAGGAATGGGGTAACTACCCATCGCAGGTAAAGATAAAACTGCGCGAAGTTGATCAGGCCAAATAAACCATTGTTGATATTGATATAGTGCATGCTTGCTGCCGAATAACTTCTCAGCAACAAAAAGCTACCGATATACATCAGTAACATCCATACCAGCAGCAAGAGCAAAAATTCACGGATATGTATACGCGTTTTATGCATGGTCGGGAAACAGCGGAATATGTTGATGAATTTTTTTCTGATGGGGTATTTCGAGTGATAACGTTACCTCTTCTTCACTACAAGTTAATTCAATCGTAATAGTGCCGGCTACCTGCTGCCACTGCTGCAAACCGGCTTCCACGCATTGTTGTAGCCGCAGGCCCTCAATCGCTCCCTGGGGCGTTCCTGCTGTATGCAGTTGTATCCGTTGTTGAGGATGTAGTAAATTACGCAGCGCTATATAGCGTTCAAAGTGAGCTAATTCCTTTCTAAAGGGAACCCTTTCCTTCTCCAGGGCTTTATCATACAACATATATCGCAACAGGTCAGACAGGAGCAGAATCGCCTGGGTACCTTCCTGTTCCCGTTTTTGTCCGTCTTCCAGTACGGGTGTGAGTAGTTGCAGATTGTGCAACAACTGCCGGGATCCTTCCTGCATACGGTCGTACCGGGAGCGGGCCTGCGCGGCAGCTGTAGCCAGTATCCTGTCTTCCGGCTCGGTATTGCGCCATTGCAGGAAAAGCCGGTAGCCATAGGCCAGCAACGCCACTCCCAGACCGGTTCTGATGGTAAGCGGCAGGTATTCCCGGAAGGACATATAAGTTTTAGGCATGCCAGTTAAAGCAAACATCCCTTGCAATACCTCGTCGGGGAACAGGTAATAGCCCACGAGAAACTTAATAACCGCAAACAACAATATTACCACCAGCGTGCCTGCCACCGCTTTGGCGTATTGGCGCTGCTTTACCGGCGATGGTAACCAGGCAAACACCAACACGTAAAAAAGATGAAAATTGATAAATCCATAGGCGATATCGTGTACCAACACCCATTTCAGCCCCACAGCAGAAGGCCAGTTGACCCGCAACTGCGGAAACGTGTACAGTCCCAGTAACGCCATCCAGATGGCCAGATGTATAAAATAACGATATGATGATTTTAATAATATCATTGCTAACAGCGCTGAAGATACTATATGCCGCATAGGTTTCACCATAAAAACCCGCTTATTTTTTTCGTCCTTCCTATTAGCGGGTTCGTACTTTTAAAAAGGCAGGTCATACACAGGCAACTGCCTACAGTGGCGCGGCTCCACAGCTAACTGGCCTTAAATGCGTTCATCCCTTCCAAAAGGGAGAATGTACATAAACGTACCCGGTATGTCCATTATTCGTGGCGGGATATACCGGGAGCTGTATTTTGCTGCTACGTTCGTAATAACTTAAATCACTACCAATAATGAAGAAAGCAGTTCTTGCCTTGTCTATGCCACTGGCCATGCTGGCCACACCTGCCGCCCTGCTGGCACAGCAAAACAATGTGGTAAAATCCATTACCGTTCGCGGTAAAGTGGAATTTACAGATCCTAAAGTAACAGTCAACAAAGTATGGTTATCCAAGGATAACTTCAGCGGTAAGCCACAAGTGGTGGATTCCTGTGTACTGGGAAAAGGCAATACCTTCACTTTTAAAATCAAACAGGACCATCAGGGTATATATACCATCGATGCACTGCAATGGGACCACGCCACCTTCTGGAGCGATGCTGATGTAAAAGTGGAAATGAGGGGATATGATACCGCTTTCTATAAGGTAAAAATCCCACACTACAACTATGTAGATGGATCTTATGATAACAACTACATCAACCTGTCGGTACTAAATGGCGAATTGAGCTACCGCCGCATGATAGACGAATATAACATGGAGTATTACGCCAAAAAGTATGCAGATAAAGATACTACCTGGTTCGACTATATGAAAAATCATATCAAGTATAACCCTATGCGCGAAGATTATAACCAGCGGGAAGAAATACTGAACCGTGCCTATGCCGACAGACCCGTGATGGTATATGGTTTGCGTGGGATGGCCAGCACAGAATCTGCCGCCCAATACGACAAAGCCATGGCTGCATTGGAAAAACTGATTGCCCGCTATCCGTGGTTAACAGAAGCTAAACAGTTAAAGCAAACCATTATTACCAACCGCGCACAAGCTATGAAGCTGAAAACCGGGCAGCCCATGCCATCTGTGAAATACCCGGATGCCAATGGTTCACTCGCCGGACTGGAAAAATATAAAGGTAAATACCTGCTGGTAGATTTCTGGGCAAGCTGGTGCGGTCCTTGTCGCCAGGCTATTCCAAAAGTGAAAGAATTGTACGAAGCTTATCACGCTAAAGGCTTCGATGTGGTAAGCATCTCCATAGATACCGATAAAAACGCCTGGAGAAAAGCCATGAAAGAAGAAGAAATGCCCTGGGAACAACTGCTCAGCGACAACAAAGATAAAACGATGGAGCAGTTCCAGTTTTCCGGTATCCCTACCCTTTACCTCGTAGATACAGAAGGAAAAATTATGGAGCGTTTCACCGGCTTCGGTCCTGATACCGAAACTAAAATCAAAGACGTGATTTCCCGTGGCACCAAAGCCAGCGCCCCTAAAGCTACTGCGGCCATGTCTATGAGCAGCTTTTAATCCAGCAAAAACCAACCATTTATATAAAAGGACGTCTCAAAAATAAATGAGACGTCCTTTTTACGCTTTAAGTATACCCCAACTGATTTGGGCTGCCAACAGACCACCTTACTTATTCAAATCCTTTCCTATCAATACTTTCCCCCGTTTTAAAAATATTTCTCTGTTACAACTACGTAGTTTATTCTTCACAAACGTATTACTCTATCAGCTGTGCATAATGTGAAACAATGATGAATTGTGGCCCCCCGCCACCACCATAGAAACATCGACCAGGAGCATTTTAAAAAACCCTTATAATTCCGCTATGAACATGAAAAAGATCTGCTACACATTACTATTCACTATTTTTCACCTGGTGGTCTTGCAGGGCGTACGTGCGCAAACGTACACCTGGAACCAGGTCCGGATAGGCGGATCGGGTGCGCTGCCCTCTTTTGTACCGCACCCGAAAGTACCCGACCTCTATTTCATCACCACTGATGTAGGCACTCCTTACCGATGGAATAAGAACCTGCAGAGATGGGAGGATTTAATGTTGTTTAAAAAGATGCCTGTTAACTATTGGGGCTGGGAGTTTAGCCAGCGTTGCGGCAGTATTGGCGTAGATCCCAATGATTCTACCGGTAACATCCTGTATGCTACCGTAGAACACGTAGCCGGTTCCGGGCCCGGTAAAGGCACCAGCGCCGGCACTATCATGAAGAGTACTGACCGGGGCGATTCATGGACGGATTTGCATGTACCCATTTGGGTAAGGCCTAATAACACACAAGCTTATGGGGACCGTATACAGGTAGATCCTGCCAACAGTAACCGGGTATGGGTAGTAACAGACCAGAGTGGCGCCTGGAAATCGGAAGATGCCGGCGCCAGCTGGTCGCAGGTAAGTGCCATTGCCACATCAGGCGTCTGCTCTTTCCTGCTTTACGACAAAAGTGCAGGGACCATTGTCATTAATGGGGTAAATGTCAGCAAGCGGATTTATATTGGTCGTTCCAACGGCGTATACGTATCAGACGATGGCGGTGGCTCGTTCACCTTAATGAGCAATAGCCCTCAATATCCCATCCGGGCCACTATTCATGCCGATGGAACGCTGTATGTATCTGCCGGAGCCGAAGATTTGCCAAAGGGCGTTTTCAAGTATAAGAACAACACCTGGCAAGATATCTCTCCGGTAACTTTAGTACCCGATCCGGTTAAAAACGACAGGTTCTTCTCCAAAGTGGCCGTAAGTCCAGCCAATTCAGACTATATCATTGTAAGCACCCGTGGCTCCTGGCAAAAAGATCCCTATTATATTTCAAAGAACGGCGGCGCCCCGGGCTCTTATACACCGGGGGTCATCACCCGTGATAATTCAGAAGCGCCGCATTCGGCAAATGATGGTTTATCCTATAATGACCCCGGACATAACGCCCTCGCGTTTACCTGGGATCCTTTTTATCCCAACAGAGTATGGATCAACGACCTGTTGGATATACTTTCTACCGATAACATCTCCGATGCTGTTAATAACTGGAAGATACGTGTAGTAGGATTGGAAGAAATCATGGTAACAGGTCCTATGCTGTGTCCTCCCAGCGGCAAGAACGTGCTGCTCACCACTACGGCCGATGTGGGCGGCGGTCATCACCGTTCCCTGACGGAGCCGTTATACCAGGGTGCTGTTTCCAATACGGTGCTGCACAACAACGTCTTTAGCGCATTCAATATGAATGGCGTGGCTTTCCAATATACCGATCCTAATTTTGTGGTGCGCGCAGGCTCCGATGGCGCGAATACCTCCAACATCAGCGACTCGCGCTCGGGTTATTCCACCGACGGCGGCGATAGCTATACCCTCTTCCCAAAATCGCCGGGTTTACGCGGACGTATCGCCGTATCTGCCGATCGCCGGAATATTGTCTGGCTCACGCAAATGGATGGCAACAACCTGGGCAACGTTTATTGGTCGTCCGACCTGGGTACCAGCTGGACTAAATCCACCGGCCTTTCTTCCGGGATCTTACCCGCAGGCGGGCAGTGGATGGTATATCCCGGGGAAAACCACCTGGCCTCGGATAAAGTAAACGGCGACTATTTCTATGTATGGGACCGCGGCGCCTTTTTTGTCAGCTCCGATGGTGGAAAATCATTCGCGCAAACAGCTGCCGCCGGCCTTACTGCCAATGGTGGCAATAACACAAATGGTTCTGCTTACGCTACTACTTCCAACGTGGAAACAACGCCGGGGAAAACAGGGGATGTATGGATCGCCTATCACAATGAATCCTATCCTCAGAACAGCGCCCTTTACCATACCACAGACACCGGTAAAACATTCGTGAAGGTAGGCGGCGACAGTATCAAGCCTAAATGGATAGCAGCAACCATGTCCGACACCACCCCTACTGCGCACCTGGCTTTGTACGTGACCAGCCAGGCTATTCCGATCAATGGTGTTTACTACGGCGCCTTCCGATCAGATGATACCGGCCGTACCTGGACTACCATCTTAGACCGCTTACCAGGCGTGGCGCCCAGCATTGCTGCCGATAACAAAGGTAGAATGATAATTTCCGCCCACGGAAACGGTATCTACTTCGGTACACCGATAGCAGGCCCTGTACAGTCGGTCGAAATCATCAATCCCTCCTCAGATACCATCGTAAAAGGATACTCCATCAAACTGAATGCGAAGCTGACACCTGCCTATCCTACCAATCCATCCGTTACGTGGAGTTCTTCCGATACAGCGATAGCAAAAGTAGATCCCTTCGGAAACGTAAAGACCCTCAATGCAGGTACCGTTACGATCACACTTACATCCGTCGATGGTGGAAAAACAAATACGCGACAGCTGGTCGTCATTCCGCCCACGATATCTACCGGTGTTACCATCGACAGTATCGTATATGGTACCATGAATACGCCTAAACAGATAGCCGTTGCCGTTATACCCGCCAACACTACCAATAAAACCCTGCATTGGTCAATAGCGGATACCACAATTGCCAAAGCAGATGCCAGCGGCGTAATAACCGGCTTTAAGATAGGTACTACCACCCTCACTATTTCTGCGGCAGACGGCGGTTTCACTAAAACCGCACAGCTGGTGGTAAATACCACGGTGATTGCTATCAATGCGGGCACCACTGGTAACCCGGCAACACCTTATCAGAATACCAATGTGGGCCAATATGTACCTGAAGGCATTGCTGGTACAGATAAGCTATGGCACGCAGGATATACCGGCAATGTCAAAATCACCGCAACGGTAGATCTGACCCAGGTAACATCGCCGGCTCCCCGCCAGGTATATGAATACATGCGCATCTCCAGGTATAATCAAACACCGATGCGTTATTATTTCCGCAACCTGGTTCCCAATGCCAACTATTCCATACGGCTGCATTTCATTGAGCCCAGCGATGTGGATAAAACCAACCGGGTATTTAGCGTAAAAACCGGTGGCGATAGTCTCATCAACTTCAATCCTTACCAGGCGGCAGGTAATAAGCTGAATACCGTGATTACACGTACCCTGGAAGCCAAATCAGATAACCAGGGTTTACTGGCCGTGTTCTTTTATCCCAATGGCGTTATCAACGGTCCATACACCGCTTCTATAGCGGCCCTCGAGGCAAATATTATCCCGCTGCAGGGAATTAATATCTATTCAGATAGCAGCAATCTGTATGTGAGCTATAAAGACACGCTGAAACTCACGGTTACACCTGCCAATGCCACTAACCGGAATCTGGTATACAAATCTTCCAACGACTCCATTGCTACCGTAGACCTGAATGGAATCGTAACTGGAAAAAGAGCCGGCACGGTTACCATCACGGCTACCTCCGTAGAAAGTGGCTTCACTGCTGCCAAAACGTACCATGTCATCTATATACCGGTTACTACATTAACGTTAGATAGCACCTCCGCCAATGTATTTGTAGGATCGTCCCTGCAACTGAATGCGACCATCTCCCCGGCCAAAGCCAGCAATAAAGGCGTGATATGGACCTCTTCAGATACCGCGCTGGCTACCGTTAGTGCCACCGGGCTTATCAGTGGCATCAAACAGGGTGATGTGATCATCAAAGCTACATCGGCAGATAACCCGGCCATTGCGGCGCAGGCCAGTGTGCATGTAGCCAATGTACTGGCCACTGGTTTAACGTTCCAACCATCTCCGGTTATCATCGGGGAAAGAGATACGATACGGGTAAACGTTTCCTTTATACCCGCCAATACGTCCATCAAAACAGTAACCTGGAGCAGCTCCAATACAGCACTAGCTACTATCGACAGCGCCGGGTTGATTACTGCCATTAAACAGGGTACGCTTACTATTACCGCCAATACCGTTGACAGCTCCGGGGTTTCAGCTACATTACCGGTAACGGTGGTACCATATGATTCGTGCGGGGGTATCCCCAACTATGGCTTTGAAAGTGGTATGGTTAACTGGCTGACCTATAAAGACACCTCCCTCACTCCGGGTGCTGTATATGCCGTTAGTGGAAAAGGCCACTCCGGCGACAAGGCAGCCACCCTGGGTTATACGACCGCAAAAACCGCTTTAAACATACAAGGCGCCATACGGGTGAGAGGTGGTAGCATCATCGTATTTACCCAATGGATTAAGGTAGAAAAAGATGCCATGGGCTATCCGTGGTGGGCTGGATACGGCGTTGGTTTCATTGATAGCCTCGGTGCAGCAACAGGCAGTGCCAGTTACCAAAAACAGGTGGACAACGTAATAGCCTATCGCGACAACTGGGCGCAGATAAGAGATACCATCAATGTGCCCGACAGCGCCACCGGGCTTACTTACTGGATAGCTAAAACCGGTACCGGCACCGTATGGGTGGACGATTATTGTATAGAAGTTTTAAAGACCAATAAATCTGCTGTTTATGGTATCAATGCCGGTACCACCAACACGCCCCCTGGTCCGTATACCAATACCACCTTTGCGCAATATGTTCCTGAAGGTCCTACGGGCACAGATAAACTGTGGCATGCCGGTTATACCTGGGTGCAAAAAGTGGATGGCCCGATAGATGTATCTCATGTAATTGACCCTGCTCCACCACAGGTATACGAGTATATGCGCGTATTCAAAGATAACGTGACCCAAATGCGCTATTACCTGCGCGGCCTTACGCCTAATGCTGTTTATGCAATCCGCCTCCACTTCGTAGAACCACTGGATGCCCAGAAAAATAACAGGATATTCAGCGTAAAAGCCACCAATGGCCTCGACAGCCTGACGAACTTCAATGTATACCAGGCGGCAGGTAATAAGTTGAACACTGCTGTTATCAAAACCATCCGGGCAAGAGCCAACAGTGCAGGCCTGATACAGGTATTCTTCTATCCTAAAACAGGGCAGTATGATCCTTACAGCGGCTCTATTGCGGCTATCGAAGTGCGGAACACCTCTCCGGGAGATACCCTGCAAAGTCTGAGCGAAAGCCCCGGCACGATGGTAGTGGGCGATAACAAATTAAATACCCACCCTACACTGGATTTTACCGCCAGCGTATATCCAAATCCTTCTGGTGGCGCATTTAATGTAAGAATGACCTCTTCTTCGAAAGCCCCGGCGCTGCTGATGATTATTAACAACGCTGGCAACACCGTTTATTCTACCAGGATAAATGCCGGCGCCTACTATCAGCTTGGCCAAAACCTGACACCGGGTATTTATTATATCCATATCAGGCAGAGTACGCAAAGCAAAACGATCAAAGTAGTAAAACAATAATAGCCCAACATCAAAGAAGCTGTCCCAATTTACTTGAGACAGCTTCTTTCTTTTTAACCAATCCACTATTGAACTCCACCTGGAGGGATAGGGGCCGGTACCACGTTATCGACCGGCTTTATACTCTGGAGAAACGCGTAGATAGAAGACATATCTTCATCCGTGAGCTTACTGAAATTCTGCCAGGGCATAGGGGGTAGTAAAGGCCGGGAGTTATCGAGCCCTTTCAGTTTACCTTTCCTTAAAGCATTAATAAACTGTGCCTCGCTCCAGTTACCGATACCGCTGATATCGGGCGTAAGATTGGCTGCAAAGGACGTACCCCAGGGCCCTACTGCCTGTGTAAGGTCGCCATTGAAAAGTACCCAGCCTTTTCTAACCGCATCTGTATCTGATGCAATGGGCCGGCTGGCAGGGTAACCCGACAACCGGTGTTCTACATCCAGTTCAGGGCCGGTGGGGCCCATTTTCTTGGGCGAATGACAATCATCGCATCCCATCGTATTCACAAGATATTTGCCTCTTTCTACTTTTTGCTGAGGCGTAGTGGCTGGCATCTTACTTCCTGGTGCGTATCCCATATCGCAGGAAACAAGGGAGGTACTGAGCAGTAATAAAAATAACGCTGCTTTGTAATGGGGGGTAAATTGTTTCATATGGAGTTTTTAAATAGTGAAAAAGAGATAAAGGGATCTATATGCTATAATTTGATTTGGTCTTTGTGGGAAGCTAACCAGTCCTCAAATCCCTGCATTTTTGGATGCAGGCGGTAGCTTTCTATCAGCGCATTCCGTCTTCCCGGAATATGCAGCCGTTGCACTTCGAACATACCGGCCAGCTCTTTATCGCCAGGAAAGCCCAGTTCCGAGAATACCTCATAAGGGATATGATCATAACATACCTGTTGTCCGAGTACACGGGTCATTATTTCTGCGTAAGCGTCACACGGCTTGTCCTCTCCTACTACGCCCACTGTTCGCCCGATGTACTCCGCCGGGTGATCCAGTATAGCCGCTATGATCACGCCCAGGTCTTCTGCACTGACCATCGACAGCGGAGTATTACCCTGTGGGAATCCGAAATGGTAGTTGCCGTCCTCTTTTTTTTGCGGCGGGAAAAAGTTGATAAAGTTTTCGTAATAAAATGCCATGTGAATAAAAGTGGCGGGGATGCCCAAACTACGGCAATACTGTTCCAGCGCAGCCTTTCCATCGCAGTGCGGCACAGAATAAGCGCCGCTGCTAAGCTCATAATAACTGGGAAGTGTGCTAAAAATAAAGTGCCGGATACCCGATTGTTTCACAGCATCTACCAGGTTTTTTCCGTGTTGATTTTCTTCTTCAAAATGCTCCCAGAAACTGGTAACCCCAAATACCGCATAACAATCCTCCATGGCAGGCAACAGGCTTGCTTTATCAGCCAGGTCTCCTGCTACCAGCGTAGCACCCAGCTCTTTCAGCACCTGTGCTTTGTCTGACGTAATATCCCTGGTAAGACAACGAACGGTAAATTTTTCCTGGGCTAGTAAAGCGCGGGCTACACTGCTTCCCTGTGCGCCGGTAGCTCCGGTAACTAAAATAATTGGCTTTGTATTCATATGTTAAGTTTGAATGTTATAAAGAGATGTGGTAGGAATAAGCCACTGTTAAGGCGATCGTTAAAACGATAATGGCAAGCAGGAAAATAGCCACACAGATACGTAGCCACAGAATGTTTTTCCTTTCGGATAATGAAGACATACCTAATTTTTTTTGGATGTTAATAAAACGGATGAACGGGGCCCCGTGTGAAAAATAAATGAATCACCACAGGTATATCGCAAAGGTAAATCGTCGTGCAGGCGTTGTCTAAAGCCAATCGCATCAATCGCAATGGCTGATGTATGAATTGTATAAAAGTATGGATGAAAAGCTTGGGGCCCGATCAGGAATGAATAACAAAAAGGGGGAATGAGCGATTTAATGCAATCCAACACCTATTTTTTGCAATTCATCCCAACAGGCATTTTCACACCGCTGGTTGCTTTTTAGTTTTGGCTTTCTTTAAATACATTCTCAATGACAAAGGTAAAAAATCTACTAGTTTTATTTATACCACTGCTGATATTGGCCTCCTGTAAAAAGGAGAAAGCAATACCGGAAAAAGAGGTGGTCGACAATCAGGGAAAAGTTACACCGGTCGGCAGTCCCGACGGTACTGCTGAAAGTAAAGTGATAGGCGCGGCGGGCGGCACTTTTACAACGGCCGATGGTAAAATGTTCATTACCTTCCCGGAGGGCGCACTCACGGGCAACAATACCATTACCATACAACCTATCACTAACAACGTGCCTGGCGGCGCCGGAAAAGCTTATCGCATTACGCCGCATGATGTCAACTTTGCCCAACCCGTCAAAATTACTTTCACTTACAACCAGGACGACCTGGTGAATACTACTCCGCAGGCCATGAGCATTGCTTACCAGGATAGCAAAGGCGTATGGCGCACGGCAGAAGGAGAAACCAACGACACCACCCAAAAAAAGGTGACGATTAGTACCAACCACTTCAGCGACTGGAGCCTCTTTAAAAAACTCGCTATCGTGCCAGGTATCAGCTTTGTGGACCCGGGAAGCACGATTACCCTGAAGGCTATCAAAACACTGGATGACGATGACATGGTACCGATGCCCAACGCGCCATTATCCGACAGTTTCCCGGCCCAAATCAAAGAATGGAAGCTGGCAGGCGCCGGTAGCCTGGTTCCCCATAACGATGTCGCCACCTATTCTGCACCGGCGGCCATCCCGGATCGTCAGCCGGTGGCGGTAAGCGCGGAGCTGCAAACAAAGACCAGTAAATATTTACTGGTGGCCAATATCTATATCGGCAAGGAAGGCCTTACTTTCCGCGTCGATAAAGGGCCCTGGATGCACGCGGTAAGTGTACGGGGAGTAACGGCCATATCTACCCCCCTGGGCGTGCTAAGGGAGTTTACGGCGGTGATTCCCGGAAATCCCACTATCGGGGACGGCGTTATTATGCGTTGGATGGGACATCCCCAAAAATGGGATGTACTGGGCTGGGCACTGACCTTCCCTAATTTTCAATATAGCTACCACGAAAATGGCAACTCTGTTTACTATGTTCAGTACAGTGTACCCAGTGGCACAGCCAGCCCCGGAGGAATTACCTTCTTTGAAAGCGATGAAGTAGCAGGTAGTTATACTATGGGTTCTTTCAATATTACAAAGTCAGGAAAAACGGTGGTACCACCCGGGGGGACAGGCATTCCATCTTTTTCCAATCACCAGGTGGAAGGCTTCTATAAAATTAAATGGGCAGGTCAGTAAAGGCAGGTACCGGCAGGCAGCAATATCACTGATTATAAATGGGATTTTGTATAAATTTAAGGTATGATCATCTCAAAGTACAGCAGGGTGGAGCCATGGATCATTTCATGCTTCATACTGCCCTATACCATCCTGATTAATCTCCTGATATTTGGTACCGGTATCCTGTACTCCGCCAATGCTTTCTTTACTTACCTGGGAAGCTCACTGCTGTTAGCTGCGCTGAGTTATGGTTTGTTTGGCATTGTAGCCACGGTAGTGAAACAACGGTTTCCCGGAGATCATGAGCTGTTTTCACGCATTGGCATCCTGCTGCCTGTTTTTTATATCATGAACTTATTAACGGTACAGGGATATTACCTGGTTTACGGGAAACTGTACCTGGCCAGTTACCCACCGCGGCAATGGATGCAGTGGTGGGTAACCGGCTATGGTTGCCTGGCCAGCAGTATCCTCACTTTCCTGAATGAGGCCGCCTCCGGATGGGAGAAATGGAGAACAGCCATGGCCGAAACAGGACGCCTGCAAAGCGCTTACCAGAAAAGCCGTTTACTGAGTCTCCGCCGTCAGCTGCACCCTCATTTTCTATTCAATTGTTTCAACAGCCTCTCCAGCCTTATTCATGAAAATGAAAAAGAAGCAGGCAAGTTCCTCGATGAATTGACAAAGGTATACCGCTACCTGCTGAAAGGAAAAGAGGAAAGATGGGTAAGCCTGGAAGAAGAACTTAAATTCATTCATGCTTACCTGTTCCTCGTAAACACCCGGTTTGGAATGGCTTTCAATATTCACATAGACATTCCTGCAGAAGACGCAACGAAACAAGTTGCTCCTATGAGCCTGTTGGTGGTGCTGGAGAATATCATCTACAGAAATGCGTTCTCCCGCACAAACCCCATCTTTGTTTGGATGTATACCCAAAAAGGGCAGCAGCTGGTCATCGAAAACACCTTGCAGCCCAAAGTCTTTGCAGGTGATCATGTTGACTATGAAGAAGGGCTGGATGAACTGGTGAATAAATACCGGCTGTTGGGACCACCGGAAATAGTAATCCAGGAAACGGGCATACGTCGTTTGCTGGTGATTCCACTCATCGAAAATGAATGGTCATCATGAAATTTTCCAAACCATTAAAAGTAGAGATCATTGGTTTTGTCATCTCGATGCCCTTCATCGAGCTGGCATGGCAGGCGATATTATTTGAAGATCGTTTTCTGACCGACTGGAGGGTCTGGTGCTTCTCCTGGCCGCTTATCTATGCCATTGGCATTGTTTCCTGGTATATACACATACAATATGATCATTTTATCCGGAAAAAATTTCCAACACTGAAAGAAACGGGGAAAAGGATTTTTCTGAAAACATTTGTAAACCCCGTGGTCATGGTCCCCTCGGTGCTGATCATATTTTTCATTTACGACTACTTTTCTATTTTAGGCTACCATCTCCGGCCGGGCGACCTGAAATGGGGATACCTGTGTGGTTTGTCCGTTAACCTGCTTTTTGAAACGCTGTGGGAGGTGCTCTTTCTCCTTAATAAATACAAAGAGAGCTTACTGGAGAAAGAACTACTGGAGAAAATGAGCATGGAACATGAATTTGAGAGCCTGAAGGGACAAGTGAATCCACATTTTCTCTTTAATTGCTTCAATACCCTTTCTTCTCTCATCGAGGAGGATAAAGAAGAAGCAGACCATTTTCTGAATGAACTGAGTAAAGTTTACCGCTATTTGTTACGCAACAACGAAGACGGCATCAGTACGGTAGAAAAAGAGATCAAGTTTATTGAATCTTATTTTCAGTTGCTGAAAACCCGTTACGGAGAAGGATTACAGATAAGTCTCGATATCGATCACCGGTATTATCCTTACCAGTTACCTTCCCTGAGTTTGCAACTGCTGGTGGAAAATGCGGTGAAGCATAATATCATCTCCAAACAAAAACCGCTGATGGTGGAAATATTGACAACAGAAGGCAATAAACTGGTAGTTAACAATAATCTCCAGCAGAAGTCTGTTGGGGTGCAGTCCACACACATCGGGTTAAGCAACATCAGGGCAAAGTACCTGCTAATGAAGCAAGAGGGTTTCCTGGTAGTAGAAGGAGAACGCAACTTTATGGTGGTGCTGCCACTGATTTGGAATAATGGCTAAATCTAAAATAATATATTAATGAGAATATTAATTATAGAAGATGAAGATCTTGCGGTAAAAAAAATCCGGAAGATACTGCAAACGGTGGATGAGCAGGCCATTGTAGCAGGGGTTACCGACAGTATTAAAAGCACGGTGGAATGGCTTGCACAGCATCCCACACCCGATCTGATACTCATGGATATCGAGCTGTCTGATGGCCAAAGCTTTGAAATATTCCGGCTTACGGAAGTAAAAAGCCCGGTTATCTTCACTACTTCGTATGATGAATATGCCCTGAAAGCCTTTAAGGTAAACAGTATAGACTATCTGCTAAAACCCGTGCAGAAAGAGGAGTTACAGGCTGCCCTGGATAAATATAAACGCATGCAGGGAAAATTTGGTACAGGTGAAACCAATGACGAAAGCCTGAAGCTGGATAACCTGCTGAAAGAATTATGCCAGCAACTGCAGCCCAGGGAATACCGCCAGCGTTTCCTCGTTAAACACGGGCAGAAGTTTGTGAGTGTGGAAGTGCATGAAATTGCCTACTTCTTCAGCGACGGGCGGTTGAACTTTTTTAAAACAACCGATAACCGGAAGTTTGTTGTGGACTATACCATGGATGAATTGGAAGACATGATCGATCCCCGCTCCTATTTCAGGATCAGCCGTTCTTTCTATGTGTCGGCCGGCTGTATTGAAAAAATTGACGAATATTTTGGCAACCGGTTGATATTAGGCCTCAAACCAACGATTGACAAGGAAGCCCTGGTGAGCCGGGAAAAAGTAATGGACTTTAAGAAATGGATGGGAAAATAATCATGATAACGGTTTTTCCTTCATCGAATTGAAAATCGATGGTTCCCTTCATGGCCTCGGTTCTCGCCCTCATTTCCTCCCGTACTTTCAGCGATGAATGCTGGAGAGGATGCTTTGACCCGGAGGCATAGACATGTAATGATAGCTTCGCTCCTTCCTGGTCTATCCAGATGATAGTTTCCGCTGCATTCATTTCTTCCACCACCAGGCGGAGCGACAGTTTATACAATTGTATCAGTTCATGCCTGATTTTCATATCAGGTTTGCGGGAGAGGATTTTTTCATCTGCCCTGATTTCTATATAAACGCCCAGCTTCCTGGATAAGGCTGCTGCAAACTCCTTCATCCGGATGGCAACCCGCTCTATTTTGTCGTTAGCAGGATTAATACTCCACAGCATATCTTCCATTGCAATGATCATGCTCCTGCTTTTGTGGTGAATTTCATTGATGTAAGTGATAGACTGCTCGGGCTCTTTACGCGCTTTGATCCGCGCAATTTCGCTTAATACGTTGATGTGCTGGAGCGCTGTATTCACATCTTCATGAAGATTATCTGATATATTACTACGCATTTTCTGCAGCGCTTCTTTTTGGTACATCCGCTGCCAGTCGAACCAGTAGAGTAACGCCATAACGGCCAGCAACAGGAAACTATAAAACCACCAGGTTTGCCAGAAGGGCGGCGCCACGGTTATTTTAATGGACGTTGTGGTAATGCTGCGGCCACCAACAGGATTACGGGCCTCCACTTTAAATACATACTCCCCGGGTGGAATGTAGTTGTACATCGCTTCGCTGGATTCGGATGCAATCCAGTCTTTATCCAGGTTTTCTAATTTGTAAAAGATATTGAAGTTACTCTGATAGGTAAGGGTAGAAAACACGATGTGTATGGCGTTGCCATCATATGGTAATGCTATATGATCGAGCCTGGACAGGGAGTCCATCGGCAGCCACTTATTCATCAGTGAAAAATTGGTGATTTCAACAGCGGGAGGCTGCTGTGTTTCCGTAGTTATTTCCCTGGGTTGAAATACGGTGAGGTCATGGCTGGTGCCTATTACAATACGTCCATCTTTTAGCTGGCAGCTGGCCGCACTGGAAAATGATCCGGCGCCAATGCCCACCGATTCGTTGAAATTGCTGCCGGCGCCGGTGCTGATATTGATTTTGTAAAGGCCATTTTCAGTGGTCACCCAACAGGTTCCTCTCCCATCGTTGATGATGTTGGTAACTGTATTGGCAGGTATACCATTGATAGTACGTATCACATTTACCTGCTGCGTATAGGCGTTGAGGATATGAAGCGGACCGCTGGCAATAACAAATAAGCTATCTGAATACTGCACGATATCAGTAACGCCAATGTCTGTTAATCTTTGTCCAGCCGGGCTTTGCGACGAATAATGCGCCAGGGTGCTGCCATTTGATGGATGGATCTTGTACACGCCGTCTTTTACCGTGCATGCCCATATATATCCCTGCCTATCCTTGTAAAGCCGTATAATAGCGCTACCGAAGTACTGCACCGGGGTAAAATTATTGGACGCAGCTTCCCATTTTATGAGATCACCTTTTTGTGTTCCCAGCCACAGGTTGGCCTGGTTATCTTCTGTGATCTGCCGGATGGTGCTGCTCCTGAAAACGGGCAGACGCAATGCCTCCTGCCGGCCGGTAGCCGTATGTAAAATCCAAAGAAGGCCATCCTGGTTACCCCGCCATAAGTCGCCATTACCCCGTTGATGAATGCACCAGGTGAGCATCTCTGTTTGCTGGATGGAAGGCCTGGTAACAGGCGTCTCCACCGCGTTGAAATTACTGTCGTAAGCAAAAAGTCCGTTGCCCCAGGTGCTCACGAAGATGGTACCGTCGCGGGCTTGCAGGATATCAGTAACGTCTGGGGTAAATACCGTGTCTTTGCCTGGTCGCCTGTTGGTGACCGTGTGAAATACCTGGGCTGCAGGATTGAAGCGATAAAGCCCTTTGTCGGAGGCCAGCCAGATATTATGCTCCCGGTCTTCCATCAAATGATGAATATGGTCGTAATGCAAGCTAAACTCGCCCGAGAGCTGCGATTGCAGGATTTCAAAATTGTCGCTGTTCTTTTTGAGCATCGCCAGCAGGTCAACACCGGCAATCCAGAGCGTACCATCTGATAGTTCATTCAGGTATTGGATCTCATGATATTTATAGCGGAGTAATTTAAAAAGGGACGGCTCCCATTCCTTTTCTTTCCCGGAATGCGTGTCGTAGCTGAATAGCGTTGTATTACCATGTGGTGGCCAGGAAGCAAGCCAGAAGCGGCCGGATTGGTCCAGGTAGGGCAGGTATACATGCGTAAGCCGGGCATAATGGTCAATCACCGGATCCCGTTCTTCATTATGTCCCCGCCAGGAAAGCATCTTCCTGGCAGGATTGTATTTTACCAGTCCGGAGTCGCTGCCAATCCAATAACTATGGGTAACACTGTCCTGGAATATCCGCGTGGGATGCCAGTTGGAAGGGAGCGGAAAAGGATTGGCCATGGCAGAAAAGTCGCCTACCTGCTGGTCATAGCACAGCACCGCTTCGTTGTATAAAATCAAGAATATGTTGCCGGAAATGTCCATGTACAGGTGACCTTCCGCACTTTTGAGCGGCTGCTCTTTGAACCGGACCGGCACCCGGTGAAAACGCCGGTCATCCGGCGTGATGTATCCCACCTCATTATAGTCGAACAAAAGCCACAACCGGTTCTTTTTATCCAGCTGGGCATGCAATATTTTGTCATTGGGAATAGATCCGGGATCACTGGCCTTATGCCGGAATACCACGAAACGCTGGCCGTCGAAACGTTGCAATCCTTCCGTGGTGGCAATCCATATATACCCCTTTGCATCCTGCTGAACGGCCATTACCTTGTTGGACACAAGTCCTTCCTGTCTTCCCAGGTGGGAAAAGAACCAGCGCTGCTGCGCCTGCAGACCGGAGATCCAGAGAATCATTAAAATTATAATGTAAGCTGGTCGGAGCACAAGGGGCAATTTTTGAGTCTAATGTAATGAAGAATCGCAATATTTATCCCGCATTTTCTACGGCAGATATTGAAATGCAGAAAAGCTACTTGTTTTAAAAGTAGCTTTTGGGGAAATAACTATATGGATGTGTTTATGAGAAGGTAAATCAGGATTTTGTTCTGTATACAAAATCTTCGAGTATAATATTCGTCACGCCATTACCTTTTTCAATTTTCATTTTCTTCGGATAATAGCCATCCTTCTGCACTTTCGCCGGCTGTGGCACCGCTCTTTCGTAGGTAGCATTGGCCTGTATAAAAGCGCGTGTGATCATAGGCTCATAAAAAATCACGTTGCCATTATAAGATCCGTTAAGAAAAGTTTGTGTAAAAGGCTGACCATTTAACTCAGCAGCAGTGACGTCCACCCAATGTGTGCCCATTTGTGGAACGCCTCCGGGGATCGGTACATAGTTTGCCGGCATATAACCCGGCGCAGGATAGTTTTTAAATTTGAGACTATCATTTTCATAAGGCGGAATACCCATCCTTTCAGTTTCGCTGATCATGTAAAAATGGAAATCGAAATGGGGCTTATCGTAGACGCCGGCAGGCTCATGTCCATGCGGGTTCCAATCCAATCCAAAATGTTGAAATGGGGTGATCGCCGCTTTGGGGTGAAAAGCGAGTGACAACATGTTGGCGTGATCGTGGCCACCGTCACCTACATGGCCGGTATCAAGACTGCTCATAGCTGCATCATCAATAGCAACTGCAATGCGGAGTGGTTTATCATTTTCATCTGTTTGAAACCAGGTCCATGCTTTCCCATGTTGAAAAATTTGTTCCGGGCCTTTGAACAGATGCTCTTTGGGGGCGTCGTGATCTTTCTTACAGGAGGCAAAGCCGGCGGAAACAATGGTTAAGGCTAGTAAAAGCTTTTTCATCATTTTTAAATTTAATGCTGATATTATTTTATTATTTCATAGCAAAGATGGGAAGGATCAGCGGTAGGGGGAATTGGATACTGCCTGGATTGCAGAATAAGGGTCATGAATTGTAAAAAAGGGGGACTAAACCTGTTTCTCGCGAAGGCGCAAAGAAACAAAGAAGCAAAGAATTCAATAAGAAGAAGAACGCGAATATTAAGCCCGCAAAGCGGAGAGATACATTATCTCCCCGCTTTGCGGGCTTAATATTCGCTCTTATCTTCTTTTAAATCCTTTGCTTCTTTGCGCCTTCGCGAGAAATTATACTTTTTGGTCAGCCTCCGTTATGATGGCGTCTTAATTATCCCACCACACCTTTGTGCTCTGGATAGCGGTTTGTTGTGGCTGTGCATTTGTTATTATCTCGCTTTGCGGATATAATAACCGCCGGGGGATGTCTATCAATGCACCGTCTACCTTCTGCAGTTTTGGGAAACCAGTTCTCCTCCAGTCGTTATACGTTTCAAAGTTAAAGAGGTTAGTCACCGCCTTTTCTTCCATGATCAGCTGTAATGCGTTGGCGGCAGTTAATTTGCGGCTGTTTACATACGCAGTGGCTGCAGCGGAGGTAGTATCAATGCCTAATTTGAACAGATGGGCATTGATGGCATTTACATACACCGGCTGCGCCGCGGCATAACCGCTGGTGATCAGCAAGGCCTCTGCCTGTATAAATAGTGCTTCCGTATAACTGAATATATAATTGGAAGAAGCTTTGGCGCCGTAAAATGCAGCAGGATAAGCATACTTGGCCAGGTCGCCGGTAGGTGTACCGATCCTTCTGCCGGTATATAACCCTGTTGCCGTAGCAGGAGCAATCATCTTCGGCAACCGGGGATCGTTCCGGTTACGCAATGAATCTACTAATGTGGCATTCATCACGTAGGTGGTTACCGGCGTAAAGGTGAGATACCAGGTATTCTCTGCTCCCGCCGCGCCCGCGTAGCTGAACTTAAGATCATCGTCGTTGGAAGTCATACCATTCTTTAAAGCGGCCATCGCATCTTCTGCCTGCGTTTTGGCTGTATACCCGGGCGCTTTGGTGAGATGCATATAATATCGCGCTTTCAGCGACCAGGCAAGCTTGCGCCAGGCGCTCATGTTGCCATTGTAGAAGTAGTCGTCGCCGGCAGGGCTTTTGGGACTGCTATTTTTATCGATGTTGGCAATGGCATCGCTGAGCAGCGACTGGATACTTTTGTAGATATCTTCCTGCTTATCGTACGGTACGGTAAAAACGCCGCTGGTAAACCCTTTAGAATAAGGAATATCTCCCCAGAAATCGGTGGCAGTACCGAGGGTGTATGCAGTGAGTATTTTGGCGATGGCCGCGTAGTTCCAGTTGCTATTCGCTTCCGCCTTTTTATTCAGAGTAATCAGGTTGTTGAGCGAGGTAACGTAAAAGTTGGACCAGTCGCCATCCATATCAATATTAAACAGCTGGTAACTGCCCACGTATGGATTCAGCTGGTTGGCAGCGATGTTCTGTACATAGTTCTGTATAATGATCCCGGCATTACCGCCCTGGATATTGTCGGAAATGTTCAGTTCTGCCGGCGCCAGGATTAGTGACTCCTGCACATCTACCGGGTTGTTGGGATCTTTATTTACATCCAGGAACTTTTTACAGCCCTGTAAACAAATTCCCCCGAGCAGCAGTATATAAAAAGACTTTCTCATGTTGATAAATTTTAGTGGTGCTGGCATACTAAAAACTGAATTTCAGTGAAAAGTTGATAGAGCGTGCTGTAGGCGTAGAAAACGCATAAATGCCCTGTGAGCTGTTGCCCGTGCCGTAGGAGCTTACTTCCGGATCAGCGCCGGTAAAATGCGGGCTATAGATCCAGAGGTTCCTGCCCGCTACTGCCAGCGAAGCAGATTTGAAGGGCGTTTTAGCCAGGAAGGATGCCGGCAGGAAGTAAGAAAGACTTACGTTCCGCAATTTGATATAAGTACCATCCTGGATGGTAGATTCGTATTGCCTGGTTTGATAATACGTTTGCGCATCTACTTCCACGTTGTTGGACTTTCCGTCTACTTCACTGATCCCCTTTATTACGATTTTGCCACGGGTAGTTGTCTCTTTCGATGTGCCGTAATAAAGCCCCGCTGCTTCTACATCATTCTGCACATCGCCTCCTTTTTTCATGTCGAAGAAGAAGGAAAGGCTGAATTGTTTATAGCGGAAACTGTTATCCAGGCCAGCCAGCCAATCCGGGTTGATATCTCCTACAATACCTTGTTGAGGATCCACTACCGGCAATCCGCTGGCGTCGATCAGTAGCTCGCCATTGTCGGCGCGCTTATAACGGGCGCCATAGAAGATATTATAAGGCTCTCCCTTGATCAGGCGTCCAAGCTGCCCGATGCCCGGTCCCAGTGTAAGCACTTTGTTTTTGATCTTCGAAAAGTTCAGGGTAATATTCCAGCTGAAATCTTTTGATTTTACAGGAGTGGCGCCCAGCAATAGTTCTATCCCTTTGTTGGATATTTCTGCAGAGTTAAAAGTGGTATTACTGAAGCCGGTAGCATTAGAGATTTGTGACCCCGGGATAAGGCCATTTCTGGAGCGCCGGCTAAAATAGGATCCTTCGAAGCTGATCCTGTCTTTCAGGAACCGCATTTCAAGCCCTGCTTCATATTCATTGAGTCGTTCATTAATGAGCGTTGGGTTACCCAGCGCCGACGTGAGCAAAAATCCCTGTTGCCCCTGGAATGGGAACAGGAAATAACCGGCATTCGTGTTCCGCCCGGCTTGTATATAAGGAGTAGATAACGCGTACGCACCAACGCCATCGTTACCTACTGTGGCATAGCTCAGCCGCACCTTTCCGAAGTTAATGACGCTGGAAGCCTTAGGCCCCAGGAATTCGGAAAAGATAAAGCTGGCAGCGGCCGACCCGTAAGGGTAAAAGTTTTTATCGGGATTGAGTACGGAACTACCGTCGTACCTGCCGGTTAAAGACAGGTTCAGGAAGCGGTTGTACTCAATGTTAGCCTGTGAATAAAAGCCCACTTTCCTGAGCTGGGTATGGTTTTCCGTACCGGTAATAGTGGTACCGGACGATAAGTTGTTAAAATCGGTAATATTCAGGCCCGTGCTATTAATATTCATATACTGGTTGTAAGTAGTATAGATATTATTACCGAGCAGCAGGTTCACATTAAACTTGCCAAATGTTTTGGTGGCGTTCACGATCAGGTCATTGTTAAACTGCTGGAAGTTGACGTTCTGGTTCCTGATCTGCCCGGTGAGCCCGATCTGCGGACTGGGATGCTCTATATATTTATCGGACTCCGTGTATATATCTGCGCCCAGCCTTTCTGTAATAGTAAGCCAGCTGGTGGGCGCGATGTTGGTAGTAAATACCGGGAGAAACCTGTTGACTTTGGAATCGTTGCTGATATTATCGAGTGTCCACAGGGGCATATTCCTGGAATTGCGATAGCCGCGCTGGCTGCCATTTGACTGGAACACCGGGTAAGGATTCCAGGATACCGGTTGCACCAGCAGCACAAATAAAGGTCCGTTGCTGGCGCCTTCCGGCAGCCTGTCCTGGTCGGAATTACTGTATCCCAGCTGGAAAGTGGTGCTTACATACTTGCCTATTTTGGAATTGTATTTTGCAAAAAAGGAATGCCGTTTAAAATCATTTCCCGGCATTACTCCTTTCTGGTTTAAATAGGAATAGCTGAGGAAGTAGTTGGAATTATTGTTACTGCCCGAAGCAGAAATGGTATTGTTGGTGGTAATACCGGTACGGAAAAAATCGTATGGGTTGTAGGTCCGTGCGGGTTGGCCATTTACCTTGAGTGTATCCATGCGGGGGCCCCAGGAAAGGCTTGTTTTCTGGTCTGCATCTTCCCCGTTGTAAAATATACCTTTGGTACCTTGTCCATACATCGTTTGCCGTTCCGGTAACAGCGGATGCTCAAAAGAGGCGTCCGACGAAAAATTGAATACCGGCTTTTTATCTACGCCTCCGTTTTTAGTGGTGATGAGCACTACGCCCCTGGCGCCGGAAGAACCGTACAACGCAGTAGCGGCAGCGCCTTTGAGGATATTCACGTTTTCAATAATAGCAGGATCGATATCTGCGATACGGTTTACGCCGGAACCCGCTGCTCCACCGCTGATATTACCGGTCTCCGTGTTATCTACCGGCACGCCGTCAATAACAAACAATGCCTGGTTTTCCCCGGTAGGAGAAGAATTACCCCTGATCACAATGCGAGAGGAGGCCCCTGCATTACCGGAAGAACTGGTGATCTGTATACCTGGCACCTTTCCTGCCAGGGTGTTCACCAGGTTGGGTTCCTTGGTTTTTAACAGCTCCTCCCCGTTCAGTTGCTGGGAGCTGAATGTCAGGTTACGCTTTTCCCGTTTTACGCCCAGCGCCGTTACTACCACGGCATTCAGCGCGGAGGTATTGCTGATTAACGTAATAGCGAAGGTGGTCCTGCTGCCTATCGCTACTTCCGCATTCAGGAACCCGATACTGGAAATGAGCAGGGAATTTTTTTCATCTACAGTTAATTTAAAAGTCCCGTCGGCGCCACAGGTAGTGACGGCCTTGCCGCCTTTTTCCCGGACGGTAGCGCCGATAACAGGCATGCCGGATGAATCGGCCACAGTACCTGTAACCGCCCTCTTCTGCGCCGATGCAACACGGGGGAAGAGCGCGAGAAAACATACCACGCATAGCGGTACGAAGCATCGGGATACTGCTGATTTTACTGATTGTGCCATTTGATTAACGTTTGGTTGACAGGTTGAAGGCGCTCATAGAATAGTTAGCACAATAAAAGTAGGGGTAAGCAGTAAACATGGATACAGAATAATTAACCGATTATAAACGTATATTATCCCAAAGTACCCAATTACACTATAATACAACTATGTTAACTGTCGTATTGACAATAATATATATAAAGAGAAGGAGCTATTTTATTTTAATCGTTAATTTGACACCAATTATATTTAATGGGGGCTGTTGGCATTTATAAAAACTTCGGGGGAAGGTCTTTGCCCCCCTCCTGAAGTTTTTATAAATGCCAACAATTGCCTGATTCCCCCCTTGATTTGTCCCTTTTTCCCCGCTTCCCGGCCGGGGATCTGTTGTACATTAGCAGTATGTCAAAACTTCCTGTTATGGAACCATATACGTTGGAACACGATATAGAAGTATTTTATGTTACGGCCAGCTCCTTCCCGGAGGGTATCCCCGCCGCCTTTGACCAGCTCGGTACCCTGCTGCCCAATATGGAAGGAAGGCAGCTTTATGGTATCTCCCGCCCGGAAAATGGCGGGCACATCGTTTACCGGGCTGCTGTAAACGCCCTTTCCCCGGGAGAAGGCCAGCAATACGGCTGCGATACTTTTATCATCCGGAAAGGGAAATATCTCAGCGCCCTGCTCCATGATTATACGAAAGATCCTGCCCGCATAGGCCAGGCCTTCGACGAACTTTTACATGCTCCTCAACTGGATCCGCAGGGATACTGCCTGGAACAATACCTGGATAATACCCACCTGCGCTGTATGGTGCCGCTCACCAACTAGCAGAAAGCAAAAAGCAAAAAGCTATTGTGGAGGATGATCTTCGCGAATATTTAAAAATCGCATTGGTCATTCGCTACAATAGCTTTTTGCTTTACGCTTTCTGCTTTACGCTTCTATTATTGTTTCTCCTTCTTCCGGATTTCTGCAAACAACGCCTTAAACGTATCTACATTGTCCTGCGTAGCCGGACGCACCCCTTTGCGGTTGTAATAACCGTCTATAAATTCACGGGTGTTTACCCACATCGTTTCAAATACGCCGGGCATACGTTCTGACAACGTCCGGGAAAATTCCGCCCGGAGCGCATTCTTACGGGCAGCATATACCTGTTCCAGTTGAGCCAGCGCCACGTCTTTGTTACCGCAGGCAGCAGGCAGTACATGAAATCCTTTTACGGCAAAGTAACCGGGAGTGGGCGGTGCATCCTCATATTTCCAGTCGCAGATCATGATATCCTTTGGAATCATATCTATGGCCCGGGCAGTATTGTTCATACTCGCCTGCCATGCCAGCAGGTTGGTAGTTTTACCATCTATCAGGCGATCGCTCCACATCCATAGCTGGCATTTCTTTTCTTTGAGATGCTGGTGCAACGCAGTCACATAGGCGCCAAACAACTCCGCTTTGTCACGCCCACCGCAACGGGGACATTTATCATAGCCGATAATCCATGCTTCGTCAAGCCCTACGTGAAAGGCGTCAGCGCCGCACACATCAATCAACTCATCCATCAACGAAAAGATGATAGGAAACAGGTCGGGATGTTGCGGGCAAACACATTTGCTGTAGAAGTCGAACATGCCGCCATTTTTCCAGGGCACTGGCGGGTTATAGTCGGGCGACTCATCCAGCTGGGGATAGTGCTTCAATAAGGGCCCCATCTCCGTTTGCTCAGATTGGTGAGCCAGCAGGTTCAGGGTCGGTATAAACCGGATGCCCGATTCCCTGCAGGCCTCCACAATCTGCTTCAGGTCATTCTCTGAAATGGCGTTGTGTTCTGCCAGCTCCGGGTGCGACTTGAACTGGTATGCATATTCAATCCTGAGTGCCAGTGTATTCACGCCTTCTGCCTTCAATGCTTCTTTGATGAAGCGACAAAGCAGAGGGACATCTTGTGGCGCCGGTACGCTCAACAGCAGCCCTTTTACCGGTAATACATTCCATTTAAATCCGGGTTGCTGTGCCCGGGCAGTCACTGTCAACAGCAAACAAGCCGCTGCCAGCAGGTATCGTTTCATTATCGTTCTCATTATTCTGCTACTACTTTACGAATGCGGTTATTGTTCCTGTCCTGTATATATAACACGCCATCTTTATCTACCGCTACACCTGTAGGCGCATAGAACAAAGCTGCCGCACCGGAACCATCAGCAAATCCGGCGGTGCTGCCGCCAATATAGGTGGTTACATCCCAGGTGCTGGTGTTGATACGACGGATACATTGATTGGTGTTCACAGAAGAACCATCCCAGGTACCATTACCCGCTACAAACAGGTTGTTGGTGGCATCTATGGCCAAAAACCAGGGATAATCAAAACGGGCAGCACTGCCGGTGCCATTCACCAACCCGGTTTGACCCACTGTACCGGCGATACCGTCCTGCTCCCAGGTGCCCGCCTTAAACTTCTTGATAACGGAGGTGCCATTTTCGGTAACAAACAAGTTGCCCTTATCGTCTACCGCCACATCTGCCGGGTATTCCAGGCCGGTAATGATTGGTGTGGACTGCCCATCGGGTGTTACCTGGTAAATGCTTCCCGGTTTTTGCGCATTGGCATAATACATCGTTCCATTTCTCTTATCGATCCCCATGCCCCAGGCAGCGCCCCAGCATACCAGTGAAGAGGTGCCATCAGGTATAATCTTGCGGATCGTCCAGGCGATAGGATCGGTCACATACACATTGCCCTGGTTGTCGGTGGCAATGTCCATAGGCAGCATAAACTGTGCATCAGTGCCCTTTCCTTCCAGGTAACCATAGGTACCGTTGCCGCAAAGGGTAGATACTGTGCCATCCGGTGTGATTTTTCTTACCCGCAGGTTACCGCCGTCCGCCACATATACATTTCCCTGTGCATCTACATCCAGTCCACAGCGGTTATTGAAATTAAAAAATGCGGCGCTGCCTTTTCCTTCTCCATACCCCGCGGCGCCACTGCCAGCCAGGGTAGTCACTTTGTACGAGGTTTGATACTGGAAATCTTTGGGCGCGGTGCCGGTTTGCCCGTTGATGGTCACCAATATTTTGCCGCTACCTGCTTTCTCTGGTATCACCACCAGGATATGATCGCTGATCACACCTTCTATCAAGGCTTTCTTACCGTTTACGGTAACCGTAATGCCGGTAGTATCGGTGCTGAAGTTGCTGCCGTAAATCAATACTTCGGTTCCGGCGGCGCCAGTCTCCGGTGTAAATCTATCCACTACCACCGGGGCATTGTTGTCGTGTACAAAACCTTTGTCTTTGTTGCAGGCAGTAGCTGCGAGCAGCAACAGGACTACCTGCAAACGGTATATCATAGCTTTCATTTGTTATTTTTTTTAAGGAGATACTAACAGTTACCAACCCGGATTTTGCCTGAATTCAGGATTCTGGCCGCTGACCTTATCTATTTCACTCTGTGGAATGGGCAGCCAGTAGTTCTTCGCCGGATCAAATACTCTCTTCCGGATAACCGGGTAAGTATAGGTGATGTTACCGGTGCCACTTACCGCTACGCCATGTACTTCTTTGTTATCTACCACTTCCGCTATTTTCCAGCGACGTACATCCCAGAAACGGTGATCTTCCAGGGCCAGCTCTATCCTTCTTTCATGACGGATCTTAGCCCGCAGCGTGGCCTGATCACCTCCGCTATAAGCAGGCATACCGGCCCGGCTACGGATCGCGTTGAGCGCGTTGTATACATCGCCACTCGGGCCTGCGGCTTCATTTTGTGCTTCTGCGTAATTGAGATACAACTCCGCTGTGCGGATCAATACCCACTTACGGTCGCTGGCGCCGGTACCGGCAAACAGGTCTACAGAAGGCAGCAGGTATTTACGTGGCCAGTAGTTGGTGGCTATCTGCCCGGAGCGGGGCGCATCGGCACCATTAGGGTCCAGTACCTTTCCTTTCCAGCTGCAGCCAGGATACAGGATGGTGGCATAAAAGCGAGGATCCCTGCCATCGTAAGGCCGTTGCGCACTGTAACCGGAAACCGGATCTGTAATAGGTAACCCGGTTGCCTTCATCTCATAATCATCTACCAACTCCTGCAACGGCGTAATATTGCCATACCCATTGGCGCTACGGGGGTTCATCTCCCGGTCTATACCGCCATCGCCAAATGCGCCGGGAGCACCACGGCTCCAGATTACTTCCCGGTTGAAATACTGCGTAAAAATATCGCTGTAGTTGTCGTTCAACGTATAGCCGTTGGCGATAGCTGTGTCTAATGCCGCCCTGCAAGCTACAGCTGCAGCTTCCCAACGGCCCGCTGTATTACCCGGGTTAAAAAGCGGACTGGCATAAAACAGTCGCACCCTTCCTTCCAGGGCCATGGCAATCATTTTGGACGCCCGTCCCCAATTGGAAGGACGTTCATTATAGGTGACCGGCAACAACGCCGCAGCATCCTGCAAATCCTTGATAACAGCAGCGGTCACTTCATCGATGCTGTTGCGCTTGAAATAAATACCGGATGGGTTGTCGAAAGGATTCTTTTCTTCCAGCAACAACGGCACGCCACCAAAAGAGCGCATCAGCTCAAAGTAATAGAAGGCACGCAATAGCAGCACTTCTCCTTTTAAACGGGAGCGGCGCTGCGGATAGTTCGGGTCTTCCGGCACCAGGCTATACTGCGCCAGGAATTTGTTGCACGCGCGTATTTTACCGAAGTAATCGCCCCACCAGCTTTGCAACGGAAAATTAGAAGGACTCATGGAACCGGTATTAAAGCTGCCGGCATAGGAGTCGTTCGCCTGGTTGGTTTCATCGGTAGCACTGCTCAGCCCCCAGGCGGCGCCAGGCTTGAAAATATTAGGTAAGCTCGTGTAAATGTTATTCACAAACCCCTCGGCGTTTTCGATATTGGAAAATACTTCCTTCTCGGTAATCAGGTCGCTGGGCTTTCTATCAAGGTAATTTTTTCCGCAGGCAGTTACACATAACGCCAGCACCGCTGCGATTCCTGTTTTAAGTAAGAACGTTCTCATGGTTATATTTTATCGCAGATGATTAAAGATTGATCGTCACACCGGCATTGTATACCCGCATAATGGGATAAGGTTGCCATCCCCAACGCCCACCAGTATTGGACTCCGGATCAATACCCAATTCTTTCACATTGTCCCAGCTGACGAGGTTCATACCATTCACGTATATACGTACACTTTTCATCTTCACCCGCTTCAACCAGCTTGCAGGTAAGCGGTAACCTATTTCGGCATTCTTTAATTTCACGTAATCTGTTTTCCGTATCCAGTAGGTAGACGACACAAAGTTGTTGGCCATATTGGCTTCTGTAAGGTGCAATGCCGGAAAGGTAGCATTGGCGGCATTCTCTGGTGTCCAGCGGCCTTCATGAAAAGGACGGAAGCTTTCGCGGTAGTTGGCGGTCAGCTGTGCAGAAAAGATCTGGCGTCCACCACCTGCCCCCTGGAACAATACGCTTACATCCAGCCCCTTATAGTCGAAGCCCAACGTGGCGCCGAAGTAGCTGGTGGGTACATTCATCATCGGCAACATGGTTCTGTCGGCCTCGTCTATTTTACCGTCGTTGTTAAGGTCCTTGTATTTGATATCTCCCGGTATCACGGGCGAAAAAGTCTGCTTCGCGCTCTTGTTGATTTCATCCTGGCTCTGGAACAATCCTTCTGCTACATACCCCAGGTCGTAGCCAATAGGATTGCCCACGGCACTCTGGTAGGGGTAGGCCAGTTTGGGCTCGTCCAGCTCCAATATCCTGTTTTTCACATACTGGTAATTCAGTTTCGAGAAAACACCTACCTGGTGAATATTGGTATACAGGTTCAGCTCCGCTTCTATCCCTTTATTCCGGATGCGTCCCATATTCCTGTTGAGCGAAGCAGTGATACCCATGTAAGCAGGAATGGTACCGGCATACGTGAGAATATCTTTACGCAGCTCATTGAAGATGTCTACCGAAAACTTCAGCTTATCTTTCATGAAACCCGTTTCTATTCCCAGGTTGGTTTTGGCGGCTTTCTCCCAGGTGATGGCGGTATTGCCAATCCTGTTCTCATAATATCCGCCAACAGAAGACGCTACACTACCAAAAGTAAAACCGCCACCACGGGCGTAATCAGACATATACAACCAACGGTCGCCGCCTATCTGGTCATTACCTACGTAGCCATGCGAGAAACGCATTTTCAGGAAACTGAAGGCCGACTGATGCTTCATGAACTCTTCACTGCTCAATATCCAGGCGGCGGAAATGGCCGGGAAAAAGCCATATCGTTTACCTGGAGGAAAGTTTTCAGAACCATTGTAGCCGGCGTTGAATTCGAGGTAATATTTAGCCGCATAATTGTAAGCAATCCTTCCTACAAATCCTTCATATACCCTTGGCAGGTTGCCGGATTGGGACCGGTAATTACGGTTAAATAAGTATAAACCGCTAATGGAGTGTTTACCAAAATCGCGGTCATATGTCAGTTTGAGATCGTAATAGTAATACCTTTCGCCGCTGGAATAGCCGGAACGTTGCAGGCTGGTAGCTTTGCGGTGTTGGGTGTATATACCATCACTGCCGGGCACCGACTTATAACGATAGGAGTCAAACTCCTGGTCCAGGGCGAAGTTGATGTCGCCATAGTTTTCAAAAGTAAACAGTCCCTTTACTTTCAGCCCGGGTGTGATGAAGTCCAGTTTACGCGTCATGGCCACGCTGCCATTGGTGCTATGCCAGTAGGCATCGAGGTAGCCGCCGCGGGTGAGCATACCATAGGGATTATAAAAGTCTTCCCGCATAGTGCCGGAAGCAATGGTACCATTGGGATTGAGCCGGGGTGTAAGCCGGTTGGTCATCTGCGACAATACTACCCAAAGGAACTCATTGTTGTTACGATCGCTGGAAGGACCCGTTCTATTCTCCAGCCGGGAGGCCAGGTCTACCTGCAGGTCCGTGTTTTTGTCGAGCGTAATATCCACGTTAGAGCGAAAGTTGAAACGGTCATATTTATACTTTACACTGTAGATATTTTCGTTGGCCCGGCGGTAAATAGGTTCCTGCCGCAGGTAGGAGCCCGAAACAAAATACTTCACATACTTAGAACCACCGCCAATATTGATGTTGGCAGTTTTTTGCGGTGAGTTTTTCCGGATCATTTCCGCGTACCAATCAGTATTGGGATAATCATAGGGTTTCAGTCCTGTTTTATAATATTCCAGTTCCTGGTCTGAAAATACGGGCGGCAGTCCATCATTTTTGGCCGCTTCATTTTCCAGTACGCCGGATTGATAAGCGCTCAGGAAGCGGGGGAAATTAGTGGGTTGCTGCAAGGCATATTGCATATTCACCTGGATATTGGGAGGACCGTCTTTACCGCGTTTGGTGGTAACCAGCACAATACCGTTAGCGCCCTGTATACCGTATAGTGCAGTAGAGGAAGCGTCTTTCAGGATAGACACCGATTCTACTTCGTTGGGGTCCAGCTGCCCGATGTTGGCATCGCCGCGGGGCAATCCATCGATTACCACCAGGGGATTGGTAGCGCCGATGGTGCTGATACCACGAATAAACAGTTGGGCATCGTCGCCACCGGGGCGTCCGGAATGCTGCGCGGTGATGAGCCCTGGCAGGCGCCCCGCCAGTGCATTCGATAAATTGGCGACAGGGCTTTGTTTCAGTTCCTTGGTTTGTACACTGGACACCGCGCCGGTAATACTCTGGCGGGTTTGCTTCTGACCGTATCCCAGTACTACCACTTCGTTCAGGCCTGCTTCGGAAGGCTTCAGCCTGATCACCGGTAGTTGCTTCATCCCTTTTACTGGCACTTCAACGGCCTGGTATCCCAGGAATGATACCAGGAGTACACCGTTTTCCGGTACGGTCATGGTAAAGTTACCATCTACATCGGTGGCGGTACCGCGACTGGTACCTTTCAGCTGTATGCTTACGCCGGGTAGTTCCTGTCCGTTTTCGGCAGTTACCTTACCTTTTACGGTGATATCGGCGGTGCTTTCCGAAATGGCTACCAGTCCGCCCTCCAGCATCCGGTATCTGAAATTTTTAGTGAGTACCTGGTCCAGGATTTCCGGCAGGGTGGCATCTTTGAAGTTTACATCTACCTTTTCATCCTTCGGAAAAGTTTTGTAGTTGTAGAGGAAACGGTAATCACTTTTCGTTTCCACCCACTCCAACAGCTTATGCAGTGCTATCTGCCGGCTGTTGAGTGTAAACTTGCTTTGTGAATAAGCCTCTGCACGCACCTGTAAAACAGCAGCAGTTATGAGAATCAGGCAAAGCTTCATACACAGGAATGTTTTTCGCGCTAAATAGTTGGAACGGGCTGTTTTTAAACACAGCGTTTTTTTCATACTTTTGAAATTGAACGTTAGACATTTGAAACAATGACATCCCGCACGGATTTACTTGTTTCATTCCATGTTTGGCTGGAAGGGACGCCGCACGCGTCCCTTTCTCTTGGCGGAAGGAGTGACTATGGCCACTTAGGTGGAACCCAGGTAAAATTTTTCATGGCGTGATTTTTTTTATGATTTGGTTGATTTAGTGATGCAGGAAGATGGAATCTCCTCTGACCGTATACTTGAAATCAGCTGTTATTTGTAACGCATTCAATACTTCTTCTACTGTTTCCTTTTTAAAAGTGCCCTTAAACCGGTAGTCTGCCGGGAAAGTATCCGTCAGTATAATTTTGCGGTTATACCAGCGGCTCATCAGCCTGGCCAGTTCAGGGAAGGACTTGTCTTTAAATGCCAGCTTGTTGTCCATCCATACCAGTTCGCTGGTATTGGTTTGATCGGTTGCCTGCGCCATTTTTTCCACGATAGCGATCCGGTCGCCCCAATCCAGTACGCGGCTGCCCAGCGGTTGCCGGAAAGAAGCGGTTTTCTTTTTCAGCGTTAATTTTTCGCCGGCATCCAGGTTAAGCAGATGCTCCTGGTGACCGATGGCAATACGTCCTTCCACCAGCGTAGCTTCCAGCGATTCGTCGCCGGTATAGGCTTTTATGTTGAAACGGGTGCCCAACACCTGTACTTGCATATCATCGGTATGAATAATAAAAGGTTGGGCATCGTTTTTAGTGACCGCAAAAAAAGCTTCTCCCTCCAGGTACACTTCCCGGCTCTTGCCCATATTGGCAGGGTAGCGCAGGTGACTACCCACGTTCATCCAAACCTGTGTACCATCGGCCAGGGTGGCTTGTTTCCGGACACCTTCGGCTGTATCGAGGGCTAACTGCCGCGCAGGACGGGGATAATATTTCCAGATACCGATGGCTGTTACCAGCACTAAAACGGCCGCAGCAATACGCCACCACCGGTGAGTGAGGGTACGCACCGGTGTTTCCACCCAGTCACCTTCCTTTTTTAGCCGGCCGGTGATGTCATCATACACTGCCAATAAGTTAGGCGATGCCGGCTCACCATCTGCCGGCTTCGCGGCCCTATACCCTTCATACCAGGCCTCCAGCGCGACTTTCTCTTCCGCTGTACAGTTACCCCGCAGGTATTTTTCCAGTAATCCAATCAGTTGTTGATCACTCATTTATTTTGGTTGTCTGATGCTGTAGACACCTCACTGTCATCCTACCCTACCCCTTTTTTAAAATTTATTTTTTGCGGGTTTGATACGTTGCCCCCTTTTTTTTATATCTTATGCCTTCAAGCATAGCCGGCCATCTGACCTTGCCGGCATAAGTGGGAAAGAATGACCGAGTATATTGCATTACAGGATGAAGCACTAGTTATATTACTGGCGAACAATGACAACAAGGCCTTCGAAACCTTGTATCAGCGCTATGCTGCCGACCTGTATCATCATGCCTACAACAAGTTTCCGGTACCGCATCTGCTGGAAGATATGCTTCAGGATATTTTTATTGCACTATATAAAAACCGCCATACCCTGGGGGAGATAAAAAATATAAAAGCATACCTGTACGGCGCGCTGCGCAACAGGATATTCAATGAGATCAGGAATTCGCTGTTGCACCAGCAACATCATCAACATCTCCCCACAGATAAAATAACAGAAACCGCCAACACCTACGATGTAAAACTGCTGGAACAGCAACTGGAACGGGCACTGGATAAATTAACAGAACGCAGCCGGCAGGTATTTTTACTCAGTCGCCGTGAACACCTCAGCCACAAAGAAATTGCAGAACGTTTAGGCATTTCTGTGAAAGCTGTAGAAAAACATATGGGAAAATCCCTGCAGGTCATGCGTAGCGAGTTTAAAGATTATGGACTGGCACTGGCATTGATCGTAGTAATGTCGCGATAAACAAAGTGGGGCAAGCCAATGGCTTGCCCCACTCTCATCAACGCCTGAAATAATGCGCATTCAGCAACAACATGGCCAGCAGCATCACCACTACTCCCGCCCATTGCACGCCATTTACCGGCTCCGCCAGCAATAAATGCGAACAAATAATAGCAACTGGCAGTTCAGCTGTCATGATAACAGCACTGATACCTGCGCCTACTTTGGGAATTCCCCGCGCAAACAGCAACGGTGGAATGATCGTACCGAACAGCGACAGGAACAAGGCCCATTTGATAAGGCCCACATTAAAATGTGTGCTCACTGCCAGCGCCGACGCATTTACCAATAGCACGCCCATTGTAGATCCGGTCATGATAATGGCGCTCTTCCGCAACGGATGCAGCTGTTTGGCCACCCGGCTATTGGCGATCACGTAAATGGCATACAGTACGGCGGAGGCGCCGGCATAGGCCAGCCCTTTTACCGACAACGCTTCCATACGCCCACTGGCCAAACCGCTGGCCAGCCAGGTTCCCAGCAAGATAAGACCCGCAGTGAGCCATTGCAGGCCCGATGGACGTTTTCCGAAAATGATCCAGTCGAGCAACAACCCTATCCAGGTAAATTGCATCAGCAGGATAATGGCTATGGAAGCCGGTATATACGCTACCGATACATAATATACAAAGCTGGTGAGCCCAATGGTGGCGCCGGTAAACAGCAACCAGCGCCAATCCCGCCCACTCAGCTTTTCTTTACTCCGTTGATAAATGAATGTAAGAACCCATAACACCAGCATGCCTGTAAAGGCTTGTGTGACGGATATCTCTGCAGCGGCATACCCCTCCCGGTAAGCCAGTTTTACAAATGTAGAAAGGATGCCGAAGCTGCATGCACCGGCAAAAACCATGAATATATACCTGGTCATTATTTTCGTTTAAAAACAATAAAAAGAGAAAATACAGGGGCACGAAGAATAACCAGGTCTGACTGACTTAGATACAAAATGAACACACTGCTACCTGCAACAGGCACAGCTGCTAAGCAAAAGAACGCTGGTTATTGTGCGGGTACCACAACAACAACAGCAGGAGGAGGTGTACTTGAATAAATGCGATGCATAAAAAATTCCGTTGAGGGTAGCAAGATAATAAAAAATTGCCATTACCATGCATGACCGTATACATTATAAAAGGACCTGCCCTGCGAGAGGGAGGTCCTTTATCTTGGGGTTATGCCCTGACGATGCGCAGTGCTTACTCTAAATCCATATAAAAAGGTTTATCTGAATTGCCTTTCAAGCCGCCGGCATAAGAAGCCGAGGCTGCCGGTTTAAACATCCAACTGAGGGAATTTTTATACGGTTCCTCTCCGTAGATATCACGATGGTCGGTTAACCGGATCACTTTATTACCAGACCTCGCAGTGATAATATACTTGCATTGCGGAATATCTGTAATCCAGTAATTATCCTCTCCTTCTGCAATTGTAAACGTTTTTTCCACTACCGCCGGCGCTGATCCATCCAGTAACTTACTACCGGGAAGTGGCGTCAGTATAATTTTCACCGGGGTGTTGACCGGCATTTTCTTAAACGCTTCCAATCCCAGGTTTACAAATTGCAGGGTGCCACCATAATAGCCCTGATCCGGCATATTTTCCGACTTCGGTATATCTTTGATACGGCCGGTTAGCCGCAGTTTAAAATGCTTTACCTTTCCTCCCTTGTCAATACTGAAGGGATTGTAGTCGTCGTCTTCGGGCGCTACACGCAGATGGTAGGTATATCCTTCATATTCCTGCTCTTTCCATGCATACAGATACCAGCCGCCCAGGTCCAGTTTAGGGGTAATATAAGCGCCTTTGGCATCTGTAAATACATCTGCTGAAGCATCCAGTAATACAGGATTCACGGCTCTTACCTTCGCGCCGCTTACCGGGCTGCCATCTGCGTTTTTCACTATGCCTACTGCTTTATAGGCCAGTTGTTCAGACCCGCTGTTGTCGGGTGTATCGTTACCTGATTTTTTACAGGCGCCCAACCATAGGAGCGCAGTTAAGCACAACAGGCCGGCTGTTTTGGGGTAGTAGTTGTTCATCACGCTTTTTTAAGCTCAGTATAATGGGGGTTCTTAAAGTGCTTTGGGCATTAGACCTGGCTTGGTAGCGATCGCTGCGTCATGCAGGATGATCGCCTCCTGGTCGCCTCCTGCATAAGAAAAACGTATCCATCCAAAATAGATGTTATCATTCTTCTTTATCCGCACGGCCAGCGAACGTTTATATTGCTGCTTCCATACACCCTCCCAATGCGCAAGCTGGGTAGCGGGATCATGTATTTTCGCTACCAGTACCGGCGACTGATGCGTGGCCCATACCAAAGGCGACTGGTCGGTTAACGGCGCCCGTTCTCCCGCGGCATAGCTCACAGGTAAATTGCCGTTCAGTAATGTACTGTTGCCAAGGGCGGGCACTACTACAAACCGCATCTCGCTACGCCCATTCTCCATTACCAGTGGTATCATCACGGTGAAGTCCAGTGCACCGTCTTTATCCAGGTCAATAGCTGTAGGGTGTGCATAAGCAATAGCACTATCGCCAAAAGAAGTATAGGTTTGGGGCACAACCGGCTCCGGCTGTTCTGTTGGCCGGTGGCGGCAGGCCATCATGGCCAGCAGGAAAATACCTGTTAATATGGGGCGTCTCATCGTTGATGATTTAATTATCAGTGACACAAATTTAGCGGAAGTCTTACCGTCCTATCATAAGCGTTAGTGATCATTTATATAGGCAACACTACCTATATCATCCCTCCATGACAGCGGTGATATGCTGCATCCTGCTACCGTCCAGTGTTTGTATGGCGGTGGCATACAGGCGCTCATACGCAGGCGCCGGCGCACTTTCCTTTACCCGCTGCAGCCATTGCGCTACTTCTTTATTGCTGTTACCTTTCAGCATCCAGGGAATAAAGAGATCGTTTTTGGCCGGAGGTATTTTCTTCACGGCGGCAGTGGCAACTGCCAGTATTTCTTCATCGGTATACTGCGACCATAAAAAAGGATTCAGCAGGCATTCTTCCTGGCTCATATGTTCCAGGTTAAAAACTGTGAAGGCAATGAATTCATGCAACAGCGTATTACCTGCTGCCAGCAGCGCTTCCGGGCTATCCGCCAACTCATACGCTTCAAAAGTTTTATGGAGATTCATGATCAGCGCTTCATCCTTTTCATGCTCCTTTTCGAAGTGCGCTACCACGGCAGACGCTATTTGCGACAGCATGGGAAATACATCCTGGTCTTCCAGGCCCGCATGTACGTGAAACAGTTGCAGGGTAGTTTTTATGGTGGCTATACACGCATTTCCTTCCGCCGGTATAGAAAAATCTGTTTGTTGAATTGCCTGTATGGTATCGTTTAATAAAAGCCTCAGACCTTTGTGCGCCTGTTTAAAAACGTTGAACCGTAATTGTGCCATATCTTCAGAATTACTGTACCACAAAAGTAATGCTGCCTCCCTGCCCGGGAAATGGGCATTACTATTTAATTATATAGGCAGCAATACCTATGGTCACCAGGGCACTACCGGCAACGACATATCATAGCCGCTGGCATGCACCAGGAAACGGCCCTGTAATATACTCACCCGTTCACGTATATCCCTCAACAGCGTATCGTCCTCCATAGGTACATATGGATCTGGCGTAAAAAATAAATGTACTTCTTCATTCGTTTTGCGTAAGATCAGCGAAAAAGCGTTTACCATTGGCGCTGGGGGCAACGCCTGTTGTAAAAGTGTCTGCACAACCCGGTAAATATTGATTTCATTATCCGGCGAAAAAAGTCCATCTATGGGGTCTATCGACAAATGACAAGTGATACCTGCTGCAGCGGCCTGTTCATCCGCCAGGCTTTGCAACGCGTGCGTGAGCCCCATCAGGTCGATCTGGTAAGGACGCAGCGAATAGGAAATATTTCTCACCTCCTGTATAATAGCACCTACATTCCCTGAAAACTGATCCTCTGGTAAATCAATGCCCTGCTTCCGTGCCAGCAGCAATTTATGCTTAATCAGTATCAGCTTTTGCCCCAGGCTATCATGTAATTCAGCAGCGATACGCTTTCGCTCTTTCTCCTGTGCCTGTATCAGGTCGTGAGAAAAGGTGATTGCCAACTTCAGTGCCGCCCGCCGGATTTTTTCTTCCTTCTGTTTATAATAATTAAATTTCTGCGCCAGTGCGAGCGACAGGATAAATGCTTCTGCAATGGCTCCCCAATGCATACTGGTGCGGGTGAGGAAAACATCCGGCAATATATCCAGGTCTTTCAGGTTGTTGATCGTATTTCCCAGCACAAAAGCGCCAAAGCCGGCCAGGTAATAGCCTGCAGGAATAAATCCCCGACGGTAACTAACCACTCCCGCTCCTATCCAATAAAAAAAGAACGGATACATGATCCATTGGATCACAGTGAAACCTGCCGCCCAATATCCCAATACCCCTAATGACAGCGGGATGGCCAGGATGCCTGTCAGCCACCAACCCAGCTGGTAAAAACGGTAAGCATATATTTTTGTCTGTAAAAAAGCGTTGGTAAACCAGATACTAAAAAACGTACTGACCGGAATCAGCACCGAAGCGCTGTTCATCCAGCCTGGCGTTTGAGCAATCAGCGGAAGATATCCATTATAAAAAGCGAGGTTCAGCCCCCAGCAAAAAACACCGCCCACATAAAAGAAATAAGCCGGCTCTTTTAACAGGAGAAAAATGAAAATATTGTATACCATAAACGCCGCCAGCACGCCCAGCACAATGCCATTCAGCACGTCCTGCCGGTGATTGCGCTCATACAATGTTTGTATATCTGCCACCACCATAGACAGCCGTACCATATTATCACCCCGTATCCGGAGGTAATAGTCCGTAGTGGCGCCTGCCGCAGGCCGCAGCGGGATAATCGTTTGATTTAATGTCTTATTGTTTTCGGAGAGATGGAAAATACGACTGGGTTGCCGCTGTGTTAATTCATACAACGTCACTTCCTGCATCACCGGGGGGCTGGTCAGCTGCAAATACCAGGAGGTATCGGTGGTACGGTTATCTATGCTGATCTTTACCCATACTGCGGCTGCGGTGGTATGTAAAGATAGCAATGTGGAAGGAACCCGGCGAAAATGACCGGCATGCTGCAACACCGCCGTGATGTCCATTTGCCGGCTATTATCCATGTAATAGGAAATGTCCCGCACCGGGTATACACCCCTGTTTTCCAACAACGATACTCCTGCCCCCTTTGCAACAGGCGGCAGAAAAAAGAGGACTGCCAGCAGCAGGAATATAAACCGGGTACAGCTACCTATGCGCATACGTTATTGTTTCCACTCAATTGCAAACCGGAGCAGGCTATTCTTCCCCGTCAACTGCAATTTTTTGGTGATGTTCATCCGGTGGTTGGACACCGTTTTTTCACTGATATATAATTCGTCTGCTATCTCTTTCGTACTCTTATATTCTCCCACCATCTTTAATATTTTTATTTCGGAAGAAGTGAGTAAAGTGGTTACATTATCCATCGCCGGTTGCCGGCTGCGCTTCTGCGCCAGTAAAAAGGAGGTCATCTCCGGGCTGATATAGGAGTGTCCGCGAAGCACCGCTTCTATTGCATACATAATATCTACCACGGCATTTTCCTTCAGCACATATCCCATCACCCCTATATCCAGTGCTTTTAAAAACGCATCTTTTGCTTTATGCATGGTCAATAAAATGACCGGCATCTCCGGTTTTAACTGCAATATTTCCACGGCCGCCTGCAAACCATTTTTAACAGGCATATCTATGTCGAGAATCACCACATCTACCGATTTGGTCGTCACTCCCTGTATAGCGTCTTGTCCGTTTGCTGCCTGGTAAATCACCTGCAGGTGATTGCCTGCTTCCACTACTTCTTTCAATCCCTTTAAAAAAATAGGGTGATCATCTGCAATTAAAATATTTACTGTACTCATGGTTTTACCGGTATGATTATTTTAACAACTGTTCCTGATGGCAGATAGGGGGTAATGCCCAGATTGCCCTCCAGTAGCGCCACGCGCTCCCGGATACTGGTTAGCCCCAGGCCCTTTACTTTTGTATCCGGAGAAAAACCTTTGCCATTATCCCGGATGATAATTTCCAGCTGATCAGGCTCCTGGCGAACACTGATAACTGCCAGGGAGGCGCCGGCATGTTTTACAATATTATTCAGCACTTCCTGCACAATCCTGTACAGGTTCATTTCATGTTCCCTGCCCAACACCTGGTCAATATTATCCACCACGATGGTACAATCGATACCAGCAGCTTCCATCATATCGGCAGCCAGGCTTTTCACCGATTCTGTTAACCCCAGCATATCCATCTGGTAAGGGCGCAGTGAATAGGAAATATCCCTGATCTCCTGCAATACATCGCCTATATCCTGTCCCAGGTCATGCGACAGCCGCTGTACGGGTTCGTCGGCATGCCCTCGCAGGGAAAGGGTTCTGTTCTTCAGCAATATCAGTTGTTGCCCTACGCTGTCGTGCAGTTCAGAGGCAACTCTTTTCCGTTCCATTTCCTGCATGGTAATCAGGTCGCGCGAAAAAGTATTGGCCTGTGCCAGCGCCATTGCCTGGGTCTTTTCTTTTTCCTGCTTATAGCGATTCAGCTTCACCGCCAGGGCAAATGATAAAATCAATGCTTCCAGGCATGACCCAGTTTGTAGCGCCAGCACGGAAAAGCTATGATCAGGTAGCCAGCCATTGTCGCGCCCATTAAAAATAACGCTGATCACCACCAGGGAGGCAAATGCCAGCAGGTAGTACCTGGCAGGATGATACCCCTTGCGCCAACTCATGATACCCGCGTAAAGCCAGAAAATAAAAATTCCGAACATCTCGCATTGGAACGCCCGGTAACTCCAGGTAGGCCCGCCTCTGATCAGCAACAGTACGGGAATACAGAGCAATCCAATCAGCCAGGGCTGCCAGCGGTAAATATGTGGCAGGTCGCGGGCGGTCTGCAAAAAAGCATTGGTGAACAGTACACTGAAAATCATGGCAACCGCACAGGCCAGGGTCACCGCATTAAAAGGATTGCCCGGGAAGAAATCCAACAGGTATCCATTCCATATCAACTGTAAGATGGCACTGAAGAAAATATATCCTGCATAATAAAGGTAAGTGAGGTCTTTCAACAACAGAAATACAAACAGGTTATACACCGTTAGGGTAACCATCAGGCCAAAATAAAATCCATTCCCGAAATCGATACGATGGTTGGTTTCATACAACCGCTCCATTGTGGCGATGCGCACCGGGATGCGCAGGGTATTGTGGCTGGTTACCCGCAGGTAGATACGGGTAACCGTATCCGGCGCCAGGTGCAGCGGAAAGATCAGGTCATTTACTTTCACCGGCCGTGCTGCAAACCCATGATCATCCACGGCCACCTGCATATGCCGGGCGCCGGTGATATCCTTAATATATACATCCACCGTATGCAACACCGGCGCCGCTACTTCTACGCACCAGTTATCCCGCCCGGTTTGATTAACCACATCAAAATAAACCCAGGCGGCGTCGGTAGTTACACCCAGGGCTACCACCGCCTGCCGCGAAGGGGCAAACGGGGCCGACTGCACCGCAGTAATGTTCATGTTACCACCTGCATCGCGGAACAGCGCGGGGTATGTTACGGTATATATACTGTCGGTATTATGGAGCGTCAGGACCTGCCCGCAAGTGTGGGCACTGATAAATACGATCATCAGTATCAACAAAGTGATATGCCTGGTATAAGCGGATAACATGTGGTCACGCAAAGCTATCGCGGAAACAGTACCTGGAATATAGGTAGTACTGCCCATCTGCGGGCGCATTAAATGTAGTAAAAAAAGGCGTACGATAAAAACATGGGGCAACAGTAATGCGGACAAATCATTTAAGAAACAACCCCCTGTATGTAGTGTATTTTGCAGATATGATGCAATGTTCATAACCCAGGTAAAAATGTGCGTTTCTTGTGAAAATCTTCCCCGGCTCCCTTTAAACTTACTCCAAAATAAGTATGTTGTTAACAAAGAATTTACAATTGATAATCTGCATTCCTCTACCTTGAATGCGGCAAAATGAAAAACCTGCCCCGATTTGAAACAATCAACCTGGAAAAAAACAGGATTATGAAAAATGTATTACCCGGGACCGAGCACTATTATACTGATGTGAATAAAACGGACGACCCCACCGCAAGAGTGGTTTCCATTATTAATTCACTGGCCATTGGCGCCAGTTTACTGGCCTTTGCACTGGGCTGCATATTATATTATATGACGGGTTACAAAATCATTCTGTACCCGGCCATGACAGAAAGTGCCTTATTCCTATCAGTATTACTGGTAACCAGGTATAGCAGGCCTGAATACGGGCAGCAGCTGATGTTTCTCCTGCACAGCCTGGCCATCTGGTACTTTGGCATATTGCTGGGCCCCGCTTCCCAGATCTATCTGTTTGCCCCCTTCCTGGTATTCTGCGTATTCCTTGTTTTTAATACCGCATTACTACAAGTCCTTGTTATCACGGCAAGTGCCGCCGCCATACTACTGGTAGAATTAAACTACCGGTACCCGGTCATTACCGGCCTTCCGCTGGACAAGGCATCCAACGATGCCCTCCACTGGCTCGCTATATTTGCTGCCACCTTTCTCAATGGTACCGCACTCTATTACTTCACTAAAGAAAGCCGCTTCCGGAATCAACAGTTGCAGGCATTGGTAAACCAACTTGACAAAACCAACCAGGCCATGCGGATTTATGTGCGGGAAACTACCCACGAAATAAGGTCTCCCCTCAATGTGGTCAACAGCATTCTCCAAAACTATATTGAAACGGCCGACAAAGAAAAAAGAACCGTGCAGGTAGGCATCGCTCACCTGGAAGCAGTACACTTCGCCTGCCAGGATATGCAGCTGGTCATCAGCAACGCACTGGGATGGTCCAGGATTGAAGCCGGGAAAGATGAAATCAACAAATCACCCTTCCACTTCACCGACTGGATCCTGCAACTCTGCGATACCTACGAATACCTCGCTAAAAGAAGATCCGTACATATCAATATCGCCTTCAGCGACCAGGTACCTGAATATATCCTGGCTGATAAATCCAAGCTGCGCACCATCATCACCAACCTGCTGAGTAATGCGATCAAGTTTACCAAAGTACGCTCCATTATCACCGTGAAAGCCGTTGTCAAAAATCAACAGCTGATCTTCTCTGTTACCGACCAGGGCAGGGGCATCCCGGTCGACAGGAAAGAACATATCTTCGACCCCTATGTCACGGAAATGGGACAACATACGGAATCCAGTGGTCTCGGCCTGCCTATTGCCAGGCATATCGCCCGGATGATGGGAGGCGATCTGACCGCTGCCGATAATCCTGAAGGTGGTAGCATCTTTACGCTGGTAATGCCCCTGGAAGCCTCTACTCCTCCGCTTAGTGCCGGCAACAACATCGACTATGGCCGCCTGAATGGTATGAAAGTATTGGTAGTAGATGATGACCCACTGAACCACCTCGCTTTTTCCCTCGCCCTCAAACGACTCGGCGTGGAAGTAATATTGGCCGATACCGGCCCCCAGGGCCTTACCAAAGCCCGCATCCATGAACCGGATGCCATCCTCATGGATATGATCATGCCGCATGTTGGCGGCGTGGAAATGCTGGCGCAATTCAAGGCAGATAAAAAACTAAGACAGATACCTTTTATCCTGGTATCCGGTAACAGTTTTAATGAAGTAAAAGAAGAAGTCACCGCCGCGGGCGCCGACGGATTTTTAAGTAAACCAGTAAATATCGAACAACTATACACTACGCTGAAAGAACTGGTAGTAATGGCTTAGCACCGCCTACATCGCTAACTTCAGCCGCCAGGTGGCCCTGGCACGCCCTACACTGCGCATTTGCTGCAACTGTTCTTCTGTAGCTACATCCAGCAGCCGGGGAAGTGCCGTTAAACGCGCATGTTCCCGCACCGCCATCTTATCTACCACAAATCCCATACTGTTGAAAAAAGATTCCGCCTGGTCAAAACTATCAAACTTGTTTTCGTGGATCTGATGCTGCCGGTAAAACTCCTGCCACTCCTTGCTACGCTGCATATCCATCTTCCGCTCATCTGTCTTGATATAAATATCTCCGGTGATCCAGTATCCACCACGTTGCTCCAGCACCCGGCGGATAATACCGCACAGCTGCTCCTTCTCCATGGTATTGAGGTACATCAGCAACCCTTCGTTAACAATCGCCAGCTCTCCCGCCGGGAAATGCGCTACCACCTGTGAAAACGCCGCTTCATCCAAAGCATTTAACGGCAACAGCTCCATTGTACCTCCGGTAGACACCGAATCTAAAGCGGCCACCAGCTGCTTCTTGAGCCGGATGATATCAGGCAGGTCGGTATCCACATAATAATAACCCGGCTGCTGCATCATCGCTAATCCACGGAAAGAAAAACCAGACGATAGCTCCAGGATATTCCGCAGGGGCAATCCCGCCAGCAACTGGTCAATACTCCAGTAACGATCCTCGAAATGTAATACCCCGGCCCACATAGCCAGGTCCCTGCTGTTGAAATCGGGTGTGTAAGGGTCGGGCGACAGGATCAGCTGTGCCGCTTCTTTCATAAATGGGATAGCGGTCATCCCTTTCAGTAACAACAGCGCTCTGGCTGTGGGGCTAATACTGCTGTAATCCCGTGGCGTGGCTTCCATACGTATGATTTAGGATATCAAAGATACTAATATCATCCCGCTAAAAATTCAGCATAAAAATCCGGTATCGGGCTTTGTCGGATAGCCATCACCGTATCACCCACCGGGTAAGCGATCTTGCGGATCACCGGCGTAATCGCTTCCGGTGTAATCGTTAGTTGGAGATAAGCCGCTAAACGATCCGTTTCCTTCGACCTCCCCACCGATCCTGCATTGATGATCATCTTTCCGGGGGCAGACAAAGGCCGCACATACGACAGGTGTGTATGCCCCGTAATCAACACATCGGCCTGGTGTGCTGCCATCATATCCAGGATATCATTTTCATCATGTTGTTCATACAGGTACTCATCATTGCTGCGGGGGCTTCCATGTACGAGCAACAACGTAAAGGATTCAAAAACAAGTCGCAGGTGCCCTGGCAAACTCCCCAGGAAAGCGCGGTTGTTGGCGGTAATCGTTGTCTTGGTATGAGCAATGGCTTTAATACGGGCCTCCCGTTCTTCTTTGCCATGTTTACTCAGCGGCAGCACCGGGTGATCAAAGGCAATACGTTCATCGTGATTCCCCATGATAACCGGGATACGCCGCCGTCTTACCAGCTCAATTACTTCGTTATGCCAGGGTGCTGCATCTGTCAGATCTCCCAGGCAATAAACCTGGTCGGCCCCAAACTGGTCTATATCTTCCAATACTGCCTGCAATGCAGGCAGATTTCCATGAATATCACTCAGGATAGCTACCTTCAACATCTCATTGTTTTTTAAACTTCCGCAACGTTACAACTTAATGTTCCCCCGTCAAACAGGTTGTCTAAAAAACACCACGCATACTTGTAATAATACCATCTCCCAACTTTACAAGACCGCAAGAACCGGGTTTTCCCGCCGTCCTGTTACGACTAATTTTACTTCACATTAAATGATAAACAGATGAAAACGATTACGGAAAGATTGCAGGCACATGCCTGGCCGGATACGACGGCGCAATTGCTGGAACAGGGATATGCAATAGTGAACCGGGTGCTTACGCCCAAAGAATGTGAAACGCTTATCAATGCTTATCAGGCTGATCATACCTATCGCAAAACGATTGTCATGGAACGTTATCGTTTTGGCAAAGGAGAATATAAATATTTCCAATATCCCCTGCCCGGCCTCATCAACAGCATCCGGGAAACAGTATATCCTTTTATTGCGCCAGTAGCCAACAAGTGGATGGAATTGTTGCAGTTACCCTCCCGGTTTCCGGCTACACATGCAGATCTGAAAGCATATTGCCACGCCCATGGTCAAACACAGCCCACGGTGCTTATATTAAAATACGGCGTCGGCGGATTCAATACCCTGCACCAGGATTTATACGGCGATATTTATTTCCCGATGCAGCTGGTTATTTTTTTGAATGAACCGGGAGAAGATTATACGGGAGGTGAATTCGTATTGACCGAACAAATTCCCAGGGCACAGTCAAAAGCCAATGTGCTACGTCCCGGGCAAGGCGACCTGCTCATTTTCACCACTAATTTCCGTCCTGCTAAAGGCAGCAAAGGATACTACCGGGTAAATATGAAGCATGGCGTAAGCCCGGTATTAAGCGGACAAAGGCACACCCTGGGTATCATCTTCCATGATGCGCTGAGCTGAGCGCTATTCTCCCCAGGCCGTGAGCAATAAATTGCGGGCGCCTCCATAGCTACGGTGCTCGCATAAGTAAACGCCCTGCCAGGTACCTAATGCCAACCTCCCGTTATGGATAGGAATCATGACAGCACTACCCAACAGGGCCGCTTTCAGATGAGCGGGCATATCATCCGGTCCTTCGTCATTATGACGGTAATCAGGATCATTCTCCGGCACCGCTTTGTTAAACCAGGTTTCAAAATCCATCCGCACGGTAGGGTCTGCATTTTCGTTCAGCGTCAACGATGCAGAAGTATGCTGGATAAATACCTGCAGCATACCGGCTTTAATTTCCGACAGGCGGGGAAATGCCTGCACTAACTCAGACGTGATGAGGTGAAAGCCCCGCTTTCTCGGATGTAGTTGTATAGCTTGTTGAAATATCTTCATATCATTCATTTACCGGCTCACAAGTGAATGGTTCTGCCAGGTGATTATATGGCGTTTTCATGCGTTATCGGCGCACCCCGGCAACATCCTGGCGTATGCGCATCCGCCCATCCCAGGTCTGCCGTATGTATTACGAAATAATTAATTCGACTACTCTCACATTTTTGTTTACTTTCATATTTCCCGCCAGCAAAATAGAATGGAAATCCAGTATCTTAAATTTTAGCCATTATGATGAAACCACAAAAAATAATGATTATCGATGACGATGCGGATGACCGGAACTTCTTCCAGGAAGCCATCAATAATATCTCACCAGTAATAGAAACACAGGTGTGTGACAGTGGTATACAAGCCCTCGCCTTATTCCAGGAAGAGAAAAGTCCGCAGCCTGAATACGACTACATCTTCCTCGACTTTAACATGCCCCTGATGAATGGTCGGGAATGTTTAATTGAGCTGAAAAAGATCCTGCAGCATAAGCTAACCAACATCATCATTCTCAGTACTTCCGACATGAAAGAGGATATGGAAGATGCCCTCCGTTTGGGCGCCAAACTATTTCTGACCAAACCTAATACTTTCCAGGAACTATGCAGCATGTTGAGAGGCGTATTGGAAGGCCGGTGGCAGAAATTATTTTCTGTTCCTTCCAATCATGACCATTAAATCGCTTACCTGGCAACCGCCTTGTTGTATTTATTTCTATATTCTAATGGCGACAATCCGGTGGTTTTCTTAAAAATAGTCCTGAAAGCCTTTGTATCAGAATAACCAACCTCCCACATCACCTCATTAATATTTTTCCGGCTGCTTTCAAATCCTTTCTTTGCTACTTCTACTTTTACCCGTTGAATATATTCTGACACCGTATTGTTAGTTGCTTTTTTGAAACGTCTTTCCAAACTCCGGCGTCCCACTGCAAACATGGACGACAGCTGTTCCACCGTGATCTTCTCCTGGAAGTTTTGCTCAATAAACTCCTGCGCCGCCTTCACTGATTCATCCTGGTGTTCCCGCTGCCCTTTGAATATGGTGAAGAAAGACTGGTTGTTCCGGTCTATTTCTATCTCAAAATATTTAGCCGCTAAAATGGCCATATCACGGTCGGTATATTTTTCCAGGATATACAGCAACAGGTTCCAGAATGAATTGGCCCCCCCGCTGGAATAGATGCCGTTTTCATCGGTAATGATCTTCTCCGACACCAGTTCTATATCGGGAAACATGCCCCTGAACTCATCTGCTGCCAGCCAATGCGTAGAGCAACGCCGGCCTTTCAGTAAGCCCGTAGAGGCCAGTAAAAAAGCGCCCACACAAAGGCTGGCTACCTCGGTACCTTTCTGGTGCTGGGCCACTATCCACGGATAAAACTCCTTGTTCTGTTCTATAACATCCGCCCGCTCCCCATTCACCGCCGGAATGATGATCAGGTCAGAAGCCGGCGCCTGCGAAATGGTAGTATCCGGCGTTACTTTAAATAAACGATCGTATACCTGCGCCTCATTCGTTAGCCCCACCAGCTGTACCTTAAACAGCGGTGGACGGCCTAAGCTCTCCAAAAAATCGTTTGCCTTGGTAAAAGCTACAAAAGAGCCTTCAATACAACTGAGGGCTACCGCCCCCCTGGGAACGAGAATGGATATCTGTTTCATATTCCAAATCTAAGACAAAAGATTGTCGGAATCAACCCTTTTTAAGTCGTGTACGCCCCGGCGTTCTTCAAAGCAGGAAAGTACTTTTGTATCGTTCATCACACCTCATCAAATAGCTGACAAATATGAAAAAGACAAAAATTACTTACTGGATTTTCACAGGTATATTATCTGCGCTCACCTTGCTGGGTGCTATTCCTGATCTACTCAGTACTCCCGAGGCGCTCACCGTATTCAAACACCTGGGCTATCCTGCTTATCTCTCCCCTTTCCTGGGACTGGCCAAGATACTGGGCGTTGTAGCCATACTGGTTCCGCGTTTCCCCCGCCTGAAAGAGTGGGCTTATGCAGGGCTGTTCTTCGATTTTACCGGCGCCATGTATTCCGGTATGGCGGTAGGTGATCCGATGCCGCAATGGGCGGCCATATCTGTGGCTTATATACTCCTGTTTGGCTCGTATGTTTTTTATCACCGCTTAGCTGCTGCGAAGGAAAATGCGGCGTTAACATACGTCCGCTAACAGGCTTCAATAACACGTTTTCCACGGGATGGCACATGAATGTGTCATCCTTTTTTGTTGTAAGGATTTTCGCTATTTTCACGCCGTTATTCTGTGATCGAAGGCTGTTCCAGTTGTGGTAACCCTGTAGTATAAACCTATACCCATCAGCAGATGGTGCCCCTTAGCCTCTTTTGTTTCCCGGATTGAATTATTTATCACTAAACATGAATATCTATGAAGAAAGTTTTCGCAACACTGTTTGCCCTATTCCTGGTTGCCCAGTTGTATGCCCAGATGGATACGCTGAATGTAAAAAAATTCTTTAAGCTGGGAGTAGACGGCAGCTTTGGTGGCCAGGCTTATAGTATTGGTTTTACAAGGTCCATTGTGCAAGTATATGGCCTCACTAACTACGGTTTACTGTTAGGAGGAACAGTAAATAAAACCGATATGAATATCGCACCAAATGGAAATGTTGGAATAGGGTTAGATGCTGGTGGTGCACCGCCAGCCCCTGCTGCCCGCCTGCATATTATAAGTGATAATCAACAGTTTCTTTTCGGAACCGGCAGCTGTACATCCGGCTATAACCTGGGAATAGGTGTAAATGATGACGGCGTCAACTTTAATCTCAATACAGGTATCCGGGGATTTAACTTTGTAAATACTAATGTAAGCGCCAATCCGAATGGGCGGTTGTTGACGATCAGTGCCAGCGGCATCATGAAATCCACTGCACCGGTAGTTTTCTTTGGCCCCGGCAATGCCGCAGAAACGGAAGGCACTACCAAGCGGGGCTTGCAGGTACATAACGCAGCAAGTACTGCGTGGGATTTAATGACGCTTCAAAATAACCTGGGCGTACAACTCAAAGTAACCGGCGATGGCAACGTAGCCATTGGCACCCCTAATTCAAAAGGATATAAACTTGCTGTGGAAGGTACTATCGGCACCCGCCGGGTAAAAGTAACCCAGGAAAGCTGGGCGGACTTTGTATTTAACAAAGATTATCAACTACCCGCTATCAATGAAGTAGCTGATTTTATTGAACAAAACAAACACCTTCCTGGCATCCCCACTACCCAACAGGTAAAAGAAGAGGGAATTGATCTTGGCGAAATGAATAAGCTCCTGTTGCAGAAAGTAGAGGAACAAATGCTGTACATCATTCAACTAAACAAACAGGTGCAGGAGTTATCGCAAAAACTAAAGGACCAGGAAAGATACTAAAAGGATATTTTTCTCGCCAAGGCGCTAAGCAGCAAAGAAGCGGAGATTGAGGCGAGTTTTAAGCCCGCAAAGCAGGGAGATTCTATAACACACAACGGAAGATGCTATAATCTCCCCGCTTTGCGGGCTTAAAATTCGCTCTCTTCTTCTTTTAAATCCTTTGCTGCTTTGCGCCTTGGCGAGAAAATACATTTTTAAGGGCCAATTCATCGCCCATTACACTTCTGCCGGAAGAGACGCCGTATGCACCACAGCACCTTTTGCCAGTTTCTTTTTAACGATTACGCTTACACGGTATACCAGGAAGATACAGGGAACAGTGAGTGTTACTATCACCCAACCCAGGGTATCATAGTGTTCCAATGGGCTGTACTTACTTTGCTGCGATACGATCATACCAGCTATGAGGGCTGCTATGCCGCCGGCTATTTGCTGCAGGGAGGAGTTAACGCTCATAAAAGCGCCCCTGTCCGATAAGTCCGGAATACCTGTAATAAGCGTAGTAAACGGGATCATACGTCCCACAATACCGCCCATCATCAGGATATTTAATCCCATGATCATCCACAGTGGGTGCGGCGATAAGTGCGTGTACACTATCACTACGCCCATCATAAACAGCGCTGCGGTAGCGAAAAGGCGGAACTTATCAATTTTATCACTCAGCTTACCCAGCAATGGCATGATGCAGAGGGAACTGACACCCGTTACCATAAAGAGCAGTGGAAGTTGTTCTGCTGTGATGTGCAGGTTGTTAATGGCAAAAGCACTACCAAAGGGCATCATCATAAAACCACCGACCGACATTAATGCGGTAGCGGCAAAGCCTATACGATAATCTCCTTTTTGCACGGTGTGCCAGAGGTGCAAAAATGCATTCTTATCTCTTTGTACTGCCAGGTGTGCGTTAACGGGTTCCAGGATAAACCAGATGAGCAGCACGATCACCAGTGCCAGTCCGGCTATTAATAGGAACGGCGCTTCCCAGCCCCAGGCGTTGGCCAGGTACAAGCCAATGGGAATACCCAGCACCTGGCTGGCCCCAAAAGCCATTTGGGTAAATCCCATTACACGGCCACGTTGGGAAATATCGAACAAGTCGGTAACAATAGCTAATGAAATAGCACCTATCACGCCACCGAATAATCCGGTAACGATACGGGCGGCCACCATCGTTACATAACTGTTGGCCAATCCACAGCAGAAAGTGCCGAGGATAAATCCGCCGTAAAAAAATACGAGCAGTCGTTTGCGGTCAAAACGATCGGCAAACCCCGCGGTGAGCAGGCCGGACACGCCTGCGCTGAAGGCGTAAGCAGATACGATGAGACCAAATTGATTCGGCTTAATGTTCATCGATTTCATGAGCATATCTCCCAGGGGAGACATCACCATAAAGTCAAGTACGACGGTAAACTGGGTAAGGGCCAACAAGGTGATCACCAGCTTCTGATGGGTGGTGAAAGCAGGCATTTGTTTCATGATGTAGTATTAAATAGTCAATGATGTTAATCTTCCAACTCCGCACATTCATAATTGCGCGAACGGATCAGGTGAATGATCGGCGCGGTGGCTGCAATGGCCGATTCTATCCGCAGTACCCGGTCTATATCTTCCGTGTCTACGGTCCATTTGCTGATGAATGGCTGCTGATCGAGGACGGCAGCTACTTTCAGCCGGTCTTCCGGAGTAGTGATGTTCGTTTTGAAAATGAGAATATGATTTGCCGTTTTCATATTATGTAAGCAAGCGCTCATTTATTTTTTTGAGAAAAAAAATAGCTATTTCGATAATCCCTTTAACACGCAATCAAATGTTTGTTTCATGATACTTTCTGAAAATTTAAACTTACGGCCATCCAGGCTTTGTCCTTCATTATGGAACCTGATCAGGGCATACAACGGCGCAAAAGCTACCGACCAATACACTTCCAGCGGCATCTCGTTGATCTCTCCCCGCTTCACGGCATTTTCCACGAAACTACCCATGCTTTTGCGGAACTCCAGGCTGATCGCTTCCCTCATTTTATCTTTATAGGTGGAGTTACGCAGCTGCTCGAAAAACTCGGCTGCCTGGAGGTTGTCCAGCGAAAACGCGGCCCGGTTTTTCCACTGCACCCAAAGTCCCTCACGAAACGACGCATTCGGATCGAATCCCTTCAGGGTAGCACGGGTCATCTTCACCCCTTCTTCAATACTGATGGAGGTGAGTAAATCTTCCTTGTCTTTGTAATAGATATAAATAGTAGCCGGAGATACGCCCGCTGCCTTTGCCAAACGGTTGATCCCAAAATTCTCCAAACCATTCTTCGCTACCATCTCAATGGCACAATCCCGGATGGCCTGCATTTTATTTTCGTCACGGTATCTCATTACCTGCAAATATAAGTGAGCATTTGCTCATTTAAAAATTTTCGGGGATTTATTTTTTTAAAATATCCGCCGTTCGTAGAAAAAACGAACTGGCAATATGCATAAAACTACCGAAAATACAGACTTTGCGCTACTACCACCAGTCGGCCGACTGGAAAAAAGCCTGGGGCGATTGTCCCGTAAATCCTTTAAAGTCTTTAATGAAATGCGCCTGGTCGAAATACCCGGCGCTATAGGCGGCGGCCGTCAATGAAGTATGCGGCGTATAATGTGCCAACAAGTGCCTTAATCTCACTATAGCAGCAAACTGTTTGGGCGAAGTACCTACGCTACGCCGGAAGCGCTTTTCAAATGCATCCTGGCTGATAAATAGCGAAGTAGCCAGGGACTTCATTTTGATATGCCCGTCCGTCGCTTTTATTTGCGCCACCGCATGGTGAATCAATATGTCGGGTTGCCTGACCAGCTCTCGTTGAAGAAACCGTTCTACGATAGCTATCCACTGCGAAGGCTGCGCAGCTTCGCTCAACTGTTCTTCTACCATTTCCAATTTTCGTAGCTGTACCAGGTCATCCAATGGTAAATGCGTATTAAATAATTCGTGTAAAGGCGCTTTGAAAAATGCGGCGGCCCCTCCTTCCTGGAATATAACCAGCAACATGGTGGTGCCCGGCGCGTAACGCAATAGCCTGGCGGATTTCCGCAGGCCCGATATGCCCGTTTCTGATAATGGCGTCAACAGTGATTCCTGTCGCAGGCTCACCGTTCCCCGGATACGGAAACTCATCACCACCGATGTATCCGGCAAAGTATTATTCTCTATCCCTTCCTCACTTTCTATTACCAGGAAAGTTTTGACGAAAGGAGCGAGTAGAGGCGATGGTGAATAATGGGCCATTTTCATATGCTGCCGGATAATACCTGCAAAGATAAAATGTTTTCCCTACCAACGCCCCTTTCATTACCTTAATCGAAAATGCGGTGAAGCGCCGCATATTGCAGCAACATAATAGTTTTGGCATCCTTAATATCGCCACTGCGGATCATTTCCATGGCCTGCATAAACGGCAGCTCCAGCACCTGTATATTCTCCTGCTCTTCTGCCAACCCTCCTCCTTCCTGCACTTTCTGCGCAGCGGAATAGGCCGCCACAAAAAAGTGCAAAATCTCTGTAACAGAGCCGGGCGACATATATGCCTCAAACACCTTACGCACATCGGTAACAGCATAGCCGGTTTCCTCCATGGTTTCTCGCCGGATACAGTCCTCCGGGTTATCGGCATCGAGTAGCCCCGCACAACATTCTATCAGCATGCCCGATGCGTTGCCATTGATATAGGTAGGCATGCGGAACTGCCGGGTGAGTACTACAGTTTGTTGCTCCTGGTTATACAGGAGAATGGTAGCCCCGTTCCCACGGTCATACGCTTCCCGTTCCTGTTTCACCATCACGCCATCACTCCCCTTCATCTCGTACGTAATCTTCTTCAATGTATACCAGTTGTCGGATAATATGGCTGTTTCGAGAATGTTGATTGCTTTCATATAAATTGATCGTTTTTGATCGTTTTTGATTACATTTGATCAAGTTAGTCATTTCATATGAATTTCCAACAACGAAAAAATAAAATACTGGCGCAACTGGCATCCCGGGGAGAAGTGGATACCCGGGAACTTGCGCTGGCCCTGGATATATCGGAAATTACCATCCGCCGTGATCTGAACCGGTTATCCGACGAAGGGCAATTATACCGCACCCACGGTGGCGCCATCCCCGTAGATCAGCCCCCGCTTCCATTTCAGTTTACACATAAAGCTACGGCGAACCAATCCGCTAAAGATAATATCTGTCGCAAGGCAGCCGCCACCATCAACGATGGCGACATCATCTTCATGGATTGTGGCAGCACGGTTTTCCGCCTATGCCAGTTTATTAAAAACCGGAAAATCAAAGTGATCACGAATTCGATGCCCGTTATCCAGGCCCTGCAAAACACAACGGTATCTCTCAATATCATCGGCGGCGAATATGATGCAGCGCGACAAGCCATTCATGGCAGCATGGCCATCGAACATATTGCCCGCTACCAGGCGCATAAAGCATTTATTGGGGTAGATGGATTGTCGGCTAAAGGTTTGTTTGCGCATAGTGAAAAGGAAGCAGACATGGCACTTGCATTGGCCCATCATAGCCATACCACTTACCTGCTCTGCGATGCCTCCAAAATCAACAAACCTTCTTACCTCCATTTTGCACCGCTGGAAACGGTACAAACCATCATCACAGATGCCGCTCCCGACCAGCTCCAGTACTGCAAAAAGAAAGGAGTAAAAGTAATCACTGTATAGTAGGTCATTGCTGTAATAAGCCTACTAGTGAAAATACTGTTTTAATATATCCGCCGCCGTTAACGCGCCCGTAGTCGTATTCAGCGAATCAATCTTCGAATTCAGCTGCTTTTCCGCCGGAATGGTACTACTTTCCAGCATCCGTTGCATAATAGCCATTTTGGAAGCCGGCAGGGTATCCTTCAGGTATTTTTCCATCATCAGGTTGGCGATAGGCACGGCAAACCGGGCGCCGGTACCGGCATTTTCCACAATCACCGCAATGGCTATACGGGGATTATCCCGGGGCGCAAAAGCGACAAATACAGAGTGGTCTTCCAGGTCGACCACCTTCCCATTTACCCGGCCCCGGTTCTGCGCCGTGCCGGTTTTACCGCAAACGGCAATCCCGGCAATTTGAGCACCCCGGCCAGTACCATGTTCTATCACATCTTCCATCCCATAAATAACAGAATGATAGGCGGTATCAGACACATTGCCAATGGCATGTTTTTCTTTATATTTTTTCAGCAGGTCGGAATGATCATTATCGATCGACTGCACCAGGTGAGGCAGGTAATAATATCCGCGGTTGGCAATCATGCACATCACATTGGCCATTTGCAGGGGCGTTACCGCTACCTGGCCCTGCCCCATTCCCACATATAATTCAGAACAGGAATTCCACTGTCCCCGGTAAAGCCGGTTCAGTACCGTGGTATCCGCCACAATACCGCCGTTTTCCCCCGGGATATCAATGCCCAACTTATGCCCCAACCCAAAGCGGGTCATGTATTCCCGCCATTTGGTATGGCCTTTCTTTACGCCTCCCCATTTGTCGGCATCTACTTCCATACGGTACAAATGAATAAAATAAGCATTGCAGGAATGCGCCATCGCCACCCGCAGGTTAGCGGCATGCCCTGCCTCACTGTGTAAACATTTTACCACATGCCCGCAACTGGTATAGGCTCCATGACAAGGATAACCAAACCCGGGTGTAATCAATCCCTCATCCAGGGCCACCAGCGCCGTTAATGGCTTCATCGCCGATCCCGGCTGATAGGTAGCCTGTATGCCCCGGTTGAGAAAAGGCTCTGTAGGATCGCTAAACAACTTACCCACGTTACGGGTACGGGAACTGCCGGCCAACAGGTTGGGATCAAATACCGGTCCGCTCACCATGGCCAGTATACCGCCTGTTTGCGGATCAATGGCCACAATACTACCTACCTTATTGCGCATCAGGCGTTCGCCCAATACCTGCAATTCTATGTCCAGTGATAAACGAAGATTCTTTCCTGCTATAGCTGCAGTATCAAATTCGCCATTTTCCAATGCTCCCTGCGGACGATTCAGGTTGTCTTTAAGGATGTACTGCGTACCCCGCTGCCCCATTAATACGGCTTCATAGGTCTTTTCCAAACCAGTTAATCCTATATAGTCGCCCGACTGGTAATCCTGGTAGGCACTCATTTTCAACATCGCCGGCGATATCTCCCCGATATACCCTAATATATTGGCAGCAGCCTTATATGGGTACGACCGGATGGGCCGGGGCACCAGTTCAAAACCCGATTGAAACAAATACATGCTCTCCTGTAAACGGCTATACGTAGTGGCCGACAATAAGCCTGCAAACACAGAAGGCCGCACCCTTCCATTCTTTTTAATGGCATCGGCGATACGTGACCGGAATTCTGTTTTATCTATTTGCAGGATATTACAGAGATAAGCAGTGTCAATTTTCTTAACAGCAGCAGGCGTTACCACCAGGTCATAAAGAATATCATTACTTAAAATACTTCGGTTCTGCCGGTCAAAAATAATTCCCCTGCTGGGGTATACTATTTTCCTGACCACCGCATTGGCATCTGCCAGGCGGACATATTTCTTTTCTATTACCTGCAGGAACAATAACCTGGCAGTAATGATCAGTACTAAAGCCGTAATAATGAGTATGATTACGCGTTTTCTGGGTTGATGGTAAACGGACATGGGAAGTAATGACTGGGCGGTTTTTACACGTCACAAAGCTATTTCAATAAAATAGCACGATGTAAAAATTATAGATGAACGGCCATTACAAATGATGAGGTTACCAACTTTATTTTACCAGCTCAAGACCGCCATTTACCAATCTTTTTAAAAGTACCATTCACGCCATCCCAGGCATATTTGCTGGATACGTTGATATTAGTTTTCATAACAGGATTACCATCCTTATCATCTTTATCGGTCGCTTCTTCTTCTTCCACATGCCAGATAATGGTATCTGGTTCTCCGCCTTTCTCTACCGGGAAAATAAAAGATTCATCATGATAATAAGCGCCGGCATCGCCTACACACATTCTTTCCGGTAAAGCTACCAGCCGGCCGTCGTTCAACCAGGCAAAGTAATGGTAGTTGGTAGGGATACCGCAAGCTTCGCCTCCAAAGCTCAGGACCATGATGTATTGTACATTGGACAATCCTAATCCGCTCATTACTTTGGGCTCTGCAAAGTTGGCGGCTTCATCGTCCATCATGCGGAAGGAATTAGTGGCGATTACTTTTCCACCCTGCACCGCTTTAATTTTTACTAAAAACTGTTTCCCGGGATTTTTACTGCCATCATCGTATACCAGGATGGTATCCACACGGCGTTCCATCCCCGCCACCAGTTTAAGCTCGCCCCGGCGCATTGGCGCCAGCGATATGATGCCCTGCCAGAGAAAACCTTCTTTATCCTGCCCTTCTTTTTTATACTTAATTTTTATCCAGGGCAATTTCATGCCCCTGAGATTTAATACTTTGTCGGTGATATCGGTAATGGCAATTTCATCGCCGGTATACAAAGTATCTATCGGGGCTTGCCTGGTATCAGCACTGGCACGTACAAACGCTGTATCACCATATATGTAGCGGGATTGGTCGGCAAATAAACCCCAGGTACGACCATCTGTTTCTTCCTGGGCAAATACAGTACAGGTTAGGAAAGAGAGGATACAAACAAAACAAAAAAAGAACATCGTCTTCATATGGTAAAAAATATTGAAGTGCAAAAGTAGCACTTTACCTTATGAAAACGATGTTCCCGTTTATTTCGCCGGCGGGCAAAGCTGCATCATATACACGGCACTGCTGGCCTCATATGATTGCAGTTCACCGGTAACGCACGGCACTTTATAATTACGGTAGGTAAGTCCCCGGGCAGCATCCCGGTTCCCCCAGGCAGCATTGATATTCTGCTGTACCCAGGGCAGAAACTGGGTTTGTCCGCCATCATTGATCAGCATCATGATATACTGACCGAAGATAGCTTTCAGCACGCCCTGCTCATTCCAGTCGCCCTCCGCCGGCAGTATACCATTTACATCGCTCATGGTTTTCTGTGTATAGGTAGCCGCCAGTTTCGCCTGATCAAGATAAGCCGGTATACCGGTGGCTTTGTATAACATCACGGCGGCCCCAATAAAAGTACCCTGGTTGTAGGTATAATCCGACCAGCCTTTATGTCCATTTACATTATTGTCGGCCACCCTGCCGGTACTCGCATCATACAGGTTATTAACGCCCCAGCTGTATACGTCTTTAGCCTTTTGCAGGTAAGCGGCATCGTGGGTAATATTGTACAGGGTTATAGCACCTATTACGGTAGGGAAGTTGATGCAGGCATTTTTTCCACTGTGATTAAAATCCCAGAACATGCCGCCGTTTACCGGGTCGTAGGAACCCTCCCATACCCGCTTGAATCCCGACAAGGACAGGTCGAGGTAGTTCTTATTTCCTGTGAGCTGATGCGCCCTGGCTAAAGAAATAATCCACCACATCATATCATCGTAGATAAACCACTCTTTGGTATTGTTCCAATTATAATGGTCATAGCGGTTAAAGCCTCCCTGGAAAATATCATTTACCCGCTGGAGATCTGCCGCATTGCCGCTGCGCTTATATACGTTCATGGCCATGTCCCAGTAAATGGCCTGGGTCCAGATGGCGCCGATCGTCTTTTGTGCAGTAGTAGCATAATACAGCTTATCGCTGCTGCTGTAGAAATATTGGTTAAACGTATTATAGGCCGTAGTAGCGTCTTTCAGCGTAAAAGAAACGCCTTGTACCGGGGCGGGCCCCGGTACATCATTTTTAGCGCCGCTACGGGAACAATTACTATGTAACAGCAAAGCTGCAAGCAATATAAAGGTTCGTTTCATAGCTGTTTATTTATTGATTGTATCAAGCATTGCTACCATCCCGGGTTCTGTATCAGCTCACGGTCATTGTCTACATCATCGGATGGGATCGGGAAAAAGTAATGACGTTTATTAAATACACGGGTCTCGAAAGGTACTACTTTCAGGAAGTCCGGCAAGTCGGCACTGATATTCAATCCGTAAATAGGACCATTTTCTGTTTGCTCTGCCATCTTCCAGCGACGCACATCAAAGAAACGATTGTTTTCAAAGGCCAGCTCCACACGACGTTCTTTACGGATGGCGTCTCTCATAGCTGCCTGTCCAATGGGCGCCGGTAATGAAGCCGAGCCATACTGTGGAATACCCGCTCTTTCCCGGATCAGGTTAATGTATTTCAACGCATCCGGGTTACCCGGATCTGCTTCATTTACACACTCTGCATAGCTCAGGAAAATTTCCGCCAGGCGGATCAGCATCAGCGTACGACCACCGATATCCCATTTATCTAATCCCATGGCTTTACGAACGATGTAACCGGTAGGCGTGTAATCATTACCTCCTGTTTTCTTACCGGAGTTACCCGTATTATACAGGCGGGTCACGATATTCGGATAACTTTTATTCAGCCAGATGCTGCCATCATAAGTGATGTTTACATAAAACCTGGGCTCGCGGTTTACCCACTGGTTATAGATGCTCTGCGTTACCTTGTCGTTAGGCGCCCGGAAATCGGAGTAACCGGTTTTCACATAGCCGGACAACGGATCATCGATGCTCCGGCCATTCTTCGTAAAAAATGCGTCTACCATGTTTTGCGTAGCACCCAAACCACCACTGCCTCTTACATCCCTGGAATCCTGCCCGCTGTGATAAGGCGTCATTTCGTACTGGCGGGAGCCAAGAGAGTTATCCGGGCGGGCCAGGATCACTTCCGGGTTCCAATCGGTCAGGAATACATCGCGACAGGAAAGATACGGATCAAAATTACCATTAGCATCATTCTTTGTAAAGAGGTGATAGGTACCCGGTACAAATTCATCGATAAAGGCTTTATAGGCTGCGGCCGCATCCTTCCATTTCTGGGGATTATAGGTCTGGCCGATCAACTGCTTACCATCCTTATTTTTCAGGACCGCCAGGTCGGTATTGCCATTGTACAAGGGACTGGCCCCATACATCAGAGCATTGGCCCGGAAGGCCAGCGCAATGCCTTTGGTAATATGTCCCAGCTTATCGGAAGAATAATCTACGGGCAATATTGCCGCCGCTTTCTGTAATTCGTCTGCTACATAGTTCACACATTCCTCAAAGGAATTGCGGGGAACCTGCAGGGTGGCGTCTACCGCTACCGGTTTTTCTCCCATTAATACAACGGGACCGTATATACGCATCAGGTAAAAATAGTACATGGCTCTCAGCGCGCGGGCCTGGGCCTTGGCTTGTTCTTTCAGCTCCGGCGTAAGATCAATGATTTTATCGGCATTGTCGATAAATACGCTGGCAGCGCGGATACCTTTATAGAAATTTCTCCAGTAATCCCCTACAAAACCTGACTTGGCATCCCAGTTACCAATGTTTACATCGTTCGATTGTACAAAGCCCCATACGTAATCGGCTTCATCGCAACCGCCGGTCCATAGCCCGCGGTTGGTATTGTCGCCGGGATTACGCTGCCCGAATTCATCAGGAATCCTGCTGTATACGTTGTCGAGGAAACGCTGGGCAGTTGCCCAGGTACGAAACGTTTCTTCAATGGTTAACCGGTCGTCTGGCACCTGGTCCAGGTATTTTCTACAGGAAGATAATAATCCTATAGCCAGCAAAATATATAATAGCTTTTTCATGATCAGTGACTTATGTGATTAAAACTTCAGGTTAGCGCCCAGCGAAATCGTGCTTACATTAGGGTAAGAAGAGCCGTTATCTGTATTCAGCTCAGGATCCCACAACTTAAACTTGCTGAAGGTGAGCAGGTTGATACCATTGAGATAGATAGCCGCATTCCGGATCCCTATGCGCTGTAACCAGCTACCAGGGAGGTTATACGCCAGCTGCAACTGCTTAAGCCGGATAAAGCTCACATCTTTCACCCACCAGGAACTGGCCTGTGTATTGTTTTTGTTCTCCGCTTCTCCATAGGCGAGTCTTGGATAAAAGGCATCCTGGCGGGGATTGTCTTCTGTCCACCGGTCGGCAGCAATGCTGAAGGCGTTGGTAACGCCGCCACCACCGTTGAAAGGAATCACGGCACTGCCGGATAACAGGCGGTCGGCATCGGATAGGCCCTGAAAGAGGAAAGTGAGATTAAATCCTTTATAGCTGATATCTGCGCCGAAACCATATACCACAGCCGGCACATCGCCGCGGCCAATTTTTGTAACATCGGCAGAGTTGATTATACCATCACCATTCAGGTCTTTATACTTGATATCCCCTGGCTTTACCTGGGAGCGGTCGCCAGGCACCGCGCTTTTATCTATCTCCCCCTGATCTTTAAACAATCCTTCTGCGATATAGCCATAGCGGGCGTTTACATTGTTGCCGCGATGCTCCATCCAGGGGTACAGCTGTGGCGGACGGTCATCTTCTATCAGCTTATCTTTATTCCAGGTAATGTTGCCCTGCACATTTACGGCCACCTGTCCTATCTTCATGCGGTATTCGAGGTTAGCATCCAATCCCTGGTTGTCGACTACCCCCAGGTTACCAAACTGTTGATTTTCCAATCCCATAAACATCACATTGGAAGCGCGCTGCAGGAAGATACCGGTACGATGTTCTTTAAATACGTCCAGGTTCACTCTCAGGCGGTCGCCCAGCACCACCATTTCTACGCCCAGGTCTTGTTTGTTGGACACCGACCAGCGCACATCGGTGGCGTAGCGGTTAATACTGATACCGCGGCCGTTGTCTACGAAACCGGTTCCATATTTATAGGTGTTGTCGTTGGTATTCAGGTTGGTGATATACAGGAACCTTTCCCGCGCACTACCCAAACCGGTGTTACCATTGGAGTAACGGAATTTCAGGAAGGAGATCGCGTTTTTCAGCGGTTCAAAAAAGCGTTCGTTCGATACTACCCAACCCACGCCAATAGCGGGAAAGAAACCATAACGATTTTTCGGTGCAAATAATTCTGAACCGTTATAACCGAAATTGAACTCCGCAAAATAGCGGTCATCGTAAGAATAGGCCGCCTTACCTGCTATGCCCAGGTAACGTTCGGGGATAGAGTTAATGAAATCGCCGGCCAGTGTATTGGTCTTATCGCTGGAATAGAACAATCCCAAACCGGTAACATGATGCTTACCAAATCCGCGATCGTAGTTGATGGCGGCTTCTGTATAAAACTGCCGGCTGGTTTGACGATCGTTGTTGGCGTTGTCAAATCCCAGGTAATCATCTCCCACAAAAGTTTTAATCAGGTTCAGCGAACCATCCGGCTTGTAGGGATTATTCATATCCGGGTAATAGGTGTCCTCTCTCTTGGAACGGATAATATAGTTCTGGTTGTAGGTATCAAACGCAAACATCGCTGTTACCGACAATCCCGGTGTAAGGGCTTTCAGGTCCTGGGTAGCACGGATATTGGAATACAGCTGGTTTTTAAACTCATTGCGGTATCCGCGGCGGGTCAGGTCTGCATAGGGATTGCGGAAACCGCCGTTGGCAGATTGCCCCGGTACCAGGTTGCCCGGGTACATAATAGGATAAGCTACTGGTGAAGCATCCATGGCACTCTGGAAGATATCGTGACTGGGAATGCCGGGGTAGTTACCATTGGAGAAGTATCCCTGTATGCCCACATCCAGTTTAGTCGTTTTAGTGACCTTCAGGTTGAGATTGGACGTGAAGTTATAGCGGTTGTACTTCAGGGAAGAGTTGTACTTTGACAGCTCGTCTGTTTTCAGGAAACCACTTTCATTAAAGTAGCCGAGTGATACGTAGTACTGTGCATTTTCCACGCCACCGCTGGCATTCAGGTTAGCGCTGCGGGTATGGCCATATTTATTAAATACAGCGTCCATCCAGTTTACATCAGGGTACAACAGCGGATCGGCGCCTGATTTTGTTTTATCAATTTTTTCCTGGGAATAGATTGGGTTCTGGTTACGGCCGGTAGCCGCTTCATTGGCCAGGTTCATATAGGTAATACCATCCAGCATTTTAGGCCTTTTGGTAAAAGAGTTGACGCCCTCGTTGTAGTCGAAATAGATCTGTGGTTTACCTACCTTACCGGTTTTCGTTTTCAGCAGGATAACGCCGTTGGCCCCACGTACGCCATATACGGCTGTGCCGGCGGCATCTTTCAGGATGGTAAACGATTCAATGTCTTCCGGAGAGATGTTATTGATAGCGCGTTCTACGCCATCCACCAATACCAGTGGCGTAGATTTGTTGCCGTCGCCAAAGGTAGCGATACCACGGATCCAGATATCAGCACCGCTTTTGCCGGGCTCGCCGGAGCGCTGTACACCCACTACGCCGGAGATACGGCCTGCCAGCATAGTAGAAATGTCTGATGCCGGCTGTTTGAATTCACTGGGATTGATGGTAGACTGTGCACCTACCAGGCTTACTTTACGCTGGGTACCGAAGCCTACTACCGCTACTTCCCCGAGCGATTTGCTGGCGAGTTTCAATTGCAGGCTGATCACCGTTTGGCCACCTACCGTTACTTCTGCTGTTTCATAACCGATAAAGCTAAAAGCCAGTACCGCATTATCCGGGTTCACCAGGATTTTGTACTTACCTTCCGCATCGGTGGTGGTCATGGTGCTCACACCTCTAACGGCTACGCTTACACCGGGGAGTGGTTTGCCGGTTTCATCCCTGATGATCCCGGACACTACTACCTCCTGGCGGGCAGGGTTACTGCTGGATGATGCCGGCGTATTCAATTTACTGATGACGATAATATTATTCACTTCCGCGAATCCCAGCGATTTGTGCTGCAATAATTTTTCCAGTACATAGTCGAGTCGCTCGTTGGAAAAAGAGTGCCGGTCTACTTTATAGGCACTGATCAGTTGCCGGTCGTAAGCAAAGGTTATCTTCGTATGCCGGTGCAAATCGCGCAATGCTGATTCCAGGCTACCGCTTTTCAGGGCGATGGTAACGCTGGTTTCATGCAGTATTTGTCCTTGTCCTGCGTATACCGGCAATAGGGTCGGCGCACAGGTTAGCATTAAAACGATGACCAGCATTCGTTTTTTAAATTCTTTTACAATTTTCTTCATACGTGGTTAGGCATTAATTGTTAGCATTAACAAAAGGTTCCATTTACGTGGCATTGCTGTCTTTTTTGCGTTTAGCTTTTGGTGATATATTTATTGGTTACTCGTAAATCACGGTATGGGGGCTTACTACCCGTACTTTCAGGTGATGGATGGCTGCCAGTACCTGCACTGCTTTTTCCGGATCCATGCCAGTGGGTAGTTCTGTGGTATACCGGGTCGACTTCACATGATCTGCCGTGGTGGAGATGCTGATGCCAAAGTTCTTTTCCATCAGTATCACCATATCATCGAACGATACGTCATTAAATACCAGTCTGCCTTCTTTCCATCCGGGTAAACTTTCATCTACCGAGGCCACTCTCATTTGCCGGTTCGCTTTATTATAGATGAGTTCCTGGTCGCGTTCCAATACCTGTAGTTGCTCATGGTTGGTGGCGATGCGCACTTTTCCGGATACCACGCCTACGGTGAGCGTATGCATGTCTTTATAGGCGGCTACATTGAAGGAAGTACCCAGTACCGTAGTGCGCACAGGGCCGCTTTCTACGATGAAAGGCAGGTCAGGGTTCGTTTTCACGTCAAAGAAAGCCTCCCCATCGATGAGTTGCAGGGTTCTTGTTTTGGATAAATCTTCCGGCACCCGGATGGTAGTACCGGCATTCAGGGCCAGCAGGGAGCCATCTCCGAGGTGAATGGTAATTCTTTCACCCACGCGGGTGGTATAAGTAGCATAACGTGGCGCCCTGCTGCGGGAATGAAACATAAACCAGGTGGCGCCGACGCCTGCCAGTAACAATATAGCCGCTGCTGCGCTGATCCAGGGCCGCCTGAGATAAAACGTTTTAGCCACTACAATTTGCGGTTGTATGCCCCGCCATATTTCCTGTTTTACCCGGGCCTGTTCTGCTTCGTCCATATTGGGCAACACATCGGCATCAAACAGTTGATACCACTGGTCTACCGCCTGTTGCTCCTCCCCCGAGGTATGCCCCAGCATATATTTTTTAAAGAGTTGCCTGATTTTACTGACTTCCAATGCCTGCGATTTTATTACTTATCTGAAAAAATTTGATCTGGTACTAGTCCACTGAAAAAAAAATTTTACCCGCCAGTCTACCGCACATACTTCTCCCCTGGTTGATCATAACCAACAGCAAACAGGTGACCAGGATAGTAAGGAACGATTAATGGTTATTATGTATGTGGAAGAACAGGTATAGCAATACCAGGGTCCAATCGCCCGTAGAAGAGGCTTTGAGGGAGGTGCGGAGTCTTTTCAGCGCATCCGTCAGCTGGTTTTTCACCGTTTGCTCCGATAATTGGAGCATCTGTGCAATATCTGCAATGGTATGATCATCTTCCCGGCTCAGGCGGAAAATCTGTTGCATCCTGGCCGGCAGCCGCCCGATCTCCGCCTCAATACGGGCCTGCAACTCCTTCGCTTCCAGGGTATCTGCTGTTATTTGATTTTCAAAAGTGTCGAAAAAACCGGCCCGCTTAATTTCTGTGGCAGTAAACGCATAGTGACTGATCACCCGGTACCGGATGGCGGTAAACAGGTACCGTCCCAGATCCCCTTCCTGCTTCACGCTGATCTCCTGCCTCCTTCTCCATAAAGTGATCATCACTTCCTGTACCATATCTTTTGCCTCATCTTTATCCACCCGCTGACATGCCTTTAAATAAAGGGCCTGCCAGTATTTATCATAAATAGATTCAAATGCGGCTGTGTCATCCTGCCTTATAAGCTGTAGTAAATCACCATCGCCCATCATTATTGCGCATATTAAGTGGGTAAATACCCCGGAAAAATAGTGATAATCTTTGGGATAGCATAAAGGGGCACGCAAAGACACAAAGAAGCAAAGCAACAGAGGATATCATATCTTCTGTTGCTTTGCTTCTTTGTGTCTTTGCGTGAAACTTTCTATTGCTTATCCCACCATACCCGGCTGCTCAGGTCATCCGGGCCGCCGAGGCGTTGCACGGCTGCATCGTAATGCGCTTTATTCAGCAATGCTTCCCTGGAAGGGTACCCATGGCGACGGGGAATCTGACCATCGCGGGTTTGTGCATTGGCAGGTGGCTGCAACCTGGGGAAACCTGTTCGTCTCCATTCATACCAGGCTTCCCAGCCGTTGAGGAACAGGGCCACCCATTTTTGGGTACCGATCTGCTCCATCGCATGCGCAGGATCATAAGCTACACCAGGGGTAGCAATGCAGGTGGCATAGGCCGCATCGGTGTATACGCCAAACTGTTGCAGGGAATATTTAATACCGTTGAGATAATAAGTGGCGGCATCAGTATCGTTGCCGGGTATCCAGCCCAGCTTCACCGCTTCCGCCAGGGCAAACTGTACTTCGGCAGCGGTATACACATACACCGGCGACTCCGGCTTACGCATCCCCGCGCCCAGCATAGACATAGCGCCAAAGTTGGTATTGATGACGCCATAAGGTTGCCCGTGGTATAAACCATCTCCCGCTTTATCGCCAAACTTCGGTAAACGGGGATCATTATTAGCCAGCAGCATATCTACCAGCGTTTTGGACAACGCATAGGGGTTGTTGTCTACCCGCCAGCTGTACGACCAGTAGTTTTCATTATTCTGATCGCCTGCCAGGTAATTGTACACCACGTTGTCCTTATTATCCGTGATCACGCCATCTGCCAGGGCGGCATTAAACTCCGTCTTTCCTTTGACAGCATCTATTTTCGACAAACGCAAGGCCATCACCAGGCGCATGGTATTGGCAAACTTTTTCCATCTTGACGGATCACCTCCGAATAAAATGTCTCCCTTTACATTTACGCCTCCATCAAACTGTGCTGCCGCCGCTTTTAATTCTTTGAACAGGTCGTTGTAAATATCCTGTTGCTTGTCGTAAGCAGGGGTAAGATTATCGTTGCCTTTCAGGGCTTCAAAATAAGGTACATCTCCCCAACGATCGGTCAGGTGTAAAAAGAAATACGCCCGGAGGATACGCGCCACCGCCAGCTGGTTGGCATTGGAGCCAAACGACAGCGCCTGGGCCTTCCTGGCCGGATCGGAGTTAACACTGATCACTACCTGCAAATCGTTTAATGCTCCCTGGTAGTACCCAAAATCCCAGTTACCTTTTACGTATACCCCTTCCCGTTGATAAGTCATTTCAGATAAATGTTGCGCGTATAAAGGCGCTTCCCGGATAGGGCTCCCGCTGCTGCCGCCAATGGTGGAGGCCATATCCCTGATAACATTGGTGAGCAGGTAACCGGTATAAGGCTTCGTAGGCATGTTGGGGTTGGTATTAATATCCCCGAAATCGCCCGGCTTACATCCGTACAGTGATAATACCAGCAATAGTATATAAGTAATATATTGACGCTTCATAAGTAAATGTTTTGATAGCCTACAATACCAGTTTCAGGTTAAAGCCAATGGTGCGGGTAGCCGGCACCTGTCCCCTTTCTTCCCAGAAACTTTCCAGTTCGGAAGTGTCGATGCCTTTCAGCGCGGTATAAATCAACCATGGGTTCTGTGCATACAAGGCTACATTCAGGCTGTTGACGCCCAAACGCCTGGTCCATGGCTTTGCCGCAAAAGTATACCCCAACCGCAGTTCCCGTAGCTTTACATAACTGGCGTCGAAAATAAATGGCGGCGCTACTTTGTTAAACAGGTAAGTCCAGTAGTACGTACGTGCTTCTACGTAGCCATTAAACGGCGTACCATCGGCCAGCACGCCATCCGGCTTGATACCGCCGCCCTGGGCTACCGGCAAACGCCAGTCAATACCTTTGTCGTTGGTGCCTACGGTAGACGGATCCAGGCCGGTGCCCAACAGGAACATCTTGGTGAGCGACAGGAATTTACCGCCTACCTGGTAATCGATGGAGAAGGAAAAGTCGAAATTCTTATACACAAAGGTGCTACCCAATCCGCCGGTAAACTTAGGCAGGATAGAACCCAGTGGCTGGTTTTCGTTGGTTAGGTAAGCGCCATTGGCGTTGAGTATGGGTTTACCATTCGAGGCACTTTCTATCGGTTTACCATTGGCATCTTTGGCCTGGTAGTACTGGAAGGTAGGCCCTACCAGCAGCCCCCATTCAGCGCCTTTGCGGTGATCCAGCTCCAGTCTTAATCCATTTTCCCGGGAAGCAGCCAGGTAGTTATCCATATTGGCCGCCAGGTCAATTACCTTCGATTTGTTGGTGGCGATATTAGCATACAGGTCCCAGTTGAAATCACGATGTCGTATGGGTGTTGCCGTTATAGCCAGGTCTACTCCTTTACTCTGTATTTCTCCCAGGTTGGTCAGGTAGCTGCTGTAGCCATTGGTTTCGCTGATCTGCAGGCTGGCCACCTGTTTGGTATTTTTATTTTTGTAGACGCTCACATCAACGCCTACACGGTTATCGAAGAGTTTCAGCGCAAGTCCCGCTTCTATGCTGGTGCTCAGCGATGGCGACAGATGAGGATCTATCAGCTGGTCGGGCGTATTCAATGTGGGGGAACTGCCGTAAGGGTTTTGCAGGTTGTACCCGGTGTTGATGGCGTAGATACCGGCATCTGACCCTGCCTGTGCCACACCTAATCTTACTTTACCAAAGTTCAGCCAGTTACTCTTCGGCAGCAGCTCTGTAAAAATAAAGCTACCCGATACGGAAGGGTAGAAATAATAGTTCTTCGCAACCGGCAGGGTAGATGACCAGTCGTTACGACCGGTTACATCTATATACAACAAATGCTTATATCCCAGCGACACCTTACCATATACGCTTCGTACTTCCTGTTCAAAGTAATCGTTGAAGGCATTGGGCCGTTGGTTAGAAGCGGTGATGGCGTAGAGGTTGGGCACACTTAACCCGCCTATGGTATTGGCTTCATTACGGATCATTTTATAATGACGGATATTGCCGCCGAGCAACGCATCTACCGACCAGTCGCGTAATTGCTTGTTGTAGTTCAGGGTCATTTCATAGTTGAACTCACGCGGCAGCGAAGAGCCGGATTTGTACCAGTCCTGCTTTACCGTACCAGATGCGATGCGATCGTCGTAATCGTCTACCATGATATCGGCCCGTACCAGCGACGTTAACTTCAGGTTGGGCAAGATCCGGTAGTTGAACCCGGCGTTACCAAACACGCGGAAGTTGGAGTAGCGACGATAGCTTTCATAGTACACGCTGTAGGGGTTATCGCGCTTGCGCGGACGTAAGGCGGTAGCGGAATCATTGCCATTAGGCCCCAGGATATTCCAGGTCCGGTAGGTGCCATCCGGTGTTTTGTAGGGCCACAACCGCTTCATATCCACAGAGCGTTGAAACTCCTGGTTAAACTGCGCCATGATACTCCGCTGATTGGAATTACCGCCATCATAAGGTTCGGCAATCTGTTTGGTAGTCACGACATTAATGTCTGCAAAAACAGAAAACTTATCGGTTACATCAAACGTGCCGGCAAAGTCGATAAAATTACGTTTACGGTTGGCGTTGGGATAAATAAGATCCCGGTACTGGTTGGCATACGATAAACGGTAAGACGCCCGCTCAGAGCCACCGGAAAAAGCTACGCTGTTATTGAGATTGATGCCCGTGCGAAAAAAGTCGCGGATATTATTGGGATGTGACACAAAGGGTGTTTCTTTACCAAAATCCTCGCCAGGGTACCAGCTAAACCATTCTCTCACCATGGTACCATCCATTTTCGGGCCCCAGCTCTGGTCCATATAATATTGCACCATTTTTTGTCCGTCGAATCGTTGCCAGTCGGCCGGGTGTTTGCTGGGATCAAAATGGAATACATCAAAATTGGTATTATCTCCGGCGCCGTAAATATTCTGGTATTGCGGGATCACCGACAGTTTTTCAAAAGCGGTACCGGAATTAACTTCCACCCGCATACGCTGATTCTTTTTGCCTGTTTTGGAAGTCAGCAACACGGCGCCAGCGGCGGCGCGGATACCGTATAGGGCGGTAGCGGCAGCGCCTTTCAGCACAGAAATAGACTCGATGTTGTCCAGGTTAATATCAGTATGGGAAATGATGGTACCATCCAGTACGTAAATCGGGGAACCGCCTCCCAGGCTGTTGGCGCCGCGTATCCTGATACCGGCATCGCGAAAGGTGGAGCTGGGAGCGCCTACTAATTGGGCGCCGGCAATCTTTCCTGCCAGCGCTGTTTTGAGGTCGGTGATCTTGCTGGTACCTACCTGTTCTCCGCCTATTTTCTGTACAGCATATCCCAGCGAACGTTCCTCTCTTTTGATGCCTAAAGCTGTTACCACTACTTCTCCCAGTTTTTGTAAATCCCCTTCCATGTTAACGTTCAGGGTACCTTCTTCCGCAACAGGAACTTCCTGTTTTTTGGAACCGGTTAAACTGAATACCAGGGTAGATGGTACGCTTTTCAGCTTAATGGTATAGTGTCCGTTTTCATCGGTAACGGTGCCATTGTTGGTGCCCTGCTCTATAACAGTTACACCGGGAAGAGGGCCGTTTTTGTCGGTAACGATACCGCTGGTTTTCTTCGTGGGCCTGCCGGGAGCGGCATCCTGCGCCGCACCCGGTAAAATGACGATTATGCCCGACTGTTCATTCACCACCGATTTTGTGTTTTTCAATATACTGGCTAATATCTCACGCAGGGTTTTGTTGTCGTATACCTGCCGGTTTACCGGGAAATTCTTTAGCTGGTTGGCATTGTAGGCAAAATTGAGCCCGGTTACCTTTTCAATTTCTTTCAGGGCGTCCAGTGCATTGCCGGCGGCAATGGTCACATGGGGGATCTTTTTGTCGAGCTGCGCGCCGGTTTGCCCTACCATGGTAGTGCTCCAGGCTAAGGGCAGCAGCCATAAAAACAATCGGAGTACTTTTGCCCTAAATAATTGGCAAATAGGTATCCTTTCTCTAATTTTAGAAATGAGAATCATGAGCTTACATTTTATGTGAGAGTTTTTCAGCAGCATTCGTTAGGGCGAATGCTGTTTTATTTTACATAGACGTGAATTTTGTTTTGGTCGTCTTTTTTTCCGAACCGCACACTACTAATGGTTTCTACAATTGTCAGCACCTGCGGCAGGGGCATGCTGGCATTGAAGGTGATTGTTCGCAGCGAATCGTCGGGCAGTGAATGCCGGTCAAACGTTACTCCGTAAATCATTTCCAGGCGTTCCAGGATAGCAGATAAAGGTTCTTCCCGCATGATGATACGGCCGCTGGTCCATTCGTCTCCCTGTAGTCCTTCATCATGACTGCTGGTGAAATGGCCGGTTTGGGCATTTACCAGCATCATATCTGCCGGCAGCAGGTTGCCCAGTACTTTGCTGGTAGTACCTATCTGTACCTTTCCTGTTTTCACCGTAATCCTCACTGTATGGGCGCGGGCATATTTCATGACATTAAAAGAGGTGCCCAGCACCGTAGTGCTGATACTATCGGTAAGCACCCTGAAAGGAATAGTAGCGTTGGTATGTACGTCGAAGAAGGCTTCTCCCTGGTACAGGGTGACTACCCGGTCCTTTTTATTAAAGGCAGTACTATAACTGAGCCGGGTACCGGCATTTAATATAATAATGGAACTATCGGGGAGCATTACCCGCTTTTGTTCCCTTGCCCCGGTGCTGATCCAGGTAAGGGTGGCAGGCGCATTAACGGAGCGTTGTTGCCATAGCCAGGTAATACCGGCCAGCAGTAAGAGCGTAGCAGCAGCTACGGCCATGCGGACCATGCTGATAATGCGGCCGGTACGTGGCGCCGGCGCTTCCGCCCTCGCCATAATGCCGCTGAGCAGGCGTTGTTGCGCCTGTTGCCGCTCTTCTTCCGAAGCAAATGGCGTGGCCTTGTTCTCCTGGCTCAGCCGATCCAGGAAGTCAGCTATTTTTTTGTCTCTTCGCCGCATAATAACCGGTATGTGTATACGAAGACAATCGGGCGGTTATTTTTTGATCAGGCGAATGCCGCATTTAACATTTCATTAACAAATACTATTTTCGGAGGAGTCGTCGCTTTACATTGGCGAGTTGATTACGAACGGTATGTTCTGAAAGCGAAAGTTGATCGGAAATTTCTTTGATATTATGGCCTTCCAGGAGATAAAGGCGTGCGATGGCCCTCATTTTTCCAGGAAGCGCCTCCAGGTGGCAAAGTAGGCGCTGTATATAATCTTTCCGGTCTATGGTAGCATCTTCCTCTGCCAGCTGGCCCATACTGTTGAATAGCGCCTCGTAATGCGCATTTTTCACGGCATTGGCTTTTAGGAAATTATAGATCCGGTTTTTAAGACTTTTATAGAGATAGGCTTTTACATGATGGTCTATATTAAGACGTTTCCGCCGGTCCCAGATATGCAAAAAAAGCTCTTGCAGTATATCTTCTACAGGCGCTTTGTCTTCCAGTATCTTCCAGGCATACCCATACAACTCCTCCCAGTACCGCATATACAATGCTGTAAAGGCCTCCATACTATCCTCCTTGATAAGATGAAACAGTGCTATGTCTGTTAAATGGGTTGTCATATATTGAATGATCGCACCTGACGAAATTACTTTTATCCGTTTACCGGGTAAACGAATGTTACATTATTAAAACATTAATTAAGTTGGTCTGATTTATGCCATAGGGGGGCAATGTAGCGCAGACAATGCTTTTCATAACGGCTGAAATTATATTTTGGTTGTACAACGATTCTTTTTGAAAATTAATCAAATTGTAAGAAGAAATCTGAAAAAAAATGACATTTCAATATCCTGATTACCTTATATACCGCTATACCAAAGAAAACTTTTTGATTAAATTCGTATCATGTCAATAAACAGTAACCGGAATCTGTCGCAACGAGTACAAGGAATGGTTCATAATATTGTCGGTGATCCACTTCATTTTTCCCTCGAGAACCGCATTTTTAATACCATTTGCGCCATCGCCATCTTTATTATTACTTTTAATATTCCTTATAACTATGCCACTGGCCTGACCGTCACCTCCCTGATATTTTCGATCCTTACGCTGGTATTCGGCTTTATCTATTACCTGTCGAGGTTCAGGAAGCAGGTAAACCTGGGAGTAGCCCTGGCGGTGATCAGCATCAACGTGATGTTTGCCATCAACTACTTCTATAGCAGCGGCATAGAAGGTGCCTCTTTGCTATCCTTCACCCTGGCCTTTTTCCTGATCATGGTGATTTCCCCGGCCAAACAATACTACTGGTGGCTGGCCTTCAACCTGGTGACTGTAATCGGGTTAATTTGCTACGAATACTATTACCCCAATGCCGTAGTGAACGTCTATAAAACCCGCGGGGATATTTTTGCAGATATGACGCCTACATATATCACCTGCATACTCGTCATTTTTGTAGGCACATTCTACCTGAAAAATGCATACAACCAGGAGAAAAAAAGAGGAGAAGAAAAAAACCGTAAGCTCGAGCTGCTGAACTCTGAAAAAAGTAAACTCTTTTCTCTTATCTCCCACGACCTGCGTAATCCCCTGGCCTCGATACAGTCGTACCTGCAGCTGATGCGGGATATAGAGCTCGACGCGGAAAACAAGGCCCAGATAGAAACAGAGCTGCTGTATGTTGTTAACAGCACCCAGGAAATGTTGTATAACATCCTGGTATGGTCTAAAACTCAGATGGATGGACTTAACACCCATCTCACCCCGGTAGATGTAGCTACAGCCATACACCCTATCCTGAAAATCAATAAAATGGCGGTAGCTAAAAAGAAGATCGCCCTCGATATTAATATAGATGCCTCCATCAAAGTAATGGCCGACATGAATATGCTACAGCTGATTGTCCGCAACCTGGTAGGCAATGCGGCTAAATTTACCCCTGCCGGCGGGGCTATTTATATCCGTACCAGCAGAACCGCCGATGCCAAATGCCGCATTGAAGTAAAAGACAGTGGTAAAGGAATCGATCCGGCCAGGCAGGCAGATATATTTTCGCTGAAAGTAAGGTCCACCTTCGGCACCGACAATGAAAAAGGAATTGGCCTGGGATTATTTCTCTGTAAGGAGTATACCTTAGCGCAACAAGGACAGATCTGGTTTGAAAGCAACGAAGCAGGCGGCAGTTCCTTTTTCCTGGAACTTCCCCTGGCCGGCAATTAACCCGGCTATCTTACCGGGCCACAGGCCTGGCCCTTAAGGCTGTCCAGGTATCGTCGATAGATACACTACTGACAGCTTCCAATCCCACTTTTTCAAAGGCCACCCATACCGTTTCTCTTTTGATATCACTTTTAATACTGCCGCTACCTTTGGGATAACAAGCCCAATAGATACAATCGGGCTTTCCCGCTCCCACAGTAGCCTGTACCAATTGCTCCAGCTCCTTTTGGGTAGTGGCAAATACCTGCACAAATTCGTAGACACCCTTCTTTCTGGCCACCGGACGCTGGTCGTAAGCCACATCCCCGATTAAGACGGTATATACTTCCGGCGCATTTACAATTAAAGCGCTACCGGCTTTATGAAAGTATAATTTCTTCAGTACTGCTTCTCCCGACATTACTTTTTAATTTAAAAGCAATTTAAAGCAGAAAGCTCAAAGCAGAAAGCAAAAAGCTATTATCGTGGATGACCTACGCAGTTAATACTCGAATTGGTCATCCACGATAATAGCTTTTTGCTTTCTGCTTTCTGCCTTCCGCTCTATAAAAACATTCCGCCGGAGGCTTCAATACGCTGGGCGGTAATCCAGCGGGCTTCTTCTGTACACAGGAATGCCACAATTCCGCCGATATCATCAGGTACGCCGGTACGGCCCAGTGCTGTTTGCAACTTAATATGCGCAATGGCCTCGGGGGCATGCTCAAATACGGACCGGGTAAAATCTGTTTCAATGATGCCAGGGGCCACTACATTAGCGGTAATACCACGACTGCCCACCTCTTTGGCCAGGTAACGGGTAAATACTTCGATACCACCTTTCATGGCGGCGTAGGCCGCGTATCCCGGCGTAACAAACCTTGCCAGGCCGGTCGATAAATTAATGATGCGTCCATGGTCGTTGATAAAAGGCAATGCTTTTTGCGTCAGGAAATACACGCCCTTTAAATGCACCTGGAATAGTTCATCAAATTCCTCCTCCGTCGTTTGCGTAATCAACGCCCTCCGGTCGATACCTGCATTGTTGACCAGGAAGTCGAACCGCCCATTGCCATTGTCCTTCTTCAGGTAGCCGGATAAGGTAGTAAAGAACGTGTCAAAAGCTTTGGTATCCGCGGTATCCAGCTGAAAAGCTGCGCCAGATGTTCCCATTTCCCGGATAGCAGCTATCACTTTCTCCGCTTCTTCTTTATTGCTTTTATACGTGATCAGCACCTGGTAGCCCCGTTGTGCCAACCGTAATGCCATATTTTTGCCTAAGCCGCGGCTGCCGCCGGTAACCAATGCTATTTTGTTTTTCGTTGCCATTTGTTTGTTTTTTGATAGACCAAATTTCCGGCAAACGGTTTAACTGTTTGTGGTGATAGTTTAAGTATTTATGGTGACTACTTAAGTATTTTGCCACAAGAAACTAAGTGAGGTAAAGTTGGTAGTGTATATTTGACAACACATTTAATTATATGGATAATACCCTGTTCTGCTTTACCGGCGCCACCATTGGCCGTTTCTATATACCGCCCTTTACGGTAAGCCCCGGCGAGGTAGTTATCATTGGCTTTCCCAGTGGCCCGTACTTTATGGAAACAGTTAGATTGATGGTACCCCAGCTCCAGGAGATATCCCCTTTTACCTATGCAAAAAAAATCGGTCCCAAATCCTTATGGCGAAAATTGATCCCCGAAACGGTAAAGGCCTATGTGACGAAAAATGGAAATCCTCATCATGCTATTATCCGGGAAATATACCAACTGCCGGATGTTCATCCCCACAGCGATATACACCGGGTTCATGCGAACGATCAGGCCATTATCCAACTGTGCTGTGCTTTATCGCTTTCCAGCGTTATAATGGCCGACTTCCAGGCAGTAGGAGTAGCCAGGGAAGACTTATTCCTGGGACTGGTCACGCAACAGGTGCAGCGTCACCAGGGCGCGGCTTTATTATTCGACGAGTGCCGGGATCTTCAACACCGGTGTACCCGGTTTATTACAGCAGAATACGTAGGGGATGGGTTATAATGCGGTTTTCTGGACAAACTGCTGTACAAATTCGCTGTAAGCGTCTTTGATAGGCAATTCGGTATTGCTATACAATTGTCGTCTTTTTACGGTGACCGCTTCCTGAGTCTTTACATTAAAGCCTTCCTTTTCTACTTCCGCCCAATAAATACCGGTTCCCCGCTTCTGCCATTGGGGTAAATCATTAAAGTTGACACCATAGGAAAATAACAACTCGTTCTTATCCGCTGCGCTCGCGCCGGAAAGTCGCTGGGTGGCTTCATTCCGGGAGTAGCCGTCCTTTCTGAGACGCCAGTAGCAATGCGCTTCCAGCGCATTGCGGTAAGCATCTTCATTACGCCAGCGAAAATAATCTACCACCAGCCTTTCATGGGGAAACTGGGAAATACGGCAGTCGAAGGCGGCTACGCTTCCCAACAACATAGAAAACTTAGCGCTGGCTTCCCCGGCCAATATAGAATGGTACTTCCGGAGCTTGCGTGAAAAGGCGGCTTCATTAAAATCAAACAGCAACGAAATTTCGTCGCTCTGGGTATAACCATATACCACGTGAAAGCCGCAATTCATCAGGTGTTGCGTAGTGGCAATCATGTAATCCCTGAACCGCTCATCAAATGGAGCTTCAAAGGCATGTGTTTCTTTAGTAAGGCGGGTAAATCCCCGTCCATCAATCCTGGCTACCATGTACATTTCCGGTAAAACCACCAGGTCGTGCGCAGTTTCATACAAGCGCATCTTCTCGTCTAATTCATCAAATTTCATTCCTCCAGGGTTTAACAACAAATAGGTTATCAACAATTTCTACGAAATATAACTCATCAAATCCTTCTTCGGGTGAAGGAAGTTCCAGGCGGTTATAAGTACCGCGGATCCCCACTTCCGGGATCAGGGCCTTGCCCGAGCGCTGGCTGTTCCTCGCCATTGCGCCTGCTAAAGCCGACTGAAAATAATACCCCGTTACTTTAAATTTATGCTGCCTGGCAAGGGCAATATACCGGGCCCGGTCTGCTCGCGCGGGATTCGTATTGTCAGATACAAAAGCCTGCTGCATTGAAAAACAAAGTTCAAGGAAACGACTTTCCTTATTGCGTGTATGCAGTTGATCCATAGAAATCCGCATATGCGTGTCGAAAAACCGCTCCCGGTAAAAAGAAGATTTCCCCGTGGCCTGTATGCCACAAAAAATTATGGCTTCCATATATTATTCACTGATCTTTTTAACAGCCAGGTTAGACAACGTAATCAATCCCGCACTGGCAATAATGGCCCCGCCTACAAACGGAAAGCCGGCGCCTATCAAATCCACCATGTGGGCAGAGAACAGGAATTGCAGACAGAAAAACATTCCCGCTACCCCTAAGCCTATGGCGGCTAATGCACCCCATTTTACGAGCGAACACATAAACTGCTCCCCCTCTTCCACGATCTTGGAAAGCGCTGTTAAACCAGCACCCGCGATGATAGCGCCCCCGGCGAACGGAAACCCCGCGCCGATCAGGTCTTCATGATGAGCAGAAAAAAGAAACGGAAAACAAAAAAGCATACCGGCTGTGCCAGCGGCGATGGCTACCAGGGAGGCCCATCTTACTACAAGTGCGATCATAGAATATTGGTTGGGATAAATACTAATTTACAATTTAATATAACGTGTACACAAAAAATATTACGTTCCACTAATACGATAAACACAACGACGCTGCCCTGATGGCAAATGCTCCGTACGCGTGATATGCGCTTTCTTTCCAAGTACTTCGGTAAAAATATCCTGTTCCGACTGGCAAAACCATTGACAGCATTTGGCGGCGGCATGAATAGGGCAATGATTTTCTATCAGCAAAAAGCTATCGCCTTCTTTTTGAAACTCCGCCATATAACCGTCCCGTTTACGGAGGTCAGCCAGCACACGTACTTTGCTCTCCAGGTCTTTACTGTCTTTCAATGCCTCGCGGTATTTTTCCACGACACCCTGCGCAGTGGCGCGCAGCACTTCGCCCATTTTTTCCGGCGACAAGGTATTGCGCATCGTACACAGCAGCCGGGTGGTTAGGTCCTGGTGCCTGTCCGGAAACCGGGCATGCCCTGCTTCGGTCAGCGACCATATCTGCTTGGGTCTTCCCCTGCCTTTAGCTTCTGTGCTGGCCTCTACCAGGCCTTCATTGGCCAGTTTAAGCAACTGGAAACGCGCGCCCTCCATCGTTATCTTCAGCTCCTCTGCCACCACACACAAGGCCTGCGGCCCTTTTGTCTTTAATATCCAGATGGCCCGGTCGTTCTCCGGAAAACTATTATTCATAATAAACAAAGTGTTTATTTGGTTTATTAAGTAAAGATACTATCTTTGTTCCACAACTAAAACGAAACGTGGCAAACCTACTACAGGCCTGGCATACAGGCCATGGCAACGCCTGCGTTTTTCCCATCTGTCAGCTGGCCGGGCCCTCCGGCTGATAGCTTATAATAATAATGCGGTTGCCATATACCCGGCACTGCCTGTTTTTACTTACACATAAAATCCATTGCGATGAAAATAGCGATATTAATCGGGAGCATACGCCAGGGAAGGCAATCCCATAAAATAGCACATCATCTTCAGCAGGTATTACAGCAACGGGGCCTGACCACCGACCTGGTCGACCTCGCCGACGTTCAACTGCCCCTGCTGGAAGAACGCGTAGGCAAGCATCCACAGCTGCCGCATACGGCACAGGAACTCAGCAACCGGCTCCATGCAGCAGACGCCATTATTTTAGTAACGCCGGAATATCACGGGAGCTTCTCCGGCGTACTGAAAAATGCATTGGACTACTTCTACGCCGAATTCAGCAAAAAGGTAGTTGGCACGGTAGGCGTCAGCGCAGGGAAATTTGGCGGGATTAACGCTGCGTCACAGCTGCAGCAGGTTATCCTCAACCTGGGCGCATTCCCGCTGCCTACCAAATTGCTGGTACCAGAAGTATACGGCGCATTCAATGAAGGACACGAACTGACGAATGAACACACCATCCGGTCGGCACAAAAATTCATCGATGATTTCTACTGGCTGGCATCTGCTGTCCAGGAGAAAAAACAATTACAACCACTCGCCGTATAACACCCGGATATAGCGGAAGAAACGGGCTTCTTCCGCTATATTCTTCCCCCAATTTTATCCCCCAGGAGCAAAAAAATTGTGATATCTTGCTCTCCTTTACAATATTTGCAGTGCGGATTCGTCTCCAAACGGAAAACCTTTTTTAGCTGCATACCGCCAAACACATACCTGTTAAAATGAAACAAGAAGCTGGTACTAAAAAGAAAGAAGCCGGCATATTCAGTTTGCTGCAACCGTATATGGGCATGGTTGCACTGCTCATACTGTTTACGCTGGTGAGCAATGGGCTCAACCTATGGCTACCCAAAATCATTGGAAATGGCATTGATGCCTATGAACACGGCACCTTTCAACTCCAACCCCTACTCATAAAATTTATGGTAGCGGTCATCATTATCCTCACCTTTACCTACCTGCAGAACATCATACAAACTTACGTGTCTGAACAGGTAGCACGTAACCTGCGCACGAAAATATCCGACAAAATATCCGGGCAAAGCTATGCCTGGGTAGAACAGGCCAACCCATCCAGGTTGCTGACCAACCTCATCGCCGATGTCGACTCCATCAAACTGTTTGTGTCACAGGCCATCGTTTCCCTGGTATCATCCCTGTTCATTATTATCGGCGCCAGCATTCTGCTGTTGACCATTAACTGGAAACTGGCACTGGCAGTCATTGCCACCCTTCCCGTTATCGGCATCACCTTCTTCCTGGTTTTACGCAAGGTAAGGGCTATGTTCATGAAAAGCCGGGAAATCATGGACTGGCTCAACAAAGTCATCAATGAAAGCATCCTCGGAGCAGCCCTTATCAGGGTAATCAATTCCCAGCAACTGGAATACGAAAAATTCCTGGATGCCAATAGCAAAGCAATGGGCTTCGGCCTGTCGATTGTTCGGCTGTTTGCAGGACTGATCCCCGTAATCACCTTTACCGCCGGTATTGCCGGGTTGATTATCCTGTCGCTGGGCGGCCATTTTGTGATCACCAACAGTATGACCCTGGGCGATTTTGCGGCATTCAATAGCTATCTCGCACTGCTCATCTTCCCGATCCTGGTAATCGGTTTTATGAGCAACATCATTGCACAGGCTACAGCCTCCTACCAGCGAATCAGTGCCGTAATCAATATGCCCGACCTGATGCCCGGAGGTACGCTTACAGCGCAGTTAAAGGGAGATATTGCCTTCAATGGGGTGACCGTCAACTACGGTCAGAAACCAGTGCTGAAAGACATCAGTTTTTCTGTAAAGGCTGGTTCAAAAGTAGCGGTGATCGGCCCCACCGCTGCAGGGAAAACGCAGTTACTCAACTTACTCACCGGTCTCCTGAAACCATCATCAGGCTCCGTGCTGGTAGATGGCCACCCGGTAACAGACTATAACAGCGAATCCTTCCACAGCCAGGTAGGCTTTGTATTCCAGGATAGTATCATCTTCAATATGAGCATCCGCGAAAACATCGCCTTCAATGATACTGTAACCGACGAAGCCCTGGAAAAAGCAATACAGGCTGCCGAACTGAAAGAGTTTATCAACAGTCTCCCCAACAAACTGGACACCATCGTTTCGGAAAGAGGGGCCAGTCTTTCCGGCGGACAAAAGCAACGGATCATGCTGGCCCGCGCACTGGCCGTAAATCCAAAAATATTGCTGCTCGACGATTTCACTGCCCGTGTAGATAACAACACCGAACAGAAAATCCTGCGTAATGTACAACTGTTATACCCAGGTATCACCCTGTTGTCTGTTACCCAGAAGATAGCAGCCGTCACCCATTACGACCAGATTATCCTGCTCATGCAGGGCGAAATTATTGCCGGTGGTACGCACCAGGAACTGATGCTCACCAGTCCTGAGTACATCCAGATTTTTAATTCCCAACAAAGCACCAGCAACTATGAATTACAATCTTAATAAATATACCGGCAAGGAGCATAAAACGTCGAATTATACGGCGTTCAGAAACCTGCTGCAATTAATTTCTCACGAGAAGAAAAACCTGGTGGTGGCCTTGTTAGCGATCCTGCTCAACTCTACCCTCAACCTGCTGGGGCCGTTCCTTATCGGGTATACCATCGACCACTATGTGCAGCATAAACAGTATCATGGCGTGCTGGTGTTTTCTGGCATCCTGCTGGCAATGTACCTGGTAGCGCTTTTCACCAGTTTCTTTCAAACGAAGCTGATGGGAAGCGTGGGACAAAGAACATTGTTTACCTTGCGGAACACAATCTTCAGCAAAATACAACAGCTGCCCGTAGCTTTCTTTAACCAGAACAAAGCCGGCGATCTCATCTCCCGGGTAAACAATGATACCGATAAACTCAACCAGTTCTTTTCCCAATCGCTGATGCAGTTTGTGGGCAACATCGTTACCATGATCGGTGCTGGTGTTTTCCTGCTGATCATCAACTATAAAATTGGTATTGCCGCACTGGCGCCGGCTTTGCTGATACTGCTATTTACCCGTGTCCTTTCGCCCTGGATTAAAAGAAAGAATGCGGCCAACCTGAAGACGGTGGGCGGTATGAGTGCAGAGATACAGGAAAGTCTCAGTAATTTTAAAGTGATCATTGCCTTCAATCGCCGCGATTATTTCCGGAAGCGTTTTAATGAAGCCAACGAAAAAAATTACCAAACCGCTATCGGTGCGGGTTTAGCCAACAATATCTTCCTTCCTTTCTATGCCATGTGCGCAAGTGTTGCGCAATTGCTGGTCCTTACAGGAGGTATTTACCTGATTAGCGAGGGTGAATTCAGCATAGGCTTGCTGGTGAGCTACCTCGCATATGCAACCTATTTTTACAATCCGTTGCGACAACTCGCTACACTCTGGGCCAACTTCCAGGTGGCCATGGCAGGCTGGGATCGCATCGCAGAAATACTGGAGCTGGAAACAGACCTGATCACTGTTCCCGATACTATGCAGCCTTCCCTTTCGCCGGCACTGCTGGAGTTCAGAAATGTACATTTCGGTTACCCCGAAGGCAGGGAAATATTGCACAACATCAATTTATCTTTAGAGAGAGGTAAAACCTATGCGCTGGTAGGACCTACCGGGGGAGGCAAAACCACTACCGCCTCCCTGATTGCCCGCCTGTATGATCCTACCCAGGGTACCGTTTTGTTGAATGGGAAAGATATCCGGGCCTATGCCGCAGATGAGCGTTCCCGGAAAATCGGGTTTATTCTCCAGGAACCCTTCTTGTTTACCGGCACCGTAAAAGAGAACATCCTGTACGGCAACCCTCGTTATAACGATTATACCAACGAACAACTCACAGAAGCTATCCGGGAGGCTAACCTGGAAAAATTGCTGGCTATTTTTGAAAACGGGCTGGATACCAAAGTGATATCCGGCGGGGACGGTGTGAGCTTAGGACAAAAACAGCTGATAGCCTTTATGAGAGCGGTGCTCCGGCAACCGGACCTGCTGATCCTCGATGAGGCCACCGCCAACATTGATACCGTTACGGAACAACTGCTGGGAGAAATCCTTGAAAAATTGCCTGGTACCACTACCCGTGTGATCATCGCACACCGCCTGAATACCATCGAAAATGCGGATGAGATATTTTTCGTCAACTCCGGCGAAGTAACGCGTGCCGGGTCCCTGCAAAATGCGATGGAAAAATTGTTACATGGTGTAAGAGAAAGCTAATTTTTTGCACGCAAAGGGGCAAAGAAGCAAAGGCGCAAAGGATGACACTTCTTTGCGCCTTTGCTTCTTTGCCCCTTTGCGTGAACTTTTTGTACTATACAGTAAAGAATATATCTTTGCCGGATAAAACAACCATACATGTCGGGCAGGCCAAAAATATTCGATAACGAAGAAGTCATTTCCAAAGCGACAGAAGTATTCTGGCGCCAGGGCTATGAAGCTACGTCCACAGAAGATTTGCTGGCCGCCATGGGCATTGGTAAAGGTAGTTTTTATCTTGCCTTCAAAGGTGGTAAGAAAGAGCTGTATGAGAAAGTGCTGGAACAGTTCGACCAGGCTGCGGTGAGCCGGTTCCGGAAAGAGCTCGATGCGGCAGCAGATCCTGTTGAATACATCCGGGAATTCTTCCGGAGCATTGCACGACAACCCAAAAAAGTACATCAAAAAGGCTGCATATTCGGCAATGCAGTCGCTGAGCTATCCAATATAGACCCGCTGCTGATGAAGCAGGCAGCCCACCACCTGCAGGAACTGGAAGCCAATTTCCTGGAAGCCCTGCAACGCGGCAAACAACAAGGTATCCTCACTTCTAAACTGGATCCCGCCCTGCTGGCCCGGCTACTGCTCAACAACTGGAACGGGCTGGGTATTACCCGCAGGATGTACCCCGACAGTGAATCACTCTCGGCATTGATAGAAGCACAACTGCACATACTTGATTAAATGCTTCCCTGGGGGAAATACAATACCTTTACGGTAGCAATCAAATGTTTCGTTATGCCACATATACCCATTTACCAGGTAGATGCCTTCACAGACGAACTTTTTAAAGGAAACCCCGCTGCCGTATGCCCCCTGGAAGCGTGGCTACCCACCGAAGTACTACAACTCATTGCAGCGGAAAACTTCCTGCCTGAAACAGCGTTTTTTGTTCCCACCGGTCAACCCGGACACTATGAATTACGCTGGTTTACCCCGGAGATAGAAATGGACCTCTGCGGACATGCTACCCTTGCCTGCGCGCATATCCTCATGAACCACTTAGGCTGGGATATGCACCAGATCTCCTTTCATACTCAAAGCGGTGTATTGATGGTACATAAACAGAACGAACGCCTGGTACTCCAGTTCCCCGCAAGACCGGCTACCGCGGCTACCCTCCCTCCTGAAATAGCAAAAGGTATGGGCGTATATCCCATGGAGGTGCTCAAAGCGAGGGACTACCTGCTGATTTATCATGATGAAGAAATTATCCGTAACCTACGCCCCGACAGAAGTATCCTCGACCAGATCAATCTCGACCCCGGCGGAATTATCGCCACCGCCAAAGGCAAAACAGTGGATTTTGTATCCCGCTTCTTTACGCCACAGGCCAGCATTTTCGAAGATCCTGTCACCGGTTCCGCACATTGTTCCCTCATCCCTTTCTGGAGTCAACAGCTGGGTAAAAAAACGATGACGGCGTTGCAGTTGTCTGCAAGAACAGGTAAACTTTATTGCGAAGATGCCGGGGATAAAGTAACGATTGGAGGAACGTGCAGGACTTACATGGAAGGAAATATTTTTGTGGCGTAACCAATGAAGGTTTGTTACGCAGATTGGCTGCGCAATGTGTCAATATTATTGCTATGGGACATTAAAAAATGTGAGTTAGCATTTAAGTTTGTATTTTTATAAAAAACCGATTATCTGTACGAATTGCTGTTAAACTCCTGACTGTGCCCATAAAAAAAAACAACGTTCCAGTTATACCCAAAAGTGTAATAACGGCCTTTTCGTCGGTGAATGCCTTTCTTCAATGAAGCCCAATAGGAAGTTTGCGGGATTGAGCGCGAACAACATGATCATTTTAAATTTATTCTGTACTATGAAATACATCATCACCGCAGCCATTGTGCTGTTTGCCGGTTTAAATGTTAAAGCTCAGAACACGTATCCTTCCACCGGAAATGTGGGTATTGGAACAAACACTCCATCCGCTTCATTACATGTAAATAACGGAAACATCAAAGTAACCAATCCTAACTTTTATCCGTATGGCGTTAATATTGACATGGATTCCACTACATCTCCCTGGGCAAGGGAGTTCGGTATTTCTTATAAAGCTTCGGGAAAAGTGGCCTCCTTTGGTGCTTATATGAACAATGGCGTATTCAACTATGCCTATATTGGTGGCAATACTACGAACTACGCGTCACATAACGCTACATGGATGGCATTTAAACCCAACGGCTACGTAGGCATTGGTACCATTGCGCCATCATCCCTGCTGGATGTAAATGGAGGAAATATAAAAGCCACTAATCCAAACGGCTATCCATACGGGATTAATATAGACGTGGATTATAATACCGGCAACTGGGCAAGAGAATTCGGCATTTCCTATAAGGGAGCCACAATGGGCACCGGGAAACTGGTGTCTCTGGGGGCATATGCCAACAACGAAAACCTTATCTACGCTTATATTGGGGGCAATACCACTGCGAATATACCTGTTTCAACTCCCTGGATGGTGTTTAAACCCAATGGCAACGTTGGCATCGGCACCACCGACCCCGGTACCAGCAAACTCGCCGTAGAAGGACTCCTGAGCGCCCGGAGAATAAAGGTCACACAAGCCAGTCCCTGGCCGGATTATGTGTTTGACAAAACATATGATCTTCCAAAATTAGATACGCTCGAACAATTTATTGACCGCCATAAACACCTGCCTCAACTGCCTTCAGCAGCCACCGTGAATAGCGAAGGAGTAGATCTGGGAGAAGTGAACCGGGCATTGGTGCAGAAGGTAGAGGAATTAACGCTGTATATTATTCAATTGAATAAGGAAATTCAATTGTTAAAAAAATTATAGCTCTTAATTTGATTCCAACGATGATCAGTACGCTATAATGAAAGGATTTGAATAGGGATATACTAATTATTATAAAGTACTCAGGTAAGGTTGAAGTTGGACCTTTGCTACCCATATCAGTTTTTAGAAACATAAAAATAAATATGTATTTGTTTAACCGATTTTTGCTCGTGCTACTTTGGATTATGCCTTCATGTAGCAGCAAACAACAAGACCGATTTGTTGATAAATACGCCGATGCCGATTTTACAGCATTTACTAACAATGCGTATTTCTCCGAGGAAGAGATAATGAGCATTTACTTATGTTATTTGTAGATAATGACCTTGGGAAAAAAGGGAACGATGGTCCTTTTATAGTATATATTGATGAGGATTTGAAGAGTGTAGTAAAGACTAACACCGACCTAATGACAGATACAATCAATATTGATAAAACGTCATTGCAGCAGCTGGCAATACGTTTTTTATCCTACAATGTTAAAAGTCTGAAAGTTGATGCCAATGGAAATGTGTTTATTGGCCTTTTAAATAACGAAAGGCCGGACCTGGTACGGTTTTCTGATGAGAAACATCGAACCGTATACTATAAACAGGGGTGGGCGAAGGTAAAGGGGAATTGGTATAAGACGGAAGAATAGATAGCTAATTTTGCAATACCTAAGAAATAGTCTATGAAAGTGATCATTTTTACAGCGACTATATTATTCTGTGCTTTTAACGTCCATGCACAACAAAATAAAGACGACTCTAAAGCAATGATTGATTCTGCCATCGCCATGATGTATGCACAATTTTGGGAGACGGGCAAACAACAAAAGAATGAATATTATCTTGAAAGCTTGTATTTATTAAATGAGCAGGATCAGCCATTAACTTATGTGCCATCCAGCAGTAAGTTTAAATTCATTAATATCTATGATGATCGAAATAGGAAAGTACTGTCAAAAGGCATTTATGCCTGGAAAGTACTTACTGCATTAAATAAAAACAAGTTCGTAATTACTATTATCAACTTTTATATAACTTATAAAAATCGTAGCTATAACTTCTCTAATGGAGGTGGATCAACAACAGTCTTTGAATATTCTTGTAACGAAGACCAATGGAAGTTACTTACTTTCAATAACCAGGGCATTTAAAGGAATATGCTTTTATAAAGGAACTTAATTAGCCTTGAAACTACCTTGGAATACTTTCTGTAGTTATCCTTGCTACAACCGCCTTGTTCCCCACAAAAATATTTCCGTACCTTCCTCCCATGACATACTCCCGCATACTCCTCCCCCTCCTGCTCTTCGCATCCCTACGCTCAAACGCCCAAAGCATCCCGGCAATCGACAGCACCGTACAGGCTTTCATGACCCAATACCAGGTACCCGGCATGGCTATCGCCATTACCTATCACGGTAAATTAGTTTATGCCCGCAACTACGGTTATGCAGACACGCTCCACAAAATACCTGTTAACAACAACAGCCTGTTCCGCATTGCCAGCGTTTCCAAATGTATCACAGCCACGGCTATATTAAAACTGGTGGAAGCGAAACAATTATCGCTCGATAATACCGTGTTCGGCCTGCATGGCGTATTGGGCACCACTTATGGCCAACAACCTTATGCCCCCAACCTGGAAAAGATTACCATCCGGCAACTATTGCAACATACCACCGGCGGCTGGACCAACAACGGGTCAGATCCGATGTTTATGCACCCGGCAATGACAGCTGAGCAACTTATCAGCTGGACGCTCGATCATCAGCCACTGGTAGATACGCCCGGAAAAGTGTATGCATACTCCAACTTCGGCTATTGTGTATTGGGCCGGGTTATTGAAAAAGTATCGGGCATGACCTATGAGCAGTATGTAAAAACAGCCGTATTACGGCCCTGCGGCATTACGGGTATGCAAATTGGCGGCAATACCCTGGAACAAAGGAAAAGTAATGAGGTAGTATACTACGGCCAGCATGGCGAGCAGCCTTATATCTACAATATTTCCCGGATGGACGCGCATGGCGGATGGATTGCGTCTGCTACCGATCTGGCCAGGCTACTGGTACATATTGACGGATTTCCTGCGCCCGCCGATATCCTGACACCCGCTTCTATTACAGCTATGACCACCGCCTCTGTGGCCAACCCCGGCTATGCCCTCGGATGGGCCGTGAATCCCTATCACAACTGGTGGCATTCCGGTTCCCTGCCCGGCACCTCTGCAGAGGTGATCCGCTCTCATCACGGCTTTACCTGGGCCATGCTTTGTAATACCCGCACCGACAGCAGCTTTTTCAACGACCTGGATGGTCTGCTCTGGAAGGCTGTCAACAACCCCGCTACTCCCTGGAAAGAGTAAAAAACAACTTTTATCGCCATTAATCCCGCTTATTAATGGTTTGTTAGGCCTTTCATTAGGCCTTCCCGCTTTACTTGCAGCCTTATTCAAGGTGAATGCGCCTACCTGGCCTTCACCATTCCCGTTATAAACAAATAGTATGCATATGAAGCGTTATGTAACCGCGTTCCTTTTCCTGTTGACCATACCCGCCCAGGCCCAGCGAAAACACAGCCGGGAGTCGCAGTATCCTACTTATCACGGATTGATCATGGCCGGCTACCAGGGCTGGTTCCGCGCTGCCGGCGATGGCTCCGGCGCCAAACATTTTGCCTATGGCGATGAAACCCGCAGTGGGATCGATATGTGGCCCGATGTCAGTGAATATGAGAAAACCTATAGTACCCCTTTTAAGCTCGCTGATGGCCAGCCCGCAAAGTTCTTCAGCTCTTACGATAAAAGCACGACCGATCTGCACTTCAAATGGATGCAGGAATATGGCATTGACGGCGTTTTCATGCAACGCTTCTTTAACAATGCCAAACACCGCGACAGCAGTTCCGGCGTAATACTCAAAAATGCCTTCGCTGCCGCTTCCAAATATCATCGGGCTATTGCTGTTATGTATGACTTGTCCGGGCTCAAAGCCAGCGGGGAAGACTGCTCCGCCATCATTGCCGATTGGAAATACCTGGTGGATCAGCTGAAAGTAACCAATCAGTCAGGCGCTAAAACTTATTTGCAGGAGAATGGTAAACCAGTGGTGGCCATCTGGGGCATAGGGTTCCCGGATCGCCCCTATCAACTACGGAATATCGGATTGGAACGCCTGATCGATTTTCTCAAAAATGATCCGGTATACGGAGGTTGTGCCGTGATGCTCGGTGTACCTACCGCCTGGCGTACCCTCAATGCCGATTGTATGCCAGATTCCTACCTGCACACCCTGATCCAACAGGCGGATATCGTGCTTCCCTGGACGGTACAACGCTACTCTCCCCTGCTACACAATGATATGGACCGCTACCGCGACAACACCCTGGAAGATATGGCCTGGTGTCGTCAGCACCAGCTGGAGTATGTGCCCTGTGTGTATCCCGGCTTCAGCTGGCATAACCTCAGCCGCTATGAATTTCCGGACGATGTAAAGCCATCCGGCTCTATTCCCCGGCAGGGCGGCCGCTTTTACTGGCAGCAAATCACCACCGCCATCAGCGCCGGCGCCACCATGCTGTATGTAGCCATGTTCGATGAAGTGAATGAAGCCACGGCCATCTTTAAAACCACCGATCAGCCACCCGTAAGTACCACCACTCCTTTTATTCATCTCGATGGAAAACCGGCTGATCACTATCTCTGGCTAACCGGGCAGGCCGCGAAGATGCTCCGCAACGAGCTGCCACTCAGCATCCCGATGCCGGAAAGAAAATAACCATCACCGGGCAGGTGCTTCCCTGCCCGGGAAATACTTTACAACAGGCCATACAATGCCATCACCAGATCAGTGCAACGATATATAAAGACAGCTTAGAAGAGGGAAAATGGGACCTGGGAGAGGCAAGGTTTTCAATAGCCAGATAGCCCAGGCAGAAAAGTAATTACGGGAGCAAACAATTCATCCCAACACTACTATTCATGGGAAAAAAGTGTAGAAACAGCTTATTTAAAAGCCTGTACAGCCAGATGTCGGCTCCTGGTCAACAAATAAACACCTCCAAAATAAGAAGTAATCCCCACCAGGATAAATATGATCAACATGCAAATAACCTTCCGTTTATTGTCTTTACGCCTTATCTCCCGGTCCAGGATCATCTGTTCTATCTCCAGCCAGCGTTTGCCCGGATCACCGGTGTTAAAACGCTTCTCCAGCGAGCCGGATTTCATCATTTGCCGGTACATGATGGCCACTGACCGGGCATTGGGGATATGATCCATCAAAGCAATCAGCTCCTTTGTGTCGTCGTCGGGCGCAGGCCGTGCCCGTATTGCATCTTCTGCCGGCATACCGGGTATAAGCCGGTTCGCAACGATTTTGAAATACGTGTTCATAAAGTAAGTACCATAAGTATTTTAGTTATCCGTAATGTATCTACGATATTCAACCATGCATAGTTTTATCATTTATCAAAAAAACGGTTAGCAATCACGGGCATTGACAATGCTACTAAATCCATTTTGCTGATATGGACGCCTAACTACGCCAACTGAAAACCAGCCACCAACAACCACTTCCAGCATAGCTTCCGCCAAATCCCGCTACTACAGAATTCCTTTAGGAATTATCCCTAATTTTAGCCCATGAAAGTGCTGATTATAGAAGACGAACCCGCACTCAGAAACAGTATACAGGAATACCTGACTCACCAGGGCTATATCTGTGAACTGGCGGAGGATTTTAAACAAGCCATCCACAAAGTCAACGAATTTGACTACGATTGTATTGTGGCAGACATAGGCCTTCCCCTGGGAAATGGACTCGATGTGGTCAAAGAACTGAAAATACTGGAATCCAAAGCCGGTATCATCATCATTTCTGCTAAAGATTCACTGGAAGATAAACTCAGAGGCCTGGAACTTGGCGCAGACGACTATCTCACCAAGCCTTTCCATCTCTCCGAACTCAACGCCCGCGTAAATGCCATTTTACGACGCAAGAAATTTGACGGCAATACTACCATCAACTTCAATGAAATCACCATCAAGCCTGCGTCTAAAACAGTATTGGTACATAACAAATCAATTACCCTCACCGGTAAAGAATACCAGCTACTGCTTTATTTTATCGCCAACCAACACCGGGTAGTCACTAAATCCGCACTGGCCGGACACCTCTGGGGCGATGAATACGACCAGGCCGGGTCTTATGACTTTATCTATACCCACATCAAAAACCTCCGTAAAAAAATGCTGGAGGCAGATGGTGAAGACTATATTAAAACCGTATATGGCACCGGATACCGCTTCGGTTAAATTCTCCCTGACAGTGAAAAAAGATACCCACTCCATGAAGCTGCTGACCAAAACAATGGTGTATTTCCTTCTTATCATGCTGCCCGTTTTTACCGCAGGCGCCTTCTATCTCTATACCACCTTCAATAAGGAAATAAAACACGAAACAGATGAAGAACTGGTCAACGATAAACTCCAGTGGATGCGCTATCTTGATACAGCTACTATCAACAATCCCGTATTTGCCATCAATACACCTGAATTTAATTTACAACCCACCGATAAACCAGTTCAAACCAAACATAAACTCAAAGGCGTCAGCATTTTCCAGGAACCGGAAGATACTTATGCCCCTTTCCGGCAACTAACCCAGGTTATTACCGTTAATAACAAAAACTACCAGCTAACACTACGCAAATCCCTCATCGAAAAAGATGACCTCATAAAAAACATTATCCATGTAATGCTGGCAGCCTTTGGAGGCCTCTTCCTGTTTGTTTTGCTCTCCAACTGGCTGATCAGCAAAAGTATCTGGAAGCCGTTTTATGCCTCCCTGGATAAAATACAGCGGCTCCAGCTCAACAAACTGGAAAACACCGTGTTTGACCGTACGGCTACCCACGAATTCAACCAGTTGAATGCAGCACTGAATAACATGACCACCCGCATTCACCAGGATTATACCAACATCAAAGAACTCACGGAAGATGCCGCCCATGAAATGCAGACGCCACTAGCCATCGCACAAAGTAAACTGGAATTACTGCTACAGGACGACTCCCTATCCGAAACACAACTCAAAGGCATCCTGACCAGCTACGATGAACTGCAACGCTTATCAAGATTAAATCATAACCTGCTCCTCCTGGCAAAAATCGAAAACCAGCAATACCCGGTTACTGATCAGCCAGACCTGTGCACCGTTTTGGAAAAATACCTGTCGCTCTTTGAAGAACTGATCCGCGAAAAAGAGCTGCAAATCCACACCGATATGATTGCCACCGCACCCTGGCCCCTGCATCCCGCGCTTACCGACATACTGGTAAGTAACCTGCTCGGTAATGCTATCAAGTACAACTATCCCCGCGGCCATATCCGTATCCATATCAGTGCACAAACCTTCAGCATCTCCAATACCAGCGAATTGCCACAGATTCCACCTGACATACTTTTCCAGCGCTTTAAAAAGCAACATAATGTGTATACGAACTCTAACGGCTTAGGGTTGGCTATCGTGAAAAAAATTGCTGATTCCTACCAGCTGTCACTCCAATATAGTTACGAAAACGGATGGCATACGTTCAGCACAGGCATATAATCAGTCATCAACAACAGATATTCAGATTTACTCCAGATTCAATTCTTTTCTTTGCGCTATTAAAGTATCAGAGCCATCATATGAAACGAATTTTACTGGCAGCCATCGTACTGAGCATCACCGGAACCATACAAGCACAAAATCGTGTGCCCGTCCCCGTTAAAGACACCTTGCCCGCACCTTCAAAAGATACTATCAGCAAAGTATCTGACCTGGGAGAAGTAGTGATTTCATCTACCCGCAACAACAGTCGCATCGAAGATCTACCCATGAAAGTAGAAGTACTGGGTAAAGAAGAAATGATAGAAGAAAGCGGGATCAAACCGGGTAACGTAGCCAGCATACTGGGCGATTTATCTGTAATACATATTCAAAATACTTCTGCCGTTAGCGGCAATAACGCCATCCGCATGCAGGGACTGGATGGTAAATATACCCAGCTGCTCCGCGATGGCACGCCGGTATATGAAGGTTTAAGCGGCAACTTTGGCGTACTGGCCATCCCTCCACTGGACCTTAAACAAATTGAAATTATCAAAGGCTCCGTGTCCACCCTCTACGGCGGTGGCGCCATTGCCGGGATCATCAACTTCATCGCCAAAACACCTGGTAGCAAACCCGAACTAACCATACTGGCCAACCGGAGCACACTCAAAGAAACCAATGTAAACGCTTTCTACTCCGAACGTTATGGTAAAACAGGCTTGACCCTGTTTGCCGGCGTTACCACCCAAAACCCGGTGGATGTAAATAAAGACGGATTCAGTGATGTGCCCCGCGTTCGTCAATATCTCCTCCATCCACGATTTTTCTGGTATATCAACCCGCAAAGCACGCTGATAGCGGGGTATACCGGCACCATCGAAAAACGCGAAGGAGGCGATATGCAGGTACTGGAACATCAGTCCGACAATATTCACCAGTATACAGAAGTAAACAACAGCAATCGCCACAGCGTAGACCTGCAGTTTACCCGTAAAAACCTCGGCGGTGGCGCCCTCACTGTGAAAGGAGTAGGTAGCTTCTTCCACCTGCAAAACGATGAAGGCACCTTTTCCCTGCTGGGCAACCAAACCAGCACCTACGCGGAAGCTGCCTACAATAAAAAAAGCGGTCGCCATGATTGGGTCGCAGGCCTAAACAACACCGGCGAAATATACCGCCGCGCCAAAGGCGACAGCACGCTCCTGAATAACTACACCTACAACACCATGGGCGCCTTTGTACAGGACGGCTACCACATTACCGACCAGTTCATGGCCGAAGCAGGGCTCCGCGCCGACTACCACAATGTATTCGGCTGGTATGTACTGCCACGCCTGGCCTTTGTGTATAAACCGATAGACGACCTGTCCATCCGCCTCAGTGCCGGCACCGGCTATAAATCACCCGCCGTATTTACCACCCAAACACAAACCATTGGTTACCGCAACCTCCTCCCACTGGGCGCTGACGTGAAATCTGAGAAAAGCCAGGGTATCAACTTCGATGGTAACTACCGGACTAATATCGGCAAGGTGGAAATCACCCTTAACCAGGCATTGTACTACACCCATATCAAAGACCCCATTTTACCAGTAGCAGATGCTAAAAACATGGTTCGGCTGGAAAATATGCCCTTTTCGGTAAATAGCCTGGGTACAGATACTTACCTACGCATGGCCCTCGATCACCTGGAATTATACCTCGGTTATAACCATACTGTATCAAAATATGATAATACAGCTGCTACACATGTAGCCTTTGCGCCGCAGGACAAATTTGCCGGCACCCTGGCCTATGAAATAGAAGGGAAATGGCGCTTCGGCATAGAAAACAGCTGGGTAGGTAATCAATATGATTACAACAATCAAAAAACGCCCAACTACTGGTTCTGGGCAGCCATGATATCCCGTCAATTCGGTGAGCATATCACCGTGGTGCTCAACGGGGAAAATATCTTCGACGCCAGGCAGGGTAAAAATGCGCCACTGTATACCGGCCCGGTAAGCAACCCTACCTTTGCCCCGCTATGGGGACCTATCGATGGCCGTACCATCAACCTGTCCGTAAAATTTAATTTATAGATAATATTGAGAACGGCGTACCTTTGCGATCCTAATTTTCTGTGCAAATGAGATCGTTTAAATCCAGGTACGCCGTCCTTTTTGGGTTCGGCGCCTTAGTCCTTAGCCTGTCCTTCCTCGTTAGAACTGCATTGTTAATCTGGGCCCTCCCACAGTCTGGTCTTCATATCTCCGATATACCCGCTATTTACGGTAAAGGTTTTATCTACGACCTGGGTGTAGCACTGTTTTTCACAATTGCCTATGCCATATACCTGCTGCTGTTGCCACAACGGATCAACAACACGCGGTTTAACCGCATCTTTACCTATACAGGCTTTTTCCTGGCCACCATGATCCTGGTATTTTCCTTCTTTGCGGAGTTTACCTTCTGGGGAGAATATGCCGGTCGCTTTGATTTCATTGCGGTAGATTACCTGATTTATACTTACGAGGTAATAGAGAATATCAACGAGTCGTATCCTTTGCCCCTGCTGATCGGTGGCGTGTTGCTGTTTACCACCCTGCTCACCTGGCTCATGGCACGCCGGGGCATTTTCCGCAACAGCTTTCAATCGCGTACCCCCTTTGGCAAAAGACTACTTACCTTTTTGTTACTGCTGGGCGTATTACTGCTGCATGTATTCCTGGTCAGCAATACCTGGGCAGAAAAAAGCAAAAATCGTTATGCACAGGAGCTCTCCAAAGCAGGGGTGTATTCCTTTGTATCTGCCTTCCTGAATAATGAGCTGGCCTACGATAAATATTACCTGATGGAAGATGAAGACAATAACTTCCATCAGCTCCGCACACTACTCCGGGAGCCTGGCAGCCAGTACCTGGAAAACGGTCGCAGTATTTACAGGAATATCACCGATACTACGGCCATCGAAATGCCCAACATTATGATGGTGACCATTGAAAGTTTCAGTGCCGACTTCATGGACCGTTTCGGTAATACCCAGCATATCACACCGGTACTGGATAGCCTTGCCAAACAAAGCATCCTGTTTACCAACCTGTATGCCACCGGCACCCGCACCGTGAGAGGCATGGAAGCCTTATCGCTGGCCGTTCCGCCTACACCCGGACAAAGTATCGTACGCCGCAAAAACAACGAAAACCTCTTTACTATCGGGCATATCTTCGAACAGGCCGGCTATGAAAGTACCTTCTTTTATGGAGGCGATGGCTACTTCGATAATATGAACAAGTACTTTGGCAACAACGGATACGATATTGTAGATCATAAAAATCCCAATAACCTGGTAGAAGACAACATTGCTACCATCCGGACCAGCATCCCGAAGAGTGATATCCAGTTCGAAAATGCGTGGGGGATCTGTGATGAAGATATTTATACGGCGGCGATCAAAAGCGCCGACCAGAAATATGCCGCAGGTAAGCATTTTTACGACTTCATCATGACCACCTCCAATCACCGGCCCTTTACCTATCCGGCTGGAAAAATTGATATTGCCTCCGGCAGCAGCCGGGAAGGAGCGGTTAAATATACCGACTACGCCATCGGGGAGTTTTTGAAAAAGATCAGCACCAAACCCTGGTTTAAAAACACGATCGTCATTTTCGTAGCAGACCACTGCGCCAGCAGCGCCGGCAAAAATGAAATTGAAATCAGCAAATATCATATTCCCTGCATCCTGTACAATGTACCTGGCCAGGCGCCCCGGGAAATTACCCAGATGTGCTCCCAGATTGATATCTACCCTACTCTGCTGGGCTTATTGCATTGGACCTATAAAAGCAAACTTTATGGAGAAAATGTACTCGACTCCGCCTATCAGCCAAGGGCTATGGTAAGCACCTACCAAAAGTTAGGCTACCTGGAACCCGGCAAGCTACTGATCCTGAGCCCACAGCAGAAGGCCCAGTGCTTTAGCTGGAACGCTGCAAAAAACGAGCAACACCCTGTACCAATGGACAGCAGCCTGCTGAAAAATAGCCTGGCGTACTACCAGACCGCCTACTACCTGTTTAAAAACAATGGTATGAAGCAATAGCATACCGCTTTTATATATTCACCGGCGTACAGGTACAGCAGTACCTGTACGCCGTTTTTTTTAAGGATACCCTTCGACTGTTCATATTCACCGGTAAATACTTACATTTATTATTCCAGCAGCACAGTTACGCTGGCTGCACGCATCGTGTTAAGCAACCAAAATAAAATGGCATAACGACGCCTGTCCGGGCCGCGCCATCACTAAAAACGAACCATGTCCTATCAAAGTAACACCAGCAGCCCTCATTTTCTCCACGGCATCCGGTTATTGATCGTGGAAGACAACGCCATTAATGTCCGCATATTGGAATTACAACTGAGAAAAACCGGCGCCATTATTACAACCGCCAGCAATGGACGCGAGGCGCTGTCTAAAATACAAAGCGCCACTTTCGATGGCATTATCCTCGACCTGCATATGCCTGAGATGAATGGGTATGATACTATTCCGCATATACAACGCCTGCAACCTGGTGCGTTCATTGTGGTGGTAACGGCCGATATACTCCCCGAAGTATCCACACGCCTGGCAGCCTTACAGATAAAAGATATCCTGCCTAAGCCTTATGCAGCAGAAGCCCTGCTGGACATACTCGCACAGCATAGACCGGTATAAACCCTTTTGTACTAACTTCGCGCCTGCACAAAAGCAGGCAACTATGCAAACAAAATCTTTGTCGGCCCGCGACCTCGACGTGATCTGGCACCCTTATACACAAATGCAGACGGCCCCAGTGCCTATCGGCATGGTACGCGGACAAGGCGCCCTTCTCTTCGATGAAAACGATCAAAGCTATATAGATGCCACTTCGAGCTGGTGGGTAAACATACACGGTCATGCACATCCGCATATCGCGCAACAGCTGGCTGCCCAGGCGTTGCAACTGGAACATTGCATTTTTGCCGGGTATACACATCCGCCGGCGGTGAACCTGGCGGAACGCCTGCTCCAGGTATTGCCGGGTAACCAGCGCCGCGTTTTCTATTCAGACAATGGCTCTACTGCCATCGAGGTAGCCCTCAAAATGGCCATACAGTACTGGGACAACCAGGGCATTCGCAAACGTAAAATACTGGCGTTCAACAATGCCTACCACGGCGATACTTTTGGCGCCATGAGCGTCAGCGGCAGAAGTGTGTTTACCCGCGTATTCGATGACCTCCTGTTTGATGTACATTTCATTGATGTGCCCAATGCAGCTAATCTCTCTCAACTCATCGCTACCATAGATGGTTTACAACCGGAAGATATAGCTGCCTTTGTATTTGAACCGCTGCTGCAAGGTTCCGGCGGCATGATCATGTATGAGGCCAATGCCTTTGATCAATTGCTGCAATACTGTAAATCCAGGAATATCTTACTGATTGCAGACGAGGTGATGACCGGTTTTGGCAGAACCGGGAAGAATTTCGCCATGGAATATCTGCAAACATTGCCGGATATGATTTGTCTCTCCAAGGGGCTAACCGGTGGCGCCATGGCGCTGGGCGTTACTACCAGTACTGCGGCCATTTACGAAGCATTTTTGTCGAACGACAAATTAAAAACATTGTTTCACGGACATTCCTTTACGGCCAATCCACTGGCCTGTACTGCCGCCCTGGCCAGCATGGACCTTTTTATGGATCCTGCCTGCGCCGCCAATCGCCAGCGTATACACGAAAAACACCGGGCTTTTTTACAGGAATTGCAACAAATAGCGATCGTAAAACACCCCAGGTTACTGGGCACTATCCTGGCATTTGAAATCAGCACCACTAACGCCGACGGTTATACGAATTCATTAGCAGATGAACTGCATCGCTTCTTCCGGGCCAGGAGGATCATGCTTCGTCCGCTGGGCAATACCCTTTACATCCTTCCCCCCTACTGCATTACGGATGAACAACTGGAGCAGGTGTATCAAAGCATCCGCGAGCTGCTGAGAGAAGCATAAGGCATAAAGCACAAAGCATAAAGCTATTGTAGCGAATGACCAATGCGATTTTAATATTCGCTAAGTTCATTCGCTACAATAGCTTTATGCTTTGTGCCTTATGCTCAGCTTATTTAACCGGCACGCTGATCTTAGTGTCGTCCCATTCGAACACCACTGCATTTCCGGGTAACGTGAAAGTCAATTTTTCAGCGGGGGTAGATAATGCTTCCCGCTTAACTTTCACGGCTACAACATCTTCGCCTTTATTCTTTTCGTAATCATAAGCGCCCCATTGTCCCAGTTTTCCGTTCAGGATTACTGTCCAGGTTTTAGGATCAGGAATGGAGAAAAAAGTGTAAGTACCTGCTTTTACTGGTTTTCCGCCAAAAACAACATCTTTGGAGAAGGTAATTTCGGTAGCCTGGTCAGCGCCGGTACGCCATACTTTACCAAATGGCTCCAGGGTGCCAAAGATAACGCGGCCTCTCTTGGAAGGCTGTCCATATACTACTTTGATACCGTTGGCCTCTACTGTTACATGTGGGCTTTTAGGTGGTTTTTCCTGGGCAAAAACGAGGCTGGTAACGGCCAAAAATAAGGTTGCCAAAAAGAAATGTTTCATTTGCTAAGTTTTTTCTGGAATGAGATGATTGTTTTGAGATAGCTTAACAATTTAAACTATTCTATCCAGCAGCAACAAAACTATTGGATCAATGGTAAAATAAATCCATATTTAACGGTGTTCACAAACCTGGCTGAGTTTCGTTAGCCCGCTTTCCATCACAGGTCCATAGATTTTATCGGCTACGAAGCCCCGGAGTTTCCACCAAGGTAGTAATCCCAGTTTTATTTCCTGGTGCCAGAATATCGCTGTTCCTTTACCATCGGCAGAGGGCTTCAGTTCTATACCGCTGCTCACCGGGCGTACCCCTTTGATATCCAGCAGGTAGTGTATTCCCTTACCAGGTGCGCTATCCAGTATGGTCACTTTACCACTGTTTAACTTTCCTTCCCAACTGTACCAGGCGCCGGTGCCGGCAGCCGGATCGGAATATACCAGGGTAGCGGTGCTATCGGGCCGGGTCCATGGATTCCAGGCATCCCAGGCCCTCAGGTTGCTCACATGGGCGTATACCGTGTCAATTGGCGCATTAATAACCCCGGTACGCTCTACCACGGCAGTGGAAGGGAATAACAGGGACAGTAAAAAACTCAATCCACATAAAATGATCACACCGATCACCAATAACTTAAAAAGACGCATAGAAAAAATATATTATTTTGAAGGGATGATCCCCTTATCGTCGCAACAGGTGCCGGATATTGCCCAACCCCTTCTCAAAATCCTTCCCTACCCACTTATCCATCATCAATCCCATTACCTTCCGTAGCGGATGCTGCCCCATGTCGCATATCATTCCCCAGGTAACCAGCGTGCCCTCCGGCATAGGATCGAAACGGAAATAGCCTTTAGCCATCCCCATTCCCCCGAAATCCGTGCTGGTAGCAATATATTGGTCCTCCCGCGATTCGGTGACCGACATATGTCCTCTTCCCACGTTACGGTTACGGCTCTCCCAGCTATAGCCCGCGCCCACGCCACTTTCTTTCTCCCCATAGGTGATCTTCACCATCGGGTCCTGTTCTTTCCAGGGCGACCATAGCTCCCAGTTGCGCACTACATTGACCAGCGGGAAAATGGCGCCCGCCTGGGCAGGCATGAGCAACGACCGCTCTACCTTTACGGAGGGGGACAAGAATAAACTGAAAATGAAGAGCCCCAGTACTAGGACAATAAATGCACCCAGGATAATAAAAAAGGCTTGCATCTGACTGGATTTAGATAGCACAAAGCTAACGAAATCACATTACTCCCATTTGAATACTTTCACGGCTACCGCATACACGACAATACCCCATAAGGTAAGGATAGCAATATCCCAGCTTACATGCCATAAATGCTGTCCTTCAAACGCTACCTTGCGCAGGGCATCTATCAGGTAAGTCAGTGGCATAATTTTACAAATGGGCTGCAACCAGCCAGGGAAAGAATCTATCGGGAAAAAGGTGCCCGCCAGCAGAAACTGGGGCAGGGTCACAATATTAGCCAAAGGAGGAATCGTGCTTTCATTCTTCGCCAGGCTGCTTACCACAAAACCAAAACCCATGAATACCAGTAGCCCGAATACTGACAATACCAGCATTTCCAGGAAGGTGGCAAATCCGTGTACCAGCGTAAAGCCAAAGGCAAAATGCCCCAAAGCAATGATCACCACCGAACTGATCAGCTGGAAGATCATCCTGCTCACGGCTTCCGCCAATACAATATAAGTACGCTTAATAGGAGTAGCAAAAAAACGCTTGAGCACCAGCGTTTGACGCATATTATAAAACAGGAAAGCAGTACCAAAAACCGCCGCACTCATCAACGCAAAGCCCAACTGTCCGGGTAAGATAAAGTCAATGGTCTTAAACTCACGCCCCGGAATCTCCGTCTGGCTAATAGTAGCCACCGTAGGACGTTTATACGCCTCATCATCCAGTTTAGTCGTCACGCCCTTCAGGATATTCAGCAGGATCTGTTTCTTGCTGGCATCCGACGCCGTGGAAGTACGCATCTGGATGTCATAGTGCATCACATGATCAGCCCCCTCGCTGGGTATAATATTCAGAATGGCTACCAAACGCCCCTTTTTCAGGTCATCTTCCATCTCCGCCGCCGGCTGATCGGCAATCATCTTCAGGGTGTTCACATGCATCAGGCCCTGGTAAAACTCACTCTTGATATCCGTTTGCCGGTCAATTCCCACTTTCACGGAAACACTGCTACCGCCAATAAACCCAAATACCAGGATAAATACCATCGGGAAGCCTAAACTGAATACCACGGCGGAAGGACTGCGGAAAATACCCCGTAAACTACCCTTCGTAATGGCCAGCATGGCCCTTAGCTGACTGTACTTAGCTCCATTCATCTGATCTGCTTTTAAAAACGGCGGTAAAACTAATATAAAAAAGCAGAAAGTAACAGGCAGAACGTAAAAAGCTATTGAGGAGACTGATTTTAGCGGGTAAAAACCGCGTTGATCAGTCTCCTCAATAGCTTTTTGCTTTCTGCTTTCTGCTCAAAAGCTCCTAAAAACTGTATTTAAACGGCATTCTTGCCTGGATATCCCCGTGCATAGCCTGCACTTCCTTGATCTGCTGGTATAACTCATAGTTAACACCCAGCTCTTTCTTTACCATATGCGTACTTACATCCGCGCCCACTGTTTTCATCAGCTTCGACACCGGGTCCTTTACCTCCGGATACTCGCGTAAACGGTATTCAGATAATTTAGCCAGGCGGGCAGCACAGGCCAGGGCTTCGGTTATACCACCAATACGGTCTACCAGTCCCAGCTTCTGAGCTTCTACGCCGCTCCATACGCGTCCCTGCGCGATGCTGTCCACGATAGCGGCATCCAGTTTTCTACCGGCAACTACACGGGATTTGAAAGAAGCATAGGTACTGTCTACCCCATTCTGTATAAAACGTTTTTCTCCTTCTGTCAACGGACGGCCTACAGAACCCAGGTCTGCATACTGAGCAGTTTTTACGCCATCGAAAGTAACACCCAGTTTGTTTTTAAAGAAGTCCTGCATATTAAACATCACGCCAAATACACCGATAGAGCCGGTCAACGTATTGGGCTCCGCAAAGATGCTGTCGGCCATACAGGAAATATAATACCCGCCGGAAGCTGCATAATCACCCATAGAAACCACTACTGGCTTCACTTTTTTGGCCAGCGACAATTCCCGCCAGATCACTTCGGATGCCAGCGCGCTACCGCCGCCGGAATTAACACGAAACAGGATCGCCTTCACCTCTTTATCCTGCCTGGCCTTACGGATTTCCCGGATATAGTTTTCACTGGCAATGGTATTATCGCGCTCCGATTCTCCTCCAACAATATCGCCCTGTGCATAGATAAGCGCAATCTTATTGTCACCGCTGCCATCGCTCAACGTGGTGCTGTTATTGTATTTACCCAGGCTTACCAGGTTTACCTTCTCATCTGACTTGATACTCGTTTTGCCCTGCAGCTCAGCCACTATTTCGTCATCATATTTCAATCCATCTACCAGCTTGTATTTCAGCGCATCAGCAGGCTCCTGGATCAGGTTTTCATCGGCATAACCATGCAAGGTGGCAGTATCTATCTGACGCGCTTTACCTACACCTGTAAGGAAATTGCTGTATAACTCGCCCAGGAACTGGGTGGTCTGCACCCGGTTAGCCTCTGTCATCTGGGTTTCGCGTAAAGGCTCTGTCGCACTTTTAAACTTTCCGCAATAAAAGATCTCTGGCTTGATCTCCAGCTTTTCAAGCGTTCCTTTTAAGAACGTCAGCTGGCTGGAAAAACCGGTAAAATCTACCGCTCCCTTAGGGTTCAGGTATACCTTATCCGCTGCAGTAGCCAGGTAGTAAGCGCTCTGCTCCATCACTTCGCCGTAAGCCACCACAAATTTGCCGGACTTGCGGAAACGAAGCAATGCATCGCGCAACTCTTCAGTGCTGGCAAATCCATTGGGATTACCATTTACTTTCAGGTAAATGCCCTTGATATTGTCGTCAGTAGCCGCATGGCTGATCAGTCGTACTGTTTGATACAATCCCGGCACCTCGCCCGGCTCATCCCTTAACAATGCGCCGATCGGGTTAACTAATTTTTGTTCTTTATAGGCCTGACCGGTTTCGAGTACCAGCACGCCATTGGGGGAAATATTTACCTTTTCTGTGGTAAGCGCCCTACCTATTATTACCGTTAATACGATGAAGCAAATAATCGTGAAAACAATAAAGGCAAGCAGGGAAGCGAGGAAAACTTTAAAGAAACGCATACGTTTTTGTTAAGATGAAATTGAGATAACAAGATACATTTTCTCAAAAATAAGGAATATGGCTACTTTTGAGGTTCGAAATATACATGAATACAGCAATATTACTTATAGGTGGCAATTTGGGAGATCGTACCGGGAACCTCCAACAGGCGGTACAACTTATCCAGGAAACTGCCGGAGAGGTAGTACAAACCTCCGCCTTATACCAGACCGCTCCCTGGGGAGCCGTGGATCAACCCGATTACCTGAACCAGGGGGTGGAAATCCGCACCAACATGGATGCACTAACGCTATTGCATACACTATTGGAAATTGAACGGAAAATAGGACGCATCCGCCAGCAGAAATGGGGGTCGCGCGTGATCGATATAGATCTTATCTTTTTCAATGACAGCGTGATATCACTACCGGAACTGAAAGTACCGCACCCCCGGATGCAGCTCCGGCAATTTGTATTGGTACCACTATCGGAAATAGTACCTGACTATGTTCACCCGGTATTACATCAAACAGTGCGCGAACTGGCGGCCAGCTGCACCGACACCCTGCCGGCCAGCCGCTATCAACCTTAAATAGCTACCCACAGCGATGCTTACATACTAAATAAACATTCATGCACTATAAATTTATTACGGTAGAAGGAAATATAGGCGCCGGGAAAACCACCCTGGCGAATATGTTGTCTGCTCATTTCTCTGCTAAACTCATCCTGGAAGAATTTGCCGACAACCCTTTTTTACCGCTTTTTTATGACCGCCCACAGCAATACGCCTTTCCGCTGGAACTGTTTTTCATGGCCGAACGCTATAAACAACTGAAGGAAATGCTGCAGTCGAAAGACCTCTTCAGCGATGTCATCATTTCTGATTACCTCTTTATCAAAAGCCTGCTGTTTGCAAAAATTAACCTGCCGGAAGAAGAATATTCCCTGTACCAGAAATTATTCGATATCATCAATCCGCAGCTGGTACAACCCGAACTGCTTATCTTCCTGAATGCGCCGATAGCTAAACTACAGGAAAACATTAAACACCGTAACCGGTCCTACGAACAGCATATCCCAGACGAATACCTGCTGAACGTACACGACACCTATATGCAATACATTAAGCAACACCCGGTACGTACCCTCGTGATAGATACCACGAAAGTGGATTTCCTGCGGCAACCGAAAGACTTTGAAAGCCTGTTGCTGGCACTGGAAAAGGAATACACGCCGGGAGTACATTATCTCAAATTATAACTATAAAAAAGGAAAGGAACGATAGCACTATCGTTCCTTTCCTTTTTACAAATAAGCTCAACACTGTTGAGCAATAGCTCCTGCCGCTACAAAACCACTGGTCCAGGCATGCTGGAAATTAAAGCCGCCTGTGATCCCGTCGACATCCATTACCTCCCCGGCGAAATATAAACCAGGCACCATACGGCTTTCCATGGTAGCAGGGTCTATTTCACTGAGTGTTACACCGCCACAGGTCACAAACTCCTCTTTAAAAGTCGTTTTACCTTTCACAGGGAACTCCATACTCACCAGCAGCTTTATGAGCCGGTTCTGGTCTTTGGCCGGAAGATCCGCCCAGCGTGTGTCTTCTCCAATACCTACCTGCTGTAACAGGAACTGCCACAGTCGCTGGGGTAATCCAAAAGGATTTTTATTATATATTTTCTGCTTACCCGCGTCGATACGTGCCTGTTGCCAGTAGTCGCGCAGCGTATTTTCGTTGTAGTCCGGTAACCAGTTCACTACCGCAGTAAAGGTATATTGCACTTGTTGCAGCTCCCGGGCGCCCCAGGCCGACAAGCGCAAGACTGCCGGGCCGCTCATGCCCCAGTGGGTGATCAGCACCGGGCCCAGTTCCAGTAGTTTGGTACCGGCCACTTTTACCTGTGCTGTAGTGGCCACGCCCATCAGACTGGTAATCGGATTCCCCGGCATATTAAAAGTAAACAGGGAAGGCGCCGGAGGCACGATGCTATGTCCGCAGGCCTCCAGCCAGGCAAACTTGCCTGCCTGGGCATACCCGCCGGCAGCAATGCACAGGTAATCCGCTTTCAGCGTAGTACCCGCCTGCAGCTGCAATTCCCAACGCCCCTGTGCCGTTTTCGCAAAACCTGTTACTTCTGTGTTGGTGCGTATGCTCACGTGATACTTATCGGCTTCCTTCAACAGGCAATCGATAATGGTTTGGGAGCTATCCGTTACCGGGAACATACGGCCATCCTCTTCCGCCTTCAGCCTCACCCCTCTTTCTGCAAACCAGGCCACCGTATCAGGTACAAAAAACCGGGAGAAAGCCTTCTTTACGAAATGTTGTCCCCTCGGATAGCGTTTAGCCATATACGTAATATCCGGGGCATTGTGCGTTACATTGCAACGCCCTCCTCCACTCACTTTTACTTTAGACAACAGCTTACCGGTTTTTTCCAGCAATATCACCTCCAGCTGCGGACAAAGCCGCGCCGCATTCACGGCACAAAAAAAGCCGGCAGCCCCGCCACCAGTCACCACTAAACGTTTTCTTTCTGAATTCATTAAAATCTTGTTAAAACCAAGGCTTGAACACGCAATAATAACAAACCTGCCGTAATCTTATCGATTAATCTTCCGAAGTTTATATTTTTACATATATTATACTGGCTCAAACTATATTGCATGCAACCGCACCTGAAGAAAAAGCGACATCACCTGAAATGGATGATCCCAGCCGTTCTGTTAACCGGCGTAATGAGTGCACTGGCTATCCTACCATCGAATGATGACTGGTCCGACCGCATCATAAAAGCTTTACATACATTTGGCTCCCGCTATCCTGCGGAAAAGGTATACCTGCACCTCGACAAAGACTATTATGCCGCCGGGGAAACCATCTGGTTCAAAGGATACCTCACACTACAAGGCGCACCGGCTACCACCGCCACCAACCTGTATGTAGAGCTGCTTGATAAAAACAATACGATTGTCCAGAAAAAATTGTTCGCCGTAGGCAATGGTGGCTCTCCCGGCTTCTTCGAACTGCCGGAAACGCAGAAACCCGGCGTATACCAGCTCCGCGCTTATACCGCCTGGATGCTCAACTTCGACCCCGCCTTCAGCTACAGCAGGAATATTGAAATATTTGACGCCTCCGGCAAAAGTAAAGTGCCGGCAGATACTGCCGCCGCCACAGCGCCCGACTTTTCCGTACAGTTCTTCCCCGAAGGAGGAAACCTGATCGCCGGCCAGCTTAACGTAGTCGCTTTTAAAGCCATCGACAACAACGGCTACCCGATAGAAGTATCCGGTACGGTAAAAAATAGTAAAAACACCAGCAGCGCAGCCATTAAAACCCTGCATGATGGAATGGGTAGCTTCGAAATTACTCCCGCCGATGCCCAGGATGCCTTCCAGGCGGTAGTAAAAAGCGCCAAAGGCACTAAAACCATTGCCCTCCCGGCAGCGGTAACCACCGGCGCCTCCCTGAAAGTATTCAACAAAGGTAACCGCATCTTCTACCAGGCCATTCCCGGTAATGTAGCCGATACCTCGCTCAACGACCTTATCATCCTGGCGCAAATGGGCTCCCAGCTGGTGTATAAAGCCAGCCTCAATGTAGGCGAAGGCCGCATCAGTGGTTTTATCCCGGCAGATCACATCCCTACCGGTATCCTCCACATCACCCTCTTTGCCAAAACAGGGCTGCCACTCTCTGAGCGACTGGCCTTTGTACGTAAAAACGACCTGCTGGAAATGGACATACTCGATGCCGACACCCATAAAGAACCTAGGTCGCTGAATACTATCGAGCTGAGATTACCGGATAGCATACAATCCAACATTTCCGTGTCTGTAACAGATGCCGATGCCGTACCCGTAGATAAAAATTCCAACAACATTGTATCCACCTTCTTACTGACCTCCGATCTGAAAGGATATATTTATAACCCATCCTGGTATTTACGCAATACCGCCGACTCCACCCTGAAAGGACTGGACCTCGTGATGATGACCAACGGTTGGTCGCGCTTCAGCTGGGAAAAAATTGTCAATAACCAGTTCCCCGACATCAGGTTCCCCTACGAACAGGGACTCAGCATGAAGGGAATAGCCACCATGCTCAATGGCCGGCCCATGCCTACCGGCAAACTGGATATGATCATCCGCCTGCCGATAGACAGCTCCTCCATGTTTGCTTCTGCGCCTATCAATGACAAAGGGCAATTTGAAGTGGCCAACATGGTATTCCCGGATACCGCTTATATCTTTTACCAGGGCAACGACCTCGTGAAAAAAGGAGTGGATGTAAATGTGAAGTTCGATAACCACTTCTTCGAACGCCCTACACAAATTAAAATACCTTATCCGCTGCGGGTACCGCCAACAGTAGATCCCAACGCACTGAAGCAGTTCCTGGTAACGGCATCTGAAGGCAATAAAGTAATGCGCTCTATCAACAATAAAACGGTATACCTGCAGGAAGTAAACGTAAATGCCAAAAAGGTGAAACCAGAGGAAACCACCGAAAAACGTTATACTTCCGGCATGTTCTCCGGCGGCGATGGTTACTCCTTCGACCTCACCAAGGAAACACCGATTTCACTCAACGTTTTTCAATATCTCCAGTCAAAAGTAGCAGGGTTACAGATCACCGGTGATCTCAACAACCCCTCTCTTTCCTGGCGCGGTGGCAAACCAGGTTTATACCTGAATGAAATGCAAACAGATGTGAGCATGTTGAGCACCCTCTCCATGCAGGATATCGCCCTGGTAAAAGTATTCCGTCCTCCATTTATGGGCGGCTTTGGCGGCGCTAACGGCGCTATCGCAGTATACACCAAGAAAGGCGGCGACAATGCCCCTAAAAATGATCCCAGCATCAGAGGATTTAAGCTGTATAAGAAAGCTGGCTATACGGTGGTAAAACAGTTCTACTCCCCGGATTACTCCGTGAAGAAAGAGGTACATGCCTTACCGGATAAGCGCCTCACGCTTTATTGGAATCCGAATGTAGCCATAGACACCACGATGCATACCGCCCGCTTCCATTTCTACAACAACGACTTCACCAAACGTTTCCGTTTAGTAGCGGAAGGTATCACCGAAGATGGTAGTGTAGGCCGTCTGGAAAAGGAATTCTAATAAATTCATGTAGTATAAAAAGAGCAAGGGCGAATGATGATCATCATTCGCCCTTGCTCTTTTTATAGATACCTTAATGGTACTACAACAATATCCCGGCAAGCAAAAAGCCCGCCGCTACAGATACCGCCACACTCACAACACCAGGTATCATAAAGCTATGATTCACGAGATATTTACCTATATGGGTGCTGCCGGTGCGGTCGAAGTTAATAGCCGCCAGCAGTGTAGGATAGCCGGGTAATACAAAGTCGCCGTTTACTGCCGGGAACATAGCCAGCATATAGGGCGGTACAATGCCCAGGGTTACCCCGAGCGGCATCAATGCCTTGGTAGTAGCCGCCTGGCTGAAAAGCAGGATGCTCAGCAGGAACAGGGCAATAGCGAAAGTCCAGGGCGCCGAACGCACCATATCTCCCAGGGCATGCTCTATGGTAGCGGCATTGCTTTGCATGAAAGTAGCGCTCATCCACACCACGCCGAAAATAGATACCACCGCCTGCGCCCCGGAATTGAACAAGCTGGCCTTAGCTACCGCCGCTGCCGTAGTGCGGCAAATCAGCATAATAGCCGCAGCTGCCGCCAGCATCACCAGTTCTATGACGGCCGACATTTTAATATGTCCCAGCGCATCTACCGACAGGTTACTGTTACCCGCCCCAAATGAAGGCAGCATAGCGGGAAATGCGCCCACCAACACAATCGTCAACACCGCTAATCCAAAAATAAAAACCGAAACTTTGGCCCCGGGCAACAAAGGCGCTTCGGCAGTAGCCACGTCTGTATTGATACTTGCTGCAAAAGCCGGGTCTTTCATTTTCTCGAGGAACAACGGATCTTTATCAAGGTCCTTCCCTTTCTTCCAACATACTACTACTCCAGCCAGTGTGCCTATCAGCGTAGCCGGAATACATACTTTCAGGATATCCAGCAGGGCCATCTTGCCACCAAGGATCGTTAAAAGCGCCGCAGTAGCCGCCGAAATGGGACTCGCAGTAATAGCCAGGTGGGCAGAGATCACGGAAATACTCAGCGCTCTTTCGGGGCGTATACGTTTTTTGGTAGATACTTCTGCAATAATAGGTAGCAGGGAATACGTGACATGCGCCGTGCCGGCGAACAGGGTAAATACATAGGTGACCAGCGGTCCCAGTAACACAATCAGCGAAGGTTTGCTGCGAAGGATCTTCTCTGCCAGCCTTACCAGGTAATCCATTCCCCCGGCAGCCTGCAAGGTAGCAGCAGTGCTGACTACCGCTAATATGATCAGCATTACATCAATAGGCGGATCTGCAGGACGCATCCTGAACAGGAATATATAAATTGCCAGGGCCACCATACCCATCACCCCTAATCCTATGCCCTTCATACGGGCACCAATAAGGATAGCCCCCAATAAAATTGCAAATTGTAACCAGATCATATGAAGAAAGTATGGCTGAAGATAACCATATTCAGTCATAAATACCAGTCGCTATCAATGCCTGTAACACTGCAGTATAGTACCGGCCAGCCGGTTGCCCGGTTAGCCGGTACTATTACTTATTGTATAAACTGAGGTCTGATCAGGTTATCGAAGGTGAAAATTTCATCCCATTTCTCTTGTGTTACCCATTGCTTTTCCTTTACCGCCAGGTCATGTACCGATTTACCTGTTTCCAGCGCTTCCCGCGCAATGGCGGAACATTTCTCATAACCGATAATAGGATTCAGCTGGGTCACTATGCCAATGCTCTGCATCACCATTTCCCTCGTACGGTCGGCATTCGCCGTAATACCCACCACACATTTGTCTTTCAGCGTTTTACAGGCATTGCTCATATAAGTGATAGCCGTAAACAACGCAAAAGAAATCGTAGGCTCCATCACGTTGAGCTGCAACTGTCCGGCTTCGGCAGCCATAGTCACCATCAGGTCGGCGCCAATGACATAAAAAGCCGTTTGATTCACTACTTCGGGAATTACGGGATTTACCTTTCCCGGCATAATAGAAGAACCTGGTTGCATAGGTGGCAGGTTAATTTCGTTTAGCCCTGTACGTGGCCCGGAAGATAGTAACCGCAGGTCATTGCATATCTTGGAAATCTTTACCGCAGTACGTTTCAACACGCCCGACAACTGTACGTAAGCACCGGCATCATAGGTAGCTTCAATCAGGTCGCCCGCCAGCACCAGTTCCAGCCCGGTTATTTCCGCAAGGTATTTGGTGACCAGCACAGCATATCCTTTGGGCGCATTTACACCCGTACCAATAGCCGTAGCCCCCATGTTGATCTCGGAGATCAGGCGTTTGCTGTCTTCTATACGTGATAGCTCTTCATTGATATTGGTGGCAAAAGCTTTGAACTCATCTCCCATGCTCATAGGTACGGCATCCTGCAATTGGGTGCGCCCCATTTTCAGCACGTCTTTAAACTCCTCTCCCTTGGCCAGGAAGGCGCCTGCCAGGTCACCCAATATCTCTTTATAACCAGTAAGTTTATTGATCAGCGCAATACGGAAAGCGGTGGGATATGCATCGTTGGTAGACTGGGAGCAGTTTACATGGTTGTTGGGATGGCAAAATTCATACTGCCCTTTTTCTTTGCCCATCATTTCCAGGGCAATATTGGCAATCACTTCATTGGCATTCATATTTACCGAAGTACCGGCGCCACCCTGTATCAGGTCGCTCAGGAACTGGTTGTTGAACTCCCCGGCTATCACCCGGTCGCATGCCTTAATGATATATTCCGCAATATTTTTATCCAGTACGCCCAGGTCCCGGTTAGCCATGGCCGCACCTTTCTTCACATAACCCAATGCCTGAACGAATATCGGTTCCTCCATCAACGGAATACCGGTAATATGAAAGTTTTCAATAGCACGCAATGTTTGAATACCATAGTAAACATCCTGGGGTATTTCCTTTTCTCCAAGGAAATCGTGCTCAATTCTCTTTCCCATATTTAGATTAATTTAGGCATGGAAGTTAAACGCATTTAGAACAATAGAGCCAACTGAATTGTTTCATTTTGTTTTAAAGCAACGCACTTTTATTAGTATTTTATACGTTGTTCATGTTTTGTAATTCGTAATTATCTATGGGGATCCGTATTTCACTGTTCTGTTTTCTAATTTTATTTTTCGGGAGAAATAATGCTGTTGGACAGCACTTGTCACCTAATTTCAATCCTTCGGAATACAGCGAACTGTTAAAACTGGTAGACCGTTTGGCGGATACGCCCTGGACAAAAGTGACCAGCACACCGCCCCGCGATTGCAAGCTGGTGTACCGTTCACCGGTAGTGGGGCTGGAAAATCGCTGGGACTTATGGCTGCGCAAAGATGGCGTAGGCATTATTTCTATCCGCGGTACCAACGGTACCAGTACTTCCTGGCTGGAGAATTTCTATGCAGGTATGATTCCCGCCCAGGGAAAGGTAAAGCTGAACGACAGCACCATTGTTCCCTACAAAGTGGCACAAAATCCGAAAGCATATGTACACGCCGGCTGGATGCTGGCGGTAGCCGCCATGGGCCCCGACATGATCCGTAAAATCAATGAATACTATCAGCAAGGCATACACGAATATATCATCTTCGGACATAGCCAGGGCGGTGCTATCTGTTTCCTGATGCGCTCCTATTTCGAATATGCAGAAGGACTTCCCAAAGGCCTGGTGTTTAAAACCTACGCCAGCGCCGCTCCTAAGCCAGGTAACCAGGAATATGCCTATGATTTTGATTACATCAGTCGCGATGGCTGGGGGTTAAGGGTGGTGAATGCCCGGGATTGGGTACCGGAAACGCCTTTTTCTGTACAAACTACCCGCGACTTTACTACGGTGAATCCCTTTACGGATATCAGCGGCGCTATCAAAGCACAAAAATGGCCTATCCGCGGCGCCTTACGGTATATGTACGGACGCCTCGACCGCCCTACCAAACGGTCTTCCCGGCGTTTGCAACGGGTATTGGGAAAGTTTGCGGCCAAACGGGTGCAGAAAATTTTGCCGGAGTATGGGCGGCCCGATTTTGTGAACAGCCACAGTTATACCCCGGCAGGTACCCCGGTAATATTATATCCTGTAAACGGGTATGATGAAAAATTTCCTTTCAACGGTAAAAACATATTCACACATCACATGCTGGGACCTTACCGCTGGGAGCTGGAACAGATTTACCACATAGATACGAACTAGTCGTTGGTCTTCTCCCCGGTAAACCAATGTTCTTTGTCTCTGAACAATACATTGAAGGTAGTGAGAGAGCCGTAGATACGGGTAATATACTGTTGGATATTTATCTTTTCTTCATCCGTCAGCACTTTATGGCTGTTGATATTTTGCTCCAGTACACGCAGGCGGTCGCGCAGCATCACTATTTTGTGGAAGAAGGTATCTATCGGTAATTCCTTGGCTTTAAGGCCAGCATCGCCAGGTTGCAGGATCAGCGTACCACCTTTCCAGCGGTCGCCCAGGGCCACTACTTCTGTAATGCCGCCCCATAGGCGTAGAATTTTGAGCAGCGATGTTTCCACGTCCGATGCAGTTTCTACTTCAGGCGTTGCATTTTCTGCTACGAGCACTTCAAATAGGGGATCGGTTTTATCGATCATTTTAATACCGTGGTCCATGAAGGTAACGCGGTATTGTGCATATTTTACCGTCACAATGACGCCGGGGCCGAAGTGAGCGTGCTGCACCCTGGAGCCTACGCCCAATGTAAGTTCTTCCATCTTTTTTTCCTCAAACATAAAAAATTCCCCGTAAGGAAGAAACTAACATTTGTTAAGAGGCCGCAATAAACAAGCAGGTATATTTATCATCTACCAATACTTGTACTATGACAGCTTCAGCCAGGTTGATGTGCGGGCTTATCCTGATTACCGTTCCCACCATTGAATTTGGAGGATATTTTCTTTTAAAGGTCATCAGCGGAAAGATGTCCCGGTTATCACTTACCCCCTTTCAGCAGGGCATGTTCAGGGCAGGCCATGCGCATGCGGGGGTATTATTGCTGCTATCACTGATTTGTCAGCCCCTGGCAGATGAGGCTTCCCTGGGTGCAGGGTTAATATGGCTGGTCCGGATAGGCGTACCCGTGAGTACGCTGCTGATCAGCGGCGGATTTTTTGCAGCCGCGGCCGGGAAGGCAAGAACAGCGCCCAATCAATGGATAGGTATTTTATATACAGGCGTTCTTTTACTGGCCATATGTGTACTCACGCTGGGCATTGGATTGCTGTAGTCCTAAATGAATTGAGGCGAATGACTTACATCATTCGCCTCAATCATTTTATTTTTAGCCTGTTGCTACTCTTTCACTTTATTCAGGAAGAAAGACAATTTAAACAGGAGTTCGTCCTGTAAGCCTGCACGCAGCTTGGCTTCTTCGTCGGTGATACCGAGGCGGCGCAGCCGCTGGTAATATACATAAGAGCCGCCGATCAGTTCCAGGCATTCCTGTATTTTACGTTTTACTTCTGCTTCCTTGGTACGTTTTTCAAATTCTTTTTTAGAGAGAATTTTATCTACGAAGTAGAAGTTGTCTTTGTCTTCTACCCATTTGCTGCCTTCCCTGTGCTGAGGTTTATATACCTCGAGATAGCAGTTGTCGAGTTTCAACACATCTCCGAATTCGGCGCGTATATCTATTACCGTTGGTTTTTCCGCAGCGGGATTAGCCAGGCGTTTTTTGATATGGTTGCTGATCTCTACCCCCAGTTCATCGCTACTCATCAGGATCTGGTTCAGTTCTGAAAACTCCAGGCTGATGGTGATGCGAGCGTAACCGCGACCACTCTTGATTTTACCAAATAAGCTGGGAGAGGTTTGCTCATCGAAGATGATGTCTTCCACCTGTACTTTGGTAATGGTTTTGTAGTTGGGCGTATAGCCTTCTTCCAGGGGAGTAGCACGTTTATTCACCAGCCGGGATGGTTCCTGGCGGCGGGTGAACTGTATAAACTCATCGATGAAACGCAGCTCATGCTTTTTCAGCTTGGCATACAGTTCATGGGTGGTATGATTATGTATTTTGCTCAACAACATCAGATCCCCCCAGCTGTCGAAGTGCTGCATTTTTTTCAGCTCATCCACAATATCGGTAGCGGCCATGTTGCGGCGGTAAAAGAGTTCCCCCAACAGGAACAATGCATATTCATGTACCGGGTAGCCCAGCTCCGGTAATACATCGTAGGGACTCCGTTTCTGTTCGCGGGCTCCTTCCAATAAATCAATGTCCGACATAACAGGCGCTAACAGGTATTTGCGTGCAGCGGTACGCAGTTTCTTACTCACAAAATCCAACAGCTGGTCGCTCACATGGCCGTGGTGTACAAAGTCGTGCAGTATCTGCACAAATCGACGGGACGTTGGCAATCCAAACTGTGAAAGAATATCGTTTTCCATGTCCAGCACGTCCTCAAAACCAGGCTCCTCCTTTCCAGGCTTCACCCGTTGATCCATTTGCTGGTAACGCTGATAGTACTCCTGTAACTTCAGTTTTAGCTGATCCATAATGTATATACAATTAAAAATTAAACACTTATATTACTCTAATTGACAGTAGCAAGGGAATTTTGTTAAATATTCCGTCCTGGGCAATATATCCACACTCAACCGCATCGAAATACCCGGAAACAAGGGCTTCTCTGATGCTAAGCAAACAACATTCAGCTGATAATCAACTAATTAAAAAAATGGGAATGGAATGGGAAAGTGCGCAAAGATACATTTTTTCCGGAAGTGTGCAAAACGGGTGAATAATTCCGAAACGCATAATATATGCCTGCAAACAACCAGATCGGTTAACATCCCGGACAGGCAATTACATTTAAAGCATTTACCATGTATAATGCCTTGAAATTTTTTTGTTCAAAGTTTTTGGAATTTAAAAATACTTTCGCTTATCTTTGCACTCCCAACAACGGAAAAACGGTGGTTGTAGCTCAGTTGGTTAGAGCATCAGATTGTGGTTCTGAGGGTCGAGGGTTCGAAACCCTTCAATCACCCAGGTTTTAAAAAGGCTTCGTAAAATACGAAGCCTTTTTTGTTCCTTGTAAGGAACAAAAAACAAGGAGGTTTTCAGCATGACCTCTTCACCCCCTTATTTCTTCATCGAAAAAATTTCTTGCAAACTTATTTCTGTAAAAATTGCTTAGCGACTTTGCTTCTTAGCTACTTTGCGAGAGATATAAAAATAAAAAAGGCTTCATTACTGAAGCCTTACTTTATCTTGGGTGATTGAAGGGTTTCGAACCCTCGACCCTCAGAACCACAATCTGATGCTCTAACCAACTGAGCTACAACCACCGTGTCCAAACGATTATCTCGTTTTTGGGAGTGCAAATATAAGAGAATCTTTCTCTACAAAAGAAATTTTTTTGCTGTTTTTTTAAAGAAGATTTTTCAGCGCAAAAATAACCGTGGTAATGATGCTGTCTATACGAGTGCATATCGTTAAAACAATCTTATTATAAACTATGCAAGAATTGCCCGTTGATTCTCTACATTTGTGATAACCTGAAAATCAATTACTCATAATGATCTTTTTCCTCCCACTTATTGCTGCCCTCATTGGTTGGTTGCTTAACAGCCTTGCCACTACACTGCTGTTTCGCCCCTATCAACCCGTAAAAATCGGGTTCATTACCCTACAGGGGGTGTTCCCTAAAAGACAGGCGCAATTGGCCGCAGGCATCGGCGCTATGGTGGCCGGAAATTTTTCCTTTGAAGACATTAAGCGTAAACTGACAGACCCGGAAAAAATAAAAAAGATTATTCCACTGGTGGAAACCCACCTCGACGCCTTTCTCCGCGAAAGACTACCCAAAGCAATGCCTGTCCTCTCCATGTTCATCGGCGACAGCATCGTTAACCAGATCAAATCTCACCTGGTAGCTGAACTGGATACCTTGTTCCCCGTTTTAATTAACCAATACCTGGACAACGCAGAAAAAGACCTGGACCTGGAAAAAATGGTGACAGAAAAAATAACCGCCATTTCCGCAGAAGAGCTGGAGCGTACGGTCCACCGACTCCTCCCCGCTGTCCTCCGGCAATTTAAATGGCTGGGCGCTCTCACCGGGTTTATCACCGGCCTCATTGCCCTGGGCATCAGTCTCCTTTAAGCCGCCACACCAGCTTTGTTAACTACTGTTAAGACCTCTTAGCGCCCGTTTTTGTGATTTCCTGCGGATAATAATCCCACTCATCACAATCTCCGACCTTTCATACCTATACCCCGATACTTTTGTTCTATCTGATAAGAAAAGTCGGGATAAAAAATAAACAGGATGAAAAAATGCTATGCAGTACTTGCCGGGCTTTTACTATGGCAGGTCCATACCCATGCACAGACGCCGAGAGCTACGAATCCCCAGCAAGGACCTACTCAACAGGGACGCCCCAACATGCCACAGATAGGCCACCTTTATGGCAAACTGGTGGACGCTAAAACAGGAAAGCCCATAGAATATGCTTCTGTTACATTACTGAAACAAAGAGATTCTGCCCTCGTAACAGGCATGCTCACCAAACCAAACGGCGATTTCAGCCTCGAAAATCTACCTTTCGGGCCCATGATACTACGTGTTAACTTCATGGGTTATACCAGCGTGATCAAAAAAGTAGTCATCACCGGCCAGGCAATAGAACAGGACCTCGGCAACCTTAAAATGCAGCCCAATGTAAAAACCCTGCAAAGCGTGGAAGTAACCGGACAAAAAAGCGCTTTCACAATGGGCATTGATAAAAAAGTATTTAATGTAGACAGAAACCTTAGCAGCGTAGGCGGTACGGCACAAGACGTATTAAAAAGTGTGCCGGCAGTAAACGTTGACCTCGATGGTAACGTTACCGTACGTAATGCTTCTCCCAATATTTTTGTAGATGGTAAACCTTCTACCCTCACCCTGGACCAGATACCGGCCGATGCCATTGAAAGCATTGAACTGATAACCAATCCTTCTGCCAAATACGACGCCGAAGGAATGTCAGGAATACTAAATATCGTACTGAAGAAAAACCGCAAAGCAGGATTCAACGGTGCTGTAAATGCCGGTGTAGGCACAGGAAACAAATTCAATGGTGGCGGCAATATCAACATCCGTCAGGGTAAATTCAACGTATTTGCCAACTACAATATCAACTCCAATCACAACTGGGCCGATGGTACTACCAATCGCAGCAACTATCACAGTGGCGTTGCTAAAGATACCAGCTACCTGCTCCAAAACAGCAACAGCACTACCAAACCGCTGTTCCAGTTTGGGCGCTTCGGACTCGACTATATGCTCGATAACCGGAATACCATTTCTGTTTCTCAAAACATCGTAGCAGGGGATTTTAAAAACCAGGAAGACCTCGCCAGTACTTTCTCCGATCGCAACCATACGATTACCAGCAAAAGCGACCGGCTCAACAATAATAATTTCAACTTCCGAAACTACACTACGGCATTGAGTTTCAAGCATACATATGCTAAACCCAATAAAGAATGGACAGCCGATATCAACTATAACCGGAGCTCCAATAGTCGCAATGGCGACTACCTCACCCAGGCGCAGGATCCCATGGGCCAGCCACTGGGACAAGCCATGCTGCAAAATAATACCACCTCCGGAAAAACGACTTTCATGACTTTCCAGACCGATTATTCCAATCCAATCGGGAAAAATGGGAAACTGGAACTGGGCGCCAAAGCCACCGTACGTGATTATACCAGCATGTATAACGTGTTTGACAAAGATACTGTCAGTGGTAATTTTATCCCCAACCCACTATTATCCAACAACTACAAATACAACGAAGAAATATACGCCGGCTATGCCAACTTTGCCAATACCATTGGTAACTTCGGCTACCAGGCAGGCTTACGTGTGGAACAATATGTATATGCCGGCGAAAATGAAGGTGCTAAATACAAACCTACCAAAGCCGTACCGGGACTGTATCCCAGCTTATTCCTGTCGGAGAAATTAAAACATGACCAGGAACTGCAACTCAACTACTCCCGCCGGGTAAACAGGCCTAACTTCTTCCAGTTGATTCCTTATCGCGATTACAGCGATCCGCAGAACCAGCGCGAAGGAAATCCGAACCTGAAGCCAGAGTACACCAATAGCTTTGAGTTTTCCTATGTTAAGAATTGGGCTAACAGCAATTTCCTCGGAAGCGTGTATTTCAGGAATACCAATAACATGATTTCCACTATCAGTACGCCAATTGGTGCAGATACGCTGCTCACCCAGTTTATCAACGCCAACAGGAGCAATTCCTATGGCGCAGAACTTACGCTGAAAAACCAGGTGGTAAAAGGATGGGATCTTACCAGCAATGTAAACCTCTATCAAACGGATATGAAGGTAAACGCCAACGGTCAGAACTATAACAACAGCGGCTTTAGCTGGTTTGCCAAGATCAATTCAGAAACAAAGTTACCGGCCAATTTCACCGTACAGGTAAATGCTACTTACCAGGCGCCTACCATTGCATTGCCGGCATCCGGCGGCGGTGGCCGTGGTGGCGGCGGCGGTGGCTTCAACCAGATTCCAAGCACCGCACAGGGCACCATCAAAGGCTTCAGTACAGTGGATATAGCCGTGAAGAAAGAATTCCTCAAAAACAAAGCAGCGGCTGTTACGCTGAGCCTGTCGGATATCTTCAATACCCGTCAGTACGAGCTAAACCAGGCCACTCCGGAGTTTGCGCAGGATTATATCCGCAAGCGCGAATCCCGTATACTGAAACTCAACTTCAGCTACCGCTTCGGAAAATTCGATGCGTCGCTCTTTAAAAAGAAAAAGAAAGACCAGGGAAATGGAAACGATATGCAGATGGGCGATCCTACGCAGAGTTTCTAAAAGATATCTAAGAAGGTGAATGCAAACCACAGGCCGGTTAGCCACGCAACAGCGCGGCTGCCGGCCATGTTTTTTTAGCTACCACTCATCATATTTCGTCGATGTTTAAACATACGCCTATTACTTTTATGGGGTTGTTGTATCAAAGAATTAAAGTTGCTAAATCCACGCATGCGAAATTATCTCTTTCTCATCGTCGTGCTGTTCGTGGCGTCGTATAACGTGAACGCACAAACGACAGTATCGACCCCATTAAAAGTCACCGGAAAAATAGCTGACATCGCTACCGGTAAACCTGTTGAATACGCATCAGTAGTATTACTTAAACAAGCCGATTCGGCGATGGTTACCGGCGCATATACGAACCCTGCCGGCAGCTTCTCCCTGAATAATATCGCCCCGGGCATATATGTGTTACGCATCACCTTCATGGGATATGAAAAGCTCGAAAAAGCTGTAAGAGTAACGGAAGGAAAAAATACATTCGCCGGCACCCTAAGATTGCAACCCGCTGGAAAAGTGCTGAACGCCGTGGAAATAAAAGCAGAAAAACCTGCTTTCTCCATGCAGATAGACCGCCAGGTATTTGATGCCGGCAACATGATCAATGCGGAAGGTGGAACCGGTACCGACATATTGAAAAATATTCCCAGCGTAGATGTAGATATAGATGACAACATCACTTTACGGGGGAAAAGTGTCACCATTTATGTAGATGGAAAGCCTTCACCCTTTGGCGATGCTAAAACAGCGCTGCAAATGATTCCCGCCGAAAGCATCGACCGGGTGGAAGTGATCAACAACCCTTCGGCAAAGTTTGAAGCCAACGGCAGCGGTGGTATTATCAACATCGTGCTGAAAAAAGATAAGGCGATTGGTTACAATGTAATGATCAACGCCGGCGGCGCCACCAGGGGCGAAGGAAGCGGCAGCCTCAATGCCAGCCTGCGTTTAAAACGATTTAACTTCTTCGGCAACTACAACGGTCGCTATGAACAGGTAAATGGCAGCGGCTACAGCTATCGCCAAAACCTGGTAGCCGACAGCAGCCATACCAGCTTCTTCTCCCAATCGAGCCGGAACGAAAATACCAACCGCAATAATGGAGGGCGATTAGGCTTCGACTATTTCCTCGACGACCATAATACCTTTACCATCTCACAAGGTATTAACCGCAATAATAACCAGAATGAAGACAATATCCTCCTGAACTACATGGATGATAAAAAAGCTACGCTTCGCTATGGAGACCGGAATAATACCAGCCGCAGCAACAGCGGTAACAACAACACCAATCTCAACTATAAACATACGTTCGATAAGCCCAACCAGGAGCTCACAGCCTATGTCAGCTATAGCGGCAATAGCAGCAACAGCAGCAGCAACTATTATACGCAGTACCATATTACCGGCATAGATACCTTGCCCAACGCGGATAAACAATACAACACCTCCCGCAACAAAAACAGTTTCTGGAACCTGCAATCCGACTACACCTCCCCCATAGGCGCCAAAGGAAAACTGGAAGCAGGCGTAAAAACCACCATGCGGCATATCGATAACAATTACATTGCCTCCCTGTATGATTGGAGTATACCTGATTACAAGGTGAGCCCGGTGTTATCCAACCAGTATAATTATGAAGAAGATATCTTTGCCGGGTACTTCAACTTTGCCAATGCTATCGGCAATCTCGGCTACCAGGTGGGCGTACGCGCAGAGCAATCCCATCTCAAAGGATATTCCGTTACCCGGGATACTACGGTGAATAATCGTTTCTTTAACCTGTTTCCCAGCGTATTCCTGAAGTATAATCTGCCTAAAAACCAGAACCAGAGCCTGGTATTCAACTACTCTACCCGTATAGACCGGCCTAACTTCGATCAGTTGTTACCGTACGTCAACAACTCCGATCCGCAGAATATCCGTACGGGTAACCCGGAACTACAGCCAGCTTTATCACATAAATTCGAGGTCAGTTATTCCGAATATTATCCCAAAACCAACAATTACATGAGCATCAGCAGCTACTATGCTCAAACCAACGATAATATAGACAGGATCAGCACCCTGGACACCATTTCGGGGATAACCACCACCCGGCCAATGAACCTGGCTACGCAGCAAAACATTGGCGGTAACGTTTCCTATAGCCTCAATCTTTCCAAATGGTGGAAAGTATGGGCCAACCTTAATGTGGAATATAACAAACTTACCAGCGTTACCATCAACAATGAAAATTTCAGTTATGGGCTCAATGGCAACACCCAGTTTCGTTTACCCGGCAGGGTGAGTGTGGAACTGAGCGGCCATTTCCGCTCCCCCCGCATCCAGCCCCAGGGTACTTTTAAAGCCATGAATGGTATGGACTTTGGCGTTCGTAAAGAGTTCCTGAAAACCAGGGCCCTCGTAGTGGCGCTTAATATTTCAGATATCCTGAACACCCAGCAATTCAATTCGCATTACCAGACTGCCACCTTTATACAGGACTACGACCGCAAAAGGACTACCCGCTTTATCCGCCTGAATGTGCGCTACCGGTTCGGCAAAATGGATCCCAACCTGTTCAAGAAAAAGAAGCCGCAGGATGATGATGATAAGAAGGAGGAAGAAAAGAAAGAAGAAGAGAAACCTAAAGAAGGTACTGGCAGGTTATAAAAGCAAAAGGGGATGTGTACCATCCCCTTTTGCTTTTTAGTATTATTTCTTTCCTGCCAGCATAGGCACGAAAGAGAAGTTATCGAACAGTTCCTGTTCGTTTTCGGTATCGCTGATTTTGGTAATGCGCAACATGCGCTGTATTTCGTGCCCCCCTACCGGGATGACCATCTTTCCCCCGGGCTTTAGCTGTTGCAGCAGTTTCTCAGGGATATGCGGCGCCGCCGCAGTCACCAGTACTTTATCGAAAGGAGCATAGGTAGATAATCCTTCATAGCCATCTCCGTAGAAAAACCGGAGATTAGGATACTGGGCTTTAAAAGGGAATGCCTTTACCTGGTCGAACAGCTTGCGTTGCCGCTCAATAGTAAAAACATTGGCCTTTAGTTCCGCCAGTACACAGGCCTGGTAGGCACTACCGGTACCGATTTCCAGCACTTTTTCATAGGGTTTTACCTCCAGCAGCTGGGTCTGATAAGCCACTGTATACGGTTGGGAGATGGTTTGCCCCTCCCCGATCGGAAAAGCCCGGTCATCGTATGCAATGCTCTCAAAAGCCGTATCCAGGAAAAAATGCCTCGGAATGGCGCCAATAGCCGCCAGAACACTTTCGTCGGTAATACCTTTCTGACGGATACTATCCACTAGTTGTTTACGTAAGCCCTTTTGCTTATAAGTATCTTCATACCGCCTCATGGCCGCAAAATTAACCATTACCCACAATTTTCAATGCTTTTTTGGAATCAGTAATTTCCCACATTCATTTTTTTATTTTTACTTTACACTTCGTTTTAGCATTTACGGCTCAAAAAAAATACCATGGATATAAGTATTCAAAACAAAGTATCACAATGGCTCAACGGTAACTTCGATGCCGAAACCGTGGCCACCATTAAGAAGATGCAGGAAGGTAACCCCGATGAACTCACTGACGCCTTTTACCGTAACCTCGAATTTGGTACCGGCGGACTTCGTGGTATTATGGGTGTGGGCACCAACCGGATGAATAAATATACCATTGGAATGGCTACCCAGGGCTTCTCCAACTACCTTAAAAAAACCTTTACCGGCGATATTAAAGTAGCTATTGCCCACGACAGCCGCAATAATGCCCGCTTTTTTGCTGAAACGGTGGCTAATGTATTCGCCGCAAACGGTATTAAGGTATTTCTTTTCGAGAGCCTGCGCCCCACACCGGAGCTGTCTTTCACCATCCGTCACCTGCACTGCCAGGCCGGCGTGGTACTGACCGCCTCCCATAACCCCAAGGAATACAATGGATACAAGGCCTACTGGAATGACGGTGCCCAGCTGGTACCTCCCCACGACGGTAATGTGATCCGCGAAGTGGAAAATATAGCGTCGCCTGCCGACGTGAAATGGACCGGTGGCGAAGCCAATATTACCCTGATTGGCGCTGAAATAGACAAAGCTTACCAGCAGGAGCTTATCAGCCTGTCGATCAACCCGGACATCAACAAACAACAACACGACCTTAAAATAGTATATACGCCTATTCATGGTACAGGTATTACCCAGGTGCCCGCCGTACTGGCTGGTTATGGCTTTACCAACGTTACCATTGTAGAAGAACAGGCAACGCCCGATGGTAACTTCCCTACGGTCGTATTCCCTAACCCGGAAGAATCCGAAGCAATGAGCCTGGGGTTGAAAAAAGCCAAAGCACTCGATGCCGATATCCTCCTGGGTACCGACCCCGATGCCGATCGTGTAGGCATTGCCGTAAAAGACCTGAAAGGCGAGTGGATACTGCTAAACGGTAACCAAACCGGTGTGCTGCTGTTCAACTATATCGTGGAAGGCCGCAAAAACAAAGGATTGGCCAAGCCCAATGACTTCATTGCCAAAACCGTGGTAACCTCCGACCTGATTGACGTATTTGCCGCTAAAAACAATATTAATTGCTATAATGTACTGACCGGCTTTAAATGGATTGCTGACCTGATCCGCCGGAAAGAGCCACAGGAAAACTTTATCTGCGGAGGTGAAGAATCTTATGGTTACATGATAGGCAACAATATCCGTGACAAAGACGCAATTTCTTCCGTGGCCATGATCTGTGAAATGGCGGCCTATGCGCGTAGCAAGGGTAAATCCCTGTTTGAAGAGCTGATCGACATCTACGTTCGTTATGGCTACTACAAAGAATCGTTGATTTCCATTACCAAGAAAGGCATGAGAGGCGCCGAAGAAATTGCAGAAATGATGCGGGGATACCGCGAAAATCCACCGGTGACCATCAATGGCTCTCCGGTAGTGACGCTCTACGATTACCAGCTGCAACAGATCCGCGATATTAAAACCGGGGAAACAAAGGCACTTGACCTGCCCAAATCCAACGTACTCCAGTTTTTACTGGCCGATGGCAGCAAAATATCTGCCCGTCCATCCGGTACGGAACCAAAAATTAAATTCTACTTCAGTGTAAATGCACCACTGGCCAACGCAGCAGATTATGATAAAGTAACTGCTGAACTGGACCAGAAGATAAATGGTATTATCCAGGATCTGAAACTGAAATAATACCCCTTATCCTCTAAAGAGGAAGCCACCGGGAATGTTGAAAGGACGCATCTAACAAACACCCTTTCTGCATTCCCGGGTTTATTGTTGATATACCCGCATGAAAAAAAGCCTACTGATGCTGATCCTGCTGCTACATTTCCTATGTGGCGAAGCACAAAAAAAAGTGTCTTTCTTTTCTATTCCCGATACCACCACCCCTTCACATGTATGGATACTCACCGGTACTACCGCAGCGCTGTATGGCGCCAGCCTGGCTGCCCTGAATACCGCCTGGTATAAAGGCTATCCGAGGTCCAGCTTCCATTTTTTCAATGATATGGGCGAATGGAACCAGATGGATAAAGCCGGGCATATCTTCAGTGCTTATTTTATTGGTAAATACAGTCGTGAAATGTGGCGATGGTCGGGCCTTCCCAGGAAAAAGCAAATCTGGATCGGAGGATTGACCGGCTTCGCCTTTCAGTCGGTCGTGGAAGTACTGGACGGGTTCTCATCAGAGTGGGGGTTTTCCTGGGGCGATATGGGCGCCAATGCCATAGGCTCCGGCATGCTGGTCAGCCAGGAATTATTGTGGAATGAACAACGCATCCAGCTGAAGTTTTCGTCGCACCCCGACTTATACAATGATCCTGTATTACGCGCCAAGACCGACCAGCTGTTTGGAGAAAGCTTCTGGGAAAGAACCCTGAAAAATTATAACGGACAAACCTATTGGCTGTCAGTCAATGTTTACTCCTTCCGCAAGGAAAGTCGCTTGCCCAAATGGTTGAATATAGCAGTGGGATATGGCGCGGATAACATGCTGGGCGGCAGGGATAATACCTGGACAGATCAACATGGAGTAGACCAGGACTATAGTCACCTGAAACGGATAAGACAGTTTTATCTTTCTCCGGATGTGGATTTCACTAAAATTTATACCCGTAAAAAAGGCGTAAAAGTGTTGTTCCAGGTACTGAACATGATCAAATTTCCCGCGCCCACACTGGAGTTGAACTCATCAGGCCAGGTGAAATTACACGCGTTGTACTTCTAGCCAGCGTTATTCAAAATAAGCAGATACAATTTCTTCTCCATTCATTTCTACGAGTACCATGTCTTGCAGCGTGGTAGCCAGTGAATAGCCTACGAAGTCGACAGATAAGGGGAAGGACTTATGTTTGCGGTCAACCAGTACGGCGGTCTGGATTTTTTTAGGCAGGTATTTCAGGAAAGGTTTCAGGGCATACAGCATCGTACGGCCGGAGTTAGCAACATCATCCACCACCACAATTACCTTGTCATTGAAGTCGAGATCTTCGGATACCACTACTTCCCCCGGACGTTGTTTATCGAGGCGTAACTCGATGATATGGGTTTTCAGGGGAGAAATCTGCTCCAGTATAGCGGCTATCTTGTGCGCTACAATCACGCCCCGGTCCCAGATACCAGCCAGAATGATTTCACCGCCATCGCTGTTGAGTTCATAAATTTCGTAAGCGATGCGTTCAATTTTCTTTTGAATGATATCCTGTGTTAGAATGATGTTCCTGCTTTCCATATCGGCAAAAATAAGCAATTAGCCATTAGGCTGCTGTTATCTCTTAAAAAATCAGTACTACTAAATATAGCAGTCGAATGGCCGGCACCTAAAAAAGACATAAATTAGGGAGTCAAATCTGAGATAATGCGAATTGTACAAGAATTATTATTTGTCATCCTGTTTGGAACAGCAGTATACCTTTTCTCCCGAAAGGCCGGCCAGATAAGGAAAAACATTTTGCTGGGACGGGACAATGACCTGAACGATCATCCTGACCTGCGTTGGAAAAACTTGCTCCTGCTGGCATTCGGCCAGAAGAAGATGTTCCGCAATCCACTGGTAGCTGTACTCCACTTTTTTGTGTATGCCGGTTTCCTGATTATTAATATTGAAATACTGGAAATTATCCTGGATGGTATTCTTGGGCAACATCGTTTATTCGTTCCCGTACTGGGAGGTTTGTATCCCGTTTTAATCGGCTTATTTGAAATACTGGCGGTACTGGTCCTTACCGGCTGCGCCATATTCCTGGTACGCAGGAATATTTTAAAGCTAAAACGCTTTATCAGCAAGGATCTCGATGGGTGGCCGCGTTCCGATGCCAACTACATCCTGATCACTGAAATAGTGCTGATGCTGCTCTTCCTGACCATGAATACGGCCGACCAGGCCTTACAAGGCAGGGGTGCCGCGCATTATATCCCTACCGGCAACTTCTGGATTTCCGGTATACTCACACCCATATTTGCAGGTATGTCTGATGGCACCCTCGAAGTAATAGAGCGGGGCTGCTGGTGGCTGCACATTGCGGGGGTACTGGCTTTCCTGAACTATCTCCCCTATTCCAAGCACCTGCATATTATCCTGGCCTTTCCCAATGCCTACTATGCCAGCCTGGAACCTAAAGGAGAAATGGAAAATATGCCCGCGGTACAGCACGAAGTACAGCTGATGCTGCAGCCCGAACTGGCCGCCAATGCGCCAGCTTCGGACACCATGCCTAAATTCGGCGCCAAAGATGTAACCGACCTTACCTGGAAAAACTTATTGGATGCATATAGCTGTACGGAATGCGGACGCTGTACCGCCGCCTGTCCGGCCAATATCACCGGCAAGCGGTTGTCGCCCCGTAAAATTATGATGGATACCCGCGACCGCCTGGAAGAAGTAGGCCGCAACATCAAAGCCAACAATGGCACGTTTACAGACGACAACAAAACACTGTTACGCGACTATATCACCGAAGAAGAACTGCGCGCCTGCACCACCTGCAATGCCTGTGTACAGGAATGCCCCGTAAGTATCAATCCACTGGATATTATCCTGCAACTGCGCCGCCACCTGGTAATGGAAGAGTCCAGCGCCCCGGCAGAATGGACGGGCATGTTCAGCAATATTGAAAATAATATGGCTCCCTGGAAATTCAGCATGGACGACCGGGATAAGTGGGCCACTGAATAACTAATTTAAAAAAGATACGAATGCATATTAAAACAATGGCAGAATATGCCGCGAACGGAGAAACCCCTGAAGTCCTTTTCTGGGTGGGTTGTGCAGGCAGTTTTGATCAGCGTGCCCAAAAAATAACAAAAGCATTTGCCACTATACTGGATAAAGTAGGAATTTCCTTTGCCATACTGGGTAAGGAAGAAAGCTGTACTGGAGATCCTGCGAGAAGAGCCGGCAATGAGTTCATTTTCCAGATGATGGCACAAAATAACATACAGCTGTTGAATATGTATGGCGTGAAAAAAATTGTTACTGCCTGTCCGCATTGTTTTAATACACTGAAGAATGAATATCCCGCGCTGGGAGGCAACTACGAAGTAATACACCATACCAGCTTCCTGCAGTCACTCATCGATGAAGGCAGGATTAAGATGCAGGAAGGCGGTTCCTTTAAAGGCAAAAAGATCACCTATCATGATTCCTGTTATCTCGGACGCGCCAATAATATATATGAGGCGCCCCGTAAAGTACTGGAAACGCTGGACGCCGAACTGATAGAAATGAAACGTTGCCGGAGTAAGGGACTTTGCTGCGGCGCCGGCGGTGCCCAGATGTTCAAAGAAGAAGAAAAAGGTACCAACCGTATCAACTTCGAACGCGGACAGGAAGCTGTAGCTACCGGCGCCTCCGTGATTGCGGCCAACTGCCCCTTCTGCATGACCATGCTGACCGATGGCGTAAAGGAAGCCGGTAAGGAAGAAAGCGTAAAAGTGCTCGACATCGCAGAATTAATCGAGCAAAGCATGAAATAAATTCATTTGCGTAAATTTGCGGTATGAATATGAATAACATCTTCCCTGCAGACTTCTCTCCGGCCTCCAGGGTGTGGATATACCAGAGCAACAGACCGTTCAACGAGCAGGAGATACTTGAGATAAATGAACAGCTGCACCAGTTTACCGCCCAATGGAATGCCCACGGCGCACCAGTAAAGGGCTGGGGACAGGTAGTGTTGAACCAGGTGATCATTCTCATTGCAGATGAATCCCAGACTACCGTAAGTGGTTGCAGTACAGATAGTTCTGTTAGAATCATTAAAAGCATAGAACGGCAATACGAGGTAAATATGTTTGATCGCCTATTGCTGGGCTTTATCGTAAAAGATAAGGTACAACTGCTGCCGATGGCCCAGGTGCCCTACGCGCTGGAAAAAGGCTATATAGATGAAAACACGCTCTATCTGAATAATACCGTACTCACTAAGCAAGAGCTGGATACGCAGTGGTTGGTACCGCTGAAAAACAGCTGGGTAGGTAAAAAGCTGGCAGCGAAAGCGTAGCCAGGAATAAAATATTGAAACGCCCTGTAACCAGTGGTTACAGGGCGTTTTATGTTAGGCAATCTCTAATTGGGTAAGTTCCCTTCCCAGTTCCCGTACTCCTCCTAAAATTTTGTGCACTTGCTTTTCACTTGGTTTTTTGGAGCCGGCAATGTATTGCGATAATAAAGTATAATTCATTCCTATGCGTTGTGCAAAGGCCTTTGCATTTATCTCGCTATAATATTCAAAAAACTGCCTCAAGTCGAGACTAACCACTACATCTTTCTCGGTAACGGGCTTTTGATGTTTGTAAGCCCTGTATTCATTCATAGCCTCTAAAACACGTTGTTTCAGTTCTTTCATATGTTTGCCTGTAGTGCCAACGGGGGTAGACTCAAAATCGGAAGCATAGGCGGAGTATCCGGTAGCTGTTTTTTCAACTACAAATAAGTGTTTTTTCATATTTCGTCGTGATTTTATTTAATTATTTCAATCCTGCCTGTTTTAAAATTCGTACCTCTAAGCCTTTACCCATCTCAGCGCTTCCATGATCGGGGAAAACTATTTCATGCCGGGTTTACCTGGATGTATCATAATTAAATGGCTTCCTTTTCCGCTTCTCAATATCTGCCAACCTGCTCTCATTAATATCCGCTTTAACTCAGAACATTTCATGACATTTACTTGTCGAGCAAAGGTATATTATAATATACTTATCAGCAAATAAAAAGTATATTATAATATACCCTCGTTTAATCTTGCTGCCATTCTGTCATTTTGTTATTTTTATTGCTTATTTTTGCCTTCCAAAATTTTTGTCAGGATGCTTGATCTGGAAACTAAAGTGCATGATGAAAGTCGCCAGGGAGAAGCTTATGCTCCCGCCGTGGCTGGCACCCAAACATATACTAAAAAATTTTACATTGAAAGCTATGGTTGTGCAATGAATTTCAACGATAGTGAAATCGTTGCCTCCATACTTGGACAAGAGGGTTATGGCCCTACCCGCAATGCAGAAGAAGCAAGTCTCATTCTCCTAAATACCTGTTCCATCCGCGAAAAGGCGGAACAAACCGTTCGTAAACGACTCACAGAATTCAAAAAGCTGAAACGGGAAACACCCGGCATGCTGGTAGGCGTTTTAGGCTGTATGGCCGAACGTATCAAAGGAAAGCTCCTGGAAGAAGAAAAGCTGGTAGACCTGGTAGTAGGCCCTGATGCCTACCGTAGCCTCCCCGCCCTGATTGCAGAAGCAGAAACCGGGCAAAAATCAGTGAACGTATTATTGAGCCGCGAAGAAACCTATGGCGATATCAGCCCGGTGAGACTGGACAACAACGGGGTTACCTCCTTTGTGTCCATTATGAGAGGTTGTAATAATATGTGTACTTTCTGTGTAGTACCATTTACCCGTGGCCGGGAACGCAGCCGCGACGCATATTCCATTGTACGGGAAGCCCGCGAACTGTTCGACAACGGCTACCGGGAAGTAACGCTCCTCGGGCAAAATGTTGACTCTTACTACTGGACCAGCGCCGACGGCAGCGAAACCATCACTTTCGCCATGTTACTGGAAAAAGTAGCGCAGATAGATCCATTGCTCCGCGTACGTTTCAGCACCTCCCATCCGAAAGATATTACCGACGAAGTGCTTTTTATCATGCAACGGTATGAGAATATCTGCAACTATATTCACCTGCCAGTACAAAGCGGCAGCTCCCGCATCTTGCAGCTCATGAACCGTACCTATACCAGGGAATGGTACATGAAGAAAGTTGACCGTATCAGGGAACTGATTCCTGACTGTGGCCTGTCGACCGACATTATCTGTGGCTTCTGCACAGAAACGGAAGAAGATCACCAGGATACCCTCAGTCTCATGAAATATGCCCAGTACGACCTGGCCTATATGTATTTCTATTCCGAACGCCCGGGTACCCTGGCAGAACGCCGCTATGACGACGATATCCCGGAAGAAGTAAAGAAAAGAAGGCTGGCCGAAGTAGTGGAATTACACCGCAAATATTCACAGGCAGGGATGGAAAGAGAAGTAGGAAAAACCTTCAGAGTATTGGTAGAAGGAACGTCCAAACGCTCTACCGAACAGCTTTTTGGCCGCAGCGACCAGAACAAAGTCATTGTTTTCCCTAAAGAAAACTTCAAAAAAGGCGACTATGTGATGGTGAAGGTAGAAAGCTGTACCTCTGGTACCCTGATAGGAAAAGCCGTACAATAGCTGCCGGCAGATAACAATGCCGCTATAAATTTAACCATCAAACATACGAACAACCGCTTATGGACATACAGGCTATAAAAAACAGGTTTGGCATTATTGGTAGTAGTCCCGCACTCAACTACGCATTGCAGGTGGCTGTTCAGGTAGCCAATACCGACCTCACGGTGCTGATTAATGGAGAAAGTGGGGTGGGTAAGGAAGTATTTTCCCAGATCATTCATTCCCTCAGTGCACGTAAGCACAATCCCTTTATTGCGGTGAACTGCGGCGCGATCCCGGAAGGAACCATCGATTCAGAGCTTTTCGGCCATGAAAAAGGATCCTTTACCGGTGCGGTTGACAGCCGTAAAGGTTACTTCGAAACCGTTAACGGCGGCACCATCTTCCTCGATGAAATCGGGGAAATGCCCATGGGCACACAAGCCCGCCTGTTGCGCGTATTGGAAACCGGCGAATATATCCGCGTGGGTTCCTCCAAAGTACAGAAAACGGATGTGCGCGTAGTAGCTGCCACCAACCGCGATTTACTGGAACGTACCCAACAGGGCAAATTCCGGGAAGATCTGTATTATCGGCTCAACACCGTGCCTATCCGCGTCCCCGCCCTGCGCGACCGCAAAGAAGATATCCCCCTGTTATTCAGAAAATTCTCGGTAGACTTCTCCGAAAAATATAAAACACCTTCTATACAACTGGATGAAGAAGCCCGTAATATATTGGTGAACTATCCCTGGAGAGGTAATATCCGTGAACTGAAAAATATTGCAGAACAGATTTCTGTATTATCATCAGATAAACTGGTGACCGCCAACGACCTGAAACGTTTCCTGCCCGATCAGCCGGAAGTAAACCGTTTACCAATGCTGGCCGCGCCACAGCAACAGAACAGCGATTTCGCCAGCGAAAGGGATATCCTGTATAAGCTGTTCTTCGATATGAAGAAAGATGTGACCGAGGTAAAGAAAATGTTCTTCGATATCCTGCAGAATCCCAATATGGCGCATGCGGCCGAGTATCACCCGGAGAATAATCATGTACTGCATAGTTTCCCTTCCACTACGGATCTGGGTACGCCATCGGGCAGTAACATCGCCACGGCACAACCCATTATCATCTCTGATAATAAAATTGATCATCACGAAGAAGTAGAAGAAACATTGTCTATTGCCGATAAAGAGAAAGAACTCATTGTAAAAGCGCTGAAAAAACATAAAGGCAAACGTAAAGATGCCGCGCTGGACCTGGGTATTTCGGAAAGAACCCTTTACCGCAAACTCAAAGAATATAACATTGCAGAATAAACGAATTTAATATCAGCACTACAATGATAAAAAGCATTAAAACATGGCTGTCAGTAGCTATTCTGGCAGTATCAGCAGCGGGTTGCAGCGTGAAATATTCTGCTAGCGGCGCCAGTATAGACCAGGGCGCATCTACGGTGAACGTGCGCTTTATTGAAAACAGGGCGCCGATCAACAACCCCACCCTGAGCCAGAAACTAACCCAGAAGCTGCGCGATAAAATCACGTCACAGACCCGTCTGACACAGATCAACGAGAACGCACCGAAAGCCGACTACGAATTCAAAGCTACTATTACCGGTTATTCCTTCTCCAACGCGGCGGTTACCAACGTTGACCAGGCAGCCACTTCCCGTTTAAACGTGACCGTTAACGTAGTATTCATTAAGCGTATAGGCGATAAAAAAGGATTTACCCAGTCATTTTCCCGTTCTGCTGAGTTCAAGGCTACCCAGCTGCCCAGCACCGTAGAAAATGGATTGCTGGATGATCAGATCATCCCCGGCATTACAGATGATATCTTCAACAGGGCCTTTGCGAACTGGTAACGGGTAACTCATTTTTTATTACATTAGTAACCTATGACGGTAAACAGGATTATATCGCATGTGTTTCTACAGCCTTCCCTGCAACAGGTTGATGAAGCTGTAATGGAGCAACTCGTGGCAGATCACCCTTATTTTGCTGCAGGCAGGCTGTTACTGGCCAAAAAAGTATACCAGCAAACCGGTAATCTTCAAAGCGATGCCGTGAAAAAAGCGCTGCTGTATACGAACCAGCACCATCATGCCTATCAGCTGATCACTGGTGATATGCCGGAAAATACGCTCACGGAAGAAGAAGGCACTACAGCTATCGCTGCGGAAATAGCACAAGACACCACATTACCGGTAGTAGAGGACCGTATTGCGCCCGTGATACCCGAAGATGCCCTGCCACAGCAGGAGCCGGAGAACGCGATTGCCGCCATCCACAACAATGCGGAAATCCCTGCGCCGGAAGCTACTACTACCGCCATAGCTGAAGACATTGTTCCGGAAGAAACCGTTGCTGCCACCATAGCCGCGGAAATAGCGCAGGAAACCACCTTACCGGTAGTGGAAGACCGCATTGCACCCGTAATTCCTGAAGATGCCCTGCCACAACAGGACATTATTCACCATACACCGCTTACCGTGGCCGACTTTGAACAGGAAACCAAAGCACCTCCTGCAAATGCCACCACAGTAATGCCCCCTCCTGCACCGGTTGATCTGCCGGTAGCGGAAGAAGAAGATCCTTCTCCGGGGCCTATTAAAATATTCCCATTGGCAGTAGATACAACAGAAACAGAACTTACTTTCCAACCTTTATACACCGACGACTATTTCGCTTATAAAAGATTGAAAAATCCGGAAGAAGCGGATGAATTAAGCATACAGGGCGCCGCAGAAATGAAAAGCTTTACTTCCTGGCTGCGGCAGATGAAAGACAACTTTGTGGGTAAAACCAGCAGAGACTGGTATCAGCAGCAACTGCACCGCATTTATGAAGAAGACGAAGAACCGGAAGTGTCGGAAACCGTAGAGAAAATGGCCATGAACTCCATTGTATTCAACAATGACATCGTTTCAGAAACGCTGGCAGAAATCTGGATACGCCAGCATCAATACGGCAACGCGATTAAGATATATCAAAAATTAAGTTTGCTTAATCCCGACAAAAACGCTTATTTTGCGCAAAAGATTTTAGAACTAAAGTCACTAACAGACAAAAAATAAACAATAATTTCTATGTTGATAATTTTCGGTATCCTGATCATATTAGCCTGTGTGTTGTTAGGCTTCTTCGTGCTGATCCAGAACCCTAAAGGTGGCGGATTATCCGGTAGCTTCGGTGGTGTTGGTAATCAGGTGATTGGGGTGCGTCAAACTACTGACGTGTTGGAAAAAGGTACCTGGATCCTGGCGATAGTGATCGCATTACTTTGCCTGACTGCTCCTTTTTTCATTGGTAAAATCAGCAAAGTACAACAACTGGCTCCCAGTGCAATAGAAAAAGCAGCTGGTGGTCAACCTGTAGTACCACAGGCTCCGGCTCAGCAACCTGCTGGCACTCCGGCTCCTGCCCCTGCTCCTGCACAGAAATAAATAACATATTGAATAATAATATTTAAAACCTCGCCGTTAAAAGCGAGGTTTTTTTTAATGGCGACTGACAGAGTATATTGAAAAACCAGCTGATAGCGCGCATTCGCCCCCACTCTAATGTCCAACACTATCTATGGCAAAAAAAAGTAAACAACCCAGCTCAAAGTCTGTCTGGATAAGGCGAATACTGGTTATTGCCGGCTGCCTGCTGGCCGGAGCGCTGGTATACATCTCCTATCGCGTATTTGGCCCCAACACCAAGGCTTTTGGCGATAGCAAATACTTCTATGTCCGTACCAACAGCACTTATGCTAATGTATTGGATGGACTGGAAGAACAAGGCATCATCCGCAACCGCAACAGCTTCAACTGGGTGGCTCAACAGCTGGATTATCCTTCCCGGGTAAAGGCCGGCCGGTATAAGATTAACCGGGGGATGAGCAATTTCGATATTGCCCGTATGCTACGCTCGGGGAAACAATCGCCCGTAGACCTGGTTATCAATAAAATACGCACCAAAGACGATTTTGTCAGAAAGATAGCCAATAACCTGGAAGCCGATTCCACGGTGTTGCGCTCCCTGATGGCCGATGCAGTGTACCTCCGCCAGTTTGGCCTCGATACCAACACCGTAATGTGTGGGGTACTGCCTGATACGTACGAATTTTACTGGAATACCGGCGCGGAAGCCGTCTTCAAAAAACTGGAAAAAGCCAGGATGGCTTTCTGGACAGACGACCGGAAAGAAAAAGCCTCCAAACTGGGGCTGTCTGTGAATGAAGTTACCATACTGGCCTCCATTGTGGAAGAGGAATCGAATAAAAACGATGAAAAGCCCCTGATCTCCAGCGTATACCTGAACCGCTACCGTAAAGGCATGCGCCTGCAGGCCGATCCCACCGTGAAGTTTGCCTTGCAGGACTTTGGATTGAAACGGATAAGGGAAAATCATACCCTGTTCGATTCTCCGTATAATACTTACCGTTATAGCGGATTACCTCCTGGCCCTATCTGCACCCCATCCGAAAAAACATTAAATGCCGTATTAAACACACCTGATACAGATTACCTGTATTTTTGCGCCAGATCCGATTTCTCCGGTTACCATGCCTTTGCAGCCACCTACGAAGAGCACCTGGTGAATGCCAGGAAATACCAGGCAGAACTCAATAAAAGAGGATTCTAGCAAACACTATATTTAATTATTCCCTTATTTTAACAGTAACATACGCTGTTGAAATAAGGGAATAATCAATTTTAAAAAATAAACTTGCCGTTCAAACCCGAAAACATCATTCTACATTCCCGCCCCTACCGCCGGTTGGTGGAAAGGACTAAAACCCTTATCCTGCCCGGATTTGAGGGGTTACCCTTGTATGATGTACTTAAACACTTCGGACAGGAAACCAAAAACAGGGGCCTGGGCGACCGCGCCAGGGCCATCTCTTTCAACTTCCTGCTGGCCATTCCGCCCTTCTTTATCTTCCTTTTTACCCTGGTACCTTATATACCGGTAAAAAATATAGAGCCTACCCTCTATGACCTGGCCCAGGATCTGACGCCCAACTACAATACCTACATGATTGTGCGGGGAATGATCCATGATTTCCTGTATACCCACCGCAATGGGCTGCTCTCCATCGCATTCCTGATGGGTTTCTTTTATTCGTCTAATGGCGTAATGGGCATACTCCGCTCCTTTTCCAAAATACAGGGCGCCGGTTTCCGGAAAAGAAAATGGTGGCAAAACCGGTTAATAGCCCTGCAGCTTACTGCCATATTGGTACTGCTGCTATTGGTTACCGTAGCGCTCATTATTGCCCAGGGTACCACGCTCCGCTGGCTATTCAACCTGGTAGGCATTACCAGCGCCCCGCTAAGAAATGTGCTCGATATTGCCAGGTGGGTAGTGATTGTAATGCTATTTTACTCAGTCAATGCAGTACTATACCGCATTGGTGCGGCTACCACACGCAAATGGAAATTCATTACCGCCGGCGCTACGGTGGCCACGGTTTGTATGATACTGGTAACCATCGGCTTCTCCTGGTTCGTTAACAACTTCGGCAACTACAATAAAATCTATGGCTCTATCGGTACCATCCTGGTACTCATGCTCTGGATCTTCTTCAACTCATTCTTTCTCCTCGTAGGCTTTGAACTAAATGCCAGCATCCGGAGTGTGAGCGACGCAAGACAAGAAGAAAAATCCAGTACTGCCCCGCTATCAGCCAGATAGTCAATTTATTACTTTTTTACACTTGATAATTATTTTTATTTTGTAATTTTCTTCTATATCTTGATATGATTATTTGCCAAACGCATGCAAATAACTGTCGCATTTACTATATTTAGTCCGGACCTGAAAACCATTTGTTATGATGAAGGCCACCTTTTATTTATCCTGTTGTACTGTATTACTTTCTTCATTTCAACCTGAACTGGAAATACCGTTGGAGCCGGGTGCCTTATTACCTAAATCCGAGCTCACTTGTATGGATGTATCCGGCAAAGAAATTTCCCTGAATACCGCCAAACAGGAAAACGGGCTGCTGGTGATCTTTTGCAGTAACAGCTGTCCTTATATGCAACGGAACCACGACCGGCTGCGCGAGGTATGTACCTATGCCCGTAAAAACAATATCGGTGTGGTAATGGTCAACTCTAACGAAGCAGCCCGCAATGACCTGGAATCCTTTGCAGCCATGAAGGAATATGCCACCAAACAACAATTCAGAAGCTGGTATTACGTGGTGGATAAGAAAGCCGTGCTGGCAGATGCCTTTGATGCCAACCACACCCCTGAATGCTTTTTATTCAATAAGAATAGCCGCCTGGCCTATAAGGGAGGGATTGATGATAGCCCGGGAAATGCTGATGCAGTAAAAACACGGCTGTTGCATAATGCCATTAATGAAATGCTGGCCGGGAAACCGGTAGCAGTAAGCACTTCCCATAGCCTGGGTTGTAATATAAAGCGTAACTTATAAGGTGCACACGCTTTTGAAGGCAGCTACTTTGCACGGCTGGTGCAAAATAGCTGCTTTTCTATTGCTTTTATTGTCCTACCAGGAACACGGCGTTGCCGAACAGCAACTTACCGTTTTCCCAGAAACTTCTGAATAATGGGTTATCTGCCAGGATAATCAACTGACCACTGCCCAGTTCCTTCACCCCAAACAGTAATCCGTCTTTCAACTGCGCCCGGGTATCTGCCCCCACAAAACCACTGAGGTAGCTGTCTTTCTTCAATACGCCTACATTCCAGCCGCCATTTTCAATAAATCCGTATAAATGGGCATCCTGCTTTAAGGTATAATAGTAAGGGCCATAGCCAAATGCCAGCGGATGGGTAGTGTCCAGCTGCACTTTATAAATAGCGCCCGGAACAAACTGGCGGATACTCTCTCTTTCCCTGTTGGCATAAGGTTTCAGGATATCGTAGTTATTGACAGGAGCAACTTTCCCCTTATCTTCTTTCTGTTCTTCTTCTTTTTCTTTCTTCAGTTTTATGCCCCAGTCCATACCGGCCAGTTCCACCGCGGCACCTTCGATGGTAATCAATTTACCACCATTGTTCACCCATTCTTTCAAACGTTCGGCAGCGGCTTTATCACTGAATAGTTTATAGTTGCCTTCCGGTAAGATCAGGACATCGGTCTGATCCCAGTTGACATCTCCCAAATTTCGTTCGTTCACTACCGTTAGCGGGTAATCCAGCTGCTGCTCAAAGAAATGCCAGATTTCCCCGGTGCCCAGTGAAGAAACGCCGTCGCCGGTCAGCAACATTACGTTGGGCTTTTTGATGAAACGGATTTTATCAGAACCAAAGTCAGTCCCCTTATCTACAAAACCGCTGGACACCGCGTCCAGGGAGATCTTGAAACGATTGGCCTGGGAGGTAATAAACTGGTCGAATTGGTCGCCACGGGTGGTATTACCGGAACGGGTGATGATCAGTGTACCGGCAGAAAAATCTTTTCCGCCAACGCTGAAAGGCGCTTCAGTAAAACGTACTTTAATATCATGCTGTAATAAGGCAGACAGGAACTTCACATCACGTACGCTGTTCCACTGGGCCAGGTAGGCATAAGGCTTCTGGGCAGATAACGGCGTGTTATTCCGTATGGTTGCGGTGGTAGACGCAGGCGTGAGCGGCTGTTTCAGTGCATAGGAAGTGAGCCCATATGCATAGGGCAGCGCCCAGGCAGTAATATCATAGGTGACAGAATCTGTCAGGTGAGATACCGGTTCAAACAGTACCCGCAGCATATTGGAGTGAGGCTGAAAGGCGCTGATCACCAGGTCTTCTTTATCGATGGTAAAGGATTCAGTTTTGCCGGTGAAATAGTTAAATCCGCTGGCACTACCTGTATTGGCGCCATAACCAACTTCAATATTGTTGCGGCGCAGGAGTTCAGCCAGTGTATTTAGCTTTTCAGTATTACCGTTGGCTTTCACCACATAGGCTTTATAGCCTCCCTGCGGCGTTTTCTGGGCAGCCTGGAAATAATGGGCATATTCCGTGATGATCTTTCCGGCCTGCAGGGAAGCCACTTCAATGGTAGACATCCCCGTGGTAAAATGATGTGCAATACGATCAGACAAGGTCAGGGTATCTCCGTCTCTCTTCAACACGGCCACGCCTGCCCTTCCGCTGCCGCCTTGCTCATAGGTCATGCCAATAGCCCCGTTGTACATGGGATAAGTGTCGCCATAGCTGGGATAGAACAGGTCGAAACGCTCCCTGGTAAAGTACAACCAGCCCTGCTGATCAAAATATTTTGCATTATTCCTGCCTATCAATACCTGTATTTCCCGCTGCCAGGGCGTAATAGCGTCATGAAACGGTTCTGCTGCCGGCGCAAAATAATAAGGTGCGTCTATTTCCTGCTCGTGAAAATCGACGTGCAGCTGCGGCATCCACTGGTTGTATTTTGCGATCCGCTGTTGTGACTCTTTTTGTGTTTGCCAGGCCCAGTCGCGGTTAAGGTCAAAATAGTAGTGATTGGACCTTCCGCCGGGCCAGGGCTCATTATGTTCGCGGGACCAGGCATATACATTGGGTTTCACCGCGCGGGCGGCATTATAAAAATTCACGTACCGCTCCCGCCCATCAGGGTTCAGACAGGGATCAATAATGACTACCGTGTTTTTCAGCCACTGCTGCGTTTGTGCATTGGCGTTATTTACCAGTTCATACAGCGTTTGCATGGCCGCTTCTGTAGATACGGCCTCATTACCGTGTACATTGTAGCTTAACCATACAATGACCGGCTCTTGTCCGTTACTGCTGCTATGAGCGTTGGAAAGATCAAGGCTATGCTGCCGGATGTCTTCCAGGCGGCCAAAATTTTCCGGGGAGGCCACAATGGCCATCATCAGGGGCCGGCCTTCGTAAGTGGTACCATATTGTTCCAGCTTTACATTTTTAGCGGTAGCAGCTACCTGTCTGAAATAATCGAGTACCCGGTAATGGGGAGTAAACTGGGCCCCCAGGGGATAGCCGAGGAATTGATCCGGAGTGGGTACCTGGGCACGGGTATAAATAAAGCCCAGCATCACGAACGTCAATAATACTAGTCTGTGCATAGAAAGCCTGGTAATTAGATGCTGTAAGGTAGGAATTGTTTTCCGAATGAATGTTTCCCCGGTCCCCCGGATGATAAATTTCCTATAGTTCGGCGCTTATCTTAATTTAGCTTCAAACACGATACCCATGCGTTTCCTGATCCTGCTCGGACTGGTGGTGTGTACCTGGCAAACCGCCTGTGCCCAGCACCCCATAGATGATTTACATCCTTTCGATTATACGATTGAGAAAGACATCAAAGTATTGCATGGTGCTGTAGTATCAGCGCATCCCCTGGCCAGCCGGGTGGGCGCCATGATACTGCAACAAGGAGGAAATGCTGTCGATGCGGCCATCGCCACACAGCTGGCGCTGGCAGTGGTATATCCCGGCGCCGGTAACCTCGGCGGCGGAGGGTTTCTCGTGGGGCATCTGAAAAACGGACGCAATATAGCCATCGACTACCGCGAAACCGCCCCGGCTAAAGCCAGCAGGGATATGTACCTCGACTCGGCAGGCAATCCCATTACCCAGCTTAGCCTGGACGGGCACCTGGCTGCCGGCATCCCAGGTACCGTAGCGGGACTCTTTGCTTCCATGAAATACGCCAAACTGCCTTTTTCCAAACTGATAGCCCCTGCTATCCGGCTGGCAGAGAAAGGGTTCGTGATCACAGAAGCGGAGGCCAATGGGCTAAACGCCGCCAGGGCCGATTTCGAAAGACTAAATACAACTAAAACAGCGTTCGTTAAAGATCAACCCTGGAAAGCAGGCGATACCCTGATACAGCCAGAGTTGGCTCATACGCTCACGCTTATACGTAATAAAGGTGCAGCCGGATTTTACCAGGGTGAAACCGCCGCCAATATCATAGCTGAAATGAAAAGAGGCCATGGTATCATCTCCCTACAGGACCTGAAAAACTACAAGGCCCGTGAAAGAGAAGCCGTAGCTTTTAACTATAAAGGCTATACGATTGTAACTATGCCACTGCCTTCCAGCGGAGGCATTTGCCTGCAACAGCTGATGGGAATGGTTGAAAACTACCCCTTGTCGCAATGGGGCTTTCAATCTCCACAATCGGTACAACTCATGGTAGAAGCAGAGCGCAGGGCCTATGCCGACCGTGCACAGTTCCTGGGCGACCCCGACTTTGTGAAAGTGCCGGTAGCAAAATTGACCAACAAAAAATACCTGGCCGCCCGCATGCAGGACTTCACTCCCGGCAAGGCTGGTTCCAGCGATAAAACCAAAGCTGGCGTACTGCCAGAAAGCGAAGAAACCACTCACCTCAGTGTCATCGATGAAGACGGGAATGCCGTGGCGGTAACCACTACGCTCAATGGCCACTTCGGTAGCAGAACGGTAGTGGGCAAATCCGGCTTTTTGCTCAATAACGAAATGGACGACTTCAGCGTAAAACCCGGCGTACCTAATATGTATGGCCTGGTAGGTACCGAAGCCAATTCCATTGCACCATCCAAGCGCATGCTCAGCTCCATGACGCCTACCCTGGTATTACAACAAAACCAGGTGCTGTATTCTCTGGGAACTCCCGGAGGATCTACTATCATCACTTCCGTCTTCCAGGCATTGATGAACACCCTGGAATTTGGCATGTCGCCTGCAGACGCAATCAACAAGCCCAAATTTCACCACCAGTGGCTGCCGGATGAAATTGCCGTGGAAAAAGATTTTCCAGACAGCACCATCCAGGCGCTCGAAGCCATGGGATATAAGATCAGTAAACGTGGCCCTATAGGCCGTACCGAAATCATTAAAAGAGCCCCTGGGAGCCGCTTCCTGGAAGCATCTGGCGATAAACGGGGTGATGATAGTGCGGCAGGATACTAAATCAATAACACCCAAATACCTTTTTTATGTCCTTCCAATCCATCTATCTGCAAAGCGTATTAAACCGGCTGGAAACCCACCGGCAGCTGGGACAGAAAACCATTGAAAGATTAGATACCGCACAACTGCACTGGCAACCTGCGGGAGAACCCAACAGCATTGCCCACATTATACAACACCTGCACGGTAACATGCTATCGCGCTGGACCGATTTCCTGACAACCGATGGGGAAAAGTCCAACCGGGACCGGGACCAGGAATTTGAAGAACACAATACCACTGCTGCCCAACTGCTGGAACAATGGAATGAAGGCTGGGACTGTATGATGAATGCGATCCGCAGCCTGCAGGAAAGTGACCTCGACAGAACCGTTTTTATCCGCAACGAACCGCATATCGTGGTAGATGCCATCAATCGCCAGCTGGCGCATGTGCCCTACCACGTAGGCCAGATCGTATATATCGGTAAAATGATCCTCCAGGATAAATGGCAAAGCCTGTCTATCCCCAAAGGAGCATCGGCCGCCTTTAACAACGCAAAAACAGGGAACAAATAATTCATGAAAATACGTATAGTCCTGTCCGTTATATCCGCCGTAGGAATGATGGCAGCCTGCAGGGGCCAACAGAACAATGAACTGCTAATGAATAAAAAGTGGCGGGTATATGACGTGAAAGTACCGCCCGATGCGCCTATCAGTAATACCCAGTACATCCAGGCAGAAGATCTTAAAAAGACCTACTACCGGGATGCCTACTACCAGTTTCTGAAAGGAAATGTTTTCGTAGCTACCATTGCCGGCAGATCAGATACCGGTAAATATTTTATACTCAGTAATGGCGCCATGATTTCTGTTACCGCTAAAAACGGCGACCGGAAAGTGGAGAACCTGGTGACCATTACAAAGTTAACAGACGACTACTTCGATATGAAAGTAACATCGACTGATTTCCAGTTTATCCTTTGTACCAAAAAAGAATAACACCAGATGCAGTATACAGATCATACGCCCGGCAGAACTACCTTACTGGAAGGCCGGACCTGTTTGTTTTTTTCGGGATTTGCTTACCTGGGGCTACACCAGCAGCCGGCCTTTAAGGCATTGCTGGCACAGGGAGTGGAAAAATATGGCACCGTTTTCCCGTCCTCCAGGGCAGGCAACTTACGGTTATCCTTATACGAAGAAATAGAACATGCACTTTGTACACTGCTGCATCTGCAATCGGCCGCCGTATTTTCTTCCGGCTTCCTCGCCTCCCAGGCGGCCGTGCATTACGCGCTCACCTGTGGAAAACCGCTATATGCGCCGGATACGCATCCTGCGCTCTGGGGACTCCCCACTGCGCTTCCCCTTGCAACCCGGGAAGAATGGATCCGCCAAACGATTGAACAGGTAAACAGTCACCCCGATCATACCTTTGTGATTATTACCGACGCCGTGAACCCGCTGACCAGCACGCTGCACCCTTTTCAATGGCTGCAGGAACTGGAACGCAAAGTGCTGGTAGTAGCCGACGACTCCCATGGCATAGGGATACTGGGCCCGGCAGGACAAGGCAGCATTCACTTTATGCCCAAAACGCCTCCTGTGCGTTACCTGCTCACCGCTTCCCTGGCCAAGGCTTACAGCATACAGGGCGGCGTGGTTGCCGGATCGGCCGCAGATATTATGGCCTTAAAAAAGAGCCCTCTTTTTGCCGGAAGCACTCCTATGATGCCCGCCAATGCCCATGCCTGGCTACATGCAGGAGAGCTGATACAAAAAATGCGTAAGCAGCTGCAACAGAATATTACGCATATGCTGCAAATCATGGCAGATCTTCCGGTACATAATCCACATGGGTTACCGGCATTTATCCTGCCGCCGGGAGAAGCATTGGTAAAATCGCTGGAAGACCGCGATATTATTATCTCCAGCTTTCCTTATCCCCAGCCACAGAGCGTACCCGTAAACAGGGCAGTGATATCTGCGTTGCATTTGCGGGAAGATATCACTACGCTGCACCAGTTCCTAAAAGAAATTGTCTGAACCAGGATCACTCCCGGTTCAGACAATCTATACACTATAACGGTATCCTTATCAGATATGCGTTACTTTCGGCAATTTTATTTCTACCACGTATACGCCTGCTTTCATTAAACGGAAGGCAAATAACGGATTGGCGCTACCGACCTTACTTGTTAAAGCCGGATCTACCTTTATGAAAGAAGCGGGAACCCGGTAATACATCAGGTAGTTCCAGTTGGTACCTCCGTTGGAATATTTACTCAGCGGGAAGGGCGCAATCTCGAAATTACAGATCATCGCAGTATCCGTGTACTGGATAGGGTGAAAACGGGCATAGTTCTCAAAAATAGGACGGTCGCCACGTTTAATGATTTCTCCCTTAGACGGGTTAAATGGTTTACCGTACTTATCTGTTATCTTCAGGATCACGGACGCACCACTTTCATTTACCCGGGTAATGGTCATCGTTGGCGCTCCCATAGGGATAGTTGCAGAACCATCACTCGGGAAGAAGTTACAATTGGCCGTTGTTTCTGTTATCAAAGGCGGATCGACGGTAGTCATGGTAGCAATATTCTTGTACACCTTAGATCCGGCCACGTTAGACACCTGGATATCATACTCGTAGGTAACGCCCAATGGTAAGCTATCTGTAGCGCCATTGAATATAAACTGGCCACTTGTTAAAAACACAAATGGTTTCAGGTTTTTAAGGGTACGTTTCTTATTCACCTGCTCGATGGTGGTATCAACAGCAGGATCTACCGATGCCGTATATACGTATACCGGGTACTCCTTGTAAAATTCATCTGCATGTTTTTTGGTATCTGCCCTTCTTACATCCAGCAAGGTAATGGTCATGGGCTGTGTGGTTCCATCGGCCAGGATGGCGTTGGTTTTCTGGAAAGGGTTACCCCGTTGTATGGTAAGAGGATTATCCGGCACATAGAGTCCATCACTCAAAAAACCTTCATCGATTTTTTTACATCCTCCCATGAGTATACCCAACAGGATAGCAGGTCCCAGTAATTTTTTCAGGTTATATTTTTCAGACATACTTTTAAGTTTTTTGATCAATGACTATTTCCAGTAAAAGGCATGTTTGTTTTCCAATACATGCAACACGCCCGTAGTGGTGATGATACCCGTGGTTTGCAGGATGTTTGTTTTGTCCTTATCCCCGTCGGGGTAACCATCTGGCAGCGGATCCGGATCCAGCCCATTGATAATCTTTGCTACCGACAGGTAACGCACTCCGGCAGAAAGTACATCGGAATAGTCGCCTGATTTTACCTGCTTGAACGCAAAACTTTCTCCTACTTTATTCTTATACACCTGGGCTTCCAGCGACAGGTCGGATCTTACAATCTTCCCGTTAAACATATAAGCCATCAGGGAGTCGCGCAGTTCAGGCGCTTTCAGGCTATCGATCGTGTATTTAACGTTCTCATCATTTGTAGCCTTTTGCAACTGGAGCGTCCGTATTGCCAGGAATGTTTTGATGGAATAGTCGGTAGGTGCAATAAAAGTAATATCGCTATTTACCGTTTCCTTTAAACCCGCTTTATCAATCAGCAAAATCAGTGTATCAAACAGGGGATTCGCCTTCAGGTAATCGTAAGTTGTCATTGGTGTATGATCATTGGTGGGGCTGCCTCCAATAAAGTGATCATCCTTTTTACAGGCGGTAAACAACAACGCCAGCAACAGCATAGCCCATCCGCCCCGGGTAGTATATATTTTCAGTTTGTTCATGTCAATACGTTTGTAAGATTTTAAAAGCTATTTCACTTTGCCCAGCCAGAAACTGTTTTGGGAGATCACGTTGTTATTGAGAAACAGTACCCTTCCCACTGGCCATTTCCAACCACCGGCATCAAAACGGCTCTGCGGGAATATGCCACCGCCATTCAGATCCTGGTTAGTCAGGAAACCGGTACGTACCAGGTCATACCAACGTTGGCCTTCGCCATACAGTTCACGGGAACGCTCGCGGAGCACTTCCCATTTAATGTTGTCGATATCATCAGCAGTACGCGGGGCAGCCTGCGCACGGGCTCTTATGGTATTGATATCCTGCAGTGCTGCACCTTCGTTGCCCTGATCGGCATAGGCTTCAGCGCGCAGCAGTAAGAGGTCGGCATAGCGCAACAACATAATATTGGCATCTACCGATGCACCGCTGTTGTCACCCGGATTTTTATAACTGATATTCTCCCGGTTAGGCCCAGCAAACTTGCACAGGATCACATCATAGGCATTGCTGTTGTCCGTTAACCCGGAGAAGAAGTAATTGGTACGTACATCTGAAGAAGGCACGTCATACAGGGAGTAGATCAGGTCGAGATTTACCACGTCTACTTTGGAACTTTTATTATAGACAAAAGGTGCTTTCATCAGGCTATAATAAAAACCTGTTTCGATTTGTTGCTCACCGTTAGCAGCCTGCATGTTGATCTCGAAGATGCCTTCGTTTGATTTGCCATGGAACACTTTCGGATAATTAGCATAAGGCTCCAGCTGGTACATACCACTGTTTTCCACCGAGTCAACCGCCGCGATGGCGTTGGTAACATCAGAAATCACCTGGCCTTTATTCAGGAAGTTTTTCCACATATACACGTGTGCCAGCAAGCCAAAAGCCGCTCCCTTGTTGGCTCTCACGGCTCTTTCTGTACCGGATTTATATTCCCAGGGCAGCAGGCGGATCGCGTTTTTCAGATCGCTCACGCAGCTATCTATGATGGTCTTTTCGCTGGTTCTGGGAATGTTGGTGGAATGTGCCGGATCTGCATCATATTGAAATACTGCCGGGACATCGCCCCAGATACGGGCCATATAGAAATAGGAAAATGCACGCAGGAAATACGCCTCTCCCAGGAAACGGTTACGGGTACGGGTAGGGTTGTCGGTAAACTGGTTATCCGGGATATTGGGAATATTATGCAACATAATATTCGCCTGGGTAATTATTTTGTAGTACGGCGACCAGTCGTGGTATTTATCCAGGTAAGAACCCAGGAAATCGGCATTACTGAAACCATCCCCTCCTTTTACTAACGCCCTTACGTCATAGGTGGTATAGTCCGCGAACTCGAATGCCGGCAGGGAGCCATATGCAAAATGCGACATGCTCTGATCCCAGTCGGTATTGGTAGTTAAGGCCCGGCGCAATAAGGCATACCCACCTGCTGCCCCCTGCTCTGCATCCCGCTGGTTTTGCCAGAAAACATTACTGTAAGGCGAGTTAATCGGATCCTGGTTTAATAGCTTGCGGCAAGACACCAACGGCGATAACATCAGCCCCGCTGCCACCACTGTAAATATATTTTTAAGACATTTCATATCAACTTCTTTTTAAAATTAAAAACCAACATTTACGCCCAATGTGAACTTCCTTGGAATAGGGTATCCGCCACCGGTGTAAGTACCTTTTTCATCCACCGCTTCCGCATCCGGTACACTGGATTTCTGGAACATTTTCACGTTATCAATCACACCGTAAATCTGCAGCTTACTGAGTCTTGCACGCTGTAATAATTTAGGTCCAACAGTATAAGAGAGGTTCAGGTATTTGATACGGGCATAAGAACCGTTTTCCACAAAGGCAGAAGAAAATGGTAAGAACTGGTAGTAATAATTCTGGCTATAAGGGATTACCTGTGCATACTTGCTCTGATCGCCCTCTTTATGCCAGCTGTCGATGGAGGCAGGGTCAATAGCTGCTACATCTGCATAGCGGTTGGTTAAAGCCTCCAACCTGTCAGACATGTATTTATTATAAATATCACGTTTCAGGGTAAAGGTCATATACACCTGCAGGCTCCAGGGACCATACATAAAGGTATTGGTAAAACCGCCGGTACAACCGGGATTAGGGTTACCCGCACGTACTTTATCATTCCAGTCCCATACATCGTAGTCGCCATTCTGATCTACCCAGATAAAATCACCTGGTTGTACAGTATGGTTACCGTTCCAGTAGGTCAGTTTCTCACCGGTATAAGGGTTGAAAGGAATATCTTTTGCGGTACTGTATACGCCCTTACTTTGCATCAGGTAAAACTCATTGATGGCTCTTCCTTTGGTAAGGATATACGTCATACCGGTATTATTATCAGGTACCACGAGATCACGGTTACCATTAGGCAATGCCACAATCTGGTTTTTGATGAACGAGAGAATCAGCGTAGAATTCCACTGGAATTTACTGTTAGCCGGCATCAGGCGGCCCTGTACCGTGAATTCCACACCGGTGTTACGCACATCTACCGCGTTAGTGTTTACTTTATTATACCCGGTGGTAGAAGGGAGCATCAGGTCGAACAGTTTGCGGGAAGTACCGCGGTTAAACGCATCTACAGTAACATTCAAACGCCCGCTAAAAAAGCTCGCATCAACACCGATATTGGACTGCAGCGCCTGCTCCCAGGTCAACCCATTCTGTGCTACTCCATCACTAAAGTTCGGTGTTACCGCATTCACCCCGTTGTAAGTACCGCCATTAGAACCGCCGTAAGTTCCCTGGTTGATGCTGTAGGTATTGAACGGCAGGTAATAACTAGTTGGCAAGCTACCGGTAACTCCAAAGCTACCGCGTACTTTGAGGTACTCTACCCACTTTTTCAGCGGCGCCATAAACGGCTCTTCGGAGATATTCCATCCGGCAGAAACAGAAGGGAAGTATCCCCATCTGCTGTCTTTACCAAAACGGGAAGAAGCATCTGCGCGGTAAGCGAACGATAACAGGTATTTTTCCTTATAATCATAGTTAACACGGGAGAAGAAAGACAATAGTCCGGCAGACTGATAATTCGATCCGGAGATGAGGTTTCCGCCAGCGTCATAGAACGCCAGGTAGTTCGGAACAAAGCCCTGTACTACTTTCACGTTGTCGTTGCTCAGCGCACCTGCACCGATACCGGTGTATTCATTCTTCACATTATTGATCGTGTTACCCAACAACACATTGAGGTGGTGATCATTATTCACTATGTTAGTCGTATAACTCAGGGTGTTATCGAGGTTCACGTTTTCATAGCGCGACTTGCTGCTTTGTGCATAGGACAGGCCTGCTACGTTCAGCGCACCGGGTCTGAAGATATCGCGGGAATTGACGCTCGACTGTATAGAGCCCGTAGAAGCAAAACGCAGCTTTTTGCTGAAATCGTAGTTGAGCGTTACGCTGGCCGTGATATCATCATTGATATTTTTATCTCTTCCATCACCAAAGTCGCCTACATAGTTTTTCTTATCCAAATCCGAAAGGTTAAAGAGAGAAGACAAGTACTGTCCGCCATTCAGCGGGATCACGTCTTCACCGGGCGCTGTACCGCGGCCCCTGGATCTATCGCCACGGCTCAGGCGGAACAGGGAGCTTACATTCAGCTTAGTGCTCAGTTTCACACCCATGGCAGCAGACACGGTGTAGCGTTTAAAGCCGGTCCCTTTAATAGTACCTTCTTCGTTATAGTAGTTACCGCTGATACGGTAATTGGTCATGTCGTTGGCGCCGGCCACAGAAAGATCGTAGTTCTGGATCAGGGCTTTCTGGTAAAACAGATCCTGCCAGTCGGTAGCTCCTGTGAAAGCCGGGTTGAGACTGTCTGTCAGCAGCATAGGTATCCTGATGGCCAACTGATCATAGCCCAGATTCTTTTGGAGGAAATTCATTTTGAACTGTCTTTCTTCCGCGCCACCAAATACTTTTTCGAAATTAGGCTGCTCCACCAAACCGGTATACGCGGAAACGTTTACCTGTGGTTTGCCGGGCTTTCCACGTTTTGTTTTCACGATCACCACGCCGTTGGCGCCACGGGAGCCGTAAATGGCCGCCGCAGACGCATCTTTCAGGATGTCGATCGATTCAATATCGTTAGGGTTAATACCGGCAATATAGTTGGTACCGGTGTTGTCAAATGCAGCTGCATCATCCATGGAAATGGGAATATCATCGATCACAAATAAGGGCGAGCTCAAAGTGCGGGCAGCAGAAGCATTGCGGCTAATGGAAGTATTTCCTCTCACCACAAAGGAACCACGTACACCCGGCTCACCGGTAAAGTTCTGTACGTTCAACCCCGCAGCACGACCTTGTAACAGCTGGTCAAAGCTGGGAGAAGGCAGGTTTTCGATTTCCTTGCCTTTTACGCTGGAAACAGCGGCTGTTACCGTTTTACGTTTTACTTCCTGGTACCCGATCACTACTACGTCTTTCAGACTTTTAGCATCCGGCTTTAATGAAATGGTGTAGGAAGTATTACCGGAGAGGACGATGGTTTGCGATTCAAAGCCTATATAGGAGATAGAGAGCTTACCAGAGTTACCTCTTAACGTCAGGGTGAATTTACCATCTGGTGTAGTAGCGGCTCCATTGTTGGTACCCACTTCTTTCACAGATACACCGGGCAATACAACCCCTTTGTCATCTTTAACGGTACCGGAGATTTTTCGCTCCTGGGCCCATACCTGCAGGCATAGCAGTCCCATTAGCGCTAGCAATAGCAACTTTTTGTGCATAGATTCTGGTTTAATAAATTAAGCTGGAATTATCAGATGGGTTGATAACTACCTTTTGTTCACTGGAAATCGTTTATTGTTTCTTTTTGTTTTTTTGGTTGACAGTCCTGAAATGTTGTTCACTTATTAACGTTCACGGGTAATAATCTTCTTCTCTAAGCACTCGCCTGAAATTATGTAAATAAGAATGTTACTATCGATCCTGGTTAATGTTACTGATATTAATGCTCGTAGGTATTGTTCACTTATTAATGCTCGTTGATAATAACTGTCTACTTTTTTGGTCGATGTTACTACAATTGTTCACAGTTCCGGGGGGAAAATTAGAGATGTTAAAATTTTCTTAATAGGCAGCGTGTAATTATTGACAATACAGTGACAGAAAGAATTACTATACCAATATTGCTCCGACTGAAATAAAATAATTGATAATCAATTTATTATAAAATATGCAATTATCATATCAACATATGGTGGATGAAAATAAAATCACAATACGATAAAATAACACCACTATATAGATACCTACAAGACAATCCAGTGATAAATACTTATCATGCATTTTACCCATACAAATATTGATCAACCGCGCCAAAACCGTATCTACTCACTGTTATCTATATACGAAAAAAGCATCCCTCATCGCACCGTTCAAATAGGGAAATCTATCTTATTTATTGGCTGATTGCCAAGGACTGGCAACTATTAATTATTTTTGCCGGATAAACTTTAGGCGCCTGAAAAAAGTACGGAAAATATTATCTGTCGTGTTACTCTGTTTGTTAGGCCTTGTCATCCTGGTCGGAATACTGGTAAACATCCCGGTGGTACAGAACTTCCTCGTGGGGGAAGTGACCAGCCGTTTATCCGAACAGCTGAAAACAAGGGTACAGATTGACCGTGTAAAGTTTCAGCTATTTAATCATATGCAGCTGGAAGGAGCGCTGATAGAAGATCAACACCGCGATACCCTGTTGTATGCCGGCAAATTACAGGTACGCATTACCGACTGGTTCTTTTTCCAGGATAAGCCGGTGATTAAGTTTATCGGGCTGGAAAACGCGCAGGTAAACCTTCTCCGCTCCCGCAAAGACTCTGTGTGGAACTATCATTTCCTGGAAGAAGCGTTCTCCGGTCCAACAGATACCAGCCATACGCCCAGCAAAGGCATTTCGCTGGACCTGAAAAAAATAGACCTCCGCAATATCCAGTTCAACGAGGTAGACGCCTGGGTAGGTGAAGATATGCGGGCATCCGCCAAACGCATTTACCTGGATGCTAAAAACCTCGACCTGCAAAAACATAATATTGATATCCAGGAGCTCACCCTCACCTCACCTGCTTTTATTGTAAGCAGTTATGCCTCTTCCCCCCTGCGTCACCGCAGACGCCCCGCTCCAGGCACCAACCCTGTAGACAGTAGCCAGATCAATGAACTCCGGTGGAACAGTGCCAACTGGAAACTTATTATAAAAGAGATTAATATCAAAAACGGAATTTTCGGCGTCGATAATCCCGACGATACCACCAAAATTGAAGAAGGCTACTTTGCGCCACACCATATCCGCTTTAATGATATCAACCTTTCCCTCACCAATACCAGCCTGGTAAAGGACAGCGTGATAGGCGACCTTACCCTGCGCACCAAAGAGCGCAGCGGCTTTGAAGTGAAAAAACTGAGCAGCCGCTTTAAAATGTCGCCTGTAGAAATGGAGTTCTCACAGCTCGACCTGGAAACAAACCGCAGTCATATCGGTGACTACTACACCATGCAATACAGCGACATCAGTGATATGAGCAATTATATCGATGATGTCTTTATGCAGGCACATTTTAAAAACTGTAAACTCTCGTCCGACGATATCGCCTTTTTTGCCCCGCCCCTTTCCTCCTGGAAAAAAGAGATTATCCTCAACGGAAAGGCCCGGGGTCCGGTAAGTAACCTGAAAGCATCTGAAATAGACCTCAGCGCCGGCAACACCACCCGCCTGAAAGGAAGCCTGGAAATGCGCGGCCTGCCGGACATTTACGAAACATTCATCGATTTCCATACCGACGAACTGGTCACTACCGGTAAAGATGTGATGCAGATCATGCCTATCGTAAAAGACGTCGTTAATACCGTTCGCATCGACCGGTTGTCCAATATCCATTTCCAGGGAAGCTACACCGGCTTCATCAATGACTTTGTGGCCTATGGCCAGTTTCAGACCAACCTGGGAAAGCTCAACTCCGATCTGAACTTTAAAACCAGCAGGGATATACCGGTGTACTCCGGTAGCCTCAAGGCCAGCAACTTTGATATAGGCAGCCTTTTCGACAACGATAACCTGTCTACCGTTTCCCTGGATGCTAAAGTAGATGGCGCCGGCTTTAACTTTAAAACGCTCAAAGCCAGTGTAGACGCCAATATACAGGAAATGGCCCTATTCGGCTACAACTACCGCAACATCAAAACCAAAGGGGAAATGAGCCGCAAATTTTTCAATGGCTCCCTCACCGCCAATGATCCTAACCTGGATATGGACTTTGCCGGTACCATCGACTTCAACGAGGCCCTCCCCGTATTTAACTTCAATTCAGAAATCCGTAAAAGCGATCTGAAAGCACTGCACCTCACAGAAGATTCCGTTACCCTGCAAGCCAAGCTGGATCTCAACTTCAAAGGCAGTAACATCGACAACTTCGATGGAAGCGCCCGGATGTATGAAGTATCGGTGTTCAAAGACAACCGGCGACTGGAGTTCGACTCCCTCAACGTACTGTCGCATATGGTGGACAATAAAAAAGTACTGGAATTTGCCGGCAGTGAAATCAGCGGGTTTGTAAAAGGACAATATAGCTTCCTCCAACTGCCCAATGCCTTTCACCTGCTGCTCTATAAATATTATCCCAGCTATTTCAGTCCCCCGCCACAAACCAATATCAACCAGGACTTCACCTTTGCCTTCAACCTGGGAGAGGTGGACAAACTGCTGAAAGGCTTTACCAACCAGTTCACCGGCTTTAACCAAAGCCGGGTCGACGGCGCCCTGAATACGATGAATGGAGGCAACCTGGCACTGAATATCAACATACCGGAAGCCGGGTTCAAGGGTTACCACGTACAGGATTTACAGGTAAAGGGAGAAGGTAATTTTAATAAGGTCAATATCAGCACCAGTATTGGTAAAATATTGTCCGGTAAGAATGTAATGTTTGAAAACCCCGTGATACTGGCCAGCTCCGGGCATGATACCTCCTATGTGAAAGTAGACCTTTCCGCAGAAGACACTTCGTCCCTGGATGGCTTTTATGCCCGTATCATCACCGTAGCGGAAGGGGTGAAAGTCAACTTCCTCAACAGTGCCTTCACGGTTAACGAGCGCCAGTGGAATGTAACACCCGGCAATGAAATTTACTGGAGCAAACACTTTCTCACAGTAAAAAATTTCCGCATTACCCGCAATGATCAAAGCGTTACCATAGAAACCAATGAGTTTAACCCGGATGAGTCGAAGTTCATCGTTACCCTTAAAAACCTGAACCTGGCCGACGTTATCCCTGCCCAACTCATTACCACCCGCATTGAAGGGATTACAGACGGTACCATCAATATTGCGGATCCTACCGCCAACCTGGATATCAATACCGCCCTGAGAACCCGGGAGCTGCGCATAGACAACGATTCTATCGGTGTCGTGAATGTAGATGGCTCCTATCATCATCAAACCGGGATAGCTACCTTCAGCGTACAGTCGGACAATGAAGGCAAGGCTTTCGCCGCACAGGGACAGGTGGGCCTGCTGGCCGGCAACAATAATATCGACGCGGGCATCCAGCTCAATGGGACCTCTATCAGCCTGCTGAATAAGTACCTGGCGGGCTATGTGTCGAACCTTACCGGCACCGTAGCCGGTAATCTCAAAATAGGCGGCACTACCGCCCAGCCATCGGTGAAAGGCACCCTTTCCCTGGATACAGTGGGGGTAACCGTAGATTACCTGGGCACCCATTACCGGATCCCCAAGCTGAACGTCAATGTAGATGATAACCTGATTGAATTCGGCAACTTCGTACTGGTAGATAAAAACAATACCCAGGGCACCGCCAGCGGCTATATCAGCCATGATCACTTCGACAAACTCAATTTCGATTTCGATGTAACCGGCCGGAGCTTCGTTTTCCTGGGTACCACCGCCAATGACAACGACCTGTTTTACGGTGATGTTATTGCCGATGGTAAAGTATATTTCTCCGGCCCGATCAACGATATGCAGATGCATATCCTGGCCCGGCCCATTAAAGGCACCCACTTCTACCTGCCCATGTCCGACAGCAAGGATATCGGTAAATACGATTACATCACCTTTAAAACCTATGGTACCGAGATCGTAGAAAAGAAGAAGAAAAAAGATAACACCAAACTTACCGTCAAGCTCGACATTGCCGCCAACCCTGATGCACAGATAGATGTTATCCTGGATGCTACTACCGGCGATATCATTTCGGCCAACGGTACCGGCAACCTGCAGATCACCGTGAATACGGAAGGTGATTTTAGCATGTTCGGAAATTACGAAATCAATAATGGGTCTTACAACTTCACCTTCCAGCGCTTAACCAGCTGGAAATTTGATATAGAGAAGAACAGCAGCATTATCTGGAACGGAGATCCTTCTGAAGCGCGGGTAAATATTATGGCCAAGTACTCCTTGCCTAAGGTGAGCCTTTACAACCTGGTAGGACAGGGCACCAATATCAGCTCCGATAAACTGGCTACCCGCACCGAAAAGGTGGATGTACTGATCAACCTGCGTGGCGCCCTGTTGAAACCGGACATCACCTATTCCATCGAATTACCGGAAGTAGGCAGCCTGGCCTATGAAAGCGGGGTAGCCGCCCACCTGAAAGAAATTAATAACGACCAGAACAAGGCCTTGTTCCAGGTATGGGGATTATTATTTTCCAACCAGTTTTTACCCGATGATGCTACCACTACTGCGGCTGCCAATGTGGGTATTACTGGTAAGAACAGCGTAGGGCAGGCTTTATCAGCCCAGGCCCAGGCCATTTTGAACAATATTACCGGCGCCCTGCTGAAGGGAAGCGGTATAGGCGTAAACGTTAACTACCGGGCTTATAACGTGGGCGGCCCCCAGGATAACTCTTCCGTAGACCGTAACCAGGTGAGCGCCGGTATTACCAGCAACCTGTTTAACAACCGCTTCCGTTTATATGCCGGTGGCGATTATGACTGGGGTAAAACGGCCACGTCTGCCAATACCAACCGGTTTGCGGGCGACTTCCGCGTTGAATACCTCCTGACACCTGATGGTCGTTTCCGTATCAATGCCTTTAGTAAAACGGACTACGACGTATATAACCTCAACAACCGTACGAAATCCGGCGTAGGCATTTCCTATATCAGGGAGTACAACCGGTTTTCCGAACTATTCAACGGGGGAAACCGCAGCCGGCGTACGCCGCTGCTCGATTCGCTGCGTAAGGCCGCTGCCCTGAAAAAGGAACAGGAAGATTCCGCAAAAGCAACCCAAAAGAACACAAAAAACAACGAGTAAGATGGGTTAAACGACAAAGGAGAAAACCAGTTGTAGCACCGGTTTCCTCCTTCGCGTGGTTTATGGGTTACCGGCATGTTGCCACACCGGTCACGCGGCCTTATGGGCCGTCATATGTGTCTATCCTTTCAGGATATCATGACCTAATTTATCTCTCTTGGTTTTCAGGTACCCTTCATTATGCGGGTTAGGATGAATTTCGATGGGCACATTTTCCACTACTTCCAGTCCGTAACCGCTTAATCCGGCGCGTTTGCGCGGGTTGTTGGTAATCAGGCGGAGTTTGGAGATACCCATCTGGCGGAGGATTTGTGCGCCTACACCATAATCGCGCTCATCCATTTTAAAACCAAGTTCCAGGTTAGCTTCCACGGTATCCATTCCTTCTTCCTGGAGTTTATAGGCTTTCAGCTTATTCATGAGGCCTATACCGCGTCCTTCCTGGTTCATATATAATATAAGACCTTTCCCTTCTTTTTCCACCATCTGCATAGCGGCATGGAGTTGTTCCCCACAGTCGCAACGTAATGAATGGAGTATATCTCCTGTTACACAAGAGGAGTGCACACGTACTAGTACCGGCTCATCTTTTTTCCAGTTTCCTTTTTTCAGGGCCATATGAATTTCACCTGAATTGATCTGTTTAAAGGCCACCAGTTCAAAGTTGCCGTATTTGGTAGGCATCTGTACTTTCACGCCTTCCTCGATCAGGGTTTCGGTGCTGAGCAGGTAGGCGATGAGGTCTTTGATGGAAATGAGTTTGAGATCGAATTTGGTGGCTATTTCGCGCAGTTGCGGCAGGCGGGCCATGGTGCCGTCTTCATTCATGATTTCCACCAGCACGCCGGCGGGCTCGAATCCTGCCAGGCGGGCCAGATCTATCGTTGCTTCGGTATGGCCCGAGCGGCGTAACACGCCTCCTGTTTTGGCTTTCAGCGGGAAAATATGCCCGGGTTTGCCCAGGTGTTCCGGTTTGGTAGTAGGATCGATCAGCGCCTGCACGGTTTTGGCCCTGTCATGTGCGGAAATGCCGGTAGTACAGCCATGTCCGAGCAAGTCGACCGATACCGTAAAAGGAGTCTGGTGCAGGGCGGTATTATCGCGGACCATCATCTCCAGTCCTAATTCCTCACAACGTTCTTCCACTAAAGGAGCACATATCAGCCCACGGCCGTGGGTACTCATAAAGTTGATAATCTCAGGTGTTACATTGCGTGCTGCTGTTACAAAATCACCTTCGTTTTCACGGTCTTCGTCATCTACTACGATCACCAGCTTACCGTTTTTTATATCTTCTATTGCTGCTGCTATTGTATCTAACATATAATATTCCCTCCGGGTCAGTAATGTGAATGGCGCAAAGTTACGACATATACCTGTGAAAAGATGAAGCGAAGGACAGGTTGATTTTGGTCAAAAAGGCATTGCTGATAGTTTAATTATACAAAGCGATTTTAATGTATAAAAAAATAAGGCGATACGATTGAATGTCATACAATTAAATACCGATAAAGTTCAAACAGCGTGTATGTTTCATTCATTATCAATAACACCTATTTGAGAAATTATAATTTTTGGTGCGAATTCTCAGAAATCATATTGTTTATAACGCCTCCACTAGATGCTGTTTAATTTTTTATCTACCAGGCGAGATATCCACAGTCTACTTAACAATTTGTTAATTTGAAGTTAAATTTTTCACAAGAAAAATGACCAACTTTGCGCCTGAAACAACAACATCTTTGCTTTATGGGGTTAAAAAAGTTACTCTTTACATTATCATTGTTAATCACTGTTCTCTTCACTTATGCCCAGGTTACCACCAGTAGCATCACGGGTGTGATAACTGATTCAAAAGGCCAGGGCCTGATTGGGGCTACGGTAAAAGCGACTCACACACCTACCGGAACCATTTACGGAACTACAACCCGTAACGGTGGTGAGTTTACCATTCCCAACATGCGTGTTGGCGGACCATACAAAGTGGAAGTATCTTTCATCAGCTATGGTACCGAAACGTACAACGACATCTTCCTGAAGCTGGGTGAGCCGTTGAAAATAAGCGTTAAGCTGTCTGAAGGATCTACTACCCTGAAAGAAATCAGCATTACCGGCACTAAGAATACTGTTAAAGGTAACGGTGGCACGGCCATGAACATTTCCCGTACCCAGCTCAATAACCTTCCTTCGGTTAACAGAAGTGTACAGGATTTTGTTAGACTGAGTCCTCAGGCTTCTGTATCTACCAACGGTAAAGACGGTTCACCAATGGGTATTTCCTTTGGTGGCCAAAGCAATAAATACAACCAATTTGCAGTGGATGGTGCAGTAACCAACGACGTATTTGGTTTGTCTGCTTCCGGTACCAATGGTGGCCAGGCTGGAGCTAATCCTATTTCCATAGAAACGATTGACCAGTTACAGATTGTACTGAACCCGTACGACGTTAAACAAAGTGGGTTTACCGGCGGCGGTATCAATGCCATTACCAAAAGCGGTACCAACGAACTCCATGGCGCTGCCTACCTTTATTACCAGGATCAAAGCCTGGTGGGAAAAGCGCCGGATTCCACCCGTTCTAAATACGGTACTTTCAGTAATAAAACTTTCGGTGCCAGCTTAGGTGGTCCGATCATCAAAAACAAATTGTTCTTCTTTGTAAACGCTGAAAGATCTGTTAGAAAGAACCCAATAGATTTCAACCCTGGAACAGGAGCTTCCAACGTAACCACTGACGAACTGAAAAGTATCTATGATTTTGTTGCTACTAAATATAAAGTAGATTTGGGAAGCTACACTGACCAGGAACGTAATAAACCAGCTACTACTCTCTTTGGACGTATTGACTGGAACATCAATTCTGTTCACAAACTGACGATACGTCATAACTATCTGAATGCAAGTGACCTGATCTACAGCAGAAGCAATAGTTCTGCGGCTTTCGCAAACAACTATTATACCTTCCCGTCAAAAAGTAATTCCAGTGTTATTGAGCTGAACTCCAATTTCTCTAATAAATTAAGTAATGAACTGAGGGTTGGCTATAATAATGTAAAAGACAGAAGAAGCTACGAAGGCCAGCCCTTCCCTACCGTTACCATTAACGACAACGGACGTACCATTAACCTGGGTAGTGAGTTTTCCTCTACGGCCAACGCCCTGGATCAGAGCATCTGGACCATTACAGATAATCTGACTATGTATAAAGGTAAACATACCATCACTGTAGGTGCAAATGCTGAAATCTACAAGATCAAAAATACCTTTATTCAAGGTGCTTTCGGTTCTTATACATATGATTCCATCAACGGATTCATTAACAACCTGAAACCAAGACAATACCAGATCAACTATAATACAGCTGATTCTACCCTTCGGGATGGTATCGGCTTCAAAGCAGCCCAGATCGGTATCTATGCACAGGACGAATGGAATATCAGGAAAAACTTCACCCTAACTTACGGTGTAAGAATAGATATTCCTATCTTCCCAACCACTCCTCCGGATAACGTTGCATTCTCGAAAGATCCTAGCTTTGCTGGTTACTCCACTACTACCATTCCAAAATCAAGACCGCTGATCGCTCCGCGCATTGGTTTCAACTGGGATGTTACTAACGACGGAATGACTACCATCCGTGGTGGTGTGGGAATTTTTACCGGCCGCGTACCATTTGTATGGATCTCCAACCAGTATGCAAATACCGGTAATGTTTATACCAATGTGAGCTTGAGCGGTTCCGCCCTTCCAAACAACTTCCGCTTCAACTATGATGCAAATAGTCCTTTTTACGGACAATATTCTGCTGCTAACCTCGCTGCAATGGGAGCTAGCGTAGGAAGCCGCCCTTCCAACATCAACCTTTCCGATAGGGACTTCAAATTCCCACAGATGTTTAAAACCAACCTGGCGATAGAAAGAAAATTACCATGGGGAATGAGCGCTACCATAGAAGGAAACTTTACCAAAACGCTTAACAACGCTATCTGGGAAAATTTGAATATTGTTCAATCTAACGATAGTGTTTCTTTAGGTGGTGGTATTAAAAGACCTACCTGGGTAAAGAAGAACAAAAACTGGGGCGACCAGATTCTTTTGTTGAAAAATACCAGTGAAGGTTATACCTATAACATCTCTGGTGAGTTAACCAAACAAACAAGCAATGGTCTCTTTCTGAAAGTTGGTTATTCTTACGGTGATTCCTATGCAATTAATGACGGTACTTCTTCCACAGCCGGCTCTAACTGGCGCTTCGGACCCAATGTTAATGGGTTGAACAACCTGGAATTAGCCCGCTCTAACTATAGCATGGGTAGCCGGGTCCTGGCAGTAGTTTCCAAAACGTTCAAATATGGTAAAGAAGACAAATTCCGTACTACCTTAACGCTGTTCTATAATGGTCAATCCGGTATTCCTTACTCATGGGTATACTTCAACACAGTTGATCCTACCGGTGATGATTTAGGCTCCAGCGGCAACAACGATCTGATCTACATTCCTAAAGCAACAGAAGTTGCTGCTATGAACTTCGATCTGATTTCCCAGAAAGATTCTAAAGGTAATGTGATCTACACCCGCACTCCAGACCAACAAAAAGCCGACCTGGAACGTCTGATTACCAACGACAGCTACCTCAGTAAGCACCGTGGTGAAAATGCCAAGAAAAATGCAAGCCGCACTCCATTCGAAAATATCTTTGACTTTAAAATAGCGCAGGTACTGCCTATTTATAAAAATCATAAAGTAGAAATCACTTTCGATATCCTGAACGTAGGTAACCTCCTCAACAAAGATTGGGGAAGAACATATTTCATTGCTAACAACGCATCTACACCACTGACATTCAGAAAATTCGATGCCACCGGCAATGCAGTTTTCCAATATGACAGAAGAAGAGAGGTCGATGGCTTTGGTAATGAAAAACCATACTACATCAACAACTTTACCGCTCGTTGGAGAGGGCAATTGGGTCTTCGCTACAGCTTCTAATCATTTTTATAAAAAAAGAAAGGCCTTCGTGATTTTCATGGAGGCCTTTCCTTTTTTATAAAAATGTCGTTGTTGTGTTAGCCTGAATCTTCTTGCCATTAAGGTTTGAAAACTCCCCTTCATGCCTGTCTTGTTCTACAATTGTTCCCAAAAATAATGGTACCCTACGCCAGGGTAAACCCATCCACCTCCAGCGGAATAATAAGTGAGATTACCATAGTCGTATACCTGGTATTCCCACGTTTCTCCCAAATTGAAGGAACTAACTCCAGCAGGTATTGTCCAGTATACAAAATTCTTTGTATCCAAATCCTGGACAGTTAGCTTAAGTGGATGGGTTAATGCCAGTGGCGTACTTCTGGTATTATCTGTATAAAAGTAAATAGTTGAATGTCCCTCTACCGCAGAAGAGCCGGTATTCCAATCATAATCATCACGCGTTTTCGTATATTTTACCACGGCTGTGATAGACGGATTATACATATAGTTATATGTTTCCACATCTCCTGTTGATAGTCCATCGCGTTGTCCAACTATCCAACTGCCATCTAATCGGAGCATAACAGCAGTACCAGGTACTTTGGCAAAATCACCTGAACTATAGAGCATAACAGAATTAAAATCAAATGTTCTCAACTCAAAACCAGGATCCCCTGTTTGTGTATAGGTTTGATAATTATTCACTCTATCTTCCTGAATATTATTAAAATTAATAGTCACAAAATTATCCCTGTCCGAACGCGACTGTTCATGAAAAAATCCAATTGCATGACCTATTTCATGGATAACCTGACCAACACCACAACCGTCTGCCAGATAGATTGGCTGGCGCCCACCCTGCATTCCAATCGGCGAAGCGCAGACTAAAGGGTCCCATACAAATTCAATATAATTCGCCTGATTTGTTCTTGGTACAAAAATGATGTTAGTCTGGTTTTGCCAATGGGTAATTGCCATACTAACTCTTGCTTGTGCAGGTAAACTCCCGTTTATGGTGTAATATACCGTCCTGTTGGGCCAGAGGTAGCCAATACGAGCAATCCCTGTGCGGGAAAAAATGGACGAATCTTTCCTTGGAGCCCTGCCATTCGGCGAACCTTGCGACTTTATCAATGCCGCTTTTTGCATAGCAAGCGGCGACGGATGCATTGATAGTGGATTAGATTCCTTCAACGGGTGACGAAAATATTTTGTCAAATAATCGAATTGCCCCTGATTAAAGATCATATCCCCACTAACATAAACATTATTCTTTTTCAAAAAACTCAACTTTACATTACCCGCCGCGTCTTTTACATAAACTCTTTCCCCTGGAATGTCGGGTAACGCATCTGCTGTTTCACATGCACAAGTAATTTCCTGGGATTTTTCCTTCCCGGATGATGAAGCTGCTATTTCTTTTTTTTGACAGGCACTCATCAAAAAGGCACCAACAAATAATAGCAAACTAAACTGTTTGCGATAAGGTTTTAAAGGATACATAAACCAAAATTAAAAGGTAAATAATCAATAAAAGGCTACTGGATTGAAGGGTTAAATGCTACGTACAACGAGATAAAAATATCTCTTTTGGGACTATCATTTTAAAAAGAATACGCCTTGATAATTTCGTTCAGAATTTATACATCTACCTCTTTTCAAACACCTTCTCCAATTACCTTCTCCTTCCATCCCCATTTAAAATCTTATAATAAATCGCCCTTTATTTCCGTTATTCTCAAAACCCTTACCCTTGGCCTCTATACGTACTCTTATTCTATTAGTCGCCGTCCTGCTTCCGCTTCAACGTATCCAGGCGCAAAACATGATTGCCAATGCCGGGTTCACCGATGTCAATATCTGTACGGAATACAGCTATCCCTGTGCCCCCAGCGCCTGGGAATCCGTAGCACCCAACACCAGTAAACTGATGTATACTGCCGATAAAGGCAACCGCTATATTACCCTTACCCTTTACAGCAGCATTGATCCCGACTTCCGTACCTACAGCCAAACTCAGCTGCTTTGCCCCTTACAGAAAGGGCAACAGTACCTGCTGAAAATCTACCTGTTGATGGACGAAGACCGCCCTTATCCGTTACCCGCGGTATTGTTTGATACCGTTGCCGTGTATCGCTGGACACCCCGCCCACTCCAGGTAGTTCCTACTTTCTATTTCTCCCGGACCACCGACAAACACGCGGAGAACAAATGGACAGTACTGGAAAAAACATTTACCGCCCCTGCTTCCGCTAACCACCTGGTGATCGGGAACTTTGATACCTCTACCGCCAATTATCCCAACAAGGCAGATTACTACCTGAGCATCGACAGTATATCACTCACGCCTCTCTCTGGCCAGCTCTGTACAAGCGCGGCCGTGACCAAAAAAATACTTTATGCACAGCACGATCGTCATCACTATATTTCTCCCAACAACGATGGGGAGCCTCAACCGGTGGCCCCCACCTTACAAACCGTTTTCTTCAACAAAGGCGCCTGTGATACCCTGCTGCTAAAAAACGATTTCTTTGTGCCTGGTACCCGATATATTAATTCCGCCTATAGTTCACAATTAGAAAAAATATTACAGTTGCAGGGAGACAATGTCCGCAACAAAATAAAACTGACCGGCTATGTGTTCCGGCATACCAACGAAAAATATAATGAAATCCTGGGGCAGGACCGTGCAAAAGCGGTAGCTTCCTACCTGGTATATCAAAAGGGGTATAGTTTTGATGATTTTATCATTGCCGGTATAGGAAAATGCGCTCCCGGCGGCGATTCTACCGAAAGAGTGGAATTTATCAGCTGCCAGCCGGCCGGCGAAGTCACCGTACCGGTTACACATACCGATACCCTGCTGATTCCCGACCTCCTGTTCGAAGTCAACAGCCACCAACTCAACCACCAGATGTTGGGTGCATTGGATAGCCTCATTGGCCGCATTCCCGCAGGGGATCATATATCCGTTACCGTAACGGGGCATACCGACAATACCGGTACACCGGTGTACAACCAGGAACTATCCATGCGCAGGGCATTTACCGTATCAGACTATATCCGTGAAAAAGACCCCGCCATTCATATTACGGAGGTGACGGGCATGGGAGAATCTGTTCCTGTGGCGGACAACAACACCGCAGCCGGGAGAAGGAAAAACAGGCGGGTAGAAATTGTGATTTATCATCTTTCACAATAACCAGGGGTTAGTCGTGATGAAAGAAAGGTAGCCCTAAAAACAGGTCCATGGCAATTTTCCAGGTACTTACATCATGCCGCCCGTTCTTTATCTCCACGTAAAATACTTCTTCATTACGCTTATATCCCTTTAACACCAGCTCGTTCATTAAGTCGAGGGTATCATCAATGCTGTCGATGATGCCGTTCTGGTTACGGTCGGCCGTTTCATCATCGGTACCGCATTCAAAGAAAAACTGTTGCCCGGGGTGATAGGTCCCCTGGCGGATCAACTGGTGCATAATACGATCTTTATCGTCCTGGTAATCGCTGCCCAATGGCTTGCTCCGCCACCAGAGCGACCCGGAAAATACGCCTGCCAGCTGGAAAAGATCGGGATAGCGCCACACCATATCCAGCGCAGATAAGCCTCCCAGGGAGAAGCCGGCAAAAGCACGCCGCCTGAGCTGCATACCCGGATACTGTTGTTGCAGCCAGGGTAACAGCTCCCGGAGTATAAAACGGGTATAATTTTCCGCCAAAGCCCCCTGACCCATGTAATCCAATACGCCCGCAGTGCCGTATTCGGCGCGGCGTTGCTCACCGGCATAAATACCTGCGATCAGTACAGACGCGGGCAAATCCGGCGGTAATAATGCTTCCAGCTCCTGTCCATCATTTACCAGCAGCAATATAGAAGGCGCCGGCCCCTCCCACCAGGCCTCCAGCCTCACCTGCCGTTGCAGGTACACAGAAGGAATATCATGTCGACTTGTCTGCATCCCAACAATTTACCAATAAACCAATAATCTTCTTTAAATTTAACTAAACACTTTCCTGTGACTGAAAACTATTTGAAATGGCATTCGCCCAACCTGGGAAAAGACTTTGAGATGCTGGTATTCGGTGACAGCGGATATCCCCTGCTGCTATTCCCTACCTCCATGGGGCGCTACTATGAGAGTAAAGATTTTGGCCTGATCGACGCCATCAGCTGGTTTATTGAAGAAGGCAGAATAAAAGTTTATTGCCCTGATAGCATCGATGCATTCAGCTGGTATAATAAAAATATTACACCGGAAGAAAGAGCGTATAATCATTCCTGTTATGACCAGCTGCTGATGCAGGAAGTACTTCCCCGGATAGAAGCCGAAACCGGCCATCAGCGCATTGTTTCAGCAGGCTGTAGCTTTGGTGGATACCATGCGGCCAACTTTGCCTTCCGGCACCCCGATAAGGTATCGTATCTTTTTAGCCTGAGCGGTGTATTTGATATCAAACCAAGGGTAGATGGCTATTACAATGATACCGTGTACTATAACAATCCCGCCGACTTTATGCCGGATAATGACCAGGCAGACCTATGGCGGATGGGTATTGTACTCGGCGTGGCAGACCGGGATGTGACCCGGCCGCAAAACGAACAATTGTCAGGTATACTTGCCCATAAAAAAATTGCCCACTGGCTGGACATACGCCCGCAAACGACCCATGACTGGGCAGTATGGCGGGAAATGTTACCGCATTATATCTCACTTATCAAGTAGCAGGATATGAAAAAAATTGGTATTCTCTTCGGACAGGAAAACACTTTTCCCCAGGCATTTGTAGACCGGGTGAACCGTATCAATCCCCCGGGCATCTTTGCCGAATTTGTGACCATCGACAAAGTGATGCAGGGCGCCGATTCCGGCTACGCCGTTATCATAGACCGTATTTCCCAAGATGTGCCCTTTTATCGGGCTTATCTTAAAAACGCCGCCATGGCGGGAACGGCCGTCATTAATAATCCGTTCTGGTGGAGCGCCGATGATAAGTTCTTCAATAACGCCCTGGCCGAAAAAGTAGGCGTACCCGTACCCCGTACCGTACTCCTTCCCTCCAATAAACACCCAGAAGATACCAACGATAAATCATTCCGTAACCTCATTTACCCGTTCGACTGGAACACGATTTTCGATTACGTGGGCTTCCCTGCCTACATGAAACCCTACGCAGGCGGCGGCTGGAAACATGTGTACCGGCTCGAGGATAAAGAGGACTTCTTCCAGCAACATAGCGAAACCGGGCAACTGGTGATGATGCTCCAGGAAGAAATTGATTTCAGCCAGTATTTTCGCTGTTTCTGCATAGGTGGAACAGAAGTGCGGATTATGCCGTATAATCCCCGGCACCCACACCATTTGCGCTATGATGCCAATTATACGGCCCCTCCCGCCCTGCTGGAACAAATTACCCGGCACGTACAAACGCTGAATCAATACCTGGGTTACGATTTCAATACCGTGGAGATAGCCGTACGCGGCGGCGTTCCTTATGCGATCGACTTCTGCAATCCTGCACCCGATGCGGATTTACACTCTATCGGCGCAGAACATTTTGAGTGGATAGTTGAAACCAGCGCCCGCTATGCCATTGAAAGAGCTATTGCACAGAAGCCGGGAAAAGATAATCTTACCTGGGGCAAGTTTGTGCAACGGAGTCCGTCCAGAAGTAAAGCTGCAAGCGAAAAAAAGAAAGCTGCTGCTCCCAAAGCGAAGAAAGAAGCGGACCTCAAGGAACGAAAAACAGCAGCGAAAAAAAGCCCTGTTAAAAAACAGCAAAAAGAAAAATGATTCCATTTTACTGCGCTACATTTGTAAACAGCAATTCGCTTTTTTTGAAAGTGATATTTTCCATATCTGTCCACAGTACTGGACAGCAGCACTGCGAAAAACCGATAACTATATAAAAAAATTCACTGATGCTGTAAGCCAGTAACAGCTCACAGCTAAAAATACACCACATGTTTAAGGCCTTCACGCTCGGCATCGAAGAAGAATACATGGTAATTGACCCTACTACCCGCGAGCTCAGATCACACGAACAAAAGATAGTAGAACAGGCACACAAGGTGATCAGCGACCAGGTAAAGGCCGAGTTTCACCAGGCTGTGGTGGAAGTAGGTACCCGCATTTGCGCCGATGTCCATGAAGCCAGAGCTGACGTAGCCCTGCTGCGCCGTACCATTGCGCAGATAGCGGGCGACCTGGGCTTTCATATGGGGGCTTCCGGTACACACCCGTTCAGCAAATGGGAAAAACAACTCATTACCGATCATCCCCGGTATTTCGAAATCGTGAACGAAATGCAGGATGCTGCCCGGTCTAACCTCATCTTCGGACTGCATGTGCATGTGGGCATGGAAAACCGGGAAATGGCCATTCATATAGCCAATTCCGTTAGGTACTTTCTGCCCCATATATTTGCCCTCAGTACCAATTCTCCCTTCTGGGAGGGTAGGAATACCGGTTTCAAATCCTTTCGTACCAAGGTTTTCGACAAATTTCCCCGTACCGGCATCCCCGATTATTTCGGCAGCATAGAGGAGTACGACAACTATATCAAACTGTTGGTAAAAACCAATTGTATCGACAATGCCAAAAAGGTGTGGTGGGATTTAAGAGTTCATCCCTTCTTTAATACGGTAGAGTTCCGGATCTGTGATGTACCGCTTACCCTGGATGATACCATTACGATAGCCGGCCTGTTCCAGGCCGTGTGCGCAAAAATTTACAAGCTGCGCATGCAAAACCTTAACTTCATTATCTATAACCGCGCCCTGATCAACGAAAACAAATGGAGAGCCTCCCGCTATGGTATCGACGGCTACCTGATCGATTTCGGTAAAGAGGTCGAAGTAAACACCCGGTCCCTGATCTTTGAGCTGCTCGACTTCATAGACGATGTGGTAGACGATCTGGGCAGCCGCGATGTGATTGCGGCTACCACCAGGCTCATGGAAACAGGTACCGGCGCCGACAAACAACTGCAGGTATTTGCCGATACCAACGACCTCGTAGCAGTAACCGATTTCATTCATGACCAGTTTCTCCGGGGCTGTTAGTCCATATTTCGTAATTTTGCAGTATGCATCCAACTAAAAAAAGCTGGAAGGTGGCTGTGCTGGATATGTACGAGGGTGTTCCCAACGAAGGAATGCGCTGTATCCGTGAAATATTGACGAAATATGCCAGCATGCATGCATTGGACCTTCAATTTGATGAATTTGAAGTAAGGCAGCAGATACAAGTTCCCGACACCAGCTATGATATCTATATTTCTACCGGCGGACCCGGTAGCCCCGTTGCCAGTGAAGGAAGTGACTGGGAAAGCGCCTATTTTTCCCTGGTAGAAGATTTATTGGAATGGAACCGTACGGAGAAAGTTAAAAAGCCGGCGTTCTTTATTTGTCACTCTTACCAGATCATGTGCCGGTACTACCAGCTGGGCAATGTTTGCAAGCGCAAATCACCTGCTTTCGGCGTTTTCCCTGTACATAAATCCGCAGCTGGTATGCAGGAAAAAGTGTTCAGCGCCCTCCCCGATCCTTTTTATATTGTAGATAGCCGCGACTGGCAGGTCATAGAGCTGAACTACGCAAATCTGCAAGCCATGGGCGGGCATGTGCTGGCGTTGGAAAAAGAAAGGCCGCATGTACCTTTGGAACGTGCCACCATGGCCATCCGCTTCAATGAGCATTTCATTGGTACCCAGTTCCACCCCGAAGCCGATGCTGCAGGTATGCATATGTATCTTCAGCAGAACGAAAAGAAAAAACAAGTAATAGATCACCACGGCATAGAAAAATACAACAGCATGATCAACCAGTTAACAGATCCGGATAAGATTATGCTTACACACGACCGGTTCATTACCGCTTTCCTCGACTACGCCATTTATGGCCAACTCTCAGAAAGACTGGCTGCCATCGAACGACTGGTGCAGGTGGCCGCCCATACAGATAATGAACACTCGTTCTTTTAATGAAAACATCATGATTCCAGACGTCAGAACATCCTATAATCGACAATTTACCCCCGAACAATACCAGGCTTTCCTCGAAGGTATTGCGACGGATACCGGCGTAACCCCGTCTTTCCGGATTGCGGAAACCCCCGTTTTTGTTCCGGCTGCGCTAAGTAGTAAACTGGTGCAAGCCTGCGAAGAAATCGTGGAAGTATTGCTCCGGCCCGACTTCAAAACAATTACCCAGGATGCCATTCCCCCTGCACTGAAGGTGCCGCGTGAAAATGAACATCCTCACTTTATTGTAATTGATTTTGCAGTTTGTAAAACAGCCACCGGCGAACTGGTACCGCAGCTGATAGAACTGCAGGGATTCCCTACCATGCTGGCTTTCCAGGAGGTAATGGCCCGGCAGTTTAAAACACATTTCGATATTCCTGACTATCTCAATAATTTTTTTAACGGGTTAGATGAAACAACCTACTATGAGCTGCTCAGGGATATGATCGTGGGGCCTTACGCACCAGAAGAAGTGATCCTGCTGGAAGTAAAACCGGAAGAGCAAAAAACAAAAATCGATTTCTATAGCACGGAAAAGAGCCTGGGCATTCCTACCGTGTGCTTAACGGAACTTATACAAGACGGGAAAAAGCTGTATTACCTGCGCAACGGCGTTAAAACACCGGTGCAGCGTATCTATAACCGCATCATCTTCGATGATCTGCAAAAGCAATCCGCTTCCCTGGGAGAGCATGTAAACCTTTTCCAGGATCTGGACGTAGAATGGATTACGCATCCCAACTGGTTTTATCGTATCAGCAAGTACATCATGCCTTTTATTCACAGCGAATATGTGCCTAAAAGCTGGTTCCTGCATGAGCTGCCCGTTATTCCGGCCGACCTGGAAAACTATGTATTAAAGCCCCTGTTCTCTTTTGCCGGACAAGGTGTATTGATAGATGTTACCCAGGAAGATATTGACCGTATACAGGATCCTGAAAACTGGATCCTGCAACATAAAGTAAAGTATGCACCTGCTATTGCAACACCCACTGGTCCTGCTATCTGTGAAATACGTATGATCTATATCTGGCAGGATGGCGCTGCCCGTCCTATGCTGGTACACAACCTGGCCCGTATCAGCAAAGGCAAAATGATTGGCGTAGGATTCAATAGTAAAGATACCTGGGTGGGAGGAAGCTGCTGCTTTTTTGAACAACCAGCATAAGCGTATAAAATAAAACAGAGAGCTTTCGGCTCTCTGTTTTATTTTACCTTACAACCCAAATTCTTCGATCAGCGGGCCGGTTACATATTCACTTCTCTTGCCCAGCCCCACAGCGAATTCTTCATTTTCGCCATTTTTTACAATCAGAAAAGGCTGCCCGAATTTTTGTTTTCCGGAGAAAATAACCGCGATATCTGTACAGGAAAATTCGTCAGACTGACGCAGGCTCAGGTCCTTATTATCTTCCAGGATATTGGTGGTTTTCATATTTTCTTTCAGGAGATGTAATTGTTTTCCTACATACTTCCTTTTCATCCACTCATAATTGGCATTGATAATCACCGGGGTACCGGCCAGGTTGTCGGCGGGTACCTGGTACAACAACAATTTGCGGTCTTCATCCCGCAGCGTGAATACCAGTGTAACTTCCCCCGACTCTGCACTTTTCCGGTCATAGTCCACAATTTTGAATGTTTTATTCTCTATTGCCTTATAGGGCGTATAAAGATGCCCGCCTCTGATTACGCTTTTATAAGGTACTTCTATGGCCGCTTTTACCTTGATGTTCTCCAGCAGCGAGTCTTCCTTGTTCTTCACCCCTCGTTTCGGATTCAGTTTAAGAAAAGTGATTTCCTGGCCTACCAGGGTGAGTTGGGCAATATCTGGCGTAAGATGCTGGAAAGCGATACTACTGTCGTAAGGCACTAAAGCTGGCTTCTTCTCCGTGTCCCTGTATTTGATCTGGGCAGAAGCACTACCCGCTACCGCCAGCCCCATACACAGGGATAAATGTTTCAATTTCATATAACTTAAAATGTACGCAAATATATAATGTCTGAAAATGGTTTTACACGGGTGGTCTTTTACCACACTCTACCAAAGATAACGGTGAGTTGACAAATACATTGCGTAGTTGGCAGGTAACTTAGTAATAATAATTATTATTTTTATGTATATATGTCAACTTAATACATTATCCTATGTTTAGCAACCTGGCCATAGATGTGGCCCTTGGCCTTATTTTCATTTACCTGCTTTATAGCTTGCTGGCTTCTGTAGTGCAGGAATTTATTGCGAGAATGTTGAATGCCCGGGCGCGGGGGCTCACCAAAGGATTACGGCGCCTGTTGGAAGGAGATCCCCGGCGCCGGGATCATCGCTGGTTTCGCCGGTTTACATTTTTCAACTGGTTTTACGAATTGGGCTGGAGTATCATCTATTTCTTTGCGCCTTTCAAAGGCAGTCCTTTCCTGGAAAAATTTTACAATAGTCCCTCTATCCTCCACCTGGGAGAAAATACCGCCGCTTCGAGGCCGGCGTATATCAGTCCGTCTATTTTTTCCCAGGCCATCATTCATTTGCTGCGCAGCAGTTATAAAGCGCAACAACCCACTGTTGCTGACAGTCCAGGCGATCCGGAAATGATCTATACCGCGCTGCAGAACAATTACCTGTATCTGGCCCCCGATACCCTGGAACACCTGCAACAGCTTTTTGAAGACGCCACACACGATATAAAGGCTTTCCGGGTAGAGCTGGAGGGCTGGTTCAATGAAACCATGACCCGTGCCAGTGGCTGGTACCGCAAGCAAACACAAACCTGGCTGTTGTGCCTGGGCCTGGTGATTGCCGCCGTTTTTAATGTCGATTCCATTGCCATTGCGCGTATCCTGATGAAAGATAAAAATGTAAGGACGCAATTGGTGCAACTGGCCGCCAGCCGTGTGCCGGCTTATACTGCCGTTACCGACACCCTGATCAGTAAACACCTGGTGCATAAAGACAGCTCCTTTTACCGCGCAGATACTTCCCTCCGTGTATTCGTTAATGATACCTCACTGATAGGCATATACGCCATGCTTCGCAACGATGCCGGCGATGCCAGGAATGTGCTGGGTATTAGCCGGGGTTGTGTGGCCGACAGCAGCAACGGGCAGGTAACCATCCGCTGTGGCTTTACCCATCCACTGCAGCAAAATAGGCGGCTGGTATGGGCCGGATGGGTGCTCACCGCGCTGGCGCTCTCTTTAGGCGCTCCGTTCTGGTTTGATTTGCTGGGGAAAATTGTTAAATTTAGTAAGGAGCAACGCACTCAAGGTGCTCCTTAACAACGCTTATGAAACGTACCAATTATTCCTCCGGAGCCCTTTGGGAAGGGAAAGTAGGTTACTCCCGGGCTGTAAGGATCGGCAATGTGATAGAAGTATCCGGCACGGTTGCTTCCGACAATGATAAAGTAGTAGCAGAAGGAGACGCCTACGAGCAAACCAGGTTCGCCCTGGCCAAAATAGAAGCGGCGCTGATCAATGCCGGCGCCACGCTGCATGATGTAGTACGCACCCGCATGTTTGTGACGGATATATCACGATGGGAAGAATATGGCCGGGCACACGGAGAGTTCTTTAAAAGTATTAAACCGGCTACCACAATGGTGGAGGTAAGTAAACTGATAGATCCGCGATACCTCGTGGAAGTGGAAGTTACCGCCATCGTGGAGCAGAAAGCATAGGAGCCGAAAGCAAAAAGCTATTGAAGCGAATAAACCATGCGATTTTTATATCCGCAAAGTTCATTCGCTTCAATAGCTTTTTGCTTTAAGCTTTCTGCGTTTATGCTTATTTATACAGTTCCGTCCATTTCAGCATACCGCCCACCAGGTTTTTGGTGTTGGTAAAGCCCATAGAATCCAGCAGCATGCAGGCTTGGCCGCTACGGTTGCCGCTGCGGCAATACACGATAATTTCTTTATCCTTCCAGTCTTCAATTTCGTCTACCTGCATTTGCTGTACAAAGCCCAGCGGAATGTGTACACCGCCAATATTGAATTCTGCACGTTCGTGCGGTTCTCTTACGTCTAAAATATATAGCTCTTCCCCGTTATCAATACGTTGTTTCAGTTCTTCTGCTGTTATATTTTGCATAGTTGTATAGTTATAAAGTATTTAAAATCAAGTTCAAATTACACTATTTCTTTTATTCCTGCTTAGCCGGCTGGGTAACCGTACTATCGGTTACCGGTTTGTTGGCAGATAACCAGAAATCAACACTTTCGCCGGCTCTCACCATGTTAAAGTCACCGATTTCATTTTTGCGGGCCGGTACCTGTTTAATAATATAGGCGTTGGCGGTATCTGTTACATTTGGATCGATGATCACCGTACCGGGGTTCAGGTTGCTGGCACTCAGCATTTCCCGGGCTTCGGCGTAGGTAAGTCCCACGAAGTTAGGCACCGGGTTTTCTACGCTGCCGGTACCGCTACTGAGGATCAGCGTAATATTGCTGCCTTCCGCTACGAGGGTGCCTGGTTTTATTTTCTTGCCGCCCAACAGCTGTTGTAATACCGTATTGGTGGCAAAGTCTGGTTTATAGATGGTATCTCCTACATTGAGGCGCAGGCTTTTCAGCATCATTTCGGCGCTGCGGAAGGTAAGCCCTTCCAGGTCCGGCATTTTCACCATAGGAGCTACGGTCTTGTTCACAGTCAGGTAGATGGTTCTGCCCACCTTTACCTGGGCTCCTTTATCGGGAGTTTGTGCATATACCGCCAGTGGGGGGATGGAATCAATATAAATGGAATCTCTCACATCAGCCTCAAAACCGGCATTTTCCAGCAGGCTGATAGCTTCCTTTACACTTTTTCCGCGCACATCCGGTACTGTCAGCTGTTGTCCATGCTTGGTGATCAAGCCCAGCAAAGAAAAGAACAGCAGGGCCAGTGCAAAGAACATGGCGATAACAGCGAGCAGGTTGATTCCAAATGAGCGTTTGGTAATAAAGTCGAACACGATAATGATATATTAAGTGTGATAATCCTTACTTCATGCTTTCTTCTAAAAGCACGCCATAAAATTCTTTCAGCGTTTTACCCGCAGCTCTTACCTGTTGCGGTACCAGGCTGTTTTCTGATTGCCCCGGCATAGTGTTTATTTCCAGGAAAAATAATTTTCCGGTGCCCTCTTCATAAATAAAATCTACCCTGGTAATACCTTTGCAATTCAGCTTGTTATACAGGATGGTAGCTATTTCCTGCACTTTCCGGGTAATTTCGTCCGATACGGGTGCAGGGGTAATTTCGTTGGATACCCCCGGGGTGTATTTGGCTTCGTAATCGAAGAATTCCTTGCTGCTCACTATTTCCGTAATAGGCAACACTGTAATGGCGCCATTTTCACGATACAAACCAATGGTGAGCTCACGGCCTTTGATAAACTCTTCTATCAGTACCTGCGCGTCTTCCTTAAAGGCTTTATCAATGGCTGATGGCAGTTCTTCCGCTGTTTTTACTTTAGACATGCCGATGCTGCTGCCACCTTCTGCCGGCTTCACGAACACCGGTAAACGTAATTGCTGCAGGATATCGGTAGTATTATAAGGCTGATCGCGAAAAATATGTACTGACTTAGACACGTTTACCACGTTCAGGGCATCTACTATCTTATTACAAAAGCTCTTATTGAAGGTAACAGCGGAGGTAACCATGCCGCAGCTGGTAAAGGGAATCCCCAGCATTTCAAAATAGCCCTGTAAGCGGCCATCCTCGCCGGGAGTGCCATGAATACCAATAAATACGGCATCAAAGGTGATTTTATTTCCCTGAACGGTCAGCGAAAAATCATTTTTATCTACTTCTACAATGGTACCATCTGCCGCTGTATAGCCCCAGCTGTCTTTTGTGATAATGATCTTATAGACATTATATTTGCTGCTATCCAGGTTATTTTCAATTGTTACGGCACTCTGCACAGATATCACATATTCTCCGGAATATCCACCGGCTACCAAAGCTATATTCTTCTTCATAAGATGTTTTACAATAAGCGGGTAAAGTTAAAGGTTATTTGTTAATTGGCAAGAGCAACGGCCCTGACAGCTGCTGCAGTTCAAATTACATAAAAAAAACCGTCCCGGCTAAGGCCGTAACGGTTTTTTAAATTTCCTTTAAAATATTTCAGGCATGCAGCTTAGCCTTCTTGTCCATCAGCTCCGCCACTGTTTCCTGGTATATTTCGTCGGGTACGCAGCAATCTACCGGGCAAACGGACGCACATTGCGGTTCTTCATGAAACCCCTGGCATTCTGTGCACTTGTCAGGCACAATGTAATAGATATCTGCGCTGATGGGTGCATTGCGCTGGTCGGCATCCATCATGCTGCCGCCTATCAGGGTATAAGCGCCTTTAATAGTGGTGCCGTCGGCCATGGCCCATTCTACGCCACCTTCATAGATCGCATTATTGGGACATTCTGATTCGCAGGCATTACAACTTATACATTCGTCTGTTATTTTAAGTGCCATAGGTATATTTTTGGGTTAGCTGCTGTTAAAATGATATAAAAAAACCGTTCCGGCTATAGCCGCAACGGTTTTTAAGCTTCCTTTTAAATATTTTAGATGTGCAGTTTTGCTTTCTTGCCCATCAGCTCATCCACCGTTTCCTGGTACATTTCGTCAGGTACACAACAATCTACCGGGCAAACAGCCGCACATTGCGGTTCTTCATGAAATCCCTGGCATTCTGTACATTTGTTGGGTACAATGTAGTAGGTATCTACACTGATAGGCGCATTGCGCTGGTCTGCGTCCATTACACTACCATCCATAAGGGTATAGGAGCCTTTTACAGTGGTGCCATCCGCAATGGCCCATTCTACTCCGCCTTCATAGATCGCATTGTTAGGGCATTCTGGTTCGCAGGCACCGCAATTTATACATTCGTCTGTTATCTTAATTGCCATAGTGTAAACTTTTTGATTAAGTAGTAAGCCATTAATTTTGTGTGACAAAAATAAAATTTTCCCGGTTTAATTAAGTCATTTATTTATATAGTTTCATGAACATTATAGAAAAAGAAGCCGCATTGATACGCCTGGGTCAGTACCTGGCCGCTAAAAGCCCCGAATTGGAAGCAGTGAAAGAGCGCGCTTTTATCGCCAATGGATGGTTTACACCCGCCTTTATAGACAACGCCCTGGACAATATCTCCCGGTATTTCCTTTCCCCGGAAAAATTAAAAGACTGGCTGGAGGGCTACCCGAAAGTAACGGACGCCCACGAGCCTAAAACGGTGGGCATTGTAACGGCAGGGAATATTCCCCTGGTAGGCTTCCATGACTGGCTTTGCGGTTTCGTGAGCGGGCACCAGGTAAAAATGAAGCTATCGGCCAAAGACGAAATCCTCCTGAAACATATCCTGGAGAAGATGGGCGAATGGTATCCTGCCCTCGCCCACCAAACCGAAATCCAGGAGATGCTGAAAGGCTGCGATGCCTATATTGCCACCGGCAGCAACAACTCTGCCCGGTATTTCCATTATTATTTTGCCAAATACCCGCATATTATCCGGCATAACCGCACCTCTGCCGCCATTCTTACCGGCCACGAATCAGCTGCTGAGCTGGAAGCCCTGGCAGATGATATTATGCTGTACTTCGGACTGGGCTGCCGGAATGTGACTAAGATATATGTACCAACCAACTACGATTTTGCACCGCTGTTAAAAGCACTGGACAAGTACAGCTACCTGGCGGAACACCATAAATACAAAAACAATTACGACTATAACCTGGCTTTACTGCTGCTCAATAGCAGCCCTTATATTACCAATGGTACGATACTACTGCAGGAAAATACCGCCCTGTTTTCCCCGCTCAGCGTGTTGCACTATAGCTATTATATAGATATGGCCCAGCTACAACAGGAGCTTTCCGGCGAAGAAGCCATCCAATGCCTGGTAGGCCAGTCGTTTACGCCTTTCGGTTACGCCCAGCAACCCAACCTGATCGACTACGCCGACGGCGTAGACACCCTGAAGTTTCTCCTGGAATTATAAACGCAGGGAAGGCGCCTGCCTTCCCTGCCATCCATACCTCTTCTAACAATTTGTCGCATTTACTTGTTATATTGACATGCAACCTGACAGCCCTGTCAGTGGGGTTTTAAGCCGTGTTTAACGATTACGATAAAAATGTGTTAAAGTAAATATGGGTACTTGCGTTTCATTCATTGTACCTGTTAAATTTGTAGCAAGGGCATGCAAATTGATCTTATGCCGTTGTTATCTCATTAATTATCACGCAAACACACTATAATATGAAATTCAAGCAAATTGTTACAACTGTCCTTATCAGTGCAGTAACGGCAACTGCCTCCATATTTGTGTATGGCAAATATTTCCAACCGAGGCAGCCAATAGTTTATCAGAATGGTACAGAAGTCCCGGTTAATTATGCACGTTATATGCCTGGTAACGAAGGCAATACCAACGCTGCCCCACCCTCTGATTTTACCATGGCCGCCAAGGCCGCAGTTCCCGGCGTAGTGCACATCAAAACAAAAATCAATCCCCGCCAGGTCACGAATGGCAATAACCTCCAGCGTCAACGCAGTATCCTGCAGGATCTTTTTGGCGATGACTTTTTTGGGGATGAATTCAACGGCGGCGGTGGCGGACGTAAATACTACATTCCTGGTCAAATGGCCTCCGGTTCCGGTGTGCTGATTTCCGGCGATGGATATATCGTTACCAATAACCACGTGATTGCTGATGCTGACGAAATCAATGTAACACTCAACAGTAACCAGAACTTCAAGGCTAAGCTGGTAGGTACGGATCCCAGCACCGACCTGGCCGTCATTAAAATAGACGCCAAAAACCTTCCTTACCTGATGTATGGCAACTCCGACAACGTGGATATAGGACAATGGGTACTGGCCGTAGGTTATCCGTTGAACCTGGATGCTACCGTTACTGCCGGTATCGTGAGCGCCAAATCCCGCTCTATTGGTATTAACCGCAGTGGTGGTAAGATGAACAGTGCCATCGAATCCTTTATACAAACCGATGCCGCTGTAAACCAGGGTAATAGTGGTGGTGCACTGGTAAATACGGCTGGTGAGCTGGTAGGTATTAACTCTGCTATCGCTTCACCTACCGGTTCTTATGCTGGTTATTCCTACGCAATCCCGGTTAACCTGGTGAAAAAAGTAGTCAACGATATCCTGAAATACGGTAACGTACAAAGAGCTTACCTGGGCGTAAGATATGCACAGTCTTCCCTCATCAATAATATGAGCGATGAAGAGCTGAAAGATGCCGGTATTAAAAGGAATGTAAACGGCGTACAGGTAACAGAAGTACTGCCCAATAGCTCTGCAGCCGCTGCAGGACTGCGTGCCGGCGATGTGATCACTGCTATTAACGGTGTAAAGATTCCGGCTACTTCCCAACTCGGCGAGCAGGTAGCCCGTTACAAACCAGGCGATAAAATCAGTATTACTTACCTGCGTGGCAGTAAAGAAACCACTGTGGATAATGTAGTCATGAAAAACCTGAAAGGGAATACCGACCTGGTGAAAGTAACTGCCCTGGACCGCTTAGGCGCTGATCTGGGTGAGCTGAGCCAGGACCAGGCAACCCGGTTAGGCGTAAATGGCGGCGTTATTGTAAATGATATCGGCAACGGTATCCTGAAAAAACAAACCTCTATGGCGCCCGGCTTTGTGATCCTGAAAGCCGGCGATACCCCGGTAACCTCTGTAGATGCACTCAGCAGCGCATTGGACAAGAACAAAAACCTGAAACTCGTTGGCTTTTACCCGGAAAGAGGCAACAGCATCTACTATTATAATATTTCAACAACCGGCAGCGCTTCACAAAACCTGTAAGCCTAAGCCATAATAAAGCTTTCAAAAGCCCCCCACGTTCCGCGGGGGGCTTTTCCATTAAGTCATACATGGATTACCTGGAAAGGCAAATCATGCAATCAGCCATATCTATGAAAACCCATTATGAAAATAATACAAGTGTATGAAACGGAGATCCCTTAATCCGTAAACGCTATAAAGAAAGATAGGAACGCAGCAAAAAGCCGGTTAAGCGTTGTGCAACCGGCTTTAATAATTAAAAAAATTTAATAATATTAGAGATTGATCACCCCTTTCAGTTGGGTAAAGAATTCGTCTTTTTTGCGGGAAGAGATGGGGATATTCTTCTGATCGCTCATGACTACCGCCGTACCGAGACCTTTAATGATCTTAACGATATGGTGGATATTGATCAGGAAGGACTTATGCACCCGGTAAAATCCTTTATCGGAGAGCATTTCCTCGTACTCCTTTAACGATTTGGAAATCAGGTGGGAAACGTTGTTGATCAGCTGTATTTTGGTATAGCTGTCGAACGCCTCACAGTAGATAATATCTTTCAGGTCGATAACATTATAGCCATCATTGACCGGTATTACGATCTTGGAGAAGGCGTTATCGTTGTTTTTGACATAATCCTTCAGGATAGACGCCAGTTCATTGAGCCGGCCTTTCTTGCTCTTTTTCACTTTTTCCAGGGCATCTTCTACCTCGCTTACCTTGATGGGTTTCAATAGGTAGTCCAGCGCAGCAAATTTGATGGCTTGCAGCGCATATTCCTGGAACGCGGTGATAAAAATGACCTCAAAATTCAGGACCGGGAACATTTCCAGGAGCTGAAACCCATTGTGTGGTGGCATCTCAATGTCAAGAAACAGAACATCAATGGGGTTGTTTTTGATCATTTCTGCCGCCTCATTGATATTTTGCGCTTCACCGACAACTGTCACATCTTTGCAGTAGTTCTCCAGTATATTGCGTAAAATATGAATGTTGCGGACTTCATCGTCTACAATGGCAGCTTTTATATTACTCATAACATCTTAACAATGGGAATCAGAATTTCAACTAAGGTACCTTCCTTATTGCCGAAACCAGATTTAAATTTATCAATAATTTCTAACTTTCCAACACTTCCATTAAAAGATTTTATAATCTGCAAGCGCTCTTTAATCACGCTTAATGCAGTAGACTCGTGTTTAATGAGCCTCGAACTTTTAATGCTATTTGACTTATCCCAGCCTATTCCGTCGTCATCTACAGAACAATATAAGAGATCATCCACCATTTCCAGCCTGATTTCCAGGTAACCGCTGATATTTTTTGGAGCGAGGCCATGCTTAATGGCATTTTCCACTATCGGTTGAATAATCATGGGGGGAATGTAAATGGTATACTCCTTCAGTGCATCCTCCATAATAAAGCGGTACGTAAAGGAATGGGCAAACCGGATCTTCTCCAGCTCCAGGTACCGGGTCAGGAAGGCGATTTCCTCTTCCAGGGAAATATAGGATTTCCGGGAATTATTAAGCATTTGCCGCATTAAGGTGGCAAAATCTGCCAGGAAATTCAGGGCCTGCTTCTCCTCTTTTTCGAGGATGAGGTGCTGTACCGAATTGAGGGAATTGAATATAAAATGCGGGTTCATCTGGTTGGTCAACGCCTTGGCTTCCAGCTCTGCGATACGCCGGTTGTATTCCGTTTTCCGCTTTTCCGCCTGTTTTATACGCCGGATAATAAAGCGCAGGCCTACCAATACCAGCAACAGGCCGGCCAGCAACAAGATCCCCCTGGACCACCATTGCTGGTACCACCTGGGCAGGATGCTCACATCCATACTCAGGGTATTGGACCAATCGCTCTTATACTTACGGGCCCTCACCATCAGTTTATAGGTTCCTGGCTGCAGGTCAGGGAACGGGATGATGTTTGACCGGGTAGATACCCATCCGTTGGTGGTATCTCCCGAAAAATTATACTGGTACTCTACCAGCTCCGGCAGGTCGAAGACAATGGTGCCAAACTCGGCCTCAAAAGAAGCTTTCCGCTGGTAGAGGTGCACAAAATTATTAATGGCCATGTAGGTACTGTCGCCATAACGGATATTATTCAGGTAGATGACCGGTGGAATGGTGTCTACCGGGATATGATCTGCATTAAAATAGCATAGGCCATTGGAAGTGGCTATATACAATACATCGTTATCTGAATATACCCCGCGAATATCATCTGAACTCAGTCCATCGTTGGAAGTGATGTTACGGGTAATGGATTCGTTTTTTACATCGATAACCGACATCCCGCGGTTGGTGGCTACATAGAGGCGGCCGATACCATCATAATAAAGCTGCTGACAGATATCGCTGGCCAGGTTATCGGCAGAAGAAAAATGTTTCACAATGGCATCATGGCGCATTACGTAAATGCCCTGGTCGCTGGTGCCAATCCACAGGGAGCCATCTATCCATTTCAGATCTTTAATATTGACTTTACGCAGGATATCCGTTCCCGTAGGTATCAGCTGACGTTTACCATCGGTGCAGTAATAAAGCCCTGTATTGGTGCCCACATAATAGGCGGAGTCGTTGATACAGGCAACAGAATTCACCAGCATATCCAGGTCGCCGATGAAATAATCATCGAGGGCAATCACCTGGTTTTTAGCGGCTATCCTGATTTTGCCGGTAGGGGAAATATCCACGTCTTTCAGCATTCTGACTGCTTTCAGCAGTGATGCTTTCTGGGTAGCGGTATTAAAATTATACAGCCCGTTATCGGTGCCAATAATCATATTATTATCGCCACGGGGCTGGATAGTGAGCAGGCTGTTCCGGCCGGAAGTGGTATCCAGCGTGTATTGGCGGATACGGTTTTCCGCATCCATGGTATTGAGGATACCCGCGTTTTGTCCTATCAGCAGCAGGTTATTTTTTTTGTCTTTGGAGATGCTGAAGATAGAGTGCGAATAAAGACCATTTGTATTATCGAGGTAGCTGAAATAAAAATTCTTGTAGGGAATATTGTAAACCCCATCACCAAAGGTGGTGATCCAGATGTTGCCGTCGCGGTCCTTCAGGAGGGAAGTGATGTAGTGGTTATCGAGCAGCCTGGTCACTTTTCTTTCTCCTTTAAAGAAATCTTTGAGGAAGTAAAGGGCCCGCTGGGTACCTACCCAGAGGTTATCATTATCGAGGCAAACGTGGCTGATATCGTCGTGGATGCCCCATTCGCTGCCATTGAAAAAGCAGATGGCATCCTTTGCCGTGTAGGAATACAGCGTATTGCGGATAATCACCAGGGCTTTATCAATGATACGGGTGTGCAGCGAGGAATCATCTAACGGCAACGGGCATACGGGAAATACTTTCTGGGTAGAGTTGTTCAGATCTGCCAGTCCATCGAGATGAAAAGACGGCTGCAACGGATGATAGATGCTATCGTTGCGCATCATGTGAAAGAGGTCGAATGTACCCGGTATATAGGAAGTTTCCTTACCCGAATACATGATGATCCGGTTGTTGGTATTGAGAAACCAAACGTAGCCGCCTTTTCCGTCGAAGGCGTACTGCATGTAGTGTCTACGACTGTTGAAGATCAGTGATGAATCATTTTCTTCGCTGTGAATGAGTGGTTTGTCGTAGAAAGAGGGTTTTCCATTGAGGGTAAAAAACCATACCCGTCCTTTGGAATCGGCGGCCAGTTTAGTAACATCATTGTCGGTGAGTCCATCTTTTTTGGTGTAGTTGCGGAATCTTTTCCCGTCAAACTTACTGACGCCGGTGGGTGTAGCAAACCATATGAAACCGTCTTTATCCTGCACGGCAGCATAAACAGTAGCGTTGGCCAGTCCATCCTTCACATTATAGTTACGGATCATGAGCCCCTGCCCCATGCATGTGGTAACCTTACAGAAGAAGACCAGCGCCCATAACATTATAAAACGGTTCAAGGGCATTGGATCATTTTATTGATTTATTGTCCAATAGGGATATACGAAAAGTTGTTTATTCCCCTACTGGCGTATTTTATTACAAGGAATATAGCCAATATAATAAAATACGCCCATAAGGGAATAAACGATCTTAATATGCTCTTGCGAACAACACCCTTTCTTTGGAAGGCTTACCGGTCAGGATACAGGTACCTGCTTCTTGCGGGTTATTCAGCGGGATGCAGCGAATGGTCGCTTTCGTGCGTTCTTTGATCTGTTCTTCTGTTTCGGCGGTACCGTCCCAGTGAGCAGATACAAAGCCACCTTTTCCATCCAGCACTTTCACCATTTCATCGAAGGTATCTACCCGGGTAATGTGGCTGTCGCGGTAAGTTTTAGCTTTATTAAAGAGGTTGAGTTGTATTTCGTCGAGCAGGTCTTTGATGCGGGCTGGTAGTCCGTCGAGCGACATGCTCATTTTTTCTTTTGTATCCCTGCGGGCCACTTCCACGCTATTATTTTCAAGATCTCTTGCACCGATGGCGATACGAACGGGAACACCTTTCATTTCGTATTCTGCGAATTTCCAACCTGGGCGGGAGTTGTCGGAGTCGTCGTATTTCACGATGATACCGGCGTTTCTCAGTTCTTTCACGATCACGTTCACCTTTTCATCGAGGCCGGCTTTCTGATCTGCGCCTTTATAGATAGGCACGATCACTACCTGGACAGGTGCTATTTTAGGTGGCAGTACCAGTCCTTCATCATCGCTGTGTACCATGATGAGTGCGCCGATGAGGCGGGTAGATACGCCCCAGGAGGTAGCCCATACGTGTTCCAGTTTATTTTCTTTATTGGAAAACTGTACATCGAAGGCTTTGGCGAAGTTTTGACCGAGGAAGTGGGAGGTACCGGCCTGTAAGGCTTTACCATCCTGCATGAGGGCTTCCACGCAATAGGTTTCTACTGCGCCGGCAAATCTTTCGCTGGGTGATTTCACGCCACGGATCACGGGAACGGCCATAAAGTTTTCTGCGAAGTCGGCGTATACGTCGAGCATCTGTTCTGTTTCCGCGATGGCTTCTTCCGCGGTAGCGTGGGCGGTGTGGCCTTCCTGCCAGAGGAATTCGGCGGTGCGGAGAAACAGGCGGGTGCGCATTTCCCAGCGCACTACGTTGGCCCATTGGTTAATGAGCAGCGGCAGATCGCGGTAAGATTGAATCCAGTCTTTATAAGTATTCCAGATAATAGTTTCGGACGTAGGGCGAACGATGAGTTCTTCTTCCAGTTTAGCTTCGGGGTCTACTACGACGCCGCCGCCATTTGGATCATTTTTCAGGCGGTAGTGTGTTACTACGGCGCATTCCTTTGCGAAGCCTTCTACGTGGGCGGCTTCCTTACTTAAAAAGCTTTTGGGGATGAACAGCGGGAAATATGCGTTCTGGTGGCCGGTTTCCTTGAATTTGCGATCCAGTACGTCGCGCATTGCTTCCCATAATGCAAAGCCGTATGGTTTAATCACCATACATCCCCGCACGGCAGAGTAGTCTGCCAGTCCGCCTTTCAATACCAGGTCGTTATACCATTTTGAATAGTCTTCCGAGCGGGCTGTAATCTCTTTACTCATAAAAATTATACCTATTTATATATCGTTAGTTCTAAACTAATTACGCATCAATTTATCCTGTCAAAAATAACTATCCCAGCCGGCTGATAAAGGCTGAATTGGCTTAGTTTTTGTCGAATTTTACGTAAGAAGAAAATGCCACAAACATAGATGAAAAACATAACTGTGCAAACAGTTATCACAAAATATTATATAGTCGTCTGTGTTATTGTAACTTTCTGACTATTAAATCCGTTAAAAAGAAGTAAATTTACTACACGAATCACGCTTAAAATATATTTCAAATGAAGCCTATATTATACATGGGACTGGCAGCATCGCTCGCGTTGGGGGCATGTTCCAGCACATATAAAACGGCTCAGACCCCGGATGATGTTTACTATTCTCCGCGTCAGCAGCAGCAGGGCTCCTATGCCTCCAACAACGGATCCAACGGCAACAGCCGCCAGGATGAGAATGATGGTACTTATGTAGAAGGTGTACAGGATGAAGGTACCTATGTGACCTATGACGATGACCAGGGCGATTACCAGCGTCGTTTAAACAGATTTGGCAGCAGTGGCAGCAGCTATTCCGGTGGTTACTGGGATGGTTACAATGCGGCGTCCAACATGTATTTCGGCAGCTATGGTATGGGCTGGGGCAGCGGATTTGGCTTAGGTTACAGTCCATACAGCAGCTTTTACGGTCCATCTCTGAGCCTGGGCTTAGGCTGGGGCTGGGGTGGCGGCTACTATAGCCCATGGGCTACCAGTTTTTATGGTGGTTGGGGGTATCCTTACATTGGCAGTTACTGGCCTTCTTACTACTATGGTGGCTACCCTTATTATGGTGGTGGTTATTGGGGCCATGGCGGTGGATACTGGGGACATGGTGGTGGTTATTACACCAGCCGTCCTTCTAACTCCTACGGCCCGGTAAGATCCAGCGGTGAAAGAATTCCAAGGGCCAGCTATACCAGCGGCGGCGGTGTGGTAGGCGGCAGCGGTAACGGCGGTTATTCCCGTCCTTCCCGCAGCGGTACTTTACAACCGGTGAATGGCAATGGTAACGGTGGTTATGTAAACCCATCAGGTGACAGACCCCGCAGAGTTTTCCAACAGAGCAACTCTGAAAGACCCGTTATTTCCCGTCCTTCCGGCAACTATAACAATTATCCAAGCAACAACAATAGCGGTGGTAATTATTCCCGTCCACAGCGTGTAGAATACAGCAGACCTGCACCTAGTCAGCCTAGCTACTCTCCTCCTTCCGGTGGTAGTGGTCGTGTTGGCGGCGGCGGAGGTGGTGGTAACTCCGGCGGTGGCGGAGGCGGTGGTTACAGCCGTCCTTCCAGAGGGGGCCGTTAATTAAAAACATTGACAAGATAAGCGTAGCCTAAAAACCTACGCTTATTTTTTGTCTCCATACAAGGTTTTGCCTATATAACCGTTATACAGACTGCAGTACGTGTTAGCAACTACAGCGTTTACCTGCAAGCAAATCTCATTTTTTAAGACCACAGATCATGATTAAAAGACTTTATCCTCTTTTAGGCGGCTTGTTTATTTCTGCAACAGCCCTCGCACAGAGCTCCAACGATGCATTGCTTTATTCGCCCTTACAACCTCATGGTACCGCCAGAACCCAGGCGTTAGGCGGAGCAGGCGTTGGCCTGGGAGGAGATTATTCATCCGCCCACATTAACCCGGCAGGTATTGCCGTATTTAAAACAGGAGAATTCCTGATTTCCGGGGCCGTCAATATCAATAACAATACTTCTACCTGGTTACCTAATCCGAATGGAGATAAGACAACCGGCAACCGGAGCAATTTCCAGGTGCCTAACATCGGGGTGATCTTTGCCACTAACAAAAACAGCGGCCGCAGTACCTGGAACAACATTACTTTTTCATTGGGTATGGACCGCCTGGCCAACTATAATAATCAAATTGCTATTGCAGGAAGGAATTCCAATTCCTCTTATTCCGATTCCTGGGTAGATGATATTTTCAGCGGCAACAAAGCTACCCAGGCCCTGGGTACTGACCTCGGCTTCAGCACCGGGCTGATTGCCGACTTCCAGCCAACGGGCGGAGGTAGTAAGGAACCGATGAGCTTAGCTTCTCCCAAAAGACAAATTGGGAACCTGCCATCTGTTGACCAGCGCGGTACGCTGAAAACAGAAGGTGGTTTGAACGAATATGTTTTTGCCATTGGCGGTAACTATGGCGATCGCCTGTACATTGGCGCCAGCCTGAACCTGCCCAGCATCAACTACAAGGAATCCCTCACCTGGTCGGAAGATGATGTAAGCAAAGCCCCGAACAACAATTTCTCTTACTTCGACTATTACAAAAACCTGAAACGTACTGGTTTGGGTATTGGCGGTAAAGTGGGTATTCTTTATAAAGTAACGGATCGTTTCAGAGTAGGGGGTACTTTTGTGACACCAACTTTCTATTCGCTTCATGATGCCATTACTTCTGAACTTTACTCTGATGTAGAAGATGGAAAAAAAGAAGTGAGCGCATTCTCTGTTGATCAAACCAATGGCTATGCTGTAGAAAGTGATTACAACTTTACCGCTCCGCTGCGTGCAGCTGCCGGCGCCTCCTACTTCTTTGGTAACCTGCAAGATCCGCGCAGCACACAGGGCTTTATCACGGCTGATTACGAGTTCGTAAACCAGGCCAGCGGTAAGTTCAGGATGAGTGATGATAAAGGCACCCAGAACCTGTTAAACAATAATATCAACGCTATTTACCGCTCTACTTCCAATTTACGTGCAGGCGCCGAACTGAAATTCATGTCGATGTACGCGGTGAGAGCCGGTTTTGCCTGGTATGCCAACCCCTATAGCAATGATGCTTACAATGCCGGTATAGATGCTTCCCGTAAAGTATATAGCGGTGGTGTAGGTTTCCGTAACAAGGGTTTTTATGCAGACGCTACTTACAGCTATACACAGGGTAACGACAGGTACCAGCCTTATACAGTATATGAAGCGTCGCTCAGTCCCAAGGCCGCCAGCCTGGATTATACGCGGAGCAATATTATGCTGACGATCGGGCTTAAATTCTAAGCAAGTTATTTCCAGGTAAATAAAAGGTCCGGGTACTTTATACCCGGACCTTCTTATTTACCTGGAGTTTGACATTATTCCATTTTTAAGCTCTTCACGGGATTTTCGGTAGCTGCACGGATGGTTTGAATTGTTCGCAAATGTAAGTTTCACACAAAGTTTTATAAGGAGCAAAGCAGCAAAGAATATTTGCAAGGCTTTGCTTCTTTGTCTCTTTGCGTGATTATAGCTGTTGTTGTATCCAGGTAACGATGTCTTTCACCTGGCGGGGGTCGAACCATTGGAAGGTGGGATCTTTCCTGAACCAGGTCAGTTGCCTTTTGGCGTATTGGCGGGTATGTGTTTTGATATCGTTGATGGCCTGATCGAGGGAGATATGTCCATCGAGGAACTGGAAGACTTCCTGGTATCCTACTGTGCGCAGTGCGTTATGTTCGCGGTAGGGAGCTACCGAACGTACTTCTTCCACGAGGCCGGCGTGGACCATCTGATCTACGCGGTAATGGATGTTGTGGTGCAGTTGTTCTTTGGGGAGGGTGATCCCTATTTTGATGATACGGAAATCGCGGGGTGTGCGGTTGGCCGTGCGGAAGGTGGTAATAGATTTTCCGGTAGCGTTGAGCACTTCCAGGGCGCGGATGAGGCGCTGTGGATTCTGGGTTTCTGCGATGGCATAGAAGCCTGGATCTCTTTCCTGGAGCTGTTGCTGGAGCCAGGCGATGCCGTGTTGAACAAATTGTTCGTTGAGATGGGTACGTATGCCGGGGGGAATAGCGGGCATATCGTCTATTCCTTCGGCGAAGGCCCTGATATAGAGGCCGGTGCCGCCGCACATAATGGCCACATCGTTCTGTTGAAATATTTCCCGGGTGTAGCCGAGGGCGAGTTTTTCGAAGATACCGGCGTTGATATCTTCTTTTATGCTGTGGGAATTAATGAAATAGTGTGGAACGGCCGCCAGTTCTTCGGGAGAGGGTTTTGCAGTACCGATGGTAATTTCGCGGTAGCACTGCCGGGAGTCGGCAGAGATTACGGCGGTATTGAACAGTTGTGCCAGCTGTATGGACAAGGCTGTTTTACCGGAAGCAGTGGGTCCTGCGATGACGATGACCGTTTTTTGCATATCTGATGAGCTGAAAAGTGACGGAGTTTTGAGCAGATGACCTGTAGCACAATGGCTGTTGGCATCTTCCCAAAACTCCGTTGTATCGTGTTGGATAAATTAACTAGAAACTGCTTTCTTCTTCTGCGCCGAATTCTTCACTATCGCCGCCCATGGCATCGCTTTCTTCTCCTTCTTCTCCGAAGCCATCGGCATCCATGCCTTCTTTATTGAGGTCGTATTTTTCCTCCATTTCTACCAGTTTGTCACCTACGAGGCCTTTGGTGCCATATTGACTGGGCGCGAGGCCTTCTTTACGTACGCAGGCGGGGTAGGTAATTTTGCTGTTTTCGTCTTTGGAAACACCGATCAGTTCTACGAGGAAAGACCAGTTTTTAGCGAAATCGTAGAGGTAAATAAATTTCTGGTTAGGATCTTTTACGGCGGCGGCGATCATGGTATCGGCCATGAGCAAGGGTTCGGCTTTACGGGGCTGGTTATCCAGTTCGAGGATAATTTCGCGGCCGCGTTGCCAGTTATCATTGCTACGGAAAAAAGTAGCTTTATGTTTTGAGTCAAATTCGAATGCCTGCAAAATAGCTTGGTGAAATAGTAAAAACGTCTGATTCGGCTTAATGGCAATGTCTCTGTAGACACTTTCATCTTCTTCCCAGTAAACTCTGAATTTCAAAACCGGCATGACAAAAAGGTTATATGTTAGATAATGTTTAAACAGGCCGCAGTGAGCGGTAGCCCCTATGCTGATGATTAGTTGTTATTATGGTTATGTAAAATTACCAATTTTATTTAACAGGGGTAAGATTCAATTCCCCGGCTTTTTCCAATAAAAAAGCATATGCTGCTTCGTATGTATTGGGGATATGGCCATCCAGGATAGCTTCTCTGATGGCATTTTTGAGATCACCTACTATTCTTCCGGGTTTCAGGCCGAAAGTTTCCATGATCATTTCACCAGTTACAGGAGGCTGCCAGTTGCGGATTTTGTCGCTTTCTTCCACTTCTTTGAGGCGTTTGCGTACCAGTTCAAAATTTTCCAGGTAACGTTTTACTTTGGTCCTGTTTTTTGAGGTGATATCTGCTTCGCAAAGCATCATGAGACTTTCAATATCATCGCCGGCGTCGAACAGCAATCTACGGATAGCCGAGTCTGTTATATTCTCTTTGGTGAGGCTGATAGGCCTGAGGTGCAGTTCTACCAGTTTTTTCACCAGTTTCATCTTATCGCCCAGCGGTAATTTAAGCCGGGTAAAGATACGGGTGACCATCTTCCCTCCCACCGCATCGTGGCCGTGAAATGTCCAGCCATGGCCTGGTTCAAATTTCTTGGTAGCAGGCTTACCGATATCGTGTAACAGTGCGGCCCATCTCAGCCAGAGATCGCGGGTATTTTCCGAGATATTATCTACGACCTGCAAGGTATGATAAAAATTATCTTTATGCCCTTTTCCCTCATACATCTCTACCCCCACCATATCGATCATTTGCGGGAAAATAATTTTGAGCAGGCCGGATTTATACAATAAGTCGAGGCCCACCGACGGTTTTGAGGAGAGCATGATCTTATTAAACTCATCGGTAATTCTTTCCTGGGAGATGATGCGGATACGTTCTGCATTGCTGCGGATAGCGGCGAAGGCGCTTTCTTCGATGGTAAACTGCAGCTGGGATGCGAAGCGGATGGCTCTCATCATGCGCAGAGGGTCATCGCTGAAAGTTTGCTCAGGCGCCAGGGGTGTACGAATCAGTTTTCTATCGAGGTCTGCGAGCCCTTCAAATGGGTCGAGCAGGGTACCATAATCTATATCTCTAAGGCTGATAGCCATGGCGTTGATCGTAAAATCGCGGCGGTTCTGGTCGTCCTGCAAGGTGCCCGCAGTCACTTCCGGGTTACGGGATTCCTGGCGGTAGCTTTCTTTGCGGGCGCCTACAAATTCTATTTCGAGGTCGTTCCACTTTACCTGGGCGGTGCCATAGGTTTTGAAGAAGCTAACGGGAATGTTGTCGCCCAGGCTTTGTCCAACTTTATGTGCGAGGGTGATTCCATCACCAACACACACGATGTCCATATCTTTAGTTTTCCTTCCCAACAGTTTGTCCCGCACAAAGCCCCCGATCAGATAGGCGGGTACACCCAGTTCATGGGCGGCCAAGGCTATCTTTTCCAGCACTTTTCTTTCCTGCAGGGAGCAGGGTATATCTAACGGTTTGCTGCTGATCATATAAATATATTCCTGTTAAGTTTGTTCCTTTCGCTGAAACCAGGGCGCAAATGTAATAAATAAACAATTTAATCCCGGATTATGGCGATAGAACCGTCTTTGTTTATCCGGATAATCCTGGACGGCGTAGCGGGTTCGGTATCGTCCTGGCGGTATTTTACGACGTAATCTACGCCATTCCGGATTTCTTCCGACACTTCCTTAAAAGAAGCCGGGGAAGGGGCTCCGCTGATATTGGCAGAGGTGGATACCAATGGTTTACGCAGTCTTTTAACCAGGTGGCGGCAGAAAGGATCTTTCACGATGCGGATAGCTACGCTGCCGTCTTCGCTGATGACGTTGGGTGCCAGGCCCAGGGCGCCTTCATAGATCACCGTGGTAGGGCGGGTAAAGCTTCCGATGATGTCGGCGATATCTGGCAGGGGGTTAGCGCTGTACTGCAGCAGATCGCGCACATCGGCCAGGAGGATCACCAGGCTTTTACTTTCGCTGCGTTTTTTCAGGGCAAATACTTTTTTCACCGCCGCTTCATCCGTGGCATCGCAGCCAATACCCCAGATGGTATCGGTGGGATAAAGGATTAGTCCGCCGCTGCGCAGCACCGGCATGGCCGCGCTGATATCGTCTTCAAACATTTTATCCGTTATTATTTATTGGTTATTTATTTTTTTATAGACTTCCATCATGGCGGCCGCGCATTTTTCCGGTGTAAACTGTTGCGCATGCTGCCAGCCTTTTTCCCGCATTTCCGCTACCAGCTGTGGATTGCCTGCTACTTCCTTCATAGCTTCCGCAATCGTTGCAGGGTCGAGTGGATTTACGTACAGGGCAGCATTGCCGGCAGTTTCCGCAAAGCAGGAGCCGTTAGATGTAATAACGGGCGTACGACTCCACAACGCCTCCAGGATGGGAATGCCGAATCCTTCGAATAAAGAAGGATAGATCAACGCCACCGCGCCCTGGTAGAGCAACGGCAACTCTTCATTCCGGAGCCTTGCCTTTTCATTCAGGAAAATCACCTGGCTGGTAAGTCCATTAGCTTCCAGGTAACTTTTCACCTTCTTTTTATAGCCGCTGCCACTGCCCAAAACCACCAATGGGATATCGAGTGTTCCTTTTAGTGTATTCATGGCCGTTACAATGCCCAGCAGGTTCTTTCGTTCGATTAACGAGCCCACATAGAGAAAATATTGAGACGGCAGCTGGTATTTAGTCACCATCGCGGCTATGTCGGCAGCGCTATGCGTTTCCGCAAAGGCAGGGTCACAGCTTTGGTACACCACATCAATTTTTTCCGCGGGGGTATGGTACCAGGTGATCAGGTCTTGTTTGGTTTGTTCGCTGATAGCCACCACCCTATCGGCATAGCGACAAGCATACTTTGCCTTGCGGCGGTAAGTGAGTACGTCGATCGGGTTATATTGTTCCGGGTATCTTTCGAAAATCAGGTCGTGCATGGTCACCACCGCGCGGATACCGCTTTTATGGATACCAAAGGGCAGCTCGTGACTGAGGCCATGAAAGATATTGATATGATAGCGTATCAGGTCTTTTACGATGAAGCGGCTGCGCCAGGCGGATTTAAACCAACGGTAAAGGGCGTGTGCCGGCGTCACCACTTTCAGGGCCGGCATATTGCGCAGGTCGTACATCGTTGTTTGCTTAGGCGCAAACAGAAGCCAGTCCTCCCCTGGAAAATCCTTTACCAGTGAAGATATTAACGTGCGACTGTAGTTGCCGAGACCTGTATTATTCTGGAATGCCCGTTTGGCGTCGAATCCTATTTTCATATAGCGCTATCAGACGAAAACGCGAAATTACGAATTACAGATGGCGATTTACGCATATCTGATAAGATTTCCCGAATTCCCCCCTTCCTGATTCGTAATTTTATTTTTTACGTATTATGTTTGCGGAAAATAAAAAAAGATGGAATTACAACAACAAATACTGGCTGCCTGGGCTGATCGCAGCCTCTTACAGGAAACCTCCTATACAGATGCGGTGAAAGCAGTAATAGAAGCAGTAGACAAGGGACATCTGAGAGTAGCTGAGCCTACGGCTAATGGCTGGCAGGTAAACGAGTGGGTGAAACAGGCCATTTTACTGTATTTTTCTATACAACCTATGGAAACAATGGAATTACCTCCATTTGAGTTCTATGATAAAATGAGATTGAAATCTAATTATAAAGACCTGGGTGTAAGAGTAGTGCCTCACGCGATTGCCCGCTATGGCGCTTATATCGCCAAAGGTTGTATCCTGATGCCTTCTTATGTAAACATCGGCGCCTTCGTAGACGAGGGTACCATGGTAGATACCTGGGCTACCGTAGGCTCTTGCGCACAGATCGGAAAACACGTGCATTTGAGTGGTGGTGTGGGTATCGGCGGCGTATTGGAACCCCTGCAAGCCAGCCCGGTAATCATTGAAGACGGCTGCTTCGTAGGTTCCCGTTGCATCGTAGTAGAAGGCGTAGTGGTAGAAAAAGAAGCTGTATTGGGCGCTAACGTAGTACTGACGCAGTCTACCAAAATCATTGACGTAAGCGGCAGCGAGCCAATTGAATACAAGGGCCGGGTACCAGCACGCAGCGTAGTGATTCCGGGTACCTATACCAAGAAGTTCCCTGCGGGCGAATACCAGGTATCCTGTGCACTGATTATTGGTCAGCGTAAAGCTTCCACTGATCTAAAAACCAGTCTGAATGACACTTTACGTGAGTTCAACGTAGCAGTATAAATCATTTTTCATATACTTAATCGCGCAGGGGTCATGCCTACTGCGCGATTTTTTTTGGCGGCTTGAAAAAAAATTTGGCAATTTTAGAAAAACGTGTACTTTTGCAATCCCTTAACGGGGACACTGCGATGCCCAGATGGCGAAATTGGTAGACGCACTGTGTTCAGGTCGCAGCGCTCGCAAGGGTGTGCTGGTTCGAATCCAGTTCTGGGCACGATAAAAGGTTGTAGACGATTGATCTACGACCTTTTTTATTTCCACGAGTGTCAAAAATCCACGCTTTTTAGTGCTTTCTCCCACTATTTACGACACTCAATTGACACTCACAATGACACTCACTTTGTTTGTGCTTCCTTACTGCATTGGAAGTAACATTATTCCCGAACATCTATTTACTGCCTTTATCTCTTTAATTACTTATGTCAGTTACGCAAACACCGAAATGTCGTATCTGACAAAGTTTCAAAAGAATATTTTTAAAAAATTCTTTTGTTCACATTTTCACAGCTTTTACCGGTTGCTAATGGTGTTGCCGGTAGGCTGGTTCTTTTTATCTGGCACGGCACATCTATTGAGCCTCTCCTTTTCTAACCTTAAAACAGTTAACCTATGAACATCGGAGAAAAGCTGAATAGAAAACGGGATAAAGTCTTTTACTTTTATGGCTATGGAAGGAAGCCTGGACAACGCCCCTCCACCGGAGTATTCACTTATGTCAACCCAAAGAATCCCGAACAGAAGAATTTCAATAGGGAAGCATTAATTCTTTTGCACATTTTAAGGCTTTCCTTGGAAAGGACTTCATTTCACCAGTTGAGATTACCGAAAATATATGTAAGCGTTTTAGGCGTTATCTTTTAGATAAATTCAATGGTGACACGCCATCCAATTACTATTCCCGGTTTAAGTGGGTAATAAAGGCAGCTACAACGGACAAATATTTTATCACCAATCCCACAGAAGAAGTACCAGCGCAGAGTAATCTAAAACATAACAGGTTTACATGATTTGAGTTTTTTATGATAACCGTTATGCTATGTCATTCGAAGCCGAAACCGAAACCATATTGATGTTAATGGTTGATGTTATTACTGGTTATGAAATTTGCTTTTTCTTAAATTGAATAATTTCAATGATTAATTTTTCTGGCAATGGTTGATTGTTGGGAAACTGTACGGATGCTTTGCCTACGACATATTCCGATAACTCTTTTGCAAAGTTTTGCAAAATCCCTGTTCCTACATAAAATCCTGCAAACTTTTTATACCCAGCAATCATAATTTGCTTGTCTCGTTTGCCGCCTTTTACTAAAGCGTAGGCTGGAATATCATAATTAATTAACTCTTCCGCATTGGGAGCAGTTTTTAAAATTATTTTCTTTAAAGCAAGTAATGTTTTTTGGGTATCTTCAGGTTGCTTTGCAAAATACTCTGCAACTGTTTTAAATTTTGATGTTGCCATGATTGCTAACTTTAATTGTGATTTGATTTTTGAATTCTAATAAGTTGTATGTTTAAGATTATTAGCCATACCAAATAAGTTAAAAAAAGTAAACGAGGTGGATAGCCTAATGGGACATCGGGTCCATATGCGTAGTCGCCTTTTGGTATTACATAAATAGAGAGATGAATAATAAAACCGACTAAGCCAAGTAATGGTATAACTGAAGTCCATATCAAAACTTTCTTTGCCGCAGCCCATGATTTATTTTTTAAAGCAATGCTTATGTTAATCAATAACGCAGCAATTGGAAAAAGAAACAAACCTGCCATACCTGAAAACATGTGAATTAAACCTGTTGTTGATATTTTATCAGGTGCAGTCGTTAAAGGGTCGGTGGTAAACACTCCAACACAAAAAGTTCCTGCACAGCAGATAAATAAAATGACCAATCCAAGTTTTCCAAAAAATCCTTTTACATGCGATTTAATGTTAAATAGCAATATTCCATAACTGAATGATGAAATAATAAATGCTAAAGACATCATCCATCCATAAGAACCAATGGCGTATTCACTTAATGGATGCCAATATGGGTCTAAGTCCGGTCTAATGAAAATTAATACACTTATTAAAAGATGATAAGTCATTGCTGCTGCTATGGAAAGTTTTGCCAAAACAATAGCGGTTTCTTTATTTATCATTTTCTTGAAATTTAGGATGTAAAGATGCACAAGTATGATAAATCGAAGGCTGTGCAAACACGCCATACATAGGGTGTTTTGCGACATTTTCGTCTGATAAGTTTGTAGAGGGCAGTTACAGTGTTGGCTTACTTATTAATAAGTGCAATAAATAGTACAACATATTAAAAATATTCCGTATTTCTTTGGGATGCCAATAAAAGACGGTCGGAAACTAAGCAAGTTCTGGGCACAAAAACAAAAAAACCGCTCTTGGAGCGGTTTTTTTGTTTACAGTATTTTCTGCAGCTATCCCCTTCCTGCTTTCAACCGAATTCTCTTCATCGCAAACATCCACGCCATGAATATTGCAATAGTCAAAGTCAGCAGGGCTTCGATGACGGCATTCCAGGCATGTTCCAGGATGTGATTTACCTGATAAATAATGAGTAGATAGATCCAATTGATCACACTTGTCAATAAAGCGTATTTAATTCCTATCCAAATATGATTTTTGTTACGGATTAAGATATCCCTTCCCGCGTATCTGCCTAAAAAATAAGTAGTGCTAAACAGAAGTATAAAAAAAGTAACAACAAATATATTTGCCTGGGCTGCTATAAAGAAAATCAGGTCATTGGCCAAGTCTCCCCCAGTACCCATCATCAGCCAGAAAATTTCTAAAACAATGACGGCAAATAATACCGCAACAAAGGCAGATTTTCCTCCAATCTGTTTAGCAGCCTTAGATTCCATAGAAAGAATTAAATAAGATCCACACAAATGTGGAAGTTAGCTAAAAATATTGGTAGTTGTAACCACCGCTTATTCGTTCTCTCTTTTAAATTCGTACATTAATAACAAATTATACCTAAACCCGTTTCATAAATGATTTACGTAAGCGAACCTAAAACCACCGCTCCTGTTACCTTCAAAACACCTTTACAGGAAATGGTTTATGATACATTAGAAAAATTAGCCGTGCCATTTGAACGGGTAGATAACGACGAAGCGATCACGATGGAGGACTGTATCCGGATTAATGAGCGGCTGGATATGAAAACAGTCAAAACGTTATTTCTCTGTAACCGGCAGCAAACCAGTTTCTATCTGTTTGTTACCACTGCTGATAAGCCATTTAAAACGAAAGACCTCAGCGCCGCATTGGGCATCTCACGGCTGTCGTTTGCGCCGGTGGAGTTGCTGGATAGCATGTTGGGCACCTCGGTTGGAGCGACTACTATCTTCGGGATTATGCTGGATAAAGCGCGTCAGATACAAGTGATTATTGACAAAGATATTTTGTTGGAAGAATGGTATGGCTGCAGCGACGGTACCACCACGGGTTATATGAAGGTACCCATGGATTGGGTAATGCATCACTTCCTGGAGCACGCGGACCATCCACCAAAGATTATTGAGCTCTAATCCAGTATATTTTAGCACCATTTTGGTGGTAAATGGACCTGGATAATGTATAGGAGGCGCTTCAAGATATCTTTGAGGCGCCTCCCATTTGGTTCTTAGCAAAAAATACCTCTTTGACCGGCTGTTGACTTAGAGGCTACGCATTGCTTTTACGACTTAAACAACTCAGCCAGTTTTTTCTCCAACTCTTTACCTCTCAAATTTTTTGCAATTATTTTACCGCTGGGGTCTATCAGGAAATTCTGAGGTATTGACCTGATGCCATACATTCTACCAACTTCATTCTCCCAACCTTTCAGATCAGACACCTGCTGCCACGTCAGGCCGTCGTGTTTGATAGCATTTAGCCAATTATTCCGGGATTTTTCATCATCCAGTGAAACGCCCAGAATCTCGAAACCTTTACTATGATACGTGGAATAAGCCGCTACCACGTTGGGATTTTCCGCGCGGCAAGGACCACACCAGGAAGCCCAAAAATCAATCAATACATATTTGCCTCTGAAACTGGTCAGTGCTATAGGCTTTCCCGTGGTGTCATTTTGCGCAAATTCAGGTGCAGAAGCTCCAACCGATGTTGCCTTCATAATAGCCAGGGTTTGCGCATAGTTCTTTCCTGCATTGCACTGCTTTACCTTATCGGAAAAAGATTCATATAAAGGCATTAAAACACTGTAATCACCGGCTGAGCCACCAAATTTCTTCAACGCATCAAGCCCGACTATAGATTGGGTATGCATCTTAATAAAACTTAAATAAGCCTCTTTTTCCTCGTCTATAATGGCAGCGTATCTCTTATCCAGCACCGCGCGTACTGCAGAATCACCTTGCTTATCTTTAGGTAACGCATAATACGCTGCCATGAAAGTCTCCATTTTTTGGGCTGAAGGCTTTAATGCCGCCAATAGCTCATCTTGCTCCTTATTGATTGCTGATCCCGCTGTTGTGGCGCCGGGTAATGAATCTTTGCTGCTGATTTTTACGCTACCTGGTTCCAGGTAAATTGTTCTCTGATCTATTCCCTTGCCTCTCATACCTGATCCTAAATAATTGACAGTAAGGAGTGCCTGCCTGGCTTCATCGATGCTTCCATTGAATACGAATTTACCCTGTTCTATCATGCAGGAATCTGTAACGGCATGATCCGCTGCGCGATAATTCAGATACGCCATAGCTGGCTTTGTTATTTCTTTTTTAAGGCTTCCCTTCACGGTGAACTTCCCTTGCTGAGCAAATACCGCACATGGCACCATCATTCCTAATAGAAAAAAATTTACTCTCATTTTTCTTTCATTTTTAAATTTATAAAGACTGTAAGCTGAATGCTGTTATTTTTCCAAATCCACTATAAGTTCTAATGTAATCTGGGTTAGTTACCAGGCCACCTATACCTAATATTTCAAGCGGTATGGCGATAATTTTACCCTCTTTTGTAGCGTCGTTGTAAGTACTTAGCAGCAATAACCGGTTAGCCGATGAAAATACCATTCGCTGGCTCCAGTCGCTCGGTGCATTGGGATTAGGGAGGTACATGCTGCCACCTCCTGTATACATTTTCATCCCTGTTATTTTTTCACCATTGCCAGTAGTATATCTTAACATGGTAGTACTGGGACTGCCCAGCTCCAAGGTGGTAGCGTAAACGTGATTCTCTGTTGCATAAAATAGCACCTGTTCTGCATTGGAGCAGGTATAAAATTTAGCCTGTGCTATTTCAGGGCTATTACTCAGATCATTTGCCATGATCCCCATTTTTCCATTAAGGGGATCTGTCAACTTTATCTGATAGACAAAAAATTGATCCTGATCCCTTGTTTTCATAATGGCAATGATTCTTTGATCATATCCTTCTATCATTTGCAAACAGGTTTTATTCCCCATATTATTGGGATCGAAAGCCGGTGCAGGATCTGAAAAGTCTGTTGGAGAAAAGCTCATCAACGGGTTACTCATTAATACCATGCGTGGCAACAATAAAAACCGGTTATTCTTTTCATCATATAATGCGCCCGCCGTTTTCAGGTAATATACAGGATCCTGGAGCCCACAGATTTTCTGGCAACTATATCCCAACGCATCCGGCGCCAGGAAAGAATATCCAAATTGCCTGGTTTCTCCATAACGACCATATGCTTTTCCGTTATTGATAATATACTGGTGTTGATTGGTTTTTATGGCCGTTTGAATTTCATTTGGTTGAATCACCCCGGGAGCCAGTACGAACAAGTCATTATCCTTACCGGTCAATTGGTATGAGTTAGGATTAATTCTAACAAATGAATGATCGGTTAGAAAAGTAATATCCTTGGTACTGTTATAACGCATGTAGTTGACTTGTTTCACCAGGCCATCCAGTTTCTGATTACCATTGGCGCGGCTATAAGCGTTCTGAAAGATCCTGGTTGTAGCGCTATCCGTTGGCAGGCCTGACGTAAAATTGAATGCCATAATAAGATTCGCATCTGAGGTAGTACCATCTTTGGTATCCGCTACTATCAGGCCCTGCCCGAAAGGAGAAATAACCTGTAAAGACCAGGTTAAAACTGATTTCAGATTTGTTGTGGTGTCTGTTACCCTTAAAATTAACGTATAGGGGGTGGGATCAGGGTTTTCTATAATCGCAGTACTCAGCCGCCTGGTTGTTCCCACTACCCTTTCGTATCCGCCGTAGGCATCAATCGTCCATTGGTACTTCAAACGGCCGGAATCCATTCCTTCCTGGGTAACCTTAGGCATAAGCTGCAGCGTGTCAAACTGATATTGTATCAATTGTGCTTTCAGGCCGGTGGTATCTATCACAATCGGGGTGATCTTGCGGGTATTAAAAGTAGATCTATCCTTTACACAGGATACCCCGAGTAGTGCGACAGATATGAGCATATAGTAAGATAGTTTCTTCACTGTAGTAATTTTGAAGTTAAAAATCAGGGCATCGATACCAGCTGTCCTTTATAAATGCCATCATCATGCGTGAGCGGATTATCTGGGTTTGCCGCATTATATGACTGGAGCGCTTCTTTTACCTGTAAGGTATAGGCCTGTATCTGAGGTTGAGTCATGTTCCACGTTGCGGGATCTGTTCTGGCTAATGTGGGTGAATAAGGGAAAGAAGATCTTCCGGTTGTCTTGATAATAAATTTATACCATGCCGTGGAGAAAGGCGTTCCAAAATAGTAGCGCAACCAGTTCCAGTTAATGGGTTGAATGATCTTGCCTGTCCAGCTAAGCTGGATAGTAGCATTGGGCATGGTATCCAGCGTTGAAGATGGCGTCAGGACAAGTTTCAATTTTATAATGGATGTATCGATAGTTACATTCCGCTTCAATACGATGGGAATCGTACCGTTAACGCTATTCTTAGGTAGCGTCCCCTGTTTTAGTTCATACCAGTCCTTATTAGCTGTAGTATTTGTATCATTTATCACCTGCATGGTAAATGACCTGTCGTAATCCTTCAACGCGCCGGAAAGTTTAACCGGTAGATAGATAACCCTGGATGTAGAATCCAGGTCTGTCATAAAGGAATAGGAATACGTGGTAAGTGTGAAATATAGTGAAGGATCCGTATCCTGGTATAATTTTATTTGCTCTTTCTTGCAGGCAGCTATCAGTATAATACCTGCCAGCGCAATTAATAATCTTTTCATTATGATCTTTTTAATCATTGTAAAACAAGTATCAATCAACTATTGTCCACTGCTCATATCGCGTTCGAGCTGAGGTATGGGTAAAACATAGATAGATTTATCCATCACTTTGGCTGTTCCCGGGATACTGATATTTCCCCTCCTTTTATAGAAATAAAATAACTGTCCTTCACTTACAAACTCTTTTCTATACTCTCTTTGAATTTCAGCCGCTACATCTGGTTTTGTAAGTGTATCCGTCAGCTTATAAAAGATGGAAATTCCCCTGTTGGTTCTTACCGTATTTAGATAGCTAACCGCCGTTACCGGATCATTTTTTTCATTATAACACTCCGCCATGATATAATACATCTCGGGCAGGGTGATAACGGGCATCCTGTCCTTAAATGATGAATTGGGCACGTAGGTAAACTTCAGAAGGAGATAATTGGTGGATGATATTTTTTTATACAATTCTTTATAACGATAATCGGATAACGACATACCCGGCTTGGTATTTATCTCATAAAGGTCATTAGCCACTGTTCCGCTATGCGCCAGTTGACTGTAGTTTGTATTCAAGCCATCCGCCGCAAACTGATCGATATAGGGCTTTATGAAATCGTACATATTTTGTACGTTCAATGAAAAGATATGCTCTGTACTGAAGGCGTAATCTTTATTTACCGGGTTAGGGTCATTGATAGTACCTCCATTAAATGTAACGAGGTAACCCTGCCCTTTGGTAATCACCTCCTGGGCAGCCGCCATAGCATTGTCATACTCGCCCAGCCACAGGTACACCCTGGCCTGGGTTGCTCTGACAGCGAAATAGTTGAACCTCATTTTCCTGTTATCATAGAAATGATCTGCATTTGGAATGTCTATACCATTTTTTGTGCCCTGCGTAATACTTACAGAATCATATTTCGCCATCAAATCTGCTGCACGGGAAAGATCATATTTAACGGAATCCAGAAATGCCCTCCCGGTAACCGGAGGTGTGATTTTCTTGGAATAGCTGTTCGCATAGGGAAGTATCTTATTATCCAGGCCAGCCGGATCACTTACCAGGTTGCCATAGCCAAAAAGCCGGTATAGATCGAAATGCAGGAAAGCCCTCAGCCCCAATGCTTCTCCTTTTATCAAAGCATAGTTGGCAGGGTTCATCATGCTTTTCTTATCATCGATGGTGTTGATGATATTGTTCAGATTGGCAATCGCATTATAATTAGTGCTCCATATATTATCTTTTTTGGGGACTACAGACGCATGATCATACTGATACAAAGCAGCATAATAATAAGGGTGAGTCGATCCGGGTATTGCGTATTGCTGAGCCAGTGCATCCACCAATCCGACAGTGCTTTCAAAGCCGTAGGCGTTGGTGGACGTCATTAGCAGATAAGCGCCCATCAAGGCATCCTTATACCCCTGCTCCGATTTAAATAGCTCAGTAGAAGATATTTCGGACTTCGGTGTTACTGACAGCCATTTTTTGCACGAACAAAGGCTGCAAATAGCTATAGCTAAAGCTAAAATTCGTTTCATAACAGTTGGTTTAAACTTCATACAATAAAAGCATCTTAAACAACAGGATCCGAGACACTAAAAAGTGGCCGATAGTGAAAAAGAAAACTTCCTGGAAAATGGATAATCTGTTCCACGTTCAACAGGTATAGACGAGAGGGTAAACAGATCGTTGGTATAAAATGCACAACGCAACCGCTGTAAACCCATTTGCTTCACAAAGGCCCATCTGTAGAAGTCGTAGGTAAAGCTCAGCGATGCCAGCGACAGTTCATTCCTGTCCATTACAAAGCGGTCGCTAGGTTGGGTGCGGATAAACTTTCTTGTCCAGGAGCCATCAGGGTTTTGAATTTCCACAGAGCCCAGCGCTTTAAACGGCTTTACATCGCCGGGTTGGTGCCAGGTACTGTTTAACACCCGTTTATCGACGTTATAGCTCATGTCCACATTTTCTACACGATCTACCAAAGTCTGGTTGTATAGCTGACCTCCGCATAAAAATGTGAAATAGGCATTCATGCCAAATCCGCGATATTCACCGTTCAACCCGAATGTTCCGGACACTTTCGGCATTTTATCTCCCACCACTACCTGATCCGTCCCTGAATAGGTATAGGTTTTGACACCATTCTTTGTCAGATATATTTCCTGACCATTAGCAGGATCAATACCGAGTGACCTCACGGCCCAAATGGCATCCATGGACACGCCATTATAGTATTTGACAACAGGCGTGTTATTAAAACGGTCTTCCGCCATCTTATTCTGCTGCTGGTTGTAGGCATCCAGCGCGTTGGAAATAGATACGATGGTATTTTTGTTATGTATGGCCGATGCAGTTACGGAAAAATAGGACCTGTTTCTGGTATCTGAATAAATAGTGTATGACAGCATCGCTTCCAGTCCAATATTCCGGATCTTTCCGAGGTTCTCCTTTACACTGAAAAACCCGGTGGATGGCGGCAGTGTAAAATCTACCAGGGTGTTTTGCGTAATGCTCTGGTAATAGTCCAACCGTCCGGTGAATCTCTTCCGGATGTTGAAATCAATACCCACGTTGTAATCCATTTTCTGTTGCCATCTGAGGTCCGGATTGGCCAATCCTTTTAAATATGCCCCCAGGTAGCCCTGGTATATCTTATCCTGGAAGTAGGTATAGGTGGCGAGCGATTGATAGGAACTAAAATTCTGCGACCCTGTTGAACCAACGGATGCACGGAGTTTCAACCGGTCAAATATATTCAGGTTCTCTATCCATTTTTCATTCTGGATATTCCACCCCAGCCCAGTACTCCAGAATGATCCCCAGCGGTGGTTTTCACCAAACTGAGACGAAGCGCTGGTTCTGAAAGAAGCATCAGCAAAGAAACGATTATCGAACGAGTAGCTGGCTATGGACAAAAATCCGAGGTCTCTTGTAGTACCTTCACTTCCGGTGGGCCGGTTCGCATATTTGCTATATTGTTTGGCAAACAAAATATCGTTCATCCGGTCGTTTGGAAAGCCCTCGGCACTGTAAGCCACTTCCTCAAAGCTACGTTCGCTTACATTAGCACCAACGTTCAGAAATAACAAATGTTTATCACCCAGTGGCTTGTTATAGTTCACGTTGAAATCCCCGGTGTATCTCACCTGCGCGCCTTCATTTCTCTGGTAGGAACCTTTTCTGAAAAAATCATCTCCGGTATAATTCTGGAATTTTAAATGGTTGGCGGGATAAAACTGATCCGCCTGGTTTTTTGTGCTGGTAAAACTTCCTCTCAATAGCATTTTCAGGCCAGTCATCAGGTTCACTTCTGTATAAAAATTATCGATAAACTCTGTATAGTTATTTGTCAGTTTGGTATTGAGTGTAGAATTATATAGCGGATTCGGCGCATAAAAATTTGAAATAGAAGTGCTGCCCACGTAAGGAACAATCCCGGTTTCAGCATTTTGTTTCAGGTTACCAAATTCATCATAGGGCGTCCAGTAAGGATTCATTTTAGCGTACTCACCAAATGTGCCATAGGGAGAATCATTACTTTTACCATCCGTAAAGCTGAGGATGTTCCTGAACAGGAAATTTTTATACCGGTACGATAACGTAGCAGAAGTTGCAAACACATTCCTGGCGGATCCCTTCATGACGCCGGCAATATTGTTGTAAGAAAAATCGGCAAACAGTTTCAGATCCCGCTCACCCAATTCAACAGAGATTCCATGTTTTTGTCCCAGTCCATTGCGGAGTGGTTTGGACATCCAGTCGGTATTAACGCCGGAAAGCACTGCCTGCAGGCGTTGGTTGTACTGCTGATCGAGCTGTAGCTGAGTTTGATAGTTAGGCGGATAATCTGAAATCTGGGAATACATGCCGTATATTCTTTCTGCTTCCAGTTTTTCAGCCGAATTAGCCAGATTATAGCTCGATAAATCAGGCGTTTCGATGTCCACGCTTCCATTATAGGTGATGATCGCCTTATTGCCCGTATTTTTCTTCGTTTCAATTACCACTACGCCATTGGCCGCCTTTGCGCCATAAATAGCTTTTGCGGAGGCATCTTTTAAAATAGTGATCGTCTCTATCCTGTTCATATCCAGGTCCACGACCTTAGTTAAACTGACCTCAAAACCATCCAGGATAAACAGTGGCTGATTGGGGTTGTTACCGTAGTCTCCTTTTAAATTCGTGGTGGCAGCTCCCTGGGGAAAGGAAGAATTTCCCCTGAGCATCATATCGGGTAGCTTATTGGGGTCGGAACCAGCAGTAAGATTACTAAATATCATTAAGGAAGGTTCCAGTACTTTAAGGCTTTGAATAACATTCTTGTTACTTACCCTGGCAAGATCTTCCCTGGTAATTGTAGTGGCGGCACCGGTAAAACTATTGGCATTCCTGTTGACGATACCTGTATTCACTACGACTTCCGACAGGCTGGAGATATTTTTTTCCAGGACTATTTCCATTATTTTCCTGATATCCTGTACGGTAACCGATTGTGATTTAAACCCAATATTAGTGATGATCAGCACAGATCCTTCTCTCACACCACCGAGTCTAAACGCTCCTCTTTCATTAGTCACCGCTGCCTGCTTAGAATTTTTTATCGCGATAGTAGTACCTATCAACGGTTCCCCCTTGTCATTCCTGACAAAACCGGAAATAGTGCCAGTATCTGTTCTGTTGTCTGCCATTACATTTCCGGAAGGATGGGGCGAGGAGTTTTGAATCAGCATGATCGTTTTACTCTTTATCTCACAGGAAAATGGCTGATCTTTGGATATCATGCCTAAAAACTCCTGCAGCGGAACATCCTGTGCCGAAAGGGAGACCGCCTTGCCGGATTTTAAAAGATCGGTATTACCAAAAACAAGGTACCCGGTTTGCTTTTTGATAGTGGCAAAGACATGTTTTAAAGAGATATCCTTCCCGGAAAGCGTAATAGTCTGAGCCCGGCTGCCCACAGCCTGCACGCTGAGAAAAGCTGCAGTCAATAAAAAAACAGTTAATTTCATCGCCATCCAAAGTGTTTTCCCGGTGAAACGATGTAGTCCCGTCTTTCGACTTCGTGTCATCGTGAGCATAGTTTTCAGGAGAGTGCAGCAGCAGTATAGCCTGTCATATAAGGCAATAGAAGTCCACCTGCTCCATTTCGCAGTTTTTTGCATACTTTGCAATTGATTTTGGTTTTTAGTAAATGTGGTTACTCAAATCGTTTAATATTAACTAAAGTCGTTTAACCGTCACGGGCCCTAACCGTGGCGGTTTCTTAATCTGTATTAATTCTTTGTATTATTGATGACCACCAGTTTTCTGCCTCCTTCCATTCTATATTTAAGACCTGCTTTGGCCAGCATTTCCAGCAGGTCTCCTAAATTCATATTGCGATCCACTCCTCCGAAAAACCGGATATCCGGAACACCGTTCTCGTAGATGACCCTGATATCGTACCAGCGTTCCAGCTGACGCATAGCTTCTGGCAGGGGCAGGTCTTCAAAATTGAAAGCGCCATTCTTCCAGGCTATTACCTGATCAATATCAGGATGGTCGATTACCTTTATTACTGCCGGGTCAATTTTCATCGCGGGGGCTATGACCACAGCCTGCTGACCGGGTTTCAGGGTAACGGCTGCCGGTGAAGATCCCGCTGCTGCCACGCGTACCATTCCTTCCAGCAACGTGGTTTTAACTACAGCTTCGTTGCTGTAAGCATTGATATTGAAGCTTGTACCAAGAACCAGCACCTGCTGGGAGGCCGTTTTTACGATAAAAGGAATTTTTCCGGCGGTGTGTTTGCTCATTACCTTTGTTACCTCAAAGTAGGCTTCCCCTGATAGTTCTACTATTCTTTCATTGTCACTGAAAGTGGTGGGATATTTTAATGAGCTACCAGCATTTAGCCATACCCTTGATCCATCTGATAGTATTACCGTGTATTGGCGTCCGTTAGGGGTAGTTACAGTATTATAGCTTACTTCGCTGGTTTGCTGCGTCTTATATAAAAGCTGACCATTATTTAATATTACGTGCGTCCCTTTCTGAGTGGCTATCATACCATTATTCAGGCTGTCCAATACCAGTTGGCTGCCATCTGCCAATGTGAGGATAGCCCCCTTATGTCCGGGAGGCATATTTGCGGACAATGTCGGGGAAACAGCCAACATAGCCTGTCTGCGTTGCTGCAGCCAAAAGAAGGCGCTGACGGTAAATAAAAGGAATATACTGGCCGCAGCTATCCATCGCCATCCAATAGAAAGGGATGGGCTGGCGCCAAGGGGTATACGATCCGGCTTTTCACCCACCTGTATTTTATCGGCAGATAATACCGACAATAATTCTTTATCCAGGAACTCCTTATCCAAAGAGGCTGGTTGCCACTGAGTTGTCTGTAACAACCGGGTTACAAGTACTTTCCATTGTTCTTCACTGGCATTATCTGTTAGCGCCAGTAATTCTTCCCGCTCAGCTCCAGAGAGCTGCCGCTTTTTATACTGCCCCAATAAATATTGAAACCGTTCAAAATCCATAGCGCTGCTGTCTTTTCTGCCTGTTAGCTATATGAAGTGCAACGCCGCGGTAAAACGTACTATTCCAACGTCAATTTTTTATAAAATGTTGTAAAAAATATAAATGTACAGTAATGCATACCCTGCTTCCTCGAGGTGTTCCCGTATTTGTTTAAGGGCTATAACGAGCGTATTTTTAACTGTACTTACAGAAAGGGAGAGTTGTTCGGCAATTTCAGCGGGTTTAAGCCCCATTTCCCGGCTCATCAGGTAAATTCTCCGGCGCTGTTCCGGCATCCGGTCCAACGCCTCCGCCAATAATCGTTTTAGTTCGCCCCCCTGCATTTGATGCTCAGGGGTCACCTTCACTTGTTTTTCATTGCTTAAATCGGCTTGCAGGGCCGTACGTTCCTGCAACAGCATTTTCCGCAGCACTTCACGGCACCGGCGGGTAGCGATCCGTAATAGCCATCCCTGTACGTTTCTGACATCTGTCAGCCGGTCCCTGTTCAACCAAACCTGTATAAAAGTTTCCTGCAACGCTTCCTGCACGTCGCTGTCTTCCAATGAAAAACGCTGTACCAGGGAAAACAATAGCGGGTAATAATGAGCAAAAAGAACGCTGAATGCCCGTTCATCACCGTTGGCAATATCATTCAATAGCGCTCTCTCATTGTCTGGTTGATGGAAAAACAAGGTGTCGTTGGTTGGTGTTTGATACTGCAAACTATAAAAAAAAATAACACCGGGTACATTCAGTTGCCTAAATCTTAACATGAAGGAGGTGGCAAAAGCAGTTTTGCCACCTCCTTTAATAAAAAATTACTTCTTTGCAGGATCTCATGAAGCTGCCAGACGATCCGCTATGCTATATAGACTCCTGGGAACATGCAAGCTCCACAATATTAACCCGGCCAAAAAGTTGCGGGTTTCAATCCAATATATTTTAGCGCCTTGAGTAAAAGAGGGCTGAAGCAAAATATCTTCAGCCCTTTTTGATAATTAATACCCTTCGTTCTGTTTTAAATTCTTATTAACATCCATCTCCTTCTGCGGAATAGGGAATAGGTAATTCTTACCTGTAAATGTTCTGCTTCCTATATTGACGTTTGTATTTGGCTTTAAGCTGAGTATCCCGTTAGAAGTATTCACAGTGCCATCGGGGCAGCCATACACATTACCAGGTATGACAGTTGTAGCAATCTTCCAACGCTGTATGTCGTACCAGCGCAACCCTTCGCCTGCCAGTTCTACCCTTCTTTCACGGCGTACCAGTGCGCGTAACGAAACTTGATCAGGATACACAGCCACAGTTGCAGGTGGCATTCCCACCCTGCTTCTTACGGCATTGATGGCATTGTACACCGACTGGTCAATTTCATTTGCTTCAATTTTAGCTTCTGCATATGTTAACAATATTTCGGCATAACGAATGGCAATAAAAGTTTGCCCGGTATTGCTGATATCACCCGCACCATAACTTGTTCCTTTAAAATCATCCAGGTTCTGAATGTACTTTTTGAAATTATACCCTGTAGGGGAAGCATTGTTACCGCCACGGGCATCCGACGAACTTTGACTCAATGGATCAAAATAGGCATTCATATACAAACTACCCGGCCTGATGATACTTGCATCAAGCCGCGGATCCCTGTTCTTGTATGGTTGTGTGGGATCATAAGTTGGATCATTCTGAATTGTTTTACCATTAATCGTTTCATAGGCATCTACCAATGACTGCGCTGGTGCAACAGAACTCCAACCGCCGAATGAATTTGGCGCCAGTGCAATCAGCACCCATGCGCTGTTGGTATTTAAGAGGTATTGCACATCCAGGATTACTTCCTGGTTGCCTGCATTTTGCGGGCGGAACATCTCAGCATAATTGGGATATAAACTATAAGAGAAAGGCGCCTGCATCAACTGCCGCGTTGTGGCTATACAGTCAGTATATTTTCCATTAAACAGTTCAATCCTTGCTTTCAGTGCCAGGGCTGCACCGCGGGTAATCCTGCCGATATCGCTTCCGCTGTAGCTTACAGGCAGTGATGGGGCAATGGCGGCCAATTCCGAAAGCACATAACCGGTAATGGTTGCCTTGGACGTTTGTTTAATGCTATTTGCCTCAGTAGGTGTTATGCTGTGTTCAACAAAAGGGACATCCCCATAATCCTGGCTGAGTATAAAATAACGGTATGCTCTTAAAAACCTTGCTTCCGCTTTCATTCTTTCTTTAATAGCGGCATCAATTTTCTCAGCAGGCACGTTACCTATGTTATCCAGGAACCAGTTACATTTCTGAATGGTAGCATAATCATACTTATTGATCCCGGGATTGCTGGCTGTGGCCAATCCTGAGGCGAATGTTTCATATCCTTCCCATGGGAACTGGTCATAAGCATTGTCAGTAAGACAATCATCGTATATCACGTTATCGCCGTATTCCCAGCCGCTATAACAACCGTTCAATGCGGCAAGTGCATCAGTTTGCGACTTCCATAAAGTAGCATTACTGTAAGCATCTAAGGGGGTAGTATTTAAAAAGTCTTTTTTACAACCTGAAAAAACGGCAGCAGCGAAAAGAAATATTATTGTTTTTTTCATCGATCTAAAATTTAGAATGTAACATTTAAACCAATTGTATTGACCATTACCTGCGGATAGCTGCTAGGGTTTGCTCTGGAACCTATTTCAGGATCTATTCCTTTATAGAATTTGGTGAGCGTTAAAACATTTTGGCCACTGTAAAAAATTCTCATGTTGGTTAAATGCACTTTTGCTATCCAGCTTTTAGGGATACTGTAGCTCAGCGCTATATTTTTCAGGCGTACATAAGACGCATCTTTTATCCAAAACGAAGACGGGTTGATAAAAGGGTCATTTTGTGTATATCTATACCAGGCTCTTGGAAGGGGCGCGGATGGATTTTGAGGTGTCCATCTGTCAAGAAACAAGCTGGTAGGCTTCCTTGAATCACCTCCAATCGATCCGATCAGGTTACTGGCATTAGATTTTACACCGGCTGCACCCTGGAAGAACAAACTAAGCTGAAAGTTTTTATATGCTGCTGTGGCAGTTAATCCAAAAGTATATTTAGGGAAATAAGAACCCAGGTACACTCTATCTTTCGCATCGATTTTGCCATCATTATTCTGGTCTTTATATTTTATGTCGCCGGCAGAAACTACCGGGTTAATTACTGCGGTTCCTGTAACCTCCTCTTTAGTCCGGTAAATACCTGTCGCCTGTAAACCATACAATGAATAGAATGGATAGTTAACATCGTAAAATGTACCGAAACCGATGAATGGGCCAGCGCCTTTCAGATCTGTAACGCTGTTCTTGGTATAAGTTACATTACCATTGAGGGTGTATTTTACTTTACCAACATTATCGCTATAGCCAATATTCAACTCAAAGCCCTTATTCGTCATAGCACCGGCATTCTGGAATGGCGCGCTGAGTGCATAAGGAGCACCTATAGGTAATACCATCAGGATATTGCTGGTATTTTTATTGAAGAGATCAAACGAAAAATTCAATCTGTTCTGCAGTAATGCAGCGTCAATGCCCACCCCGTAGGTTTCTGTTTTCTCCCATTGAATATCTGTATTTGCACCAGCAGTAGGCGCAATACCCGATACCAGGCTTTGGTTGAAAGAATATACCTGGCCAGGTGAAACAGTTGCTATTGCCGGGTAGTTGGAAATCTGCTGGTTACCTAACCTGCCCCATGATCCTCTCAGCTTTAACAGGTTGACTGAATTTTTCAGGTTACCGAAAAATGATTCTTCAGAAATCACCCAACCGGCAGAGAATGAAGGGAAAGCCCCCCATTGTTTGCCGGGCGCAAAACGAGAAGACCCGTCGTAACGGATATTTGCCTCAAACAAATATTTGTCTGCCCAATCGTAATTAAACCTGCCAAATACTGACTGCAAAGCCCAATCATTGGCATACCCTTTTGCGGTCTGTCCATCTGCCGGTGCGGCATTCAATTGAGTGATCGCATTGTTCAGGAAGCCCTGGCGGTATGCTGAAGCGTTGTTATAGATAGAATACTCCTTTGATGCACCTCCCAACAACTTGAAGTGATGCTGACCCAATGCTTTCTCGTATTCAGCCAGCATTTGCAACAATGTATAAGTGGTTCTGTCTGATGTATTGGTGAGGTTATTAGGCCCCTGGTATTTTGTAGGTGTTAATGGGGTACCTTCAGGGCCTCCTTTGTAATATTGAATATCACTCACAAATTGCTGTTGCTGTCCCATTGCCAACCTGTACCCAAATGACGGCCGTAAATGAAGCCCTGTTACAGGAGCATAGTCTAAGCCAATGTTTCCGGTGAAAGTGTAATTCTGCCATTTATTGAATGACCCAGATTCCAGCCACGCCATTGGTGAACCGTTAGATACATAGCCGTAAGCCCCATTCTGCCATTTATATGGCACAGTGCTGGCAATTCCATTAACCAGGCCAATAATTTGGGCAAAGCTGGGGTAATAAGAACTAACTGGTTCATTGAATGGAGCATACAAATAGGACACATTGGCATTAAAGCCAAACTTCTTAGAAACCTGCGAATTTAAATTGAAACGCATGTTGTACTTTTCATATTTCGTTTCAGGTACATTGCCCTGTTGGTTAAAGTACCCCACAGAGAACATATATCTCGTTTTTTCATCCCCGCCATTAATGCTAACATTATTGCTTGATTGATAACCTGGCTGGGAATAAAATAAACCTAACCAATCTGTGTTGGGGTGAGCGCCGGAGCGATCACTTCCATCTTTAAATAGTTGAATATCCTGGTCTGTCCATTTGGGGCTGCCACCTTCATTTACCAATGCTTCATTGTATAATGATGCCTGTTGCCATGAAGGAAGGAAATCTGGTTTCCTGGTAATAGACTGCAGGCCAACATATCCATCATAAGCAACACTCAAACTACCTTTCTTTCCCTTTTTGGTGGTAACAAGTATAACACCGTTCGAGGCCCTTGCCCCATATATAGCTGCTGAAGAAGCGTCTTTTAAAACAGTAATACTTTCAATATCATTGGGGTTCACCTCACCCAAAGATGCTACGATACCATCTACCACTACCATTGGACCAGAAACGGCGGGAGAACCTCCCAGCCCCGTTCCAATCCCCCTAACGTTAATGGTGCCACCATCTCTTCCTGGCTGACCATTATCGGTAGTAACAGTAACTCCGGATAATTTACCCTGCAGCGCATTGCTGACGTTTGTAACAGGGCGATCAACAAAATCTTTTGCGGATGCAACAGAAACAGCGCCTGTCAAACTTGCCTTCTTTTGGGTACCATATCCCACTACTATCAGCTCATTCATCTTACTGGAAGCTAATTTCATGGCAACCCGGATGTCTGTCTGCGCGGTTACCGTCACCACCTGGTCTTCATATCCTATAAAAGAGATCACCAGCTGATCGCCCGGGTTCGCCGCCAGGGTAAAGGCACCCTGGCCATCGGACACCACTGCCTTCTCCTTCCCTTTCACACGAATAGTAGCGCCGGGAAGGGGGTTTCCTTTATCATCACGGATCACTCCTTTCACCTCCACAGGTGGCGCTGCCGGTGCTGTATTTTCCTCTTGTTTGATCACTACTGTTTTACCTACGAAAACATAGCTAAGCGGCTGATCTTTAAAACAGGCATCCAGGGCGGCTTTCAGAGAAACGTCCTGCAAGTCGGCGCTTACCCTGCCAATGCCTTTCAGCAGGCGGTCGTTGGCAAAAACCTGGTAACCGCTTTGTCGGCTTATTTCCCGGAATACCTTTGCCAGTGGCGCATTTTTGACATGTAGGGTGATGTTTTGACCAAATCCTTCGGCCGATACCTGCAAACAGGCCGATAATACAAGGAAGCACGTCACTTTCATAACTAACAGGATTTTGGTTGATTGTCGGAAGCAATTCGCCTTCCATCGGCTAACGAGGAATTGCTTATGAAATCTTAATTTCATAATTTCATGTTGTTTAGGTTGATAAAAGCAATTGGTTAATTGGACTATATTCGCCTGAACATTCCGCCGGCGGTGCTGCTACACTGCCGGTTTCTTGTTTTATATAGACTTATTTTTAAGGATTAATAAATACGGTTTTACCATCAATATTGGCTGTTACGCCGCTGTAGTCAAGTATTTTCAGGAATTGCGATAAGCTGGCCTCCCTGGAGAGGGATCCGGTGAAATGTTCTGCTGGCGCGCCATGGGGGTATTTCACCGTAATGTTATACCAACGTTCAGCCTGCCGCATCATGACCTGGATATCCGTCCCCTCAAACACAAATAATCCATCTTTCCACGCCATGACCACGTCCATGTCTACTTCTTTCAACACTTCCATATTTGTTGGGGAGAAACGTACCTGCTGGCCCGGAGCCATTGTAACTGTAACGGCCGACTGCGACGGGCCCCTGGAAACTTTCACCGCGCCTGAGATCAGGGTAACGCGGATGTCGGGCTCACCATCATAGGCGTTCACATTGAACGCTGTTCCCAATACCTGCACCTGCAGGCCTTTATCAGGACGTGCTACCACGAAAGGGGCCTGTGGATTAGTAGCTACTTCAAAGTAACCTTCTCCATTGATCAGCACTTTTCTTTCCTTACCGGAAAACGTGGTCGGAAAGGTCAGGGAAGATGCCGCATTCAGCCATACCCTGCTCCCATCGGATAATGCGACCGATAAAGGTTTACTCCCAGCGGGGATTGTCAGCGTATTATATTGTATATCGTGTTGACTTCCATCGGCCACATATACGATGCTGCCACTATCATTCTTCATGATATTCATTCCTGTTTGGCTGGCTACCAGGCCATTGCCGGCGCTATCGAGTAATATTTGCCTGCCACCGGCCAATGTTAGTACGGCGTGGTTAACGGAAGGCGCCTTAACATCATGCAACGGCTTATTGGCCGCTACCATTGGGCTTTCACGACGGTTATTATGTATGCGAACAGCCCAGAGTCCACCCGCCAGTAACAATACCACAGCGGCCGCCCACCACCGGCGCAACAGCAGCATCTTCACCCGGAGTGGTTTTTCAGCACTGATCTGTTGCTGTAAGCGTTGCCAGGTATCGGCGCCAAACTGCGTTTCACTGCTGTCAGTGAATATCGCTTCCATCTCTCCGGGATTTACGTGGTCGTACCAGTCGTGGAGGAGTTTTATCTCTTCATCGCTGGCAACACCGTCCATATATTTCCGGGCAAGCTGTTGAATTGCGTCCTTGTCAGGGTGCATAGATCCGGGATTTACTATAATAGATACATGAAACGGAAAGTTGTACGCAGGAAATCACAACTTTTTTAAAAAAAGTTTCACCACAGGGGGAAAGTGGTGAATATAGCGGTACGTAAGGCACGTAGTTTATTGCGCATTATCTTCATTACCTCACCGATATAGCGTTCGGCGGTACGGGGCGATACACCTAGTTCCTGTGCTACTTCTTCGAGGGGCTTGTCCATCAATTTATGGTGGATAAATATGATACTGAATTTTTCGGGAAGCTCATGGGCGTATTTGACGAGTATTTCCAGCAGTTGTTTATTGTCTAAATCAAAAGCCTGTGAACTTTCTTCCTGCATCATAGCACTGGTTTGCGCTTCTTGTCTCCGGCCCTCGTTGGCCAGGTGACGATATACTGCGTACCTCGCCATGGCCGCCAGGTATTGCGGCAATGAAGTGATCATAATACGGTTACGCTTATTCCAAAGGTTTAGAAACACCTGTTGAATAACTTCGCGGGCAGCCTCTGTATCACGCAGGCGTTTGTGCGCAATAAAAAGCAACCATTTCCAATACCGGTTGTAGATCTCATTAAATGCACTCTCATCACCGTTGGCCAGCAACGCTACCAACTGTTCATCTGTATGGCCGGAATACATTTATCAAAAGGATATCTGGTAAAGAGATTAAAATAATGTGGTGTAACACTGTTTTATCGCAGTGATCTATCTATGACGCTTTGTTAAAACTCCAATTAATTCCGTTATCTTCCTAATATAATATTGTCACTTCTTTATAGTTTTTTAGCGGCAATTATTTACATCGATTGTAGTTATCCCGTTTACCAACAATGGCTGTTAAAAAAAAAGGCCGTCCTGGAAAGAACGGCCTGTTACATCTGCTTCACGAGTTATAAAAAAAGATTATCTCCATTGTAGTTGATGATTAAAATGGTATTGCTTTCCTGCCAACATTTTGATGGTAACCGACTTATTACCATAAACAAATTCACAGCTGTCGTTACGGCCAGCATGTACCACCGCGCTGACCAATGTACCATGGGCCCAGGTGATATCGAGTTTATGTCCACCATGTATCCGTAATCCGGATAATGTTCCACCGGGGAAGCTATTGGCACAGGCCGGCAGCAACTCCACTTTTCCAGGTTGCGAAAACACGAGCATATCCGACAGGAGACGTTGTAAGCTCAGCGCTGCATCGAGGTTATAAATGGAATGCTCCGGGTTATGCGAGGTAACCAATCCATTGTATACATAATGTCTTTGTGCAAATCGTTGCAGGTTGGTAGCCACTTTTGCTGTATCGTGCAGGCGTGCCGCCATTAGCGCAAGATGTATTAATCCATGCGCAGATTCTGTATCATTTTTAAACCGCTTCACCAATGCTACCCTGGCAGCTTGCAGCAACCGGGGATCGCTGCTACTTTGCAGGAACTCCGTTCCCGGGAATACCGGGTATAAGTGGGAGTTATGCCGGTGGGCATAGTTATCCGGGTAATCCGGCGGCGCCCATTCTGCCAGCGCGCCATCTGCATTGATGCGGTAAGGCACTATATGATCATAGTAATACTGCCATTTGTCCGTTTGGGCTTTGTCCAACTTGAATAACGTGCCTAGTTTCAGCAGGTGATCGAATACTTCACGTGCTACGGCAATATCTATAGTGGCGTCTTTCGCCAGGGTAGTTTCATTACTGCCCACATTATTCTCCGGGGAGATACCGGGAGAGATGTGATAGTAGCCATCATTCCCTTTCGTGAGATAATCCTCGTAGAACTGCGCCATTTCCTCATATAACGGCAATACCCGCTGGCGGAGGAAGGTGGTATCACCGGTGAGCATACCATGTTCATAGAATGGCATAAGGTTCCAGCCGGCGCCAGAGGGCCAGTACATCCAGGGATAACCGGCGCCAAAATGATTGAGGTAGCCTTTTTCCGGATCACTGTAATGCGGAACGAGGAAACCTCTGCAACCCAGGTAACTCCGGGCATTCAGTCGCCAGGCCGGCAGCAGCCGTTCTACGTAACCAAAGTACGATTCGGCGCATTCGGACAAGTCGCCGGTGGAGATAGCCGATATGGCCAGGTTGACGTTGGAGTCAAAGACAAACCCTCCATTCCAGGCGGGTGTCCAGCCGCCACCCCAGATGCCTTGCAGTGGTGGCGGATACTTTCCCGAAGAGGAGATCAGCAGGTAGCGCCCCATAGCATGCATTTGCTCCAGGAATAGCGGTGTAGGACCTTGTTGATGTGCCTCCGCCAGCATTTTTTCAATAGGCGTGCTAGCCCATTGTGTGGCGCAGCCCAGGTTGAGCTGTACTCTCCGGAACATCGCTGCATGCAGTGCCGCATGTGGATTGAAAAGATCTTCATAATTAAGGGGCAATGCGGTCAGCTCATTTTGCACCACTACGCGTTGTGTGGTAGCACCATATTGCAAAGGAGTGATCCGCAGCACTACCAGTATTTCTTTGGCATTGCTGACATGTATACTGTTGCTGTCGGCCTGCATCTCGCCGCCCTTGATGGTAACACGTGCCAGTCCTTCATAGCCACCGGAATCGCGGGCGTATTGGGCATGGTAAGCCAGCCATCCACCGGGATCGGCATGGGTGCTGATATCGCGGAATGCCTTGCTTACATCCACGCCATCTACCTCGCCATGGCGACCAGGCGTTTCCTGCAGGGCAAGTGTGGTAGACAACCTCCTGCCGTTGATACCGCGGATGCGCACCACATTTACATTAGCGGTACGGGAAGAAAATATCTTATACTCCACTCCTCCACTGTTATCCTGCCAGGTACTACGCACTTCGCCGGTTTCCATGTTCAGCGAACGTTTGTAGTGACTGATACTGCCCTTATTGTCGGTATGTATATCGATATCAAATGCCGGATGTGGTGATACCGGCCAGGCCTGTGGCGCCCCCATATTACTCAGCTGTTTGCGGGCCTCATCAGTTGCCAGGGCTGCCGCAGCATCCAATTTACCGGCATCTACCAATTGCCGTACGGCAGGCAGTAAACCTGCAATGTTGGCTACTGCTATCTTATTGCGGTCCCATGCACGGAGTAACAAGTCCTCGTGCACACAAATAATGCGCTCTTTACCAGGCGTATCCATCATCATCATACCATGAAGGCCATTACCGGTAACAAAGGCATCTTCCCATTTTGCGGCTGGTTGCACCGACCAGGCCGTCCAGCGCTCATTTCCGGGTATATGTTTCGTTTGTGCAACTGCCGGTGCGGCAAATAATAACAGGAAGGGAATCAGCTTAGTCATCATCTTCCAAATGTATCATTTAGCAGGAGGCTTGTTACTCCGCTGCAAAAATAACAGCGATAATGGTCAATATTGCACCGCTATTATTCCGGCTACCTGACAGTATCAAATGGTATGAATTGCTTTTATAGGAAAAATAAAGGCCGGTCTAAAAAAGACCAGCCTCAAAGCCGACCAGCCGGTCAACCATTTTATTTTAATTATATCACCGGCATACTATTTCTTCTCTCCATATAATTCTATCTCCCGGATCGCTACTTTGCTGCTCTCCGGTTGAATACCTGTCACCAGGAAACGTACATACCGGGCGCCCGCCTGATCAAATGCTACCGGCTTGTAATCCTGTCCTGACGCACGTATGGCATTTTTTACTGTAGTCCAATGCTCACCATCTGTTGAAACTGTAATACTATAGATGTACCAGTCGCTGTCTTTTCCCCATACTATCCGGCTACCAGTGAGCTGATAATTTTCTTGCAGGTCGATAGTTATATTTAAAGGAAACTCCGTAGTTCCTGCAGCCCAGCCAGTAGCGGTATTACCATCGGTAATAAGCGGTATTCTCTCCTGATTTGTGACAGGCATTACGCTAAGCGGCTTACCAGTAAGCGTAATGGGATGAAGCACTTCGCTGGCAGCAGCGGTTTCTTTAGTCGCTGCTACTACTATCTTGTTTTCGTCCGTCCAGCGGGGATGTACACCATCTGTTACCAAAGCGGAGCTGGCAGCAACCGTATTAATTACCTTCTCTACAGACAAGCCCTCTTTTGTTTCCGCACGTATCACTATCTTACCAGGTTTGCTGCTATGGCGAATAATGCCATAAGCAATCCCACCTTCCGTTTGTTGTGGAGAGATGCCTGTGGCAGGGATATTTCCGCCAATGAGGCTCCCGGCCCCGCTTACACTGATATGCACCTGGTAGGATTGCCCGGCTGTTTGATTTGCTACCACGGTGCCATTCTTATCGCACACCTTTACATAAAACGGGGTCATTTCCCACCCGTTTGCAGGGAATGTCGTCAGCCCTTCGGGAATTGTTATTTCCAGGTGATGGGGAACTAATGGCGTTTGCACCGTGTACGTGCAAACAGGCACGTCTTTCATCATGCCTACTGCTTTCAGGGTACCGGCTTCATATTTACCTGTATGAAACAGGAAATAAGGGCTACCACCTTTAGCCGCTACAAAAGGAGCCGTAGCAGCGTTTTCGCGGCGGGTCATTTCGCCGAGAAAAATATTATTCCGGTATAGCTTTACAGCATCGCAATTGGAGAAGATCATGATAGTGCTGTCTTCCGAAGGTAGGTTGTTATAACTGGCAATATACACCATAGGGCCATAAGCAGGGTTATGTGCGTCTTGCATGGCCTTCAGCTGGTAGTAACCAAATTTCTCATAACGATCCAGGTCTACTACCCCACTGAAGGCAGTAACAGCATCTGAGCCCCTGGTATAGTCATTATAACTCCACACGAAATACCCTCCTATCCTGGGGTTGGCATCCAGTTTTCCATGATCCCAGTAACCGCCGGCTGCTTCGGATGTTTCGCCATTGAGTGCATTTTGACGAAGGATACATTGGTTGATCATTCCTTTTTCTGTATAGATCCGGGAGGCGCGCAGGCTGTTTTCACCGGCGGCATCCGCCATCCAGGAGTCGCCCCATTCACGGGTCAGGAAGGGTTGCGAAGGCATAGGATCGGTGCCGTCTTCGTTGACTACTTTATAGGAAACGTTGTAGTAATTTTTACTCCGGCTGTTGTAGTCGTCGGCCAGGAATAGCTGATCTCCCGGCATTTCAACGCGAGCCGTGGCTACTGCCTTTTCCATCCAGGAAGCCGGGGTGGGCGACTCATTTAAAGATGTTTCCCATAAGAAAACTGCCGGGTGGTTACGGTCGCGGCGGATCATTTCGCGTATATCCGTCAATGTATGATTGATAAAAGTGGTATCCTTGCTGAAGAATTGCCAGCCTGGTTCGCATTCAATCACCAGTAGTCCCAGTGAATCACATGCATCCAGGAAGGCGGGCGACTGCGGATAATGGGCAGCCCGCACGGCATTAAAACCACCTTTCTTTAATTGTAACGCATCCAGGTATTGCATACGGTTGGAGGCGGCATCGCCTACATACTGGTAAGCCTGGTGCCTGTTAGCGCCCCGCAGGAATAGCTTTGTCCCGTTCAGATAGAATCCGTCTGCCTGGAAAGATAATTTTCGTATACCCGTATAAGTAAGTATGCTGTCAACTACTTTACCATCTCTGTATACCAGTGATACCAGCCGGTAAAGATAAGGATGGTCGGGATGCCACAACTGTGGATGTACCACTGTCAGTTGCTGTTGAAAATTTTTATCGTGTTGCGGTTCCACTTTCGCGCGACTGGTAGCTGTAGCGACTGTCTCTCCATTCTTATCTATGAGTTTGGAAACCAGGGTGGTATTGGCATATGCAGAATGATTGTTTACCACATGCGTATTAATATCAACCATTGCAGCTGTTTCGCTAACGGCCGGATACTTGATAAACACGCCTCCACCGGCCACCTGGTTGGCTTCCAGCGGATGGGAAATAAATAAGGGGGCTGTTACCAGCAAGGATACATTCCGGTAAATGCCGCCAAAATAATTAAAATCGAGGTGCTGCTGCGGTTTGCCCGGTGTGGTGTGGGGGTCATCTGTATTTGTTACCCTTACAGCCAGTACATTGTCTTTATCGAAAAAAATATGATCAGAAAGATCAGCCACAAAACCTATATATCCGCCGGTATGGGATTTAATTTTTTTCCCGTTGAGATAAATATCGCAGTTCATTTGTACACCATCGAAACACAGGCTTATCCGTTGATGGCGGTAAGCAGCCGATACCCGGAAGTACTTACGGTACCAGCCGACGCCCTGGTATACCTGGTTGCCGCCATTGTGCTTCTTTTCAATGCGCATCACATGGGGTATGCTAACGGCAGCCCAATTGTTATCCTTAAACGAAATACTTTCTGCGCCGGTAGTATCGCCGCGATGAAAAGCCCAGTTGGTATTGAAATTAAGTACAGTCCTGTTTTGTGCAGTAGCAGGTAAAAGGGCAAACAGGCAGATAACAGTGAATAATGATATAATTTTCAAGCGATGCATATGTTATCTTTTATGAAAAAAAATCCCGCGTATTTTGCAATTCGCGGGATTTGAAAATATATAAAACTCAGCTAACTTAATAACCTGCGTTTTGAGACAGCGCCTTGTTCAGGTCTCTCTCTTTCTGTGGCACCGGCCAGAGATAGTCTCTACCTGCGTTAAAGGTTCTTGTTTCCACTTTTACATGATCGCCTGTAAGGGTAAGCTTACCAGTGGCAGCATCCACCGTTCCTAACCTGGAACCATATACTACGCCTGCTCTAACAGTAGGACCAATTTCCCAGCGTTGTACATCATACCAGCGGAGACCTTCCAGGGCCAGTTCCACTCTGCGCTCGCGTCTTACGAGGGTGCGGAGTTTATCCTGTGAATTATACACGGTCCTGTCTACCACGGGCATACCAGCACGTTTCCGGATAGCGTCCAATGCATCGTATACTGTGTTGTCGATTACACCTGATTCGATCTGTGCTTCTGCATAGGTCAGCAATACTTCCGCATAGCGGATCACGATCATATTCAAACCGGTGTTCCACATATCCGGGAAATCGGACAGGTTAGATGTGAATTTCTTCTCTATATAGGCAGTGGGAGAATTGTTATTACCGTTGTAATAATCATCCTTGCCGGCCTCAATAGAGTTATAGTATTTGCCTTCATACATCTGGCCTGGATATACCACGGTGGCTGATAAGCGGGGATCCCTGTTATTATAGGGATCGTTCTCGTTATAACCAGAAGCCGGATCATCAATGGTTTTACCGTTCTTCATTTCATAGGCATCCACCAGTGATTGTGTAGGACTCAGGGAAGCCCAGCCACCAAGCCCAGAGGAAGGCATGATACCGATATCACCATTAGGTACATCATTGGCCTTATATTGTACATCGAGGATTACTTCGCTATTGTTTTCGTTTGCAATGCGGAACAGGTCCTGGTAGTTCGGATACAGGGTATAACCTAATCCCATTACCTTTTTACAATCGGCGATACAATCTGCATATTTCTTATCATACAGTTCCACCCTGGCTTTCAGGGAAAGGGCGGCGCCTTGTGTAATGCGTCCTACATCGGTGCCACTATAGCTAGCGGGGAGATCGGGTGCAATAGCGGCCAGTTCATCGAGGATATATTTACGTACATCTGCACGGGGCGTCCTGGTTACGGCTGCCGCTTCCTGTGTAGTCAGGGTTTTAACTACCAGTGGCACATCACCGTAGAGCTGCGACATCGTAAAGTACTGGTAGGCCCTTAAGAAGCGTACTTCTCCTTTGTATCGTGCTTTCAGTTTGTCATCCATGGGTACACGGTCGATGTTTTCCATAAACCAGTTGCATTTCTGGACAGTCTTGTAATCCCACCTGATCTGTACATCAGGATCTGCTGCGGAAGCTGTGCCATTACCCAGATGTTGATATTTATCCCAATACCACTGGCTGTAGCTATTATCGCTCACAGCATCCATATAGAGGAGATTGTAGTCGCCTTCCCAACCATTGTAGCAGCCATTCAAGGCTACAGCAGCACCTACAGGAGATGACCAGAGATTGTCGTTGCTATAGGCATCGGTAGGTTGTTTATCGAGATAATCTTTCTGACAAGCCGTTTCAAATAAAGCTGCAAAGAGAAATATATATAGTATGTTCCTTTTCATAATCGTTATGCTTATCGGTTAAAAACTAACATTTACGCCAAGTGTATTCACTTTTACCTGTGGGTAGTAGTAAATACTGCTGGAGTTGGGCGCTTCCGGATCTATCCATTTATAGAGGTGATCAAACGTGAGAATGTTCTGGCCGCTGTAATAAAAACGCACTTTAGTGAGGCCAATTCTTTTCAGTAGATTTTCAGGAAGCGTATATCCTATCTGCAGATTTTTCAGACGCAGGTAAGATCCGTCTTTCACCCAAAAGGAAGAAGGCGTACCGGTAGGATCATTCTGTGTATAGGTGCTCCAGATGCGCGGTAAGGCTGCACCAGTATTTTCAGGCGTCCAGGTATCCAACAATGCGGTGGTTGGTCTTCCAACCGTGCTACCTACTGCACCAAGTTTACCACCATCGATATATGTTTTCACACCGGCAGCACCCTGCACAAAGATGCTGGCATCAAAGTTTTTCCAGGAACCGCTCAAGTTAAGACCAAAAGTGACTTTAGGGAAATAGTTGCCCAGGTATTGCCGATCGGCACTAGTGATTTTACCGTCGCCATCTATGTCTTTATACCTAATATCGCCAGGAGCGGTGGTAGAAGATTGCTTAGGAGCTTTGGCGATTTCATCTGCCGACTGGAAGATACCTTCTGCAATATAACCATACAAGGCATTAATGGGAAGGCCTTCCTGCAGAGCGGTATATCCCGTAATAACAGGGCCAGTTCCCCGAAGGTCTGTTATTTTAGTATTAATGATGGCAGTATTGAAATTGGCGCTATAGGAAAATTCACCTTTTCTATCGCTATACCCGAGGACAAATTCCCATCCTTTGTTCAATACAGCGCCTGCATTCTGCACAGGTGCATTTAAGCCATAGGTGGCAGCAACAGGCAATGTCATGAGGATACCTGTCGTTTTTTTATTGAAATAGTCGGCGGTGAAATTGATCTTGTTATCCAGGAACGTTGCATCAAGCCCCACGCCACTTTCAGTGGTCCTTTCCCATTGTAAAAGCGCATTTGCACCATTTACTGGCGCAAAGCCGCTGGCAATGGTAGCGTTAGTCCCTCCAAAGGTATAGCCCTGACCAGAACTAATGGTGGTAATGTATGGATAGTAAGGGAATGTAGGATTACCGACAGCATCGTATGTTTTCACATACTGATTACCCAGTTGTCCCCAGGAAGCCCTTAATTTAAGATTGGAAACATATTCTTTTGCACTGGCGAAAAAATTTTCCCGGTCAATATTCCAACCGGCAGAGAAGGAAGGGAATAAGCCCCATCTGTAGTCAGGACCAAAGCGGCTGGCGCCGTCATAGCGGAGGTTAGCTTCAAACAGGTATTTACCATCATAGTCATAGTTCAATCTGCCGAAGTAAGATTGTAAGCCTAACTCGTAAGTGTACCCGCTGGTAGTTTGGCCATCTGTATAACCGAGGTTAACATCATTCAGCGCATTAATCAGGAATCCCTTGCGGTAACCATCATCAAACGTACCTTTTGTATGTTCCTGTGAGTAACCACCCAGGATTTTGAAATTATGTTTAGCAAAAGACCTGCTATACTCTAATAAAGCCTGTTGAGTTAAGGTGTTGGTCAGATAATTTTCATCTCTTACATTAGAAGGTCCCTGATAGAAGGAGCTGTCGCCATTAGCAGTATAGTACTGTTGATCAGCGGCGAACTTCTTGTTACGGTTCATCTTCATGATGTAAGCAATGGATGGCTTGAAATGCAGGCCCTTTATAATTTCCCAGTCGGCGCCAACATTGCCTATCAAATCGTAGTACGCATATTGGTTCAGGCTGGCGCCTTCGAGCCATGCCATAGGGTTACCATCGCCGATAGCACCGTAGTAACCATTTTTATACTTATAAGGCACGGTAGAAGAAATACGATTGATCTGGCGTACCAGCTGCGTAAAATCGCCGGTATATGGATTGCTAGGCTCTTTTTTACCCGTAGAGGTAAAGCCCACATTAGCATTTACGTGTATATTGCTCCTTACTTCTGAATTTAGGTTCAGGCGGGCAGTATAGCGGGTGGCATTTGTTTTCTTTACCAGGCCGTTTTCATCGAATAAACCCAGCGACAAATTGTACTGTGTTTTTTCTGAACCACCTGATAAGCCCAGGTAATGGTTTTGCTGAATACCGCTGCCTTTATAGAATAAGCCGAGCCAATCTGTGTTAGGATAATTAAACGGATCGGAACCATCTTTAAACTTCTGAATTTCCGCCGGTGTATAACGGGCAGGTTTTCCTTCGTTTATTCTGGCCTGGTTAAACAGGGTAGCTGCTTGCCAGGAGGGCAGGAAATCAGGGAGGCCGGTAGCATTTTGTTTTCCTACATAAGCATTGTAAGTTACCTGTGTAACGCCTTTTTTACCCTGCTTGGTAGTTACGAGGATAACGCCGTTGGCTGCACGGGAACCGTAGATAGCGGCAGAAGCAGCATCTTTCAGCACTGACATCGAGGCGATATCGTCCGGGTTGATATTGTTCAGGTTGGCGAGGGTAGTAATCACCCCGTCCACTACCACAATAGGGTCAGCATTATTCAGTGTACCGATACCCCGGATGCGGATGGTTCCTGCATCGGAGCCTGGCTGGCCGCTGGCGGCAGCGGTAACAGTTACACCGGGCATAGTTCCCTGGAGGGCATTACCTAAGCTGGTAACAGGCCGGTTGGCCAGTTCCTTGGTACCGATGCTGGCAACCGCGCCGGTCAGATTGGCTTTCTTCTGAACGCCATAACCTACTACCACCAATTGTTTCAGGGAACTAACATCTGGTTTCAGCCTGATATTCACTTGTGTTTGGCCGGCGGTCACTTTCACTTCCTGGCTTTCGTAACCAATGCTGGTTACCAGGAGCGTCACATTTTCGCCGGTGCTGGCAATATGGAATGTGCCACCGGGGTCGGTGATAGCCCCTTTCTGGGTGCCCTTAATCACGATAGATACGCCAGGAACAGGTGCACCGTTTTCATCGGTCACTTTACCGGTAAGGGTTACCGGCGGCGGTGTATTAGCCACGGTGGCGGCAACTACCGGCGTTTCAGTTTTAGTAATAAAAATAGTATTCCCCTGGATGTCGAAGCTCAGTTTCTGATCCCGCAGCACCACTTCCATGGCTGCCTGCGGAGAAGCATTTTTCAGGTTCAGGGATACAGGGTGGCTGTCTTTTATATCTTCTTTATCGTAGAAGAAAACATAACCGGTTTGATCTTTAATAATGTTTAGCACTTTCCTTAAACTCACCTCCTTAGCCGAGTAGGTCACTGTCTGGGCATTGCCTTTGGCACTGACCTCCAATGCGGCAAGCAGCAGCATGAACGAAGTTAGCTTCATAACTAACAGAATTTTGGTGGATACGTCCGCATATTTCCAATATTTGCGGGTACCGGAATTACAAATAGCATTTACTTGCATACTTTTGCAATGTTTGGTTGAATTAATAAATAATGTTTACCGACTTGTTTGTTGATTAAACTGAGCCAAAGCCGGGGTAGGACGCCAATCTTTATCCCCGGTTTTTTTCATTTTAAAAATGCGTGGAAAAGCCTGCAGGGTTGCTGTCAGGACTTTGTTTTATTCATTGTTCAATTATTTAGTTGTTTAGTTATTTAATTGTTCAATAATCACGGCTGGATAACGATCCTGTTACCATTTTCGATTCTATATTTGATTCTTGTTTTAGTTAAACCCTTTAACACCTGTGACAGGGAGAGGCTTCTGCCGATTTCCCCGGTAAATGAGCGTTGAGGAATAGCTCCTTCATATTTTACTTCTATATTATACCACCGGGCCAGTTGCCGCATAACGGTGGGGAGATCAGCATTATCGAATGAAAAGAACCCGTCTTTCCAGGAAATGCATTCCTGTAGGTTTACGTGGTCTACCACGGCTATTTTATCAGCCTGCGGCGCTATCCTGGCCTGTTGCCCGGGCCGGAGCTGCAGTTGCTGCTGGCGCAGATTAACGCGTACCGCGCCTTCCAATAAGGTGGTGGCAATGGCCGCTTCGTCTGTATAAGCGTTGACATTGAATTGTGTACCCAGTACCTCCACCACGGTGCCCCTTGTTTTTACCAGGAAGGGCATTTTTTCATTTTTCGCTACATCAAAGAAGGCCTCCCCGGTAATAGATACGCTTCTTTCTTTACCGGTAAATGCGGTAGGATAGGTAATAGAGGATCCTGCATTGAGCCATACCGTGGAACCATCGGGCAACACCAGTTTATACTGGCCGCCCAAAGGGGTGCTCATGGTATTATATAATACCTGTCCTTCCGGGTTGGCCGATTCATCATACACCAGTTGCCCGTTGGACAATTTGGTCACTTTTGTTTGACCCTGGGTAGCCAATAAGCCGTTGCTGGCACTATCCAGCGTTATCTGTGAACCGTCGGCCAGGGTTAACATGGCTTTATTTCCACCGGGGGCTACATCACGCACAGGGGCTTTAGTGGCCACAACAGGTGGCTGCACTTTATGCGGCCGTAGAAAATAAACCCCGGCAGCGGCGATTGCAACGACTGCAGCGGCCGCCCACCACTTTTTCCAGGACAGGAACCGCACTGGCTGCTTTTCTATTACTTTATCGGTGTCGAGTATTTCTGTTAATACGGTTTGCCAATAGGCATGATCGTACCCTCCGGCATCTGCTGCCGGCGTTTCCGGTGCATGGAAAGCATCCATCAACGCTACTACTTCGCCCGATTCATCTGCCTGGATCAGGGAAAGCAGCTCCTGGTACTCTTCTTTGCTGGCCTGCTGCGAACGGATACGCGTCAGCAGGTATGTAAGTCTTTCTATATCAGGCAATACCGTGGTTTTTAAATGTAATACTCAGTTGATAACGCAGCACAGGAAACATGGAAAACAGCTCACTGTACCTATACGTACCGCCAAATAACCGATAGTACCTATCGGGATAAAAAAATTTTAACAAAAAAATAAAATTCCCATTTCCAGGAGGAGGAGCGGGAGGATAACCCCATGTTCGATAAGGAATTCTCGGATGGATTTCAGGGAGCGGACCAGGGAATTTTTAATAGTTTGGGGAGATAAGTCTAATTGATACGCTATTTCGGCAATCTTCAACCCGCCTTCCCTGCTTAGCGTATATATTTTCTTCGCCTGGGGTGGGAGTTGTTGAATGGCCTGCTTTACCAGCATGGCAGTTTCTGTAAAAGAGAGATTTTCTTCCGTAAAATTGGAAACAAGCGGGTTTTCAAGACCAAGAATACGTGCGGCCTTATTTCTAGTCCCTTGCCGTTGCAGCCAGGTATAACAACGAAAATAAACCATCTTAAAGATCCAGTTGTGGGGCACGGTTACCTCATTCAATTTTTCCCGGCCTAACCAGATGCCCAGGAATATCTCCTGGATAATATCCTTCTCTGGTCCTTCTACCCGGATAATCTGGGTGATTACAGGCTTTATTTTTGGAACATACAAATGAAACAGCGACGCAAACGCAGCTTCATCGCCTATTGCGATCTGGCGGAAAAGTGCAAGTTCATGTCCTGAATTATTATCCATCCTCTTTTAAAACCCCTGTTCAACGGCACTCACATTCATTTTTGATGCCGGGAAATTTTAGAAATAACAAGTTGAATTACCAGGTATAAAGGTAAAAACCAGTCAATACCATTGGATACAAAATGTAAAATACAGAAAATATACTTCCCGAAAACCTGGTTTCCATTATTTACGACCAGCAGACATAGGCTATTTTCGCCATGGGGCTACATTTATGCAAAAAAGACTATTTATTTTCGCGCAAATAGATACAATTTTAATATATATAAACAACTTTATTTAAAATAGTAAGAGCAATGGAAGGTCCATTGCTCTTACTTTATAGTCCATGTACCAGGATCATGCTTCCACTACTACAGGAATTCCACCTGATAGCTTTCAGGGGCTGGTATTCCGGATCGTTATAGCATTGCAGCGCAGCTGCTTCTGAAGGGAACCTGATAATGGCATTCATCGTTCTGGGGCTACCTTCTACCCCAATAGCCTGCAGATCGGCCGCCAATATCTCAGCGCCATATTTCTCCAACAATACCGCTACCGGCGGGCCATACCGGGCATATTCCTCCATGTTGGTGATATCATAACTATTTACATAGTACACTGGCATAAAACAGCTATTATAGGTTAATAAATATATTCCGGAGGCACAATACCTCTGCAACGCAGGTAGGTAGTAGCTTGTCCGCGATGATGTGTAATATGGTCGATAGTAGCATAAAATCCTGCTATCGCTTTATCCGTGGTGGCGTTCTTTTCCACGCTTTCTTTCAATGCAGCAAAAGCGCCATCTAAATAACTCATCGTTGCCTCCTTACCAGAAGCAGGGGCCGGCGGGTTCCAGTCGGACGATTGTTGCCTGATAAAATTCTCTTCCCACCAACCGATGCCATAACCGATATGATGTAACAATTCTCCGAAAGTCCATACGTCTGATGCCGGTCTGAAATCATAGTTTTTTGCCGGCATCGCTGCTGCCACCCCCAGGGTATAATTCCTGGCATTTTCCAGGGTGGTTAATAATTGCGTTTTCATAATTAATGATTTGATACCACAAAATTAACCGGCGGCTCTCCCATCTATTTAAGGAAAATTGCGCTTTTTAATAGCGGGTGGCTAATGGTGATTTTCCAAATTGCTTTTTATAGGCCGCTGAAAAATGTTCGAGGCTGTTGAAGCCGGAGGAGAAAGCGATATCTGTGACTGGCAGGTTGGTATGGCGCAATTGCAGGTGTGCCTGTTGCAACCGCACCTGCAATAAATAATGATAAGGTGTAGTAGCGGTAACCTGTCTGAATAACCGGTTAAAATGGAAAGGGCTCATATGCCCCAGTGCCGCTAGTTGCGGCAAGGTAATGACGTCGGTGTGGTTTTCGTGGATAAACGCCTTCACGGTTTCTATCACCGGCAAATAATTTCTTTTTTGTTTATCACTCAATACCGGCGATTTCAAATCATTATCTGCCGATAATACCCGTAAAAAAAGTGTTGTCATCAGCTGTTCTACCCATAGTTGCGGATAATGGGGTTTTCCAAGCAGGTGGAAAATATGCTGATGCAGCAGTTCCATTTCAGGCGTAGCTTTTACCAGCACCGACTGTATATCCGGATTTTGAAAAAACCAGTCAAACCCGGAAGCCTGTTCCTGTAACAGTGCCGCGCTTTCTACCGGAAAAGAAAAAATAGTGCATTCGTCCGGAATATCATGTATATGCGCCACCTGGTGCTCATAACCAGGTTTACACAGGAGAAATAAACCGCTATAGGCATCCAGGTCGTTCCTAAACACTTTAAACCGGAAATTGCCTTTGCGGATATAAGCGATAGAAAATGTTTCCTGGTATTCTTTACCAGATACCTTGCACTGCCGGCACTGGCACAGGAAATTGTGCACCGTGCCGATAGCTGACTGGTAAAGTGTTTGAATATCTGCCTCCATGTTTTTTAATTTGATGATACAAATGTAAACTGGCGTAGCGACAACCTTATGTCAGGAGGAGAAGTAACCTCATAAATTAAACAAATTTTCCCATTTCTATAAATCAAATTCCCGATACGATCGCTGCCGTGTTTTCCCTCTTTTAACTTTGCAAAAAATTTCAGCGGAACACATGTCAACTTCAACTAACCTATTCGTAGCTATTTTATTTTCCTGTCTTTTTCCTTTAGTAGCCTCCGCCCAGCAAACCGTTATTAAAGGCGTAGTGCGTTCAGGGCGCGAACCCCTCCGGTATGCCACAGTGCAGATGAAGGGTAGCGCTACCGCGGTTTATACGGACAAGGATGGAAAATATAATATCGAAACCAGTCAATCCGGCGCGGTAGTGTTAACGGCTTCCTTAATGGGATATGATACCCAATCCAAAACGCTGCAGGCCGGAGGTGAGCAAACGGTCGACTGGCTGCTGACGCCTTCTTCCCGGGAACTGGGAGAAGTAGTAGTATCTGCCAGCCGTAAACCTGAAATGCTTGATAATATCCCATCGTCTGTAACAGTGCTGTCCCGTAAAACACTGGAGTACAACATGGCTGTTACTACCGACATTACCCAGATACTGGCCAATGAAGTCCCCGGGCTGGCGCCATCTGCCCAAACCAATAGTAATGTAGGACAGTCGCTGCGCGGAAGATCCGTACTCATTATGATTGATGGTATCCCCCAATCCACTCCCCTGCGCAATGGAGAAGTAGATCTGCGTTCTATTGACCCGGCCGTGCTGGAGCGCATCGATGTGATCAAAGGCGCTACTGCCATCTATGGCAATGGCGCTGCCGGCGGTTTGATCAACTATATTACCCTGACTCCCAAAGAAGATAAAGCCATCGGGGGCAAAACGAGTGTAAACCTCACCGGATCGCTCGCTGGCCTCAAAAACAGTGTGGGCGGCCGTATCGGGCAGTTGCTGCACGGAAAGTCCGGCAAATTTGATTACGTGGTAAACGGTGTGTATGAACGTACCGGCGAATGGAAAGATGCCAAAGGACAATTGGTAGGCCCAAACTACAGCCTGGGAGAAACCGATAGCTACAATGCTTTTGTGAAACTGGGTTATACGCCCAATCGCCGCCACCGTATTCAGCTCATGTACAACCTGTACAGCAGCCTGCAAAATTCCAACTACACCCTGGTAAATGGTGATTATCTCACTGGCAAACCGGCTACCGGCGTATTGGGTAAACAGGCCGGTAGTCCTACTGGTATCAACGGCAACCATAATCTCCAGCTTTCCTGGCATGCCGACAGCCTCATTGGCGGTACCAGCCTACAAACCGATGCCTACTACGAATCGCGCGATGATATTTTCTACGTATCCCTGGGGCGCTTTGAAGGCGGCGATGGACAATCGCATACTTTATCAAAGAAAAAGGGATTTCGCGTCCTGTTCAATTCACCTATAGGTAACAAAGGCAGCTTGTCTTATGGCACCGACCTGGTAAACGATATTACTTCCCAGCCACTGGTAGATGGGCGGGTATGGGTACCAGAGATGAATATGTTCAACATGGCTCCTTTCGCAGAAACGCAATGGACTTTGATGGACGACCTTATCGTAAAAGGCGGTATCCGGGTAGAGAACGTGAAAATAGGTGTGAACGATTATACGACCCTGCGGATTACTAACGCCAGCGGTGCTACGATAACACCCAGCTTTGCCGTAAAAGGCGGGGATCTTAACTATACCGCTACCCTGTTCAACGTAGGCCTTCGTTATAACCGCCTTCCTCTCTTCTCTCCCTATGCCAGCTTCTCCCAGGGCTTTTCTGTATCTGATGTAGGCCTGGCGCTCCGTGATGCCAAAGTGAATGACTTAAAGAAAATCAATACCGAGGCTGTACAGGTCAATAACTATGAACTGGGATTCGTGAGTAAAATGCAGCAATTCCGCTTTGAACTCACCGGCTTTATCAGCACCTCCAGGCTGGGTGCTGAAATGATATACGACGCCCAAACTGATCTATTCAATGTAAACAGGACACCGGAACGCATATACGGTTTTGAAGCAGCGGTACAATACCGCCCGCTCAGCAACCTGGACCTGAATGCCTCCTTCAGCTATGCAGAGGGCAAAGCCGATACCGGGCGTGCTAACCATTATGATGTATACCTCAACAACCGCCGCATTGCTGCGCCGAAAATAGGCGGCAGCATCAGCTATCGTCCGCTGAACACACTGGAAGTACAGTTACATTACACTGGCATTATGAAACGGGATCGTTTTGAAAAATTGCCCAGCGGGTTATATAAGGGCAATGAGGGTATCGTAAAACCCTATCACCTCTTTAACCTGAATGCCAGTTACAGGGTAACACGCAGCACCTTGCTGACACTGGGTGTTGAAAACCTCTTTAATACCGATTATTTCCCTGCAAGATCGCAGTGGTTCATGATTCCGGGGTTTTATGCCAAAGGTAAAGGGGCAGCATTTAATATAGGCATTTCCGTGAGTTACTAACTATTTTTAATATATACTCAATGGGCAGCTGGCTATTTTCCAGCTGCCTTTTTTTTACGATGGCTACATTAATCCTAATTTCTTCATCGCCTTTATCCCATCCGTACTGACAGGATTCAGCTCCAGAGATTTCCTGTACATCCTGATAGCATCTTCGCGGTAACCGGCTTCCAGCAATGCTTCTCCGTAGCTGTCGTATACATTGAAGTTGCCAGGGTCGAGGAAAGTGTTCAGTTTAAATGTTTCCAGCGACCATTGTTGATGTCCTTTGGTGCTGCATTGGTATAAGAAGTCGTATCCCAGGAAGTTCATCTCCCGCGTATTAAAATAATAATGAGAAGTATCTGTTCTATAAAGATGCAGCATACAGGCAGCGTGGTTAGCACCCACCGTTATCAGCGCATTGGCATAGGCCCGCACGGCAGACCTTTTAAAATCCAATGGCATAGGCCGCTGATGATTTAACATATAAAAACAGGACGTTACATTTTCTCCAAACCTGCTGTTGCCATTAGTATAGGCAATCACCACCTGTTTACTTGCCAGGTGATGATAGTAAAAGGTGGCTAATCCAAATTTAAACCCACCATGCCCCACTCCTTTTCCATAACCTGGCTGTGTAAATATATCCCAGCCCAAACCATACTGCCCCGTTCCTTCTCCCAACATAGTATCCATGTGCTCCGTATATTCCTTTCCGTTATTAAGCTTTAGTGGGGTAATCGCCTCTTCTACCGTAGATAACTTCAACAGTTTCCCGCTAAAATAGGCGTTGTCGAATTTTATCATATCGTCTACCGTGGTAATTACATTGGATGGCCCTATGCTTGCCTGGTTATTGTACTCACTGTACCGGTAACGCTTTACGAGGGTTGCATCTGTGTAGACCGAGTCATAGAATGTAGGTTTTACCTGTTGTTTTACACGAAGGCTATCCTCGAAATGGCTGCTGCCATATACTGCTACATAGGTATCTTTCATGCCGGCAGGCTTGAAAATATGTTTTTCGAGGTAGGTAGGGAACGAGCTGCCGGTTATCGTCTCCACAATTAGGGCCAGCAACGTGTAATTGGTGTTACAATACCGGAATTGATCGCCCGGCGTAAAATAGGGCCTTTTGTTCCATTGCCGGAGCAGGGGTAGCACAACGGCGTTGGTTATCACCGAGTCGGGATATTGTTTAACCACCTCCTCATACAATTCCAGATCAGGCAATCCGGAGGTATGCGTAAGCAAGTGGCGGATGGTAATACCGGGGAACGGAAACGCGGGCAGATAGCGGGTAACCGGGTCTTCCAACCTTAGTTGCTTTTTATCTCTTAACTGGAGGATAGCCGTAGCCGTGAATATTTTTGAAATGGAGGCCAGGTTAAAGCGAGACTGCATGGTATTGCGTTGTCCTGTTGCATAGTCGGCGTATCCACCGGAGAAGGCGTATACTTTATGCCCATTTTCAGTCAGAGCTATATTTCCGTCGTATAGATGATGAGCGGAAATACTATCGAAATAGGCTTTCAGGGTTGTATCGCGGCCCTGAGCGAAGGCAGCCGCTGCCGCCAGGCATATTATTCCAATAATGAGCAAGCGCATAAATATAGTTTTATAAGGCCATCAATATTATAATGCTTTCATTAAACCGGCATGCACATGTGGTGAAAGCGGTAAATGCTGTGACGAAACCGGGTGATTTTCCTGTATATTTGTTTTGCCGGTAACGCTATTCTTTCACCGGCCAGCCTTATGAGTATCCTTCTCTCTGCCGGACATTATTTTGGTAAAGAGCAGCAGTTTAACGAAACAGCGCTTTTCAAGCTGAATATCACCGCATATCAGCCCAATACGCATTTGCATGATCACTATCATGAAAATGCGTACCTCAGCCTGCTGATCAGCGGTGGATATGAGGAGGTAGCGGGTCGCCAGCAGCAAGCCATTCGTCCCGGAGAAGTATTGTTCCGGCCTGCTGGCTATACACATGCCAACCGGTTCCATGCCATTCCCGGCAGATGCCTGAATATTGAATTTAAATATCCCGGGTTAAAGGAGCTGGCGCCACTACAACAATTACCCACCAGGCTAACCGTGTACAAAACCGGCGCCTTCCAGTATTTATACCAGCTGTTATACTCTTTCCTGCAGGACCCTTCGGATAGTATGTCTGAAGAATATATCCTGGACTGGCTGTCGGATGTAAGTGCCGTTAAAATTCCTTCCCGCCTGCCCTGGCTGTCGAAAGCAAAGGCCATCCTGGAAAACGAATTTGATACCCATCATACTATCCAATCACTCGCCTCCCGGGTATATGTACATCCTATTTACCTGGCCCGTGCATTCAGGGAAAAAGAAGGCAGGACGCCTGGCGAATACCAATTGGAAATGCGGGTAAAAAAAGCCCTGTTCCTGTTGTTTACCACTGCTCTCCCCATTGCCGACATTGCCTTCGCCACCGGCTTTTCGGATGCCTCCCACCTGGTGAGAATATTCCGCCGGCACTATCGCAGTACGCCGTATCAATTCAGGAAGCTCCTGAATAGTTAATCTGGTTCCATTTTTATTGGTCATCGATCTTTTTCTTTGTATTTAAAAAAAGATGCGCCGACTTATCCTTTTGCTGCTCCTGTTATGTCCCCTGTGGTTATGTGCCCAGCGCCAGCTTAGTTACCAGTTGCAGGTGCAGGCTGATCCTGAAAAGAGAGCTTTCCTGGTAACGGGCAACCTCCGGTTTGCTACCAGTACACCCGCTACTGATACCGTGACCATCGTGATGAGCCGGGGCCAGGGCCATTCCCGGTTGCAGCTGGAAGGCAGGAGTGCCGCCATGGACACCAGCACCAACGAATCCGGCGATGTTGTTTATCATTGGCGTTTTAACCACCCGCTGCCAGAAGGCACGGTCTTACGCTTTAGCTATACCCTGGACCGGGGCGCTGCACCGGCTTTCCAGTTTTATATCGACAGCAGCTTCTGTATGGCCGGTGGATACGGCTCTGCATGGTACCCACAGGTGATGGCGCGCGCTGCCGATGGTACCGACAACGCCATACGGGGCAACGGCACTATCCGGGTAACCGCTCCTACCGGCTTTATGCCCGTAATGGCAGCCAGCAGGATGAGCTCCGCCACTCCGGCAGGCGCGGGACAAACGACCGAATTCCGGTACGACCAGCCCGATATCTTCTCTCTTTATATTGGCCATTATACCCGGCAAGACTACCAGGGTAAGTATCCTTTTTATACTTATAGTCTCAGTAAAAGTGTGAATGGCAGCCAATTATCCCGGCAGGCCGCTATGGTACTGGAATATCTCACCACCCTATTCGGTCCTTTAACCATCCCCAATTTTTCCATCATCGAATTTCCGGATGCGGTATCCGAGCGCACGGGTATTGGTGGCGCCAGTGTATTAGGCGGCGTAGTGATGCCCACCGGCGCACTGCATGAATTTAACTACGCCCTTTTTGGCCATGAAATAGGGCATCAGTGGTGGGGCAACAAGATCCTGTCGAAGGGCCTCAGAGGCGCCGACATGCTGTCGGAAGGCATGGCGCAGTATGGCTCCCTGCAGGTGGTGAGCCATTTTGATAGTGCGCATGCCATTTATTATCGGAAAACCGGGTATGCCGGCTACCTCCGGGATCAGAGTGGGCTGGGCTATCTTAAAAATGTGGCAGCGGGTAATGATGAACCTTTGCCGGCGCTCACCGGCGGCAATGGTCATACACTGGGAGATAGTAAGGGATTCCTGGCGCTGGAATTATTATCCAATGTGGTAGGGAAACCTGTTTTCCACAAAGCCATGCAAACCATCGGCGAAAAGTACAGTCATGAAGGCGTAAGCTGGGACCAGTTCCTCCAGGAAATAGCTGCCGCCCATGGCCGCAGTTTACAATGGTTTTACCAGCAGTGGTTCGAACGTACCGGGGCACCGGCCTGGGAGCAACAGTGGCAACAACAAGGTAATCATCTCCAGCTAACCATTACCCAAAAAGACAGCCTTTACGAGTTACCGCTGGAAGTACTGGTTACTTATAAAGATGGGCATCAGTCTACGGAAAACATTAGCATCGCCGCCCGCAGTGAAACATTTCAGCTGCCGGTAAACAGCGCTGTAGCATCAGTGCAGGTAGATCCTTATTTTAAGGTATTGCACTGGGAGGATTCGCTGGCCCGGATAGCTTATGCCCAGGCGAAACCAGGGCGGGTGCTCCGCCTGCGGATGGATGGTAAGGACGATGAAGCGGCTGGCCTGGCACATTCCTATTTAAAGGAGGGTATTACCCATGACACCGCCGGGGTGGAATTTTCGCTGTTGTATCAGCTGGGGCGGATCAGGAGCACACAAAATAAACCTACAGAAGCTCTGGGCTATTATCAACGCGCCCTGCAATGTGTATCGCGGGTGCCGGAGCTGCTGGCATATACTTACTTCCGCATAGCCCAGATTGCCGCTGACCAGCACAATACGGAGCTAATGCAATGGGCCGGTAGAAATGCCATTATTGCTGATGAAGCTAACCAAAAAGTGGATGGCATGGCGGCAAAAGTAGCTTTATTGGAAAATTAAAGTGCTGTACTGTAGCGGATTTACAAGGAAATTAAAACTTTTTTGAAAATTTTTCCAGCTAGATGTCCAATTCGGATTTACCCGAGCATTATTGAAGTATAAACACAAACATTCAATAATTAAATAACGACATCATGGAACCTAGAATTAATTATCTGCAAAAAGGACAATCTGCACTAAAAGCATTATTTGGCTTAGGCATGTACCTGGGTAAATCCAGCATTGAACAACCGCTGCTTCACCTGATTTATTTCCGCATATCACAGATCAATGGCTGCGCCTATTGCTTAGACATGCACTCCAAAGATTTGCGCGCGATGGGCGAAACAGAGCAACGCCTGTATATGTTGCCGGCATGGAAAGAATCACCTGTGTACACCACCCGCGAACGCGCCGCTTTTGCCTGGGTAGAAGCCATCAATGCCAACGAGGCGCCGGATGACATATATGAAACCGCCCGCCGGGAATTTTCTGAAGAAGAGCTGATCGACTTAACCATCGCGGCGATCACCATCAGTGGCTATAACCGCATCAATATCGCTTTCCGCCCGGTAGCCGGCAATTATCAGCCAGGCATGTTTAACGCAAAAGCCAACTAATAATTTAATCGTACATTCATTCACTATTTAAACTAATAATACGTCATGAAAGAGTTCATGTTAATATTCCGCCAGCCCAGTTATGATTACAGTCAGGCTACTCCAGAAGAGATGCAAGCTATTGGAAAAAAATGGGCCGACTGGGTAGGCGGTATTGCCGCCCAGGGCAAACTGGGCGCCACCGGACGCCGGCTGGAAACCGATGGTAAGGTATTGAAGGCCGGTGGCGTGATCACCGATGGGCCCTTTGTAGAAATCAGGGAACGCCTGGGTAGCTTTATGATTGTAAAAGCCGACACCCTGGAAGAAGCTACCACGCTGGCGCATGGCTGTCCCGCACTGGATGCCAACGGTAGTGTAGAAATCAGGGCTATCATGCAATAAATCAACCTATCTGTTCACAAAAAACCACTCCCACAGAGAGTGGTTTTTGCCATATCATATGGAAAAGGAAACCGCTTCACTCAAATATTTATTTCAACAGGAATTTGCCAAGATGGTAGCTGTTATCAGCCACCTGTATGGATTACAACATATAGAACTGGCAGAGGATATTGTTAGCGAAACTTTTTTACAGGCCACAGAAACCTGGGGGGTAAAGGGGATGCCTGCCAATCCCACTGCCTGGTTGTATATGGTGGCTAAACAAAAAACGCTGTACCACTTCCGGAGAAATAAAATCTACGAGCAGAAGGTGTTACCGGAAATTACTTACAGGAACGAAAAAAGTACCGAAGGCGATGCGCTGGAATTTTCGCCTCAGCAGATTAAAGACAGCCAGCTGCAAATGTTGTTTGCCGTGTGCAACCCCGCCATTGCCAGCGAAGCGCAGATTGGGTTAGCGTTGCGCATCCTTTGCGGTTTTGGTATAGAAGAAATTGCCGAAGCATTTCTTTCCAATAAGGAAACCATCAATAAGCGGTTGTTCCGGGCCAAGGAAAAACTGCGCACCGAACAAATAAAGATGGAGCTGCCCCCTGAACATGAAATTGTGAAGCGGCTGGATAACGTATTACACATCATTTACCTCCTTTTCAGCGAAGGGTATTACTCCCAGACGCAGAACCAGATCTTGCGGAAAGACCTGTGTGTGGAAGCATTACGGCTGGGACTCATGCTCACCGAATATGAGGCGACCAATCTTCCTGCCACCAATGCGTTGATTGCCCTCATGTGTTTTCATGCCTCCCGGTTCGGCGCCCGGCAGGCGCCCGATGATACCATGGTATTATATGAAGCGCAAGACGAAGCCTTGTGGGACCAGGCACTCATTCACCAGGGAGAACATTTCCTGGGCTTGTCTGCCCAGGGCCAGGAAATCAGCTCTTATCACCTGGAAGCGCGCATTGCCTACTGGCATTGTATCAAAGAAGACAGCCACGAAAAATGGGAAGAAATCCTTCAACTCTATAACCAGTTATTACTCATCAACTATTCCCCCAGCGTAGCGCTCAACAGGACCTTTGCCCTGTATAAAGCCAATGGCCGGGAAGCGGCTTTAATTGAAGCAGAGAAATTACAGCTAACAGATAATCATTTTTATTTCTTGTTGCTGGGCGAACTGTATAAAGAAGTGGATAATGCCAAAGCCTTATCACACCTGCAAAAGGCGTACGACTTGGCTAAAACGGATGTAGAAAAACAAGGTATCCGGGAGAAAATAAATCAGCTCACATAAAAAAATGTTGTTTAACCTGTCCAATTCCGGTGGTGTCAGTTCTTATTCAAGAAACAACTGTTATGAAAGAACAAAAAAAACACCAGACCCGTATCATTATTTATTGGATAGCTACTGCACTTGTTATTTTCCAGCTGGGGTCCGGCGGGGTAGGCGATGTACTCCGGCTACCGGCGGTCATAGCGGGAATGACGCACCTGGGATATCCCGTTTATTTCTCTGTAATCCTGGGTATATGGAAAATATTGGGGGCAATTGCCATTGCGGTACCGGGGCAGCCACGATTAAAGGAATGGGCCTATGCAGGGGCAGTATTTGATTTGAGCGGGGCGGCATTTTCCCACCTGGCGGTAGGCGATAGTGCTGTAAAGCTGATAGGCCCGTTGTTATTCCTGGCATTTGCCGTAATATCCTGGGCATTACGGCCGGAGGGCAGGCGCTATGCGGCGCTGGCCTAAGCAGTGTACACTACCTGCTGTGAACACCCGCCACAGCAGGTAGTGTATGTTGGTCATACTCAGGGTAATGGTGGCAGCTGGCCCAGGTCCAGCTTTTCGTTACCAAACCCCAGGGTGATACCGAAGATGGCGAGAATGCGGGATTTATCCAATCCGAAGTCATTGCCAAAGGCGCCATTGATATAGATATTCTTTGCGATCCGGTAGTTGGCGTAACCCACCACCCGCTGCGATTTCAGGTGTTCATCCACTGCGTACCTGCGGTAAACGGCTTCCACGCCGAAACTTACGGGATCAAATTCAAACGACAGGCGTCCGCCCAGGTCGAAGCTGTTGGAGCCCGTCACCATACCTTTCTCCAGCGCATAAGCATCATACATATACCGGCCATAGGCGGCTATGCTGAGGTAATTGGTATTAGGTACCGCTGCATCAAAATTGAGCGGGGTATTGAGCGACAAAGTAGTCCAAACCCCTACCCTTCCTGTTTTCCAGGTAGTATCTGCGATGCCGTAGGTAGCATAGGCGCCGGCAATATCCCATTGAAAAAGCGGTTTTTCTGTCAGCTGGTTTTTCACCCGGGTCATCAGGGCGGTCAGCGCTTCATTTTTGCGGGTGGTATACTGGCGGAGAATGCGGGCAATCGTAGCTGTATCGCCGCTGGTAACCGCGGCATCATAGGCCGGATCGGAGCTCACGGCATCCAGTATGTCGGCTTGCTGCTTTTGTGTAAGCGTATCTACCAGGGCATGCAGGCGGGTAGCGTAACTGCTGCGGTAAGCCCGTACCAGGGTAGAATGAAAGCCAATAGAAAACACTTTCTGTGACAGCCCGGAAGTATCCGGGATCATATCTTTCCTGATAAAGGCTACCGAAATATTGGTGAATTGCAGGGCAGAAAAAGGTTGCATTTTCCAGGCGGCGGCAGGGCGACTGGTATCTCTCTTTACGCCTATAAACCGGAAGACATCCCGCTTTTTGGGGAGTGCCCACCAGTACGGTGTAAATTGGGCTGTGTAATTCTGCGGCCATCCATCCCCCGCAAAACTCTGTAATACTGATATCCCGAAAGCCTTAGGCGTAGCAGGAGATTCAATCAGGGTAGGCGATACATCTACCAGCTTAAAAGCGCTGGTTTGGGGTATGCTGAGTTTATCTGCGGTGGTTTCCTGTGCAAAAAGCTGCTGACTGGCCCCCATCATCAACAGGCCTGTCAGTAGGTATTTATATAGCGGCATGATTAGTCCAGTTTAACAGTCATCAAAATATAGATCGTCGTAAAATCGCCGTTGGCGTTGAGGGTCTGATCCGGCGTGGTAAATTCTTTGCGCCCGTCTGTACCGCCATCGAGTGTATAGTGGGTGCCTATCTTCCCGAATTCAATTTTCCGGGTATCGATATCATCCCAAAACAACTCAACCTTGGTAACGATATGCACGAAGCTACCCTGCAGGTTTTTGGCGCTGCCGACCGCCATGGTATTGATATCGCCGGAGGCATCCGATACCGCATCCGGTATGGGCAATTTGATATTGTCTGGCGCAATGGTAAAACATCGTGTCCAGGCAAATCCATTGGTAGAGATATCAACAGCTAACTTGATTTGTTGAGCGCCGTTTCCGGCTGTGTAGTGATTCATAGGGTTGACAATTTTTGAATGAACATGGTTTATGCGTGTCGAAAGACTGGCAAAGGCGTATTGTTCGTAATGCGTTACGTATTTCGACTCATAGGATTATTGCAAAAATAATGGAAAAAGCGGAAAGCAAAAAGCTATTGAGGCGAATGATTTAAGCGAATATTTACTCGCTCTGGTCATTCGCCTCAATAGCTTTTTGCTTTCTGCTTTATGCTTTCTGCACTGGAAAAAGCGTACGCAGGGCAGGAATACGCAGGAACAGGCTCACCCAGATCAGTATACCGAAAACAATAGGGAAATAATAAGGTGCGTTTAACCGGCTCATAACGGCCACGGCCCCACCGAGGTAACAGCTTACAAAAACAGCTCCCAATACGGCTGTACGGGGAATGGCGTAGAGGATAGTAGCCAGCAGCAGTACGATGCCAATACCCTGTACCTGGGTTTCCGGCCAGCCCAGCTGTGCGCTGCCTTGTACAGAAGCTGCGGCTTTAACTACTTTCATCACTGCATCTACCAGTAGAAACAATACGCAAAGGATGGTGATGACCCAGCCGGTAATATTGGCGCTTTTAGAAGGGTTCTTGGTGTTCATATACAATGTTTGAGTTTCCATACATTTAAATTTTTGTTTGTTTTCTTGTGTGTGATTGACGATACAAACTTAGATCGATTCCACAGGATTCCTGCTGGGGGAATCCGACATTCTTGATGGTCTATTGCGACAAACCAGAACATCTTACCTTTGCGCCATGGATTATTTCAAAAAGCAGCTTGATTTGCTCAAAACAGAGCGGGAAGAAGACCGGAAATCTTATCAGCAAATGACCGAAAGCACGTCTGTAGCCGAACGCAGGGCAAATGGGCTAAGCTGGTATCCTATTGCCATCAGGGGGTCTGAAATGAGCCGGGGAGACTATCTTACCGTTGAAATAGAGCGTACCACCCACCAGGACATTCCGCATCAGCTCCGTTTTGGCGCATCTGCCGTGCTGTTTTCCAATCATAACCGCAAGGACGACCATTTAGACGGTACCATCTCTTACCAGAGCGGCAACCGCCTGAAAATCACCCTACGCACCGATGAGCTGCCCGATTGGGCCAACGACGGGAAACTGGGCATAGACCTGCTGTTTGATGATAACAGTTACGACGAAATGCAGGCGGCCCTTAAACAGGCGGATGCCCTGCCGGACAAGGACCCCAGCGCACACCTGGTAAAAATCCTCACAGGGGAAATGTCGCCCGCTTTTCATACCGACCTGCCAACCTATACCCATCCTGCATTGAATGCCTCCCAACAGGCAGCCGTTCAAAAAATATTGACTGCCAATGACCTGGCGATCGTACATGGCCCTCCCGGCACCGGTAAAACTACTACGCTGGTACAGGCCATTAAGGCGCTTATCCGCCAGGATGGCCAGCAGATACTGGTGGTAGCCCCCAGCAACACGGCCGTAGACCTGCTCAGCGAAAAGCTGTCGGATGAAGGACTCCATGTATTACGGGTAGGCAACCCTGCCCGGGTATCCGAGCGACTCATGTCGCTCACGCTCGACAGCAAAGTATCGGAGCACCCCAGTGTGAAGGAAATTAAGCGTTTGAAAAAACAGGCCAACGAATTCAGGGACATGGCCCACAAATACAAGCGCAACTTCGGAAAGGCGGAAAGGGAACAACGCAAAGCCCTGTTCGACGAAGCCCGCAAAATTATGAAGGAAGTCGGTAATACCGAACAATATATCATCGACGACCTCATTGCCAAAGCGCAGGTCATCACCGCTACCCTGGTGGGAGCCAACCACTATACTGTAAAGCATCAGCGCTATCATACCGTTGTAATCGACGAAGCGGGACAAGCGCTGGAACCAGCCTGCTGGATCCCCATCCTGAAAGCACAGAAAGTAGTGCTGGCAGGCGACCATTGCCAGCTGTCACCCACGGTTAAGTCGGACGAAGCTGCGCGGAAAGGGCTAAGTACCACCCTGCTGGAAAAGTGTACGGCGTTATACCCCGAAAGCGTTACCCTGCTGGAGGAGCAGTATCGCATGCACGAAACCATTATGGGATATTCTTCCCGTATTTTCTACGGAGACAAACTGAAAGCACATGCTTCCGTGGCCGGTCATCTCCTGTTTTCGGAAGACAGTCCGCTGTCGTTTGTAGATACCGCCGGTTGCGGCTTTGATGAAAAGCTGGAAGGCACCAGTACTACCAACCCGGAAGAAGCTGTGTTCCTGTTTAAACATCTCACCCAGCTGGTAGCCTCATTGGGCGTGTATTACCAGCCGAAAGATTTTCCTACGGTGGCAGTTATTTCTCCCTATAAACAACAAATACAGTTACTAAAAGAACAGCTGCAGCACTCACCGGGGCTGCAACCTTATGCTGATAAAATATCCGTGAATACCATCGATAGCTTCCAGGGACAGGAGCGGGATATTGTATATATCAGTATGACCAGGAGCAATACGGAAAACAACATCGGCTTTTTGTCGGATACCCGCCGCATGAACGTCGCTATGACGCGTGCCCGTAAGAAGCTGGTGGTAATAGGTGATAGCGGCACCCTGTCGGGGTTTGGATTTTATGCCAGCTTTATCAGCTATGCAGAAAGTAAAAACGCTTACCAGAGTGCCTGGGAGTTTATGGATATCTAGCCTGGTGGTTGCTACGGCTTCAGCAGTTTAAAGGCGTGGTTCCATCTATTCTGCAAAAAGCCCGGTATACACCACAGGATACATAACGGTTCTATGGCGCGGGCGGCCACCGCAGTGCCCATATCTTCCGTTTCCCAGCCAAAGGCCGTCAGTATATCCGTTACCGTTATCCTGGCAGCGGCATTATTGCCACAAATAAACATGGTAGGCGTTCCTCCCGGCAATTGCGGTTTGTACATCAGCGCATTCCCTACGCTATTAAAAGCCTTTACCACGCTGGCTTCGGGGATAAGACCCTGAATTTTTTCCATCAGGGAACTGTTCTGCTCTGTGAAAAATTTCAGCACCCCGTTTTCAGGTGGTGCGGCTGCAATGGGATTGGTAGTGTCGATCACCACTTTGCCGGCGAAGTTGGACAGGCCGGCCTGTTGCACGGCCGATTCCGCCGCGCTGCCGGCAACGCTGAGTACCAGCACTTCTCCGAATTGGGCAGTAGCCTCGAAGGTACCGGTTTGGCCTTCCGGATTTTTATTTTTCCAGCTCTTCACTTCTTCTTTATCCGGGTTACGGGTACCCAGCATTACCTCATGTCCTTCAGCTAAAAATGCGGTGGCCAGCGTTTGTCCCACGTCGCCGGATCCGATAATACCTACTTTCATAGTTGCATTGTTTTGAAACGTTTTTTACAATATATGTTGGTGTTAATACGGGGTATTTTGAGCAATGCCGGTCTACTGTGCTAATATCAGGATGATATAGAGCCAGAAGATACGAATTTAGCGCTGATAATTTTCCATTTATGGCCAGGCAGCCATTACGGCCCACAGTTGCTTATTAAACGCAGTGGGTTGCTCAAACATCGGAAAATGGCCGGATTGCTGGATCCAGTATAGTTGTATGGCAGGGCGGATCACTTTCAGTTCATACGTATAAAACGCCAGTGCATCCTGGGCGCCGGCAATAATACTCACCGGGCCTTTGTAATGAAATAAATTTTTACTGAGATCGTAATGTACGCGGTTCAGATCGCTGACCATAAGTTGTTGCATCGTCCCGTTGGGCTTTGCCGCATAGATCTTCACCATCAAGCTGTCGATCAGCGATTTGTTATAAATATAACCAAGCCGGATGGTCCGGTTATACCGGGCAGAATCTTCGGCTGTTCCCTTGCCAGCTGCTATCTTTTTGCCCAGTGAATCCCATAATGCCACATCCGCTACGCCTAAATGGGAACGCAGGTTATTGACATGCGTGGTGAGCAGGTCGGCCGAAAATTTGTAATAGCCGGGATCTACCAGTACCAGTGCCCGTACCTCATCGGGGTACCGTGCGGCAAAGCTCATGGCCAGCATAGCACCCCAGGAATGACCGTAAAAAATAGCCTGTTTAAGATGAAGATGTTGTAACAACCGGTAGAGATCTTCCACCGCCGATTGCAGGGTAATGGTGGTACTATCAAATGGTACGGGAATCGATAAACCGGTGCCACGTTGTTCCGGCAAAATGGCGCGGTATTTCCTGCCGAGTTCTATAGCTACTTCTTCCTGCTGCAGGCAGGAGTTGCCGGGGCCGCCAGATAAAACAATTACCGGCGATCCGGCGCCATAAGTATGAAAGTAAAGATAACCATTCGGGTATTTGAGAGAGTCCAGTTGCTGTGCATGGCCTGTTACAATAAAGGCCAGCAGCATGGTTAACAACACAGGTATTTTCATATAGATCAGGTTGAAACAATAAACCGGCTATTAAAATACAGCAATTTCCTGACCCGGCATGCAGTTACAACAATTTATTTACGGCCACCAGTACCAGGAGTAATTCGGGATTGGTGAGCAGGTCACGTTTCAGTAAACGGATCGCTTTACTCATATGTTTTTCCACCATACTAACAGAGATGGACATACGAAAAGATATTTCCCGGTAAGACAATCCTTTTTCCCGGTGTAGCAGGTACACTTCACGGCAATTATCCGGCAGCTGAGAAATAGCCGTATCGAGTGCCACCAGGGGATGCAGCGTACTTTCCGGGGGAATGGTCAACAGCTGTTCGGCTTCCTCCTTCACCGTTTCCAGCCAGGCAGTATCTTCTTTCATGCGTTTACGGATCACATCAATCAGCTGGCGGCGGGCAATAATTTTAAGCAGGGGTAATGCATTTTCCACATCGTAAATATGGTCTATACGTTCCCATATTTTCAGGTAGCATTGTTGCATCAGGTCTTTCAGCAGGTGATCGTCGTGGGTATAATTGCGCAGATAGTTATACAGCCTGTCGCGGGAGGCATGATATAAGCGGGTAAATACGAGTTCCTTATCATACAAAGCTGTATCCGACATAAGTATACAAATATAGGATGCCCCTCCTGATAATGCCCTGTTACCAAATTGTTAATTGCCTGTTTTTCCGGTGAGGTGGTATTGAGGCAAATGAAGGATGCTACGTGTAGATAGTAGCATGCTAAATGAAGGCTCATGAAAGATCCACAAACCTGGCAAAGATATATCGACAAAAGCAGTCCGGCCGCAGAGCGCCAGGCTATATTGGAATGGTTGCAAACGCAGGACGATGCGGCGCTGGAAGCTATGCTTGACCAGGAATGGCAGCACGATCCGGCGCCTATGCCCTCAGCGATGGCGGCAGCGCTCGACCGGCAGTTGCCACACTTGTTGCCGGCACGCCGTACATGGCGGGTATTACATACCCGCTGGCTGGTAGCCGCCAGCGTAGCGATGCTCCTGGGCGCTCTATGGTGGCTGCATCGCCCTTTGCCCCAGGTGCCCGTGCAGCTTGCTTCCAGGCAGATTGCCAATACGTCTTTTCATGTGCGTAAGCTTACCCTTCCGGATGGCAGCCAGGTATGGCTCACGCCCGGCTCGGAACTGAGCGTTCCGGATAATTATCCTCATACAGCCCGCACCCTCAGCCTCCGCGGGGAAGCCTATTTCGAGGTAGCACCGGGTACTACGCCCTTTCGTGTAAATGCCGGCGGTATACAAACAACCGTATTGGGTACCCATTTCAATATAGAAGCATATCCCGGCGAAGACGTTACCAATGTTTGCCTGTCGGCCGGTAAAGTAGCTATTGCCTTATCCCTGGCACATCACAGCGACAGCACCCTGCTGTTATCTTCCGGTACCAGGCTTTCCTATAAAAAGGCATTACAACGCTTCAGTACCCATCGCTTTAGTCCTGAAAGAGAAACAGATTGGAAACGGGGAGCGCTGGTGTTGGAAGATATACCACTGGAGGCTGTTTTTAAGCGCCTGGAAGCGCGTTATCATAAAAAGATAATCGCGACTGCATCTTTTAAAAACGCGCGGTTTACGGCCACTTATACGCAGGAATCACTTCACAACATACTCGGCAACATGGCCTTCATTTACGGGTTCCACTACCAGGAGACCGGCGATACGGTATTTATTCATTAATCAATAAAAAAATGTCCCGCCTGGCAGCGGGACATCAAAAACAATTGTTTTTAAAGTTTACGTATGAACAAATTTAGACAAACCAGTTCAATCCTGCTCAAAAGAAAATGGTGGCAGGCATTGTTTTTATTGTGGGGACTACTGGCGGGGCAGGCCAGGGCACAATCGCCCACCATGAACCAGCCAGTGACCTTGCAACTCAGCAATACCAACCTGGCGATGGTGATCGCCGAAATAGACCGGCAGAGCGATTTCAGCTTTTCGTATGACCGCAGCTCCCTGGGTGCGGTGAAGATTGCGGCGGTCAACTGGAAAGCCGTACCACTGAAAAATGTGCTGGAAGAATTAAACCGGACCTATGGCATTTTATACCAGGCCAACGCCCGCACCATTGCGATAAAAACCGGCACACATACTCCTAAAGAAAGTGGCAACGGCAGTATCCGGGGTCGCATCGTAGATTTTGAAACCGCCACCCCACTCCCCGGCGCTACGGTAAAACTGGAGGGCACTACGCTGGGAACTATCACCGACAACAAAGGCTATTACCGCATCGACAATGTACCCGCCAATACCTATACATTACAGGTGAGCTTTGTCGGCTACCAGCGGAGTACCTTGCGTGGAATATCCGTTGGCGTCAACAAAACAGCCGACTATGATATTAAAATGCAAACCGGCGATGCCCTGAAAGAAGTAGTGGTGAACAGCGGCCCCCGCAAAGTGAGAGCGGTAACCCATAGCACAGAACAACAACTGCTCACAGAAATAAAAAATGCAACCGGGGTAGTATCCGGTATTTCCAGTGAGCTGATCAGCAAAACAGCGGATCGTAATGCGGCGGAAATTGTAAAACGCATTTCCGGTATCACGGTGGTAGATGACCGTTTTATCGTGGTTCGCGGCATGAATGAAAGATATAACCTCACCTTCCTGAATGGTAACGTGGCCCCCTCTACGGAGTTGTATAACAAAGCCTTTGCCTACGACCTGCTCCCCAGCAGTGTAATCGATAAAATACTGGTGTATAAATCGCCCGTGGCGGATCTCGTAGGTGAATATGCCGGCGCTGCCGTAAAAGTATCTACCAAAAATGCCATGCCGGTAAAACACTTTGATGTAGGGTTACAAGTAGCTTACCGTGATGGTTCCAGTATGAAAAATGTAAACAGTTATAACGGAGGTAAACTGGATTTTCTGGGGGTAGATGACGGCACCCGCCGCCTGCCAGGCTTTTCACCGGGCGTGTTTAACGCAAGCGCCAGGGCGCGTAACCTCACGCAGGAACAATGGCTGAAGGGCTTCTCTCCTACCCTGGCTACCGGTAAGCGCTACAGCAGTCCCGACCTGCAACTGTTTGCCAACTACTATAACAGCTGGAAAATGGGAAAAGCCCGCCTGTACGATCTTACCTCCATCACGTATACCAAGGAAACGGTGGCCAGCCAGGTATACCGGCAAATGGGGAATAAGGATGCCTATATGATCAGCGATGTGATGGGACAGTCGCAGGGAGGCAACAACAGGATCACCAACAGTGATCAGACCACAGAAACAGGGAAAATAAATGTACTGGAGAATCTTACGCTAAAACTCAATGACCGGCACCAGTTGTCGCTACAAAACTTCTTTGTAAATGACGGCAAACGCTTTACCAGTACCAGTAACATTATTCCCAATAAGCTACCTGTCTACTATCTGAATGACGTGGGCGGATTTAAGCGCGACTATGTACTTTCCTTTCAACAGCGTATGCTCTATTCCGGTAACCTGAGTGGTACCCACCTGCTGGGCGTCCGTAAACAACATGAGCTGGCCTGGAACCTGGGATATGTACATGATGTGCAAAATGTACCCGATCAACGCCTCCTGCATTTCAACCGGGAGTGGCCGGTTACGATCGACAGTACGGCCTGGGTACCGGTGGGCTCCAACGCAGGAGAGCGGAATGGCACTACTGCCGGGATGATCAACCGTTTGTACATCAAAAACCTGGAACAGGTATTTAATATTTCTGCCGACTATACCTTTCACGTTACTCCTGATTTTTATGTAAAAGCCGGGGGATACCAGCTGTTCAAAGTGAGGCAGGTAGGGCGCCGTACGTTCCGCGTCAACAGGGCGGGGTTAACGGAGTCGGAGCTGGAGGCAGTACAAAACTCCAACGACAACCAGCAATGGACCACCGGGTACAATTATAACAACATTAATACGCTGTACTTCCGCCCCGAGGCCCTGCGTTCCGTATGGAGCAGCAAATATTTCCCCAACGACTCTACCGGTTTGCAGGTATATGATGTTACCTCCCCGGTGGATGCCTATACCGCCAGCGAGCAATACAATGCATTTTACGCGATGGGCGACTGGAAAACGGCTGGTGATAAATTGACATTAAATGCGGGATTGCGTGGAGAGTATGACCGCCAACGGCTTTCCGGCGCTAAGGAAGGTGCGCTGGGCAAGCAAACCATAGAGTTTATAAATGTAGATCATAAGAAAACAGTATTACTTCCTTCTGTTAACTTCAGCTATCGCCCTACCGGGCAGCTGGTAGTACGTACCGGATATGGCCGTACCGTAAACAGGCCCGACTTCCGGGAGTTAACACCCTATGCAGATTTCGACTATCAGCGTAACGAAAGAATGCAGGGTAACCCACGGGTAGTGACTGCGGTGATAGATAACTATGACCTGCGGGCAGAGTTGTATCCGCGGCGCAACAATGAATTCTTCAGTCTCGGCGCCTTTTACAAACACCTGCAACATCCTATTGAGAGAATGCGGGAAGAAGCTACCAGCAAGGAATACATGGATGACTGGTCTTACACCAACATTACTTACGACAACGCTGTCAGCGCTAATCTCTATGGCGCCGAAGCGGAGATCAAAAAAAGCCTTTCTTTTATCCCTGGTCAAATTTTCAGGCGTTTATCCGTGGTGCTGAATGGCAGTATTATCAAGAGTAATACAGAGCGGAGGCGTTCGCACAACGACTATTCTACCGACAGCCTGCACAAAAAAGGAGGTCCTTTGCAGGGGCAGGCCCCTTATATCATAAACGCAGGGATATTTTACGAGAATGTAGCTGCCGGTACCAAAATCAGCCTGGTGTATAATGTGAGCGGGCCTAATATTTATGCCAAGAGTATACGTACCGCAGCAGATACCCTGACAGCCGATACCTACTATCGGCCCGACCTGGTGCAACTTCCCACCCATCTGCTGGATTTATCGATCACCCAGCGGTTGATAAAATCGTTGCAGCTGAAGCTGAGCGTACAAAATCTGCTGGATCAAAGCTACCGGATCATAGAAGACCAGGATTTCAATCAGCGCTACAAGAAAGAGTATCCTGTTACCCGGCCCGATGGCAAAACTTTTTATAAGGGAGATAACATCTATTCTTCCTACAAACCCGGCAGGTATATTTTACTTCAATTTACTTATGCCTTTTAAAAATACGGTAAAGACTAAACGAAATTAAGATGATCAATATTCACCATTACCGGAATGCCGTTGTACGGTTCTTTCTTATCATTATGGCCGCCGGCAGCTTTGCTGCCTGCAATAAACCGGTGACCCTGCCGGATATTACGCCAAAGGGCCAGGTGAACTTTTACTTTGCCGCCACCGCTTTCCTGGGTGGTATCAAAGCGGGAGGAAATGATGGCTACCTTGTTTTGATAGACAGCCGGGATACTACTTATAAGCCCGAATCGGATATCTTCCATTCTATTTATCCCTTTCTTCACCGGGTAGATCTTACGCCCCCGGCTTATCCTGCGGGTAACAGTACCTGGATTAAATACATGGAAATAAGTACCGGGAAACACGCCATCTACCTGCTGGATACGTCCCGCACCATCCTGGACAGCGCGCAACTGGAACTGGCGCCCGCGGCGCCTACCATGGTGTTTTTCGGAGAAAGGCATGGCATATACCAGCATATTATTGCGAACGATGCCTTCACACCTGCCGATGGAAAAATCGGTATACGCATTGTAAATCTCAGCCCGTTTAACGGGTCCGTATACCTGGCGATGAATAAAGTGATTCCGGCCGCTCTGCCGGTAAATACCACGTACCTGGATCATACCGGCTTTATTCCGATAGATTGTACCGGGCCGCAAACGCTGAGTATTAAAGTATACCAGCCGGCTGATAGTGTGCAATTCCTGGCGCATACTTCCCTGGATGTGGTTCCTGGCCACGCCTACACCTTGGTATTGAACGGGTATACCGACAGCGATGACCGGAGCTATACAGATCCACGTACCGGCAAAACTGTTAACATCACTACCGATTTCAGCATTTCCGCATTAAAAAACTTCTAGGTAAAAATATTTACAGATGAAAAAAATAATCTCCCTGTTCTTACGGCTAAGTATATACGCCATTTGTGGCATGCTGGCATTTACCGGTTGTAAAAAGGTAGATGATCATGCGACCATGGTATTATCCCAGCCCTGGTTTGCGGATCATTATACCCAACAGGCGGGCTCGTGGCTGGCGCCTGTCAACTGGAATTACCCTGCTACCCTGATAGTAGGCGATACCGCTATGCTGCTGGGAAAACTGTTCCCATCTCAACCTGGCACGGTCATTACCGTGGGCGGCGTTCCTATAAAAATTATCGATACTGCGCAATTTTCTCCCAATTATACCACCTATAATGCACAGGGAAAAATAGACGCCGTGCGTTTCATTGTCACCAAAGAGATGGGTATCGGCAAGGGCCGCCAGGTGAGCATTACCGCCAACGGCAACATTGTTACCGGTCCCCCGGTAACGATACAGTTGCTTGGCAACAGCGCTGCCCGTACCGACACCACTTTATGGGTAGATCAGCTGGCGCACTGGATGCCTGCTGACATGGATGTATACAGCCGCCATCAATACGACCTGGTACGGTGTATCCACGTGGATAAATCGGGCAACATCTATTTCAACAATCAATTATCGGTACAACAGGTAACCGCCGGGCAGGTAAGCACGGTATTCAAGGCCGGCGATGTATTGCATGATGACCAGGGTAGCTTTACCATTAAGCAGGTGTTGAGCAGCGCGGTGACCTTTGAAGGAGACAGCCTGTACTTTTCTGCAGAAGTACAGGATAACAAAACTGATGAGTCATCGCACTATATCTTCCGTTTATGTAAGATGAGTTTACAAACGAAAGTCGCGCGAACACTGAATCGTACCTTAGTAGCCAACACGTATGCGCCCGATGAAAACGGCAGTCCTTTCCAGGGTAATGTTTCCCAGCTGAAAATAGTGGCTTCCTACCTGAATACCGATCTTAACAACAATCTTTACTATACCAACATCTATGCGCCTGGCAGTACCACCAATGACCATTCATCGTGGTATGGTCCTTCTGGTATCAGCGGCGGCATGGCGGGCGCCGATCCATATGATGGCCTCATACTGATTTCGCGCCTGGACACCGATGGCAGGGTGCATGGATTGATGAATTTTGAAGTTTTCTATCCCAGCATTGGCTATCCTGTGTCTGCCAATTATTATTGGTGTGATCCTTCCGGCGATTACCTTTACGGCTTCTACACCAGCAATTTTGTACAATACCAAATGCTCCCCTATAATGTAACAGAAGATACCAAGGGCAGTTATATCGATACCTACCAGACAAAGTATGCCTACCAGTCGTACGAAACCGACCCGAAATATAAAAGAGTAGATGGTGGCGGTTTTCTCGTGGATCCTACTAACGTGGAGTTTAATCAGACCATGCAACTATATGACGGGGCCACCCTGGCGGTAGTTAATTATTCGTTGTCGAGCTACAACCTGCAAACCAAGCGCATGTACGTATACGCCGGCACAGAGATAGGCTCCGCCTATGGCAGTGCGCCTGAAGCTCAAAATAAAGAAACGGGGCTGGCCAAATGGGTGAATTTCACCGGCGCTTCGCTGATAGGCCAGGATAAAAACGGAGCAGTATATTATTGCAAAGGATTTAATGATTATACGAAGGGAGTAACTTTCTACAAGTTATATCCAAAGAAACAGTAATACAACAGAAAGCCCTACCATAGCCATCCTGGAAGTAAGCTCCGGGGTGGCTTTTTTATTTGTATCTTGCGGCCTCTTACCTGTTATCTGCGCATCATGCTACCGATCAGTCAACTCTTATTATTTGCGTTTGCCGCGTTGCTCATGGTATTAGTACCCGGGCCTAATATGATTTATTTGATTTCCCGTTCCGTAACACAGGGAAAGAAAGCAGGGTTGATTTCCTTAGCAGGGGTGGCCTGCGGGTTCCTGTTCCACATTACGCTGGTATCGTTTGGGCTTACGGCCGTACTGTTGGCGGTTCCCTTCGCCTATACCGGGTTGAAAATGGCGGGCAGTCTTTACCTCCTTTACCTGGCCTGGCAGGCGGTAAAACCGGGAGGGAAGGGATTATTCGACAATACCCGGACCTTAGCGACCGATTCCCCTATGAAATTGTTCAGCATGGGATTATTTACGAATATGCTCAATCCCAAAGTGGCGGTATTTTACCTGTCGTTTTTCCCCCAGTTTATAAAGCCAGCTTATGGGTCGGTGCTTGCCCAAAGTTTTATGCTGGGCATCACCCAGATCTGTGTAAGCATCTCTGTCAATTTTATCATCATATTATTTGCCGCCAGGGTGACGGGCTGGTTTGCGGCCAATCCCCGGTGGGTGAAAATGCAAAAGTGGTTTATGGCGGGGGTTTTCGGAAGTCTTGCCCTGAAAATGGCGCTGGATAAGGGGAAATAATTCCTTGCCGGGAGCTTAAAACGGGGTATCTTTGCGCTTTTTTACCGCAAAATAGATGGTAGCCGGTTCCTGGTGATCAGCCTGTTTATTTTTGAACCCATATGTGATGAGTAAAATAGTTGATTACCGGAAGTTGCTGGGCGTGACCAAAACAACCGAGTTAAAAGAATTAAAAAGCATTTATAGGAACCTGATGAAGGAACTGCATCCTGATAAATTAGTAGACTTTGAAGAGGACCAAAAGCTGGAAGCAGAAGCCAAGAGCAAGGCAGTGATAGAAGCCTACCATTTCCTGGTAAGTATCGCTCCTGAAACCATTGCCGCTGCGTTACCACAGTATACCGAAACTATCTCTGCCTCTACTATCGTGGATTTCAGTTACGAGAAACAAACCCTGCAATTGAACTTCCAGGATGGCAGCAGTTACGAGTACCTCGAAGTACCCAAAACACTATATGTGAAGCTGATCAACTCCGATACACCCGGCAGATTTTGCCGCCGGCACATTTACCATGAGTTTGTGTATCGCAGGGTAAGCAAAGCTATGGAGGCTTAAATGTGCTATCAGCAAGGGGTTCCGCCACATTTTTCAGCAGCAATGCCGATGAAATATCGGAAATCTGAAAAAAAATTTGGCGAAATGCTTTGTCTGCTTATCTTTGCAACCCCTGACACGATATCAGTTGCCCAGATGGCGAAATTGGTAGACGCACTGTGTTCAGGTCGCAGCGCCTGCAAGGGTGTGCTGGTTCGAATCCAGTTCTGGGCACTAAGAAAGGGTTGCAAATCAAAGATTTGCAACCCTTTCTTATTTCTCGCGGGTGTCAAAAGTTTTTTAAAAATATCCGCAAACTCAGAAGTCCCAATTTCCTTCGTCATACGGCTGTTGTACAAATCAATGAATATTTTATAAGGCACCTCTTTTCCTATCCAACTCTTTTTAAATTTCAACTGGTTTGTCCATTTCATTTTGGAAGGACGTTCTACATTTCATAGCTGCCATTCATTAAGCACAAGATAAGATTGTTGGCACTCGTAAATATGGAGAATACATTAAACCAATTTTATTCCCGATATTCTCCTAAGCAAGTACTTAAGGCATTTCAATAAAATACTTTAAACTTCGCTTAAAATAGTGCAATAACGCTGATTTCAATCAATATATCTTTAGAGCCATTACCAAAATCTTCAATTTCCCTGGCGATGGATTATGCCCAGAGCGGTATTCACTAAAAAGGGATTTGTGCGATAGATAATATATTGATTATAAATGCGGAATATTCATGTTATGAGAAGGCTCATATTAATACTGTTTAGTGCTATAGTTTTACTTGCTGTCATTTTCCACTATTCAACAACTGTTGACTTGCCACCTGATGTAAAGGAGGCTTACAATGCATTACCTGGTCCGCCGGACTATAATGCAGATGTAAAACCAATCCTGTCTGACAAATGCTTTGCCTGCCACGGCCCCGACAAAGCCAAGCAAAAGGCGGGTTTACGACTGGATATCGCCGAAGCGGCCTATGCCAGTCTACCCGACAACAAAGGAAAAGTAGCTATAGCTCCCGGAAATATAGCCGGAAGTGAATTATTTCACCGAATCATGTCAGATGATCCAAAGTACATGATGCCCTCACCCGAATCGCACCATACCCTTACCGCACAGGAAAAAGCCATCCTGATCAAATGGATTGATAATGGTGCGGTATACAAACCTCATTGGGCTTTTGTTAAACCAGTAAAACCTCATATACCGTCAGCAACAGGTACTATAAACAACCCTATCGATAACTTTGTACTGGCTAAGCTAAAGCAGCAGAAGCTGCAACCCTCGAAGGAAGCAGATAAAGAATTACTGTTACGCCGCGTTACGCTTGACCTTACAGGACTTCCGCCTACTATAGCAGAAATAGATGGATTTTTAAAGGATGTTAGTCCTAATGCGTATGAAAAACAGGTTGACCGGCTGCTGGCGTCCCCACATTATGGAGAAAAAATGGCTGTTGACTGGCTGGATGTTGCCCGTTATGCTGATTCACATGGATATACGGTTGACAGGATCAGGGATATGTCGCCATATCGCGATTGGGTGATAAAAGCCTTCAATACCAATTTCGCATATGATAAATTTATACAATGGCAGCTGGCTGGTGATTTGATGCCACACCCCACCCGCGATATGATAGTGGCCACGGCTTTTAACCGCAATCATCAGCAAAATATGGAGGGTGGGATTATCGAGGAAGAATTTCAAACAGAATATGTTATTGATAGAACAAATACTTTTGGCAGCGCGATGCTAGCCATGTCTGTAGGTTGCGCCAAATGCCACGATCATAAATTCGACCCAATATCTCAAAAAAACTATTATGAGCTGTTCAGTTTCTTTAACAATGTAAAAGAAGCCGGCCAGATATCCTATGATGATGCACTGCCAACACCAACGTTGCTATTGCCTACCGAACAAAAAGAAAAAATACTCCAGTTTATCAATAACAACATAAAAAAAGAACAGGAAACCCTTGCTCAAACAGAAGGCAAGGCTGCTGCCGGCTTTGATAAATGGATCAATGACGGTGGTTACAAAAAACTATCTGCAGACAAAATTCCAGGTAACGGCATGCAGGCTTACTACACTTTTGACAAAGGGACCCTGGTCAATAGCAAGCATCCTGAAGATATTGCCACCATGAAACGAGAAACGGGACAGGCAGGTGAGAAGGCAGTGTTTGAGAATAACGGTAACGGTAAAGCCATTGTACTCAATGGCGACACCTGGCTTGATCTTAATAAAACCGGTATTTTCAGGAAATCACAGCCGTTTACCATAGGCATGTGGGTTAACATCCCGAAGCAGCTAACCGAGGGCGTTATCTTTCACAAAAGCAATGCTGAGCGTTTGTATAATTTCAAAGGATATCATCTCTATTTGAAGAACAACAAGCTGGAGCTGAATATGACCCACACAGGTCCGTCGAATGCTATTACAAAAGTGAGTATTCCTGATGTACCGCGTGATAAATGGATACAACTTACAGCCACTTACGATGGTTCGTCGAAGGCTGCCGGGTTTAAATTATATATGGATGGCCTGGAACTTCCCATGGAAACTACGATGGATGACCTTACCAAAGATATCCTTTTTAATGGCGGCGGCCCTGGCCTGCAAATAGGCGCCTGGTGGCGCGGCCGGGGTTTTAAGGATGGTAAGGTGGATGATATTACCGTTTATAACCGTACATTAACTCCGTTTGAAGTTAAAATATTAGCGCAGAAAGCAAGCTGGTTGCAAATTACAGCTAAGACTAAAGCCGGTTTAACGCCGGATGAGTTAAATGATTTAAGGGCATATTATCTTTCAGCAATTGATCCGGATGTACAATCCGAGCAGCAGAAATTAATGGCATTGCGAACTGAATTATCAGATTCTACAGAGAATATTGAGGAAATAATGGTGATGAAGGAAATGGCCAAACCCAAGAAAACGTTCCTGTTAAAGCGGGGCAATTATGATATGCCGGGCGAGCAGGTTTATCCCAATACGCCAGAGGCGATCTTGCCCTTTGATAAGCGTTTGCCCAAGAACAGGTATGGCCTGGCACAATGGGTAACCAACCCTGATAATCCGCTGGCAGCAAGGGTTGCCGTAAACCGTTTCTGGCAGAATTTTTTTGGGACGGGAATCGTAAAAACTTCGGAGGATTTTGGTAACCAGGGCGAAATGCCAAGTCACCCTGAATTATTGGACTGGCTCGCCACCACTTTTATTGAATCCGGCTGGGATGTAAAGCAGCTCAATAAAATGATTGTCATGTCGGCCACCTACAGACAGGATTCCCATGCAAGCAAAGAGGCGGTAGAAAAAGATGTTGAGAACCGTTTCCTTTCACATGGCCCCGCTTATCGTATGCAGGCCGAAATGATCCGCGATAACGCGCTTTTAGCAAGTGGACTGCTTGATATGCAAATAGGCGGTAAAAGCGTGAAGCCCTACCAACCCGAAGGTCTTTGGGAGATTAACAACACCACTTATAAACCAGATACTGGTCAATCCGTTTACAGGCGCAGCTTGTACGTGATCATCAAGCGTTCAGTACCCAACCCTACATTGGCAACTTTTGATGCCACTGCACGTAGTTACTGCATAATGCGCAGGCAAAAAACCAATACGCCACTACAAGCGCTGGTGACCCTTAATGATCCAACCTTTGTAGAAGCTGCCAAAGTAATGGGTGAACAAATGACCCGGATGCCTGATAGCCGTGAAGCCATCATTACAACTTACCGTAAGCTCACCGGGCACAGGCCCAAGGCTGATGAGGTTAGCCTGTTGCTCACACTACAACAGGCCGAGTTAAAAAAATTCCGGGAGCATCCCGAAAAGCAAACAGGCTGGCTTAATACAGGACAGTATAAAATCGATAAAACGCTGGACAGCTCAATGGTTGCTGCCAATTCAGTAGTTGCCAGCGCCATCATTAACGCTGATGCATCGTTAACCAAAAGATAAATTTGTATGTCTGATTTTCATCATGATGCGGAGTTCAGGCTCCATACACCGGAATTTAATGAGCTTAATAAAAAGCTTGACCGTCGGAATTTTCTAACCAAAACATCTTTGGGGATCGGGGCATTGGCCCTGGGTTCATTATTCGGTAACAGGCTGTTTAGCAGTTCGCCTAAAGCAGTGTCTGCGCCTGTATCGACTGGCGATCTGGAGGCAGATATTTTAAGGGCCTTACCCCACTTTGCACCGAAGGCAAAAAGGGTAGTATACTTGTTTCAAAGCGGGGGCCCATCTCAATTCGAAACATTTGACTACAAACCTGTGCTGGCCAAATTGATGGGCCAAAACCTACCCGATTCAGTACGCAAAGGACAACGGCTTACGGGGATGAGCGCCAACCAAAGCGCGTTGCCCATGGTGCCATCGTATTACAAATTTAACCAGCATGGCCAAAACGGAACCTGGATGAGTGAATTGATGCCTTTTACCGCAGCTGTGGTTGACGAGCTTTGTATAGTAAAATCAATGTATTCAGAGGCAATAAATCATGACCCCGCTATTACTTTTTTTCAAACCGGTAATCAGTTACCCGGCAGACCTTCCATTGGGTCGTGGGTAAGTTATGGCCTGGGATCAGACAATAATAATCTGCCAACTTTTATTGTGTTGGTTTCCAAAAACGGACAAAAAGATCAACCGCTATATGCCCGGTTATGGGGTAACGGTTTTCTGCCCTCTAAGCACCAGGGAGTGCAGTTTAGGGCGGGGAAAGATCCGGTGTTATTTCTGAACAATCCGGATGGGTACGATGGTAAAGACCGGAAAGAAATGCTGGAGTATCTGTCAAAATTAAATCAGCTGCAAAATGCTGCCTACGGCGACCCTGAAGTAGATGCCCGCATAGCGCAGTATGAAATGGCTTATCGCATGCAAACCTCCGTACCGGAGGTAATGAGCACTGCAGACGAACCAAACGAGATATTTGAAATGTATGGGCCTGATAGCAGGGATGCTGGTACCTATGCCGCCAACTGCTTACTTGCGCGTAAGCTGCTGGAAAAAGATGTAAAATTTATACAGTTATACCACCAGGGCTGGGATCAGCATAGTAATCTGCCTTCGGGCATAGCTACACAATGTAAGGCAACAGACCAGGCTACTGCCGCACTAATTAAAGATTTAAAACAACGGGGCTTATTGGAAGATACATTAGTAATTTGGGGCGGCGAATTTGGCCGTACCGTGTATTCTCAAGGCAAGCTTACCGCAAATGACTATGGCCGTGACCACCATCCACGTTGCTTTACCATGTGGATGGCAGGTGCGGGAGTTAAACCCGGTATAACTTATGGAGAAACAGATGACTTTAGCTACAATATTGTAAAAGATCCCGTACACGTACATGATTTTCAGGCAACGCTGCTACATCTTATGGGCATAGATCATGAACGGCTTACCTATAAATTTCAGGGCAGACGCTTCAGACTTACTGACGTGGAAGGAAAAGTTGTAAAAGATATATTAACTTGATACTATAACATAGATTCATGAAAAATACGAGAAGAAATTTCATCAAAAATACAGCTGCTGCATCTGCCTTGATTGCGGCAACTCCTGTAAAAAGTTTTGCCATCCTGCACAAGGATTCACAGCCCGATGATCATATTATTGGTCAGGGTGGATTTACCTATAAGGTAGATAAGAATTGGGCAAAAATCAGTGTAAATTCAAACCCGCTCGCCAACTGTCATGAAATGGTGCAGGATAGTAAAGGCCGTCTCATTATGTTGGGCGACCATACCCATAACAATATTCTAATATTCGACAAATCGGGGAAGTTGCTGGACTACTGGGGCACTGCTCTGCCTGGAGGGCATGGTTTAAGCATCAGCAAAGAAGGTGACGAAGATTTTTTATTACTTACTGATTGCGGCTGGGCTTTGGACAGAACAGGAAACGGCTACGGCCAATCGGGCCAGGTCCTGAAAACTACGCTCGACGGCAAACTGATATTTGCAATAGGTCACCCGCGAACTATTGGTATTTACAAGGACGATGAGCCCTTTAAACCAACAGAAACTGCCGTTGCTCCTAATGGCGATATTTATGTTGCCGATGGTTATGGCTCCGATTATATTATACAATACAATAGTAAAGGGCAATATATACGTCACTTCGGTGGACGCCATAATACCAACAAAGACCATAATCTGATCAATGCTCATGGCGTAACAGTAGATACCCGCGACAAAAATAATCCTACCTTGATTTGTACCTCGAGGGAAGAGAACTGTTTTAAAATATTTACACTCGACGGCAAATTCATCAAGCGTATAGACATGCCCGGTATGTACGTATGCAGGGCAGTGATCAATGAACAGCATATTTATGCCGGTGTATGCTGGTCAAAAGATGCCAATGGTAAACGTTTTGACTATTCTGGCTTTGTAACCGTGCTGGATGCAAATGACAAAGTAGTATCAAACCCGGGAGGAGCTGCACCTGTATATAAAAACGGGGTTTTACAACCAACATTGCAGGCAACAAGCCCTGTTTTCCAGCATGGCCATGATGTTTGTGTTGATGAGGATAAAAATATCTATGTGTGTCAGTGGAATGCCTATCACACTGCACCTGTGAAATTAACGCGTGTATGACATTAGGTAACATCAGTACATTTTCTGGTCATTTGCATCCGCTTATTGTACATCTTCCAATTGGCTTTATTTTACTGGCGGCAATTTTTAACATTTTATCATACAAAAAAAAGTACGAGAGTTTAAAACCAGCTGTATCAGTAACATTATTCATTGGGTTTATATCGGCAATCCTGGCTTGCTTATTCGGCTATATATTGTCCTTATCCGGCGATTATGAAAAGGACATACTGCTCCGTCATAAATTATCCGGTATTACCCTTGCAATTATCTCCGGTATCTTATGCTATATCTCTACAGAAAAAGTGATGCGCGAGGTGCGCATCCCGAAAAAACTGTTCTCCGTCCTACTCCTCGGCGTTATAGCACTCATGAGCTATAGTGGGCATGAGGGAGCCAGCCTTACTCATGGCAACGATTACCTGAGTGTGCATACGCTGATGCAGCAGGTACGTAACAAACCGGCAAGTGTCCAGACCGCAATGATATTCGAAGATGTTGTTGCACCTATTTTACAGAATAAGTGTGCCCAGTGCCACCAGGGCAGTAAACTAAAAGGAAACTTTTCCGTCGAAAACCTGCAAACACTGCTAAAGGGAGGCAAGAGTGGTCCGGCAATCGTTCCGGGAAAATTAGCTGAAAGCGAATTATATAAGCGTGTTACGCTCGATCCCGGCCATAGCGATTATATGCCTGCAGATGGTAAACCACCGCTTTCAAAAAATGAGATACAGATAATTAAATGGTGGATAACGAAGGCCGGTGCGGTGGAAGGCAAAACATTAGCACAATTAAAGGACGTGGACTCAATACAAATGCAGGTAAGCACCTATCTGGGCTTTAATAAAACTACGACCGGAAACGCTGATGGAGATGGTGGGACCCAGGCTATTAATCCCGACATTCCCATGCAGGCCGACACTTTGCCGATGGCGCACCTGCGGGCAAAGGGATTAATGGTGAGGCTGATGCTGAAAAAGCCCGTGATGCTGGATATTACACTCCCCGCCAATTCAGGTGTGAAAATGTCAGAGATCAAAGACGACCTGATACCCTTGGCTAAAAATATTGTTTGGCTGAACCTATCCGGTAATAATTTTACAGATAGTGATCTGCATATTATAAGATCATTTGTTAATCTTGAAAAATTACGGATAGAAAAAAACCCGATTACAGACGATGTGTACGATGATCTTGTATCTCTCCAGCACCTGGAAGCCGTAAATTTAAACGAAACTAAAATAACAGCGCTGACAGTGGACAACCTGAAAAAAAATACCGGGATAAAACGAATTTATACCTGGAGGACGGCAATAAATTGAATTGAAGCATTCACTCCCACACAAGAAGCCTTCCGGCAATAGCAGGAAGGCTTTCTCTGTTGTGCTGTAACATCAGCTGGCAAAAATAGCCGCCATTTTTTCTACACTCTGTTCTAAACCAATTTGCGCAAAGTTACTGATGGTGCCAAATTCGGCATATTCCGTAACCGTCATTTCCGTTTTATCATCCGCCACTTCTCGGAAAGTTACCACCGTTTTGATATCTATTGGAAAGTCAGGTGGCATGCCCAGTTTCACAGGATCTGTTTTATTGCCTTCACTATCAGATAAACTCTGGATAAACTCAATTATCTCCAGGGGAATAATTCTTTTATACTCCCACACGGAGTAAAATTCCTGGCCCCCCATTTCTTTCGGCGCTTTCATACTTACGATAGACCTACCACCTTCCCGGAAATCCAGTTTGGCCACAGGCGATGTAAAATGTTTAGGCCCCCACCAACGCTTAACCAGCTCAGGTTCCGTCCAGAGTTCCCAAACCATCTCAACGGGTGCATTAAATATCCTGCTAACTGCTACTTGTTTTGCCATGTTTTTTTTTATGACAGGGTTACATCAATCAGGCATTCACCAGCGCTTCGATATCAAATTTTTGCATTTGCATGAAAGCCTTTGCCACGCGCGGTCCTTTCTCCGGATTTGACATCAACTCACTTAATACGGTGGGCACCACCTGCCAGGAGAATCCAAACTTATCTTTACACCATCCGCAGCGGCCTTCAGCACCTCCATCAGCAATGAGCTTGTACCAGTAGTGGTCAATTTCTTCCTGGTCTTTACAGGTAATCACGAAAGAAACGGCTTCATTAAAATGAAATTGGTCACCACCATTTAATCCCATAAAGGGTTGTCCGTTGAGTTCAAAATTTACCACTATTCCTGAATCATTAATGATTTTTGAATCAGGGAAAACCGTGCAGTAAAATTCTGCTGCTGCCCTGGCTTGACCGTCAAACCAGAGGCAAGGATACATTTGTTTTTTCATTTTATGGTTGTTTACGTTAACAATGAATTACCTTTTTCGTTTGTTTTTTTTCGTTTGCATTTCATCCAGTAAATCCTCCATAGCATCCAATCTACCCTCCCACATTCTCCGGTAGGGTTCCAGCCAATCTCCTACTTCTTTTAATTTCTTTACATTGAGATGATAATAAATTTCTCTGCCAGCTTGCGTTTGATTTAACAACTCACACTCTGTCAAAATTTGAATATGTTTTGAAATGGTCTGCCTCGTTGAATCAAAGTTATCAGCAATGTCTCCTGGCGTCATCGCCTGAATTGCTACCAGCCCCAATATTAACCTTCGGGTGGGGTCGGCCAGGGCATGAAATACGTCTCTGCGAATTTTCATTTTATGCAGCTATTTGACTGCAAATATAAGTGCAACTATTTGACTGCACAAATTTATTTTTCAGATCAGGGCATACCGGGTATACTTCCGCTGTTATCCTTCTCTGAATTGTGTAGGTGTAAGGCCTGCCTGGGCCTTAAAGAAATTGGAAAAATAGGCATGATCCACAAAGCCAAGCTCAAACGCAATTTCTTTTATAGAGAGATCAGTTGTTTGTAGCAGTCGCTTTGCTTCCAGCAGCACCCGTTGTTGTATCAATTTGGTAGCTGATACGTCGAGATGGGTTTTACAAAGGATATTTAAATAATTGGCGGAGATATGCAGCCTGGCAGCATAGAAACCCACCAGCTTTTCCTGCTTGTAAAATTTATCTATCAGCATATTGAACTGCGCCAGCCTGGGATTAGACTGGAACACTTTCAAATCAGTAAAAACGTGCTCCGCTTCCTTACTCACAATGGCAGCAATTACCGCTGCGCGGGCGCTGATCACCTCCTGCACCGAGTTGGGCGAATTCAGTTCATCCCGGATGGCATCAAACTCATACTTCAGTAATTTGAAACTGTCACTGGTCAACGGAATCACCGGGTGATTCATATAATTTGAAAACGAAAAACGGAAGAAAGAGGCGAAACGCTCGAAAAAATTTTGCTGTATCATCAGCTGGTAGCCTGTTGTGCCAGGCTTTATACTCCAGGTATGTACCTGGCCCGGAAACAGTACATGAATTTGCTTATTCCCGATTGGATAGTCGTGGAAGTCGATAGTATGCACTCCTTTGGCTGATTCAAACAAATTGATGATAAAAAAATCATGCTTATGCGGCCTGTCGATATGACGTTCACCATGCAATTCGTTGAAGAGGAATTCCTCCCTGCCAGCCAGCTGGCCTTTCCTGAATTCATGGATCCCTAAGACAGGGATGTAGCCTGTATTGTCATAAATCTTCATATCCGCAGATTAAGTTGGGAGTTCAACTTCTAAAATATGGAAATTTATGGCAAAAAAAATGGATTGGCCTTGAAAATACCCAAGGCCAATCCATCCGAATAATAAGTCTGTCCTGCTATTTAGGCTCCGTATGAGTAGTTGGTGTATGGATAATATCGAAGTATACCGTTTTGTCGTTACTGTTAGGGTAAATACGGTAGGTAAACTCCTGCCTGGTCAGCACGGTAATGTCAACTACGCGGGTGAACAACACGGCGCCTACATCATTTTTTGCAACAATCGTACGGGTTTTTCCATCAGCAGAAACGCTCCAGTCGCCATGCATTTTAGGTGAATTGTCCAGGTTGTACATCGTGAAGGTGCCACCTGTTTTGAAATAAGCAAAGCCTACAAAATTGGATACATTAGCATCGTTCAATGCAACATTTTCACCTTTGTTATTCTTTGCGTTGGTAGTCTCCCAGGGAGTGCTGGCAAGCGTTTCGCCTGGTGTAAGCTGTTTTGGTTCCGGATCTTTGTCTTTGCTGCAGCTAAAGAAAAAGGTGCTACATACCGCCAATAAAAGAGCAGCGGTTACTTTTTTCAGATTCTTCATATCAATGAATTTTTTAAGCTCTACAAAGGTACCTGCCCCTTACCAGTTACCTTTGCGTTTTTCATCCCAAATCTTGCAAGATTTATAACGGGACAGATAAACGCGTATTTATCAGAATACAATATTTCCTTTATGCACGAGCGATTTAACGGGTGAAACCCTTGCCACTGCTTCAGCAGAGCAGGAGGCTTCCATGAATACCAGGTTGGCGTCATTACCAGCCTTGGGCCATTGCTGATTCCCTTTATCATCTAACGGAAGTACATACCTGGTGGCAAAGCCCAGCGTCCTGGAGAGCGCCCATTCAGAGCTATAACCATAGAGGCCCGCAATAAGTTTCGCTTTTTGGAGCATGTGGCCCGGTCCGAAAGTGTTCCAGTGATCCTGGATATTATCGTTCCCCACCAGCACTTCCACACCATGTTTCCTGAGCAGTGGAATGGGCATAATGGTGTTGCCGAAAGGAACAGAAGAAACAATGCCTACGCCGGCTTCCGCCAGGCGGGCAGCCATGCGCTCCGTTTCCAAAGCCGAAAGATGCCCCAGTGCAAAAGCATGGCTTACAAAGCTTTTGCCACGAAGCACCGGGTTTTCATTGGCTTTGTTAATCAGGTATTCAATGGTTTTCACACCAGTCTCCCCTGCTTCATGCAAATGAATATCAATACCTTTATTATGATCGATAGCCAATTGCGTAATCAGCTCCATCGGCTTTTCTATGCTTCCATCAATGGAATAAGGATCAACCCCACCAATAAAATCAATGTTCATTTTTACGACTTCTTTCAGCAGCGGAGCCGTGTTAGTATAAAACAGCCCATGCTGCGGAAAGGCCACCAGTTCCGCACCCACCGTTTTTTCCTTGTTCTTCAGCGCTATTTCCAGGTGCTTTAAGGAATCAAAGCCGGAAGTGGGATCGATATTGAAATGAGAACGGATAAAGTGTGTACCGTTTGATTGAAGGAACTCAATCAACTTTTCTGTTCGCCCGATGGAAGTTTTCAGCCATTCGGGGATCATTTTCTGCTCATAGGCAATCTGATCTTTCACGGTTCTTCTTTTGGCCGATACCGCCTGCCATGGCAGTCCATATAGCATCTTATCCAAATGGGCGTGCATATCCTTAAATGCGGGCAGCATCAGCCAACCTTTTGCATCTATGGTGGTCTTTCCAGGATCGTTAGGGGTAATCGCTACAATCTTACCCTCGGCTATTTCAACACAGAAAAGTGCCGTCTTTGTTTTTACCACCTCATCGCCATCATATTCAAAGCCCGTTTCCAGCAATACATTCTTAAATGTATACCGACCGTCGTTTGCTATTTTATACATTTGATTCAATTTTTTATTCCCGGATTATTGAAGCAAAGTAAGTGGTAAATATCTCCGGAACTTTGTATTATCTATCCGGATACTTGAAAGATTTATAATTACCCGCGAATGATTGATAAATCTTTCAAGAGATGTCATGAATCCTTCACAGCTTAAACAACCACGAAGATTAATTTTGTAGAAAAATGACTGGGACTATGAAGAAAACCGAAATATCCCGCAAGGAATTTATCAGAATGTCCGGGTTCGGACTGGCAGGCGTAGCTTTTGCCTCCGGCTTACTGGGTGCTGCCGATGCTTTTGCCGGTGATGTGACAGGCGGGAAAAGCTACCTGTTAAAGAACGTGCGACTGGAAACAGGATTTGTTTATGAAGAAGGAGAAGTAGTCCACACGACGACCGAATTGTTCTGCGTTGAAATCAAAGACGGAAAGATCAAAAGCATTTCTGCCAATAAACCCAGTGCCACCAATGCCGTTGACGCAAAAGGCTGGCTGATGCTCCCTGCCTTCAGGGATATGCACATCCATCTCGACAAAACCTTCTACGGTGGTCCCTGGCAGGCCACCAGGCGAGGTCCTGGCGGTGTGAAGGGCATGATAGCCCTGGAACAGAAAATTCTCCCGGAAATGCTGAAAACTTCCACTTACCGGGCAGAAAAGCTGGTGGAGCTACTGCAGTCTAAAGGCACCAACTTCGCCAGGAGCCATGTCAATATTGAACCTACTTCCAGGCTGCAATCGCTCAATAACCTGCTGAAGGCGCTGGAAAACAAAAAGAATTCCTTTGGCGCCGAACTGGTAGCGTTTCCCCAGCATGGCGTGTTCTATACCGACTCCGTTCCCTATCTCCAGGAAGCAGCAAAGATGAACATCGATTTCATCGGCGGCCTGGACCCTTATACCATTGATGGCGCTATTGAAAAAACAATAGATTTCACGGTACAACTGGCACTGGACAACAAAAAAGGGATCGATATCCACCTGCATGAATCAGGAGAGTCCGGGTTAAAAACCGTAGAATACCTGATTAAAAAGGTTAACGAAAATCCTGCCCTTCAGCACAAAACATTCTTAAGCCACTGCTTTGTGCTGGCTAAGATCGACAAAGTGAAGCAGGAAGAAATAGCGGAACAATTGGGCGCCGCAGGCATAGGGATTGTTTCTACTATTCCGTTCGGCGGGCTTATAATGCCTATACCTGCACTCTACAAGCACAATGTAAATGTGATGACCGGAAACGACAGCATCATTGACCATTGGAGCAGCTTTGGGTCTGGCAGCGTATTGGAAAAAGCCCATACCATGGCCCAACTATACGGCTACTCCAGCGAGTTCCTGCTGTCGAGGAGTCTTAAACTGGCTACGGGAAATGTACTCCCCCTGGATGATAAAGGCGTGCAGCAATGGCCTAAAACCGGCGATGCTGCTGACCTGGTACTGGTAGATGCCAGCTGTTCTGCAGAGGCTGTAGCAAGAATATCTCCTGTAAGATCGCTGATCAATAAAGGGCAAATCGTATACTAGTTACACTGAGTTGAGGCTGCGTGGAAGGGCGGGAGTAATTTCCCGCCTTTATTTTTTGCTACAAATCCATAAAAAACTGGACCCATGCCGACGTCAATCCAAATTGTTTCAGCATGTCGGCTGTTTTCTTATTGAAATCTTTGTTATTGATCAGGGCATTTTTTCCGGGCGCGGGCATCTTCCAGCTCGCAGTCCCAGTCTCCATACCGGTAACGCTTTGAGCAAAAATGGTAATGTGCTGATGCGGTATCGCCACTCCCAAAATCATCCCGGGTAAGCCGTTGAATGACTCCGGGCCGCCGCGGGTAGGAATTTCATCTGTATAAAAAGCAACGATATAGATAGAATCAAACAACAGGGCATTGGCGCGGTGGCATTCATAACCGGCAATTTCCCTGGTTTCTTCCGTCAACTTCCATTTAAGTTTCTTAGCGCCATCTTTGACAAAATAGATATGTTCAAAAGCTTCCTTTTCCGTAAGTACAGTACCGTCAGAAAAATTGCTATACACCTTATTCTTGTAGGCTACCGGTATCTGGAAAGTTTCAGAATAGTTCATATCGGGATTAGCCGGCTGATAAAGGCTCTGTTCTCCGTTAAAATACAGCTCAAAACTATCGGCCCAAAACTGGGGCGCAGTATTCCGGTAGTCCTTCATGAAGGTGATCACCTGATCGTCCGTTATAGTCCGGGTTTCTTTTAGAAAAATGGGCATGGCTGCGAATGTATTGACTTTCCGCTCAAACTTTATTTTCCCGCTGTTGATAAACACCGCCCGCTGTGCGGTAGCTGGCAGGAAGCAGCTGATCAACGCGATGATCGCAAAAATGTGAATGCTCTTTCTCACTGTTTAATACTATTAAATTTTGTAAAGTTCCAGGTAGCACCGATCATAAAATAACGCCGGATGGTGGTGTAGGTATTCTCCGAAAAGAATGTGTTGGTCGCAGTACGGGCATAACCGTTATTCTGGTTCAGGATATCATTACAGGAAATTTTCACCATTAACTGGTCTTGTCTCAAAAAGGCGTGCCCTATCCAGGCATTCCAGATGATACGTTTGAAATTATCGTTGAAGGTTTGTGTTTTCTGTTGCCAGAAGTAATTAACATCAGTATGGAACTGAAACTTCTTCCAAAAATAAGTATCCAGCGACGGGTTCAGTGTATAAAAGAAATAGCTGTTCTTCGAATCTGGTTGCAGGGAGGAAGTATTTTTGGTATATCCTCCGCTACCTACCAGGTAAAAACTGTATATCCGGGGCTTCGATTTAAACAATTCCGTTGTTAGCGTATAAGTGTTATAATTCAGCTGGTTAACCACGCCATTGATTGGGCTAAAGGATTTTCCTCCATTTAATCCCAATCCCACCCCTGCCTGCAGGTCAATCAGCCTGATCTTCTTCGAGTAGTATGTGCTGACGTTGTAATTGCGGTTGGTATAGCCATTCATATTCACATACTGGTAAGTATACGCACCCGCAGGATCTACGGTCATAGCCTGTGTAATTGGGTTGGCTACCAGCGTATAACCAGCCGTTGCACCGTAATATACTTGTGCCGCTATTTTGGCAGCGTTGAACCTGGCGGAGAAATCATTGGTAAAACTATTTTTCAGCGCTGTATTCATCAGCAAGGTGGTAAGCTGACTATTGTCAAAATTAAACGGAAGTATCTGGGAACGCCCGGGGTTGTTACCGTTACCATTGTAACTAAAGTTCAAGGACTGGTAATTGCTGAATTTATAGTCAAAATTCAGGTTGGGGTTCAGGTTCACAAACTGTTTGTTCACCTTTACGGCACTGTACACACTTTCGGTATTTAGCTGAACAAATTTAACATTGTTCCCCACCTTCAGGATGATCTTTTTTGCGGCATAGTTCAGTGATAACCCGCCCTGGTTTCCCCAGGAGGTCGTATTCATTTTACTACTGAAGGCGGTATCAATTACTTTGATGTCCTGGAGGTTATAGGAACGTTTGTCATCGTGCGATGACTCGTTATCCAGGTCATAGTTCACGATCATCGACCATTTTTTGGACAGCGGCTCTGTATATATAACATTGAGATGCAGGAGCCGCCAGTCGTCATTCATCTTTCTACGTAAATGCAGCAATGATGTACTATCCACATGATCTTTGTCGTTATAAAAAGTGCTGTTCGAAACACTTTCTCCATTCGTGGCATCATTCGAAAAGTTGTTATTCCAATATACAGATATGGTGCGTCCTTTCTTTTTCAGCCGCTTTTCCCACGACAAGTTGATATTATAGGTATTGAAGTCATACTTATTAGTACTGGACTTCTGGTTATCATAAATCAGGCTGGAATCGCCACGCCTGTTTTGAGATGTACCATTATTCGAACTTTCATTACGATAGCGTGTGCCATCTGTATACACCGTAAAGGTGGCCGTAGAATCATATTTATAAATATACTTTGCATTCAGTTTATGGTCGGTACTATTATTTTCAAAGTGGTTATCGGTATTGCTTAAAATAACACCGGAAGGAAGGTTATTTTGCGAGGTAGTGGTTTCAGCCCCTACTACATTCTGCAGGTAGAATTTATAATTACCGTTGAAAGATGTTTTATCACCGGTCCATTTTTTATCATAGTGAAATCCACCTGAGGTGATCGTGGGCAATCCTTTACCAGAATAATTACCCTCGCCTTCTTCATCAGATCCTACCTTTCCTCTATCGGCCGATCCCAATCCCGATCTTCCAATGTTGCCTGTGGTAGCATAGGCCGACATCCGTCTTTTCCCCTTGAAGAAGTTAATCATCGCCTGGGCGCTGTATCGTTCATCCGTACCAACACCGGCATCCACTTTTCCAAATACCCCATGGTTTTTATCTTCTTTGACTTTCAGGTTGATGGTTTTGTCTTTCACCCCATCTTCTATACCGGTAAAGGCAGCGGCATCCGACTTCTTATCGTATACCTGCACCTTGTCGATCATGTCGGCCCGCAGGTTGCGTGTGACCAGCGTAGGATCATCACTGAAAAATTCTTCTCCGTCTACCAGCACTTTCTTTACCTTTTGTCCCTGTGCGGTAATATTACCAAATTGATCTACCTGCAATCCGGGCAGCTGTCGTAGCAGTTCTTCCACGGAAGCATTGGGCTGTACTTTAAAACTGCCGGCATTATACTCAGTCGTGTCACCATTGATCTTGATCGCGGCCACCTGTGATTTGACGATGACTTCCTTAAGTAGTTTGCTTTTCGGGATAAGATAAACATTGTTCAGCGCTATTGTTTTGCCGGTGGCTTCTTTCATATTCACCCGATGAGAATAGCTGGCATACTTCGGATAAGAAAAATATAACACATAGCTGGCGGTATCAGCAAGCTGTTGAAAGCTGAATGCTCCCTCCTTCCCTGCCCTTGTGCTGGCGATGATAAATGAATCTTTGGCTTGCAGCAATACCACTACGGCATTTTGCAGCGGCGCTTTCAGGCTGCTGTCTGCCACGGTCCCTTTGATCGTACTGTTTTGAGCGTCGACTTTATAATGGAATAAAATAGTCAGCAGAAATATCAGGCTCAGGGCATTTTTCGTCATTGAACGATGGAGTTTAAATGTAGGCTAAGCAACAAATGGTCTTTTTGACAACCTGTTTTTTTAGTAGTTATGAAATGCTTTCATTTCTTCATTATATACATAGGGCCGGCCGTATGATTTATCATGCTGCTTTATTTCCGCATTGAGCACCCGATAAATACCATTTGCCGGTACTCCGGAAAATACAATCATTTTTTTAATTTTCTGTTTTTTTAGTTTATCGGGATCATCTTTCAATGTTTGAATGATACCCGCGGGAACCCAATCTTTCCGGGTATTATCCCAGTAAACTACCTGGCATTTCTTATTGTACCGTGCCGGCGGTAATTTGGCAATATCCAATACGAAGTCAATCAATGAGTCTTTATTTTCCCGGAAATACTGAATATAGCCGCCCTCCGTCACTAAAAAAGGCGGACCAACAGTCCGGGTGTTTTCCTCCTTTCCATCCAGTACGATAATGGGTGCGTACAGCGCAGTGTTGGCGATGTCTTTAAAGATAATGCTATCACCGTTCCTGTTTGTTTTTATTTGCAATGGCTTCCAGTATTTACCATTGAGCACCCCGAGGAATATTTTATCATGTTGCCCGTCTGGTACTTTCATCGCGTAGTCGATCGTCGGCACATATTCCGGGGTAATGTCATGATAACTTTGAAAATTCTGGCCTTCATTCAGGATGATATGGCCATCTATGCGATAGCTGTACCGGTAGGCTTTGGCCAGCCGCATATTTTGAAAAAGCAGGGAATCCCTCACGGGCTTATCATAAATGGCATTCATAGGCACAAATTTACCGGTGGTATCCAGTACAGCCAGCCAGGAATGCCCGCCAAAGTTGCCATTAGCCCAGTAGAAGGTAAACTCGGTCGACATAGGAATGCCAATAGCCCGGAGCCAGTAGCCCACGATCATATTTAAATCTTCACAACGCCCGCCCCGCGTTACACGCAGCTGGTCCATCGTAAATGTGCCGGGAAAATAGTTGATAGCATCATGGATATACCCATAAAATTTACCGAGGCTGTCGTTTACTACGCCTGCAATTTTTACCCGGTCGGTGCTGCCTCCTGCTTTCTTAAAAATCCATTCGCTGTGCTCCCAGCACCACTTTCGCCAGTGCTGCAACGGTTCATTCTGTACCCGGTGGGGTAAAATAAATTCCCTGAACTCATCGAAGGTGAGGGATTTGGCCCAGGGCAGTTGCCAGGCCTTAAAAGCATACTCAATATCTTCCATCAGCAGGCTGGCGCTGATAGTACGGCTATCCGCCAGGAAAATAGGGTTCACAAATTTAATGGGGCCACATTGCAGCGAATCTTCTATTCTTCTCTTGATTTTATTTACACTATCGATCCCGATGGTGTCGCCTGTAAACAGCTCTCCTTTGAAAAGTCCGCAGTTGGTGATGGGGGCATACCGCATAGTACCTTTACCCGGCATGTTTTCTACCAGGAATATGGCGGCCGCCAGCTTCAGCGAATCCCCGGGAGATTGTGAATAATGTGTAATCACCTTCATCAGCTCCGCCGCATTGATGCCGGCATAGTCGAGGGCGGGTTTCAGTTTAACGGCCCCGGCATCTTCCCGTGGACCGCAAGCGTAAAAAAAAATAGGTAACAGTATATAAAGAAGTCTTTTTTTCATGAGATTGAATTTAAAAGACGATACCTAGCACTGCTATTTCCGCAGCGAGTAATCATCCGGACTTCCCCACCAAACGGGTTACTACCGGATCCGGAACTTAAACTGGCCGATGCCCAGCACCCCTTCACCAGTCACGCCTTCCGCTATGCCCATAAACTGGCGGGCTACGTCGGAACAAAAGAACTGAACAGTGGCTTCTCCGTTTTTATCGGTGACTACCACGGGTTTCCACAACAAGGTATTCCTGGTATCAATGCCAGGGTTACTTTCTTTATCATAATCCGGTTCGTAAAATTCACGGCTCTGGTAATAGCCTTTTACGATAGCCATTTTAGTTATCCTCAGCAATTCTGCTTCCGTATATTTAGGATAGTGATACACCACATCATGGTGATTATCTTTGGTTAAGAGTACCCGGTAATGTACCTTGACATCCGGAGAGAAAACATGATACGTTTTTCCTTCCACCGGCTTTATATTTGTGCGGCCATCAGGACAATTCAACCAACCGCATTCTCCCACATAATCGGTATTACCTTCATATTTGGCGATGCTATCCAGGTAGCCGAGGTATTTATCTGTGTACACAGGGCTTTTACCGGAAATCGTGATCTCTTTCAATGTTCTTCCATAAGGAATATAAGCGGTATCAACCCGTGCTTTTCCTGCCAGGGGAACAGTATCCGGCAACATATACATGGCAGGGCGAACAGTATTAGCTGTCCTGATGGCTTCAAACGGATCTTCCACCCGGATACTATATGTTTTCTCTGAGAAATACTTGATAAAAAAGCGTGGGCCAATCGCCAGGTTAGCCGGTGTCAGGTAAAACTTGCCGGCATTATCCACCGCAGCAAACTGGCTCGTGGTTTTGTTATAATTATACAACATAAGGGATACCTGCTTTTTTTCCTTTCCGGCTTTTCCATCCGGTGTTATCCAGGCTTGCAAGGTATCCGACAAACATTCCGCTAATGACTTATGCTCAGCCATGGCTTCTTTACTCCAGGTATAGCTGCGCCATCCTTGTGTCAGTAACAGTAAATCTAATGCCGCCTTGCGATCGGCATGAACACTATCGAAATAATAAGCAGGATTATAGATTTTTCCCCGTACTTGTGTAGAGAGATAATAATAGCTGAGTATATTACCAGCATTCTCTGCACTATGGAACAGGTTATCGTATACACATAAACTAAATACGGCAGGTACCGGCGTGCCGTTGTCATAGGTTGTCTTAATTTTTAAAGACACCTTCTCCTTCGGCACATACTCATCCTTCACCTGGCTAAAGCTAATGTGAAACTGCCGCTCCGGATGCAGGTATACCAACCGCTCTGCCATGGGCCGCTGTTGTGCATCAAAAAGCGTCACCTCTCCAATACCCAGGGGCGCATTTTGAATAGGAATTTTCACTTCCATACTGTCGCTCACTTCGCCGGCAGCAATGGACTCTACAGCCCCCCTGATCTGCAGCCGCAAGTAAAATTTCTGTTTCTGCGACGTGTTTTGCGCCATGACTTTAAACACCAGGCTATCCCCTTCATTCTTCAGTAAACGCATACACAAGCCTCCTTCCAGTGCCGCGGGCACCGGGTACAGACTATCTTTGCTATTATCGAGCCTCACGCGATACGTGGCGCCCTTTTCGGGCGTAAACTCGAAGCTGCCCATACCTGCGTGAACGCTGCTGATTTTCAGCACCGGCGTCTCTCCTTTTAACAATGTTCCTTTCACTTCGGCTGGCAGTCCATTTTTATTAACCGCCTTGAACGCCACACGGTTTAACACGCCGGCCAGCAGATAGCCACCCTCCGGAAATACCCGGAACTGATTGGCTTCGGACGGCAGTACATTGTTTTGCAGTTGTCGGATTTTGCGGGCCCTGATCTCCTGTGGTTCGTTAAACACCCGGATCCGGGCAACAGCATAATAATAAGGCTGGCCGGAAAAATAGGAATGAGCGGTATACCCCTTCAGCAGGTATTCACCGTTAGGCAGAGTTGCAGGCAGGTACACGTGGCCATAGGATATCCCATTCAGAACCGGGTACATTTCTTCCCATAACACGCTGTCGGATCCCGCTTTCTGCAACTGCAGGTACAGCGTATTATCGAGTGCCGATAACGTAAAATCGATCGCATTCAATACAAACGCATTGAACCAAAGGTCTTCCCCGCTAATATAAATATCTTTGCTGGTGCGCAGGTAAAGAGAAGTCTGCATCACCTGCCTTACCGAGTCGAGCTGACTCGCCAGCTTATCTATATCTCCCCTGTTCCCCTGGGAAAAGGAAGCGTTAGAAACTACGAATAACGTAAGGGCCAGGCATACCAGGTATTTTATCATAGGGCTACTATTGTTCCATTTGTATTTTAAGCCATTCAAACGCCTGTCCATTGGCGGGCGACTGAAACTGATGTTTAACAATTTTTCCATTGTCCAGTTGTACAATACAAGGGTAAATCACATTTTTCGTAGGCAGGCTGAATGCCCCATCATTGTCAATAAAAACATTCACCCGGTTATTGATATTCTTGCCAATTTTCTGTTGCAGAATTTTGACCGACTGTACTTTTGTCAATATAAAAAATATACCGGTAGAATCAATAAAATCCCTCATAAAAGCCTCTCCCTCTTGTATGCAACCATTACACCCCAGGCCGGGTAATATGACCATCCATTTTTTGGGCGCCTGGAAACTGGCTTTCTTTAGCCCGGCAGAAATGGTTTCCATTTCCAGGTCGCTATCAGACTTTTTGAAAGTTTTGCATTGGCTAAACAGCAATACGGACAGGGTCATCAAAACATAAAGACGGTTCATAGCGTAGTTTTTATCGTAGTTGACAATTTTTTACTTCAGGTTAACCGGTTTAAATATTTTCAAATACAGGAAGGACTCAGACCGGTCATTCTTATCGAGGTATTCTATATTCAATCCTTCCGTGGTAACAAAAGCATTCTCCCAGTTAAAATCATTACAGGTGCCAATAGCGGTTTCTCCCATATACTTAAAATTTTCATCCAGTATAATCACCGACAAAGGCTTATCCTTAATGGTACTGGTAGCGGTGGCGTCCGGCATGGCTTTCCTGAGAAAACGGTAGTATACTTTCCGGTAAGGATCATATTTGATGGCGGCATACAAATCAGTTTGACATACTTTCAATACCAGTTCTTCTCCAGATAATTTCTTATTGAAAGAAGTAATGGTACCCGCTTCATTGCTAGCGCCACATACAGGGGTATAACCTTCTTTACCTGCATCGGCCAGGTATAGCTGGTGAGATACCGGGAAACTATATACCATCTTGTTATCCGGGGCTATGTCACTATACACGTTGGTAAAAAGTCCTTCATTTTCCCAGAAGTAGTTATGTCCATATAATTCGTCAGGATATTGCCGGGAGAAAGTAACTTTGTTGTTGCTGAAATCAATATGCGACTCAAATTTAAACCGGCGGGCAATCGTATCCGGCAGCGAAAACATATACTGACCTGGGAAAACGATCTGGTTGCTCATGCTCATCAAAGGCGCCACGGTGGATGGATAGTACTGCGGATAAAAGAAAGTCCAGGATAGCTCGTGGAAGGATTGGTCATTGATCAGGGAAATTCTCGACAATACCCGGCTGGAATCATTCAACAAGACTAGCTGATTATTCTTTTTGTTATAGATATAAATAGAGTCTTTGCTTTTCAGGTAATAGCCCAGGGGATTGTCAACCCCATCTTTATCGTTCCTGCTAAATTTAATAATCTTTTTTTCTATTGCCGTTGCATAGTCATAAATATAGATAGCGCTCGCATAGGTATTCAGAAAGCTCAGACAGGTAGTATTGCTATCTCCTGCAAACACCTGCATATAGGGCGTCTTGGGAGCGCTAATGCTGTCTAAGGGAAATTTCTTTTCGCCGGACACAGCTAATTTCACTGTGGGTATCAATGTTCCCTTCCTCTCATTCTTCAATGCTACTATATTGTTATTGGATGAGCAGGAAAAGAACAAGACCAAGGAAATAACAGCAGGCAATATCAATTTTACATTCATGATAATAAGCTTTAAGAATGGAGGTACCCGCGTGTAGCGGTGCTACCACGAATACCTCCCCATCAGGATAAAAAATTGTGGGTAACTATTACCAGCCGAAATCGCACTCGTTATTTCCTGGATCTCCCACGCAGATCTGGCTCAACATCAAGCACTTGCCGCCGCCAAAACCGCGGGAGGAAGAGCATTCTGCACTGGCAGTATTAACTTTCACGAGAGAGGTCAGGTCTACTTCATTGTTACTGGCTTGGGTTTTAGTTGCAAAGAAGGCAACAGTGGCAATAGCAGCGATTCCGGCTGCAGCGAGGATTTTCTTTTTCATAACAGCTTTTTTAAAAAATAAAGATGATAAAATAAAAAGGGGGTCTGAAAGTAAGGGCAGGGAATACTACTTCCATTAAGCATTTCTGCAACATAACTTTTATGCAGCAAACATTAACCTGGTTAATGCCCTAAAGTGGCTTTTTATCCTGTCATAGTTCAGCGATTTTAGCGGATGATTAAATGATATTAAATTATAAACATTCCGGGCAAAGCTCCGCCAGCATCAACCACCTTCGTAGTTGCATGGCATCGTGCATTTACACAAAAAATTCCTTGTTGTAACCTGGCAGCCTATTACTGATCGCGTGCTTTTATGATGTTATCAGCGAAGCCTTTTATTTCTAATATGGCTTTCGAGGGCACCTTTACTTTCTTTGCTTTAATCGTACGCGCCATCATCATCGCCTTTGTTGTTTCGCCGTTTTCCTGGTACAAGGTCATTAACAGGTAAAGCGGGTAAAAACGATTGGGGATCATGTTCATCGCTTTCAAATAGGATTGCTCTGCTGCGGCGTAATTACCTGCCTTTTTCTCACAGTCGCCTACCGCTGCTTCAATCACGCTGGAACACTGGTACTGCCTGGCCTGCGTTAAAACCGCCAATGCCTGCTGGTAGTTCTCCGTCATGGCGAGCGATTTGCCATACTGCATCAGGAATTCACCGTTGGTACATAAGCCGGGATATACCGCTTCAAAGTACTGATTGCTTTCCCGGTACATCTCTCTTACATAGGCCTTTTGGGCCTGCCCCCAACCGGCTAAGGACTTCCGCGCGCTGTTAATCACATTCCCGTAGGCATATACCAGCAGCAGCGTGAGCAAGGATAAAACGGGGAGCACCACCATTCGTCCTTTATCAAGCGGGAACCTGATATGGAGCAGCACTTTACTGCCCGTTCCGGACAATATCGCCAGGGCAAATACGATGATGTATTTCATAGCCAGGTTATCTGAACTATAAGTAAACAGGGCAAAGCACAGGCTGGCCAGCAAGACGCCGTATGCCACAGTTCGTATAGGCGTATACGATTGACCGGACGGGTATCTCCAGAAAAAAAATATGACAGCCACCACCAGCAGCAAGCCTATTCCCCCATTTTCTACCACAAACTGTAATGGTTCGTTAAAGGCATAAAAAGTATTATCTGCCAGTTGCGCCGCATCAGATGCCGCATCTCCCTGCTGCTCAAACCAACGCGCCTGTGCATCCATATAATATGCTTTAAACCGGTCTATCCCCACGCCAATAACGGGATGTTCCTTTACCAGCGTGGCCGACACCTGGTAAATAAGCATACGGCCATCAGCAGAATTGCGCTTGAGCAGGTAAAATGAATACCCTAAACCGACCAGCAACAACACTGCCATCACGAAATGCTTAATGGACAAGCCGGCCGGCTTGTGGTTATCCCGGTTGCGATACAGCCACCACACGCCTCCAATACCGGCCGCCAGTGCCAGGAAGGCAGCGCGGGAACGCAGGCAGGGTAGCACTATTGCACAGCCAACTAGTGCCGTCAAAGGCAGCCAGGTGATCAGCAACATCATGAAACGGTTCATACTGCTGCCTTCCCGTTCGGATACCTGCAAAGTAGTCCGGTGAAGATATAATCCAAAAGAAACTACCGCTACCAGCGCAAGATATCCGGCATAACCTCCGGGGTTGAAAAAATTGCCGGTCATCGGAAAATAAGTGTTGCGGCTATCCAGGACGCCCAACAGCTGCAATACGCCTGCCAGTACCTGCAACATACCACCAGCAGATATTGCCAGTAAAAGCCAGGTATACATCGTGGCAGGTAATCTTCTCAGCACAAGGTAACATATCGCTAACCCGATCAGCTCCAGCCAACGCTGGGAGAACCCGTGCAGCGGATGTAAATAATACCGGTTAACCGTGATATACAATAATATTATCAATAGCCCTATATCCAGGACCGACAGAGAAATACTGAGCTGTTTACTACCGTATAATGTATAACATGCCAGCAACAAAAAAACGATAATCACACCATCACTAAAAAAAATAAATTTGGTCGCCTGTGTTGGCTCAATAAACTCGGCGCTATAAACCGAAGGCAATAAAAGAAAAACGCCAGCCAGTAAAGCTAACAGGGCATTCACTATAGTTCTTCTTATTGGTTCAACAGGCAACATGGATCACAATATTATTAAAGGGTTATCGGCTCAATTGTCAAAATTGCTGTATAAACTTCCCTACCAGGTTATCTTTTGGTATGAATCCATAATGCCTGGAGTCAATGGCGATATCGCGATTATCACCCATCATAAAGAAATAATCTTTCTTAAAGGTATAAGCGGAAACCTGCCTCCCTGCCATGAAAGCGGATTTACCTTCCAGGCGAAAGCTGCTGTCTTCATACGTCCTGATGGTATTACTGTACACCGTATCCTGTGGCTGATTAAAATATATCGTCATTCCTTTAAATGGTATTTTAAGTGATGACATATCGAGAATATTTTCACTCAGCTCAGGCAGATTTATTTTCCCACTATCCGGATCGTTTTTACGGTTCCATATTTTTATAGAATCTACGCCGTGATTCATTTTATTTTTCTGGAAATTATCAAGCGCCAGGAGGATATAACGTGGAAAGTGCCTGAATCCGTTTTGAAATTTATTAATCCCCATTTGTTCAATCGCCACTTTCACCTGCTGATAATCATTAAACCAGATCTTATAATAGTGACGAATACTCAGCGGCTCGGACAACAGTTTTCCATCAACACTTACTTCGCCGTTCTTCACCGCTACTACGGCGCCAGGCAGGCCTATACAGCGCTTCACAAAGAACCCCGGAATATCCTTATTGACCGTAAATACAAAGATATCTCCCTGCTGTGGTGATGCAGTAATGAACCTGGAAAAGTAACTGCTATAAGCCGTCTTATTAATAAGGATATAATCGTCTGTCATCAATTTATTCATCATAGACTCACTGGGAATCCTGTAAACATCTATGAAAAAAAACCGGAGCAGGAGTAATGTAACAGCAGATGCCAACAAGACATAACCTGCCTTTATGAAGACGCTTTTACTACCGGGTTTCATCTAATCAATATTCTTTTTTTGGCTAATTGCATTCCTGGTGCTCATCGTTTATTAACACGAGAAACAGGGGGATCATTCTACTTTTATATTTATTATCATAGGCCATTTTTTTGTTTTCAAGGGCACATAGATCGGGGCACGCTGGGATTTATTCATCGGTTAGTATGTCCTAGGTTAACTACTAACGCCATCTAATATAAAAACATTTTTATTAAGATCAAATAGATGTAGAAATGTTTTTCCTGAAAATCCCGAACAATTCTTCATCTTTGAGAAAATCTATATTAGCCATGAATTACTATCGTTTGTTTTTGCTGCTGCTCCTGGGTGGCTTATCCCAGCTCACCTATGCCCAGAAAAAGGTATTGTTTAAAGTAGCATTTGCCCCGGACAAGACTTACAAAACCACCATGACTAACCTGACAGACATGGAGATGATGGTGAAAGGCGATTCGGCAATGATAGCCCAGATAACTGCCGGCGGCATGAAGCTCCCCATTATGATGCAAATGCACCAGGATGTAGCTACTACCACCAAGACCGGCACATTGCGGGCAGATAAAAAAATTCCGCTGACGATCACCTATGATAAGTTAAGCATCACCCAATCTGTTAACGGTCAGGAAAACACCCAAAACGCCAACCCATTTGCCAACGCCGTAATAGAAGGCACCACTATGGGAGATGGAAAAATTGCCATTGATACCATTAAAGGAGTAACTGATGAAGCGCTGAAAGCAGCCCTCCGTCAAATGGTTAACGGCATACAGGCGAGCATCAAATTCCCGGAGAATGAATTAAAAATCGGTGATTCCTTCGACCAGGAGCTGCCTATGAACCTCCCGATACCACAGGCAGATATGAAAATGACACTGCTCACAAAATATACCCTGAAAGAAATCAGGGGCAACAAAGCCATATTCGACCTGAAGCAGAACATTACCATGGATATGAGTATACAGGACACCAACAAGGGCAAAGGCATAGGTACCGGTACCGGCGCCATGATCTTTGATATCGACAAGAAAATAGCGGAACAATCTAATTCTGATATCCAATTCCAGTTTGAATTCGGCGTTTCCGGTATGACGATGAGCGCCAATTGTAAGGCTAAAACAAATGTAAAAATAGATGTGGAATAGTGGTGAGATGTATTCCTCTTATTCCTCCCCCAGCAGGATTTTCAGGAGATTTTCATAATTATTGATAAACTGGTGAGATACCTTATAATTTTCCGTTTCCGTATAGCGGGTCTTCTTAATACCGTCTCCAGTCAATTCGTAAATGATGGCATGAGGATAGGCCATTACAATGGGAGAATGCGTGGCAATGATAAACTGCGACTGCTGTTCCACCAAATCATGTATCCGGGCAAGCATGGCCATTTGCCGGGATGGAGAAAGCGCCGCTTCCGGCTCATCCAGGATATACAATCCGTTGCCACCGAAACGACGTGTAAACAGTGCCCAGAAGGATTCACCATGGGATTGCTCATGCAACGACACGCCGCCATAGGAATCAATAATCTTGCCCCCCACTCCTTCTTTATCCAGTTCCTGGATATTGGTAGCCACATTAAAAAAACTTTCACTTCTCAGGAAGTAACCGTCCTGTGGCTTTACAGCTCCCCTGGCCACCGTCAGGTATTGGTGCAGCACCGAATGGGAGTTATGGGTAGCGAAGGTAAAGTTCCGGGAACCGCCTTCAGGATTAAACCCGCAAGCCACTGCAATGGCCTCTATCAGGGTAGACTTTCCCATGCCATTTTCGCCCGACAGGTAAGTCACCTTTGGATGAAATTTCAGGGAAGAAAAATTCCGGAGGGCCGGAATATTAAATGGGTATTGATCTTTGGACGGGATCTTATCTTTCTTCAGGCTAACTTCCATTAAACCTTTCTGCTGCAGCATGTGATAGCTTATTTAATGAACAAATGGCGGTACACGGTACTATAAATATACGCCATCCGGCAGATTAGTTATCTCCTAAAACAACATATCCTTTCTTTATGCTTTCGGGTTGGGTTACATTAAAGTATTGTTACCAATATTATCATGATAAAAAACATTTGGTTAATTCTCCTAACTTCATATTATGCAAGCGCAAATGTTACTGGAAAACCTAAGCAGCAAAACCGAGGGCCTACTTTATTTCAGCGAATCTGAATACCCGCTTACCATTGAGCAATGGGGTCAGCTGAACGACAACGATGTACGGGTAAAAATTGCCGGCATCCACCAGGTGACAGACAAGGCATTGACCCCCGTAAATACGGCAGATTTTTTTAATGCAGTAACCCGTATCGCCGATCCAAACGACGCAGCGATGGTAGCCAACGCACAAAAATTCGGTGCACTGTATCAATTCCTGCAGGAACATTTTAGTCGTATCCAGGTACTCCGTGTAGAAGGCGATACCAACATTCCCGTGTACATTGTTTGCCATCAGCCAGACAACAGCTGCGTTGCATTAATAACCACAGCGATAGAATCATAACCCATATCACGTACACCCGTAAATCCGCATCATGAAAACACTTATCAGGCAATGCCTTGTCATTTGCCTGGGAGCCTTCCTGTTTACTGCCTGTAAAAAAGAGGCAGATATCAGGCCCCAGGACATCCAAAAACCCAGCAATGTTACCACAGAATCCGTTACCCTCTTCAGCGAAGATGTTGAATCCGGCTCCAAAACCGCCTACGCCGCCGGCAGCGTATCGCTCGCCAGCGGCTCCTGGACGCTCGACGACGCCCTTATCGGCACTTTGGCGGCCGATCTGAAAAATGGTTCCAAATCCATCCGCATCCGGAATACCGGTAGCGTTACCACCAACTTCAGCACCAATGCCTCCGGTACGGTAACGGTTACCGTAAAGCATGGCACTTACGGCGCTGATGCGAACAGTACCTGGCAATTGTGGGTATCTGCCGACAACGGCCAAACCTGGACGCAACAAGGCAATACCATGACGACTTCCAGCAGCCTGCAAACAGCCACCTTTAGCTTTTCCGCGACCGGCAGCCTGCGCATCTCCATCCGCAAGACTTCCGGTAGCAGCAACCGTATCAACATCGACGACATTACCCTCATTTCCGGCAGCACCGGTGGCGGTACCGGTGGCGGCACCACCCCGGGTGATGATAACAATATGCTGCTGGGAAACCCCAGCAACGCCCTGGCCGATATTTCGTCGGAAAACAATTACCTGATGGTAAAAACCTACTACAGCTTATCATATAGCCGTAGCCGCGGTACCCCCAACTGGGTAAGCTGGCATATACAGGCATCTGATCTGGGAAGCGTTTCCCGGAGCAACGACTTCCGGGCCGATACCGATCTGCCCGCCGGCTGGTACCAGGTGCAAAACAGCAGCTATAGCGGCTCCGGGTTCGACCGCGGACACAACTGCCCATCAGGCGATAGAACCTCCACCACGGACGCCAATTCCGCCACGTTCCTGATGACTAACATGATGCCCCAGGCGCCCAATAACAACCAGAAAACCTGGGCTAACCTCGAAAACTATACCCGCGACCTCGTAAACGCCGGCAACGAAGTATATGTGATCGATGGTTCCTACGGACAAGGCGGTACCGGCTCCCTGGGCGGCGTTACCAACACCGTCGACAACGGCCACGTAACCGTACCGGCCAATATCTGGAAAGTAATTGTAGTACTGCCCGCAGGTAACAATGACCTGAGCCGCATCAATGGTACTACCCGGGTTATTGCGGTAAACACGCCTAACAACAATAGCATCAACATTGACTGGACCCAATACAAAACCACCGTACGCGATATCGAAAACGCCACCGGTTATAACCTCCTCTCTAATCTTCGTACCACCCTGCAAGACAGCCTGGAAACGAAAATAGATGTGCAGTAGGAGCTGAAAGCAGAAAGCGTAAAGCGTAAAGCGTAAAGCAAAAAAGCTATTGTGGAGAATGATCTCAGCGGATATCTCACTCGCTTTGGTCATTCTCCACAATAGCTTTTTTGCTTTACGCTTTCTGCTTTCTGCTTACAACACAGTTACTTCACCATTTTTAGCCACTTTTATATTCACCGTTGCCCCGGCAGCTACGGCCACCTTCGGCCAATGCTGGAAGGCAGTGTAGCCCAACGGTTTCTTCGCCGCCCCGGCCGATTCTGCCATCACCGATACAGCAGCATCATAGGCGGTGGTATTGGACAAACGCAATGTAACGGCGCCTTTATCTTCACTGACACGCGTTGCGTTGATATGATCAAATACAAATAACTTTCCTTCGCCGGGGCGCACGTAAATACCAGGTAATTCCATCGCCATCAGGATGCCGTTGGTTTCTGTCCACGAATTACGGGTATGGATAAAATTGCCGATACTTCCCTTGCCTTCTGCATCGCTCAACTGTATACGTTCCATGCTGGAACCGATCAGGTAGTTAGTGGTGATATGCCCGGGCATATTTACTGCTTCGGTATGCGCGTGTTGGATATCGCGGATCAATGCCGCATAACGTTCATCGCCGGTAGCCCGGTACAATTTAAACAGGTGATCGGCCGACGTGGTACAAGCACCGGGGGCAGCATGTTTATTCTGGCTGCTGGCCCATACCGCTCCAGCCATGTGACATTGCAGTTTCCCGATATCGCTGCCTGGCGGGAAAACAGGATCATAGGCCATTGTCCACGTAGCACAAAGGGCGGCCTGCACCTTGGCTCGTTCCAGCCAAACCGGCTGTTGGGTATATTGATAGAGCGCCATGAGTGATTCCAGGAATCCAAAGGCAGTTTCCGAATCAGCATCCTGCGAAATATCGCCGCAAGCGCCACTGGTAAAACCCCGCGTTACTACATCACGCTGGTAATAAAAGGCTGCTGCTGCCTCTGCGGTATGCAGCCACTCCGGCCGGTGGAAATAATCTGCTGCCAGTGCCAGTCCCGCTGGTACAATGGCGCCGGCGCTGGAATTAAAAACGGAAATTTCTCCCGTTTCCGGCACAATGTATTGTCCGAATTCACCGTTGCGCTGCCAGTTCTGCACAAAGGCTGCTGCCAGTTTTTGCGCAGCCGCTTCCCATTCGGGGTGAATCGTTTGTCCATGCCCCTGCGCTTTCAGCAACAATAAGTGTTTCATTAACCAAAACAGCACATCGCCGTTCTTCCTAACCATGGCCTGCAAGGCAGGAAAATCAGGATGGCCTTTCTCTGTTCCCAGCTTTCCCTCTTCGCTGATAAACCCGTAAAAGAAGCCACTCTTTCCTTGCATACGGGATGTAATAAAATCCAGTTCGCGTACTACACGGCTGCGTTCTTCTTCATCGTTGAGTGCCAGCATAGGATAGGTGTTGATCATGCCACTTACCCATCCCAACTGGAAATTGCGGCTATTTTCCGGCAGGTAGTAACTGCCCGCTTTTGTTTCCACGAAATTATTCCGGCAGATATCCGTTCCCAGCGCTGCCAGCTTACTCATGGGCACCAGGTTACGCGGATGATTGGGACCTGTCAGTGATTTACGCAAGGTCATAAATTGTGTCAGCAGGTCGGGGATGCCGCTGGCAGAAAATGTATATACCCGGAACCTGATCGTGATATCATTGCCAGCAGCCCAATCGGGCGCCTGGTCGCCGCTGGGATGAAAATCCCCGAAGCCTGCCGCCATCTTACGCATGGCCGGCGCTGTAATAGTAAAAGTACAGCTGTCGCGGCCATCATTTTCCCGGATGCTCAGGCCACTGTTGCCGTAACGTGTAGCCTGCTCCGTTAGTACCATCCATCCTTTCTTCGCAGCCGGTGCATAGAAACTCATGGCCGGCACAGAAGTATTGGTGGTACTTAATTCCAGGCCGGACGGTCCGGTAGCGCTGACTGACAAACGGGGGTTGTTGGAAATAGTGACTGGCACTGCCGGGTTATAATACATGTCTTTCGGATAATCGGGATTATAGCCATTACCGATAGCCCGGTAACGGTTACCGTTATACACGATAGCCGGCACCATCACATAATTTTCCGGTTGCCAGTGCCCAAAGCCAAAGTCAACCGCCACTGCGGTGGAAGGGGCCGCCCCTTCCAATAGTTTGCAGGTGAGCGTAATTTCCTGTCCGGCAGGATTACCAGGTATGGCCGATTGTTGCCATTGCAGCTGCCACCGGCCCTGGGCGTTGGTAAGTGTGTTACCATTAAATGTCCATTGATGCACCAGGGAGTCGCCCTGGTATTGCCGCAGTGATACATGGATGCCGCCTTGCAATGCCCGCAGCAAATCCTTTGCCGGTGCCTGCCCCTTCACCTGGTGAACGATACCTGTCGCCGCCAGCAGCCACAGAGCTATGCCGCCTCTCTTCATATATTATGCTTATAATTTTTCTACTTGTGTAGTGATGATGCTCACAGACTCTAGCTGTATTTTATCAGATCCTGTTTCCCTTGCTGCCACGCCTATGGCCGATTTCCCCATACTTAAAAGACCGGAATCCACCTTGGCGATGGTGCGTAACACGCGCCGGTTATGATCGGCCACCGATAACTGGCCATCCCGGAGAATGATCCATTCGCCGTCAGCCATCCGCGTGTCTACCGGGATGATCTGTCCATTGGGCAGGCGTACACGCAGCCCTTCGGCATAAGCTGCTTTGGGCGCATGCACCCGTAAAGTCCATTCTCTCAAAGATGTTCCTGGTGTAATGTACAGCGGTATTTCCTGGAAATCTTGCTGGTAAGGGATATTCACCTGCCGGTTTTCCTTCAGGGTATACAGGGAGAAGGTATGTGCCCCCGTTTGTTCGAGGTGGAATTTCTTGTCCATGTCTTTCAGCTGTGCTTTAACACCTGCATTAAACACGCCGGCATTCCGCGCATTTTCCCAGGCACGATAGGCTGTGAAAGCAGCTTCTTTCTCCCCGCTGCTCTCCACCGACTGCTGGCTGAGGCCCAGCATATACGTGGCTTCCCAGCCAATAGATTTGGCTTGCAGGTTTTCCAGGTCGTACCGGCTCCAGTCGCTTCTGTAGGAAATAATTCCGAAGGTGGGAGGCAGGTAATTACTTTCATGCACGTAGCGTATATCTTTCCCCTCTATGCCCCATTTATTATTTACCGGGTCAAACATATTGGGGTCACCACCCACATTACACACACTCATATAGTGCCAGTTACCTTCATATACCGACGAGCCCATTACCCGCAGGTATTTGCCACCAGCCTGATGATAGGTATCAAACAGGCGCCGGAAGAAGCGCTTGAAAGAATACTGTCCATGCCCCTGGTACATACAGCTTTCCAATCCATCGAAATCGATATAGTCCATGCCTCCGTCTACCAGCCAATGTCCATAAAAATCAGCATAAGCATCCTGCAGGTTAAGATCCGGGGCGAAACCACGGTAGCAGTTAGGCTGTAATTTCACGATGGTATCACCTGCACGATAACTTCCTTTCTTTGTTCCATATAACCCACGTTTAATCCCTTTGAAAGTATACGGCAAAGTGGTAGTGATACCTTCATATTCGATCAGCTCTTTTCCTATCTTCAATACGTTGGTATGATTACCTTCCCATCCGCCAAACTCATTGAGGTAGCAGGTATCTGTTACAGTAATGATGGTATCTTCCGGGGCAATGTTGCGGGCAAGCGTGGTACGTTGCATGATAGCGAGACTGTCGCTGGGTACCGGCGCTACGGAATTACTAACGCCTGGCTGCAAAAATTCGCAGAGGGTATGTAAGCCATATCGCAGTCCCTGCGCCTTCATGGATGCGGCATATGAAGGCAGGTCCATGTGGCGGTTGCCCGTAAATGAGATACGATTGTGTCCCCATTTCTTCTCTCCGAAATCCGGGTAATACTCTCCCCAACCTTCATCCTGTATTCCTTTTACGCCTAACCTTAACGCATATACGGCCAGGCTATCGTGCGGGCCCGACCAGGCAATATCCGGACGGCGGGCAGCCCGGTCTTTAATCCATTTGCCATCCACTTCCGGGTGAGGCAGTCCTTCTTTCAACACAATCCGTTCAATGGTGGATAGCCCCAGGGAGTCAGGACAGGCATAGAGCGCAATGGCAGAACCGTCAAATCCTATATTGGCAGGTGTTACCAGTTGATAGCGGGCGGAGTTGTAGCCTCCATCCAGGTTATCGGGTAGCACCGGGAAGCGGATCATCTGTTCTTTGCGCCGGTTGCGGGAATGCAGGCAAATAGACGAGCCGAAATCGGGTTCCAGTACAGCCCCGTTGCCATAATTCATCCGGAAATATTCTTCCGGCTGGGAGAAAAATGCCACATCGCTCCGGCCATCTCCCCCGATCTTAAATTTTTGACCTTCTTTGAGATGGGAAGGCAACGGATATTTAACCGGATCAGGAGAATGGATGTAGTAATAAGTAACCCCAAAGTCGCCATCAGTGGGCGGTCCGCTGGTAGTATTGTCGTCCAGCGCCAGCATCCCAATAGCAAATTGACCGTTACGAACTACGGAAATAATTTCACCAATGGTTTGTGAAATAGTGGTTTTATAAGGTCCCCAAACGATATTGTCGACATTGGGCGCATGCTCCAGGGAGAGCAATTGCAGCCGCAGGTATTGCGGTTGCAACTGCACCCGGATACTGGCAACAGCCCCATTAGGGTATCGCAGTTCCATTTTACCAGGAGTAAATTTCGCCGCGACCGGCAAAATCGATGCTTTACCGCTTACCAACGTCAAAACGGGCGATGATAAGCCTTTGGGACAGTACTCACGTCCTGTCTTTTTATCCACGATAGATACAATGTATCCTTTCGTGTTGACCATAACGGTGGAATAAATGGTTTCCAGTTTCTTGCCCTGACTGTACCCGTTAGTGCAATTAACCAATGATATTATGACCAGTATTCTTGTAAAAGAATAACAGTTGAACAGGTATTTATGAATATTCTGAAAGATGATCATCATGGAATTTTATATCAACAAAAAACATTAAGCTTCAACGCTCTAAAATTCCAATAATATTCACGCGCCAGCCACCCGGAAATTGACTATTAGCTATGCTTTTTTTGCAGTTGCCCCGCTTTCGTTTAAAATGAGTACTTTTATCTCGTCGGGACCTACAGGTGAACGAAGCACGTTAGCTATGCAATACATATATGAAAATTTTACATTTCCTCCAGACCAATCCTTTACCATCCGGTCTGAAATACTGGAGATAAAGAAATATACCACGCTGAAGTCGCATATCAACTTCGAAATTGCCTTGATTGAAAATTGTGCCGGTAAGCGTTTCATCGGCGATCACATCGAAGATTTTGAAGGTACAGAGCTGGTATTATTGGGTAGCTACCTGCCGCATTGCTGGCAATACTATACCGTACTGGATACTATGATACCGCCCCAGGCCACGGTGATCCACTTCTTCCCTACCTTCCTGGGCCAGCAGCTGCTGGATAAACCGGAAGCCCACCAGTTGAACGAATTGTTTGAACGGGCCGCCAAAGGTGTTTCTTTTTCCGGCGCCACGGTAAGAACGGCCAAAATGATTATGCAGCAAATGCTGTTTACTTCCGGCATGACCCGGGTAGTATTAATGCTTAATTTACTGGATACGCTGGCACAATCAGAAGAGGGCAAAGTGTTATCGTCGCCTTATTACAACGCGGTAGACTCCTCCATGGAAGCACAAAAGATCAACAAAGTATTTGATTATATCTTCAAAAATTTCCAGGAAGAAATTTCACTGAAAACGGTGGCAGATATTTTGCCTTTATCACCGGCAGCTTTCTGCCGCTACTTTAAAGCGCGTACCAACCGCACGCTCATCGACTTTGTAAAAGAAGTACGGATAGGCCATGCCGCCAAGTTGTTGCTCGAGAAGAAGCACAATGTTACGGAAGCCTGTTACCAGAGCGGGTATAACAACCTGTCTAATTTCAATAAGCACTTCAAAGAAGTAAAGGGTTTATCTCCCAGGGACTTTGTAAAACAGTACAGTACCGCCGAATAAATTACCGGCTTCCGCTAAAGTGGTAGAGCGGCTCCATGGCGCTCCAGGTTTGTCCCGGTTGCGTTCCGGTTACACCTTCCTGGTAACCTGCCATCAGCCGGTTCCACTCCGCACAGCGGGGATGTGAGGCTTCCGCCTTCTTCCCCATAGCATCAAGATCAGCCCCTTCCGGCACGGTTACGATCATCACTACCGTATGTTCGCTGCGAAACAGGCGGATATCTTCATACCCCGCTTTCCTGAACCCCGCTTCTACTTCCGGCCATATATGCTGGTGATAGTTGAGATAAGCCTGTAGATTTGCCTCTCCCGGCTTAATATTCACCACAAATACCTTCTCTACTGAATGTGATTTATGTACGCTACAGCTTACGCCTAACAGGATACCTGTTACCAGCAAAAGTATTTTCATCATATGCATTTCTTTAACTAAAGTAAATATAGATAGCTCCCATCACCAGTGCCAGTAATGCCCACAGCACCCAAACCCTCCTGCTGCCCGGCGCCCGCTCCTTCCACGATTCTACGATAGACGGCAATACGTTTTCGGTGGGTGGCTTCGTGCATAATGTTACACCAATCAGTACGATGAACATAGTGAGGAACAGGTAAAACGACAACAACAGGAAATGAGGCCAGAAAGCTTTCGATGGGAAGTTCAATACATGACAGGCCCCTACCAGCAGGCATACCATTCCTCCTCCATATAGCACCACTTCCGCCGCCGTTTTATTCACCCGCTTCCAGGAAATACCTCCAACAAATACCACCGACAAGGGCGGCGCCAGGATAGACACCAATCCCTGGCTCAGTTCAAAAAAACCTTTCCCGGATAAAGAGAAAAGCCAGGCTACGCCCACCGCCAAAATTGCCGCCAGCAAGGTACTCCATTGACCGCTACGTCTTTTGGCGCGGTCGTCCATTTCCCGGAAGCGGGATAATACATCCAGTGTAAATACCGTACTGAAAGAGTTAAGTCCCGAAGAAATGGTATCAATCAATGCTGCTATCAATGCTGCGATACAGAGCCCCAACAAGCCATGCGGCATTACCTGGCTGACCAGTGTAATATAGGCATTGTCTGGCTGGGCAATATCCCGGTACAACACAAAACACATGATCCCCGGAAATATGAAGATAAACGGCATGATAATTTTCAGGAAGGAGATAAAAATAGCGCCATATTGTCCTTCCCGCACATCTTTGGCCGCGAGCACTTTTTGTACAATGGTTTGATCGGTGCACCAGTAGTAAATGCCTACCACCGGGTATCCCAACAGGATAGCTACCCAGGAATACTGGGGGTCTGAAGCCGGGCGAAAAAGCTTCCAGTAATCGGCCGGTGCACCCTGTGCAAATGCGGATATTCCACCAATTTTCTTCAGTGCCAGCCAACCTAAAATAATAGAAGAAAGGATGATGATAAGCGATTGAAAAATGCCGGTTCTTACCACCGCCTTTAAACCTCCCACCGCGGTAAAACTCGAGGCAATCACCGCGATCGTAAGCACTGCATGTAATAAGGAGATGCCGAATACCTGTGAAATAATAAGCCCTCCCGCATACAGGGCGCTTCCCAGCCAAACCACGAGGATGGATATCAGGCTATAGATCACCAGGAAATTATAGGAAGGCTTCCCAAACCGCACCAGCAGAAACTGTGGCATGGTAGATACTTTCGTGGAAATATAATGCGGCAGGAAAAACATGGACAACAGGAAAAGAAACGCCCATGCCAGCCATTCAAAATTACTGCCTACCACACCCTGGGTAAATCCTATACTGGCAAATCCCACCAGCATAGACGGACCTGCATTGGCGCTGAACATGGAAAAGCCTATCTGCCACCATCGCAAGGAACGTCCGCCCAGGAATATATCCCGCCCGGCAGCACGGTTATACCTGTTCAGGTAAAACCCTGTCATAAACAACGCTATGAAATACAGGCATAATACCCCGTAATCGGGAGTGGTTAGCGTAAATTGCAAGGTATCGAGATTTTATGGATCATAACGTAACATTGGGCCGGTAAGCATTTACTTCCGAGGCATTCCAGTGAGCGCTGCGAATCACCTTACCGGCACGGTTCCAGTACTCCCAATCTATTCTTACCGGGATACCGGGAATATCGGGCAATACAAAAGTTCCCTGCTTCCATTCCGGTTTCACGGAAAAATACTGCTCCAACCCATGCATAATGGAATATAGGTATTCTACACGACAATCAGGATTTGCAGTAGCCATAAGCCCGGTTGTATGCAGGGAGTATCCGCCGGAAGAAAATTCTACCCCGGCCGATGCGGCCAGGTCCCGGGCTTCCATCCATTCCCGAACACCGGCAATCTGTGTGGGCACTGGTTGTAAATGCCTGACACCCATTTCCAGCAGGGTGGGAAATACTTTGGAAGTACGCTCCGATTCACCGAAGGCAATAGGTACGGGCGATTGCGAACACAAGACGCGTATCTGGTCTACCGCTGCCGAATGTACCGGTTCTTCCAGCCAGGCAAGATCCTGGTCAGCCGTGGCGTCCAGGAAGCGGAGCGCCTGTTCGGCAGACCACACCTGGTTTACATCTACGGCCAGCCTTACCTTTGGCCCGAGGAAACTGCGGACAAATTTAACCCGCTCCACATCTTCGGCTAACCTCGATCCGAAATCCTTCCCGATCTTCATTTTATAGCAATCTGCTCCAGCATCCAGGAACACGCGCATTTCTGTTTCCAGCTGCTGCAATGTATAGTTGGTACCGCCGCCACTGCCATACATTTTCACGGCATCGCGCGTAGCGCCGAGGTACCGGTGTAAGGGCATGCCTGCCCGGCGTGCTGCCAGGTCGTGCAGGGCAATGTCTACCTGTCCGAGCATAGCGGCAGCTGCGCCACGGAAGCCCTCATTGCGTATCGACCAATAGAGGCGGGTATATAATTCGCTGTAGGGCACATTCCTGCTGTGCAGCAGGATAGGCAGGAAGCAGGATTCCAGGATATTGGTATAGCTGGAAAAAACCGGGGCTTCACCCTGGATGCCGTTTTCATCTTCGATGATGATCATGGCCAGTCCAAATGTAAGGAAGGGTCCCATGGTGGCATCCTGGAATGGGGTAACGGCGGGAACCGGCTCCAGTACCTGGATGCGGACGCTCCTGATATTAAATACTTCGGATGAGATAGATTGGTTCATTATTGATATTCCTGACTGATTTGTAAAATTTTTTCATACAGATGCGGCGGCAACGGGCCTTCGCCGAAACTTTGCAGAGTGGCTGCCAGCTCCACCGGGTTGGAGGAGCCGATTACCACTTTGTATTTAACGGGTATGGTTTGCAAAAACCGATGTGCCAGCGTAGGCAGGGTTATTCCTGCCTCCTCCGCCAGCAGCGCCAGTTGCCGGGCTTTGCTGATCGCCGCAGCGGGCAACCAGGCTGGCGGCGTGGTGCTGAAATTTTCCAGCGACTTGCCCAGCAGGCCCATATACAAAGGGCTGGCGGCATAGTAGTGGATATCCGCGCGCACACAGGCGGGTAAGGAAGTATGAAGCGCCGGCGTTTGTATAGCATTAAGCCGGTTAAATTCCATCAGGGTGCTGAAGATGCCCTGCTGCAACCATTTCCAGGCAAAAGGCGGAGGGTTGCCTCCTATGCCCAGCGCATGGGTATATTTTTGTTGCTGCAGCTCCTGCATCACGGCAACGGCTGCCGCAAACTCAAGCTCCGACATGCCTTCGGGATCGTGCAGGAAAAGCAGGTCCAGGGAATCTACCTGCAGTTTGTGCAGGGTATTTTCCACGCTGCGCCACATGGCACTGCGGCTATAATCATAATGAGCATCTTCGGCAGTTTTGCCCGGCAAACGCCCCACTTTGGAACTGATAAAAGGCCGCGGACCTGTCCACTGCCGCAGAGCGGATCCTACCATCTCTTCTGCATCCCGGTAAGCCGGGGCAGTGTCGATGGCGGTGACGCCAGCTTCTAGTGCCTGGAGAATGGTTTGTATGGAATCTTCCCGTACTACCGCTCCCCAGATACCTCCAATGCCTGCCGTTCCCAATACCAGTTGATCAAAGCTCATGTGTGGAATTTTTCTAGCTAGTCAAATGTAACCCGCTTTGATAGCAACACACCAGTTGCATCTTGACTAATTTACATGTTATTTTGATTGTGGGGAGCGGAAAGCGCCAGGAGAAAAGCAGAAAGCGAAAAGCGGAAAGCAAAAAGCTATTGCTGCGAATGAACAATGCGATGTAATATCCGCAAAGATCATTCGCAGCAATAGCTTTTTGCTTTCCACTTTATGCTTTCCGCTCTACAGCGTAGTGCAGTTTAAAGAGCAAACAGTTGGGCAGATATGTCCGCAACTGGAATTGCTCAATAAATGATTAGGCTGGGCAGGAGTAGCATTTGCGGCAGCATTGAGCTTAGCAATTTTAATGACTCCCAGCTGCATTTTTTTTGAGGGTTGCTGTTTCATTGGTGGTAATTTTTAAGTTAACAATCACCGAATTTAATCACCCCGAATGAGAACTTTTCATCTCCCGCCATAAATCCCTGTTTTACGGGATGCAGCTCCCCGGCTGCTACCACAAGAAAAATTGCTTATTTTCAGCACACCGGCAATCGTCCGCTTTTCAACATACGCTGTTCATAAGCGAACATTTTGCGGTTGCCAAAGATCTGTAACCTACAGATATAAAACACTTTAGGGGAATGGCAACTTTCTTGCTACCCCCATGCAAACTATTCTGACATGCTAAGAAGTCATACTAAAGTTGCCTGGAGAAATCTCCTGAAAAACAAAACCTTTTCGCTGATCAATATAGCCGGTCTGTCTATCGGTATGGCGGTGACGATGCTGATTGGGTTATGGCTTTACGATGAACTTACTTTCAGCAAAAACCACGAACATTATAATCGTATCGTTGCCATCAAGCAAAACCAAACCTTCAATGGTGTAACAGGAACGCAAAATGCCGTTCCTTACCTGCTCGGCGATGAGATTCGCGATAAATACGGCAGCGACTTTAAATACATCTCCATGGCTTCCTGGCCATACGAGCATCTCCTGAAATACAACAACCAGGGGATTTTCAAAACGGGTAATTATTTTGAACCGGATTTCCCGGAGATGTTAAGTCTCCATATGCTGAAAGGTACCCGGGCAGGGTTAAAAGATCCGCACTCCATCCTGCTGTCCGCTTCTGCCGCGAAGGCATTATTTGGCAATATAGAACCGCTCGACCAACTGATTAAATTAGATGGAGGCACAGACGTAAAAGTGACCGGGGTATATGAAGACCTCCCCTATAATTCTGCCTTTCATGACCTGGCCTTTATGGCGCCCTGGGAATTGATGCTGACCACTGAAACCTGGATCCGGGAGATGGAAAATCCGTGGAGATCCAACTTCACACAAGCCTATGCCCAGCTGGCAGATAATGCCGACCTGGAAAAGGTATCAGCTAAAATAAAAGATGTAAAACTACGTAAAGTACGGGCCCAGGATGCAGCCTTTAAGCCAGAAATCTTCCTGCAGCCGATGAGTGAATGGCATTTATATAACGACTGGAAAGATGGGAAAAATATAGGTGGCAGGATCCAGTTTGTATGGCTCTTTAGTATCATTGGGGCATTTGTATTATTGCTGGCCTGTATCAACTTTATGAACCTCAGCACAGCCCGTTCTGAAAAGCGGGCAAAAGAAGTAGGCATCCGGAAGGCGATTGGCTCTATCCGCGGTCAGCTGGTGACGCAGTTTCTCAGCGAGTCGCTGATCATTGCCTTGATCGCATTGATGCTGGCGCTGGTACTGGTACAAGTAAGTTTACCAGCCTTTAATGACATGGCTGATAAAAGAGTAAATATTCCATTTAACAATCCGCTGTTCTGGCTGGCAGCACTGGGTATTACCCTATTTACCGGTTTGCTGGCCGGCAGTTACCCTGCACTCTACTTGTCGTCTTTTGAACCGGTGAAAGTGTTAAAAGGTACATTCCGGGCGGGCCGTTCAGCGGCTATTCCCCGGAAAATGATGGTAGTGGTACAGTTTGCCGTATCTGTTATCCTGATCATAGGCACCGTAGTCGTATTCAAACAAATCAAATTTGCACAAAGCAGACCCATTGCCTATAGCCGGGAAGGGCTCATCTCCATCCCCGTAAGAAACGAGGCACTGGCCAAGAATTATGAGCCTATCCGCCAGGAATTGATCGCATCCGGCGCTATTACCGATATGACTTTCTCTTCCGGTTCTACTACAGAAATCAATGCTGTTAATAATGGGTACACCTGGAAAGGCATGCTGCCAGGCACGCAAGGAAACTTTAACGCCGTAACGGTTTCCCATGATTACGGGAAAACGATTAACTGGCAAATCGCCGATGGCCGAGATTTCTCCAGGACTTTTGCCTCAGATTCTACTGCCATGATCCTGAATGAATCGGCCGCCAAATTCATGGGCTTTAAAAATCCCGTTGGCGAAATTGTGAAAGTAGACGGTAAACCATTTACAGTGATTGGCGTGATAAAAGATATGGTGATGGAATCGCCGTATCGCCCGGTATTCCGGACCGTATTTACGCTCGATTACAATACCAAGGAAAATCTTACTGCCCGGCTTAATCCTGCTAAACAAACCAGTGCCGCGCTGGTACAGGTAGAAGAGGTATTGAAAAAATATAATCCTGGCGTTCCTTTCCTGTACCACTTTGTTGACAATGTTTATGCTGACAAATTCGATGCGGAGCGCCGTATCGGTAAACTGTCCAGCTTCTTTGCCGTACTCGCTATCTTCATCAGCTGCCTTGGCTTATTTGGTATGGCGTCTTTTATGGCAGAACAACGGATGAAAGAAGTAGGTGTCCGTAAAGTAATGGGCGCCACTGTATTTAACTTATGGCGTTTGATGACGAAAGACTTTGTGCAACTGGTACTCATTGCACTGTTGATCGCTGTACCGGTGGCGTATTACTTCATGAATGACTGGCTGAAAAATTTCCAGTACCGCACAGATATTTCGTTGTGGCTCATCCTCAGTACCTGTGGCGGTGCACTGCTTATTGCACTGCTAACCGTCAGCTATCAATCGATAAAGGCAGCGCTGATGAATCCAGTAAAATCGTTAAGATCGGAGTAAGTATTTATCTCCCTGAAGAATAATCAGGTTGTATTTTCTCGCCAAGGCGCAAAGCAGCTAAGGAGCGGAGATTGAAGCAAATTTTAAGCCCGCAAAGCGGGGAGATTATGTTGTATCATTCTATACAATCTCCCCGCTTTGCGGGCTTAAAATTTGCTTTTCTTCTTTCTAAATTCTTAGCTGCTTTGCGCCTTGGCGAGAAAATACAACCTAATTATTTTTTCACCAGCTCCGGCTGCATGTGCCGGTCGCGGTTCATTACCCGGCTGATGAGAATTACACTGATCAGCATACAGGCAGCCCCGATGAGGAAGTGTATCCCCGGGAAATAGAAGGGCGCTTTATCTGTAGTAAAGTACGAGAATGTGCTGTTCATGATCAATGGACCGACCACAGAAGCAAGGCTCATCAGGCTGGTTAAAGCGCCTTGCAGTTCGCCCTGCTGGTTTGCGGGCGCATGACTGGAAATCACGGATTGCAGGGAAGGTCCGCAAATACCACCCAGGCAATAAGGCACCAGGAATACGAACATCATCCAGCCCTGCGAAGCAAAGGCAAAGAGTATTAGTCCGAATGTATAGAGACATAAACCGATGTAGATACTTTTTTCATTCCCGATCTTCGGGTTGATGACCCTGGTTAATCCTGCTTGTACAGCACCTACCAAGACCCCTACTACTGCCAGGGAAATACCCACCATTTGCTCGCTCCAGTGAAAGCGATAGATGGTAAAGAAGTTCCAGTTACCCTGCACAGACTGTGCTCCCAGGTAAATCAGGAAAAAGCTGAGGGCCAGTCCACCGATTTCAGGATGAGAAGTTAAAAATTTGAGGGAGCCAAAAGGGTTCGCTCTTTTCCACTCAAATGGACGGCGGTTTTCTTTACTCAGGGATTCGGGCAACAGGAAGTAACCGTACAGGCAGTTGAGCAAACACAGGGCCGCGGCGGCGTAAAACGGTGCACGGATGCCCCATTTCGCTAACAGCGCGCCCAAGGCAGGACCCAGTACAAAGCCCAACCCAAAGGCGGCACCAATTAACCCGAAGTTCTTCGCCTTAGTGGTTTCATCGGTGCTTACATCTGCGATGTAGGCAGAAGCCGTAGTAAAGCTGGCACCGGTAATACCGGCAATCACACGGCCTACAAACAACCAGCCAAAGGAAGGTGCCAGGGCCAGGATGACGTAGTCTATACCAAAACCGAATAATGATAATAACAATACGGGACGACGACCATACTTGTCGCTCAGGTTACCCACCACCGGAGCAAATGAAAATTGCATGATAGCAAAAACAGATAATAACATGGCGCCATACGGACTGGCCTGATTTACCGGGATACCTTTCAGCTGGGCAATCAAGTCGGCCATGACAGGAATAATTAATCCCCATCCCATTATATCTATCAACAATGTGATAAAAATAAAGCTCATGGCGGCTTTCTTCGATGTTTGCATATAATTTGGAGATTTACGGGTTTGGCTGTTTAAATACTAATGACGATACAATAAATGGTTTCCCTTCACCGCTGAAGAATCCATTCTCAAAATTAGCAGTACATTCTTCTTTATTAAAACGTGTTTAGGTTAGCATACGGACAATATCGGTAAAAGCACCTGTTCTGCCGGTAAAAACGGCAAACGACAAAAATAAGAAAAACCAGGGAATCCTTGATAGCCGGGCTAAATAGCTGTTATAACATTTTTATTTTTTCAGCAGGCGATTGTTGATGATTTTCTCCATCACAGCTTCTTTCTGGTACTTGCTCACCGGCACCTGGTGCAGGCCTACATGCAGTATATTCCCTTCAATAGCGGTGATGCCTTTCATATTTACGAGGTAGGATTTATGAGGTTGGATAAACTGCCGGGCAGGCAACATATCCACCACCGACTTCAGGGTGGCATGGGTGATCATCTTCTTATCGGTGGTATATACGGCCACATAATTTTCCAGGGCTTCCACCAGCAGGATCTCGTCGTATAACACTTTTTCCAGGCGGCTGTCCGTCTTAATAAAAACATAGGGCTGCTCCGAAGTATCCTGGCTGGCAAAATAATCATATGCCTTATTAGCTGCCTTCAAAAACCGTTCAAACGAAATCGGCTTTAACAGGTAGTCCAGCACATCCAACTCAAACCCTTGCATAGCGTACCTTTCATAGGCAGTGGTAAAAATAACCCTGGGAGGATTCGGGAAATTTCTAAGAAATTCGACCCCGGAAATATAAGGCATTTCTATATCGAGAAACAACAGATCCACTGGTTGCTGCTTTAACACGGTATTCAGTTGTACGGCATCTTCACAAATAGCCACCACGTCCAGGAAACCGGTTTTCTCTGCATACCCCTGTAACCCTTTCCATGCCAGGGGTTCGTCGTCGGTAATGATACATCGGATGCTTATGTTACTCATCAGTGCAGGGTAAGTTTTAATGCGGCCACGAAAGTATTGTCTTGTATATGTGTTGTCAGCGTATGCTTATCCGGGTACAACAACTCCAGCCGCCGTTTCAGGTTTTCCAACCCTATACCACCGGTTTTGCTCCCCGGGATATGCGCTGGAATGTCGTTGCTAACGGAAAAAAGTATTCCGTCATCGGCCTGTTGCATAGCAATATTCACTTTGAAATGTCCACCAGCATACTTAAACGCGTTTTCCGCCAAAGGGAGAAAAAGCAAAGGATATACCTGCTGGCTACCCAACTGTTCATCGAAGTGTACGGACAATTGCAGCTTGGATGAAGACCGGATCTGCTGCAGGTCGATAAAATGACGGAGGTATTGTATCTCGCTGCTGATATCCACCATCTCCTGCTGATCGTATAGCTGGTAGCGCAACAACTCTGCAAACCGCTCCACTGTTCTCTTTGCAGCGGCTATATCTTCATCCATCTGAAAATAAATGGTGTTTAAAGCGTTGAAGAGAAAATGCGGATGATACTGCGCTTTCAGGAACTTCAACTCCGTAGCCAATTTATCGTTGGTAATTTTTTCCAGCTGCAGCCGGTTCTGCACGTAGGCCTGCAAATAGCCGTTACTCCGCCGGAAACCATAATAGATGAGAGCATACAGTAACGGGATCACATTAATATCAGCCAGGTCGAACCATTGCAAACCATCATCTGTGAGCGCGGCAAATGGTGTCAGGAATAAGTTCTGTATCACGATACTCAGTAAAAAGATAGCACCCAGCTCCCGGGCAATTCTGCCGGTGGTAAAATTGGATTGCCACTTCTTGTCGAAATAACGCAACAAGCCATTCAGCAGCCATAAAAACAGGTAAGCAACCAGTATACTCATGCCCACCTCTGTGACGTTGAGCCGGAGCGGACGATGCCAGAACCGCATCCCCGAAAGACTATCCGTGAGTAGCCGGATCGTGTAATATACCAGTGCGCCGTAAATGGCCGGGAAAATATATCTCCAGAATATTTTCATACTATCAGTAAGTTACAACTATTTATGCGCCCATAGTTAAAACAGGTGGGGTGTTGACCACCACGGCATCTGCTTCGATGGTTTTCTTTCGTGGCAGCGGCTTCATTCCAAATAACAGGCGCATAAAAGCGTATGGCCGGATAAACAAATGGAAGATAGTCATGCTGACGAAAAAGGTGACCACTACGGTAAACAGGTACTTCATACCTATACCATCGGATACCTGTACCAGGTAATAGGTTAATATAACGATCACCGTTTGGTGTAATATATAAAACGGGTATACGGCCTCGTTCACATAGCCTAACACGCGGCTGGGCTTATTGAGATATTTCTTCCCGTAACCAATGGCGGTAAATACCCACATCCAGGCACACAGCGCATGTATGGCTACTGCCAGGTACCTCACCCCCATCGGGAAGCCAGGCAGAAAGTGGATAGCATCGAGGTGCGTCCAGCGGAGATAATCGATAAATACCAGGCTAATAAAGCCAATGGCGAGCGATAAGCGGCGATTGCGTTCCAGGCTGTCCATTAACACCGGGCAGGCAATACATAGGAAGCCCGCCAGCAGGAATAACAGGTAATAAGGCGCATACAGGTAATCCTGCACCAGGTTACCCGTAAAACGATATTTAAACACCAGTGAAGCGTACAGCACTATACTGGGCAGCATTAACAGGTACACCCTTGCACCTTTGGCCAGCAGAGCAAACCGTTGTAGAAAACGTTGCCCGCCCGGCTTACCCAGCCATACAAAAAGTGGGGCACAAACAATATCATATACCAGCAGGTAGCCTATAAACCACAGGTGATGCCAGCTCATATTGCCTTTGGGATATACGCCGGTAGTAAACATTTCCCCATAAAACTGCCAGAAATTGCCTTTATATCCCTGGGTAAGCCTTTCCAGGTATACCTGTGGTGGTACAATGACCAATATCCCCAGTAACAGCGGGATGAACAGGCGTCGGAAACGCAGTCCCAGGAAGCCCCCACCGGTCCTATGCTGTAACATATAATAGCTGACCGTACCGGAAATAAAGAAAAGCAGGGGCATGCGGAAACGGTGCAGGAAATCATTCATTTCCAATAGCACATGGCTGGTTTCCGGGTTCTTGATATGCCATTCCCAATAAGCCACATAAGGCATGGCGGAATGGAAAAACAATACGCCAATGATAGCGATAATGCGGAGCCAGTCGAGGTAAGTTTGTCGGGAAGAGGTTTGCATGATGGTAATTTTCTACAAACCTATCCTCCCGCCGCCCGGTGGAAAAAGATATTTGACGGATGGACGTTTTTTGTTGGTCAATAGACAAATCATGCTCAGGCGGGCGCCTGGTAAATACGTTGAATAATATCGTCCATCGGCGTTTCCGGCGCCAGGGCGCCCCAGGTAATATTCCTGTCGGCCGACAGCCGGGCCTGGCAAAACGCCTGCGCTATGGCCGCAGGAGCAATATGGATCAACTCAATGCCCTGCATGGCCAGGGCCATTTTTTCTACAATAGCGCGGGCATTGTATTCCAGGTGGGCAGGTTGATTCAGCAGTTGTTGCAGCTGCATTAGTTGTTTATCTAAACGGGGATCCAGCCCTTTAGCTTTAGTGAAATAGCTCATGAGTGCTTCCATACTGCGGGGCTCTTTGTGCATAGATCTGAGTACATCCAACGCCTGGATGTTGCCCGAACCTTCCCATATAGCGTTTACCGGCACATCGCGGTATAAACGCGGCAGTATGGATTCTTCCACATAGCCATTGCCCCCCAGGCATTCCACGGCTTCTCCCAGCGCCAGCACGGCTCTTTTGGTATTCCAGAATTTCCCGATAGCGGTAGCGATGCGGTTAAAATACATAGCTTCTTCATTTTGCAGTGCATCGTCGAAGCTGGCTGCCAGCCGCATGGCCAGGGTGGTAGCGGCTTCCGATTCCAGGCACAGATCGGCCACCACGTTCTTCATGAGTGGTTGTGCTATCAACTTTTTCCCGAAAGCGCTCCTGTGATGGCAATGATGAATAACTTCTGTTAAGGCGCGCTGCAGGGTGGCAGCGGAGCCTACCGCGCAATCCAGGCGGGTATGCCGCACCATTTCCATGATGCTGGCCACTCCCCTGCCTTCTTCTCCGATCATCTTTCCCCAGGCGGCATGAAATTCTACTTCCGCGGAGGCGTTGGATTTATTGCCCAGTTTGTCTTTCAGTCGCTGGAAATAAAGTTTGTTTTTTTCTCCTGTTGGCGTAAACCTTGGCACCAGGAAGCAGCTCAATCCTTTGATTGTTTGGGCCAGCACCAGGAAAGCATCGCTCATAGGCGCACTGCAAAACCATTTGCGGCCGGTAATTTTATAGCTGCCGTCATCTGCCGGCACGGCGAAGGTGATATTAGCCCGCACATCGCTACCACCCTGTGGTTCGGTCATGGCCATGCCGAAGGTGACGCCCTTTTTTTCGAAATAAGGAAGGTGGCGTTCGTCGTACGTATTGGATAGTACCAGGGGCAGCCATTCTTTGGCAATGTCGCCGGCTATTTTCAGCGAAGGTACTGCGGCAAATGTCATCGTAAGCGGACAGCTGCTACCCTCATCGATTTGCTGTTTCAGGTAAGCCAGCAGGCTATGTGCCACGTAAGCCCCGGGCAGTTCGGTCCAGGCAATGGAATGAAATCCGTACCGGATGGCTACGGTCATCATTTCGTGGTAAGCAGGATGGTATTCTACCACATCGAGACGACTACCGAAACGGTCGTGGGTTTTTAATACCGGCCCATATTTATTGGCCAGTTCTCCTGCCTGTATCATTTGCCGGCTGCCCATGACTGCGCCGAAAGCAGCCCCCAGCTCCATGGCCCAGCCGCCACCGTAAGCCTTCACCGCCTGTTGCAGGGCGGTATGGGTGGTAAAGGAATTGTAATCGGCTAATACAGGCGCCTGGTTCAGCGAGGTCTGGAAATCAAAATCGGCGGGCAACATAGTAGTATGTTTTGGCTATCTAAATTTAACGAAATAAGGAATAAGGCATAGTTGCATTTATGCCTGTCCCACTATTTATATGCCTCCGCTGCTTTTTCCAGCTTATACCGGATTGCCCGGCGCAGCTTTTCCGGCGCCAGCACCCGCATCCCATCACCAAAACCCAATATCTCCCTTTGCAATTCCAGGTTGTGCGCCACCCGTATGGAGATGGTAATGCTATCCTTATCTTTCGCAATTACCTGCTGGCTATGGTGCAATGGCTTGGTAATCACATAGGGCGCATGTTCGGCGGTTACGGCTATAATCACTTCCTGTGGAGGTAATTCCATTACGCTGGGGCCAATGGTATGCTCATAGTAGGTTTCCGGCGTATGGCCGTTTTTGTTAGGGAGATATAATACTGCTTCATTGATGCTTACCGCTACAATCCTGTCCAGGGCCAGCGTCGTAACAGCAGGACTATTATCCCGGGTGCCCACTACAAACCAGCGGTTTTTGAACTCCTTCAGCCACCAGGCGTGAAACAGCATTTTAGTGGATGCCTGGGCTTTGAACGACTGGTACTGCAACTCCAGCGCCTGTTCCTTTATGATGGCCTCATATACCAGGTGCAGGTATTCCAATCCCTTGAGATGTTCATTTTTCTCAAAATCAATCACCGTTTTCTGATCATGGGCAGAAGCGTATACATGTCCTTCCAGCTTTTGCACGACTTCATTCAGGTGTTTGAAATGGGAAAAGCCCTTAAATTGTTTTAATACTTCTACCGCTTCTGTCATCCTCGACAGGTCGTTATCGCTCAGGGGAATGTTGGTAATGCTATAGTCCGCATCTTCATAGGTATAATATTTCTTTTCTACGATAATAATGGGGGCATTGTATCCCAACTTATCACTGCGCATCATTTGTATATCTGCCTGTAAGGTTCTGCGGCTGATGCCTTTGTCGATGCCTTCATAATCATACAGGGCTTCAGATACTTTGTCGATCAGGTTAGCCAATGTCCAGCGCCGGCGGCGGTTTCTGAGGCAGGCGTCGATGGTTTTATAACGGATTAATGCATTACGGTTAACAGGCATCTCAAAAAAATTTTCCTAAAAATATAAAAAAAACAGAAGTGCGCAAAAACATTGCGCACATACACTGACATCTTTGTATCATCAATCACAGCATAACAAACGGTATATGAAATTCAACACAACACATTGGCTACATGCGGCGAAAGAGGAATACTTTCAGCCACGTAATCATGAAGGCGCCGCTGCTTATGCGATGAGCCCTGAAATGGAACTGTATAGCAGTGTGGTAACTGCTTCCTTCAACGACCGGTTTTATGAAGCAGGTGATGAACGTATGAACCGCCTGTATGAGTTGATTACGCAAACCGACCCGGTATTTGTAGCCAAACTGGCCATCTACGCCCGGGAAAAAATGTACCTGCGCAGCGTACCGCTGGCCATGGCCGTATTGCTGGGATTCCATCATTCCGGCGATACACTGGTAAGCACCACCGTGCGCCGCGTGGTGCAGCGTGCCGACGAAATCACAGAATTGCTGGCCTGCTATGCAAAGATTAACTACCGCGGGCATACGAAAAAACTGCACCAGCTGAGTAAACAGATCCAGAAAGGGCTGGCGCAGGCATTCAACAAATTTGATGAATACCAGTTTGCCAAATATGACCGTAAAGGAGCTGTTACCCTGAGAGATGCCCTTTTCCTGGTACATCCGAAAGCAAAAGACGAGGCCCAGCAACAGCTGTTCAATAAAATAGCACAGCGTGAGCTGGCGACCCCTTACACCTGGGAAACTACCTTGTCGGCATTGGGACAGCAGACTTATAAATCTGAAAGAGCGAAGAAAGACGCTTTTTGCCGTACCTGGGAAATGCTGATCAGTACCAACGCCCTGGGCTATATGGCTACCTTGCGTAACCTGCGTAACATGCTGGCTCATGATGTGAGCAAGGCGCATATCAAACAGGTCTGCGCGTACTTATCAGATGAAGCAGCGGTACTATCTTCCAAACAATTGCCGTTCCGTTTCCTGGCTGCCTACCGGGAATTGAAATCCGTGCAGCACGGAATGACAGGCATGTTGCAGGAGGCGCTGGAAACAGCGTTAAAGATCAGTGTGCAACACCTGAAAGGTTTCGACGCCAACACCAAAGTGGTAGTAGCCTGCGATGTATCCGGGTCTATGCAACAGCCGGTATCCGCCCGAAGCAAAATACTGTGCTACGATATTGGACTTATACTGGGTATGTTGCTGCAATACAAATCTGAGCATGTGCTATGTGGTATGTTTGGTGATACCTGGAAAACCATCTCTTTGTCAAGGAAAAATATCCTGGCCAACGTAGATGAGTTCTATCGTCGCGAAGGTGAAGTCGGATATGCCACCAACGGCCATAAAGTGCTGGAAGACCTGATCAAAAGGAAATATGTGGCAGATAAGATCATGTTCTTCACCGACTGTCAGCTGTGGGATTCCCAACGGGAAGCACTGGGAGATAACCAGATTGGAGCGCACTGGATCGAGTATAAAAAAATAGCGCCACGCGCAAAGCTATACCTGTTCGACCTTGGCGGCTACGGTAAAGCACCACTGAATATCCATGACAAAGATATTCACCTGATCGGGGGATGGAGTGATAAAGTATTTGAAGTACTGGAAGCCCTCGAAAAAGGAGAAGATGCATTGGCACATATTCAACGTACCACACTGTAGCATGCATCCATTGTTTCGTTGCCCTGTATATCCATTGTACAGTTAGTTAATACCCCATAGGCATCTTTCTGAAAGGGAAAGATGCTATCCGACCCGGTAGCTTAAAGGGATAAAGCTGCGGAAAAATTACGTCGCCGCGGAGTGTATGGAACATATCGTTGCAGACATGCTTTGCAATGATCAGAATTTACAGTGCACCGAAATCATAGTAGGGAAGCGTATTTACAGCCATACTGTTCAGCCATGAAAATGCAGGTTCGAATCCTGTCCGGGTTACCCTGAAGAAAGGTGTCGTTGGAATGAGTTACTTCCCTTAAGAAAACACTCATCCGCTTTTTACCCTTTCTTTATCTTATTAGCAGGTGTCGTTTGAACGAGTTACTTCTCTTTACAAGAACATCTCCTCGTTATCTTTTTACCCTGCTATAATTTTTCCCGCAAAGACGCAAAGCAAAAAGAGGGTGTCTCAAAAATAATTGAGGCGCCCTTTTCAAATTTGAGATAAAATGGGCGAGTTATCCAGATAGTGAGGTTGAAAAAAAGAGTTTTCAGTGCTGTTATAGTGCGGTAAATTTGAGAATGGC
>NZ_JABAHZ010000041.1 GCF_012641265.1 Chitinophaga eiseniae | reverse complement strand
AATATAAAAAATGTTGTAAAAGTTTTGGTGGTTAAATAAAAGATCACTACCTTTGCAACCCCAACGCAAACGATACGAAAAAGTTCTTCTAAAAATAATAAAGATGTTCTGGCCAAAGGGTCAACAGAGATCGGATCTCACACATCGGCAAACAATCTTTAGAGATTGAAAAGTTCTTTGAAAGAATGGAAACAACAGCACGAATCTAAGTAGTGATGC
>NZ_JABAHZ010000040.1 GCF_012641265.1 Chitinophaga eiseniae | reverse complement strand
TGGCAGGACACCACTACATACTTTTGAAGAAACGTTACATTTGGCAAAAGAAAAGCAGCTGGATGATCTACCTCCAGCTGCCTAAAAATTTATCCTACTGTCGGATCAAATCGGAGCTTTTACATATAAAGAGTGACAGCCTGCGCTGTGGCCTTTATGGCCAACTCTTTACTTTTAAAAGGCCTGTCGGGAAAAAATTCCTCTTTAATTGTTTTATTCATTCTTTCAGCCAGGGCATTTTCATAAGGATC
>NZ_JABAHZ010000003.1 GCF_012641265.1 Chitinophaga eiseniae | reverse complement strand
ACTTCATCGATAACCTGAAGCTTAAACGCCAAGCTGTAATCAAGTCGGGTCCTTTTACTTTTGCCCGAAACTCCTGTATTCTTCATAAGTTGACATTTTAAGTGTCAACTTATTTCAGGACGATACAGAAAGCGCAAAGCATAAAGCAAAAAGCTATTGTGGAGGATAACCAAAGCGATTTAAAATATTCGCTAAGATCATTCTTCACAATAGCTTTTTGCTTTATGCTTTATGCTTTGCGCTTTCCGCTATTTACCAACTTTATCTCCGTCGTACGCCCACTTGATGTAGCTGGCGCCCCAGGTGAATCCGCCTCCGAAGGCAGCCATCATAAGGTTATCGCCTTTTTTGAGGTATTTTTCATAGTCCCACAGGCATAAAGGAATAGTACCGGCGGTGGTATTACCGTAGCGGTGAATATTCATCATTACTTTTTCATCAGGAACGTTGATGTATTGGGAGGTAGCCGCAATGATACGTTTATTGGCCTGGTGAGGTACCAGCCATGCAATATCATCAGCAGTGAGGTTATTGCGTACCATCACATCTTTGGCTGCATCTGCCATGTTGGATACCGCGTATTTGAATACCATCTTACCTTCCTGGTAAACATAGTGTTCACGGTTGGTCACGGTTTCAAGGGTAGCAGGTTTTACAGAGCCGCCGGCTTTCATGTGCAGGTATTCCCGTCCATGACCATCGCTTTTCAGGATACTGTCTATTAAGCCATATCCTTCGGTATTAGGCTCCAGCAGTACCCCGCCGCCGCCATCACCAAAAATAATACAGGTGGTTCTGTCGGTATAGTCGATGATAGAGCTCATTTTATCGGCTCCAATAACCATTACCTTTTTGTAACGACCACTTTCAATGAAGCGGGCGCCTGTATCCAGTGCATATAAAAAACCAGAGCAGGCCGCGCTGATATCAAAGCCGAAGGCATTTTTTGCGCCGATTTTGTCAGTTACTACGTTGGCCGTAGACGGGAAAGTCATATCCGGGGTAACGGTGGCCACAATCAGCAGATCAATTTCCTCGGGGGAAATACCTCTTTTTCTGCAAATTTCAAGCGCTACCGGAACACACAAATCAGAGGTTCCCTTCCCTTCTCCCTTCAGTATCCTTCTCTCCGAAATGCCCGTCCGGGTTATTATCCAGTCGTTCGTTGTATCAACTAATTTTTCTAATTCCTGGTTGGTAAGCACGTAGTCGGGAACATAGCCACCCACCGCTGTAATAGCGGCCGTTATTTTATTCATATAAACTAAATATGTGTTTAAAACGAGGCGTAAAAATACGATATAAACGTATATTTCCTAAAAAAGTCGCATATGAGGAACTTAAAGGATTGACAATCCATTAAAAGTTAGCATCTTTGCCCCGATTTACCCAAAAGGACATTATTAATCAATTTCCAAAAGTTTAATTAAATTACTGAACCTTTACCTGGTATGATAGCTTATCTGAATGGAAAATTAGCCTATAAGTCACCCGCTTTGGTTCATATGGATGTGAATGGAATCGGTTATGAAGTACAGATCAGCCTTAATACCTATTCCCGGATTCAGGGGATGGAAAGCTGTAAACTGTTAACCTTCCTGCAGATTAAAGAAGACGCACATACCCTGTATGGCTTTTTTGAAGAGGCAGAAAGAAGCCTGTTTCTGTTGCTGATCAGCGTTTCAGGTGTAGGGGCCAGTACTGCCCGCATGATGTTATCTTCCCTGCAACCGGAAGATATACAAAGAGCTATCATGATGGAAAATGAGCGGATGCTCGAAAGTGTGAAAGGAATCGGTGCAAAAACAGCCAAAAGAATTATCCTGGAATTAAAGGATAAGATCGCGAAACACAAAGACGCCGGCGTACATTTATCTGTTGGCGTAAACAATACAATGCAGGAAGATGCGTTAAATGCTCTGATAACTCTGGGAATAGCCCGGGGCATGGCCGAATCGGCAATTCAGAAAGTGATGAAGAATGAGCCACTATTGCAAAACTTGGAAGAGCTGATCAAGAAAGCCCTGAAAAGTTTATAATTTATAAATGAAATCCTCTATAAAACCTATTTTTCTTGGCAAGAAAAACATTCTATGGTGCTTTTGCCGTAATAGCAATTGTATCCTTTATCATTGTTGATACTGCCGCTAGGGATCGTTCTGGGAATCTGAAATTATCGAGAAAGAGCTGGAAGCCGGATACCACCATTACAGGTCAAACCAAAATCGATACTACCGGAAAGAGAGATACCTTGAAATACCCCCTTCAGGACAGACGAGGCCCCAACATAACGGATCAGGGGTCAAGGAACGCTATTGACCTGAAAGATCCTGCTAACATCAACAAAACGGTAGAATACGACCCGGTTACCAAACAGTATACGGTTACCGAAAAAGTAGGTAGCCAATATTATCGTAACCCTACCTACCTGAGTTTCGACGAATTCTATAAGTTACAGGCTAAACAAAGCGAACAGGATTACTGGCAGAAAAGAGCCAGCGCCCTGGGTAACCTGAACCAACGCAGCAACGGCCCTTCCCTGTATAATGGCAACAACCTCTTTGACCGCATCTTTGGCGGCAGCAAAGTGGACATCCGCCCCCAGGGAAGCCTGGACCTTACCTTCGGCTACCAGGGACAAAATATCAAAAACCCCGTACTGGTTGAACAAGCCAGGAAAAACGGCGGATTCAATTTTGATATGGGTATCAACATGAACGTGGTAGGTAAAATAGGCGATAAGCTCAAGTTAATTACCAACTACAATACCCAGTCGCAATTCGACTTTGAAAACCAGGTGAAGCTCGAGTACACTGGTTATAACGATGAAATCATCAAGAAAATAGAAGCGGGTAACGTTAGCTTCCCTCTTCGCAGTACCCTTATTTCCGGTATCCAATCCCTGTTTGGGGTGAAAACCCAATTACAGTTCGGGCGCTTAACGGTAACGAGTGTACTCTCTAACCAGAAGTCGCAGAAACAAAACCTCATGCTCAAAGGCGGTACCCAGGTACAGGATTATAACCTGAGAGCCGATGAGTACGAAGATAACCGCCACTTCCTGTTAGCACAGTTCTTCCGGGATACCTTTAACTACGCGATGTCCAACCTGCCGGTAATACGGTCGCTGACCAACATTACCCGCCTGGAAGTTTGGGTAACCAACAAAACCGGGGCTACCACCCAAACCCGTGATGTAGTGGGCTTGATGGACCTGGCTGAGTATAACCCGTATAACAAAACGGCTGTAAAACCCCTGACTTCTTCCAAATTACCAGACAGGGGAACCAACGACCTGTACGCCAACCTGATCAGGGACCCGGCCAGCCGCAATACAGGAACAGTTGTTAGCCGGTTACTGGCCCTGGGCCTGCAACCCGTATCGGAATTTGAGAAAACATTTGCCCGTAAACTCGATTCTACCGAATACACCTATAACAAACAACTGGGTTTCATCTCCCTTAATCAACAATTATTACCGGATGAAATACTGGCGGTAGCCTACCAATATACCTACAACGGACGGGTATACCAGGTGGGTGAGTTTTCACAGGATGTACCCCCGGATCAGAACAATAGCGCCAACCAGCCGATATTGTTCCTCAAATTGCTGAAAGCTACTTCTGCCCGGCCCACCCTGCCTATCTGGGACCTGATGATGAAAAATATTTACGCCACCGGCGCCTTCCAGGTAAATAAGGAAGATTTCCGCATGGACGTATACTATAAAGACCCTGGTGCAGAAGGCCGTCCACCCAGCGATAAACGATATATTCCTGATGCCAAAGGGGATTTTGCCGGCGCACCTATCATTACCATTCTTGGACTCGACCGCCTCAACAACCAGCTGGATCCCCAGCCCGACGGGGTATTCGATTACGTGGAAGGATACACGATTAATTCGCTGAACGGGAAGATCATGTTCCCTACGCTGGAACCTTTTGCCGGTGGACTGAAAAAAGCCTTCGGCGGAGATGCCAGCCTGGAAAAGCAATACCTGTATAATGTGCTCTATGACTCCATCAAGGTGGTAGCGCAACAGTTCCCGCAATTGAACCGGTATGTGATCCGGGGATCCTATAAATCGGCTTCCTCTTCGGAAATCAACCTGGGCGCCGGTACTACCATCCCGCCGGGTTCTGTTACCGTAACCGCCGGTGGTCAGCAACTCCGGGAAAACGTAGATTATATTATCGACTATAACCTGGGCAGGCTTAAAATCATCAACGGCGGTATCCTCAACTCCGGCGTACCTATTAATGTGCAGTTTGAAAATAATGCCTTGTTTGGGCAACAGGTCCGAAACTATTTCGGTACCCGGCTCGATTACATGGTGAACGATAAGTTAAGTATAGGTAGTACCGTGGTACGGATGAGCGAAAGACCCTATTACCAAAAGGTAAACTATGGGGAAGATCCGATTAAAAACACCATGGTTGGCCTGGATGCGAACTACGCTTCTGAATGGAAAGGGCTGAACCGCTTCCTGGATAAGTTACCCAATTATAAGAGTACCACCCCGTCCCATATCTTATTCACCGGTGAGGTAGCGCGACTGTTCCCCGGGCATAGTAAGTTGATTAATGCACCCGGCAGTAAGCAGGGTACTGCTTACATAGATGATTTTGAAGGGGTGAAAAGTGGCTACGACCTGAAGTTTCCCGCTACCAGCTGGGCACTGGCCTCCACACCGAAAGGCGCAACCGATGCCTCCGGCCGCGAAATGTTCCCGGAAGCAGCATTAAATAATGTGCTGGAATATGGAAAAAACAGGGCAAAACTGGCCTGGTATATTATAGAACCTACCCTCCAGTTACCTAAATCACCTAACCTGCCCCCAGGTATCACTACAGATGGTCAATCCGACCCACGGGTTAGGTTGGTATACCAGAAGGAAGTATTTAAGAACAGGTCTACCGACTTTGGCCAAAGCCAGTTAAGTACCCTCGACCTGGCCTACTATCCTACTGAAAGAGGACCATATAACTTTACCAGCAACCCGGTGATGATGAACCGTGATGGATTTTTGGCAAGGCCACAAACCAGGTGGGGCGGTATCATGAGAGCCATTGACAACAGCGACTTTGAAACCGCGAATATAGAATACATCGAATTCTGGATACAGGATCCGTTTATCAAACAGCCTAACAGCACCGGTGGGTCCCTGTACTTCAACCTGGGTAACGTATCGGAAGATATCCTCAAGGACTCCAAGAAATTCTTTGAAAACGGGATGCCTAATCCCAACACGGACCCGAATAAGATCGATTCGTCTAACTGGGGCCGGTTGCCTAAGTTCCAGCAACAGATCACCCAGGCATTCGATAACGATCCAAATGTCCGCGCTTACCAGGACGTGGGATATGATGGTCTGAAATCACAGGATGAAGCGGCCTTCTATAAAGGCTATATGGATACAATGCGAATGAACTTTGCAGGAAGTCCGGTATATAACCAGGCCCTGAAAGATCCTTCCAATGATGACTATAAGCATTACCGCGATCAGTCTTATAATGGTATGCCTATCCTCGAACGCTATAAAGCATATAGCAACCCGGAAGGTAACTCCCCGGTATCCGATCCGAAAAATACTTTTTCTTCTGCCGCCACCAATATTCCTGAATCAGAAGACCTGAATAAGGATAATACGATGAATGAAACAGAGGAATATTTCCAGTATCGGGTAGATCTGAAGCCTAATATGCAGGTGGGTAGCAACTATGTTGTGGATAAGATTGAGGCAGATGTAACATTGCCCAATAACCAGAAAACCACAGAAACCTGGTACCAGTTTAAAGTGCCGCTGAACCAGTTCAACGCCAAAGTGGGTAATATTCCCGATTTTAAATCCATCCGCTTCATGCGTATGTTCCTCACGGGCTTCACAGATTCGGTGGTAGTACGCTTTGCCAAACTGGAACTGGTAAGGAATCAATGGCGCCGTTATATGTATGAACTGCGCCCCGGAGATCCTATTCCACTGGATAATGCCACCACGTTTAATACGTCTGCGGTGAATATTGAAGAAAACTCTTCCCGCACACCTATTCCATATGTGCTGCCACCAGGAGTAGTAAGACAAAATACGATCAGTACCAACAATACCACCCTGCAACTGAATGAGCAATCATTATCAGTACAGGTATGTAATCTGAAAGACGGTGAAACCCGCGCCCTGTATAAGACCCTGAACATGGATCTTCGTCAGTATAAAAAGATGGAGATGTATATCCATGCTGAGGCAGTAGGTACTGCTACTGCCTTGAAGGACGGACAGCTGCAGGCTGTAATCCGTATCGGTAGCGACTTTGTAAGCAACTACTACGAATACCGTATTCCGCTGAAAGTAACCGATTGGAGTGCGAAAACAGCCGTGGATATCTGGCCGGACCGCAATAATATGGAGCTGGTAATGTCGCAGCTCAGCGCCCTGAAGCAGAAACGGAATATGTGTGATTCCTGTTCGCCATTATTGCCGTATCCACAAACCCCCGTAGCCGACCAGTATGGCAACTTTATGCAGGTAGTGGGTAATCCAAGCCTGGGAGATGCCCGCACTATGATGATAGGTATCCAGAACCCTAAAGATGATGGACAACCTCACTGTGGGGAGGTTTGGCTGGATGAGCTCCGCCTGTCTGACTTTGATGAAAAAGGTGGTTATGCCGCATTGGCCAGGGTAGACGTACAGCTCTCCGATCTGGGTACTATTTCAGTATCCGGTAATATGCACACCGCCGGTTTTGGAAACATTGATCAACGGGTAAATGAACGTTTCCGGGATAACTTCCTGCAATATGACGCAGCAGCCAACCTGGACCTGGGTAAACTGCTCCCGAAGAAAATGGCTATTTCCATCCCGGTATATGCAGGTTATTCACAATCTGCCAGCAACCCTCAGTATGATCCTTACGACCTCGATATAAAACTGAAAGATAAACTGGCCCTGGCCAGGAACCGTGCGGAAAAGGATTCTATCCGGCGTGATGCGCAGGACTTTACCTCTATCAAGAGCCTGAACTTTACCAATGTCCGGAAGCTAAACCTCGGCGGTGGCGGTAAACGGCACCTGTGGGATATCGAAAACTTCGACATCAGCTATTCCTTCTCGCAGATACTGCGGCATAACCCGCTGATCAAAAATGACCTGCTTACCAAACATCGCGGGGGACTGGGATACAACTTTGCCGGTCAGCCACATTACCTGGAGCCGTTTAAAAAATTGATCAAGAGTAAATCACATTGGCTGGACCTGATCCGTGATTTCAATATCAACTATGTACCGGCTATACTGAGCTTCAGAGCCGACATTTCCCGGCAGTTTGGCGCTACCCGTGTGCGTAACGTAGGTGGAGATGTGAAATATCAACTCCCGGAAACGTATAACAAGTACTTTACGTTTGACCGCTACTATACAGTGAAATGGGATATTACACGTAGTATCAACTTCGAATTCAATGCGGTGAACAATGCACGTATAGACGAGCCTAACGGCCGCCTCGATAATTCGGCGAAGAAAGATACCGTGCGTAGAAACTTCTTCAAAGGAGGGCGTAATACCAACTATATGCACAACGCCAACTTCACCTATACATTGCCTACTTCCAAGTTCCCGGCCCTTAGCTGGACGAACATCGCATTTGGATATAGCACAGAATATAGATGGACAGGCGCTTCCCAGCTGGCATTGTACCTGGGTAATGCTATCGAAAACTCCCAGCAGAAAACGCTGACCGCCGAATTCAAATTCGTAGAGTTATATAACAAGTCCAAGTTCCTGCGAAAGATAAATGCAAGGAATCCGCAGAGCAATAGTAACAGTAACAACAATAACCAGAATAAGAATAACAACAACCAGCAGCAGCAAAACCAGAACCAGACTGCTTCCAACGAGATCTCTCCATGGGTGAAAGGCATACTCAAACCATTGATGATGCTGAAGCGGGTAGGCTTTAACTATAACGAAAATGCAGGTACACGTTTACCAGGATATATAGACAGTACCAAGATAATAGGTATGAACTGGGCTACCATGGCGCCGGGACTCAATTTCGTATTCGGTTATCAGCCGGATAGGAAGTGGTTGGATAATTTTGCGAAGAAAGGATTGATCACGCCCGATACCCTGTTCAATATCCAGGCCCAGCAACAGTTTACCCAGCGTTGGGATCTGCAGGCCCAGCTGGAGCCGGTCAACGATCTGCGCATCGACCTGAATATGACCAAGTCGTTTACCAAAACGCATACGGAATTGTTCAAGAACCTGACCGATCCGTCCAACTTCCAACACCTGAGTCCTTACGATGCCGGTGGTTTTGAAATTACCTACATCGCCATCAAAACGATGTTTGGGCACATTAATGCCTCAGATGGGGTATCACAAACCTTCCGCAATTTTGAATCTTATCGTAATACGATTTCAAAAAGACTGGGTGCTATCAACCCATACAATAAAGATCCGGGCATCCCTGCCGGCGATCCTAAAGATCCTACCTATGCCTACGGTTATACCCGGTATGCCCAGGATGTGTTGATACCAGCATTCCTGGCAGCTTACACTGGTACCACGCCAGACAAGGTATCCCTGCTCAAACAGGGTAACGATAACGTGAAAAGTAATCCTTTCAGTAACTATATACCAAAACCAAACTGGAATGTTACTTACAATGGATTAACCAAACTGGAACCCTTCCGTTCCTTCCTGACTAACTTCACGTTAAGACATGCCTATACCGGAACGCTCAGTATGAACTCCTATAATACTTCCATGTATTTTGAGGATCCAAGACTGGCGGGATTCCCGGCATTCCGTGATACCGTGTCCGGTAACTATTACCCTTATTTCCTGGTGCCTAACCTCACCATCACAGAGGCATTTGCGCCATTACTGGGGATAGACCTCACTTTTGTAAATAGTTTTAACGCCAGGGTAGAGTATAGGAAGAGCCGTTCCCTTAGTCTTAGTCTCATCGATTATCAGCTGACGGAGGTACGGTCCAGTGAAATTATTATCGGCGCCGGCTACCGGGTAAGAGGGGTACAGCTGCCGTTCTCCTTCAGTAAAAATGGAGGCAAGAAAGCGCAGAATGATATGAACTTCCGGCTGGACCTGAGCTTCAGGGATGATAAAACGGCCAATAACAGGCTGGATGCCGATTTGTCGATACCCACCAGCGGCCAGAAGGTCATTGGTATTTCACCATCGATCGACTATGTGGTGAACAACAGGCTCAATTTGCGCTTCTTCTACGACCGGCGACAAACTATCCCGGTTATCTCCACGGCATATCCCATCACCAGCACCAGTGGTGGCTTAACATTCAGGTTTATTTTATCTCAATAGAAAATACTTACATATAACGGATTTATAGATAGATAGTAAATGCCCGATTATCTAACTATAAATCCGTTATAGTGAATGCCAGATTGGTAATTATTTACTAGGTTTGCGCCGTGAAATGGTTCCTGATTATATGCATTTTCCTGGGGTTGCTGCTGCAAAATTTCAGCAAGAGCCTTATCGTAGTGCAGTTTCAGGTAAACCAGGCCTTCATAGCCAGGGAGCTGTGCGAAAACAGGAACAAACCCCAAATGCATTGTAACGGGCGCTGTCACCTGAAAAAGGAGCTGGACAGGGATGCCCGGCAGGAAAAAAATAACAATACCGGGAAAAATAAATATGAAGTGATGTTTGTAGAAACCATTCATGCCTTCACTTCCACAACTCCTAAGAATAACATTAACGTTACGCCTTTTTATAAGGACCCCTACCTCGATACCTTCACTATTGCCATTTTCCATCCGCCACAGTCAGTAGTAGCCTGATATTCCTCTATACTACCTGACTAACCCTGTTCGCCTTTGGCGAACAGTCAACGATTTATATACATGAAACAATGTTGTTTACTCATCATTGCGTGTATGGCTGCGTATAGCAGTTATGCACAGCAATTGCATGGACGTGTGGCCGATGCCCAAACCAAAGAAGCGCTGCCTGGCGTGAATATAAAATTACTGCATGCAGCAGCGGGATGTAATACTAATGCCGCCGGTAAATATGAACTGACCGTGGCCAGTACTGATTCCATAGAAGTATCCTATACCGGTTATCTCTCCCGGAAAATAGCCGCAAAAGAGATGGCGGCTATGCCGGTCGTTTACCTGCAACAGGCTACTACCAACCTGAACGAGATTATTGTATCTTCTTCCCGTGATAAACAACGGCGTACAGAAGCGCCAGTGGCCATCAGTACCCTTTCTCCGCAAACATTAAATGAAGCCAAAGCGGTTACGATAGACCAGGTGCTGAATAAAGTAAGCGGTGTGTATATGGTGGACCTCGGTAATGAGCAGCATACGATGGCCATTCGTCAGCCTATTGGTTATAAAAGCCTTTTCCTTTACCTGGAAGATGGTATTCCCATCAGAACCATCGGCGATTTTAACCACAACGCCCTGATCGAAATCAATATGGCCGCTGTGAAAAATATTGAAGTGATCCGCGGCCCTGCTTCCTCTTTGTATGGAAGTGAAGCGGTGGGCGGCGCTGTTAATTTTATTACCGCTTCTCCCACGTTGGTCCCTACCGCTAAAATACAACTGGAAGGCAGCAACTGGGGCTATAAGAGAACCGATTTCAGTGTATCCAATACCGTTAAAAAAGTTGGCTTTGCGGTGAGTGGTTATTACGCCAATCAAAGCAATGGCTATATGGATCACAGCGATTTTCACAAGTTATCGTTGACAGCAAAAGTGGACTACCAAATCAATGAGAAGAATAAATGGACCAATGCCGCTACACTGATCAACTATAAAACAGATCAAACCGGCGGACTGGACAGCGCCCACTTCTTTGCTAAAGACTACCGCAATTTCCAGACTTTTACGTACCGGGAAGTGAAAGCTTTACGGGTACGCAGTACTTTGGAACATGAATGGAGCAGCAGCAGCCATACTAATTTTACCGTCTTCTTCAGAAATAATACCATCGGGCAAAATCCATTTTATGCCATTAAAGATATCCGTGGTACCCTCAAGGCTAATGGACAAATTAATAGTGATGGATTTAACAGCTACGGACTGATTATACAGCATAAGAAACAATTTGCCTGGAAAGATGCCGCCCTGACTGCCGGTGTGAGTGCGGATTATAGCCCTGCCACTTACCTGGCCAATTATATAGACATTACTAAAGACGCGGCTGGCTATTATGCCAGTTACCGCGCCACCGATTCCGTTTTAACGGATTACCGCGTGGGATTACTGAACAGCGCTGTATATACACAGTTTGAGTTTTCGCCGGTGCAGCGGATGCGGGTAGTAGCTGCCCTGCGTTACGACCAGATGGATTATAATTTTGAAAATCATCTTACGCCTTCTGCTTATACAGGCGCTCCCAGCGAACGGAATAATTTCAATGCCTTCACTCCAAAGGTAGGTCTCACCTACGATCTGGGCCATCAGCGTGGATTGTATGCCAATTATAGTGTTGGATTTGCGCCGCCTAATATTTCAGAGCTTTACACCGGGGTAAAGGTGCCGGTACTGAAATCGGCTACTTATCAAAACTATGAAGCTGGTGGCTGGCTGGGATTTGCGCAGCACAAAGGATATGCAGACCTCAGCGTTTACCGGATGAATGGTACCAATGAAATTGTGAGTGTAAGAAATGCAGACGGCGTGTACGAGAATCGTAATACCGGCGCCACAACGCATAGCGGCGTAGAATGGAATGTAAAGTATACACCGTTGCCCAGCCTGTTTATCAGGAGCAGCGGTACTTATGCCGTGCATATTTTCAAAGCATATAACGACGGCAACAAGATATACACCGACAACCAGATGAATGGTGCGCCTAAGTGGATTACGAATACAGAAATTACCTGGAAGCCTGCATTAATAAAAGGTTTCAGGATAGGCGGCGAATGGCAGCATATCAGCAAGTATTATATGGATGCTGCCAATACATCGGTATATAACGGGTACGATTTGTTCAATGCGCGTATGGGCTATGCCTTCAAGGGATTTGAATGTTGGCTCAATTGCATGAATATAGGCGATCAGTTATATGCTACCACGGCAGAAAAATCGGCCTATGGCAAAACCTATCGGATTGGGCCACGTCAGACATTTACGTTTGGTGTTGCCTATACATTTACCGGAAAATAATAGCAAGATGAAAAAAGTTGCAGCTGGATTGATGCTAGGGTTGATGTTTTCCTGCCACCGGGGGCAGGTGCAACCGGAGCATACACTGGTATTGTCGCATGCAGGAAAGGCAGCTTCCTGCCCATTTATTACGCAGGACGGAAGTGGTCATCCGGTGGTGAGTTGGGTGGAGAAAGATGATAGTACAGAAAACGGCTTAATGTTGTATGCGGTATCTAACGATAACGGCTATACGTTTTCGTCACCGGTGGCAGTTACTGCTACTGCAGGTGTATTTCCACATGATGAAAATTTACCGAAGATATTGTTCAAACCTGATGGTACCGTGATTGCGCTCTTTGGCGTGGAGGCCAACGATCCGCGTAATAAATATGCCGGTAAAGTGATGTATACCCAGTCATTCGATGGTGGCAAGCATTGGCAACCTGCGGTGCCGCTGGTTACCGATACGGCGGGGTACGATCAACGTTACTTTGATATGGCCTTATTGCCTGGTGGCGAGGCGGCGGCCATCTGGCTGGATAACCGTAAACAAACTAACGCAGAAGGCTCCACGCTTTATTTTGCGGTTACCCATGGACATAGTGGGTTTGGGCAGGCGAAGCCGATCGCGGCTACGGTATGTCAGTGCTGCCGCACCAAGTTGTATGTAGCCGGCAATGGCGATGTACATGTGGCTTACCGCGACATTATCAACGATTCTATCCGGGACATGGTACACCAGGTATCCACAGATGGAGGACAGTCGTTTTCCGCCCCGGTGCGCATCAGCGCAGATAATTGGGTGGTGAATGGATGTCCGCATACCGGGCCTACGCTGACCGCCAACAGCCAGGGATTGCATTTTGCCTGGTTTACTATGGGGGGCGGGCAAGGCGCTTTTTATTGCCGTTCACTAGACAACGGTAATACCTACACGCAAAAAGAGTCCCTGAGCAAAGCGCCGATGGCCAAGCATCCTCAAATGACTACGGTAAACGATGATATCCTGGTAGTATGGGATGAACCGGTGAAGTGGAAAAATGATTTCAATAGCCGGGTAGGATTTCAATACAAAGCGGCGGATGGGAAAACGATGCAGGCAGGAATGTTAACAACCGATAGCAGCTACGCTAATTTCCCGGTAGTAGGTGCGGTAAAAGACCATAAAGCCCTGGTAGCGTATAAAAGAAGAGAAGCGCAGGGAAGCCAGGTAGTGGTGACCCGGTTGAATATAGATTAAAAGCCACCATGGTATCTAAAAAGGCAAATGGGATATAGTTATGTGCATAACTATATCCCATTTGCTTAAAAAATGTTCTCAGTTGTACCCCAAAGAAAAGCCTTGTTGTCCTGGCCATTCTTTATGAGAGGCTGCCCACCGGCCGTAATTGCCCTTCCTCGTGTTGCCAAAGTAAAAACGCCATCCTTCTTTCCAACTCGGATAGTACAGGCGTAGCAAGTACATAGTAATAAATGTAAGCATAGGGATATGGTTTCAAGTTTAGGATAGTTCAGTTAGTTTAGTCGCATCGGTATAGATTTTTTGCCACATGGATAGTGTATGGACAAAAAATATATAAATGTTTCCAAATATAAAAACTATCTCTATGTATTGAAATCACATCTATGTGTTATTTTTTATCGATGTAATAAGCATTGGCTTGTTGTAATGGCGTTACTACCAGGTCGTTAATACAAACATGGGGAGGAAGCGACGTGCAATAAAATACCACGTCTGCCACATCCTGGGCGCTAAGCGGAATAAATCCTTTGTATACATCTTTCGCCTTTTCTTCATCTCCCTTAAATCTTACCAGGGAAAACTCGGTTTCAGCCGCACCGGGATGAACAGCGGTTACCTTTATACGATAGGGCAGCAGGTCGATACGCATACCCTGGGAAATAGCATCTACCGCTGCTTTGGTGGCGCAATACACATTGCCCCTGGCATATACCAGCTTGGCCGCAGTAGAACCAATGTTGATAATATGACCGGTGGTACGGGCGCGCATCCAGGGAATGACAGCCTTGGATACATACAGCAATCCTTTTACATTGGTATCTATCATGGCATCCCAGTCAGATGTGCTGCCTTCATCAATAGTGCTTAACCCCGCGGCGAGGCCCGCATTATTCACCAGGATATCTATCTTTCTCCATTCTTCCGGGATATTTCCCAGCACATCATTTACTTCCTGCTCAATCCTCACATCAAAATTCAGGGCCAGCACATTCACGCCAAATTCCTGTGTCAACTGTGTCTTGAATGCTTCCAGTCTTTCTTTACGGCGACCTGTGATAATTACATCATAACCTTTAGCGGCATACGTAGTAGCACATGCCTGGCCAAAACCGGCAGTAGCGCCGGTGATAAGAACAATACCCATGAGACGTCAGTTTTTTGTGCAATTTACTAAGGATCAGCGGATCAGCGTCACCGTTCCTTTTTTCTGTATCACTTTACCGGTGTAATCGGTACCCTGTAATATCCAGATATAGGTGTCTACGGGAGCTGGCATGCCCTTGTAAGTGCCGTCCCATCCGGCGCGGAAGTCAGTGGAGGAGTAAATTTCCACGCCCCAGCGGTTGTAAATTCGGAAGAATTTATATTCGGTGATCCCCACCGGTACAAAGCGAAAACGGTCGTTCTGCCCATCTCCATTGGGCGTAAAGGCATTGGGGATATATATTTCAGGACCAGTATAATATTTTACGCTCACGGTGGCGTAACCGAAACATCCCTGTTCGTTGGAAACACGCAGCTTAAACACAATGTCGCGGTTATAGTTGAGTACCGGCCGGGCAATGAGCGGATCACTTAAACCATCGGAGGGGCTCCAGGAATAGAAATCGCCCCCGCTGCCCTGCATGACCAAAGGCTGCCCCCTGGCCAGTATGGTATCATTTCCCGCAAAGGGATTTACCTCATATATACGCAGGTTTTTGGTCACCGTTTTTTGGCAATTTTTATCTGTCAACAACGTCAGCGAAATCGTATACACGTCGCCTTTAGTAAAGGTATGCGTAAGGGATTGCTGGCTACCAGGAGTAACAGTGCTGTCCGACACGCCAAAATCCCAGATATGGCTGATAATATGGCCATAGCGGTAAGACGAAGTATCATTAAACGCAATAGGATCGCCCCGGCACAAACCGGTACTCGTGAATCCCGCTACCAGGCCGGGATAATTGTTTACTTCACCCTGCATGCTATCGGTGCAGGCCAACCCCGGGTTTACCACCAGCTTTACCCGGTATACGCCTGTATCAGGGTACTGATGATAGAACATGGTTTTGCTGTCGGTAAGGGTATCTGTCCCATCCCCGAAAGTCCAGTAGTAGGTAGAGGTAAAACCGGCATTACTGGAGTTGGTGATAGGTACGTGTAACGCGGGATCTTCCGTACAGTTATTTAACACCGGTGGAAAGCTGGCAATAATTTTTGTCTGACAGTCAAACACGGTCAATAGTATATCCTTGCTATGAGTGCCCAGGAATTGTTTAGTGACCCGGTCGTATTCATTCACGCATACCGTCACCACATATTTTCCTGGCTGGTTGGGCGTACAGGTAATCAATCCACCGGAAGATATAGAAATACCCGGACGCCCACCCATTGGGTTACTACCCGAATAAGGAGGTATATAACGAACGGTAGTATTATAAGGAGGTGGTGTGGTAGAATTACTTTCGTTGGTACTGGAACCATCTGTTAATGCATTGCAAAGATTATAGGTCAGGCTGTCGCCGTCTTCATCATAAGCCGCATAATTCAGCGAAAAGGGGAGCGCGTTACAGATAACGATGGAAGTATCTTTATTGAAATAAGCGCTATTGTTATTAGGCCTGGATTCTGTACCGGGAATAGTGGTGTAGTAAGTGGAACCTTCATGTTCCGAATCATAGATGTTGCTAAGTTTTTCGCCACGACAGCAACGTTGGGAAGCTACGTAATAGCCACCCGCAACGGGTGCCAGTTCAATTTCCGCCGTATAAAAAGCTACTTCCAGGTGCTGGGCCTGTGGCGCCAGGCAGGGATTTTTCAGCGTATCTATCAGCGGGCGCGTATGTTCAATGTAGAGATATACGGAAGATAAAACTTTGGAACCATTGAAAGTAAATACGTTAGCAGTGACGGGGTTCTCAAATCTGTCGATACAACCTTGTCGGTCGCCGCAGGTAAAATCTGCGTCGCGATACAACTTGAGGGTGATGAGATAACGGTAGCGCGTTTTATCTCCGTTCAGTCCTAATGTTTTATAATAAATTTCGCCACCGATGATATGATATCCAGCTGCGAGTATGGGGAACAAACAGCAGCTCAATATCAGAAAAACTGCTCTCTTCATGATGGTGGATACTGCTCTCTGAATTTAACAAAAAAAGAGCAGATCCTGTTCAATCCGGGCAACTTTATCTTACCAGTGTAACGGTGCCTTTACGCTGTACGGTGTTATTGTTAACATCCTTCCCTTGTATCACCCACACATAGGTGCCTACACCGGCTTTTTGGCCATTTACCGTGCCATCCCAGCCTTTCATATAGGTAGTGGTGGAGTACATCAGTTTACCCCAGCGGTCAAATACCCGGAAGAATTCTATTTCTACAATGCCCACTGGTAAAGGGCGGAAGATGTCGTTTAAACCGTCGCCATTGGGAGAGAATGCATTAGGTATATAAATATCCGGCCCTTTGATAAAGCGCACGAAGATATTGTCAGTACCCGAGCAGCCTTCCTGCGTATAGGCGGTAACGGTATAGGTGATGTCGTGATTATAGGTAGTTACCGGGTTATAAACATTGGGATTATTGAGCCCATTCGGAGGCATCCAGGCATAACGTACCCCGCCACTCGCGTTGAGCTGGAAAGGAGTGTTCAGCATGATAATGGTATCATTTCCTGCAAAGGCCTGTACTTTGGGTACTACGTTTACCTGCACGGCGGCTGTTACCTCTTTGGGGCATCCCAGTGTGTCCGTTACCGTTACCGTAAACCACGTAGTATCAACGGGATGTGCTAATGTGACCTGGGAGCTGGGCTTATCCACATAGTAGGCAGGCGCCCACCTGTAATAGGCGCCGCCGCCAGCCCGCAGTGTCAGCGGGATGCCAAAGCAAACGGTGGTGTCGGGAGCGGCAGTTGCCTGCGGCGGATCTACCACTTTCAGACTCACGGTATCGGCTGTATGACATTTACCCAGCGATACCATTACCTCGTATTTTTGTCGCGGAGGCGTAGGGGTAACCAGGGCATCGGAGTTGGTAGACACCACCTGCCTGGTGGCCAGGTCAGTCCAGCGGAAAGCATAAGGCCCATCTGCCACTGCCGTCAAATGAACTTCATCGTTGGTACACACGGTGCTATCGGTAGTGGTTTGCAACCGCAGGGTGTCTTTCACTTCTACCAGTATATCTTTGTCATTTACACATCCTTGTGTATCCGTAAAAGTAACCTTATAAGTGTAGGTGCGGGGCGGGAATACAATGGGATCGGGCGTATTGGGCCGGAGAATAAAGTAATTGTCCGGCGTCCAGGCAAACCGGCCGGCCACACTGCTGGCGGCCCACATATGCAGGCTGTCTTTTACACAGAGCAGGGTGTCGGAGGTGGCGTTGAATGGCGGTTTGTCGTATATCGTAATGGTATCTTTAATAGTTTGTTCACATCCCTTTTCGTTACGCGCATATAGTTTAATCTCGTAGTCGCCGGGAGTTTTATAGAGATAGGAAGGATTGGGCAGATTCGAGGTATCCCCATTGCCAAACTCCCACTTATAATAACTGATCTTTCCTGCATCGGAGCGGGTAGCGTTGGAATTGAACTTCGTTTCTTTATTGGTACAAAGACCGGCAACAGAAAACTGCGGCTTAAATACCGGGTAGGCATATACGATAGCAGTGGCGCTGTCGCCGCAGTTGCTGGTTTTATCCACATACAGTTTTACGGTATACACACCTTCTTTGGCGTAGGTATGTGTAAAAGGATCGGCGCTATTGGTATTCAACGTGGTACCATCTCCAAAATCCCAAAAATAGGGCTTCCCCAGGGTACTGTTGTTGAGAAAGGTAACCGTGAGACTGGAACAATCAGCATATTTTTCCGGCATGGCCGCCGTTACCTGTTTCACACAAGTGGTAACGTTGATATGAAAGTCTTTACGGAGGGTACCGATTTTAACGCCGTTGCGGTATTCGTGTACGCATACCGTAACTACATATTTTCCGGCGGCAGGAGCAATACCCGAAATGATGCCGGTTTTGGGATTAATGGTTACATTGGGTCCCAGTGGGCTACTGCCGCTATACGGAGATACATAGGATACAAAGGAGTACGGGGGAGCTGCCGCTGCGGGGGGAATATTATCTTCACCGGTCAGCTTACCACCTTTATAAGCATCACAAAACTCGTATACGAGGGAATCTTTATCTACGTCAGACGCCGAGAAATCGTACGTGAATTTTTTCTCGGAACATACCAGCGTAGCTTCTTCTTTATTGAAGGTGGGACTGGAATTATTGATGGCGCCTGTAATGCTGCCCGGAATTTCTGTATAGTAAGTAGCGCCTGTACCTACATCCGGGCTGTTGGGGATAGGTTCTGCCACAATATTCTGCATAAACGGATCACGGCAACAACTCTGGAACGACACAATATATCCCTGTGTATTTACAGGTACAGTGATGGAGGTAGTATATGTACCTATCTGGTAACAAATGACGGGAGGGTTTACAATACAGGGATCTATCTGTCCCAGTGTTTTTTCTTCAAAGGCAGTGCGTTTGATCAGGTTATCTGATACCCAGCCATTGTTGCCTTTATCGAAGACGCTGAGGTATACAGCATCAGGCATTTTTGCAATCCGCGGCCCCGTGGTACATACCCGGTATAATTTCAGTGTAACGGAGTAAGTAACCTGGTTACCATTTTGTGACACAAATTTATAGTATACCTGCCCCCCTATAATATGGCTGGCCTGCGCCATCAGGGCGCCCGCCATGCATAGCAGGAAGACAAATAGCTTTTTCACAACCAGGGATTTAGATGATTATAGTTGACAAAAGGCAATAAATTGTTCCAATATCACATTGCTTTCAGCGGCCACTTCCCACATACCCATGTGGCCTACATGTTCAAAAATATGTATGCTGCTGAGATGAGGCAAAGTGATCTGCGGCAACACGTTCTCTAATGGTACTGCGTTATCGTCTTTACCGATGATGAACAGCACCGGTGCGGTTGTTTGCTGTAATACCGCTGTTCTGTCGGGCCGCTGCGCCATGGCTTCATAGTAAGCCACCAATGCAGGTAATCCACATCCCATTCCCATTTTAACATAGGCGTCCACCCATTCAGGATGTGCGCTTTTTGTAACGGGACTGAACATATTCGGAAGGGTTTGTCGTATAAAGGTTTCAGCGCCATACTGTTCCATCAGTTTAATGGATTTACGCCGGCCTTCTCTTTTCTCTTCGCTATCCGCCTTGGCAGTGGAGTGAAAGAGTCCCAGTCCTTTCAGTATCCGGGGATATTTTTCTGTCAGTGCCAATGCCACATAGCCTCCCATAGAGTGACCAATGATCACCGTTTCCTGGATATTTTCGGCTAACAGGATGGCATACACGTAATCAGCCATCGATTCCATGGTCAGTGGCGTAGTGACAGGTGATGCCGCTGTTCCCGGTAAGTCAGGAATAATAACCCGGTATTTATTTTTGAGCTGCGCAGTTTGAGCAGACCAAAGCTCCGCATTTTCTGAAAATCCGTGTAAAAGCACTACCGTTGCACCTTCGCCTTCATCAAGCCAGGTGATGTTTCCGTTATTGATTGACTTCCGCATGTTTTAAACCGGGAATAAATCGTGAAATAAAAGCATGTACAAATAACAAGATACAAAATATTAATGCGGCTTTCGACACCAGGTCTCCATTTTTTACATAGAACGTAGTTACCGTCTCTGGTGTTACAGACGCCTTAAAAACACTTTCCTGCCAGTAGGGCTGTGGCTGATGAATATTACCTGCCGGATCTATTACGGCAGAGATACCAGTATTGGCACAGCGTGCAATCCAGCGCCGGGTTTCAATAGCCCGGATCCTGGCATATTGCAGGTGCTGGCGATGTCCCTCTGTATTACCCCACCATCCGTCATTGGTGATAATGACTAACAGATTAGCACCGGGTTTAATATGGGTAGCCATATAATCGCTGAATACGGACTCGTAACAGATCACCGGGAAAACATTAATACTGTCTGCCGGGTTGGTAAACATTTCTACACCGGGCATACGGCCATAACTACCGGTAATACCGCCAAAATCGAGCGCCACACTTTGCATAAATGACAGGTAGCCCACGTAAGGCACCAGTTCAGCACCAGGCACCAGTTCGTACTTGTGATAGATCTGTACAGACCTGGAGGTATCTACCTGTAAAGCGCTGTTATAGGCATCCCAGCGGCTACCATCGTTCAACGTTCTGGCAGTGGCAGGTATTTCCTCCGTGCTGTTATAACGTTTCAGTGTAGCGGCGCCGCTGATCAGCTTCGCCCTGGGATATTGACGCAGCATTTCCCGGATGGCCTGTATCTCCGGCTGGTAGTTCAGGTCATGCTCCCAGGCTCCCTGTGGAAATAAGGCTGTTTCCGGCCAGATAATATAACGGGTATTGCTATCCGCTTTTTCTTTGCTGAGCCGGATTAGTTTTGCCAGTTGCTCCATAGCCGATCCGGAACTGAATTTTTCATCATAGGGGTCTATATTGGGCTGCACCACCACTACATCGGTTTTCCGGGCAGGATTATCTGTGGGAGGTTGGATAAAAGTCGACAGCAATAACGGAATACCGATGATCAGTACCGGCTTCCAGCTTTCATTGCGCAATACCTGCTTCCAGGAAAAGTCGTATAGGCGCGTACGTTTCCATACATTGTAAATCACGATGTTAGCCAGCAATACCCATAAAGTACCGCCACTGGTGCCGGTATATTCATACCATTGTATCCATCCCGGCCGTAGTGCAAAGGCATGACCCAATACCAGCCAGGGCCAACTGAATTCCCAGGTTTGATGGATATATTCGAAGGTTAACCAAAAGATAATCAGGGCGAAGTAAGCCACCCGTTCGGGCAATCTCTTACGGGAATTTTTAAAAGCCAGCCAGGGTACGCTCATCAATAATGCGTTGAAGCAGTTGGCAAACACGCCGCTCATGGGCAGCGTAGTATTGCCCACCCACCAGGTAGTAGCCACATTCCATACCAGGAAAGCCAGGTAAACCAGGCCGAAATATTTCCAGCGGTGCTGCACCTTTTCACTGATATATAACAAAGGAGTAAATGCAATGAAAATAAGTGGTGTAAGCGGCATGGTTGGCCAGGATAGCCATAGTATGATACCACTTAAAATACTCAACAGCAGGAAAGGCTTCTTCATTTATTATAGGAATTGTGAATGTCGATTGGGAACGAAGATAAGCGGGGAATTACGGAAAACAAAAACGCCCCGCATGAAAGTGCGGGGCGTATATTTCAATGTGCTTTATTATCTGCTGTAGTTCGGTGCTTCCTTGGTAATCACCACATCGTGCGGGTGGTTTTCCTTAACGGTAGCAGCGGTAATTTTTACGAACTGTGCTCCCTGCAGGGCTTTGACGTCTTTGGAACCGGTAAGACCCATACCAGCACGTAAACCACCTACAAATTGCTGTACTATTTCAGACAGCATGCCTTTGTACGGAACGCGGCCCACAATACCTTCTGGTACCAGTTTCTTGATATCATCTTCGTCCTGGAAGTAACGGTCTTTACTACCTTCCTGCATCGCCTCAATAGAACCCATACCACGGTATGATTTGAACTTACGTCCTTCGTAGATGATGGTTTCTCCGGGGCTTTCTTCCACACCTGCGAAGATAGATCCGGCCATGATAGTGGAGGCGCCTGCTGCCAGTGCTTTTACCATATCACCGGTATAACGGATACCACCGTCTGCAATCACCGGGATACCCAGTTTTTTCAGCGCGTCGGCGGCTTCCATTACGGCAGACAGTTGCGGGAAACCTGCACCAGTTACGATACGGGTAGTACAGATAGATCCGGGACCTACACCTACTTTTACCGCGTCGGCGCCTGCCTGTGCCAGGGCCAGCGCACCTTCTGCAGTAGCCACGTTACCGGCAATTACCTGCAGCTTAGGGAACGTTTTCTTTAATTTCTTCAGGTTGTTTAATACAGCAATAGAGTGGCCATGCGAACTATCCAGGCAAACTACATCCACACCTACATTAATCAGTGCCTGTGCACGATCCAGCAGGTCGGCGGTAATACCCAGCGCAGCTCCTACCAGCAGGCGGCCAAACTCGTCTTTTACGGCGTTAGGATAGCTGGTCAACTGTAAGATGTCACGGTAAGTGATCAGCCCTGCCAGTTTCCCCTGCTTATTAACAACCGGTAATTTTTCAATTTTATATTGCTGGAGAATTTTTTCTGCCTTCTTCAGGTCCGTGCCTTCCGGAGCAGTGATCAGGTTTTCACTGGTCATTACGTCCTTTACCAGGCGCTTTTTATTTTTCTCGAAACGTAAGTCCCTGTTAGTGAGGATACCTACCAGTTTGTTGTGATCGTCTACAATAGGAATGCCACCGATGCCGTTTTCCTTCATGAGCCGTAATGCTTCACCAATGGTAGCATCGCCTTTGAGTGTAACGGGATCCATGATCATACCGCTTTCACTACGTTTAACGCGTCTTACCATTTCAGCCTGGCGTTCAATGCTCATATTTTTGTGGAGAATACCTATTCCACCTTCTCTCGCCAACGCAATAGCCAGTGTAGCTTCAGTAACAGTATCCATCGCTGCAGATACCATCGGTATATTCAGACGTATGTTTTTTGTTAATTGCGTAGAGAGATTTACTTCTTTAGGCAGAACTTCAGAGTAGGCCGGAACCAGGAGCACATCATCAAATGTAAGTCCGTCAGCCACAAATTTGGGTTTAGATTTTCCCGCAGGCATGATGCAACTATTAATCAGTTAAAAAATAATTGCACGCAAATGTACACCTTATTACGCAATAAATAAAATAATCGCGTTGTCAACCAGCCTTGGGGTTGTTAATAAATCATTAACAAACGGGCAAAAAGCCCTGCTACACGCGCTCGTAGCGTTGTCCTGGTAAACTTCTGAGTAAACTTTGCATTTCCAGGTTGAATACTGCCACTGCTACCTGGCTACCCGATAGCCGGGTTTGGAGATATAATTCTTCCAGGTGCCGCTGCGGCTTTTCCCGGAACAAGGCCATAATAGCCTGTTCTGCTTCGGTTAGCGCCGGAAATAAGCTGGGTTGTACCGCCGGCGGGGTTTCTGGCCTCGCTTTTTCCTCCCAGCCCATGAGCGCCAGTACATCGGCGGCATCTCTCAGCAAAACGGCCTTATTCTGCTGGATAAGCTGGTTGCAGCCGGCCGACTGTATATCCTGTATTCTGCCCGGCACGCACAATACTTCCCGGTTGTACCCATTGGCCAGGTCGGCAGTGATAAGAGAACCTCCCCGGATACCGCTTTCTATCACGATAGTAGCATCGCAAATCCCCGCTACGATACGGTTACGCTTCGGAAAGTTTTGCCGGTCCGGCAGGGTTTGGCTGCTGTAGTCGGTCAGCAATCCGCCCTGCTCCAGCATATCGGTAGCAATTTGCTTGTGTGCCGCTGGATAGATCCGGTCCAGGCCATGCGCCAGCACTCCAATAGTAGGTATCCCGGCTTTTAAGGCCGCTTTATGAGCTATGATATCTATGCCGTAAGCCAATCCGCTCACAATCGTAATACCCGCCGCCGCCAGGTCCTTTACCAACGCTTCACAAACGCTGCGACCATATACCGATGGATGCCGTGTACCTACTATGCTCACCATACGCGGCGGATTCAGGGAAGCATGACCTTTGTAATACAGCATAGCAGGACTGTCATAACAATGCAACAACCGTTGGGGATAGCCCGGATCCCGGAAAAACAAGGGCTGTATCCTGTATTTCTCCAGGAATGCCATCTCGGCCTCGACTGCCTCGAAATCGCGGAAATTCAATAGCGCGGAGGCACGAAGGGCGCCCACTGTTTCAATTCTTTCCAGCGCATATTTTTTGGCTTTGAATATTTCTCCGGCAGAGCCAAAGTGTTCGAGCAATTTTTTAATGATGACATCTCCAATCAGGGGAATCCGGGTTAATGCTATCTGGTACATTAATTCCTGGGGCATAACAAACAAATATTTCGGCATAATTTACAATTTTCTGCCGGCACTTATTGTGCGCCACATGAATTATTTTTGCAGCGACTAACGGATATTTTATGAAGATGAAATGGATATTACCAGGAGCCTTGTTAATGGCTTTGTTTGCATGTAAAACTACCCGTCCGGTAGCAGAAAAAACAGCTGCTACCACCCTGGTGCCGGGAGGCCCTGCCTGGGCAGCTCTCTGGCAACAACAATCCGGCGAATACAAGGCCTTATGCCTACAAGCCTATCAGCTGGCGGCTTTAAGACTAGACCAGTATCTTGCCACAAAAGGAAACAAACCACTGGCAGTAGTAACAGATATAGATGAAACGGTGCTCGACAACAGCCCTTATTCGGTACATCAGGCCCTGGCAGGCAAAGGATACGACGACAGGAGCTGGATGGAATGGACCGCCAAAGCCGCCGCCGATACGGTTCCCGGCGCCCCTTCCTTCTTTAAATACGCTGCATCCAAAGGAGTAAAAGTGTTTTATATCACCAACCGTGCGGAAAGCGAAAGAGCGGTTACACTTCGCAACCTGCAGCAATACCAGTTCCCCGATGCCGACGATCAGCACCTGATGCTGAAAACGACTACTTCTGGTAAAGAACCCCGCCGCCAGCAGGTGTTACAGCAATATGATATCGTGATGTTATTTGGAGATAACCTGAGCGATTTTTCTGCCATTTTCGACAAAAAACCTTTTGATGAAAGAAATGCAGCCGCGCTGCAATCTGCTGCCAGCTTCGGTAGCCGGTTCATCGTACTCCCTAATCCCATGTACGGCGATTGGGAAGGCGCTCTTTATAACTATCAATATAAACTGAGTACACCGCAGAAAGATTCAGTGATGAAAAGCCGGTTGAGAAATTATTAGTACAGCATATTTTAAATTAGTAAGCGCGTCTATTTTTCCTGCAAAGCAGGAAAAATAGACGCGCTTATATTAGATGAAAATATTTTCGTATAGACGATACCGATAGGTATCATCCTATCTACAAACTAATGATCCGGAACACGGTACGGCGGTTAGCCGCTTTTCCTTCTTCGGTATCATTGGTAGCAATCGGGTCTTTTTCACCATAGCCTTTAGCAGTAAGGCGACTGGCTGTAATTCCCTTCTCTGTTAAATAATGTACTACTGCTCTGGCGCGGTTTTCAGACAATACCTGGTTATCCTTATCTGTACCTACGTTATCGGTATACCCGGCAATTTCAATCGTCAACGTTGGATTTTCCTGTAATAATTTTACCAGCTTGTTAAGCTCTATTACGGATTCCGGTTTTAGGCTGTATTGTTTTGTATCAAAGAAGATATTGTGCAATACGATACTTGCATTGGCGGCCAGCGGTTGTAACGGGATATTCTTTTCGAAAGGCACGCCCGGATTGTGGTCTTTCAGCGAAAAGTTATCTGAGTAAAACAGGTACCCCTTGCGGTTTACATGCAGCGCATAGTCTTTACCTACCGGCAGTGGCGCCAGGTAATCGCCGTTATCATTGGTTTTTACCGTAGCAATATTATAGCCGCCCTGCAGGTCTATTACGTCGATGCTGGTGGCTAACCGGGCATGGGTGAGGGTGTCGTACACATAGCCTTTTACATATAAAGTTTGTAGCGGACGGGCCTCCGGATATAGTTCAAAACTGTAGATATCCAGCGCGCCGCGGCTATCCGACCTGTCAGAGGCAAAGTAGGCCGTTTTGCCATCGGCTTCAACTACCAGGGAGGCATCTTCATCAATGGTATTAATAGGATAGCCCAGGTTGGTAGCAGGGCCCCAGCTACCATCTGGCTGACGCCGGGAATAGAAAATATCGAGCCCGCCATAGCCGGGATGCCCATCGGAAGCGAAATAAAGCGTTTGTCCGTCTGCGTGAATGAAAGGGGTGGTTTCCCTGCCATTGGTGTTGATATTGGGGCCGAGCCGCTGAGGTATACTCCACTGACCGTTTGCCTGCCGGCTGCTTACAAATATATCTGCACCATGATCTGGTGTTTCACGTGCAAAATAAAGCGTTTGTTTGTCGGCGCTGAGGCAGGGCTGCGATTCCCAGTCGCGCGTGTTAATGGGGCTTCCAAAATTTTTTGGTGCGGTCCAGCCGGTAGCCGTTTTTTCTGAGTAATAGAGATCGCAGCTACCTTTCCCTTCCGGAAATTCACAGCCGGTAAATACCAGCATGGTACCATCTTGTGAGATGTTTTGTGCGCCTTCATTGAACGAGGAGTTGATGGGTTCGCCCATGTTCTGCGCCGTTGACCATTTATGGTCCTCCCGGGTGGTAATATAAAAATCTTCATTGCGGCCATTTACGCGCCTGGTGAAAATCAATGTTTTACTGTCGATGGTCAGAGAGGGAAAATATTCGGGATCTGCACTGTTGACCGGATCACCGAGGTTTTCCGGGTGAAAGGGAACGGATTGGCGGCTGTTATTAACGGCAAACTCATAGTTCGCTTTCAGCTTTTCGGCAATCACGCTTTTTGATTTAATGACAGACAGGTATTGGTTAATTAACTGTAACGCACCTACGAAATTTCCGGTGCCGGCCATTGCTTTGGAATATGCCACCATTACAGGACGCAACCCGCTGCTGTCCAGCTGCTTTAACTTTTCAAAAGCGGTATTGGCGGCGGCATAATCTTTCATTTCTACATAACATAACCCCATTTGTCCGTAGGCATCTGTAAAATTGGGGGCTGCTTTAATCGCTTCCTGCAGGAAGCCGATGGCGGCTTTGCTTTGATAATTTCTTACGGCATCAACGGCACGGTCAAAGCTGGCTTTGGCTTTTTTGGGAGCATTTTCATAGGTAACCGTCTGAGCCTGTATATGCAGTCCCATGCCCAGCAGGCAGCTTAGTATCAACAGGATATGTTTTTTCATAGTCAGTATTCGTCCTGTAAATAACGCAAAAAAGCATAAGAAATGCATAAGGCATATAGCAAAAAAATGACGTCCAGGGAACCTGGACGTCATTTTTTTGCTATATGCTACCTTACGGTACGTTAATATACTTATGGATTTGTAAAGACATGGTCCACTCCGGATGGTCTTTGATATACTCCGTGATCAGCGGGGTCATTTCAGCGCTGCGTTCCCATTCGGGCTGCAGATAGAGTTTACAGTTTTTATCCGCCAGTGCAGCATATTTTTCTGCCCAGGCAAAGTCAGTTTTATTATAGATCACTACTTTCAATTCATGGGCAGCTTTACATACTTCGGGTAAAGGCGCTTTGAATTTTTTGGGAGATAAGGTAATCCAGTCCCAGCTGCCGCTAAGAGGCGAGGAGCCGGATGTTTCCATATGCGTTTTAAACCCTTGTTTATGCAATGCTTTGGTGAGTGCATCCAGGTTATGCAACAGCGGTTCGCCACCGGTTACCACGGCAATTCGTCCGGGGTAACGGGCTGCTTCTGTTGCAATGTCCGTAATAGATACCTGCGGATGCTTATCAGCGTCCCAGCTGTCCTTTACATCGCACCATACACAGCCTACATCGCAGCCGCCGAGGCGGATGAAATAGGCCGCTCTCCCCTGGTGATAGCCCTCTCCCTGGATGGTATAGAAACGTTCCATCAGGGGGAGCGTATCGGTTTTAATATTTGTTGTTATTACAGACATGACTTACTTCGCAAAGGTCCGATTTTTTTATCGGTCTACATTTAATTCATACTCCCCTTCAATCCGATGCTGGCATGATAGGTGTTTTTGAGCAGCGCGGCAATGGTCATAGGTCCTACGCCACCAGGCACGGGACTGATATAACTGCATTTAGGAGCTACTTCATCAAACTTCACATCACCTTTCAGGCGGAAACCGCTCTTTTTGCTGGCATCTTCTACCCGGTTAATACCTACGTCTACAATCACGGCGCCTTCTTTTACCATGTCGGCGGTAACGAAGTCGGGGCGACCAATAGCTGCGACGATGATATCGGCCTGACGGCAAATTTCAGCCAGGTTAGGGGTATGGGAATGTGTTAAGGTAACGGTGCAGTTGCCGGGATTGGTATTGCGGCTTAGCAATATGCTGATCGGGGTACCTACGATATGGCTGCGTCCAATAACTACGGCATGTTTGCCTTTTGTAGGAATATTATAATGTTCCAGCATCAGCATAATACCATACGGCGTAGCAGGGATGAAAGCCGGGAGGCCGCTCACCATTTTACCCACGTTCATCGGATGGAAGCCATCCACGTCCTTGCTGGGATCGATGGTGTTGATCACCAGTTCTTCGTTGATATGCTTGGGCAAAGGCAATTGTACGAGGATCCCGTCTACATCAGGATTTTCATTCAGCAAAATGATTTGATCCAGCAGGTGTTTTTCGGAAATCTGTGCATCAAAGCGCAGCAGGGTGGAATTGTACCCGCATTCTGCACATGATTTTACTTTGGATGCCACGTAGGTTTCGCTGGCGGGATTGTTACCCACCAGGATCGCTGCCAGGTGAGGAACTTTTTTACCAGCAGCCTTTAATTCAGCCACCTGGGCGGCTAATTGGGCCTTAATAGCCTCAGAAACTAGTTTACCGTCTAAAATTTGCATGTGCAAAGGTAAGGAAAAGCTGTTAGCATTCCCTCACCAACGAACGGCTTTTTACGATGGGGAAGAGAAGGAGCTGTCCGAAGTCCAGCAAAACAAGCCCCGGTAAAGGAACTTGCTTTGCTCGGGCATTGCGCCCGTCAGGAACTTACGTATTCATCAGTGGAAGTTATAAGGCAAAACTTAAATATAAATCTTCAGGTGGATGTTAAAAACCGAAGAATCAGATCACAGTATTCCTTTAAATTTTTGGCGCTGCATCCAGTATTTCTTTATCGGCTGCTGCGGCGTATTTTTCAAAATTGCGGATAAACTGTCCGGCCAGGTCATTCAGCTGCGCATCATAGGCAGCCTTGTTTTCCCAGGTATTGCGCGGATCCAGGATATTGGCAGGCACGCCCTCACAATTGTCGGGAATGGCAAAGCCAAATACCGGGTGAGCGTGGAAGGAAGCCTTATCCAGCTTACCGCTCAAAGCTGCGGCAATCATAGCACGGGTATAGCTCAGCTTAATACGATTGCCGGTGCCATAGGCGCCACCAGTCCAACCAGTGTTGATCAGCCATACATTTACCTTATGTTCATGCATTCTTTCTCCCAGCATCTGCGCATACTGCGCGGGGTGCAAGGGGAGGAAAGGTGCACCAAAACAGGCGCTGAAAGTGGATTTAGGCTCTGTTACACCCGCTTCTGTACCGGCTACTTTGGCAGTATACCCGGAAATAAACTGGTACATGGCCTGTCCGGGAGTTAACCTGGAAATAGGAGGTAGTACGCCGTAAGCATCGCAGGTCAGGAAAAATATGTTCTTTGGAATACCACCTACAGCAGGTTCCTGGGCATTGTCGATATAATGCAGGGGATAAGACACCCGGGTGTTTTCCGTGATGGTTTTATCTGCATAGTTCACGGTATGGGTACCAGGGAAGAACTGGATGTTTTCCAGCAATGCTCCTTCTCTTACCGCATGAAATATCTGTGGTTCTTTTTCTTCGGAGAGGTCAATACATTTGGCATAACAACCGCCTTCAAAATTAAAGACGCCGGTAGCGGTCCATCCATGTTCGTCGTCACCTATCAGTTTCCTGGCAGGATCTGCACTCAGCGTGGTTTTACCGGTGCCACTCAGTCCGAAGAATATGGCGGTATCGCCTTCTTCCCCGATGTTGGCGGAACAGTGCATGCTCAGCACATTTTTATTGTGTGGCAATACATAATTAAGGATAGTAAAAATGCCTTTTTTAATTTCCCCGGTATAGGCGCTACCACCAATCAGGATCATCTTTTTGGTGAAGTTGACTACGGAGAAGTTACCCTGGCGGGTGCCGTCTGTAGCTGGGTCTGCTAAACAGCCGGGGGCCTGGATCACCGTCCAGTCGTTATGCATATAATCCAGTTCTTCTTCCGTAGGACGAAGGAACATGTTATAGGCAAATAAGCTGGACCAGGGAAGTTCGCTGATCACTTTGATGTTAATCCGGAAATCTTCATCTGCACAGGCATAGCAATCACGTACCCACACATCTTTCCCACTGAAATAACGGGTTATTCTACTGTATAAACGATCAAAATTTTCTTCTGAGATAGGTTGATTAAAGTCGTTCCAGTTTACAGTGTTCGTTGTGATGTTGTCTTTGACGATGAATTTGTCTTTCGGTGAGCGACCGGTATATTCGCCAGTGTTTACGGCCAGTGCTCCTGTGTCAGCATAAACCCCTTGATTCCGGGCGACCGTTTGCTCCGCCAGTTTTTCGGGTGAAAGTTGGTAATAGACGTTCGATACGTTCTCTATGCCAAGTCCCCGTAAGTCAGCAACAGGATTCCTTACGCTACTCATTTGCATAAAAGCAAGATTGTTTTGGTGTAATAGCAAAACTAGGGTTTTTTTGATATCGTCAAATTTTATAGGCGTTACACCATCGAAATTTAGAAATTACTTATCGTTTCGGGGTGAATTGTTGCGATATCTTCAATATGTGTTTGTTTCGTTGCAGGATTGTCAAACCATTTGCAGGGTAATATAGCATTAATTATTTGCAAGGAAATATTAGTACGATTTTGTCATTTATCCCCTCTGATATTAACCGATTTGATAATCCGACATGATTTCATGATTTCTACCTCCGAAATTTTACATAGGTTTGAACCCTCATTTGAAATTAAGAGATATGAAGAATTTGCCCTTAGATCCGCAGCTTTTCGTGAAGAATCGTCAGCGTTTTGTGGCTAAAATGCAGCCACAGTCTATAGCTATTATCAACTCCAATGATGAACTGCCCACCAATGGTGACGCCCTGTATAAGTTTAAGCAGAACTCAGATCTGTATTGGCTCACAGGTATTGATCAGGAGGATACGATGGTGGTATTGTTTCCCGATAACCCAGATCCCAAATACCGGGAAGTGTTGGTATTGGTGCGCCCTAACGAGTTAAAGGAAAAGTGGGATGGCCACCGGTTGCGCAAAGATGAAGCATACGCCATTTCCGGTATGTCTACTGTTGTGTGGCTGGATGCACTGGACGGCCTGTTGCAGCAGTGGGTTAACGATGCGGCTAACATCTACCTCAACTCCAATGAAAATAACCGCAAATCAAACCTGGTACCAGTAAGGGATTACCGGTATGCGGAAGAAATGAAAGCGCGTTATCCACTCCATAACTACCTCCGCGCAGCAGTACTCTTTAAACAGCTCCGGGCAGTAAAAACACCGGAAGAAGTTAAGGTGATGCAGGTAGCGATGGATATCACCGGGAAAACGTTCGAACGCCTGCTGAAATTCATTCAACCAGGTGTATGGGAACATGAAATTCACGCCGAAATTATGCATGAATTCCTGCGCAACCGCTCTGCTGGTGAGGCATATGGCTCTATTATCGCCTCCGGTGATCGTGCCCGTACACTCCACTATGTAGCCAATAACCAGGAATGTAAAGATGGAGAAGTAATCCTGATGGACTTCGGCGCCGAATACGGTGGTTACAATGCGGACCTGACCCGCTCCATACCGGTTAACGGTAAATTCAGCCCCCGTCAGCGCCAGGTTTACGATGCCTGTTTACACCTGCATAACTACGCCAAATCCATCCTGCGCCCGGGTATTACCATTGCCAAATACCATGAAATGGTAGGAGAGGAAGCTACTAAGGAATTTATTAAACTGGGCTTACTCACGGAAGAACAGGTGAAAAACCAGGATCCTGAAACACCGGCTTACCGCAAATACCTGTACCATGGCATCTCCCACCACCTCGGCGTGGATGTACATGATCTGGGGCCTTCCATGTACCAACCTATCCCGGAAGGTGCGGTAATGACCATAGAACCAGGTATTTATATTGAAGAAGAACAATTGGGTATCCGCATCGAAAATAATATCTGGCTTACTGCCGAAGGCAATGTAGACCTGATGAAGCATATTCCTATCACGGCCGATGAAATAGAAGCCCTGATGAAGAAATAGCATACCCCGGTATGCCGCATGTATTTTACGGGATTTGTAAGGAGAGCTGTTGAACAGAAAATATTTATGTTCGCGATCTCCTCACAAATCCCGTAATTCGTACTTTGCATGCCATAAATCGATTAGATGAAACAACTACCCAATATTCTTACCCTATGTAACCTCTTTTGCGGAGCGCTGGCGATTATCTGCATTTTACATGCGCCGGAGTATCGCGCGGAAATTAACGGAGCAGACTATACGATTATCAGCCCCGAACCGGTTTACTGGGCTTCAGCCCTGGTGCTGATCGCTGGTATTTTCGACTTTTTTGACGGGATGGTGGCCCGCCTCCTCCGGGTATCCGGGCCTATGGGAAAGGAGCTGGATTCACTGGCAGACGTTGTTACTTTCGGAGTAGTACCCGGCATGATGCTGTACCGTTTATTGCGCAGCGCCTATTTCCAGCAACCCGATGTGTTTGATGTATCGATCATTAACCTGGCTCCGGCTTTACTGGTGCCCTGTTTTGCCGCTTATCGCCTGGCTAAATTCAATATAGATACCCGGCAGTCGGAAAACTTTATCGGCGTGCCTACTCCGGCGGTGGCCATACTGGTGGCCTCTTTTCCCCTGATCCTCTTATTTAATCCCTTTAACCTGGCCCACTGGTTCCAGAATATCTGGGTGTTATATATTACCATCGCCCTGCTCTGCTACCTGATGGTGGCGGAAATTCCCATGATCAGCCTGAAATTTAAAAGTAAGTCGCTGGCCGACAACTGGCCCCGCTTCCTTTTAATCGGTTTAACCGTTGTGAGCATACCTTTCCTGCGGTTTGCCGCCGTACCATTTGTATTTATTTGTTACGTGATATTATCCGTTGTGGCACCGCCTAAAATACAAGCGGTTTAACATTTTGGATTTTTTGATGTAGGTTTGCGGCAAAATTTCTAGTACAATGACTTTTACTGCACATATCAATGTGATGCCACTGAAAGAATTATTAGACCCGCAAGGTAAAGCGGTAATGAGTGGTCTCAAGAACCTCGGCCTGGGCCAGGTACAAGATGTACGTATTGGTAAACACATTACCCTGCAAATTGAAGCCGCCAGCCAGGAAGAAGCAAGGCAGATCGCTGAAAATGCTTGCCAGAAGCTGTTGGCAAACCAGGTAATGGAATCTTTTGAAGTACATATACAATAATTAGTTACGCCGCGTAAAAGAGGCGTTTCCCGCAAAGAGGCAAAGAAACAAAGCCGCAAAGGAATATAAAATATTAAGAAAATCTTTGCGGCTTTGCTTCTTTGCCTCTTTGCGTGAAATTCTTCCTTTACTTTGTAATTCAATTATGAAATTATATCTCGTTCCATCTCCCATTGGCAATCTGGCCGATATCACCTATCGGGCCGTAAAAGTGCTGGAGGAAGCAGACCTGATCCTCGCGGAAGATACCCGCACTTCCAGTGTACTGCTCCGGCACTACCAGATCAATAAGCCGGTAACGTCCTACCACCAGCATAATGAGCATAAAATAGTACAACATCTCCTGCAACAGCTGCAGGGAGGTAAAACGATGGCTATGCTCACAGATGCCGGTACTCCGGGTATTTCCGATCCGGGCTTTTTATTGGTCAGGGAATGCAGTCGTGCCGGCGTACCGGTAGAATGCCTGCCCGGCGCCACCGCTTTTGTACCCGCGCTGGTCAACAGCGGTATTCCCATGAACCGCTTTGCCTTTGAAGGATTTCTTCCCCTGAAAAAAGGCCGCCATACCTTGTTTACCCAACTGGCCACAGAAGAACGGACCATCGTTTTCTATGAATCGCCCATGCGATTGGTCAGAACCCTCTCCGACCTGATCCAGTACTTCGGGCCGGATCGCCCCTGCTGCGTTAGCCGCGAGCTGACCAAAATGTTCGAGGAAAATAAACGTGGTACCCTTCAGGAAGTGCACGACTACTTCGCGGAAAAGGGCGTGAAAGGCGAAATAGTAGTGGTGGTACAGGGCAAAGAATAATTTTTTCGGCAGCTGACATACTGTTGTCATAGCCCTATCGTTGCTTTGTATAACAAAACAGCTATCCATGCACATGACCAGTATTCCTGCACAGCGCCTGCGGCACCAGCAACTCATTAAAACCGCTTTTAAAACTCCCCGGGAAATAGTGTCCTTCTTTGGCGCCATGCAGTCGCAGGAATATGCGAGCAGCAAATGGGGCATAGGCGCCCGTTTGCCAGGATGCCGGGAAACGCAGGTGGAACAGGCCATCCTGGATAAATCCATTGTCCGCACCACCGTTTTTCGTGGCACCTTACACCTGGTAGCAGCCGAAGATATTCATTGGATGCTGCAACTCATAGCGCCCAACGTAAAAGCAAAAATGAGCAGCATGCAACGGAAACTGGGACTGGATGAGGCCGGGCTGGCCAAAACCAATCAGCTGATCACCAAAGCCCTGAAAAACGGCAACCACCATACCCGTAAGGAGCTGACAGACCTGCTACAGAAAAATGGGATTGATACCTCGGAAAACCGCATGAATCATATCATTTACCATGCTTCCGTGGAACGCATTATCTGCAATGGCCCCCTGCGGGGAAAGCAATCTACTTATACCCTGTTGCACGAATGGGTACCCAACAATACCCCATTACAGCGGGAAGAGGCCCTGCATAAACTGGCTGGCCGCTATTTTACCAGCCACGGCCCTGCTACGGTCCATGATTTTGCACAGTGGGCCGGAATATCCGTTGCCGATGCCAAAACCGGTTTGCAGGGCGTTCAATCCTCCCTTCGGTCGCAGGAAATCCACGAAACCACTTACTGGATGGCCCCGGCGAAGAAAGTGACCGAAACGGATACCCATCTCCTGTTACCTGCTTTCGATGAATATTTTATAGGATATAAAGACCGCAGCACCCTGATAGATAGTCGGTTTACCAGCAAGGTAATGACGAACAACGGCATTTTTAATCCCATTATGGTCCACAACGGACAGGTGATAGGTACGTGGAAACGTACGCTGAAAAAGGATTCCGTGACCATCACCACGGAATTGTTTAAAGCCGGAAAAGCACTGCTTAAAGCGTTTGAACCGGCGGCCAGGCAATATGCCGACTTTCTGGGGCTTACCCTCAACAGTTTCAGCTGAGCTCCTGTGCTGAAATAACCCACGAACGGTACATCAAATTCCGCAAATGATGTTTATTTTAGCTCTTTAATCAAACGTGAAAAGAATGAAGTATCGGGTTACAACAGGTGGCTGCCTGGCTATTGCCATGCTGGCAGGCAGTTGGCTACAAGTAAATGCACAGTCAGATCGCTGGCAACAGAGAGTGAAGTACTCCATGGATGTAAAGGTAGACGCAGCAGCGAATCAATTCAAGGGAAAGCAGCATCTCGAATACTACAACAACTCTCCCGATACCCTGAAGAAAGTGTTCTATCACCTGTACTGGAACGCATTTCAACCCAATAGTATGATGGATGTCCGCAGCCGTGAGCTGGGAAAAATAGTAGTGGGAAAAGACCGTAATGGCAATGAACGCCGCGACTGGGACAACCGCGTACGTGATCGTATTTCCAAGCTGAAGCCCGATGAAATAGGCTACCAGAAAGTGATTTCACTGAAACGCGATGGAAAGCCGCAGGATTTCAAAGTAGTGGAAACTATCCTCGAGGTACCATTGGATAAACCTATCCTGCCTAATTCCAAAGTAGAATTTGATATGGAGTTTGAAACACAGGTGCCCGTGCAAATTCGCCGTAGTGGCCGCAATAACTCCGAAGGTGTGGATTTTTCCATGGCCCAGTGGTATCCTAAAATGTGCGAATACGACTACGAGGGCTGGCATGCTACGCCTTATATTGCCCGTGAATTCTACGGCGTATGGGGTGATTATGATGTGAAAATTAACATCGATAAAAAATATGTACTGGCTGGAACCGGCTACCTGCAAAATCCAGAACAGATTGGCTATGGCTATGAAAAGCCCGGTACTAAAGTAAACAGGCCAGCTGGCAACACGCTTACCTGGCACTTTGTAGCGCCTAATGTACACGACTTTGTATGGGCGGCCGATCCCGACTATAAGCACATTACCCAGCGGGTAGATGGATTTACGGCTCATTTCTTCTATATCGATAATGAACATACCCATAATACGTGGCCTCAGCTGGCAAAGATGATTCCTGCTGCCTATGCTTACATCAAAGCACATTATGGCCCTTATCCGTATGAGCAGTACTCTTTCATTCAAGGCGGTGATGGCGGTATGGAATACCCCATGGCTACGCTGATTATGGGTAATGGTAAAATGGATGGCTTATATGGAGTGGCTATGCATGAATGGATGCACAGCTGGTACCAGGGAATGCTGGCTACCAATGAAAGCCTGTATCCATGGATGGACGAAGGATTTACCACCTTTGCAGAAAATAATGTGATTCATAATACCATCGATTCACTGAAAGATGCCAATGCCCAGGAAGATGCATATGCAGGCTATTTCGCACTGGCCAGAAGTCCTTTTGAAGAACCGGCTACTACACATTCCGATCACTACAACACCAACTACGGATATAGCCTCACGGCGTATTCCAAGGGCGCCGTATTCCTCGAACAGCTGGGATATGTGATCGGAGCTGCCAATCGCGATGCCGGATTACTGCGTTACTACAAGGAATGGCGCTTTAAACATCCCAATGCCAACGACTTTATCCGGGTAATGGAGAAGGAGAGCGGTATTGCGTTGGATTGGTACAAACAATACTTTATCAACGCTGTGAAGCATATCGATTACGGTATCGACAGCGTATATGAAAAAGGGAACAAAACTGTTGTTCGCCTGCGCAGGATTGGGCTGATGCCAATGCCGGTAGATTTCCTGGTAACAGATAAGAGCGGAAATAAAGTACTGCACTATATTCCATTGTCTATCATGTATGGCGAAAAACCAAATGAAAATCCTGTTATTAAACGTATAGTCGATAACGTTTGGTACTGGACAAACACTACGTACGAAGTAGAACTGGATATACCTTTATCAAATATTAAGGAGTTGGAAATTGATCCCAGTCAGCGTATGGCTGATGTAGACAGAAGCAATAACAAAGCAGTTTCTTAAATAATCTATGGGATGTAGTGAGTGCTCACTGCATCCCTTTTTTTTCCAGGATTTCGGCTGCCGTTTCCTCCCCATTTTTCATCATCATCTTCATTTCTTCCGGTATAAATTCCAATCCCCCCAATTGTACCCGCAGTGCCGCTTTCGGACGGATAATATGCAGGTTAATCACTTTCTTATCGCGGAACGGGTTATTGGCCGGCAGGTCAAAGTAGTTATTTACCGCAGGTGCAGGAATGCCGGCTTGTTTCATATTTTCTTTTACCGCATCGAGGTAGGTGATGGCTTCATTAAAAAATTGCGTCATTTTCAGATCGGTGGGCGACATTCCGTTGGTATGGATATCTATCTGCTTTTCCAATACATCAAGCAGGCTTTTAAATTCGATCCCATCTTCTTCGGGATCGGCCGGAGTAAGGAGGATAGCATATATAGTAGTAGCACCTTTATCGATAGCCAGTTTAATAGGATTGTAGTACTCACCGCCGCCATTGGTGAATTGCTGTACATGATCAGGTAGCGAGGCTACTGCTACCGGTGGCATAAACACCGGCATACTGATAGAAGCCAGTACCGCTTCACGGAAAGAGTTGTTATCATGGAGCGTTACGACGTCGTAATCCTTTTGTACTGTATTCCTGCTACGTGGCGAAAAGTAGGTGGTGCGATTGGTTTGCAGGCAGTACCCGGTTACAAAAATCTCTTTATCCAGTTGTTCCAGTGCGTGGAATCTTGCTTCGCTAAAAATATTATTGATTTTGAGCGTTAGTGCGGTGGCGTTATACAGGGAATTGTGGTGGGGAAAACGCTGCATCAGGGTAGAGGTATTAACGATGTCTGCGGTACTGTTGCTGGTAAAGAGTTTCTCCAGCAGGTCGATTTCTCCTAATGCTGCCAGTGGCGCAATGAGTGCACTGGTGCCGGTCCCGCAGATGATATCGAATTCAATTGCTGGTCGTTGTGTGTACAGATACTTCAGGGCGCCAACAGCAAACGCGGTCCTGGAGCCGCCGCCGCTGATGACTAACGCAGTCTTAGCCATGGGGATTTTTTATGGTAAGACAATATAATTAAAAAATTAAAAAATAAGTTGCTGGAGTTGATTTTGCCAGGTATGACCCTGTAGCTCCTGGTCTTTCAACTTTTCCAGGTGGTGTTCGTTGTGATAGGCAATGAAGTAAAGCATTTCCCGGATGGTAATTTTTCCCAGCAGGGGATGAGGAAGCCGGTATTTATCCAGGTCTTTTTCCGACCAGCCGGCCAGCTTGTTAAATAATTTATTTTTCTGAAGAAGAAAACCTTGTAATAGCGCCGGTCGTTGTGCCGGGTAGATCACCCCGGGCTGATAAGCCCTGGGAGCTCTGAAGCTCCCGGCCAATACCCGCTGGTAATCTGCTACCAGTGCTTCGTAAGAGCGGGAAGGCATCACCGTGGTGCCAAAATAACGCAGCGTTATTTTAGGAAAGGCCAGCGCACTGCTAACAGGCCTGATGGATTTAGTGAGATGATCGAGTTGCTGACCAGCCGACCATTTACCGTAAGGGGAAGCGGTAAAACGTATATCCGGCAGCGTATTGACAAAATCTACAAAATTGTCGAAACTCTTATCTATGAGAGAGCGGATCTCGTGCTGGTTCAGGTACATAGGAATCAAGTTTAGAGATTTCAATAACACATTACCTGTTGTTGTATGCAATATACCCGGGCCACTGCATTCTCTTTGAAGTTACGCCAGATTTGCGAGCCAGCCAAGATTTTATCATATATAAAAATATTTTATCTATAATAAAATGGCTTTATAGCCCGGGAATATTGATATTGGGTTAATAAAAATTCAATTTATTCGAGTATGGCGCATTCATAACCCTGTTTTTGTACAAATTCTACTATAATATCCTCTTCCACCTGTAAATCAGCAATGCGCAATACTTTATCACAGTCGTCCAGGTCCACATGACAGGAGCCAACACTAAAGCTGGATGAAATAGCCTGGATGACATAACGGCGTTTTTCCTGGCTGTCTATATTGGTTTTGAATATACCTATCATCGTACAGAAGTTTTTTATGAAGTAGCTTGTTCGTCTTTATTGGGTTCTTCCGGTTTCCGCTGTGCCTCGTCCATATCGCTCCAATAGCGTTCCCATCCTTCCCGTCTGGAGCCCCCAAACCCGCGTCCGCAGCGGTTGCGCAATTGTTCTCTTACCCTGGCTTGTTCTTCCGGTGTCATGTGCGCCATCTTTTCCCGGAGCTTGGCTTTCCATTCCCGGCCACGGGCCCATTTGTCTTCCCAGGAGCGGTTGTGATGATTATGCCAGCCAAACAACAGTTTACCGAGCAACAACAGCCCCAATGCCTGCCAGAAGGTAATTACCGGGCCGTGAAACAGGTCGGGAATCAGGCAATTCCATAATGTCATGGTTACAAATCCAATGGCCAGGATAAACGCGGCTCCCATCGCCATAAATTTGAGTATGTGAAGTCCCTTTCTGCTTCTTCTGAAATCGTTTTTCATATCTTAAATAAATTAATCAGTCATTTAATAATTCGCGGTATAGTTCTGTCAACCGTTCCCGCAGGAATAATACCGCATAACGTTTGCGGGACAGGAGGGTATTTACGCCAATACCAGTTTCTTCGCTCATCTCCTTAAAAGATTTACCCTCCAGTTCATGTTGCAGAAAAACCTGTCGCTGATCTGCCGGCAGCTCGTCAATAGCTTCCATAATGGCTTCCGACATGATTTTCTTTATCATGGGGTTATCGGCTTCCATATTTTTGTCGGCCAGTAATTCCGGCAGAAATAATACTTCTTCCCCCTCTATTTCCCGGGTATGGTCAGAGAAAGGTGTTTCTTTCTTTTTACGGAAAAAGTCGGTAATCCGGTTGCGGGTAACGGCAAATAGCCACCCGGTAATGGAGTCGACCTGGCTGCCCAGCCGCAGGTACTCTGTAAACTGGTAGAAAACATCCTGTAAAATATCCTCCGCATCAGACGCATTATTTACCCGTTGCCGGATAAAGTGAAGCAATCGCTTGCGTTCCTGCTTTACGGTTGCCTGTATGCGTTCGTTTTGCTCTATGGCCATAATGCTATTTGTAAGGACCAGCTGTTTCATCTTAATAAGGATGACGAAACAACAAAGCGGATATTTTATGATGGAAGAAAAAAAACTACTTAAATTACAAATAACGAAATCTGTCAGCTATGCATGACCATGCTCACGCCCATACTCCTGCGCTGAATGGTGAACAGGTGAACCGGGCTTTTATCTGGGGAATTGCCCTTAACCTGGCCTTTGTGGCGACAGAATTCATATCGGGTTTTCTCACACATTCCCTCGCCCTGATGGCCGATGCTGGGCATAACCTCAGCGATGTGGCCAGTCTGGCCCTATCCCTCCTCGGTTTTCGTTTGGCTAAAATTACTTCCAACCCGGGCTATACTTACGGATACCGCAAAAGTACAATACTTATTTCCCTCTTTAACGCCATGTTGTTATTAGTGGTGGTAGGTATTATCGGGTACGAGGCGGTGAGGCGTTTCTCGGAGCCTTATGAAGTACAGGGCCGCCCTATTGCCATCGTAGCCGGCATCGGTATCCTGATCAATGCCTTCACGGCCTGGTTGTTTTTCAAGGATAAGGAAAAAGACTTAAATATAAAAGGCGCCTACCTGCACCTGGCCGCCGATGCCGGGGTATCGCTGGCCACCGTGGTAGCCGGCGTGGTCATCATCTATACAAAATGGTATTGGCTGGATCCCCTGCTAAGTCTTATTGTAATGGTGGTAATTATTATAGGTACCTGGGGGCTGCTGCGGGATAGCCTGCGCCTGTCGATGGATGGGGTGCCCAGAGATATTGATATACAGGAGCTTCGGAAAATGGCGCTGGCCATAAATGGGGTAAAGGATATCTATCATATCCATGTATGGGCGCTCAGCACTACCGAAAATGCACTGACTGCCCAGGTGAAAGTGGATCCGCAGTTAACTGCCCTGGCCATTGAGGACCTGAAGAAAGAGCTGCGTCATGAACTGGAACACCTGGGCATCCGCCACGCGACATTGGAAATTGGCTGCTAGCTCTTGGCCAGTACCACAAACTTTTCCAGGAAACTTTCTTCCGGGAAAATATCATATATCTTTACCAGTCGTGGTTTCAGGCCACTGTCAGATATCTCCTGGGCCAGGTCGCCTCCCTTCAGGCAGATCAGTCCTTTTTCAAACTGTTTGCCCGGAACAGCCGATTTTTTCAGTACCGGTTTGCTCCAACGCCAAAGATCGGCCAGGGGCGCCACGGCACGGGATACTACGATATCAAACTTCCGGTTTTTAATGTCTTCAACCCGGCTATGCGCGGCCGTTACGTTTTTGAGTTGCAGCGCTTCCGCTACTCCCTGCACTACCTTTATCTTTTTTCCAATAGAATCTACCAGGTGAAACTGTACCTCCGGGAAGAAAATAGCCAGCGGTATGCCGGGAAATCCGCCACCAGTACCCAGGTCCAGGATTTGGGTGCCCGGCTGAAAATCTGCGATGGCAGCTATACTGAGAGAGTGTAATACATGCTTTTCATACAAGGCATCAATGTCTTTGCGGGATATAACATTGATCTTCTCATTCCATTCTTCGTATAATCCTTTCAACGCGGCTAGTTGCGACAGCTGCTCCGGTGTAAACTCGCTGAAATACTTTAAAATAATTTCCATGCCGCAAAAATAAGCTTTCCGCCTTTCTTACCACCGGTTCTTTGACTTGAAAAGTAAAGCTGGGGTAAATATGATATAATACAGTACCATAAAGATATCCATCAACCAGCTGAACTTGAAAAGATCACTTTCATCCAGTTTACGCATCGCGGCATAGGTAATGATCGATTGTACCATTATTTTAAGTCCAAAGATCCCCAGTACGTACCAAAGGATAGGAGGCGGGAAAAACAGTCCTATAATAAAGGCAGGATAGAAAAGGAAGTGAGTCAGGGAAAATAAGCCCAATACGAACTTGTGACCGAAGCGGTAATGCTTGCCGGTAGACATATGCCGGGTTTTTTGCCTGAACCAGCTGTTCCAGTTCTGTTTAGGCTCTGAATAAGTAAACGCCTGTTTATCGATTACCACGCCAACATTTTTCCTGTTGGCAGCTGTATTTACAAACAGGTCGTCATCGCCACTCGCAATATGCTGGTGACTGGTGAAGCCTTTATGCTTAAAGAATAATTCTCTTTTATAAGCCAGGTTGCGTCCTACGCCCATATAAGGCATACCGCTCATGGCAAAAGACAGGTGTTGCAGAGCGCTGAAGAAGGTTTCGTAACGGATGATTTTATTGAGGAAGCCGGGCTTCTTGTGATAGGCTCCGTATCCCAGCACAATTTCTTTGTCGTTGGTAAATCCCTGGCTCATTAGCGACAGCCAGTAAGTGCTGCCAGGCTTGCAATCCGCGTCTGTCAGCAATACGGTATCAAACTGGGCGCCTTTTAAGCCGATGGATAAAGGATATTTTTTACCGGGGATAAACTTCGCCGCCTGCTTAATTTCAATATGGCGGTAATGCGGATACCCGGGTTCTATGGAACGCAGGTAATATTTCGTATCATCTTCGGAGTTATCGTTTACCACAATCACCTCGTATTCCGGTTTCATGTGCTGGTGGTAACGCTGTTGCAAAACCCCCGGCAGATTTTTCTGCAGGTTCAACTCTTCATCCTTGGCACAGATGATGACTGAAAAAGACCCGTCAGGCGTATGATCCAGGTCAAATTTACGTCTATAAAAAGCTACACGGGAGAAGATAAAAAGAAAATAAATGATCTGTATCCCTGCAACGGTAGCAAAAAAGTATAAGGCAATTTCACCTAGATGGTCCAGCATAATGCTGGCAAAAATATAATATTTTTATTATCTGTAAAAGAATATTATTCGGGAGCAGAAAGCGGAAAACAGAAAGCATTTTGCTTTCTGCTTTCCGCTTTCTGCTTTACCTTATCTTTGCGGCCTGAAATACTGTTGCGTGAATTTTGAACTGATAACTACAGATAGTGGCAGCAATGCCCGGGCCGGGAAAATTACCACCGCCCATGGCGAAATAGAAACGCCCATTTTTATGCCCGTTGGCACTGTTGGCAGTGTAAAAGCGGTGACACAGGAACAACTGCGGGGGGATGTGCAGGCCCAGATCATCCTGGGGAATACGTATCATTTATATTTAAGACCAGGCCTGGAAGTATTGTCCCAGGCGGGAGGACTCCATAAATTCAATGGCTGGGACCGGCCCATCCTCACAGATAGTGGTGGTTACCAGGTATTTTCCCTGGCAGCCAACCGTAAAATCAAGGAAGAAGGGGTGGTGTTTCAATCCCATATTGATGGCTCCCGTCACCTTTTTACCCCTGAAAATGTGATGGATATCCAGCGCACCATCGGCGCTGATATTATCATGGCGTTTGACGAATGCCCGCCTTATCCGTCTGAATACCGCTATGCACGTAAGTCGATGGACCTCACACACCGCTGGCTCGATCGCTGTATCCAGCGCCTGAGCGATACGCAACCGGCTTACGGTCACGAACAAACGTTATTCCCCATCGTACAGGGCAGTACCTATAAAGATCTCCGTAAGGCTTCGGCCGAATTTATTGCTTCCCGCAACTGCGCCGGTAACGCTATTGGCGGGTTGAGCGTAGGAGAGCCGGAAGGAGATATGTATGAAATGTGTGGACTGGTATGCGAAGTATTGCCATCAGACAAGCCCCGTTACCTGATGGGAGTGGGTACGCCATGGAATATCCTGGAAAATATTGCCCTGGGGGTAGATATGTTCGACTGTGTAATGCCTACCCGCAACGGTAGAAACGGCATGCTTTTCACCTGGAATGGGGTGATGAACATCCGTAATAAAAAATGGGCCACCGATTTTAGTCCGGTAGATGAAAACAGCCCCTGCTTTGCTACCAGCCGGTATTCCCGCGCCTACCTGCGCCACCTGTTTGTGGCCGGGGAAATCCTGGGAATGACGCTGGCCAGTATTCACAACCTGGCATTCTACCTCGAGCTGGTACAGGAAGCCCGTAAACAAATACTGGCGGGTACTTTTGCTACCTGGAAAACAGGAATGGTACAACAGCTGAAAACACGCCTGTAAAAGTTCGGACTATAAAATAAACTAATATCTTTGGGGTCATGACTAAGATTGACTGGTATATTTTACGCAAGCTTATAGGTACTTTCATTTACTCCCTGATGATATTCCTATTGATTTCCGTGGTGATCGACACCACGGAAAAAATAGATGATTTCATGAAGCATCATCTGTCGCTGCATGAAATTATAGTGGACTATTATTTTGGTTTTATTCCGCATATCCTGGCGTTATTATTCCCGTTGTTTATATTCCTGTCGGTTATATTTTTCACTTCCAAGATGGCATATCGCTCGGAGATTATCGCCATCCTGGCGGCTGGCGTCAGTTTCCGCCGGTTTCTGCGCCCCTACTGGATGGGTGCTTTCCTGTTTGGCGGTATCCTCTGGCTGGCCAACTACTGGGTGGTGCCCAATGCCAACCGCATCCGCACCACTTTTGAAAACAAGTACCTGCATAGCCACGACGATGAAAAGGCACAGTACAACCGTACTACCCGTATCGATAGTTTTACGTACGTTACCTTTGGCAGCTACGACCCTAACTATAAGAGCGGGAGTAACTTTGTACTGTCTACCGTAAATAAACAGAACATGTCATTCAAAATGAAGGCAGACAGGATTACCTGGGACTCCACCAGCAAAAAGTGGCGGCTGGATTATGTGACCATGCGTACCATGAATGGCTTAAAAGAGCAATGGAGCAATAAACAGGATACGATGCTGAAGATTGCCCTGCTGCCGAAAGACCTGGTAGATGAAAAGAACCTGCAGGAAGCGATGACCACCCCAGATCTGAGGAAGTTTATCAAACGTGAAAGCATCCGTGGATCAGAGGGATTGAATACTTATTGGGTAGAATATTACCGAAGAACAGCGGCTGCCTTTGCCGTGGTAGTACTGACGCTGATTGGAGGCATTATCGCTGCCAAAAAAGTAAGGGGAGGAAGTGGATTACACCTGGCCCTGGGCATTGTGATCAGCGCGAGTTATATTATCTTCCTTCAGTTTGCTACCGTGTTTTCTGTTAAGGCCGACCTGGATCCTTTGCTGGCAGTGTGGATCCCCAATTTTATATTCGGGGGGCTTGCCTTTTACCTATATCGCCGGGCGCCCAAATGATCTCGCAAAGAGAGTAAGATGCAAAGCAGCTAAGAAATAAAGACCGAAGCGAATTCTAGGTCAGCAGAGCAGGAAGGTCTGATATCTAATCTCCCAGCTTTACAGACTTAAAATTCGCTTCGGTCTTTATTTCTTAGCTGCTTTGCCCCTTTGTCCCTTTGCGAGATTTTTCTACCGATTTTTCTTTCAAAATTTTCAATCCATTCTGAAAATTTTACATTTCTTTAACGTCTATATAAATATAATTAATTAAAACTATATTAATGATTTATTATTAATACATTATGATGTATTAATGCGATCTTATTGCGCTGCGGCAACGCTTATTCATCGTTGTTAATTTGGCATTAAATACCATGAAATGGTGGTAACTTCGTTAACAAATCATTACTTTTGACTATTGATCGATTTTGTTTTCATTAATAACAATAGCAGTAAAATGGGGTACATAAAAGAGAAATTCAAGGTTAAAGCAGATGAACTTAACATTGAAGTAAAAGATCTGGTAAAGAATCACGGTAACAAAAAAATTGAAGATGTAACACTGGCGCAGGTTTACCAGGGTATGCGTGGTATTACCGGGTTGGTCACTGAAACTTCCTTACTGGATGCCAACGAAGGGATTCGTTTTCGCGGATATTCTATTCCGGAGTTAAGAGAACATTTACCAAAAGCGCCGGGAGGTGCAGAACCATTGCCGGAAGGTTTATTTTACCTGATGCTGATCGGTGAACTGCCTACGGAAGCAGATGTTCAATATCTCTCCAGCATGTGGGGCCGTCGTTCTCATGTACCTAATCACGTTTTCGCTGCTATTGACGCATTACCTATCACTACCCACCCAATGACCATGTTCAACGTGGGTATCATGGCATTACAAACAGAATCTTCTTTCGCACATGAATATGCGGAAGGAATGAACAAAAAAGATTACTGGAGTTTCACCTATGAGGACACTATGAACCTCATTGCACGTTTACCGCGTATTGCAGCTTATGTATACCGTCGCAAATATAAAGGTGGCCAACATATACAGCCTAATGGCATGCTCGACTGGGCAGGTAACTTTGCACATATGCTGGGCTATTCTGATGAAGGATTTAAAGAGCTGATGCGCCTGTACATGGTGATTCACGCCGATCACGAAGGTGGTAACGTGAGTGCACACACGACGCACCTGGTAGGTTCTGCCCTCAGCGATGCTTATTTGTCATTCGCTGCCGGTATGAACGGTCTGGCCGGTCCTTTACACGGTTTGGCTAACCAGGAAGTGATCAAATGGATACTCCAGATGCGTGAAGAACTGGGTGGTGGCGTGCCTACCAAAGAGCAAATTACGGCCTATGTTCAAAAAACACTCTCCGAAGGTAAAGTAGTGCCGGGTTATGGTCACGCAGTATTGCGTAAAACAGATCCGCGCTTTACTGCACAGATGGAATTTGCCAAGAAACACCTTCCAAACGATGAGCTGGTGAAAATTGTGTGGACCGTATACGAAACAGTACCGCCCATTCTGCAGGACCTGGGTAAAGTAAAGAACCCATGGCCTAACGTAGATGCTCACTCCGGTGCATTGCTGGTACATTATGGTATGGTGGAATATGAATTCTATACCGTATTGTTTGGCGTATCCCGTGCATTGGGCGTATTGGCTTCTCTTTGCTGGGACAGAGCGCTGGGACTTTCCCTGGAAAGACCGAAATCTGTTACCACTGAGTGGATGAAGCAGTTTGCAGAAGGTAAAGTAGATGCAGTAGCCGAATAGTTATAATTGTTTTTTACTAAAAAAGGCAAGTGGTGAATTTTTACCATTTGCCTTTTTTATTTTTGTCATTCACTAAAAGCGTATATCATTTCTACTTTTACCGCCATATTATCCAATCCAATAGAATACCTGAAGGGAGTGGGCCCACAGAAGGGTGAACTGCTCCGTAAAGAAATCAAGGTATATACCTTTGGAGACTTGCTCCAGTATTTTCCCTTCCGGTATGTAGATCGCACCAAGATCGATAAAATTGCTACCCTGAGTGGGTATGAAGACTTTGTGCAGATCCGTGGAAAAATTATCAATATGGTGGTGATGGGAGAAAACAGGTCGAAAAGGTTGGTAGCTACTTTCCGCGATGAAACGGGTACCATCGACCTGGTGTGGTTCCAGGGCTGGCAATGGATGCAGAAATCGCTGCAGGAAAATGTAGCCTACCTGGTATATGGCCGTATATCTGTATTCAATGGCGTTACCCAGCTGGCACATCCTGAGATGGACCTGCTCACAGAGGAAATTGCTACCGGTAAACAATTTCTCGAACCGGTATATTATACCACTGAGAAACTGAAAGCCCGCGGACTAACGGCAAAGGCTATAGGAAAACTTACCAAAAACTTGCTGGAGCAGTTGTCACCGCTCGAAATCCGGGAAAATATTCCTTTGGATGTATTGCAGCAGTACCGGTTGATGCCCAGGTCGATGGCGTATTTCAAAATACATTTGCCGGCTAATGAAGACGAAGCTCGCCTGGCGCAAAGACGACTGAAATTTGAAGAATTATTCATTGCACAGATACGTATCTGCCGGCTGAAACTAAAGCGGCACAAGCAATCGCAGGGATATGTATTTGGCGCCGTAGGCGATTCGTTTAATGAATTCTACAACCAACACCTGCCTTTTTCCTTAACTGGCGCACAAAAAAGGGTATTAAGGGAAATCAGAACGGATACCATGCATGGGCGGCAGATGAATCGCCTGCTGCAGGGAGACGTAGGTAGCGGCAAAACCATGGTAGCTTTATTAACCATGCTGCTTGCGAAAGACAATGGTTTCCAGGCCTGTTTGATGGCGCCTACAGAAATCCTTTCCCAGCAACATTTCAAGGGCATCGCGGAATTACTGGAACGCATGAACGTAAATGTTGCCCTGTTGACCGGTAGCATCAAAGGAAAGGCCCGGAAAAAAATACTGGAAGGCGCACTCGATGGCAGCATCGACATACTTGTAGGAACACATGCCCTGCTGGAAAAAGAAGTACAGTTTAAAAACCTGGGAATGGCCATTGTGGATGAACAACACCGCTTTGGGGTGGCACAACGGGCACGCCTATGGGAAAAGAATCATATACCACCGCATATCCTCGTTATGACGGCAACGCCTATCCCAAGAACACTGGCGATGACTATTTACGGCGACCTTGACGTGTCTGTAATTGATGAAATGCCTCCCGGACGTAAACCTATTACCACCGTGCATCGTACGGAGTATCAACGTCCGCAGGTTATGGATTTTATCAGGACAGAAATAAAGAAGGGCAGGCAGGCATACATTGTATACCCACTGATTGAAGACTCGGAAAAGCTGGACTATGAAAACCTGATGAAAGGCTATGAGGAAGTAAAAGCCTTTTTCCCCGAACCGCAGTTTTATATCAGTATGGTACATGGCCGGCAGCCGGCAGATCAGCGCCAGACCAACATGCAGCGCTTTGTTACCGGCGATACCCATATCATGGTAGCCACCACGGTGATTGAAGTGGGGGTGAACGTACCCAACGCTTCTGTGATGGTGATTGAAAGCACAGAGCGCTTTGGCTTGTCGCAGCTGCACCAGCTGAGAGGAAGGGTAGGGCGGGGCGCCGAACAATCGTTCTGCATACTCATGACCGGCAATAAACTCAGCCAGGATTCCAAAGAACGTATCAACGTGATGGTACAAACCAACGATGGATTCATTATTTCCGAAAAAGATATGGAACTCAGGGGCCCCGGCGATATTGAAGGAACCCGGCAAAGCGGGGTGCTCGATTTTAAACTGGCCGATATTGTAGCCGATAAACCGATCCTGGACGCTGCCCGGGCCAGCGCGGAGAAAATATTGTCCGAAGACACCGATTTGCTGTTGCCTGAAAATCAGGCATTAAAAGATTTTTTAGCCGCCCAGCGAAGTAAATCCGCATGGAGTAAAATTTCCTGAGTATTTTAACGTTTATTAATTGATGAAGCGTTAGCAAAAAGCTGCTGAAGTAGTAAGTCACTTGCATCCCGTTTAACCTGTTTTTCTTCGTTTTCAACACTTTCTGCTTTCCAGGACCGTAACAATTTGAGTGGCTTCTGCGTTTATAGTATTATATTGGTTTTTAACTATAAAATAAATCTGATCCCGTTGAAATTTACCTTCCCGACCGGCCTTATTGGATGGATGATATGCTGCTTGCTTCCCGGAGGACTTGCTCTGGCGCAGCAACGGCCGCTGAATTTTACTCCCCTGGATTTCAAAGAAAACAAAGGACAATGGAACCCGGATGTTATTTATAAAACTGAGTTTGATGGCGCTTCTGTCTTTCTCAGGAAAACCGGATTTACGTTCCTGATGTATAACCCGGATGATATGTGGGCACTGGATGAAGCAGTGCACGGACATTCCCACCGGGCCGATTCTATCAAGTACATTCACCGTAATGACTTCAGTAACAAATCCAATGTTTCCACCAATACGCCCGACACCCACCTGCCGGGAGATAACGGTGGAGAAAAGCCGCCTCCAAGGCCTGGAAGTTACCCCGATGTAAGAGGACATGCCTATAACATCACTTTCCTGAATGCCAACCCTAACCCGGAAATGGTACCGGAAAAGCAACAGGATGTAGTAAGCAACTATTTTATCGGGAACGATCGCAGTAAATGGGCCGCCGGAGTTAAAGCATTCCAGGGTATTCACTACAATTCCCTGTATCCCGGTATCGATGCACATATTTACTCAGAAGGCTCCCAGCTGAAATACGACCTGATCATTCATCCCGGCGCTAATCCAGACAAGATTCAGTTGCAATACGATGGTCCTACCGGCATGGAATTAAAAAAGGGACAACTGTATGTGCATACCTCTGTTGGAGATGTAATAGAACAGTTGCCTTTTGCATATCAATATGTTAACAATGAACGTATAACCGTAAAGGTAGCTTATAAACTGAATGGCAATAAACTGGGATTCAAGATTTCAGGCGACTATAACCCGGCCTACCCGCTTGTGATAGATCCGATTTATGTTTTCTCCACCGTATCCGGTTCCCGGGCCGATAACTGGGGCTTTACCGCTACTTATGATGATGCCGGTAATTTTTACGGAGGAGGTATTGTGTTTGGCGCTGGCTATCCTACCACACCTGGCGTAGTGCAAAGCGTTTTTATTGGCCCCGGTGGACAAACAGGTTTTGATATTGGTATTTCCAAATTCAATCCCACCGGGAACAAATTGATTTATGCTACTTACCTGGGCGGAAATGGCGCCGACCAGCCCCACAGCTTGTTTGTGGATAAGGATGGTAACCTGGTGGTAGCCGGTAGAACCACTTCCCGCGATTATCCCGCCGATAAGCAGAAAGGCCCCGGCGGTGGATGGGATATTGTAGTCACTAAATTCAATGCCGACGCCACCAAGATAATAGGATCGCTGGTGATTGGCGGTACCGGCCAGGACGGTGTAAATATCAGCGACGTGCGTTCCGGCGGCGCCCGCGTACTGTTACGTAATTATGGCGACGATGCCCGCAGTGAAGTGGTGATAGATGATGCAGGATATATTTACATGACCAGCTCTACCCGCTCTGCCGATTTTCCTATAGTGGGCAACGTGCTCCAAACATCCTTTGGTGGCGGACAAGACGCTGTGGTCATGAAAATAAATCCACTCTGCCAGGACCTGGTATGGTCTACCTACCTGGGAGGATCTAAGGAAGATGCAGGCTATGTGATAGCATTAAATGGCCTGAATACGCTGTATGTAGCCGGAGGTACGGCCAGCAGCGACTTCCCGATTAAAGGCAATACCAAGTATACAACGTATCGCGGTGGTGTATGTGATGGCTTTATTGCCCATATTACCAACGACGGACAGTCCATCATACAAAGCACCTTCCTTGGATCTGATGACCCTTCAGCTGACCAGATCTATGGTATTCAGCTCGATAAGAAGGGGTTTGTATATGTAATGGGCACCACGGAAGGAGCCTGGCCCATTAAATTGCTGGCCAGCAATTATTACAATGGTAACGGATTACAGTTTATTTCCAAGCTGAATGCAGATTTATCTGATTTCGTATATTCTACCACGTTTGGTAAAAGCAGAGCGCTGGTATCTTCTCCCAATATTTCCCCTACTGCCTTCCTGGTAGACCGGTGTGAGAATGTGTATGTGTCGGGCTGGGGAGGAGGAATCAACCAGGGCGATGGCTATCCCAATTCCACTACATTCGGTATGTATGTAAGTCCTGACGCATTACAGCGCAGTACAGATGGAATGGACTTCTATTTCTTTGTATTGCAGCGCGATGGTGTTGCACCCCTGTACGGCAGTTATTTTGGCGGAAATGGTTTATACGAACACGTAGATGGAGGCACCAGCCGGTTCGATAGAAACGGTATTATTTACCAGGGTATTTGTGCCTGGTGCGAAGTGAGTCAGTCGGGTTTTAAACCGGCATATCCTACCACGCCGGGTGCTTATTCCAGCACGCCTCCGCGTGGGTGTAACTTTGGCGCGCTCAAAATAGCATTTAACCTGGACGGTGTGAAAGTTGGCGCCAAAACGCTGGATCGCCGTAAAAACTATTGTGCACCGGAAGAAATTACGTTTGTAGATACTACCGGTCGCCCGGGCAAAAGCTACGAATGGTCTTTCGGCGATGGTTCCCCGCTGCTGACCGGCGGTCCGGAGCTGGATACCGTAAAACACCTGTTTAGTAAAGTAGGTTCCTATCGCGTCAGGGTAGTAAAGTTTGATCCCAGTAGCTGTAACGGATCCGATACTGCTTATATCGATGTAAAGCTGGGAAATAATGAAGCCAAGTTTGACCTGGTAGCCAAACGCGAGCAGCCCTGCGACCAGTTAAAATATTCTTTTACCAATCCGATTCCGCCTCCTGCCTCCAACCCCTACAGGGATAGCTCATTTATACTTGATTTTGGCGACGGCAGTCCGTTGCAATATACCAGTATGATGACGCCGGTGATGCACTTTTATAAAGCCGCCGGCATATACAATGCCAGCTTAACGCTGGTGGATACCAACTTTTGTAATGCGCCGCAAACCGTTACGCGGCCATTGCGTGTAGCCATTAACGTGGTAGCCGCTTTTACCATGCCGGATACTATTTGCCAGGGCGTCACCATGCAAATGAATAATACCACCCTCGGTGGAGAATCGTTCCTGTGGACATTCAGCGATGATGGTAAAACATCCACAGATCCTTATCCATTACATACGTTTAATATCCCCGGTAATGTTGATGTTAAACTGGTGGTAGAAGATCCCAACACCTGTAACAAGAAAGACAGTATTACAAAATCTGTAATGGTAGTACCGCCTCCTACGGCTGGTTTCACTTTCACGCCGGTAACGCCGATTGAAAATACGCCATTGCAGTTCACCAATACTTCCAAAGATGCCATACACTATCTCTGGAATTTTGGAGATGGAGATACCACTTCGGTAGCAGAACCTTCGCACCAGTATTTAAGAACAGGTAATTACAACGTGTGCCTGACGGCTATCAATTCGGCCGGTTGTGCCGCTACTATCTGTAAAGAGGTAAGCGCTATTGTAGTGCCGTTGTTCGATGTGCCTAATGCCTTTGCACCGAATGGAAAGAACAATATTTTTTATGTAAAAGCTTTTGGAGCGACCAAATTCAATCTTAAAATATTTAATCGCTGGGGCCAATTGGTATTTGAAAGTTCAGATCCCCGGATCGGCTGGGACGGCCGGTTTAAGGGGAACCTTCAGCCAATGGACGCTTATGCCTATATTGTAAACCTCGAGTTTACAGACGGCACCAAAGGCAGCAGATCCGGAAGTGTAACCTTGTTAAGATGATGAGCCATGAATCAGATCGTTAAATTATCAACATGTCTGGCGTTATTATTAACTGTTGCAGTGAGTGGCTTTTCGCAAGACCTCCACTTTTCGCAGTTCTTTAATTCACCGCTGACAACTAACCCAGCTAATACAGGCTTTATTCCTGATGGGAATTACCGTATTGGCATCAATTACCGCGATCAGTGGGCCAGCATTCCGGTACCGTATAAAACGATGTCTGCTTATGGCGATTTCCAACTATTCCGCGACAAGCTGGAATATGGCTGGGTAGGCCTGGGCGGTGTAGTACTCAGGGACGTTGCCGGGGCCGGCAATCTTACTTCTACCAAAGCATATGCATCTATTGCCTATCACCAGTTACTGGGACAAAGCAGCCTGTTGTCGTTGGGATTTAATGCCGGTTCCGCGGGCAAAAGAGTGGATATCAGTAAGCTGACGTTTGGCGATCAGTGGAATGGTAAGTTCTTCGACTCACAGATACCTACCGGTGAACCCATTACCCAAAGCAGTATTAATTATTTCGACTTGCAGGCAGGGATGAATTATGCATATTTCCCTACCGACAATATTTATATCAACGCTGGTTTTTCCGTTCAACATATTAACACTCCCCGCGAAACGTTCTTTGATGGCAACAATAAAGTGCCCCGCCGCTATATCGGTTTTCTGAACGCCAGCATTAAGATGAGTGATAAAGTGATTATCAACCCCGCCGCGTACTATTCCACACAGGCAGGTGCCCGTGAAATTATGTTGGGGGGAAATGCTGCGTATAACTTATCAGGCGATGGCGTACAACAGTTGTTTGGCGGTATCTACTACCGTGCAAACGATGCCGCTATTTTCCTGGTAGGGTACCAGATCAACGCGCTGAAACTGATGTTTAACTACGATATTAATACTTCAGGATTATCTGCTGCCACCAACCGCAGGGGAGCCTACGAAATAGGTATTATATACACCGGTTTGTATACCAACCGCACATTTTCCAACGCAAGGCGATCCACCATTTGCCCCTCATTTTAACAGGCCCATATTACCACCTAACCGGCATTATGATTACTTTTGTTTTATGACAACGTTTAATAAAGTAACTGCCGCCCATATCGCGGCATTACGCGAAATAGCCGGAGTGCAATACGTATTGGCCGACGAAGAAAGTATGAGCCGTTATGCACAGGATGAAACCGAAGACCTGCATTACCTGCCGGAAGTGGTAGTAAAGCCGGATACGGCCGAACAGGTAAGCCGGATTATGCGGTTATGTAATGAGGCATTACTACCTGTAACGCCCCGTGGTGGTGGTACGGGGCTCAGTGGCGGCGCCCTGGCACAATACGGCGGCGTGCTCATTTCCATGGAGCGCTTTAACCGCATTCAGCTGATAGATGAAAGAAATCTCCAGGTAATCACCGAACCAGGCGTTATTACGGAAGAATTACAGAACGCCGTAAAGGAAAAGGGACTGTTCTATCCCCCTGATCCAAGCAGCCGGGGAACCTGTTTTATAGGCGGTAACATTGCCGAAAATTCAGGTGGCCCAAAGGCCGTTAAATATGGCGTGGTAAAGGATTATGTTTTAAATCTTGAAATGGTATTGCCCAATGGGGAGATCATCTGGACCGGTGCTAATGTCTTGAAAAACGCCACAGGCTATAATCTTACCCAACTGGTAGTAGGCAGTGAAGGCACCCTTGGTATTGTTACCAAAATCGTGTTGCGCCTGATCCCGTTACCTAAAAATGATTTGTTGATGCTGGTGCCTTTCCGCTCCGCAGAAAGCGCCTGTGCCGCCGTGAGCGCCATTTTCCGCGCAGGATATACCCCCTCTGCCATGGAATTTATGGAGAGAGATGCTTTGGATTGGGTCACAAAATATGTACAAAGCAGCGCGGTAAGCATTGAAGACGATATCCAGGCCCATCTGCTGATTGAAGTAGATGGCAACTACCCTGAAGTATTGATGCAGGAAATGGAGGGAATTGCAGGGGTGGTAGAGGGCTTTGATATCGGGGAAATCCTGTTTGCGGAAGATTCCCAGCAAAAGGATGAACTCTGGAGGTTACGTCGCCGGGTAGCGGAAGCTGTGAAAGCCAATTCTATCTACAAAGAAGAAGATACAGTAGTACCCCGGGCTGAATTACCGGTACTATTGAAAGGTGTAAAGGAAATAGGCAACCGGTACGGATTCCATTCTGTTTGCTACGGGCATGCCGGTGATGGCAACCTGCATGTAAACATCATCAGGGGCGAGCTCACAGAAGAACAATGGAATGGTACCCTCAAGGAAGGTATACGCGAAATTTTTGAGCTGGTGAAACAACTGGGCGGTACTATCTCCGGAGAGCATGGTATTGGGTTGGTACAGAAAAATTATATGGATATCATTTTCGATCAGACTTCCATGCATCTCATGAAACAAATAAAGCAGATATTTGACCCGAATAATATATTGAACAGGGGTAAAATTTTTGATTGTTAAACCTTTTTACCAGCAGATAGTTTAAACTGCTGGTAAATACCAAACTTAATACATCTGAACATGAAACGATTACTGATATGTTTTTTTCTGCTGGCTGCCGGGCAGCTGGTGCATGCACAGTATTATAAAACGGATACTATGACCCATAAGGGATTCGACCCTTCCCGCCTGGTGCTGGGAGGCTCGCTGGGAATGGTGTTTGGGGATTATACCAATGTGGATGTGTCTCCCCTGGTAGGTTATCGTTTTTCAGATTATATAGCAGCCGGTATCAACGTGAATGCGCAGTACGGACAATACCGTTCCCGTGATATCTATTCCAATACCACCTATTCCCGCGATAAGTATACTATTTTCGGAGGCGGTATATGGGGACGTGTATATCCTTTACCTATGGTGTTTGTGCATATACAGCCGGAGTATAATTTTATTAGCCAGTCTACCACGGTGTATGCCAATGATGGCAGTAACATGAAACAGACTTATAAAACCAACTACAGTGTGCCCAGTTTGCTGGTAGGCGCCGGTTATACCCAGAGTGTAGGTGGCAGAGTAGGTATAGGGATTTCCATTTTGTATGATGTGATACAGGATGCCCGTTCGCCTTATCGCAGCAACCTGATATACCGGGTGGGCGCAGGTTTAGGGTTTTAAGCGGATATTTTTTTAAAGAGATATATTACAAGAAGCCGGATCATCTGATAAAAAAGATGGTCCGGCTTCTTGTTTTGCATCCTGCTGCTGCCATAGCGGGTTTGCGTAACCCGGCCGATTAGAAGGTATATTATCCGCATGTTAAATGTTTATAAATGCTAAACTTTATTTTACATAGAGATTATCTTTGCGCCATAATAAATCAGGAAAGATGGGAATACAGTTAGTTGTTTTTGACATTGCAGGCACCACCCTGCACGATGAATCCAATGTGGCCAAGGTGTTACAACATACCCTGCAACTGGCAGGTGTAACGGTAACACTGGAAGAAATAAATGAAGTGATGGGATATGCCAAACCATATGCTATTCGCTGTTTGCTGCAATTACGCCAGGATGGCCGTCATAGCGACGAGGCCTTCATTCATGAATTACATGACCGTTTTGTGGCCGACATGAAATCACATTACGCCACTCATCCCACTGTACGTGAAAAAGACGGTGTATCCGCAGTATTTGCGGCGTTAAAGGCCCGTGGCATCAAAGTGGCGCTGGATACGGGCTTCGACCGTGCCATCACCAATGTAATCCTGGAAAGAGTAGGCTGGCAGCAGCAGGGACTGATTGATGCTGTAGCTACAAGTGATGAAGTACCTTTTGGTCGCCCTTATCCATATATGATTTATCGTATCATGGAACAACTGGAAATCCGCAGTATTCAGTCGGTAGCTAAAACCGGCGATACCATTTCCGACCTGGATGAAGGCACCAACGCAGGTTGCCGCTACGTGATTGGCGTTACCACCGGGGCTTACAGCCGGGAGGAACTCGAAAAAGGACCGCATACGCACCTGGTGGCTTCCCTGGATGAATTGCTCTCAATTTTTTAATCTTTATATACTTTTCATATCATGCAACAACAGGCAGATGTAGCGGTAATAGGCGCTGGTATTGTAGGTTTGGCCATGTCTTATCACCTGGCATCCCAGGGGAAAAAAGTAGTTTTATTTGAACGTAACAGTAAAGCCATCAGTGCTTCTATCCGCAACTTCGGACTGGTATGGCCTATCGGTCAAACTGCCGGTAAAATGTACGACCGCGCCATGCGCAGCCGCGCTACCTGGAAGGAGCTGGCAGTCGCTACAGGGCTACAATGCCAGGAAACAGGTTCGCTGCATCTCGTGTACGAACGGGATGAACTGGCCGTGTTAGAAGAGTTTGGACAGGCGGCGCCGGGAAATGGTTATCTGTGTGAACTGCTTACCCCTGCCCAGGTAGGGAAATATACCAGTGCGATCAAAACAACAGGACTAAAAGGCGCGTTATGGAGTCCTACCGAAATGACAGTAAATCCACGCCAGGCCAGTGCTGCCATTGCAAAATACCTGGAGGAGAAAATGAAGGTAACCGTGCGTTTTGGTACTGCCGTAAACGGTATCAGCATGCCTTATATTGAAACAAGGAATGAAAAATGGAAGGTGGATGAAGTGTTTGTGTGTAGCGGAGCGGATTTTGAAACCCTGTACCCGGCGGCATTTGCGGAGGCGCCCCTGAAGAAGTGCAAATTGCAGATGATGCGCACCATTCCTCAACCGGGCAACTGGCAATTGGGGCCCGCTTTATGTGCCGGTTTAACATTGGGCCATTATGCCTCCTTCGAAAGCTGCAAAGCCCTGCAATCGCTGAAACAACGCTACGCGCAGGAAATGCCGGATTACGTAAAGTGGGGTATTCACCTGTTGATTTCTCAAAACGGGGACGGGGAATTGACCATTGGTGATTCTCATGAATATGGTCCGGATTTCGAACCATTTGATAAAGCGTTTATCAATGACCTGATCCTGAAGTATATGCATACCTTCCTGGAAGCACCGGCTTACACGATCCAGGAACAATGGCATGGCATTTATCCTAAACTCACCAATGGACAAACAGACCTGGTGTTTTCCCCGGAGAAAAATGTCACTATTGTCAATGGCCTGGGTGGCGCGGGGATGACCCTATCCTTCGGACTGGCACAGGAAGTAACCGGCCGCTTATAATTTTTCCTGCAGAGACGCAGAGAAACAAAGCAGCAAAGAATTTAAAAGATAAGAGAGCGGATTTTAAGTCAGCAAAACAGGCTTAAAATCCGCTCCAATCCCAGTTCTTTGCTGCTTTGTTTCTCTGCGTCTCTGCGGGAATGACCTTTGCGTAATCTGGATAAATTTAAATTAGGTTATTGCTCAAATAATTAATAAATTAAATGCAGATTAAGCGTTATGAGAACACCTGTTGAATAAAACGATAGTAGCATTCGAAAAATTTTCAACAATATTTATTTCAATTGCCAGCATTAGCAACGTTTCTGCAGCAATGTTTCAAACATTGCTGCACGTTCATAACGTGTTAAATGTAAAGCGGGTTTCTTTATAGTTACCTGCTTTTTTGTTTCTAATGAGATGACAGTAAGCTAATTATTGTATAAATTACACCACCCGCGTATATGCCGGGAAAGTGTTTATTGGCTTAAAATTAGTCATCGTATGAACAGTAGTATAAAGAATCTTAAAGAGAGAGACTGGACGGAAACAAGAGCGCATTCCAGCTGGCAGATTTTCAAAATTATGGCGGAGTTTGTTGAGGGGTTTGAGAAGCTGGCAAAAATAGGCCCCTGTATATCCATATTTGGCTCGGCACGTACAAAGCCGGGTAACCGTTATTATGACCTGGCCCAGGAAATAGCTACCAAACTGGCAGATGAAGGTTTTGGAATTATCACAGGTGGAGGCCCCGGGGTAATGGAAGCGGCCAACAAAGGCGCCCAGGTGGCCCATGGAAAATCAGTTGGCGCCAATATCACCCTGCCCCATGAGCAACATGCCAATCCTTATATCGATCCGGAAAATAGCCTGAATTTCGACTACTTCTTTGTGCGTAAAGTCATGTTTACCAAATATTCCCAGGGCTTTGTAATGATGCCTGGCGGTTTTGGTACCATGGACGAATTCTTTGAGGTGGCTACCCTTATCCAGACCAAGAAAATGGAAGAAACCCCTATGGTACTCGTAGGACGTGAATACTGGAGCGGTTTGCTCGAATGGATCCGTAATGTAATGATGGAAAAAGAAAGTAACATCAATCCCCAGGATCTGGACCTTCTCCAGTTATTCGACACCGCCGATGAAGTGGTGGAATATTTCCGGGTATTCTATACTACCAATAAGCTGCGGCCTAATTTCTAGCATAAAAGAGAAAGCAAAAAGCTATTGCTGCGAAGGAAGATAGCAGACAGAGGAGTGCTTATGAACATTATTTAGTGTGAGAATAAAATCACCGTGAATAACGTTTATGAATATATGCCGGTCATGCTATTTCAGGGATATATCCCATTCATTCGTGGTAAAAGCTTTTTGCTTTCTGCTTTCCGCTTTCTGCTTTTTCCTTAGCTTTGCAGAAATTTTAATATATGGAGCTCATACCAGCGGCAGTAGAGGCTTATTCAGAGAAGTATACCAGCCCGGAAAGTGAAGTGATGTATAAACTGAATAGGGAAACACACCTGAAAGTAGAGTTGCCACATATGTTGAGCGGACAGGTACAGGGGCAATTCCTGCGGATGGCGAGCTATATGATCCGTCCCCGCCGCATCCTGGAGTTGGGTACCTATACGGGATATTCCGCTATCTGCCTGTCGGCAGGTCTTACCCCAGACGGCATCTTACACACGGTAGATGTGAATGAAGAGCTGGAAACCCTTTGCCAGAAGTACTTTGAGGCAAGTGGGAATGCACATAAGATTAAAATGCACATAGGCAAGGCTGCTGAGGTCATCGAACAACTGGACGAAGTTTTTGACCTGGTGTTCATAGATGCCGATAAGGCCGGATATGAGCAATATTATGACCTGGTATGGGAAAAACTGCGTCCTGGCGGTTTTATCCTGGCAGATAACGTGTTGTATCATGGACAGGTATTGTTGCCTGAAAATGAACGGGGCCGCCAGGCAAAGGCAATGGTTGATTTTTGTGAAAAAGTGCTGGCAGATGACCGCGCCGAACAGGTACTCCTGACCATCCGCGATGGAGTACTAATAATCAGGAAGAAATAAAACGCCCATTAAATCCGAAAATACATGCAAGTAAGAAAATTCTTATTAGTAGTCAGTTTTCTTATTGGCTTCGTTACCGTACTGCAGGCACAAACCATGACGACCCAGCAGTATATTGCTACCTATAAAAACTTAGCCATTGAGGAAATGCGCCGCTCAGGCGTGCCCGCCGCCATTAAACTGGCCCAGGGTATTGTAGAAACACAATCCGGCAACGGTACCCTGTGTTTACAGTCAAACAACCACTTCGGTATTAAATGTAAAAATACCTGGACTGGTAAAACCATCAAATACGATGACGATGCCGCCCAGGAATGTTTCCGTGTATACGACTCCGCAGTAGACTCCTACAGGGACCATTCTGATTTTTTGCATAGCAACCCCCGTTATGCTTTCCTTTTCCAGTTTGATGGAGATGATTATAAATCATGGGCCTTTGGCCTGAAACAAGCCGGGTATGCTACCAATAAAACATATCCCCAGCAACTGATAAAAGTAATTGAAGATTATAACCTGCAGCAATACTCGTTGATTGCTATGGGTAAAATGGCGCCTGGCTCAATAAACATATCTTCTGATAATACATCCTATGCAGAGGTAACGCCTGGAGCAGAACCCCGGTCGTCCGGTAGCAGAGCTAATCATAATACACGCAGCAAACAACAGGCAGGTAACTATCCCAAAGGTATTTTTGAGATCAACGGCCGGAAAGCCGTATTCGTAAAGGCGGGCACCTCCCTGATAAAAGTGGCTGATCAATACAATAAACGTCTTCGCAAGCTGGTACGTTTCAATGACCTGGATAGCGATAATCCTCCCACCAGGGATATGATTGTTTTCTTACAGAAGAAAAGTAAAAGAGGCGGTAAAGAGTTTCACCCTGTGGTAAATGGAGAAACGATGCACGATGTAGCACAGGCGGAAGGTATCCAGCTCAGATGGTTACGCAGGCGCAATAAAATGAACGAAGGAGAAGAACCAGCTGCCGGACAGCGTTTAACCCTTGATGGTTTTGCTTCTAATGCGCCCCGCCTGGCCAAAAATACCCGTGTACTGAAAGAAGAAGACCAGGAACCACCGGAAGATTTTTCTCCACGTAAAGCAATAGAAGGTATTAAAGAGGAAGTAGCTAAAGCCTCCGGGGCTACCGCTACACCGGAAAACAAACCCGCTGCCCAACAGCAGGGAGGTGTTCCGGTAGCAATGGTAGAAGACCTGAAAAAAGCCGGCCAGGTAACTACTTCCGGTGGAGCTGCCACAGCGCCCAGGGCTACCCTGCCGCAAACGCCGGCTCCAGCCCCGGTAACCACCAAACCGGCTCCTGCCCCCGCATCCCGGGGTGGACTGCAATACCACGATGTTCAACCCAAAGAAACATTGTATGGCATTGCAAAAATGTACAACCGGTCTATTGCCCAGCTACAGGAATGGAATAATTTGCAGGGCTACGATATAAAAATCGGACAACGCCTGCTTGTGAATAAATAAGCAGTGATCCTTTTCCTGCTTATGATTGTTAAATATGGAAATGTAGAAGTATTATGTCAGTAATCAAGGTGCATGACAAACAGTTCGAGCCTTACATCGATGCAGTAACGCTGCAGCAGCGTATTAAAGAAATGGCCGAACAAATTAACGAAGATCTGAAGGGAGAGCGCCCTTTGTTTATTGCCATCCTCAACGGCTCCTTTATGTTTGCCGCAGATGTATTTAAGTACCTGAAGATCGAGGCGGAAATATCGTTTATTAAGCTGGCCTCCTATAAAGGCACTAAATCTACCGGGAACGTAGTACAGGCTATCGGCCTGGATGAAGACCTCTTTGGTCGTACCGTGGTAATCCTGGAAGATATCGTGGATACCGGTAAAACCCTGAGCCAGTTCCTGCCACAGCTGGAACATCAGCAACCTAAGAAATTACTCGTGGCTTCCCTGCTCACCAAGCCCGAAGCGATGGTACATCCCATTAAAATAGATTACCTGGGCTTCTCCGTTCCCAATAAATTCCTGTTGGGCTATGGACTCGACTACGATGGTCTGGGCCGCAACCTGCCGGAAATCTACCAGCTGGTCGGAGCAGAATAGTATTATTTTTTCCGGGCAACTGCCCGGAAAAAATCTTAACTTAATACATGCCTAAGTTCCTTTTACTCTTATTATTATGGGGTGGAGGACTGCAAGCGCAAACAATCTGGGTATCGGGAGCAGTCGAAGACAGTATATCACATCGCCCTGTTTCCGGCGTGGTTGTGAAGGTGGTAAACGACACCACACAGGTAGTCACTAACGCTTTCGGTCTTTTTAAAATAGCCATTCCTGCAACAACTGCTACACTGTTGTTTACACAAGCCGGTTATCTTCCCAGAGAGGTAAAGGTGACTAAATACGACCGGCTGTTAATAACGTTATCGCCCGCACGAAAAGATACAGACCCTGTTGCCATGGCCAAAGCCCGGTCTAAAATGTTGCATAGCAGCAACCCCAACTACGGCAATGTGGGCATGGGCACCCACTCCTTTTACAATGAAACTTATGGCGCCACTTATGAGAATAAGTTTGTGCGCACAATTACCCGCCCGGTATCTACTTTTGCCATCGACGTAGACCGCGCCGCATATAGTAATATTCGTCGCTTCCTGCGGTTGAAGGAAGCTGTCCCCGTAGATGCCGTGCGTATCGAAGAAATGGTCAATTATTTCCAGTATGATTACCCATTGCCTAAAGCCGGCAACACCATGGCCATGTATAGCCATTATACTACCTGTCCCTGGGACGACAAGCACCGCCTGTTACAGGTAGCTATCCGCGCGAAGGCCCTGGCTACCGACAGCCTGCCTGCCTGCAACCTCGTTTTCCTGATAGATGTTTCCGGATCTATGGGCACCTCTAATAAATTGCCGTTGCTGCAGGCTGCCTTCCGGATACTGGTACATAACCTCCGGCCGGTAGATAGAGTGGCCATTGTAGCCTATGCCGGTGAGCCAGGCATTATTTTACCTTCCACGCCCGGCGATCAGCAGGAAAAGATATTAAATGCTATCGATAACCTTTCCGCCGGCGGCGCCACCGCTGGCGAAGCCGCTATTAAGATGGCTTATCGCATCGCCGCACAACAATATATTCCCAACGGCAACAACCGCGTAATACTGGCCACAGATGGCGATTTTAACGTGGGCCAGAGCAGCGATGAGGAAATGGAACAACTCATTATCCAGGAAAAGGAAAGTGGCGTATTGCTTACCTGTCTTGGATTTGGCATGAAGAATTATAAAGACTCCAAGCTGCAATCCCTATCTGGAAAGGGGAATGGCAATTTTGCCTACATAGATAACCTGGAAGAAGCCAATAAGATATTTGCCCGTGAATTTGGCAGTACACTGTTTACCGTGGCCCGGGATGTGCAGTCGGAGGTATGTTTTAACCCGGCGCAGGTAAAAGCGTATAGGCTTATCGGTTATGAAAATAAGATGTTGCCTGTAGATACCACTACCGGCACAGACTACGGCGGTGGCATTATCGGCAGCGGGCATTGTTCGGTAGCGCTCTACGAAATTGTGCCGGCAGAGCATGTGCCACCGGGAGATTCGCTACTGGCCAGTGTAAATATTACTTACCGCAACCCGCAGGATACATTGATCAATACATTACCTGGTATGATTCCGGCAACATTGATCCAGTTTGAAGATGCCTCCGTGGATTGCCGCTTCGCAGCGTCGGTAGCGCTGTTCGGCATGCTCCTGCGTAAGTCGTCTTATTACGGCAATGGCAATACCGATATGGTGATGCAAATAGCCCGGGATGCGCTGGGAAACGATAAAGGCAACGACCGGGCAGAATTTTTGAAGATGATAAAAATGTTGCGCAAAAGTAAGCACTGACCCTTATTTGATCAGCCGGTAACACTTCCGGATCAACTTCTGCTGAAAATCAAAAGGTAAAGTTTGATTGGTGATATCCTTAATACTGCTGGCATTGATCTTATCGGATTCCAATATAAACCTGCGATAGTTATTACTGAAATATACTATTCCATCCTTTTTGGTGGCCAGCAGTACTTTATTCAGTAGGTCCACATGATCGCGCTGGATATCCAGGAAATCCTTCATGCGCTTACTATTGGAGAAAGTGGGAGGGTCTATAATGACCAGGTCGTACGTATTTAGTTTAAGGGTATCCAGGTATTGAAGTACATCTGCGTGAACGAAAGTATGCTGAGGGCTGTCAAATCCGTTGAGTCGCATATTTTCTTCTGCCCAGGACAGGTAGGTTTTTGACAGGTCGACTGAAGTTACTTCCGCAGCGCCGCCAGCGGCTGCATATACGGAAAAGGAGCCGGTATAACAGAAGAGATTCAGTACTTTTTTGTCTTTGGCTTCGTCCCTGACCATACCACGGGTAATGCGGTGATCGAGGAATAAGCCAGTATCGAGGTAATCGGAAAGGTTCACTTTAAACTGCAGCCCTGCTTCGTTGGCTGTCATTACATGACTTTCTATGCTCAGCTTTTCATACTGGCTTTGCCTGTTTTCCTTGCGTTGGCGTTGTTTTACCCAGATCTTACCCGGTGGTATTTCCAGTACTTTGCTGATCAATTCCAGGCAGCTGTCCAGCCAGGCTTCATGGGCCTCTTCTTCCATACCGTGTTTGCGGTTATATTCAGCGATGTATACATGATCTTCATAGATTTCTATGCTGAAGGGAAATTCAGGGATATCGTCATCATATACCCGGTAGCAGGTGATATGTTGTCGTCTGGCCAGCTTGGAAATATGCCGGTAAACTTTCGTCAGCCGGTTTTCGAACATCTGCAGTTTGGAACTCATGGGTACTTTTAATGAAAACAAAGGGGAACGCCAACGGCATTCCCCTTTACCAAGAATGATATTTATCCTCAGCTGAAGATATCTCTTACCTTCTCAAAAAATCCTTTTTCAGACTTTTCAGGATTGGGTTTAAAGTTATCGGAGGACTGTAATTTATCGAGCATTTCTTTTTCTTCTGCGGTCACCGTCTGAGGTGTCCATACATTCACATGAATGAGCTGGTCGCCTTTTTCATAGGAATTAACAGAAGGGAATCCTTTGCCTTTCAGGCGGAATATTTTACCGCTTTGCGTGCCGGCAGGGATTTTAATTTTGGCTTTACCATCAATGGTAGGTACTTCCAGGGAAGTGCCGTATACCGCATCGGGGAAGGAGATGTAGAGATCATATGCTACATTGAGTCCATCGCGTTGCAGTTCCGGATGTGGTTCTTCCTCGATCAGGATGAGTAAGTCGCCGGGGGCGCCGCCTCTTTCGCCGGCATTACCCTTACCGCTCATACTCAGCTGCATACCTTCCTGTACGCCTGCCGGGATGTCGATGCTTACCATTTCTTCGCCATACATACGGCCTTCTCCTTTACAGTGGCCGCATTTGCTGGTAATGATCTGGCCTTCACCATGACAGGTAGGGCAGGTAGTTACTGTTTGCATTTGTCCCAGGAAAGTTTGGGTCACTTTTCTTACCTGGCCGGAACCGCCACAGGTATTACAGGACTGGAATGCGTTTTTATCTTTTGCACCGAGGCCACCGCAATGCTGGCAGGGTACATATTTTTTTACTTTGATTTTTTTGTTGGCGCCTTTGGCGATTTCTTCATAGGTAAGACGAATTTTTACCCGGAGATTGGAGCCACGGGTACCGCGTCCACGACGGTTTCCACCACCGCCACGTCCACCGCCGCCGAAGAAGCTGCCGAAAATATCATCATTACCAAATATGTCACCGAAGTTGGAGAAGATATCATCCATGTTCATACCACCTCCACCAAATCCACCACCACGGTTGCCATTCATACCAGCATGGCCAAAGCGGTCGTATTGCGCCCTTTTATCGGGGTCGCTCAGTACTTCATAAGCTTCGGCTGCTTCTTTGAATTTTTCTTCGGCCTCTTTGTTGTTTGGGTTGCGGTCAGGGTGATACTGCATGGCCACTTTACGGTAAGCCTTTTTGATTTCATCCTGAGAGGCCGATTTGGCAACAACCAGTATTTCGTAATAATCTCTCTTGGTAGACATTATAATAATCACTTAATGCTGGTGCAAAGCACCAGCTTTTTGTTCGGTAAAAAATATGTCAGCTTAGCATAGGCAATCATCTGAGATAATGCCACATCGTCATTTATTTACCCACAATTACCTTAGCATGACGGATTAATTTGTCATTCAGGTAATAACCTGGTTGCAAGGTGTCTACTACCTTTCCTACCAGCTCCGGCGTAGGAGCAGGGATCTCAGTAATGGCATCATGCAGGTCCGGATCAAATGAGGTGTGGATACTCTCCATTGGCTTCAGTCCCTTCGCTTGCAGGGTATTTCTCAGTTTGTTAAACACCAGCATCACACCGTCTTTTACAGCACTGACATCAGTGGCGTTTTCTAACTGTTTAACAGCCCTGTCGCTATCATCCAGTACATCCAGCAAAGATATGATAACTTCTTTACTGGCGGTTTGCATCAGCTCTATACGCTCTTTGGCGGTACGTTTACGATAGTTGTCAAACTCTGCCTGTAATCTCAGGTATTTATCACGAATTTCGTTGACTTCCTGTTCTTTTTTCTCCAGTGCGGTCACTTCATCTGATTCATTATTCGTATTTGAACTATTGCTTATATTTTCTTCTGGCATGCTTTGTTCGTTTTCGCTACCAGCGTTAGCCTGTCCGTTTGTCTGCATGTCTTTTTCGTTTTCTGTCATAATAAGTAATAATTGTCTGCAATGGGTACCAGTCAATTTCTTTGCCAACAGGAGTTTTGGCGACAAAAAGGCAGAAAAAGCCGAAAATGCAAAGCTTCCCGGCTAAATAGCTACCTTTGCCCCTCGAAATACGCTAAATGACTAAAGTTTTTTTAAAGAAGCAGATACAAAACAGGGTATTACAAGGACATCCCTGGATTTTTGGCAACGAGGTAGCTGAAATAAAAGGAGAGGTGAATGCCGGTGAAATTGTAGATGTATATACACATAAAGGCTTTTTCCTGGGCCGTGGTTATATTAACCCCCAATCGCAGATACTGGTACGCCTGCTTACCCGCGATAAATCAGAAGAAATTAACCCGGAATTCTTTTACCACCGCCTCCTGAAATGCTGGCAATACCGGCAGAAACTGGGCTATGTGGAAAATTGTCGCCTGGTATATGGAGAAGCAGATGATTTGCCTGCACTGGTGATCGACAAGTTCAATGATTATTTTGTTATACAAACCCTGGCCCTGGGAATGGAACGGTGGAAAGATGCCATCGTGGATGCCATCAACCGTATCTTTTCTCCCAAAGGTATCTACGAAAGAAACGATGTACCTGTAAGAGAACTCGAAGGCATGACCCAGCAAAAAGGCTTCCTCAGCGCGCCCTTCGACACGAACCTCATTATCAATGAAAATGGACTGAAGTTCCATGTAGATGTGGTAAATGGCCAGAAAACCGGCTACTTCCTCGATCAACAGGATAACCGCCGCGAAATAAAACATATCGTGAAAGACGCCGACGTTATGGAAGCGTTTTGCTATACTGGTACCTTCTCCTGCCATGCGGGTTTTTATGGCGCCAAAAGTGTACTGGGACTGGATATTTCTGAAACAGCTGTTCACACCGCCCGCAGAAATGCGGAGCTGAATAATCTCCAGGATATCTGCCAGTTCCAGGCTGTCAACGCATTTGATCAGCTGAAACAATGGACCCGGGAAGAGAAGAAATTTGATGTAGTGATATTGGATCCTCCCGCCTTTACCAAAAGCCGCGAAAATATCCAGAAAGCCGTAACGGGTTATAAGGAAATTAACCTGCGCGGCATGAAACTGCTGAAGCCAGGAGGCTTCCTGGTAACAGCTTCCTGCACCAACCTGGTATCACCCGACCTGTTTCTCCAAACCATCGATGCGGCGGCCAGGGACGCCAAGAAAAGATTACGCCAGGTAACTTTCCAGACGCAGGCCCAGGATCACCCCATCCTGAGAAACATCGAGAATACGACTTATTTGAAGTTCCTCATTGTAGAAGTATCCTGAGGATAACACACATAAAAAAAGGAAAAGTCACGATGTGTATCGTGACTTTTCCCTTTTATTTTGATGCCAGATGTATCTGAACTACTTGACGACATTAAATTTACCCGACTCTATCAGGTTGCCGCGCTGGTCGCGCAACTGGAAAATATACAGACCATTGTAATAGTTGTCAAGGCTTACGGTAGTACGTGGACCGATGCCTTTTAACTGGTCTATTTTCTTTCCCAGGAAATTGTATACAATAAGATCGTATAAGCGATCGTTATTATGCTGTTGAATTTCAAAATTGATGGTGGTAGTAGCGGGGTTGGGATATAGTTTCACGATTTTGTTACCCCCCTCCGTATTAGGTTGGGATTTTTCGCTTTGTGCAATGCCGGTAACCGGCAGCAAGCTTAAAACCATTATGAGAATCAGGGTAGAGGTTTTCCACATAGCATTATAAAAATAAAGTTTTTTTCAAATATTTCCTAATTTTTGTTTGACAAATTAGGCCCCATAAAGACCTTTTCTACATAAAAATAACAAACCAGGCGCCATTTTGTTAGCTTTTCCTGCTTTTTTATGTAAATTTTAACGCTTGAATATTCTCCTCATAAGTAATTGATTTTCTGTTATTTAAAATCTTGGACAATTTAAACTTTCCAAGGTTGAGTTCCGGCTATTGAGGAAGCCCTTGAAAACCAATGAGATTTCAAAGCCCCCGAAAGTTTGGCTGGCAGTACGTAGTTTGGAAATATTGGTGTCATAACTCATGGCCACCTCGTATTTATCCATGTCTATTTTGATCGTAGGGATAATAGCATCATTCCACCGCAGGAACATTCCCCCATAAATAGCCCGGGTAGACTCCAGTCCCTGGTTCATCAGGCCATACCCGATCAGTGCTCCCCCGATATATTCTGAGTAAGTTCCCTGATGCAATTGGTTGTAGTGCGCAATCACTTTTACCCGCTCGTCTACCGGGATGGTAATACCGGCGTTGAACGTTATTTTAGGCTGTAGTACTATGTTTTGATCGTTGTAAAAGGAAATTTTAGCTCCATTGAAGTGGAAATAGCCAGCCCCGATAAAGTAATTCACATCTTCCCTGATCACACCATTGTAGCTGAGACCCACACCCATATCAAGATAGCTGTATCCCTTAAATGCCAGCTTCCCTTCCTCACCGGTGGGCATCGCCGGATCAAAACGCCCATTGGTATACTGGTTGTTGAAAGTCATGTTACTAGGATCAAACTGGCGCTGTACATAACCCCCCATAAATCCTAACGAAAGAAAACTGCTTTTGTCTTCATTGAGCGATTTATGGTAGTTGATAGCCGGAAATATCTGGGTAGACTGTAGTTTGGATGTACCTGCCCGGTCGTAGGTAAGTTGTAAACCAGTGGTCACATAATCGTTGCTGCGTCCAACGGGGAATTTTATTTCGCCGCTCAGGGTCCCCGTCTGATAGGGAATGGTTACGCTGTTCCACTGGTTGCGATACACCGCCTGCACGCGCACATCGCCGTTGAAAATACCTATCAGCGCTGGGTTACGCAGTATGGGCGTTTCATAAAACTGGGAAAGATGTATATCCTGTGCATACAATTGTGTGGCCGTTGTAGTGCCAATAATCGCCAGTAATATGCGGTATACGGTTTTCATAATAACCAGGTTAAATAATTATCTGAGTAATGTTACGTTGCCTTTTAGCTGAAAGAAATCATTGGTGTCACAATATGCCTCGATGAAATAAATGTATACATCGGCAGGTTGCGGTTTCCCATTGAGCGTGCCATTCCAGCCCGTAGTAATATCGTCTATGTTAATACGCTCCCGGTGATATACCTCTTGTCCCCAGCGATTAAAAATGCGGAAAGATTTAATCATGCTGATGCCTTTGCCACGGGGATAAAAAACGTCGTTTTGTCCGTCGCCGTTAGGACTGAAAGTATTGGGAATGAATATGACATCTGTGTTGCAGATCAGGTCTATTTTTACCACATCGCTTTTGCTGCATCCAAACTGGTTGGTACCGGTAATGCTGTAGGTCATTGGTTTACGTACTGCAGCGGTAACGTAAGGAGAGCTGGGATTATCGAGATAATCTTCAGGACTCCATTTCCACTGTACGATATCTGTGCTGCCGCTGGCCATCAGCTTTACCACATCGCCTACGGTAAGGGTCTGGTCCTTTCCTGCACTGACCTGTGGTACGGGCTTCACCGCCACCTTTACTGACAACGGTGCACTCATAGGGCACAGTGGATCGTTGGTGCCGGTTACCTGGTAGGTGATATCTGCTATTGGTGTAGTAATTGGATTGGCAATGGTGTTACTGGTCAGTCCTGTAACGGGTGTCCAGTTATAGATAGCAGCGCCGCTGGCCTTCAGTTGTACGGAAGTGCCATAACAGGCAATGGTATCTTTACTGACCGTGAGATTGACTTTAGGAACAACCGCAACATCTGTAGAATCAAATACCGTACATCCGTTGGCGTTAGTAGCCTGCACCAGGTAACGGGTATTTACCAGCGGTGTTGCTATAGGGTCAGTACAGGACGTACAGCTAAGCCCTGCACCGGACAACCATTGCACCGTACCATCAGATAAGGCATTAAGCGATACGCTGTTGCCTTCACAGATTTTAGGCTGCTGGGCAGATGCCTTTACAAAAGGTGTTGCATTGATATTCACCGTTTGAGTGATGGAATCCTTACAATTGCGGGCGTCGGTTACCACCAGTTTTACCTGTTGTGGACCGGAGGTAGTATACTTTGTACCCGGAGGCGTTTGTGATTTGGAGGTTTGTCCGTTGCCCAGCTCCCAATACCAGTCGGTAATAGGGATATTGGGGGAAGTAACCGTAGTATTGGTAAAGCTGACCGGTTGACCAGCACAGGTAGGCCAGCCTGTGGAGAAGTTGGCTATAGGCGCCAGTATGCTGATATCATTGGGTTTAAACACAATATCATCACAATAGGCAGGATCTTTATACCGGATCGTTAGTTTATTATTGAAGGTGCCGGCCATGGTCCAGGTTTTCACGTAACTCTGATCGGTAGTCGTGTATACCGTTCCATCGCCCAGTTGCCAGGTATAGCTGGACACCAGTGCCAGCGGCACATTGAGTACTTCATAGGTAGCATTGTTGCCCCGGCAGATAGAACTTACGCCACTAGTAAAGTCGGCTTTGAAGTAGTAAACTGTCTGGAAGCTGCTGTGGCTGCAGTTGGTACCGTTTTCTCCAATGGTCAGGCGCACGGTATAGTTGCCGGGCGTGGTGTAATTATGCACGGCATCCTGTGTATTCACAACAGGTGAATTATCTCCGAAATCCCACTCAAAAGTACTGTTGGCATTGATGCCGGTAGATTGGTTGGTGAAAATAAATTTGCTTTTATCTGTACAATCGCGCACCAGGCCGAAGTGTGAAACCGGCCCGGTGACCACCACGGTAGCCGGGGGGGCTGCGGTAAAACAACCATTGCTGCCTGCTTTCATCTGCACGGTCAGCGTGCCGTTGGTGGCAAAGGAGTGTTTGATATCATTATTACTGCCTTCGCTGGTAGTACCATCTCCGAAATCCCAGCTGTAGGTGTCTGCAAAGTTAGCGTTGGCCAGTAAGCGTACAGGCTCTCCCACGCAGCTGCTGGTAGGCGATATCGTGAAACCTACATTGGAAGGGGGATTGCCGGTATGTACAAATTTATCGAACGACTTTGTTACTACGCATTGGTTTTGTGTGGTAATGGTAACGCCTACATTGTAGGTACCTGTTTGTGTGTATACATGGCTCACATTACCTCCGCTGGTGGTTTGCGTATTGCCGTCTCCGAAATTCCAGGCATAAGATATTACCGGATCGTGCATGTCATTGGAAGAGAGTCCATTGAATACAGCGGTATAAGGTACGCAGCCCGACAATGGGGTGGCCAGGTCCAGCAAGGGCAGCGAGATGTTGATATAGGCTGTTTTTTTCAAGGTGCCCGTACAGCCGTTGCTGTTGGTAACGGTGAGGGTTACATCATATTTGCCTGCCTGGGTATAGTTGTGTGGCATATAGGCATTGCTGGTAGTAACCACTGTTCCATCTCCAAAGTCCCAGGTGCGGCTGGCTGCGCCAGGTGTGGCATCTGTGAAATTGGCGGTGTAAGCTTTACAACTTTTGGTAACATCAGCAGAGAAATTGACAACAGGGGTGCTGCCAAGAATAATATCCCGCCAATAGGTGCTGGTAATAACGCCGCCATTTACTTTATACTGAGCTTCCAGCGTAATTTTAACCGGTCCGCCGTTGGTATAGGTGATTTGTGGCTCAGGGTCGTGAGACGTCCTGCCATCTCCAAAATCCCAGTTATAGGCAATAGGTGTCCCAGTACTGTTATTTTTTAAAGTAAGGGTAACGGGTGTACATAAGTTACCCGGCGATGCGGTATAGGTAAAATCCGCTTTCTGCGCCAGTAAGCTATTGGCAGGTAAAAGACTTGCAATGAGCAGAAATGTCCGTAAACACGTTGCCTGTAGGGATTTCATAGGTACACAGGTTTTCCATTGACTGAATGACTGCACAAATTAATAAAAATTACATATATAAAATTTTTGATTTTTCAGATTTTTTGACGATTGACTTCAGTAAACGGTAGTGTTCGGTTGCCAATATATCCGAAAATCCGGTTTACCGGATGAGGGTAATATTGCCCTTCAACAGGTTTACTGCACCTTTATCGCATATTACTTCCACGTAGTAAACAAATACATCAGGACTGAGCGGCGTTCCGTTGAAACGTCCGTCCCATCCGGCTGCGGGGTCATTGGTATTGGCATTGAGTCGTTCAAATACCAATTGTCCCCAACGGTTAAATACCCGGAAACGCCGGATGGTTTGCATGCCTTTTCCACGTACATAAAAAACATCATTCTGACCATCACCATTAGGAGAAAAGGAATTGGGAATGAATACATTGCCTTCATCGCATACCAGTTTAATCGCCACTTCATCTGTACTTACGCACCCAAAGCGGTTGGTTACTTTCACATGATAAGTAATATCGTCGGTAGGCGTAGCTGTTGGCGCCAGGCAGTTATAGCAATTGAGGCCCTGGATAGGAGTCCATTCTACCTGGGTAATATCATCGCTACCGGTAACAGGCAACGGAATCACGGAGCCGGTGGCGGTAACGATATCCGGGCCGGCATTTACTTTCGGCGCGGTGCGAACGTATACCCTGGCCAGTACCGTATCGGTGAAACAGGTGCTGTTGTTATATCCTACTACCTGGTAGGTAATATTGCCGTCCGGACTTGCCATCGGGTTGGCGATATCGGCGCGGTTAAGTCCGCGCGCTGGAATCCATTGATAGCGCAAGGCGCCGCCAGCCAGCATTTGCACGGTTTCTCCCTCACACATCTCTGCATCCAGCGCGTAGATGCGAAACGGTTGCGTTACACTCACCGGTATTTCGGCTTTATTCGTACAACCGTATTCGTTAGTCGCCAATACATGGTATACTGTATCTATATCCGGCTTTACCGTAGGAGATACACTGGCCGGGTCCGAGATATTATAGTTAGTCCACACTACCTTAACATTGGCAGTGGTATTGGCTTGCAGCTGCAAGGCGGCGCCACGGCAAATGGAGGCAACATCCGGCGACGGGTTCAATGCCGGCGAAGGATTAACTACCATACTGGCGGTAGCAGTAGCCGGACAGGAACCATCGGCGTTGGTAATGGTTAATGTAACAGGTGTAGTGCCAGCTGCACTCAATGTAATTGCTGGTGGTACGGGCTGATCGTATGTTTGATTGGCGCCTACCTGCCATAGCCATTTGGTGCCTGGCACATTTTTACTATCGCTACCAGATAACTGTATTTTACCGGAAACGCACAAAGGTGCAATAGGGGCGATGACCGGCACGGCCTGCGGCGGAATCACTACCGGCAATGTTTTATCGTCTTTGCAGCCATAGGCGCTCGTTACCCGCAGCGTTACATTGGTAGTACCCGGCTGTGGATAATTGAAGGTGCCATTTAAGGTGCCGGTGTTGTTATTGGGATCGCCGGGTACGCCGAAATCCCACGCATTGCTAAAGTCCAGCGCCAGTGAATCTTTGGTAAGGGTTTTACTTTTATTGGTAAAAGTAACCTTGCCGCCACCGCACACTTTAAAATCATCCGTGGTAAAATCAGCGGTTGCTTTATCTACAATAATTTTATCATTCCCATCTGCTTTTACCACACAACCCTGGTCATCCTGCAGTGATACCCTGGGATAATAAATACCCGGTTTTGTATAGGTGTGAGCGGGAGAAACAGGTGTTTTTGACGTTAATACGGTACCATCGTCAAAGTCCCACATATAGCTGTCCGTTTTTACCGAGGTGGCGCTGATGCTGATATCTAACGGTACACAACCCTGGGTAGGCGTAGTTTTCATGGTGCCATCAGGGCCTTTTATGGTAATAGGTAAAGTAGCAGAGCTGGCACATCCTCCTTCGGAATAAACAGTAAGCACCACGTTGTATGTTTTGGCACGGGCGTAAATATGCACATCCGGATCATTTTTCGTAGAAGTGCCGTTATCTCCAAAATCCCAGTTGGCATTTTTATAACCGGTGGAAGTATTGGTAAACAATACTTTCACTGGTGGACATAAGTCGAGGTTATCGGGGATTTTAAAAGACGCCTTTGGATCAGGAACCGTAATAAAGTTAGGTTTGGTGATTTGGTCTGTACATCCGCCTCCGGTAGTTACTTTAAGTGTTACCGGGTACGTGCCGGGAGCGCTGTATATTTTGCTGGGATTGCTGCCGCTACCTGTGGTATTGTCACCAAAATCCCAGGCATACTGTTGTATGTTGCCTTGCGACTGGTCAACAAAAGTAAAAGCTTTATCCAGGCAGGCGATGTTGGTGGGGACCATGAAATCGGCCTTTACTTTTTCAAACGCGATCACTTTCTGCGCTTTCACCACACAACTGAATTTATCCGTTGCGGTGAGTATCACCGTATAATCGTTGGCGTTAGTATAAGTATGTTTAATACCTACCGGCTGAGTGGTATAGGTTTCTTTGGCGCTCTGGTCTCCAAAGTCCCATTGCCAGCTCAGTATCTGGTTGCCGGCATTGGCAGTGGATTTATCGGTGAAGGTGAAAATCTCGTCCTTACATTTTTTACCCACATAGTCAAAGTCGGGATCTGATCCGTTGACGTCGATGCTAACCGGGGCCGACGTCCTGGTACAGCTGTTTTTATCAGTAATAGTCAGTTGAATGGTAAACGTACCTGTTTTGTTATATGGATGCGTTACCGGTTGGCTGGGATCAAAACTAAACGCCGGAATGGTTTGGGGGGCAGTGCCGTCGCCCCAGTCCCAGCTGTATTCATTGATATTGTCATTATTGATCGGGCCCAGGGTCATGCTGATATTTTCGCCCCGGCAGATGCGCGGTTTGTTGGGCGTGATGACTGGATGTTCATCAATGATATTGACCGACTGGGTGGTAGTTGAAGTACAGATGCCGTTGTCGATGGTGAGTTTTACCTGTTTGATACCGGTGGTCTTGTAGGTGAAGTCTGGGCTTTGATCGGTAGACGTAGCGCCATTTTCGCCAAATTCCCAGAGCCATGTTTTTACGGCAGTAGGAATAGGACCAAAGGTAGAATTGTCTGTAAACTTGCGATGATAGGGGTTTACGCAATCCGGTGCAGTATTAAAACGGGCTATAGGCGGAATGATCTGTATGTAGTCTTTTTTCATTAACTGCACGCGGCAACCGTAGTTATTCACTTCTAGTATGATATCATGGCTCCCGATTTCACTGAAGCGGTGGTTGGGATTTTCATCGGTGCTGGTGCTTTGGTCCTGTACGAAGGTCCAGTTCCAGGATGTACCGCGGGGGGTGGAGAGATTGGTAAACTGTATAGGGTCTTTTGCACACGATTTCAGCGGGGTAGCTACAAAGTCTACTACTGGCTTTTGACCGGCGCTGATGACGGTTTGGCCGCTGGCGGTACAACCGCCCGCTGTTTTAATAGTTAAGGTCACAAAGAAGATACCTTCTTTCGTAAAAATATGATGAGGTTTGGCATCCGTAGAAGTCGAACCATCTCCGAAATTCCATTGATAGCTGGTGATAGGATCGGGAAGGTCAATTTCTGCATAGAAGTCTACCGGCAGGGGAATACATCCTTCTGCGGCGCTGCGGTATACACTGAGATTAGGTTTTACAATGCTGATATAATTGCGTTTACTCACGGTATTGCTACATCCCAGGGTATTGGTAGCGGTCAGGCTAATGGAATAGGTACCCTCTTTCGTATAAGTATGCGATGGATTTTCCAATGTAGCACTGGTGCCGTCTCCAAAATTCCAGTTCCAGGAAGTAGCGTTGGAAGAGGTAGCGTTAAACTGGGTGGTAAAGGGCGTATTACAGGCACTGACAGGCGTTGCTACCGGGTCGATCTGTGGTATGGGATTTACGTGGATGGTCTGCTGTACTTCTTCCATACAGGCGCCCAGGGAGGCCTGCATTTTAACGAGGTAATCGCCGGGTGTAGAAAATTGTTTTGCCGCATCCGTAGTAGTTTGCGTAGTGCCATCTGGAAATGCCCAGGTAACCTTGTCTGGTACCGGCTGGGTAGTATTTTTAAAATTGACTGCTTGCCCGGCACATGCCAGTGAAGCCGTGAAAGACGGTTTCACCTGTTCTATAACGATATAGTCGGTTTTGATCAGCGGGGCTGCGCAGCCGGCATTGGTAGTGGCGGTAAGCTTTACGGTGTACCTGCCTGGTTTCGTATAAATATGTTGGTTAGCAGTTCCCGTACTGCCGTCGCCGTAGTCCCAGGCATAGGTAACCGGATCGGGCGAGTTATTAACTGTTGTATTGAAAAAGTTGACGGTCAACGGGGCGGTACAGCTTTGTGTTTTGTCGGCCGTAAAGGAGGGTGCAGGGGCGCTCTGTACTTTTACTGCTACTGGCCCGCCTGCGCTGGAACACCCTTTGGAGTTGGTCACTACGCTCACTACGTTGTAAGTGGCCGGTTGCGTAAAGGTATGTGTAACGTTGGCCCCATTACCGCCACCACCATCTCCAAAATCCCAGGTAATATCGGTGATGGTACCATCTCCGGGTGTGGACTGGTCTTTGAAAGCGGCCATAAATGGGGCACATCCGCTGAGGTTTACGGTAGTGAAATTCACCACCGGCTTATTATATACCTGGATATCTACCTGCCTGGTGATGATGTTGGCGCCATAGGTGGCCATCATTTTCACATGGTAAACTCCCGGGTTCTGAAAAGTTTTGGAAGGGGTCAGTTCATTGGTAACATTGGCGCCCAGGCCGAAATCCCATTCAATATGTTGATAACCAGGATCCAGTGTGGCAGAAAAGTTAACCAGGAACGGGGGGCAGCCGGCTGTTTTATCTGCGCTGATGGAAACAGATTGTGCATGGACGGCAACAGCCATGATAAATATGGGGAGCAGACAAAGGGCAATGTGTCTGGTGACAATCCGCAGATGACGATGTAGGCTTTTCATGGCATAGGTTGGCATTAAGGCCGGTTCATAGGTATATTTATAAAGTATAAAAATAGTAATAATGTTTGGAAAACCTTGGGTTTTATGTATGTTGTTGAATGGCCGTAACTTAGCATAAAAGAAAATTGAATATGGATAGTCAGTACTGGAATGACAGGTATATCAGTGGCACTACGGGGTGGGATATGGGAGAAGTATCGCCACCGTTGAAGGCGTATATCGACCAGGTACATAACCGGGATATTCGTATACTCATTCCCGGTGGAGGCAACAGTTATGAAGCCGCCTACCTGGCAGGGCAGGCATTCAGTGATGTAACGGTATTGGATATTGCCCCGGTGTTGATAGAAAAACTGCGTACAACGTTTAACCGTACCCGGGTAAAGGTGCTGGAGGAGGATTTTTTTGCACATACCGGTACCTATGACCTGGTATTGGAGCAAACTTTCTTTTGTGCCATAGACCCGTCCCGCCGGTTGGACTATGTAAGGCATATGCATTCGCTGATCCGTCCCGGAGGGCACCTGGTGGGTGTATTGTTTGACCGTAGTTTCCCACAGGAAGGACCGCCATATGGAGGATCAGCTGCGGAATACGAGGAATTGTTTGCACCTGTTTTCGATATTAAGGTATTACAGGCCTGTTATAATTCTCATCCTGCCCGGCAGGGATCCGAAGTGTTTATTAATTTTATGCCGAAACTGAAGAAAATGTTCGGCGACTACTAGTATATCTTACCGATAACCGATAAAAAAGGGGAGAGATCATATGCATCTCTCCCCTTTTTTTATATAAATATTATATCATCAAAACTGATAGATACCGCTGTATTTCTTTTGGGCATAGGCCAGGAAATCGCCGAATGCCAGTGGTTTTCCGGTTACCTTTTTACACAATTCGTTAGAAGTATAGAACCTGCCGAAAGGATGAATATTAGTACGCAACCAATCAAGTAAGGGCTGATAGTTACCAGTGGCTATGCTGTTATCCAGTCCGGGTACCTGTTGTTGTGCAGCAGTAAAGAATTGTGCGGCATAAAAGCTGCCCAGGGAATAGGTAGGGAAATAGCCAAAGCTGCCGTGCGACCAGTGGATATCCTGCAATACTCCCTGTGCATCATCGGGTACTGTTACGTGCAGGTATCGGCGGTAGTATTCATTCCAGGTATGTTTCAGGTCTTTCACTGGTATGCTACCGTCTATCAATCCTTTTTCAATTTCATACCGGATCATAATATGGAAGTGATAGGTCAGTTCATCGGCTTCCGTACGGATCAGGGATGGCTGTACTTTGTTGATAGCACGGTAAAACGCCTCCAGCGTAATGTTGCCGAGGTTTTCCGGGAATAGTTGCTGTAAACGGGGGTAATGATACTGCCAGAAAATAAGGCTGCGTCCTACGTTGTTTTCCCAAAGGCGTGATTGCGATTCGTGGATGCCCAGGCTGGTGGCTTCACCGCAGGGGAGCCCGTATTGTTCGGTGGGGAGTCCCTGTTCATACAGGGCATGTCCGCCTTCATGGATACAGCTCCAGGTCATGTTACCGAAGTCGTTTTCATCGATGCGGGTGGTAACTCTTACATCATGCGGGTTGAAGCTGGTGGTAAACGGATGTTCGGAAATATCCTGTCTGCCTGCCTGCATATCATATCCCATATTTTCCAGCAGGGAGATACCGAATTGCCACTGTGTGTCGCGCTGGTAGTGACTATGGAGGAAATCTTTATGGATGGCAGGTTGCTGCTCTATTTGTGCCAGCAGGGGAGATAAGGCTGTTTTTACTTCTTCGAAGATGGTATCGATCATCGCTGTGTTTGCACCTTTTTCGTATTCGTTGAGAAGTGCATTGTATGGGTGGTGCTCATATCCGAGGAGGTCGGCCTCCTGCTTTTTAAGGGCAATCATTTTAGAAAGTGCCGGGGCAAAGAGATTGTAATCATTGGCTTTGCGGGCTTTTATCCAGGCATGATAGCTTTCGTTGGTAACCTTAGACATTTCGGCTACAAAGGCGGGCGGATATTTTTTATTTTTCTCAAAATCTTCCGTGGAGAGCAGGATATTTTTTTGTGCCACGGCGTCGAGCGATGACTGGCCTTTGAGGGCTTGCAGCACCGCGTCAAGTTCGGGGGAGGTAAACAATTCGTGTGCGATGGTGCTGAGGGTGGTAATTTGCTGGCCACGGAATCCGGCGCCTTTTTCCGGGAGATAAGTTTCCTGGTCCCAGCCCAGGACAGCCAGGGCATTTCTGACATCTGCAATTTTTTGCAACTTTATTTTGTAATCGGCATATAGTTCTGCTGTAGATTTGCTTCCAGGCATAAAGTATAATTTTTGCAAATTTAGTTGATGCCGGCTATGAACCATTAAATTTTGTGGATATGAAAATAAAAGAACTCATACAAGTCATTGAGCAGTTTGCTCCTTTGCAGTACCAGGAGAGCTATGATAATGCGGGGCTTATTTTGGGGAATGCAGACCGGGAGGTCACCAATGCATTACTGACGTTGGATGCCACAGAAGAGGTGATAGACGAAGCTATTGCCAACGGGTGTAACCTGGTGATAGCCCACCACCCGATTGTTTTTGGAGGGCTTAAGAAGATTAATGGGAAAAATTATGTCGAGCGGGTGGCCATCAAGGCGATTAAGCATGATATCGCAGTATATGCTGCTCATACCAACCTGGATAATGTGCGGAATGGTGTATGTATGCAGATGGCAGACCGGCTGAGGCTGGAACATTGCCGGGTAATACAGCCCAAACGGGGACTGCTGAAGAAGTTATTCACATTTGTACCATCGGCAGATGTGGAGGCAGTGAGGAACGCTTTATTTGCTGCGGGTGCCGGGCATATTGGTAATTACAGCGAGTGCAGCTTTAACGGTATGGGGCAGGGCACATTTTTGGGGGGCGAAGGGACTTATCCCTATGTAGGTATCCCGGGAAAAAGACATTTTGAGGCAGAAATAAAGTTGGAAGTAATTTTTCCGGTATATTTGGAAGGCAAAATTTTGCAGGCCCTGCAGGCAAGTCACCCTTATGAAGAGGTGGCCCATGATGTGGTAAGCCTGGATAATGCTTACCAGGAGGTAGGTTCGGGGTTAATAGGAGAGTTGTCAGAGGCGATGGAAGAGATGCAATTTTTGCAATATGTGAAGCAGCAGTTCAAGGCAGGTTGTGTGAAATATACCCCTTTGCGGGGCAAATCCGTAAGAAAGGTAGCTTTATGTGGAGGAGCGGGAAGTTTCCTGTTGAAGCAGGCGATTGCGGCGGGGGCAGATGCCTACATATCATCAGATTTTAAATATCACGAATTTTTTGATGCTGAAAATCAATTAATTATAGCAGATATCGGACATTTTGAGAGCGAGCAGTTTACAGTGGAATTATTTTATCATATATTGACCGAAAAATTCCGTAATTTTGCGCCTCTTAAATCTACGATTAAAACAAACCCGGTAAATTATTTATAATACATGGCAACCGTAAAAGAATACTCCGTTGAAGAAAAATTAGCGTCTGTACTCAGATTACAGAAGATTGATTCCAAACTGGATGGAATCCAGGTGCTGAAAGGGGAGTTGCCGATGGAGGTAAAGGACCTGGAAGACGAAATCGAAGGATTGAACACCCGTCAGTCTCACATCGAGAACGAGGTAAAAGGTATCCAGGACTTCGTGGCCAGCAAGAAGAACGCCATCAAAGAGGCTGAAGCGTTGATCAAGAAGTATGAGAAGCAGCAGGATAATGTGAAGAATAACCGTGAGTTTGAAGCCATCACCAAGGAAATGGAGATGCAGGCGCTGGAAATCAAGCTGGCTGAAAAGCATATCAAGGATGCGAATGAAGAAGTAAAAGACAAGAGTCGCGTTCTTGAAATGGCTAAGAAAGCAGTAGCTGATAAAGAAGCTAACCTGAAGCACAAGAAAGGCGAACTGGAAAAGATCATTGCTGAAACTGATAAAGAAGAGAGAGCTTACCGTAAAGACAGCGAAGACGCGAAATCAAAGGTAGACCCACGTTTACTGCAGGCTTACGAAAAAATCCGTAAGAACTACCGTAACGGTCTGGCGGTGGTAACCGTAGAACGCGATTCATGCGGTGGTTGCTTCAACGCTATTCCTCCTCAACGTCAGGCAGAAATCCGTCAGCACAAGAAAATTATCGTTTGTGAACACTGCGGCCGTATCCTGGTAGACAACGACCTGGAAGCTACCGTAACGATCTAACCGGTAACACTTGTCATAAGAAATTAAAAGGGCATCCATGGATGCCCTTTTTTCGTATAGCCCTCTCCGTAAAAAATATACTAATTTATTTAGTTTTGTTTTACTAATTATATTAGCTTTGTAATCACTGCGGTTGCGCAGGTACCTTGCGTAGTAGTTCTTTTATTTTGTGGCAGGGAATTGGATGAAGCAATGCAACTTTAAAAAAATGAATTGTTTATTTGGGATTTGAGAGATGATATGTGAGATTTGGCCTTTAATTCCGGAATTTTCCCCATATGCGTATTATTTTTTCTTTGTTGTTACTGTTGGGTGTAGGGTTGAATGTAAGTGCCAGGCAGAAAGTATATGATTTTAATACCCGTTGCGAACAGGCGTATGATGCGATTATGCAATTACGCATAAGTACGGGAAGAGCTTTGCTGGAAGCGGAAAAAAAAGAGCACCCGGACAACCTGGCGCCTTATTTCCTGGAAAATTACGCAGACTTCTTTCCCCTTTTCTTTAATGAAGATGCAGGGGAATATGCGAAGAAAAGAAGTTTAAGGTCGTTCCGGCTCAATAAGCTGTCGGAAGGCCCTTCAGACTCTCCTTATTTTTTGTATACACAGGCGGCCGTAAAGTTTCAGTGGGCCATGATCAAGATAAAGTTCGATGAAAAGTGGGATGCTACCTGGGAAATCCGGAAAGCATATATGATGCTGAAAGAGAATCAACGGCTTTTCCCCGACTTTGTCCCCAACAACCTGTTGATGGGCGCCATGCAAACGGTATTTGGCACTATCCCGGAAGGATACCGGTGGATCACCAATATCCTTGGCCTGAAAGGCAGCATGAAGGAAGGCATGGCCAATGTAAATAAGTTCATTGAAAGCAATAGCCCGGAAGCAAAAATGTTCAGGGAGGAATCCTACTACTATTATTGCTACCTGACACTCTTTATTGTGAATAAACCGGAAGATACCTGGGATTTCCTGCAACGTAAACAACTGGATACCAAAAATAATTACCTGTTTGCGTTAATGGTGGCTAACCTGGCGCTTAACAACCAGAAAGCTGCCATGGGGATTAAAGTATTACAGGAGAGAAATGACACGCCGGAGTATGAAGATATCCAGTACTACAATTATGTAATGGGATTGTTGAAATTAACCAGGCTGGATCCCGATGCACATGTTTACCTGGAGCGGTTTGTTAATAACTTCAAGGGTAAGTTTTATGTGAAGGAGTGTTTACAGCGACTCAGCTGGTATTATTACCTGGAAGGCAACCAGGCAGCAGCGGATAAGTACCGGGCTATGATCCTGACGAAAGGAGGTGTGGAAACCGATGCAGATAAACAGGCGCTGAAAGAAGCCAAAGCAGGTAAATGGCCGAATCCGTTCCTGCTGAGGGTACGGCTGTTGAGCGATGGCGGATATTTCAGCAAAGCGTTAGGAATGTTGCTGACAAAGAAAGCAGCCGATTTTCCTGCCATGGAAGATAAACTGGAATATGCCTACCGGTTGGGAAGGATATACGATGAGAGTGGACAGGACGACCAGGCCATTGCCATGTATGATGTAACCGTGAAAGTGGGCGCTAACCGGCCGGAATATTATGCGGCCAGGGCCTCCCTACAGATGGGTTACATTTATGAAAAAAGAAATGAAAAAGCCAAAGCACTGGAATGTTATCAGCGTTGCCTGAGCATGAAAGGGCATGATTATAAAAATTCCCTTGACCAGCGGGCCAAAGCAGGCATTCAGCGGGTGAACGGAACCTGAGCTTTCAACATCATAAAGGAATTTCCTTACTTATGTTACAGCGATTAACCATTACGAACTACGCCATTATCGATCACCTGGAAGTAGACTTTTCAGGAAACCTGAATGTGATCACCGGGGAAACCGGTGCTGGTAAATCAATATTACTGGGCGCACTCTCCCTCATCCTGGGCGAGCGGGCCGACCCCGGAGTATTGTTTGATAAAACCGGGAAATGCATTATCGAAGGCTTCTTTAAAGTAAAGAAATCCCAGGTGGCCGCCTTCTTCCAGGAACATGAACTGGACCTGGAAGACCAGTTGATCATAAGAAGAGAGATTAGTGCTACCGGTAAGTCTAGAGCTTTTGTAAATGATACCCCCGTTAATATCTCCCAATTATCGGAACTGAGCAGCTACCTGGTAGACCTGCACCAGCAATTTGATACCCTGGCGCTGGGTAACGCCGATTTCCAACAGGAAGTGATTGATGCCCTGGTGAATAAACCGGCAGAAATGCAGCAATATCACCAGGTGTTTGTGCAGTACGTACAGGTACAAAAGAAATACAAGCAGCTGTTTGACAGCCGCGATAGCGCCAATAAAGAACTCGACTATAATCGCTTCCTGCTGGAAGAGTTAACAGATGCGGGTTTCAGCACACATGAAATAGAAGACCTGGAGTCAGAGTTGCAAACGCTGAGCCATGCAGAAGAAATAAAGAATACGCTGAACCGGGTATATTTTCAGCTGAAGGAAGATGAACAGCCTATCCTGCAACAATTGAAACAGCTGCAGTCTTCCTTACAGGGATTGGCTGCTTTTCATAAAGAGATGCCAGCCATTGCTGAGCGCTTGTTGTCGTCCTACCTGGAACTGCAGGATATTGCAGGCGAGGTAGAGCAAATCAACGACCAGGTGCAATACGACGCACAACGTATTGAGCTGGTAAATGAAAGAATGGCATTGGGATATCGCCTGTTTAAAAAGCATGCTGTACAAACCACCGATGAGTTGCTGGCTATCAAAGCCGAGCTGACGGTAAAAGTGGATAATGTATTAAATCTCGATGAACAACTGGCTAGCCTGGAGCAGGAGCAAACCCGTTTAAAGGAGCAACTCCTGCAGCTCGCAGGTGTGATCAGTGCCTATCGCCAGGAACAGGCCAGTCCGTTTGAAAAACAGGTGAATGTGTTGCTGGCACAGGTAGGTATGCCTAATGCCCGGTTGAAAGTGGATATGGTGGCCGGCGAATTGAATCCATATGGACAGGACACCATCGACTTTTTATTTGATGCCAATAAGAGTAACCAGTTTGCGCCGGTAGGGAAAGTAGCTTCCGGTGGTGAGTTAAGCCGCCTGATGTTGTGCATTAAATCATTGGTAGCGCAATCTGTTTCCTTACCTACGCTTATTTTTGATGAAATAGACACCGGTATTTCGGGAGAAGCTGCCCGCCAGGTAGGTATCATTTTGAAAGACCTGGCCAAATCGCACCAGATTATCTGTATCACCCATCAGCCGCAAATAGCTGGAAAGGCAGATGCTCATTACTTTGTATACAAGGAAGCCAAAGCGGAGAAAGTAACTACCAGCGTGCGCTTATTATCGAAAGAGGAGCGGGTGAACAAGATTGCCCAGATGCTGAGTGGGGAAAAGCCTACAGCAGCGGCCCTGGAGAATGCGCGGGAGATGCTGGCGATTCCCTCTTAAGGTATAATAGCAAAAAAGCCGTTGCTGGCTTTGAAGGCATATTTAGCTGTTAACCACTGGTAATGCGGCTTTAGCGGGTAGGCGCCCGGCTAAAACCGTTTCACCGGGAGTTAACAGCTTTTTTTTTCAACTATAACGACTATTTTTGCCGAAATTAATTTTTGACCAAATGGCTCATAACTTATTAAAAGGGAAAAAAGGTATCATCTTCGGCGCACTGGATGAAAAGTCTATTGCATGGAGAACTGCCCTGCGTTGCGTGGAAGAAGGCGCTGAAATTGTGCTTACCAATGCCCCTATTGCCCTGCGTATGGGAGAGATCAACAAACTGGCCGAAACCTGCAAAGCACCTGTTATTCCGGCTGATGTTACCAACATGGATGATCTGACCAACCTGTTCAACAAATCTATGGAGCACTTTGGTGGTAAAGTGGACTTTATCCTCCACTCTGTAGCCATGGGTATGAATATCCGTAAAGGCAGAAGCTATACCGACCTGGATTACGACTTTAATCACAAAACATTTGATATCTCTGCGATGTCATTGCACCGCGTACTGCAAACAGCCTACAAACTGGATGCATTGAACGAATGGGCCTCTGTAATTGCATTGTCTTATATCGCTGCACAGCGGGTATTCCCTGACTATGGCGAAATGGCGGATGCTAAAGCGTTGCTGGAATCTATTGCCCGCAGCTTTGGCTACCACTATGGTACACATAAAAAAGTACGTGTTAACACTATTTCACAATCTCCTGTAAAAACAACCGCAGGTGCTGGTGTAAAAGGTTTTGACGGCTTTATCGCCTATGCGGAAAATATGAGCCCGCTGGGTAATGCTACCGCCGATGAATGCGCTAATTACGCAGTAGCCATGTTCTCCGACCTTACCCGGATGGTGACCATGCAGAACCTGTTCCACGACGGTGGTTTCTCTTTCACTGGTGTTTCCAAGCCGGTGATTGATCAAATGGAAAAATAAGCGTAAAGCTAAAAGCAAAAAGCTATTGTGGGGAATGATCTTAGCGAGTATTTAAAATTCGCTCTAATCATTCCCCACAATAGCTTTTTGCTTTTAGCCTTCTGCTATAAGAAAAAGCCGCACCCTGTCCGGGAGCGGCTTAAAAATTATGTGTCATAGTGTGAACGGGAGTCGCTATCAGCAGCGCTGGTTAATATTCATCTTCGTTAAAGAAGAAGTCGTCTTGCGACGGATAATCAGACCAGATATCTTCAATCCCCTCGTAAATTTCTCCCTCATCCTCCAGCTCCTGGAGGTTCTCGATTACTTCGATCGGTGCACCGGAACGAATGGCGTAGTCGATAAGTTCGTCTTTAGTAGCTGGCCATGGAGCGTCCTCCAGGTATGAAGCTAATTCTAAGGTCCAGTACATCGTATTAAAATTTTTACTTTTTAATTTTTCGCAAAAGTATTATTTAATTTGAAATAAACAACTTTTACTATTTTATCGGTTAATTACTTTTCTTTGGGTTATGCTAACCGCTCGCAATGTTACCAAAAATTATTCCAATTTACCCATATTAAAGGGGGTAGATATTACTGTCAGTAAAGGAGAGATTGTTACCATAGTAGGGTCTTCCGGAGCCGGTAAAAGTACCCTTTTGCATATACTGGGAACCCTGGATACACCCACTGGTGGTGAGGTGTGGCTGAATAATGTCAATCTGACCGGTTTGAAGGGAAACGCCCTGGCTGATTTCAGGAACCGTCATATTGGCTTTATTTTCCAGTTCCATCACCTGTTGCCCGAGTTTACCGCCCTGGAGAATGTATGTATCCCTGCTTATATTGCCGGTACCCGTAAACAGGATGTCAGGAAAAGAGCGGAGTTCCTCCTGGAAACACTGGGATTGAAAGACCGGCTTGATCACAAGCCCAACGCCCTCTCAGGAGGAGAACAGCAAAGAGTAGCCGTCGCGCGGGCCCTGATTAATAACCCCGATGTGGTGATGGCCGATGAACCTACCGGTAACCTCGACTCCCGCAACGCCCGCGAATTACATAACCTGTTCCTGGAACTCCGGGATAAGCTGCAGCAAACTTTCATTATCGTTACCCACAATGAAGAACTGGCGCCGTTGAGCGACCGGCAGCTGGTGATGAAAGACGGCAAAATTATTTCCGGTGATTAATACCCGTAAATGCTGATACCTGCCTTGAAGGTATTACAGTGTGCATTCACAATGTCCTTTATATGCGTGGAATAGCCGCCGCCCATGGCTACGGCGCAGGGGATATCATGCTTTTTCAGCGCATGGAATACCATCTCATCCCGCTCGCGGCAACCCTGCGGCGTTACTTTCAGTTTCCCGAACTTATCAGTATCCAGTATATCCACGCCCGATAGGTAAAAAACAATATCGGGTTTTACCCGATTAATGAGCCGGGGTAATGCCGGTTCCAGCAGTTGCAGGTAAGTAGCTGTGTCCATGCCATCGGCCAACGGGATGTCCCAGTCGGATGTTTCTTTATGAAAAGGATAGTTATGCGCTCCATGCATACTAAACGTGTATACTTGAGGGGTATCCGCAAATATGGCTGCGGTGCCGTTGCCCTGGTGTACGTCCAGGTCCAGTACCAGCGCTTGTTTGATGTGCTGCCGGTGCAACAGGTAGTTGGCGGCTATGGCAAAATCGTTCAATAAACAGAACCCTTCCCCATGATCGGCAAATGCGTGATGAGTGCCACCGGCTACGTTGAAGCCGATGCCATGATCCAGGGCATGAAGGGCTATATCGATCGTACCCCGGGCAATAACGATTTCCCGGTAAGTAAGGGCAGGGGATTGCGGAAAACCTATTTTCCGCTGCTCTCTGGGCGTCAGTGTCTGGCCTTCCAGCTTCTGCCAGTAGTTGGCCGTGTGGGTGAGCAGGATCACCTCCTCAGTAGCCGGTTGCGGCTCAAATAGTTGTTCATGGGTAATAACGCCCTCCCGGAGCAGTTGCGCAGGTATGAGCTCGTATTTGAGCATCGGAAAGCGATGATCGGCCGGTAAGGGATGTGTATAGCTATCGTGATAAGCAATTTTCATGAGGATGGTTCATTGTGCCCGGATAATCGATTTTCCGGCGATTACAAACACGGGATCATGGGCGGCAGGGTCAAGTGTTGCAGAGCCGGTAAAGTGTCCAAAAGCCGGTAAAATGCCGCAATGCGGGCCAAAATAGAAGCAGGGTAAACGCAGGCGTTGTTTGCCGGCGCCCTGCATCACAAAAGCGGGATGGAAATGCCCGGAAAAAGTATATTGAAAACCGTTGTGATCGTCACAAGGCTCATGAATAAAATGAATACCTGAAATGGTCAGCGTCGTATTTACCTGGATTTGCAGCTGTTCATAAACAGCATCCGGCATAATATCATGATTTCCTTTTACCAGGTTAATAGAGATGTTGGCAAATTGCTGCCGCCATACGCGGAAATATTGTACGTCGTTGTTTTCGGTACTATGAAACATATCTCCCACGATGATGATGCGTTGCGGCAGATAACGGGTAATCAGCTGTTGCAGGCGGAAAAGATCTTCCTGTTCTATCCCCGCAGGTACAGCAATACCGGCCTTCCGGAAATGCGTTGCCTTGCCCAGATGCATATCTGACACAATCAGCGTTTTCTCTTCCTCCCAAAAAATAGCCCGTTGGGGCAGTAAATGCCAATGCTGTTGTTGAAAATGAAAAATTTCCCCGACCACTGAATCCATTTTTTATGAGCTGCAAATTATAGATTTCTTAATCGTTTGTGGTGATCAATTTTTTGATACGGTCTTCCAGCTTTTCGCTGGTCATCGTATCCCGCAGGCTGTCTACCTTAATAGGAAAGCAGAAAGGCGTGAGTCGCTGTGGGGTGGTGATCACAATTTTACTCACCGCAATGCGCTCCAGCGTTTCCCGCAGGCGGGCTTCTTCCATCTGGTAAAAAAAGGCCTCATTGAAGGCCTGCTTCAGCAGCAGGTTTTGCGGATCGTAATCTTTAAACACATTGAACAGCAAAGAGGCCGATGACTGCAGGTGCCGGTTGGCCTTATGTTTCCCGGGATATCCCTGGAAGATAAGCCCGGCTATCACGGCGATATCCCTGAACTTGCGCCGTGCCATTTCTGTAGCATTAACACTGGTTTGCAGTTCTATCAACAGGTTGTCGGTGGAAAATAATTGTTTGGCATTTTCCAGGGTAAGTGGAATCGGTTGATCTGACAACAATTCAAACCCATAGTCATTCATGGCAATGGAAAAGGTAATAGGTTGAATGAGACTGAGGCGATAAGCCAGCAATGCCGCCATTACTTCATGTACCAGCCGGCCCTCGAAAGGATATACGAAGAGATGGTAACCATCTTTGGTGTTTATTTTTTCGATCAGCAGCTCATTATCTTTCGGAATATGTGATAATGTTTCCTGCAACTGGAACAAGGGCTGCAGCGCTATCAGTTCCGGATCGCGGGATTTCCCCGACAGGGCTTCGTTGAATTTCTGCCGGAGCATGCGTCCCAGGTTGGACGACAGCGGAATACGTCCGCCCTGGTAGCTGGGTACGATAGATCTTTTGGAATTTGATTTACGTACCAGTACGGTCATATCTTTGATGAGCGTGAATTCCAGGTTGCGACCGGCCAGGGTAAATGAGTCGCCGGGTTGCAGGCGGGAAATGAAGCTTTCTTCAATGACGCCGATATAACCGCCCGTCATAAACTTTACTTTAAGCATGGCATCGCTGACAATTGTTCCGATATGTAAACGATGGCGCATGGCCATCATGCGGCTGCGGCAGATAAAGAAGTCGCCCTCACGCTCCACTTTGCGGAACTCATCATAACTACCCAGGGCATCGCCGCCGGTGGTGAGGAAGGAGAGTAGCCACAGCCATTCATCTTCTGTAATATGCTGATAACAGAAGGTTCGACTTATTTCCTCCCATATTTCCGCCGCATGAAAGCCGTCGGAAACAGCCAGTGTCATCAGGTATTGCAACAATACATCGTAGGCGAGGAGCACCGGCATGCGACTTTCTATCAACTCTTCTTCCATGGCTGCTTTCAGCGCTGCGGCCTCCACCAGCTCCAGGGCATGGGTGGGCAGGAAGAAAATCTTACTCACAGCGCCCGGCTGATGTCCGCTACGCCCGGCCCTTTGGAGGAAGCGGGCTACCCCCTTTGGACTGCCCACCTGGATAACACTGTCAACCGGGCGGAAGTCCACGCCCAGGTCCAGGCTGGCGGTGCATACCACCGCTTTGAGGATACCATTGTGCAATGCCTCTTCCACCCAGATACGCAGCTCCATGTCGATAGAACCATGATGCAATGCCAGGGCGCCTGCCAGCATGGGATCTTCCTTTAGCAGCGCCTGGTACCAGATTTCCGACTGGGAGCGGGTATTGGTAAATATGAGGGTAGTTTGACTGTCATGAATCACCGGCAGCGCTTGTGGCAGCATCTTAATGCCCAGGTGCCCGGCCCAGGGATAGTTTTCGATTTCTTGGGGGATCACGCTTTTCAGCGCAATATTTTTTTTCAGTTTGGCGCGGATAATCAATCCATCGTTGTGATATGGCCCCAGCAATACTTCCAGCGCTTCATCGAGGTTGCCGATGGTGGCCGATATGCCCCATACCTTCAGCTGCTCCTTACGCAAACCTTTCAGTCGGCTGAGTCCCAGCTCCACCATCACGCCGCGTTTGCTGCCAATGAGTTCGTGCCATTCGTCTACCACCACCGTATGCAGGTGTTTAAACAAGTTGGGATATTCCTTTTGAGCGAGCAGCAGGTGGAGGCTTTCCGGGGTGATGAGGAGTATTTCCGGCATTTGCTTTTTCTGTGCGGCGCGGGTGGCCAGGGAGGTATCTCCACTGCGTATGCCCACTTGCCAGGGAATGTTCAGTTCCTGGAGCACGGCTTCCATGGCCCGGGCTATATCTTTGGCCAGTGCCCGCAGCGGGGTTATCCACAGCAACTGTAAGCCATTTTTGGTTTTGTGGGTATAATCTTTTGGATGGGCATCTATCCAGGCAATCAGTACACCGAGGAACAGGGAAAAGGTTTTGCCAAAACCGGTGGGTGCGTTTACGATACCCGACTTACCCTGCAGGTAAGCCTTCCAGGCATCTTCCTGGAATTTAAAGGGTTTAAATTCATTTCCCTCCAGCCATTGATGGATCACTTTCCAGCCTCCCGAACGTTGTTGCATGACAATGAAATTAGGATAAAATGCTAAATGGCGAAACGCTATTTTTGCAGCATGCTCGCAAAATTTTTCCGGCTTTCCGAAAATAATACAACCGTTAAGAAAGAAGTACTGGCAGGGTTAACCACCTTTTCCACGATGGCGTATATACTGGCGGTAAACCCCAGTATCCTTTCTCAGACAGGGATGGACTTCCAGGCACTGATCACGGCTACCGCCCTGGCGGCTGCCATTGGTACCCTCGTGATGGCCTTGTATGCCAGGCTGCCCATTGGCGTGGCGCCCGGCATGGGCCTCAATGCTTTCTTTGCCTATACGATTGTATCGGCGATGGGCTATAGCTGGCAGTTTGCGCTAACAGCTGTTTTCCTGGAAGGACTTATTTTTATTGTACTATCTATGTTCCGGATACGGGAGGCTATTATCAACAGTATCCCGGGCAACCTGAAACATGCTATATCAGTGGGTATCGGGTTATTGATTGCGCTGATAGGCATGGCCAATGCGGGTATTATTGAAACGGGCATGCATCATGTGGGAGATGGTAAGCTGGGCGGCGTGATCCTGAAAATGGGAAATATCACCAGCGTAGGGCCGCTCATTGCGTTGATAGGACTGATCATCAGCGCGGTGCTGATGTACAAGGGGGTGAATGCTGCCTTGTTGATAGGCATCCTGGCGGCGACCATAATTGGTATACCCCTGGGTATTACCCATCTCCCCGAAAACGGACACCTGGTAAGCTTACCGCCATCCCTGGCGCCTATAGCTTTTAAGCTGCAATTTGATAAAATATTTTCGCTGGACATGGTGATGATCCTGTTTACCCTGTTGATGGTAAATTTGTTTGACACCGTAGGTACCCTGATAGGACTTTGCAATAAGGCGGGTTTGCTGGATGAACAGGGACGTTTGCCCCGTGCCAAGCAGGCGCTGATGGCCGATGCCATCGGCACCACCGCCGCCGGGTTGCTGGGTACCAGTGTGGTAACGGCTTACGTAGAAAGTGCCAGCGGTATTGCTGCTGGTGGCAAAACGGGATTAACCTCGTTTACCGTAGCCATCATGTTTTTGTTATCCCTGTTTTTTGCGCCGGTGTTTGCCATGATCCCACAAGCCGCTACAGCGCCGGCTTTGATCATAGTAGGTATGCTGATGATGGGCGCTGTCACCAAAATAGACTTTAACGATGTAACGGAAGCTATTCCTGCTTTCCTCGCCATTGTAATGATGCCTTACAGCTATAGTATTGCAGAAGGGATTGTATTTGGTATGTTGTCTTATGTACTACTGAAGGTATTAACCGGGCAGTATAAAAGTATCAGCCCGGTGATGTATGTACTGGCCGTACTGTTTATCATTACTTTTCTCGTAAAATAATTATTCCGCCAATGTAGTTCCGTTGTCGGTAACGTTGAGCGTATGCATCATACCACACTTGAGTGCATAGTTATTCTTCTGATGTCCTACAGGAAAATTGAAGCAAACCGGGTAGTTGGTATTTTTTACTTTTTCGAAAACCATATCATAAATGGTTCTTCCGAATTCTTCGCCGGGATCGTCTGGTTTGATCCGGTTAAATCCGCCAATGACAAGGCCTGCGAGGTTGTCCAGTTTATGTGACCGTTGCAGGGTGCCCAGCATACGATCCAGGCTATACAGGTATTCTCCTACTTCTTCGAGAAACAATATTTTACCGTTGGTATCTATTTCAGAATCGGTGCCACACATACTCTGGATGATAGACAGGTTGCCGCCAATAATTACGCCCCTGGATTTCCCTTTCCTGTTTTGGGTATCTGGAGGGGCGTTGTATTGCATTTTTTTACCGGTTAATGCCTGGTAGATAGACATGATGGTATCCTGCACAATAGGCTCCGCTTTACTGAATTCATCAGGGAAACTGTTGCACATTTTGGAATGCAGGGAAGCAATTCCGAAGTGCCGGTTAATGTGACAATGTAATACGGTGGCGTCGCTGAAACCAATCAACCATTTAGGTTTGCGTTGATACCGGGAAAAGTCGAGCTGGTCGATAATACGCGCGGTACCGTATCCGCCACGCCCGCACATAATAGCTTTGATGTTATCATCATTCAGCATGGCTTGCAGGTCGGCCAGTCGCTCCGTGTCGGTGCCGCCAAAGCTGAAGTCGCGTGTTCCTACGGTTTTGCCTATACGAATATTAAATCCCCAGCTTTCCATAATACGGATGGCGGGTTGTATCTCTTCTCTTTTGATATATCCTGCGGGGCAGGTAATACCGATAATGTCGCCGGGTTTCAGGTAAGGAGGAACAAGTGGTTCCTTTTTATCTGAAACTGCGGGTAAGCTCATGCCGGCCAATGTTTGCAGCGACGAAAGCGCCACGCCGGAGGTAACAAGAGAGGATAAAAAATGCTTGCGGTTCATACGCTTAAAGTAAGCATAATTTGGCAAACAATCAGGTGGTGATCAATTCACGTATCGACCAATGGGCAATATATTGTTCGTCTTTCAATTGGATAATATCAATGATACGCAGGGTAGTCTTACGGCCAGTAGGTGCTTGTCCCATGAACACTGCCTGCAGGGTGCCTGTAAAAGCTTTGTGGGTAACTACTTTATCATCTTCCGCGATCATATCAAAAATCTCCAGCTGGATATCGGGGAGCGCAGGGTGCAGGAGTTGGGTGATAAAATTGCGGGTACCTATGCGATCGTTGTAGCCGGGTACGCCGGTGTGGTTAATGAATCCGGGTGCCACTATCTCTTCGAAGGCATCGAGGTTACCTCTAATAATAAATTCTTCATTGAAGCGTCTTACTACGGCTTTGTTTTTTTCCTGTGTCGTTTGCATGTTATCATTTTATAACAGCAAAGCTACTGTGGAAGTCATACCCGTGGGTAACGCAAAAAGCTCAGATCATTGCTTTTTTGGCTCTGGTATGATTAGGTGTAATACCGTAGGTTTGTTTGAAGATCCGGATAAAGTGTGAGGTGCTTTCGAATCCGCATGACAAGGCTATTTCCGCCACCTGCAATGGAGTGGTTTGCAACAACGTGTAGGCGTAGGAAAGCCGTTGTTCATTAATCCATTTGCGGGGAGAAGTATGAAACTGTTGCTGAAAATCCCGTTTAAAAGAAGCGAGGCTGCGACCGGAAAGCCTGGCCATTTCTTCCAGTGTCAGGGGTTGAAATAAATGTTGCCGTACCATAAAGGCCAGGTCCTGGGGCTGGGCATGGACGATTTGTTGCAGGAAAGCAAGTATGGTAGCGTGTTGCGGAGTAGCTAACAACAGCAGGAACAGCTCATATAATTTTACCGGTAAAAGCGCCGGTAAGGTAGCTGGTTCCTGGTGGAAATAGTGGATGTATTGTTCCCGGAATGCTTCCATCAACGGATTAATCGGTATAACTAAATGATCTGTTGCCGCAGCTTTCTGAGGAGTGATATAGTTGAATTTATGAAGGAACCGGCGTAGCAGTTCGTCAGAAAAGTAAAGCAACAGGCTTTTGAATTGCAACCCTTCTTCCACGAAGTCAGACATCACGTAAAAGCCACGTTTCATCAACAACAGGGAGCCGGCTTCTACTTTTACGGTTTGCTGGTCAAAATGTAGCAGTTTATACCCGGAGAGTACAAAAATGATCACATTTTCTTTCAGGAAGATGGTACGTTTATTGGCCATGCTGCGTTGTTTCAGCATGGCAAAATGGGTATTGCCTGCTTTGAGTATTTGCTGTCCGTCCTGATCTTTCGGGAATTTGAGTAACATGTTTCAAATGTAAGTATTCCCTGGATTCTATAAGCGGTGGTATAACCAAAAATGGCTATACCACCGGGTGACAGTAACAGGTTAAATGGATGCGGCCGGCTTATTTTTTTCCGAAGGTATAGTCGATACCAACTCTTAGATTTGAGTTGTATTCGGCGCCGATTGATTTCGTAATGCCATACATATACCTGGCGGAAACACCAAGCCCGAAGGGTAGTTTATAACCAACGCCGGCAGATCCAGCCAGGGAAAACCGGTGATAATAGCTGGTATAGTGCTGCCAGTTGCCTGCGGAGCCCTGTTTGGCATCCAACAACATGCTTACTTCCGGACCGGCCTCCACGTATAGCTTTGACGTGATATGATATTGTACCATTAGGGGTACGCTGAGATATTTTTCTCTGGTTTTGAATGTCACGGTGTGAAGTGGTTCTCCCGGATCAAGTATCGTAAATTTTTGGTTTTGACCATTATAGGAATATAGTACTTCGGGTTGCAGGGACCAATGGTCATTCAATTTGAAGTTGGCAAAGCCACCTCCGTAAAAAGATGGAAATACCTTGGAGGTTTTAGACGAAAGTCCAAGTCCCCCTTTAACGCCATAGTGAATGGTTTGGGCACGGGTAATCAGCGCTGCTGCTACGAACGGAAGCAGGAGCAATAGAATTTTCTTCATGTCTGTAAGTTCTCAGGTGATAGTTGAGTGGTTTAATTAAAAGTTGCTACAGTAAGGCCTTACAGGGATAAAATTAGAGTTGTAAATGTTAAGAAAATCCTTACTTTCTTTTTTTTGCATCACTTTAACTACCAAAATTTTCATGTAAGGATGGCAGTGTTTTTGTCTTACTTTATTAAATACTCTTGTTATGCGATATCTTACCTTATTCTTATCTACTCTGTTGTTTACACTGGAAAGCAGTGCACAGCAAAGCGCCTGGACGATTGTTCCCGGACAGCGTATCGGGCAAATAAAGCTGGAAGCGCCGGCACAGAGCCTGGCAGTATTAGGTAAGCCGGATGGAGGAGATGCCGCTATGATGAAAGCCTGGCGTATCTGGTATAGCCGGAAGAAAGATAACAGCATTGATTCAACGCATATGCTGGCGGTATTCACTGCCATGCGTACACAGGATACGCAGTATGTAAAGCAGATCCGGGTTAATTCACCCAAATTCAAAACGGCAAAAGGAGTAGGGGCCGGCAGTACTTTGTCGACCATCAAAAAAGCTTATCCGGGTATTAAACTGGTACGGCTATACGAAACAGCCAATAAGGCAAGGCGTATTGCAGTATATGAAGATACCCAGCAGGGTATTGCTTTTGAAACGGCTAATTCCCGTAGCAGGAAGCCAGTTTGCTCTATGGTAGTAGTATTTGATCCGGGAGAATCGGCCGCGGGCTACCTCGATTTTCACGTTGGCTTCGACCTGATGAACCCGGTGGAACCTTAGTTTGAACATCGGTATCTGGAAGTGTAGCACATGCGGCTAAAAAACTACCTGGTGGGTAGCTTTGATCACTGAAATCACAAATATACTTTGCGTATGACTCAGGTTGTCTAGCTCTCCCAATTTATTTACATAAAATTCACGGTATTCATCCATATCCTTTACCTGTACTTTTATCATGAAGTCAAATTCACCGGAGATATTCAGACACTCCGTTACTTCTGTGAAATTCAGGATTTCCTGGATAAACTTCTTACCACATTTTTTATTATGCTCCTTGAGTGTAATATAACATAACACGGTCAGGCTTTTATTTATTTTCCGGGGATCTACAATAGCAGCGTATTGCTTAATGACCCCAGCCTGCTCCATTTTGCGGATGCGTTCATACACTGGTGTGGTGCTCAGGTTGAGCTGCGCTGCAATATCGCGGATGGTCATCTTGGCATCTTTCTGCAACAGCTTCAGGATGCCCATGTCTTTTTCGTCGAGGGAAAGTGGGGCGTCGGTAGTATTTTCTTTTTTGTTGACCATCTTATTTTCTATTTAAGACAAAATTCTATTTTTTATGCTAATAATAGGTGTTTGTTCTAAATTTTTTGCAAAAAAATTACATGTGATATGATTTACTAGGTTTGCACCTGATGAAACAACGTATTATTTTAACGGTGGCCTGTATGGCTATTTTTTTCGAAGCATTAGACGTATCTGTATTAAACATGGCTATTCCCCAGATGGAAGCGTTCTTTCATTTTGGGCCGGATGCTATCCAGTGGGTGCAAACAGTATATGTATTGTTCTATGCGGGGTTGGTGTTGCTGGGCGGGCGCCTGGCTGATACCCGTGGCAGGAAGCGCATTTTTATTATTGGTGCATTCGTTTTTGTGCTGGCATCGCTGGCGGCGGGATTTTCTCCAGGTTTTGCCTGGCTGCTGGTATGCCGGGGCTTGCAGGGGGCCGGTGTGGCATTGGCCATTCCAGCAGCCATGGCGATTATTACCAACACTTTTACCGAGGCCACTGCCAGGAACCGGGCACTGGGAATTTTTGGTGCGATGGCGGGAATTGGATTTGCTACCGGCCTGGCTATAGGAGGACTCATCAGCAATTACCTGGGATGGCAATGGGTATTTTTCATCAATGTACCGGTGATTGGTGTGGTCATTCTCCTGGCGGTAATATATATCCCTGCCGATGAAACGCCGGTGGTAAAAATGCCGAACAACGCTGTCAGTGCCTTGCTGATTACTATGCTGATGATGCTGGCAGCCTGGTTGATCCACGACCTGGTAAACATTGGCCAGCACTATACGAAATATGGCGCGTGGCTGTTGTTGTTTATTGGCGGCGCTATTTTTTTTGTACGCCGGGAACTTGCTCATGTATCTCCGTTGGTCGATTTCCGTTTATTCAGGCTGCGGGGAGTCATTACCGGTAATGCTGGCGCCGCGCTGTTGGGCAGTATGTTCCTGAGCTATATATTTATGCTGACGCTATACCTGCAGCACGATCTTCACTTCAGCCCGTCGCAGGCAGGATTGCTGCTCTTTCCTTTCAGTATTTTATCCGGTATCATTTCAAAATTTGTATTACCGCGATTGTTTACCCGGCTGGGAGTGGCGAAAACGGGCATTTTAGGCTATGCGTGTATGCTGGGAGGCATCTTGTTTTTTGTTGCCAGTTATTTCACTGCCTATCCTTTATTACTCATCTTAGGAGCAGTAGCTTGTATCAATTCATTCGGAATGGCTATCACTTTCCCTTGTGTAACTATCCTGGCAGTGCAAAGTGTACCCGAGCGGCAGCAGGGACTGGCATCAGGCATTAATGGTACGGCCAATGCGCTGGGTGGTGGTTTGGGTTTATCGTTGGTAGGATTGGCCATGGAAATGGCTACGTTGAAAGGATGGAGCGCTTATGGTGCTGGTTTGAGTATCCTGGTGGCAATTGGTTTATTGGCCATCGGGCAGCTATTATGGTTTTACCGGAGAATAGGTTAACATAAATGAAAGCGCCTCCCACGCTATAGCATGGGAGGCGCTTTCATTTATAAAGTACGCAGGTATTGCGCCTACTGTTTATTCATTTTAATATCCGAGCTATCTCCTTTCTGGATGATAAAGATATTTTTGTTTTCAAAGTAGGAGGGCATTTGCTCACCTTCTTTCAGGTAAACCGGCTGGAAATTATAGCTGGTAATTACTTTAGGCGCCGTTTCTACCATACCATTAAAATAAACGCCGTTATTGTGCAGCAGCCTTACAAAGTAATAGGTCAGGTCAAATCCCTTATAGGCCATGTCTGACGGACGGGCTTTGTAGGTTCTGCGGAAATAGTCGTTTATATATTTGCTGTAAGCATCTGTTTTATCGTTGAAATACGGCGAAGAGTAATAGATCTGCAGCCCTTTGAATTCCGGCTCTTTTAGTTTAAATACATCCCAGGTGGGCATACCAAATATCTGCAGGGGATAGGTAGCCGCAGAAACGCTTAGCTTACGCAGCAGGCTTTTGGCGCCGGCTTCATCGAGCGCTGTTACCAATATTACGTTGGTACGGTCGGTGAGCAGGTACTTGGAAATTTCATCCGTAGTCGTAGCGTCGCTCCATATTACTTCTTTGATCCTTACTTTTTTAGCGCTCTGCATTTTTTCGTAGGATGCTTTGAAATCGGCGGCGAGGCGGGCTTCGAAAGCGGTGTTCCTGCGAAGCAGCACAATGTTTTTATTGGCAAAAGCATCCTGTACATAGTTCTGGAGGGCGTCACAGTGTGTTTTGAGTGTGCTGTTGGAGATATATAAAAATGGGTTATCAGTGATACCTGCATCATTCGGGAAGGTACCCGACACGAAATTGATTTCTTTTTCTTTGGCAAAATCGGCCAGCTCCTTCAGTTCGGGGTTATTGACCGCACCTATGATGAGGTCTGTTGCATCCAGTGCTTTACTCCGGATGAGGGAGGATACACTTTGCCTGGCTTTGCTGTCGTATACGTTTACTTTCAGGTTATATCCCTGCTGTTGCAATGAATCCAGTGCCAGTTGGGCGCCTTCGTAAAACTCGAGTCCGGGTAATACATATCTTGGAATAGTGCGGCCGGGAATATCAGTGGAGTTGGCGAAAGCAGAATCCAGGTAGAGCGGTGCAAAGAAGGCAATGTTGTAAGTACCTTTTTTTACTTCCTTCGCAAACGCTGGCACGTTGAAGGGAGCTGCTTTGGCGGTTTCTTTTTTCTCTTCCGGCTTTTTGGCCGGGGTAGGTTTACTCAATGATGGCGGTGGCCCGTCTACCCGGGAAGTGCTTTTCCTGGAAGAAGAACAGGAGCTGATCAATGCCAGGAGTACGAAGCCGGATAACAGGTTCTTTATGGAAACTAAATGGTTCATAATGGCCGCTAATTTACAAAAATCATTCCTAGTAGCTGAAAGCTACCGGTAAAATGCAGAAAGCTTAACGTAAAAAAGCAAAAAGCCATTGAAGCGAACAACCAGCGCAATACCTTAACAATACCCGCATCTATCTCCGCTTCAATAGCTTTTTGCTTTAAGCTATATCAAAAATAAATTATTCCCACTCTATGGTGGCCGGTGGTTTGGAGCTGATGTCGTATACCACGCGGTTAATGCCTTTTACCTTGTTAATGATGTCGTTAGACATTTTAGCGAGGAATTCGTAAGGCAGATGCGCCCAATCGGCGGTCATGCCGTCTACCGAGGTTACTGCACGTAACGCTACCGTAAATTCGTAGGTGCGTTCATCTCCCATTACGCCTACGCTTTGCACTGGCAACAGGATGGTGCCTGCCTGCCATACTTTGTCGTACAGGCCGGCTTCTCTCAGGCCTTCAATATATACAGCATCTGCTTCCTGCAGCATATGTACCTTTTCTGGAGTGATAGCGCCCAGGATACGGATGGCAAGACCTGGACCCGGGAAAGGATGACGGCCCAGGAATATTTCGCTGATACCGATTTCACGGCCTACGCGGCGTACTTCATCTTTGAAGAGGAAGCGCAGGGGCTCTACCAGTTGCATGTTCATCTTTTCCGGTAATCCACCTACGTTGTGGTGCGATTTGATCGTTACTGAAGGACCATTCACGGAAACGGATTCAATCACGTCAGGATAGATAGTACCCTGGCCCAGGAAGGAAATGTCTGTTAGCTGGGTAGCCTCCTGCTGGAAGACTTCTATGAAGAGGCGACCAATGATCTTGCGTTTTTGCTCAGGGTCGGAAACGCCGTTGAGCTGACCATAAAACAGTGCTTTCGCATCTACTCCCTTTACATTCAATCCCATATGTTTATAGGATTCAAGTACGGTTTCAAACTCATCTTTTCTCAGGAGACCGTTGTCTACAAAGATGCAGAAGAGGTTTTTGCCAATGGCTTTGTGGATCAGTTCTGCCGCTACAGTAGAATCTACGCCACCGCTGAGGGCCATTACCACTCTCTTTTCGCCTACCTGTGCTTTGATCTTTTCTACTGTTTCGTGTACAAAAGCAGCTGGTGTCCAGTCCTGTTGACAGTTACAGATATGTACCAGGAAGTTGCGTAAAATTTGTTTGCCTTCCAGGGAGTGGGTTACTTCCGGGTGGAATTGTAAACCGAATATAGGATTAGCCGCAGCAGTGGTGCTTTTGAAGGCAGCTACCGGGATATTTTCTGTAGTGGCGATGATATCGAAATTTTCCGGAATACGTTTGATGGTATCGGAGTGGCTCATCCATACCTGGCTTTTGGGGGAGATATCATATAATAATTTCTCTTCCCTGTCCTGGTGTTCCATAAAAGCGCGGCCATACTCGCGGATGTTGCTTTTAGCTACTTCTCCGCCGAAATTTTTGGCCATCATCTGGGCGCCGTAGCAGATGCCCAGTACAGGTACTTTTGCTGCAATGGCTGCAATGTCGATGTTGGGCGCTTTTTCATCATTTACGGAGAAAGGACTGCCTGATAATATAACACCTTTGATCGTTTCATCCCAGGCGATGGGCTGAAGGCAAGGCTTAATTTCGCAATAAACATTCAGTTCACGGATGCTGCGTGCAATCAGCTGTGTATACTGGGAACCGAAATCGAGGATAAGTATCTTTTCTGTCATGGTGGTGCAAAGATAAAGCCCTTCGGTCAATTTCAGATTTTGAAATTCGAAATTCAGAAATCTGGCGTATCTTTCTGCAATAATCTTGACCCATGATATCAACAAAATCTCTCCTATGTCAGGCCACTGTGGCTCTTTCTACTGTTTTACTGTTAAATTCCTGCGATGTAATCGGCCAGAACCGGGTAAAAGGAAACGGGCATGTCACTAAAGAAGAAAGACAGTCAGCAGCTTTCCATCAACTCAAGGTAGAAGGTAGTATGAATGTATTCTTGTCCCAGGGCGAGGCTAAGCCTGCCGTTATTGAGGCAGAAGATAACATTATACCGTTGATAGAATTTGCCCGGGAGGGTGACCGGTTAATAGTACGTTTTAAAAGAGGTATTTCTGTCAGCACACATAGAGACATCAATGTATATTTAACCACCCCGGAGGTAGACGAGGCCAGTCTGGCCGGAGCGGGTGATCTGAAATTAACGGATAGATTTAACACCAAGTCCAACGTGAAGTTCAGCCTGAGCGGTTCTGGTAACCTCAGTGGTGAAATCAATGCCCCGGCTGTAAAAGCATCTATTGCCGGTTCTGGTAACATCCAGCTGAAAGGTGAAACCCGGGATATGGACCTGGTGATTGCCGGCAGCGGCAATTTTGAAGGAGATAAGCTCCTGGCGGAAAATGCCAGCGTTAAAATTGCGGGTAGCGGCGATGCAGATGTATATGCCAGCGTGAAACTGGATGCAAAGATTACAGGCTCCGGAAATGTAAACTACGGAGGCGCCCCTTCCGTTAATTCTTCCGTTACCGGTTCAGGTACCGTACAGAAGAAATAAAATCAACATTTGCAAATTTTTAACACTTCGAATATCATAATTCGCACCCTTTCGATGTTTATAGGGGAAGTTTTACAAACATAACAAGTCCTTGAGTCCAGGTACAGCATTCGCAATTTTATGCCGGCTGATGCTGTACCTGGCTGGGGCACAAGCAGTTACCTCAATTAAAAATACCCCACCCCATCAACGATTCGCATCAAATTATCATTAAATCACATGAATGATGACCGTTTTTTTGTATGTTTACGGTTTGATTTGTAGTTTTCGCCAATTAAGTTGTTGGAATTACGTTTTGAATTGTTGAACTCCTATTCCTTTTATGAACGAAAGACCGAGGATCCTGGTGGTATATTATACCCAGACAGGGCAATTGAAAAGGGTTATTGATCATGTGCTGGCTCCGTTGGAAGGCAAAGCCGATATTACATTTGAGCAGCTGGTACCAGTAACGCCGTTCCCTTTTCCATGGGGGAAACAGCAATTTTATGATACTATGCCGGAAACGGTGCAGTTGACCCCGCGTGCCATACAACCGCTGAAAGTGGATGTGAATGCTCATTTCGACCTGGTGATCATGGCATACCAGCCCTGGTTCCTGTCGCCTTCCCAGCCTACAGCCGCTTTTCTGCAAAGCGATGCAGGCAGGCAGTTATTGAAAGGGAAGAACGTAGTGACATTATTGGGCAGCAGGAATATGTGGCTCAATGCACAGGAAAAAGTAAAAGGGTATTTGCAGCAGGCCGGCGCTCAGCTGGTCGGCAATATTGTACTGGTAGATAAATCTCCTAATCTTATCTCTGTAATTACCATCCTCCGTTGGGCATTCAAGGGAAAGAAGGAGGCCACCCGCTTTTTACCACAGGCAGGTATACAGGAAAACGAAATCATTACCTCCAACCGTTTTGCCGCGCCGCTGGAAAAAGCGCTATTGCAACAACAATGGAATGATTTACATCCGCAGTTGTTGGCGCTCGATGCCGTAGAACTGAAACCTAACCTGGTGGTATTGGAAGCCAAAGGGATCAGGGCTTTCCGTTTCTGGGCAAAGTTCATTAGCGCCAAAGGCGGACCAGGAGCGGCTTCCCGCCAGGGCCGGGTAAGTATGTACAGAGGATTACTGTTAGCCGGTATCTTTGTATTAACACCCATTAGCCTGATTACTTCTATTATAAAGCTCAATTTGAAGAAGAACCAGCTACGCAGGGAAGTGGACTACTATAAAGGTATTTCTTTGCGGTAACCTGCTTTATTAGGTAGCTTTACGCTACGGCGTGATAGTTGTAATTCCGATTAGAGTTCTATATTTACGTCCGGTGTATAACGCATTTTAAATAAAAAACATATTTATCTCTGAGCGCTGTCTGGTAAGGCAAGTCAGTGTTGATCAGGTTATTACATGTAGCCTTTAAAGACGAATAATATTCAAATGAAGGAAGTTTATATTACCAGGCTGTCGAAATTTTTACCTAACAAGCCTGTTGAAAATGATGAAATGGAGAGCATTCTCGGCATGGTAGACGGAAAACCTTCTCGTGCACGTTTAAAGATTTTAGGTAACAATAAAATTAAGACGCGTTACTACTCTTTAGACAAGGATGGCAAATCAACGCATTCCAATGCCGAAATGACGGCAACAGCAGTAGAACAGTTGTTCGATGAGAAATTCCCCATCAACAAATTAGAGTTGCTGGCCTGTGGTACCACTTCTCCCGACCAGCTGCTCCCCAATCATGCCGCGATGGTACATGGTATTTTAAGATGTCAGCCGGTAGAACTGATTGCTGCTACAGGCGCTTGCGCAGCCGGTATGCAGGCTTTCAAATATGCCTGGATGTCTGTTCGTTGTGGCAATACTTCCAACGCGGTAAGTACTGGTTCAGAAAAATTTTCCGCCTGGATGCTGGCACAGAAATTTCAGCCGGAAGCAGAAAACCTGAAAAGCCTGGACGAAAATCCTATCATCGCTTTTGAAAAAGACTTCCTCCGCTGGATGCTGTCCGATGGCGCCAGTGCCGCGCTGTTCCAGGATAAGCCTAATGAAGAAGGATTATCCCTGCGGGTTGACTGGGTAGAAATACTGTCTTACGCCAACGAGCTGGAAACCTGTATGTATGCAGGTGCTATTAAGCAACCGGATGGTAACACAACCGGCTGGATAGATATGACACCGGAAGAGTGGGCACAGCATAGCGTTTTTTCTTTTAAACAGGATACCCGTTTACTGGGTAAGAATATAGTTCCTTCGGGAGCAAAAATGTGGAAAGAGCTGGTAGAACGTCACCAGATCAACCTGGATGAAATAGATTTCTTCCTGCCGCATTTATCTTCCGAGTTCTTCAGATTAAAGATCGATGAGGAAATTACCCGCCTGGGTGTGCCTATTCCATTGGACAAATGGTTTACCAACCTGGCCAATGTAGGTAACGTAGGTACGGCATCGCCTTACCTGATGCTGGAAGAGCTGATGAATACCGGTCGGCTGAAGAAAGGACAGAAAGTAGTGCTGATGGTACCGGAGAGCGCACGTTTCTCTTATGCCTACGCGCATATTACTGTAGTATAAGGATCACTTCTAAAAACTGCTATCATGAAAAAAGAGGAAGTACCACAAGACAGCGACAACCTGCATGAAGGTACATTCAAACAGATTATGTATGCGGTGGATAATTCCGGCAATTATGTGCAGGTGCAAAGTGCAGGCTGGGAGCCGGAAAACATTGCACTGGACCAGGCCTGGGAAGAAGTAAATGAAAAGGTAAAGGCTGCCCGCGCCCGTGTGGAAGCAGGGGAAATCAGCCCCGTAGCCTACTACATGGAAAAGAACCTGATGGACCTCGCGCTACTGGCCAATTATGTGGGAAAATTCCAGTGGCAGGTAAAAAAGCATATGAAGCCCGGCGTCTTTAAAAAACTCTCGCCTAAAATGCTGCAACGGTATGCCGATGCCTTCAAAGTGAGTGTAACGGAGCTGTTACAGATAAAATAAATATCACGCAGGGGCGCAAAGCAGCGAAACGCGCAAAGAACAGATTGTTTATATTTTCTTTGTGCGTTTTGCTGCTTTGTGTCTTTACGACCAATAATAATATGAGTAATTCTATTTTCCAACACAAACAGACAGCTCATTGTGAGAGTGGAGTAATATCAAACCTGCTGGGACACCAGGGTTTGCAGATCAGCGAACCAATGGCATTTGGTATAGGCGCCGGTATATTTTTCGGACACCTGCCCTTCGTAAAGGTGAATGGTGTGCCCGGAACTACCTATCGTATCTGGCCGGGCGCTATTTTCCAGCGGGTATGTAAACGCCTGGGGGTGAAAATGGAGTCTGAAAAGTTTTCCACACCGGAGAAGGGGATGCTGGCGCTCGACAAAGTAGTGGCAGCAGGTATCCCGGTGGGATTGCAGTCCAGCGTGTATTATCTGCCCTATTTCCCGCCTTCCTACCGTTTTCATTTTAACGCGCATAACCTGGTGGTATATGGTAAGCAGGAAGATCAATACCTGGTGAGCGACCCGGTAATGGATACGGTGACGACCATAGATCCGGAAAGCCTTTCCCAGGCGCGCTTTGCCAAAGGATTTCCTGCCCCCAAAGGAAAGATGTATTATCCCGTGCATGTACCGGCGAAAGTATCCCTGGAAAAACCAATCCAGGAAGGTATTGCGCAGGCCTGCCACTTTATGCTGAAGGTACCGCTGCCTATGTTTGGCGTAAAAGGAATACGGTTTCTGGCTAAGAGGGTAGCCAACTATGCTACCAACCCGGGCGACCGTAAAGCCACGTTGTACCTGGGAAATATTATCCGTATGCAGGAAGAAATAGGCACCGGAGGTGCAGGTTTCCGCTTCCTGTATGCCGCTTTTTTACAGGAAGCGTCGGTCGTATTGAAAAACAACCAGCTGAGCAAGCTGGCCGGAGAGCTTACGCAAACCGGGGATTTGTGGCGTAATTTTGCATTTGCAGCAGGGCGGGTTTGTAAAAGCCGGTCTACCAGCGATGTATCTTATAAAGAATTAAGTGAGATGTTGATGGCTTGTGCTGCCTCCGAGGAGGCTTTCTTCCGGAAGCTGGCACAGGTGAAGTTTTAAATACGAATAAGCATGTCCGGCATAACTGTCAACGAACTATATAAAACCTACAAAGGAAGCGCAGAGCCTACCCTGAAAGGGTTGACGTTTCAGTTTGAAAAGGGAAAAATTGCCGGTTTATTAGGACCTAATGGCGCAGGAAAAACCACCACTATTTCTATCTTATGTGGTATTGTGAAGAGTGATACCGGAGATGTGTTCATCCATGGTTTAAAACAGGATGCAGCACACCGGGAAGCCATTAAGCGGCTCATCGGGATAGTGCCCCAGCAGATTGCCCTGTATCCACAATTATCTGCTGTGGAAAACCTCACCTACTTTGGCAACCTCTATGGCTTCAAAGGCAAGGCATTACAGCAGAAAATTATGCACTACCTGGAGCTGTTTGGATTGGAAGCGAGTGCGCATAAAGAAATTTATAAATATTCCGGTGGTATGAAGCGGCGGGCAAATATTATTGCCGCTATTTTGCACGACCCCCAATTGCTGGTACTGGATGAACCCACCGCAGGGGTGGACGTGCAGTCCCGTAGCATGATATTACAGTTTCTGCGCGACTATAACCGGCAGGGAGCCAGTATACTTTATACCTCCCATCTGCTGGAAGAAGCCCAGTCTTTATGTGAAGAAGTGGTGATTATGGATGCCGGCAAAATGATTGTACATGGCCATCCCCTTACCCTGATCCGCGAACATGCAGCATGTAATAACCTGGAAGATGTGTTCCTGCATTTCACAGGACATGCGGTGAGAGACTAGCTTTTGGCATTTACATTAAACGAATACAAAAAGCGCTGTAACAGCTATGTTAAGATTACTGGCAACAATAAGAAAAGAATGGCAGCTGTTGTTGCGCGATAAAACAGGATTGATATTGCTGTTTGTAATGCCTGTAGTATTAATTACGGTGATGGCGCTGATACAGGATGCGCCGTTCAAAGATTACCAGGATATCAAGTTTGACATATTAACGGTAGATAATGACCATGGCCGTTTGGGCCGTTATATCAGGGAAGGGTTGGAATCTGGCGGGCAATTCAATATTATTGATTCGCTGGAAGGTAAGCCTATCACGGCAGAGCGGGCCCGGCAACTGGTCAACGAAGGTAAATACAAGATCAGCATCATTGTACCGGAAGGGGCTACAGCGGCTATTGTGAGCAATGCCAACCATATTGTAAATGATATTACAAAGCGGATGGGCATGTCGGCTTCTTTGCCGGTAAAACGGCAGGCCGACTCGCTGAACGTGATCATTTACTTTGATCCGGCTGCGAAGAAAGCCTTCAAAGGGGCTATTCACCAGGCATTGGATAATTTCCTGACGCAGGTGGAAACCGATATGTTGTTGGGTCGTATCAAACAGCAATTGAAAAGTAAAGATTCGGTGGCCAACGCCACAGATACGCTGCCTATTCGTTTGCAGGCCGTTGGATTACAGGAGCACAGCACCGGTACAGGCAAACAGCTGGATGTTATTTCCAATTCGGTACAGCACAATGTGCCGGCCTGGAGCATTTTCGCGATGTTTTTTATCGTTATTCCCATTGCAGGGAATATGATCCGGGAACGGGAAGATGGCAGCCTGCTGCGGATGAAGTTGATTCCAGGATCTTACCTGGCGATATTGGCGGGAAAAATGCTTTTTTTCGTAGGCATCTGTGTATTACAATTTTACCTGATGATGCTGGTAGGTATTTATGTGATGCCTTTACTGGATCTGCCTACCCTGCAAATGGGTCAGCATCACGGGGCTACTTTGCTGGTAGCGACAGGTATCGGACTGGCAGCTACGGCCTATGGCATCCTGGTGGGCACGATATTTAAAACGCCTAACCAGGCGCTTAACTTCGGGGCTATCTCCATTGTCATTTTATCGGCCATTGGTGGTATATGGATTCCGTTAGAAGTGATGCCGGCAAAAATGCAGCTGCTGGGGCATTTATCTCCCCTGAGCTGGGGACTGGATGCAATTAACGATATTTACCTGCGTAATGGAGATATTGATTATGTGTGGAAGAATGTAGTAAAACTGATACTCACAGGACTGGCTATGCTGGCCGTAGCCGGGTGGATGGAAAAACGAAGATTGAACTGATAAATGTTTTCAAAACAATAGTAAAACTGTATTTTTACCCCCCACAAGGGCGTTCGCCTGTGTGAACAGCAGGTGATAAACCTACAACATTATGGAAGAATTAAAAAAGAAACTGAAAGAACAAATCATTGAGGCGCTGAACCTGCAGGATACCAAACCAGAAGACATTGATGACAATGCACCCCTGTTTGGCGAAGGTTTAGGACTCGATAGTATTGATTCCCTTGAATTGATGGTATTACTGGAAAGACAATACCACATAAAGGTAGAAGATCCCCGTGAAGGTCGTAAGATCTTACAGTCTGTTCAGTCAATGGCAGAATTTATTACATCCAAACAACCCGCGTAGGTAAATTGGCGGCATGGCGGAAAGAGTTTTTATAACAGGGGTAGGAATGATCACCGCCATTGGTGATGATGTGGTCGGAAACCTGCACAGTCTGCGGTCTCAGCACAGTGGCCTGGGCTATACCGAATATATCGATACCATTTACCGGCAGGTGCTGCCGGTGGCGGAAGTAAAACATCCCAGCGAATCGCTGTTTGCATTGGCTGGGGTACCGGTGAAAGACGGTTATACCCGTACTACCTTGCTGGGATTGATCGCTATGCGGGAAGCTTTGCAGCATGCTGGGATTGAGGAGGTGCAATCTGTCCCTACCGGCTTTATCAATGCCAGTACTGTTGGTGGAATGTGTGATACCGAAAAAGTATATTTCGATATCATAGATCCCGAAAAAAACGGCGCCTTTTTACAATACATTGATACGCTGGATTGCGCCGACTGTACACAACGTATAGCTGATGTTGTTGGATTCAGCGAACATATTGCCACCATCAGCACGGCCTGCTCTTCTTCCGCCAATGCATTGATGTTTGGCGCGCGTATGATCAGGCAGGGCATGTTACCCCGTGTGGTATGCGGGGGCACAGAAGCGCTGACCCGCTTTACGCTGAATGGTTTCAACTCCCTGAAAAATGTGGATAAGCAGTTTTGCCGTCCCTTTGATCAGCAACGTACCGGGTTGAACCTGGGAGAAGGCGCGGCCTACCTGGTACTGGAGAGCGAATCTTTTGCTAAAGCCAACAATAGTCGCATCCTCGCAGAATTGAGCGGATATTGTAATACCAATGAAGCTTTCCACCCCACGTCTCCTTCGCCGGATGGAGATGGCGCTTATGAAGCCATGAAAACCGCGTTGGCCATGAGTGGCCACTCCCTGGAACAGGTGGAATATATCAATGTGCATGGTACCGCCACGCTCAACAACGATGTATCAGAAGGAAAAGCGCTGGAACGATTATTTGGCGACAAAGTACCCCTGTTCAGTTCCACCAAACCCTTTACCGGGCACACTTTGGCGGCAGCAGGTGCAATCGAAGCCATTTATTCCATATTAGCGATACAACACGGGTTAATATTCCCAAATCTCAATTTTTCGGAAAAAATGGAAGAATTGAGCATTACGCCGGTAACACAATTACTGGAGGGATACCCCGTCAACAATGTTATTTCAAATTCATTCGGCTTTGGGGGCAACAATGCTTCCCTGGTGATCAGTAAATATGAAGGGTAAGTGTTATATACAAGGAATGGCAGCCATTTCTCCTCAGCCAACTTTTGAGGGAGATATTTTTCAGGCGCCACTGGTGCATACAGATAGTAACCTGCTTGCCTGTATAGAACCTGACTACAAACCGTTTATTCCCGGCAACAGCCTGCGTCGTATGACGCGTACGCTGAAAATGGGACTCACCGCCGCACTGAAATGTATACAGGATAGCGGAATCTCCACACCTGGTCCGATTATCACTGGCACCGGGAAAGGCAGTTTACAGGATACCGAAAAGTTCATTAAAGAAATTGTCGAGTATAAAGAAACTGCTTTAAATCCTACGCCATTTATTCAATCTACCTACAATTCCGTGAATGGTCTGATTGCCCTCCAGCAAAAATGCACGGCCTATAACAATACGTTTGTACATCGCGGTTTCTCCTTTGAAAATGCGTTGCTCGACAGTATCATGATGATACAGGAGGGAGCATCCCATACGCTTACCGGCGCTTTTGAAGAAATTACCAAAGAACATTTCTATATCAAGAGCCGGATTGGCTGCTGGAAGTCGACATCCGTCAACAGCCAGGAGGTATACCAGCATTTATCTCCCGGTACCATAGCAGGCGAGGGTGCCACTTTCTTTACGCTTACCGGTGCTGCTACTCCACAGAGTTATGCGGCTATTTCCGGGTTTAGGATGTTGTATAAGCCCAGTGAAGAAAAGCTGGCAACCGCCTTGCGGGATTTTAGTGAGGGTGCAGATTTGATTATTTGTGGCCGTAATGGCGACAGCAACCACGAACATTACTACGAGGTACTGGATGCCTGTTTCCCCGGTGTACCCCAGTTGCCCTTCAAGCATTTATGTGGCGAATATGATACGGCAGGTGCATTTGGTCTCTGGTTGGGGGCCCGGATATTGAGAGCGCAGCAACTGCCAGCTTCCTGGTTTCCCATGCAGGAGCAATTGACTGCGCCGGTCCATTCCATTTTATTTTACAATCACTTTTTTGGAGAGCAGCACGTGATGCTGCGGCTGGAGCGGGTATAGCGCTTACCGCACCCTGTACACGGGGTAGCGCATGTACTCCGGTTCTGCATAAGGCGAGTTTTTAAAAACAAACTCCAGCTGCTCGCTGCCATTATTGGCAAAGGCGGTATCAGCCGCTTTTTTCCTGTTTAGCTGCTCCTGTAATTCCGGGTGCTCTTTCAGATACGCTGCCCCGGTATCTTCAAACACATAGGGTGAATAGCCTTCTTTTTGCCCGAGTATTGCGTCGAAGAAGTTCCAGGCGAAGAACGAATCGCTGCCGGTAGGTTCCAGCGTTTCCATGAGGAAGCGGTTGGCCGCCTGATTCATCGGAATATACCAATCGCCTTTCCGGAAGCGAATGGAATCCCGGGTGCTGTTGACTTTGATGTTGGTGTGCACGTAGTGCTTTTCGAACGGTTTGTTATAGGTCTGGAAGTCGGCTATATGATATACTTCCACATACAGGGTGGTATCCCTGGCTAGCGGTTGCATTTGTACGTTGTTATTTTTAAGGAGATGAATAACGGCCCACCACCCCTGTGGGATGATATATGCCACGGGCTTTTCCACAAAATTGGCGGCTACGGCCTGGTTATAGAATTTTACCTGCCTGACATAGGGTTGGGTTCTGTCGTAATATAACCTCGGCAGGCCGGAAATGGCACTGGGCTTGTGCCCGGCAGCGAAGCCACGGAACGTAATATTCGTGTATTGCTTCATATCAAACTGCCAGGCCAGCGGGAAGCTGGACTGGGTAAGAGAAGTTTGTTTAGCCTCGTCTCTTAACTGCCGGATGTTTTCACTGTGGGTAGAAGTAAACTGTATAAAGCATTCCATCAGGGCATAAGTAGCTTTTACACGCTGTGGATAAGGTTTGAGCATATGTGTTTCCGGCACAAACCCGAAGGTATGAAAGAGGGTGGTGTAGCCGGTGGAGTAGCGGGGGCCGTCGGCAAATTCTACCCATCCGCTATCGGGTGTTTCGCCAAAATGATTAACATAGGGAACGAGGTCGTAGCCCTTTTCTTTCATGAGGCTATAGAGACCAGGTTCAAATGTTTTGTTCATGAATTCGCCCATAGGGCCGCCCAGTTTATTATGCTGGGTGGTGAGCAGGGTCATAATATGCTGGTAGTCGGCGCCGTTGCTCACATGGTTATCCACAAATACATCGGGGTCGGTCAGGTGATAGATTTGCTGGAACGCTAAAGCGTTCTTGGAGTCGGCCTTGATAAAGTCGCGGTTCAGGTCGAGGTTTTGTGCGTTACCGCGTGAACCGAAGGCATCGGGGCCATTTTGGTCAACCCGGTACCAGGGCGAACGGTTGAGCATGCCACCGATATTATACACCGGGATCACCGCCAGGATTACGTTATCGGGCAGCTTGGTTTTTCCCAGGGCCAGGTCACGGAGCAACATCATGCTGGCGTCTATGCCGTCGGGTTCGCCGGGATGTATGCCATTGTTAATAAGTATAATGCGTTTATTTTTCTTATGCAGGCTTTTAAAGTCGAAATCCCGTTTGGGGGAATAGGTAACCAGGTGAAGGGGGAACCCGGCATCGGTGGTACCGATGGTTCGGAGGTTGATTTGCGGGAATCTTTTGGCCAGCAGCTGGTAGTATTGAATCACTTCCGGGTAGGTAGCTGTTTCGCGGCCGTTGGTTTTTTCGTACCGGGTGGCCAGGTCCTGGGCGAAGCCGCAATATGGCAACAGGGAGGCGAGGAGGATAAGTATCTTTTTCATATACGATCGTGAGAGGAAAAACAAAAAGCCCTTCCTTTTGGAGGAAGAGCTATAAATATTGTTACTGAAACAATTAAGCGAGGGTCAGAACTCTCTTAGCCAGCTTGCTTTTCAGATTTGCAGCTTTGTTTTTGTGAATAACGTTACGTTTAGCCAGCTTATCGATCATGGAAGCTACCTCAGCTAAATCTTTCTCCGCTGTTGCCTTGTCAGTCACTGCTTTCAGGTCACGGATGGCGTTACGGGTAGTTTTACCATAGTAACGATTACGCTCATTACGCTTTCTGCTTTGACGTACGTCTTTTTTTGTTGCTTTATGGTTTGCCATTTTTCAAATTTCAAGTTTCGGACGGCAAAGGTAACTATATTCCATTTACAAAACAAACTAAATGTAGTTTTTCCGTCAAAGTGCAAATATAAGGCTGATTTATCACAGATAATCACTTGATTTTTTCTCATTTTTTCCAACCAGCGTATCGAAAAACGAGCGATATTTGCAATCCCATATATTAATGTATTGGGACCAACAGAAAAGTATTTGAACTGAAGATCAGCAAAACTCGTTGTAAATGAAGGACTTCTCATTCGTCACTAACTCACATCCTGCTTACATAGAATCGTTATACCAGGATTTCCGCAAAGATCCCAACTCTGTAGACCCGGATTGGGTTAAATTTTTCGAAGGATTTGATTTTGCAGTATCCAATGTAAACGGTCATGCAGGGGCAGCAGCGCCCGTAGCAGGGGGCAGCACTTCATTGCCGGTGAGTGATGACCAGTTGGCGAAAGAACTGGGTGTATACCGCCTGATACAGGCGTATCGCAAAAAGGGCCATTTGATTGCTAAAACCAACCCCATCCGTGAGAGAAAAGACCGGAAAGCCAACCTGGACCTCGCCAGTTTTGGATTAGGGGACGCTGATCTGAAAACTGAGTTCTTTGCCGGCACTACCATCGGTGTAGGCAAGGCTACGCTGGAAAAAATCGTTGCTTACCTGAACCAGATCTATGCTGCTTCCGTAGGCTTGCAATACACTTACATTAACGACCGCACGAAAGCGAAATGGCTGGAAAAGGAGTTTGAAACTGTGATGACCCAGCCCCTGTCGCTTGAACAGCGCCGCCGCATCCTGCAGAAGCTGAACCAGGGTGTTATCTTCGAAAAATTCCTTCACACAAAATATATCGGGCAAAAACGTTTTGGCCTGGAAGGAGGCGAGTCCACCATTCCTGCGCTGGATGCGATCATCAACGTGGCCGCAGAATATGGCGTACAGGAATCTGTGATCGGTATGGCTCACCGCGGCCGTTTGAACGTATTGGCCAACATCCTCGGAAAAACATACGAACAGATCTTCAACGAATTTGAAGGACTGGCTACCCCGGATATGACCATGGGTAGCGGCGACGTGAAATATCACCTGGGTTTCCGGTCACAGGTAACTACTCCTGCCGGCAGCCAGGTAAACCTGCAACTGATGCCTAACCCTTCCCACCTGGAAGTGGTAGATCCGATTGTAGTAGGTTTTGCCCGCAGTAAAGCCGATGTGATCTATAACAGCGATTACGATAAAATACTGCCTATCCTTATTCACGGTGATGCTGCCGTAGCTGGTCAGGGCATTGTGTATGAAGTAGAGCAGATGAGCAAACTGAAAGGCTACTACGTAGGTGGTTCCATTCATTTTGTAATCAATAACCAGATCGGTTTTACGACCGATTTCGATGATGCCCGCTCCTCAGACTATTGCACCAGCGTGGCTTCTATCGTACAGGCGCCGGTATTTCACGTAAATGGCGATGATGCGGAAGCCGTGGTAAAAGTATCACAGCTGGCTGCCCGTTACCGCCAGGAATTCAATGAAGATGTGTTCATCGACATGGTGTGTTACCGTAAGCATGGACACAATGAGGGCGATGAGCCTAAGTTCACGCAACCAAGCCTGTATGCACTGATTGAAAAACACGCCAATCCGCGTGAAGTATATACCCAGTTCCTGCTGAAGAATGGCGAGTCTGATGCACAGGCATTGGCAAAGGAAATGGAAACCGTGTTCTGGGCCGATTTGCAGGCTCGTTTGGATGAAGTGAAGCAGCATCCGCTGCCTTACGCCAACCAGAAACCGGAACAATGGTGGCTGGCCCTCCGTAAAGCCACGTCACAGGACTTTGACGCTTCCCCGGTAACTGCCATCAAGGAAGAGGATTTCAAACGCCTGTTCGACGGATTGATGAAATGGCCGGAAAACTTCGTACCACTGCGGAAAGTGAGCAAACTGCTGCAGGATAAAATAAAACTGTACGAAGAAGAAGGTAAGGTAGATTGGGCCACCGGTGAACTGTTGGCCTACGCCAGTCTCCTGATCGAAGGAAAAGACGTAAGAATGAGCGGGGAAGATGTGAAGCGTGGTACTTTCTCTCACCGTCATGCGGTTTTGTTTGATGAGAATACCAACGAAACGTATAACCGTCTTAGTCATTTCCAGGAAAACCAGGGCAAATTCAGAATTTATAACTCATTGTTGAGCGAATATGGTGTGTTGGGCTTTGAATATGGTTATGCCATGGCCAACCCTAACAACCTGGTATTGTGGGAAGCACAGTATGGCGACTTTGTAAACGGTGCGCAAACAGTGATTGACCAATATATCAGCAGTGCAGAGCAGAAATGGACTACCCAGAATGGTTTGGTGATGTTGTTGCCTCACGGATATGAAGGAGGTGGACCAGATCACTCTAATGCCCGTCCGGAGCGTTTCTTACAACAATGTGCTGAGGAAAACATGGTGATTACCAATATCACTACGGCTGCCAACTTCTTCCATGCGTTGCGTCGTCAGCTAACCTGGCAGTTCCGCAAACCACTGATTAACTTCTCGCCCAAAGCTAACCTGCGTCACGTAGGTGCTTACTCTACCATGGCTGAATTTACGCAGGGTGGATTTAAAGAGGTGCTGGATGATCCGTTTATCGATGATGCAGCGGTGGTGAAGAAAGTGTTGTTATGTACTGGTAAAATGTATTTCGACCTGAGTGATAAACAAGCTAAGGATGACCGTAAAGATGTGGCCATCGTTCGCATGGAACAACTGTATCCATTGCCGGTAAAACAGCTGGAAGTGATTGCGCAGAAATATAAGGGTGCCACTTTCTTCTGGGTACAGGAAGAGCCGTTGAATATGGGAGCAGCAGCGTATCTGCAAATGAATCTGAAACAGATCAATTACGGCGTTATCAGCCGTAATCCGAGCGCTTCCACTGCTACCGGTTATGCGAAAGTGCATGCACGCGAGCAGCAACAGATTATTGATACGGCTTTTAACATCTAAAAAAATTAAACGAATAAACAGAATAACCGGGGTTTGTGTTGACAAGCTAGCGCCGAAAGCAGGAAGCCCGGTATCACCATCAACTGATTAAATATGGTTATCGAAATCAAAGTCCCTACGGTAGGAGAATCTATTAGCGAGGTAACAATTGCAAAGTGGTTGAAGAAAGACGGAGATTATGTGCAGCAGGACGAGGTATTATGTGAAATGGAATCTGAGAAGGCAACCTTTGAACTGAATGCAGAAAAAGCGGGTATTCTGAAGATTGCAGCCGCAGCCCAGGAAGGCGCTACTTTGAAGATTGGTGAGGTAGCCTGTACGATCGATACAGACGCCGCTGCGCCAGCTTCCACAACAGCACCAGCAGCCGCAGCACCGGCAGCTACAGCTGCGCCTGTAGCGGAAGCATCATCCGCTCCAGTAGCTCCGGCAGTGAATAAAGGGACGATTGATATGAAAGTGCCTACAGTAGGAGAGTCTATCAGTGAAGTAACCCTGGTAAAATGGATACGGAAAGATGGTGATTATGTAGAGCGTGATGAAGTGGTATGTGAACTGGAATCAGAGAAAGCTACCTTCGAACTGAACGCAGAAGAAGCTGGCGCCCTGATTACCGTAGCTAAAGAAGGAGATACCTTAAAAATTGGTGATGTGGCCTGTAAGATTGATACCAGTGTAGCAAGACCAGCAGGTAAAGCAGCCCCGGTGGCAGCCACTCCGGCAGCCCAGCCAACCGCTGCTCCACAACCACAGCAGGCGCCTGTTACCAGCATCCCGAATGATATTAAAACTACACCAGTAGCTGCAGCCGTTATTGCGGACAAACAAGTAGATCCGTCCAGCATCAAAGGTTCCGGTGCGCACGGTAAAATCATGAAGGACGATGTATATGCTGCCCTGAAAAATCCGGGTGTAGCCATCGGACAGGAAATGTTTACCCGCCAGGAACGCCGTGAGAAGATGAGCAACCTGCGTAAAACTGTTTCCCGCCGCCTGGTGGAAGCTAAAAATACTACTGCCATGCTCACTACCTTCAATGAGGTAGACATGACAGAGATTATGGCATTGCGTGCTAAATACAAAGATGTCTTCAAAAAACAGCATGAGGTAAACCTGGGCTTTATGAGCTTCTTTACCAAAGCTTGCTGCTTCGCTTTACAGGAGTTCCCTTCTGTAAATGCGTACATTGATGGCGATGAACTGGTATACCACGACTTCTGTGATATTTCCATTGCTGTTTCTGCACCTAAGGGCCTGGTAGTACCGGTTATCCGCAATGCGGAAAGCCTGGATATGGCCGGCATCGAAAAAGCAGTGTTGGAACTGGCTACCAAAGCCCGCGACAACAAATTAACCGTACCGGAAATGACCGGTGGTACCTTTACGATCACTAACGGTGGCGTATTTGGTTCCCTGATGAGCACCCCTATCATTAATATCCCGCAATCTGCTATCCTGGGTATGCACAAAATACAGGAACGCCCGATGGCTATTAATGGACAGGTAGTGATTCGTCCAATGATGTATGTGGCGCTGAGTTACGATCACCGTATCATTGATGGTCGCGAGTCTGTAAGCTTCCTGGTAAGAGTGAAAGAAATGCTGGAAAATCCTGAGCAGCTGCTGTTCGGTAAAGATCCACTGAAAGCGTTACTGAAACTGTAACCGTTACATAAGACTAATGTTTTTGAAGGCGGAGATGAAAGCAGGGATTGCTTTTATCTCCGCCTTCGTTTTTACCCATCAATAATATTGATAGCTTTTCCACAACCTGGTAGCGCCATTTTGCTGGGCGTATACTTTTATCACCCTGCCACAGTGATCTTTTACAAAACTATAGGTAGTAATGCTTGATGGTGGCATACTCCATAGTAAATTGCTGCTGGATGCCGGTAAATGCAGGCTGGTAGCTGCCGGGTCCGATTGCAGTGGGAAATGCTGATTAATGCTGTACGCATAAAACCATCCTGCACGAAAGGCCTCATATTCCGGATTGAGCTGCTGGCTGTATGTATAGTAATACCTGCTTTCCTGTACAGAATTTTGATACCGGGAGGAAGTGATGATAGAATCCGCATTGGCGGGCGTGTTGGCATTCATGAACCAGGCAATTTCTCTTAGCTTGGAATGACCATTGCTTACCAGCAGTGTAGGCGTAGACCCATTATACCAGGGAATATTTCTTATAAACGAATAGGCATAGTTAGTGGCCACAAACAGTGGGGAAGCAATACCGGATATATTGCCATTGGCATAGTTGTATTGGATATTATACACGCCGCCGGGGCCGCTGAATTGTACATTAGTCAGCTGATGTTGCACGTTATACTGCATGACATAGATAGTGGGCACAGTGGGATGATGGCTGTTTTCAGTATCGATGATACTGTCTACCTGGAGTTGTGACGTGTACGTATAGTGCCTTACAAAACTAATAATGCCGGTAGCCGTGTCGTATACCGTTACGCGTTTGACCGGCGTATTACAGGCATATTGTGGTGGTATCTTGCTACAGGAAAATGTGAACAGTAAATAAGTAGTTGCTGCCAGTGACAGAAAGGGGTGGAATCGTTTCATGATTGGGTATAGTTTAGGAAGTTAAATAACAGTGATTGAAAATAGGGCATGTGACTGCTATGGGCTGGCGTTGACAGAAGCTGTATCTTCGCGTATGACCCGTTGGGAAAATTATTTAGCATCCGCAGAAAAAATTATTGGCGCCTATACCGGCAGCCTGCCATTACATCACTTCCTGAAATCTTTTTTCAAGGAACATCCTTATATGGGTGGGCGCGACCGGCGCTGGATATCACAGTTGGTATATCATTATTTCCGGTTAGGACATTGGGGAAAAGCGCTTCCCTTAAAGGAACGTATTATTGCAGGAACATTTTTGTGTGAAACCGCGCCCAACGATTTTCTCGCGGCATTGCAACCCGATTGGAATGAGCGGGCTTCGTTGCCATTATCTGAAAAGGCAGTATTATTACCGGTGCCACTAACGCCCGATGCCCTCTTTCCGCTGATCACTTCCTTGTCTGATTCCATTGATGCTAACGCTTACGCTTATACGATGCTGACCCAGCCCCGCTTATTTATACGGGTGCGTCAGCAGAAGCTGGATAAGGTAAAAGCACTGCTGGATAAGGCGGGTATAGCATATGAGGTGTTTGCCAACAATACTACCATTGCTTTACCCAATGGCACTAAGATAGAAACCATTGTAACAGAGAAGAGCTGGTACGAGGTACAGGATGCTTCGAGCCAGCAAACCGGGGCGCTCTTTTTGCCCGCTGCCGGGCAGCGTTGGTGGGATTGCTGTGCTGCCAGTGGGGGAAAGTCTATTCTCCTGAAAGATCAGCAGCCAGGCGTACAATTAATGGTATCTGATGTAAGGCGCTCTATCCTGGAAAACCTGCAGCAGCGCTTCGCCGCAGCGGGTATCAAACACTATGATGCCCGGGTTGCTGACCTTACCGCGCCCGGCTTCGCTGCGTCTATGGGGCATCAGCAATTTGATGGCATTATACTGGATGCGCCCTGCAGTGGCTCCGGTACCTGGGGACGTACTCCCGAAAGCATTAGTTTTTTTAAAACTGAAGAGATCGGGAAGTACCAGCAACTACAGCAAAAGATTGCTCATAATGTAGTGCCGTTCCTGAAAAAAGGAGGTAGTTTGATTTACATTACCTGTTCCGTATTTAAACAGGAGAATGAAGAAGTGGTGAGCTATATAGAAAGTATGAGTGATTTACGCCGGCAGGCCGGTGGGGTGATTGCAGGGTATGACAAGGGAGCGGATACGATGTATGCGGTAAGGCTTTCGTAATCAGCAGGTTGCTAGTTTAACAATAAAATTATTGTCAAAAATTTTGACAATAGAATTTTTGTCATTTACTTTGACAAAAATTCTATTGTCATGAAAAACGTTATTGGACTTCCAGCCCGGGGAGAAAATTTTTATCAGCGTAGCCGTGAGGTAGAGAAAGTTACCAGGGCGCTATCTAATGGAAATAATATACAGATCACAGCTCCCCGTAGGGTAGGAAAAACCTCTATCTTATGGTTTTTGCTAGACAATAGTATTGAAGAAAGGCACTATGTATATGTAGATACAGAGAGCGTGGCTGATGCCTCACACTTTTATAAGAAGATCCTGGAAGGAATAGTTAACGATCCCAAAATTTCCAGATCCCTTAAATTAAAATCAGGCCTGGAAGATAAGACCAACCGTATTTTCCAGAAAATAAAAAGCATCAAACTTTTTAATGCTGCCCTGGAATTCAACCAGGAAGCTGCTGTGCGTGATTATTACGAAGAGTTCCTGCATTTTTTAACGGCGTATGCCAGCGTGGAAGAATCTGAACTGGTATTATTGATCGACGAGTTTCCACAGACAATAGAAAATATCCGGAACAAGGATACTGAAGCCGCTGTTAATTTTCTTCAACGGAAGCGCGAATTGAGGATAGACCCGGTGATTTCCAGGAAAGTAAGATTTATATATACCGGTTCGATTGGACTTAATCAGACCGTTTCTTCCATTAATGCTACTGCTACTATCAACGACCTGGCGTCTATTGAAGTGGAGCCGTTGTCAGAACAGGAGGCGATTGACCTGTTTGGCAAGTTGCTGGCCTATAATAGCCGGACGCTGCATCCAGGCGCTATCAGCGCATTGAAGGATATCCTGCAATGGTACATCCCCTTTCACATTCAGTTGATTGTACAGGAGATTATCCAGGCCACCCAGGCGCATACGGAGGTGACAGCAGAAATTGTGGAAAATGCTATCGAAGAATTATTAAGTTTGAGGCATAAGAATCATTTTGATCACTATTACTCCCGTTTAAGAACACATTTCAAGAATGGGGCGTTTAAGTATGCGGATGCATTGCTCAAAGCGTTAGCAGAAAAGCATCTCCTGAACAAAAGAGATTGCCTGGAACTGGCGGCGCAGTACGAGCAGGAAGTTGAGTACAGGAAAATCATAGAGAACCTGATGTACGACGGGTACATCCATTTTAATACCGCGCAAGGCGTCTACCTTTTTAACTCGCCCATCCTAAAACGATGGTGGGAGCGATTTATTTGTTAGTTATGAGCATTCTATTGTATAATCCGGACCGAAAGAACAAGGCTGATTTTATTGCTGAATTTGTAATCCGTACCAAGATTTTTGACGAGATTATGGCGGATATCAAAACAGGTAAAATGACCACTCCAGAACAGCATTACCTGTTACTGGGACAGCGCGGAGCCGGAAAAACTACCATGTTACTAAGATTAAAGTATGCCGTAGAGGATGATGCGAAATTATCTAAATGGCTGATCCCTGTTATATTCAGCGAAGAGCAATATAATATCGGGGAATTAGGGAATCTATGGGAAAGAATAGCCGAATACCTGGAAGATTACCATGGCTTTGATGGTATCACGAATGAAATAATCCCGTTCATACAGCAAGACAACTACGAAGAAGCAGCATTAAAAGTACTGATCCATCACCTGGATCGGCATAAGAAGAAGGTCATTCTATTTATTGACAATATTGGCCAGCTGCTGGCCAAGTTCGATGACCTGGAAGTACGGCGGTTAAGAGAAATACTGCAAACTATTCCTCATTTCCGGTTAATAGCCGGATCGCCGGTGGTACTGGAAAGTATATTGGACTACCAGCAACCACTGTTTGAGTTTTTCAAAGTGATCCAGCTGAAAGGCTTGACAGATGAGGAAAGTATTGCGTTACTAAGGCAGCTGGCTGTACTGCATCATGAAGAAGCTAAGATTGAAAGGATTATTAAAAATAGCCCGTCACGCATTACTACGCTGCGCACCTTGTCTGGTGGCGTACCCAGAACCATGGTATTATTATTCCAGGTGTTTGTAGATCATGAACACGGCACCGCACTGAGCGACCTGGAACAGGTGCTGGATGCAGTAACGCCTTTATACAAGCATCGCATGGATGACCTGCCCGCACAGCAACAAAAGATCGTGGATGCAGTGGCCCTGCATTGGGAAGCGGTGAGCGTAAAGGACCTGGCGAAACAAACCAGGCTGGATAGTAAACTGGTGTCTGCACAGTTACGACAGTTAGAGAAGAACCAGGTAATTGAGAAACGAGCTACCAAAACCAAGAATCATATTTACCTGTTGCGGGAAAGATTCTTTAATATCTGGTATTTGATGAGATATGGGAGAAAGCAGGATAGGAATCGGGTTGTATGGCTGGTTAAGTTTTTGGAGGCATGGTGTGATAAAGATGAAATAGAGCGGCGAGTGAAGGATTATATTGAGAAAGCGAAGAAGGGGATGTTGGCGAATAATGTATTGGAGACATACGGGCACGTTTATACGTTTTTTAAAGATCTCGATCCTGAGACTAAATTCCTATTGAAAGAGAGTACTCCAGATTATGTTGCCTCGAATATTGATTTAACAGAGGATGAGTTTTATCAGCTATTACGTGAGACATTAAGAGAAAAAAAACTCGATGTTCTTCAAAAAATAGCATCGTCGCGCAGATTTGTAAGCATTGCTGAAAAAGATAGGCTTTGGTTGTTTATTGAAACAAATTTGGAACTACTTTCAGAAGCCTTTTGGAGTCAAACTGCAAAAAAGATTACTACATCTGATAAAAATGTGAAATTAAACAATTCATATTTTCTAACGATAGTGGCATTTCGTTTAGTTGCGTTAAGTTTAGTTGCAGCAATCGCAAAAAACTATCAGGACAAAATTGAATATTTCGTATCAGTGTTGGTTCGTTTATTACCGTATTTTAAGGGGTTAGAACTTTCAACAGAAGAACGAGCTAGTTTCGAAAGAATCATCGTTTTCTTACATGCAGGGAAATTCCATTCGCTAGCCAATATGCTATTTGAGAAGATGCCATTCTCTAAAGAGGAAGTTAGTACGTGGCGTCGAGTAAATGCCTATATGGAATCCAATCAACAAGATGTAATCTTTGATTTAGGAGAGGAACAAGCCTCATTAATTTTAACAAAAGTTGATTTTATCTCGCTGGTAAGAAAATTAATAGAAGAAGAGCGCACCCAACAAAAAAGGTGAGAAGATCCCTCTCCCCACCTTTTTCTTTATCTATCTTATGAAATTAATCACTTTAAAATCGACGCACCGCGTTGGATAATTCCTCCGGCTATTACATCATCGCCTTCGTAGAAAACGGCTGATTGCCCGGGGGCGATGCCTTTTACATTTTCATAAAAGCTCACTTTCACCTGTCCGTTTTCGTTGTAAAGGTTGCTGAGTGCGCCTTTGTCTTTGTAGCGGATTTTGGTAATGGATTCCATGCCGTCGGGGATGGTTTCGTATTTACCCATGTTGATACCGCTTACAAACATTTCGCTTTTTTGCAGTTCATCTTCGTTTCCCAGTACTACGGTATTGGTTTCGGGGATAATTTCGGTAACGAATACCGGGCGGCCGAGCGCAATATCGAGTCCTTTCCGTTGTCCTACTGTATAAAAAGGATACCCTTTATGATGACCAACAATAGTGCCATCTGCTAATACAAAGTTACCACCATTTACCTTTTCTTCCAGTCCGTCTACTTTACGTTTCAGGAATCCGCGGTAGTCGTTGTCCGGTACGAAGCAGATCTCATAGCTTTCTGCTTTTTTGGCGAGTTCGGGGTAGCCGAAATCGAAGGCCATTTGCCGGATGGCGGTTTTGCGGTAGGTGCCGAGTGGCAGGAGGGTACGTGACAGTACGTCTTGCTGGATGCCCCAGAGCACGTAGCTCTGGTCTTTGGTTTCATCGATACCTTTGCTGATCACATAACGGCCGTTGTCGTGCTGGCGGATCTGGGCATAGTGACCTGTTGCAATAAATTCGCAGTCCATGGCATCGGCGCGTTTCATGAGGGCGCGCCATTTTATATGGGTATTGCAAAGCACACAGGGATTAGGTGTACGTCCTGCAATATATTCATCGACAAAGTTATTGATCACAAAATCACCGAACTCATCGCGGATGTCCAGCACAAAGTGTGGAAAACCGTGATGTACCGCCGCCGCGCGGGCATCGTTAAAAGAATCCAGGTTACAGCAGCCGGTTTCCTTTTTACTGGAACCTGCAGATGCATAGTCCCAGGTCTTCATGGTGATACCCACCACTTCATACCCTTGCTCATGCAACATCAGCGCTGTAACAGTACTGTCTATACCACCGCTCATGGCTACCAGTACTTTACCATGCTTGCTCATTTGAAATAGTTTAAGGATGCAAAATTACTTAAATTCCGGTCATCGACCAGCTACCGGGTATTGATCCTGACAATGTGGTGATTGATTCTGACTATATAATGACCCGGATGGGTGATTATTTCACCGGGAGCTATAATTTCTTAATTGTGAATAATATATTTATTAGTTTTAGCCACCTTTTGGGCATAAATCCGTTATGATGCTTCCTATATTAAACAAAGATTTTATATTAAAACGACCGGAGTACGGCGTTACAGCAGCGATATTCAGCTACCCGGAAAAGATCCTGCAATTTGGCACCGGCGTGCTATTGCGTGGACTGGTCGATTACCTGGTAGATCAGGCCAATAAGCAGGGCATTTTCGAGGGAAGGGTCGTAGTGGTGAAATCCACCGATGGCGATACCCATGATTTTTCCAGCCAGGATAATTTGTATACCACGCATATCAAAGGTGTTTCCCAGGGGGAATTGGTAGATAAGGTACTGATTAATGCTTCTGTTAGCCGGGTTTTGCAATCGAATGCACAATGGCAGGAGATTTTGCTGGCAGTGCATGAGCCTGCCATGCAAATAATTGTCTCCAATACCACAGAAGTGGGCATTCAATATGTCCCCGAAAAGATAGCTACCGGGGTACCTGAATCTTACCCGGGCAAGCTGCTGGCCGTACTATGGGAGCGGTACAACCACTTCCAGGGAAAAGCCCACACCGGCTTTGTGATTGTACCTACGGAACTGGTGGTAGACAACGGCCGGTTGTTAAAAGACATTGTATTACAGCTGGCAGCCTACAACGAGATGCCAAAGGCGTTTACCGACTGGATACAACACGAAAATCAGTTCTGTAATTCACTGGTAGACCGTATTGTACCGGGCAAGCCCCGTAACCTGGCCGAAATCAACGAGAAAGCCGGTTATACCGACCAGCTGTGGATAGAAGTAGAGCCTTACTTGTTGTGGGCCATAGAAGGCGGCGATGATATCCGTACCGCATTATCTTTCTATCAGGCCGACAACCGGATGTTGATTGCTGACAGTATTACGCCTTACCGGGAGCAAAAGCTCCGGCTCCTGAATGGCAGCCATACGGCCGCCGTGCCACTGGCTTTCCTGTCGGGCTTAAATACCGTGTATGAAGCCATGCAGGATAATTATATGCAGCATTTCTTCCAGGAAGTAGTATTGCGCGAAATCCTGCCTACCATTGCCGCCGATTGTCCTACTGCTACTGCCTTTGCGCCGGAAGTGCTGGATCGTTTTGCCAACCCCTTTATTGCACATAAACTGATCAGCATCACCTTCCAGGAGAGCTCGAAGATGAATGCACGCAATGTGCGTACATTGTTGCGCTATCACGAGCAATTCCAGTCCTTACCGCCTTACCTCTGCCTGGGATTTGCTGCGATGCTGCTGTTTTTGCGACCAGAAAAGCAGGAAGACGGGAAGTATATTGGCGCCAGAGATGGAGAAAGCTATACCATTACAGACGACAATGCCGCTATCTTTGCGGCGTGGTGGCAGGAACAGCATACGGCCACCATGGTAAACGGTATTTGCAGCGACAAGCGCCTGTGGGAGGTCGATCTGACCACGATCCCGGGTTTTGCAGAGCAGGTAACGGATTTGCTGATAGCGTTAAAAAGCAAAGGTGTAAAAGCATTTATTCAATTGTAGCATAGATAAATATTCATCGTTATGAGAGCGTTCTTATCAGCGGATTTTTTACTACAAACAGAAACGGCTAAACGGTTGTATTTCGATTACGCGGCCTCCATGCCCATTATCGACTACCACAACCACCTGCCACCGGATGAAATAGCCAGCAATAAAACATTTGATAACCTGTACGCGATCTGGCTGAAAGGAGATCACTATAAATGGAGGGCCATGCGCGCCAATGGTGTTTCGGAAGAATTTATTACGGGAAGCGCCGATGACTATACCAAATTCCGCCACTGGGCCGCTACAGCGCCGTATACCATACGGAATCCGTTGTACCACTGGTCGCATATGGAGCTGAAAAATCCGTTTGGGGTGACTGACCTGCTAAGCGAGCAAACCGCGGAGAAAATTTACCGGGATTGTAATGCACAATTACCGCAATTAAGCACCCAGTCTTTGTTGCAGCACTATAAAGTAGAGGCTTTGTGTACTACCGATGACCCGGTAGATTCATTGGAGCATCACCGAGCTATTGCTAAACAGCCTTTTGGTACCCGTGTGCTGCCTACTTTCCGCCCCGACCGGGCCATGGCAGTAGATAATCCAGCTACCTTCAACCAGTTTGTAGATCAGCTGTCGGCCGTAACTAATAAAGACATCCACAAGTTCGATGAGCTGCTGGAAGCGCTGGAAAGCCGGCATACTTATTTTCATGAAGCAGGTGGCAGATTGAGTGATCATGGGTTGAACACCTTCTACTTCACGCCTGCCAGCGTTACCGAACTGGATACCATTTTCCAGCGGGCGCGCCAGCAACAGGCTGTCACGCCGCATGAAAATGCACAATTTAAAACGGCCGTACTATTGGCGGTTTGCCGCTGGAATCATGCCAGGGGCTGGGCCCAGCAGTTTCATGTGGGCGCCATCCGCAACAACAACTCCCGTCTACTGCAGCGTATTGGTGCAGATGCCGGCGTAGACTCCATTGGCGACTGGAATGTGGCCGACGCGATGAGCAGTTTTTTTGATACGCTGGATAAATCCGATCAACTGGCTAAAACCATTGTATATAACCTGAACCCGGCTTATAACGAAGTATTTGCTACCATGGCCGGCAATTTCCAGGACGGCACCATACCCGGTAAAATCCAATACGGGTCGGGCTGGTGGTTCCTGGACCAGAAAGATGGCATGGAAAAACAAATGAACACATTGAGCAATATGGGATTGTTGAGCCGTTTTGTGGGAATGCTCACGGATTCCAGAAGTTTTCTATCTTATTCCCGGCATGAATATTTTCGCCGTATTTTGTGCAACCTGTTGGGCAATGATGTGGAGCAGGGAGAGCTACCGAATGATGTTGCCTGGTTGGGAAAGATGGTACAGGATATTTGTTACAATAACGCAAAAGCATATTTTGGATTTTAATGAAACCGGTAAAAGTCATCACATTCGGGGAAATATTATTACGCTTGTCGCCTGAGCTGTCACAGCATACTGCTGCTATCTATGTAGGCGGGGCAGAAGCAAATGTAGCCGCGGCGCTGGCCAATTGGGGTACCGACGTAGCCTATATCAGTAAAGTGCCTGAAAATGGCTTATCAAGAGATGTATTGCAGCAGTTGAGCCATTTAGGTATTCATACCGACCGGATGCTGTGGGGAGGCGAGCGCATAGGTATTTATTACCTGGCGCAGGGCAGTGACCTGAAGCATGCAGAGGTGGTATACGACCGGGCCTGGTCGGCATTTAGCCGGATCACTCCGGGCACTGTCAACTGGGAGGCCTTGCTGGGCGATGCCGAATGGTTTCACTGGAGCGCTATTACGCCTGCATTGAATCCTGATGCGGTAGACATTTGCCGGGAGATATTACAGGCAGCCAGCAGGAAAGGACTGATTATTTCCACCGATCTTAATTACCGCAGCAAGCTATGGCAATATGGCAAGAAACCGGTTGACGTAATGCCGGAGCTGGTGCAATATTGTGATGTGGTGATGGGGAATATCTGGGCGGCCAACAATATGCTGGATACCACCCTGGATACCGTTGCGCTGGAAGCCAATACCAAAGCGGTATACCTGGAACAGGCAGAGAAGGTAGCCGCAGAAATCAGCCAACGTTTTCCACGTTGTAAGCGGATTGCCTTTACCTTCCGTTTCAGCGATGCCCCTACGCATAACCGTTATTACGCATTTTATTATCATGCCGGACAGGTAAGCATTTCCCGTGAATACGATACCCATGATGTGGTGGACCGTGTAGGAAGCGGCGATTGCTTCATGGCGGGATTGATACATGCACAGCTGGCGGGTTTGGATGATCAGCAGATCATTTCCTATGCTGCCGCCGCTGCTTATTCTAAATTTTTTGTGAAGGGGGATTTCAATACCACTTCCGCTGAAGACATTATAAAACTGATATAACATATGGCACCGAGTCCTGACGTAATTATTGCTGCGTTTGAGCAAAGCGGGATTATTCCTGTTTTCTACCACGATGATGCAGACATTTGCCTGGAGGTATTGCAAGCCTGTTATGATGGCGGTTTGCGTGTATTTGAGTTTACCAGCCGGGGAGCGAATGCCCGTAAAAACTTTGAGATCCTGCGCGACCGTAAACAAGTCACCATGCCTGATTTATACCTGGGGATCGGTACTATCAAGCAGGCCTCAGATGCAGCGGCTTATGCAGCGCTGGGCGCCGACTTTATTGTATGCCCGGTAACAGACCCGGAAACAGCCGCCTGGTGCAAAAAAGCAAATATTGTGTGGATACCTGGTTGTATGACGCCTACCGAAATAAGTGTCGCGGAAAAAAATGGGGCGCAACTGGTGAAATTATTCCCGGGAAATGTGCTGGGACCGGGATATGTAAGATCTATTATGCCATTATTCCCTAACCTGAAATTTATGCCTACCGGGGGAGTAGAACCCACACAGGTAAGCATGGACGCCTGGTTTGATGCGGGCGTGGTATGCGTAGGTATGGGATCTAACCTGCTGTCTAAATCCCTCATTGAAAGTAAGGACTGGCAAGGGCTGAAAGAGAAAATAATGCAAACGTTTGCAATTCTCCGTGCCATGAAGTAACTTAAGCATTTTATAAATTCCATCAACAATGAATTCCACAACTTTAGGTAAGTATCGGTGGCGGGTGTGTGCACTGTTATTCGTAGCCACTACCATCAATTATATAGACAGGCAGGTACTGGGGTTATTAAAAACTGATTTGTCGTCGGAGTTTAACTGGACGGAGAAAGATTTCAGTAACCTGGTCATGGTGTTTTCTGCAGCCTATTCTATCGGGCTGCTTTTTTTCGGTGCGTTGGTAGACAAGATTGGTTCCAAGTTGGGATACAGTGTTTCTATTGTGGTATGGAGTTTATCTGCCATGGCACACGGACTGGTGCGCACTACATTGGGGTTTGGCTTTGTAAGATCGATACTGGGAGTAAGTGAGGCGGGTAATTTCCCTGCGGCTATCAAAGCTACAGCGGAGTGGTTTCCCAAGAAAGAGCGTGCGTTAGCGACGGGTATTTTCAATTCGGGATCTAATATTGCAGCTGTGGTAGGTCCGGTGATGGTATACTGGCTGGCCAGGAATCATGGCTGGAGAAGTGCTTTTGTATGGACCGGTGCTATTGGTTTTATCTGGTTGATATTGTGGTGGTTTTACTATGAGGTGCCGAGTCGCCATAAAAAATTATCCAAGGCAGAATTCGACCATATTCACTCTGACCAGGAAGTAGAAGTAGAAAAACCTAAGCCGGTGAAATGGGGCCATTTGCTGGGTATCCGGCAAACCTGGGCATTTGTATTCGGTAAGTTGCTTACTGACCCGGTATGGTGGTTTTTCCTTTTCTGGTTGCCGGGATACCTGGAATCTATCTTCCATGTAAATATGAAAACCAATCTTGGGTTACCAATTATTATCATTTATTCAATCACCAGTTTCGGTAGTATTGGCGGGGGCTGGCTGTCGTCCCACCTGATTAAATCCGGCTGGCCGGTGTTCAGGGCGCGTAAAGTATCTATGCTGATTTTTGCGCTTTGTGTGGTGCCTATTATGTTGATACAGTATACCAACAGCCTATGGCTGGCTATCGGCTTAATTAGCCTGGCTACCGCTGCGCATCAGGCCTGGTCTGCCACTATTTTCACCACAGCCTCTGATATGTTCCCTAAGCGGGCGGTGAGCTCTGTGGTAGGCATTGGTGGTATGGCGGGGTCTATTGGAGGCACTTTATTCCCGATAGTTATTGGTACTATGCTGGACCATTATAAGGTGATCGGCAATATTGGTATCGGCTATAATATTTTGTTTACTATGTGTGGCGTGGCTTACCTATTGGCCTGGGGGGTAATGCACCTGTTTGCGCCTAAAATGGAGCAGGTAAAACTGGATTAATAACTTTTTATAACACAACTACTAAAACAAAAAAACGTCCGTGCAGCTGCGCGGACGTTTTTATTATGATTAGTTTTTGTTTTGTTTAGAGAGAAACACCTCTTTTCCATGGAATAAAGTCGTCCTGGTGCAGTTGTTCTGCTTTGGTGTGCACCTCGCCGCTGGCGGTGCGGATGACGAATTCCAGGATATCTTCACCCATTTCAGCAATGCTTTGTTCGCCACTGATGATGGTACCGGTATTGATATCGATGATATCTTTCATCCGGGTAGCCAGTTTGGTATTGGTAGCGAGTTTCACCACCGGGGAAATTGGGTTGCCGGTAGGGGTACCCAGGCCGGTGGTAAACAGTACTACGTTGGCGCCGGATCCTACTTCTGCGGAGGTAGATTCCACATCGTTGCCGGGGGTGCAGAGGAGGTTGAGCCCTGGTTTGGTAACGTACTCAGTATAATCGAGCACGTCTGTAACCGGGGAGGTACCACCTTTTTTAGCTGCGCCGGCAGATTTGATTGCATCGGTGATAAGACCATCTTTGATATTTCCCGGGGAAGGGTTCATATAGAAGCCGGAACCTACAGATTGGGCCTGGCTTTCATATGCCCGCATGATGCGGATAAATTTATCAGAAGTGGTATCGTTCTGGCAGCGGTTGATCAGCTCCTGTTCTACGCCACAGAGTTCGGGGAACTCAGAGAGAATAGAAGTACCACCCAGTGCCACGATCAGATCAGAGGTATGGCCTACCGCAGGGTTGGCAGAAATGCCGGAAAAACCATCAGAACCGCCGCATTCCAGTCCTATTACCAGTTTGGAAAGGGGGGCAGGCTGACGGGTTTGCTTGTTGGTTTCCACCAGGGCGAGGAACGTATCTTTGATAGCGGCTGATAACATCGCAAATTCAGAAGGGCTCTTTTGTTGCTCGTATACCAGTACCGGTTTATTAAAATTTGGATTCAGCTTTTTCAGGGATTCCTGTAATATCGACACTTGTGCGTGCTGGCAACCCAGGCTGAGGATAGTAGCGCCCGCGACGTTGGAGTGGTGGATATAGCCTGCCAGCAGGGCGCATAGCGCGTCTGAGTCCTGGCGGGTACCGCCGCAACCACCTTCGTGGGTGAGGAATTTAATACCATCTATGTTAGGAAATACCGGGTTACGTTTATCCGTTTCCGTTAGTGACCCTGCTTCGTAATTTTTTACCGCATCCAGGTTGCCGCCCTTGTAGAGGTTTACCAGGTCGGTTACCTGTTCGTTGTATACTTCTGCGGGAGCGAAGCCCAGTCCTTTTTCGAAGGCGGTTTTAATAACGCTTACATTCCTGTTTTCACAGAATACCAGCGGAATAACCAGCCAGTAGTTACGGGTGCCTACCTGTCCGTCGTTACGGTGGTAGCCCATAAAGCTGCGGTCTTTCCATTTGCTTACATCGGGCGCCTGCCATTCCAGGGAGCCGTCTTTTTCATGGAAAGCATTGGCATCGTGTACCACGTTTTCGGTGGTGATGCTTTCTCCCTGCAAAATGGTTTTATTGGCCTTACCAACCAGCACACCATACATGGTGATAGGATCACCTGCCTGTATGTCTTCTATGAGAAATTTATGTTTGGCGGAAATATTTTGCTGCGTTTGAATGTCGTGTCCGTTGAATAAAATGCTGGTTCCAGCCGGTATATCCTGAAGAGCTACCAGCACGTTGTCACTCGGATGAATTTGTAAGTACGTGTTCATAACAGCTAAAGTAGTAAATATGCGCTCTGGCTGGTGATACTAAAATATTAATCCTTGATGAGATTTTGACTATTTGCTGATACTGCTGAAAGGGCAGTTGGTGGCATGTTAGGAAAGGATTATAAAATGTTAAATCGCTATCATCTGTATAGCCTTGTTCCGGCCAAAGTTATCTGCGCTGGCAGAAAATATTTATGCAAACGTTTGTAATTCTCAAATAATTCGATATTTTTGATTTCAACAGGCCATCTATTAGGGCAGATAACGAGAGAAAAACGGTGTTTATAGCTTCGTAAGTAATTTACAAACAGGTATTTATAACTTTTTAAAGCCAAATCTAAATTTAATTCCATTTTAGAGAAATACGCAGGATCAGTGAACAATCAGGTGAACAGAATTTTGTAGTCTCATTCATTTTAATGCAAACGTTTACATAAAAACACGTTTATGAAAAAACTGCTAGGGGCATCGCTATGCATATGGGGAATATGTGTAGTTCAGACAGCCATTGCCCAGGAAAAAAAATCAATCAAAGGAATTGTCAGAGATGAACAAGGCGCTACCGTTCCCGGCGTAACCGTGGGAATTAAGCATAGCGGCACCGGTACGGTAACAGGGCCCGATGGCTCCTTCCATCTCAATGCCGCGGAAAAAGATACCCTGGTATTCAGCTTCGTAGGGTATAATAAAAAGGAAATAGCCATTAATAATCAAACAGATCTGAAAATAAAGCTGGAATCCAGCGCCACCAGTCTCAATGAAACCGTAGTAGTAGGGTATGGTGTGCAAAAGAAAATAAACCTATCCGGCGCTGTTACCAGCGTAAATTTTGATAAAACCATGCAAAGCCGCCCGGTAACTGACCTGAGCACCGCGCTCAGCGGTATGGCGCCCGGCGTAAGCGTATCACAGGCGTCCGGACAACCGGGCCGTGAAAACGCTACCATCCGCATCAGGGGCGTAGGTACGCTGAATAATGCAGATCCCTTTATCCTGGTAGATGGTATTGAAAGCAGCATGAGCGACGTAAACATGGCCGATGTGGAAAGCATTTCGGTACTGAAAGATGCCTCCGCTGCAGCCATCTACGGTTCCCGGGCAGCGAACGGCGTAGTGCTCATTACCACTAAAAAAGGAAGGAAAGGCAAAGCAACGGTATCCTACAATGGCTACTATGGCGTACAAAAAGCCACCAGGTTGTTTAATGTAGTCAGTGACTATGCCACCTACATGCAACTCATGAACCGCGTTGCCACGGCAGATAATCCAAGCAATACCATGCCTTTTAAACAGGCTACTATTGATGCCTGGAAAAATGCCACCGACAGAACCCTGTATCCCAACACCGACTGGATGGACGTGCTTTTTGGACAGGGAAAACTGACAGGCCATACGGTATCAGTATCCGGCGGTTCTGAAAAGAATAGCTATTATATGTCGCTCGACTACCTGCATAATGATGGTATCGTTAAAAATACCAGCCAGGACAGGTATATGATGCGCCTGAATGCAGACCAGGAGATCAGCAAAAAAATTAAGGTAGGCGCCAACATCGCCTTAACCTGGAAAGAACGTCGCGAACCACAGGACGTAGGTAGCATACTGTCGCTTGCAGGCAGTACTACACCCGGTATGACACCCAAAGTGGTGGATGCCAGTGGTACCCGCTACGGTGGCCGCAATACCGATGATGAAAACGGACAGCTGGATAACCCTCTGCAATACGTGGAAACCTGGTCCCGTCCCAACCGCCAGCAACGTGCGTTTGCCAAAGTATGGGGCGAATGGAATATCATTGATGGCCTGAAATTACAGGTAAACGGAGCCGGCGACTATTTCAATATGGGCCAGAAAAGTTATGCCTTAGCCGGCGCTATTCAGAACAGGTGGAACTTTCAGAAGAATGCAGTGGCACAACAGCTCGATCAGCAACCCGCTACCCTGGCACAACTGGATAGTACCAACCTGCACCTGACCTACTTCGCTACACTGAACTACAATAAGAATTTTGGCGCCGATCATCATATCAATGTACTGGCCGGTATGAGCACGGAATCTATCAGGGGGACGCTGTTTACCGGTAGCATACAGAATTTCCCTACCAACAATACCTGGGAACTGGGCGCTGGATTGGAACAACCGAAAGTTGGCGGGACCTCCGACATCTATAAAATTGTTTCCTACTTCGGACGTATCAACTACGACTATAAAGGTAAATACCTGCTGGAAGCCAATCTCCGTAGAGATGGGTCTTCTAAATTCCGCTCCGGCCTGCAATACGGCGTTTATCCTTCCTTCTCTGCTGCATGGCGCTTAATAGAAGAACCCTTTATCAAGAACGCGATACCGGGATGGGTGAATAATTTAAAGCTGCGTGCTTCCTGGGGAAAACTGGGTAACGACCGTATCCCGCTGAATGCCTTCATGAGCCTGTATTCTGCCGGTGTAAACTATAACTATGGCGGTACCATCTCCGCAGGCCTGGCGCCTTTGGTGATGGCCAATCCCAACATCACGTGGGAGAAAACAACGACCTCCAACCTGGGGTTAGACGCCAACCTGTTTAACGATCATTTCAACCTTACTTTCGATGTATTTAATCGCCGTACTTCCGATATCCTGGTACGTTTGAACCTGTCGTCGCTGTATGGCGGCCTTACGCCTCCTTTCCAGAACGTAGGTATTGTAGATAACAAAGGATGGGAGCTGACCTTAGGCTACAACAATAAAGCCGGTGACTTTAGATACGGCATATCCGGTAATGTTAGCAACATCAACAACAAAGTGGTGAAATACCAGGGCAATGCCATTGGTACGCTCAATGGTGCTTCAGTACTGAAAGAAGGCTGGTCTATCGGCACCCTGTATGGTTTACAGACAGCAGGTATTTTCCAGAACGATGATGAAGTGAAAGCCTGGGCTAAACAACGTACTGCCGGAACAAACAAACCGGGTGACCTGAAATTTGTGGATATGACCGGAGATCACGTGGTGGATGGTAATGATCGCATCAACATGGGTAATACCATTCCTAAATGGTACTATGGCTTGAACCTGAATGCAGGTTACAAAGGATTTGACCTGGCCTTGTTATTCCAGGGTGTGGGTGGCGTAAACCGTTACTACCAGGATAACTGGTATACCACCGGTATCCGTGCAGGCCGTGAAATTAATGCCGACTTCCTGAACGCGTGGACGCCGGACAATCCCAACACCAATATACCGCGGTTGACCGCTGCTGCCAATACAGACAACACGCAGGCTAATACTTTCTGGGTACAGAATGCTTCTTTCGTGCGACTGAAGAATATCCAGTTATCCTATACCCTGCCAAAGAAAATGTTTACCAGCACTATTTCCAGCGTCCGCGTATATGTGAATGCACAGAACGCATTTACCTGGACTAAATTCAAGGGGCTGGATCCGGAAGTAAGCGACTATACGCAGCCGGGAATACAGTATCCTAACGTGCGGGTGATAACAGGTGGTGTAAACGTGATCTTCTAACTATTTAAAGGGTAAGTAATGAACAAGATATTAACCGCAATATGTGCATGCAGTTTATTAGCGCTGGGTGCCTGCAAAAAAGATTTTCTGAATACTACTCCTTCTGATAAAGTATCTGATGCAAATTTCTGGAAAACAGAAAAGGATGCGAATGCGGGTGTGAGCGCCATTTACAATGATCTCCAGAACAACGATATTTTTGGATTGTATGTATACAATGATGGACTAACACCTTCTGCTTATATCTGGGATGATGGAGGCACTGGTATGGGACCTATTACAAAGGGTAATATGAATCCGTTTACCAGCGCCGTGGTGAATAAATTCAAAGCGCTGTACAATGGTGTTTTCCGGGCTAACCTGGCGCTGGAAAAACTGCCGGGTATCAGTAATATGAGTACTTCTGTTAATCACCGCCTGATAGCGGAGGCCACTTTTTTAAGGGCATTGTATTACTATCAGCTAACAGATTTTTATGGTGACGTACCGTTGATCACTAAAACCCTGCCGTTGGGAGCGCCGTTGCTGGCCAAAGAAACCAGGGCAAACCTGCTGGCATTTATCATCAAAGAAGCAGGGGCAGCGGCCGATTCACTGCCTAAAAGCTATCCGGCCGCACAGGTAGGCCACGCTACGCAGGGCGCTGCTTTAACGTTGAAAGCCAAGGCCCAGTTGCTGGCTAAACAATATGCGGATGCCGCCGCTACCTGTCAAACGATTGCCGGATTAGGATATGATTTATATGCCGATTATAGGAGCATGTTTATTTCTACTGCGGCAGAAAATAATGTGGAAGTGATTTTTGATATACAATACCTGGCGCCGGGATTAGGGCAGGGTAGCTTGCTGGATAAACGTTTATCTACCCGTAGTTCCTTTTCCAGTGGCTGGAGCAACGTGTATCCTTCTGTGAACCTGGTGAATAACTATGAGATGAAGAACGGTAAGATGATTACAGATCCCAGCTCTGGTTATGATCCTGCCAACCCGTACAACAACCGTGATCCACGTTTAGACTATACCGTAGTAAGACCTGGGGCTACCTGGAAGAATATTCCTTATGCCAACCTGAGACTCGATAACGCGGCTACTTTTACCGGTTATCTTACCAGGAAATATGTATTGGAAGTAGATGGCTTTGGTGCGGGTGATTCACCGCTGAACTTTATCATTTTTCGTTATGCCGATGTATTGCTGATGCTGGCAGAAGCAGAAAACGAAACCGCTGGCCCGGATGCTGCCGTATACACTGCCATTAACCGGGTAAGGGCACGTAAAGGGGTGGATATGCCACCTATTCCTGCCGGTAAATCAAAAGAAGAGATGCGGGACATTATCCGTCATGAAAGGATGATAGAATTTGCCATGGAAGGAACCTACTATTCAGATATTCGCCGCTGGGGCATTGCCACACAGCTGATGAACGGCCTGGTGGTGACTAATATTGCCGGTCAGCAGATTGACAAGATTAATTTTGTAGATGCCTTTAATTTATGGCCTATTCCGCAGGTGGAAATAGATCTGAACAGCAACCTGGTACAAAACCCGAACTATGTTAAGTAAGGAAAATAGCAGGGAACAATAAATATATCGTGCCACCGCTATTAGCGGTGGCATGTATTTTTTATCTTTCTGAAAATAAATGTCCTATGTACATTAAAAATATTGTTGGTGCATTGTTACTGACCGTAAGTTCCGGGGTGTTTACCGGTGCAATGGCGCAGGAACATGCGAAAGAACGAAACTACCTGTATAACGAATATCAGCAGGAAGGCGGCGCTGCTGCTTTCAAGAATATCGCCGCATGGAGAGCACAATGTTTACAGGGTATTGTTGGGAAAATGAACAATTTACCGGCGTCTGTAAAGGCGAACCTGTTAAAGGAGGCCGACAAAGCGATGTCTTTTACCTGGCCTTCCCTGCCGGCTACGTTATACCTGCAATACCGGGATAATGGTAACCGGGTCAATTTTGAGAATGCGCAATTTGAACGGCGTAAGGTATTGGCAGCCCTGGTAGCGGGAGAGCTGGCGGGTGGTAATGGTAAGTATATACCACAGATTGCAAATGGCTTATGGGTTATCCTGGAAGAGAGTACCTGGGTATTGCCGGCACATGTGGGCGCCCAAAAGGCGGGTACCGATTTGCCCGACCCTACAGAGCCGGTGGTAGATCTGTTTGCCGGCGAAACATCTGCTACCCTTAGCTGGGCGCAGTTTTTACTGCATGACCAGCTGGACAAATTCTCTCCCATTGTGAACAAGCGGATCACGTATGAGCTGCAACATCGTATTGTGGAGCCTTACCTGCAACGCAATGATTTCTGGTGGATGGGCTTCAAAGGCCAGACGGTGAATAACTGGAATATCTGGATTAATACGAACGTTTTGCAGACGGCCTTGCTGAGTATAAATGAAACGGATATACGTAATAAGGTGATTGAAAAGGCAATTCATAGCGCCGATAATTTTCTCAATGGTTATCCGGAAGATGGAGGATGTGATGAAGGACCTACCTATTGGGGACATGCAGGCGGTAAGCTGGCAGAGTTTACTACCTGGCTCACAGATGCTTCCGGCGGTATGTTAAACTGGAAAAGGAATGAGCTGATCCACCGCATAGGCGCCTATATTTATAAGATGCATGTTGACAGCAGCCGGTTTGTGAATTTTGCAGATGCTTCTGCCAGCACCATTCCTCCGCCACATACCGTATATTTATATGGAAAAGCTTTTGATGATCCTTCCCTGAAAAGTTTTTCTGCCTACCTGGCACAGCTGGATAATGCGGATACTACAAGAATAAAGGCGCCTTCGCTGGCCTTCTTTCTTTATAACCTGTTGTTGCGGGATAAGTTGAAAGGAGAACAGCCAGTAGCCCCTTATACCACCGAAAACTGGTTACCTGATTTACAGGTATTATCGCTCCGTTCAAAACAAGGTACGGCTAAGGGCCTGTTCTTTGCGGCGCAGGGTGGCCATAACGCGGAGAGCCATAACCATAATGATGTAGGCAATTTTGTATTGTATATGGATGGAGCACCGGCGTTGATAGATGTGGGTGTGGGTACTTATACGAAGCAAACGTTTAGTGCTGACCGTTATCAATTGTGGTTTATGCAATCGCAATGGCATAACTGTCCTACTATAAACGGTGTGCAGCAGCACGATGGGCGCCGGTTCCAGGCCAGGGATGTACATTACAGTAATAATAAACTCAGCATGGACATTGGCGCGGCGTATCCTGAAACGGCTATGATACAGTCGTGGAAGCGCACTTTCACTTTTGCTCCGGCGAAGCAATCTTTGCTGCTGGAGGAGACTTACCAGTTGACCGCCTGGAAAGAACCGTTCTTACTGCACTTTATGACTTGCTTACCAGCGGATGCCCATACTCTCGGTAAGGTGGTCCTGCAAGGTAGTACGGCCAACCTGGAGATGACTTATGATCCTGCATTATTTGAGGTGATCACGGAACGGCAGGAAGTTACCGATGGGCGGCTATCTCCGGTATGGGGCGATCATGTTACCCGTATCAGTTTAAAAGCGCGTAAACAGGCTTTATCGGGGCAGCACAGCGTTAGTTTTGTGATGCGCCGGTCCTAGTGTATTTCCGCTTTTTTTATAAAAAAGCTTGATTTTTGCAAACGTTTGCATTACATTAGTGCCGTTACAGCCGTATATCCGCGAAAGAGTCACATTAACCACGTCAAAGTAATTCTACATTGGAACGCAGAAACTTTATCAAAATAGCGCCGCTGGCTGGTTTAGCCGGGGCCATCGCGCCGGCCGGCGTACTGGCCTCCGCCATGAATGAGCGTAGCGCTTCCGCCATGGGAGCCGCTATACCTGACCGGCAGTACCAGGTAAATTTATTACATCGTATTGCCCGGCCGGTGGTAGAAAATATGAGTAAAGGCACGTTGAAGAAAAATATGCCTTTAGAGAAAGGCCCGGGATATGGGCTGGCAGTCGAAAAGGTGACTTACCTCGAAGCATTTGCCCGTTGTATATCCGGCCTGGCGCCCTGGCTGGCATTGCCCGACGATACTACGGCGGAAGGCAAGCTGCGGCAGGAAGTACGTGGGCAGGTATTGCAGGGCATTGTAAACGCCGTAAATCCTTCTTCTCCCGACTATCTTAATTTCCGCTCAGAAGGCCAGCCACTGGTGGATGCCGCTTACCTGTGCCAGACATTTATGCGGGCGCCGGAAGCGTTATGGCAACCGCTCGACAATACCACCAAAGCCAATGTGGTGAAAGAGCTGAAAGAACTGAGACGTATACGCCCGGCTTATAATAACTGGTTGTTGTTTGCTGCCATGGTAGAGGCTTTCCTGTTGTCGATCAACGAAGAATGGGAACCGATGCGCACCATGGTAGCTACTAAAAAAATACAGGAATGGTATGCAGGGGATGGCTTTTATAGCGATGGTCCGCAGTTTTCGTTAGACTACTACAACGGGTATGTGATGCATCCTATGTTTACCGATATGCTAAAAGTATTGGTAGATAAAGGACAATGGGCCAAGGCTGATTTAGAACAAGGTATCAAACGGATGCAGCGTTATGCCGAATTACAGGAACGCATGATTGCGCCGGATGGTACTTACCCCGCATTGGGAAGATCCATGACCTACCGCACGGCTGCATTTCAGCCACTGGTGCAGCTGGCGCTTCAGCACCAGTTGCCCGAAGGCGTTACGCCTGCACAGGTGCGTTGCGCCATGACCGCCATCATGAAAAACATTTTCGAAATGGAAGGCACCTTCGATAAGCAGGGATGGCTACAACTGGGCATTTGCGGGCATCAGCCGGAAGTAGCGGATGTATATACTTCCACCGGTAGTTTATATATCTGCACCAATGGCTTCCTGGCATTGGGATTGCCCGCCACAGACCCTTTCTGGACAGATCCTGCGGCAGAATGGACCGCGCAAAAGGTATGGTCAGGAAAGAAAATAAAGAAAGATTATCACGTAAATTATTAGCAGAAAGCAGTAGGCTTTCTGAAATAAAACATATAATACTAACTATATGAGCACCACGATAGATTCAAAGTACGGCAGTAGTCCGGCAGAAGTAAAACATGCAGATACTGCACAGCATACGAGCCTCACGTTAGTATCCAGGTATGCCAGTAGTCCCACAGAAGTGAAGCACATGGATACTGCACAGCTGAGACAGGCTTTTCTAATGGAGAAACTTTTTGAAGCAGATCATATTCACTGGACACATACACATTATGACCGTTACCTGTTTGGCGGTGTTATGCCGGTGAAAGGCCCGGTGGTACTGGAAACCATCGACCTGCTGAAAGCCAGCTATTTCCTCGAAAGAAGGGAGCTGGGCATGATCAATGTAGGCGGCGATGGTTGGGTAGAAGTAGACGGTGTAAAATATGAGCTGGCATTTAAAGAAGCGTTGTATATCGGGAAAGGAAGTAAGGACATCGTCTTCCATAGCAAGCATGCACAAAGTCCGGCTAAATTTTACCTGAACTCTACCCCGGCACATCATACTTACCCTACCCGTAAAGTATCGAAAAAAGAAGGAGAAGTGGTAACGCTGGGCGCTTTAGAAACTTCCAATCACCGTACTATCAATAAGCTGCTGGTGAACAGTGTACTGGAAACCTGCCAGCTGCAGATGGGTATGACAGAGCTGCAACCTGGCAGCGTGTGGAATACTATGCCGGCGCATACGCACGACCGGAGAATGGAAGTATATTTTTATTTTGAAGTACCGGAAGGGCAATCGGTATGTCACTTTATGGGGCAGCCACATGAAACCCGCCATATCTGGATGCAGAATGAGCAGGCGGTGATTTCACCCCCCTGGTCGGTACACTCCGGCGCAGGCACCAGCAACTATACCTTTATCTGGGGGATGGCTGGTGAAAACCTGGACTACGGGGATATGGATCATTGCAAGATCACGGATTTACGTTAACTGATAATAGTTGTTATCATGATGAAAAAAATTATCGCAGGAAGCTTGCTGGGCTTGTCTTTTCTGCAGGCCGGCTTACCGGTATATGCCACCGGTCCGGCTACAGTAAAGCATGCCACGGTATTCGAAGATGTGTTTACAGCGCCTGTTGTAAAAGCACAGATGGAGAAAGTAGCTTCCTGGCAGTGGCGTCATATTACGGAACAGGGCTGGAATCACGCACCCACCGACTGGACCAACGGCGCTATGTATGCCGGTATGATGTCGCTGGCACAGGTAACCGGCCGTTCATTTTTTGTAGACCGGCTGTTACAGGTAGGAAGGGATAATGAATGGAATACCGGGCCTGATCGCTTTTTTGCAGACGAATACTGCGTAGGGCAGTTGTATGCGCAGTTGTACAGCGTATATAAAGACCCGGTGATGATAGATCGCTTCCGTAAGCTGGCGGATAGTATTGTGGCGCAGCCGCACACCGAGTCGCTCGAATGGAAGAATGGGATTCATCACCGCGAATGGGCCTGGTGCGATGCCTTGTTTATGGGCCCGCCCGCACTGGCTTATTTGTCCACTGCCACAGGCGATCCCCGGTACCTGGAAACTGCCGATAAACTATGGTGGAAGACGACCGATTTTCTATACAACAAGCAGGATAGTTTGTACTACCGCGATGGTAGCTATATCGGTAAGAAAGAAAAGAATGGTACCAATGTGTATTGGAGTCGCGGTAACGGATGGGTAATGGGTGGACTGGTCCGTATGCTGGATAATATGCCTGCCGGATACGCCGGCAAAGCGCGTTTCCAGGAGCTGTACAAGCAGCTGGCGTATCGTATTGCTGCATTGCAAACCGCAGATGGCACCTGGCATGCGAGCCTGCTGGATCCGGCTAACTACCCTGCCAAGGAAACAAGCGGTACAGGCTTTTACGTATATGCGTTGATGTGGGGGGTGAATAACGGATTGTTGCCGGAGAAGGAATTTATGCCGGTAATACAAAAAGGATGGCAGGGACTGGTGGGTTGCGTGCATCCCAACGGCAAACTGGGTTTTGTACAGGAAATAGGCGCTGCCCCGGGAAAGGCCACCGCAGATGATACAGAGGTATATGGCGTAGGTGCGTTCCTGTTGGCCGGGTCAGAGTTGATTAAATATGATTTAAAGAAAAACCCTGCGGCGCTTACCATCTCCAATAATACTGGTATTAACCGGGAAGGGGATCTTGTGGAGATTCCTTATGCTTCGCTGACAGCTAAGATGGGAAAGTCTTTACCATCGCCTTTTAAGGTAGTGGATGCGTTGAGCGGACAGGAAATTCCTTACCAGCTGATCTATGAAGGTGGTAAAACGGCCAGGCAGCTGTTGTTGCAGGTAACCGTACCGGCGGCATCGCATGTATATGCACATTTGGAAAAGGGTAGTCCCGCACCTGTGAAAACAGCCACCTATGGCCGTTATGTACCGGAGCGTAAAGATGACTATGCCTGGGAGAACGACCGGATGGCTTATCGCATGTACGGTAAGGCATTGGAGCAGGTTCCGAAGGAAATGGCTTATGGTATTGATGTATGGGCGAAGCGGACTACAGATATGGTGATAGATACCTGGTATAAACTGGATAATTATCATCACGACAACGGCCAGGGATTGGATTATTTCAGTGTGGGCCTGACATTGGGAGCGGGTGACACCGCGCCTGCCGGGAAGGATACCATTTACTATCCAAAGAATTACCGTCAGTGGAAATCGCTTGACAATGGGCCGTTGCGTACTACGTTTGCACTGACTTACGATAGCTGGCAGGCTGGTAGTATACCCGTTACCGTTACCAAAACAATTTCGCTGGATGCGGGTTCGCAGCTCAATAAAATGTCGGTGCAGTATCATTTCAAGGGAAATGAGCTCCCGGTAGTAACAGGGTTGGTGAAGCGTAAAGATCCGGGTGCTATGTTGCTGGACGAGAAAAATGGGGTGATGGGTTATTGGGAGCCGGTACATGGCGAAGATGGTACCATTGGTACGGGCTGTGTATTTGCCCGTGAAGTACCTGGTATGAAGACAGATAATGTACACCTGTTTAGTCCTGGTACTGCCAGTAGTCAGCAGCCGTATGTATATTATTTCGGAGCAGCCTGGAGTAAGGGAGGCCGGATTACCTCGGCTGATGCCTGGTTCAGCTACCTGGAGGCATTTTCACAGAAGATCAAACAACCTTTGCAGGTGAATATTCAATAATATTCTCTTTCTCCCGCCACACGTGGGAGGAAGAGCTTAACCTATTTTTATGGACTTATTTCAGTTAAAAGGAAAAACGGCGCTGGTAACAGGATGTAAACGGGGTATTGGTAAAGCGATGGCGGTGGCGCTGGCATCGGCAGGTGCTGATATTATAGGCGTTTCCGCTTCCCTGGAGCTGAGCGGCAGTGAGGTGGAAAACGAAGTAAAGGCCCTGGGGCGTAATTTTAAGGCATACCAGTGCGATTTCTCCAGCCGGGAAGCCCTTTATACTTTTATCAGGCAACTAGGGCAGGAAGCGCCTGTAATAGATATTTTGGTGAACAATGCGGGTACTATTCTCCGGAAGCCGGCAGCAGAGCACCCGGATGAATACTGGGACGAGGTGATTAACATTAACCTGAACGCCCAATTTATCCTGACCCGTGAAATTGGAAAAGGAATGATTGCACGTGGAAGCGGAAAAGTTATCTTTACAGCCTCTTTGCTCACTTTCCAGGGAGGTATTAACGTACCGGGTTATGCAGCCAGTAAGGGTGCTGTAGGATCGCTGGTAAAGGCATTTGCCAATGAGTGGGCTTCAAAGGGAGTGAACGTGAACGCCATTGCCCCGGGATATATTGCTACGGATAACACCGCGGCATTGCGGGCTGACCAGCAGCGGAGCACCTCCATCCTGGAGCGTATTCCGGCAGGGCGCTGGGGAGAGCCGGAAGATTTTGCAGGACCAGTTATTTTCCTGGCTTCCAAGGCGGCAGACTATGTACATGGTACCATTCTCACCGTTGATGGCGGCTGGATGGGAAGATAAAAATTTATATTCCACACATGAGCAAGCGTACTGAAAAAACGATAGTAGATATTGCAGAAGAGTTAAAGCTTTCTGTATCTACGGTGTCACGTGCCCTGAATGATAATCCTAACATCAGCGCACGTACGAAGGATAAGGTGAAGAAAATGGCCCGCAAACTGGGGTATCGCCCCAATGCGCTGGCAGCGGGGTTGCGCAATAACAAAAGTAAGACCATCGGTCTTATCGTACCCCGTATTTCCATGTTCTTCCCGGCGACGATCAGTACCATTATTCAGAATAAACTGCAGGAGTACGGGTATAACCTGATCATCTGCCAGTCGAACGATTCCTATGACCAGGAGGTGGCGCTGGTAAATACCCTGTACTCCGCCAGGGTGGATGGTTTGGTAGTGTCTACCACTTTATATACCACCGACTTTTCGCATTTTGATGTATTTAAGGATAACAATATTCCCCTGATATTTTTCGACCGGGTACCCAAAGATTACAATGTGAAAGTAATTAAGGGAGATGATTACGTAGGAGGATACACCGCTACTACCCACCTGATAGAAAGGGGATGTAAAGATATTGTACATATTTCCGGGCCGCTTACCTGTAACCTGTATGTAGAGCGGGTATCAGGCTATAAGCACGCTTTGCAGGAGAATAAACTGCCCTTCAAAAAGACACGTGTTTTTTACCAGGAGCTAACCCGTGATAATGCCTGGCAGGCCTGCGAAAAGATATTCGCTCAAACGCCTTACCCCGACGGTATTTTTGCTTCCAATGATACTACTGCTATTACCATTATGGAGTATTGCCGTAAAATAAATGTGCGGGTGCCGGAAGACCTGAAAATTGTAGGGTATTCCAATGATCCGCGTACGGAAATAGTAACGCCTCCCGTTACCAGCGTAGACCAGTACCCGACTATGATGGGCGAGCGGGTGGTAGCTGCTTTAATGGAGCTGATCACCAGCCAGGCTTCTGCTACAGCACCCCGTTATTCACAGGAAATAATACCTATTCAACTGATAGCCCGCGAGTCTACTGCCGGAATGGTAAAGGCTGGCGGAAAAAAGAAATGATCATCTTACAATCAACGGTTATGAAAAAGAACCTGTTCTTTACGGTATTACTATTGCCGGTACTGATATTGCAAACGTATGCACAATCCGGTAAAGCGGACAAAGCCCTATTGGCAAAAGCCGATGCCACCCTGCAATTTGCCGCACGGCAATATAAACTGATGATGACCCATGTGCCGGATAGCGTATTGCCCCGCACTACCGACAGCAAAGATGGTAGCTTAATGACTTCCAATTCCGGTTGGTGGACATCCGGGTTTTATCCCGGTACTACCTGGTACCTGTATGAATACACGAAAGACCCGGCATTCAAAGCAGAAGCATTGAAGCGTATGGAGCTGGTAAAAAAAGAGCAATTTAATACCCATACACACGACCTGGGATTTATGATGTATTGCCCTTTTGGCAACGCGTTAAGCATCACGAAAGATACCGCCTATAAAAGCATATTGCTCACCAGTGCCAGGTCTTTATCTTCCCGCTTTAACCCTACAGTGGGCTGTATCAAATCATGGGACCATGGCAGCTGGAAGTTCCCGGTGATCATCGATAATATGATGAACCTGGAGCTGCTGAACTGGGCTACGCGTGAAAGCGGCGATCCACAGTTTGCAAAGATTGCCCGCATACATGCCAACACCACTATCAAAAATCATTTCCGCCCGGATTATAGCTCGTATCACGTAGTGGATTACGATCCGGCCACCGGTGCTGTACATGAGCGTAAAACCCACCAGGGAGCGGCCGACAGCTCTGCCTGGTCACGTGGTCAGGCCTGGGGACTTTATGGTTATACCATGATGTACCGGGACACTAAAGACAAAACTTACCTGGAACAAGCCCGCCATATAGCAAATTATATCCTCAACAATCCGAAGATGCCGGCAGACGGGGTGCCTTACTGGGATTATGATGCACCCGGTATTCCGAATGCGCCCCGCGATGTATCTGCTGCAGCAGTAGCCGCATCTGCATTACTGGAACTGAGTGGCTACACCAATAAAGCTGATGGTAAACGTTACTGGAATGCAGCAGAAAAGATGCTGAACAGTCTTTGCAGCCCGGCTTACCTGGCTAAGGAAGGAGAGAACAACGACTTTATATTAATGCATAGCGTAGGTTCCCTGCCGCATAAATCGGAAGTGGATGTGCCGCTGACTTATGCCGACTATTACTTTGTAGAGGCGTTGCTGCGGTATAAGCAATGGGCAAAGTAACTATTGTAATAAATTTTTATAGCGGGAGAAGATATAGGTAAATATATCTTCTCCCGCTGTATTTTTTGGGATGAGGTCTAAAGATTTAAGGTTGCTCCGGAAACAGTGGCAGCGTATTTTTCCCATCGTCGGTTAACCATTTCTCGTACACCAGTCTTACGGGAGTATATTGTTGGGTAGACAGGAATTGCTGCATGCGGTGATTATTGGTAAGGGTATACCTGACGATCCTGCGTATGCCTTTCGCGATATAGATTTTCTCCAGCTCTTCATTCATCAGGCGGTAGAGGCCCTGGCGACGGAAGGCTTTGTCTACATAACCATCAGAAACATACAGCGTATCATTGGTATAATCCTCAATACGGCTTTCATCTGTTTCTTCCAGGTAAGCAAAGATAAAGCCTGCCGGTGTATTATCGACGTATGCCAGCAGGCAGGTACCATCGCAGGCTTCCTGGGTGTCTATTACATGCTGCATGTAGCCGGACGCAATACTTTCCCAGGCAGCTGTTTTCAGGAAAAATTCTTTTTCCGAGATATGCAGCTGTTCCATCATGCTGTTGATAAGCGCATAATGTTCGCGGATTTGTATGGGTTGGATGGTGATCATTTTCGTTTACCCGTCATCGTTATATCAATTATTCTGGTTTTACAGGGCTGCCTGTCCAGTTGGTACCAGGTTGTAATTTTTCTCCCTTCATCACCAGCGATAGCGGGGTAATGTTTACGTCATCCCCGATTTCGCTATCGTATAAAATGATAGACCTGGCGCCTATGCTGCTTCTGCGGCCTATTTTGATGGCGCCTATTTTCATGACCCTGTCTTCAAACAGGTGGGTTTGCGGTCCGCTGTCTTCATTCAATACGCTGTCTGATCCGATTTCCACCATATCAAATTCGGTGATATCGGCGGTGTTGAGTATAACGCGGTAGCCTGTTTTTACGCCCAGCAGCCGCAGTAAAACCGGCAGCCAGGGAGTCCCTTTCAGGTATTCCAGCAGGAAGGGAATAGAGAGCGCTTCGTAGGTAGAAGTGATCGCTTCACTGCGCCATACTTTAGATGTCCACATCGGGCTTTGCAATGGTTTATACACGCCTGTTAACACCCACTTCAGTATCACGGTGAAGAGGAAGGCAGGGAGCCCGAGGAAGAACAGGTAATAGAAGGGGAACTGCAGTAGGATCATCCACCAGGGCTTATCTGTTACCAGGTCGTGCGCATAGGCGATGAACAGGATGCTGCAGCAGATCACTACGGTTTCAGGAATGAGTATACGTACAAACTCCACGAAAGCCCTGGCCAGCCGGCGTTGTGGCGAAGGCGTGGTAGTGAGTTCCGGTGGAAAGAAATGGCTTTCCTGCCTGCGGGGCAGTGCGATGGCAGGTGAACCAAACCAATCGCGGGCCTTGTCGCCTGCCATTTGTTCCTTAGAAGGCGGGGTAGACAACACACCGATCAGCATGTTTTCCGGCAGCACATATCCCTGTGGAATAAGGGCGCTGTTGCCCACAAAGCTGGTATTATGAATAACTGTTTTTTCCAGGATGAGTTGCTGACCGCGTACATCCGATTCGCCGAGGGTAACGGCATCCGCAATAAAAGCGCCGTCGCCTATTTCCAGGAGCGGATGGGTAACGCTGCTGGCAGTAGATACTTCGGTATTTTTTCCAATTTTGGCGCCCAATGCACGGAACAAAGAGGAGATATATACTGTAGCAAAAATGGGATGTATCACAATCAGTGTGAGGGACATCAGTTGATCTGCAAACCATTTGCGTACATAAAAAATGCTGTACACAGGATAGGTGCCCGGTTTTATACCCCATTGCAGCAAGCGGGTGAGCAATACCGTTTGAGCGGTAAACAGTATGATATAGCTCAGTGCCAGCGCGGGTGTAATCACCATGTAGTTGAAGTTATAATCCGGCGCCGCATTATCCATCTGGTTGAGGGTAATGATGGTGGGTAATAACGGTAATAACACGGTGAAAGGAAACACCAGCAGGAATAAAGAGAAAATGATGCTGTATTTGAAGCGGGTAGCATCGGATACCGGAAGTGGTTGCGGCAACTCACTGATGCTTTTGGTGGTTTTCAGGGTAGCGGGACTTCCCTGCCACACTTCCCCGCTTTTAGCGGTAGTACCGGGAGATAGATAACTGAGGTCCTGGAGTTCGCTCCAGGCTTCCATAACGGTGTCGCCTCCAATAATGGCGCTACTGCCAACGTAGGCGTGATCGCCCAGGTGTACCGCACGGAGTTTCAGGAACCCGTCTTCAATAAAGGCATTGTTGATCACCGCCTGGGAGCTGATGCTTACATCACTGCCAATGGTGACCAGGTCTTCCGCGCCAATGGTTACTGCGCCGAGTTGTGCATCAGAAGCTATTTTTACTCCCAGCATACGCAGGTAGGCCGGATATAGGGGCGTACCGTTCAGGAACTGTGAAGGCATCAGGCGCTGACTTGTTTTTACCAGCCACCAGCGGAAATAGTAGTTGCCCCATACCGGGTAGTCGCCTGCTTTCATTTTACCAATGGCCAGCCATTTGGTGGTGATGATAAGTGCAGAAAATACAGGCGGCAGCAGGCAGAACATCGCCAGGGCAGTAAGGATGGCATATCCCAGGCTGCTGGTGGCTTGTTCTACGTAGTAGTAGCCCAGGTAGGGCAGGAATATCTGCATGGCAAATAAACCGAAGATCACCAGGATGGCGATCGTTTGGAAGAACCAGCAGGTAAGGTGGCGCCACCAGGGCACTTTATTGAATACTTTCTCTTTGCGTTGACCAGCCTGTGGTTGGGCAGACCATACATTTACCAGCTCCTGTAAAGGCCGGTGTATATAAATATCTTTCAGAGATGCCTGTGGTATATTGGCTTCCTTGCGTAAGCGGGATACAAAGGCGGCGGCCAACAAGGAGTGGCCTCCCAGGTCGGTAAAGAAGTCCTGTTGCAGATCAATATTACGATCAGGGAATACTTTAGCCAGGATCAGCATCACCCGGTCCTGCAATGGCGCATTTGGATCGATGGCTTCGTGGCTGGTTACCTGGGTAAAGGCAGGGGGGACCGGCAGTGCCTTCCGGTTTATTTTACCGCTTGGGAGCCTGGGCATATCGTCGAGCACCATAATGATACCGGGTACCATGTAGGTAGGTAATACTTTGGCCAGGTGGCTTCTCAGCATCGATTCATCTACCGGTTGATTATCTTCTCTTACGATATATCCGACCAGTTGATCCTGGTCGTTACCGTCTTTTTTAACGGCAACGGCCGCAGCGGCAACGCCGTCTACAGCATGCAGCTGGTTTTCTATTTCTCCCAGTTCTATGCGGTAACCGCGTAGTTTGATCTGGTCGTCGAGCCGGCCCTGGAAATCGATGCTGCCGTCGGGCAGTATGATAGCGGCATCGCCGGTGCGGTACAGGCGATCGCCGGGTAATTCGGTCATGGAGCTTGGCTTATCCACAAATTTTTCCCGGGTAAGTTCGGGTCTGTCGATATAACCGGCGCCTACGCCTGGTCCTGAAATCACCAGTTCTCCCCGTTCTCCAACGGGCAGGATATCCAGTTTTTCATTGACTACAGCCATGTTATAGTTAGGTAACGGCTGGCCGATGGTGATATAATCGCCGGGTTTAAGTGCGGCGAAAGTGGCGCTTACCGTTGTTTCTGTGGGGCCATAGCTATTGAAGAAATGGCGCGGAGGAGCGGCCCATCTGGCCAGTACCTGCGGGGTACAGGCTTCTCCGCCGGCATTGATCAGGCGCAGGGATGGGACGTTATCGTCCATGATGGCCAGTAAGCTGGGCACAGCATGGAGTACCGTAATTTTCTCGCGGTGCAGCACATCTCCCAGTTCGTCAATGGCTTTGGCGGTAGTGGCATCGGCTACCCAGAGGGTAGCGCCCACGAAGTAACTGAGCCAGGTTTCTTCGCACCACATGTCGAATGATACAGAGAAGCCCTGGTATACCTTATCGTTGCTACGGATGTTCAACACCGTTTGTTCTGCCCGGATCAGGTGGCATATCTGCCGGTGACTGATGGGGATGCCCTTGGGTTTGCCGGTACTGCCGGAAGTGTATAATACGTAGGCGAAGTTATCGGGAGAAGGGCCCTGGCTGAGGGTAAACACTTCTGTACTATCGGGAACGGGGGGAACTTTCAGTACAGCTGCCTCCAGCTGAAGGGGTTCTTCGCTGAAGCAGGCAGCTGCTTTCACTTCTGTGAGTACACCTTCTACACGTTCTGCCGGCATCTCCCGGTCCAGCGGCACGTAGGCGGCGCCGGCCTTGATAATGCCCAGTATGGCGGCATGTAATTCCAGTCCCCGCGACCACCATACCCCTACTACGCTACCAGGCCCTATCCCGTTTGATTGCAGGAAGGCGGCTACCGCATCACTCCAGTGATCGAGTTCTTTGTAGGTGAGCGTTTGTTGTTGGAAGATCAACGCCGTATGATGGGCGTGAGCTTGCACAGTACCAGAGAATATATCTGCCAGGGTTTCATGGTGGAGCAAATCTGGCAACTGGGGCCCCTTAACTATACTATAAACATTCATAAATTCGCGTTCCCGTAGGTTCATTGGTATTACGTATGCGCAAAGTTACTGGTAAGAATCGGTGTATAGTCTTATAATATCCTTAAAAATAATAGATTATTTGCTAAAAATTTCTTATAATAAGTGATATGCCGACGGCTCTTGTCAGCAACCCAGGCGGTCGTATAGGTATTACCGTTATAAACGCAGCAGGGTATTTATGCGTTGAGCTGCCGGCTGATCTCATCCAGCACACGGCTCCAGTAGTTTTTCATCAATTCCCTTTCCTGCTCATTTTTCAACCACTCATGATGGAAACTGATCGTCGTCTTTTCTTTGGCGGGGATAATACGTATTTGCAGGGTAGAAGTTTGCGGATCGCCGGGCTGTTGCCATTTTATGCGAATTACTTTCCCTATTGTCACAGAAGATACCATGATCGTGATACCCGTTTGGGTAGTATAGGTATTCCCTTTTTCAAATGGAAGGTCCGCTTTGTCATCCAGCCAGGAGCTGAGCAGGGGTTGTGTAAACAGCAGCTCCCATGCCTGATGGGGCTCAATGGAAAAAGTGCGCCTGATCCCTATTTCCCAGCCCTGGGAGGTAGTGCGGCCTACCGGGTTTTTCGTTGTGGTCATTCTTTTTACAGGAAGTTACGAAAAGCGGGAGATATTGAGATGTATAAACTATTGATAATGTGTGGTATGCTGCCAGGATAGCGAGAAAGAAATAAAACAAGCATATTAATACTTGAAAATGTAAAATATTTTTTTACTTTTAAGTAACGCTAAAGTTCAACTTCGGCGGGATAAAACGAAACGACCAAAATTCTGAACAATATTTCCAGCGCATTAATTGAGTTGATTAATTAGTACGAAAGACCAAAATCTGATTCCATGAGAAAATCACTACTCATGCCGTGCGGCATGTCGTTATTATCTTTTATTTCCCTGTGCCCATAATAACTTCTTTTTTTCCTCGTCTAACCGGCAGGCATTTTTCAGTGCCAGTCTTTTTTTTCATAAGCAAAAACGGGGCTGTCCTTCACAAGCGGGCAGCCCTTTTGTTTATGACCCGGTGGATTGCGTACGAGCTGCTTCCCAGCCTATCATGGCGTTTTTACGGGAGATTCCCCAATGGTATTGGCCGGCTTCGCCCGACGCTTTAATCACGCGATGACAAGGGATCAGGAAAGCTACCGGGTTTTGGGCCACTGCCGTACCCACCGCGCGGGAGGCGCGGGGATGGTTGATTTCTTCCGCCAACCGGGAATAGGTGGTGAGATTACCCATTGGGATTTTCAGTAGGGCTTCCCATACTTTCAGCTGAAAGTCGGTGCCCCGGAGATGCAGTTTTATCTCAGACAGCCGGCTCCAGTCCTGGGTAAATATATAGAGGGTATTTTGTTGTATAACATCTACCATTTGCGTAAACTCCGCGTGGGGGAATTGTTCTTTCAGCGCCTGCAGGGCTGCTTCCGGCTGATCGGCGAAAGCCATATGACAGATGCCTTTGGCCGTAGACGCCACCAGGATATTGCCGAAGGGACTTTCCGCGAAGCTATAGTTGATATGCAGGGCTTTGCCACCATTTTTATATTCTCCGGGTGTCATACTCTCAATGTTAATAAACAAATCGTGTAAACGGCCGGTGCCGGAAAGGCCTGCTTCAAAAGCAGCGTCAAATACGGTGGTTTTCTCTTCACGTAGAATGCCTTTGGCGTAGTCCAGCGTGAGATATTGCAGGAACTTTTTAGGCGTTACACCCGCCCATTCCGAAAACACCCGTTGAAAATGAAATGGGCTCATATGTACGGCGGCCGCTATTTCCTGTAAATCGGGTTGCGTTTTGAAATTACTTTTTATGTAATCTATTGCAGTGGCTATTTTATCGTAATTGTTCATGGCTTTATCATTTGAAGACAAAGTTAGTTCCATGAATGTCGGCAAAAAACCCGGTTATTGCGGAATCAGTAAATGGGTTGGTGGGAGAAAGACTAGTTAAAATACAACTGTTTTTTGATTAAAAAATAGGATAAATTTAAATGAATAAACACTAGCTTGCGCAAACAACGCGTTTTATCATCCTTTATCCTGGCAGCGGCAACTGCTGATTAAATAGCATATAATGTCTGGTTGGGCCATTATGGAAGACAGTGAACTTTTGAGCCACCTTAGGAAGGGGGAAGTACGTGCATTTGATACTATTTATGACCGCTACTGGTCTGATTTATTTAAACATGCTTATTATACGCTGAAGAGCCGCGACCTGGCCATGGATGTAGTACAGGAAGTATTTACGTGGCTATGGCTGCACCGGGAAACGGTGGTCATTACCTCTTTAAAACATTACCTCAAAGCGGCCACACGTTTTAAAATGGCCAATCTGCTACGGGCCAGCAAGACGCGGCAAATATTTATCCACGATCTGCAATACACCAGTGACAGCAGTACCACACCAGATGAGCTGGCAGTGCGGGAACTGACGTCCGTTATTGCACAGGCGGTAGATGCTTTGCCTGATAAGTGCCGCAAAGTATATAGTCTGAGCAGGAACGAGCAATTGTCGCATGCCGAAATTGCCTCCCGAATGAATATTACCGTTAAAACGGTGGAAAACCAGATCACCATTGCCCTGAAGCGGATACGCTTATTCATTGGGCATTCCATGATTATTATCTCCTGCTTGCTTTCTCATTTATAGGCGATCTTATTTTTTTAAAAAAAAGTACCGGGACTTTGGGGGGAAACCTTTTTTCAGGTGCCTTGGTATATAAACGTCCATTTCACGTGAATCATGATCAACTGGCACAATTAGCCCAACGCATTGCCGATGGGACAGCAACAGCAGCGGATATTTCGCTGTATAATGAATTGTTGAGCAAAGTGGATACTGGAGCGGACTGGGATGAAGCGGAACTGGGTGACAGAACGGCAACAGAAAAACTATTACGTCAGCGTATTTATCAACGTGCCGGTATCCGCAGGAACATGCTGCGGAGCATGTTGGTGAAAACATCGGTAGCTGCAGCAGTAGCGGCGCTGGTGGTATTTACCGGTATTAAATTCTGGAAAACAGGTAACCGGCAAAAAGAGGGTGATCAGCTGCTGGCAGGAAAAGCAATGGTGCCGGGGAGTAACAGGGCGGTATTGACATTGGCCAATGGAGAAAGCGTGGTGCTGGATAGCATTGGCAACCGGGTAATGCAGCAGGGAGGCGCTACCATCCATCTGCGTAATGGAGAGGTGGTGTATAATAATACCACTTCGCAACAGCAGGCATTTAACGTATTAACTACGCCGGCAGGAGGACAGTATCAGCTGGTATTACCGGATGGTACTAAAGTATGGCTCAATGCCGCTTCTTCTTTACGTTTTCCGGCAGGATTTGATGGAAAAGAGAGAAGGGTGGAACTCAGTGGGGAAGCCTATTTTGAGGTGGCCCAGGATACTAAGACGCCTTTCGTTGTACAATCGGGCGATAATCAGGTGCAGGTATTGGGCACCCATTTTAACCTGATGGCCTACCAGGAGGAACCGAGTACAGATGTAACGTTGCTGGAAGGCGCGGTAAAAGTGATACACAGAGCAGATACGGCTTTGCTGAAGCCGGGCCAACAGGCCAAACTGGCGGACACCCGGCAGATACAGCTGGTGCCGCATGCCGATACCGAAAAAATTGTTGCCTGGAAGAATGGATTCTTTTCATTGAAAGGAGAAGGTACCGAAGTGGTGATGCGGCAGCTGGCCAGGTGGTATAATGCGGAAATAGTATATGCAGGTAAAGTACCAGATCTGAAATTTGAAGGCAGTATTAAGAGAAGTTATGAACTGGCCGATGTACTGGCTATATTAGAAGAAAGTGGGATTCATTTTAAAATAGATGGCAGAAAAATTATTGTTTTGCCCGCTTAAGCGTTATTGAAATTATCCAGGACAAATGATCGACACCAAAATCGCTAAAAAAAACCGGGAATGCGCTAACATTTCCCGGTTGTAAAAGGCAATAAAACATACATCTGTTAAGCATTTTTCATTACCTAAATCAAATTTATGTTATTAAATTCTCGTTTCCAAGCCTGCCACGGCGGAGTATTTTCCGTTCATCCATCTCCAGATCATTATTTTATTACCGGCAGATATGCTATGGCATAACGACGGCATTCGACAGTGAACCATCAACAGTGAACATTCAACGGCTAAAAGCACACATGTAATTACTACTTATGTTATGATCAACACATGAGCATAGCACTTCCGGCATACGCTAATATGCCCGATATCGCCAGGCTACGCTCATGACTATCTGTTAAGCATCCTTAATTATCTATCTATGTATCTAACTGCTTGTTTAATCAACAATGGCAGGCGTGTACGCCTATTGACCAAAATCTGGAAAATCATGAAACTCACGGCTTTTATTCTCCTGATTTCATTCCTTCAAATCAGTGCAAAAGGATTAGCACAAAAAATTACCCTGGTAGAGCGGGATAAGCCTATCGGCGAGGTGCTGCACAAAATAGAGCAACAAAGCGGCTACAAGTTTTGGTATCATTCCGGTGATCTGGATGATACGCATTCTATAAACATTGAAGCCCGTAACCTGCCGTTGTCGCAGGTACTGGACATGTGTTTCAATGGCCAGGGACTTTCCTGGAAAATTATTAAGGAAACGATTGTATTGAATCGTGTTATTACGCCGGCGCCCGCCGCCGTGCCACTGGCTGATACCTTACGCGGGCGTATCGTGGATAATACCGGCAACCCCGTTCCCGGCGCCACTATCCTGGTGAAGGGTTCCAAGGTAGCCGCTATCTCCAATGCAGATGGCTATTACCGGTTACCAGGTATTTCCGGAGAGGTGACCATTATTGTTTCCAATATTGGTTTTCAACGCCAGGAAATAGCTACCGGCGGTAGAAGTCACCTGGATATTAAAATTGTGCCTGAAGTATCTATGTTGGAAAATGTGGTAGTAGTGGGATATGGCACGCAGAAAAAAGTAAACCTCACCGGCGCTGTAACACAGGTGTCCGGCGAGGTGCTGGACAATCGCCCGATAACCCGTATCAGCCAAGGGCTGCAAGGTATGGTAGCGGGATTGAATATCGTTACCAACACCGGAGGTGGTGCACCTAATGCCACACAAAATATCAATATCCGCGGGTATACTGGTTTAGGTACTACCGGCGGACCATTGGTAGTAATTGACGGTATACAGGGTGGCGATATCAATGCCATTAACCCCAATGATGTAGAAAGTATTTCTGTACTGAAAGATGCTGCCTCTACGGCCATCTATGGTTCCAGCGCGCCCTACGGCGTTATCTTAATTACCACTAAGAAAGGTAAGCTGGGCCAGCCTACAAAGATTGCCTATAATAACAATCTTTCCTGGGCGCAGGCGATTAATTTGCCTAAGATGCTCAATTCACTCGACTTTGCTAACCTGTATAATGAAGCCTTTGTGAATGCCGGTAAAGCTCCCGACTTTAACGATGAAACCATTGCGCGTATCAAAGCCTACCAGGACGGCACATTGGCCACGCAAACGATCAAAAACCCCAATACGCCCAATGGCTGGAATAGCTGGGCCAGCAGCAATGCGAATAACGACTGGTTTAAAATATACTTTAAGGATTTTGCTTTCAGCCAGCAGCATAATATTAGCGTTAGTGGCGCCTCCGAGAAAAGTAATTATTATATCAGCGTAGGTTACAATGACCGGTCAGGTATGTACAATTTCGGTAAAGACGACTTTAAACGTTTTAATATCCGCGCCAACCTGACGTCTAATGTCACCAACTGGCTCACCTTCAACTTCAGAAGTACAATGTCACGTTCGCTGTATAATACGCCCAACGTATATTCTGGCCAGACCGGCGGCAACTACATGCACCAGATTGCCAGGAAGTATCCCACCGTGGCTTTGATTAACCCGGATGGTCATTATTCAGATGAAAGCAATGTGTTGCTACACCTGCAGGGAGGAAGAGATAAGAGTACAGAAGATCAGCCTATGCTGACCGGTGAATTCCAGATTAAGCCGCTGAAAGGATGGGATATTACCATGAACTATACTTTTGACGGTGATATATACGACCGGCAAAATCAACTCAAAACCGTATATGTGTTTTTGCCGGATGGTACTACAGCGCCTTCTTCCGGTACATCGCCCAACTCTTTTACCCGGAATAATTATCGCAATGAACACCATATCGTAAATGCCTTTACTTCTTACGAAAAGGATTTCAATCGCCATCACTTCAGGATTATGGGCGGTTTTACGAGTGAGCTGACCAGCTATGCGTCGTATTCTGCTTCCAACACCCAGTTGTATTCTAATGATATTCCTGCTTTAAACCTTACTTATAATCCTACTCCTTCTGTGGGCGATCAGGTACGGAGATTAGCAGTGGAAGGTTATTTTGGCCGGTTTAACTACAACTTTGCCGGTAAATATCTCCTGGAAATCAATGGCCGTTATGATGGTACCTCCCGGTTCCTGGCAGGTCGTCGCTGGAAATTATCTCCTGGTGTTTCTGCCGGATGGAACCTTGACCGCGAAAATTTCTGGAAGTCCATCAGCCCAGTCATCAATGCGTTTAAGCTGAGGGCTTCCTACGGATCGTCTCCTGACCAGATGTTCCTGGGTGATCCAAGCATTGGTAGTTACTATCCTTTTTACCCGTTGCTGGGAACTACCAGTCCTAATAATACCTCCTGGTTATTTGGTGGTAACAAGCAGGCATCTGTAAGCCAGCCACCGCTGGTAAATCCTGATCTTACCTGGGTTACCACTACGTCTTATGGTATTGGAACTGATATGTCTTTGTTGAATAACCGGTTAACTGTTTCTTACGATTACTATATCCGCAAGGCCAACGATTTTGCCGGCCCCGCTGCAGTAGTGCCTGTATTACTTGGAACAGGCCTTCCCAGCGTAAACAATGCCGCTATTCAGACAAAGGGCTTTGAAGTAACGGCCCAATGGTCTGACAGGATCGGTAAACTGCATTACAGTGCCCGTGCTTCTTTGTCTGATTACCGTGGTAAAGTGGTTGCCTACAATAATCCTCCCCGCTCACTCAGTACCTGGTATGTAGGTCAGCAGATGGGAGAGATCTGGGGATATACGACCAATGGATTGTACCAGTCAGATGCGGATGCTGCCAAAGCGCCGGTGGCCAGCTTCTGGAAAAACGGATGGCGTGCAGGAGATGTAAGCTACGCCGACCTCAATGGAGACGGACAGATTAACAACGGAAAGAATACCGTAGATAGCAGCGGCGACTTGCGTGTGATCGGTAACAACACGCCCCGCTATCAATACAGCCTGAATCTGAATTTCGATTATAAAGGATTTGACCTGGGTATTTTCCTGCAGGGTATTGCCAAACGCGATGCCTGGGTAGGATCTAACTATTTCTGGGGAATTACCGGCGATGAATGGCAAAGCTCTCCATTTACTGTACAGGCCAATAACCGTTATACTGCCAGTACGCCGAATGGCTATTTCCCTAAATATTATATGAGCAGTGAAAATGGCAAGAACACACAGGTACAGTCAAGATACCTGCAGAATGCGGCCTATCTCCGTATTAAAAGTGTACAGCTGGGATATACCTTACCCGCCAGTATGCTGTCTCCTATTCGTATGCAAAAGGTAAGGGTATACTTCAATGTGGAAAACCTGGCTACGTTCACGAAGCTGATTAAGACTATAGATCCGGAACTATCTATCAGCGATGCTAAAATTTATCCATTACAAAGGACTTTCTCTTGTGGCATCAATGTTATTCTTTAATTCAATTAATATCAGAGATATGCGTTCGTTTAAAATATTGCTGGCCTGCGTGATCATTGGCTTTACGTTATTTTCCTGTAAGAAAGACTTCCTGGAGAGATCGCCGGAAAGTGTGATCAGTGATGCTCAATACTGGCAAAGTGCCAATGATCTGAAATTGTACGCCAATGGTTTCTATACTGCGTTGCCTTCCTATACTGGTTTTGGTACCATTGGTATATATGGTGATGATGCCGACCAGGGGAGCGATAATATGATTTACATCAATTACAATACCTGGATGAACGGGGAAACGATTGTGCCCTCCACTGGTGGTGGATGGTCGTCATGGGGCACCCTGCGTAATATCAACTACCTGCTGGCGAATTACGGGAAGGTGAGAGATTCCTGGAGTAATATGAAGCCCTATGTAGGAGAAGCATTATTTTTCAGGGCTTACTTTTATTTTGGCATGATGAAGCGTTTCGGTGCATTGCCTTGGGTAACCAAGCCATTAACATCCACGTCGCCGGAACTATACAGTAAAAGGCTGGCGCGCAATATCATAGCCGATTCCATCCTGGCCGACCTGGATAGCGCTATCAGCTATCTGCCTTCCAAAACGGCCTCGCCGGCAGGCAGGGTATATAAAGAATACGTGATGGCTTTTCAGTCGCGCGTAGCCTTGTTTGAAGGCACCTGGGAAAAATACCTGGCCGGTACCCCCTTTGGTGTAACCGGTGGTAATGGTGGTAAATACCTGCAGAAAGCGGCAGATGCAGCCAATAAGGTAATGAGTACCGGTATTTTTTCATTGGACAATGTGGGGAAAAATTATGGTTACTGGTCGCTGTTTAACCAAACAGATTACGCCGGCAGCAAGGAGGTGATGTTCTGGCGCCAGTATAATGCCACTACCGGGCCGGCTCATAACTGGCATAGATATACGAATTCCGGGGCAGGACGTGGATTGACCAAGAGCCTGGTGGACGATTACCTGTGTATGGATGGCAATCCTATTGCCCTCAGCCCACTTTACCAGGGCGATGACTCGCTGACTACCGTAGTACGTGGCCGGGATCCCCGCCTGGCGCAAACGATGTATGTAAACGATGGTAACCACATTGTTACCAGCAATCAACCTGGAGGTGTACCAAACCTGATTTTCACGCTGCCCACTTTTGGCTCAGCCAATGAAAATAAGCCTGCTACCGGTTACCAGGTATACAAAGGCAACAACCCGGATTACTATCAACAGTATGCTGCCGAAATTGGCACTACCGGTTTAATCCTGTTCCGTTATGCAGAAGTATTACTCAACTATGCAGAGGCTAAAGCTGAACTGGGTACGCTGACGCAGGGCGATGTAGATATGTCGATTAATAAACTCCGGCAACGGGTAGGTATGCCCGATATGAATATCGGGGCGCTGCCTACAGATCCTAACTGGATATTTCCTAATCTCAGCCCGGTTATTAACGAGGTACGCCGGGAAAGACGGGTGGAATTGGCCTGCGAAGGTTTCCGGCATGACGACGTGTTGAGATGGGGCGCTGCAGGCAGATTATTTGTGGGATGGCAGCCATTGGGCGCCAAATTGAATCAATGGGCAACGGTAGTTCCGGCCTCTCAATTGTCTGGCTATCCTGCCAATGCAGCGGGTTATATCCAGCTGTATAAGAACTCTCCGGCGATGGCTTCCGGCTATAAGTTTAATATAAACAGGGATTATCTTTCCCCGCTTCCACTGTCGGAGTTACAGGTGCCGAACAGTGTGATGGAACAGAATCCCAACTGGTAAGTGTTAAATAACCTCAACGTTTATACGAAAAATGACAGGCATCATGCCTGTCATTTTTCGTTAGTGGTAGCGAAAAATCAGGCAGGGATCATTACAACATATGATTCTTTTTTGTAGATTCCCGTTCAGAAGGAAGCTTTTAATACTATTTAAACCCATGGTCATGAAAATCAGGAAAAGTTTTGTAGTGGTGGCGGCACTGGTGGCTGTCGGCACCCTATGTTCTCTCGCATTGCCTCAGCAGCCTGAAAAGGCAAAGAATCTGAAGGTATTGCCTAAGGATATCAGCCACGAAGAGCTGATTGCAACCATGCGCGGTTTCAATGCCGCCCTGGGTGTAAAATGTAATTTCTGTCACGAGCCAAGCAAAGATGATCCCAAGAAACTGGATTTTGCCAGCGATGCCAATCCTCACAAGGGCACTGCACGGGATATGATGAAGATGACCAAAAGGATCAACAAGAAGTTCTTCAAGGGTTCGGAGGTAATGGCAGTAAGCTGCTATACCTGTCACCATGGTAATGAAGAACCGAAAACCAAACCAGATGCAGCTCCCGAAGCTGCCAAGTAGATTTTTAAAAGGAGCCGCTGCAAAGCGGCTTTTTTTATACCATTTAGCCTGTTTTGAGCCCCGTTTTTGGGGATTCATATGTTATTTTATTAATTTATGGCTATCCTGGCGGGAAAATCAGTATCTTTGCATCCGTCTGTTGAGTTAAAAGCATAAAGCACAGTTATTCACTCTCTCCAGTCCGGAAATCTTTTCTTTACTGCTCTCCCTCAATTGTGATAACGCTAAAGACGAAGAAGCGTTATTTAATATTTATTACATCAGATATATCAATATGTTATTTGAGCAATTAGGGCTTATTGCGCCCATTTTAAAAGCTGTTAAAAACGAAGGTTATACCACACCTACCCCTATACAACAACAATCTATTCCTATTGTACTGGAAGGTAAAGACCTGCTGGGCTGCGCACAAACGGGCACTGGTAAAACGGCCGCGTTTGCTATTCCGATTTTACAGTTATTGTACAACAGCACCCCGGCTACACAGGGGTATAAGCATATACGTACCTTAATATTGACCCCTACCCGGGAACTGGCCTTACAGATCGATGAAAGCTTTGCTGCCTACGGGAAATATACAGGGCTGAAGCACGATGTTATTTTTGGTGGCGTACCGCAGCACCGGCAAACCATTGCCCTGCGTAATGGCACCGATGTACTGATTGCTACACCCGGCCGCCTGCTCGACCTGATGAACCAGGGCTATATTTACCTGAACCACCTCGAGATTTTTGTGCTGGATGAAGCAGACCGTATGCTGGACATGGGCTTTATCAATGATATCAAGAAGGTAATCCGGGAATTGCCGCAGCAGCGTCAAACCCTGTTCTTTTCTGCTACCATGCCGCCAAGCATTGCACAACTGGCCAACTCCCTGCTGTACAAGCCGGAAAAGGTAACCATTACACCGGTATCTACTACTGCGGAAAGGATTGAACAATCCGTATATTTTGTGAAGAAGAAAGATAAACAGCAATTGCTGGATCACCTGTTGAAAGATAAACGGATAGAGCGTACGATTGTATTTACACAAACCAAGCATGGCGCCGACAGGATTGCTAAAAACCTGAAGAAGCGCAATATCAACGCTGATGCGTTGCATGGCGATAAATCACAGGCTTCCCGTCAGAATACGCTCAGCAATTTTAAGAACGGACGTTTGCGCGTATTGGTGGCTACGGATATTGCCGCCCGTGGAATAGATGTGGATGCACTGGAACACGTGATCAACTATGACCTGCCGAATGTTTCTGAAACCTATGTACATCGTATAGGCAGAACCGGTAGGGCAGGCGCCGTAGGATATGCGCTTTCTTTCTGTGATACCGAAGAAAGACCGTATCTCCACAGTATTAATAAACTGACCCGGCAAACGATTCCTTCTGTTTCGCACCCCTTTGAAGAGGCTGCGCTCATAGAGGCCCACAATACTAACCCGGATTTGCCCAAGGCAGAACCCCGGAGACCTAAGCCGAAGAACAGAAGAGGTAAGATCGATAAGCGCGACAGAACCTTCTAGTCACGCAAAGGATTATAAGAAGCAAAGGCGCAAAGAGTATAACATCTCTTTGCGCCTTTGCTTCTTATAATCCTTTGCGTGAAACTTATTCCCTTTTTACGGGTAGTTTACCGGCTTTGATGGCTTTCAGGAAGTCGGCATAGTCTTTTTCCGTTTGATCGGCATAGGCTACCGCAAATTTGCCAATGGCTTCATCCATGATATCGGCTTTTCCCAGGTAGCCACTGATCATATTGCCTTTGCCTGTTTTGGCATGGGCCCTGGCCAGCACCCTTCCACAGAGGCCTGCATAGGCGCCCAATACCTCTTTATCGAAATGTTCTACATCCGGGGCTATTTTACGGTCTCTCAGCTGTCGCAGGTAGTAATGGCGATTTTCCAGTCCGGTGCTCCATCCCAGGAAAATATCGCTGGCTGCCTGCACGAGGCGTTGCCCCTGTACTACGCGCTCTCCATTGTGTTTGTATCTGGACTTGGCTGTATAGGCTTCCAGTACACTGTTGCGGGCCTCTTTCACCTGCATAAAGAGCGGCTCATTTTTATCGTTCATCATCAGGGCCACATAGCAGCGGGTGCCTACGCTACCTACTCCTACTACCTTCAGGGCCAGGTCTACTATCCGGTATTGACTCATCAGGTAGCGCCGGTCGTCCTGGAGGGTATTGAGATATGATTCCAGGAAGTGGTGTACCATTTCCTTTTGTTTAACCAGGTCGATCGTATGATATACCAGCGGATGTTGATCCGCTATTTCGAAGTTGCCTAAAACACCTGTTGTAATTTTATATAACACCTTTTCAGGCGTGCTTTTTTCTGCTTTGTCTATGGCGGTTCTCAGCATGGTTTTCACCTTTTCACTTTTGCTGTTGTTTAACAGGCCGGGTATATCAAACTTCATATACCACAGATCGAGTGTGTTCATCTGTGCATATTCGGCGATGGCATTTCGATAGGCACTGGCTACGTCTATGGCCATTTGCCGGGCATCGGCTTCGCGCATGCTGTTATGCCGGGCAGCCAGCACAAAGCTGGTGGCCAGCCGTTTGATATCCCATTCCCAGGGTGCGGGTAGTGTTTCATCGAAATCGTTGGCATCGAAGATGAGGTTCCGCTCGGGAGTAGCAAAGCCGCCGAAGTTCATCAGGTGGCAGTCGCCCATCGCCTGTACCTGTAGCTCTGTATGCGGAAGTCCGGCCAGATCGCGCGCCATAATATCGGCGGTGCCCCTGTAAAAGGCAAATGGCGAAGTGCTCATTCTGCCGCAACGGATGGGAATCAGTTCTTCCACCCGGCCCGCATTGGATGCCTGTATGGCCTGTAAAATAGTAGGGCGTTGTTTCGGTAGTTTAAATATTCCCTGGGAAGTGCGGGGAATGCTGTCCCTGATTTGTTTACCCGGATTAGATAGGGTGGTAGTGGTATTCGTGTTCATTGGGATTTTGTTAATAACTAAACGTTAGGACTACACGACTTGTTTTATTTATACCCGGAAGTTACATCTTTCGCTGGTAGGCCAACGCTGATTTCTGGCAATGAGATCGCGATTATCTCATTAAATATTAATATTATAAATTTCTATAAACATTAATTATATTTGATATGTAAAATTATTTTTAGAAAACTTTTCGCTAATTTTATACGTAAGTAACAGTGTACCAGTCATTTTAACCAGACCATAACCACCAATATAAACCATATATCCTTAACCTTAACCATATACTATGGACCAGCAATACATGGACAAGTACTGGGAGCAATTGCGTAACATGGGATTTAGCGAAGATATGATTAACCTCTACAAGCAGCAGGTAGAGCAGTCGATGAGTCAGGCTGACAGCTGGAATGCACAAATGAGCGTATTTACGGAAAATATTAAGCAGTTCAACCAGATGTTTGGTGGCGATGATGCTGACGTATGTGACATGGATGATCAGCCACCCGTTATTCGCCTGCATGCCGGCAGTCGTTTAATGCCGGAGCAGCAATGGGCCATTGCTTGTGGGGCCGACATAGCGTTCGTAAATCAACAATACCTGAATGATATTACTACGGGGATGAGCAAGGCTGACTGCCGGGAGCAGTTGTCTGAATGGTGGGATATTGACAGTACCGCCGAATTGGTAGATATGTTGAACTGGCTTCGGGAAAGCGGTCATAGGATTGAATATGATATTATCTGGCAGGCTATCAACATGGTATCCATGAAGGAAAGCAAGGCCTTTTTAAGAGAATATATTGCCAGCAATGAGTTGGAAGAAGCCGTGGTAATGGAGCGTTTGCGCAATACCCGCGATGCCCTGGAACTGTTTAAAGAACGGAAGCTGATTGATAAATCATTGCAACCGGATATGCTGATATGGGATTTTGCCCGTATTATTAATCTTAGCCGGGCCGGCTACGATGCGGGTTATCTTACCTATGAAGCGGCGTTGGATTATATGATGCAGTGTGTGCCGCTGATTAAGCGGAGTTATACTTCCTGGCGGCACCTTTCTCTTTCTTACCAGTTTGCCCGCTGCGTATGGAACGGCGTGGAAATGGGAAGTTTTGAAACACTACATGCCAATATGGAATACTTGCTGCTGGCGCCGGAAAGTCCCTGGAAGCGGTTGTCTTTCAGATAAGTCTTAATGTTGCCGGATCCTGTTTTGCTCGCTGTCTTTCAGGTGCAGCAGGATATGCTTGGGCAGGAGCGGACTGTCGAAGGCCAGGTCGACCGATTTTTTCTGGAAGTCTTTTGCCCTGGGTACGCGATGAAATATTTCGTAGAGTGCAATGGGTTCTTCATTGAAGCCCACGCAGGTGCTTACAAAGCTCATTTCCCTGATCTGGTATCCCGCTTTACCGATGTTATCTTCTATGTCGGGGAGTCGCCCGATAAAATGACGTTGACGGATAAACGTAGTACTATTCATAATAATAAAGATATAGTTGGCAAACGCGGTTACTTTGCCATAGTACATATGATTGTCTCTTCCGGAGCGCTCTACCAGGTATTCATCTCCTGATTTATATATTTCCAGGGCCGATCGCCAGATACGTTCATGGGCTTTCTTACCGGGCTTGAAGGGGAGGTTACGGTTATAGCAATACCAGTATCCGACCAGGTTGTCGAGTAATAAGCGGTTACTGCCGGTAATAGGAATATTGATTTTAAGTTCGTGGAAAGGAAACTGTGTGGTGGCGTTATTAATAAAGTCGATGTAGCTGCTGAATCCCAGGGTAGTGGCAATGATATTTAATTTAGAGAAGTTAGGACTGCTGATTGTTTGCGCGGATTTGACGCGGGCGGACTTTAATTTTTTTATGATGAGATGTTCGTATAAATAATTATCTCCGAATAATACCCGTGGCGCAGTTATTTTTTTGCGGCGGTGCTGTTTCTCTATCTGTATGTTAAACTCCTGGACAACATAGGTCCACTCTGCCTTTGAAACATCTTCCCAGCTTGTTTTTTTGAGATATTGATGCGCAATGTAGTTCATTAATCGTTCCAGGTTAAGCAACTCTTCTTTACTCATAATAATACGATTGTAATACGATTATAGGTCGGTATAAGATACAAAGAATACGCGAGTCTTGTCTTTTTTTTCCATCTTTCGTATATGAACAAAAGATCGATATATGAAGAAACAGGCATCATTTGCGGCCCTGTCGACGGGCTCGCTGCTCTGGCAGCAAATCAGCGCTTTCCGGCTGGATGATCCCCAGGCAGCGTTACCGTTCTCCAGGAAATTGGCCAGGGAGCAACGATGGGATCAGGCCTTTACCCAGCGGGCCATACAGGAGTATAAGCGATTCATTTACCTCTGTTGTATTTCTCCCGGCGGTGCATCGCCTTCGGCCATTGTAGACAAGGTATGGCACCAGCATTTGCTTTATACCGAAAATTATTGGATCGCATTCTGTGAGCAAACACTGGGCCGGTACATTCACCACTACCCCTCGTTGGGCGGGCCGGCAGAAAAAAAGCGGCATGAGGCATGGCAGGAAAGTACCTGGAAGGAGTACCGGCGATGTTTTGGTGAAGATCCTCCCGCGGCCTTCTGGCTGGATGAAAAAGTTAATTTCCCCTCTGCTGTATTAGCTACTTTATCCGGGTTATTCCGGCGTGTGTTAACCATCCTTTTCTTCTTTCTTCTCCTTTTACTATTTCCCGGGTGTAACGGCGCCAGCCCTACGAATTTCATACTGTTTGGCTTCCTGGTATTTTGGGCGGTGCGAACAGCCACCAGCAAACCCGGTAAGTCCTCTAATGACGGCGGTGGCAGCAGCTGTTCCAGTAACTGCGGTAGTGATAGCAGCAGTTGCAGCAGCGGTTGTGGAGGAGGTTGCGGCAGCGGTTGCGGTGGTTGCAGTGGTTCCTGACGATAAAACTCACTTTATGCACAACAAAATTCCATATTACTGGCTGTTGATATTATTTTTCCCCGGGGGGCTGCTTCCCTTATTATATGTGAACCTGGTAACCGCTCAGTGGAATCCTTTTGCCATGAACGGCCAACATTTTACCTGGTTTTACCTGCTCTGCACCGGTGGGAGTTACTTCATACTGTTGTTGGCGGGTTATATACACCGCCCGGTTATTTTCCCGGTTTTTATACGGTGGTGGTTGGCCGGCATATGGGTATTGGGATTGGCAAGATGGTGCCAGGGCATGTATCATGCAAAACCTGTGGGTTACCTGTTGCTGATATTACTGGGACAATTTTTATGTTGGAGACTGAGTAAGGCTTCCCTTATAAAAAAAGAGACAGACTGACGTCCATCTCTTGAGGAGCTTTGGGTTTCATAGTGTTTACATAGAATAGAATAGTGTTAGCAGGTAGATGTTCTTACGCTCAGCTATATATTCTTTTTTGGAGTAACTGCTGGATAAAATGTGCTAGGTTTTCTGACCAGATTGGTATAAATATTATTCGATGACGAAATTATCAACTGTAATAGTATGACAATGGTAACAACAATGGATGAAAGGCTGCTTTCTGGAGCTTTGCGCGACTTCATCCTTGTTTTCAATATGTTAGTAACAAAGAACTTAGTATCTGTGGTCTGATTCACTGATCTATATCAAAAGTCTACAAAAAGCGGGAGCCATTTAAACTTATTAGATGAATTGACCCATAAACGCGATGAAAATGCGGTTGTTTCCAACATTGTATATCATTCATGGAGCTGGAATTCATTCATAATGTGTAAGTTGCAGTTGGAAAGGTGAATTTATATAATTTTTATTTATTATAAGATAAAAGAAATTTCGGATTGATAAAGTATTTTTATCTTACTTGCCTTTTGCTTACTGTCATTTTATATATAGGGTACGATGCTAGCTTTTTTCAGGGACAAGACCAATGGAAAGCCACTTGATGTTAGCCGGAAGCTGATGGAGTGGATTTCTTTCTTTTTATCTGATAAATATTATAAGACCAATATCAGGGTATGGGCACATATACTCATGTGGGCTATCCTGTCGGTGCTGTACGGGCTGATGATGGCGTCTAATTTCACTATATCCATTGGGGTGAGTGTGCTATTTATGCTGCGGAACATACTGGGGGCTATGTTTTTCTTTTACACTGCGTTTTATTTTATTATCCCCAAAGTATTGCAGAAGGGGTATTTTTTCCTGGCCCTGCTATGTTTCTGTGTTCCCTTTTTCTTTTGGTCGGTCATCAACTACCTATGCTCCCTGTATGCAGTGGCTTTCCTGGAAATCAATGACACTTCGCTGCGGGAATTCCTGAAGCGGGTGGTAGATGCCGGCTGGTCGGATACTTTTGGGCTGCATCATATGATAAAAATCTTCCTGCCGGTGTTAATGGTCATTGCGCCGCCGGTATCCCTGAAGCTGGTATTGGATATTATCCGCTCTTCCACCCGTACGTTGCGGCTGGAAAGAGATAACCTTAACCTGGAAGTAAGCTTTCTGAGATCTCAGCTGAATCCACACTTTTTATTTAATACCCTGAATAATATTTACTCTTTGTCGATCAGAAATGACGCATTGGCCTCGGATTTGATTATGCACTTATCAGAAATGATGCGTTATACCCTCTATGACTCCAATACCGACAAGGTGCCATTGGATATGGAGGCAGAGTTTCTGAAAAATTATGTGGAGCTGGAGAGCGTGCGGTATGGCAAAAACGCCAGTATCCAGTTTAACTGCGATACTGACAAAATAGGTGATCACCTGGTAGCGCCGCTACTGATGTTCCCTTTTGTGGAAAATGCCTTTAAGTATTCCCATAGCACCACCAACGATAAGTGCTGGATACATGCATCTATGGAAGTAGTGGAGCGGCAGTTGCGGTTTGAAATTGCCAATAGCAAGGGGGAACAGCCGGCAGGCAAAAAAGTGGCCGGAGGAATAGGATTGAGCAATACCCGTAAGCGGCTTATTTTGCTATATCCCGACCAGCATACCTTACATATTGAAAATAATCCCGAATATTACAAAGTTGTCTTGACATTAACGTTGAATTAAAAACTATGGATCAAATAATTACCTGTCTGGTAGTTGATGATGAGCCTTTTGCACGGGATCTGATGGAAAATTACATTGGACGGGTGCCTTACCTGCAACCTGTGGCCTTCTGTGAGAGCGCATTTGACGCTATTAATGAGTTACAGCGCCAACCGGTAGACCTGCTTTTTTCAGACATACAAATGCCCAATATCAACGGTATTGAAATGATACGTTCCTTGAGCAATCCACCATTCGTGATTTTTACGACGGCCTCCCGGGAGCATGCCATAGCGGGTTTTGAGCTGGATGCTGTGGATTACCTGGTGAAACCGATTTCCTTTGAACGATTCCTGAAAGCGGTGAACAAGGCCAGGGTCCATATTGGCCAGCGGCAGCAACAAGCCGTACCCGTGGAAGCTGCCAAACCCAAAATCAGCAATACGAATCACCTTTTTGTAAAAGATAATAATAAGTTAACCAAGATCCTCTTCGATGATATTTACTACGTGGAAGGGATGAAAGATTATATAAAAATCGTATGCGGGGATAAAACGGTGATCACCTACATGCGCATGAAAGTAATGGAAGATGTGTTGCCGGCCGATCAATTTATGCGGATTCACAAATCCTACATTATCCGCCTCCAGGCTGTCAAATCCCTTATGGGCAATACGGTGGAGGTAATAAACGGGCAAACAGTAATTATCTCAAAGTCCTCCCGGCAAGAGCTGAAGCGATTACTTGGGATTGCCAACTATGGAGAAGATGATGAGTGAAATATTATCGTTGGTCGAAAATTAGGGTAATTACGTCTAATAAAATATGCCATATACTATGAATGGGCGAGCTTAGATAGCAGATATACTTATCTGTTCATCTAAAATACTGTTTTATGGTAGACAAAAAATCTATGAACAGCCGTCCGAGACTATTATTGGAAAAGGAAATTATTTCCAAAGCAGATGTTTATGCGATTGAAAACATGCGTACATCTGACAGGTCCGGAAAAGGAAAGCTGCATTCCAGCGTACCCACTATTCCCACTACATGGGGCATCTTAGGTGCCGAAGCTTAACCCAATTTGTTTACTATTCTTCATGATTAACCCCCGTCAGCAATGCAATACAGATGTGCCATAGTAGATGACGAGCCCTTGGCATTAGACATACTGGAAAACTATATCCAACGAACTTCCTATTTGAAACTCGTAAAGAAGGCATCAGAACTGGCAACAGTAGAAAACCTGATCGCCGAAAGAAAAGTGGACCTCGTTTTCCTCGATGTAAACCTGAGAGGTAACACCAGGGACATTATAGCGCAGTTCCTTCGGCAGGACTGCGTTTTTATTCTTGTTACTGCCTACTCCAGCCGGGAAATACAAAATCTCTACTGGAAAGAGCAGCAAGGATACCTCGGTAAACCTGCGAGTTATAAAAAATTTGTGAATGAAATGGAGAGAGTGATTCCGGCTGTTAAATTGGCCATGACCTGAAAGCAGGTCCAGTTTGCTTTCAAATTATATAGTATCTTAGCGGCTTAACACTATACGTGATAATGGGTTCATCGCTCATACGCCCGCTAAAAGCTCACGATTTCTACCTCCTCAGAATGCCACTGTTGTCATGTGAAGAAGTACTCCGCTTACATCGCAGTACCTTTAATGACCCGGTGTCTTTTGTTGCGGCCATCCGGCAGCTCTTCACGCTCCCGTTGCTACAGGAAGCTGTTTTCCTGGCCAGTCCTGCCCTCTACTCTGAAATGCTGAAATGGCTGCAGGAACCCGACAGCTCCCTGAAATTGCCGTTGGCACTTTACCGTTACCTGTTGAGAATGAGCGCGCGCTGTACGCCCTATGGGCTGTTTGCCGGCTGCGCTACCGGTACTATTGGCCCGGGAGGAACTCATTTAACGCCTCCCGATGCGGATCACCGTTACAAGGTAGCCCGCCTGGATATGGAATACCTCTCTGCACTTATGGACGAGCTGGTAACATGGCCGGAAATCCGGTCACAGCTGGATTTTTACCCTAACAACAGCCTCTACAACGCGGGGCCGTCCAGCCGCTACTACGAATACCAGCTACGGAATGACAAAAGACATTATTTTCTCAGTGAATTTTTGCAGCGGGACTATATCCGCGAGATATTGGCCGTTGCCCGGCAGGGAGCCCGTATCGCTTACCTGGTGGAAGTGTTGCATCAATATGACATTCCGGAGAAGGAAGTTGCCGCTTTCATCGAAACCCTGATACATAACCAGATACTGGTGGCGCACCTGGCCCCGGTGGTGAGTGGGGAAGATAACCTGGCACACCTGATCCGGCAGTTGCCGGAAGGCCATGCTGCGGTGGCCACCCTGCAGCGGGTTCGGCAGCTTTTGCAGGAGCAAACAGATGGGGCGCAACGGTATCTTGAGATACAGTCCCTGCTGCAGGTACAGTTCCCCAACATTGCCGTCAAAGACCCGGTGCAGGTGGATCTCTTCTTTCCGTCGTTCCGGCACCACTTGTCGGCAAGGGCAGTGGAGCTGCTGCTACCGCAACTGGAGCGTTTGCTGGTGCTGGGTAGCCACAGTACGCCGACCGACCTGCAAACTTTTAAGGAACGTTTCCTGCAAATGTATGAACAAAGGGAAATCCCGCTGATGACGGCACTGGACAGTGAATCGGGTATCGGTTATGGTATTGTATCCGGTGATAATGCCAGCTATACCCCGTTGATTGACGACCTGGTGATGCCAGCAGGAGAGAAAAAAGGCACAGCTAACTGGAACGAGCATACGAAATTTGTATTGAAGCATTTCCTGCTTGCCCAAAGTGGCCGTCATAAGGAAATAACGCTTACGGATGCTGACCTGGACGAGTTATCGGCCGCCACGGAGGTACCCTCGCTGCCGGCTAACCTTTGCCTGATGGGGGCGCTGCTGGCTGCAGATGCTGATGCCCTCGATAAGGGCGACTTTCGCTTTTTGTTTAAATCCTGCTATGGCCCCAATGCTATTGCGTTGCTGGGACGTTTTGCGGCAGGAGATGATGCTCTGAAAGTCAAATTGAAAGCGATGGTGCAACAGGAACAGCTAATGGAACCCGATAAGGTATTTGCTGAAATCGTGCATTTGCCGGAAGGGCGTACGGGCAATGTCTTGCTACGTCCTGACCTGTACGAATATGAAATACCCTTCCTGGGGAAAAGCAACAAACCGGAGGTGTACCAGCTGCCGGTCAATGACCTGTATGTTACGGTACGTGGTAACCGGGTGATATTACGTTCTGTGCGATTGGGGAAAGAAGTGGTGCCCCGGCTCACCAGCGCACATAACTATACCCGCGGGTTGTCGGTTTATAAATTTTTATGTGATCTGCAGCAGCAGGAGGCAGTGTCGATACAATGGAATTGGGGCTTGCTGTTGGATCAACCTTTTTTACCCCGGGTGGTATATAAGCAGATTATTATAGAACGGGCCCGGTGGAAGATTACCCAGGCAGCCTTTCAGGAGTTGCAGCTGTTGCATACCGCGGTGACAGCGCTGCAGTTGTTGAAAGACCAGTATGAGATCCCGGATAGGGTATTACTATCGGAGGGGGATAATGAGCTGCTGATAGATTTTTCCAGCGTTTTTGCAATAGGTATACTCGCTGAAAAACTGAAGAAAGGAGATATTGTGTTATACGAGCATTTGTTTAGTGCAGATACCCGCTTGCTGGCCAGCGATAGCGGTGCATTTTGTAATGAGGTGATTATCCCGTTGCATAACACCGATTATCGGCCCGTTGCCGGCCGGCCTGGAGCGCCCGCTGCCACGCATGTGCAACGTAGCTTTTCGCCCGGCAGCGAGTGGTTATATGCAAAGATCTATTGCGGTCCCAAATGGATGGACCGGCTGTTGCTAAGGGAGCTGATGCCCCTCACCGCCCAATTAGAGGAAGAGGGAATGGTGGATCGCTGGTTTTTTATCCGTTTCCAGGACCCCGATCATCATATCCGGATCCGGTTTCACCTGCCACAGCCCGCGCAGCATACCAGTGAGGTAATCGGGTTATTGAATAAAGTCCTGACACCTTACCTGGACAATGATGTAGTACAGAAAGTACAGTTTGACACTTATATACGGGAGCTGGAGCGATATGGGCCCCAGCAAATAATGATCAGCGAAAAGATATTTTTCCATGACAGCCAGGCGGTTACCCGTTTGCTGGCTATCGATACCGGCACAGCCGCTATCGAGTGGTGGTTACTGGCATTGAAGGGGGCCGATGTGTTGCTCGACGATTTTGGCTATACGCCTGCTATGAAATTACAGCTGCTACGGCATTTGCAGCAACAGTTTTTTACAGAGCATAAGGGGGATGCTGATCTTTTGCAACAGCTGAATAATAAATACCGGCAGGATACCCCTTTAGTAACGGCCATATTACGGGATAACGAGCATGTACCTACGCTGGTAGAAAAGAGCCGGGATATTTTTAACCGCCGCTCTGTCGCCACCCGGAAGCTGGTGGCGGAGTTAAAGGTGCAGCAGGCCGATGCGGTTATAGCGTTGCCTCCACATTACCTGCATATGTTCCTGAACCGGATGTTTGCTGCCAACGCCCGGTTGCATGAACTGGTGATTTACCATTATCTCATGAAATATTATACTTCAGAGGTGGCGAGGCGGGGATGATACCGTTCATCTTAATAATTACAGATTCCATTAAAACCTTATTATTTTTACAGCATAGAGCGTGAAAATCCGTATAAAATCATTGAAAAACTTAGTAGCATGAAAACAAATGTAGTTTTGCTGGGATGCTTATCACTGTTGTCTGCATCCTGTTTGGCAGATAATGGCGACAGCAGCGCCATTCATCGTTCTGCGGGAGCAGATCAGGCAAATGCAGGACTGAAGCTGCCTGCTGGTTTTAAAGCACAGGTAGTAGCGGAAAACCTGGGTGCTGCCCGTCACATAGCGGTGACCCCGTTGGGCGACATCTATGTAAAAATACAAAGTTCCAAACCCGGTAAAGCCATTGCTGTTTTACATCCCACCGGCAGCGGAAAGACTGACGCCGTAAAAACTTTTGGCGCTTACCGGGGTACGGGTATGGTGATCAAAGATCATTACCTGTATACTTCTTCCGATGAAGACGTTTATCGTTACCAACTAGATGATAAATTTGAGGTGATGTATCCGGATCAGCCGGAAAAGATAGTGACCGGTTTAATTAACCGTCACCAACATGAGTCGAAATCTATTGCGTTGGATAATGCGGGTAACATCTATGTGAATATTGGCGCTTATTCCAATTCCTGCCAGCAGCAGGACAGGGCCAAAGGTTCCAAAGGAATACCTGGTTGTCCTATACTGGATTCTGCGGCGGGGATCTGGCAATTTAAAGCGGATAAGCTGAACCAAACCTACGGCGATGGTGTTCGTTATGCCACTGGTTTGCGCAATGTAGTAGGCCTGGATTGGAATACAGCACAGAACCAGTTATTTGTGATGCAGCACGGCCGTGATGGATTGTTTGACATGTTCCCGGAATACTATGATTTACAGCAAGGAAATGAATTACCTGCTGAATGTATGTATGCCCTGAAGAAAGGCGACAACGCCGGCTGGCCTTATATTTACTATGACGGTATACAGCATAAGAAGATGCTGTCGCCGGAGTATGGCGGCGATGGTAAGAAAACCGGTGGCGACGATGCGATTGATCCGGTAGTTGCCTTCCCGGCGCATATGGCGCCTAATGGGTTATTGTTTTATACGGGTAACCAGTTCCCGGAACGTTATAAGAACGGCGCCTTCATTGCTTTTCATGGCTCCTGGAACCGGCAGAAAGGGCAGAAGGGATATTATGTTGTATTTGTACCATTTAAAGATGGCAAGCCTTCCGGCAACTGGGAAGTATTTGCCGACAATTTTACCGGCGTGGAAAATATCCAGTCACCCGGCCAGGCACAGCATCGTCCCTGCGGATTAGCTCAGGGTCCTGACGGCGCGTTGTATGTAACGGATGATGTGAAGGGCACGGTGTATAAGATTTCTTACAGCGGTAAATAATGGAATTTCGTATGAAGAAAATAACTATGATAGGTGTTGCACTTTGTGCAACACTTTCTTTTTTGTCGGCGCAAACGCCGAAGAAGCCTGCTGCTAGCCAATCGTCGGCCGCCCGGGGAAAGAAAGTATATGAGCAGTATTGTCTGACCTGTCACCAGGTAGATGGCAGCGGTGTACCGCATTTGAATCCTCCGTTGATTAAAACATCGTTTGTACTGGGTGATAAAGCCAAACTGATACAGGTTATTTTAAAGGGGATGCAGGCGTCTGAGCCTATTGACGACGAATATTACTCCAATAATATGCCGCCGCATAATTTCCTGAAAGACCAGGAGATTGCCGATGTGCTGACTTATGTGCGCCGTAATTTCGGTAATAAAGCCAGTGCTGTAACTGCTGCCGAGGTAAAAACAGCGAGAGCAAAGAACTGATAATTACGTATATAACGGCGATATATACACTAAAAGCAGTTGCCTCGTATTAACCATAACTCCTGGAGATCAGCGTTACGGTTAATGCGAGGCAGCGTTGTAATTTGGGGTCGGGTATTACTTTCAACCGGTCCACCAAACAGGGGAGGTATAATTATTAAATGGTTTCACTGCCAGGAAGTTTTTGCCGTTGTTGGTTTCTTCACTTGCAGGATATATAGTCCTTTCCATCAGTTTAACATATGTCAGCGTAGTTATTCTGTTTTGAGGCTTTTGGCTGGATCAGCCAATGCAGCTTTTATAGACTGGAAGCTGATGGTGATGAAGGTGAGTACGATCACGGTGATGCCGGCAGTGATAAATACGCCCGGGCCTATATGCACGCTATAAGCAAATCCCTTTAGCCATTGCTGGGTAGCCCACCAGGCAAATGGCACCGCAATGAGAATGGCCAACAGAATGAGGCGAAGAAAATCTTTCGACAGCAGCATCACAATACCGCTAACAGTAGCACCCAGCACTTTCCGGATACCTATTTCCTTATTTCTTTTTTGTGCGGTAAAAGCAGCCAGTCCAAATAATCCGAGGCAGGATATCAGGATGGCTAATCCGGCGAAGTAGCGGGATAGCAGCGATACCTGGTTTTCGGCGGCATACAGCTTTTCATAGTTTTTATCCAGGAAGGCATATTTAAAAGGAAATCCGGGATTGAACTGTTGATACAGTTTCTCTAATGCGGCCATCACTGATTTTTCCTTGCCTGTTTCAATTTTCATCATAAAACGATAAGTGCCTCCCGGTTCCAGTTTGAGCAGGAGCGGTTTTACTTTTTCATGAAGCGACTGGAAATTAAAGTCTTTTACCACGCCTACAATAGTGACATCGTTGTCCCATAACCTCACTTGTTTCCCGATGGGGTCTTTCAATCCCATGAATTTAATGGCCGCTTCATTGAAGATGATAGCACTGCTGTCGGCGCCGAAGCTGCGGGAGAAGGCCCTTCCCTCTTTAAGCTGGATGTTGAGCGTTTGCAGCATATCGTAATCGACCGGAACGTACTCAAATTCTGTTCTGTCTTTAAGATTTTTCCCGGGCCAATATACGCCGGAGGTGCCGCTGCTATGGCCGCTCAGTTCATGACCTATACCTGATGCGCTGGTGATACCGGGAATATTCCTGGCTTCCGCCAGGAAGGCATCTTGTGTGTGGGTATCTTCCAGTTTGCCTTGTTTGTATATACTAACAATGTGATCTTTATTATAGCCCAGGTTCTTTGTTTGTATAAAACTGATCTGCCGGTATATCACCAGTACGGCCACAATTAATACGATAGACAGGGTAAATTGAAAAACGACCAACCCTTTGCGGATCAGTAATTCGCCAATGGAGTTGCTGAACTTTCCTTTCAGGGCAATTACCGGTTTAAAGCCTGATAGCAGGAAGGCCGGGTAACTGCCGGCCACCAGGCCGGTGAATAGGGTGATGCCGATTGCTGATAAAATGAAATTGATATTGAGATCCGATAAGGATAATTGTTTTTGTGTGATATGATTAAAAGCAGGCAATAAACAGTATACTAGTAATATAGCCAGGAGCAGGGCAGCGAAGGCCATTAATACCGATTCGCCCAGGTATTGCAAAACCAGGGTACTTCTGCCCGCGCCCAGGGCTTTCTTAACTCCTACCTCTTTGGCCCGGCTGGCCGCTTTTGCAGTAGAAAGGTTCATGAAGTTGATACAGGCAATGAGGAGAATGAAAATGGCAATAATGGAAAACAAGCGCACATATTCGATACGGCCTCCCACCTGAATGCCATTTTCGAAGCGGCCGTACAGGTAGTTGTCGGAATATCGTTGCAGGAATGGGGTACGATGGGTGATATCCCCATTTGTTTTTTGTTTGATAAGGCCTGCCAGCTTGGCATTCAATTTATCTACATTGGTACCGGGTTTCAGTAATGCAAAGGTATGTGCTGCGGTATTTCCCCAATTGTCTTTATTATTCTGTGCCCATTTCATGGTCATCATGGGTAACAGGAAGTCGAACAGGTCACTGTTATGTTGTTCGGGTAAACGGAAAACACCTGATACAGTATAGAATTTTTCATGTTGAAACTCCACCGTTTTGCCTACTATATTTTGTGTAGTGCCAAACAGTTTGATAGCCGTGGCTTCAGAGAGCACGATAGCATTGTTGTCGGCCAGTACCTGGTCGGGATTGCCCGCAATGAGCTGGTATGAAAACAGGTGGAAAAAATCCTTGCCGGCATATTTTCCATCGCTGGTGATATTTAGTTCTTTAGCGGTGGAGAGTACAACGTCGTCTATAAAAGTAGTTTGGGTGGTATAGGCTACTTCGGGCATTTCTTTGGCGAGAGCGTCGGCCATGGGCATGGGAGAGGACTTGGCGGTCCATATACCACTGGCTTGCACGCGGTTTTCCAGTACCTGGTAGAGTTGTGCATCTTGCCGATTAAATTTGTTCATGCTTAGTTCATCCATCACCCAGATATAAATCAGCAGAGCGCAAGCTAACCCTGTGGCCAATCCTATGAGATTCAGGAATGCAAATTTGCGGTCTTTTAACAGGTTGCGCCAGGCTGTTTTAAGATAGGTGACAAACATAGCTTAGGAATTTTGCTTTTGCGGACAAAGGAAGTGCCACGGGGGTGTGATTTGTTTGTGAAATATATACATATATTGATTTTTATAATTTGTTCGGTTTTAATACAGGGGTTGTTCGGATATGTGCAGGGCTGCAAACCAGCTATGGAATAATACGTATGGTAGTTTTATAATTATTAATAATCAATCTCAAATTGTAACGAGGTTAAAATTGTCTAAAAATTCATAAATTCGCTTATGACAATTTCCGCTTACAACAGAATAAGAGCTTTATTAATAGAGCAAAGGCGCCAGGTGACCAGTTCATCTGAGGTTGCATCCCAGCTGATTACAGATTTGGGTATAAGGGATATCTTAGTAAATGTTCCGGCTACAAAGGCTGCCCCTGAAAAAGCTGGTGGAAAGAAAGCTGCTCCTAAAAAAGTTGTTGTAAGATAACATTTCTTACCCCAAGCAATTCCCCAAAAACTTCCCCAAGTAATTCCACAATTTACCAACCATTTATGGCGTACCAATATATCTATTCATCCGATCCCGGATTAATAGTCGGCTTTCATGGCTGTGACCAAGGTGTTAGAGATAATATTATATCAGGCCAATCTACACTTAGACCAAGTAAAAATAAGTGGGATTGGCTAGGAGAGGGTATGTATTTCTGGCAAAATAATTATGAGAGAGCGTTACATTATGCGCAGAACCCTCCTGCAAAATCTGCAATAGAAACCCCTGCAGTACTTGGGGCAATTTTTAATCTGGGTCACTGCCTGGACCTTACTGATAAACAAGGAATTGACCTGGTAAAGCTCTCTCATGAAAGTTTAAGTAAATCAGCGGGACAAGAAAAAAAAGAATTGCCACGTAATGCCAATCCTAAGGGGAGTAAGGATTCAAAGGATAAAATTATTAGAAGGCTTGATTGTGCAGTAATAAACAATATTCATTCCTTAATGGAAAAAGGTAATGAAGCTCCATTTGAATCTGTTCGGGCGGTATTCTTTGAAGGCGCAGAACTCTATGAGGGCGCGGGCTTTCTGGATAAAACCCATGTTCAGATTTGTATAAGAAATCCTAATCTGATTAAGGCATTCTTTGTCCCCCGTAAAACAGTCAAGTGGCCTTAGTAAGGTCATTATAGTGGTGGCGAAAACATTTTCTCAACGCGGATGTAATATTTTCCTGCCTGCATATCACGGGGGAACAGTTCCATAATAAATCATCTTTTTTGGGTATTTTTATACCGATATGTCATTTTATATAAGGGGGTGTTTTCCGTAGATAATGGAGGAGTATTTACAAGCCGAACATTTATTATTACAAAAACTCGCTGCCGGGGAACAGTCCGCATTTCAGTTTTTATTTAATCAACACTACAAGGCGTTATGCTATTTCGCCAACAGTATTGTAGCTAATGACCAGGAGGCGGAAGACCTGGTACAGGAATCTTTTTCCAAATTATGGAACAAAAGGACCGACTTTAAGACCGCCGCTAATATAAAAGCCTTCCTGTTTATTGCTACCAAGAATGCCTGCCTCAATTTCCTGAAAAGCCGGGAAAGGCTCACCATCAAAGAGAAGGAGTTTTCTTACCTGCAAACAGTTGATACAGGCTTTGATCCACTATTAACAGAAACAGAAGTCATCCAGCAGCTATATAACGAAATTGAGGCATTACCCACCCAGTGCAGGAAGATCTTTAAGATGAGCTACCTGGAAGGGAGGAAAAACGAGGACATTGCTGTTGCGCTCCGGATTTCCTACAATACCGTCAGGGCACAGAAGCTGCGTGCTTTGAAGTTAATCAGAAGCAGCCTGATCAAAAAGAACATTTTACCCTTGCTGGGGGTATATATTTCCCTGCTTAAATATTACTACCATCACTAATTGATAGCCGGCCTGAATTTTTTTTCAAAAAAGTTAACCGAATCTTTAATCGAAAATATAATTTTCTTGTTTTCATAGAAAAGCGGGGTAGGGAGTGCCAAAGAATATGGAGCATAAGGATACTATTTTTTTACAGCGGATCGCATACCTGGTATATGGATACCAGCAGCAATCATTAACGGAAACAGAACAGGCAGAGCTGGGAGCATGGCTGGAGGCTGCCCCGGAGAACCGTGTATTCTTTGACCAATTAACCGATACGGCTATACTGCAGAGGAGATTGCAGCAATACCGCCATTTTGATGCAAATGCCGGCTGGGAAATTTTTCGTGACCGGCATTATCCTGCTGCGGCAAAAGGCCGTCTTCGCCATATATACTACAGGTGGGCTGCCGCTGCCGCCCTATTATTATTGCTGGGAACCGGCATTTATTTATCCCGGCGCAGCACTACCAGGCCGGTACACCCGGTGGCGGTAAACACATCGCCGATATTGCCCGGCTCCACCAAAGCCATACTCACACTGGCCGACGGTTCCACCATGCCGCTCGATAGTAATGCCAGCCAGGTAATTACCCAACAGGGTAGTATCGTAAAACTCAACAATGGCCAGTTGCAGTATAGCGCTGCCCAACCTGGTGGCGCTTATAGTCTCAATACGCTGACTACGCCCAGGGGCGGGCAATTCCGTCTTACCCTGCCGGATGGCACCCGGGTGTGGCTCAACGCCGCTTCTGCAATCACATATCCCACTGCTTTCAGCCAGGATAAACGCGAAGTATCTGTAAAAGGCGAAGCCTATTTTGAAGTAGCCGGAGAGCCGCAGGGGCCTTTCCGCGTCAACACCGATCATCAATCCACCATTGATGTTTTAGGAACCAGCTTTAACGTAAACGCCTACCCGGATGAACAGGGAATCGCCACCACCCTTATCCGCGGCGCAGTAAAGGTGAACAACGGACATGCCTCCAGGGTATTATTACCCGGCCAGCAGGCAAGGATAACCAGCCCGGATCAAATCGGCATTATTGCTCATGCCGACACCACCGCCATCCTGGCCTGGAAAAGGGAAGCCTTCTATTTTCACGATGCCGACATTCCTGCTGTGATGCGCCAGTTGGCCCGGTGGTATGATGTGAACATTATATATGCCGGCAACATCCCGGTCAGGAGGTTCCAGGGAGAGATCCAGCGACGGTTACCACTTTCAGATGTATTGGAGGGGTTGGAAACCACCGGCGTACATTTTCGCGTACAAGGACGCAATATCATCGTGGAGCCATAATCATTTTTTATAGCTATAGTCAACAAAACATTATGTACCGCCAATTTTAGATGTGTGAAAGGACAGCCGTGAAAAACCGGAGGTGATTGGAGCCACCCCCGGCATAAAGTCCGGCTGTCATTCGCCATAAGCACGCAAATACTTAATACCGATTATCCAACCAGACAAATGCAAATCTATGCAATTGAATTTTCATGGTAAAGCCCTTTCTATGCCCGGGCTTATCTCAACCAAAATTGCACTCACTATGAGATTGACAATTATTCTCATGATGGTGGCTACACTCAAAGTATCTGCCGGCGCATTTGCGCAGGCGGTCACCGTTCATGTAAAGAATGCGCCCATGGAGGAAGTATTCGACGCCGTAAAAGCACAAACAGGTTACCTGTTCTTCTACGACAGGGAAATGTTGCGCCATGTGAAGCCGGTCACCGTTCATGCGGAACATACTGCGCTCGCTACCTTTTTAACCGATGTGTTTAAAGACCGCTTGCTGGATTTTACGATCAAAGACAAAACAATTTTTATCCGGAAGAAGATATTGCCGGTGGAAAAGAAGGAAACGGAGATCGTAAGCCCCGAGGCGGCACAGCAAATGCAAACCGGCATAGTAAAGGATGCCGCCGGCACTGCCCTGATCGGGGTAACGGTGAAAGTATTGAATGGCGCTGCCGGTACGGTCACTAACGAGAACGGCTATTTCTCCATTGCTGCTAATCCCGGCGAAACATTGGTTTTTTCCTATGTGGGGTATGAAACCAGGCAGATGCCTGTAAATTTAAAAAGTCAGCTGTATATCGTGCTGAAACAACAGGCGAGCGGACTCGATGAGGCCGTGGTAATTGGCTATGGTACCACCAGTAAACGATTTAACACCGGTTCAGTATCCAGCGTGAAAGCCAGCGATATTGCCTCCCAACCGGTACTCGATGCCCTTGCTGCATTGCAGGGCAGGGTATCCGGTGTATTTGTGAATTCTTCCAGCGGTTTGCCTGGCGCCAGCTACAGCGTAGTATTACGCGGACAAAGCTCTTTATCCGGCCCGAATGATCCATTGTATGTAATAGATGGGGTTCCATTTTATTCGGAACCCCTCAACCAATTTACCTCGGCCAATGGCAAACAAAGCCCCATGGCATCAATTAACCCCGCCGACATAGAACGTATCGACGTACTCAAAGATGCCGATGCTACTTCTATCTATGGCTCCAGGGGCGGTAATGGCGTGATCCTGATTACCACCAAAAAAGGAAAGGCCGGTAAAACACAAACTAACTTCAACGTATATACGGGTGCAGGGAAAGTGGTAAATACCATGCCTATGCTGAATACGCCGCAATACATTGCCATGCGTAAAGAGGCTTATGCGCATGATAATAAGCCCTATGACAGGGACATCGCGCCGGACCTGACCATCTGGGATCAGCAGCAAACGAGCAACTGGCATCGTTTTATCATGGGGAATACCGCGCATATCACCGAAGCGCAGGGAGCTGTATCCGGTGGTTCGGCACAAACGCAGTTCCTCCTGAGCGGTACCTACCATAAAGAAACCACCGTAATGCCCGGCAGCCTGGGCTACCAGCGCGGCGCCGGACATCTCAATGTGAACCATACCAGCCAGGATAGCAAATTCAATATTACCGCATCCGTTAACTATACCAGCAGCAAGGACAATTCTTTGCCGGTGGATCTGACGATGTTTTATAACCTGCCACCCAACTACCCGTTGTACGACTCCACCGGTAAACTGTATTGGTTCTCCAATGCCCAGAATCCGCAGGCTTACCTGTTAAGAAAATCGGAACTGACCACCAACATGTTGCTGGCTAATTCCGTGATCCGGTATACCATTTTACCTGGTTTAAATGCAAAGGCCAGCCTGGGCTATACCCGCACTGATATGAAACAAATGCGGATCACGCCGGATGCCAGCCTTAATCCACTTACTTCTGCCGGCAGTGAATCTTATTTTGGGTCGTCGAGTATGGGGTCTTACATCATAGAACCACAACTGGATTATAGCCGGGCTATTGCCAAAGGCAACCTGCAGGTAATGGCCGGCGCCACCTTCCAGCAGAGCATTACACAAGGCCAATCGGTGATTGCTTCCGGGTTTTCCAGCGATGCATTGCTGGAAGACCAGCAAGCTGCCAGCCTGGTAGTGCCGCGCCCTTCCCAATATATTTTTTATCGGTACACTTCCATATTCGGTAGGGTAAATTATAACTGGGAAGAAAAGTATATCATCAATGCGTCTTTCCGTCGCGATGGATCTACCCGCTTCGGGCCGGGTAATCGCTTTGGCAACTTCGGTGCCGTAGGTGCAGCGTGGATTTTCAGTAAGGAACGTTTTATCGGGGAAGAGGGCTTCCTGAGCTTTGGTAAGCTGCGTGCAAGCATCGGTAATGCTGGTAATGATAATATCAGCGATTACCAATATCTCGATGCATGGAGCTCCAATCCTTATCCCTATGCAGGTATCCCGGGATTAACACCTTCCCGCCTGCCTAACCCGAATTTCAGATGGGAAGAAAATCATAAGAAAGAAGTTGGACTGGAACTGGGCTTCCTGAAAAACCGCATTCTCTTTAATACTAATTACTATTACAATATTTCCAATAACCAGCTGGTGCCTTACCAGCTCACACCGCAGGTAGGTTTCGGCTCTATTACGGCCAATCTCCCTGCCAGCGTGATGAACAGCGGTTGGGAGTTTGAAGTATCCTCTACCAATGTAAAGCGCAAAATATTTACCTGGCAGTCTTCACTCAATTTTTCTGTAAACAAGAATAAACTAAAATCATTCCCTGGCATTGAGTCATCTACTTACAAAAACACTTATGTAGTAGGACAACCGCTGTCTATCGTAAAAGGTTACCAGTTCCTGGGGATAGATCCCAATACCGGCGTACCTCAATTTTTAAGCAAGAGTGGCACACCTACTGAGTTTGATGACTATGTGATATTAGGTAAACGGGCGCCCGACTTTTACGGAGGGCTGCTGAACAGCTTTACCTGGAAAGGTATTAGCCTGGATTTCCTGTGGCAGTTTGTGAAACAGGATGGACCGGGCATCAACTACGGTTACAGCACTACCACCATTGGGGCTTTCAGCAACCAGGATACCAGGGCATTAGACCGCTGGCATCGGCAAGGAGATATCACCACTGTTCCCGGCGCTACCACCACCGATGGTTCTTCTGCTTACCGTAACTATAGTTTGTCTTCCGCCAACTGGGGCGACGCTTCCTATATCCGGTTAAAGAATGTTTCCCTGAGATATGACCTCTCCAGGTATACCCAAAAATGGAAAATCACCAGCGCCAGCGTGTATGCACTTGGACAGAACCTGCTCACCTTCACCAACTATAAAGGATTGGATCCTGAAACGCAGGGCATTGTGATGCCGCCATTGAAGTCATATACCATCGGGGTACAGTTTGGGTTCTAATAAATTTTCTGACGTCAGATAAAAGATATCACATGAAACGCATTCATATATTATTAACCGGTATTCTCCTTTTCACGGCCACGTCCTGTAACAAGTATGTGGATACGCCTTTGCCAAAGAATGAATTGGTATCCGGTCTTGTTTTTAAAGATGATAAAACGGCTACAGCTGCGGTAACCGGCGTATATGGCAACATGTATTCCTTCAACTACCAGTTTGCCAATGTGCTGATGAATTACCTCACCGCCATGCAGGCCGATGACTTATACTATTTCGCCAGCTTTGCCAACTACGATGTGTTCCGGGAAAACAGGCTGCTGCCGGGCAGTCAATATGTACAGAGCATGTTTGCCGATGTATATAGTTATATCTACCAGATGAATGCCTGTATTGAAGGCCTGTCCGGCGCTACCACGCTTACTCCTGCTGTAAAGAACCAGTTGCTGGGAGAATCCTATTTTATGCGTTCCTTCTTTTACTTTTACTTAGTAAATATGTATGGAGATATACCTATGGTGACAGGCACCGATTACCAGGTAAATGGGCAACTGCCAAGGGCGCCACGTGCAGCAGTATACGATTCCATTATCAGCAACCTCAAAACAGCTGTGCAGCTGATGGGCGATCAATACCCCGCTGCGCAGCGTAACCGCCCCAATAGGGCCGTTGCTAATGCACTGCTGGCAAGGGTATATCTCTATACGGAAAACTGGTCACAGGCAGAAGCCACTGCTTCCCTGGTGATTAACAATAACGACTATACGTTGTTGAAAGACCTGAATACCGTATTCCTGGCCAATAGCAAGGAAGCGCTTTTCCAGTTACAGCCGTTGAATGTGCTGGGAGGCCGCAATACCTGGGAAGGTTTTACCTCCACGCCAGCTACGGCCACCGGTACTGCTGTATTCCGGCTGCATCCCAGCCTGGTGGCTGCTTTTGAAAGCGGTGATCAGCGTGCAGCTAAATGGACAGATTTCAGGACCACTGCTTCCGGCGTGTATTATTTCCCTTATAAGTATAAAATACGTACCGCTCCTTCCGCTGCATTAACGGAGTATTCCATGGTGATGCGCCTGGCAGAGCAGTATCTGATCCGCGCCGAAGCGCGTATCCGGCAAAATAAACGCGATGAAGGCCGCAGTGACCTGGATGCCATACGGGAAAGAGCCGGTCTGGCTGATTTGCCTGCTAACCTGGACCAGGCAGCATTGCTGCTGGCAGTAGAACGCGAACGCCGGTCGGAGCTGTTTGTAGAATGGGGCCACCGCTGGTTTGACCTGAAACGTACCAAAAGATCCGATGCGGTACTGGGGCCGTTGAAAGGCGCCAACTGGCAACCGACCGACACCCTGTATCCCATTCCGACAGATGCTATCAGCACTAACCAGCACCTGACACAAAATCCAGGTTATAATTAAAGCCAGCCAGATGAAGAAGATGATTGCTATGATGGGGTTTATCCTCCTGGCTATTACCGGCGTTTATGCGCAGCAGCGGGTAACGATCACGCCTGCCTACCCCGAACGTGGGCAAACGGTTACCGTTACTTACGATCCATCGGCGTCCGGCAGTGGCATACCGGCCAGCAGTACGGATATCACGCTGGTGTTTTCCTATTCCAACTTTTACAACCTGCCCTGGCGCGTGAAAATGCACCCAAAGGATGGTAAATGGACTACTTCCTTTGTGTTGGCAGATTATACCGTTTTTGCCACTTTTTACCTCGAAAGCGGTGAAGCGGTGGATAAGCCAGCTAAAGATCAACATTATGAAGTTCCTGTTTATAAAAACAAGGTGCCCGTGGAAAACGGGTACCTTTATAAAGCCTACAGTCTGAGTGCCCAAATGGGCAAATCCCCGCTGCTGGCAGATAAGCAGGAGACGCTTTATAAACAGGAGTTAACGTTGTACCCGGGGAACTACGAGGCGAAGCTCCGGTTGCTCACTTATGAAATCAAAAAGTCCACATCTCCCGCACAACAGTTACAGTTGAGGGAACAGGCACACCAGGTGATTGCTGATCGCTTTAATGCTGATCCCGGCAACAGCGGGAATCTTAATAAGGTAACGATGGGATATCTTATTATCGGTGAAAACTCACGGTTGGACTCCATTCGGAAAGTGGTGATGGAACGTTATCCGGAATCGGCTCCTGGCCGGGAACTCAATACCGCCGCCCGGGCCAAAGGAAAAGATACGACCGCGCAAATAGCTTTTTTTGAGAAAGAGCTGCAAAAGGAGACTGCTGACAACCGGGAATCCTTTGTAGAGATGCATGATAAATTATTCCATTATTACGCTGCCCGTAAAAATAGCGACAAGGCCTTGTACCATGCCCGGTTCCTGACTTCGCAGCAACCCGATCCTTACAAAGCAACGACCTGGCAAGAAATAGCGCAAACCCTGCTGGAAGGTGGTATTGTACCTGACAGCGCCCGGGCTTATGCGCAACGTGCCCTGGATAGTGTACGTACCTACCCGGTGGGCGTGATCCGTTATTTTCCGGAAACAGGTTATATCTATCCCTATGCAGATGATAGTACCAAACGGGCTGTATACCGTAAGGCGAGTTACCGCCTGCACGCCCTGCTGGGACTGATAGACCTGCAACAACACCGCCTGGAAGATGCCGGTAGGCATATGGAGCTGGCCGTACACGCCGATGCTGATAAAGCCACCCTGGATGATGCCGCCACTTTTTACCAGCAAACAGGTAACACTGAAAAACTAGCGAAGCTGGCACAGTTCAGGAAGAAAATACAATTGGAGAAGATCCTGCAACAACAGATCAGCAAGCCGGCGCCTGTGCTCAACAGCTTTGTGGATATGGAGGGAAAACCGGTGTCTGCAGCTTCGCTTCGTGGGAAAATTATTGTCATTGATTTCTGGGCCACCTGGTGTGTTCCGTGTATGCAGGAAATGCCCTACCTGCAGCAGTTATACGACCAATATAAAAATCATCCTGAGGTGGTGTTTATGATCACCAACAGCGGCGCCAGGAATACGTTGGCCGATGCACAGAGATGGAGTGGTCGTAAAAAATATTCCTTCCCGGTATATTACAATACGGATCCGGAAATAGGAGAAAAGTTCCGGTTTAATATCATTCCTGCCTCTTATATGATCGATAAAAAAGGGAATATCCGCTTTAGCAATATTGGGTTTGAGGGACCGGAGGTACTGCCCAGGCTGGAAGGGCAGTTGGAGTTGTTATTGCAGGAAAGCAGTAAATAGATGGTTGTCGAGCTCCCGCCCAGGCGGGGGCTTTTTTATGGGTAGGCGCTGGTGATGAACATTTTGTTCATTTTAACGTATTTAAAGGAGGAGAGAAGAAGGGACTGCTCTACCGTTAAGATTTGATATATAAAGGCTTAACTTATCCTGATTGGCGGGTATAAATATTTGCCCGGCATGTAATATTTATATTATCTTCATTATAGAAACGACCAGCCTAACGGTGACGAGAGAATGAAAATCTATGAATGAACAACCATAATCAGAAAGCAGGCATGTGATATAGCCAAAACTATCTTTAATTATTATTTGCTGGTGGTTTAACGAATATACCTTCAAAATTAAAATAACCGCAAAATGAAAAGGACTAAAATTACAGCACTCATTACGTTGGTGTTTCTTGCTGTGGGCGCCCACGCTGTAGCACAGGAAACAGCCTCCGCCACTGCTACGGCCACTATTGTAACTCCCATAAGTATTACCAAGACCGTTGACATGAACTTCGGTAATGTAGCTGTTCAGTCTACCACCGGAGGTACAGTCGTGCTTACCCCGGCCGGTGTCCGTTCCTCCACAGCAGGAGTAACGCTGCCCTCAACGGCTACCGGAACGGTTACAGCCGCCTCCTTTACCGTGAATGGAACAGGCAATTATACTTACGCTATTACCCTGCCATCTTCGGCGCTGACCATTACCAGTGGATCGAATACGATGACAGTAACCAATTTTACCAGTACCCCCTCAGGCACGGGAACGCTCACTGCCGGTACGCAAACACTCAATGTGGGCGCCACGCTGAATGTTACCGCTGCTCAACCAGCCGGTACTTATGTGTCAGGCACTCCTTTTAATGTAACTGTTAATTATAACTGACGCAGGGATTGGATAAAGCCGTCTGATTTTCCCCAGGTAAACTTAATTAACCTCCTGTGTAGTACGTGGTATGCCTGCGGCTATACGCTTTTATTTAAAGTATGAACCCATGAGGATATCGGTAAGACCGGATATTTTAAATATCGGATATACTTTCCGTTTTGTTTTTACTGCTATTTTATGTTGTTGCGGACTCCTGGCAAACGCACAGGGTAACCTCCTGGTGACGCCTGTAAGAGTTGTTTTCGAAGGACAGAAGCGCGCGGAGGAATTGAACCTGGCAAACGCCGGTACAGATACCGCGAGGTACCTTATTTCATTCGTGGAAATCCGGATGAATCAAAACGGCACTTTTGACCAGATTAATGAACCGGATTCAGGGCAACAATTTGCCAGTAAGTACCTTCGTTTTTTCCCCCGAAGCGTTGTCCTGGGCCCCAATGAAGCACAGGTAATAAAGCTGCAGCTAACCGGTAACGGCGAGCTTACAACGGGCGAATACCGCTCTCATCTTTATTTCAGAGCAGTACCCGGTGAGCAGGCTTCCAGCGAAAACAGGCCAGCATCAGACAGTAACAGCATTAATGTAAAGCTTACGCCGATCTTTGGTATTACGATCCCGGTTATCATAAGAGTGGGGGAAACTACGGCTAATGTGCAGTTGTCAGATCTTTCTGTAGAACTTTCCAAGGCTGCGTCACCCATGCTTAGCATTTTGCTCAACCGGTCAGGGAATGCCTCCGTGTATGGTGATATAACCGTAGAACATATTTCTCCCCAGGGAAAAGTGACGGAAGTGGCCGTGGCCAGAGGATTAGCAGTATATACCCCCAATAAACAACGTTATCTCCGCCTCCCCCTCGAAAACAAGCCAGGAATTAATTATCACGCAGGAAAGTTACGGGTAGCATATACTACGAAATTAAAGACGGCCACGCAGCAACTTGCCGCGGCTGAGCTGGTACTGTAGCGGGGAAGCATCAACCAAATAACGCTCCTATGGAAGTGATTATACATTGGTTAATTCATCAGTTTGGTATCGATAAATATTTCCGGATTTCCCACATAGGCCGCCCCTATATTGCTATGGGCCCGCGCCGTATCCTATTCATCACTGGTTGGCTCATGATAACCGGGCTTTTTCTATTGCCCATATTATCATTGGCGCAAACCAGCTGGACGGGGCATGCCAGCACTTCCTGGTCTACTAGTGCCAACTGGACGGCTGGTGTGCCCAGCGCTACACTGGATGCGGTGATTGGCGATGCCAATTTTACAGGAGCCTTCAGTCCAACTATCAGCAGCGCTGCCAGTTGTAAATCACTTACCGTAGGGGCCGGGGTGAACGTGACGCTTACGGTTAGTAAGAACCTCACCGTTGCTGGTAACCTGGTGATTGCTGCCGGCAGCACCATTAGCCAAAAGGGGGTTACGCTTACTGTTAATGGGAACTGGACAAATAACGGGACCTATACTACTACCGCCAACAATGCTAAAGTAACATTTGCGGGCGTAACCCAGAGCATCGGAGGGACTACTACTACCGCTTTCCGTAGTCTGACCATTGGAGTAGGAGGTACTACCACCCAGAACACGAACATGACGATTGCCGGTACATTGACGGTCAATGGTACATTTATTCCTGCAGATGTTGCCACGCCTGTTACTACTTCAGGAGGTGGCAATATTACTGTGAGTGCGGGTGGTATTTTGCAGGTGAATGCCTCCACATTTGCCGGCAACTATGCCTCGACGGGGACTATTACACTGGCTGCCGGTAGCGTAGTCAACTATGGCGGCGCCCTGGTAAATCAAACGATTAAAAATAACCTGACTTATTCCACGCTGAGAACTAGTGGCAGCGGCATAAAAACACTGGGTGGTAACCTGAACCCGCTCAACTCCACTACAGCAACAGCAGGCACTATAGAAGTGCTGGCTGGTACGCTCGACCTATCGACGTTTACTGCCAGCCGGGGAACTACTGTGGCTGGTGGAGGCATATCCCTAGCCAATACCACGTCGCTGAAAATAGGTGGGACTAATACCTTTCCTGCTAATTATGGCACCGTATCCCTTGGTTTGACCAGTACTGTAGAGTACAACGGTACTACCCAGACCGTGGCGGCAGAAACTTATGGTAATCTTACTTTGTCTTCCGGTAGCGGTGCCTCCGTGAAAACGATGGCATCTACTGCTTTTACGGTTGCGGGCAACCTGACTTCGACCATTGGCAGTGGCAGCGCTGTTTCCTATACCGCCGCTTCCAATATTATCGTGAGTGGCAGTGTTAATATAGGCGCGAGTACTACGTTTAGTGGAGGCAGCTTTACAATAACTACCGGAGGCAACTGGGTCAACAATGGTACTTTCAGTGGAGGTACCAGCACCGTGGTGATGACAGGAGGAGGTACTTCTATCAGTGGGTCGGGGACGCATAATTTTAACAGCCTGACGGTAGCTGCCACTAATATTACGGCAGCGGCCAGTACATCACTTAACCTTTCCGGTAATTTTGCCAGCACTGCGCCGGGAACATTTACCCATCAAACTGGTGGCACGGTTACCATGAGTGGTACCGGCACCAGTATTACCGGTACCGGCTTTTCTTTCGAAAACCTGGCCATATCAGGAACCGTGACAGCGGCGGTGGATATTATTTTAACGGGTAATATTTCTGCCAGCGGCACCTTTACCAACACATCCGGCAGCGTTACTATGAGCGGTACGGGAAAGACTATTTCCGGCGCAGGTACGCTCACCTTCGGAAGCCTGATACCAACAGGTACCATTACATCGACTGCGAGTTTTTCTGTTAATAATTCGCTGAATATATCCGGTAGTTTTTCGGCCAGTGCTGGCACTGCCACCTTTACCGGCACCAGCGTGCTCAATGGCACTGCCAATCTTCTTAACGTTACCCTGAATGGGACCTCCTTACAGTTATCGGCCAATTCAATACTGGGCATTGCCGGTACCTATACCGTTACCGCGGGCACGCTGAATGTTACTTCTTTTGTACCTAATACGGTTAATTTTAATAACGCAGGAGCTCAAACGATACCCACAGGTACCTTTAACAACCTGACAGTTAGCGGGGGCAATACCAAAACACTGGGGGGAACGGTAACGGTGAATGGTGACTTTACCATAGCTTCCAGTACTACATTTGGTGGTTCGAGTCAATCTATTTCGATATCAGGTAACTGGATCAATAACGGTACGTTTACACAGGCTACGAGTACCGTAACGCTTGCAGGTGGTACCAATACTTCTATCACGGGGGCTACAACTTTCAGTACACTCGTTTTAAATAAATCGACTTCAGCTACCCAGGTAACGCTGGTAAATAATATTTCTGTGACAACGCTCACGATGACCAGCGGGACCATGAATACAGGGGCTAATACTGTAAGCATTACTGGTAACAGAAGTGGCAACGGCATTATATTGGGCACCATTCAACATTCCCATACCTTTAATTTAGGTACTGCCTATGCTTTTGAAGGGCCCAATAATACCGTTACACTTACGGGCCTTACCACCAGCGGCTCTATTACGATCACGGTGCTTCCGCAGCCGGTAGCAGATTTTCCATCCGGCGCGGCTATTAACCGGGAATATGATATCACTGTTGGCGGAGGGATCACACTTGCAGCTACCACTCTGCGTTTTCATTATGAGGATGCGGAGTTGAACGGTAATACAGAGTCGGCCCTCACTATCTGGCGCAATGCCGGTTCCAGCTGGGGGGCATATGGTAACTCTGCCAGCAGCACTACAGCTAACTATGTAGAATTTACGAACATTAATCCGCTGGCGGCTTTTGACGGACGTTACACACTTTCCTCAACGGCCAATGTGGTGCGGTGGAATGGTAGTGTGAGCACTGACTGGAACACTGCTGGCAACTGGACAATTGCACAGGGTAGCCCGTCCCGCCCGCCAGGCGTTAACGATATCGCGGAAATAGGGACTATTGCATTTACCAACCAGCCGACGATCAGCAACAGTGTGAATGTGAAAAGTATTTCCTTTGGCGGTGTACAGGCGGCTACGCTTACCTTGGCGTCGGGAGGATCGTTGACAACCCAGGGAAATATTGGCGGGGTATGGTCGGGTAGTGCCGCGCATACCATTAATGTGAATAATCAAACAATGACCGTAAATGGCAACCTGGGATTAAGCGACGGCACTACCGGGCATACCATCCAGTTAAACGTTGGTAATGGTAGTGTTACCGTGGGAGGATCCGTTACGCAGTCAGGCGGAGCAGGAATTGCCTGTTCCGGTACAGGTTCTCTCAGCATTGGTGGCAATTTTAATTATACCAGTGGCACCTTTACCGCCGGCAGCGGCACGGTGATATATAATGGCGCCGCATTGCAGTCGGTGGCAGGTCTTACCTATAATCACCTTACCGTTAATAAATCGGCCAACAGCGCTCAAATCAATAGCAGTACCACGGTGAACGGCAACCTCACAGTAAGTAGTGGCGATTTGAGTGTGAATGCCGCTACCACGGTAACCGGTGATATAGCACTCAGTGCAGGAGCGACTGCAAACGGAGGCAGCGCTGCTATTTCGCTCAGCGGCAATTGGAACAATAGCGGCACGTTTACACCGTCGACGGGGACAGTTAATTTTACCGGCAGTAATGCGCAGAATATCAGCAGTACTACCTTTAATAACCTGGTGGTCAACAAAACGGGGGGAACAGCGTCGCTCACCGGGAACATTGTGGTAAACGGAAATATTTCCGTGAATGCCGGTACCCTTGGACTAGCCACCTTTGCAGCCAACCGTGCTACACAAGGCGGGATATTGACGGTGGCAAATGGCAGCTTATTAACAGTGGGAGGTACAGCCAATTTTCCGGCTAACTACTCCCAATACCAGTTAGGTAATACGAGTACGGTCAATTATAATGCCGCCGGTGCACAAACGGTTGCCGGCGGTGTTTCATATGGATTCCTGACGTTAGGTGGAAGTGGTACCAAGACCCAGGCAGCAAATTTTACCGTTAATAACGACCTGACAATTGGCAGTGGCGTTACCTATAGTGCAGGTGCCTTTACTACTAATCTGTATGGTAACTGGATTAACAGCGGCACTTTTTCGGGAGGCACGGGAACGGTTACTCTAAACGGAAGTAGTAAAACAATCACTGGCAATACTACCTTCAACCGGCTTACCGTGTATGGCAGCTATGCCGTAGCTGGAAGTGATATTACATATAATGGGTTACTACAAATAATCACGGGAGGATCATACGATGGGGGCAGTGGGTCAGCCACTGTAAGCGGAGATCTGATTAACAGCGGATCACTTACCAGCAATGGCGTTACCACGTTTACCGGTACGGCTTTACAAACGATCCGTTTTATCAATGCCCTGGTATCTAACTCAACAGGGGTTATCAATTTTAACGGGAATGTTTCCCCGGTTTTAAATTCTACCAGTTCTCCTACATATGCCACACTGAACGTAAATAATACGGCGGGTATCAATCCCAGCGTAGGGTGGACCGTGCTGGTAGCATTTAATATAAGCAATGGCGCTATTTTCAATGGAGGGCTGCCTACGCATACTATTCACGGCAGTTTTACTAACAATGGCACGGTAACCAGCAGTGGTACCCTGAATTTTAATCCTTCCTCTCCTCAGAACATACAGCTCACCGGCACTTCTTTTTCCAGTACAGGTACAGTGATATTTGGTGGTACGGCTGCCATAACGGTGAATGGTACCCCCAACAGTCTGAATATCGTCAACATCACCAATACCGCAGGAGTTACTCCTACCGCTAACTGGACCCTGAACGCAGATCTGCATATTGCGGGAAATGCCATCTTTAACGCGGGCGGTAATACATTTACTGCAAATGGTAATATTGAAAGTAATGGGACCTTGAATGGAGGAACCTCTACTTTTACAATGACCTCATCCTCCGGGACGTTGACAGGCAGCCTGGGTACAACGTTCTATAATCTTGTGATCAACGGGACCATACAGACAGAATCGAATTTCAACATACAAAATAATTTGACGATCAACGGTGCTTTGGATGCATCTATTGGTATGCCAACTATGACAGGCAGCGGACCTTCTGTTATTGGCGGTACGGCCAGCCCGTTTAACCTGGCGCAGCTGGAGGTACAAAAATCGGCTACTGCCACCGTAACACAGACAAGAACGCTCAGTTTAATGTCAACCCTTTCGATAGTGGGCGGAACGCTCGATACAGGAGATTCTACTATTGTACAAGATCCTGCCGGCGGGGGCCTGCTGACGATCGATGACAGTACCCGGCTGATTGTGAGAGGCGTTTACAGTCTCCCTGCATTTGACAATTATCTATTGGATACTTTAAGTACGGTGGAATATGGCGGCAGTACGCAAACGGTATCTGCAGCCACTGCCTATGGGAATCTCACTATTTCTACAGCAGGCACAAAAACGGCCATCGCTGCATTAACGATCCTGAATGATTTTACGTTGAGCAATGGCACCTTTGTACCAGGTAGTTTTACGGATACGCTCAGGCGACACTGGACAATGACGAGTGGAGCATTTACCAATACTGGTTCCACTATTTATTTTTCGGGGAGCGTAGATCAAAATGTTAGTTCCACAGGGGCATTTAATCATATCACTATTAATAAGACGGCAGGAGCAGTGGTATTGTCTTCCAATGTAACCGCCAATGGTAACTTAACGTTTACCGCAAAAGGGATACGGACGGGTAGTAATACCATGATCATCGCTTCCACCGGAAGTGTAGTAGGCGGTGGACAAAGCACCGGATGGGTTTACGGTTTGCTGCAAAAAAATATTGCCACCGGAACCAATATCAACCGGCTTTATGAAGTGGGCGACAGCCTGAATTATACACCGGCCACCCTGGTATTTGCCAGTGTGGGTACCAGCGGAAATGCAACCGCTCTGGTAACTCCGGGTAGTCATCCCAACCTGGCTACTTCCGGCTTAAATACCAGTAAAAAAGTAAATCGTTATTGGACTGTTACCAACAATGGCACCGCGTTTACCACTGCCACCGCTACGCTCAACTGGACCGCCGCCGATGTGGATGCGGGGGCCAATACGGCCAATTTTAAAGTGGCCAGGTATAGTGGCGGTACCTGGACACAACCGTCGGTGACTGCGCCCCTGGCTACTTCCATACAAACAACTGGTTTGACTGCCTTTGGCGATCTGGCAGTGGGAGAGTTGTCGATAGGTGCCGTCTGGACCGGGGCTGTCAGCACCAGCTGGTATGTTACAGGCAACTGGTCGCCGGCAGCAATACCGGTAAGTGTTACGAATGTAACGATACCTATAGGTCTCGTTAATTATCCGCTGATCAATACCGGAACAGCGATTACCAATAATATTACCATTCAAAGTGGTGCGAGCGTAACTGTGAACGGAGGCATCCTGCAGATAGGCGGCGTAATCGCCAACAGCGGTACTTTTACTGCCACAAGCGGTACCATCGTGTTAAACGGTTTGTCTGCCCAGGCAATACCAGCGTCTACTTTCTCTTCAAATACTATACAGCATCTTACGGTTAATAATACCGCGGGGGTAACACTGGGCGGCGTATTGAACCTCAGTGGCATATTAAAGATCACTGCCGGGCAGTTAACTACCGGGGGCTTTTTAACCCTGCTTTCCACTGCCAGCCAAACAGCGTTGATTGATGGCAGCGGCGCCGGGCAGGTGTCAGGGAACGTTACCATGCGGCGATATCTTCCTACCGGCTTTGGATACCGGTATTTCAGTTCTCCCTTCCAGGCTTCAACAGTGAATGAGTTTGCCAATGACATTAATCTCAATGCTACGTTCCCTTCTTTTTATCAATACGTGGAAAATCGTACATCTACCGGGTGGGTAGCTTATACCACTACTTCTAATATCCTCACTCCCATGGTGGGATATGCTGCACAGATGGGAACCTCTACTTCACCGGTAACAGTAGATATGACAGGGACCGTGAATAACGGTACAGTGACGGCGCCTACTGTTACCAATAATAATCAGCCGTATACACAGGGATTTAACCTGGTAGGTAATCCGTATCCTTCACCGATTGATTGGGATGCCGCTACCGGATGGACCCGTACCAATGTTGATAACGCCGTTTACTATTTTAATACCGGTACCACCGACCAGTATACCGGTACTTACAGTTCTTATATAAATGGGGTTTCCAGTGATGGTATCGCAGGAAATATCATTGCTTCCATGCAGGGATTTTTCATACATGTTACCAACGGCACGTTCCCTGTATCCGGTACTTTGTCTGCTAACAACAATGTGAGAACGACTAATCTTTCTCCTGTTTTTCACCGGGTTCCGCAAACAATGCCGCTACTCAGGCTGGGGGCTGTCTTTGCTGACGATGGATTGGCAGCGGATCCGCTGGTGGTTTATTTCGATGCAGCGGCTACACCGTCTTTTGAAAAGGACATGGACGCGTTGAAGCTGATGAATACTGATCCTACCGTTCCTAACATGTATACCTTGTCGGCGGATAATCAACATCTTTCCATCAATGCGTGGCCGGCGAACCCGGATTCCAATACCGTCATTCCAATAGGATTAAAAACGGAAAAAACCGGATGGATCACTTTCAATACCATAGAGATGGTGCGTATCCCCGACGGATTACATATTTATCTGAAGGATGAAGGTACCGGTAAAATAGAAGAGCTGTTGCAGGACTCAAAGTACAGGGTATACCTGGAGGCAGGCAGCTATGACAGGCGTTTCTCCCTGGTATTCCGGAAAGATGGGGAAATAATATCCCCTGCTTCGGAGCCCGTATTCCGCGCTTATTTCAACGGAAAAACACTTTATGGATATTTTGATAAAGTAACAGGAGAAAAATGTCATATCACCATTGCTAATTTACTGGGTCAGGTGGTGTGGTCGAAAGAGGTGGTGGGTAATGGACAGCAGCATGTGATAGGGAAGCAATACAGTAGTGGTATTTATATTATTTCTTTCCATGCAAATGATAAAGTGGTTTCCAGGAAAGTGTTTATCGTTAACCAGTAATTTTTTTTGAGATGGGCTTTGGGCTTAGAGAAATTATATCTGCAAATTGGCTATACCGGTTGGCAATTGCCGGCATATACCTGTTGATAGGCCATACAACAGGGTATGCGCAGGAGCCGCCGCCAAAGCCAATTTCCGTGTATGTGAACCCTGCACAGGGACTTATATTCGGCGCTTTTTTCCAGGGTATGTCAGGAGGCACCGTGATCATATATCCTGATGGTTCACGCGCGGTTACCGGTAGTGTTATCCAGGCGAACCTGGGGTATCCTTTTTCACCGGCTATATTTGAAATAACGGCCAATAGGGGAACGCTTATTTCGATATTAAATGGTCCGGATGTAACGCTCACCGGTAGTAATGGGGGTGTTATCAGTTTACATATAGGAGCTGCCAGTACAGGCAGTACTTTCATCACTACGGCAACACCGCCGGCAACGAACCTGGTGAAAATCGGGGGAACGCTTACGATAGGGCCCCCGCTTTCTAATCCATCAGGCGCTTATAGCGGCGTGTTTAATGTCACTTTTATACAGGAATAATTCCAGGCAGGTCAAATGATAGCAGCGTATGAAAATAGCACCTTCGGCCGTTTGTGGCGTATAACCCGGATGATAGTCATCCCGGTTATATTGGGCATGCTATCACTGACTGTACCCCAAAAGGCCCTGGCGATTGGCCCTGAACCAGAACCGGTTTTCTATGAAACCTCCGTGTTTGTGGTGGTACAAGGAATTGGTGGCGCAGAAATTTCGGCAGTGATCAACAATGATTCAGCTTACTTATCTGTTACAGATCTGTTCAATTTTCTGAAGATAAAGAACATTGCTACTCCTCATATGGATTCGGTATATGGCTTTTTTATTACTGAAAAAGCGCCGTTCCTGATCGACAAAAAGAATGGTGTTATCCGCTACGGGGAAAAGCTGACGCCACTGAATAAGAATGATATGGTGGGCACGGAAACCAGCATCTACCTGAGTACCGGTTGCCTGTCTACTGTATTTGGCCTTACCTGCCAGTTTAGTTTCCGCTCTCTTTCGGTGAAACTGGAAACAAGGCAGGAACTACCCGCTATCCGGGAAATGCGGCAGGAAATGATGCGTAAAAATATCAGCCGCCTGAAAGGAGAGCTGAAAGCAGATACCATCATAGGCCCCCGGCACCCGATGTTTAGTATAGGTACGGCCGACTGGTCGGTGATCGCTACCCAGCGCCCGGAAACCAAAGCGAACGATACCTGGGTGAACCTGGCATTGGGAGGCATGGTGCTGGGCGGTGAAACCAATGTATCGCTGAACTATAACAACTATGCACAAAGCCAGCTACCTTTCAGCCATGATACCTTATCTGCCGTAAAACCATTCGATCAGCGGCAGCAATATTACCGGTGGCGGTATGTTAACAACGACAATAGCCTGCTGCGTCAGGTGATAGCCGGAAAGATATTTGTACCATCGATAGCATCTATTTTTGATCCGATAGTAGGGGTACAGTTTACCAATTCACCCACTTCCTACCGGCGTTCCTATGGCTCCTATACACTGAGTAATTATACCGATCCGGGATGGACCGTAGAGCTGTATGTTAACAATGCGTTGGTAGATTATACCACTGCCGATGCAGCAGGTTTTTATACTTTCCAGGTACCATTGGTATATGGCAATTCAATCGTAAAGCTCCGTTTCTATGGCCCCTGGGGCGAGGAAAGATCGAGAGAAGAAAATATAAGCATCCCTTTCAATTTTTTACCCTTACATGAGTTTGAGTATACTGCCAGTGCCGGCGTTGTAGAGGATGGTAATAACAGTTTTTTTTCCCGCCTGCAAATGAATTATGGCGCCAGCCGGAAGCTCACCCTGGGTGGTGGCGTAGAGTACCTGTCATCTATCACCAAAGGTAAATTGATGCCTTTTGTGATGGCATCTCTGCGCATGACACCTAATCTTCTGCTGTCGACAGACTATACCTATGGTGTAAGAGGGCGGGGTATTCTGACCTATCGTATGCCTTCCAATCTGCAGTTTGAATTATACTATACCCGGTATAAAAAAGGGCAGCAGGCCATCATTTATAACTATGTGGAAGAAAGGAAGTTTATTATTTCAAAACCTTTTATTACCAAAGGATTTTCTTTCTACAACCGCCTTACGCTTAACCAGATCATCATGCCCGACACCAGGTATACCACGGCAGAATGGCTGATTTCCGGCGCTGTTGCCCGTGTGGGCGTTAATTTAAGTACCTATGCTATCTTCCTGAAACCGGAACCCGCTTTTATATATAGCAACCTGGCACTCACCTTCCGCCTGCCGGGAGCTATCATTGCAACGCCGCAGTTGCAATATCAGTACAATACCAATAGCGTGATGGCGATGAGATGTGAGCTGGGAAAGTATCTTTTCAGACACGGTTATGTGAATGTTTCTTATGAGCACAATTATAAAAGTGATATTACCAATGTGGGAGTAGGGTTGCGTTATGATTTTGCATTTTCACAGATCGGATTTGCCGCGTGGAAGGGAACCAATATGAGTACCCTTGTAGAATCTGCCCGGGGCAGCCTGATATATGATGATAAGACCCGGTCCGTTGGATTTAGCAACCGGACCAGCATAGGCACAGGAGGGGTAGTACTGGTGCCTTTCCTGGACCTTAATGGCAATGATCGCCGCGATCCGGGAGAGCCCAAAGCATATGGACTGAAGGTAAACTGTAACGCAGGAAGGATATTGCAAAATCTGCATGATACCACCATCCGGATTGTGAATTTGGACCCGTATGAATATTATTTTATAGAGCTGGCAAAAAATAGTTTCGAAAATGTGGCATGGCAAATTAAAAAACCTGCTATCAGTGTGGCCATCGATCCTAACCAGATGAAGCTGATAGAAGTACCCATCAGCATCATGGGGGAAGTTTCCGGTAAATTGTTGTTGGAGGGTCAGGATAGCCAGAATGGAATGGGCCGGCTAACTGTTAGCTTCTATAAAAACGATACTACGCTGGTAGCGCGCACGCAAACGGAATCCGATGGTTATTTTGATTATATGGGGTTGCCGCCGGGAGCTTATACTGCCAGGATTGATGCCGTTCAACTGCAAAAGCAGGGTATGAAAGCGGATGTGGTGAAATTGCCGTTTAATATCAGGTTTCGGATGGAAGGCGATGTGGTGGAAGGGCTTAATTTCCGGGTGAGGAAGGTGGTAACGGAGTGATGGTGAGTATAGAAGGCACCGTCTTGCTTATTCCGTAGCGGCGGTGGTAGGCTTCGCAGGAACAAATGGAGATTTATGCAAAATTTTTCCAGATTCAATTTGAGGGAGTAGAAAAGAAGGAAATATAAATCGGTCTATCGTTCCCGATAAACAGCGGCAAATACTTTTCGATTTCTTTGAATTAATATTATGTACATCACTAATGCGAAAGCGGCATAGGCGTATTGTGTTGTTGATACCCCCACTCCATAGGGAAACCAAATGCCGGGAATAATATGCAGCTTAGCGAATTCCTGTGAGAAGAGACCTATTGATACCGATAATATCGCCAATAAGACTAACCATTCTTTCCGCTCCTGACGAAGGATTCCCCGGCAGATAATAAATAGCATCAAAGGAACAAATAACAGGCGTGTATAGTCGGCCAGTTTTTGAAAAAGTGTATCATCAATTGAACCTGATATCCATGGAAGTCCCAGCAGTTGAGTTCCTATGTAGATCAAAGTAAGGACAGCAATCATTGGAGGTATCCATTTTGGCTGGCGCAGTTCATACCATTCCCACCAGGCCATCAGCCAACTGCCAAGTATCAACGGTCGCAGGAGAACAGTTGTCAGGATATCGTATTGACGCGTACTTTCTATTTGTAGCCAGAAGTAAATAGCTTGATTGGCACGTACTAATGCCAGCAGGACTAACGCCAAAATAAACCATTTACAGGAGCGGGGTTTTTGGTCCCTAAACAGCAAAAACAGGGATATGGCCAGCAGGATAAATATTACAGGCTCCACTATCTCTACGATATAGCCTTTGATGGTTTGTTTCCATTGGAACCTGTATTTCGATTCGATGCTACTTTTTTCTCCAAGCTCCGGTGCAATGTGAATGCCTCCCGCATCAGTGGCCTGTGACAAGGTAGCAGCACTCATCCACACCCGGAAAGCAATGGTAATATTGCTGTCTGCTTTTACACTTTCCGGCAACAGGAACATGCGGGGTTGTATACTAAAGGTTATGGGAACTTTACCGGAGAAATCTCCTGCATTGCCTGATAGTGTTCCATTAATGAATAGTTGATAGGCATCATCAATAGCGGGTGGTCCAGCTAACGCGATGTTGTTTTTTTTTACACTATCCAACGAAACTTTCATGCGGTACCAGGCGTAACCTGAATAGGTGGGATACCCCCTGGCGGTCCATCCCGGTACATAGCCGGAGAGGCCTACATCGCCATCATGGGCTCCCGCAGGTGCAGTAAGATCAATGGTTTCCCAGTCTGTATCATTAAAGTCAGACTGCGCCCATTGTTGATTATCTCCCGTTTTAAATTTCCAGGGACCATTCAGGGTCAGGATAGTTTTTCCAGCAGTTGTTCCATTTATCGGGAATTTCAGGAACATCATCGTAAGTAACATCAAAGACAGCGTAATAATTGCCATCACATATAGTGTAACAAGAATTTTTGTCTTTTGCGGTATGGTCATATCATTGAAGATGTGAACTTGATAACATTATCGCTAATTACCTAATATACGCAATATCTTTTCTGCAAACAGGATGCTGTTAGCTGGCGATAGTTGGAGGTAATGGTCTTCTTTTTCATCTATCGTTAACATCCTCTTAATATATTTACTATACTTTCGCGCCAATCACTTCACCACTCCATGTCAATAGTATCAGATAAGGAATTTTGGGATAAAGTTACACAAGACGATCCGGCTGCGTTTACCCCCTTATTTGAAAAGTATTGGGAAGAAATGTTCAGTATTGCTTACCGCAGGCTGAAAGATGAATCCCAGGCAAAAGAAATTGTCCAGAACATTTTTATTCATTGCTGGGATCACCGTCATCATATACAGGTTACCCAAAACCTGGCCCCTTATTTGTTAACTGCGCTGAAATACAGTATTGTCCGCCATCTTTACCGTTCTGCTAAAAAAGGTGTAATGGAACTTCCGTTATCGGTATTCAACATACCTGATGAGGAGAAAAATTATGAGCAGGACTGGCAGGAATTTGATCAGCTACAACAAACCATACGTCTTGAAGTGGCTAACATGCCCGGCAGGATGCGGGAAATTTTTATCCTCAGCCGGGAACAGGAACTATCCATCAGGGAAATTGCCATGCGCCTTTCCCTCTCGGAACAAACCGTAAAGAATCAGCTCCATACGGCTTTGAAGCGTTTACGAAGCCGTTTACAGCACCGGGCTTTCTTCCTTCCTTTCATGTGATAATCAATTCACAATTTGGTAACATTGAACATATAGTACTGCCTGTTCCTTTCGGTATGTATACATCAAAGGAGGAACAGACCGGATGTCATTAAAATTATTACGCCGCTTTTTACGGGGAAAAACGAGCGACCGAGAAGATGCAGTCATCGACAAATGGTATCATTCAATAGATGATACAGCGCCGCTTGATCTCTGGAATGAGCAAGGTAAAAAAGAGGCCATTAAAAGCAGCTTACAGGCATACGTATTGGCGCATGTTAACCGGACCACCCGGAGAGGGATTGTGGAAATCCGGTGGATGGCCGCGGCGAGCATAACAGTGCTCCTGCTCGCCGGTTTATGGTTAGTGCGGCATCAGCAGCGGCCGCCTGTTTATTATACCATCGCTGCGCCCCATGGAACAGTAAAACAGGTATTGTTACCGGATAGCTCTATCGTATGGCTCAAACCAGGTACTACCGTGCGCTACAGCGCTAATTACGGAGTAAAGGACAGGGAGCTGGAGCTATTGAACGGTGAGGCCTGTTTTGAAGTGCAAAAAAATACTACCTATCCCTTTGTCGTCAATACTGATCAACTGCAAACAAAAGTATTGGGTACCGTTTTCACGGTACGCTCGTATGCACAAAACCAGGAGGTACAGGTATGGGTAGAACAGGGCCGTGTACAGGTAAGCGATAAGGATAAAGTCTTGCAGGAACTTACGCAGCATATGCGGCTGCAATGGAACCGTACAAATCACCGCTTTGTTTCAGACAGCCTTTATTGGCGCCAGGCACTGGCTTGGCGGAAGGGCGTGTTATTGCTGGAGTCGGCCAGTTTTGCCGAACTGGCGGATGAGTTGCAGGAAATTTACGGTGTAACACTCACTTCAGATAATCAGCATATCCTTCAACAACGCTATGACGCCAAATTCTTTATCCGCACGCCGGTAGAGGATATTATCAAAGCACTGATAGAAGTGCATCACATCCGGTATAAAAAGGAAGCTAATAACATTATTTTCTATTAACAGCAAATCCCGCTGGTAACGGGATTTGCTAAACGTTTTGGTAATGCCTGTTTTGGACTATGGAGCATTACCATTTAAAACTAAACATGAAGATATGAACAAAAAACAAATGCTGCTATACCTTTTGGTATTAGTATGCACTGCCGGCGTTTACGCGCAATCGCCCGGTAAAATGAAATTATCGATCCGCTTTGCTGCCATGAGAACGGATGCAGCTATGCAACAACTTAAAGAGGCCTGCCCGGTGAACATTGTGTATGATGGGCGCAGCCTGAACCTGCAGCAATGGGCTATCCAGGCCCGGAGTTTTAACCAGGTCCCATTAACGGAGGTCCTTGATTTCCTGCTACAGCACACCTCCGTTGGCTATAAGGAAGCAGGAGGGGCTATTGTACTCTATCAGAAAAAACAGGGACATGAAAGCAGTATTACCGGAAGGATCATAGACGAACAGAATAACGAGCCGATCATCGGAGCCACTGTTCGCATCGACAACCTGGGCATAACAGCGGGTATTGACGGGGCTTTTACCCTGAAAGTACCAGCAGGGAAATATACAGTGGAAATCAGCTCTGTAGGGTATGATAGAAAACGCATTACAGACTTTGAGGTGAAAGACCACGTTGAATTGAACACAACCCTGAAAAGGGCAAAAGGGCAATTGCAGGTGGTCACTGTCACTGCTGCCGCAAACAAAGAAGGGGTAGCTGCCTTATATGCCCGGCAAAAGAATAGCGCTGCATTATCAGATGGTATCAGCGCAGAGCAGATCGCCAGAACGCCAGACAAGAATATTGGCGAAGTATTGAAAAGGGTAAGTGGTGTTGCCATGGTGGATAATAAAAATGTGGTAGTGCGCGGGTTAAGTGAACGGTATAACGGCTCTATGCTGAATGGCCAGTTGATGCCTTCCACAGAACTGAACAGGAAACAATTTTCCTTTGATATTATTCCGTCCAACCTGGTGGATAATGTGGTGGTGTATAAAACAATTACGCCTGATATGAGCGCGGAGTTTGGAGGGGGATTGGTGACGGTAAATACGGCCGCTATTCCTTCGGAGAATTTTTTGTCTGTTTCGGCCGGTGGAAGTTTTAATGATAAAACAACCGGGAGAGATTTTAAGGGGCTGCTAATCGGCAATAAACAATATGGCGGTGGCATTCCTGGTGACCGTAAGCTGATGGGCCGTACGGACTGGAAGAGTAGAAGCGATATAGAAGCAGCTTTTAGCCCCGCCTCATTTTCCAATAACTGGGCATTATATAACTATACACCGAACCCTTCTCAAAATTACCAGGTAGCGGGAGGAAGGGTGATCCCGTTTAAAAACGGACAAAAACTGGGACTGATGGCATCTTTAACCTATCGTAATACCTGGCAGACGCAAGATGTTCGGATGTCGAGGGGTGGGTATGAAGGCAAGGATAGCACCTCGGGAGAATGGGCCGCGTTTCACGGGCAGCGATATGGATTTACTACTAACCTGGGAGCGCTTGCCGGCATTGGATATAGTACAGCGAGGCACAAAATTTCCTGGCAAACGCTTTTCCTCCGTACGCTGGACCAGCAGCTGATATTTGGAACCGGGAGAAATGAGCCGGTAGGAGATGCGGTGGGGTATTTCGATCTCTTCACGCAAACCAGCTTATGGCAGCAACAATTAAAAGGGGAGCATTTGTTGACCAGGAACGGCATCACCCTGCGATGGAACGGAAGTTTTACCACACTGGACAAACAGCGGCCGGATAATCATGTAATGAATGCCAATTATTTAAATAGCGGAAAGGATAGTCCCTTTGAACTGGTGGATTTCAGTATAAAGGATGCACAGGGAGCAGAAGGAGATGGGGCTTTGCGCACCTGGAGCAGGGCTTTTGAAAAGAATTATAACTGGAACATAGACCTGATAACCCCTTTTCGTTTCAATATCAAAGCGCTCAATTTCCAGAACAGTTTAAAAGTGGGTTATGCTGGTTGGAATAAAGATCGTTTGTTTTGGGTATTAAATACAGGCTCAGGTTATAATACCGGGCAGTATCAGCCGCTGACCGAATATTTTGAACCAACGCTGCATCCTGATGGCAAGCATATCAGCTATGATGAATTTGGCGATGATTTGCACAAAACGGCCAGTCTGCACGCAGGATATGTCATGATGGACAATAGGATTGGGAATAAGCTGCGACTGGTATGGGGTATAAGGGCGGAATATTATAACCTGAATGGTGTGAACCAGGTGTTGGATTCGCTGTTTGCCGGCATCAACAAGGGCAGGGGAGGAAATAATAAGTTCGATTACAGCGAACTGAAGAACCGGGAACCGAATCTGAATTTTTTCCCGTCTGCTAACCTTACTTACAATCTCAATTCTGGTATGAATTTACGCCTTGCCTATTCAAAAAGCATTATACGGCCGGATTTGCGGGAAATGTCTTTCTTCAGGGAATACGATTTTGAATTGGGAGGTACTTACCTGAGCGTAACGCCTGTGCGTTCCACTTTGCTGCACCATTATGATTTTCGTTATGAGTGGTACCCTGGGCCTGGGGAAGTAATATCTGTATCGTTCTTCTATAAAAAGTTGAATTACCCGATGGAGATCTATAAGCAAGGCGATAACAGGATCTATGAGCTAAGGAACAATAGATCTGCCGATAATAAGGGAATAGAAGCAGAGGTAAGAAAATCATTGGCCTTTACGAAGGTGTCGGTGCTTAGGAATATCACGTTATATGGCAATTTCACCTGGCTGGATGCCAAGGTGGTGCCGATGAGTGTTAACTATAATCTGCTGGATCCCACAAACCCGCTAAAGATACAGCCAGTTGAAACAACCGGGCCAGAAGAGAATAGGCCTCAGACTGGCGCCAGCAACTATATCGTAAATGCAGGGGTTTATTATGATGCGCGACCGGTATCCCTTAGTTTCAGCTATAACTATGTTTCCAACCGCATGTTCAGGCCTGCCCTGTATTACAGGGAATCCTTGTTTGAGCGTCCATTGGAAGGCCTGGATGCCCAGCTTTCTATTAAACTGCTGAAACAGAAAATGCAATTGCGCATCAATGCTTCCAATCTATTAAATAGCCGGTCACTCGTATACAGGAATTTTTACGTTGATCCGGCAATAGGCGCCGGTACCAAAACACCGTCTACCAAACAACTGCTATATCAGAAAGGCGATTTGATAGATTATGAGGCAAGTCCCGGCCGCACATTCAGTACCACTATCAGTTATAATTTTTAAGTTTTAAAACAGACCATCATGAGATTAATCATACTATTTTCGTTTGTTTTACTTGTTTTAGCTGCTTGTTCAAAAAAGACTATGCAGGATGAAAAGTTTCATTATAGTAAAGTGGAGGTAGCTACTGTTCCATTATCTGGTACTTTGCCCATGGATATATATTTTAACAGTAAAAAAGTAGCAGACTCCCTTGGGGCGGATGTCTCCTTCAGCTTTATGACACCGGGAGGGATCACTGCAAAGCTGGCAGTTTATAAAGCGGGAACAGATACTTTGATCGTAGACACTTTGATCACTACCCCGCTTAGCGGGGCTGTTGCTTTCAGGATCGGATATAGCGAAGAATTGGGCTTACGGGGCTTTCTGGGAGGGCCGGTATCTATCAGTACTGATTCCTGCAGGTTTCAGCTGTTCAACAATTTTCCGGAAGTATTACAGCCAGACGGAGTAAATATAGATGCTCACCTTTGTTATTATGATATGACCAGTGGTGAACAGGTAGAAACCGGTATCGTGTTCCATGGGTTTACAAAAAAGAAATTACACCCTGATGTGGTAACGGTGCCCATAAAAGATGCTACAGGAGCTTACATCCAGTATACATTTAAATTCAGGAATATTGCTACAGGGGAGTTTCTGAAAGACGAATTTAATAATGAGTTATTGGGAGCTGGCCTTAGTTCGTATGAGGGGAAATATGGGATTATTGCTACGGCGGCCAGGTTTAGCAGGGGGAGATATACTTTTGCGGCGAGTTTTATAGCGCTTTAAACTATAGGGGAGATCAGGAAGTAGACTTCCCGATCTCCCCTCGTATAACTTAGCTCGTCGGGCAGCGATTTAAAATCGCTGCAAAAAAGGCAAGGCTTCGGGTGTGCCGTTCATCGTCATGTAAATCGCTTTGGTGCCGTTAGGCTCCGTCTTTTCTTCGTAGGTGTAGTTGGTTACTTTGGTAATCTCACTTGCTGTAAGGTCCCGGTCTGCCGTTGTTTGACCCTTTTTCGTTTCTTTGTAATGCGACCAGTTTGCGTGGGTAATGAGTGTTTTTGTTCCTTCATTAATCTCAATAGTACCTTTGGTAAGTGATTGGTGATAAGTAGCCACTCCTCCGCTTACAGTGCTGTAAGTAAAATACTGATCATAAGTGCCGTTGGCGTTTAGTTTAAAAGCGAGCGCCATTTCAAGTCCGTTCCCAATATACTCCATGGGGTTTTGGTTCCAATATTCGGTCATAGAAAAGCTACCGTACATCCAATTACCCTGCATGCTGGCAGGAACAGTTGTTTTGGGGCCGTTACCGTAAACATTTTCCGCAACTGGTTTATCTTTTTTACAAGCGCCCAGCAGACCAGAAAATAGCATTACCGTTACTACAATGATCTTATTCATGTTATTGGTGTTTAGCAGGCAAAGCTATCTTCCTTTAATCGGTTCTGTTAGGCGCTATTGTATGAATTGGAGATTTTGGTTATTGAATTGTATTTCAGCCTTGACAGGCTTGGTTTGTCTCATTTTATACCGTTGCTGAAATCAGATATACCTGGTGACAACTAAATTTCAATTATTTTCGAATTTGCATAACGGTAAACGAAATACCAGGTAATAAGTATCTGGAATAATATAACCGATGGCAAAAGAAATGGATAATGCATAAAAGGAGTCAGCGTAGCGCCGTGTGCTAACATGATCGGCAGGTCAATTACATTGAACACAATGATGACCCAAAGTAATGCCCTGCTTCCTTTAAAATACCACCAGCAAAATATTCCATATGCAAATTCAATGATGAAATTGACGATGGGGTAATCGATAATTCCAAATCCCAAAACCGGGGTAACGGAGAACGGCGATAACTGAATGTCCTTTTCGTGGAAGAGCATGTCGATCATAACATGCGACAAAACGCCGATAGCAAAGGCCACAGCGAGCTTCCTGTTGTTATAGCCCCAGTTAATTAAAACGAATTTTCTGAAGGAGCTTTTTTAAGTTGTGTAAATTAAAATTTGGTAGTTTTATGGGTATATAGGGTGGAAACTACAATCACCAACCGGGAAACACTGTGTAAACAATCATGAAGGGCTGTTGTCTTTTGAAAATATGATTAAATTATGAAGCTTTCGCTAAGAAATTATAAGGAAGTACTAACTAAAGAACTTGTAAAGAAGGCAGGAAAAAATATTGTCAGAGAATGCGATGAAGTTGAAAAGGACAGCTTTCAGGCTTATGTAGATGAAAATGAGGTGAGTTTTGACGTGGCTATCTCATTGAATAATGAAAAAGAAATCATCCATCATTCCTGTGATTGTAATAGCAAAGCTGGTTTCTGTCAGCATAAGACAGCTTTACTATTACATTTACTGAAAAGTAAGCCGAAAGACCGTTTCGCAAAAGGAGGCAGAAGGATCAATCAACTTGAGATTTTAATTGAAGAGATAGATCCTGCAAAACTGAAGCTATGGATTAAAGATGTGCTGGTAAAGAATAAGGATCTTGAATTGGCGTTTATACATCAGTTTACCAGTCAACAAAAAAAGTATACTCCTCCAGAGGTAAAGGATTATACACGGAATGCTGTTAAAGCCGTTATTAAAAGCAGAGGGAGGGCAGAAGCAAATGAGGTAAAAAAGATTGTTGAGTTATGGACGGATATACATGATACCATTGTGAATGACTATTGCTCAAATGTAGTAGATGAAGCCGCATTTCAGAATTTTGACGCATTAATAGAAGCGGTAGAGGACACACAGGCAAAAATCGCTACAGCCAGTAACAGGTTCAGTAAGTATGTTGAAAGTCAATTGCTCAAAGTGCTTACTTCTTTACAACAATTGCCAACAGACGAAGGCTGGTTGGTGGCCATCGGCTATTTTGCAGACCGGATCATCGGAATGAATTTTGCTCTCAGAACTTACTATTTGTCTTTCGTGGTGAGTGTGCTTAATGGCAGCAGTCAAACAAGAAAGATTATGGTGACAGACAAGCTAGTGAAGCAATATACAAAATGTAATTTATCACAGATAGATTACAACAACATATATACGAAAACAGTCTTTGGTCTCGTGCAGGATAGTGATTTATTCAAAACTTATTATAACGTGTTTAAACCGATCCGTTTTGATAACGACTATAACGGGGAACTCATTGGACAGTTAGTGGAATCCGGTCATCTTAGGTTGGCGGAAAAATATTGCCAGGAACAGATAAAAGCGAACGTTCGCGACGAATACAATGAACTTTACCTGCAATTCCTGAAAGAAATATATACGATTGAGAAGAATGAAAAGAAGTTAGCGGAGGTTTTAAAGGAACTTTTTCCATTTACCTTTGATTTCGATGATTACCTATTCATCTGTAAACAGATGGAAATTGAAGAGGAAAGGAAGAAATGGCGAACCAGGATGCTGGCAAGAGCCAGACAAATGCCTTCTTTTTATAAAGCCGCAGTTATATTTCCTTTCAGGTTAATGGACTATGAGGGAAAATATAAAAAAATGATTGAGTATATTAATTCCTCTACTCCTTATAGCATTATTGGTAAGTATGCAAACAAGATGATACTCGCTGATAGGAATGGTTTCCTGAATGAGCTTTTCCACAAAATTGATGACTTTATTGATATCGAGAGCGATGAAATTTCCGCAGATATCTCAGCACTGGCAAAAATTTTAGAGAATAATTACAGCAAAATTGAATTACAACAGGTGATTCACAATGTTCAAAAACGGGGCTGGTTTTACAAAGAAAATATCTTGATTTCATTTCTTAGGGGGAAAAAGCTGTAGGTAGCACTTAGTTTATACTTTGCCATAAGTTGTTACAACAACTCAAATATGAAAATCCATTATTGGAAGGAAAATTTGTTCTTTTTGAATGCCAATAATTTCTCCACTACTACCGTATTGGTTGGCACAGCAAAAGATAACGAGAAGAATAAACCTGTGGGCATATATTTTCGATGGCCCTCCTGTTGACTATGAAAACAGGCACATCATTATAAAATCAATACAGTAAAGTATAAGCAGGCATGTGGCAATCAGACATCATGAGTCTGGCTGCGCCACGGATATGGCGACGGGGCTACAACCAGGGGAAAAAACTTTATATAAGAACAACCAGCCCCGGGGAGCCGGCTGTTCTTGTTACCTGTTGTGGATGTCTTAGTTGATCTTTATACGGGAGATCTTACCATCAAGGCCATTATTCCGGATAAAGGAAACCACTACATACTCGTCTTCATAACTCCGTTCGAAGGTGTCGACGGTATACTCAGGAGAGATCCTTTTTACATTGATGATAGTGAAATCATCTGATGTGGAGCCGTCGGGAGAATCATATGCCATAATCTCGCAACCTGGCCTTACGCCATATAATTTGCAAGATCTGATCTCGTCATTCTTTACCGGGCGGAAATTCTGTCCAGGTGTATCTTCCACGGTCTGCACAATGTTTTGAGTGCCATTGTTGCCTTCATAAAAAACGATAATACCCATAATAGATTAAATTTTGAGAGAGTGAAGAAATATAATTAACAGACAATCCTGCAGGATATAAGTTTAGCAGCCAACAGCAGCGCCTTAGCTTACTTTTATGATTAACAAAGGAAACCATCAACATTACCACCAAACGGGTACGCTTTGCAGTTTACAATGGTGATAGTCAATAAATAGTGAGATATAAATAAGGTTTTTAGGATTTTATACCATGGTTATTTTTTATTTCGAGGTCTATATTATCGATTAATATCTGCATGAAAATAAGGAGAATGTTAGAAATAAAAAATTATTATTAGCTATCCTAACGTATACAACCGAGCACGTACATATTTTATGACAAGGTAGCATTATTTACTTTTGCTGCAGTATCCAATTATGGGGAAGTAGGTTGTTGATTCTGGATACAGGATATTTCAAACTACTTATAGGGATCCCTTCCTGAGCACAATAAGCATTCATACCTATTAAGTAGAGACCAGCATAAAGCAAAAAAGTCACACCCTTTAGAGATGTGACTTTTATTTGCGGACCGGACGGGACAATGTTCGAACCAATTTGAGGTAGATTTATTGAAAATCAACCTTTTTAAGTACTAAATCATTTTATCATGTGTATATTTTGTACATGACAGACTTGTCATGTAAAGAAAAGTTATTTATTTTTACATGATAAACGTCTCAGGTATAATCCTTTTACATGAATAAGTTGAAAGAACAGGAGATTGAGAAGCCATTTAATGACCTTTCGTTACTACCACCACCAAGGGAAGCAATTGAATCTATAAAAATATTACGTCAATTGGTAAACTCTTCAGTAGCATTAGCGGAGCTAAAGGGATTAGCCAATACTTTGCCCAATCAAAACATACTACTTAATGCGGTTATCCTGAAAGAAGCAACAGCAAGCTCGGAAATTGAAAATGTAATCACGACTCAGGATAAATTATACCAGGCGTTATCTACCACCGGAACTCAAATAGATTCAGCTACAAAGGAAGTACTTCGTTATAGAGAAGCTGCCTTGCACGGATTTCATTTTATTAAGCAAAAGGGGTTTCTAAGCACCAACGCTATTATTGATATCCAGCAAGTATTAGAGGGAAATAATGCAGGGATACGTAAACTACCTGGAACTGCTCTGCGGAATGCGGCAACCGGAGATGTCATTTATACCCCTCCAGATGATCACAAGACAATATTAAAGCTGATGAAAAATCTGGAAGAGTATTTAAATGCAGAGGATGATCTTTCTCCTCTGATTAAACTGGCTGTGCAGCATTATCAATTTGAAAGTATACATCCATTTTATGACGGAAATGGTCGTACTGGAAGAATCATTAATGTACTTTACCTGATAATTCATGGACTTTTAGAAAGCCCTATATTATACCTGAGTTCTTTTGTGATAAAAAACAAATCAGATTACTATCGTCTATTGCAGGAAGTGCGTATGGAAAATAATTGGGAGGAATGGATCTTATATATTTTAAAAGGAATAGAGCAGACCGCAAAAGAAACTATTAATCAAATCCAGGAAATTAATAAGCTATTTTCCAGTATACAGGAAAAGGTTAAAAAAGAGGCGGAAAAATCATATAATAAAGAATTAGTAGAGCTTCTGTTTGAATACCCCTATTGTAAAATTGATTATGTAATTGATCGTCTGAATGTATCAAGAGTTACTGCTTCTAAATACCTTAAGGAATTGGAAGCAATCGGCGTACTGGAATCAAAACGTGTCTGGAAGGAAACATTGTATATAAATAGCAGGTTATTTCATCTATTGAAAAATTAATCCCTCATTAATCGCTGAATTATGATACCGGATTTTCAAACAATAATGTTGCCTTTATTGCAGATATTATCTGATGGTAACGAATATTTGCTACGTGATGTTATTAATAAAATTTGCGACCAGTTTCATTTAACGGAAGAAGAGAAAATTGAATTATTGCCAAGTGGGAATCAGCCTATTATTGATAATAGAGTGGGGTGGGCAAGGACTTATTTAAAAAAAGCTCAGTTACTTGAAAACCCACGGAGAGGAGTTCTGAGAATCAATCAGGCAGGAAGAGAGTTGCTTGAAAGTAAACCATCCAGGATCGATGTGAAATTCCTTAAAACTTTGCCAGGTTTCAAGGAATGGCACGAATCTTCTTCCTCAAAAGATGATGGAATCACTCCTGTTATTGAGAAAGTAGAAAATGAGACAGGAAAAACGCCTGAGGAGTTGTTAGAATATTCATTTGTATCAATTAAAGAGCAACTGGCATCAGAATTATTGGAGAAAATAAAGAGCTGCCCTTTTTCTTTTTTTGAAGTATTGGTCATTGATCTACTCATTAAAATGGGATATGGCGGTTCAAAGAGAGAAGCCGGTCAGGTAATGGGTAAATCTGGGGATGGTGGTATTGACGGACTGATTAAGGAAGATAAATTAGGGCTTGATACCATATATGTTCAGGCAAAGAGATGGGAAAATACTGTTCCTATACATCATGTGAGAGACTTTGCAGGTTCATTATTGAGTAAGAAAGCAAAGAAAGGTATTTTTATTACTACTTCGAATTATCCAGCCAGTGCAAAAGAGTTTGTTTCTTCAATTGAACCAAAGGTTGCTTTAATAGACGGAAAGGAACTCACGGAGCTAATGATTGAATATAATATTGGAGTGGCATCCAAAAAAATGTACGAGGTTAAACGCCTGGATACGGATTATTTTGAGGAGGTGTAAAGAAGCTATAAGATCTTGACAGAGAAAGAATTTAGTTAAAGTCCTAAAATAAATCGGGGAAAATTAAACTGAAATCGACTAAAAAAGAAAAGCCCGCTCACTGAGCAGGCTTCTTCGAGATTTCCGCGGACCGGACGGGACTCGAACCCGCGACCTCCGCCGTGACAGGGCGGCATTCTAACCAACTGAACTACCGATCCTTGCTACCCATCAGCATTTCAGCCATTGGGTATCCCCCTTTCGGGGTTGCAAATATATAGATAATAATTCCAAATCACCAAATATTTCTATTCCCCCTGGTGTGACAGCGGATATTTTGCCCCTAATAGTAACTCGTCAATGATGATGACTTGTTGCCATAATTCCATTTAGCATCCATGTCATAACATAGGTTATTTTTTATCACCTTAAAAATTATAAAATATCAACAAAGGATGCTCATATTCAAAAAGTAATTTTATATTGCTGTTATAAATGACAAGAGGATGCCACTTATTTGCATACCAACTGTCCACGTGTGAATATCAACCATAGAATAGCAGCAATTAATACCATTCAATTTTTTCAGATCAACTATCGCACAGGATTTTTAATATAGGATTTAGCTAAATCGATTTTTAACAGGAGGTGAACGGGTAATACATCAACCAGGAATTTATAGAATTAATATCTACTTAATATTAGGCAAGTACATTTGCAGGGACTGTTATATTCCATTTATGTCAGGGCAGAAGAAAATATCTTTCCATAATATATCCGGCACGTCACAACAGGCGGCATTTGAGGCATCGGTAACGATTTACTGGAATAAGCTGCTGGGCATTGCCGCAGCTAAAACCAATCCGCACGATGCATTTGATATTGTACAGGATGTGTTGTTATCATTATGGCAGAAGTGGGAGGAGGTACCCAAGGATGAAACATTGGAATATTACCTGTTGAACGCACTTAAATTCCGCATATTTAAGTATTACCGCACCAATGGCCGCTATCAGGCGCATCTGAAGAAACTGGAAGTATTGCTCAACGATACCCTGGAAACACCGGACGCCCTGGCACAGGAAAGCCTGCATGGGCTAAAGGAAACAATTATGGAAGAAGCGCTGGAGGTGCTTTCTCCCAGCCAGCGGCAACTATTTGTATTACGGGTAAAGTATCATTATTCCTATCAGAAAATAGCGCAACAACTTAGCATAGACCCAGGCTCCGCAAGGGTTTTATACAGCCGTGCCCTCAAACAGGTAAAGGCGCATATTAAGGCTAATCCCGCCCTGACAGCTACCTTAGTAACCTCTTTTGTGTTGGTTACAATTCCTTAACATACCGCTTAGTTAACATTTTTTGATCTCCGGGTATTCAACTCTGAGATGGCACCAAAAAATTATCCCAGGGCCCAGGCCCTTTTAAAGAAATTTTACGAAGGGAAATGTACTCCCGAAGAACTGGCCTTATTAGATAGCTGGTACGATGGGCTGGGCGATATGCCGGAAGATATCCTGCCGGCAGATGCCAGCCATTACCAGCAACAGTTCCTGGAAAATTTCCGCAATAACTTGCCCTCCGCCAGGATCGTTTGGTGGAAAAGGCCGGTGGTTCGATGGACTGCCGCCGCCAGTATATTATTAATGGCGGGCGCCGGGTATCTCTGGAGGAAAACGGCAAGACATACCTCCCAGTTGGCCTGCCATTATAATATGGTGACCAATAAAACCAATGTGGCTAAACTGGTGGTATTACCGGATAGTTCACATATATGGCTCAACACCGCCGCTACCCTGCGCTGGAGATCTGATTTCAATCAAGAGAATCGCAGCGTACAACTCACCGGCGAAGGCTTCTTCGACGTACAGGGACAAACCGGGAAGCCTTTTGTAATTCACACCCGCGACCTGGCCATCCAGGTATTGGGTACCCAATTCAACGTAGAAGCCTATGCGGCCGAAGGAATCAGCCGCGTATCATTGGTAAAGGGAAAAGTAAAGGTACAGGCGAGTAAATCCGATGCAACTGCAGCGGTACTGAAGCCGGGTACTACAGCCACTTATTTTAATGAAGACAAAGTACTGGGCGTGGCTTCCACCCTGGTAACAGATGTTGCTGCCTGGAGAAATGGCGCCTTCAATGCTATTGACCTCCCTTTCAAAGACGCGGTAACCCGCCTCTGTGCTGATTATGGCTACAGCGTGAAATGGGAAAATACCCAGGGCATCGACAAATACATTTCTGCCAGCTTTAAAAAGGAAAGCTTCGGGAAAATGCTCAACAACCTATGTTATATCAGTCGTAAACAATACCGTATTTCCAACAGACAGGTTACCATTTTTTAAAAAAGCGTGATCACTCCTGAAACAATCAAATCATGAAAATGAAATTTACCACTGCAGATCAGCACACCCGTGGCGGCGGGCCTGCTGTATCCCGGCTCAAACAATTCCTCCTGGTAGGATGCGCGTTATTGCCCGCTACCATGGGTTTTGCCCGGCAAAATGCATTGAATGAAAAAGTGAAACTGGATATCTCCAGGGCTTCCCTTTCCCAGGTGCTAAGTGCGCTAGGCTCTCAGAGCAGCTTTACTTTCAACTATGTAAAGCAGGACTTCGACAAGATTATGGTCAACGACTTCAAACCTGATAACATCACGTTGAATGAAGCCCTGAACCTGCTCCGGAACAAATCCGGTATCGAATACAGCGTGAGCGATAAAGCCATCCTGTTGAGAAAAGCAGAAAAAGACGGTGGAATAAAAAGTACGCAGGCCATCACCACACGCAAAATTTCTGGTAGAATTACTACAGAGAATAAAGAGCCTATTCCTGGCGTTTCTGTTTGGGTAAAAGGAACTAAAATCAGAACAGTTACTGATGCAGACGGAAGATATGAAGTAACGGTAGATAATGATAAAGCAGTGCTGAACTTCAGCTCTGTAGGATACGAAATGACTGAAGTCGCTATCGGTACTTCCGATGTACTCAATGCTGTCATGAAAATCAGCAGCAGCGGCCTCAATGAAGTAGTGGTAGTAGGTTATGGTACTGCCAAAAAAGGTGACCTCTCCGCCGCCGTATCTGTGATCTCAGATATGAAGAAGCTGAAAGAACGCCCCGTAATGGACGTACCTAATATGTTGCAGGGACAAGTTCCAGGCGTAACGGTAACCAGCAATGGAGGTCATACCAGCAATGCGAATAACATCGTTATCCGCGGGGTGGGATCCAAAAATGGAGAAAACGTATTGTACGTAGTTGACGGTGTACCCGGTGCTCCCTTCAATCCCGCCGATGTAGAATCTGTAACAGTGCTGAAAGATGCAGCTTCCGCGGCTATTTACGGTGCTTTTGCCGGTTCGGCAGGCGTAATCCTCGTTACTACCCGCCAGGCCACTAAAGGAATGCCTTCTGTACAATACACTGGTTTTGTAGGTGCGAAGAATGCTTGGCGTACTTTGCAATCACTCACGGCAGAGGAAGAAGCCAAAGTATCCAACCTGGCACAAACTACCGCCGGCAACCAGCCTTTGGAAGGATGGGACCCTGCTAAAAATCCATATGGCGCGGTAACACGCACCGACTGGATGGGCGAAATTTTCCGCACAGGTATCGTACAAAGACATAACATCAGCGTAAATGCCGGTACCGATAAATTTTCTACCCTCTTCCAGGCCCGCTATGAAAATGAAGAAGGTACCCTGTTAAATACCTACAACAAAAATATTTCCTTAAGATTAAATGCCAACTACCAGTTTAATAAACATGTGAAATTGCGCCAGGATATCTTCTGGAATAACAATGATAACAGAGATGCTGAAACAGCCAGTGGCTACACCGGTGTAATCACTTCCGCGATCTACATGCCCCGCTCTGCTACCCCTTATTATGCAGACGGAACATTTGGAGGTACTGGTCCAAGAGATGGTGCTTATAACGGTATCTACGGCGACGTGGTAAACCCCGTAGCTACCCTGCTCAGAAACAGACCTTATAACAAGAGAAATGATCTGCAGTCAGTTACTGAATTAACTATTTCAGACATCATCCCCGGGTTGACTTATATCAACCGCTTTTCTTATCGCCAGCAAAATGGATTTTGGAAAAGTTTTACGCCAAAAAGAACTGAACCCGGAAAGCCTAATAACCAAAACCAGTTAGATTATTCTACCGACAAAGATTACAACTGGATCTGGGAAAATACCCTGAACTACAATAAGCTGATCAAACGCCACAGCATTGGCGCTATGGTATCCATGACTGCCCAGGAAAGCTCGCACCGTAATTTTAAAGCTTCTGCTATGGGCTTCGAAAATGAAGCCGATTGGGCACAGTTTTTTACCAATGCCAGCATTTTTGACCGCACTTTCCCTTCCGACGATGAGTGGAAAGACAGGAACGTTTCTTATGTAGGTAGATTGTCCTACAGCTGGGCCGACCGCTATTTCGTTACTGGAAGCTACCGCTATGATGTTGCCGGTAGATTAACAGAAGGATACCGCGGTAAAGGATTTCCCGGTTTAACAGCCGCCTGGAAAATCAGCTCTGAGCCTTTCTTTAACGTGAAAGGAGTGGACTTGCTGAAAGTAAGAGCCAGCTGGGGTAGAATAGGTAATATTGGTTCTCTTCCTTACTACTATGGTTACGCCAAACTCAATCCTGACTACACTTACCAGATCGGGAACGGAGCACCACGCGTAAACTCACTGGCAATAGCCAACGCCTTTAATCCCACCCTTTCCTGGGAAACTTCCCAACAGACAGACATCGGTATCGATATCGCCCTGCTGAAACAACGCCTGAACATCACTGTCGATTACTTTGATAAACTGACCTACGACCTGATTAAACAACAAAACCTGGGATGGACCAACACATTTGGTCAGGGAGCTCCTTACATCAACCAGGGTAAAATCAGCAACAAAGGCTTCGAAGTAGCTGTTAACTGGCATGACAATATCGGTGCTGTAGGATACAACATCGGCGGTAATATTGCTACTTTAAAGAACAGGGTAACTTACATAGATGGTAATCCCAACTCTGCTTCCGTAGATAATGACAACTCATACCGCGATGTATTAAGACCTTTCAGCTATACCGTAGGCCAGCCTATCAACGCTTACTGGTTGGTGAAAACTGCCGGTATATTCCAGTCTGATGATGAAGCAAAGGCTTATACCGATAAGACGGGTAAAATGATCCAGCCAAATGCAAAGGCCGGTGACCTGAAGTTCGTAGATCAAAACGGTGATGGCGTTATCAATGATGCTGACCGTGTTTATATGGGTAGTGCTTTCCCTAAACTCACCTACGGATTTACCGCTGGTGTTACCTGGAAAAACTTCGACCTCACTATGTTCTTCCAGGGCGTAAGTGGTGTGAAGCTGTTCAACGCCTTTAAAATGACTACCCTCAGTGGTTCTGAACAAGGATACAACCGTTGGAATAAAATACTGGATGCCTGGTCTCCTGAAAACAAAGGATCTGATATCCCCCGTATCAACGCTAACGATAACAACAAAAACTTCCAGACAAACTCTGACTGGTATCTCGAAAACGGTAACTACCTGAGACTGAAAAACCTGCTGATAGGTTATACGTTTAAGAAAATGAGCTGGAACCAGGGATTACGCGTATACTTCAGTGGCGATAACCTGCTCACCTTCACCAAATACTCCGGTATGGATCCTGAGGTAGGTGGCGTAGGTCTGGATGGTGGACAGTTCCCGGTTTCCCGTGTATTTTCTGTGGGTGCAAATGTTAAATTCTGATCAAAGCAAACAGTATTATGAAAACGAAATTCAATCATATAGTTATACTGGCAGCTATGCTGGTGGGCTCCAGCGCCTGTAACAAATGGGTAGATACCAAACCTAACGGGGCGCCTACCACCGCCTACTTCTGGCAAAGTGATAATGATCTGAAAAAGGCTACCGCAGACATGTATGTGATCATGCGTAACGAGTCTACCTGGGGAAGAAACCTCTTTTGGGTACAAGATGCGAGCGATGACCTGATTGTAGGCCGCTCCAAAGCCGATGCTGCCAACATCAAAAACTTTATCCCCAGCGGTAGAGAAGGTTACCTGACCGGTGGTTGGAATGATCTGTACACCATGATCAATCGTGCCAACCAGGTAATTCAAAATGTACCTGCTTCTAAAAATACCACGGAAGCGGCCCGTAACCAGGCACTTGGTGAAGCCTACTTTATCAGGGGATTTGCACACTTCTGGGTAGCTTATATGTGGGGACACAAAGATCAAGGCGTACCTTTTGATGGCCCGGAAAATGCCCAATTCGGAAAACGTATACCTCCACAGTTACCTTCGGTGAAAGATAACTATGCACAGGTAATCAGCGATATGCAGAAAGCCGCAGATCTGTTGCCTTTGTTCGAAACTTATGGTGCAAATGATCAGGGTAGAGCACACAAGGCAGCTGCCTGGGGATATATGGTAAAGACTTACGCTTATTGGGCACAGTTCGACAACAGCAAATGGGGACTGATTCCGGCGCTTTGCGATAAAATCAAAACAGAAGGGCACCGCGCGCTTATCAACAATAAAGGGACTGGCCTGCAGAATTACAAAGCGGTTTTTACCATTGCTAATAATTGGAGCTCTGAATACATGTGGTCTGTTACTTCTGGTGTACAGGGAGGATCTGAATTCCCCGGTGTAGTACTGGAAAATACAGGATGGAACCTGTTCAATGGTTGGGGATATTTTCAACCAACCGAAGAATTATATGAAGAATATGAAGCCAATGACCCTCGTCGTGAGGCTACTATCTTGAAATTCAATGATAAGTTCACCTATTTCGGACTACCTTTTAGTTACTACTCTACCAACAGCTTATCTGGTTTCCAGATGAATAAGTATATGGAGCCGTATTCTTATGGTCAGGATGGGAATAGCAGTACTAACTCATATATCAATCCGAGTCCGGATTACCCTACCACTATGCTCAACCTCCCGCTGATGAGATACGCAGAAATACTGTTGTTCAAAGCGGAAGCATTGATTCAGCAGGGTAGAAGTGGCGAAGCTGCCAGCCCGCTGAATGAAATCCGCGCCCGTGTAGGATTGGCGCCTATCGCAAATCCTACTATGGACGATCTGAAACATGAGCGCAGGGTAGAACTGGCCTGCGAGTGGACAGACCGCTTTCATGACCTGAAGAGATGGGGAGATTATGCTAAGATCAATGCACCACTGCATGGTCGTATTCACGCTAACAAAAAAGATCCTGCTTCTCCCTATACCATCCAGGAAGTATGGCCAAAGCGTAACTTCGATCCTAACAAACACATGGCATGGCCTATGAACCCGGCTGAAGTAACCAATAGTAATGGCGCTTATAAGCAAACACCAGGCTGGTAATATACAGTGAACGATATGTTTAACAGCGAATGCGGCAGGAACTCCTGCCGCATTCCTTTTTTCAGGGCATGGTATTCCCCGGAATTTTAAGTATTTTATGGGAGAATAAATTCCTATGCAAAAGAAATACATATTCGCGGTAATGATGATCGGTATGATGAGCGTGGGCATTAGCTGTTCTCATTCCGCCAGTAAAAAGATACCTGTATTCGATGATACCACTATAGTCGCCAATAAACCCCTGTTTAAAGACTTCATGGGCCTTAACGGGCACGTTACCTTTAAACCCGGTTTATACGGGCAGGTATGCCGCCTGGTGCGCATGTATCATAACATTGACTGGGATGCCAAAGCCCCGGGCGACGCGCTTAATATCCCCCATACACTTAATCATATCAACTGGAAAGACGATGTATACGGCCCCTGGAAGCAGGATGGGTTTGAAACGGATATCTGTTTGCAGTTTCTCAGCCTCGGTGTAGGTAATCCGCAGTACAAAACACTTTGGGCCGGTAAGGAACAGTGGGGCTATGATTATGCCAGGGCCATGGCCGCCTACTTTGGTCCGTCGGGAAAAGAAAAACTATGTACTTCTTTCGAAATCGATAATGAACCGGGCAATCGATTCGACCGCACCCTTTTTAGTACGCTTTTTAAGAAAATGGCGCAGGGTATCCGGGATGCCGATTCCCAGGCTAAAATAGTAACGCCGGCAGTAGTGGCAGGTAAGGGAGATGATTACTCACAGGGTTTAGATGACCGGTACCAGGATACGTCTGTACTGCCCCTGTATGATGTTATCAATTTGCATACGTATCCCACGATGGAAAAGTCGGCTACCAATGAAAACAGCTGGAACAGGAGTTACCCGGAAGATAAGTCTTTACAATACCTCAAAGTAATCGACGATGCCATTGCCTGGCGCAACCAGCACGCACCGCAGAAAGAAGTTTGGATTACCGAATTTGGTTATGATGCCTGTACGCCGGAAGCCATGAAGCTGCGGAAAGACTGGGCATTGAAATTAAACTGGCAGGGTGCTACCGATTTACAGCAGGCCCAATACCTGGTACGTTCGTTTATGGCGTTTGCCGCCCGCGATGTGCAGCGGGCTTACCTGTATTATTACAACGATGAGGATGAAGCCTCCTTTCATGCGTCTTCCGGGCTTACCCGCCACTTCGTTCCCAAAATGTCGTTTTGGGCGGTGAAACAATTGTACGCAACACTGGGAACCTACCGCTTTCGCCGCATTGTAAAACAGCAGGAAGGCCAGTTATACGTATACGAGTTTGAACGGGGCGATAATCCCAGCGCCCGCATCTGGGTAGCCTGGTCGCCCACCGGCACGCCTACCAATAAAAAAGAGGGGTATCAACCCAAATCAATATCCGTAACACTGGATAACTTACCCGGACTGCCGGTCAGCGTTACCGGGATGGCCACCACCGATGGTGTTGCGCCGGCTGCAAGCTTTACCTCTGCCGGCCCTGCGGCCATCACGCTCACCATAGGTGAGAGCCCGGTATATATAAGTATGCCCGGAAAATAAAGTAAACAAATAAAACACGAAGCCGCATAAATCCAACGATTTATACGGCTTTGTAATTGTTGCCTGCAATGTTAGGTATTAGTCCTTGTCATGTCCACGTCCGTGGCCCCGGCCATTTCCATGATCTTCTCCCTGGTCATTTCCTCTGCCTTTTCTCCATCCGTTATGATTACCATTGTCGCCTTTCCATTTGTAGTGCATCGGGTGGTCTTTGATTTCGTAATATCTTTCGTCGCGGCTATCCCTGATGATGGTTTGCTTTCCATACCATCCTTTGTACCGGCCATATCGTTCGCGATATATATCAGGATGAAGGTAAGGCCGGGGATCATTCACTACCACCTTGTAGCCCCTGTATAAATCGTAGTGGTACCTGCCGGGAAGTGCCCCACCAAACACCCATCTGCCACCGTCTAAATAAATGAATTGTCGTTGTGGTATATTGTAGTAGGCATCTATATCCGGGAAGTAATAGTATTCTGCATCGTCATATCCTACGGGACCCCATATCGGTTGATTGCCAATATTGATGTTGATATTTGCCCGAACCTGGGCGCTGGCTTTATTCGTGTAAAATATTCCGGCAACCATCCACAAACAGGCAATAAATGCTATCTTTTTCATAATACAATGATTTAGATATAGGTACTAAGCCAAATAAAATGCCAGTTTGTTAATTGCCAGGTACAGTACCATAGCGATCCTTCCCGGATCAGGCTGCACGGCGCTTTCAGGGGATTGTTAATTACTGTTATCGGGGTTGTACGCGGAAAAGATGATTTATATATGAATGAATAGTAATGAGATTTAGACACGGTTATTGAAATGACAGCAACCAGCTAACCACTTCGGCTGGATTGGCAATGCTCCAGGAATGAGGATGTTTATTATGATTGGGGAGCCGGTAACCTTTATCGCGCGTGGCAATAAACCGTGCATTGTTGTTGCCCAGTAAATGTAATTCATTGATCATGGCAGCGCCATCTACTGCGTTGAGCGTACTGTAATCGAATGCCCGGTTTTGCATCCACCATTCAATATCAGGCTCGCTGTAAATAGTAACCGGGATGTTGCGCAATAATTTTACCGCTGCTTGTGTGGTGTCTGAAAAGCTATAGGGCGAAACCTCATGAAAGAAGGCAGTACCGGTTTTAGCGGTGGCCTGCATATACTGTTCCAGCCAGCCTGCAATCATTTTTTGTTCGGGATTTACCCGGCCTCCGGGTGCGAGCCGCAGGTTACGTTGCGCGGAATGATACATCCGTTCAAAATCCAGCGGTGCGTCAATCGTGAAAACGGCTTTTGGTTGAACAGGTGTATTGTTTTTTACGAGCGATTCTGCAAACTTCATCACGCAGGCGCCACCGGCTGAGAACCCGCCCAGGTAGAGACTTTTGCCAGATAACTGGTATTGCTGTATGCAATACTCCAGTATCTTTTTAAGCGATTGCTGAGTGGCGTCATCAATGGCCAGGCCTGCATTACCATTTTCCAGCACCGGGATAATTACCAGTATGCCTTTTTGTGCTGCATCAGCAGGAATGCCGGATTGCGCCAGCACATCTTGCGGTTGCTCAAAAGCACCTGGTACGAGGAACAGGTAGCCGGTTGTTTTTACAGCAGCAGGAGGCAGTACCGCAATAAACTTGTTTTTAGTAGTATCGGATTTGGAGAGATAGATGGTCTGGGTGGTTTGCGCCATTCCATTAGCCAGGCAGCCCAGCAAAAAGAGCATCGTTAGTGCGCTATACTTCTTCAAAAAAATACGCATCATATAATCAGGTTTTCCGGTAATTATCTCTCCAACATAAAACATTCGCTAAGAAGCACCAAATGTTTAGGAGGCCATTTCAGTGGCCAGGGTGGTGCGGAACGCGTGCCGGTAAAAGCTGGGAGATATTTGCAGGTGCCTGATAAATACCCGTCGCATGGAAACTAAGTTACCGAGCCCACATTTTTCCGCAATTTGTTCTGCACTCAGATTGGTGTCTTCCAGGTATTGACGGGCCACTTCTACCCGTAATTTTTCTACAAATTTTGCCGGGGTAAGCTGGGTTTCTTTTAGAAAAACCCGGGCAAAGTTACGGGGACTCATGTTTACATGGTCGGCCATATACTCCACCCGGATTTCGCGATCCAGGTTTTTGAGCAGCCATTCGCGGATACTTCTGATCAGTGGACTTTTAAGTTCAAAAGAAGGTAATAGGTTACTGAACTGTGATTGATTGCCGGCACGCCGCAGGTGAAGTACCAGCTGGCGCGATACCTGCAACGCTACTTCCCTGCCAAAATCTTCTTCTACTAATGCCAGGGAAAGATCCATACCGGAGGTAACACCACCAGAGGTATAGATATTTCCGTCCCGCACAAAAAAGGGAGTACTGTCTACCGTTAACGAAGGATACGCCGCTTGCAACCGGGTACAATGTTCCCAATGCGTGGTAGCGCGCTTGTTGTGTAATAACCCGGCTTTTGCCAGCACAAAAGCACCTACGCACACGGAGCCCATTCTTCTGATTCCCGGGTAGTGTGCTGTGAGCCAGGTGAAAAACGAGGCGGGGATTTTATCCAGGGCACTCAGGGAAACACCGGCAATCAACAGGGTATCTATGGGAAAATTGATATCCGTTACACAAATATCGCAGGCGATACGGATACCGGATTTAGTGGCAATATGTTTGTTTTTAGTCACCGATGCCAGTATAATTTCATATCCCTTTTCCTGGTTGGCCATCTCTTTGGATGCCATGGAAAATACATCAGCAGGGCCTGCAATATCCAATAGCAGGATACCTGGTGTGGCAACGATGACCACCGTTTTTTTAGCAGAAGAGCGGGATCTGGACATAAGTAACAAAAATAACAAAAACAATCACGTTTTACAGCAGTGATATCAGCTCTGAAATACGGTTGGAGATACCTGTTTCATTATCATACCAGGCCACCACTTTAACAGTTTTGCCAAGGCTCTTGGTCAGGTTGCCATCAATGATAGAGGAATGTGTATTACCAATAATATCGGCAGATACAAATTGTTCTTCTGTATAGGCCAGGATGCCTTTCAGCGAACTGGCGGCATATTGTTTAAACAGCGTATTCAGCTCATCAACGGATACTTCCCGGCTGAGATTAACGGTGATATCCACAATAGATCCATCTATGACAGGCACGCGGTAAGAGTATCCGTCCATTTTACCTTTCAGGTTGGGTAATACTTCACCGATGGCTTTGGCGGCGCCGGTAGTTGTGGGGATGATGGAATGTGTAGCAGCCCTGGCCCTGCGCAGGTCCCGGTGAGGCGCATCCTGTAATTGCTGGTCGGCCGTAAAGGCGTGTACGGTGCTCATAAAGCCGGAAGTAATACCAAATTCTTTATCGAGGATCAGCAGCACCGGTGCAATGCTCCCGGTAGTGCAGGAGGCGGTGGAGTAAATATTATCGTTGCCGATTAATTCGTTGTTAACACCATGCACGATCGTTTTTACACCTCCGCTCGCGGGTGCAGTGATCAGCACTTTTTGTGCACCTGCGTCAATATGTGCCTGCGCTTTGGCCCTGTCGGTAAAACGCCCGGTAGATTCAATGACTACGTCGATACCTAATTTTTTCCAGGGCAGTTGTGCGGGATCTTTTTCATTGAGCAGGGCAATGGTTTTACCATTCACCGTAATCGTATCGGATCCAGCTTCCACGGTGCCAGGGAAATGCCCATGTGCGCTGTCGTATTTAAACAGGTGAGCCAGGGTGGCAGCATCTGTCAGATCGTTGATCGCCACTACTTCTACGGCGGTTTTGTTCTGTAAGGCGCGTAAGGTCATCCGGCCAATTCTTCCAAATCCATTGATGGCAACTTTCATGTGTTTCTGTTTTTATTTAATACAAAAATAGATAACCAACAGGGTGGCAGCAATGACAAAAAATATACAATTCCTGCCATTTGGATAATTCCTGCCATATCCCTATTGCGTTTAAAGGAAAAAGATTTCATCTTTAAAGCGTACTAAATGCCTCCACCAATATGAAGCCTATTTTTTTTACGCTGGTAGCCAATTGTTTATTAACCTTTAATGCCGTGTTTGCGCAAACAACAACGGCTCCTGTTAAGACCCAGTGGGCGTTCCCGCCGTTTGTGAGAGCAGATGCAGTCAATCCTGTTATTTCTCCCGATACCAGTACCCGCTTCCTGGACCCCATGAGTAACCAGCTGGTGAGCTGGGAGGGGAATTATACTTTTAATCCCGCTGCGGCAGTACTGAATAATAGAGTGGTGGTATTATACCGGGCAGAAGATTTAACCGGCGACCGTATCGGTACCAGGACGTCCAGGATAGGTTATGCCGAAAGTGCTGATGGTATTCATTTCCGGCGAGAGCAAAAACCGGTATTATACCCGGGCAATGATGCGCAAAGACCTTATGAGTGGCCGGGAGGATGTGAAGATCCGCGGGTGGCCGTAACGGAAGAGGGCACCTATGTGATGTTGTATACGCAATGGAACCGGCAGGTACCGCGTCTCGGCGCTGCCACTTCCCGGGATCTGAGAAAGTGGCAAAAAACCGGGCCTGTTTTCGCTAAAGCCTATGTGGGAAAATTTTTAAACATTCCGAGTAAGTCTGCTTCTATTTTAACAGCGTTGAAAAACGGACGGCAGGTCATCAAAAAAATAAACGGGTTATACTGGATGTATTGGGGCGAACACCATGTATATGCGGCTACCTCTGTTAATCTCACAGACTGGACGCCGCTCGTGGATGAAAAAGGGAACCTGCGCGAGCTGGCATCTCCCCGGAAAGGTTATTTCGATAGCGACCTGACGGAATGCGGGCCACCGGCCGTTTATACCGATAAAGGCATAGTACTGTTGTACAATGGAAAGAATGCTACCGGCGATAAAGGCGATCACCGTTATGCTGCCGGCGCTTATTGCGCGGGACAATTTTTATTTGATAAGCATGATCCGGCTAAAATGATCACGCGGTTGGATACTCCCTTTTTGTATCCACAACAGCCGTATGAAAAAAGTGGTCAGTACAAAGACGGCACCGTGTTTATAGAAGGCATGGTATACTTTAAGCATCAATGGTTTTTATATTACGGTTGTGCTGATTCGAGAGTGTCCGTGGCAGTGTATGATCCCAAATAGTTTTTTTTCCTTTACTTTGAGCCATTAATATGGCCCACGGTAATGAAATAAAAGAATGGCAACGTCGTATAAGTTTATACGATGATGAGTTGGCCTACAAGGAGTTATTTCTTCATTGTTATCCGCCGCTGCTGAAGTTTGCCGTGTCTTTTGTGAAAGTAGCCGAAGTAGCTGAAGAAGTAGTATCCGATGTATTCATTAGCTTATGGGAGCGCCGGCGCCAGCTGGAAGAAGTGAATAACCTGCAGGTATACCTGTATGTAAGCGTGAAGAATACTGCTTTGAAGTATCTCTTCAAACAAAAGAAGCAGGTATCCATTACCATCGATGACTTATCTGTAGAGCTGGCCAGTCCGCATCAGAACCCCGAACAGCAGCTGCTTACCACGGAGATGATGGAACGTATTACTGCTGCCATTGAAGGATTACCGCCCCGGTGTAAGGTTATTTTTAAGCTGATCCGGGAAGATGGATTGAAATATAAAGAGATAGCAGAGATTTTAAATATTTCTGTGAAAACAATAGATAACCAGCTGGCTGTAGCGTTAGCCAAAATAGCCAGGGCATTGAATGTACAGCTAAAGAAACCCGTTCGTTAACACCGGTTTTACCCGCGCCGGAAATTTTTTTTATTTCCCTTTAGTAGATTTTTGTAAAAACAGGTACCTGTATAGGAAGTAGCTATCAAAACGTTATGAATCACAAGCGTATCTGGGAATTGATGGGGCGTAAACTGGCCGGGGAAGCATCTGCAGAGGAGCTGCAGGAGCTCGGCAGCTTGTTGCGGGCCCATCCCGATTTGCATTTTCCGGTGGAAGCCATTATGGATATCTGGAAAACAGACCCTGGGGCCGATGACCAGGCTGCGGGAGAAGATGCGCACAGGCGGCTGATTAGCCGCATGCAGGAAAAAGGTATTGACATAGGATTATCCTTCGAAGAACAACAAACAGCTATTTTCCAGCTGGAGGCACAGGAAAGAAAGTCATGGTGGCGATATGCAGCAGCGGCCGTAGTGGCCGGCGGACTGATAGCAGCTGCCTGGTGGTGGCGGCCGGTGGGCAAACCAGCCTCGCCTTTGGCACTCAATGAAGTGGTGACAAAGAATGGTTCGCGCACGGCAGTACATTTGCCCGATGGCTCCCAGGTATGGCTGAATGCCGGCAGTAAACTCACTTATAATAAAGATTTTGGTAATGGTAACCGGGATATCACGCTGACCGGGGAGGCTTTTTTCGAAGTGGCAAAAAATGCAGAGCATCCCTTTGTTATCCACACTACCCGGATGGATGTGAAGGTATTGGGTACCCGTTTTAATGTACGTGCTTACCCGGGCGAAAAAGTGACGGAAGCGGCACTGATACAGGGAAGCATAGAAGCGTCGCTGCATAACCGGCCCGGAGAGCGGATTATTCTCCGGCCCGCAGAGAAAATTGTGGTTACTGATGAGAAAATCCAACAGGAAAACACCAAAGGCAATGAGCCGGTGATGGAGGTCCGCCACCTCACTTACTACGAGGAAAATAAAGCTGCCATTGTAGAAACCTCCTGGATGGAAAATAAGCTCGTTTTCCGGGACGAGTCCTTCGTTTCACTGGCTGCCCGCATGGAGCGCTGGTATGGCGTTACCATCCGCTTTAGCGACCCGCAACTCGAACAACTAAGATTTACCGGCGTATTTGCCCAGGAAACGATACAACAGGCCTTAAAAGCCTTACAAATGACCGCTGTATTTAACTATAGCATCCACGGTACTGATATCATTATAAACCAGTAATATTTCCGTTATGAAAAAAAGGAGCAGGTATAACACGTCATGAGCTACTGGTAATAAAAAGGGAAATGCGTCAACATTTCCCTCTGAAGCATAACAGGAAGCTTCGCCGATCCAAATAGCAGCTGGCTTCCATTTTATTACCTCTGAATCTAAATGTATGAAAAAATCGCTAACAACTGCGAAGCGACCCTCCCATGCCTTCAAAAAAGTGCTATTAATTATGAACTGGACCGCCGTACTGCTATTGGCAGGTGTGCTCCAGGTATCTGCCAACGCGAGGGGACAAGGAACTATTACACTCCGGCTGAAAGAAGCGGAGATCGCCAAAGTACTTCACAACATCGAGAAACAGGGCGAGTATCGTTTTCTGTACAACAACGCGTTAAAAGATATCCGGAAGAAAGTAGATGTGGATGTGACCAACACCCGCCTGGCCGACCTTATGAGCAATATTCTCGCTAACACCAGCCTGAAATATAAGGTCATTGAAAATAACCTGGTGGTCATCATGTCGAATTCTCCTGAACTACAGGATATAAAGATCACTGGTAAGGTCACCGACAGGAAAACCAAAACAGCGTTGCCCGGTGTAACCATCAGTATTAAAGGGACTTCCCGGGGGACGGTAACCAGCCCCGATGGTTCCTATAGTCTCACTGTGCCTGAAAATTCCACACTGGTGGTATCTTTCATTGGCTACTCCAACCAGGAAATACCCGTGAACAGTCAATCGGTGGTGAACATAGAAATGGAAGAAGCCATCAGCCAGGTAGAACAGGTGGTAGTAGTAGGTTACGGTGTACAGCGTAAAGTGGATGTTACCGGTGCTATTGGTCAGCTGAAATCAGAAGAAATTAATAAACAACCCATTGCCAACCCCGTAAGCGCCTTGCAAGGTAAAGTGCCTGGTGTACAGATCACCAATATCGGGAAGCCCGGCGCCGCCCCGGAAATAAAGATCCGCGGTATGGGTACCGTATATGGCAGCAACAGTCCGCTCTATGTAGTAGATGGCGTATGGTACGATGATATCAGCTTCCTGAACCCGGCAGATATCGAAAATATGAGTATCCTGAAAGACGCTTCCAGCGAGGCGATTTACGGGATACGTGCCGCCAACGGCGTAGTATTGATCACCACTAAAAAAGGAAAATCAGGCAAACCGGCGGTGAACTACAATGGTTACGTAGGCTATCAGAAAGTAACCAACGAAGTAAAGATGGCCGATGCCAACCAGTATGCTACCCTGGTGAATGAGTTACAGGATAGGAACAGCAAGCCACCATTGCTGGACCCTGCGCAATTCGGAAAAGGAACCGACTGGTATCACCTGGCGTTACGCAATGCCATGATCACGAACCACCAGGTATCCGTAAGCGGCGGTTCTGAAAAATCGACCTATAATTTCTCCGTGGGATATCTCCGTCAACAGGGATTGGTGGAAACCAACGACTATACCCGTTTTACCGCTCGCCTCCAAAATGATATACAGGTATTTGAACCGCTGAAAATCGGGTATAGCATTACCGCTGCTGCCAGCAAATCCAACGATGTACCAGACTTTATCTGGCGCCAGCTGTACGCAGCTGCTCCTGTAGTGCCGGTACGTTATGCAGATGGAAGCTATGGCGATCCTAACGATTTTAACCTGGGAGAAGGCGCTAACTTCAATCCCCAGGCTACGCTCGACTTTTTCAACCAGTTCACTAAAAAGCAAACCGTTACCGGTAATGTATATGCCGACCTGCGATTTGCCAAACATTTTGTATTCCATTCCAGCCTGGGTGGCGAATATGGGGAAAACCTGATGCGCAACTATGTACCGGTATTTGCGGCTACCCTTGCACAACGCGCTACCAACAGCAAGCTTACCCGCGAAAATACGGATACCCGTAACTGGATTGTGGAGAATACGTTGACCTATGAGAATAAATTCAATGAACATAGCGTACGCGTAATGATAGGGCAGGGCGCTCAAAGCAATCAAACCTATAAACTGACGGCGCTGGCGCCTGATGTACCCAACAACAGTGAAGGCGATATGTACCTGAAACTGGGCAGCACCAATGGCCGTGAAGTAAAAGATGAAGGTACACTGTACACCGTGGCTTCTTATTTTGGAAGGATCAACTACTCATTTAAAAACAGGTACTTGTTGAATGCTTCCCTCCGTTCCGATGGATCTTCCAAATTCTTTGGCGATCATCGCTGGGGATATTTTCCCTCAGTGGGAATAGGCTGGATAGTAACCGAAGAAAGCTTCATGAAGCACCAGCATTTCTTCGATAACCTTAAAATTCGCGGTAGCTGGGGTAAAGTGGGGAATGCCACTATTCCTTCTGATGTATCGGTATTGCGGGTAGCACAGGACCCTTATTTAACAGCCATCTTCGGCGGTATTGTCAACACCGGCGCCAGTGTGAACTCTGTAGTACCACCCACTACTTATTGGGAAAGAGGCGTAGGTACAGATGTGGGTGTGGAAGCCAGTATGCTGGACAACCGCCTGTATATAGAAGCAGGTTATTATAACCGGAGAACAGAAGCTGCCATTTTTGAGATCCGGATTCCTGGTTCTGTGGGAACTAATTCCGGCGGTATTATCGCCAACCAGGCCGATCTGCTGAACCGTGGTGTAGAAATAGCCGCGAGTTGGAAAAGCAAGATAGGCAAAGACTTTACCTGGTCTGTGGGCGGAAATGTGGGATATAATCAAAACAAAGTAGAGAATGTAATTTCCGGTAACAATCCCATTTACGGTGGTGGCGGTGGTCTCACCAGCGGAGCCCTTAGCACCCGTACCATGAATGGCCGTCCTATCGGTGAATTTGTAGGTTACCTGGTAGATGGTATTTTCCAGACAGATGCAGAAGCTGCAGCTTCCGCACAACCCAAAGCCCGTGCAGGCGATTTCAAATACCGGGATGTAAGCGGCCCCAAAGGCGTTCCTGATGGCGTTATTGATGCCAACGACCGGGTACCGCTGGGTAATCCCAATCCCCGTTACACTTACGGTATCAATACCTTCTTTTCCTGGAAACAATTTGACCTGGCGCTCGACTTCCAGGGAGTGGCCGGTATGGAAGTATATAATGCTAACCTCGGCGCCCGTTTTGGTAATGAAAACTTTACCAAAGATTTCTATGATCACCGCTGGCATGGAGAAGGTACTTCCAATACCTATCCTTCCGCTTTCATCGGTGGCCGCGATAACTATTTACCCAATTCTTTCTTCGTAGAAAACGGCAGTTACTTCAGGATACGGAATATACAGCTGGGATATAATTTCCCGGCAGCGATGGCGAACAGGTGGGGAATGAAAAACCTGCGTGTATATGCCAATGCACAAAATGCCTTCAACTTCTTCCGCTATAGGGGCTTTACCCCTGAAATTGGCGGTAAACCCAAGGAAGCAGGTGTGGATAACAATGTATACCCGCTGTATGCCACCTACAATTTTGGTGTAAATGTTACTTTCTGATCTAAAGCAGCTTTTTTATGAAACGATTAATCCAATTTTATATACAGCGTATATCTGTTAGCGTTATATTGACTGCCCCCGTCCTCCTGGCAGGTTGCAGCAAGTCATTCCTGGATGTACCGCCACAGGGCCAACAACCCAACGAACAGTTCTGGAAAAATGAAGCCGATGCTACCAAAGCGGTGAATGCTATATATGCCAACCTCCGGGAATGGAAGCAGGTAGCCTTTGCCGCTATTGCCATTGAGAGCCTGGGCTCCGATGATGCAGAAAAAGGAAGTAATACGGCAGATGCCAGCTTCCTGAATAAGTACGACGACTTTTCCGTTACCGCTACCGAAGGACAAATACTGGATTTCTGGAAAGGCCAATACCAGGAAATTAATTTCTGTAACCAGGTGCTCGACCATGTACCAGCCATCACGATGGATGAGGCACTGAAAGCACGTTACCTGGCAGAAGCAAAGTTTGTACGCGCCTATGCATATTTCAGGCTGGTACGCGCTTACGGCGATGTGCCCCTGCGCCTGAAAGTACCTACGGAAGCCAGCGAATACAACCTGGCCAGAACGCCCAAAGCGCAGGTATGGGCAGCTATTGAAAAAGACCTGGCAGAAGCTGCCGCAGTATTACCGCCCAACTATCCCGCTGCCGACAAGGGACGTGCTACCAAAGGTGCTGCCTTAGCGCTGCATGCCAAGGTGGCTATGTACCAGCAGAAATGGGCTGATGTGCTCAGCTATACCAACCAGGTAATGGGATTAGGATATACGCTCTTTGCCAACTATGAGCAAATGTTCCGTATTCCCAATGAAAATTCATCAGAGTCTGTATTTGAAATTCAATGCCAGCTTATCCTGGATAGTAAAGACGCTTCCAACTCCCAATACTCCCAGGTGCAGGGCGTAAAAGGTGTAGTAGGCGGCGGCTGGGGCTTCAACGTGCCTACCGTCGACCTGGTAAGCGAGTACGAACCCGGCGATCCCCGCAAAGATGGCACTATCATTTTCAGGGGAGAAACAACCCCAGAGGGAGATGTGATCCCGGTAGGCGGCGACAATCCCATGTTTAACCAGAAATCGTATGTGCCTTTCCGTTTGTATGTAACCGGCTATAACGAAGGCGCCGACCAGAACGTACGGGTAATGCGCTATGCGGAAGTATTGCTGATGAATGCAGAAGCGGCCAATGAAACCGGCAATAATGCGCAGGCACTACAATCACTGAATGCAGTGAGAGCACGCGCCCGCCAGGGCAACCCGGCTATCCTCCCGGATGTTACGGCTACCGATAAAGAAGCCGTACGCAAAGCCATCTGGCATGAAAGAAGGGTGGAACTGGCCATGGAAAATGACCGTTATTTCGACGTAATCCGCCAGGGTAGGGCTGCAACTGTATTTGGTCCTAAGGGATTTAAAACTGGCAAAAATGAAGTATGGCCGGTACCGCAGGATGAAATAGACATCAGCGCCGGCACACTGGTACAAAACCCTGGCTACTAATTTCAAATACTACGATCATGCAATTCAGATATTCATCATATGCAATACTGGCAGCAGCTGCACTCTTATTGTCGGCCTGCTATAAAAAGTTTGATGCCGGCAGTTATGCGCCTGCATTATCTATCGACGGATACTCCAGCACCAGCGAAATTGCCCCTGGCAGCCTGGTGGCCTACTGGGGATTTAATGGCAACCTGGTAGACAGCATTTCTAAAACCGCCTGCGACAACAGCGGTACCAGCTTTGCCCAGGGCATCAAAGGCGGCGCACTCAAAGGCGCCGACAAATCATATGCATTGTTTTCGCCCGGTAGCAGCATTACCGGTCTTAAAGCATTTACCCTCACCATGTGGGTAAATGCCCCGCAGAATACCGATGGGATGGTAGGACTGATAAGTCTGAGTAATACCAAGTCTTTCTGGGGTAACATAGATATCTTCTTTGAAAATGGCAGTACGGATTCCAAAGCCGTTTTGAAAGCACATGTCACCGGTCAGCATGGCGATGGCTGGCTGGGCAACTATGAGGTGATGAACATCTGGAAAATATGGACCAATATCGCCGTGTCGTATAACGGTGTAGACACCTTCCGGGTATATGTAAACGGCCAGAAGATTGATACCAAGGTGAATAGCGGATTTGGCCAGTTGGCATTTGCTAACCCGGGTAAAATGGTGTTTGGCACTTCACAGTTTCAAACGGTGCCCAGCCTTACTTCCGCAACAGATGCACAGCCCTGGGCCAGCTATCTTACCGGCGCTTTAGATGAAGTAAGGATCTACAACAAAGCATTGAGCGATAAAGAAGTGGGCGCCCTGGTAAAACTGGAGGGCCGGGGTAAATAATACCGCTATTTATGACAGGATTGTCTCGTATCATATATAGTGCTTTACTGCTGATGGCAGTGGGTTGTGGTAAAAGCGGGGGCGACAAACCGTTGCCTCCGCCTGTTACCCCCCTGCCATTAAACTTTGCGGCTTTGAGTGTGGATGGTAAGGCCGATGGATTTTCGTATATGGGTACCGGTACCCACCCCGTTATCCGGATTTCCTTCAGCGATGCGGTACAGCGTAGTACTGCTGCGGCAGCTTGTTCCTTCAGCGGAAATGGAACGAACGTACCTTTTAATATTTCCTGGGAAAATAGAGATAGTACACTGGTGTTACAGCCTACCACCGCATTGGCTAACCTTACTGCCTATACGATTACGGCCGGCATTTCCCTGCAGTCTACCCGGCAGTCGAAGTTATTATCGGCGGTCACCCTGTCTGTTTTTACCGGGATAGATACCACCGATAAATTTCCCCGCATTACCGATGAGGCCCTGCTCACTTTAGTACAGCAGCAAACCTTTAAATATTTCTGGGATTTCGGACACCCGGTGAGTGGATTGGCCCGGGAAAGGAATACCAGTGGAGAGACGGTAACTTCAGGTGGCTCTGGCTTCGGCATCATGGCCACGGTAGTAGCCGTAGAGCGGGGTTTTGTTTCACGTACCGATGCAGTGCATCGCCTGCAACAAATGACGAGCTTCCTGCTCACGAAAGCTGCCCGCTTTCACGGCGCTTTCCCGCATTGGCTCCATGGCAGCACCGGCGCGGTAGTGCCATTCAGTACCAAAGATAACGGCGCCGACCTGGTGGAAACATCTTACCTGGTACAAGGCCTGCTCACTGCGCGGCAGTATTTTAATAAAACAGATATAACGGAAACGCAGCTACGAAATGATATCAATACCATTTGTAATGGGGTAGAGTGGACCTGGTTTCGCAAAGGTGGCGAACAAACCTTGTACTGGCACTGGAGCAGCAACTACCAATGGGATATGAACATGCCCATCAAAGGCTGGAACGAATGCCTGATCACCTATGTACTGGCCGCATCTTCGCCCGATCCTATTCCCCGGAGTGTGTATGACAATGGCTGGGCAGGGAATGGTACCATGCGTAATAATCAATCTTACGAAGGTATTCTTTTGCCATTAGGCCCCGCCTATGGCGGCCCCCTGTTTTTTTCGCACTACTCTTTCCTGGGCATTAACCCGCGTGGATTGAAAGATGCATATGCCGATTACGAGCAACAGGTAACTAACCATACGCGCATCAATTACGCGTATTGTGTAGCTAATCGCGACCGCCACTACGGCTATGGAGCAGATTGCTGGGGACTTACCGCCAGCGATGTGCCCAATGGGTATAATGCCAGCTCACCCACAAACGATGTAGGCGTGATTGCACCCACGGCGGCATTGTCGTCGTTCCCTTATACGCCTGAAGCATCCATGCAGGCGTTGAAATTCTTTTACTATAAGCTGGGAGATAAACTCTGGAAAGAGTATGGATTTACCGATGCTTTCTCCCTGCAACATAACTGGTTTGCCGACTCTTTCCTGGCCATCGACCAGGGTCCCATCATTGTGATGATAGAAAATTACCGCACAGGATTGTTGTGGAACCTGTTTATGAGCTGTCCCGAAGTAAAGACTGGTATGCAACGTTTGGGATTTACCAGTCCACATCTTTAAAAAAATAAATCATGAGATATATTATACTGATGGGCTTTTGCCTGCTCTTGTCGTCTATGCCTGTCAACGCGCAGAAGAAAGCAAAACTTTCCGATGAACAGTTATTAGACCTGGTGCAGCAACAGACCTTCCGCTACTTCTGGGATTTTGCACACCCGGTATCGGGCATGGCACGCGAACGTAGCAATCAGGCTGCATATGGTGATGAGGTAGTGACCACCGGCGGCACCGGGTTCGGTGTAATGGCCATTGTTGTAGCAACGGAACATAAGTGGATCACCCGGACGGCGGCAGCAGAACGGTTGCTGAAAATGGTCAATTTCTTACGGAAGGCCGATAGTTATCATGGTGCTTTTCCACATTGGCTGAATGGCAATACCGGTAAAACGATTCCCTTCAGTCGTAAAGATGATGGAGCCGACCTGGTAGAAACTTCTTTTCTGCTTCAGGGCTTGTTGTGTGCCCGGCAGTATTTTGATGCCAACAACCCTTTGGAAAAGGAGCTGCGTGATAAAATCAATGCCACCTGGCAGGAAACTGAATGGAACTGGTTTACACAAGGTGGCCAGAACGTACTATACTGGCATTGGAGCCCCAATAACGGCTGGAGTATGAACCATGAAATCAGGGGATGGAACGAATGCCTGATTACCTATGTGCTGGCGGCGGCTGCTCCCCGTTATGCCGTTAGCCCGGAAGTATACCATCATGGTTGGGTGAATAACATTTATTTCCGGAACGACCGGGAATTTTATGGCATCAAACTGCCACTGGGACTTGATTATGGCGGTCCCCTCTTTTTCTCGCAATATTCTTTCCTGGGGCTCGATCCGCGTGGACTGAAAGACCGCTACGCAAATTATTGGGAACAAAACGTGCGTCATACCCTGATTAACCGGGAGCACTGTATTCGCAACCCTAAAGGGTTTAAGGGATACAGCGCCGACTGTTGGGGATTAACTGCCAGCGATACCTATGACGGATATAATGCACATTCGCCGGAAAACGACTGGGGTACTATTTCGCCAACGGCTGCTTTATCAGCATTCCCTTATACACCGGAATATTCCATGCAGGCGCTGAAGCATTTTTATTATACCCTTGGAGATAAGATCTGGAGCCAGTACGGTTTTACAGACGCGTTTAACGAAACGAAGGAATGGTATGCTACTTCGCACCTGGCGATTGACCAGGGCCCTATTATTGTAATGATAGAAAACTACCGCAGCGGCCTGCTCTGGAAGTTGTTTATGAGTTGCCCGGAAATTAAGCAGGGGCTGAATAAATTAGGTTTTGAAACGGTAGCTGCCACCAAAAATTGATGATCATGAAAAGATGCCTGTATATCGTTTTGATGTGGATAAGTATAATGCCCGGTGTTACTAATGTAAATGCACAAACGACTTATTGCAACCCGGTGAATATTGATTATGGTTATTGTCCCATTCCCAACTTTACCACCTGGGGAAAGCACCGGGCTACTGCCGATCCGGTGATCGTTAATTATAAAGGCGACTACTATCTCTTTTCCACCAACCAATGGGGATACTGGTGGAGCCCTGATTTGCTGAACTGGCATTTTGTATCCCGGAAGTTTTTGAAGTCGTTCCACCATGTGTATGACGAGTTGTGCGCACCGGCAGTGTGGGTAATGGGCGATACCTTGCTGGTATTTGGGTCTACCTATACCAGCGATTTTCCTATCTGGATGAGCACCAATCCCAAAGGCAATGAATGGAAAGAAGCCATTGATTCACTACAGATAGGCGGCTGGGACCCCGACTTTTTTGCCGATGACGATGGACGGTTGTACATGTACAACGGGAGCAGCAACCGTTATCCTCTTTATGGTGTGGAGATGGACCGCACTACCTTCCAGCCGAAGGGCACGCGGAAAGAAATGTACCTGCTGGAACCAGACAAGTATGGATGGCAGCGGTTTGGCGAATACCAGGATAATACCTTTCTCGATCCTTTTATTGAAGGAGCGTGGATGACCAAACACCATGGCAAATACTACCTGCAATATGGTGCGCCGGGAACAGAATTCAGCGGATATGCCGATGGTGTAGTGGTGAGCGATCATCCGTTGGGACCTTTCACTCCGCAAGCCCATAATCCTGTTTCGTATAAACCGGGAGGATATGCCCGGGGAGCAGGACATGGCAGTACTTTCCAGGATAATGAAGGCTATTGGTGGCATGTATCTACCATGGTTATTGCTGTAAAGAACAGCTTTGAACGGCGTATCGGGTACTGGCCGGCCGGCTTCGATAAAGATGATATTATGTATTGTAACACGGTGTTTGGCGATTATCCACATTATGTTTCCCGTGGTTCCCGGGAAGCTGCCGACAGCGCAGGCTTCAGCAACGCGGGCTTTACTGGCTGGATGCTGTTGAATTACAATAAGCCGGTGGCTGTATCTTCTGTGCTGGGCGGCTATCTTCCGAATAATGCGGTGGATGAAAATATTAAAACCTACTGGAGCGCTGCAACCGGTAACAAGGGCGAATGGATACAGACGGACCTGGGTAATATTTGCCGGGTAAATGCCGTACAGGTGAACTATGCCGACCAGGACGCTCCCTTTATGGGCAAGCAAACGGATATCTATCACCAGTATATACTCTGGTATTCTACCGATGGTAAGCATTGGAAAGTATTGGCAGACAAGAGCCGGCAAAAGAAAGATGTGCCCCATGACTACATTGAGTTATCGCAGCCGGTACAGGCCCGCTACATAAAAATGGAAAATATACATATGCCTGGTGGAAAATTTGCCCTGAGCGGACTCCGGGTATTTGGCCATGGTAACGGCGCCTTGCCGGATACGGTAAAGGATTTCCTGGTGCTTCGTACGGAAAAGGACAAACGAAGTGCGTGGATTAAATGGTCGCCGGCAGACAATGCCTATGCCTATAATATTTACACCGGTATCGCACCGGATAAGCTATATAGCTGCATCATGGTGCACAACAACAATGATTATTATTACAAGGGAATGGATAAAGACCGGCCTTATTATTTCTGCATAGAAGCGATTAATGAGAACGGGGTATCAGCCCGCACGGCGGTAATGAAAGTAGATTGATCACTAACTGATTTTATATGAAAAGAATATTTTTTTCTTTTGCTTTACTGTTATCCTGCGCTTGTCTGCGCGTAACCGCGCAAAAGAAGGCGTTGCCGGAAGAGGCGAAGATGAATGCTTTTATCACCGCGTTGATGGGTAAAATGACGTTGACCGAAAAGATAGGGCAGTTAAACTTATTAACGCCCGGCGGCGGCGTAGCCACCGGCGCGGTGGTGAGCACCGATGTAGAAGCAAAGATCAGCAGTGGTAAAGTAGGTGGTTTGTTTGGCGTAATTGGCGTGGATAAGATCCGCCAGGCGCAGGAACTGGCGGTGACCCATAGCCGGCTTAAAATTCCGCTGTTATTCGGATCTGATGTGATCCATGGATATAAAACTTCCTTTCCTATTCCGTTGGGACTGTCCTGTAGCTGGGATATGGGACTGATAACGCGCAGTGCCAGGCTGGCGGCGCGGGAATCGGCAGCAGATGGACTCAGCTGGGTTTTTTCGCCGATGGTGGATATTGCCCGGGACCCACGTTGGGGGCGGGTAGCAGAAGGTTCGGGAGAAGATACTTACCTGGGCGCTAAGATCGCCGCAGCCATGGTAAAGGGGTACCAGGGAAATCATTTGGGAGATGGGAATAGCGTAATGGCCTGTGTGAAACATTTTGCGTTGTATGGCGCCGCAGAAGCGGGTCGCGACTATAACACCACCGATATGAGCCGTATCAAAATGTATGAATATTACCTGCCTCCTTATAAAGCAGCCGTGGATGCCGGCGCGGGTAGTATAATGACTTCCTTCAATGAAATAGATGGTATTCCGGCCAGCGCCAATAGGTGGCTGTTGACAGACCTGCTCAGGAAGCAATGGGGTTTTAAAGGAATGGTAGTAACCGATTATACTTCCATCAATGAAATGATAGATCATGGCCTGGGGGATCTGGCAACAGTGTCCGCATTGGCGCTAAAGGCGGGCGTAGACATGGACATGGTAGGAGAGGGATTTCTCACCACCCTGGAACGATCGCTGAAAACACACCGGGTATCTATAGCGGATATTGATGCTGCCTGTCGCCGGATATTGGAAGCCAAATATAAGCTGGGATTATTTGAGGACCCCTACCGGTATTGTAACAAAGCCGCAGCAGCGACTGAAATTCGTAGCAATGAGCAGCTACAGGCTGCCCGGGAATTTGGCGCCCGCGCCTGTGTGCTGCTGAAAAATGAAAAGCAGGTATTACCCCTGAAGAAAACAGGCACTATTGCGCTGATTGGCCCACTGGCCAACAATAAAAATAATATGCTGGGTACCTGGGCAGTTAATGGCGATCCGCAGTTATCGGTGCCGGTGCTGACAGGAATGAAACAGGCCGCAGGCAATGCGGTGAATATATTGTATGCCAAAGGCGCTAATATCAGCGATGATACCAGCTTTGCAAAGAAGGTAAATGTATTTGGTGAAAGGATAGATATTGATAGCAGGTCACCAGCCGACATGTTGTCTGAAGCAGTGAATACGGCCGCCAAAGCAGATGTGGTGGTAGCAGTAGTGGGAGAAGCGTCGGAAATGAGTGGGGAAGCAGCCAGTAGGTCTGATATCGGTATTCCGGAGAGTCAGCGTAAATTAATACAGGCGCTGGCCCAAACAGGTAAGCCACTGGTATTGGTGGTGATGAGTGGTCGCCCGCTCACCTTGAATATGGAAAACGAAGTGGCTGCTGCCATGCTGCAAGCGTGGTTCCCCGGGCAGGAAGCCGGCAATGCAATAGCAGACGTGCTTTTCGGCGCCTACAATCCATCAGGTAAGCTGACCATGAGCTTTCCCCGGAATGTTGGGCAGATCCCTATTTACTACAATCACAAAAATACGGGCCGCCCTCAGCCGGAAGGGCCTACGCAGAAGTTTCGCTCCAACTACCTGGATGTAGAAAACGATCCGCTGTTTCCCTTTGGTTATGGGCTAAGCTATACCACCTTTAAATATGATCATCTTACGCTCAGCGCTGTTCGCATGAGCAGCCAGCAATCTGTCGATGTGGCTTTCACACTGACCAATACCGGCAGCTATGCCGGGGAAGAAGTGGTACAGTTGTACCTGAGAGACCCCGTAGCTTCTGTGACGCGGCCGGTAAAAGAGTTGAAGGATTTTCAAAAGGTGCTGTTGCAACCGGGGGAAAGTAAGCAACTGCATTTTACGATCGACAAAGAGAAGTTGTCGTTCTTCAACAGCAAGTTGCAATGGGAAGCAGAGCCAGGCAGCTTTGATGTGATGATCGGCGCTTCGTCTGCAGACATACGCTTAAAGGCGAAACTGGAATTGCAGTAAATTTGTTTATTGGTCAGACCGCGATTTTTTTTTCTCGCAGAGGCGCAAAGCAGCAAAGAATTTAAAAGAAGAAGAGCGCGAATTTTAAGCCCGCAGAGCGGGGAGGCAATATAGCGTCTCGCTCTGCGGGCTTAAAATTCGCTTCAATCTTTGCTGCTTTGCGCCTCTGCGAGAAAAAAAATCGCGGTCCGCACTTTACAGTAACTCCTGTAACTGGGCCGCCGCATAATTCACTGACTTCAGTGTTTTATTGTCGGAGGTCCGGTATACCAGGTACAGATCTTCTACTTTTTTGTAATAACACTCGGTATTTTCTGCGTTGTTATAATGGGCAATCGTTTTTTCTGCTTCTTCCTGCGACTTGCAGGCTTTGCTCATATTAGACCGGTGCACTTCACTGAAAAGGGCATTAAATTTTTCGCCCAGGCCAAATTCCAGGATGGCGCCGGATAATACGTATTGCAGGTCGCAGAGCGCATCGGCCACCTCGGTGATATTATTGTCGGCAATAGCAGCTTTCAGTTCATTCAGCTCTTCCTGGAGCAGGGATACCCGCAAATCACATCTTTGCTGGCTGGGGATAACGGGCGATTTTTCAATGGGGTGTTTGAAAGTGGAGTGAAACTCCGCCACACTATTTAATGCCTTTACATCTTCCATGATAGAATAAGATTTAATAGCCCCGAAAATAAGCATTGTTTTGAAAATGGCCGATGCTTTGGTGGCCATGCCCTTAAAAGCCGTATCCATCTTATGATGTGGCTTTTAAGGGCCTTTTTTGTTTATTTTCGGATATTTGATACCGATAAAATAACAACAGTGACAGCCGAAGCCCAATATTTAACAGCATTTAAAGAGAAGATCCTCAGCTATTATCCAGTTTCAACCAAGTCGTTTCAGTTGCTGAAAGATATTGTGAGCTTTCACCAGCTGGAAAGGGGAACGATCCTGTTAAATATCGGGCAGGTATCCAGGCATCTTCACTTTGTTTGTAAAGGAGCCGTGATCGCTTATTTTACCGGGAGGGATGGGAGTACTTACAATAAGAATATATTTTTAGAAAGACAGTTTGCCGGATCTACTGTGTCAGCGCTTTTGAGAACACCCTCCGAATTTACCCTGCAGGCCATTGAAGATACCACCCTCATCAGGATGGATTACAGCGAATACAAGGCATTGATTTACCAGCATGAGGAACTGAAAAATTTTTACATCGCCTATCTCGAAAAAAACTGGATCATTGACAAAGAGCGAAGGGAAATTTCCCTGGTGATGGAAAACGCCGGCATCCGGTACCAGCAACTGCTGGCCGAATATCCGAATATAGAGAAACGTATTCCACTACAGCATATCGCTTCACACCTGGGGGTAACCCCTACCCAGCTAAGCCGGATCCGTAAAGAGCTGGAGAAAAAATAGCTGAATCAACATATGTAAAGTGTAATGAGGCGATTTGGCGGTAATTTTGCCAGATGAACCAGCATTTTGTTTCCCTCGTAACGGAAAAAAACATACACAACTTAACTTCTTTGTGGACCCTGGCCGGCAGTGCGGCAGGGCAGTACTTTCAACAGACCGGTTTTAATTATTGCCTGGTGCCTGGCTCCGAATGGCCCAACAGGATTTGGCTGAACAGCCATGCAGATGCCGCCACCATAAGAACAGTAGCCGATGTGATCAAAAATGCGCCAGTGCCTTTAACCGTCAGCTATTGGGGGCATATACAGCAAGACTTGCGCCCTGTTTTCGAACAGCTGGGGTTTTCCATAAAATCCGAACAAACCGGGATGTCGCTGAAATTGGATAAGGCTTTTGAGCAATCAAACCGGTTGAACCTGGTACACGTAAACACAGGGGAGCAGGCAGCAACATGGGAAGCACTGTATCCATTGAGTTTTGGATATCGCATTGCCGCCGATATATTGAACAAGACCAGGGAAGATGTACAGTATTACCTGGTTTATCACCAGCAGGAAGCTATGGGTACTGCTATCGTACATGAAACCGGCAACCTGGTGGGCATACATGGAGTGGGCATTGTTCCGGCATACCGGAAGCAGGGATTTGCAGAAGAAGTGATGGCCATGTTACTGAATAGTGCGCTTGCGCAACAAAAGGAGATGGCTACCTTGCAGTCATCTGCCATGGGGAAAAATATTTATCTGAAGCTGGGGTTTGCAGAAGATTTTAAAATGACGAACTACCAACTAAAATAGCCTGATATGGAGCTCAGAAAAGAAGATATCAAACCCGCTGTTTTTGAATTATACAACGACTATGCGCACAACCGCCTGAGCAAGGAGGAGTTCACTGCGCAACTATCTGCCTATGCAGTAAATGGGTGGACCGTAGCCTCCCTGCTTGCCTTCCTGATGCCGGATTACCAGGGCGGGATACAGGTGCGGGCCGACGATCCCCGCATCATTACAAAATATATCAGTTATCCTTCTCCCCAAGGCGGAGGTACTATAAAAGCCTTGTTGTGTATACCTGCGGGTGTTGAGTTGCCCTTGCCGGGTATCGTGGTGGTGCACGAAAACAGGGGACTGAATCCGCATATTGAAGATGTGGCCAGGCGTACTGCTTTAGCCGGCTTTGTAAGCCTGGCGCCGGATGCGCTTAGTCCGCTCGGCGGCTATCCCGGCAACGATGATGCCGGGCGCGAATTACACAGCAAAAGGAATCCGCCGGAAATGCTGGAAGACTTTATTGCCGGGTTTGAATACCTCCGCCATAGTGAATATTGTAACGGGAAAGTGGGTGTAGTAGGGTTTTGTTTCGGCGGCTGGATTGCCAACATGATGGCAGCCAGGATACCTGGCTTGCTGGCTGCCGTTCCTTTTTATGGAGGACAGGCGCCACTGGAAGAAGTACCGAATATACAGGCCGCGCTTCAACTACACTATGCAGCAACAGATGCACACATTAACAGTGGATGGGAAGCATATGAGCGGGCTTTAAAGCAGTACCACAAAGCATACGTGGCATATCATTACCCCGGAACGCATCATGGTTTTCACAATGATACCACTCCCCGATATGATAATGCCGCGGCGGAATTAGCCTGGAAGCGTACCATTGATTTCTTTAAAGAGAAATTAGGTAAGTAAGGGTGCAATGTATGCCCGTACCCAAGGTACGGGCATGCCTTTATGGTATAGGCTGTTCCTTTACCGATAAGGTGTCAAGCGCCTGTTCCAGCGTATTTTTCACCAGGTTGATCACGAGTAAATAAGTCTTGTCTTTCAGAAATACCGCATAGCTAAAATCAGCCTGCTCCCTGGGCTGCCAGCGCTGCAATTCAGGGAATTTATTTTTTACCAGCTGGAGCTTCTTTTTATGATCCCGGGAAATAATGACGATCTTAGTAATTGGCGCCTGGCTCATTTTATCAATCGTACTTTCTGATATATGGTCTTCGTATTGCGACATAGACCGGTAGCGGAATTTTCCATCAATCACATTGAAGTCGGCGGCATTATCCGTTAGTACATAGCGGTCTGTCATCAGGTTGTCTGGCTCCTGTGGCCAGCTGGAAAAGTTTTCGTCGTAAAGGGTGATGTAACGATCAATGAATGCCTTGTCCATGGGCTTCTTTTGTTCAACGTAGGCTTTAACATCCGGGTATATTTTTTTAGCGATGAGATTCGTGTATTTGCGTTTATACCACGATGCTGTATCTTCCTTGCCCTTTAGCTGTCCGTATACATATCCATTGCCCAGCGCGGTGGCTAGTCCCTCATTTAATAATAAAAATGCATACCGGCTGTTTTTAGACGGATGGGTATTAAACCAGCTTTCAATGGCTCTTTTATGGGCCAGCGATTGTTCATCATACAGGATATGAAAAGTTTCATGCAGCAGTACGCTCAGCAACTGCTGGTAGTCCGTTAAGGTACTCGGGATAGCACTCACGGCATGGTTATAAAATGCGGTAGCGGTAAATCCTTTTTTTGAAGCCGGCAGCGGATAAAACGAAAATACCAGTGGAATAGACCGATCCCAGTCCGAGTCATAGAATTTCAGTCCTATGTTGAAATAGTTGGCCAGTTGATTTGAATCTATCAGCGCAGTTATATCTTTTAGTTGTTTTTCAAACAGCGCTTTATTGGGCGTATATATTACCTCCCGGTATACCGGGGTAAATTCGCGTAGGATAGCCGTCAACGTTATCAAGCTGCTGTTGGGAATAATGCCGACAGACTGGTGTTTGAAATTATCAAGATCATCAGTAGTGATTAAATTTCGCTTTAGCAGGGAGGCGGTTGATCCGCCTATTTTCTGTGCATAGGGATACTCTGTGAATTCGTAGCTGTAATCTATATTCAGCGTATCAAATGCAGCAATAAGGTTGGTATACTTTTCCTGGTGGAACGCGGAGTTGGTAAAAGCTGTTTTATAAGGGTTGTCAGGCGCGTTGTTGGATAGGTTTTCCACAAAATTTAAAACAGCCAATGGTTCTGAATATTTTACTTCAAATGCCACCTGTTGTGCCGACGCCCTGGTACACGGGATTAACAATACAAGAAGAAGGCAGATTGTTTTCATCGGTTTTTTTACCAAATATACTATATGAATCAGCAATGGCAATCCCCTTGTTGAACAGGAGGACACTTTACCGATCCATAGCTGCAGAATACGCAACAATCGCCTGGCTTAGGCGTGAGCCGCTGGTGGCAATTTTTACATTCATAAAAATACTGGCAGGCATTTACCGGCATTTCTTCTGCTTGTTGATGTCCGCAGAAGGGGCAGGTGATAACACTTGTTAATTGAATGTCCATGGCATGCTTTTAAATAATTCGTCGCTGTTTATACAATCTTCCCATCTTTTCCGAATTCTTTGCGGATACCCGCCATTACATCTTTCTGGCGGATGGTGTTGTCGCCGCGTTTCAACGCCATCAGACAGCTGTAGCGTACCACATTGATAATAGTTCCTCCGGCCATTTCATACTTGCGCGCTATGTCTTCCAGGTCCAGTTTGTCTTCCAGTGTAATATGCTCAGGGAATGACTGTTGCCAGATGCGTAACCGCTGTTCGGGGCCCGGCATGGAAAAATAGACCATTGACTGGAAACGGCGTGCGAAGGCCTCATCAATGTTAGCTTTCAGGTTGGTGGCCAATATTACTACCCCGGGGAAATCTTCGACCCGTTGCAACAGGTAGGCTACTTCCTGGTTAGCATAGCGGTCGTTTGACGATGATGTGGGTGTGCGTTTTCCGAATAGCGCATCTGCCTCATCAAAGAATAAGATCCACTGCTGATGGATAGCTCTATCGAATACCTGCGACAGGTTCTTTTCCGTTTCACCGATATATTTGGATACCACCAGCGATAAATCGATGCGGTATACGTCCATGTTGAAAGTCTTGCCCAGCAGGCAGGCGGTCAGCGATTTTCCTGTTCCGGGAGGGCCATAGAACAGGCTGCGGTATCCCGGTTTTATTTTGTGGCTCATACCCCAGTCCTTCAATAAAGTGCCGCCATGTTGTATCCAGGTGCGGATGTCTTCCACTTCTTCCATGGCATGAGGCTCCAGTACCAGGTCGTCCCATTCCATGCCGGTTTCTATCCGTTTGGCCGGAAACTGTACATTGTAATCCGGGCGATGTGGCTGGCCCTGGGTGAATAAGTTGAGGTATTCAGGATACAGGTTCAGCGTACCGCTCAGTAACGGTTCATCGCCGGCGGGTGTTAATTTTAGTACCTGGAGCCTGGCAAAAAAATGATCCGGGCTGAAATAGCGGATTAATTGAAAACGTTGCTGCAAGCCATCTGTAGCCAACAGGAAAGCGGCTGTTTCGCCGGTAGGCAGAAAGCCGCCGTGTGATTGTCCTTTAATGCCGCCGAATTCTGTAAAACCGCGGTCGTAGGTAGCGTTCTTTACGAAAAAGATATCGAGCAGCTGTGGTTGTATATGCGGAATGAGTGCCAGCAATAAAATGATACGTTCTGCGGTGGTCATGCCGTAATGCCGTACCACCTGTGCATATACCGATGGATCATTCGAGAGGTCCGGTGGAGCAGGTGGATCCACTGTTGTTTGCTGAAAATATTGTTGCATGCGTGCTGTCGCCATCAACTGGAACCACTCCAGCTCTTGTTCCAGGACGGTTGCATTGGATGCTATTAACTGTATGCCCATTCGGTATAAATTGTTTTTTCCATCCAGGGCGTTCTGATCATACCAATACCCCAGGGTAACGTTTGTAAAATTAAATCATAGCCTCTTTCTTCCACCCGTAACCACCAGTCGTCTTCTTTTTGCCATAGTGCACCTTCGCGTTGCAGGAAAGCTGCCTGGAAGCCTTCTATCGAAGAGTTGTTCATTTTCTCCCAACGCTGGATCACGACTGTAAGCAGTTCCCGGCAAAGCTGTTTTTCTTCGTCTGTTAGTAATATTTCGGCCGGTACCGGTTCTTCGAGGGGCACGGCACAGAGTAATTTGTTCAATGCCAGCTCATGTTCGGCGTGTATTTCTTTTCCATTCACCATGTATTGTAACAGGTGTACGGCGCGATGTTGCGCTTCCCGGTTTACAAATCCTTCATCATTCACCAGTCCTACCCGCTTAAAGCCAAATGGAAGAAAAGGATGTAACAGGATTAATCCTGCATTTCCGGTATAGATGGTATCCAGCGGGGGCTTTTTTACCCTGGACCAACTGTCTGGTTCCTTTTCTGCTATCTCCACTCCGGGAACGACTGGTTGCTGCCGCAGTGGCGCCTGTTCTTTTTCATACAGGCTTTCCCGTAACAACAATTGGTGTTGCCTGGCCGTAATATGGCTCAGCGCCTGTTGCTGTAATACCGGTAGTATACCACGTATATGTGTATGTGACAATACGGTGACCTGCTGTGGTGTTTTAGCCAGTTGCAATATAAGTAAGTTAGCAATGGCAGGAGCAGACATGGTTATAAAATCCAGGAAGCGGGTAGCATAGCTCCTGGCGTCATACACATGTATATGTGCGCCCAGCAACATCAGGTGGAAGCGCCGGAATACCTGTTGCAGTGCTGCTTTTTCGAGACTGCCTGGTAGCAAACCTGCCAACAGCTGTTGTAACTCATGGAGCGCATCGGGTGTATTGCCGGCCCAGCCGGTGGGCGTGTCCTGCATAATATCCAGGAAGGAGTCGTCGTCGAGGTGCCGGGCCATTTGCTCAATGAGTGCTGAGTGCTGTAATATTTTGCTGTAGAAGACCTTCCTTTCCTGTTGACTGCGTTGCTTGTAAAAACGGATGGCTTTCCGTAGATCGGTGATGCTGTCGGCGATCGCGGCGCCGGCTGTTTCCTGGAATAACAGCAGGCTGTCCTGTACGGCGTATAGGTCCAGGCTTTGACGGATATCGCTGTCGGGCAAGCCCCCATAAAAGGAAAATAAACTGTAGATCTGTAATCTTGCTGCCAGTTGTTGGCGGTAACCGGTAAATAATTGCTGAAGCGTTGCGGGAGCTGCTCTAAACAGCAATATTACCGCTGCTTTGAGGATATCATTGGTGGCAGATAACGAAAGGTTTCCCAGTTGTTCCGGCAGCCGGTGCCTGGTAAGGAATGCTACGACCAGTTGCTGCGCTTCTTCCAGCAACGTTTGTTGCTGGCGCTCTGTTGTAATGGCATGGTAGCGCTGCATGCGCTGCAACAAAGACCGGAATGCCACTGATGGCTGGTAAAGCTGACTGTTGCTGCTCCCGGTAAAGGAGAGATCTGTCTGCATCGTTTTCTCCAGCCAGGGTTGCAGCAAAGCCTGTATGGGCGCCACCTCCGGTTCCAGTTGCAGGAATATTTCCTCCAGCTGCCGGAACAGGAGTGGAGATAAGGTGATGTTGTCCTGTAGTATTTTGAGATATTCCCGGTGGTATTCGTATAGCCATTGGAGTAATTGCGCGGCGTAAGCAATATCTGTATGATGCGCTGCGGGCGGTAATTGTCCCGTGGTCAGGAATTGTTGCAGCCAGCTGGCTACCATGGCTGGCGGCGCATGTATTTCCGCTGGTAAGTGGAATGTTTGCTGTGGTGGTGGCGCCATATCCCATTCCTGTAAGTCATTTGCCAGCAAAGCATTACCCGGGAGATGATGAATTACGGGCAATAGCTGTTGCAATAAAAACCGGATCATATGCGGCGATGCCACCGGTGTAGCCGACCATGCCGGAGTGAGCAGGTGTTGGAGCAACGCCGTTTTGCTGATCCGTTTATAACGCGCTGCCGCCAGTGATTGCCATAGCGCCTGTAATACAAACTGCTCTAATGGAAGGCTGGTAATAGTTACCAGCTGCTGTGCCGTCAATAACAACGTATATACGTTGTTGTATACTTCTTCCATAGTGGTATCCATACCGTTGTGCTTCAGCAAACGGAAAAATATTTCGGGCCTTACGCCGGTGATCAACCGGTACATGGCATCGGGCAAGGTGCCTGCATATTCCAGGATGCTGACTGTTTGCTCCGGATGCTGGCCAGCCAGCTGTTCGAGCAAGCTATTCAGTGAAAAATGTGCATAGTCTTTGCCCCACCATGATATACTCCCATAGGTCAGCAAATGCAGGATCACGTCGCGGAGTAACAGTTGTTTTGGTGTCGTGTCTGCGTCAAGTGGGGCGCTTGCCATCGTGGCATCGGCCCATGTTTTTATCTCCAGTAAATACTTTTCTTTTTGTACTGTTGCTGCATGAGTATGCATCAGCTTTTTCCACCTGTGTACGGCCGGTTGTTGTTGCAGTACTTGCTGCAATAACTGTTTTAATGCTGCCGATGCCTGGTAGCCTGTATGCACCAGCATCTGTTGTAACGAAGCTTCTGTGATGCCGGGCGCCCACCACGGTATAGCGCCATACAGCAGGTAATACCGCAGGATGGTAATCTGGTCTTCCGTGTCGGTCATTATTTTTTTGTAGGCAGGATCATTTCCGAAGATGGATTTTCGCAGGGGTTTCCTGGTGAGCTCTTCGTATAGCTGCCTGATGTAGGCAGCCAGGCCGGTATCCGGTAAGCCGGTACTGTAGCGCGACAGCGCCTCGAAGAATAATTCCAGCACCGTATCGTACGACAGGTTAAAATGCCCTGCCAGTTTCAGGAGATTACTGCGCACAAATTCTTTCCTGTTAAAATTGCTGCCCCGCTCCATAATGAGATAGGTGAGCATGAACAGCCACAATGCTTTTTCCAGTTCACTGGTTTCGGTGTGTAACAGCTGTTGCTGCTGTTGCAGGAGTAAGATTTCCCGGTTGCCGGCAATAATAAATAGCGCTTCTGCAGGTTCCAGTACTTCCACGATGGCCTGTAACACCACTACCGGAAACTGCCACACGATCCGTTCGCGTACGGCGCTGTTCCGGCCAATATTGCGGAGGAAATCTGCCAGCTTACCCGGCGACATTTTGGACAACTGTAAAGCCATATCGCCGGGTTGTGCACGCTCGGCAGCAGTTGCCCACCAGGGCATGACGCCCTGTAACAGGAAGAATGTCAATAGCTCCAGCAACCGTTCGTCCCCCTTGCGGATGGTAATTTCGCCGTTAATGCTATGTTGGGTGCCGGCGTGGTTGTGGTGTAGCAGGTCTGATAATGCCTGCCGCAAGGCCGACAGGATACGGGAAGGCAGTTCCGCTTCCAGGTCGTTAAAAGGAATATGCCCGATGTCGAGTACCAGTTCATCTATCGACGCCATCATATCGGCAGGAATCAGTTGTTGCAGCAGTTCATCCATGCCGGTGCTGATGCTTTGCCTGAAAAGCATGCTCACCTTATCCTGCAGGGCAAAGGCCCTGGGGCGGGAATCATAGGTGATATCAAAGCTGTATCTCCGGATGATGTGTTCTTCCATTATTCGTCTACTACATAGTGAGCAAATGCCGGGTCTTTCAGCAATAATTTAATGAGCCCTTCGCCCGCCGCCGGCCGGTCGCCTTCGCCCCGCATGGTTTTCAGCCAGTTAAAATAAAGCGACTCAAACGCCTGCATATCTGCAATACCCAGCCATTTATAATGCATCCGGAATTGTACCGCGGTGTGCTCCCGGAATAATTCTTCTGCAAAGCTCCTGAACTCTTTATATTGAAAGCGGGCAGGCCAGGAGGGAAGGATGATGCTGATACCGAATTTGAAGAAGTCTTCCTGCAACATTTGTGAAGCGCCGTATTTTACATAGGGTTCCATGCGTATACGCCGGGGCTGATTGGTTTTCATTTGCCGTAGCAACAGCAGCAGATCCGTCATGGCACGTTCGGCAGCTGCCCGGTACGCATCCTGCCTGAAATGTTCCGCCGTTAAGAGCTCCGGTGAGTTGCCCGGATAAAAATAAATGCGATGATCCTCTGTCAACAGCTGCCAGTGCTTATAGGGGGCTGGTTCCTGCATAGAAGATACCATAGCCAGCAGCTTCCGGAGTTGTTCGTCCCGCTCTTCCAGTGTAAGCCAACGGGCATGCTGTAGCCTCAGGGTATCGTAGCCGCTGCAGATGCGGTAACCAAAGCTTTGGTCCCCGTAAGCGGGCTTTAGCAACAGGTGTTCCAGCAGATAGCATCCTTCCGAATCAATACTGATTTTTTTCAGATGGTCCATCATCTCCAGCAGTGAATTCAATGCTTCTTTATGGGTTTTTTCCCGGCTCACCACCTGCCATAAGGCATGCGGCGACTGGCGGTATACCACCAGGTAGCTATTGGCTTCGTCGTCGAGTATCACCCGGTAGTTTTTAATGTCCAGGCCATAGCGGAGCAATGATACCGACTGCCGCCCGTAGTCAAATTTTTTCCCTGTAATCACCTCGCCAGACTCGCTTTCGGCCATATTTACCTTAATAAGTTCGTCTTTTACTTTGAATTCTTTTACCAGGTGTACATGCAACCCGGTATCTGAATGCTTGCCTGCTGATACTTTCCAGCTACCGGTATCGAAGGCTGCCGTTAAACGCTTCCTTTTCTCCACCCTGATATGCAATAGTTTATGCAGGAGATTTTCATAGCCAGAAAGCTCCGATCCTGCGTAAATATCTTCCCGGTAGTTGAAAGACCGGTTCCTGTTAGCACTAAGTGTTGGTAGATTACGGAGTATGTCTGCTTTCCATTCCAGCTCGTGGCTAATCCTTTGCGGTGGTGTGTCGTGACCATACACCTGCTCATAAAAGTTAACCGGGTATTTCAGCAGTACGAGGTTAAACCTGGCCAGCAGATGGTCGAGGATCCTGTTTTTCCGGTCCTGGAATATCTTGTCAGGTTCAATAGCTGCCTGTAATTTTTTCATATAGGCGTTCCCGGTATCTTCCCGGAAATGGTCCCAGGAAACGCCGGGCTGTCCGCCTGTGAATGCCTTCAGCAGCGCAGCCACCTGTGGTGCGTCATATAGCGGTTGTGTAGCATAGGTAGCTGCCGGCGTTTGACGGAGATAAGGAGAGAAGAGCGGTCCTATATTATTCAGCTGCGCCAGGTAGTTGGCCAGCAGTTGTTCAAAGAATAGCAGGTAACCTTTCAGTTGCCTGGCCTGCGCCTTGCGCAGCGCTGGCGCCTCCTTTTCCAGGCCTTCGCTGCCAATGCCATAAACGGCAGGGAACTGTTCCTGGATGGAAAAGTATTTTCCTAAGTTACGATAGGTGCCTTTCAACGGCTTGGAAGCTTCTGCATTCTTATGCCCGGCAAATTTCCTGCGGGCCACTGTTTTCACCTGTTCGTACATGTTGAGGAAGCCTGCGTCACGCAGGTTATATTCAAAGCGGTCGCTGGAAATCTTTATCTCATGTTTGTCGTTCACCATTTCCAGGAAAGGATAACAGCCTTCTTTGATCCTTACAGGTTTGGGCTGGAAGGCGCCATCCTCATCAGCCAGGTAAATTGCTTTTACCTTTATGACGCCCGGCACTTCCGATACGCTTTTCATCAGGTCTGCCGGATCTACCGCCGTTTTCCTGTTGTGCAGGTCGCTATCTACCACGAAGCCTTTTTTCAACAACGGTCCTGCATATATATCTGCTGCAGTATAGCCATTGATATACATTTCAGCAGCAGATACAAATCTCACCGGGGGGTGCAGCGTCATCTCAAATGAGTTACACATCAGCGCCAGGATTTGCTGTGGATCCTGCCGGCTGTCGACAAATATTTCTGCTTTGATGTAAAAATATTGTGGTTGTAGGATCACCGCCCGCTCAAAGTCTTCCCCGATGTTGCGGTAAGTGTGCAGCAGGTTATCCACCTGCTCTGCCAATTGCTGCACCAGCGCTTCATTGGCTTTCATGTTTTGAGCGATATTATCTTCCACCTGGATAAATACGCGGTATACGCCTTTCGTACAACCGGAGGACTGCCACGTTTGCACCGGCTCTATCCAGATATTTTCTATGGCATCTATTTCATCCAGCACCATTTTACGATAGTCATTCACCGTTACCGGTGAAGAAGTGAGCATTTCTGCCTGCCGGAAAAAGGAGTGGTCCAGCGGCTCGATATTATTTTTCTTATCTGCCAGTATATCCTCAATGGGAAAAGAGGTGCGATAGGCCAGGTCGGTGATGGCATAACACAGCTGTTGCAGGATGGTGACGCCGGGGTCGTGCAGGTTATAGTCGGTCCACTCGGCGCCCGACAGCTCCTGCACACGGGCAATTGCCTCTGTCATTAACGCATCAAAATCCATGGCCGTGGCAACGGCTTTATCTTTGTCGATTTGAAGGGGGGTACCGGGCATATCTTACACAATTAATAGTAGTATTCGTTGGGCATAAAGAGGTCATCGCTCCAGAGCCGGGTAATGTGGTAGAAGATTTCCACGCCTTCGCCATAATTGCTGTTGGAGCGGAGCTGAAGGGCATAGTTATGGGTACCGCCTTTCCAGCGTAGTTTAATTTTGTTCCAGAAAAAGCCGTAGTGGGCGCAGCGCTGGCTCACGCGGTTATGTGCCCCGCCATATGCCGCTAAAGCAGTAGCATGCAGAATAGCTACTCTGCCAGCTCCTTTCCTGCCGGTTCGGGCCATTACTTCAAATGCCTGGCAATTATCCAACTGCTCCAATATTGGATGCCACTTGCCATCGGCGGGCACTGTACCGGTTTTGAAGGTGCCCATGCGGCCTTGCATGCCGGTGAAGCCGTTGATGTCTACTTTAAACCGGGGATCACTTTTTTTACCGATACCCAAATTTCCATTCATATGGAAAAAGAAACTTTTTTCCTGTTCAGCCGGATCGTCTTTGCTGGCGCCAGGCTTTATGCGCAGGCCGGGAGAGTCTTGTTCGTCTTTTTCCATACAGAAGAAAGGTTCCAGGTCGTCGGTAGCACGATAAAAAGATACCAGGCGCTTGGAATCGCCCAGGGTAGCTACCCGCAGGCCATTGTCTTCATCTTTCGAAAAACCATCTTCCTGTTTGTTGATGGTAGAATCGATCAGGTAACCGAAGTGATTTTCCGTTGGCATTACGCCGTTCCTGAAATATTGTTTGAGCTCATCGCGCCCGTATACTTTTTTATTTTGTGTATCCATGTGAAAGATATTAATGTGATCATTTATGGTGGTGTAATGGAGATGGTCAGCATTTCCTCGTCGGGCGAGTGATCCGGCCGGTCATCCACGGGTGTAAAGTTTACCGGGTGGTTGCCAATAATTAGTTCGTTGCTGATCTTCAGCGCATCGATGCCCAGCGCTTGCGGTTCTTTGTATTCCGGTGCATGCAATACGGTAATGAGATGTTCTGTAGATGGAATCAATACCGACTGCGACAGGGAGGGCCTGATTTCCTGCAGATCGCCTATGGCGGTATCTGTAGCCATCGCCACCATGGTGCCGGTGACCTCATCTTTCGAAAAATAAAAATGCACGAGTGAAAAACCGGTAATATAGGCTACATAAGGCTGGCGGTTGATGAAGTTCAATAACTCCGATTTATACAGGGTACTACCTATCTTCAAATGAGAGGCAGGATCGAACAGCCAGGGACAAAGATATTTCTGGATATCCAGCTGCAACTGCTGTAAATGGCTGTTCTGGTTATTATCCGAGGGATCCTGGAACTGGATACTGCATACCACTTTCACACTTTCATATACAGGGTTGCGGATAGAGATAGCGACAAAGGGAGAGATATGTTCCTGCATAAACGCCTGGATGCGGCAAAGCGTATCCAGGTTAACTTTGGGCTCAGTGCTGATAAATAGTCCGCTGTCCGATTGCCGCGGTACTACGATAATGCATATATCTTCTCCCCCGGGAGTAGGCGCTGCTGTCACACATTTAATAATCAGGATTTCCGGGAAAGCTTCCAGCAACACCTGGGCAATATCCATGGAAGTAACAGGCCGCTGTTTATGCCGCAACCGTTCACTTACCCGGGTATAGTATTTATCTTCCGACTCTGTTTTGCGCCCGCCGAAGGAGGGAAATAACTGCCAGATAGCCTGGATAGTGCGGATATCTTTCCTGGTTTTTTTTATCGTTAACGGGGGAATGGATACTACTCTTTCCAGCGAATAGCCGCCTTCATCCAGTATTCTTCCTGCGGCCACGGCATTGGGAAAAATGCCGATTACCCTGGGGGTAATACATTCATGCGAAGGCGTGGAGATCCTGATCCACCAGGTGCCGGGCGTCATCACGCTGTTGTGGTTATTGATCCCGGCCGGCACACGGATCTTTACAATGCCGCTCCGCGCCAGGTTGTTGGTGTTGTCTGATAACAGGCATTTGCTTTCAAAAGGGTACCATTTGTTATCTGCCAGGTAGCTCCAGTTGAGTGGGGTGAGCTTGGTAGTGGTATCAGTGAAATATTTATCTTCCAGCTGGAACAGCAATGATAGCTCTTCTCCCGCCTGCAGCTGGTCGAAACCGATATAGAGATACCCGGCTTCATTAATGACGGGTAGCAAGGGAAAATAATTGACACCGGGACCGGGATATATTTCCTCATGACCAAAGATGCCGATATGGTGCACTTCCAGGCATTCGCCCCGGGGAGCGGTCTTTACCGGCTTCAATGATTCAGAATGTTCCAGGGTATAATCTATCGAAATGGATTTTACCATCGGCACATAGGGCGGCGCAGGCAACGGCTTCTTCCGGTTGGGGTGCCGCGCATTATATAAAATGATTTCCGGGAAGATAATCCCATACAGCTGATGCCCGAAAGCTTCCGAAGGGCTGGTGAGTTCCAGCCTGATAGCGCCCTGCTTATACACGTTGCTGCTATGTTTTGACTCCTTGTCCATTTTCATGGCATTGGGAAAACTAATCCTGGTAAAGTCGGGGCTTTTGATGATGGAAATATCTGCCAGGTACAAATCTCCTTCCTTATTGCGTGTGGTATGGAATAGCTGAAACTCTTCCTGGTTACCCCGTTCCGGCAAACAGACGCCGTTGTTGATGCTACCGATACCTACTTTATAAGCATTGTTATTCATGCCGGCCTCGTAGGCGGAAAAGTAGCTGTCGAAGCCATTGATATTTTTAGGAAGATCCAGCCACTCCAGTTTCACGCTGAAATCTGTCGTGTACTTATTAAACACATTGGTATTGCAGATATCCAGGAAAGACCCTACCGCAGGCAGCGAGCCAAACATCCGGAAAGAATGGCTGGCATTCAGTTCTCCCACATTGTTATCCAGCTTCACAGAGCGGTAGCCTGTTACGTTGGCCGTAACGGTGACTCTTTCCAGCGCCAGGCTACGGAGAAAAGAGTAAGGGTGATGGAAGCTGTTGTTGTTGAGCAATACCTTTAACAGCGGTAATTTTGAGGAGATATGCGCGCCATGTACTTCCGGGTTGTACACACAAAAGGCTTCTTCGTGGGTGCGTAACAGGAAGTTGATCACAATGGCATTGTCTGCCTGCTCTACAGCGCTGCATCGTACATTGTAGTGCTGTATCTTAGTCCAGCCTTTTAGCGTTGTATACGATAATAGAAAGGCGCCAGACATCAGCTCATTGGTGATAATGGTGAAGCTCCGGCGGGTAACGTCGGAGAAATTCTTTAAATACTTCATTAGTTGCGCAAAGGATGCTTCATTGAAATGAAGTTTTACCTGTACGGAGCGCACGCCTTCTGTAAGATATAACGCCGGCGACCCTACGAGAAATCCCAGCGAGCTGTTTTCCATGGTACGGGTAGATGGGGATAAGTCGTGCTGGTCTTCTCCCAGCAAAGGCCAGGTAACCGGTGGTATAGTGAGCTTTGCAAAAGCGGGTGGAGGTATTACCGGGTGAACTGCCTGGTAGAGGGCCGCTTCGCGGATATCATTGGTTTGCAGGTTATTGGAAGCAATCTGCAGGTAGTTACTTACATACAGGGTATGCAGCGCTATAATGTTGGTATTGTGCGTCCGGAAAGATTCCAGCAATTCGTATTGCAGCGGCTCTTTGCGGGCGCTGTGAGGCGCGAGTACGACTTCTCCTTTGTCGAGCGACAGGTTGTCGACCTGCGGTGCCGGGTTGATCAGGATATGTACCTTGTCTGGTACCGCGGCTACCTGTGGCATGCTCAATACAGTGTGGTAGTAATAGTCCAGGTGGCGACGGGGAATTTCGTTGATCTGATCCTGCAGGTGTTTGTACAGCTCTGTAAACGTCATCAGCAACCCCATATGCGGCGAATGTTGCTGGTGATGCAACTGGTTCTTCAGGTAATAGGCGGATGCGCTGGAGATCTGGTAGAATTTGGTGCGCAGGGTATCATAAATTTCATTCAATGAGTAAAACCCGCTGAAGCTTTCATCTCCTGTAACGGTTGGACTGAAGAGGCCGGGAAATAACAGCTGAAGTTGCCGCGAGGTGTCTGCCGTACGCAGCGTATGGTGCCGGGCATTATCGAGAGGGAATAGTTCCTTTACCTGTAATTCGTAACGGTATAATTTCGCCGTTTCCTCTGCTACAGTGTGGATCACCTGCTGTATATAATACTGGAGTGACTGCTGCTTATCGGCGCCGGTTAGCTTTTGTAACAGATCCATCAGTACAATAGCAATATCATATAGCAGGGAAAAGAAGGCGGCCGTATGGCGGAAGAGCGTAGCTTCTGTACCGGACTTACCCAGTGCATCCCGAAGGAAAAGATATTTTTCTTCGTATTCGGTAAACTGGATATTGGCTGCAAGGATCAACATGATCACCAGGTCGGAATGAAAAAACTCCTGCCAGTCGCCATCCCGTTGGTCCTGGAAATTATAGTAATTAAACTCAGTCGACAATGCCGTCAGTTGCGCCAGCAGATCAAAATTGCTCCGGTTATCCACTTTCACATATTCAGGGTTTAGCGCATCCAGTTGTCTTTCGAACTGGCTGAGCCCATCCTGCATATTTTCAAAATAATTACTCATCGGGTAGCGATGTTCGTGCCTTCCAGGTAGTAGAACGGATATACCATATTATGCCGGGTGTTGGTGGCAATAATGGTATAGTTGATTTGTACATATAACACACCGCTTTCCATGGTTTGGTCGCTTATCACGCATTCCACCAGTTTAATGCGGGGTTCATATTCCAGCAAGGCGTGGTAAATGACATGATGGAGTTCTGATGATAGCCGGGCATCTGCTACTTCAAATACCAGCTTATGGATATTACAACCAAAATCCGGCAACATGATGCGTTCGCCCGGAAGGGTGCTGAGAATAATGCGGATGCTTTCTTCAATATCATTGGCATCTGATACCATGAGCACCGATGCGTTGGGTTTATCAAAGGAAGGGGGAAAGCTCCAACCCGTTCCTAAAAAGGACTTCATATCTTTTGTCATCGTTTGTTATCCTCCTATTAGTACTGTGGGACATCCCATCATAACAACGCCACCATGTGCAGTGGTATCGCCCATGCGCACTGCAGGGCGACCGCCAATCAACACGGTGGCAGAACCCATTACCGCTGCATCCGGCGGCCCTACGCAGGTGCAGAGGTCTCCCATGACGGAAGCCGGCATACCGCCTATTAATACCGTAGGCATGCCAGGACCTGCAATAGGTCCGCCGACATGGGGAACTGGCGGAAGCCCGGGAGTTATCATCGGGCAGGTATGTATATCTGTTAGCCTTGCAGCGGGTTGTCCCATGATCGTTCGTTTTTATGGTTTAGTTAATCATCACTATTCCCCCCTGGATCATCGTGGATGCAGAAGAGGAAAGGCTGGCCGACGCATTACCGGTAGCGCTGAATGATGTGTCGGCAGTCAGGGAAATAGACAGACCGGAAGTTTCCATACTGGTAGTGGCAGCAATGCTCACCGCCATGGCATTGAGGTTGAGCTGTCCTGTTGCCTGCAGGGTCATGTCGCTCGCACTGTTAATAGTAACGCCGGCGGGCGCCATGGTAATGCTATTACTGCTCTGGTCCTTTACTACAATTTCCTGCGTAGTATCGTTCATCGTAATGCTATTTCCTCCGGGCGTAAGCACCGTAATAATTTTATTTTCGTCGTCGAAGCTGATTTGCAGCTGGCTTTTAGTGTACAGTGCTTTGATGTAGTTATTATTATCTGCCGGTACTACCGGCGGCACTTTTGCCTTACTGTACAGGGATCCCAGGATGATGGGGTAACGGGGATCATTTTCCAGGAAAGCCACCACTACTTCGTCGCCTACTTCCGGGAAGAATACGGCGCCTGCACTGCTGGTAGCGTAGAAGGTAGAAAGCCGTGCCCAGGTGCCCTGCTGCCCGGTGGCAGTAGAGGCCAGCATTACCTGCACGCGGTACTCTGTGCCGGGATCTTCTGAAATAGCCACCACGGTTGCAAGCTGGAGCCCCTGTATGGCCGGCAGTTGCCCGTTAGCCGGTGAATAGGAGAAGTTTTCCCTTTCATAAATGGGCTTACCGTTTAATCCAAATCTTACATCGGTGGTCCATACGCCTTCTTTGAGTGTATGTGTTACCCCCCACACATAGGCGTTGCCGTTAAACCTCGATCCTACGCCTTCTAAGGTGATGAGGGTATTGGGCCATACGGTGGCGTTGCCCATGAAGGATACGTTGCCGCTGATAGATTCCAGGCGCATGCGTAGCAGGGTACTGTTGGCCCAGGATTGCAGGTTTTCCTGCGCCATCGGTGAATTAGAGATCAGTTGCAGCGGTGTTTGATGCAGGGCTGCCGACAGTGTATCTGCCGTGAGATTGCCTTGCGCGTTCAGCCCCGGCTCTGTTGCCGAGGCGCTGATCAGGGCCTGCGATTGTGGATCCCACGCAGCCGCGGAAATAGAAGGTACTTGTTTTTCGGCGCTCACCGACGCATTGAAATGGATCAACGATTCGCCGAAAGCCACCAATACTACCGGTTCGCCACTTACTACCGGTGGTGCCGCCACTATTTTTTCGCCTACCAGCGATACTACATAGCCGTTGAATTCTGCGCGGGACAAAAAGAAATCCCAGTCGCTGCAAAATTTCTGAAACACTAGCTCATTGACCGCGCTGGTACTTTGTATGTCGGCACTCAGCCCATTGTTGCTCACTACCGTAGACATGATATCACTGTCGACCTGGTTCATAAACACTGCCTCTTTTTTGCCGATGGTCATCTGTACGGCATTGTGTTTACAGGTAACTACCAGGTGAAAGCCCTGGTCAGAAGCCTGGATGGTTTGTTTTACCACGATACCGGTAAATATCATCGTTTCGCCGGTATTGCCGTAGCCGGCGGTAATGGTGACTGCCACGCCGGGTAAAAAACTTTCACTGTCGCTCGCGGGGAAATCTCCGATCACGCCAGTAGCTGCTTTAGACGTAGTGCCATCAGACAAGGTAATTTCTGCATAAGAAATCCTGTTCAGCTCATGGTGGATAGTGATTGCCACTACCGGATAGGTATATTGTATTTCCGAACCGTTTGCCGACACGGAAAACTGCAGGGTAGGATCTGCTATATTGATAGGTACAACTGTTGCCATGATTATTTCTTTAGCGGGGGAAAATAGAGGTCATCTCCCGGTTTAATATCGTGTATGCTGTTCAGGCCATTTACCCTGGCCACTTCCATGTAATAACCGGGTTCGCCGTAAATGCGGTAAGTCATCAATGGCAGGGTATCGCCGGCCAGTACGGTACGCACGTGTGTAAGGTCGGGAGAGGATACGCCGGACTCCTTTATTTTCGTGGCAAAGGCCACAGATTCTATCACCGTTAGTTTAATCAGGGCACGCAAGGCGGCGCCGCTGGTATTGAACAGTGTATACTTGATACTGATGTTTTTACATACCCCCGTAAAGCTGGTATTACCCCATGAAATCCGCAGGTAATTTGGCCGGTGATCTACCCCCTGGTAGTTGTAGGCAATGTTCATCACTTTAGCGATGTAGGCATCTACGGTAAGGCCGCCGGGAATAGGGATTACGCCCGTTCCATCCACCATCAGCTCCAGGTCGAAATTGCCGGACTCCATGCTGCTGAAGATCTGGGTAGGTGCTACAGCCCCCTGTTCATTCGTATTTTTATAGTTGATCGTATAGTTAAGGGTATAGTTATCGGGATTGATCACTGCATCAACGCTGTCGATCAGGTCGGTGGCTTCAGGGTCTGTGTAGCCGGCTAACAGCAATTTGGTAGGTGCGCCTGGTGAGCTCATCTTGTGGGTAAGTTTTCTATAGTGGTCATTAATTTATCCATGCATTCGCGAACAATTTTGTCCTTCAGCGCCTGGATATCTTTGAGGCCTGTTTGGGCGGTTGCCTGCGGCGAATGCTCTTCTATGGTGACTTTAATCACCAGTTCCCTTATTTCAAGCGGCATGACTTACGAAATTTGTTGAGAATAATCATAGCACAGCTCGAGTGTTTCCAGGGCAATCACATTTTCCTGTGCTTTAAAATCTGATACTTTGAGGGCAACGGGATAAGCGTTTACAAATTGCCAGGAGGCTACCAGCCCACGGTTGGCGGTCATCAGGCTTACTACTACTGCTACGGGTTTGAAGGTGAACAGGTTGATGCCTTGTTGTGCCCACTTTATCAGCGAAGAACCGGTCACCATACCTCTTTTCAATACCAGGTTGCCATATTTGGGCGGTTGGGGAAGGCGATGCGTAAACCTGTTTTCTCCGCCTTCTTTTACTTCCAGTGGCGTAATAGTGGCAGATATTCCGCTTACTTCCTGGAAGTTACCTTCATTGGCGCCGCTAATCCCAGGTACCATTACCCGGAAGTAAAATCCTACCGGCGGGTAATAGGGTGTCTGGGCCTGCGATGGTGGTGGTGGCGGAATGGCCATGACAATATTTTTACGGCGGTGAACAAAAGGAATTACGGATTACGACGCGTAATCCGTAATTCTTTTTTATTTGGTTAAGTGCAATCCTTCATGGGCTACTTCCATGGTTTCCACTGCCACTTCATTGGCGTCGGATTTCATATCGGTAACGGTCATCTTGCAGGGGAATGCATTGGTAAGGGTCCAGTTCATCGCTGTTTGCCCGGTTTCATCGAGCAGGCTGATCACGATAGTAGAACGCTTGATGGTATTCATTTTGATCAGGTCATAATTGTCCCACAGCGTAGTATCTCCTTTGAAGATGCCTTTCTTCAACGTGATATTATTGAACTTCGCTATTCCGGGCATTTTTACTACGGAGTATACGGGGTTGCTGCCGCCACGGTATTCTATGACCTGTGTTTCGGAAGTAAGTCCTGTTACTTCCTGGAATATGATCTCTTTACCATCCCACATTACCTTGAAAGAAAACTTTACCATTGGCCAGGTGGCCTGTGATTGGGTGGAGCCGTCATCTGCCATAATTGTAAGTTTTTAAAAGTTATTGAATGAAAATTAGTGGTGCATTAAGATTGCTGCATCTGCTGCTGGAAAGTGATGATGATGAATTCAGCCGGACGGGTAAGTGCGAGCTTCACGGTGATCAGCATTTTACCTTCCAGGATGTCCTGCGGCGTCATCGTAGTACCAATGCCTACCTGCACATCATATGCTACCTCCGGGGTGGCGCCGGCCAGGGCTCCCTGTTTCCAGAGGTTCTGCAGGAAGTTGTTGATCATGCTTTTTACAGTAATCCAGGTAGTGGCATCATTGGGTTCGAACACATAGGCGCGTGTAGCCAGTTTAATGGATTGCTCAATCATGATGAGTGTGCGCCTTACGTTGATGTACTGCCAGTCGAGGCTATTGCCATCCAGGGTCCTGGCGCCCCATACCAGTGTGCCAACGCCGGCAAACGGGCGGATTACGTTGATCGACTTTCCTGCAATGATATCGATGTTGAGGTTTTGTTGTTCTTCACTGGAGATGTTGACCGTGGGGGCTGTTACCATGCTTACCGATACATTGGCAGGGGCCTTCCAAACGCCCCGTGAATTATCGACAAGGGTGTAAATACCTGCAATGGCGCCGCTGGGCGGCAGCTCATTCAGTTGCGCGCGTACTTCCTCGAGGATACTCACGTACGTGGGGCTGGCAGCTTTGAGCGACTGGTGATAATTCTTTTTGGTATTCTTATCAGGTGTGGCGTGTGTTTTATATTTGGCCGTGATTTGTGCAGCTGCAGGTTCAGGTAATAGTTTCTCCAGATCTACTGTAGCATCCAGGTTTTCGAAATCTATTTCATCGGGTTGTACGATGGTAGTCTTCAGCCAGGGATGGTAAGCCGCGCCGTAGTTGAGTGAGTTTACGCCCACCTGTTCCCGGAACGCATTCACCACATCTTCCAGTACATCCGATGGTTGCTGCTTTGCGAGGTCAAAGAGGCCGAAGCGGCTTTGCATGTCGGAACAATGCTGTAATACCTGCGTATATACGGTGGTATAGGCCGCCGCGCCTAATGCAATGATGTCGGGCATTACAATGAGGGTAGGCTCTGATTCCTTTTCGAGCAGCTTAAATACATTAGGCTTGGTATCAGAGCCAATGAAATCGTCTGCAGCAATGGTAAAGCCATCGGGTTGTGTATCGTAGGTACCCACCGACAAGATATAGCAAAGGCTTCCACTGTTGCCGAAAAACAGGCGGATACTATTGTAGAAGTAGGCGGTATTATTGTCCTTGATCTTTACCACGGTGGGTTTCCCGTTGATGTTAAATGTTTCCTGCTTCACCTTGGGGTCGGCATCCGCCAGTGTGAATTTAGGTTTGAACTCAGCACCGAAAAAAGACAGGTATTCTGCGAAGGAGGTGATCCGGGTGGGCTTGTGTACAAGGGATTTGCCATTCCTTTCTGCTTTTTGGGTGTAGCCTATGAATACAGGCACGGCAGTTTCCACAGCAGTGATGGAACTGGGGAACGCATTTTTTTCCTCAATATAGACCCCCGGGGTCATGAAGGTTGAAGCCATATCAGGTGTTTTTTAGTTTAGTATAAAAAAATTTCTGAGTATACTTTATCGCCTGTCTGCCACGATCGTCCTGCTGCGGATATCCGGTTGGTTTCCGGTACAGGGAGCGGGGAGATGATAATGTTATGCCTGTCTGTTTGATCTTCGGATTTGTTGGTTAACCTGAATTGGTTAGCAGTCCTGTCTGATAAAGAGATTGGATGATTGGATACCAGCACAGGTACTTTGCCTCTTTCGGGAAGCTCGGATAATACTGGCTTATCGAAACAGGAAACGCCGTTATTGTCCAGGATCACCGGGTTGGCCAGCGCGGCAAGATGGTCGCTCATCAGGAAGTAGCACCAGTACGTACTTTTGGCGGAAAACCGGATGTCATAAGAAACCTGTAACGATTCGTTGAGCTGCAATACCAGTTGCCCGAAGGGCTTTGTAAAAAAGGCGGATCCGTTTTGCAGGTCTTTCACGCCTGCATAAGATTCCTTATGTAACACGCCCGGCGCATTGCCGGGATCATTGCTGAAAAAAAAGTATTGTTTGCTGATGTCGCCAGCATTGATGGCTGTATAGTTATAAAATAAAGGATCTTTTAATACCAGGTCGAAGATAAGTGTGATGTTATCTTGTAAAAGATCGGTCCTGTTGCGTTTCCCCGTGGTCAGCGTGTTATACAGCAGCGTGCATCCCGCCGGCTGTTGCTTCAATACAAGATCTGCATCCAGCAGTTGTTTGCTGGTGGAAGGAGATATACGGATGCTGATGCCCTCATAGGATAACGCCCGGAAAAAATCATGACAGTAACGGATAGCAGTCAATGTTTCATATCGCTGTTTCATTTTTAATTTTCAACTGGCCAAGGATAATATTTACCGTGCCGGTAGGGTATCTCCGGCTGTTCCTGCAATTGCAGGCCTGTATTCTTTAATGATCGAATCGTCGAAAGTAAGCATACGGACTTTGTACAATACAGATGGCATGTACTTGGTGCCCAGCGTGGCCCACATGTTATTTTGCCGCTCTGGCCCCAGGCTCTCCAATTCGAAAGACAACTTGTTGATACCATTGTCTAATGCAGGTGTGTTCTGTGCTGTAAACGTATTTTTCGACTGAAAGAAAGCAATTGTGTAGGAAAGAAACCTTAATGCCTGCGCATAGTTGTTGCTGCTGAAATAAGCAGAAAATAATACGTATAAATTGATACAAACCACTGGTGATGCGGTATTGTACGTGCCGGCGCCTGTATGAGAAACGGATGTTCTCGCTGTTTCTTTTTCAACATTCACCAGCGTTACCAACATTTTATTTTCGCCAGGTACAGCAATAGATCCATCCTGGTTTACAATACCAGAGAGTATCATCTTGTCTTCGTTGATCTGTAATTTTCGCTTCAGGTTATTGTTAATGTCTTCTGTGACACAGCTAAGGGCCTCATAGATCATTTCCTTTAGTATTTAAAGCTTACCGTGTGATATATATCTGTTGTGAAAAAAATCCGGGCTTAAAAGACGTTCGTTATTTTGAGAATGAATTGAGTTTTCATATTGTTATCACAATATAAAATCAAAAAAGCGATTTAAATATTTTTATTTGAAAAAATATTTTTCTACCTTTTATTACCTTAAGTTTCCTCATGAATCCCTCCCAGAAAATAGCCGCGCGGATAGTTGCTTTCCTTATCCTGTTTCATTGCAATCACCTTGTTTTTAGCAATGGCAGTACTATTCGTGCTGCTGCGGCCGTTAATTTTCAGGAGCCTAAGTTGAAAATGCCGAAGCCACCAAAGCCTCCACAGGAGCCAAAGTTGCCGAATCCTCCAAAAATGCCGGCAGATACTGCTGCTAACTTAAAACTGATCCAGCGGGTTTTAAAATTCTTCCGTTTCCGACATAATGCTCTCGCGCGCGAGCGCGCACGCGTTTTATATATCATCAATCAAACTTTGTCCGATTCGCTGGTGGTTAGTAAGGATGACATACGTAAATTGAATGCCGCATTAATGAAAAAAGAGAATCAGCAATTTGATTCTCTGATGGCATTACTTAACCAGATTGCATTAAGTCATGCGGCCGATACTGCTACCAGCGCAAAAAATACGACTACGGAGAAAGTGCCTGTCCAGGAGCCGGATAAATCTGTTAAAGGCACCGACCTCGATGCGTTGGTAGATAAGATGATGCCCATTCTTCAGAAAAAAAGCGAGGAGCAGCAAGCGGAAGAAGCGAAAGCGGCGCATCTCAAAGCAGTTCGTTCCCTTTATGGCCGCCCGCCGGGGCAGATGGATACTTTAAAGCTTAACGACAGTATCGGCGCCAGGTACCAGTTACGGCTCTCGCAGAAAATAGATGTAATGGGTATTCAACCCTACTGGATGGAGAAAGGTTACACCAGCTATAATTACAACGCATTGGGTACTTTCAGCTTCCTCGGCTACCTGGTCAACGGCCAGAGCGGAGTAATACAGCCTGCCTTCCAGGAGAGCGACGTACATTCAACCGCTACCGCAAAGTCTGCCGGATGTAGTCTGCAGTTACTTTTCCTGGAGAAGAAAAGCGATAATATACTCGCGTTGCTGAAGAATAAAAGTGCACAAACGGTATTTGCGGATAGCCTTGCCCGTTTGCTCTCGCGTCAACAGGCAGATGGGGTTACTATTTACTTCCAGGGGTTGCCGGATCATCAGCGTACTGCCTTTAGCAGTTTCATTACTTTCCTCTCAGCAACGCTGAAGAATGCGAATAAGAATTTTAAGGTAAACGTGGTAGTACCTGTATACGATCAGTTTTATAATTATGATCTGCGTGCCCTGCGTACCTCGGTCGATTATTTCATTATCGATTTTACACAAGCCGGCGGGGAAACTGCCATGGCGCTTGCACCGCTTGGCGGTAATGCCGCAAGATCTATAGAGGGTGCAGTTTCCAGGTACCTGCAGGGAGATATTCCGCCAGCGCAACTGTCCTTGCTGCTTCCCTATTATGGCGCGGTATGGAAGAAAGGAAAGAAGGGGAGCCCGGATGCATTCAGTCATTACGTGAGTTATAGTGATCTCCGTAAACAATATCCGTCTGATACGGTTCCCATCTTCGATGAAACAAGTGCCACTTTCTTTATTGAAGTAAGGGATCAATATGGCGATGTAAGAGAAGAGATCTGGTTTGATGATGGCATCAGTATGGGTATGAAATACGATTATGTTTTGAAAAATGGTATTGGCGGCGTAGCGCTCTGGACGCTGGGTGCCGACGATGGCCGGACAGAACTATGGGATGCCCTGGTAGATAAATTTGTGGTAACAGACACGCTCTTCCTCGATACCATTCCGCTACGCCCGCTCCCTCCCCTGCATCTGACGTGGTGGCAACGGATTAAGCGGGAGCTGGCTATCTATGTTGTTTTATTCAAGGATCCCTGTAGCGTGGATGCATCGCAGTACGAAGGAGATACTTACTTTATTTATTTCGCTATTGGTTTTGGTTTGCTCCTGGTCATCGGCAGTGCAGCCTATTTTTATTTTATAAAAACACAGGGAGATGATTGGAAATGGAGGAAAAAATTATTGATTGTACTGATCGTGCTGGTACTACTAACTGTGGTCAGCACCTTCATGGCTTTTTTCCTGAATAAAGAGATGTCTTTTGTAGGCATCAGCAGTATACCCGGTCAATGCCATAGTGTGCCGCTCATGAGTATATTGATTATACTGGGTATAGGGTTGATGCTGGGCCTGGCGATCATGCATTTCCTGTTGCAACCTCTTTTTAAGAACGATGATATTCCTTAATTAATACTGCTTTGTATGGCTGAAAAATTTGGGAAGATACAGCAGCAGACGCCCGCCGGTAAGGCGATCGCCAACAACGTTGCTGCAGGAGGAGTGAGCATCCCGGCTGCCAATGGTTTGCCGGCGCAGTTAAAAGCGGGGGTGGAAGCATTATCCGGCATATCGCTGGACGATGTATCTGTACATTATAATTCCGATAAGCCCGCGCAAATGAAGGCCTTTGCTTATACGCAGGGGACCGACATTCATGTGGCGCCCGGCCAGGAAAAACACTTGCCGCACGAAGCCTGGCATGTGGTGCAGCAAAAGCAGGGAAGGGTACAGGCCACCCGGCAAATGAAAAGTATGGCTATCAACGATGATGCCATGCTGGAACACGAAGCGGATGTAATGGGAGCAAAAGCATTGCAAACAAATCCGGGTATGACGCCGCTGCAACGTATGTCCGTTTCCGGTAGTGTAGCCCAATTTGCCAGGAGAACGGGACTGTTTGGCATAGAGGCAGAAGTGGTGGATGGGGTCTTTTTAATCGGGGCTATGAAGGGGACAGAGGGGCAAAACCTGATTGAGAGCGAGGATATCACGCTGGAGGAATTCAGTTTGGGTGAAATAGATGGAAAGATAGATGTAACGCTCGACAATGAGGTCAAGGCAGATAATGAAAAATTTGCTTACCGGAAATACGTGATTGAGTTTGTGCAAAAGGCAGTGGATCCACAGTCCACCGATCCGGGCGAGTTTTTAAAAGTAGCGGACGCCTGGAAGAAGGCTGGTGATTTCTGGCGGGCAGCCGTAGGTAACAACAGAGACCTGTTGCATGGCAGGGTATCGCCAGATTGGTATACACTGAATCCGACCTGGAAAGGCGGACAGTTTGATGCCGGTGATCAGCAGCCGCATCCCGGTGTAACGAGCAAAGGAGATGGTAATGATAAGGAGTTTGAGTTTGATTGGCGGCATCATGCATTTACCAGTTATATCACGGTGAATAAGGAGGATCCGGCGGTATCTGCACAGGCAACAGCCGGAAGTTCGCTGGGTTCGCTCATAGAAGCCTTCCATATTACTCACCAGATCCTTGCCAAAGGTGAAGCTCCGGATGAGGATTTCTGGACAGGAGGTGTACTTGCTGATCAACGAAAGAACGAAGTGTTGAAACCGGCCGCGACAGCCTTAAGTGGCTTACTGTTTATTTTGAAGAACTATGTTACCGCAACGGGGAGTGAGACGAAACGTTATGCGAAAGAATACCTCTCTTTCATGAGCAGGACTTCCCTAGATATGGCATACAGTCAGCTTAGCGCCAATGTAAAACAATATTTCATTGTGATGGTAGAAGAGTATTTGTCGGCCAAGCCAGGTAACCAACTCACTAAAACCTTCGGTAAAGCGCCTACCGACAGGGTGTTTACACCGGATACCAGTAAAGAAGAACAAGCGCACAGCATTACTATTGAGCAAATGCTGCTCAGCATCATCAACAAAAAGAAAAGTGATCTTTCCGGCGAATTAGTAGAAGGGGATAATGCTGGGGGAGGGGATGTATTTTCCCACAATGGTCTGGCCGGTATCAGTGAAATTAATCCCCGGTCGCAGGAAGCTATTGAGAAATTTAAGCTGAATGCCGCCAGCGAAATGATGAGGGGGGAAGCGGGAATTATTTTCGAAAGCAGGTCGGCGAAAAGATTGTTATTGTCAGAAATGCCGAGGATATATATCGACTTGCTTACATCCCTGCAGCGGATGGACAATGTTTTTAACGATGTAAAGAGACAGGTGGCGGCGGAACAAGCACCCCGCCCACAACCGCGGCCACAACAAGCTGCTAACGGGGATGACAAACCATGCCTGCTGATGTAGCATAGTATTGTATTTAATAGTTAGCTGATGAAAGAAACCGTTACGCCCGATCATCTGGCCGATTCCCGCGCCGTAGCCAACCAACCCGCTACCGGGGGAGTGGCAATACCGGATGTTACCTCGCGGCCGCAATCGCAGGAAGAAACTGCGCCGACAGCCGAGGGAACGCCTGTAGCAGCACCAGTGGAGGTACCAGTAACACTGGATATGAACGACGATGAAGTGGATGAAGGGCATACCCTGTTCATTGATCTCGACGATGGGGGTGTATGGCTGCATTCAGACAAGCAAACATTGGAAGTATTTTTACAGCGTAAACGTAAAAAGCCCGTTGTACAAAGTTCAGCTATCCTCCTGAATCTGTTGAAGGATATTGAGGATGCAGCAAAGCTTGTACATATTGGAAGGTATGGCACCGTCCAGGCCACCAACAGGATTAATTCCAAAGGCGTCAAAAAAACGTCACAAAGGGTTGCTCCCACTGTAGCACAACGACAAACAGCGCTGGCACAATTACAGTTAATCGGTAACTTGCTGCAACAGTTAAATACAGCGTCGGCAGTAGTGATGAAAAAACAACGCCCTCCTTCTCATAAGGTACAGGTAGATACCAAAAGTATAGATGGCGACCTTTTCTGTGCTAAAGTAATCATGGCACCACTCAGCCTCTTGCCCAGGGACGATAATGTGCCAGGTTCTCCCCCTTCAGCTGTCTCCAGCTTATTTACAAAGCTCACAAAGCGGATTAGTTATAAGCGGGGGCATATGTTGAATGAACACCTGCACGGACCGGGTACAGGCAATAACCTGGTCCCCATTTCCACTGCATTCAATAGTGTGATGAAAACAGGTGTGGAGAAGGCGGCTAAAGAAGCGGTAAATGCCAAGAATAAAGTAATCAGGTTTGAGGCTGAGCCACTCGACTGGGGGCTTTATCCTGGATTTTATAATGGCGCCTTTCCCGATGAGCAAAAGCTACCCAACAGGTTTCGTTTCCTGGTGAGGCAAATGAAGCGTGTTCCCGGAACAGATGGCAGCGATATTACTCACTGGCAGGATGGCCCGGTTATTTACACCAAAACAGAAACACATACCATTCCATCCGCCGCAGATGTGGTACAAGGAACAGTAGCCCCTATTGTACAAACATTTAAGCCCGGGTACTATCGCTCCCATGATGGTAAGTTAGAACAGGCGGCCAATTTAAATTACCATCTTTCCGGTACGTATACTGTTAATAACCCTTCGTTCTCGCATTATTTTGAAGCTTTCGGGTTGGACCCGACAACGTTAACCAGTGAAAATCTGCCCCTCAATGTCACTACTGAATTCCAGTTGCCGCCGGGCCTTACACTGACGCCTATCCCACAAGGAGACATAGAGATCGTCTATAATGGTAAGGTGATCAAAAATCGTACACCCGAGGGAAAATCCTTTGTGATAGCAGATGCCAGCGTACGGGCTAATAACCTGACTATTTATGCAGGATTGGTAGAAAATACAAAGCAGATGCAGCAACAACAGGAGCAGCTGGCATTGAAGAAAAAGCAACAGGAACAACAAGAGTTGGCCAAACGCCAGGCTGAATCTGCCTCGAGTTGGAAGGTGAGCCGGAATAGCCACAGCATTACAAAACTTGAAATCGAATTTAATAAAGAAGTTGAGCAGTACGAACACTTATTTACAACGGTTACATTTAAGGAACGATTTAAAGCGGTAAGCGAGAGCATTCTCACTCATGCAAATGCGGCGTGGAAAAGTGACGACCAACTGTATACAAAAATCATTGAGGTTCAATTAAGCCCTTTTGTAACAGAATTACGGCAGAAGAAGGAGCAATTGGTACAGGAACAATCTATGGAGGCCGCTAAGGCACGGGCACTCCGGGAAAGAGAAGACCTTGTCAAAGGGCTTTTAGAGGACTTGGGAAAAATCATGAATGAGGAACGTAACACTTTAACAGAGCGTTGGCAGAAAGATGAATTCGACAGGGGAGCGACTGATATTTTTAGTCTCTACAAACAGTATTGGAAAAACCCCCAGAACAGGTTTGATAAAAGCCAGCGCCAGGAATTGCTAGCGTCAGCGCGGAAAAAAGTAAAAGATTTGCAGACAAAGGCAAAAGCTGTTACGCCGCCATCTGTTTCTCCTGCAAAAGTATTTGCCCCGCAAACAATCCCACAGGTAAAAGTACCGTCCTCACAAACGGAACTTGTTAAACGCAAGTTTGAGCCTTCGGAAAAGAAAGTGGACCTGCGGGTAGATAAAATGGAAGAAGAAGACTCGGAGGAAGAAAGTGGAGGCGAGCGAAAGAAGGTTAAAAGAGCTCCCAGTGCATTTACACTTCAAACAAATGTTTCAGGCGCTCCGCAATCTCCATCGTTTCAAATTCCTTTTTTTCAGCCGCAGTTGCCGCCAACAGATGTTGTACAGCAAAATGTGACCGTCAATACCATATCCGGTTGGATCGACAATTTACATCAGCAGTTTAATGGAGATCAGGCTACCCAGGGACAGCTGGCCATTTTGCAGCAATCTATACAACAATTCAAGCACCAGCCAGACCTCCCAGGCTGGGTAAAAGTATTCGAGCTCTTAATGAAACTGAAAGACATAGATCATCTCAATGAGCCACTCAAAAAGTCGATTATATTATGGGATAGCATCAAACCACACTAAACCAATAAAAATAAAAGCAGCTGTATCATTTTCTGATACAGCTGCTTACTCCTCATCATTATAAAAGGTGAAATACTATTCCGCTATAATGATCTTTCCACTCATGATCTGTTTGTGCGTACTCGTTTTATTACTGTAGATACTATAGATGTATATGCCCGCTGGCAGGTCACCGGTTTGAATAGTACCGCTGTTGTTAAACAGTTCCCGCTTCAGCATTTTTCCATTCACATCGTACAGTTGTATCATGATAGCGCCCGTACTACTGTTCCGGATATTAACGGTTTCTCCTCTGCGCACTAAAGTAGGATATACTTTGACATTGCCGACAGACAAGGTACTTTGCTTACTCAGCATAGGACTGGTGTCTGGACAACCGGTAAAGGAGAGCTCTCCTACTGAAGTCCAGGGATTACCATTTACTTCCGAAGTAGCAGTAAGCTTCACGTATTTCGCTTTTACCGTAGGGTTAAAAACTACATCCTGCGCGGCTGTGCTGTTCACGAAGTTGCCGGTGGCTACCTGTGTCCAGTTAATGCTATCCGCGCTTACTTCCACTTTATAGGCGTTAATCCGGCCATTTACCGCTGCCTGTCGTGGTACGTAGGTAAGCTTGCTCAGGTTGTAGGAGCCGCCCAGGTAGATGGATACATAGTGTGGCATGGGCGCCGTACTGTTATACCATTGCGTATGCCAGAAGGTATTGATATCGCCATCAATGGCATTGGCAACCGGCGCGTTTTCCCCAACGGTTTCCTGGCTGTCGAACGTCGATATTCTCAATTGCGTACGTGGGATCGGTGTATTGCAGGCAGATGTTGCAGGTGGTGTACCTGGAATACCTACGCCAAAGCCACCGAGGCCGGTATTAAACGTAGCGGAAACATAATAAATGGTAGCACCTTTTTTACCGCTGGAATCACGGCTTATTTCAAAGGCGCCGGCGCCATCCGGGTATGGATTGGCCGGTGTTACATTGCTGATGTTACTGGGCACTTTCACCATCTTTATGGTATCCCATGATTGTGCGGTAGCCGCTGCCCAACCTTGTTTTTCTGTTTGGTTGTAATAAAGCGTTACACTCACCCTGCCGGAAGCATTGTTGTTGGCAGGTGTTATTTTAACTGTTTTAGAAGCCAGGTAATGTGCGGCCGTACTATCCCAGAATGGTGCGGCACTGCTGCCGGCCCTGTCTATCTTCACGGTGGTACATCCATAATCGAAGCTGCTCAGGTTCTGTATTTTCGCGATGATCGCTCCGCTGGTATCTGAGAAGTACACGGTGGCATTAGGGCCGAGATACTGGGTAGTACTGCGGTTTAACACGCTGGCCACCGGTGTAACACTGGGTTTGGTATTAATGATCAGGTTAGGCCTGGTAGATCCGTAACCCGGCGCATTAAAGCTACAGCCGGCGCCGCTGGTCTGACGCTGGAAGGCGGTAGGATTAGCTCCGCTAACAGATAAGGAAGCTACCAGGTTATCGCCCTGGTCATTACCATCTGTATTGTTGTAGCAGGATTGGATGAGCAGGTTCGAATAACCATCCCAATAAAAAGGTTGTGAGAAAGGCACCTGCACCCAGCCGGTGTCTGATACGCTGATAGTGCCGGAGTATACACTGGTCAGCGGACTGCTGTCAAATACTGTATTGGTGAAGGCTACCTGTGGTGTGAGTCCCACCGCTACGTTGAAATTCTGGAACGTGCTGGTAGTGGTGACGGTCCGGGAGCTAACATGGTAAGAGATGGCATTGATATATCCTTTCTGTATGCCTGCGGCTCTTAACTCACTGGCAGGATAAATGGTTTGCGCTTTCTTATCTGATTGGGTGCCGTTGAACGGACTGGAGGCACTTCCGCCGGTGGTACCGTTGCCGTAGGTCAGGTTCACGAGAGCCGTATCTCCCACCGGCGATGCATCCGGATAGGTGATATCCACACGCGCTGTTTGCGCAGATGGATTAGCCATCGCATTGGTAGTGCCATTAACGCTGAAGGTAAGCAGGGCATATTTGCTGGAAGGATCTGTTTTGCTGCCATACACCCTGATCGTAACCGTTCGCGGCGCTGTTTGTCCCGAAGCAAAAATTACCGTATCGCTGGGCGTGGTGAAGTTGCCGTTGGTAGTTACATCAAAATCAATTCCCCTTTTGGCAGAGGAGGTGGAGCCTACTACCAGCTGCACGTTGGCATTGCCGGTGGGCGCAGGGCTGATGGTCAGGTTCACGGGATAATCGGTATACGGTTTACATCCGGATATGCTGGTGCCGGCAGCAGTAGTGCCAATGGAGGTAGCAGCGAAGGAGATCAACGGCGTGATGGCATTGTTTAGTTTGGTGCCAAAAACGCCCCTTCCATAAAAGCTCACTCTTAATTCGCTGCTATCGGCGTTACCATTATTATAAACGAAAAGGTCTGTAATATCTGCTACCGTAGGAAGTCCTATGGAGTATAGTCCCCAGTCGCTCATGGTTTTATTGCGGTAATACACGCCACGTGCGGTAGCCAGGTATACGGTTTCATTGGTGGCATAACGGTCCTCCAGCAGGCGGATGACGTTTACCGATGGGAGGGTACCACTGATATCAGTATAGGTGTTGCCTTTGTCGCCGGAACGATATACACGGCTGCCGCAGGCAAGGTATACAACATTGGTATCGCTGGAGATAGTAGTAACGCTGGCGGATACGTTGGTAGCTGACGGCGCAGCTACGCTGGTAAATGTGGGCGTGGTGGCCGTAGCATTGCGGGAGCTGTATACTTTCTGATTGGTAGTTACATAGAATACTACATTGGCATTAACATTACTGATCTGTACCGCATTAATCTTCTCCGCTGCATTGGCTACGTTAGTCCATGTTGGTGAGGCAGCAGTAATGTTGGCACTGCGCCATAAACCGGTATCTGCGGCAAAAGCTATGTTGACATTTTGCGGGGTGAATTCCAGTTGCATATTGTTGGTACCGGTAAAGGGCAGGTTGTAGGAGGCATCGCTGCCGGTAACGGACCTTCTTTTCCCGTTGTAATAATATACCTGGCTATTGTTATTGTAGTCGAAGTTGGAGCGTGCGCCCCAGTCGCCGCCCCTGTTGGTAAACCAGGGATTGGTGGCATATTTATAATATAGCTCGCCATTGTCCTGGGTGCCGATGCTGATCATATCTCTTCTGATAGGACTATTGGAGGCATGGTACACCTCTGTGGAGGAAAGTCCGTTGCTTTTAGGGGTCCAGGTGGTGCCACCGTCGGTGCAGAGCCATACGCCGCCATCGTTATAGTTAAACAGCCGGCTGTTGTTATAGGGATCTACTTTAATACCATGCATATCTGTATGGATGACAGAAGCCCAGTTGGGTTCCATTTGTGTCCAGGTGCTGCCGCCATTGGTACTTTTCCATATCAGGTGACCAACCACATATACGGTATTGGCATTGGTGGGATCGCCGCACATGGACCAGTTGTAGTTGCCCTGACCGGTAGTGGTACTGGAGTAGCCATTGAGGTTGGGAGAAACATCACCTTTTACCTGCGTGAAGGAGGCGCCGCCATTGGTTGATTGGTAGATAACGCCTCCTGCGGAACCGTTATTGGAGCCTACCATGCCCACATATACGCGGTTGGAATCGGCACGGGTAACGCCCAGCCGGGTGCCCTTGGCGCCATTTGCCGGTAGCGTGAGGGTGGTAGCGGTCCAGGTATCTCCCATATTATTGGAAGTATAAAAACTACCGTCCATGGTAACAGCAAACAGGGTGGTAGTATTGGTAACGGCTTTGAATACCATGTCGGTAAACTGGCCACCGACCAGTTGCTGCGACCAGGAAATACCGCCATCCGTTGTTTTCCAGATACCATCATTGGTAGCGGCCACCAGTACATTGTGGTCGGTGGGCGACATCAGTAATTCCACCGCCATACGGGTACCGATGCTGCTGTTGGCCGGTAACCACGACTGTCCGCCATCTGTTGTTTTATAAACGCCCAGGGAGGTGCCGTAATAGTTGGGATCTCCGGTGCCCAGGTAAATAACCTGGTCGTTGGTATTGTCGATACACACGGAAGCGCAGGTGGCTTTCGGCAGATCATCAGTGCCCAGTAACTGCCAGGTATTGGCGGTGTCGGTACTTTTCCACAATCCCCATACGCTGGTCGCATAAAGCGTACCGGAGGTAATAGGGTGAAACTTCATCTGTGTAACGCGGCCGATACCATTGATCTGGCCGGAAGAGTTGACCGGGAAAAGCACCGGCCCTATATTCCGCCAGCTGCCATAGTTTTGGGCAAGTGCTGCTGATGATAACAACAGGCAGGCGGATAAAAGTAATAACAGGTATTTACGTATATACATTTCAGTTATTTCTGGTTGATGGGAAAAATATTGTTTCGTGCCTCGACTATGTTTAATAGCGCTGCTGGGAATTACCCGTATCTTTTTTCTCTTTTTCCATCCTGTCTTTGGCCTGTTTGGCGTTGATATTGGTTTTCAATTCTTTTTGCTGCTGCCAGATCCGTATCTGCTGATCTTTGGTGAGAATAGTACCATCGGGTTGTACATAGGGAAGTACCTGCCTTCGCCACCACTGGTATTTTTTATATTCAAATGCATATTGCTGCCCTTCTTTTCTTTCTTCAGATTCTTTTCGTTTAAATAAGCCAAGGAAGCCCCGCTTTCTTTCGGAATTATTTTTTACATCCAGTATCTCATCTTCTTCCACTGGCAATTCTTTTCCTTTCCAGTAGTCATTAAAGGATTTTTCAATGACAAAAAAATTGACATTCGGATCATCCATCATTTTGATCCAGTCAGGAGCTTTGGTACTTTGGCGGGCATGTTGCTGCGCAGGCGATGCTATACCGGGAAGCAAAAGCGCCACCAGTAAAACATAGCGCCACAGCGGCCTTTTTACGGATTTTGTTTTCATTTGTATTGGTTGTTGTGAGTGGATAAATACAATTTTCAAAAGGCCAGAAAATACCGGTCGTCTTTTTCATAGATCACCGGCTCCAGCTGGTAAACAGTTTGAATGTTTTTTGTGGTAAGTACTTCTTCCCGGCTTCCCTTCGCTATTAGTTTCCCCTGATGTAACAACAGGAGGTTGTCGGCAAACCGGGCAGCGATATTTAAGTCATGCACTACGCCAACGATCAGCAGGTTGGGTTGTTGCAATAACCGCTTCAGCAGTTCCATCAGCTGAAACTGGTAATGCACATCCAGGAAAGTGAGTGGTTCGTCGAGAAATAAATAACGGCAGGTATCAGGAATGGGCTCCCATATCTGTGAGAGGATACGGGCAAAGTGTACCCGCTGTTTTTCTCCTCCGGAAAGGCTCATATAGTCCCGGTTGGCCAATGCTTCCAGGTCGAAAAGCTGCATCGCTTCCCGGCAGTATTGGATATCCTTGTGGCCGGGGTTTTCCCGTACATGGGGGTATCTCCCCATGATCACTACCTCCCATACCTTTAATGGAAACGACAATTCCTGGTGCTGAGAAAGCGACGCGCGTATACGGGCCAGCTCCTTGCATCCAAATGTGGAAATGTTTTTATCAGCATACCGGATCGTACCGGAAGAAGGCGGGATTTGCCCGCCTATCGCTTTTAATAAAGTAGATTTTCCTGCCCCGTTAGGACCTATTACCAGGTGCAGTTTGCCGGCATCCAGTTGCATATTGACAGATTGCAACAAGGGATGGTTGCCTGCTACATAGGTCAGATCAGATACTACCAACATCAGTAATAATATTTTTTTCTCCTTAAGAGATAGATGAAAACAGGTACACCGGTAACGGAAGTAACAATACCAATCGGCAGTTCGGCGGGGCGCAACAGTACTCTCGCAGCAATATCGGCCAGGCTTAACAGGATGGCGCCAGCCAGTGCGCTGCCAATAAGCAGGTAACGATTATCGGCCCCTTTCCAGATCCGCATCAAATGAGGAACTACCAATCCTACAAAGCTGATCACGCCAGAGAAGGAAGTGACCACGGCCACCATGATAACGTTGATAACCAGTATCTCTCTTTTGAGCCGTTGAACAGCCACACCTGCCAGCATGGCTTCATCCTCACCCAGTATCAGCAGGTTCAATTGTTTGGCATAGGAAAGGGAGCGCCAAAAGCAGATCACCAGTACTATAGCAGTAATCGTCACCGCATGCCAGTTGGCGCCGGAAAGCGTACCCAGGTTCCAGAAAGTAATGGAGCGGGCCTGCGGATCGCGCGCTAAATAAGAAAGAAAGCCGGTGCCACTGAGAAATAACGCATTTACCGCAATTCCCATCAGCAACAGGGTTCCGATGGCTGCTTTCCCTGTCTGTTTTTTTTCTGATAAGCCCAACACCAGGAAAGTGGCTACCATAGCGCCAACCGCTGCTGCAATAGGCAGTGTCCATTCTCCGGCATTAAAATGCAGCGATGCCCCTAATACGAAATAGAGCGCTGCTCCAAAAGCAGCGCCACTGGAAGTGCCTATCAGTCCTGGTTCCACAATGGGATTTCTGAAAAGCGCCTGTAGCAACACCCCGCCTACAGACAATGCCGATCCGGCCAGCAAGCAGAAAAGTACTCTCGGTAAACGTATCTCCATAAAAATGCGTTCATGTAAAGAGAGATCGCCGTACCCGGAGATGGTTTTACTGATAGCATCAACTATTTCACCGGTACTGATGTTAACAGCGCCGTAGCAGGCAGATAACAATACCGTTACTATCAATAATGCTATCAGGATCGGATACACGCCATGATATTGTTTATTTACCTGCATGTATCAGTTTTTGAAAACCCAGCACATTGGCGCCTGTACGTGGCCCCAGGTATACAATGTCGTGTTCTTCTATCCTGTAGATGCGATGATGCAATGCTGCTTTGGTGCCTGAAACGCCTGGCAGTTCTTTTATTTTTTCGAACGTACCCAGCCTGTCATAACCGAAGTCAGTTAGCAGGATTACATCAGGATCTGCCTGCGCAATGAGCTCTGCTGATACCTGTTGCATGCCTTTGTCGCCATCGATGGGAATACGTCCGCCAGCCCATCCTATCAGCTTAGCGGCCGTGCTTTTTTGCGTAAGCGCCAGGTAGATATTCATGGCACGTCCAAAATGAATGATGACTACCTTGGGGGTATCGGTATATTGATGCACGTTCGTTAATGCCTGGTTCATTTCTGCATCCAGTTTTTTACAGAGACTGTCGGCCTGTGGTTCTTTATGGAAATAAGTGCCCAGCTGCTGTATCATGGCTTTAGTCTGTGCAATGGTAAATACGCTGTCCATAAAAGTTTTCATAGGGACTTTCATTTGTTCCAGCTGGCGCATCACATTTTCCGGCCCTATGTTATTGTCGTGTATCACCAGCGTTGGATTTTGCGCCAGTAGTCCTTCTGCACTTAAGGCGCGGTGATAACCTACGGTGGGTAATGCTTTGATAGCAGGAGGGTAGGTGCTGGACAGGTCTACTGCTACCAGGTTCTTTTCGGCTCCCAGGGCATAGATCACTTCATTGTATTGTTTGGATAAACAAACAATGCGGGTGCTGTCGTTATGCTGTCGGGTCTGATGACCAAATCTTCCGCAGGAAGTAAGCAGTATCATCACCCATGGAAGAAGTATAGTTTTTTTCATGGCTAGAATTTATAGTTGAGATTAAACCCGCCATACCAATTGGCTTTATAGGGACCGGGTAAATAAATATTGGGAGCCGCACCGCTGAAGTTGGCATTCAAAAATACCATGGTGTAGTACCGGCTGCTGGTGAGGTTGTTGCCGCCAGCAAATACATCCAGCTGGAAATGCTGACCGATAGCATGACGGTAGCCTAGTTTGGCCTGCAATAACGTATAGGCGTCTGCATAATGCTGATTGTCGTAAGTAATCGGCATCTTGTCTACAAACTGCCAGGTAGTGTTCAGGTAAACGCCCCATTTGGAGATGAAGTCCACCCCTGCATTCAGGAGTTGAGGAGGTACGCCGGAGGCCTTGTTGCCGCTGTAGTCAATAGTTTTGGTATTGTTGTTATTATCGCTCCGGAACTGTTTATAGGTAAAACTGGAGTAGGTATAACTTACAAATGGCCGTATGAGGGAGAATACCCCCGTTTGTACAGGCTGTATCGTGTAGGCTGCTTCCGCTTCTATACCACGGTTTTGTTGCCCTCCGGCATTGGTGGTCATAGTATACAGAACGGTGCCGGTATTGTCTGTTACTGCCTGTGAGGTCAGCTTATCTGTTATCTCCATATCAAATATTGCTACCTGGAACGACAGGTGCTTATGCAACAGCGTGCCTTTGGCGCCGGCTTCATATTGTATGGATTGTTCGGGCCGCAGGCCTGTATTTACCTGGCTGATCTGCGGAATAACTACCTGTCCGGATGTGGGCGGGGAGTAGCCTTTGCTGATACCAGCATATACCGATACATTTTCATTGAGCGATTTCAGTACGCTGATCTGCGGTGTAAGTACCGGGGTAAATGTTTTATGGCCCGACTGGTCCTTATGTGCAGGATTGGCACTGTTGGTGAGACGGTCGGTGATGCCGTATTCAATGTAGTTATTGCTTATGCCGGCGGTGATCATAAATCCCTGCGGCAGTTTCAATTCCCATTGTGTGAAAATGTTGTACTGCATGGCCGACAGTTCGATGTCTCCTGTGAGGGCACCGGTGACATTATTAGACAGCCCATAGCTTTTTTTGAAGGAGTTTGTTTTCTGTAGTTCGGCGCCTATGCTGCCGCTGAGGGTAATAGTTTTGCCGGTGAAATTGAGTCCGAATGCGGTGCGGACGCCTATGTTCTGGGCCAGGTTGCTGGACAGACCCACGGCAAATGCCTGCGATTGTTTATACCCCGTAAACCAGGCGCTGGTCAGGTTGTTAACATGTGTGGAAAACTGGTAGTGATGAGAAAGCCCGGCGCGGTAAGATTCGAAGGCTACATAGCCTTTGTTTTTCAGATAAGGTACTTCCCCGGTATCTTTTCGCTGTGCAAACTGTATGCTGTCCAGTTGCCCGGCCAGCTGATCGTTGGAATTGTTATAGGCTGCATACACAGAGAATGTTTGTTTATCATTGCTGTGAAAGTCGCCGATGAAGGAAACAAAGTCTTTTTTAGAGCCGCTTTGTATGCGGTAGCTGTCGTAGTTTTGATGGCCATAGTTGAGCATCACGGCCGATTTTTCATTGGCATATTCTACCCGGGTGTTGGTTCTAAAGAGGCCATAGCTCCCGGCCAGCGCTTCCTGCGAGATACGGGTGCCGTAGGTGGCTGGTTTCAGGGTATACATTTTTAATACACCACCAATACCGCTGCCATATAAGCTGGAAGCGGATCCTTTAATGACTTCCACTTTCCCCAGTATGGAGAAATCAATATCATCCAGGATGGTGGTGCCTTCTGCATCGGTAACGGGAATGCCGTTCAGGTAAGCCTTATAGCCGGTGCCATTGAAATTGGTACCGTTACCATATCCACGGATGGTAATGCGCTGTCCGCCGGACATGGTTCTTTTTTCCATGCGTACACCGGGCACCAGGTTCAACGAATTTTCAAGAAAGAGGCCATCGTTGCGGTGCAGGTCCTGCCGGGTGAGTACGGCCACCGATTTAGCCTGTTGCAGGTTATTGCCCGACTTGCCGGCATAAACCTTTACTTCATTCAGGTTGTACGATGCTGCGGTAAGCCCGATCATCAGCTGTGTACTGCTGTTTTTAACGGCCACTGTTTGGGATTCGTATCCCATGGCAGTTATTGTTAACATGCAGTTGGGACAGTCTACAGTGAAACGGCCGCTTATGTCTGTGGAAGACAATAGTTTGCCATTGGAATACAGGCTGGCGCCTTTGACCGGCGTTTGTGTGTACAGATCATATACGCTACCATGCGTTGACTGCCGGGCATAGATATGGAGTGACCATACTGTTGCCAGTAAGGAATAGACCAGGATTTTCATCAGGGTATTAATTTGGGTTTTTGTGTAAGGGTTTTACCGTGTATACAATGCCGTTAGGCATAGCCACGCTATAGCCGGGGAGTAAATTTTTTCATTGTTTATATGCGATTTGATTAATTACATGGATAACAAAATTAAAAGTTGATAAAGGCAACTTGTACCAGTTCATTTGTTCACAGTAAAGTCAGGTTCACGGAGTCTTTGATTTATAGAAATATCTTGCTGTGTGCTGGCATGTCACCATTACATTAGTGCTCAAGTCTTTCTTCTCGTTGTGCTGATGGTTCTGGCCTGTTATAGGGTTACTTTTCCCGTGGTACTCAGGTATTTTAAACAGGATTTTTACGTTGATTGCTTAAACTCGCTTCAGAAATTGGTCGTTCGTATCTAGATAAAGTTAATAAAAAAAATTATCTGAATATCCTCTTTTATTCTTTGTTTATTTTTTATGACAATAATGCGTGGTTTTGAAAAAGCGATTATCATGTAACTGTAACCGATATTTAGCTGAAGTCTGTAGCACGCCAGGTTATTTTGACTATGAAGAAATAATGAGGTGGTGCAAAGGGATTTTTTTAACTTGATGCCATGGGATATATTATTGCTCCGCTTACACGAGATGTTCCAACGGTAGCGGCCTTGTCGGATCTGATTATTGAAACAGTGTCCCATGGTGGATCTGTGAGCTTTATGCATCCGCTGGCGCCGGAAGTAGCGTCGACATTCTGGGATAATGCGCTGGCTGCGGCTAGTCGTGGAGAAAGGGTTATACTCGGTGCTTTTGATCAACAGCTCCTGGTAGGTACAGTTTCCCTACTGCTGGATTGCCCGCCCAATCAGCCCCACCGGGCAGAGATCGCAAAAATGATGACCCGTGTGAGCCACCGGGGTAGGGGCATTGCACGTGCGTTATTGGAAGCCGCAGAAAAGATGGCGGTAGAAAAGGGACGTACACTACTTACGCTCGATACTGCAGAAGAGGAAGGCGCCGCTTTCCTTTATGACAGCATGCAGTATCAACGGGCCGGCTTTATTCCTGATTTTGCGCTAAAGCCGCATGGTGGCCTCACCGGCACGATCATCTATTTTAAGCGTATCGGAAAATAACCGGTTGCTTTTGATTGTTATCAGTCAAGCGGCAGCTTAACATAAAACGTGGTTCCTTCACCGGGGATGCTTTCAAACCAGATAGCGCCGCCATGGGCTTCGGTAATTTGTTTAGAGATGGCCAGTCCCATTCCAAACGGTCGTTCCCCGCTGGTGCCGGTTCTTTTGGCTTCTGTAAACAGATCAAAGATCTTGCTTTCCATGGTGGGAGGGATGCCAATTCCCTGATCCTGCACGGATACGGTAACGTGGTCCGATTCGGTTCTGGTAAAGATATCTATGTTGCTGTTGTGTGGACTGAATTTAATGGCATTGGAGAGCAGGTTGCTGAATACCCGCCACATTTTTTCCCGGTTGATGTTAAGTATCAGCCGCATGGTTTGTAATTCAATACGCTGTTGTTTTTCCAGGGCTTTGAGTCGCACCATGTCAACCGAATAGCGCAGCAGCTCGCTGAGGTCTACGGGTTCTTTTTGTAGTTCGTACTGTACGCTATAATACAAGAGGTCATTGATGAGGTGCAGTGAGCTATGTCCCGACGATTCAATCATTTTCAGCATGTTCCGGTCTTTTTCCTGGTGATGCTTGTCGGCAAGCATAATGGAACAAAGGCCGGTAATGGCACCTATTGGATTTCTGAGGTCATGGGCCACTACTTTCATGATCCGTGTATTTTCTTCATAGCTCTCTTCCAGTGCTTTGAGTGTTTCCATGGTCTGGCGGTTTTTTTCCTCTACCTGTTGGTTAAGGGTAATCAGTTCGGCTACATTCCTGCGGGAGCGCTGGAGATTTTTCCAGAGTAAAAAGAGGATCAGGATAGTTAATATAGAGAATATGATGGCTGCCAGAAGATATACAGTTTTGAGCTGATTGTTTTTATGGAGGAGGGTTATCTGGTACTGTTGTCCTGCATCCCTGATACCTGCCTCCAGGTCAGCTGCTTTTAATCCGGCCTTTACGTTATTCAGGGAATCCCGGAGCTGGTAGTAGCGTTGACTATAGCGATAGGCGCCGGCCAGGTCGCTGATGGCGTCATTGTAGCGCCATTTCAATTCATGCCATCTCAATCTGACGTTATCGTTTGAGATGCTTTTGCCACGTTCAGCGCGAAGGTCTTGCTCAACCTGGTCGAGCAATGCAGAGGCAGCGGGCAGACGGCGATAATCGAGGTAGAGCCGGATCAATTTGATTTTGGCAGTTTGTGCATCTTCAACAGCGCCGCCATCGCGGTCGTTGAGCCGGATACTTTCTTTAAGATACTGTTCTGCCATCTCAAAATTTCCTGTCCTGGCATAGGTGCCTCCCAGGTTGCCGTATACCACTCCCAGCGCGGTTTCCGCGAATTGTTTTTTATGGGGGAATTGAATGAGCGCATCCTGGATGAATTGTTCTGCTTTTTTATAATAGAAAATAGCGCTATCCGGCATGCTGGCTCTTTCAAAACAGAGTGCGATGGAGTTCAGGGCTGACTGGGGATGGAGAAAGCGATTGTCGAAATCGCGTGCTGCACCTGCTTTACAGTGCTGGAACTCTGAAAAAGCCTGTTTGAAATGAACAATGGCTTCCAGGTATTTTTCCTGGTTGTATTCAGTAAATCCGAGTTTACTGCTGAACCGGCCGTAGTTGCAGGTATCGAGGTGCTTTTGGACAAATTGCCTGCCACTGAAATAGCTCTTATATGCCTCGGCATATTGTTTGTCCACGATACTCAGATCGCCCTCTACGTACAAGGTGCTGGCATATTCCATAGGATACATCTCTTCCTTGCCTTTCAGTACCAGGAACATGCTGTCGAGGTTTGCCTTTGCCAGTGGAATGTTTTTGGTGTAAAAGATATAAAGGTCAGCCAGGTGGTTGTATTTTATCCAGCGATCATGAGGGCCCGGATCCTTCAGCCTTGCGTATGCGGAGTCCAGGAAATGCGGAACGTCGTCCATTTGCCCGGCAACAAGCATACTATCCGTAGTTGATGAAATGAAATCAACAATCTGGGGATGGTCAGGATTATCCTTTTGTTGTTTACAGGCGGCCATCAAAAGGAAAAAAAACGCCACCAGGCATACAGACCGGTATTTAGAAAGTTTGGCGGATATGGTGCTCATACCTGGTACGGCCATTTGGAGTAAAATAAGTGTAAAAATTGGGTTGATGTATAAATATAATAAATGTTAGCGTTCCTAAGTTCACAATTTATAAAGGAAACCTTGGGCTGTTCAGGGAGGCTATGGAGGGATTTTTGAGGCCCTGGCAATTCCCCGCAGGTATAGTTTTCGAAATATTCTCGTTTATCTTTGCTGCGTGAAAAATATGATGATCGGCTTACTGTTCGCGATGTTATGGGCATCGGCGTCTGTAGCAACAAAAATAGGGATCCACTCGGCTCCTCCATTGGTTCTTGGCAATGTTCGTTTTTTTATCGCAGGCTTTGTCCTATTGGGTTACTGTTACCTGGTAGGCCGGGATAAGCGGTATCGTATGCCCAATGGGGTTGAATGGCGGCAGCTGGCTATTTTTGGGGCTTTAAATACTACGGTTTACCTGGGACTGTATGTGTATGCGATGAAATACATTGCCGCCGGAATCGGTAGCCTGGCCACCTCCACTAACCCGCTGCTGATCGTATTGCTCTCCTCCTGGCTGATGGGGCGTAGGCCCGCAAAAGGGGAGATATGGAGTATTGTCATCGGGATGGCTGGTATCGGGCTGGCCACCTATCCTTTGCTCAACGGCGGAGGTACCAGTTTACCAGGGGTGGCAGTATTAATGACCAGTATGGTGGCAGTGTCCTTTGCCAGCGTGTACTATGCCAGGGTACCATGGGCGCTGCCTAATCTTTTGATCAATGGCTGGCAGGTAACATTGGGTGGCCTTTTTCTGCTGCCGTTTACCCTGGTGTTCAGCGATTTTTCGTCAGTACATTTAGATGGCAGGTTTATTTATTCAGTGCTATGGTTAAGCCTGGCGGTATCCGTAACTGGTTTGATCTGCTGGTTTTATTTACTGAAGATAGATACGGTCAGAGCTTCCCTATGGCTTTTCCTTTGCCCGCTTTTTGGTTTCTTTTATGCCTGGTGGCTGCTGGATGAACCTATTACCTTATATACCGTGGCTGGTACCCTGATGGTGATTGCCGGGTTGTATATCGGGCAGCGGAAAAAGCTGCTCCGGAACTGATTACCTGACCCGGGCAGAGCTTTACAGCAATATAAAATTGGGCTGCACAGAAATAAAAAATGATGTTTATTCCCGGTAGTTTTGCATTGTAACCTTAAATAAAATTACAATGAGCAAAACAATTTTAATTACAGGGGCAGCCAGCGGATTTGGAAAGATCGCAGCATTTGATTTGGCCGGAAAAGGACACCAAGTGATTGCTACCGCGCAGGTTTATCCACAGGTGAGCGATTTGATACGCGAAGCAAAAGAGCAGGGAGTTGATCTTATTGTTGATAAACTTGATGTAACTAATTCCCGTGATATTGCCTATATCCATCAAAAGTACGATATCGATATTTTAATCAGCAACGCCGGTATTATGGAAGGGGGCCCCATTGCAGAGCAGCCAATAGAATTGATTCGTTCCATGTTTGATGTGAATGTATTTGGCGGATTAGAACTGGCACAGGGCTTCATCAGGAAATTTGTTCAGCAGAAGAAACCGGGAAAAATTGTATTCACTACTTCTATGGGAGGTCTATGGACAGTTCCTTATGTGGCCGCTTACTGTGCTTCGAAACACGCAATGGAAGCCATTGCAGAAGGACTGAAAACAGAATTGGCCGCTTTTAATATCAAAATTGCTACCTGTAACCCCGGCGTATTTGGTACCGGGTTTAATGACCGCGGTGTAGACAGTATTTTCCGCTGGTATGATCCTGCCGTCAACTTTACGCATTTATCCGTTTTTGATGGCGCTAAAGAATCACTGGCCAACCAGCTCGATCCGCAGTCGATGGCTGAGTGTATTGTGAATGTTGTATTAGATGATAACGCCAATTTTAGAAACGTACATCCAAAAGAAACAGCAGATTTTATAAAACAGCTGCAAATAGATGCCTGGACCGCAAAGAGCTAACATTATACCCAAAAAGCAGAGGTGGAAATCTGTGTTTTTTCTCCCACATAAATTAAAATGGAATAAGATGAATATCACTTATAACGAAGCATCCGGTGTATTGAGTGCTGCAATAGCGAAAGCAAAAACATTAGGGGTGCCCGTTAGTATAGCAGTAGTAGATACAGGCGGGCATTTGGTTGCTTTTGCAAGAATAGACAGTGTCTTTGGCGTGGTGGAGTTTGCCATAAAAAAAGCAAGAACAGCGGTTATGTTCGGTGTTGACAGCGAAGTGATGGGATCCATTATTGCTGGTGCAGATATGCATGGATATGGCATGATTAATTCCAACGAAGGCCTGCTGACAATTGCCGGCGGCGTTGTTATTAAAAATAAAGACGGTAATATTGTCGGGGCTATTGGCTCATCCGGGGGAACAATAGCACAAGACAAGGAAATTGCAATAGCCGGTGCTACTGCCATCCATTAGAATTCAGGATATTTGTAGTATGGAAGCAAAACGGGAAATAATATTTGACAGGTTAGTGTACTCCTGTGTATTTGAAAAACAAAGAGGGTACGAAGAATTCTATCCTGACCATTTCTTAGGATTTCAATTGTCCGGGGAAACACATGTTTTCCATGATCAGGGTAGTACCGTGATTAGGGAAAATACGGTCGTATTGGTTAAGAAGAACCAGCTGATCCGGACAATAAAATATCCTTCAAAATCCGGAGAATATAAATTTCTTTCTATTACGCTGGATGAAGAAACATTGCAGCAATACGCCCTGGAAAATAAAATTGTTGTGAAAAACGGGTATGAAGGAAAGCAGCAGTTGTTTTTTGAACCCAATGATTTTTTGCATAGTTATTTTATTTCCCTGGCTCCATACATCAATAAAACAAAAGAAGCAACGCCCAGGCTGGCAGATTTAAAAATCAGGGAGGCTATTGAGCTGCTGCTGCAAAGCAACCCTGATTTTAAATATATCTTGTTTGATTTCACGCAGCCTTATAAAATAAATTTAGAGGAATTTATGAATCATAACTACATGTTTAATGTTCCGGTTGAATCGTTTGCCAAGCTTACCGGGCGTAGTGTTTCAGCATTCAAGCGGGACTTTTCCAAAACTTTTAATTGCGCGCCAAAACAATGGCTGCGGGAAAAACGTCTTGAGGAAGCGTACTATTTAATTAAGCATAAGCAGCAGAAACCAGCTGACTTTTATTTAGACCTGGGTTTTGAAAACCTGTCTCATTTTTACTCTTCCTTTAAAAGGAAATTCGGGTTAACTACTTCAGAAATGAAATAAATTAATTTTTTACACATTAGTAGTTGATGAAGAAAGAAAGATTAGATGCGATTACTGACGGTATCCTGGCTATTATCAGTACGTTGATGCTCATGGAAATTAAAATACCGGAATTGTCTCTTGACCATTTACCAGGTATTTTATATCAGGTCCTTATTTATGCATTGAGTTTTGTTACGGTCGTCATCATATGGCTCAATCATCATCGTATTACTTTGCATAAAGAGAATATAGATATTAATTCCGTTTGGATCAACTTTGGCCTGCTTTTCATGATCTCATTTATTCCTACTGCAACGGCTCACCTGAGCGAGTCGTTTTCTGACAGGTCGAATCATATATTTTATGGTATCATTACAACCCTAATTGTGTTTTTTTATGCTGTTTTTCAGCAGCGTATCACAAGATCGGAAAAGGGGAAAGGGGTTCGTATTGACAAAAAAATGAGTTGGTCGGTGATGGTATTATATTTTTTAAGTATTCCTATGAGCTACCTGAGTGTTTACATATCAGGAGGTATTTTTCTATTTGTACCAGTTTTGTATTTTATTCAAACAAAAAAAGGGGTAAATTTTTAGCAATATGGACAGAATGGTATTTGTACAACAATTGCAAGCCTGGACAAAGGGAGAAATATCGCAGGGAAAATGGATGCTGGCCATTTCATTGTTGCTGGTTCCCGTTGTAATATCCTTATTTAGAGGTAGTGGAGGATTGTCCCGGGGTATGTTGATTCCAGTATGTTTACTGCTGGCTGTCAACCTGGGATATGGAGGCTACCTGGTATCAACTAGGGCGAGTCGTGCAGACAAAATGGCGGAATGGTTTGAAAAGCAGGGAGAACAGGTCATAACGCAGGAATATGAAAAAGCCAAAGCAGACAATAGTACTTATATAATACTGAGATCTATATGGGCAGTGATGGCAGGGATTTGCGCTTTGTTGTCCGTATTTCTTATAAGGGAATACCCCAGGGGGCTGTGTCTTGGTTTTGTGGTATTGTTTGCCGGACTGTTGGTAATTGATACTTTCCTTCATAACCGGGTCATTCATTTATTGGATGGATTACGGCAGGTACTTCCACAGATTTAAAATTACTTTATTGTCTCCGCAAATGAAATATCTAACGCGCACTGTCTGGATACTCTCCATCATCAGTTTACTGACAGACATAGCCAGCGAAATGCTTTATCCCATTATGCCCATTTATTTAAAAAGTATTGGCTTTTCGGTACTGCTGATTGGCATTTTAGAAGGGGTGGCAGAGGCAACCGCCGGGTTAAGTAAGGGATATTTCGGAAAATTATCTGATCATGCCGGCAGGCGTGCGCCGTTTGTTCGATTGGGATATACGTTTAGCGCCTTATCGAAACCTATGATGGCCTTAACCGTATATCCATTATGGATATTTCTTGCACGTACAGTTGATCGTGCGGGTAAGGGTATTCGTACAGGGGCAAGAGATGCAATGTTATCAGATGAAGCAACACCAGCAACTAAGGGCCGCGTTTTTGGCTTTCACCGTTCCATGGACACGCTGGGAGCTGTAATTGGACCGGCATTGGCCTTGTTGTACCTATGTTTTTATCCGGCTGAGTATCGTGTACTGTTTCTACTGGCTTTTTTTCCCGGAGTGCTGGCCATTACCTGCTCTTTTTTGCTGAAAGACAAAATAAGACCCAAAACAGCGAACGGCACACAGGTCAGTTTTTTTTCCTTCCTGCATTACTGGAAAAGTAGCCCTGTTGTTTATCGCCAGCTGGTGGCGGGATTACTGATATTTACCTTGTGCAATAGTTCAGATGTGTTCCTGCTACTGAAAATGAAACAAGAAGGATTAAGCGATACAGCTACAATCGGCGTATATATTTTTTACAATATGGTATATGCCATTGCCTCATTTCCGCTTGGAGTGCTGGCGGATCAAATAGGATTAAAGAAGATATTTGTTGCGGGGTTATTGTTATTCGCTATAGTATACGCCGGCATGACTGTTGCCCATGACTGGTATTGGTATGGGTTGTTGTTCTTCCTGTATGGACTATATGCCGCGGCAACTGAAGGCATATCCAAAGCGTGGATCAGCAATATAACCAGTAAAAATGATACTGCCACCGCTATTGGCACTTATGCTGCATTCCAAAGTGTTTGTACGATGTTGGCAAGTTCCCTTACCGGTTTAATATGGTTTAAGTTTGGTGCAGGTAGCGCACTTTTGACTACAACGGTGATTGCAGTCATGGTGGTGATTTACATTTTAATTACCATTCCTGAACCTGAAAGCATGTAGCACCTTTTTCTCCAACTATTGGATAATATTTGCAATATTCTCACTATTCCAGCCCTTTTTTTTGCCTCGTTTGGGTTGTTGTTTTGTAGGGCTAAAAATTAATAACATGCTTACCAGCCTAAATGACAAAGCAGCCATCACTGACGACCAGGTGCAACAATTCCGAAACAACGGACATCTGCTTACTCCTCATCTCCTGTCAGCCGATGAAGTAGCTGAATGCAGAAAAATAATCAATAATGCTGCTTATAGGTATAATACTGAAAAACGCCCATTGGCAGAAAGGGATACCTATGGTAAGGCATTTTTGCAGATAATGAACCTTTGGGAGGTAGATGACGCGGTACGGCAATTCACACTGGCCAAACGCTTTGCCCATGTAGCAGCAACTTTACTCGGCGTGCCCAATGTACGTATTTATCATGACCAGGCACTATATAAGGAGCCTGGCGGCGGGTTTACCCCCTGGCACCAGGATCAGTATTACTGGCCGCTGGATACGCAGAATACCGTTACCATGTGGATGCCTTTGATTAATATTTCTGAGGAAATGGGTATGTTGACGTTTGCATCGGGATCACATAAAGAGGGCTTTACGGAAAATATACCCATATCTGACGAGTCGGAGGCCATCCTGGAACAGTTTATTAAAGAGAAAGGGTTTGCCATCAGCCGGCCTCCCTATATGAGCGCCGGGGATGCTACCTGGCACTATGGATGGACCTTACATGCTGCGCCGGGTAATAAAAGCGAGGTCACCAGGGAAGTGATGACGGTTATTTATTTTGCAGATGGAGCATCTGTAACAGCGCCTCAGAATAAACACCAGGAAAACGACAGGAACCGCTGGCTGCTGGGGCTGGAACCCGGTTCGCTGGCTGCGTCGGAGCTGAATCCCTTGGTACTCTGACAGTAGTTTCTCACGGAAAGCAGGCACTCCGCGCTATTCTGCTATTGATCTGAATTGATTTCTATAGCTGAGAGGCGCTATCTTCAGGCGCTGTTTAAAGGTTTTATGAAAATTGGAAATATCATTGAATCCACTTTCAAATCCAATATCAGCAATACTTTTATTGGTATTTAACAGTTGTTTTTTTGCAAAGTCAATCCGGTAATCGTTCACTACTTCCATAAATGTTTTACGATTCACTTTTTTGAAATACTTGCAAAATGCGTTAGGGGTCATATTGGCTTTTTTAGCAGCCTCGTTTAATGATACTTCCTGTTGGAAATTGTCAACAATATAGCCTACAACGCTTGTTAATCGTGCCTTTTCTACTGCGGACATAGATGCATAGACTGATTGCCCGTCCAGTAGCAGGTGCGGAGTATTGGTAGCCATTGTATGCAGTAGGGCTAAGAGCATCAGCAACCGCTGGAAAGAGGAAGGCTCTTGTTGCAAGGCCGTGAGCGCCTGTTTCAAATCCGGTATGTTGCCGGTAAACTGCAATCCAAAGGCACTTTTCTTTAGCAGCGCTGCTATCTGGCTTAGTTCAGGTTTGTTGAAAAAATCTTTTCCCATACAATCATCCCTGAATTGAATTACTATAGAACTGGATAGTTCTTGTGTTGAGGAGAGGTCTGTTTTCCAACAATGTGGTAAGTTCGGCCCAAGCAATACCAGGTCGCCTGCAGTAAAATCGCCAATATGACTACCTACATAGCGTTTGCCGATACCGCTGAGTATCAACGTTAGTTCGTACTCCGGATGAAAATGATAGGGCGCTGAAAATTGCTTTGTTTCAAATTTTCGCACAAAGAATGACTGATCACCAGGAGCAGTAATGGATTCAAACGTGGCCTTCATGTATCGTAGTTTTCAGGTCTTACCACGAAAGTATCTATTTTTTAATAGAAAGGTTACCATTTTAGACAACGATAAATGGTTATTCCGGCTTATTTAAAAATGGTTTCAGCAGGTCTATCGGTATCGGGAAAATGGTAGTAGAGTTTTTCTCTGTAGCAATTTCCCGGAGTGTTTGCAGGTAACGTAAGGTGAGCGCGCTGGGCTGTTCGCTCAGTACTTTGGCGGCATCGGAGAGGCGTTGAGAGGCCTGGAACTCGCCTTCCGCGGCTATAATTTTGGAACGCCGTTCTCTTTCGGCTTCCGCCTGCTTGGCCATGGCCCGTTGCATTTCCTGCGGGAGATCTATCTGCTTTACTTCCACATTGGAAACTTTTACACCCCATGGCTCCGTGTGTTTATCGATGATTTGCTGCAGTTTCAGGTTGATCTTTTCCCTTTGAGAAAGAAGATCATCAAGGTCCGATTGCCCCAATACACTACGCAGCGTGGTTTGCGAGAGCTGGGACGTAGCTATCAGGTGATTTTCTACTTCTATAACGGACTTGTTGGGTTGGATTACGCGGAAATATACAACGGCATTTACCTTCACAGATACGTTATCCTGGGTGATAATATCCTGCGAGGGTACATCCATGACTACCGTACGTAGACTTACCTTTACCATCTTATCGATGATGGGTATTAAAAGAACTAATCCGGGGCCCCGTACACCATCCGGCGCCACCAGTCGCCCCAGGCGGAATACAACACCACGTTCGTATTCCCGCAGAATGCGGACGGCATTGGCAAGCAGGATGACTGCAAAGAAAACGAGAACAATTATCCATGTAGAGTAATATGGTAACATAGCACTACTGTTTTATATCAGGTAATTAAGTGTCCAACAACCAATTTAAGATGCTTCACCGCAATGATCCGTATTCTTTCTCCCTGTGCTATTTGTCCCTCAACAGATTCTGCTTTCCATATTTCACCACGTATCATTACATTTCCGGATGGATTCAATATTTCCAAAGCCTCGCCGGTCTCACCCAGCATGGATTCTACTCCTGTAGCTGGTTTGGCCCGCTGAGCCCTTATCCCGGCGCCGATTATAAACAGGAAGAAAAGCGTGGTAACAGTTACCGCCGCAATGATCACGTTGAGCGATATTTTGACGGATTCCAATGCAGAGTCGGAATGTATCAGCATGAGGGAACCAACCGATAGGGAAACGATACCACCGATCGTGAGCATACCATGACTGACAATCTTTACTTCCAGCACAAAGAGTACAATAGCGAATATAATCAGCGCCAGACCAGCATAATTCACAGGAAGGGCCTGCATAGCGTAGAAGGCTATCACCAATGCTATTACCCCTACGATACCTGGTAATATAGCGCCGGGGCTATACAGCTCGAATAGTATGCCGTAGAAACCCAGTAACATCAGGATATAGATAACATTGGGGTCAGTAAGCACTGCTAAAATTTTTTCCGTCAGGCCCATTTCCAATTCCTGTGTTTGCGCATGCATGGTATGTAATATCTTTACACCGGCTGCTGTGGTAACACTTTTGCCATCGATACTGTTTAACAATTCTTCCTGGTTGGCGGCTACCAGGTCTATCACATTTTTTTTCAGGGCTTCATTTTCTGTAAGTGAAAGGCTCTTTCGAACCGACTCTTCTGCCCACTCCAGGTTCCTGTTTCGCCGGGAGGCTATTGACCGGATAAATGCCGCTGCATCATTGGTCACTTTTTCGCTCATCACCGTATCCAGGGCCTGCAATCCCACCGGATGCGCTGCTCCGATATTGGTGCCGGGTGCCATCGCCGCTATATGTGCTGCCATGGTCACAAAAACGCCTGCAGAGCCTGCATGTGAGCCGCTGGGTGCCACATATACCACAACAGGCAGAGGAGCTTCCAGCAGGTCATGTACAATGCGGCGGGTGGATTCCAATAATCCACCCGGAGTGTTAAGATAAATTACCAAACAGGTGGCCTTCCCGCTATTGGCCTTGTCGATGCTATGACGAATAAAATCTGCAGATACAGGATTGATGCTCCCGTCGATCTTTATCACAAATACCTTTTGTGCCAAAAGCATTGACGGAACCAGGAAAAACAATGCGAAAGAGATAAGAGCCTGCTTCATAAAGTAAAGTATAACCCGGATGAAGCGAAGTGGTATTACTGGTCAAAGTTACGCCTTTTTAGGTCTATTTTGCTTTAAAGAACATAATGCGGCGTTTAACGGGCATATAAAAGAAGTTGCAAAACTTGCGGGTATTTATGAGCCTATCAAATTTTCACACAAAAAGGGTAATAAAGATATTGAGATTTTAACCGAAGTACGCATGGATAACCTCCCATACTTGCCGCCGTTCTTTTGTCCCAATGAATTTTTAGCCGGTACACCAGTTGTGTTGATGATGAAAATAAGCGGTCATAAAAGTCTAAGGGATTTCTATAGCATTAGAATTACTCGGGAAGAAGCCGGTTGAAAATCAAGGAAATATGGGAGCAGAGAGGTGATTTAGGGATAATGGCCAATCAACTCCAAAATGTTGTTTAATATTGCAGAAAGTCCTGGATGTTAAAGTGAAAGCATTGCTTATTGTGGATTAAATATTGCCTGCCTGGGCTACATCCTTTATAAAGTGATATTAGTATTTTATTATAATTAATTGATTATTAATAATTTGCAGCCGGATAGTCTAAATAATGAAAGGGAACTGCTTTTGCGGATTGCCCAAAATAATGAAAATGCATTCGCTGATTTTGTCCTTCGGCACACCGATAGGCTGTATTCTTATATTTTAAAGATTACTAAGTCGGAACAATGGGCAGAAGAGCTGGTGCAGGATGTTTGGATGCAGGTATGGCTTGCGAGGAAAGATTTTGCCCTGTTGGAAAATCCGTTGGGCTATTTGCATAGGATGGCTCAGAACAGGGCGCTGGACTGGATCCGGCGAAATAAACGTGACCTGAAGATTCAATACTTCCTTCAGCAACAGCTTAATACTGATCTGGTAAATCCAATCATTGAAAAGGTGGATTATGATAACATTACGCAGCTGCTCCACCAGTCCATTACCCAGCTGCCTCCTCAGCGCAGGAGGATCTTTGAACTCAAGCAGTCCGGCCTGAGCTATGAGGAAATAGCTACTCAATTGAAAATATCCAAGAATACGGTCCGCAACCAAATGGTAAGCGCCCTTTGTACACTGCGGGAATACCTTAAGCAGCATGAGGTTGGCCTTTTTTTATTTTTTTGTTACTTTTTTTTATAACTGAATAGTCCTTCCCTTTAATTTGTTCGCTATATATAGTAGAGGTACATGGAAACAACAAAAGATCATATAGAGCATCTCTGGAAGAAGTTTCTTTCCAACGAGGCAACAAAAGCTGAGGTGGAAATGCTATTGGAATATATTGATACAGCTTCAGATGGCGATCCAGACTGGAACATTATTAATGAGGGGTTTTTGAAAGAAGATGTTCTTCAGCATGGTTTTGTTGGCATGGATGACGATCAGAGGGAAAATCTGTTAAGAAACCTTCGGAAAACTACGTCAGTAAATAGTGATCCTCCGGTTCATCGGGTACATTTCCTTAGAACCAGTTGGCTCAAATATGCTGCTGCTGTTCTTTTAATTTGTGGAGTGGGTGCTTACTTCTGGACTATAAATCGCCACCGTAATGATTTGGCGACAACAAGCAGGAAGAAGCTCTTGCAAACGGATATCGCGCCTGGTGGTGAAAAGGCCGTTTTAACGCTGGCCGATGGTACAAAAATTACCCTCGACAGCGCATCCAATGGTAATCTTGCGAAACAGGGTGATGCTCAGGTAGTAAAACTTGCCAATGGTCAGATCGCCTATGAAGTAAAGGGCTTATCTGAAAAAGACATTTTATGGAATACCATGAGCACTCCAAACGGCGGCCAATACCAGGTTACGCTTCCTGATGGCACCAGGGTTTGGCTTAACGCTGCCAGCTCTATTACCTATCCGGTAGCATTTGTTGGAAAAGAACGGCATGTGAAGGTTAGCGGAGAGGCTTATTTTGAAGTGGCGCAGAATAGAGAGAAGCCATTTACGGTGGATGTAGACGGGAAATCGGTAGTTGAAGTACTGGGTACCAGTTTTAATGTCAACTCATACAGGAATGAGGCAACAGTAAAAACCACTTTGGTAGACGGTGCTGTGAATGTGAAAGCAGGGGATAAAGTAGTGAAACTGCGTCCTGGTCAGCAGGCCGCTATCGGAAACACCACAGGTATAGCTGTCCTGTCAAACGCAGATATAACAAAGACTTTAGCCTGGAAGAATGGCGAATTTAATTTTGATGGGGTTGATCTGCAAACTGTGATGAGGCAATTGGAAAGGTGGTACGGCATCAGTGTCCGGTACCAGGGAACACCACCGGACATTACTTTCCGGGGAGGAATGTATAGGAATGTGAATCTTTCTGTTGTATTGGAGTTTCTTCAGAATATGGGAGTTAAATTCCGGATGGATGGCAAAACGTTAATAGTAACGAATTAAGAAAATATAGGATAGAAACTGCAAAAGATATAGAAAATCAACCAGTAAAAAATCATTATCACCACGAGAGAACACCAGGAATAAACCCGGCCAGGATACAGGACGTATATAATATCAGTAAAGGTTAAAATCTTTTGACCATTATTGACGAGGGCGTCTTATGCCTTACCAATACCGTGGCTCTTTCGAAAATCCCCGCCTGGGGAGAGACTTAAAAAGATTAGGAATTAAAAATATTGCTCAAAATAAAAGGCCAGAGACGTTTGCAGCATCTCTGACCAGTTACCTCAGGCATCTGCCGGGGCAAGTATGGGCAACAGAAACAAAATAGTCGTCGAAGACTGCTTATTAAGCACCCAAACATCACAAATGTATGCCAAAAACTACGATTTGTGGCTGGTCAGCTCGCGGGAGCAACCGCCGCTTCACTAATGTCCTGTTAGTTATGAAATTAAGTATGATCCTGCTGACAGTTGGTTTTTTGAGTGTATCAGCCAAAAGTCTGTCACAAAATGTAAGTTTCTCAGGGAGAAATGTTTCGTTAGAAACGGTTTTTTCATCAGTTAAGCAACAGACGGGGTACCTTTTTCTGTACACCGATCGTCTTCTTCGTGCCGCCAAGCCGGTATCTGTTACGGCTGAAAATCTCCCGCTGGAGAAATTCCTTAAAGAGGTTTTCAAAAATCAACCGCTTGAATACAAAATAGAAGGCAAAAGTATTTTTATTGAAGCCAAACCTGCTGTGGGCGAGCCTGCTGGGCGTCAGGGCATATCGGGAACCGAAGCGCCTTTGACACTCGTTCGGGGCCAGGTCTTTGACCAGGACGGTCAGCCGTTGGTGGGAGCATCTATTTCCAAAAAAAGCGGTAAGGTTGTAACGATTACAGATGCCGCAGGCAGGTTCACTATTGACGCGAATGTGGGGGATGTTTTAGTCATATCTTTTGTGGGATTCAGCACAACAACCATAAAGCTGACATCCGCCACGACAGCGGTTGCTTTGTCTCCCTCCAGTAATGACGATAAAGCATCGCGTTCCCGCCCGGTTGTTACGACAGGTACTGTTGCGAGTGCTGATGGGCAAACCGGAGGTTTGATCATTACGCTTGCCAGATCTAGTTTTAAATTGGATACCAGTATCATCGTTGTAAGCACCGGTTATCAAACTATCTCAAAAGAACGGAGTGCGGGCTCATTTTCCAAGCCGGATATGACCATCGTTAACAACCGGTCTACCAGTATGAATATCCTGCAGCGGCTCGATGGATTGATTCCCGGTCTTACTGTTAACAATGCGCCCAGTTCTTCCCAGAATCCTTTCCTGGTGCGGGGCTTGTCGACTATTGGTATTTACGGGGGAACCAGCCGTAATCCTTTATATGTGGTGGATGGAATTGCGATGGACGACCTGTCTTCCATTAACCCGCAGGATGTGGCGGATATTACGGTTTTAAAAGATGCGACATCAGCTTCTATCTGGGGTGCAAGGGCGGCGAATGGCGTTATTGTTATTACAACAAAAAAGGGCCACGCCAATGAAAAATTGAGAATTAATTACGATGGCTTTATCAGTTTACAGGGGAAGCCGGATTTCAGCGCTATACATGTTTTAAATAGTCAGCAGTATATACAGGCGGCCAAAGATGTTTTTGACCCTGTTACCTATCCATGGAATACGGTATCTACCTATAATCCGGGAAATGTTAACCCATTGCCTCCCCATGAATTGATCCTGTATAATCAATACAGGGGGATCATCTCTGCCGAGCAGGCCAATAAAAGTTTAGACAGCCTTGCCAATATTAATAACGGGTCGCAGATCAAGAACCTGTGGTATCGCAATGCCACGTTGATGAATCACAGTATTGCTGTATCCGGCGGCGGAAACAGTTATTCGTTTTATGGCTCGCTGGCTTATACCAACATGCAAAGCAATCGCCCGGGTGACAAGAACAATCAGTATAAAGTGAACCTGCGGCAGGATATGAACTTTAATAAAAACATCAAACTGTACCTGGTATCTGATCTTACCAATACGATTACTGCTGCCGCCAGGAGTATAGATATTACCCCGTCATTTTATCCTTACCAGTTGTTCAGGGATGCCAGGGGCAATAATATTTCTATGCCTTACATGCAAAGTTTTCCTGACTCTTCCAGGATCGATTTTCAGAACAGGAGCCGTATCAATTTAGATTATAACCCCCTGGATGAATTGAATTATGGCTATACGAAAAGTGATGCTTTGATGGCCCGCCTGGTAGCCGGGCTTACGGTTAAATTATGGAAGGGGTTGAGATTTGAGGGCGTATATGGCTATGTGAAGGGAAGTAACAAAACAACCAGCTATGATGATGCCAAAAGTTACCCGGTGAGAACCGAGTTGCTAAAGTTTACGTCGGCTCCTACAGCATCGTCCACACCTGTTTATTATTTACCTTCTACTGGGGGAAAGTACAGCCTGCTGGATATTGCTCAACGGAATTGGACGGTAAGGAATCAATTGGTGTTTGATCAGTCGTGGAATAATAACGTGCATCAGCTAACGCTGTTGGCGGGCCAGGAGGCCCAGGAGCAGCTGGTGGTGGGCACAGGTAGCACGGTGAGGGGATATAATGAATTGTTGCAGACCTACGGCCCGGTAGATTACAAGACCCTCGGCACCACTGGTGTTACGTCGCCGGTTGTACCCTCTTTTGGTGCAAGCACTTTGCATGACGATGCATTTTCAAAAAATGAGATGCAAACCCGTTTTACCTCTTTCTATGCTAATGCTGCATATACCTATCTGATGAAGTATTCCATTAACGGAAGCTGGCGTATTGACCGGAGTAACTTATTTGGCCTGGACAGGTCTGCGCAAAACAGGCCGGTATGGAGCGTGGGGGGTAAATGGCGTATGAGCCAGGAGGATTTTATGCGTGGGCTGACATGGGTTGACAATCTTGCCTTGAGAGCCACTTATGGTATCACCGGTAATTCACCGGCGCCGGGCACAGCATCATCCTTTGATATTTTGAGTGGATTAAACAGCCCTTTTTACCAGGGTCCTGGGTTGTCGATTTCAACGCCGGCCAATCGTAAGCTGACCTGGGAAAGTACTAAAACGATCAACCTGGGCCTCGATTTTTCCGTATTGAAAAACCGGTTGAACGGTTCGGTAGACGTGTATCAAAAGAAGACCCGTGATCTCCTGGGTTCGGTAACCGAAAATGGTTTCAGTGGTTATCCATTCATGGTAGGGAATTTTGGTACACTGGAAAATAAAGGCGTTGAATTACAGCTTACTTCAGCCAACATTCAAAAGAAAGATTTCAGGTGGACAACCATGTTCACGATGGGCTATAATAAAAATAAGATTACTGAGCTCACGAATACGCAGCCTATCGTAACCGGCGCGGACCAGGTGGCTCAGCAATATCTTGCCGGGTATCCCGCTTTTGCTGTTTTTGCCTATGATTTTGCCGGGCTCGATAATATGGGAGATCCCTTGGTGGCACTGGCAGACAAGACGACTACCAAAGCCAGGAATGCGACGAAACCGCAAGATATTCAGTTTGCAGGAACCTACCAGCCGATCTGGAGCGGAGGGATGTCCAACCTGTTTTCATATAAGGGCTTTAGTTTAAGCATCAATGCCATTTATAACCTGGGGCATGTAATGCGCAGAAATGGATACGGTTTATACACCGGAAGGTTAACAGGTGGCCCTGGCTCTTTTACAGGCAATATCAATTCAGATTTTGAAAACCGATGGAAGAAGCCGGGAGATGAAGCTTTTACCAATATCCCATCGTATGTTTCTTCCTCCTATGTTAGCGGCACGCGGAGAGATCTTAACTACTACATCCTTGGTAAGGAAAATGTGGTCAGTGCTTCCTATATCAAGTTAAGGGATATCACGCTTTCGTATAGCTTGCCCCGGATGCTGGTTAACAGGATCAAGACAGAGAACATCACTTTTCGCGTACAGGTGTCTAACCTGATGTTGTGGAAGGCGAATCATTATGGCATTGATCCCGAATTCCAGAATGCGGTAACGGGATTTACAACGATGCCGGTTAATCAGGGCGCCCTCACCTTTGGGGCACACGTTACCTTCTAACAATTTTAAAATAATGAATGAAGTGCCCATGGTCAAAAACCAACTAACCAACAATGAATATTTCAATGGGCATTTCATTTTATTATAGTATTAAAATAAAAAAATACAGATGAAAAAGTACTTTTCATATATCATCAGCATCGTTGCCAGCATGGTTATCCTGGCGGCATGTAAAAAGAGCTTTCTGGAAGTTACGCCCAAAGGTAAGCTGATAGCGCAGAAAGTGGCGGATTACGATATGTTGTTGAATAATCTCGATCTGTTGAATACCAGCGCTGGTAACCATATCCTGATGGGGGATGAAATAGCTGCCTCACAGCCCGATTTCGGAGCATTGTCTGTGCTGACACAAAGGTGCTTCCATTGGGATGATGTACTGTATGAGCCCGGAGATGATGCTGCCGAGTTGACGGTACCCATGCGGAATATCTATACCTATAACATGATCATCAATAACGTGATGGACGCCGCTGAAGGCACTGAGCAACAGAAAAAAAGTATAAGGGGAGAAGCAGTTGCCGGAAGAGCCTGGACCTATTTCTTACTTATCAACTATTTTGGAAAGCCTTATAGTGCCGCTACAGCTGCTACAGACTTGGGATTTCCGATTGTGAGGACCGCCGATGCCACTGAAACAAAATTTACGAGAGCTTCCGTAAAAGAAGTATATGATTTTATTGTGAATGATCTTGTTACGGCCATACCCGATCTGCCCTTGCAGGTAACGAGCCGGTTACGTATGTCTAAGCCTGCTGCAGAAGCCTTGTTGGGGAAAGTGTACGTTTTCATGGGTAAGTATGCCGATGCTATACCTCAGTTTAATGCTGCGATAACAGATGCGGCTTCTTCGGCTATACCGGTGCGCTTATATGATTATAACAGCACCTTTGCCCCCGGTGGCGCTTTCACGCCCATAGGATTTTTTGGCCCTCCATATCCTACTACTCCTAAAATTGAGGAAAATATTTACGCAAAGCAGATCTTTAATGCTTTTGCATTCTCATCGGCAGTGACCATTACTCCTGAAACAGTAGCCCTGTATGGCGCTTCCGATCTGCGACTTAATTTTTATTCTCCCTATCCCTTTGGCGGTAGCAGTGTTTATCCCGATGGCATGTTAAGAAGGGTTGGCCCCACTGTTATACAATTGGGTGTAGTATTACCTGATCTGTACCTGTTGCGGGCGGAGTGTAAGGCCCGGTTAAACGACCTGGCTGGCGCTAAAACGGACGTGGAAACGCTGCGCGGGAACAGGATGCCTGCGGCAGATGCACCAGTGCCCGCAGCTATTGCGGCTGACCAGGTAGCACTGACCAAATTTATACTGGAGGAACGTATTCGTGAGTTTGCGTCGGAAGGCTACCGCTGGTTTGATATGCGGAGACTGTCTATTGACGATGCTTATAAATCTACAGTGGGCTATACCCACAGGGTATATGACGCCTCCGGTGTAACAGACTCCTTTACACTTAAGCCGCAACGACTCGTGCTACGATTCTCTCCCAAAATAATGGCTCAAAACCCGGGAATGACGAACAACGATTAATATCCATGAATATTGAAGCCATATGTCAACAGATTTTTAAAAGCCATCAACAGGCGTAAAAGAATAATAGTAGTATGCAAAAGATAATGTGCTGTTTTCTATCAATGTTTGTAACCATAGCAGCTGCTCAGGCGCAGGGTTCATTCGTTATCAAAGGAGAATTAACCAACCTGAAAGAGGATGCGAAAGTAATCCTGGGTTATTTCAATTCCGGCGAAAAGCCGGATACTGTCGACGTGAAAAATGGGGTCTTTGTGATTAAAGGAACCATCAAGGAGCCCGGCAAGGCCTTCGTTAAATTATTAACGCCTTTACACAATGACGGGCAAACGGCCGGGACGGATGGACAGGAGTTTTTCATTGAAAAAGGCATTACTCAACTGAAAGGGACTGACAGGCTTGAAACGGCCGTTATAAAAGGAGGACAGGCACAGGCTGATTATCTGCTGTTACAGGATAGTTTGAAGCCCTATAATGACCGGATGCGGCCATTAACCGCGCAAATGATGAAACTGTTCAAGGATAAGGATGAAGCGGCGCAGAAAGCGCTTTTCCCTCAACTGCGGCCATACGGTTACAAATGAATAAGGTAGAAGAAGATTTTATACGCAGCCATCCTGATTCCTGGGTAAGCCTGGATTTGGTGGAGAGTCACTCCGTCAATCTCAAACCGGAAATAATCGAACCGTTACTGATGGGCCTTTCCAGGAAGTTACGTAATTCAGCCATCGGCAAATACCTGGCAACACGGTTGGCATCCGAGAAAAAAACGGGCATAGGCCAGCCGGCGATCCCTTTTACTCAAAACGATACGGAAGGCAAGCCTGTTTCACTGGCCTCATTCAAGGGGAAATATGTGCTGGTTGACTTCTGGGCGAGCTGGTGCAGCCCTTGCCGTGCAGAAAATCCAAATCTGCTAAAGGCGTATAACCAGTTTAAGGATAAAAACTTCGAGATAATCGGTGTTTCATTGGACCATAACAAAGCGTTCTGGCTGAAAGCAGTAAAAGAGGACGGCATGCCCTGGATACAGCTAAGTGATCTGCAGGGGCCAAACAATGCGGCGGCCCGTGCATATGGTATCACTGGCATTCCGCAAAACTTTTTGCTGGATCCCAATGGGCTCATCATTGCTAAGGACCTGCGTGGTGAAGAGGTCATCAAAAAGTTAACGGAGGTGCTGTCGAAATAATTGTACAAGCATTTATTATATGATCCAAAAACAGGGAACAGATGAAAAAAATGATGTTGAGCGTTCTTTCAGTGCTAACAATCCTGGTTGTGCAGGCGCAGCAGCCATTTGTTATCAAAGGAAAACTGAGTGCCGTTAAAAAAGACGCTATCGTAATATTGTCTTATACTTCCGATAAAAAAGGAGTAAGCGATACCGCCATTGTAAAAGATGGCGCATTTATACTAAAAGGCAAGATCGACTATCCGTGCCAGGCTTTTATTGAATTGAAATCGTTACAGAACGGAGAGAAAGGTGCCAACCTGGGAGATATGCAGATGTTTTACCTCGACAAAGGCACTACGCGGGTGAGCGGCACTGATAAAATTGGAACGGCACTGATAAAAGGAGGGAAAGCGCAAGCCGATTACCTCGCGCTTGTGGATTTTAAAAAGCCTTATCTGGACCAGATAAAGGCTTTGAATGAAGAAAGGAAAAAACTGGCTGCAGAAAAAAATGAAGCGGGTGTAGAAGAAGTGGCATCCAGGCAGGATACCATCCGGTTGAAAATGAATAAAGCAGAAGAAGGTTTTGTGCGCAAGCATCCGGATGCCTGGGTGAGCCTGGACCAGCTGTGTATGTGGGCAGGCCCCCAATTAGATCTGCCAACATTCGAGCCTTTGTTTATGGGCCTCTCTAAAGAATTGCGCCATTCGGAGAAAGGCAAAATACTGGCTGATATGATCCATGTTGCGAAAAAGACAGGCATAGGCCAACCGGCTGTTCTTTTTACACAAAACAATACGGAAGGCAAACCGTTTTCGCTGGCCTCATTAAAAGGGAAATATGTGTTGATCGATTTCTGGGCAAGCTGGTGTGTTCCCTGCCGCGCAGAGAACCCGAATGTGGTGAAGGCCTATAACAAGTTTAAGGGCAAGAATTTCGAGATCGTGGGCGTTTCGCTTGATGAGAAGAAAGAGGCGTGGCTGAAGGCGATTGAGAAAGATGGTTTACTCTGGACACAGGTCAGTGACCTGAAGGGCTGGAAAAATGCAGTTGCCGTTGAATACGGTGTAGGCGCTGTTCCGCAGAACTTTTTAATAGATCCCAATGGGATCATCATTGCTCAAAACCTTCGTGGTGAAGCGCTGGAAAAGAAGCTGAGTGAACTGTTCCCGAATCAATGATACGGGGACAAAGAGCGTGAGGTATAATAAAAAAGATGAAAAAGATTTATGCAGAAAATATTCAGCGCACATCATTTTTCCTTCCTTTGAAAAAACCAGGCAATTACTACCCAGTTAAAAATTGATAGAAAGAGAGGTTTTTTTTAATACCTTCCTGACAAGCGTAGAATGGGTAAATGATAGAGATAAATTATCAGCCGCTCAAATCTTTGAGTGGCTTTTTGTCTGAAAATAATTTCATTCTTCACTTTTTTTGTAATCAACTAGTCCCATTCTTCTATTTCTTCGTTATTTATAGTACGAGTCCATGGAAACAACAAGAAATCATATTGAAGATTTCTGGAAGAAGTTTCTTGCTGACAAGGCGACAAAACTAGCTGGCTCAACTATGCTGCCACTGTTCTTTTGATTTGTGGAATGGGGCTTACTTCTGGACTATAAGGCGATACAGCAATGGTTTGGCGACAACAGGTCATGCTCAAACGGATTCGGAAGGAAGATGAATAGATGAATTATCAATCTATATTTATATTAAAAGTAAATTATATGTTTAAATTAAAAAAGATTATTTGCTGGACAGTGGGCATATTTTTGTGTCATCAGTCCATTGCCCAAAAGGTAGAATTCACAGAATATGATATGCCGAACGGACTGCACGTTATATTACATGAAGATCATGCAGCACCGGTAGTAGCGGTAAGCGTGATGTACCATGTAGGTTCAAAAAACGAAGTACCGGGTCGTACGGGGTTCGCACATTTTTTTGAGCATTTGCTGTTTGAGGGAACCGAGAATATCAAGCGCGGAGAATTTTTGAAAATTGTGGCAGCTAATGGCGGACAAAATAATGCCAATACCTCACAGGACCGGACCTTTTTCTATGAAGTTTTTCCGTCTAACCAATTTAAGCTTGGGTTATGGCTTGAAAGTGAACGTATGCTGCATCCTGTTATTAACGAAATTGGCGTTAAAACACAAAATGAAGTGGTTAAGGAAGAGAAACGCTTGCACGTAGATAATCAGCCGTATGGTAATCTGCTCGCCGATATTTTTAAAAATTTGTTCCCGACGCACCCCTATAATTGGTCTGTAATTGGGTCTATGGCTGATCTGGATGCGGCAAAGCTCTCTGAGTTTCAGGCATTCTTTAAAAAATATTATGTACCCAATAACGCTGTTTTATCCATCTCTGGAGATATCAGTATTCCTCAGGCTAAGGTGTTGATCAGTAGTTATTTTGGGGAAGTGCCCCAAGGCCAGCCTGTAACCTATACAAAAGTGGAAGAAGCTCCTATAACCCGTCAACTGGTGGATACGACTTTTGATGCCAATATACAATTGCCGATGATAGCGACTGCGTATAGGGCGCCTGGCATGGATAGCCGGGAATCTAAAATAATGGAAATGATCTCCACGATTTTGTCAAATGGGGGAAGTTCCAAATTATATAAGAAACTGGTTGATGATAAAAAAGAAGCGTTACAAATCGGTTCATTCAATAGTGCGCTGGAAGATTATGGAGCTTATATAACTTATGCTATACCCAATAATAGCACACCGTTAGATACGCTGTTGCAGGATATTGATGAAGAAATAGCCAAATTGCAGACTAATCTGGTCAGCGAAGAGGATTATCGTAAGATTCAGAACCAGTTAGAGAATAGTTACATATCAGCTAACCAAGGAGCTTTGGGTGTTGCGCAGAATCTCGCTTCCGGATATACTTTTCATCATAAAAACACAGACTACACTAATGAGGAGCTGAAACTGATAAGGGGTATCACACGGGAGGATATCCGCAATGCCGCTGTTAAGTATCTTCAGCCTTCATCCCGCCTGGTGTTGTATTACCTACCCGCGAAGAAATAATTAATCAATATTAATAGGTCTGTATTTAAAGACTGTTTAAGCAAAAAAAAATGAGAAAAATTATCATAATTCTATTAGCGGCATTCTGCTATCAGCACGCTGCAGCACAAAGCCCTGTTGATCGTTCACGTCAACCTGAAGCAGGCCCGGCCCCGGTGATCTCTTTTAAAGATCCTGTCATATATAAGCTTTCCAATGGCATGACCATATTAGTTGTGGAAGATCACCGGCTGCCTCGCGTATCGGCAGATTTTTATATAAACGCCGGCCCGGTACCCGAAGGCAATAAGGCCGGAGTATACAGTTTGATGGGACAAATGCTTAATGAAGGTACGAAGGCAATGTCCAAAGCGCAGTTTGGTGAAGCAGTTGACAGACTTGGAGCCGACGTCAGCTTAAATTCAACGGGTGGCGGTGTTAGAGCCCTCACCCGCTATTTTCCTCAGGCGCTTGAATTGATGAGCCAGGCATTGCAAAAACCAGCTTTGGGAAATGATGCGTTTGAAAAACTACGTTCACAAACATTAACAGCCATGCAGAACAGCTCCAGGGACATTAATGCGGTTTCTGGCCGGGTGGTTAATGCTTTGCTTTATGGAACAGATAATCCAATGGGCGAGTTCTCAACAGAAGCAACGATAAAAGCCCTCACACTGGATGACATTAAATCTTTTTACACCAAATACATTACGCCTGCAAAATCATATTTAACTATAGTAGGAGACATTAAACCGGTATTGGCCAAACAGTTGGCAGAGAAATTATTTGCATCCTGGAAGGGAAGTAATTTAACTCAACCAGTCATTCCAAATGTGAATAATCCGGTTAAAACGGAAATCGACCTGATTGACCTGCCGAATGCTGTGCAATCTGAAATTACGATTGCAAACCTGGTTAATCTGAAGTCGAACGCCCCTGACGTGTTCGCAGCCAGACTAGCCAATGCTATTTTAGGTGGTGGCGCTGACGGTTATCTATTTAAATCCCTACGTGAGAAACGGGGATTTACTTATGGTGCCTATTCATCCCTGGGCAGCGGTCATTTTCAACAAACTTTTAAGGCAAGTGCTGCTGTGCGAACCGCGAAAACAGACAGCGCAGTAATTGAATTCCTTGAACAGATCAAAAGAATCCGCTCACAAAGGGTTTCTGATGAAGAACTTAAAAATGCCAAGGCGCTTTATAATGGCATGTTCGCATTAAGTATGGAAAATCCGGAGGTAACTGCCACATACGCCCGTAGTATTCTAATTAATAACCTGCCAAAGGATTATTACCGTACTTATCTTCAGAAAATGAACGCGGTATCGGTAGCAGAGGTGCAGCAGGTCGCAGAAAAGTATTTTGGCTATGATAACACGCGCGTGATAATTGTTGGTAATGCCAGTCAGATCATGGATAACCTGAAGAAGTTACCCTTTACGATTAAAGAATATGACCCTTATGCAAAGCCGGTACATAGTGGACAGTAATTATTTGATCACTATGATTATAAGAATTCCGAAATAATTGTTCTTTTTAGGATTGTATTTGTCCCCCGCCTAAATGAGGCGGGGGATTTTCATTCGGTTATTGCCAGTTCTAACTTTTTATCGCTAACTTTTTTTGACAAAACTCTATAAAACTGTAAAAATATTCAGGATAACTTTGGTCCTTTAGTATGGCGATATAATGTTTTCTCTTCAACCCCGTTCTTCCAATTTTTACGGTTTTTATTGAATGATTTTTAATGAAAGGTTGTACTGCCCATTTTGCCATTGACATGACGCCCATGCCGCATTCTACCATTGTAAGTGAAGCTTCCGTTAGTGGCAGTGGCGTTACCTTTTTGGGAGTAATATTTGCTGGGGTTAATAGAAACTGAAAAAGACTAACTTTATTTACAGGAAGTGAATGAATATACAAATGTTCATTTGCGAAATCCTCTGCGATCACATATTTTTTATCTGTCCAGGGATGGTTCTCAGAAACCACCATCACTATTTCATCCTGAAACAGATCTATATATTTAACCTTTTCGTGTTTCTCCACATCGCTAACAACAGCAATATCTAATGTGCCGTCGAGCAAATTTTTAATTGACTGGTTAGCAGCTTCGGTTACTATTTGTACATCAATATCGGGAAAAACAGCTTGAAATTGTTGTAAGATTAAGGCCAGCCAGCTGTAACCTGTATAACATTCTGTTGTTATTCTGATTTTGCCGATTTGACCGCTGATTATCTGTTTGATTTCTTTTTCTGTAACTTCTATTTTCTCTAAAATTACCTTGGCGCTTTCATATAGTTTTTCCCCGGCTGCGGTTAGCGTCATTTTTTTTCCTTCACGGTTAAAAATGGGCGTTCCAAGTTGATATTCTGCTTCTCTGAGCTGATGGCTTAAGGCGGAAGATGTTAAATATAGCTTATTAATAGCTTTCGCCATGCTACCTTCTTCTACAATAGCTTTTACGAGCTTTAAATGTCTTATTTCCATTTTTCACCTTGGTTAAAGCCAGTTTAAAAAGGGCTGAATAAAATTGTTAAGTGCTGAAAGTGAGTAAAAAGGGCATCGCCAACCGATTAAATAAATACTAATTATGAGGTAACAACAAATGCAGTTAATATGAAAAATATTCGACCGAGTTAAGCGATAACAAGTGGCAATTTATGAAAAAAAAACGATTTGGAATGCTATTCTTACCTGGTGAAAACGGGGCGCCAGTGGCGAATGCTTAAACTCGCCGCGATAAAATTGATCATTATTGGACAAAATTTAAATGGGTGCTAAGATTATTCATTTACATTTTTCGATGAGAATTTCTATTTGTTTTGATGAGAACATTTCATTTTATTTAGAAAGCTATTTAAAATAACTTTGAAATCAGTAATTCTAAATAAATAAAGATTATGATTATCAATGAACTTAACGATTTTATAAAAGACTATTTTGAAACATTGCAAGGACAAGATTTAGCACTATTTGATAAGGTGTTTAATTCTTCATGTGTCTTGTATTCCCAGCAAGATGGTGCAACTATTGTAAGGCCTTTTGCTGAATATCGTTTGATAGTACAAGGTAGAAAATCGCCACGTGAAGGCGGATATCCGTTTCATGATGAGGTATTGATGATTGATGTTTTATCTCCAACGATGGCTATGATAAAAGTACGACTTCGCCTTTTCGACAATATTATGGAGGATCAATTAAATGTGATGAAAACTGAAAATGGCTGGCAAATTTTCGCTAAACATTTTTACAGGGTGGGTAGCGCTAATTAATGTTGAGTACGCCCTTTTGGGGAGAAACGAAGCCGGGTTTGATTTTTAGGCAAGTTTGGGTTGGTGCCGAACTTGGTAGAAAAGCATTGAATAATTTGTAATTGTTACAATGTTTTCCCTTGCCTTTTTGCAGCAGGAACTTTTTTCACAGTTTTACTTGAACAAGTGAATAACCCGAGACCGGCTCATAAACAGAAGGTAACGCATTTTTAATCCAACTCGTCTTCAACGAAGTTTCGGGGAGTCTACATTCATACTGTGGCCCAACTGGATCCGTAGAGACCAGCACAAAGCAAAAAAGCCACACCTTTTTAAGATGTGACTTTTACTTGCGGACCGGACGGGACTGCAAGCCAGGTAACTAACCATATGGCTTTTTACCTACTCTTATTTTAAGTCGTTGAATTTCAGTATTCTATAACAATGTCCTCGGATTTTTAAAAGTACCTTTATTAGGGTTAACAACATTGAACTCGGCTAAAAACTCGACTAATTATGTTGTTGCCAGTTAAACTAATTTGCCCCAAGAACAAGGTGCGCCGGGATGGTACCTGTATTATTTTTATTCAGTATTGCCGCCGATAGATGATTACATAAAATGTCATTAAATATCTATAGGTGCATGTCTGATCAGTTGGCTGCATTTTAGATTTACCGGGGTAAGTCTATAGTGTTTGAAAGCCTGGATTTCAACTTTTATGAACAATTTGTGGATTTTCTTACTAATAAGTATCAACAAATCAGGAGAAAGAAAGTAACAAAAGGCTTGAAACTTGCCACTAGTACCTATTATTAATAATCCTGATTTTAATGTTAATATTAAACAGATTGGTCGTTTTTCGGAAATAAAAGAGATGATTAGATTTTCTTACAAGAAAGGAAATAATGATGTTGAAGTAATTAAACCGAAATATTGCTGGATTACTTCTCATACATGTCGCCGTTCTTTTTGTACGAATGAATTTCTTGCTGGTACGCCAGTTGAATTAATTATGAAAATAAGTGGGCATAAAAGTTTGCGTGATTTTTATAAGTATATAAGGATAACTCCAGAGGAGCAGGCCGTGAAATTAAAGAAATCTGGCAGCAAAGAAATGATTTAGAGAAGATTGATAAAGCTATGTTTCAAAAAGTATAGTGCATTTTGATGCCTATTCTACAAGATTATCTTCCCAAGGAGATCATGGGAAAAGATTGAAGCCTGCGCTAGTGCGGGCTTCAATCTTTTGGGTTTATTTGTTAGTCCATCAAAATGCGGATTTGCCGTTTCGGTTTAATTAGTTTTACGCGGGTTGACTTGTCAATACCAATTTACGATATTTAAATTGCGGGAATAATAAAATATTCTATTTCTAGCCCAGATTGTTGGAGTTCTCTTAAGCTCGTTTTAGAAGTCGAAAGCTGAGGAATGCTTGATGAATATATTTTTTAATGCTTTTTCGAAAGCTATGCCTACTTCCGCATCAGTCAATAGTGACCCGCACGGCGGATCAGTGAATTTTCAGCAGACTATTGATACAGTTAGTACTATTGGATTTGATTGTGATAGACTTGCCCTTACAGCTTGATTACCGTGGTAGCGAAAAGCCTAATGGAATTATAGATGTTTCGGGGAAAGAATAACAAAGACAAGCCGACGAAATGATCATAATATGAGGGGTTGGAAGTTTCGGTATTACCCAAGCATATCTGATTGTACAGATTACGATATAAGGATAAAAAATGTTATTTTGACATTTAAATAGAATTTCAGGATTCCATTATAAATTAAATCTATTATTTTCACTTTGCACTTATATTGATAACATTCTAAAGCTGAAAAAATGCAGCATTCAAAATTTTCTGAAATTAAGGTTGATACCATCTTGAATCCAGCAACCCAATTGATAGCTGAGTGAGAAGAAGCCCGGAAAAATCACTATTTTTTTTAAGATCACAGGTCTGATCTGTCGAAGAAAGATATTATGATATGAGCCAAAAACTAATACTAACTGTGTGATTTTTTTAATAACATTGTGGCTAATTCGGATCAATCAACTTATTAATTGTCAGGTATTAAACATAACAGTGACCGTCAACTGCTACTGCAGGTCTCTGAAGGGGATGAGCAGGCGTTTGCTATGCTTGTGAAAGCGTATTCCGGCCTTCTTTTTACATACCTGGTCAAAATTACCAAAGATCAGGATATAGCTTCCGATGTGGTACAGGAAATTTTCACCCAGCTATGGCTAACAAGGGAATCTCTGAGAGAAGTGGAAAGCTTTCGTTCCTGGTTATTCGTAATCTCGAGGCATCATGCAGTCAGGATGCTGAAGAACATCGACAGAGAGTACAAAAAACGGGAGGAGTGGCATCAAATTACACAAGCTGCGGCCGACGGCCTGGAGGCACAGGACGAAGCCTCTTTAAAGGAGGCGTACGATATATTGGTGAAAAATGCAGTAGATCGGCTCCCGCCGCAGCAAAAGAAGGTTTGGATGCTTGCCCGGTTAGAAGGGAAAAAATATGCAGAAATAGCAGCCGAAATGCAGATTAGCCGGGAAACCGTAAAAAAATACCTCCAGATTTCCTCTTCATCTATCGTTGACTACATCAGGAATAATGGCCTGCCAATCGTAATTTCCTTCCTGATTATAAAGTTGTAAATTTTTTTCCATTGGAATACCCCCTTTTTTGCAAAAGCCTTCTCCTAAGATAAAGGTGGATCAAATCCGTTGATATAAATTGATTGACTGTGAATAGCAGACTACAGCACCTATTGGAACGATGGTCCGATGACCGGTTTACAGAAGCAGAAAGACGGGAGCTTATTGATATGTTGCAATCGGCTTCTACTGAACAGGAAATTATTCCCGTACTGGAGGATATGTGGGAAAAAATACAGGATGAAGGCCTCTTTAGTGAAGCTCAGCAGCAAACGATGATCAAAAACATCCTGGATCGCTATCCCGGCAGAGAGTTCCCTGTTGATAAGGAAACAGGAAAGGGTATGCATGTTGGTTACAGGAATTCGTTCATACGGAAATGGCGTTGGGCTGTAGCATCTTCTGTGGCATTGATAATTGGGGTTGGTATTTATTATTTATATCAGAAAAAACACGCGGAAACGCCAACTGGTGTTGTGCAGTCGATAACAAATAGGCAACAGGGGAAAAGTAGCGTTTTACTTACCTTATCAGACGGATCACAGGTACTTTTGGATACTGTTAAAAATGGCCGGATAACATTACAGGGGGGCACAATTGCCAAAGTCACCAATGGGACATTAGAGTACGAAAGAACAGGTTCGGAAGTACAGTATAACACCATATCTACCCCGAAGGGAAAGCAGTTTCAGCTTAGGTTATCTGATGGAACCAGCGTGTGGTTGAACGCGGAAAGTTCCATTAAGTACCCGGTAGTATTTACAGGAAAGGAAAGACTTATTAGTGTTACAGGAGAAGTGTACATGGAAGTTGCTCAAAACCCTTCCATTCCTTTCAGGGTGGAGGTTAGCGGGGGGACTTCTGTTGAAGTACTCGGAACAAATTTTAATGTGAATGCATATGACAATGAGCAATCCGTTCGAACTACGCTGCTGGCTGGAGCGATACGGGTTGCAATGAAAGGGGCAGCCCACAAACTGCTTAAGCCCGGACAACAGGCACTCACAACCACCAGAAACAAGCCTGTTCAGGTTTTAGACGATGTAAATGCTGTTTCGGTTGTTGCCTGGAAAAATGGTGTCTTTGACTTTGAGGATGTTCCGCTGGAGGAGGCTATGCGGCAACTTGCAAGGTGGTATGATATTGAAGTAGTTTATCAGCAAACAATTCCGAAGGTACAGTTGGGAGGTACCATTAAAAGAAGCCTTCCCTTTACTGATGTGCTGTATTTTCTGAGCAATGTGGGACTTCATTACAAACTGGAGGGAAACAGGACATTAATTATACTTCCCTGATGGCGGTTGACCAGCCATTCAGCAAGTGTCATTGATAACAAAATAATGCACTGAGCAGGCCAATTGGTAAAAATCAAAGATGTCGGAAATCTTTCCGGTAATGACCTGGTATGCCAATAAAGTGTCTTGTTCAGGATCATCAGAAACCAACCAAAATTATTCAGAAAGTATGCGTTTTTCTGCTTTAAACCAGCCGTGGAGGCTAGGATTAGCCTGGCGTGGCTTCTCCTGTCGTCTAGTATCAACCAAAATAAGGTTCGCGATGAAACTAACATTTGTATTATTAACTGTCGTCTTAGTTCAGGCACAAGCCATAGGATTGGCGCAATCTATCACTGCCAAACTACATAAAGAGCCTTTGCGTAATGTGTTTAAAATTATTGAGAAACAGACGGGAGTAACTGTTTTCTACAATGATGAACATATTAAGAATGCACATCCTGTGACTATTGAGGCACAGCAGATGCCATTGGATGATTTCCTTACCGCCATTTTGAAGCCGGAGAAACTTACTTTCGAGATAAAGCAGGGTAATGTAGTAGTGATGCGTAAAGATATTGACGCATCCGGGAAAAATGGAAGTTTATCTGCTGCTACGGAGCCCAAAACAAAAGTGTCGGGATCAATTACTGACTCTGATAAAAATCCTTTGCCCGGGGCTACTATCCGTATTAAAGGTAGCCAGGTAGCAGCTGTGAGCGATGAAAAGGGGATGTTTCATATAGAAGCGGAAAAAGGCGCAGTGCTAATAATAAGCTTCATAGGATTCAATGAAAAAGAGGTGAAGGTGACCGATGCAGAAATGATTTCGGTTATTCTGGCGCCTTCGGAACAAAAGCTGGGATCTATTGAAATTGTTTCTACGGGTTATCAGAATATTACCAGGGAACGAAATACGGGGGCGGTAGCAAAAGTGGACATGGGCACTGTTGCCAGCAGATCCAGCAGTACCAATATTCTCCAAAGACTGGATGGGCTTGTACCCGGCCTGGCGGTAAATAATGCACCGGGTGGAGAGCCGTTACTGGTTCGGGGGTTGACTTCCCTCAACGCTACCAGGTCGCCATTGATCGTGGTAGACGGCGTAGAATTACCGGGTGATAATACCAGTGAGGCATCCCGTAATAATATTATGAACACCTCTAACCCCATCGCCAACATCAATCCGCAGGATATTGAGGATATAACTGTTCTGAAAGATGCCTCTGCAGCGTCTATCTGGGGCGCAAAAGCGGCGAACGGGGTAATTGTTATTACTACTAAAAAAGGCAAAACAGGACAAAAATTACGGGTCGATTACGACGGTTATTATAATTTTCAGGGTAAACCGGATCGGTCCTATATCCCGAAAATGAACAGCAGGGATTTTATTGCTACCGCAAAGGAAATCTTTCCTCAATTTGCGCCTTATTATAGCTGGAATGCAGTACAGGCCTTTGCTCCGGTTGCTCCGCACCTGCAAATTCAATATGATGAATATCGGGGGCTAATCAGCGGTGCACAGGCGAATAAGGCGCTGGATAGTCTGGCTGCCATCGATAACAGGGGTGAAATTTCCAGCATTTTTTACAGAAATGCAGCCTCTACTAATCATACGGTCTCGCTTTCAGGGGGCGGCGACATTTACAGTTTTTATGGATCGCTGAGCTATACCGGTATTCAAAGCAGCACACCAGGTCAACGGAACAATTCGTATAAGGTGAATGTCAGACAGGATTTCAATTTCAATAAAAAATTGCAGTTCTCGGTGATCACTGATCTTACCAATACCGTAGCAAGTACTTCAAATCTGGGTATAGGAGGACTGGCCCCGGATACTTCAAATCCGGGTATAGGAGTGCGGGCCCCGGATGTTTCCTTCGTACCTTATCAGCGGTTTCGCGATAATGCAGGAAATCCGCTGGCAGTGAATTTTCTGGGAAATTACAGCGATTCTCTGCGACTTGATTATGCTGCCAGGAGCCGGGTTAACCTGGACTACGTTCCGCTTGATGAGTTTAACAGGGGATATTCAAAGAGTAGCAGTATATCTGCAAGAGTGGTGGGAAGCGCGAAATTACAATTGTTGAAAGGACTTCGCTTTGAGGGTACTTATGGCTACCAGACATTTGCAAGAAACAACCGGACAGTTCAGTACCAGGAAAGTTACGCAGTAAGAGACCAGCTGGTAGGATTTACACAGGCGCCAACGGTAAACAGCACGCCCCGGTATTGGTTGCCAAAGGATGGAGGGATGCTCAACGTAAATAATGCGTCTCAGAAAAACTGGACGGTAAGAAATCAGCTGATATTTGATCGGAATTGGGATCCACACCAGCTGACTGTAATGGCAGGACAGGAAGCTACAAGTTCCACACCATTGACATCATCCGCTACCTACTATGGATGGGATGATCAGTTGCAGGTTTCCCGTCCGGTAAATATTGATACACTCATGAAAGGGATTACAGGAACGGTATCCGGTCAGCTGGGACGAGTGTTGCCATCAAATAATGTGGGTGGAGGAGAAGGGGCTATTACAAGAACCACCTCTTACTATTCTACATTGGGATATATGTACCAATGGAAGTATGCACTGAATGCGAGTTGGAGGATTGATGAGAGCAATTTATTTGGCCTTGCCAAATCCGCTCAAAACAGGCCCGTTTATAGCATAGGTGGTAAATGGTTGCTGAACAGGGAAGACTTTATGAAATCATTTACATGGCTGGACCGGCTCCACCTGAGATTTACCTATGGCATAACAGGTAATGCACCCAAGCCTGCTCAGGCAGCATCATTCGATATCCTGCAATCCTCATCGAACGTAAACTATGTAACAGGAGTTGGTTTGGTTATCGGAACTCCCGGCAACGATAAGCTTACCTGGGAGGGAACCACTGTCTATAATGCAGGGCTGGATTTTACAGTACTGGGGGGAAGATTGGGCGGTTCTATAGACGGGTATATAAAAAAGACAAGTAACCTGATCGGCTCATTAATGACGGCGCCGTTGACTGGATATGCCACCGTTATAGGTAATTATGGAGACCTTGAAAATAAAGGGTTTGAGTTTAGTTTGACCTCACTTAATGTCATTTCCCGGGATTTTAACTGGAATACTGTCCTAAACCTGTCGTATAACAAAAATAAGATAACAAGAATGGCAACAGCAACTGCCATCACCACCGGTACTGGAATGATTGGAACTTCCTTCGTGGAAGGCAAACCTGCATACGCTGTATTTGAATTCATCAACGGCGGACTTAACGCCGTGGGAGATCCACAGATCATCCAGGCCGACGGAAAAATACTGTCGGATAAAAATGGCTCCAAGCCAGAAGACGTTCATTTGGCGGGAACTTCTCAACCTATCGCGACAGGCGGATTATTCAATACATTTTATTACAAGCGGTTTCAATTGGGAATTAATATCAGCTTTAACTTAGGACATGTATTGTTCCGTGATTTTAATAATTTCTGGCAAGATCCCCTTTATCAGAACACCGTTCAACCTGAATTTGCTAATCGCTGGAAGGCGCCGGGAGATGAAAACAAAACCAATATCCCCAGGTATGCCTATAACACTACCATCGATAACGGCAGAAATATCTATTACTACACCTACTCCAACCTGAATTCATTCGATGCGTCTTATGCAAAGATCAGGGAGATCACACTTTCCTATGATGTGGGTAAGACGTTGGTTCGGAGACTGCATGCGGAAGGATTGACTTTCAGGGCACAGGTATCGAATCTCATGCTCTGGAAGCAGAACCACCTCGGCATCGATCCGGAGTTTCAATCGCCTGCAGGTGTCAGAAATATCCGTATAGGACAAGGTACATTCACAGTTGGCGCACACATTACTCTTTAATTAAACCTGCTTAAGATGATGAAATTCATTCATAGGGCATTATTACCCATCCTGTTTATATCGTTGATGCTGCAGACTTCATGCTCCAAAGGCTTTTTGGAAATTGAACCTAAAGGCTCCCGTGTGGCAAAAATAACGCTGGACTACGAGCAATTAATGAATGCAGTGAGCCTGCAGGTTTCCTATCCCCCATCTTTGTATATGGGTGATGAAATGGCAGCCCAGGCAACCTACATGGATGCGGCCCAGATCAGAACACAAAGGCTGTTCAGGTTTGAAGCAAGGATATATGATGAAGATCAGCTTCCCAATGAAACATGGCCACTAACCAACATTTATACCTTTAATAAGGTCATAAACGAAGTAATGCAATCAGAGGGAGGAACCGATCAGCAAAAACGTGCCATCCTCGCGGAGGCTAAAGTTGGACGGGCGCTTTGCCATCTTTATTTTCTAAATGATTTTTCGTTGCCCTATAATGCGGCTACTGCTGCTACGGATTTGGGGGTGCCGCTGCTTACAAAGGCAGATGTAACGCAAACAACATTTGTACGGGCCTCTGTACAGGAATGTTATGATTTTATCATAAAGGATTTAACAGATGCCTTGCCAGACCTTGGCCCATTAACACACAGGCGGAAATTTTCCAGGCTGGCGGCAGAATTTATATTGGGCCGTGTTTATCTGTATATGGCCAAGTTTAATGAGGCCAGCACACATGTGGATGCTGCATTCGCGGAGCTTGGCAAAGCTGCAATACCTCTCGCGTTATACGATTATAACATAGTGCTTGATCCCAATAACGATAATTCATGGTTTCCTGACTTCGGTTTCGGACTTTCAAATTATCCATTGGCTGCCAATAATACACAGGTGATATACAATCTCAGTATGATTAATTTTCAGCTGCAACAAGCCAATACCTATGTGTTTTCCCCGGAAACGGCTGCCTTATATGATCCGGCAGATAAACGCCTGGAACTGTTCTCAGGAATTGAAATGTTCAATCCCGACAAAACCTTTCCGGGAGGAATGAGGCGCTACTCTGCATCACTTTTTTCCGGACTGGAAATCGGCCCCTCATTGCCTGATCTCTACCTGATGCGCTCAGAGCTTAAAGCAAGGGCAGGTGACCTTGCAGGGGCAAAGAGCGATCTCGAAGCGCTGCGGTCCAAAAGAATGCCTGCGAATATCGCAACTGTACCTGCAAATATAGCGGCAAGCAAAGACGCGTTGGTTCGCTATATCCTTGATGAACGTATTCGTGAATTCGCCACCTCCGGCATGCGCTGGTGGGATATGCGCCGGCTTTCAGTTGACCCGGTTTACAGCAATACGGTTAAGTACACACATAAACTTTATGATGATGCCGGCAACGTAGTGGCAACCTATACGCTCAGTCCCGCGAGATTTGCCCTGAAGTTCGGGGAAAAGATGCTGGCCGCGAACAAGGGATTAGTGGAAAATGAATAGACCTGGTAAGTTAATGGCAGTATGCAGTTGTGCCACATTTACCTGGCAGGAAATTTCAATCGTAATAATTCAAAATTTTTAATACCGTTTAATCTGAATCTGATGAAAATGAAAAAGTTAATCCTGCTGTTGCTGATTTCGGGGTCCGTCTTCGCGCAGCAATCGCCCTCTGCGAAGTATAACTTTCAGGATTTTACTTCAATAGTAAACGTGGAAGACCAGGAGAAGCAATACAATGAAATGTTGAAAGCAAATCCAATAAACCCTGCCAAACCCTCCATGTATGAGGAATACCGCGCGCAGCTGGCTATGGGATGGCTTACCAAAGGAAACTTTGAACGTTATTGGTATTATAAAAACACCAGACCGAAATTCAACGTACTTCAATTCCTGTATCTGACTTATGCACTGGACAACCTCTTTGATGCAAATACCAATCCGGGCGAAGTGGAAAAGGTGTCGGCCGGGATATTGGAAGATCTGAACACAGGAGCACTGAAAGATGGAATTGGCAGAACGCAGACCGTTTTGGAGATAAATGCTGCCACTAATGCTCAACTGGGAAATACAGATACTGCCTTACAGTTATTGGCGAAATCTTCGGAAGTAAAAGACGGTATGCGCGAAATGCGCTATTTCAAAGATGCAAAATCCAATTACCTGAACCGGTATGGAGTAGTGATGTTTGCTGCCGGTAAGTATCAGGTGGCATTCGATACCTTAAGTAAAGCATTCAGGGATGCTGAGTCAAACCCGCTTATGGTTAATACATTCAGGTTGGTATATAAAAAGGTAAAGGGTACCGAAAATGGATTTGAGGACTATCTTAAATCCCTGAAGGAGGAAGCATACCATCACTGTTATAAGGAAGTGGAAAAATTGTACATAGCATCACCTAAAACAACGCTCGACGGTGCAATACCCAGCCAGGGAGGAGATGGTAAAATGTTTACGCTTTTTCACGCCACGAAACCTGTAAAAGAGGTATCGCTGCCGGACCTGGACGGAAAAATCGTTCATCTGAGGGACTATAAGAACAAGGTGCTGGCCCTTGATTTCTGGTCTACAGGATGTACCCCATGCGTTGCTGCCTTCAGCGGATTTGAGCGCGTGGTGGCAGACTATAAAAAAGATGTATTTCAAATGTTTGTGGTAAGCCTGTTTGAAGACAGGGCTACCGTGAAAACCTTCGTGAAGAAAAAAGGGATTACCCTCGATGTTTTACAGGATGAAGAAAACAAGTTCTTTGATGTCCAGGGAACACCTACTAAAATCATATTTGACCCATTAGGTAATATAAGATTCTTTAGTTCTGGTTACGCCGGTTCCACAGACAGGGAGTATTATAAACTGAAGTCTATGGTAGAGATCACAAAATCCAGGTATAAAGGGTAATGCAATTTGCGCCTGTTAGATGATAATAACTGAATTTAAACGAATGTGGCTTTTGCCCTGCAAAATGTATTTATGAGAAGATTGTTTTTTTTGATATTGACCAGTCTGGCAGTTTTATCCGGCATTGCGCAGGACAACCACCCGGTTTCGTGGAAGTTCCGCAGTGACTCAATAGCACCACTTACTTTTAAGATTGCCTTCGTGGCATCTATCAACGAACCGTTTCATATTTATCCACCATCTTATGATGGTGGAATGGGAATGCCTACTACTATTACATGGGGAGAAAATCCGAATGTCCAGTTGATGGGAGAGATGGAGGAAAAAGGAGCAGCATCTTCTGCCGGGGAAACGGTGGCTTATTATGCGAAGGGGGTTACGTTTTCACAAACTATCAAACTCAGGGCAGATGAGAAGACAGTATTGCATTTCCGGATCAGGTACATGGCATGTAATAATCAAATGTGTCTTCCTCCTTCATCAAAGGAATATGTGCTGATTGTAAATGATGCTAACGGTACTACTGTTATTGCTGAAAATGAAAAAAATGTACAGGTGCCGGGTATGCAGGAAGCAGTACAGTATGAGGATTTTTCGCTGCCGGATGTAGAAGGAAAAAAAATCTCCACCAAAACAATCATCTCCGGGAACAGGTATACAGTTATTGATTTCTGGGCCAGTTGGTGTTCGCCATGCAGAATGCAGGCAAAAGCGCTTGTTCCGCTTTATGCCAGGTATAGGACCAAGGGGCTGGGTGTAATTGGCGTTTCCCTTGATACGGATGCTGCTGCCTGGAAAAAGGCCATAGAGAAGGATGGTTATACCTGGACAAACCTGGCAGACCTAAAAGGATTTGATTCTCCTGTTACAAAAAGATATCAGATTAAAGCTATTCCCAGGAATTTTCTGATCGATAATAAAGGTGTAATTGTTGCCAGGGATCTGCATGGAAAAGAGTTGGAAGAAAAGCTGATGGAATTGTTTAACTAAATGAAAGGCGTTTTTCCTTAGGGCAACGCAGTAGTCGCCGGTGGCCGTTCATACCGGAATTCGATTTCTGAATACAAATTAATCCTATTTAAATTGAAAAAGTTAATTATAGCCGGTTTGTCAATAATGCCGTTGACAGCTTTCGCCCAGAGTAATAATAAATTTACTATCAATGGCAAATATGGTACAGGCAACGCTCCTGAAATGGCATACCTGGAGTATACGATGAAAGGTAAGTCCATCATTGATTCCGTCGGGTTAAAGGATGGCGTTTTCAAATTTGCCGGTGCGGTGTCCACTCCGCCGGTATCCGCTACATTAACCTTTGATACGAAAGGTGTTGGGAGAGCTAACAGCCTTGAACAGATATCCGTTTATCTTGAGCCGGGTAGTATTCATATTAAAACGAATGGAGCTGCGGTAGCAGGAGCGCAGGTAACCGGAACGCCCATGAATAATGATTATAATGATCTTAATAGCCTGGTTGATTCCGGCGTTTCACAAATGACCGATGAAGACAGGCAATTCATGGAAGGGAAGTTGTCGCCACAGGTCACGCAGGATTACGAGACAAAAGTGGAAGGCTTTCGAAAGCGGTTTAGTGACATGACCAAAGATGCCTATATTAAGTTCGTCAGGTCCCATCCTGCATCAATGCTTAGCCTAGAATTGTTTCCTAAAATCGCTTATGAGCAACGCTATGACGTAGTGAAGCCCTTGTTCGACGGTTTATCATTCAAAATTAAAAATAGTAAGGAAGGTAAAAAGGTTGCCGCTAACCTGGATAAAATGAGAGTAACTGCAATAGGGCAACCAGCGCCGGACTTTGAAGTACCCGATGCAGAAGGGAAGCTGGTTAAACTCTCGTCATTTCGTGGTAAGTATGTATTGGTCGACTTTTGGGCTTCCTGGTGCGGGCCGTGCAGGGCAGAGAACCCAAACCTGGTTAAAGTCTATAATAAATTCAAGGATCAGAACTTCACAATTGTCGGTATTTCTCTCGATAAATCTGACAGCAAGGCGTTGTGGTTGGCGGCAGTTAAAAATGACGGACTTCTGTGGCTTCAGCTTTCTGATCTGAAATTTTGGGATAGTACGGCTGCGAAATCATATGGTGTCCAGGCAATTCCTCAGAATTTTTTGGTCGATCCTGATGGAATTATAGTTGGAAAAACATTATCAGGAAAAGCGTTGGAGGAAACATTAAGCAAAATATTTTATCCGACGCACACGGCTAACTAACGCTGACATGGAAAAAGATGGTTATGGAGAACCAGCTATGTTTTGGTAATACCAAAACTCCCGACCCACTGCATGCTATCGCATTGGTGGGCTGGTTTTTTCAACCGCTGACCAGCGGATTCAAAAAGTAAAATGAACTGAAATATGACGCAGAGTGAAATGAAGCAGAGGAATAAAGGTGGGCGTCCTTCAAAAGAAATCAGGAAGAACATTATCCTGACATTAAAATGTTCGGCGGTTGAAATTACCCAAAAGGCTAAAGACCGCTACTACTGCTACAAGCAAAAAAGCCACACCCTTTTGAGATGTGACTTTTATTTGCGGACCGGACGGGACTCGAACCCGCGACCTCCGCCGTGACAGGGCGGCATTCTAACCAACTGAACTACCGATCCTTGCTACAGATAAGCCTTTCAGCCGATCTATATCCCCGATTGGGATTGCAAATGTAGCAACATTATTTTTAATCAACCAAATAAATTTACAAAAAAATTAAAATTTCTTGTTCCATTCAGCGATGTCGGGACAGTGGCTTACCGCTGCCGCAAAGGATTCGGTGCGCTCATAGCGGGCTTTCAACAGCTTCCGGTAGGGAGAATAATAGTGATCGTTATCCGTTTTAAACAACTGCACGGCCTCGTCGCAGGTGGCCAGCATGATGGTAGCCTGGGCAGCCATCTCTTTATTGCTGCCTGCCAGCGCCAGGGCCTGATGGTAGAGGCGAATAGCATCCGCGCATTCATAGTAGCTGTGATAATAAGTCATATCATTGGGCGAAAACCTGAACCCATCCCAACGATAGTAATCATCATATTGACTCATGAAAGGACGCTCCGAATACCATTTACCGTAGCTAAACATCATCCAGGCCTGCCCGGGCCGGGAAATATTATAAAATGCGTTGCCCAGTAATAAGGATAGCCGTGCTTTATCTTCATTATGCTGCGCCAATGCCAGGGTATCCATCAATGCTATCATATCCCGGAGCACCAGCTTTTTGCTGCAATAAGGATAATCAGGGTAGGGAGTATTGTCAATATGCAGCAGGGGGCGTGCTTTACCGATATAGCGATTGCTGATATAATCCGGGTAAGCAAAGTTGTCTTCCCAGAAGCACTCATCTACCCTGTTGAAGGTGGCCAGCGCATCGCGGTATTTTTTCTGCCGCAATTGTATGGTGCCTTTCAGGTCCAGGTAATAGTTGTCATCGGCCCATGCTTTCGGTGTAATCAATTGCTCGAAGCGGGTTTTGTGGGCATTGTGTTTAAACGCCAGCAAGGAATCCATCGTTTCAGGGCCCGCATATTTATCAAAAAAAGCAATTTGCCGGTAAGGATCGGGATCTGCATCATTTTCATCATAATAACTACTCCAGTACCCGTAGTAATCATTGATCAACATATGCGCTTTCAGGAACAATAACCCGGCTTTCACTATTTCTCCTTTTGCTTTCATTTGCCAGCCTAACGCCTGGTACAACTGGGAGATGCTGGAGGCGGGCGTACTTTCGTATCCTACCGTTTGGAAATCATACGTCTCTTCCCCGTACCGGGTAACCCTGCTGAGCTGCTGAAAAAGCGTATCCTGTACTGCTGCCTTTGTAATGTCTGAAGCATATACCTGGTTGATGACGTGGGCAATGGCCTGTTGCCGGATATAGCGGGGCTGCGTGGTATGCATGGTGCGCAGCAAGGTCGCTGCTTCATGGTATTGACGGTCTAACTGGTACAAATGCACAATAGCCAGGGTAAGCAAGTCTTTATAAGGACCGGGGGTAGATTGCATGGATATGAAATGCTCCCGGACTGCCCGCATATATTGACGGTCTTTTTCCCGGTTTATCGTGGCATATTGTGTGGCACGATAATCCGATGGTGCTGCCGGAAATTGCAGCAGCCGCGGCGTCAGGAGCCAGTCTTCCAGCTTGTTCACTTCCCGGCAAATCAGCAGTGGCAGGTATTTATTATGGGGATCTGTTTTACTGATTTCCTGGATTTCCGGTAACGCCCTGCCCGGGTTTTTAATGCTCAGTATCACATTCACCAGGTTGCGTGTAGCCGTTTCCGATACCGTTGGCTTTAACTGCAACAGCTCCTTTCTTGTCAGGTACCGGAGGGCGAATGGCTTTTTTTCCTCGCTGCGGTCAAAGGCTTGCAGTATGGCCAGCTGTGCGTCACGGGTTGAGTGCAGCGCCTGCGCATAGTAGGTCAATCCCCAGTCGGCCACAATGGTGTTTTTATGGAGCAGGTATTTTTCATACCATAACACCACTTTCGGCATGCTGACCGGTGTTTCTGACCGGGTGGCAGCAAAGGAAGCATAAAAGCCCAGCTTAATGGCCTGGAAAGCATAACGCTCCTGCAGGAAAGAGGGGGGCAGCTGTTCGCATTGTTGGATAGCAGCACTGGCCAGTGAATCATAAAAGGCCGTGTTATAGGATTCGCTATGTTCCTGCCAGGGATCGGTGGCATCCGATTGTGTAAATTCTATTGTTTTGGCAAACGAAAAATAGTCCAGCGCTCTTTTATTTTGGGGTAGTAGCAGCCATTTTATAAAAGGACTTTCTACCGATGAGGGGTGTTTAATCGCATACAGGAAATCGTCTGTGGTCATGGCATACTGTACTTCATAAACATCTTTCTCGCTCACCTGTTTGCCGGTAAACTGCCGCCATTCCTCACAGTTACGATGATTGTCCACTCTCAAAGGATCGGTGTCAGCGGCCGAAGTAAGGGCCGGGGTGTAGTAATAAGGCTGCAGGTTATCCATGTTGGCCAGGTAACTGCGGAACAGCATCACCCTGCATTCATCAAGCATATACTCCGGACCACAGCTATTAGTGCGGGTCGCAGAAAGGCAGATCAGCAACAGGCTACTGGTAGCGATCAAAAGTTTCTTGGATAACTTTTTCATATTTATTGATTGTAGGGAGATGCCAATGATAGAAAGCAATGAATTGATAATCTGGGATGCGCCGGGTCATCAGCGCAATGGCGGCCTTCAGCTCAGCGGAGTCGGGGTATTCCATACGTAGTTGATCGCCTTCGCGGAAATAGGTGTTGTCAATCACCGTATCCCGCTGAAAGCGGTAGCGATGTGGCGCCGATGTAGTCAGCAAAGTAGTATCGGTCACAAACTGTTCCTCCTGGTGTACAATGCTTTTAAACTGGTCATCACGGAACCAGGCATACCAGCCGAATACAGGGAAGGCCAGGTCTAACGGTAGCGGATATTTTTTCCCATTGAGATAAGCACGTAATTCTTTTAGGTCGAAGATGGAGTTACGGGTGCCGTCGGCACTGACTTTACCGAGATTATAGCACATCAGCATTCCCTTATCTACCGGCGGTATCCCCATTTTTTCCGGGTAACGGTAGGGATATAAACGAATCGTGGCAGACAGGCGGGTCCCGGGAAACTGCTTTTTGAACGCTTCCAGGAACTCAAAATATTTTTTCCGGGTACTCGTTGTCCAGTCACAGTCGATCTGTATTTCTTTGGGAGAGAAGGGTCCATTTTGGGTATTCATCGCCTTGATCTTCCGCGCCATTTTTCCAGCCAACAAAGGGCCATCCGCTTCCGGCTGCATCTCAAAAGTACGATTGGTGATAAACACCACGGGAGTAATGTCAATGCCATAAAAGTCGTTTCCGGGATAGCCGCCATTCAGCGCCGCCCGTGGTACTGCCATATGAAGCGACTCGCTCCAGTCAACATCAAAATAATGAAGATAGATGCGGCCCGTTTGCCAGCGCTTTATTTGTTCTATCTCTTCGGAAGCCATTTCAAACCGGGGCTTCCAGTAATAAAAGGAATGACTATTCTGGTGCTTCTTCCCGGGCTTGCAGGAAAAAAGCAGCAACAGTAAGAGGTACAGGCAATATCGCTTGGGATACATGAAGTAAAGAAGTGTACCTTAAAGCTAGGTGGTTTTTTCGACATAACCTCCTTGTTATCTAGCGCAAATTCTGATGTATTTTAAGTATTTTACATGTCACTTATATACCCGACATCAGACCCATAAAAAATTCCCTGATCCATGAATAACACCGGAATGATAAGCCTGGCCATTACCATCGCCAACTTCATTTTCTCCATAAAAGGATTTAACGACCGCGCTTTCTTCGATAAATACGCTTTCAGGGTAGAAAGGATATTATTGTTTAAGGAATATCACAGGCTGGTGACTTCCGGCTTCCTTCACGTCAACTGGCAACACCTGATCTTTAATATGTTGTCATTACTGGCCTTTAGCTGGTTGCTGGAGGCCGACCTGGGAGCAGGCGCTTTTTTGCTGATCTATTTCGGAAGCCTGATCGGGGGCGACTTACTGTCGCTGCTGATACACCGGCATACGGGCGATTATAGTTCCGTTGGGGCCTCCGGGGCTATCTGCGGGGTCATCTTCGCTTGCATTGCGTTGTTCCCGGGTATGGAAGTGAGCTTCTTTGGCCTCCTCGCTATACCTGGCTGGCTCTATGGTATTTTGTACACGGGTTACGCGATCTACGGCATTACCTCCCACCGCGATAATATAGGCCATGATGCCCATCTCGGCGGAGCTTTGATAGGCATGGGCCTGGCGGCAATCATAGCGCCACAGGCTATGCTGGCCAACCTGGCCACCTGTATCACCATTATGGTGCCCTGCATTTTTTTTATGTATGTCATCATCTCCAAACCACATATACTCCTGGTGGATAATTTCTTCTACAAACAACATCACGCAGTGGGAGATATCGACGACAGGTATGTTTTTGAAAGAGCCAACCGGCAGAAGGAACTCGATGCTATTTTAGAGAAAATTCATCAAAAGGGGATCAACAGCCTGTCTAAAGCTGAAAGAGAGAAACTTGAGAGATATTCACAACAGATAAAATAAAAAACCTCCGGCCTTTACCTGGTCAAAATACTGCCAGTACCCGCATCGGTACAGGCAGGATCTCCTGGTCAGGCAAATGCCGGAGGCTCACGGTATATGAACCCACATCATCTGTTTCTATGAAAGCAATGGTGAAAGCCGGATGATGCTAAAATTACGCAGTCAGCAAGGTACAGCCAACTTTCTGACTACATCTATACTTCATCATATTTGCATACATGATTGATTATTAATAAATTTAAACTACATCATTACTACATCACCACACCTAATGCCTGTTTTATGAAGCCTTTGTGGTTGTTTTTTTTATGGGTCGTCGCTTGTTTGCCAGTAGCCGGGCAAAACACGATTGGATTGCCCCAGATGATCAACTACAGCAAAAGCGATTACCACGCAGGTACCCAAACCTGGGATATCAAACAGGATAACAGGGGTATGATGTACTTCGCCAACAACGAGGGGATGCTCACCTATGATGGCAGCCACTGGAAAGCCTATCCACTGCCCAACAAAACGATTGTACGTGCCCTGGCCATAGATAGTACCGACCGCATTTATGCCGGGGGACAGGGGGAAATCGGCTATTTTGCCCCCGGCGCCAATGGCAATCTTGTTTATACTTCCCTTAGAAACCTGGTGCCGGCAGCCCATAGTAAGTTTGCCGATATCTGGAAGATTGAAATCTATAAAGAGTCCGTCTTTTTCCAGGCATCGGACCGCATCTTTGAATACCGTAACAATACCATCCGGGTATATCCCAATGAATGGATGTACCTCAAACGGGTGGGCGATAAGTTATACGCGCAGGATAAGCATAATGGACTCATGCTGTTTAAGCAACAGGAATGGTTACCTGTAAATACCAGCCCTAAAATGAATAACCTGCTGATATCAGGGATGGTGGATATAGGGAACGACAGCCTGTTGATCAGCACCCAGAGGAATGGCCTATTTTTTTTATATCGCGATGTTATCGTGAAGCATCAACCATTTATTGCTGGTAGCAATATTAATACTACCGCCCGGATTAATGCTATGGGGTTGGTAGCTGGCACCCTGGCCGACGGCTGTATAATTTTTGACCTCAATGGACAGATCATACAAAAGATTTCCCGTGCAGAAGGATTACAGAATAATGATGTCATCAGCGTTTTTCTCGATAAAAATCAAAACCTGTGGGTAGGACTTAATAACGGCATCAGCTTTATCGCCTATAATGCAGCAATTAAATTCATTGCCCCCAATAAAAGCAATGAGGTATCCGGACACAGTACCCGTATATTTAATAATGAACTGTATATCGGTACTACCGATGGAGCCTGGTATGTGCCGCTGGCAACTACTTCCGGCGATCTCAGTTTTTCCAAAGGAGATTTTATCCATGTTAAAAACAGCAAATCAGAAGTATGGCGCCTCGATGAAGTGAATAACCATATCCTGATGGGACAACATGGCGGCGCTGCCCTGCTTCAGGACCATAGCAGCGTTACCTTGTCCGATAGCACCGGAGCCTGGTTGTTTAAACCTGTTTCATCGGTGTTTCCTGCCCATAATGTCCTGGTAGGCACTTATACCGGCCTCCGGATGTTGACAGCTAACCAAAACAAGTTCACCGACGCGGGACAACTGGAAGGTAATTCAGAATCGCTGCGTTTCCTGGAAATCGATAATAACAACACTATCTGGGCCTCACACCCCTACCGCGGCGTGTATAAATTGCAGCTGTCGCCAGATGGTAAGGCCATCAGCTCCCGGCTCCTCACGGATAGCGCCGGCCTGCCTTCTGCCCTCGGCAATTATGTATTCAAAATCAAAAACCGGGTAGTATTTGCTACCAGCAAGGGGGTATATGAGTTTGATGCCGCTACCGGCCGGTTTATCCCCTCTGCTTTCCTCTCGCCCATATTTGGCGATATGGAAATACGCTACCTGAATGAAGATGCGGAAGGCAATATCTGGTTTTGCAGCGGTAAAACCATCGGGGTGGTCAACTTTCACCAGCCCTCTGGGAGTAAGCCCTTTACCATTACCTGGATACCAGAACTGACAGGCAAAATTTTGCTGGGCTTCGAAAGTATTTATCCCTTTAATAAAGAGAATATTTTCATCAGTTCTGAAAAAGGAATGATCCACCTGAACTATGAAAAATATACCACCAATAAGCAAGTAATAAAAGTATTACTGGGCCAGGTGAAGGCCATCGGAAAATCTGACAGTATTCTTTTTGGCGGCTACTTCCACCAACGCAATGCAACGGGCTATTACCAGGATGAGCAGGAAATTTTTTCCCTGCCAAAAAATTATAACTCCTTTCACTTTGAATATAGTTCCCCCGCCTACGGACTGCAAAACAACATTGAATACAGTTACCAGCTGGAAGGATATGATCACCAGTGGTCGGCCTGGTCGGCGAAATCAGAAAAGGACTATACCAATTTGCCGGATGGGAAATATATTTTCAAAGTAAAAGCACATGATAATCTCGGCCATGAATCGGCAATGGTGAGCTATAGCTTTGTAGTAAGGCCCGCCTGGTACAAAACAACCTGGGCCTACCTGTTATACATAGCGTTGTTCCTGGGAGTACTTTACCTGCTGAACCGCTGGCAGGAAAGAAGCCTGCGCAGGCAACAACAACGGTTCGACGAAGAACAGCAACGCCTGAAATATATTCACCAGCTGGAGCTGGAAAAGAATGAAAAAGAAATCATTAAACTACAAAACGAGAAATTGGCCAGCGAAATACACTTTAAAAACAATGCCCTGGCAGATGCTTCCATGCACCTGGTAGAAAGAGGCGATGCACTGGTAAAAGTAAAAGATATCCTGGCAGCGGTTTATAAGAAAAATGGCAATAACCCCGAGATAAAAAATGCACTGGGATTATTAAATGATGTGGAGAAGAATAATGATAACTGGGAACAGTTTGCCGCTCATTTCGACGCTATCAACAACAACTTCCTGAAGAAGCTAAAAGCCGCATTCCCGGCGCTGACTCCTACCGACCTTAAAGTATGCGCTTACCTGCAACTGAAGCTATCCAGTAAGGAAATTGCCCAGCTGATGGCTATTTCAGTACGTGGCGTGGAAATTAAGCGGTACCGCTTAAGAAAGAAACTCAACTTACACACTGCATTATCGATATCGGATTTCCTGAATGAATTTGGAGAAGCAAAAGCTGATTGATCATGAACATCTCCTCCGTTATTTGACTTTGGTAAACGCATAATGCCCTTTTATATATTTATTGAGAAAGGTACCTTTGGAGGTGGCGGATTTCATGGCCTGGTACACGGCTTCCGGTACTTCTTTATAATCATATATCATCCCGGATACAAATACTATCCGCAGGATATGCGCTGCTGCATGATAATCCATATGGGCTACAACGGTAGAAGGCATACCTGGCAGACCACAATTACCATACCTTTAGCTTCTTCTCTTTTATAATGCAAAATTAACAGTTGTTTTAAATATCTACCCATTTATATGATAATTATATCAGACTAATTAAAATTTTCATAGAAGTATCGTAGAATTTAAGGAAGTTTAGTTATCTTGTATGTACAGTCATTTGATATTGCTGTTTCACTTGTTATTATTTGATGTAGATTTAAGCCAAAGCAAACACTAAAATCCAGATGGTGCCTGATCGCCAGGAAGTTTACAAAAAGACGTTATTAAAGCAGCTGTATTTCAAGAGAGAGCTCTCTTGTGCCGATTTGAGCGTACTCACCGGTAAAAGCCTGCCGCATACTACCAGGGCATTGTATGAACTGGTGGAAAGCGGGCTAGTGCTCGAATCCGGCTATGCCATGTCTACAGGCGGCCGCCGCCCGCAGATGTATTCCATAAAACCGGATTTCATGTATATCCTCGCGGTAGCGATGGACCAGTTTGTTACCAGCATCAGCATCATGGATATGCACAATAACATGATCGGAGAAGAACACCTGGTACAACTCGATCTGTCAGCACATCCGAAGGCTATCAATATCCTGGGCGAGGAGCTGAAAGCATTCATCGACCGCTCAGCAATCCCTAAAGAACAATTTGCAGGTATTGGTATAGGAATGCCTGGATTTGTAGATGTGAAGAAAGGCATTAACTATTCATTTTTTAATACCGATTTTTCCAGCATCAACAAATACCTCCAGGCACAGACCGGCTTACCGGTGATTATCGACAACGACTCCAGCCTGGTGGCATTGGCCGAATGGAAACTTGGTGCTGCGCGCGGCAAACAAAACGCGCTGGTCATCAACATCGGCTGGGGAATCGGCCTCGGCATGGTGCTCGATGGCCGCCTTTTCCGCGGTGAAAACGGATTTGCCGGTGAATTCAGCCACATCCCCCTATTCACCAATAACAAAATTTGTAGTTGCGGTAAAATGGGATGCCTGGAAACAGAAACCTCCCTTTCTGTAATCGCAGAAAAAGCAGTGGCAGGCATACAGGAAGGCAGACCTACAGTGATGAAAGGATTGTCGATGGACAACCGCGATGAAGCCTTCCGGAAAATAATGGCCGCCGCCAACAAAGGAGATAAATATGCCGTGGAATTATTGTCGCAGGCAGGCTACCATATCGGAAGAGGGATCGCTATACTGATACACGTATTGAATCCGAACCGGATCATATTGAGCGGAAGAGGAACCCTGGCCGGAAAACTATGGCTGGCCCCCGTTCAGCATGCACTGAATGAAAATTGCATACCTAAAATAGCGGAAAGTATAGAACTAATGGTATCGCCACTCGGATATGCAGCAGAACGACTCGGCGCTGCCGCCCTGGTAATGGAACATTTCGATTCCCCCCAACTGTATAAAGTATAATCACAACTACTTACTGTATCAATAAAAACAAGCAGCTGCTTCAAAACCTGAAGTAGCTGCTTGCTTAGTGAGAAGACATCAGCTAAAGAGAATGCCCATTTAAGTATACGTTTGTGAAAGAAGGACTACGTAGTGGAAACGGAAAAATATTTTCAAAAGAGAAGCCCCATCGGCTGGAATATGCTCAGTTACTCTCCGGCCTTTTTACTTCCCTGGTCCCTGAATGCTTTGGGAGTTTGTCCTGCCCTGGATTTAAACACGGTAGAGAAATAGGCGGGAGAAGAAAAACCGCAGGCATAGGCAATTTCAGCAATAGAAAACTTAGAGTTCACCAGCAGGTAACGGCCTTTCCGTATCCTGGCTTCCAGGATATAGTCGTTTACGTTAGCATTCAGCAATTGCTTTACCTTTCGGTATAGCTGCATCTTGGAAATGTTCAGCTGTTGGGCAATGTCTTCTACGGTAAACTGGTCGTTGCCCAGGTTGTCTTCTACAATTGCTGTAAAATCATTGACAAATTTCCGGTCAGTTTTATTGGACTGCGGGCTGTGTACACGCGTGTCTGGCGCGGCAATATAATGGTCTTTCAGCAATGCCCGGTTGTTGAGTATACTGCTGATACTTTGGGAGAGATATTGCAGGTTAAAGGGTTTACTGATATAGGCGTCGGCGTTATGTTGCATCCCTTTGATCCGTTGTTCTTCGCTATTGTTGGCGCTCAATAAAATAACCGGTATATGAGAGGTCCGGATATCTTTTTTGAGGGTTTGCAATACCTGTATGCCATCCATGCCCGGCATCATAATATCGCACAGAATCAGGTCGGGAATATGCCGGAATGCGGCTTGCAGTCCTTCTTCACCGCTGGCAGCATGAAAAACTTCGTATTGTTCCCGCAGGTAATCGGCCAGGAAATTATTCAGGTCGGGATGGTCTTCTATGATCAGCAACGACCATTCATTTTCTCTTCCCCCGTTCTCGCCCGTCGTCAGTGGCAATGGATGCTCCGTATCTTCAATATAACTATGCAGCGCATCGTGGATCACATTGGTGCTGGGCGCTTCCGCCTGAATTTCTTCCGGTGCAAATGGCGCAGCAGTGCCGGGCAGCGTAATACTGAAGGTGGTACCGGTTCCTTTGCTGCTCTTTACTTCGATGGAGCCGTGGTGCAGGGCAATGATTTCACGGGTCAGCGCCAGGCCTATGCCTGTGCCTTTATGTTCGTTGTTGCGGCTTTGATAAAACAGTTCAAAGGCATGTGCCAGCGTATGCTCGTCCATGCCTGTTCCATCATCTTCTATGCGTATCAATACGTCGCTATGATGCTCCGGCTTTTCCAGGTATATATGTATTTTCCCATAGTCGGTGGTGAACTTAAAGGCATTGGAAAGCAGGTTATATAACACCCGGTCAAACAGGTGCTGGTCGAACCAGGCTTTAATGCCCGGCTGCCGGCTAATGAGCCGGAAGTCGATATGCTTCTTCATGGCAATGCCCTTATAGGCTTCCATAATATCTGTCATAAACGAGGGCAGGTCATTTTCCGATACTATCAGTGGTAGCTTACCACTCTCTATCCGGCGGAATTCCAATAGCTGGTTCACCATGCGCATCAGGTGGGTTACATTCCGGCGCATCAGCTCCAGCTGTTGCTTCTGTGCGGCCGATAACTGCCGGCTGTCCATCAGGCTTTCCAGTGGCGCCTGTATGAGGGTAAGTGGCGTACGGAATTCGTGCGAAAGGTTGGTGAAAAAGCTGAACTTGGCCTCTGTGGCTTCCTGCGCTTTGGCAGTCATTTCCACCAGCTGATCCCGTTGCTGTAGTATTTCATCCCGCTGTTGTTTCAGCTGCCGGTTAATACGCCGGTTGGTCCGTAAAATAAAAAACAGCACAATCCCCAGCAGGAAGGCAATGCACAGCGTTGTTACCACGATGCGGAGTAAGTGTTGCTGGTCCTGGTACAGCGAGCGTTGTTCCTGTAACAGCGACTGCTGTTTTTCAATTTCCTGGTGCTGGGCTTGTATCTTATCTATCTGCAGCCGCATCAGCTTTACGTTGCTGCTGTCTATCAACACGGTTTGCAGCAGGGTATTGCGGGGCACCTTTTTACCGGCCAGGATATCGGCGGCCATGCTGATGGCTTCCTTGCCACCGCTCGGATACAGGAGGGAGGCGCTCAACACCCCCCTCGATACCAGGTCGATGCCTGCGTCAGGGTAAGGCGAGGCATCTACCCCGATAAACCGGGTATGGGTAATGCCCTTATCATGACAATAACGGTACATACTATACGCCATCACATCGTTCTGGGCAAAGATGATATCTGCTTTTTCTACAGCGGAATCATTGCCGGCTGCGGCAGCCTGTGTTTTGTCGGCTACCCAGCCGCCTTCCAGGGTGGCAATCACCTGCAGGCCGGGATAATGTGCCAGGGCATCGCGGAAGCCCTGGTGCCGTTCTACGGTAGGAGAGGATCCCCTGAGCCCTGTTACCTCAACAATACGTCCTTTGCCTTTGAGCGTAGATGCAATATAGGCGGCCGCCAATTTCCCGATGTTATAATTATCGCCGCCAATATAAGCGGTGAAAGAGTCGGTAGCCGCCTTACGATCTAATATGATTACCGGGATACCTTTGCTATACACTTCGGCAATAACCGGCGCCAGCGGCGCTGCTTCATTGGGCGATACCACCAGTATGTCTATCTGCTGCGCCAGCAGTTCCCTGATCTGGGCTACCTGCCGCCGGCTGTCGCTTGCTGCATCTTTATATAATAACTGCATCTCCGGATGGTAGAAAAGCTCCCTTTTCATTTCTGTGAGCATGTTCCTCCGCCAGTCGTCATTACCCGTACATTGGGAAAACCCGATACGATGCTGCGGTATCGTCTCCTGACGACACCCACTGGCATATATCAACACCCCAAACAATAATAAAATGAAATATCTCTTCCCTATGACAGACAACATGGCTGATTTTAGTTGATGCAGTATGTTCCTTTTTCTAAAAACAATGATACAAAATTGAAAGACATCTATTCGTAATATATTTTAATTAATGTGTAATTAATTAAAATTAAATTAATTAATTGCATTTTGAGCCTTGTTACTATTTTGAAAGAAATGGATGCAATAGCACAACAGCAGCCCCGCTCCAGGTTGTAAGTTTGACCCATCACGTTATGAAACCGGACAAGCTAAAACAGGCCTGCGAGGTTCCATCCTACCAAAAAACTAAACGACTAACGGATGAACAACATTGTTTTTTTCTGGGCTTTTGTAGTAGCGCTTGGCGGTTTTCTTTTCGGCTTCGATACAGCCGTTATCTCCGGAGCGGAACAACACATTCAACAGTACTGGCAGCTAACGGAAGTGCAACATGGCTTTACCGTTTCTATTGCCCTCATCGGCACTGTTTTCGGCGCCCTGGGCGGCAGCCTTCCCTCCGATAAGCTGGGACGCCGTAATACCCTCCTGCTGGTAGCACTGATTTACCTCGTATCGGCGGTGGGTACCGCCATGTCTACCAACTGGTATTTCTTTCTCATTTGCCGCTTCGTTGGTGGCCTCGGCGTAGGCGCTTCTTCTGTAACCGCCCCGGTATATATATCGGAGGTATCGCCCGCAGCCTACCGCGGACGCATGGTGGCGCTTTTCCAGTTCAATGTGGTATTTGGCATTCTCATCTCTTACCTGTCTAATTACTTCATTGGCGGCTATGGAGGCGAAAACGCATGGCGACTCATGTTAGGAATACAAGCCATACCCGCCGCCCTATTCCTGGTACTGCTACGCTGGGTGCCTGAAAGCCCCCGCTGGCTGCTACTGCATCGGAAGAACGAAGCCGCCGCTATTAACACGCTTAAAATTATCAGTCCCGATGGCTACCAGGACGATATCACTACCATCCGCCAATCACAGCAATCTGTAGCCGGTGTGCCGGCGGAACGCCTCTTCTCCGGTAAATACCGCACCCCGGTAATGCTGGCGGTATTGTTTGCTGTCTTTAACCAGGTGTCGGGCATCAATGCCATCATTTATTATGCACCCCGGATTTTTGAAATGTCCGGCATGGGTACCGGGTCTTCGCTTTTGTCTACCGTAGGACTGGGCATCGTCAACTTTGTATTCACCCTCACGGCTATACGCTTTATAGACCGGATAGGGCGCCGGCAGCTGATGCTCATAGGTACCGGGGGACTAATCGCTACACTGGGACTGGTGGCCATCTCTTTTTATATGCACACCGGCGGTATGGCTGTTATCTCCTACCTGTTGGTATATATGGCCTTCTTTGCCTTTTCACAGGGAGCGGTGATCTGGGTATTTATCTCGGAAATTTTTCCTAACCAGGTACGGGCAAAGGGACAAACCCTGGGGAGCTTCACCCACTGGATCATGGCTGCCCTCATTGCCTTTACTTTTCCTTATCTCGCCAGCCATATAGGCGGCGGACATATTTTCCTCTTCTTCTGTCTCATGATGGTATTGCAGCTGCTGTTCGTATGGCGCTGGATGCCGGAAACAAAAGGGCAAACGCTGGAGGAAATAGAAACGACCATGATGGTACATTAATTTTTTTGCTATGATAAAGTATAACATCGCCTGCCTGGGAGAAATATTGTGGGACATTTTACCGGATAAAGAGCTGCCAGGCGGCGCACCAATGAACGTAGCGTACCATCTGCAGCAGCTATCGCAGCAGGTAGCTATGGTATCCCGCACGGGAACAGATGAGCATGGCCGGCGGCTCCTGCAGCTCATGGAAAAAATGGGACTGTCGGCTACTTATGTGCAAACGGACCTGGAATATGCCACCGGTAAAGTAAACGCCTGGATGGACGCCCACAACGATATGCAATACGACATCCTATACCCGGTAGCCTGGGATTTTATTTCCTGGAATCCCGAACTGGCGGAGTTATTAGAGAGCGACGCCTTACAATATATCGTGTTCGGTAGCCTCATGGCCCGCCACGATGTATCGAAAGCTACGCTGCTGAAGGCTTTGGAATCGCCTACTAAAAAGGTACTGGATATCAACCTCCGGGCGCCTTACTACTCCCGTAGCAACCTGGAATGGCTGATGCAGGTCTGCGATCTGTTGAAACTCAATGTAGCCGAGCTGGAATTAATCAGCTCCTGGTACGGACACTATACTACACAGGAAGAACGTATCCAGGCGTTATCGACCCGCTTCGATATCCCGGTGATGGTTGTTACGTTGGGAAGTAAAGGCTGCATGGGATATATCAACGGGCAGTTCCATTACCAGGAAGGGCAACCCATTACCGTAGCCGATACCATCGGCAGCGGAGATGCTTTCCTGGCGGGATTCCTCGTATGCCAGCTCCAGCGCCAAAGCCCTGCTTACAGCCTGGCTTTTGCCAACGCCCTCGGCGCCCTGGTGGCTTCCCGCCCCGGTGGTTGCCCTGCCTATGATCCATCGGAAATTATCACGTTAATGAACGCGCCACAATACAGTTAATCATCTGTAACACAAATCCACAAATTCCGTTATGAAAAAATTATTTTACCTGCTACCCATGCTGCTGTTTGGCCTGTGTACACTGGCACAGCAAAAAAGCATTACCGGCACTGTTATCAGTAAACAAAGCCACACGCCCCTGCCCGGCGTTACGGTGCAATCAGGCAATCAACACGCCATTACAAACGGCAGCGGACAATTTGCCTTGTCGGTCGCTCCCGGCGATGTACTCAACTTCTCCTATATCGGTATGAAACCCCTGTCGCAGAAAGCCACCACGGGGAATATGCAGGTAGAGATGGAAGACAATGCCACCGATCTGAATCAGATCGTGGTAACGGGCTACCAGACACAAAAGAAGGCCGACCTTACCGGCGCCGTATCAGTAGTAAATGTCAGTGAAATAAAAGACATCCCGTCGGGTAACCCGGTTAAATCGCTGCAGGGCCGCGTACCCGGTGTATTCATTACTACCAGCGGAGATCCCAATGCCAGCGCTACTGTCAGGATACGCGGTATCGGTACCCTGGGCAATAATGATCCCCTGTACGTAATTGATGGTATTCCCACCAAAAGAGGTTTGCAGGAGCTCAACCAGAACGATATCGAATCCATACAAGTGCTGAAAGACGCCTCGGCCGCCACTATCTACGGTTCCAGGGCAGCAAACGGGGTGATCATTGTTACCACAAAGAGAGCAAAGAAAGGATATAGCCGCATCTCCGCCGACATTTCCGCCTCCCTCCAGGACTATACCACCAAGCTGAAAACACTGAATACCCAAGGCCGTGGCCGTGCCTACTGGCAGGCGGCGGTCAACGATCATACCGATCCTGACAACAATCAGATTTATCAATACGACTGGAACGGCGATTACAACAACCCGGTACTCAACAAGGTATTGCTGCCCGAATATATCGATGCCGCCAAAACCATGAAGCCGGCGGATACTTACTGGTACGACCAGATCGCGCAAACCTCCCTGCTGCAAACTTACAACGTGGCCATTGCCAATGGCAGCGAAAAAGGGAACTCCTATTTTTCGGTTGGCATGTATAACAACAAAGGCATTGTAAAAGCCACCAACCAGCAAAAGCTCAACGCCCGCTTTAACACCGATTATTCTTTCTTCAAAGGACGTTTGAAAATCGGTGAAAACCTGTCGGCTACCTACACCCGGGATGTATTAATCCCTTCCGGCGATGTGCTCTTTGCTGCGCTTGTACAACAACCCGTTGTACCGGTACATACCGTGTCTGGAGGCTGGGGCGGCCCTGCACCCGGAATGACCGATCGCCAGAATCCAGTACGGCTGATTGAAGACAACCGCCAGAATAAAAGCAATTTTGTGCGCATCTTCGGTAATGCCTACGCCGACCTGGAAATTATTCCTAACCTGCATTTTAAAAGCAGTTATGGAATCGACTACAACGGCACCTACCAGCGGGTACTGCGTAAATCCTATACCTCCGGATTTTTGTCAGATAATTCCAACTTCTCCCAAACCTCACAGGATTATAATGGAAACTGGGTATGGCAAAATACGCTGACATACAACCTGGCCATGCAGCGGCACCGGTTCGATTTCCTGCTGGGTGCAGAACAGATCAAATACATGGCGCAGAATTTCTATGCCAGCAGGCAGGGCTACGCACTGGAAAATATCGACTATGCTTACCTGAATGCAGGTTCCTCCAATAAAGACAATGGAGGTATCGGTAGCGGCTATACGTTGTTATCTTACTTCGGTAAGGCCAACTATGCCTACGATAATAAATACCTGGCTTCTGTAACCCTGCGCCGCGATGGTTCTTCCCGCTTCGGGAAAGACAACCGCTTCGGTATGTTCCCCGCCGTATCGCTGGGATGGCGCGTAAGCCAGGAAAATTTCCTGAAAGACAATGTTCCTTTTTTATCTGACCTGAAACTGCGTTTCGGCTGGGGTAAAACCGGTAACCAGGAAATTGCCAACAACGCTACTTACACCCTGTACTCCGCCATCTATGGCATTGATCCTACCTGGGATTTCGATTCCGGTAGCGCGTATGACCTCAATGGCGCAGGCTCGGGGCAGCTGCCTTCCGGGTATACGCTCATTCAGCAAGGCAATCCCTCCTTGAAATGGGAAAGCACCACGGAGTCGAATGGTGGAATTGATTTCGGCTTATTCAATAACCGGTTGACCGGTTCTGTTGATTATTTCGTGAAAAATACTTCCGATATCCTTATCAGTCCTGCGTACCTGGCGGTAATAGGAGAGGGTGGCACTAAGTTCGTAAACGGCGCCTCTATGCAGAACAAAGGCCTGGAAGTATTGCTTTCTTACAACGGCAATATAGCCCCTGGCTTATCGCTCACTGTAACGGGCAACGTAGCCACCTATCGCAACAAGGTAACCAAACTGCCTGCTGAAGTACTCACTTCTTATCCCGGCAACGGTCAGGATAAAACCATCCTGGGACGCTCTATCAACTCTACCTTCGGTTATGTAGCCGATGGACTGTTTCGCTCCCAGAAAGAAGTCGACGACTATGCCAATCAAATCGGGAAGGGCCTGGGCCGTATCCGTTATAAAGATCTCAACAACGATGGCGTCATTGATGACAAAGACCGCGACTATATCGGTAAAGGAGATCCTGAATTTACCTATGGTTTAAATGTATCGCTGGAATACAAACATTTTGACCTGAGCTTCTTCCTGCAAGGTATTCAGGGCTTACAGGTATATAATACCTATAAAACATATACCGACTTCTCCTCGCTATGGCCTGGTACTAACTGGGGACAACGCACGCTGAGCGCCTGGACGCCGCAGCATCCGGATGCCACTATCCCGGCGCTCACGCTGGTAGACCGCAACAACGAAAACAGGACCTCTACCTATTTCCTGGAGCCTGGATCTTACCTGAAATTGAGGAACCTGCAATTAGGCTACAGCTTCCAGCACTTATTCAGCAAGCGTTTGCAAACAGCGCGGGTATATATCCAGGGTAGCAACCTGCTCACATTCAAGAGCCGGAAGTTCACCGCTACAGATCCTGAAAATCCAAACAACGCGTATCCTATCCCGGTGATAGGTACCATCGGTCTGAACCTGTCATTCTAACATGCTAACACCGCTATCATGAAGTACACAAGATATATTCTTTTATTGAGCTGCCTGCTGCTCGGCGCATGCAGCAAATTCCTGGACCAGGCGCCGCAGGGCGTTATCTCTGGCGATGACCTGGACACACCGCAAAACCTGGAGAAAATGGTGGTCGCGGCCTATGCATCTTTAGGAAACGATCACTACACCGCTCCTTATTCCAACATGTGGCCTTATGGTAATATTCGTAGTGGCGATGCCTACAAAGGTGGCGACGGCGCCGGCGATATCAGCGACTTCCATTTCTATGAAACGTTTTCGCTCAACCGGGTCGATAATGGCTCGTCCGACCTGCTATGGTTTCGTTTATACGTGGGTATTGGCCGCGTAAACGATGCACTGGCACGTTTGGATAAAGCTACAGAAAGCACTTTCCCGCAGAAGACAGTACGCCAGGCAGAAATGAGATTCCTGAGAGGGCATTACTATTTTTTGTTGAAAGAATTGTTTAAATACGTGCCTTATATCGATGAGTATGTGCCAAAGGCAAGCTACGACACTATTTCCAACAGGACTTATACCAGTGATCAGCTTTGGACAAAGATCGCAGACGACTTTACTTTTGCCGCTGCCCATCTCCCCGATATACAACCGGAAGCAGGAAGGACCAATAAATTTGCAGCCAAAGCTTACCTGGCTAAAACCTTGTTGTACCAGGCTTATAAGCAAGACGACAATAACAACGTAGCCAGCATTGACGCTACTATGCTGCAACAGGTAAACAGCCTCTGTGATGAAGTGATCAACGCAGGTAAATACCAGTTATCGACCGACTACGCCAATAACTTTCTCTCTAAAACAGAAAACGGTCCCGAATCGGTATTTGCCATCCAGTATTCAAAAGATGATGGTACGCCCAAAGGTCGCCTGGACTATGGGCATGCGCTCAATTATCCCATGAACCAGGACTATGGCTGCTGCGGCTTTCATTCGCCCAGCTACAACCTGGTCAATGCCTTCAAGACCGACAACAACGGGTTGCCCCTGTTCGATACTTACAACAATGTGAATGTGAGTAAGGAAAGTGATTTTCTTACCAACACCTTTGATCCGCGTTTAGATCATACCGTGGCCATTCCCGGGCATCCATATAAATACGATCCGGCGTTTATTTATCAGCGTTCCTGGGCACGTGCACCAGAAGTATACGGCAGTTATCTCAGCCTGAAAGAAGTGGTATTACCTACCGATCCGTCCTTCCAGAAAGTGCCGCCATTTATGTCGAGTTCCAAAAACTGGACAATCATCCGCTTTGCCGATGTGTTATTGTTTAAAGCGGAAGCATTGATAGAGCTGGGACGCCCGGCAGAAGCCCTGCCGCTGATAAACCGCATCCGGGAAAGAGCCGGGGCCAGTACAGCCCTGTTAAAACAGGCCAATGGCAGCTTTACCTCTAATTATAAAATAGGCATCTACCAGCCTGGCGTAAACTGTACCTGGACGCAGGACTTTGCCCGCAAGGCCCTGCGCTGGGAACGCCGGCTGGAATTTGCCATGGAAGGCAGCCGGTTTTTTGACCTCGTACGCTGGGGTATTGCAGCCGATTATCTCAATGCTTATTTTGCTGTTGAAAAAACACGCAGCGCGCATTTAAATGATGCGGCTTTTAAAAAGGGGAGAGATGAATACCTGCCGGTACCCTTAAATCAGATCAATTACAGCAAAGGGCTGTATAAACAAAATACCGGCTGGTAATAAGTAAAACCGATTTCATTAATATATTCATCTTGTTATGAAAAGAAAACTATTTTCACTACTGTTGGCAGCACTGTTGCCCGGGCTACTCCAGGCGCAGGAAAGTACGGTACCCACGCCGCAATGGCGCCCCGTATATCATTTTACACCCGCTAAAAACTGGACCAACGATCCCAATGGATTGATTTACCTGGATGGCGTTTATCACTTGTATTATCAACATAATCCCTTCGAAAATAAATGGGGACATATGAGCTGGGGGCATGCTACCAGCACCGACCTGGTAAACTGGAAACACCTGCCAGTAGCCATTCCGGAGTTAGAAACCAGGGATACTACTACCTGGATATTTTCGGGGTCGGCAGTGCTGGATCAACACAACAGCAGCGGCTTTGGAAAGAATGGCAAAGCGCCCATTGTAGCCATTTATACCGCCGATCAGCCTAAACAGCAAAAGGAATCCCAGTTTATCGCATACAGCAATGATGGAGGGCTTACTTATACGAACTACGCCAATAACCCGGTGGTAGATATCCACAAGAAGGACTTCCGTGACCCCAGCGTGATCTGGCTGGAAGACCAGCATAAATGGCTGATGACGGTGGCCGTACCCGCTGAGCATAAAGTGCAATTTTACGGTTCAGTAAACCTGAAGGATTGGGAGCTGCTGAGTGAATTCGGGCCACAGGGTGATGCCCGAAAGATCTGGGAATGTCCCTCACTCACACCCCTATACGTAGATGGTAATCCGGCCAAAAAGAAATGGTTGCTGATGGTTTCCTCTGGCAACCAGGATGCCGCTACGGGTATGCAATACTTTATCGGCGACTTCGATGGTAAAACCTTTACCAATGGTCATACTCCCGAAACGCAGCTCTTTGTAGACTATGGCAAAACATTTTACGCCGCTATTCCCTACAATCATCTGCCTGCTAACCGCCAGATGATGATCGGATGGCTGATGCCTTTCGAAACGGCCACCTGGCCCTGGCGTGGACAAATGTCTATTCCCCGCGACCTGCAACTGAAAACTACGTCTGCGGGTATACGTTTATTTCAACAACCGGCGGCAGTATTGAACGGTTACCTCGATAAATTGCCAGCTGCTAAAAAATGGCAGCAGCGCAATGTTTCATTGAATAGTAAAGTATTGTCTATCAGCAATGGCCGGCAGTTCAATACTAATGCTAACTGGATAGATGCCACATTTACCCTGGGCACAGCCAGCGATTTTGGCGTAAAAGTAGCGCAGCATAGTAGTGGCAGCGGGGTAGTAGTAGGCTACAACGTACAACGTCAGGAATTGTATATCAACGACGGTAAAGATACCCAGCATATGCCGGTGCAGCCGGTCAATGGAAAAATCCGCCTGCAGGTATTGCTGGATAAATCTTCGCTGGAAGTATTTGTAAATGATGGCGAAAAGGTAATGACTACCCTGATATTTCCGGCTAAAGATGCTACTGGATGTGCGGCATTTGCAGAAAATGGTGGGGTACAGTTGAATACCCTGAAGGTATGGAATATGGATAAATAGAACGAGAAGAAGATCAAAACGGGGCGTTGCTTACACGGGCGGCGCCCCGTATTTTTTTGTAATAATTCGCCACCGGATAAATTTGCTGCATGCGCCATAGCTTAATTCCCCGAAATTTCTATGGAGCGTATCGTTATTCATCATATCTTGGTGTAGGTTAATCCGGTGCTGTTTCCATAAAGGTTCAAAAAGATGAAGGAACGAATGTATAAGTTCGGAAATATAGCGATAGCCATTGTTTGGATGGTAAACGGGCTGTTTTGCAAATTGTTGAACGGAGTACCCCGCCACGAGCTGATAGTATCACGGATCCTGGGCCTAACGTATGCCTCGCCTCTCACCCGTATTATTGGCTTCCTGGAAGTGTTGATGGCGGTGTGGGTATTATCGGGCATCAAGCCACGATGGTGTACCTTATCGCAAATAGTGTTGGTGGGTGTCATGAATATTCTTGAATTTTTTATGGCGAGAGATCTCTTGCTTTTTGGCTCGCTGAACATCGTCATCGCAGCAATATTTATTATCTTACTGTATATACACGGCTATAGGCTGTCTGTAGAAAAATGAGCTGGTTATGTGGTCCCAACTAAAGAATCATCCCTTTGCGGTACAGGCATTTTTTGAAAATTCACTGGTGCTCACCTATGCACTTCCTGCCGAAGCACTGCAGCCGCTTGTTCCCGCCCCGCTTCAATTGGAGTTGTTCCAGGATAAATGGGCTTTTGTGGCATTGGCAGTGGTAAAAACAACGGGGCTACGGCCGAAAGGATTTCCGGCTTTTATGGGCAATGATTTTATTTTAGCTGGCTACCGGGTTTTTGTAAAATATACTAACAGCCAGGGGAAAAGGCTAAGAGGATTGTTTATCCTTAAATCAGAAACAAATAAGAAAAAAATGCAGTACCTGGGGAATTTGTTTACACACTACCAATACACCACTACCGATATGAAGGTGGTAACTGCCGATAATTTGCTGGAGGTAACATCAGTACAATCAGGCATACAAATATCGGTGGATACTGCGCAACCCGATACTGCGCTGCCAGCCACTTCGCCGTTTGGCAGCTGGAAAGAAGCACGGCGATTTGCAGGCCCGCTACCGTTTACATTTACCTGTGAACCAGGATCTGATAGGGTATTGATCATTGAAGGGGTAAGAGAACATTGGACGCCACAGCCAGTGAAAGTTAATCACGCAGCAATCGGTTTCCTGCGTCAGCCAGCTTTTCGGGAGGCGCGGCTGGCCAATGCTTTTCTCATCCGGCAAATTCCCTACTATTGGAAGAAAGGAAAAACAGAGGTATGGAAAAGATAGAAAGGAAACCATTTCAAGGAGTTTTAAACATCATCCGTTTCAACTGGCACTTTTACGTCATAGCGGCATTGCTGTTGGGATTGTTAGGTTATTTCAGTGAATACCTGCTCCTGCAGATAGCTTGCTGGCTACTCGCAGGAAGTGTGTTGTTGTCGCTCGCTGCTTCCTGGTATATCTACGACAGATCGGCGTTGTATAGCCTGCATTGGTTAGATGACCTGATTACATCGCCAGGAAAACAACTGATGAATATACATGCAGGATTTGATGAAACCAGCTACCTGCTGTCACAAAAGTACCCGGGAAGTAAACTAACGGTATTCGATTTTTATGACCCGGTAAAACACACCGAAGTCTCTATTGAACGGGCACGCAGGGTATACGCAGCTTATCCCGGTACCCAAACCATTACCACGGCTAACATGCCTGTGGCTACGGCATCGGCCGATATGATCCTGGTCTTTATGGCAGCCCATGAGATCCGTGACGAGGTTGAAAGGCATATTTTTTTCCGGGAGTTGCGCCGTAGTTTACAAGACCAGGGAAGGATTATAGTGGTAGAGCATCTCAGGGATATCCGCAATTTCATGGTGTATAACCTGGGATTCCTGCACTTTTTTTCCAGGTCAACCTGGCAACGCACTTTTCTCACTGCCGGTTTGGACATGGTCAGTGAAGTTAAAATAACTCCTTTTTTATCAGCCTTTTTATTAGAGAAAAATGGAATGGCATCTTAAAGCAACCGGTTACATACTTGTGCTGCTGGCACTGTTACACGCTTTTTTTCCAAAGTATTTTAACTGGAGAAAAGAATTTGCGCCGTTGACGCTTTTAAGCCGGCAAATCATGTATGTGCATACTTTCTTTATTGCCTTGGTGGTACTCCTGATGGGAATAGGATGCATTTACGCAGCAGAAGACATTTTACATACCCGCCTGGGACACTTGTTGTCATTGGGTTTGTTCATTTTCTGGATTTGTCGTTTGTTCTTCCAGTTTTTTGTATATGCTCCCTCGTTATGGAAAGGCAAGCGTTTTGAAACCACTATGCATATTATATTTTCTTGCCTCTGGAGTTATTTTAGTGTAGTCTTTTTTATGATTTTTAAGGCCGATATCAATATTTAATCACCCGGAAGGTAAGGTTAATCCGCTCTTTTACCGGTTTACTGGTTTTAGGTACCTGGTGTTGCCAATGATGTTGCAATGCGCCCTGCATGATGAGTAAACTGCCATGGGTTAAAAGGATCTCTATTTTTTCTTTTGTTTGCATATGCCGCAATTGAAATTTCCTGGTAGCACCAAAATTCACGGAAGCAATCACAGGATGCTCCCCCAGTTCCGGTTCTGCGTCGGTATGCCAGGCAATCGAGTCATTTCCATCGCGGTATAAATTCAATAACACACTGTTGAATACAACTCCAGCCAGTGGGCTGATGCGTTTATTGATATCAATTAAGGCCGCTGTCCATGGATGCGGATGGTGCGTAACGCCGGAAAAAGTATACGTGGTTCCCTTTTCGCCGTACCAGGCACTTAGCCGGGGAAAATTCACCTGTTTGCCATAGAGCTGCATCGACTCCTGCTTCCACTGGATCTGTTCTTTCAACGAAGTAAAGAGAGCCTCACTTTCCGCTTTGGTGAAAAAGTCAGGCTGGAAATAGTAGGCGCCATCGCGAATGGTATGTAGTCCCGGTGATGCAGGGTGATGGGTGGCATCTTCAAATAAATCTAATTGGCTCATGGTTAAAGGTAGGGAAATCGTGGGAGGTGTAAATAAGAATAAAAAAGGGAGATGTCATCACATCTCCCTCCCAATATACATTTATTCGCTATCGTTAATTTGCTTCCGTATAACTTTTAAAGTTGTTTAGGATCGCCTGCCAGCCGTTTTTCTGCATTTCAATGGGGTGCTCTGTTTCAGGATCAAATGTTACATCTACCTCGGTTTGGTCGCCGTTCTTTTTGAACGATACGGATGCCTGTCGGCCGTTAGGCATTGTATAAGTAAATTTTTCGCCGTCAACCACTTCATCATATATGGCTTCAAAGTCGAAACCAAAACTTCCGTCCTTGGCTTCCATCCGGGCGGCGTATTTTCCGCCTACGCGCAGATCGTTGGAGGCGGAGGGGCAATGCCAGGAGGGATCAGCGAAGTTCCACTTTGTAATGTGCTCGGGGCGATTGTAATAGTCCCATACTTTTTTCTGGTCCGCATGTATAGTGGCGGTTACAGTAACTTTGTTGCTCATTTTTTATGACTTTAAAGTGAGTAATAATTCATCGAGTTTGTTCAGGGTAGCGGTCATTCCTTGTTCCATGCCCATTTGGATGACCTGTTCCAGGTCTGCCAGCGATTTATAGGTAACGATAGTTTCTACCAGGGCATTTTCTCCTTTATCGGTAAAAGTAACTAACCATTCTGCGCGGGGAAGGGCTTCGTTGATTTCAGCTGCTTCATTACTAAAAGCATCCAGGGCGGTGTAGAAGTCAATGGCTTCGATCTTGAGGTAGGCGGTATAGCCCCAGTACTCAGTGCCGTTGGGTTCTACCATGGCATAGTGCCAGTGACCCCCTTCGCGGAAGTCCATCGATTTTGTTTTGGTGGTTAATGGAGCGGGTGCAAACCAGCGGTCCAGCAATTCACTTTTGGTATAACAATTCCATACCAGTTGCCTGTCGGCCAGGAACTCACGCCGGATGGTCAGCGTATTATTTTTTTTATCTGCGATGAAGTCGAATTGCAAATTAGGTTTCATTATTTTTTCTTTTTAATAGTGGCTAAAAGTTGATCGAGTTGGTCAAAGCGGCTTTCCCATATTTTCCTGAATTGTTCCAGCCATTTATCTATTTCTTTCATTTTATCAATTTCAAGTTGATAAAATATCTCCCGGCCCTGGTGTTCCTGTTTCACCAGCTCACACTCTGTTAATATCTTCAGGTGCTTGGAAATAGCTTGCCGGGTGGTGTCGAAATGCTCAGCAATGGCATTGGGGGTCATAGCCTGTATGGCAATTAAAGCGATAATCGCTCTTCTCGTTGGATCGGCAATGGCCTGGAAAATATCTCTTCTCATACAGGTATCATTTCGTTTTTAGTAGATCAGGATAAGTGCTCCGCTATCCTGCCACCGGTTATTGCCTGATCATGGGCAGGTACTTTTCCCTGTTGTCGATCATTACCCAGGCAATGATGGCGATGAGCACCAATACAATAGGCAACCCTGATGGGGCCATACTGATATTGGCCAGCAAAATACCTATTAAAACCGGTAGAATAACAATCGCTCCCAGCGCCCTGGTTCTGGGGATCATTAACAGCAGGCCACCAAGCACTTCTGTGGCGCCTACCAATGGCATGAGCCAGCCTATTTCCATAAATGCCATCCCGGCTTTTACCATTTTCTCCGGCATGTCTTTAGGGATCGGCATATAGTGAAAGAATTTGTCTAACCCTGCATTCATGAACATCAGGCCTGTCAGCAGGCATAACACAAAAAGGATTTTGTTTTTCATAATGATGTAATTATAGTAGTGAAACCAATTGGTTGCAAATATATATGCAACTGATCAGTTTCGCAAATTTATTTGAGAGAAATTTCGGGAAGTGAATGCTTGTAATAATATAAAGTGTTAAAAATCAATTTTTTATATGTTTAAAAAGAAGGATAGCCGCACCTTATGATTTTAGCAAGGTGACTGAAATGAATATTTAAAGCCACTTTACTACGTAGTAATGGTCCTATACGGTTTCCCGTAAGATTCGACATTTTTCATCTTTTAATTTTGATTCGCAATTAATAACAACGCTTTTCCTTTCGTCATTTATTAACCATTAGTTATGGGTTGGTCATACCGTAAATCTTTTAGTGCCGGACCATTCAGAATGAACTTTTCTAAAAAAGGTATTAGTTATTCAGTGGGAGTGAAAGGTGCACGCATCAATATGGGGCTGGGTGGAACATACGTCAACTTAAGTACGCATGGTATCAGCTATCGGCAGAAAATATCCGGCCCCGCTTCGCACTTACCGCGTCCTACCTATCAGGTACAACCAAATGATGCATCTGATAATATAACTTCCGCGGCAGTGGAAGAACTGACTGATACAGATTCGCTGGCATTTATTACTGAATTGAATCAGAAGTGTGCAAAAATTTCATATGTAAAAGCGGCTAAATTACCGCTGGTATTAATCGTCCTGGCGTTGACTTTTTTTTCTTTTGGCAAGCGGGATAGAATAGTTCAACCGGCGGTAGACAGCACTATTGTGAGAATATTGGCATTTAAGGGTGCTAATATTCGAAAGGAGCCTAATCTGAAAGCCCAGGTTTTACGAACGGCCGATTATGATCAAAAATTTTCATTGCAGGACAGCTCCAATCAGCAATGGTTGAAAGTAAGACTGTCGGATTCTTCTGGCTACGTAAGCCGTGAGTTGTCGGAAATTAGCCACCTGTCTTCTGAAGAAGTGAGAGCGGAAGAAACATACCTGGTAAACAAGTACCTGGGATATGAAATGGTATTGTATATGCTTTGCTTAGTTCCATTTATCCGTTGGTTGAAAAAAATGGATAAGAAAAGACTCAGCATCGAATTACATTATGACATGGATGATAAATACCAACAGGTGTACCAGCAATTCCAGGCTCATTTTGTTACGTTTTCCCAGTCTTCAAGAATCTGGCAATACCTGAATGCTCAAGGTACAACGGACTATAAGCGAAATGGAGGAGCAGGTAAGCTGATAAGAAGGGTAAGGATACCAGGTCTATCCGGGAACAAAATGCCGGTTCCTTATTTTATTGCCAATGTGGCGATTCCATGTATCTCGCTCCATAAAATGGAATTATATTTCTTACCTGAACGTCTACTGATAAAACGTGGAAGTACTTTTGCAGCCGTATTCTATAAAAACTTACGCGTAACTGGCCTTGCAACGCAGTTCATTGAATCAGAAACGCTACCCTGGGATGCGAGGGTACTCGATTATACCTGGCAATATGTAAATAAAGCTGGTGGACCAGACATGCGCTTCAATAATAATCGCAGGCTTCCGATATGTGCCTATTCAGAATATACGTTTACATCAGGCACCGGTATTTTTGAGATGATTGCTACCTCGAAACTTTCTGCCATGGATGATTTTATGGGTTTTATCGGCAAGATAGGTACGTTACAATCCAGGATGGAAGATTGTTATCAATAAAGGGCAGGGCACAGTGGCCAGCCTTTAAAAATTTAATCGGCTACCTAACTGAATCTGGGCGCGGCTCGATCCTATCTACAGGTTCAAGCCGCGTCTGGCGTAAAGTGAAAAGCTATACGCTTTTAAAGTATGAATTTTATTTACGGACTGCGTGGAACAATGTTTGATCCTGTTTGAGTTGATTAATTTAATTCCCATTTTTTTAAGTACTTCATCATTTTACCACGTGTATATTTTATACACGATAGTGTTGTTGTGTAAAGAGAGTCGCTTATTGCTGTACGATACCTACGTCGGTTATAATCCTTTTATATCAGCGACTTGAAAGAATAGGCGGTATAGGAAAGCTGCCCAATTTTCCATTTAAATTATTCTGAAATGAGGAATACCCGGATAAAGGAAGAACAATTGTTATTTGATGAAATAAAAGATTTAATTGAAAGTAGCAGGCAGAAGGCGCTGATGAGAGTAAATACGGAACTGGTATTATTATATTGGAGTGTGGGTGCCAAATTAAATAAGCATGTTTTGGGGCATCAAAGGGCTGACTATGGGAAACAAGTTGTAAAGAAATTATCCAACCGATTGATAGAGATCTTTGGCAAGGGATGGGATGAAAAGACTTTACGGCATTGTCTCCGCAGTGCAGAGATTTTCTCCGAAGCACAAATTGTCTCCGCGGTGCAGAGACAATTAAGTTGGACACATATAAAAACAATTGTCTATTTAAAAGATGAGCTGCAACGTGAATTTTACCTGACAATGGCGTCCAATGAACGATGGAGTAGCCGTCAATTGCAGGAGCGAATAAACTCTATGCTTTATGAGCGGACTGCAATTAGTAAGAAGCCGGAACTAGTCATTCAAAATGATCTTAAACTTTTACGGAACGGCAAAGAAATGACAACGGATCTTACATTCAAAGATCCATACATTTTGGATTTTTTAGGTTTACATGATACCTATAATGAAAGAGATCTGGAACAAAGCATTATATATCAATTACAGTTATTTATTTTAGAACTAGGTAATGATTTTGCATTTTTAGCCAGGCAAAAACGAATTGCTATCGATGATAACGACTATTACATTGATCTTTTATTTTATCATCGTAAGTTAAGGCGTCTGGTCGCTATAGATCTGAAACTAGGTAAATTTGAGCATAGCCATAAAAGCCAGATGGAATTATATCTTCGCTGGCTCGCTAAATACGAGCAGCAACCATATGAGTTATCTCCGATCGGATTGATACTTTGTGCTGATAAGAATGATGAATTGGTCGAACTATTAGAACTTGACGCAGCAGGTATACATGTTGCCCAGTATCTTCTCGAACTGCCTCCAAAGGAAGTATTGCAACAAAAGTTACATTTGGCGATACACTTGGCAAAGCAACGGTTTGAAGCGCAGCATAATGAAGTGAGGTCGTAGCGACTACTGATGAAACACTGTAAAGAAAAAGAGCACATATACCCGCCCAAATACCAGTATTAACAGGAGTCTGGAATAAAAATTGCAGCTTTAAACTGTCGGACCTTTTATTGTATTTTTTTCCACAGTTTAAAAATATAGATAATGAAAAAGGTGACCACACTTATTCCCGCCATTATGCTGCTATTTATTTCTTGCAGTAAAACAGAAATTGATAACCAAGCCAAATTAACAACTGATTCAAAGCTTGCCACTGCTAATTCAACGGAAATGGTTGCTCAAGGCAACACGACATCGGGGAGTAAAAGTACTATACAAGCGTACTACGATTCCTCCATTTTCAATATCCATTTTGTAGAGTTTTCAGCCCAGGCTGAAGCAAGCCAGATTGCACACAACAAGAGCATTAATTTCATTTATCAATCCGACCCGGGATTGCCTAACAACCAGCCTTTTGTTAGCGTGATAGATGCTATACCTGGAGATGGTTTCAATCCTATTTGGAGAGAGGTGCAGATCGTATTTAATGCGGGATTCACCCCACGCCAATTGTTCAGTGATAATGAGGTATTGGCTGCGGCTTCGGGAACTCATCCGGAAATTACGCTGAACATGACAAACGAAGTTTACTGGTGTCCTGTTGTAGGTCAAAAGCCAGCTACGGGTACAAAGTAGCCTTGTTTGAGGTCCATTTTCCCCAAATTTGGTTGCAAGATGAAATAGCGCAACCAAATAGAGGTTAATTATGCCTGGTTTTTCGGTGGGTAGGGAAAAGCCATGCCGGATACGCTGTATCCTGTCCCGGAGCCTTTATGGATCAAGTTGAAGACTTGATCTGACGTCATCGCCATAAAAGCAAAAAAGCCCCCTTTTTTTATGTGACTTTTATTGGCGAACCATATACGACTCGCCCCCGTTTCTACTTAGCAGAGACGGGGGCGAGTTGCGTAAGCTATAAAGTAAAAAACATACTCTTTAGTATGTAATTTTATTTACAGACAGTATATGGCAATGTTCGATCCTGTTTGAGATTTTTTAGTTTAACATCCGCCTTTTTAAAGTACTACGTCGTTTTGCCACGTGTATATTTTATACATGATAACGTTATCATGTATAATAAAGAATACGCTATGGTTACAATAAATTTTGAAGAAACTTTTGATCCGGTAAGCATTGAAAATGATTTTTCTCAAATGATTTTTAATTCACCTCAGGTTGATGGAACAATCAGACAGATTTTAGTGAAAATCGATCCGCATCCGGATCTGTACTTGCCAAATGTGTTTAATCTTGGTTTTGGCCCACCCGATGAAACCGGTAACTTTCATGATGATATACGCTTAAAGCATACCGAAAATGGTAAGGTCTTTTCTACCGTTTTATTTCACGGGTTAACCTTTTTGCAGGTAAACCCTGACTTAACTCTGGGTATTGATGGTTCTGATGATGTTAGAGCTACGATGTACCATCTTATGTTTAAATCAAATCGTGAATATTTGAGTGATTTTTTTGTGGGTATAGGCGTAGACTGGTACGTTCGTGTATATAGAGATTGGAGCTATGAGGTGGATAACACCGGGAATATTCTATCTAAACCTAAACCGGAATTATTTAATTACGAGCGAACCAGGCATGATCTTTATCGATACTACATGTTTCAATTGAAGTAAGACAGGGATATTGACCAAACTATTTAACTATATTTGTGGTATGAATCAAAATATTCAACAGAAGATAGATCAGTATAAAAAAGCTGCCCAGACGAGTCTGGGTAGCAATCCCAAGCCTGTACGGTCTAAATCAGTTCGTGTTGATAGTTTAGCGCAGGTAATTCGTTCTCAAAAGGATGCTGAAAACTTCATGGCTGAACTTAACAGTATTGTTAAACGGGCCCGATAAATAATAATATTTTCAATTTTGATCTAAAAAGGGATGACTTATGTCATCCCTTTTTAGATCCTGAAACGGCTACCGTCCCCCCTCATCTCCACAAAGCAAAAAAGCCACACCTTTTAAGATGTGACTTTTATTTGCGGACCGGACGGGACTCGAACCCGCGACCTCCGCCGTGACAGGGCGGCATTCTAACCAACTGAACTACCGATCCGTTACTGAAATCAAAGGATAAAATATCCCTATCTTTCTGTCTCCCAACTCGTTGTATTCCTCCGTTTTGGGATTGCAAAGATAGTAACAAAGTTCCCAATTAAGCAAATCTTTTTTAAAAAATATTTTCAGCATTATCTTTACACCCGATCTTTAACCAATTTAATCAAATTATGCAATTCCTGGATTTCGAGAAACCTATCGCTGACTTATATGAGCAGTTGGATAAGCTGAAAGAGAATGGTGCAAAATCTGGCGTAGATGTATCGGCTACCGTAAATGAATATGAACAAAAAATTGCGGCTACCCGTGAACATATCTATGACCACCTCACCGCCTGGCAGCGCGTACAGCTGAGCCGTCACCCAGATAGGCCCTATACTCTGGCGTATATCGAAAAAATGTGCACCAACTTTACGGAACTGCATGGCGACCGGAATGTAAAAGATGATAAGGCAATGGTAGGCGGTTTCGCCGACCTCGATGGCGAAACAGTGATGTTTATCGGCCAACAGAAAGGTATCAACACCAAAATGCGCCAGCTCAGAAACTTCGGGATGGCCAACCCGGAAGGATATCGCAAGGCCCTCCGCCTGATGAAACTGGCTGAAAGATTCAACAAGCCCATCGTAACGTTGATCGATACGCCCGGCGCTTATCCCGGCCTGGAAGCCGAAGAAAGAGGTCAGGCGGAAGCCATCGCCCGCAATCTCTTCGAAATGGTAAAACTCCGCGTGCCCGTTATCTGCATTATTATCGGCGAAGGCGCCTCCGGTGGCGCTTTGGGCATCGGTATCGGCGACAGGGTATTTATGCTGGAAAATAGCTGGTACACCGTTATTTCTCCGGAAAACTGCTCCACAATCCTCTGGCGTAGCTGGAACTTTAAAGAAAAAGCCGCCGAAGAACTCAAACTTACTTCCGATTACATGAGCCAGTTCGGCCTGGTAGACGGTATTGTACGGGAGCCCCTCGGTGGCGCCCACGTAAATCCCGATGAAATGGCCAATATCCTGAAAAAAAGAATTAAGGAAACATTGGCAGAACTAAAGCAAATCGATCCCGATACCCGCATAGAACAACGTATCGACAAGTTCTCCCGCATGGGTTTTTACGAAGAGAAATAAAAAATATTTAGAGATCACAATAAAAATTTCGAATTTCGGCCTTCGGAATTCGAAATTTTTATTTTCCCGTAAACGCAATATGGAACAACTAAAAGGCACCGGGGTGGCATTGGTAACACCCTTTAAAGCAGATGAAAGCATAGATTGGAATGCTTTGGAAAAATTGATCAACTACGTGATCGATGGCGGCGTTAACTACGTTGTAACCCTTGGTACAACTGGTGAAACACCTACGCTTTCTGCAGATGAAAAGCTGGATTTGATAAAATTCACTTTCGAAAAGGTGTCGAAGCGGGTGCCTGTAGTGGTTGGTATTGGCGATTACAATACCCGGGATGTGGTAAAAAGACTGGAGAAATGCCCGCTGGATGAAGCTGCAGCCGTTCTCAGCGTAGCGCCATACTACAGCAAACCTACCCAGGAAGGGATATACCAGCACTATAAAACAATTGCAGCGGCCTCTCCTAAGCCCATTATCCTGTATAATGTGCCCGGTCGTACCGGCCGCAATATGACCGCCGAAACCACCCTGCGCCTCGCGCATGACGTGGAAAACATCGTGGCCATGAAGGAAGCCTCCGGCGATATGATGCAGTGTATGCAGATTATCCGCGATAAACCGAAAGACTTCCTCGTGATCAGCGGCGATGATGCCCTGGCCCTCGCACAGCTGGCCTGTGGTATGGACGGTGTTATTTCCGTGGCTGCCAACTACTTTGCCACCGATTTTTCCAGTATGGTACATGCCGCACTGGTAAATGATTTCCCGGCAGCCCGCTCCCTCAACAACAAAATGCTGGAAGGATTTGACCTGATGTTCTCCGAAAATAATCCGGCCGGCATCAAAGCATTCCTGCACCACGATGGCATTGTCGGAAATAATTTCCGTCTCCCCGTATTACCCGTTTCTGATCCGCTGTACGCCAAAATTGCTGCGTACCTGGAGCAATACAAGTAAGCAGGAAGCAAAAAGTATAAAGCGTAAAGCCAAAAGCTATTGTAGGGCATCCCCACAATAGCTTTTGGCTTTACGCTTTATACTTTCCGTGCTATATAAGGTACGTTACTCCTTCCTCTGCAATCTCCGTAGTCTCAAAAACAGACCTGGATTCGTCCAGGAAAGGCTGTAATTCTGTGTATTTGGAAGAGAAATGCCCGATCAGCAGCTTCCCGGCCCCGGCTGCCGCCGCAAGGCTGGCCGCCTGTATAGAGGTGCTGTGGTAACGTTCTGCTGCCCTTTCCTGCAAATCATGCAGGTAAGTGGTTTCATGGTAAATCATCTCAGCGCCCTGTAACCAGGGTAATAACCCGGTATCGTAAATGGTGTCGGCACAGTATACATATCGTTTGCCGGCCGGCGGGGGGAGTGTTACCCAATCGTTTTTAACGATACTCCCGTCTTTTCGCTGATAATCAGCGCCATCCTGGAGCTTTGAGTAATACGCTGCCGGGATCTCATATGCCCTGGCCTGGTCGGGCAACAGTTTCCGCTTGCGCTTCCGCCATTCAAAGGAAAAGCCAAAGCAGGAAATCCGGTGCTGGGTAGGGAAACAACGTACCTGTAACTCCCGGTCCTCGAGAATAAGGCCACTATAGCCCGGCTGCAGCGGTACAAAAGACAACTCAAACTTCAGTACCGTAGCGGAACAATCCAGCTGTAGCTGGATAATCTGCTCCAATTCTGGCGGCGCATATACACTGAGAGGCTCCGTACGACCCATCAGGCTCAGGGTATTCAGCAAACCAATTAGCCCGAAATAATGATCGCCGTGCAGGTGACTGATGAATATATACCTCAGCTTACTGCGCCGGATGCCGTACTTGGCCATCTGTATCTGGGTGCCTTCTCCGCAGTCGACCAGCAGCAACTGGTCGTTGCAGGTAACTATCTGAGCGGTGGGATGCCGCGTCAGGGTGGGGATCGCGGAATTGTTACCTAATATTGTGACTGCAAACATTTAAATAGCTTTATCTTTCTGTGGTTAGCCGGCGCCTGGCCAAAATTTGCCCTCATAGCGCCCTGGCCCTGCTTTATTCCATACCGTCCAGTAATTCCCGCTCCAGCTCCTCCATCATGATAAGGTCAATCGCTTCCGCCATCGTAGGAGCAAGATTAAACATATCATCACCCGCCGCCTTCAGGCTGGCTGTTAAAATGTTGTTAACTCCGGTAATGGCGCAGGAAAAATGATTGTCATACATACACCGGTAGACTGTTAAAATGGCTTCTATACCTTTATCGTCCGTTTTTTCCACCAATGCCAGATCCAGTATGAGATTACGTCCTACCAACTCCGGCATGGAAGTCGCCGTGTGAATGAAGTCTTCTGCCAAATTAGCATCCAGGGCGGATATTTCCGGACAAAAAACGACTATTTTTTCTTTGGTATCAATTTTGAATTTCATGCGTTGGACGTTGTTTTATACTTGGTAATTGAATGTTGAACAGAGGGAATCCGCCTATAAAATATAACCGCAAGAGATCGAAACATAAACCTCCGTTTCTTCGTAGATATTTTTAAACGAACGTACCCGCATCAACGCAAAAATAATTCTTATACTATTAAAGTGTAAGTTGTTTAAGTTGAAAAAAGGAATAACTTCATTACAACACATAACGTGATAATCTTAAATCAGAATTATTCGTTATTATTGTATAGACAAGCCCCCGTAAGGGTTTTTATAATTTAATAATCTCACAATGGACCAGAATTTTTCACCGCAAGTTAAGGAGATCATTTCGTTCAGCAGAGAGGAAGCTTTACGACTGGGAAATGACTTCATAGGTACTGAACACCTGCTGTTAGGTATTATTCGAGAAGGCGAGGGCACGGCCGTAAAGATTCTGCAGGCTTTGAACGTAGATCTGTACGAGTTACGCAAAGAAGTAGAGCTGGCTGTAAAAGATAAGACCGGAAAGAATATTGCTAACATTAATAGCCTCCCGCTTACCAGACAGGCAGAAAAAGTGATACGTGTTACTGTATTGGAAGCCAAAGCGCTCAAAAGTGCAACGGTAGAAACAGAACACCTCATGCTTTCTATACTCAAGAATAAGGAAAACGTTTGTACACAAATCTTACAACAATTTGACGTGGACTACGATACTTTTAAAAACGAACTGGGCTTTGTAAAATCTGCGGACCCTAAGTCAGAATTTGACGATCCGGGCGAAGAAGAGTTTGAGGACGAAAGAAAGAGTTACGCATCCAAAGCCAAACAGACAAATACCAAATCCAAAACGCCCGTACTGGATAACTTTGGTAGAGATATTACCAAGCTGGCCGAAAGCGGCAGCTTAGATCCGATTGTTGGCCGCGAGCAGGAAATTGAAAGGGTTTCCCAGATACTTTCCCGCCGCAAAAAGAACAATCCGATTCTTATTGGTGAACCCGGTGTGGGTAAAACCGCCATCGTGGAAGGTCTTGCGCTCCGTATTGTGCAGCGCAAAGTTTCTCGCGTATTGTTCGACAAACGCGTGGTAAGCCTCGACCTCGCCGCCCTGGTGGCCGGTACTAAATACCGCGGCCAGTTTGAAGAAAGAATGAAGGCCATCATGAATGAACTCGAGAAAAACAGGGACGTTATCCTCTTCATCGATGAAATCCATACCATCGTTGGTGCAGGTGGCGCTTCCGGCTCACTCGATGCCTCCAATATCTTTAAACCAGCCCTGGCCAGGGGAGAACTCCAATGCATTGGCGCTTCTACCCTCGACGAGTACCGCATGTACATCGAAAAAGATGGCGCACTCGACCGTCGTTTCCAGAAAGTAATGGTGGAACCACCTTCCGTGGAAGAAACCATTATGATCCTTAACAATATCAAGCCGCGTTATGAAGAATACCATAACGTTAGCTATACAGACGCAGCCATTGATGCCTGTGTAAAACTGAGCGACCGCTACATGACCGACCGTCTCCTGCCCGACAAGGCAATCGACGTACTCGATGAAGTAGGCGCCCGTGTACACCTGAAAAACATCAACGTGCCGCAAAATATCCTCGACCTGGAAAAACAGATCGAAGATATTAAGCAGGAAAAAAATAAGGTGGTGAAAAGCCAACGCTTCGAAGAAGCCGCTGCGCTCCGCGATACCGAAAAGAAACTGGGCGAAGACCTGGAACGCGCGAAAGCCATGTGGGAAGAAGAAGTGAAGCACAAACGCTATCCTATCGATGAAGAAGCCATCGCAGAAGTAGTCAGCATGATGACTGGTATCCCCGTTAAAAGGATGGTACAGGCAGAAACTGAAAAGCTACGCCGCATGGGCGAAGACCTGAAAGGAGCCGTAGTGGGACAAGACGATGCCATCAGCAAAGTCACCAAAGCTATACAGCGTAACCGCGTAGGGCTGAAAGATCCTAAAAAACCAATCGGTACCTTCATATTCCTCGGACCTACCGGGGTGGGTAAAACAGAGCTCGCCAAATCATTGGCCCGCTACATGTTCGACTCCGATGAAGCCCTCATCCGCATCGATATGAGCGAATACATGGAGAAATTCTCTGTAAGCCGTCTCATTGGTGCGCCTCCAGGATATGTAGGCTACGAAGAAGGTGGTCAGCTGACCGAAAAGGTACGCCGTAAACCTTACTCCGTCATCCTCCTCGATGAAATCGAAAAGGCACACCCGGATATTTATAACCTCCTGTTGCAGGTACTGGATGATGGTATCCTCACCGACGGCCTCGGTCGTAAGGTAGACTTCAAAAATACCCTCATCATCATGACCTCCAATATCGGAGCCCGTCAACTGAAAGATTTCGGTGCAGGGGTAGGGTTCACTACCAGCGCAAGATCCGGTGGCGAAGAAGAAAATACCAAATCAGTGATCGAAAAAGCACTGAAACGTACCTTCTCCCCCGAGTTCCTGAACAGAATTGACGATGTAATCATCTTCAACTCCCTGGCAAAAGAACATATCTATAATATCATCGATATCACGATGAAGAGCGTGTTGAAACGCCTGAATAACCTCGGTTTCAGCCTCGAACTGACAGACGAAGCCAAAGGCTTCCTGGCTGATAAAGGCTACGACCAGCAATTCGGCGCCAGACCATTGCACAGGGCCATCCAGAAATACCTGGAAGATCCACTGGCAGAGGAAATCCTCAACATGAATATTCATGATGGAGATATATTAGTAGCCGACCTGGATAAAGAAAACCAGAAGCTGATCTTTACGCTGCAAAACAACTCTTCCAAGAGTAAATCTGAAAAATCAGAAGCGTAAACCACGCTAAATAAATCAATAAACAACGCCCATCAAGGTATAAAACCTTTGATGGGCGTTTTGTTTTATAACATCTTCATGTTAATACCCTTACATATTAATAGTTTTTACCAGCATTTTCCCTCCCTAACAACCTCTTCCATGCCTACTTCTCCTCATTTAAATCGATGTCATCACACTCATTGGGTAGCTTTTGAGCATCCCAAGGCAAATATTCCAAACTAAAATGGTATGATCATGTCATTTTTTAAAAACATTTAATATGTCACATTTGCAGTATGTATTCTATATAACCTATATAAGTAGGTGCTTATGAAAGATAAATAAATTATGCTTTTTTAAGTATTATTTAGAACAAACAGACCGAACCGAATGGGTTTTCCTATAACCTCCGAATAACACCTTTAGATCCTTGTAATTAACCCTTCGGCATTATATGCGCCGAAGAAATTGAATATTAATTATTTATCCTTATATCTATGCAAAAATCTTTACGCATCGCAGCTCGCGTTATGCTAATAGGTGGTGTAAGTCTTATCGCTACCCAGGTACATGCACAGTTGAAAGTAGGTAAAAATCCTACCTCTATTCAGAAATCAGCAATCCTTGAACTGGAATCAGACAAACAGGGTTTACTGTTACCACGTGTGGCCGACACCACGCTGATGACAGCTCTCAATCCACCCGACGGTATGATCATCTATTGGACAGCAACCGGGGTAGAAGGATTCTACGTAAGACACAATTACAAGTGGGAAAGGATGGCCACCAAAGCCTCCTCCTGGGATCTGCTGGGTAACTTCATTACAGATGCTACTACCCAGTTCGTCGGAAGCACCAACAACGTACCCTTCGTCCTGAGAGGTAACAATAAAGAAGGGCTCCGTATCGACGATGGTAACGTAATTGTGAAAAATGACCTCACCCTCAGCGGTATCACCGCCGGTGCCAACACCCTGATGGATGCGGTGATCGTGGATCCAACCGGTAAAATATACAAACGTACCCTCACCAATGCTGCCTTCTCCAACTTCATGATCAACGGCAAAGCAGAGCTGGATCAGAAGATCAACACCGACAACGCAGCCGGCGATTATAAATTTACTACCACTACTTCCGGTACCACTACTACCCATCAACTGAGTATCGCCACCCAAACCGGTGGAACAACCGGGCCGGGAGTAGGTTTGCTGACCCTGGCTGATTGGAATACGTTTAATAATGCGGCCAACAAAGCACTGCAGGTAGCCAACTTTATCGATGCTGCAGCTCCTAATGGCTTGACTGTCGGTGTTGATGCTACTCCCGCCAAGAATCCTACCATCGCATTAAATGCCGCCACAGAATTCACTCCAGGTGGTGTAAACATTGCCGCCCAAACTTTTGGTGGAGCTAAAACCTTTGCCGGAAAAATTACCGGTAAAAACGGGCTCGATGTAACAGCAGGTGGCGCCAACATCACCGGCGTAACAAATATCACCGGTGCTACTAACATTACCGGTCTTACCACCATCACCGGTAATACCGAAGCAGGCGGAAACCTCCATGTAACCGGTACTTCCACACTCGACAATAAATTAACCATCACCACTGGTGGCGCAGATGTAACTGGTAACACCGGCATCACCGGCGACTTACATGTAACCGGTAAATCAGCGCTCGATAATACCGTTACACTCGGTAGCACTGCCGCGGGAACTACTTCCGACCATAAAGTATTATTGCTCAATGCCAGCAAGGAAATCATCACCAGAGACCTGCCGGAATCAGCATTCACCGACGTGACCTTTGCGTCAGATCACACCGGTACGGATCTGAAAGTAGTAAAAGACGCTACCAATAAAGTAACAGTGAGCATCCCACAGGCCGATCCATCTGTTGTAGGCGGTTTGGTAAGTAATGTATCCCAGTCTTTCGCGGGCGATAAGAGATATGCCGACAACGTATCTGTTCAGAAATATGTAAAAATCGGTGATACTACCTCCATCGCCAATTCTACCTTACAGGTAGCGGGTTCCGTATCTATGGCTATTAAGGAAATTGCATCCGGTCCATATACCGTTGATGCCACCGATTATACCGTAGTCGTAAAAAGTGGTAGCGCAGTTACTGTTAACCTGCCCACCGCCGCAGGCGCAAAAGGCCGCATCTATACCATCAAGAAAGCCGCATTTGATGCTACTAACAATCTTACCAACGCGGTAACCGTGAAAGCCCAGGCCGGACAGTTTATTGAAGATGGCAACTCTATCGACATCTACAACGACTGGACCTTTATCACCGTGCAATCAAACGGTACCGATACCTGGTATATTATTAAGAAATAAGGTTGGACCGTATTTGAAACGGCTACGTATAACCGTAGCCGTTTCCTCCCTCTTTCGTGCTTATTTAAATGGATGATGTATGAAGCTGCAAGGGCTTGTAAAAGTATGTGCTGTAATGTTGTTTTGCCTGGTCAATCAGCGTTTGCTGGCACAGCAATTAAAACTGGGAACTAATCCTTCCCTGCTTGATAAAAATGCGTTGCTGGAACTGAAAAGTGATAAACAAGGATTCTTACTCCCCCGCATTGTAAAAGCGCAAATCCTCTCCGGCGGTGCTTTATATAGTGCTTCCGCAGGCATGCTGGTATATATAACAGACGATAATGCACTATATCTGAAGAAAACAACCGGTTGGGAAAAAATAGACTTTTCCATCCTGACAGCCGGTACCGGTATCAGTATTACCGGAAATACTATTGGGAACACCGGGGGTACGGTCACTTCCATTGGATTGTCGATGCCCAATACCGCTGGTATTTTTACAGTAACCAATTCACCGGTTACTACCTCCGGCACTTTAACTGCCACGCTAAATACCCAAGCCCCTAACTCTTTTCTGGCCGGACCAGCAAGTGGTACAGCTAACGCGGCGCCCACTTTCCGGCCGTTAGTAGCAGCAGATCTGCCTACTGGCTCCACCGCCTATATTCAAAATACGACTGCCACTCAAACTGCTTCCAATTTTAATATATCAGGAAACGGCGTCATCGGCGGTACATTAACGGTAAAAGGATTGACACCTGGTTCAGTACCTTATGTGGGAACAGGCGATGTGATCTCCGAAAATAATACACAGTTGTTCTGGGACGGTACAAAATCATTGTTGGGAGTAGGTACTAACACTCCCGTGAATAAAGTGGAAATTGCGGGGCCTCCGTCCACAACAGCACCTTTCTCTACCAGTACTTCCGGCCTGCGTTTAACAAACCTGGCAACAGCCACACCGACATCAGCAACTTCTAAAGTACTTTCAATCAATAGCTTCGGCGACGTTATTTTAACAGATAACCCTGCAACCACCAATTGGTTAACGGGAGGTAACGCCGCTACCAGCACACAGTTCCTGGGAACAACGAACGCTGTCGATATGGTAGTGAAATATAATAGCAAAGAGCTTTTCAGGGGATCAAGAGGTCAAACCGCTGCAGAAAGCGGTGGATCAGATTTTTCTGCCTATACTCTGACCCTCATGAATGGTGCTACAAAGTTTAATGGCCACCCATTGATTATACGCGCAAATGGTAATGATGTGTTGGCATTTGAAGATGCAACAGGCACGCCCAAATGGCACTGGAATATATTGGGTGGCGGATTAAATTTCGTGGAAACAAATGTAAAGGATTACCGCTTGTTTTTGCAGAACGGAGGAAACGTAGGGGTCGGGACAAATACGCCGGCAGCCTTGTTGGATGTAGCAGGTACGGCTAAGATAGGAACTGGCGGAACTGTATTAAATGGTGTATATAGAGCGGTAAATGTTAATGCTGTAACTACGAGCATCCCCAACAGTGCTACCGTAACCACTGCCGTAACATTCACAGTCACAGGCATAGACGGAACATTGGGGGGGAATGTTATAATAAATCCAAGATTTGACTTTCCATTTAATCTTCGGCTAATTTCCTCAAGAGTGAGTGCCGATGATACTGTGACGGCTATTTTCGTTAATACAACCGGCAGCACATACTCTTTAACCGGAACAGGTAAACGCTTCGATGTTACTGTTATCCAATAAAAAATGTTGTTGAAGAAGTTATTTATCATATCGGCTCTTTTATTGTTGGCGGGAAACAGCTCCGCCCAACAAGGCGTATACATCCCTACCGGTGCCACTGTGTGGCTCTCCGGTAATACCAATGTGGGTATCTTCTCCGATATGACCAACAACGGCAGGCTCGGCTCTAATCCTAACAGCATCTTTTATTTCCTCAGCAAATTATGGACTAACGGCAACGGAGCTACGTTGCCTGATGAAAGCGCCGATGGTAACTCAGGCACCGGCGGTACTTTTATCTTCTCTAATACTACACAGCAAAAGATTTTCGGCGGCTATAGCTTTATCACCAAAGTGGGGCCCAGCTTTCCTAACCTGCAACTGAACAATATATCCGGCTTGTTGCTGGATGACCTGAGTGACCTGAAAATCAGGAATAATCTCCATTTCGCCAGTGGGCATATTTATCTCAATGGATGGAATTTACAGGTCGGCGATAAATCACCCGGTACTATTACCGGTTACAGCGACAAACAATATGTAGTTACTGGCAGCGGTATTGCCGGTGGCTTACTCTATCGTGCAGCCATCAACAATGCCGCGGGTAAAGTGGTATTCCCGATAGGCACCGACGAAAACAGCTATGCTCCCGCAGCAGTGTTGATCACCGGCGCCAAAGATATGATAGGCGCGCGGGTATATGATAGCGTATTTACAGTAGCAGCGGGCGGTGCAGCTTATAAAGACAGCTTTGTAAACAAAACCTGGAATATACGCCGGGAGGATAATAGTGGGGGAGAAGTGGATGTTATCCTGCAGCATATGGATGCGAGCGAATTACCTGCATACGCCTCTTCCCGCGACAGTAGCTTTATTACCCGCTTTGTTGCAGGCGTATGGGATCAGTTGCCGGTCATTTCCAATAAACCTTTGGCTGGTACGTTAACCACCAGTCCTATGCTGGCCCCCGCCACCATGCACCTGCGGCATTTTGACGCGTTGGGCTCCAGCGAGTTTTTTGCGAAGACAGCCCTGATAGGTAGTGTGAAACCAGTTACCTTCCTCAACTTTGAAGCCTTTAGGATTGCGCCGGTAATGGTGCAGCTGGACTGGACCACCCTCCGGGAAGTGCGCAATATGGCCTTTGAGGTGGAACGCCGTTATGAAAGAGAGGAAGCTTTCCAAAAAATCGGTGTGGTGCTTACGAAGGCGGTCAATGGCAATAGCAGTGTACCGCTCAGCTATACCTGGCAGGATCCTAACGACTACGACGATTGGACTTACTATCGTATAAAAGCAATAGGCCTAAATGGTAAAGTAGTGTATTCTGAAGTACGCGCGGTACCACCGTTCGTGCAGATCAATGTATTCCCGAACCCGAACAATGGTACATTTAAGGTGCAGCTTCGCGGCATTCGGGGAGCTATGCTGCTGCAGATGCGCGATGTATGGAGCCAGGTAATGCGTCAGTATGAAGTGAAGTCTGATATGGATATCGATATCAGAGATCTGCCTTCCGGCGTCTACTTCCTGGTCATTTACAATAAAGACACCATGAAGTTGGCCTACACCTGTAAAGTAATTGTAACCCGGTAACCATTCAATTTGGGTATCTCATGCTGGCAGCTATGTCAAAATGGGGTGCCCAAATGTTATTGGTTTGCTATTCTCAGAGATTTCCCTCAATTTTGTAGCGTTCTTCCCTATTAACAGGTTCTTATTTAAATAGATAGTTTTGAAAAAAATAATCATCACGATAGATGGCTACTCATCATGTGGCAAAAGTACATTAGCTAAGCAATTGGCTAAGAAGCTGGGCTATACCTACATTGATAGCGGCGCTATGTATCGTGCAGTGACCCTTTATTTTATTCAAAACCGTATCGACTGGCTTTCCCACGAAGCGGTGGCGACAGCCCTTAAAGATATCCACCTGGACTTTGTGATCAATTCCCTTACCGGTTTAGGCGAAATGTACCTGAACAATGAAAATGTAGAACACCTGATCCGGGAAATGGTGGTGGCTGAAAAAGTGAGCGAAGTAGCAGCTGTAAAGGAAGTACGCGATTTTGCGGTAGCCCAGCAAAAGAAAATGGGTGTCCGCAAAGGCATTGTGATGGATGGCCGCGATATTGGTACAGTAGTATTCCCGCATGGCGAACTCAAAATTTTCATGACAGCTGATATCGAAATCCGTGTTCAGCGCAGGTTTAAAGAGTTATACGAGAAAAATAAACATATTACCCTGGACGAAGTAAAACACAACCTTGAACTCCGGGACTATATCGATGCCAACCGCGAAATTAGCCCGCTTCGTAAGGCAGAGGATGCTATTATCCTGGATAACAGCCACTTAAACCTCGAAGATCAACTCGATTTAGTGATGCAGTGGGTAGAAGATGCTATCATGGCGCACTCCTGACAAAATATTATTTTCTTTTATTAAAACTCTTTTATACATTTGCTGTACGGCGCAACATCGCCAACATCCCAATAATTTTTTTCCACATCCTCCCGAATTTCCAATAGTTTTTATTTGCATACCCGGCAAGTGTCTTTTTAAGATGCTATGCGCATAACCAACCTTATCCTCCCTGAGAAATGCTGCTTAGGTAATTTTTGAATGGAGTCAGTCGTGCTATTGACGCGTGTTGTTGTGAACTGAATAAGACAAATTGAAATAGTGCGTAAGACGCGTTAGTATATATCGTACCCGGGAAAGTCTTATCCTAGCTATATCCACAAGGAGCCTTTGCTATTAACCGACTAGCTGATAGCGTATATTATAAAAATCCGGTTTGTGGCAGCGTAGGTGCTGCATACAAACATTAAAGTTAATGTGGGATGGCATGGCTTGCCATGACCGTTCCATATTTTCAGTAGGTGTATTCGGTTAATAGGAAGAAGGGGCGAATTCTTTCGCCCTTTCGCTTTTTTATTCAGCCTGGATAGTCATCCGAACTTACTAACGGCAGGTAGCAGGTGATCACTCCCGTATGTCCTGAAATCGCCGCCGGTTATTCATAATTCTTTTTTAAATTGTGTAGTCACACAGACCAGCCAATGTCTATTAAAGGTGTATGTTTTTTATGCTGGCTCCTGCTGGGAGCCTGTTTGGGAGCGAGAGCCCAGGACTCTCTGCGTACATACCGGTTGCTGGATTCTGTTCGCCAGCTCCACGCAGACACGGCAAAAGTGTCGCTGCTGATTAAAAAGGGCGGGGAAAATGCCCGTTACTTCGATAATCATAAACTGGACAACCCCTTCTGGCAGGAGGCGCTTACCCTATCCCAGCAACTCAGGTTTTTCCAGGGAATATCCCGTGCCTATAACGAAATCGGTACCAGCAAAAGAAATAAGTCTCTCTATATTGTTGCAGAAGACTACCACGAGAAAGCCCTGAAAGCCGCGGAAGAAGCGAAAGACACCTCGTTGATCGTTTTCTCTCTTAACAATGCCGGGGTGGATTGCCGCCGGCTCGACAAACTCCAGAAAGGATTCGATTACCATATGAGAGCCCTGGTATTGGCCGAGCAGATCAATGATATCAGGAATATTTGCGTGGCTACCAACAGCATCGGCAATATCCAGCTCACCATGGAGAAATATGAGGATGCCATTCAACACTTTAACCACGCACTGGGACTGGAAGAAAAAAGCCACAACGACCTGGGAGTGGCCATCAACCTGGGAAACCTGGGCTATGCCTACCAGGGACAGGGGAAGCTGGACCTGGCCATCCAATATTATAAACGCTCCCTGAATATGAACCTGAAAATGGACCGGCCTATTGGGATCGCCATTTGCTACAACGCGCTGGGAGCGGCCTATAAAGAGAAAAAAGATTATGCCGCCGCCATGTATTACCTGGAAAAAGCGCTGGAAGTAAATGACCAGGTAGAGGATAAAGTGCATGTGGCAGAGAGTTATCTCAGTATAGGCAAACTATTGGGCGCACAGGCAAAACATGAAGATGCCCGGAAATATATCCAGCAATCCATCGATGTAAGTACTTTCTGGGGATTCAAATCAATGCTGATGGATGCCTACAAGGCCCTCGCAGAAGATTATAAGGAAAGCGGGGATTTTAAAAAATCATTGGAGGCGGTAGATAAATCCCTGTTGTATAAAGACAGTATCCTCGATGAAAAGTCGGCCATGGCCCTGACCCAGATGCAAACCATCTATGAGGTAGACCGGAAGGATAACCAGATCCGTGCCCTGGAACATGATAAAGTGCTGGGAGCACTCCGTACTAAACGGAATGTGGTGATTTCTTTCTTCCTGGCGGCTTTTCTCCTGATGGCCATCGTTGGCGGCTTTTTCTATATCCGTCACCGTAACCTGAAGGCAAATAAACAAACTTTACAGCTGGAACTGCGCTCGCTGCGTTCCCAGATGAACCCTCACTTTATCTTTAACTCCCTCAGCTCCATCCACCGGTATATATGGAGTAATAACCAGGAAGAAGCATCTGACTACCTCACCAAGTTTTCCCGGCTCATGCGCCTGATCCTGGATAATACGCAACATACCTTTGTAACCCTCAATAAGGAACTGGAGTCGTTAAGACTTTACCTCGACCTGGAGTCCCTGCGTTGTAATGGTATTTTTGAATATAGATTTCAGATAGATACAGAGATAAATGACGACGAAGTACTGATCCCGCCAATGATTTTACAACCCTATGTGGAAAATGCTATCTGGCACGGCCTTGTACATAAATTGCCGGACGAGAAGGGATTACTGGATATCAGTATTATCTTGCAAAAGCGTAGCCTGGTATGTACCATCACCGACAACGGTATTGGACGAAAGAAAGCAATGGAAATAAAAGACCGGAAAGGGCGTATGCACAATTCGGTGGGCATGAAAGTAACAGAAGGAAGGATAGACCTGATACGAAAAATCAATAATAAAGAGGCAACAGTAACTGTAACCGACCTGGAAGATGAGTCAGGAAAGGCAACCGGCACCCGGGTAACCATCGTTTTGCCTGCAGAATTTATATTTTAGGATACCGACAACTAACACTAACCATAACTGTAAAACGCTAAATAGCTAAAAGCTACTTATATGAGCGAACTAAAAGCTATCATCGTAGATGATGAGCAACATTGTATAGATGCACTGCAAACAATGCTACAAAAAAAATGTCCCGGTGTGAATGTGGTAGGCTGGGCCAAAAGTGTAGCAGAAGCCAAAGGGCTGATAGATGAGCTGCAGCCGGATCTTGTATTCCTTGATGTGGAAATGCCCTATCAGAACGGGTTCGAACTCCTGAAACTATTTGAAAAAGTTCATTTTGATGTCATATTCACTACCGCATATGAGCAGTATGCGTTGAAAGCTATTAAGTTCAATGCATTGGATTATCTGCTGAAACCCTTTAGTGTTAAAGAACTACAGGATGCCCTGGAAAAATGTAAGGAGAAGAAAAACAATCGCGGGATGAAGGAAACGGGCGGGGTATCACCCATGGATGTGTTTTTACAGAACATGAAAACATTGCAACAAACCCATAAGAAAATAGCTTTACCTACTATCAATGGTCTGGTGTTTATGCCGGTACAGAACATTGTGCGGTGTGAATCTACCGGCAACTATACCCGCATTTTCTTTACCGACAAGAAAAACCTGATGGTTTCCCGTCCCCTGAAAGAATTTGAGGAATTATTGTCTGACGTGGATTTCTTCCGGGTGCATAATTCTCATCTCATCAATATGCAGCAAATGCAGTCCTATATCCAGGGAGAAGGCGGGTTTGCACTGATGAGCGATGGTACCCAGGTAGAAGTATCCCGCCGGCGTAAAGCTGACTTTTTAAAGAAGGCCATGCAATTTTAAGTGGTGATTTACAAGGGATTTAGCGAGCAGGCCTCCGATTTTATTCGTTTTTATGCCAGTTACAGGAAATTAACTACCATATAATAAATGGCTATTGCGGGCATATGACAGATAAGCTACTTTTGAATTACGATTTCAATATTAACACCATATAAAGATTTTATACTCTGCATTACTAGCGTGATTAGCCCCAAAGAAAAAAGACACCGTTCTGGTGTCTTTTTTGTTTTATGTATTGATATATAGTCAGTTAGATATATTTATGATTGGCTGGCTGTTGCCAGTTCATCTGCCTTATGCTCCAGTTGGAAGAAAGATAACAACCGGCGAATCACCCCTTCTACGAGCGCGTCCGGACAGGAAGCGCCACTGGTCAGCAGGATAGTTACCTGGTCTTTTTTGGGAAGAAACTGATCACTGTGGATTGTTTGTTTATGGTGAAAATCCCAGTGCTGAATTGCATCTGCCGATAATATATGTTCGGGAGAAGAGATGAAATAGGTAGGCAATTTTTCTTCGCATAATTCCACGAGGTGGGAAGTATTGGAACTATTATAACCACCCACTACGATGGCCAGATCGGCAGTTTCCTGCAACATACCGGTAACGGCGGTCTGGTTATCATTGGTAGCATAACAGAGGGTATCCCGGGTATCTGCAAATCTTTCGCCTACGTTAGCATCTGTCAGCTGAAAGGTACTGATCATAACCTGTTTGATGTGGTCTGCAATGGCTTGGGTTTCTGTGGCCAGCATGGTGGTCTGGTTCACAACGCCCACCCGCTGCAGGTCTTTCGTAACATCAAATCCGGCAGAATACTGGCCCTCAAACAGGGTGTAAAATTCTTCAGGATTTCTTTTCCCGCTGATGAAGCCGGCCAGTAGGGCGGCTTCCTTAATGTCTTTCACGACTACAGTCGGAGTACCAGCCTGGCTATGGGAAAAAGTAGCCCGGGTTTCTTCATGTTTGGGCTTACCATGTACAATTACCGTGTAGTTTTTCTGACCGATCTGTTCTGCTTTATTCCATACTCTTTCGACAAAAGGGCAGGTGGTGTTGTATTTCAGTGGTTCTATACCCAGGGAGGCGAGTTGTTTCTCCGTTTCCAGGGTAGTACCGAAAGCGGGAATGATAACGATATCATCTGCCTGCAAGCTTTCCCAGGGTACCAGCTGTTTGCCGGCAGTATCCATGATGAATTGTACACCCCGGTCCAGCAGGTCGCTGTTGACATGTGGATTATGAATCATTTCACTCAACAGGAAGATGCGTTTGCCGGGGTTTTCGTCTACTGTTTTGAAGGCGATTTCAATGGCATTTTCTACACCGTAGCAAAAGCCGAAATGGCGGGCCAGCAGAATCCTGATGGGGCCAAAATTCAGCTCAGTAGGAGTAAAGTCCTTTTTCATGCGGTCCTGCTGTTTGCGCTGGTTTTTAATGGCGCTGATCAGCGGACTGCGATATATCACCGGAACGTTAAATGTTTTCATGTGTTAAATGACGGAAAATTGAGCGACAAAGTTAATCAGTTTTCTTTGCTCACTTTGTCTAACCAGGCTTTTTCTTCGGCACTCAGGCTGTTATAACCTTTTTCATTTATTTTATCCAGCAGCTGATCCAGCCGGGACTGGCTGCTATCATCTGTTTTCCGGACTACTTTCAGTGGCGATTTTTTGGGCTTAAACTTCCTGGCCGCCTGCCTTTGTTCCTGGCGGGTGTTGGCGTCAAATACCCAGATTAAAGGTTTACAGAGGTCGGTACCGGCCTGCAGGATGCGGATATAGAAAAAACCCAGCAGGGCGCCGCCCATATGGGAGATAAGACCGCCAATGTTGCCATTGGGAATGGAAATCAATCCCAGTAATACCAATGCCAGGGCCAGCCACTTTAACCGTACGCTTCCCAGGAACATCAGGCCTATTTCATAGTTGGGCATCAGGGTAGCGGCAGCCACCAATATGCACATAATAGCAGCAGAGGCGCCTATCATGGTATAGCCCATATAACCGGGAAACAGGCTGGCGCTCAGCAGGTACAACAAACCTCCGGCAATTCCGCCCAGCAGGTATAAGGGGAGCACCCGTTTGTTGCCCAGGAAATCGCGGAATAAGTTGCCAAACCAATAGAGGTTAATCATGTTAAACAGCACATGAAATATCTGTTCATGGGTAAACATGTAGGTGATAAGCCCCCATGGCTTTAATATGAAAGCGCTCACCGGAGCGTGAATGGCCAGCTGATCATACGTCCAGATAAAAGGACCGGGTTGTTTGGTCAGAAAAGCAATGAGGTGTATAATATTGATGCCCAGGAAAACGATAATATTCCAGAAAAGCAAATGGTTCACTGTGTTACCTTGCCTGAGCCAATAGCGAATATCCGATTGAAAAGAGGTCCCGTTCATATACACAAATTAAAATAAAATCCGGGATTTCGGTATACAAATTAACATTTTGGATGATAGAAAAATAAGCCGCATGACCGCGGGTTGACAGCAGCTTTCTCCCTATATTTATCAACAATTAATTGGCGGTCTGGTTGCTTTTTTTAGAAAAAATTACCAGGAAAACGCAGGGTAAAATATTGTTGTAGTATATTTTTTAATAATACAATTAAAAAATATCTGAAAACTGCGGTCTGTTCTACCGTCAATCGGCTATTTCTTCAATAAATATGTCGGTAAACGGGTAATTTTTCGTATTTTTGCCGTCCCATAAAACAGGGAGTCCGGGTATTCCGGGCTAAAATTTCAATTTTTTATGAGCGAAAACATCATTCCTAACGAACAAAACGCTGAACAACAGGCTGCTGCACCAGCAGTAGAAACAGCGACACCAAAGGCGCCTGTAGCGAAAGTTGAAACTGCACACGACGATTTCGACTGGAGCGTTGACAAACGTAATGTTTCTTCTTACAGCAAAGAAGAAAAAGCTAAGTACGATGCTACTTACGATGGTACTTTCAAGGTGTTTGAAGAAAACAGCCTGCTGACTGGTACTGTAGTAGGTTTAACCAACACAGACGTAGTAATCAACATCGGTTTCAAATCTGATGGTTTGATTTCTCTGAACGAATTCCGTGATTTACCAGGTCTGAAGATCGGTGATGAAGTGGAAGTGCTGGTAGTAGAAAAAGAAGACCGCGATGGTAACCTGCACCTGAGCCGTAAACAGGCTCGTCAAAAACGTGCTTGGGAAAAAATCGTGGAAGTTTACAAAACAGGCGAAGTGGTTACTGGTACTGTTACCAGCAAAACCAAAGGCGGCTTGATCGTAGACGTATACGGTATGGAAACATTCCTGCCAGGTTCTCAGATCGATGTGAAACCAGTTACCGACTACGACCAGTTTGTAGGCAAAACTATGGAGTTCAAGGTGGTGAAAGTAAACGAAACCATCCGCAACGCCGTTGTTTCCCACAAAGCGCTGATCGAAAGCGATATCGAACAACAAAGAGTGGATATCATCAGCAAACTGGAGAAAGGCCAGGTGCTGGAAGGTACCATCAAAAATATCACCGACTTCGGTGCGTTCATCGACCTGGGTGGTCTGGACGGTTTGCTGTATATCACCGATATCAGCTGGGGCCGTATCTCCCATCCGAGCGAAGTACTGCAGATGGATCAGAAAATCAACGTTGTTGTGCTTGACTTCGATGACGAAAAACGTCGCATAAGCCTGGGCTACAAACAACTGACTCCACATCCGTGGGATACTTTACCAGCTACCATCACTGAAGGTGCTAAAGTAAAAGGTAAAGTAGTAAACATCGAAGATTACGGTGCATTCCTGGAAATCATGCCAGGTGTGGAAGGTCTGGTACACGTATCTGAAATCTCCTGGGCTTCTACCCCAATCAACGCTAAAGAATTCTTCAAATTAGGCGAAGAATACGAAGCAGTGGTAGTTACCCTGAGCAAAGAAGAGCGTAAAATGTCTCTGTCTATCAAACAACTGACAGAAGATCCATGGTCTACTATCGAAACTAAATTCCCTGTTGACAGCCGTCACAAAGGTATCGTGAAAAACATCACTCCTTATGGCGTATTCGTTGAACTGGAAACCGGTATCGGTGGCATGATCCACATCTCTGACCTGAGCTGGATCAAGCGCTTCAACCACCCATCTGAATACACTAAAGTAGGTAGCGAAATAGATGTAGTTATCCTGGGTATCGACAAGGAAAACCGCAAACTGAGCCTCGGTCACAAACAGATCGAAGAAGATCCTTGGAACACTTTCGAAACTATCTTCCCGATCAACTCTGTACACGAAGGTACTGTTGTGAAGAAAGATGACAAAGGTGCTACTGTTCAACTGCAATACGGCCTGGAAGCTTACGCTCCTGCACGTCACCTGAGAACAGAAGACGAAAAACCAATCAACGTTGAAGACGTGAAAGAATTCATGATCATCGAATTCGATCGCAGCGAAAAACGTATCCTGGTTTCTCACACCCGCGTTTGGGAAAAAGCTCAGGCGGAAGAAAAGCAAGCTATCGTGAAAGAGAAGAGAGATGAAGCTGACAAAACCCGTAAGGCTGTGAAAAACATCCAGGGTAAAGTTGAAAAAGCTACTTTAGGTGATCTGGGTGCTTTAGCTGAACTGAGAGAAAAACTGAAACAATCTGAAGGTGGCGAAGAAAAAAGCGCACAATAAGGTTTAAGTTTAGTTAAATAATGAATCCCGCTCCGAGTAATTCGGGGCGGGATTTTTTTGTTGAGTAGGTTGGAGAAATAGTACAAAATCTCCAGACAGCTGCTGCCCGGATTGGGAATGATGCTGCGTTTTTGTTATTGCCTTTATTTTGTTACAAATAAAACGTAAATATGCCCTTATTCTGTTACATACACCGCGAACCTTGCTATTATGCCCCGGTATATTGAATGGTTTGTGCAACAGAAGATTTAATGTTATGAGTGATGGTTTCCTTACTCAAATATCGCCACTACTCTCGCAGGCGCTGCGCTGGCCCCTTTTATCTTCAGCGGAAATACACTCACTTTAAACCCGAAAGCCGGTAATGCGCCCAGGTTAACCAGCTGCTCCATATGGCAATATTCCTTTTGTTGCCCCACCAGGTGAGCCTGCCAGAAATAATCGTCCCGTTGAAGTTGTTTGGCTTGCTGCGCCATATATTTTAGAGGCAGGTCGAATCCCCACTGATCTATTCCCATTACTTTCACGCCCTGGTCTATCAGCCAATGGGTGGCTTCAGCGCTCATGCCGGTACCCCGCATGGCGTATTCTTTGGTACCCACGTATTTATCGCGACCGGTATGAATGAGTACAATGGTGCCGGGAGTAATGACGGCGCCGCTCTTTTCAAGGTCGGCACGTATATCCGCCACCATTATCTGCTCAAAATCTGCTTTGTGGGTCATATCCAATACCACCCCATTGCCATAGCACCATTCCAGTGGAATTTCATCAATGGTTTTGGCCGGTGCGCCATTTACAGTGGGAGCATAGTGCCAGGGGGCATCGATGTGGGTGGCGGCGTGTACGCCCATGCCGATAATTTTATCATCCGCCCAGCCTTCAAACCCTTTAGGGAAGAGCTTTGCAGGGAGGCCCAGGAAAAAACGGATCAGCCCTTTACTTTGTCGATGCGTTTTATGTTTGATTTTGATACGCATAAACCAGGGATCCTGTTTGTTGTAGGCGATGGTTTTGGATAGATCTATGATTTTCATATTGGTTTTTTGGCGTCAATTGCGCGCGTAAAGATGATCAACAAAATATCATCTTCCAAAAACTATTTCGTGAGCAGGGCCAGTTTGGCATCATTAAATTCCAGCAGGGAGTCCAGCTGCATATTAGCCAGGGCATACCGGGGATCTTTCCTGTTATGGGCTTCCGGTACCACTACGGTGGTCATACGGGCGGCCTTGGCGGCAATCATACCGGTCACCGAATCTTCAAATGCAAGGCAATCCAGCGGGTCGCTACCCAGGGCTTGGGCACAGGCCAGGTACACGGCAGGGTGAGGTTTACCGTAATCTTCAAACTCGGCAGAATATACGGCCTGGAAGCGGTCTTTTACCTGTAAATGATCTAACACCGCATTGATCAGGCGCAGCGGAGAGGAGGAGGCCAGCCCCATTTTAAACCCTTTCTCCTTAAAATACCCGAGAATGTAATGTAATCCTTCCATTGCTTGCCCGCTGGCGACGATTTTGGCAATTACGCTGTCAATGATCTCATTGACAACCTGTTCGGGGGACTTGCCCTCCCATTTATAATAGTTATACCAGTAGCTTACTACTTCTTTGGTGCGTAAACCGGTGGTAAGGTGCGTCAGTTCGGGCGACAGGTGAACGCCCACTGTGGAAAATACTTCCCGCATCGCAATGCCCCACAGCGGTTCAGAGTCGATCAACAGGCCATCCATATCAAATATTACCGTATCTATCATGAAATTCCCTTTTTTATGCGCGGCAAAGATAAGAAGATATGCCGGCAGATCGCAGTGGGAAGGAGCGAAAGGGACGCTGCTATGTCCTTCTCCCATAACAAAAAGTTATACCGGATAAATTTTGGTTATTGCCTCCCTGCAGGTTTATGCCTCCGCCGGTTGCCAGATCCGGCTACTGTAGGGTGTTTTCACTGTTTTTTTCATCCAGGACCCGGCCCATCGCTAATTCCACCCCTTTTTGGGGGCTTATTCAATTCCCAAAAAAGTTTTGGAAAGATGGACTGCATTTCTATCTTTGTATTACTCTACTAAAATTATAGGGAATATGGGTAATGAAGTGTCATATCGCAGAAATAATGGATGTAGCTGTTGTAATACAACACCTGCGAGGCGCGTGTAATAGAAAATTCCAGTGATCAGCTTACTGTAAATCATTATACGAGCCTCCGAAAGTATCCCGGGGGCTTTTTGATGTTATAGAAAACAACCATACCCCGTCAGAAAATAGCTTTTTACCACCACCTGAAAATACTTTTTATGCAAAGCTTCAGAACAGAACTCGAAAATCCAATTGTTGAACAGGACATTATAAACCTGGAGAAAAAGATTCGCCAGTTCCGCGAAGGCAATATATCGGACGAGAAATTCCGCAGTCTTCGTCTGGCAAGAGGGATATATGGGCAACGCCAGCCAGGTGTACAAATGATACGCATCAAACTGCCCTATGGTAAAATGACTTTGCAACAATGGCACCGTATTACTGAAGTATCTGATGAATATGCTACCAGCAACTTGCACCTGACAACCCGCCAGGATGTACAGATCCACTACGTTAGCCTCGACAGAACACCGGAACTATGGACTAAACTGGAGCAGGATGGGATCACCATCCGCGAAGCCTGTGGTAACACGGTGCGTAACGTAACCGCCTCCGACCGCGCCGGTATCGATCCGGAAGAACCATTTGATGTAACACCTTATGCAGACGCGGTATTCCGTTATTTTCTGCGTAACCCGGTGAGCCAGGAAATGGGCCGTAAAATAAAAATCTCTTTTTCCTCGTCAGATAAAGATACCGCCTGGTCTTTCATGCACGATTTCGGTATGATCCCCAAGGTGAAAATCATCGACGGCAAAGAAGTACGTGGCTTCAAAGTATTGGTAGGCGGAGGTTTGGGCGCACAACCCTTCCTGGCTAAACCAGTGTATGAATTCCTGGAAACAGATCAGCTCATTCCTTATATAGAAAACGTGTTGCGCGTATTTGACCGCTATGGCGAAAGAACCAGCCGGAACAAAGCCCGCATGAAATTCCTCATCCAGAAAATTGGGATGGAAGAATTTGAACGTTTGGTGAAAGAAGAATATAAAGCAGTAAAACTGAAAAGCGTACCTATCGACGCTGATGCCTGGGTAGCTACCCAACCTGCTCCGGTAGGCACTGTTCCCGCATATTCCATTAAGGACCCTAAAAAGTACGAGGCCTGGAAAATCACCAACGTTTTTGAACAGAAACAAAAGGGTTACTATGGCGCCTACGTTAAAATAACCCTCGGTAACATCGGCTCCGCCATCAGCCGCCAGCTGATTGAAGCACTGCGGCCCGTGATCGCAGACGACGTGCGGGTAACTGCCAACCAGGGACTCCTGTTGAAATACATTCTCCCGGAAAATCTGCCCTATGTATTCAGCGTACTGGAAACAGCGGGCTTTGCAAATGCCGGTTTCGACAGTATTGCTGACATTACGGCTTGCCCTGGAACCGATACTTGTAACCTAGGTATTTCCAGCAGCACAGGCATAGCTAAAGTATTGGAAGATGTGATCACAGAAGAATTCCCCGACCTGATCTATAATAAGGATATTAAGATCAAAATCAGCGGCTGTATGAACTCTTGCGGCCAACACGGCATCGCCAGCATTGGCTTCCATGGTTCTTCCATGAAGAGCGGCGGTAAAGTATTGCCGGCTCTCCAGGTACTCCTGGGTGGTGGCATCGTAGGTAATGGCGATGGACGTGTAGCAGATAAAGTGATTAAAGTACCTAGCCGCCGTGGTCCGGACGTGCTGCGCAGCCTGTTGCACGATTTTGAAATCAACGGAGAGGAGCATGAACTGTTTAACCAATACTACGATCGTAAAACAGAAAAATATTTCTACGAGCTGCTGAAACCATTAGCAGACCTGAGCACCCTCACTGCGGCCGATTTCATCGACTGGGGTCAGGCACAGGACTATGCTACTGCCATTGGTGTAGGAGAGTGCGCAGGCGTTATTATCGACCTGGTAGCCACCCTGCTGCTCGAAGCAGAAGAAAAGCTGGAACTGAGTAGCACGGCACTGGCCGGCGGCGCTTATGCCGACGGTATTTACCACGCGTACTCTTCCTTTGTTCAGGGCGCCAAAGCATTGTTGCTGAGCGAAGCGATCAGTGGTAATACGCAGATAGGTATCATTAATGATTTCGACAAACACTTTGTAGCTACCGGTAAATTCAGCTTCGAACCTGACTTTAAAACGGTGGTGTTACAGATTAACGCGAACGAGCCTACGGAGAGCTTTGCGAAGTCTTATTTCGAGCAGGCGCAGTCTTTTTATACCGCAGCGCAGGTATACCGTCAACGGGTAAACGAACTGGTGCAGGCTTAATTATTCATTCATCTCAACATTATTATCATGCAAGATATACAACCCAAACTCACATTGATAGGTGCTGGCCCAGGCGATCCGGAGCTGATTACTGTTAAGGGGTTAAAGGCCATTCAAAATGCCCGGGTCATCCTTTATGACGCATTGTCCAGCAACGAACTGCTGGACTATGCGCCGGCCAATTGCCTCCGCCGTTTTGTAGGTAAGCGTGCAGGTATGCATGTTTATTCGCAGGATGAAATAAACAGGATGATTGTAAAATATGCCTTAACTTATGGCAGTGTAGTGCGGCTGAAAGGAGGAGACTCATTTGTGTTTGGCCGTGGCCAGGAAGAAATAGCTTTTGCTCAACAGTTTGGTGTTACTGCCGAAGTGATTCCCGGTATTTCCAGCGCCATTGCGGTGCCTGGCGTTAACAAAATCCCGGTAACCAGCCGCCACGTGAGTGAAGGCTTTTGGGTGATTACCGGTAATACCCGGAATGGTAACTTGTCCCGCGACCTGGAACATGCCATCAAGGCCAATACCACCGTTGTCATTCTCATGGGAATGAGCAAACTGGCGGAAATTGCTGGTATCTACAACGATGCAGGAAGAGGCAAAACGCCCGCTGCTATTATCCAGAACGGTACGCTGCCCACCCAGAAAATGGGATTGGGAAATGTGGCCGACCTCGTGGAAATAGCCGCTACACACGATCTGCATAACCCTGCTATCCTGGTGATAGGAGAGGTGGTGCGCTTCCATGAAGCGTTCCAGGCACTGCAGACCAAAGTGTCAGCCGAACTTAAAATTGCCGTATAATGGAAGAAAATCATTTATTCCCGGTGTTTTTCAAATTGCACCGCTTGCAGGTACTCGTTGTAGGCGGTGGTAATATCGGATTAGAAAAAGCCAATGCCATGCTGGAAAATTGCCCCCAGGCAAATGTTACCATCGTGTCATTGGATTTTTTGCCTGAGCTGACTTCGCTCACGCATCAATATCCTAATATTACCCTCGTGCAGAAATCGTTTTCCTGTGGAGATTTGCTGGGGAAAGACCTGGTAATTGCAGCTACTAACAACCGGGAGCTGAATTATCATGTATGGGAAACTGCCAAGTGCAGCAAGGTGTTGATCAATGTAGCCGACACCCCCGACCTGTGCGATTTCTATCTCGGTTCTATCGTCCGTAAAGGCAACCTGAAAATTGCCATTTCTACCAATGGGAAATCGCCCACCGTTGCTAAACGCCTGAAACAGGTGCTGCAGGAAGCTATTCCGGATACCATCGATGAAGTATTGAATAAGTTATCGTTGATCCGCGACAAGTTAACCGGCGACTTCAGCGCCAAAGTAAAAAAGCTGAACAGTCTTACCGACGTATTGGTAAAGTCTGAAAATGATCCGTTGTAGTAGTTTACTTTTTCAGTAGTGTTAACAGTATCTGCGCCTGGTTGTGCGTTTCGTCTTTAGCCCCATACAATAGTGTTACCCGATGGTGTTGTGCTTTCTTTTTGATAGCTGCCAGCAAATCTTTTTTCTCCTGTAATTCCTTCAGATATTTTGTTTTGAATTCAGCAAATCTTGTTGGGTCATGGTGAAACCATTCCCGCAGTTCGTTGCTGGGCGCTATTTCTTTGACCCATTCATCTACATGGGCCCGCTCTTTTGTAAGCCCCCTGGGCCATAACCGGTCCACCAGGATGCGGTAGCCATCGGTGTCTGCATAATCTTCGTATACGCGTTTAATCTGTATCATGACTAAATTAACAACCCGGTGAATTATTTTGTTCCCGTTTCACGCGAAGACGCTAAGGAGCAAAGAAGCAAAGGTATTTTCTATCTTATAAATTCCTTTGCTTCTTTGCTCCTTAGCCCCTTTGCGTGACAAAACTCCCTGAAAATTAATATTATTGTAGCTATGACAGATCATTCATCGATTATAGCAGCAACAGTCAGTTACGTAAAACAGGAATTAGCCGACGCAGAAGGAGGCCACGACTGGTGGCATATTTACCGGGTATGGCAGCAGGCAAAACATATTGCAGCCACCGAAACGGTTAACTTACTGGTGGTAGAGTTGGGCGCGTTATTGCATGATATCGCAGATTCCAAGTTCCATCACGGAGATGAAAATATTGGTCCCGCTAAAGCGGTGGCCTTCCTGCAAACGCAGGTAGTGCCGGAGGCCGTGATCACACATGTTGAAAACATAATCCGGCATATTTCCTTTAAAGGGGGGAACCAGGAAAAATCGTTTTACTCGCCTGAGTTAGGCGTGGTACAGGATGCCGACCGACTGGATGCCATGGGCGCCATTGGTATTGCCAGGGCATTTAATTATGGCGGGTTTAAAAACCGGCTGCTGCATGATCCGGCAGTGCAACCTAATATGCAGATGACGAAAGAGGAGTATAAGAACAGCACGGCGCCTACCATTACACATTTCTACGAAAAGCTATTGTTGCTGAAAGACCGGATGAATACCCCTACCGGAAAGCAGTTGGCGATAGCGCGGCATACATTTATGGAGCAGTTCCTGGACCGGTTTTACAAAGAATGGGAAGGGGAGATATAGTTGATTATCTTAATATAGATAATGGGGAGAGAAATTAGTTATTTAGATATTTATCACCCTGAGTGAAAAATAAATATCTAAATAACTAATGAGCATAATTTATATAGAAAACAGTGCTTTCAGTTCATCAGCATCTTCCGGTTTCATTTTTCCTCCCAGGATGAGGCGTAGCTGGCGACGACGCAAAGCGCCTTCATATAATCTTTTTTCTTCTTCTGTGTCGGTGATGATGCCGGGTACGGGGCGGGAATTACCATTAGGATCCAGCGCCACAAACGTCATGAAGGCTTCATTGGATTTGTAGCGGTATTGCTGAACCGGATCTTCTCCCCATACTTTCATATGTACTTCCATGGAGGTGTTGAAAGCGCGGCTCACTTTAGATTCGATATGTACTACGTTGCCCAGCTTAATGGGATTTTCAAAAGAAATATTATCCACGGAAGCAGTTACCACAGGGGCGCTGCAGTGTTTCATGCAGGCCAGCGCGGCGGCAATATCCATCCAGTACATCAAACGACCTCCCATCAGGTTGCCGAATGTGTTGGTATCATTCGGTAAAACCAGTTCGGTCATTTGTATCAGCGAGTCTTGAGCTCTCTTTGGCGTTAATGTCATCTTTTATGTATTTCGGACGCAAATTTACAGTATATATATTTATAGTAGCGAAAGCATTTAAATGAAGGGAGACGTCGGATAAAGGTTTTTAATAAATAATTTCCTGTACTTGAAAATTCTTTAAAACGCCCGCCAGATCAGTAATGAGCGCTGAAGATATTCTCCGAAAAATTAACAAACAAATAAAGCCGGCTGGTAAAAAACTTGGGAGCGACGCAAATTTGTGTAACTTTGCATGACCTTCGGAAGTAGTTTACTTGATCGGTATTACACCAAACGCAGTCCGGCACTTCCCCGTTTATAGGTCAAGTACATTTAGCTGAATTTTAGTTTTTATGGCAAAATATATCTTCGTTACGGGAGGTGTTACTTCCTCTTTGGGTAAAGGAATTATAGCGGCTTCGCTTGCAAAGCTATTGCAGGCGCGCGGCTTTAGAGTGACTATTCAGAAATTTGATCCATATATCAATGTGGATCCGGGAACATTAAACCCTTATGAACATGGTGAATGTTATGTAACGGAAGATGGAGCAGAAACCGATCTGGATCTTGGACACTATGAGCGTTTCCTGAACACGCCTACGTCTCAGGCCAATAATGTTACTACAGGCCGCATTTATCAAACAGTGATCAACAAGGAAAGAGAAGGCGCCTACCTGGGTAAAACCGTGCAGGTAATCCCTCACATCACCGATGAAATCAAACGTCGTATCCTCCTGTTGGGTAAAGATGGCAAGTTCGATATCGTGATCACCGAATTGGGTGGAACGGTAGGGGATATTGAATCCCTCCCTTATATTGAGGCCGTTCGTCAGTTACAGTGGGAGCTGGGAGAAGAAGACTGCCTGGTGGTACACCTGACCCTGATCCCGTACCTGCGTGCAGCTAAAGAGCTGAAAACCAAGCCTACACAACACTCTGTTCGCCTGCTGAGCGAATATGGTGTGCATCCCGATATCATCGTTTGCCGTACAGAAGAACCGCTGTACCGCGATCTGAAAAAGAAAATCGCCCTCTTCTGTAATGTACAGGTCGACGCGGTGATTGAAGCCAATGACGTACCTACTATTTACGAAGTACCGCTGGAAATGATGCGTGAGAAACTGGATGTATCCGTACTGAAGAGACTGGGATTGCCAGTGGAAAAAGAGCCGGAGCTGACCAAGTGGCGCGAGTTCCTGGATAAGCTGAAATATCCGAAATCCAAGGTAACCATCGGTTTGATCGGTAAGTATGTGGAATTACAGGATGCTTACAAATCTATCCTGGAATCCTTTATACATGCCGGTTCGCTCAACGAATGCAAGGTAGTTGTACAAAATATACATTCAGAACACCTCACTCCTGAAAATGTATGCGAAAAACTAAAGAACCTCGACGGGCTCCTGGTAGCGCCGGGCTTCGGTCATCGCGGCATTGAAGGAAAAATTACCGCTATCCAGTATGCCCGTGAAAATCAGCTGCCATTCTTCGGTATCTGCCTGGGTATGCAAATGAGCGTAGTGGAATATGCCCGTAACGTGCTCGGATGGAAAGATGCGCATTCCGTGGAAATGAACCCTGATACGGCTCATCCGGTTATCAATCTCATGGAAGAACAGAAGAAAGTAACTGCTAAGGGTGGTACCATGCGTTTGGGCGCCTATGCGTGTGAAATTACTCCCGGCACCAAAGCGGAAGAAATATACGGTAGCACTTCCATTAGCGAAAGACACCGCCACCGCTATGAATTTAACAACGATTATGTACAGCAGTTTGAAGCCGCAGGCCTCCGCCTTTCCGGTAAAAACCCGGAGAGCGGACTGGTGGAAATCGTGGAGCTGTCTGAACATCCCTTCTTCGTGGGCGTTCAATTCCACCCCGAATTGAAAAGTACCGTAGAAAACCCGGCGCCTATTTTCGTATCCTTTATCAAAGCGGCTAAGCAATATGCTGAAGCCAAAAATGGTAAAGCGAAAATGGAAGAAAAGTTAGCATAACCAACGTTGTGTACTAACTAACAAAGAAAAAATCATTACGTTATAAAAGCAGAAAAACCGCCTGATGAGTTATCAGGCGGTTTTTTGTTGAACCCCGGATTTATATTAAGCGTAAATATTATATTATTAACAACCCGCTCAGAATAGCATCGCTTCTATGTGTAAATATGGTTTGATTATCAATAGAATACACATTCTGATTGCTTATCTATTATTTTAGCCGCATTTAACAGGGGTTTCACCTAAAAAGCGTGGTCATTTCATAAAATCATGCTTACCTTTGCTGCCTAAATTTTAATTGCATTTCATGGATAGAAATTCGGTCATTGGGTTTTTACTGTTGGGCGTTTTATTGGTAGGATACATATTCTATAATCAGAAACAACAGGCAGGAGCCGCAAGGGAAAAAGCCAGGCAAGATTCCATCGCAGAGCTTAACAAGCCTAAAACACCCGTTACAGATACCGCAAGTCTCGCTGCTGCCGCAGCAGGTGGTCCGCTGGACTCGGCTCACCAGGCATTATTAAGTGGAGAGTTTGGCGTATTTGCCACTGCCGCTACCGGCAATGTTCAAAATACCGTACTGGAAAATGACGTGGTAAAAATCACTTTTAGCAACAAAGGTGGTCAACCGTCAACTGTACAGCTGAAAGACTATAAAACATATGATGGCGCGCCATTAATGCTGGTACAGGGTTCTTTCAACCGTTTATCCGTAGAAGTGCCGGCCAGTTTAACCAAAGTGTTGAACAGTGCTGACCTCTTCTTTACTGCCGGACAGCCACAGGAGCTGGCAGGAGGTGTTAAATCCATTGCTTACCGTCTTAACACCAACAATCCGGCATCTTATCTCGAGTTCATTTATTCCCTGAAACCAGGCAGCTATGTGGTAGATTATACTATCCATGCTGTAGGACTGCAAAACATTCTGCCAGGCAACCAGAACTACCTGAACCTGCAGTGGAATGCACAGGACGATAAACAGGAACACGACATGCAGAACGAACGCCTGAACAACCAGGTACACTACATGTTCGAGCACGATAAACATGATTACTTTACCCTGAACCGTACCAGCCACGAAAAACTGGAAAATAAACTGAAATGGGTGAGTGTAAAACAGCAGTTCTTTAGCACCACGCTGATTGCTAAAAACGAGCTTTTCAATAACGCGGATGTAAATACCAAGGTGCCGGAAAGCCCGAATATCGTAGGACAAACATTCACCACCATCCAGATTCCGTACAACCGCGCGAACGATTACTCTTTCCCGGTTGAAATTTACTACGGTCCTAACCACTACAAAACACTGAAATCTTTCGATATCGGTTTGCAGAAGATCATCCCATTGGGTACTGGTATTTTTGCTTTTGTGAAGTATGTTAACATCGGCATCATTATCCCGGTATTTAACTTCCTCAGCGGATTTATCAAGAACTATGGTATCATCATCATCCTGCTCACCATCTTCATTCGCTTGCTCATTGCTCCATTTACTTACCAGAGCTATGTATCCCAGGCTAAAATGAAGGTCCTGAAACCGGAAATTGATGAGCTGAAAGCTAAATTCGGCGATGATCAGCAGGGATTTGGTGTAGAACAGATGAAACTGTTCAAGAGCGCCGGGGTGAACCCACTGGGAGGTTGTTTACCGGCTTTACTGCAGCTGCCTATCCTGGTAGCGATGTACAGCTTCTTCCCATCTTCCATTGAGCTGCGCCAGGAAAGCTTCCTGTGGGCCAAGGATTTGTCGACCTACGACTCTATCCTGAACCTGCCGTTCAACATACCTTTCTACGGCAACCACGTGAGCCTGTTCACCATCCTGATGACCATCACCAGCTTGATCCTGGCTTTCTACAACCGTGGAATGACCGATCAGAGCAACCCGGTAATGAAGTACATGCCTTATATCATGCCTATCATGCTGTTGGGTATCTTCAACCGTTTGGCAGCAGCATTAACCTTCTATTACTTCCTGTCTAACGTAATCAGTATCCTGTTGCAATGGGTGATTCAGAAATTTATCATCAACCATGATAAGATCCACGCCCAGATCCAGGAAAATAAGAAGAAACCGAAGAGCAAATCCAAATGGCAGGAACGACTGGAAGAAGTACAGAAACGCCAGCAGGAAATACAACAGAAGAAGAAATAGGATTAATACAATCTGAACAATTCAAACATAATTTTTAGCAGAAGGCTTCCTTTTCAGGAGGCCTTCTCTATTTTTGACCAGATATGAAGAAGAGTTGGTTACTATTAGTCTGCGCGGTAGGTTTATATACCAGCGCCCTGGCGCAGGACACGATTCCTGATGCCAAACGTATCCAGGGAATTGTAAATTACCTGGCATCCGATAAGCTCAAAGGCAGGGGTACTGCGGAAAAAGGTGGACTGAAAGCTAGTCGCTTTGTAGCAAAACAGTTTAAAGAGCTGGGGCTGAAAGCCGTAAATGGCAACAGTTATTTCCAGGATTTTACATTTAATAAAAACGCCCATAAGGACATCCCGAGCCGGAATGTGATTGGATTCCTGGATAACGGCGCTGCCCGTACGATTATCATTGGTGCTCACTACGATCACCTCGGTACGGCTGCTTTGTTTGATGGTAAATATCCCGTTGGCCAGATCCATAACGGGGCCGACGACAATGCCTCCGGTGTAGCGGGATTGCTGGAGCTGGCCCGTTACTATGTGAATAACCATACCCGGGAGCCATTTAATTTTCTCTTTATTGCCTTTGGCGGCGAGGAGCTGGGCTTACAGGGGTCTAAGTATTATACCGCGCATCCGTTGATGCCCCTGGATAAAGTACATTTTATGCTGAATATGGATATGATTGGACGCTACAACCCCGAAAGAGGTATCGGTATTGGCGGTCATGGCAGCGCACAGGAATGGCCAGCTGTTTTTAAAGACGTACAGCAGCCTGGTATTAAATTCTTCACAGATGCAGCAGGAAAAGGAGCTTCAGACCATCATAACTTTTATGTGAATGGGGTGCCGGTGATGTTTTTCCATACAGGTGGTCATGATGACTATCACAAGCCAACCGATGATGCGCCTAAGTTACAGGCTGCCGCGGAAGCAAATATTATCCGGTTGGAAATACAATTGATTAATCGCGCTATGACTTTCCCGGAGTTACATTACGTAGGGGAGAAGCAATCATAGTACTTCCACTAATTCTACCTCGTATACGGGGCTAAAAAGATACCATCGCTGCGAGGCTACTTCTTCGCAGCGATATCTTTTCCGGATCCGGGCTCCCCGGCGGAATACGCGTCCGTCTTTCGTTTTGAAGAGACCACCGAGCGGTACCTGTTCTACAAAAAAGTGATTTTCTTTCTGGCGATCGTAGTTTTTGAGTACCCGTAGCAGGTTTTCATCTGCGCAGGAACTGGCGGCCGGATTAGCCATACTTTGACGCACGGCTTTTTCCACATCGGTAGGCAGCAGGCTTTTGCCTACAAATCCATGTAAGATATAACTGAATTCCTGTTTCCACTCTTTACCATGTGCGGCTACGCGGTTCGCATATTTATTAAAAGTGGTCAGGTGGGCAATTTCATGCAGTAAAGTAAGGAGAAAGGAATACTTGTTCAGCGAACCGTTTACGCTGATCCGATGTCCTTTGCCCTGTCCATCCGGGTGGCGGTAGTCGCCCAGGATGCTGGACCTTTCCCGGGTAATGGTGAGGTGTACCTTATAGGTAGTGAGAAACTCCATTACCTGTCCGAAAGTACCTTCGGGTAAGTAGGACGCTAAAGTATTTAATGGCGCCTCTTTTTTCAAATGGATTATTTTTTAAGCCTGGTTAGCCGGAAGAGGCTGAGTGTTTCAAAAACAGTATATACCAGGTAAAGGAATAACAATGCGAAAACGGTCAGCTTGCTGACGTTGGGCCGATACATCAGCACATACACCGCAACGCCGATGACACAAAGGAAAAGTTTGGCAAGGGTGGCACCGTAAACGGCCCGGATAAATGCGTTGTGATTGGAAGAAGCGAGTCCCTGGCGACTTATCAGGTAAGACACCAGGGATATAATGGCCATAATCAGGTTACCAGCCATCAGTACGTTTACATGTGTACCGATATCCAGCAACCTGGGTTTAAATATGATGAGAAGTCCGTTTAAAATTCCAAAAACTGCGAATAATCGAATAAAAAATCTATCACTCATGCCTGCGGGTGTCTTTTATAATTTGCCACAAAAGTATGGCTAATGCAATTAAAGAAAAAATGATAAGGAACACAGGAAACCGCCAGCCTATACGCTGGTCAATTTTATATCCCACAAACACCCCTAATCCCAGCGTAGCCATCATTTGGAAGGCCAGGCCGGCATAGCGTAATAGCGTTTTACGGCTATCATCGTTATTATTCTGCTTCCTGGAGGACGGATTTTCCATGTTTCAGATTATCTGCTGGCTGCTGATCGTCCATATAGCAACGGCCATTGAACTTCGCAGTAGGCTCCATTTCAAAATGTGCAGTATACACATCGCCTTTCACTAAAGCATTGCCCTTTAAAAACAACAGCTCTTCTACTTTGATAATGCCTGTCACTTTACCCAGGATGTCAGCGCTCTGGCATACCAGGTCGCCGGTAATATCGCCTTCCGGACCTACCACTATTTTAGCTTTGGTAGATACCAGGCCATTTACCTGGCCGTCAATTCTAATGTCTCCTTCGCATACTATATCACCCTGGATAGTAGTACCATTACCGATAATGTTAACCGTAGAGGTAGGCAACATGGTCTTATTGTCGCCTTTTGATTTTTGATTGCTGTTAAACATAGGGAGTCAGGTTTTTCAAGTTTAGTGATGTAATATAAATAAAATATGAAATATTTTGATATTTATGTGTTTAGACACTTTATGCACACATTCCCGCACGCTCATCCTCGCATATTAAATAATAAAACAACCAAATAGTGACTAGTAGGTACTGTTGTCTACAGTAGGGACTTTCAGCATAGTGGTGTCCAGTTTTCCGGTAAATTCACCGTTGATCACCTGCTTGATATTGTTCAGATACTGGTCCCGGGCATTAATCGCCGTTTCCAGTGAGTCGGCACGCATTTTTAAATGAATAAATTCCTTGCGCTGCTTCAGGTCTCCATAGCCGGGAATATAATAGCGCAAAGGGGTAAATACAACCGTTGCTACGGTAATAGCCACCAGGAGTACAAAAAGGGTACTGAAGGCAATGTACACACTCATACGGGAGAGTTTGAACGAGGTCACTTCTTCATAGGTGTCGTCATTCATAATTACCAAACGGTACTTATGACTGAGTTTTTCCAGGTTTCTTCTGTTGTTTTTATTCCCCTTCTTGGCCATGTTTGTGTTACTACTTAAAGAAATCGATCCTTTTAAGGCGGGCTAAAGTTAATCATTATTGTAAAACTCAAAATAGTGTTTTGTGGATTGTGCCGTGAAATGAACATTTTTCTTTGAGAACCAGCGGCTTAAAAAATTATACACCGTGGAAAAAGTACGGACCACTTCTTCCCAACGCTCGTTCAATCAACTATTTTATACTATCTTTAAAATATTTTTTCAAACTATAAGTTATATATATTTAGCCTATACACCCTGGCATCCATGAATTGCATCAAACTGCTTCTTAAATATCTGGGAATAATTGTATTGTCATTTTGCCTGGGTTTGCCGGCGGTCTGGGCACAGAACAGACCCCAAAATAGACCATCGCAAACAAACTACCAGAATCAGACTCCAAGTCCCGGCAATCAGCAACAAAGGCCTGCTGCCAAACCCCTTTTTAAACCCCGGGAAAATCATGTGGTACAGGATCGACGCCCCCCTTCAGAAGTAATGCTGGAGAAAAAGAAATGGACCTGGAAAAGACGATTTTTCCAGAATATGGCTACCCGGTTTAACTATTACTTTCACGCTAAAGTGAAGCTGGACCGCGTGGTAAAGTCGGCTAACCGCGATGGACAGGATAATTACAACCTGCTGCTCCCGTTTTACCCCTATAGCCTCCAAAGCCAGGGCTTTAACAAAGGGGAGCTGGACTCCGTAATCGATAAAACCACCATGGCCGTTCAACTGCATGATCCTCGCGGAAAATGGATAGATGACTGCTTTCTGCTGATGGGACGGGCCTATTTTTACGAAGGCGACCTGGATAACGCCAATAAAACATTCCAGTACGTCAACATTACATTCGCGCCTAAAAGCAAATCAGAATATAAAACGGTGGTAGGCGCCCGGGAAAATGACCAGATTTCTATCGCTACCAACGAAAAAAGGAAAGGCTTCTTCGGAAGGCTCAAACACACCAAAGCACGTAATGACGCCTTTTTGTGGAGGGCCAGAACCCTGCTGGAACAAAAGGAATATGACGAAGTACAGGCCCTGCTCAATATCCTGCACACCGATCCTAACTTTCCTCACCGGCTCGACGGCGAACTGGCAGAAGTACGCGCCTATAGCAACTATATCCAGAAAAGATATCCCGAAACGATTGCGCCTTTACAGGAAGCCATTGACCTGAGCCGCAACCGGGTTTCCCGCGCCAGGATGTCTTTTATCCTGGGACAGCTATACGTACAGCTGAATCGTCCGGATTCCGCCCTGGAACAATTCAGGAACGTAATTGGCATGAAACCCGATCCCATGATGGATTTCCAGGCCAGGGTACAAATCGCTAAAACCAACGCCCAAACCACGGGCGATATCGCTAAAAGTATTGCAGGCCTCCATCATATGCTCCGGAAAGAAAGGTTCCAGAAATTCCGCGATGGTATTTACTATACCATGGGGACCCTGGTAGCGCCCAAAGACCCGGAAACAGCCATCGGTTATATGAAGCAGGGGCTTAAAATGCCAAGCGACAACCTGATGCAGCGCACACTCAACTATAAGGGCATTGCAGATATCTACTACCAACAACGCAATTACCCGGACGCAAAAAAATATTATGACAGCACGGCCGGAGTGATGACCCAGGACTTTGCAGATGCCGCTACTGTGAAAACACGTAAAGAAGTACTTAGCGATGTGGTAGCCAAACTGGAAATCATTCACAGGGAAGACAGTCTGCAGAAAATTGCCGCCATGTCGCCCTCCGACAGGAATATCTTCCTGACCAAAATGGTGGCTGGCATCAAAACCAAGGCAGCAGAAGAGAAGAAGAAAGCATCAGAGGAAGCGGCACATGGCCTGGATGCCGCATCACTTGGTATGAATGTGGGTGGGGCTTACTCTCCCAAAGACGAGAAAGGCGAATGGTATTTTTACAACGCTGCCAGCAAATCGGCCGGTTATTCCGAATTTAAGCGCAGGTGGGGAAACCGCCAGCCTGGCGATAACTGGCGCCGCAGCCAAAACGGCGTTGTCAACGCGGTCAATGGTAATGCACCTATTGAAATAACCGAAGATCATAAAACAGCCACCAAAAGCATTTCTCCGGATAGTTTAACTACAGATATGCTAAGCGCCGATCTGCCGCTTACGCCGGAAAAACTGGCTGCTTCCCAGAAGTCGGTAAAAGAGGCCTGGTTCGACCTGGGCAAACTGTACCATGATAAACTGGAGAACTACCCGCTGGCCATAGAGACCTACGATTCATTACTTATCCTTTTCCCAGATCATCCGCGTAAGCCGGAAGTATTGTATTCATTGTATGTTTGGCATAATAAACTGAATCACACTGCACAGGCAAATCAATATAAAACATTGGTGCTTAACCAATACGGCAACACCAACTTTGCCGATATTATCCGCTCCGGTGGCCTGAATGATGCCGACGGGCCCAGGAAAAAACAGATCAGCGCCCTTTATGATTCGGCCTATACTGCCTTCCTGAATGGTAATTATGACACCGCAATGGCGTTGAAGCAGCAGTCCGACAGTTCGTATGGCTTTAGCTTCCTGAAACCGAAATTCGATCTGCTGGAAGCTATGTTGATCGTAAAAACAGATACCGCCTTTGCTACTGATTCCCTGCAGCGTTCGCGCAAGGCAGTGCAGGCTGTGCTAACCAAATATGCGGCAGATGAGCCTATCCACACCCAGGCCCAGGCGCTGATGGATGCACTGGACCACCGGGCTGAATTGACCGCTTACCTGGCCAAACTGGAAGTACGGAAGAAAGATGCCAATGGGCAATTGCTGGATGAAAACATTACCATGCGGTATCCCTGGCAAAATCCACAGCCGGTATTGGCTGATAAAGTGAATGTGGCCACCGCCAAGGCACCAGTAGATTCTTCGGCTATTAAAGCCGGTATTACAGCCCCTATTCCGGGGCCTATAGCCACAGTGGCGCCGTCTAAACCGGTTACCCCTTATAAAATCACGCCTGATAATCCATTTTTCGTGGTGCTTTCCTTCCAGCGGGTGTCGAAGGAGCTGATGGATGAAGGGTTAGCGCAGTTTACCCGGTATAATGCCACCAAACATGCCGCCGATAAAATTGAGGTGGGCAGCTTCGTGCTCACCCCTAATGACGTGATGCTGATCTTCCGGTTGTTCCCGAACGAGGATAAGGCGCTGGCTTATTTCGATGAAATCCGTGATGAAGCCGCTGCTAACATTATTCCTAAGATCAGGCCCACAGAATATAACTTCTTTGTGATTTCCCGGGATAATTTTATCCTGCTCAACAGCACCAAAGACCTGACAGGATATCGTAAGTTTTTTACAGATAATTATGTAACGCAGTAAGTAATGTTATAATTTTAAATAGCTTTGTCGGTCAAACTGCCCTAAACAGGCGTGTTTATTGCAGTTGAACTTTATTGAAAAATTTATATATATAGCCAACGGATAGTAATAAATTGCCGGAAATTCGGAAGAATGAGGCAGTTTGGCCATAAAACAAATTATATAAGCGCATGAAAAAATCGGTGAAAATATTGTGGCGGGTGGCTTTTGGTATCTTAGCATTACTTGTTCTCTTCGTTTTACTCATCAACTTCCGCGTGATAGGCAGTATGCCTCCCATGGAGGAGCTGGAAAACCCAAGGGCAGCCCTGGCTGCCGAGGTGATCGCCGATGATGGAACTATCCTCGGTAAATATTACCAGGTAGATCGTTCCAGCAGTGATTACAACGAGATATCCAAAAATGTGATCAACGCGCTCATAGCAACGGAAGAAACCAGGTTTTACGATAACTCCGGTATTGACCCCAAGGGTACCCTGGCCATTCCTTTTTACCTGCTCATTGGTAAAAAACGCGGTTCCAGCACCATTACCCAACAGCTGGCACTAAACCTGCAAACGGATGCCCTGGGCAAACAACGTTCCGGTAATCCTGTTGGGAGAGCTTTCCAGAAGATACAGGAATGGATTATGGCGGTAAAACTGGAACGTAACTTTACCAAACAGGAAATCCTCACACTCTACCTGAATACCGTAGCCTTCGGAGATAACGTATATGGTATCGAAAATGGCGCCCGGACCTTCTTCAGCAAAGATGCAGGGCACTTATCCATTGAAGAAGCAGCCATCCTGGTAGGTATGCTGAAAGGTAATACCATCTACAACCCACGGCGTAATCCTCAAAATGCGCTAAATCGCCGTAATACGGTGATCGACAATATGCAGGATGCCGGATTTATTACCCCGGCAGAAGCGGCATCTGCTAAAAGTAAGCCTATTGTACTGCACTATAATAAGATAGACCATAACAAAGGATTGGCGCCTTATTTCAGAGAAGTACTGCGCGATGAGCTGAAAGGCTGGTGTAAACAGCATAAGAAGGCAGACGGATCAGAATATAATCTCTATCGCGATGGCCTGAAAATATATACGACAATTAACCCAAGAATGCAGCTGTACGCGGAAGAAGCGGTGGCCAAACACCTGGCAGTACTGCAGAAATCCCTGTCTGCACAAAACGATGTCAAAACCGGCAACATCTGGAAGAAATGGCCTAAGTACCTGGATCAGTACATGAAAGAATCTGACCGGTACAAGGCTATGAAAGACGACGAGGAGGATGATTCTACCATTGCCCGCGTTTTCAATACGCCTACCCGTATGAAGGTATTTGCCTGGAAGAGCTCTACAGAACCGGATTTGAACGAAACAGATACGGTCATGACACCGATGGACTCTATCAAGTATATGCGTGCAGTTTTGCAGGCAGGCTTTATGGCCATGGATCCTGAAAGCGGAGAGGTAAAAGCCTGGGTGGGCGGACCAGATTTCCGTTATTTCAAGAACGACCACGTGGCTAAAACACGCCGCCAGGTGGGATCTACTTTCAAGCCCTTCCTGTATTGCTTTGCGATCATGAATGGTTTTTCGCCTAATACGGTATTACCTAATGAACCGATCAATATCAATGGATGGACGCCGCATAACTCTGAAGGTAGCACTGGTGGCTCCATTACCATGGCGGGCGCACTGGCGAAGTCATTGAACCTGGTGGCAGCCTACCTGATCAAACAGATCGGAGCCAAGTCATTTGCGGATTTCGCGAAGAATAAAGTGGGCTTCAGCAGTGATATTCCAGCTTACCCGGCCATCGCGCTGGGGGCGGTGGAAATATCGCTGTATGAGCTGATGCAGGGGTACACCATGTTCCCGGCCAGGGGTATCAATACCAAACCTATTTATATTACCCGTATTGAGGACAGGAACGGTAATATCCTGGAAACATTTGCACCGGTGAAACGTGAGGTGATCAGTGAAAAAGAATCCTACACCATGGTGAAAATGATGGAAGGGGTGATAGCTCCCGGCGGTACTGGTGCGCGTATGCGTTCCCGTTATAATATCCAGGGCGAGATTGCCGGTAAAACCGGTACCACCAATGATAACACGGATGGCTGGTTTATGGGATATACCCCCAAATTGCTGGCTGGCGCCTGGGTAGGTTGCGAAAATAACTTTATCCATTTCAGCACCACCGCCATCGGGCAGGGTGCCAATACCGGTCTCCCGATCTGGGCTTATTTCATGCAAAAAGTATATGCAGATCCAACATTGAAAGTTAGTGCCAGCGATCATTTCCCGGTACCGAGAAACATGAGTGAAGATGATATCTATATGAATTATGATTCCAACGTAAAACCAGGTGCGGAATCAGAAAATGTAGGTAATGGCTCAGCAGATGATTATGGCTCCGGTGATACCAATGACTATGCTACGCCGGGCGCTGACAAACCTGAAAAGGCAGAAACCACTGCACCGGCCAAAGCTAAAGAAGAACAAAAGGATAAGCCTAAGGCAACCATGCCTGCACCAGCTCCTAAAAAGAACGACTAAACGAAAAGATATATCAAGAAAGAGGGCTGACTACACCGGTAGTCAGCCCTCTCTTATTTTAAAGGATTTTTGTATGCCTGATATTAAGCTACTGCTTTGTTTACCAGGGCAGCTGCTTCGCTGAGGAGGATTGCTGATTGTACTTTCAGTCCGCTTTCTTCGATCAGTGCTTTTGCTTCAGCAGCGTTAGTACCCTGCAAACGTACAATGATAGGTACAGTGATGTTACCGATGGATTTGTAAGCATCAATTACACCCTGCGCTACCCTGTCGCAACGAACGATACCACCGAAGATATTGATCAGGATAGCTTTTACCTTAGGATCTTTCAGGATGATACGGAAACCTGCTTCTACAGTTTGTGCGTTGGCAGTACCACCTACGTCCAGGAAGTTAGCCGGCTCACCACCGCTCAGTTTAATCATATCCATGGTAGCCATGGCCAAACCGGCGCCGTTTACCATACAACCTACGTTACCATCCAGTTTTACGAAGTTCAGGTTAAACTTGCTGGCTTCTACCTCGGTAGGATCTTCTTCAGAAATATCGCGGAGTGCTTCCAGGTCAGGATGACGCATCAGGGAGTTGTCGTCCAGGTTTACTTTAGCATCTACGGCAATGATCTTATCATCACTGGTTTTGAACAGCGGGTTGATTTCCAGCATGCTGCAATCCAGTCCTACGTATGCGTTATAGAGGTTGGTTACAAATTTCACCATGTTTTTGAACGCTTCGCCGGTCAACCCGAAGTTGAACGCGATGTTGCGTGCCTGGAAGGGCTGCAGGGTCATATTTGGTTTTACCCACTCTTTAAATATTTTTTCAGGCGTGCTGTGTGCTACCTCTTCGATATCCATACCACCTTCGGTAGAATACATGATAACATTTTGGCTTTTAGCGCGATCCAGCAGGATAGACAGGTAGAATTCCTTTACAGGGTTGGCGCCCGGATAGTAAACGTCCTGTGCTACCAGTACCTTATTTACCAGTTTACCTGCTTCGCCGGTCTGGATGGTTACCAGTGTACCGCCCAGTATATTACCAGCTATGGTTTTGATATCTTCAGCATTTTTTCCTACTGCCACACCTCTTTGTTCTGTACCACGGATCTTACCCTTTCCGCGTCCACCAGCATGTATTTGAGCCTTAACAACGGCAAATTCATTACCAAATTGCACTTTCAGCTGCTTATATGCTTCCGCAGCCGCTTCAGGGGTATCTACCGGGATACCTTCCTGTACCGGTACATTATATTTTTTCAACAGTTCTTTAGCCTGGTACTCGTGTAAGTTCATCGGAATAAAATTTGCCGCTAAAATAGGTCATTATGATTTAAATATAAAACTGCAGTCATTTGTGAATTAAAAAATAACTTTGCGCGGGTTGATTTTTAAATCCGACTTTTAACTAATGTATAAACAGATGAGTGAACTAACAGCAAAGATCACCGCGGCGAAGGAATATATCAGTAAATTCTGGCAAGAAGAGCCAGTAGCAGGCATTATACTGGGCAGCGGGTTGGGAAATCTGATCCAGGAAATAGAGCGCAGCATAGAAATCAAATACAGCGATATACCCCATTTTCCTGAATCGACCGTAGAGGGACATTCGGGTAAATTGATCCTGGGATACATGCAGGGAAAGCCTGTAGTAGCTATGGCAGGGCGTTTTCACTTTTATGAAGGATTTTCCATGAAGGAAGTCACTTTCCCTGTGAGAGTTATGAAAGCCCTGGGAATCCATACTTTATTTATATCCAATGCCGCCGGAGGTATGAACCCTGCTTTTAAAGTGGGCGATCTGATGATCATCCGGGATCATATTAACCTGCAGCCGGAACATCCGCTCAGGGGCAAGAATGAGGATACGCTGGGACCCCGTTTTCCGGATATGAGCGAACCCTATAGCAGAGCGCTGATTACGGCGGCCAATAAAATTGCAGCCGGTAACAATATATTTTTACATAGTGGCGTGTATGTAGGGGTACAGGGACCTACCTTCGAAACCAGGGCAGAGTATAAATACATGCACATTATCGGCGGCGATGCCGTAGGAATGAGTACGGTACCCGAAGTGATTGTAGCAGCGCATGCTGGTTTGAAAGTATTTGCCATGAGCGTGATCACCGATATTGGTATCCGGGAAGAGGAAAACGTGATCACCCACGAAGAAGTACTGGCTGCTGCCAAAGAGGCAGAACCAAAGCTTACGCTTATCTTTAGTGAATTAATCCGGCAACTATAAAAGCTTTTGTTACTTTCGGATGAGGCAACTTTTCATTTTCATAGCCCTGCTGTTTTTTTGCGGGAATCAATTGATGGCGCAGTACAACACTGGCCGCTTCGGTAATATGGGCGGTGGTGGAGGCGGCAACAGTAAAATGCAGCGGGACACGGCAAAGCATACACACGAACCGGATACCATCACAGTGACCTACCGTGTACTCGGTGAGCCTACCGATTATAGGATAGACTCCTCTGTGAACGATTTCCAGACAAAATACCTGCGGATACCATCTTCCTATACCACCCTGGGAAATACCGGTAGCGCCGCGTATAACATGATATACACCCCGCTGATGAAACCCGGATTTGATGCGGGCTTTCATTCCTATGATATATATTCCAATTCCCATGCAGATGCCCGCTTTTATCATACCACCAAGCCCTACACGGAATTGCAATACCTGGTAGGCAGTAAGCAGGAACAGGTAATAGGACTGTCGCATACGCAGGACCGCACCGAACGCTTTAATTTTGCCTTCGACTACCGCAAAATCAATGCACCGGGATATTACCGTACACAGAATACCAATCACGATATTTACCGGTTTACTGCCCGTTATCAGAGCAAGAATAAGCGCGCTAATACCTACATGAGCTTCTACTACAACAAAATTAACGGGGGCGAAAATGGCGGTATCAGGAGCGATACGTTTCTGAATGCAGGAGGGTATGGGCAACGGAAAACCATCCCGGTAAACCTTGGCAACAATACGTCACAGGCCTATGCGTTCTTTGGCGGCGGTAGCTTGCCGGTGAAATCCAGTTACCGGGAAACAGGCTTCCTGATCCAGCAGCAATACGACTGGGGAAGGGGCGATAGTATTCATGTGAACGATACGCTGGATATATATAAGTACGACCCGGTATTCCGCGTCCAGTATACTTTTAACTATCAGAACGATAGTTACCAGTTTATAGACAGTTCTCCGGATTCTACCTTTTACTTCTCCCATTATAATTTTTATCCTCAGAGCAACCAGGACACTGTGACAGCAAAACACACGTGGAAAATGATTTCTAACGATTTGTCGCTCATACAGTTCCCGATGCGTGGCAACCTGGCGCATTTTATTAATGTAGGAGCCAGGTTTGAATCTATTTCCGGTACCTTCCTGGACGCTGATATCAACTTCGGCAACCTGGCTTTGCATGGAGAGTACCGTAATAAAACCCGTAACCAGCAATGGGACTTTTCTGCCAAAGGCGAGTTTTACCTGATGGGCCAGAATATTGGCGATTATGCTGTTTCCGGGATGCTCAGACGCCATATCAATGATCTTTTGGGAGATGTACGCCTGTCGGTCAACAACGTAAATAAGGAACCATCCTACGTATACAAGTATTTCAACAGTAATAAGGATGCCTGGTATAACACCTCCTTATCCAAGGAAAATATTACCCAGCTGCAGTTTGCCACCGACAACCGTAAGCTGAACTATACACTGGCGGTGAACTATTTCCTGTTTACCAACTACACTTATTTTAAGGACTATACGCACAGCGCCCAGTATAATTCGCTGTTCAACCTGCTGCAGATAACGTTCAGTAAGAAATTCGCTATTAAGCCTTTTGCCTGGTATGCGGATGTTGCCTTCCAGCAACTACATGGCAATGGCCCGTTAAACGTCCCTGCTATCTGGACCCGTCATCGCTTTGCCTTTGAAAAGAGGCTATATACTAACCTGAACCTGGTAACGGGTATTGAGCTGCGTTATAACACCGGCTATTATGCGGATGATTATTCCCCGCTGAGCGGACAGTTTATTTACCAGAACAAGGTAAAAATCAGTAACGATCTGCCGGATATTGCCGCTTTCGCCAACTTCCGGATCAAATCATTTTCAGCCTATATCCGGGCGGAGAACCTGAATACTTTTATCGGTAACAACAATTTTGCAGCACCACTATACCCTTACAACAATTTCGCCTTCAGGGTTGGTTTAAGATGGTGGTTTATTAATTAGTATAAAGACATAAAGCATAAAGTAAAAAGCTATTATGTAACCTGGTTTTTGCAAATATTTAACATCGCAATGATCATGTTACATAATAGCTTTTTGCATTATGCTTTACGCTTTCGCCTTTTTCGACTATCTTTGTTGTTCAACATGAAACGCTTTTTTACCATATTATTTGCCATCCTGTATGTGACGCTTACCAGCGGATTTGCGGTAAACGTGCACTATTGTATGGGGAAACTGGCATCGGTGGAGTGGCTGGATACGCCGGCAGATTTTTGCCAGCAATGTCATAAGCCATCGAAAGGCATGGATTGTTGCAAGAATGAATTCAAGTTTTGTAAGGTAACAGCATCGCACCAGGCAGCCAAAGCGGTGCAACAAACATTGAATGTTACTACTACAGATATGCAGTTACCAGTAAGAATACTGCCTGTTCCTGCATTAGCTGTTGCCGCCACCTGGATCAGCGGTGATCGGCATGACCCGCCGGATCTCATTACCACCCCTATTTTCCTCCGCAACTGCACTTTCCTGATCTGATGCATACTGTATTCCGTTTACTACGGAGCTGTACAGTTATGACGTTTCTATTCATTTTATTTATTTAATCAGATCATTTATCATGAAAACAATATCCATTATATTGCTCGCACTGGGCCTGACTTTTGGCGCCAATGCCCAATTTAAAAAAGCCAGCGTACATGCTACGGGTCTTACCTGCGCCATGTGTTCAAAAGCAACCTATGAAGCCCTGGAATCACTGCCTTTTGTAGATAAGATAGATACCGACCTGGATAATACCACTTTCGTACTCACTTTCAAATCCAATGTACCGGTGAATATCGATGCTATCAAAGCAAAAGTGGAAGACGCCGGTTTTTCTGTTGGTAAGCTGGTGATGACCGCAAATTTTGAAGGAGTAAGCATTAAAAACGATGCCCATGTGGCTTTTGCTGGTAATACCCTGCATTTCATGGATGTGAAAAACCAGGTATTAACAGGCGATAAAGATATTACGGTGATCGATAAGGACTTTGTGTCTGCCAAACAGTTCAAAAAATTCAGTACCGAAACAAGTATGCCCTGCTATAAGACGGGAATGATGACAGGCGATTGCTGCAAAACAGATGCAACGGTTGCTTCCAAGCGGGTATATCACGTTACCATTTAATACTTGCCGGCATATGAAGAAATTTTTGATGATAGCAGTGGCAATCATGGCTGGCAACGGCATCCTATCTGCCCAGGAATTATACGTAAATACGGAGCCGGCGAGCAATATGCCCGCCCACTCTCTTGGCATACGGCTGACCAATAAGTTTTTTAATATGGAGCATTCCGGGGAAAACGGGATGCGTTTTGAGCCTGAAATCATGTGGGGCGTCAACAAGAAGTTGATGTTACACCTGCAGGGATATGCGTCTAATATGATGCAGTCGTCGGTTCGGGCGGAAGGAGGAAGCGTTTATGCAAAGTATCGCTTCCTGTCGCTGGATCAGCAGCATGCGCATTTCCGCATGGCGGCTTATGTACGGGGAGCTGTGATCGACAACCCTTACTACCCGGTGATGGCTGCCGGCACTCATCCCATGCGGCCCTATAATAACAAGGAGCTCGACCTGGAAGGCGCTACCTCAGGGGTAAACGGTGGGATTATTGCTACCCAGTTACTGCATAAGCTGGCATTGTCTACCACGTTGGGATATTCCCGTTATATGAATAACGTGAAAGATAATATCCCGGACGACTTCTCTCGGAATGCCATCAACTACAGTCTTTCGGCAGGTTACCTGGTATTGCCGGTGAAGTATAAAAGCTTCCAGCAAACCAACTTAAACCTGTACCTGGAGCTGTTGGGAAAAACGAATACCGATGGAGCAGGCCGTGGCTCCTACCTGGATATTGCCCCTGCTGTACAGTTTATTTTCAATAGCACCACCCGGCTGGATTTGTCGTACCGGGCGCAGGTGGCCGGCGATATGCCAAGAAATACGTTCAACTCTTTTTTAATCAGGGTGGAACACAACATCTTTAATATCAAAAAGTAGTCGATGCCTACAACAGATCTGTATATAAAAAATATGGTTTGCCCACGTTGTATCAAGGTGGTCACGAATATACTCACGGAACAGCAGTTGGATATCCTTGATATTCAGCTGGGAAAGGTAACGGTGAAGGGAATAGTAACAGAGCCGCAACAGGAAAAATTATCGGGGTTATTACAACAGGAAGGATTTGTACTGATCGACGACAGGAAGCAGCAATTGATAGCCGGTATAAAGAGCATTATTGTGCAGGCAGTGCATCATTCTGAATTGGATGAAATGAGAGAAAATTTTTCTACTTTACTGGCAGGGAAGTTGCAAAAGGATTATCATTATCTCAGCAATCTCTTTTCTGAAACAGAGGGCACTACGATTGAACAATATATTATTCAACAGAAGATAGAACGGGTTAAAGAACTGCTGGTATATAATGAGTTAAGTTTAAGCGAAATCAGTTATAAGCTCGGATATAGCAGCGTAGCGCATCTTTCGGCTCAATTCAAGAAAGTTACAGGTCTCACGCCCAGCCAGTTTAAGCAGTTAAAAGCGCCGGGGCGTATACCGTTAGACAAGATATAGCGAGAAGTTAGTTGTTTTAGTTTTAGTGTAAAAGAGGCTGCTGCACATCGCAGCCTCTTTTTAAAAAAATCTGACATGAAAAAAATATTAACCGGTTTACTTCGGATTTTACAATCCTTGTTTATGAAGAAGGATTGCTGTAAATAACCGGAGTAGCAGTGTAACCAGTAGCGAACGGGAAACGAATGTGAATATTTTACATTTGTTTCCCGTTCTTTTTTAATCAGGCCCATCCCGGGAAAAGCACGGCAGTTACAAAAATTTTCAGCACAGTATTTGTAAAACCCCTTACCTTTACCATAGCGATTTACTGCAGATGAAGAACAAAATTTTAATTATTAGTTTGTTGTGCGGATCTGGAGTGTGCTTGTTGTTAGCCTCTTGTGTGAATAAAAAAAAGCATACTGCCCCAAAACAAAAACAAATTGTAGCAAACATCAGACAACTCGACGAAGTGATCAGCGATAATATCACAGAACGGTTGTCGGCCCTGAAAGACAATGATGGAGAGCTGGAAGACAGTTTACAAGCTTTCCACCCCGCTGCTATTCAGGAATTTTACGGACAAGACAAGCCTTCCGGCCAATGGTCGAAGAATGGTGTGGCCAGCCCTGCTGCCGATTCTATGTTGATGATGATTCAACAGGCAGAGGATGCGGGACTTTTACCGGCCCAGTACCATGAGCCTGCGCTCACGGCTGCCTGGACGCAATTGCACAATGATGCAGCTGCCCAAAAGGATGCTGCGCTGTGGGCAAAGGTAGACGTATTGATGACAGACGCTTTTATGCGGATGGCGTCAGACCTGAAGTTTGGCGTAGCGCCGAGGGATAGTATTACCCTTCGAAAAGACTCCACCTTTACGGATGCACAGCTGGTCTCCAGGTTAAAACAGGCATTGAGCGACAACAGTATTACCGGCTCCCTTCATACGCTGGAGCCTACGCATGCCGGTTACCTGGCATTGAAAGAAGGAATACAGGCATTCAAGTCGAAGTATGAGCATTACCACTGGGACACCTTGCCGCTAAATTATACCGATACGCTGGCATTCAAGCAGCTGGTGATTAACCGCCTGGTACAAAGCGGCCACCTGGATACTACCGGCCGGGGCGCAGATACCTCGTTGCTGAAAGCCGGTGTGAAAGCATTCCAGAAAGCGTTTAACATCTATCCCGATGGCGTAGCCGGCAGGCGCACGGTTGTTGCGATGAACCGTTCTATGCACGACTGGGTGATGCAGGCAGCTGTAAACATGGACCGGTGGCGGAAGTTGCCGGATACGCTGCCCACACAATACATTATGGTAAATGTACCTGGCTATTTGCTGCGGGTGGTAGATAGCGGGGAAGTGAAGCTGGAATCGCGTGTAATTGTGGGCGCGCCGCGTACCCGTACGCCGTTGCTGAACTCCTACATGACCAATTTCATGATGTATCCCTACTGGCGCGTGCCTTACAGCATTGTGTTTAAGGAGATGTTACCGGCGATCAAGAAAAATATCAACTACCTGGCGTCTAAAAACCTGGAAGTAATAGATAAAGATGGCAATGCCGTAGATCCGGCTTCTATCGATTGGTCGAAGCTGAGCAAAGGGCATTTCCCTTATGTATTGCGGCAAATGGATGGTATTGACAACTCCCTGGGCATTATGAAGTTTAACTTCCGCAATAAGTACAGCGTATACCTGCATGATACCAACAACCGCGGGTTATTCAAGAATGCTATGCGTGCCATGAGCCATGGTTGCGTAAGGGTACAGCAATGGGATAGCCTGGCGCAGTTCCTGGTACGGGCTGATAGTATAAGGCATAGTGGCGATAGTGTACGGGTATGGTTGGCCAGGGAAGAAAAGAAGCAGGTAGATCTGCCTAAGCATATTCCTATTTACCTGCGCTATTTCACCGCAGAAGGGCAGAACGGGGAGCTGGTCTTCTATGATGATATCTATGGAGAGGATAAAGTAATGAGAAAGAAAATGAAGTTATAATAAGGCTTCAGCGATGAAGTCTAAATAAAAAAGCAGCGAAATTTTCGCTGCTTTTTTTATTGGAAATGTGAAGTATCGCTTATGCCAGTTTTGCTTTCAGTGCAGTGTCCAGCGCATCCAGGAATTCTTCTGTATACAGGTAGTGTTTACCATGTTCTACTTTGTTGCCATGGATACAAACAGCCAGGTCTTTTGTCATTTTACCACTTTCTACAGTTTCGATACAAACCTGTTCCAGTGCATGACAGAAGTTGATCAGTGATTGGTTGTTGTCCAGTTTACCGCGGAATTCCAGGCCGCGTGTCCATGCGAAGATGGAAGCGATTGGGTTGGTAGAAGTTGGTTTACCAGCCTGGTGATCGCGGTAGTGGCGGGTTACAGTACCATGTGCTGCTTCTGCTTCCATGGTTTTACCATCAGGAGTGATGAGGGTAGACGTCATCAGGCCGAGGGAACCAAAACCTTGCGCTACGGTGTCAGACTGTACGTCGCCATCATAGTTTTTACAAGCCCATACAAAGTTGCCATGCCATTTCAGCGCGCTGGCCACCATGTCATCGATGAGGCGGTGCTCATAAGTTAAGCCGGCAGCATCGAATTGAGCTTTGAATTCCTGTTGATAGATGTCTTCGAAGATATCTTTGAAGCGGCCATCATATTTTTTCAGAATGGTATTTTTAGTACTCAGGTACAAAGGCCATTTTTTCATCAGTGCCTGGTTGAAACATGCACGTGCAAAGCCTTTGATAGATTCGTCGGTATTGTACATAGCCAGTGCTACGCCATCACCTTTGAAGTTATATACTTCATGTTCGATTACTTCACCATTTTCACCTTCAAATTTGATCGTGAGTTTACCTTTTCCTTTGGTCACGAAATCGGTAGCACGGTACTGGTCACCGAAAGCATGACGACCAATACAGATCGGCGCTGTCCAGTTAGGCACCAGGCGTGGTACATTTTTCATAACGATAGGCTCACGGAATACGGTACCATCCAGGATGTTGCGGATAGTTCCGTTAGGTGATTTCCACATTTGTTTCAGGCTGAATTCCTTTACGCGGGCTTCATCCGGAGTAATAGTAGCGCATTTGATACCTACGCCTACTTCTCTGATAGCGTTGGCAGCATCAATGGTTACCTGGTCGTTGGTAGCATCGCGATGCTCCATGCCCAGGTCATAATATTTAATTTCAACGTCCAGGTATGGAAGTATCAGTTTGTCCTTGATGAATTTCCAGATGATGCGTGTCATCTCATCACCGTCCAGTTCTACCACCGGATTAGCAACTTTAATTTTTTCTGCCATTTCGGGTTTTTTAAAAATTAGATTAAAAGCAATTCTCAACAAATATTTAAGCGATCCCTTGCGGGATAATCACGAAAAATACAAATAGCTGAGAAAAAAACAAAATTAAGAAAGCATAAAGAAAGAAGCCTACAGCAAAAAGCTACTGTAGCGAATAAACAAAGCGAATTTTATATCATATTTCGCCTTGTTTATTCGCTACAGTAGCTTTTTGCTATATGCTGTAAGCGTTATGCTTATTACAGGTGCATTTGTTTGATGACTTCATCGGCAAACTCGCTGGTTTTAACCAGGGTAGCATCGTCCATCAGGTTGTAGAAGTCGATGGTTACGCGTTTGCGCATGATAGCGGTGCTGAGGCCGTGTACAATGGTTTCTGCCGCTTCTTTCCAGCCCATGTATTCCAGCATCATTACACCGCTCAGGATTACGGAGGATGGGTTCATGGTGTTGGTGTTGGCAAAGCGGGGTGCAGTACCATGTGTGGCTTCAAATACGGCGTAGCCGGTGTTGTAGTTGATATTGGCGCCCGGAGCGATACCGATACCACCTACCGCTGCAGCCAGCGCATCGGAGATATAGTCGCCGTTCAGGTTCAGGGTAGCTACCACAGAGTAGTCTTGCGGTGCCAGCAGGATCTGTTGGAGGAAGTTATCTGCAATAACGTCTTTAATCAACAGTTTACCTTTTGCCATGGCTACTTTCAGCTCTTTGTTGGCTTCTTCTTCACCGAGGTCTTTCTTGGTTTTTTCCCAATGTTCCCAGGTATACACCTTATCGCCGAATTCTCTTTCTGCCAGTGCATAGCCCCAGTTTTTGAAACCGCCTTCGGTGAATTTCATGATGTTACCCTTGTGAACGAGGGTAACAGAAGGACGTTTGTGTTCCAGTGCATAGATAATAGCAGCCCTTACCAGTCTGTCTGTACCTTCAATAGATACCGGTTTGATACCGAGGGAAGACGTTTCCGGGAACCTGATCTTTTTAACGCCCATTTCATTTTGCAGGAAATCGAGCAGTTTTTTAGCTTCAGGCGTGCCTGTCATGTATTCTATGCCGGCATAGATGTCTTCTGTGTTTTCACGGAAGATCACCATGTCCACTTTCTCCGGGTGTTTAACCGGAGAAGGTACTTTGTTGAACCAACGTACAGGCCTTACACAGGCGTACAGATCCAGTTCCTGGCGCATGGCCACGTTCAGGGAACGGATCCCACCGCCTACCGGAGTAGAAAGCGGACCTTTGATAGACACGAGGTATTCTTTCAGCGCGTCTAATGTTGCCTTTGGCAGCCATTCTCCTGTTTGCTGGAAGGCTTTTTCACCTGCCAGTACTTCTTTCCATTCAATTTTCCGATCACCACCATAGGCTTTTTCCACAGCTGCGTCGAATACACGAACACTGGCTTTCCAGATGTCGGGACCTATTCCGTCTCCTTCTATAAATGGGATGATGGGGTTTGCAGGGACCTGTAACAGGCCATTGTTCATCGATATTTTTTCTGCCGGCATAAAACGGTTTCTTTATGCGTTACGTAATTGTTGTAATCGCGTGCAAAGGTAACGCTTTTCCACTTAAAGCCCGGTCAAGTTTCTATCGTCATCAGGCAAATTTTCCACCGGTATATAACTTTTTGCTTATGTTAGTATTAATGTTATTTTGCTGCACATTTTTTTGCAACAACAAAATCGCAGACACCAGCATGACTCCCATCACATATCTCGCCCTGGGCGATAGTTATACTATTGGTGAACAAGTTGCCTACCCGGAATGTTTTCCTGTACAAGCCGCCGTCCTGCTCCGTGAAAAAGGATACCAGGTGGACAAACCTGTAATTATTGCTACTACCGGGTGGACTACCGATGAACTGTCGGCCGGTATTGCGGCAGCACATATTACGCATACTTATGATATAGTAACATTGCTCATAGGGGTGAATAATCAATACCGTGGCCGTTCTGTAGAAGAGTACCGACAGGAATTTACCACCCTGCTACAACAGGCTATCGCCTTTGCAGGCCATCGCCCGGCTCACGTGGTAGTGCTGTCTATTCCTGATTGGGGTGTTACACCCTTTGCGGCCGATCGTGACCGGGAGCAGATAGCCCGGGAAATAGACGCTTACAATGCCGTGAACAAAGCCATTGCCGTGGAGCAGCAGGTACAATACGTAGATATTACCCCATTTACCCGGGAGGCATCGAAAGACCTTTCCCTGGTAGCCCCCGATGGTCTGCACCCATCAGGAAAAGATTACCACCGCTGGGCCCTCGCCCTGGAACCACGGCTGGAACAGGCTTTACGGTAAATACCGACGTACGCTACATTCATCATAGTAAACCTAAACCAATGGAAAGCCATATCGTAAAAATCCTCGATGTTACCCCCGTAACACATAATGTCCGCAGGTTTACTGTGGAAAAGCCCCATGGATATAACTATATACCTGGCCAGGCTACGGAAGTATCCGTGAATAAGCCCGGATGGGAGGAAGAAAGACGTCCTTTCACATTTACCAGCCTCACTTCCTGGGAAAACCTGGAGTTTACCATTAAAATATATGATGATCACAACAGCGTTACCCACGAGCTGGGCCAGCTCAAAGCCGGCGATGAACTGATCCTGCACGATGTATGGGGAACCATTCACTATAAAGGAGAAGGCGTGTTTATAGCCGGAGGCGCCGGTGTAACGCCTTTCATCGCCATTTTACGCGATTTACAGCACAAAGGGCAGCTGGGGCATAATCAGCTCATCTTCTCCAATAAAACCCGGGAGGACATTATCCTGAAAGACGAATTTGAACACATGCTGGGCAACCGGTTTATCAACACCCTTACCGCCGACAATGTACCGGGGTACGACCACCGGACTATCGATGAAGCTTATCTGAGGGAAAAAGTCAGTGATTTCAATCAGCATTTCTACATCTGTGGCCCCGATCCCATGGTACAGCAATTAAAGGCCATCCTGGTAAAATTAGCCGGCAGTGAGGCCCTGGTAACAGTGGAGATCTAGTTTCACCGGTATCTCCCCAACAGGGGAAGTCAGGCCGGGCATTTTCACCGGTAATTTCCTGCCGTTTACCGGTAGCGGTGCTTTATTAGCCTAAACGCTGTTTTAAAAGCGGGAGGGCCGTTCTACATTTGTATCATAAACATTTAAACAAATGAAAAACGAAGATATCGAAGCATCAAGAAGGAAAAGCCGCGGCATGGGTGGCGTTATTTTGATCATTGTGGGTGTATGCCTGCTGTTGCAACGCTTAAACCTGAACTTGCCGTATTGGTTGTTTTCCTGGCAAACTATCCTGATGGTTGTTGGTATTGCTATCGGCGTTAGTCATAATTTCAGAGGGATAGGATGGTTCATCATGGTATTGGTAGGCGGTATTTTCCTTGCAGGAGATATTTTTGACTGGCCCTATAGCAGCGCAGAGTTTATCTGGCCGGTGGTGCTGATAGCAGTAGGTGTATCGGTCATTGCAAAACGGAGTTATTCCACTAAACAATGGAAAGATAAAAAAGCAAATTTCGCTTCCGATTTTGCCAGCAACCTGGGCGAAGTATCCGCCAGCGGCGCCGATAGTGACGATGTTTTGAATGCCACCGCTATTTTCGGCAGTGTTGATAAAGTGGTGATGTCTAAAAACTTCAAAGGAGGAGACGTAACTTCCATCTTCGGCGGCACCGTACTTAACTTTATGAAAGCCGATATACAAGGCACCGCTGTACTGGATGTTACCGCCATATTTGGTGGCTGTGAAATCATTGTGCCTTCCAACTGGAAACTGAAAGTAGATGTAACCAGCATCATGGGCGGTGTAGACGATAAACGCTATCCTGAATTGTTAACCGATAACGGTCCTGAAAAAATGCTGATCCTGAAAGGCTCCTGCATTTTCGGCGGACTTGAAATCAAGAGCTACTCCTGATCATTACCAGGCCCTGGCTCCCTATCAATCGACTCTATCTCATTCCAACTTTAAAATCTTTTCTTATGCATTGGTTTGTTGCGAAAGTAGTATATCAGATTATTTGCGGCGACGGAAATCATACCCCGCAATTCGACGAACAATTAAGATTAATCAGCGCTGTTACCAAGAAAGATGCATGTGACAAAGCCCGTGAAATTGGTATGCAGGAGCAATATGCATTTAAAAATCAACAGCAGGAGCTGGTACAATGGAAATTCATCAATGTACCGGAAGTGTATACACTGGACCAGTTGACAGATGGTATGGAATTGTATTCCCGCATTGAAGAACCGGGAGATCCTAATTCCTATATCGCCTGGCTGCAGATGAAATCTGCACAACTGCAGGGCCAGCAATATTTTGAGCTTAACGTATAAAAAAACGCGCTATTGGCAAAACAAATCATGAAAGGCAAGGCATGGTGGATGTTTATCATGTCTTTCGGAGTATGGCTGTTGTTATATGGAGGACTTCTCTACTTCTGGTTTGATATTCCTCTATGGCAGGCAGTTACCGACAGCGCCGTGCACGTAATATTACTGGGCGCGGCCAGTATGATCATCAGCCAGAACGTAGCTTATTACCGGCCAACGGTAGAAAGCATGAAGTTTGGTTACGTAAACGTAGTAAGTTTTTCGCTGTCGGTATTATGGGTATGTTTAAGCAGATGGATACTTAAATCAGTGTTTGTTTCGGATACGGTTTACCTGCATTGGCTTAACAACGCCATCCCCATTCATGGGCTGGTGGGCTGGATGATCATTACTGGTATTGGGTTGAGAAGCCAGATGTGGTACGATGCAGAGGATGTGCAGGAAATGTTGCAACGGAAAGAGGCCAACGAAAAAATAGTGAGAGAAGCGGAGTTGTTTAAGCTGCGCCAGCAATTACAACCGCATTTCCTGTTCAATAGCCTTAACTCTATCAATGCATTGATTATGCTTCGTCCGAAAGAGGCCCGGGAAATGGTGTTGAAGCTGTCTGATTTTTTACGGGGCTCTATTAAGCGGGAAGATGAGGAATGGATTACCTTAGAAGAAGAGTTGAACTACCTGCAATTGTATCTTGATATTGAGAAGGTACGTTTCGGGCACCGCTTAAGTACTGAGGTTGTTTCCGATGAAAATACCGAGAAGATGCGGATGCCACCCATGTTATTGCAACCAGTAGTGGAAAACGCTATTAAGTATGGACTGTATGATACTACCGGCGAAATTACCATCAGCATACGGTCATGGATAGCCGACAATATGCTGTATATATCTATACAAAACCCATTTGATAACGAGTTACAACAGCCTAATAAAGGCACCGGATTTGGCCTGAATTCTATACGGCGAAGGCTTTACCTGTTGTTTGCACGACAGGATCTGCTGGAAACTACCGCCGTTGAACACATTTTTACGACAATCATTAAAGTACCACAAACCCATGATAAAAGCAGTAATAATTGATGATGAACCATTGGCCCGTGAAGTAGTAAAGGAATACTTGTTGAACTTCCCGCAGATACAGGTAGTGCAGGAATGCAATGATGGATTTGAAGGGTTGAAAGCAATACAGCAGCAGCAACCGGATATTATTTTCCTCGATATACAAATGCCGAAAATTACCGGTTTCGAGATGTTGGAACTGGTAGAAAATATGCCGGCGGTTATCTTTACCACGGCCTTCGAAGAGCATGCTATCAGGGCTTTTGAGGTACATGCGGTAGATTACCTGCTAAAACCGTTTTCCAGTGAACGTTTTGATAAAGCTGTCCAGAAGTGGCTGGATCAATATCAGGTAACGCCCGCCAGCACGGCTGCTTTGCTGGAAACGGCCGCGGCTAACCCGGTACAGAGTAACCGCGTGGTGATCAAGATCAATGGTAAAATCAAGATCATCCCGGTACAGGATATTCACTATATCGAAGCCGCTGATGATTATGTGAAAATTTTTACCCAGGAAGGAAGTTTTCTAAAAAACAAGACTATGTCTTTTTTTGAGAAGATGCTGGACCCGCAACAGTTTACGCGGGTACACCGGTCCTATATCCTGAATGTAAACCAGGTAACCCGTATTGATCCGTATGAAAAAGAAAACCACCTGGCTATCCTGCGCAGCGGGGCGAAAGTGTTGGTGAGTAAAACAGGGTATCCCCGCCTGAAATCTGCCCTGGGGCTGTAATAGCAAATTTTTTTTTCACGCAGAGGCGCAAAGCAGCAAAGGACTGACAGAGGAGATAAAAGCGAATTTTAAGCCGCAGAGCGCGAAGATTATGTAGGTCAGCGTTATGTTACTGAACTAATATAATCTTCGCGCTCTGCGGCTTAAAATTCGCTTCTATCTTTGCTGCTTTGCGCCTCTGCGTGAAAAATCCTATCCGCTCAATCCTACGAACAACCGCTCCAGTTTTTCCTTTTTTAAAATCTTCTGTACCTGCGTACCACTGGCAATGAGCCGGCCATTTACAGTAGCCGTGTACGTGCAGGAAATTTCATGCTGGCGTAAATGGCTGACTGTAGCTGTAAACAGCACCTCACTGCCTATTAAGGCAGGCGACATATGATCGATGGTGAGTTGTACCCCAATGCCTTCTTCTGTATCGTCTTTCATGTCGAGTACAAACAGGCGGCAGCACCATTCCGCATCGCGGGCCAGTGCGAAGGTGGCATAAACGGGATGTACGTTCCCGCTGTCGAAGGCGGCACAGTCTTCCGGCCGTACCATGCGGCGGAATTCTTTAGCGTCGCCAGGTTGAAAACGTTGCTGCATGTAAAAAATATTATCACTGTACTACCAGTACCGGTATTTTTACGCGGTGTCTTACCTGGTTGGTGGTTTCGCCGTATAGCCAGTCTTTGAAGCCGCGGTGTCCATGTCCGCCCAGCACAAGGAAATCGGCGTTTTCTTCGTGTACGATGCGGGCAATTTCGCGGGGGCGCCGGCGGAAACCGAGCACGCCTTTGGCGTTGATGTCGCGGCTTTTTAACAAGGCCAGGTAAGTGTCGAGCTGGGCCTGATCCCTGCGTGTTTCCAGGTCATCTGAATCTTTCCCGAAGTATTTGGCGGAAGCGCTTTCCACGATATGGATCAGGATATACTGCGTATGTTCGTTGCCGTGAGCAATAGCGTTGGTAATGATTTCCCGGTCTTTGGCTGTGAAATCCAGCGCCATGGCGATACGGTGGTAAGTGGGTTTTTCCATTTCGCCCAATGATACCTGGGTGGTGTGTATACCGGCGGCAGCATCTTCGCGGTAGCGTCTGCGCAGGGGATAAAGGATGGTAATGAGCAGCATCACCACAAAGCCGGCGCAGCCGGCAATAATGAGCCCGTCTACAAATATGTTTCCGGTGCCTGACATATACCCGATGGCTTCTGTGAATACCATCCGCATGTTAAGGTACACCAATAAAATGGTGACTGCCCAACTGATAATTTTTGTGGGTAGGGAGATGGCAAAATTGCCCATTGTTTTCCGGTCGCTCACAAAGTGTATCAGCGGGATGATTGCAAAGCCGAGTTGCAGGCTGAGTAATACCTGGCTGAATACCAGCAGGGCGCCTACTTCATCATCGCCGGCAATGAGTATTACCAGCAATGCGGGAATAATAGCCAGCAGGCGGGTGATGAGCCTGCGCAGCCAGGGATTGATACGCAGGCGCAGGTAGCCTTCCATCACTATTTGCCCTGCCAGGGTACCGGTCACGGTAGAACTCTGCCCGGCGGCGATTAATGCCACGGCAAAGAGAATGGGGGCTAGTTTGCTGCCCAACAGCTGATCCAGCAGTTTATGGGCATCCTGTATCTCAGCTACGTCGGTACGGCCGCTTTTAAAGAATACGGCGGCAGCCAGGATAAGGATAGCGGCGTTGACCAGGAAGGCCAGGTTCAGGGCGATGGTACTGTCGAGAAAGTTCATCTTGATGGCCTGCCTGATGCCGGCATCATCCCGCTTAATCTTCCTGGTTTGTACCAGGGCTGAGTGGAGATAGAGATTATGCGGCATCACGGTGGCGCCAATAATACCGATGGCAATATATAGCGCGGTATTATCAGGTATAGTGGGGACGAATCCTTTGACTACTTCGCCCATTTCCGGTTTTACCAATATCAGTTCTACCAGGAAGGAAGTACCCACAATGGCTACCAGCGAAATAATAAATCCCTCCATTTTACGAATACCATAGCGTTGTAATATCAACAGCAGGAAGGTATCCAGTACGGTTAAGCTTACGCCCCAGATGAGGGGAAGCCCGGTAAGCAGCTGGATACCGATGGCCATTCCCAGTACTTCGGCCAGGTCGGTGGCGGCAATGGCAATTTCTGCCAGTATGTAGAGGATGAAATTTACAACGGGGGGATAGGTTTCCCGGTTGGCCTGGGCCAGATCGCGTCCGCGCACAATACCGAGGCGGGCACTCAGGCTTTGCAGCAGGAGCGCCATCAGGTTGCTCATCAGCAGTACCCAGAGCAGCTTATAGCCGTATTGGCTGCCGCCGGCCAGGTCGGTAGCCCAGTTGCCCGGGTCCATATAACCTACGCTGACCAGGTAGGCGGGGCCAAAGAAAGCAAAGATTTTCTTCCACCTGGATTTTCCGTTGGTTTCTACGCTCTGATGTACCTCACTTAGCGATGTGGCTGAATGTATATGTTCCATGCTCATAGTAGATAATAATTCGGGCTGCACGAAGGATTATACGGGTCTTACCATAATGTTTTTGGCTACCTGTTCACTGATCGTGATGGCCGGATGTTGTTTCAGTTTTATTTCAATAGAGTTATCGTATTCATAATGGGCAATTACCTCCAATTGAGTGCCCAGCTTAATGCTTTTGGCATTCAGGAAGGCCAGCAAGGCGGTTGATTGATCGGTAACGGCGGTCACCACCAGGCGCCGGGCATTGGCCTGGTCCAGCGAAGTTTGCGGGCGCGGCTTGGCCATTTTACCGTGGGCGTCGGGTATAGGGTCGCCATGCGGATCTATGACCGGGTTGCCGAGATAGTCGCTGAGGCGGCTGATTAACTTTTCACTGCGTACATGCTCCAGCTCTTCTGCCAGTTCATGTATCTCTTCCCAGCTGAAAGCCAGCTTGTCTACCAGGAAACACTCCCACAGGCGATGGCGCCTGATAATCTGTAAGGCTACCCTTCTGCCTTCGGATGTGAGGGTGATACCTTTGTATTTTTCGTAGTCAATCAGTTTTTTTTCTTTCAGCTTTTTAGCCATGTCTGTTACCGATGCTGGCTTGGTTTCCAGTTCATAGGCCAGCGCGTTGGTAGTCACCACTGCGTCGCCTTCCTGCAACTTATAAATGGATTTTACGTAGTTTTCCTCCGCGATCGATAAATTCATGTTGCCTAAAATATTATTTAGGCAAATCTAAATAATAAATCCGAACTTTTATCTATCCGGTATGTTTTTTGATTTTTAGCGCGCACATATAAAAATTATATCTAACTTTTCGCACAGAACTAACTTTTCGAATGAAGCGTATCCTTTTATTATTACTGGCCATTGGCGTATTGGCAGCCTGCAAATCCAAGAAGAAAACAGGCAGGGGTGATGAACCAATGACATTTGAAGATTTTCAGACACTGTTCACACCTGGTACGCTGCCCTACAAGCTTACTCCTGACACGTTGCAGCTGAAGCTGGCTGACTCGCTGGCATTAGACACCGCCGCCATGCACTTTCTAACAGATACTCTGGGCAAGGGCGATTTTGGTAAACGCGAGCAGGTTGATTATTTCCCGCTGCAACGGATTCCCGGTGGCGTAGTGAACTATATGGTAGTAAGAGGCGACGGCCGCTCCCAATCTGTAGGTTATCTCTGCTTCTTCGACAAAAAGGGTAAATACCTGAGCCGTATACGTGTAGCCAGTACCGGTAGCACAGACGGTACTACTTCTTCCCTGTTGATAGATAACAAGAACGTAATTAAGATCACTAGTGAGAAAAAGCTGGATGGTAACCGCAGCGCGTTGAAAGAAGATTTTTACATGGTAGATGCGAAAGGTGCTACCACGCTGATTATGACTAACTCCAACGGACCTGCCAACGCCGGACAAATATTTAATCCCATAGATACCCTGCCCCGGAAACAGAAATTTTCCGGTGATTATACAGCCGGCGATATGAGTATTGTATCTATCCGTGATGGTGAGGATAATAAAACATTCCAGTTCTTTATTACCTTCTCCAAAGATAATGGCGCCTGCAAAGGAGAAATCAGCGGTAAAGGACATTACCTGGCTGGTAACCGTGGTGAATACAAAGACAAAGAATCTTCCTGTGGTATTGCCTTCCAGTTTTCTGCCGGCAGGGTAAATATCCGGGAGATTGGCGGCTGTGGCGCCTATAGAGGAATTAAATGTTTCTTTGAAGGAGGATTTGTGAAGAAAGCAGAAAAGAAGAAAAAGAAATAGAATATTACTGATAAAGTATGCAGCCGCTCCGTGTATCACGGGCGGCTGTTTTATTTACAGGGGAAAAGTTAAGGTAAACGCACTACCCTGATCTATGGCTGCATCTACGGTAATTTGTATGTGATAATACCGGGCAATGGTGCTAACGATAGATAGCCCCAGGCCGTATCCTTCCTCCGTATCACGGGGCGCCTTCCGGAAACGATCAAAAATAACAGGAATATCCCGGGGATCGATGCCTACCCCGGTATCGGCAATCGTTAAGCGGTAAGCGCCTGGCAGCCGCTCATCGGTAACCCGGATGCTGCCTCCTGTTTTGTTGTATTTGATAGCATTGTTGAGCAGGTTATAGATCAACTGGAAAACCAGGTCATGGTTGAGATGGGGCAGTGCTACATCCGGTGTAAGCTGCGATGAAAAGTGCAGATTTTTTTCATCTAACCGGTGTTCCAATTCTTCCATCACTTCTGCTACCAGCGTTGAAGGCACTATTGTATCATTTTTTGGGAACTGATCGTTTTCAATGCGTGAAATGAGTAGGAGGGCACGAACAATTTTTTTGAGCCGGTTAAGCGTTTTCATCATGCCCAGGATCCTCTTTTGTTGCTCTTCGTCTGTTGCTGTATCCACGAGCATATTTTCCATTTTACTTTGGAGGATGCTGATGGGCGTCATCAGTTCATGAGAAGCGTTGGAGGTAAACTCTTTTTCTTTTTCGAAAGCGGCATTGATCCGGGTCATGAGTTCTACCAGTGAATCATCGAGATACCGGAAATCGGTGGTGCTGGTTTTTATAGGTGGCGCCTGCGTTTTGAAGGGGAAGCGCCGGTTGAGCAGCCGGGTACTGATAATTTTTCCTAATGGATGCAGCAATAGCCGGGTAAAGATGAGGTCAATCACGATGGTGATGATGATCAGTCCCCCGAGTACATATAACGCCACCCGTTGTAAGGGTTTATTATATTGGCTGATGGTGGCGGTTTTTTTACCTATTTCCAGCAGGAAGGTGCGCTGGTTGGCCTGTAGCTGGTGACTGAGTACCCGGTAGGTGAGGGTATCGCCTTCCACTAAACGCCGCATGGTGGCAATGGTATCGTGGAAAGATAGGGGTGTAGCGGGTTCCAGGGAAATATATTCCTCTTTCAGCATGGTATAACTACCATAATTTTCTTCTCCCTGCAGGTAGGCATCGATGCCATTTTTCTGTATCACCTGTAGTACTTTTTTCTTTTGTTCCCGGAGATAAAAATCGTTGTATTTATAAGCGATGTCTTCCACCAGCAGGGGGAGTATAAGAATGAAGAGCCCTGCCACGGCCATTTTCGACAGTGTGATAAACAGTGTAAGCTTGGTAAAAAGTTTCACGCTAGATTTTTATTTTATATCCTACATGGCGGATGGTTTGCAGCCATTCTACCGATCCGTAGGCCGACAATTTTCTCCTGATATTTTTGATATGTACATCAATGTAATTAGAATCATAATCTTCATCTGCCAGGTTGCCCCAGATATGTTCGCTGAGTTGCATGCGGGTGAGCGGCCTGTTTTTGTGCAGGAGCATATAACTCAGCAGGTCAAATTCCTTGCGGGAAAGCGCTATTTCTACCTGTTCGAAATATACATTTCTTTTTTGCAGGTCCAGGTTAAAATCGCCGAGTGGCAACAGGGCTTCCTGCAAGCCAAATCTCCTCCTGGCAATGGCCTGCATGCGTGACTGGAGTTCCAGCAGGGAAAAGGGTTTGGGGAGATAGTCATCTGCACCCAGGTCGAGCCCTTTGATACGGTCTTCCAGTTGCCCGCGGGCGGTGAGAATAATATAAGCTGCTTCCGGGCATAGTTTGCGTGCCTTTTGCAGTAGCTGAAGGCCGTCCAAATCCGGAAGTCCCAGGTCGAGTAATACGAAGTCGTACTGGTTGTCTTCCAGCTTCACGATTGCTTGTGCGGCGTTGGCTGCCAGCTCGCAGCGGTAGGCCTTCTTCAGGAAGGCCTCCATTTCGGTCGCCATCGACCTTTCATCTTCTATAATCAGTACATTCATTTAAAACTGGTAATAAAAGCTGCAATTCACAAAAGAATGGGTTTCCCCGGCGCCGGTCAGGGCTTTATCACTGAGCACAGACAACTGGTAGGCGGCTTCAATCATATAGTGAGCGCGATTATAGGCCAGTGGTATATGCAGGTTATACGAAAGTACATCGAAGCTGGTAGCTTCTTTATTAACTGTTTGGCTACCGGCTGGTACGCCTGGCAGGAAGGGCAGCGGTAGTCCCAGGTCTTTGAACTGCAGGTAGCGTTGCGTTACATACGATTCATAGAAATGCTGGGTGCCTGCAACCACATCGACAGACGGTGTAAGCGTGATCAGGTCTTTTTTGGAAAAGCTTCCCAGTTGGATAAGTTTTTCAGTGCTGGCGGTAACAAATATGTCTTGTTGTTTGCCGAAGGCGTAGTCGCCGCTGATACCAGTGGTCATCCAGTATTTATATTTCAGCGAGGCGGTGGCGTTATCCGGGTTGGCGGCTTGTAAGAAGGCAGAATTAGATGGATAAAAAGTATGGCTATACGCAATATCGGCGGTCAGTTTTTTACCTATTGGAAAAGAGAAGCCGGCAGTGGCACTGGTAGCGGATACAGCGTGACTGGAATCTTTCAGCAGGCGGTAAGCAGTGCTGCTCAGGTAAATGCCGCAGGGGAACTGCACTACACCGCTGGCGGCTACGTATGGCATGGGTGAAGCGGCGGTTTGCCCGTAATAACTGGCATTATTGGCGTAAAGAGCGCCCAGGGTAAACGTCGTTTTCTTTTTCTCACCCTGTAGGGTGGTGTCAGTGCGGGCAGTACTGTCGGTTTGTGCCATTACAGACTGGTAGCATAACCCTGCCAGCAAGGTTAATATGATTGCATATCTCATGATTCGTTTTTTTAGTGTCCCGTCAGATCAGCTTTTTGATGACGATTTTTGGTTTTATGATCTTAATTGGTTGGACAGGCAATGGAGAAGGAAGGGCCATCGGTTTTACCATGCGCCTTGTTTTAGGCACTTCTTTAATAACAGGTAATGAGGATGGATCCACTGGTTTTTCAGCAGGCTTATCTGCCGGGTGATTGGTAAGCGGCACGCTGTCGGCCACCGGTAATAAGTAACGGGTAGAAAGTGCAATGGCTTTATCACGTCCATAGCCTTTGGAGGGCTGGAGTAATGCTATTGCGAACAACAACACGGAAGCAGATGTCAGCACTTTTACCATCACAGAAAGAGAACAGAATTTTGTTGAGATATCCCAACAAAATTCTGTTTTTATTTTGGAATTACAAGATGTGAAGGCCGGCATTTCCTACAACGCTGGTATTCACCTTAATAGGAGCAGGGTGTACTTTCACGCTTTGTGAAGCCGCTGCACCGGTTTGGATGATATGGTTAGTAGCTTTGACTGAATTGTTGGTAGTGGCTTTTACCGCAGCATGGGATTGCACAGCGGCCTGTTGGCCTGCCTGTACTGTAGTATTGGTAGCTGAGGTAACGATGCCATGCGCCTGCACGGCTGTTTGATGGCCTGCCTGCGCAGTATTATTCACGGTGGTGGCGATGCTGTTTTGTGCCTGTACAGCCCCTTGCTGGCCCGCACTCGCGCTGTTGGCGATGGTGTTGCCGGCATTGATGGTACCTGCACTGCTATGAGAAGCGTTGATTGTTCCCTCGCTATGCGGAGTAGATACGGTGGCGTTGGTATTGCTGTTGGAGGCGGTGGTTACCTTGCCCTGTTGCGGAGCTGCCGTAGCATTGACGTTGGTGCTGGCATTGGTGCTTACACTGGCTTGTTGCGCAAAGGCGGCACCGGACAAAAGCATAGCCGCGATCATTAATGTGGTAGATTTCATGACAAAGATTTTTTCGGTTGTTCAATAATTATATCAGGAACAAAGCTAGCCGCCGAAGATGAAGCGAAAATGAAAAACAGGAAATCTTCGAAAAAAATGCACATTATTGATGCTACATATATATAAATGAAAAAGAGTAGTGGATGATTTATAAAATTGAAATGTAAATTTGTTCTCCGGAAGATGTGCTATGGGAGATGGTTTTGTGAGAATGTGTTTATTTTTTTACCTGCTTTTTTCAAAAAATATTTGGTAGAATAAAATTAGTTTATACCTTTGCAATCCCATCGAACAAAAGGAATGATGGTTACAAATAAAAAGGGAGCTTAGCTCAGCTGGTTCAGAGCATCTGCCTTACAAGCAGAGGGTCACTGGTTCGAATCCAGTAGCTCCCACTTCAATTTTTTGACATATTTACTAAAGATCTTTAGCGGGAGCTTAGCTCAGCTGGTTCAGAGCATCTGCCTTACAAGCAGAGGGTCACTGGTTCGAATCCAGTAGCTCCCACTACCATCAACATTCCGTCATAAAGATCTTTCGGGAGCTTAGCTCAGCTGGTTCAGAGCATCTGCCTTACAAGCAGAGGGTCACTGGTTCGAATCCAGTAGCTCCCACACTACACACAAATTAAAAAGGTCCTGCAGTTTTTGCAGGACCTTTTTAATTTGTGCACTATCATAAGATTAATATAAGAAAGGAGCAACCATGTTGCTCCTTTCTTATATTAATCTGGTTATTTCTTAAATATTCGTCTTACCGCCTTACCCAGTTTATTCAGGTTGGCAATTTGTTCCTGTATAGGCGCCAGCGTGAGGTCTTCCGGCTGCAGGCCGGCTTCCAGCGAGTTAAACTCTCTTTGTTCGGGATACAGCAGGATCACATTATTATCTTTAAAATGACGTTCCAGTTTCGCCGGAATGTTATCCATATATGCATGATAGGAAAGAGTACTCTTGCGCGCCGTTACCACTACTACCAGGTCGTCGCGGGTAATTTCGCGGGAAAGGATCAGGAAATCTTCGAGCGTATCAAATTGTTTAAAACTAAGGTCTACGCTGAGTTTTGATTTCTCAGAAAAAGCTTCGGTAATGACCTGTGTTTTTGCATTACAGAACACCAGCAGCCGTGCGCCTGCCTGTTTGGCGAGCATGAACATTTTTTGCAGGTAGTGCAGGAATCCCAGTTCATACTCCGCGTTGGGAGGTATGACCAGCACCATTTTCTTGGTGGTATTCAATGGGGAATGGAAATTACATACATATACTGTTTCCCATACCCGTTGTAAAACGTTGTCGAGCGTAGTACCGAAGATATTCCCCAGCCAGCGGTCGGTAGTACTGGTTCTGTCTGTCCAGCCCAGGATAACATCGCTGATCAGCAATTCCTTGGTAGCGCGGGTAATACCATCAGACACGTTAAGGTCTATGCGGGTAACTACCTGCACCGGGCTTTCTGTGGCAGCAGCATGTATCACTGCTTTTTCCAGCATTTTATTGGTGAGGTGTATCTTTTCTTTGGCTTCGTCGTTATCCTGTACTACTGCCAACGGGTAAATGGGCGTGGGGGCGCTGGTGTCTTTGATCATCACTGCAAAATCGAGTAGGGATTCGATTCGTTCCGGGTTGGATACCGGTACCAGGATCCGTTCTGGTTGTTCCGGATTTTCCGGTTTGTTTTCTGCTTCCTGGATGGCCAGCCGGCGGCCGGCGTTTTCCGTTACAAAAGACCCGGTAAGGCAGGTGATGAGGATCAGGATCACCGTTCCGTTCAACACATTTTCATCTACAATGCCCATATTATACCCAATGAGGATAACGGCAATCGTAGCAGCAGCATGGGCGCTGCTGAGGCCGAAGATCACATTCCGCTGGGTATTGCTGTACCTGAACGACAGCTGGGTAAAGAAGGCGGCGAGCCATTTACTGCACAGGGCCATGAGGGTGAGCGCCCCGGCGATGATCAGGGCTTCAGGACCTTTGAGTAATACTCGTAAATCTACCAGCATTCCTACGCTGATGAGGAAAAACGGAATAAACAGGGCATTTCCCACAAATTCGATCCGGTTCATCAGGGGGGAAGTATGCGGAATCAGCTGGTTGAGGGCCAATCCGGCCAGGAAAGCCCCGATAATTCCTTCCACCCCTGCCAGTTCTGCCAGGAAGGCGGCGGCAAATACCAGTGCCAGCACAAATATGAAATGGGACGTTTTATCGTCTTTTATTTTCTTGAAAAACCATCTGCCCAGCATAGGCATCAGCCAGAGGATAATCACAGCAAAAATGGTCAGGGAAATGCCCAAACGTACCCAGAAATAGGTGTTCAGGTTACCCGCCTGAGCCCCCGTGATGATGGCGAGAATGAGCAATACGGCGGTGTCGGTGATGATAGTTCCTCCCACCGCTACGGTAACCGCCTCATTTTTAGTAATGCCCAGCCGGCTGGCCAGTGGATAAGCCACCAGGGTATGGGTGGCAAACATGCTGGATACCAGCAGGGTAGCCATAAAGTTGAAATGCAGTACGTAGGTACATACCACAAATCCCATGATCAGCGGAATAAAAAAGGTAAAAGCGCCGAATACCATGCTACGGTAGCGGTTTTTGCGAAATTCGGTCATGTCCAGTTCCAGGCCTGCCAGGAACATAATATAGAGCAACCCTGCGTTGGCAAACAGGTTAATACTTCCTTTTTCTACTATTTTAAACCCGTGATCCCCGATCAGCATGCCGGCTATGATGAGTCCTATAATACTGGGTATCCTGAATTTACGCAGGATGATAGGGGCCAGCAGTATAATAAACAATACCAGCGAGAAGATCGGTACGGGATCTTTCAGTGGTAAATTTGTGTCCATGAGTAAAACCAGTCCTTTCATTAATTACCATTTTTATATCTCTAAAATCAGGGTATCGGTCCTAAATATGGATAAATTAACGAATAATCCATGTAATTTTGCGTAAAGCTTTTTTCAAAGATGAGCGATCGTACAAGTACAAAAGTACTACCGGAGGAAGAAGTAGACGTACTGATAGCGGAAGATGAACAGTTTCCGTTTAGTCTGGTGGTATGGAATGATGAGGTAAATACATTTGATTGGGTGATTGCTTCCCTCATGGAAGTTTGTGGGCATACACATGAACAGGCAGAGCAATGTGCCCTGATTATTCATTTTAACGGCAAATACGCCGTAAAACAGGGAGAATATACTAAGCTGCGTCCTTTGTGTGAAGCCCTCCAGGAAAGAGGCCTAAGTGCTACTATTGAAGAAATGGCCGGCACCTGATATGTCCATTTTTCGTCTTAATAAAAAATTAATCTTTCCTCCTGTGCAGCTTGCCGAGCCGGATGGCTTACTGGCGGTAGGAGGCGATCTCTCCGTAGAACGGCTGTTACTGGCCTACCGGTCGGGTATTTTCCCCTGGTATGATGAACCACCTATCCTCTGGTGGAGCCCCGATCCCCGCTTTGTATTATTTCCGGATGAACTGAAGGTGTCGGCCAGTATGAAACAGGTACTGCGGCGCCAACAATTCCGTATTTCCTATAACGAAGATTTTGCAGCAGTGATTCAACGCTGCAGCACCATTCCAAGGCCCGGGCAAAGCGGTACCTGGATTACACCGGAAATGCAGGAAGCCTATATCCGTTTACATAAGGCCGGTTATGCGATGTCGGTGGAATGCTGGCAGGACAACCAGCTGGTTGGCGGCCTCTATGGCGTTAGAACGGGCCCTTTCTTCTTCGGGGAATCGATGTTTGCGGATGTGAGCAATGCTTCCAAGGCGGCCTTCATTACCTTTGTACAAACTTATGCGAGTGAGCTGAAAATGATCGACTGCCAGGTACATACTACCCATCTGGCTTCGCTGGGCGCGGCTTTTATTAGCCGGGAAGAATTTCTGGAGATCATCGGTTTTTCGTAACTTACTTCTTCACAATCTTACTTATTAACTCCAATTTTCTGGCACTTAAACTTACTCACATGAAAAAGTTATGGTTATTGCTGTTTATTGTTGTAGGTGCAGGTATTGCCGCATTCAGGCCGCCTGTAAAAAAGGTGGTACGCGATGATAAAACGCTGCTGATTTCCCAGTTGCAGCAAACCAGGGACAACCTCCTGAAAGATGTAGAAGGACTCAGCGATGCACAACTGGAATATAAAACAGCTCCGGATCGCTGGTCTATAATAGACTGTGTAGAACATATTACCCTGGTCGAAAAGTCTATTATGGAAGGAGAACAACAACTGGTACAGCAGCCATTGAACCCTGATAAAAGAAAGGAGATCAAGATCACTGATGAACAACTCATTAAATCGGTAGAGGATCGCAGCCACAAAGCGAAAGCTCCGGATTTTGCTATACCTAAACATGGTTATTCTTCTGATGCGGAAGCGATCAAAAACTTTACAGAACAAAGAAATAAGCTGATTGAGTATGTGACTAATACCAATGATGATCTGCGTAATCATGTGATGGATCATCCTTTCCTGGGCACAATTGATGCCTACCAGTTACTGCTGCTGGATGCGGCACATACAAACAGGCATACCCAGCAGCTGGAGGAAGTGAAAGCAGACGCCGGGTTTCCCAAGTAAGCGGTACTGATTATCTCAGTTCCCAGTCGATCAGTTGATTATGCCACTCCTGGCGGAAAGGAGTGGTTACTTTGATGTAGTTATCGGTGTAGCCCTCCATCATGCCATCTTTACCCAACGATTCAAACAATACTTTCCTGGTTTGGTGCAGGTGCTGTTCGTTGAAAAACTGTTGTTTTTTATGACTGAGGTTACGGAGTATTTTGTTGCGTTCGTTGCGGATATGTACCGGCACTACCGGTTTGATATCCAATGCATGGGTATTGGCCCGTTCTGAGTAGGTAAATACGTGCAGGTAGGTAACATCCAGTGCGTGGAGGAAGTCGTATGTTTCCTGGAAGTGGACATCACTTTCAGCGGGGAAGCCTACGATTACGTCGACACCGATGGCGCAATGTGGCATAAATTGTTTGATCAGCGCTACTTTTTCTGCATAGAGCTCCCGGCGATAACGGCGGCGCATCAATCCCAGGATTTCGTTACTGCCACTTTGCAGGGGAATATGAAAATGCGGCATGAACTTGCGGCTGTTGGCTACAAATTCGATGATCTCGTTAGTGAGCAGGTTCGGTTCTATGGAGGAAATGCGGTAGCGGGAAATACCTTCTACCTTATCCAGTTCCTGCGCCAGTTCAAAAAATGATTCTTCTCTTTTTTTACCACCTTCAAAGCCTTTTCCGAAATCGCCCAGGTTTACGCCGGTGAGTACGATTTCTTTTACGCCGGTAGCAGCAAGGGTGTGGGCGTGTGCTACCACGTTGGCCACACTGTCGCTGCGGCTTTTACCCCTGGCCATCGGGATGGTACAGAAAGCGCAGGTATAGTCGCAACCATCCTGTACTTTCAGGAAAGTGCGGGTGCGGTCGTTGAGAGAGTAAGAGGCATGGAAACTATTCACCTCCTCGATATCACAAGAGCAGATTTTGGTGCTGTCGCCCTTGGTCAATGTTTTGAGGTGCTCGGCAATATTGAATTTTTCTGCAGCGCCCAATACCAGGTCCACTCCTTCAATAGAAGCGATTTCCTGTGGTTTCAGCTGGGCATAACAGCCGGTGATGACTACCATGCTGCCCGGAGCGCGGCGTTGTATGCGGCGTACCAGCATACGGCATTCTTTATCGGCATTATCGGTTACCGAACAGGTATTGATCACATATACATCTGCGGTATCTTCAAAATCCGTTTTTACAAACCCATCCTGTTCCAGCAACCTGCTCAAGGTGGAGGTTTCTGAAAAATTCAGCTTACAGCCGAGTGTATGAAATGCTACTGTTTTTACCTGTTCCATAAAGGGAGGCAAAGGTAGGAACTTTTTATGTCATAGTTAGGTAAGGAATTTTGAGTAATTTGCGCGGCGTTCTGTTGTTATATGAAATCCATACAAAAATATCTTCCGGTTATACTCTTATCCGTTTTATTGCTGGCAGGCTGGCAGCAACGCTGGTGGAAGAGTACGTCTACGCCGCCCGGCCCCGGAGCCAGGCCTGTAGTGGTACGCAATGCCACTGCTAACCCGCCCATCACCAACGAAGTGCTTAACCGGCATGCTCACCTGGAGTATACCAGCCATGCCATTTGTCGTATGGGTTGCCGTCATGTAACAAAGGCTGAGGTGGAAGAAATCCTGGCCGAAGGAAAAATTAACCCGGAGAAATCGAACCCAGCCGATAAACCTTGCCCTACCTATGCCCTGGAAGGCTATTCCAGCGAAGGACAGCACCTGCGGATTGTCTTTGCTCCCTGCGATGAAGAAAATGCAAAGGTGATCACCTGCATCGACCTGGATAAAGACTGGACGTGCCATTGCGATTAACGCGGATTTTGTCGTAGTTTTCCAGCATATTTAAAAAACTTTACAGAGGCGTCTATGAATTTTGTTTTGAAGCCGTTGCGTGTTATTTATGTGATATACGCCGCTGCCGTTTTCCTGGGCATTATGTTTTTGATATTGCCCCCTATATTCCTGGCATCCTTGCTGGGACGGCAGAAAGGGGGAAATATTATATTTTATTTCCTGCGCTTTTGGGCGCATGCCTGGTTCCCGCTGGTGGGAATGTGGGTAACCCGTAAGTATGAATGTGAACGCGACAATGATCCTTGTATCTATGTGGTCAACCACCGTTCTTACCTGGATGCCGCCATCGCCGTAAAAGTAATGCGCCTGCCTTTTCGCCCGCTGGGTAAGGTGGAGCTGTCGAAAGTGCCTTTCTTTGGATTTATCTATAGAAATTCCGTAGTAGCGGTCGACCGCTCCAACGCTGCCGCCAGGGCCAGAAGCGTACGCGAAATGATGACTGCACTCCGGGCTGGTATTTCTATTCTGGTATTCCCCGAAGGCACCACCAATGAAAGCGAACAGCCATTACGCCCGTTTCACAACGGCGCATTCCGTATGGCGATAGAATTACAAATGCCTATCAAACCTGTATTATACCTGGATGCGGGCGACCGCCTGCCGCATAATTTTATGCGCATCAACCCGGGCAAATGCCGCGTGGTATTTTTACCGCCCGTGCCCGTGGCTGGTCTCACCATGGATGACATCAATACCCTGAAACAAAAGGTACACGACATCATGGACACCGAATTACGTAAACACCGTCAATATCCAACCCTGCAGCCCATAGGATGAAGTACGCAGATGTAATATTGCCATTGGCGTTGCCCAGAAACTATACTTATGCGGTCCCGGAAAATATGGAAGCATCCCTGCAACCAGGAAGCCGGGTAGCAGTACAGTTAGGGAAACAGAAAAAATATGCAGGTATTGTGAAAGCAATACATGAACAGGCACCTCCATATAAAACCAAGCCACTGCTGGATATGCTGGATGCTGCTCCTGTCGTATACCCTGTACAGTTAGATTTCTGGACCTGGATTGCCGCCTATTACATGTGTACGGAAGGGGAGGTGCTCAATGCCGCCCTGCCCGCCCATCTCAAACTGTCGAGCGAAACACTGCTGCTCTTCAACGACGAATATGGTGATGATTTCACCGCACTCGACGACGACGAGTACCTCATCGCAGAAGCCCTGTTGATCCGCAAAGAACTGCGCGTAGAAGAAGTACAGCTGATCCTTGATAAATCGGAAGTGTATTCAGTGATTAAAAAATTACTGGAGAAAAAAGTACTGCTAGTTTATGAAGAACTGAAGGAAGTATATAAAGAGAAGAAAGAAAACTACGTACAACTGCACGCCGAATACCAGGAAGAATCCCGGCTGGCGGCACTCTTCGATGAAATGGGCCGTGCTCCCAAACAAATGGAGCTGCTGCTGGCCTACCTGCATTTACTGAAAACAGCCGGTAGCGTAAAGCAAACCGAACTGCTGAAAAAATCTGGCGCTACCACTGCACAACTAAAAGGACTGATCGATAAAAATATTCTCTGGGTAGAAAAACGTACGGTGGATCGTATTGCCACCGGTAAAGTAGATGCCCAGATCGATTTTGTACTGAGCCCCGCCCAGGAAACTGCGCTGGAAGCCGTACGCCGCCACTTTACCGATAAACAGGTAACCCTGCTGCATGGCGTTACTTCCAGCGGAAAAACACAGGTGTATGTGAAGATGATGGAAGAATGCCTGGCCAACGGAAAACAGGTATTGTACCTGTTGCCTGAAATAGGACTTACGGCACAGATCATCCGTCGTTTGCAGAAGCATTTTGGCAGCAGCATCGGTATCTACCATTCCCGTTTTAATAACAATGAGCGGGTGGAAATATGGAACAAGGTAAAGTCGGGAGAGATACAAATTATACTGGGCGCACGTTCCAGCCTTTTATTACCTTTTAAAGACCTGGGGCTGATCATTCTCGATGAAGAGCATGATTCCTCCTATAAACAACAAGACCCGGCGCCTCGTTATCATGCCCGGGATGCGGCTATTTATTATGCCAGTCTCTTTAAAGCCAAAGTGCTACTGGGATCGGCTACCCCTTCACTGGAATCGTATTTCAATGCCCAGCAGGGGAAATACGGACTGGTAGAGCTCAACGAGCGCTTTGGCGGCGTAGAGATGCCAGCCATTGAAATCGTAGATATCAAGAAGGAAATGGCGGAGAAAACGATGGACGGCCATTTCACCGAGGCATTGAGAAATGCCATCACCCAAAGTATTGCGGATGGTAAACAGGTGATCCTGTTTCAAAACCGCCGGGGATATGCGCCTTTCCTGCTCTGTACCACCTGCGGCTGGATTCCTCACTGCAAGCAATGCGATGTATCGCTCACCTATCACCGTAACCAGGATAAGCTGCACTGCCATTATTGTGGCACCCGTTATCCTTATGTACACACCTGTACTGCCTGTGGTTCTCAAACGCTGGAGCCTAAGAGTTTTGGTACAGAGAAGATAGAAGACGACCTGCAGGTAATTTTCCCCGAAGCCCGTATTGCGCGCATGGACGTGGATGCGGTACGTAATAAAGACAGCCACAACAAGTTGATTCAACTGCTGGAAGAACGTAGTATCGATATATTGGTGGGCACACAGATGGTAGTGAAGGGCCTGGATTTTGAAAATGTAAACCTGGTAGGCATCCTCAGCGCCGATAATTTGCTGGGTTTTCCCGATTTCAGGGTAAATGAGCGCGCCTTCCAGCTGATGGAACAGGTGAGTGGTCGTGCAGGCCGCAAACACGGCATGGGTAAGGTGTTGATTCAAGCCAGCAATACGCGGCACCCTATATTACATTATGTAACTACGCATGATTATAAGGCGATGTATGAATCGGAAATTGCTGAGCGGCAGGTATTTGGTTATCCCCCGTTTTTCCGTTTATTGAAATTAACCATCCGGCATAAAAATCAGCAGGTAGCAGAACAGGCGGCCATGATACTGGCCAGCTGGCTGCAACCCCATATAGGCGCTCAATTGGTAGGCCCGGCGGCTCCATTGGTAGCGAAGGTGCGCAACAATTACTTACAGGAAATGCTGATTAAGTTACCCCGCGAAGCCCGGCTTATCGCGCATATTAAACGGGTACTCCAGGAGTTTATCATACAGCTCAGAACAGAGAAAAAATTCCGTTCGGTAGTGATCACTCCTGATGTAGACGGCGTTTAAACTACTACTCCTTTATCAATACCAGGTGTTGTTGTTGCAGTGCGTGTACTTTGTGTACCAGCTGCGAAAACAGTTGTTTGTTGTTGCCGGTAAAATCGGTTTGGCGGTACCATTCCAGTACAAAGATGTTGAGTTGATTGCCATCCTGCTCGCAGCGCATTTTAAGCCCCAGCGCAGGTTGAGTGCCAGTGTCGCTGATATCGGCCTGGAAGGCGGCTTTGTTGGCTACTTTATAACCGGCAGGTAGCGTAATATGCACGCGCTTTTCCTGGTAGTATGGAAAAGTGATCTGTACAGGAAGATTGCCTTCCGGCATAGTTAAGTCGACAGGCACCGTGCCACCCAGGAGTTGCCCCAGGAAGAGGTGTATTTCATTGTTTTTATTTTCTATGAGAGATGGCGTACGCAGGGTACTGTTTACCAGTACAGGTTTATCCAGCATGCAACCGTTGAATATTTCGTTTTCTGTGGTCACCGCCGTTGGTTTCCTTACCCCTGGCTGAAAAGGTAAAATGGCATTGTAAATTTTGAATTTCCCTTCTGTGGAGCCTCCATTAATGGTAAAGGCCGTTTTAATATTCTCAGCGGGGTAGCCGCCAAAAGATTGTTTTACCGTCCATTCTGCATCGGCAAAAGAGGTGAGGGTAGCATCTGTGGTAATATTGCTAAGGGTATAAGGTGGTTGTGGCGTAGTAATGATATCTGTCAGCACCTTGCTTTCCTGCCCTACGAGGGTATCGCGGCAGCGTATCGCGGGAATATTGGCCCAGATGGCCGGATAGCAGGGAAAGCGCGTATTCATTTCTGTGGGGGCAAGCGCCTGTTGTACCGTAGGGAAGTACAGGAGTACATTTGACGGTAGTTGCCGTACCACCAGCTGGCTATCGATCAGTAAACTGTCCCTGGAGGATGTAAACAGTATTTGAGTAGGAATATTCAGCACATAGTACACTGCATTTAACAGCCGGGTGAAGCCGGCTTTTTCTGCGCGCCGGTTACGTAAAATGCTGATCAGGTCTACTGTTTCGCCGGTTTCTTCCGGTGGTACCAGTTTTATATTTGATTTTACGTATTGCTCAACCAGGTAAATCATTTGTGTGGCGGGCATCCGTTGCTGGGTAAAAGGCCATTTCTGTATTTCTTTCTCCAGCTGTTTATATTCTGCTTTGGAAACGGCTACGAAAGGGATATAGTTATCTTCACCAAACTGTTGCCAGGTCATACGGCTGGTATCTTTACCATAGATAGCCTGGTGCAGGGCAAAGTCCACACGTTGCAGCTGGGGCAGCATGTAATACAGGTCATTGTTTTTGAGCGCCGGCATATGCGGTACGTTCAGCCAATAATAATGTTTGCTGTCGGCGCCGGTACTGTCGCTGATGGGAGGTAATCCCTGGGTGGTTTTGAGTTTGAAAGACATTCCCTTCGGTGCTACCAGCGTAAAGCTGATGTGGTTGCAGGGGAGGGAGGATTGCAGAAAATCTGAGCCGGCGTAGCTAAAGCCCACTTTCAGGTTTAGTTCATATTCAATTTCGCTACCTGGTTGCAGGGCCAGCTGAGTTACTACCACGGCACTGCGATCATCGCTGAGGTGTATCATACGTACCTGGTCGGCCAGATCGGCTATTGCTCCATTGGGATGCAGGGCTCGCAGATGCAACCCTCTCAGGGTTTCATTGGCCTCAAAATCCATGATGAGCTGGGTGAGACTGTCGGCGCCTGCCTGGGTATTGATTTTTACAATTTTGTAGATGGTTTTGTACTGTGTACATCCTGCGGCCCTGTCGCCCGCGCTGACATTGAAATCCCTGACGATCCTATAGTCAATTACAGCATAAGGTTCATTGGTAGCGGGCACTGTGTGCAGCTGAGGTTTTTCCTTCCATATTTCAGGGAAGTAGCTGTTTACCTGTGCCTGTATATATGTTGGCAGTATTGCAATGCCTGCCACAGCCAGTAAAAGGACCCATTTTTTCATACGGGATAAAGATAAGACTCAAATCCCGGATTTCATGAAGCGCCCATCTGCTGAATGGCATCGGATTCATAGACGCTGATGCCGGTTTCCATTTCTTTAGCAGCTGCTATCATGGCGTTGGCCACCGTGGCTGCTTTAATGGGCCGGTATTTTTTCCATCTCCCTTGTAACAGGAAATAAAATAGCTGGATAAGGTATTTTCCCAGCCATTCGCCCAGGCGGAATTCTTTTCGGGAGCCTATCAGCACGGAGGGGCGAAAAATGGCAATGCTGTGGAAGCCGGCTCGTTGTATGGCTTCTTCCATTTCTCCTTTGGTACGGAGATAAAAATTGCGGGAATGAGCATTGGCGCCGATAGACGACATCACCAGTATTTGCGACACGCCCTGCTCATGCGCTATCCTGGCGCATTTTACCGGGATGCCGTAATCTACTCCCTTAAATCGCTCCTGCGATCCCGCTTTTTTGATGGTGGTGCCGATACAACAAAACAACACATCGCCCTGTAAAGCGGCAGCGAGATTTTCGTCATCTTCAAAATCCACGATCACGTTTTCCAGCCTGGGCCTGGAATGTGCCCAGGGCCTGCGGATCAATACTTTTACTTTGTCAAAGGCAGGGTCTTGCAACAGGGCCGCCACCAGGTGGGTGCCTGTAAGTCCGGTAGCTCCTATGACAATCGCAGTCTTGTTCATGAAAATGGATTAATGGATTTGGAAATTTCTAAATGATTTGCGGCTATCTTTGCTGACCATAAATTTAAGTTATTATGCAGGTATCAGAAAATGTTCTGCTCAAATCCTATAATACATTCGGTATCGGCGCCCATGCGCGGTATTTTGCAACTTTTGCATCTGTGGAAGACCTGATGGATTTAACAGCGCAACAACAGCGGAGCAATTTACCCCGGATGATACTGGGGGGCGGCAGCAATATCCTGTTTACCGGCGACTTTAACGGCTGGATGCTGAAGAATGAATTAAAAGGCATCACGGTAGTGAAGGAAGATAACGACTACGTATATGTGAAAGCGGGCGCTGGTGAAAACTGGCATGGCTTCGTACAGCATTGTATCGCCCTGCAGCTGGGAGGCGTGGAAAACCTGTCGCTGATCCCAGGTAATGTAGGCGCCAGTCCTATGCAAAATATCGGCGCTTATGGAGTAGAAATAAAAGACGTTTTTCATGAGCTGGAGGCCCTGCACCTGGATGATAACCGCATTGTTACTTTCAACAATGCTGATTGCCAGTTTGGTTACCGGGAAAGTGTTTTTAAAAGACAATACCGTAACCAGTTTGCCATCCTGTCGGTTACCTACCGGCTCAGTAAAAAGCCGCATTTCAACACCAGCTACGGCGCTATCAACGAAGAACTGCAACGCATGGATGTGCAAACACTGTCTATACAGGCTATCAGCCAGGCGGTGATCAACATTCGTTCTTCTAAACTGCCCAACCCGGCAGAAATAGGCAATGCCGGCAGCTTCTTTAAGAACCCCACTATCCCTAAAGAACAATATGAGGCTTTACATGCTGCTTTTCCGCAACTGGTGGCTTACCCGGTAGCCAATCATGCTTTCAAGCTGGCTGCAGGCTGGCTAATAGAACAATGTGGCTGGAAAGGTTACCGCAAAGGCGACGCAGGCGTACATGCCAAACAAGCGCTGGTACTGGTAAATTACGGGGGCGCTACCGGTAAAGAAATTTACCGGTTGTCGCAGAAAGTGGTAGACAGTGTACAGGCGAAGTTTGGCGTGGAGCTGGAAAGGGAAGTGAATATTGCTTAAATGGAAGGGCTGTTTTGAGGAGCATAAAGCAGAAAGCTTAAAGCAAAAAGCTATTGTGGAGAGTGGGTTTAGCGAATATTTTAAAAATAGCGTTAGTCATTCTCCACAATAGCTTTTTGCTTTAAGCTTTCTGCTTTATGCTCTCCCTTTTATATGGGCAATGATTTTTCCTGCATGTTCCCTTGAGTTTTCTATGAACCACACATGTGTGTTCATACCGCCACATACCACTCCGGCAAGATACATGCGGGGCATATTGGTTTCCATGGTGAGCGGATTATATACCGGCATTTTTATCGCATCATCTGATAAGGTGATCCCGGCATTTTCCAGGAAAGCAAAATTCGGTTGGTATCCGGTCATGGCAATAACAAAGTCGTTGGCGATGGTGATATTGCCATCAGGTGTGGCAATATCTACTTCTTTTTCACGGATGGCCAGTACCGACGATTTAAAGCAGGCCTTGATAGATCCCTCCTTGATACGGTTTTCTATATCCGGTTTTACCCAGTATTTCACTCTCGATCCAATGGCATCTTCGCGGATTACCATGGTTACGCGCGCGCCTTTGCGATACGTTTCCAAGGCAGCATCTACGGCGGAGTTGTGAGCACCGATCACCAATACATCCTGGGTAGCGTAAAAGTGCGGATCTTTATAGTAATGGGTTACTTTTGGCAGCTGCTCACCTGGTACATTAAGCAGGTTGGGAATATCATAAAAGCCGGTAGCGATGATGATGTGCCGGGCGTGCCAGGTACGGTGACTGGTAATTACCGTATATTCGTTGGCGTTAGGTGTGATCTGTTGTACTTCTTCAAACAGTTTTATATTCAGTTCATGTGAAGTGGCTACCCGGCGATAGTATTCCAGCGCTTCCGGCCGGGTAGGCTTGGGGTTGATGGATACAAATGGCACATTCCCGATTTCCAGTCTTTCGGAAGTAGAAAAGAAGGTCATGTACAACGGGTAGTTATAGAGAGAATTGACCACACAGCCTTTTTCTATAATCACATAAGAAAGACCTGCTTTCTTGGCTTCCAGTGCGCAAGCCAGGCCGATAGGGCCTCCGCCTACAATCAAAACATCAAACGCAGCATTCATACAATCATATTTTGTTATAACGCCGCTATATAATCCAGCAGGCGATACATGGTTTCATTATTGGCTTCCAGCAGGTTCATGTGCTGGCGTATTTTTTCTTCACTTTGAACAAAGGCGCCACCGGCGCTGATATCGCTGGCACAATGGTGCAACAGGCTATCGATGATTTCGGGGGTAAATTCCATGTGAAATTGCAGACCGATGACCCGGTCGCCGTAAATGAAGGCCTGGTGGCTACAGGCGGCCGATGCGGCAAAGCGGGTAGCTCCGGTGGGCACATCGAAGGTATCGCCATGGAAATGGAAGGTATTGAAATGATGTGGAAGTACGTTTTCCAGTGGTGCGGCCTGCGCCTGGAAACTGAGATCCAGCGGGAACCAGCCAATTTCCTTTAGCGTATGTGGATACACATTGGCGCCCATGGCGGCAGCGATGAGCTGTGCACCCAGGCAAACGCCCAGTACCTTTTTATTTTGTTGTATGGCATCGCGGATCAGCGCTATTTCTGTGGTCATCCAGGGGAGCTGGTCCTGTTCGTACACTGCCATAGGGCCTCCCAGTACAACCAGCCAGTCGGCGGATGCGAGGGCGGTCGCATCTGTGCTTTCATACCAGCGGGTATGGGTGAGCTGATGCTGGTGGCTGGCTGCCCAATTGGTAATGCAGCCCGGGCCTTCAAACGGCACATGTTGAAAGTAGTGAATATGCATATGCGGCATGGTAAAATTGGTATACGAAGATACACCCGCTATTTTACTTCTGCTCTCGCCAGCCGGAAATATTCATATCCTTTCATGCCCTTACTCTTTTCGCCGAAGTATTGCGCACGGTAATCTGCGGCGCCGCCTTCATAGTGGAGTACCATGTTGTAACTATCCAGGTAGGTGCGCAGCTCGTTGGGGCACATGCCGAAATCCCAGTTTTCGCCGGCCCGTTTCAGCAACCGGTCTATCCGCGGGAAACCATAAAATGCCTTCGGATTTTCCAGCACAGCGCGGTCTGCATAGGTAAAGATGATCTGTGTTCCGGAACGTAATTGTTTGATATAGTGAAAGATCATTTCCGCCTGCCGCGCTTCCTGGCTGGAAGTAACACCTTCCCAGAGAAACAGGCTTTTGTAATGTTCGCGGTGAAAGAGCTGGGGAATAACATCGGAGATGCTTTCGGTATTCATGTCCAGCGGAATATAATCGACATGTACGGCAGGTAATCCTCCTAGTGAATTGATGATACTGCGTTTGCGGCGTTGTATATCCGGATGGTCCAGTTCCACATAATGTACCGGCAGGCCGGGACTTAACCGGTGAGGCCTGGTGTCGTAAGTGGCGTTGAGGATAATGACCTGGTTAATACCCTCGTTTTTGATGGCGTGACAGATCATCTCATCAATCAGTTTTGTCCGGGCAGCCGCCGCAGTAAAGGTTCCTGGCCAGCGTATCTGTATACTGGCGGCTACCATACTCCGGATCAACTGAATGCTGCAACAGGCAATAATGATTTGCCAGGATTTGGAAAGAAAGGCAGTAGCAAACGGATCGTGAAAAAGTCTTTCTTTTTCTGGCCCGGAGCTTTCAATGGCTCTGAAGGTGGCCATATAAATGCCAGATTTGTTGGCGGGTGACCGGCTCATGAATAACGTGTAGTCATTAAGGTTACTGAGAATTACATCCTGTTGGTTGTTTTGATTTGGCTTTCGAGCTGTCGGAAACAAATATATGTAAAATGAGAATAGGGTTATCACGGGATTTTCCTCGGTATGCTATACCAGGCAGCGGATAGCGATCAGGGTGCCGGTGCTGATCAATACCCACAGCAATATACCGAGCAGTAAAGGCTTCCTGCCTATCCCGCGGAGTGCTTCCCGGGTAAGGTTGGTGCCTATGAGAAACAGCGTCAGGGAGAGCCCTGTTTTAGCTCCTTTGACCATCAGGGATGCCAGGGATTGCACCAGGGGAACCCAGGTGTTGAGCAGCATCGCGATAATGAAAATGCCGATGAACCAGGGGATTTTTATTTTACCTGTATCTGTTTTAAACAGCAGCGTGGTAATAAAGGCTACCGGGATGATCCAGAGGGCGCGGGATAGTTTTACAGTAGTTGCTATTTGCAGGGCTTCCTCCCCATATTTGTTGGCCGCACCTATCACAGAGCTGGTATCATGGATAGCGATGGCACTCCATAGCCCAAATTGTTGCTGGGTAAGATGCAGCGCATGACCTATCGCCGGAAATATAAAAAGAGCCAGGGCATTTAGCAGGAATATAATACCCAGGGCCACGGAAATTTGTTTTTCTCCTGCCTTCATCACAGGTGCAATAGCGACGATAGCACTACCGCCGCAGATAGCGGTACCACAGGAAACCAGGTGGGTGGTGTGTTTATCTACGCCCAGCAATTTACCTAACAAGGCGCCAGTCAGTAAGGTGGCGGCAATGGCTGCCACGGTAAACAGGAAACCTTCCTGGCCGGCTTTCAGTGCGCTGTGTACATTCATGCCAAACCCCATCCCGATAATAGACAGCTGTAACAGCCAGTGGGTAATCCGGGGAGTGACCGCGGCAAAAGGATTACCGGTGGTTTGTGCGAGGGCAAAGCCCATCAGCAATGCTACGGGGGGCGGAACCACCGGCAACAGCGTGATGGCGGCTGCTGTAACAAAGATTATTTTGGGTGTAAAAGCCGTTAACCAGTGCTCACTTACTTGATGATGTTGCATACACGAAACGATTGTAATGAGGTACAAAGTTCCGTATAGTGGCGGCCGGAGTCAAATGATGATCTGTAATGGGTGATAACCGTTAGTTATGACCTTAATCAACAGCGAGAATGAACTTGTTGAATTTCTGCGCAAAATCTTCTTTCAGGCTGTTGTCTATCCCGCTGAGATAGTTGACGGTAAAACCCCGTTGTAGGCGGCGGGCGCTACTGCCGTCTACCTGCAGTGGCCGGGAGTGCAGCACGCCAATCAGTTGCTGACCCTGGAATACGAGCGCCAGCCGGTATAGTGGGCTGGGATCATCGATACCACTTTCGTAATTGAAGTAAAGTATATAGGGTGTAAGGGTCTTTTCTTCTTCGAGACCAAAGTTGCGGATGAAGGATTGCATATCGGCGATGCTGCGACCAGTATGCTGTTTCAGATAACTGGCGAGCGCCGTTTCGATGATGCTGCCGCCCCGGATATTTTTCTTTTCCGTATAGCCGTTAACGGTAGCCCACATTTTTTCGCCATTGGTAGCCACGGGTAATTTGATATCGCGTTCCAATACGCCGGCGGCTACGCCATTGACCTTTATTTTACGGCCTTTACGGAACAAAGGCTTGCTGTATTCCTGTGGAGTGATATCAAAATCTACGCTTACAGGGTACCAGTCTTTTTTCAACGGGGCGCATCGCAGCGGGATATAATCTTCCAGTGAAACGATGGGATCTCCCCCGGGGCTATTGCGTATTACCGCACTGCCGCTGATTCTTTCACCCAGTATAGGGGCGCTGGTAGTTGTTTTGGCTATATTCTTTTTAGCAGGAGCAGGTATTTTAGTGCTGATGTGCGCATTTTCTTCATTATCGTATTTGCTGTGCTTATCTGTCAGGTTGCAGGAAGCCAGCAATACCGCCAATCCAAGGCAGGATGAAATTTTGTTGAGATGCATATGTCCAGTTACTGTTTTATGAGATGGGAGGGACTCTGGCCTCCATCTGGGCTGCATCCGCACAAAGATTAGGCCTAGAATTCAGAAAAGATAACTGTATCGGCTGTTTGAAGGCGATGAATTTGTTTCATGCTGGAAAAAGGGTCGAGGGGAGACCAGTCCTGTGCCGTAAACAGCTGAATGGTTTTACCACGTAGTTGCTGGTCGAGTTGGTCGGAACTCAGGTGGCCGGTAGCTTTTTTGGAGATGTAATAAATTTTCGGATCATTCTTCAAATGAATAACAATGCCAGGGGAGCCATTTTTAATTTCCTGTACCACGCCGCTGGTGGGAAGGCAATTTTTTTTATTGGCCTTGCTGATAGAGGGAATGCCGGAAATAAGCAATACAAGTATTAACGTGGCTACGAGCAATAAAGCAGCGAGACCTCTTTTGTTGGCTTGTTTTTTCATGAATGGTTGTTGGCGTTATAGGTCAGGTACAGTGTGGACTCAAATTACGAAATATATGAATAAAAAAAGCAGGCGTTGAGGGCCTGCTTATATGTTGTCATTATTTTCCTTTTTTATTTCCGGCATCTTCCTCTTCTTCCCAGTCGTCGTTTTCATCCCAGTTATCGTCCTCCCAGTCTTCATCTTCCTCTTCTTCTACCAGGAGACTTTGTTCGGAGCCGGGTTCTATATCATTTTCGCGCCAGTAGGCTACAATTTCATCGGCTTTCTGTTGTATGGGTGTAAAGTCGCGGATGGTATTATCTTCGAACTGTACTTCCACATCGGGCATGCCTTTAATGGCGTTGAAACATTCCTGGAGCAGGGTAATGTTGGATGGTGCATTCCGGAGGGCGCTGTAAGATAGCCTGATGGCGTCAAACGGGCCACTGTTGTGAAACACCTCTTCTCCGTTGAGCATAGGGAAGAGCCATACCAGTACATCATCTCCGGTGTCTTCACCGTTGAGGATACCGAAAAAGTCATCGAGTTGCTCAAAACCCAGCGGCGCCAGGGTAGCGAAGTTTTTATTCCTTGGCGGGAACTTAGGATGTTCTTCTCCGGTAATTAAGAATAATTCACCGAACCTGGGCTTCTCTTTGGCGAACCTGAAGTCAATGAGGATGTCGTTTTCCATTGATGGTTATTCTGTTTTCTACTGTAATTTAATAGTTTAATCGGAAGGTATTATAAAAAAATTCTACTGGATAACAGCGGCGGCAATTCTCCGGTAAGCGTGCAGGTATTTGTTCAGCCGGGCAACATCCGTTTCTTTTACGTTTGGCATGCGACGGATATCCATATTATCGGTAAGATCGTTTAGTTTAACTACGCAGGCAAGGCGATTCTGCAGGGTGCGGTCTATAAAATGGTTGTAATCTTCGTCGTCATCGGATTTGGTAACACAATACAGAGCAGCCAGTAAATGTGGCGCCAGGCCTTCTTTTTCCAATGCTTCAAAGGTCCAATCGGTATCTTCTACCAGGTCGTGCAGGACGCCTACTATTTTTTCGTCTTCGGTACGCCCCATTTGCATTACCCGGAATACGTGTCCGAGGTAGGGTTGTCCGTATTTGTCTAACTGGTCTTTATGTGCTTCGGTGGCGATTGCGATCGCTCTGCTCAGGTTCATGGTATAAATTTAGGGATTTTCCCCTGCCCGGATTTCAAGCGGACAGGGAAAAATCCCTAAATTAAAATTTATTTACATAAAATGATGACGTACAAAGGCTTCCATAGCAGCGTATTGCTGCAAACCTAAGCGGTCGTAAAGGGCAGCAGTGTTGGCGTTACGGTCTTCTGCACGCTGCCAGAATTCGCGAAGGTCGGTACCCTGGAAAGGCACTACGTCTTTCTGACTCTGGTGAATGAAGATACCGAGGCGTTTCTGGAGTACCTGGTCAGGGCTCATTGGAACAGCCATTTCAATTTCATGGATATCCCATTCCTGCCATGCACCTTTATACAGCCATACCCAGCAATCTTTCGCCCAGTCTTCGGTTTTCACGATTTCCAGTGCGGCGAAGATAATATCCAGGCATACTTTGTGGGTGCCATGTGGATCGGCCAGGTCGCCCGCACAATAGATCTGTTGTGGTTTCAGTTTGCGGAGCAGCTCCACAGTCAATGCTACGTCTTCAGGTCCCATTGGTTTCTTTTCCACCAGGCCGGTTTCATAGAAAGGCAGGTTCTGGAAATGTGCATTTTCTTCCGGAATACCTACGTAACGGCAGGTAGCTTTGGCTTCGCAGCGACGAATCAATCCTTTGATAGCGCGGATTTCCGGGGTATCTTTCTGGCTTGGTTTCTTGGTACGGATAAACGCTTTGGCTTCATCCAGGATCATAGAGCTCTTGCTCTTATCAATGTCGAACATGCCTTCGAAACCTACGGCAAAGTCAATAAAGCGCAGCAGGAACTCATCTGTTACGGCGATATTACCGGAAGTCTGGTAAGCTACGTGTACATCATGGCCTTGCTCATGCAAACGGATAAAAGTACCACCCATAGAGATGATATCGTCGTCCGGGTGTGGAGAGAAGATCAGGACGCGTTTTTTAGCCGGCTCTGAACGTTCCGGGTGGTGAGGCAACTGGGGACCAGGTTTGCCGCCGGGCCAACCGGTAATGGTATCGCGGATAGCGTTGAATTCTTTGATATTGAGCTCATAAGCAGAACCATATTGTACGATCAGGTCGTTCAAACCATTTTCGTTATAGTCCTTATCGGTGAGCATCAGGATAGGTTTGTTCAGCTTTAGTGCCAGGCTGGTTACTGCTTTGCGGGTCAGACCAGGGGTCCATTCGCAATCGCCGGTGAGCCAGGGTTCATTGAAGCGGGTGAGGTCTGCTGCAGCCTGCTCATCGATCGTGAATTTGCAGTTAGGATGCTGTTGAAGCAGGGACGCAGGCACCTGGTCGGTACTGTGACCTTCTACAGAGCGGCGTACAATTTTGGCTTTGTGCGAGCCCCAGGCCATCAGCAAGATGCGTTTGGCTTTGAAGATGCTGCTGAGACCCATTGTAATGGCCAGACGAGGCACCTGGCTCATGTTGGGGAACTCGTAAGCGTTCGCCAAACGGGTACTGTTGTCCAGTGTTACCAGGCGGGTGTGTGAATTGATATTGGCGCCTGGTTCGTTGAAACCTATATGACCATTGTTACCGATACCCAGCACCTGGATGTCGATACCACCTAAAGATTCAATGCGGTTGTCGTATTCTTCGCAGTATTTTTTGATCTGATCTTTCGGGATCGTACCATCCGGAATGAAGTACTGGCCTTCCGGGATATCTACATGATTGAAGAGGTGTTCTTTCATAAAGCGGTTGTAGCTCTGTAAGGCATCCGGCTCTATGGGATAATATTCATCCAGGTTAAAAGTAATCACATTCTTGAAGCTCAATCCTTCTTCCTTGTGCATACGTACGAGTTCTGCGTACATGTATTTAGGAGTAGAGCCTGTGGCAAGTCCTAAGATACATTTTTGACCGGCAGCCTGCTTTTCGCGGATTAACGCGGCAATTTCCTGCGCCACTGCTTTGGAACCCTCTTTGGCAGAAGGATGTATTTCCACAGCAATTTGTTCAAAGCTGTCGATCAGTTCGATTTCCTGATGATTAATCGTCATTTGTAAACGTTTTTGATTAGATGCGGTTTAAAAACGAGCCGGAAAATTAAAGAATTTACTGCTAATGCACATTATTATTTAGCAATATTTAATTTTTATTTCTTTAGCTTGTATGAAACCGTTTAATATTTTATCTCGTTAGTATGTTTAGCATACAGCGGCTGAAAGCCGTATCACATATTTTGGTGTAGGAGTCATAAGATGAAAACCGTTAGTGTAATTGCACTAACGGTTTTCTATTTTTCTAGTTGATGATAAATTCATCAGCAAACAGCCAGGCGCCATTTCCAGCTCCTGCTGCACCAGCAGGAATCTTACCAAAATTCTGCATTTGCACTTTCACAAAACGGCCGCGCACCTGCTGCAGTTGTCCCCGCACTTTATTAATACCCTGTTGCGCGAAAGTATTTTGTTTATACACTTCCTTAAAGGTTTTGCCATCATCCGAAACAGAGAAGATAACCTGTTTGGGAGGATAAATCCAATCGCCTTTTGCGTTGATGGTGTTAATACCTACCAGGTGAATATCCTGTAAGCTATCCAGTTCTACTATTGCCTGCATATCACCGCCTTTAAATCCGAACCACTCGCCATCGTTATAGGCCGCATTACCTTCAATACCGTTTACCAGTATAAAGTTGCTGACAGGGCTATGGCTCTTGTCGGGGGCGGTAGCCAGTGTTACCTTTTTGGCGATACCCTTATGGAAGAGGAATGTTTGGTTATACTCACCGCCAAAAGGTTTGCCATCCAGGAATACCTGCGCCCGCACGGTACCTGATTTGGTGATCTGTACAGGTTGTGTATAAGGAGTCGCCTGAGGGGTAGGAGCGGTACTATCGGTCGTGAAAAATATTTTGCCACCGTCTAATTTAGCGGCCAGCACTACTTCCACGCCACCTTTACCATTATCAACCGCTTTACCGGTTACTTCAAATACATGCTTGGCATAATTTACCTTTTTCAGATCGAGCCGTTTTACATGTACTTTCAAACGGTCCACAAAGTTGTCGTAGTTACGCTTGTCTTTAGGAGACCACAATACCTCTGCCAGTGCGCAGGCGCGTGGATAAGCCATGTACTCCAGGTAATCGGTGTTGCCAATGTATTCTGTCCACAGGTTGGCCTGTGCGCCTTTGATATACTTTCCTTCTTCAGGGCTCAGTTCCGTTGGCACTGGCTCATAGGAATATACCTGGCTTACCGGCAGGAAGCCGCCAATAGCCAATGGTTCGTTGGGACTTTTAGATTGGTAGTGGTCGAAGTAGCAATATTCGCCAGGCGTCATGATCACGCCATGTTTTTGCTGAGCGGCCGCAATACCTCCTTCAATGCCTCTCCAGCTCATCACCGTGGCATTGGGGGCCAGGCCGCCTTCCAGGATTTCGTCCCAGCCGATGATCTGACGGCCTTTGCTATTGAGATATTTTTCCATCCGGTGAATGAAATAACTCTGCAGGGCATGTTCATCCTTCAGGCCTTCCTGTTTCATGCGGGCCTGGCATTTAGGACATTTCTCCCAACGTACTTTCGGGCATTCGTCGCCACCGATATGAATGTATTTGCTGGGAAACAGCTCCATTACTTCATCCAGCACATCCTGTAAGAACAGGAATACACTGTCGTTGCCGGCGCAGTATACGTCGTCGTATACGCCCCAGCGGGTGCCTACTTCGTAGGGGCCACCGGTACATCCCAGGTTAGGGTAGGCAGTGAGCGCTGCGAGTGAGTGGCCTGGCATTTCTATCTCCGGGATAACGGTTACAAAATGATCAGCCGCATATTTCACTACTTCTTTTACCTGCTCCTGGGTATAATAGCCACCATAAGGCTTGCCATCATATTTATTATCGGCGTAACGGCCAGCCATGGTTTCCTTCCTTTTGGAAGCAATTTCCTGGAGGCGGGGATATTTTTTGATTTCAATGCGCCAGCCCTGGTCTTCTGTCAGGTGCCAGTGGAAGGTATTCATCTTGTGCATGGCCAGCAGGTCGATATACTTCTTGATGAAATCAACAGAGAAGAAATGGCGGCCCACATCGAGGTGCATACCACGGTAGGCAAAGCGGGGAGCATCTGTAATGCTTACGCCCGGAATGTACAGGGCATGGGCTTTTTCTACCGGTAATAACTGGATTAAGGTCTGTACGCCATAGAAAGTACCGGCGCCACTGTTACCATTAATGGTAACGTTATTGTGGTCAGTGTTCAGCGTATATCCTTCTGCGTTAGTGGTGTCATTGCCGGTATGGAGAATAATCGCATTTTTATCGCCCTGGTCTTTAACAGCCAGTTCATAACCGGTGAGTTCTTTGAGCCATGTGTTGAACAAAGCGGCAGTTTTTTTGTCGCTTTCGTTGTTGGCTACAATGATCGTTTGCTTATCCAGCAGGAAAGAATCGGCTTTTTCGCTGATGCTTGCCGGCACAGGAATGATGCTCACCTTGCCTTTGGGAGCGGTAACACTTTGCGTGCCCGAACAGCCCCACAATCCTGCGAAGGCGGCGACCAGGCATAGGTGTAATAAGTTTTTCATTGTCATATAATGGATTGTTTTTTCTATTATTTCAGCTCCAGTTCACAGAGTACGGGCCGGTGATCGGAAGCCACGGTTTCTTCGATAATACGTGCTGCCACCACGGTCCATTTGTGTTTGGGGGCTGTCATGATATAATCTATTTTGATCTTCGGCGTATCCGATGGGAAGGTCGGTCCCATCTGGGTGGTAGCGTCGGAAAATACTTCTTTGAGTACAGCTATCTCCTTAGCAGCAGGGATCGCATTGAAATCGCCCGCCATGATCACAGGAGTAGCAGTTTCTTTGAAGTAGGTGGCCAGCGCATTGGCTTGTGCAATACGATCGGTGGCACGCTTTCCTGCATCGAGGTGGGTGGTGACGAAGCTCAGGGTGCTGTCGTTGCCGGGTAATTTCACGGTAACAATGCCGGCTGCCCGGGGCTCATTGCCTTTGGTGGAAGGTAATGGCAGGGTAGTGCTACTGTTGATGGGATACCGGGAAAGGATACCGGTGCCATATCCGCCGCCATCGAAGTCCATCGCTTTCACGAAATAGGTATACATGCCCGTGATGGATGCCAGCTCCTTGAGCTGATCTGACTGGTGGGTACGGCCGGTAACACTGTCTACTTCCTGTAGTGCCACCAGGTCGGGATTGGTGGCCAGTATTACGTTGGCGATGCCCTGTACGTCCAGTACCTGCTTCATGTTTTCTGCATGATGAATGTTATAGGTCAATACCTTTACTTTTTGTACCTGTGCAAAAAGTGTCAAGGTGGTAAAACATACCAGGGTACTCAGCAGCATTTTTTTCATAGCATTGTTATTTAAAGGCTTCCTTTACTGGTTTGCCCGTCCATACCTGCGGTGTTTTTAAACCGAAGATCCAGGCGAGCGTAGCCGCAGTGTCATAGGTCATTACACTGCTTTTAATTTCTTTATTTTTAGCGATGCCGGGTCCGCGGATAATCCAGGGAATCTGCATTTCTTGCATAGTTTTACCACCATGTCCTTTGTTGATACCACCATGATCTGCGGTGAGCAGGATGATAGTATTATCCCACATGCCGGCATCTTTCACCGCCTGTAATATTTGTCCCAACAGCACATCGTTTTTGTGTACCTGGTCAAAGTAAGGCTGAATATTGTGCCCGATATTATGCCCGGTGCCATCAGGTTCATCGAAGTGGATGAACAGGAAGTCCGGCTTCTTTTCTTTAATATAAGCAATAGAGGCGGCTGTAGCCAGGCTATCGTTATCATGACAGGCCAGTTCCTTATTCACGGCTGCTTTTGGGAAGAGATACCCGATTCCGCTCCAGCTATATATGACACCGATTTCTGATTGGGGTTTTTGTTCCCGCAGCAGGGTGTAGATAGAGGGGAACATCCCATACTGGTCGAGTTCCCGGGAGGGCAGTTCCGGTTTTTTGCTATCCCATTCGGTGTAGCCGTGTAATTCGGGGCCAGCGCCCATCACCATGGAAGCCCAGTTCACCGCACTGGAAGAAGGTAGTACACTGCGGGCCTGAAGCGTCCATGCGCCATCCTGCATCATTTGTTTCATGTTGGGGTTGTCGACCTTGGGAAAACAGTATGCCCCAAAGCCATCCATGCCAATCAGGATGACATGTTTTACCCCTTTGATTTGGGCTTGCGCAAAAAATCCGCCAAGCAACAAGCCCGTTGCAATGATTAGTCTTTTCATTTCGTTGTTCACTTTTTGTGGTCAGCCCGTGACTGCCAGCTTATAATTAATAAATAAGGGTTTCAGATACAACCAGCTAAAAACAGGATAGTCAGCTAAACAATGAGGGCTAAGATAATAATGTTTTCTCGCCAATTTCACGGATTAGTGCGACTTCTTTTTCCTGGGTGACAGAGATACCGTATTCGGGAACGCCGGGAATGCCGCCCATGCTTACATTGGGATTTCTGTACACCATTTTACTTTCTTCGTAAGCTTTGGCAGTGGTGTGGAATTCGGTAATGCCAGTGGTTTGGATGAGTTGTGCAATATTGGTAGCGCGTACGCCAGAACCGGCCATGATGGCGATGCGGTCGTTGGCGCGTTCCAGCAGGTCTTTGAGGAGAGCGGCGCCTTCTACTGCTGTATTGCGGGCGCCGGAGGTGAGGATACGTTCGCAGCCAATGGAGATAATATCTTCCAGTGCTTCAAACGGGTTGTCGGTCATGTCGAATGCGCGGTGAAAGGTAACGCCCATGGGCCATGCGAGTTGAGTGAGTATGCGGCATCTTTCCTGGTCTACCCGGCCATTGGGTAGCAGGATGCCGATCACTACGCCATTACAGCCCAGTTGTTTGCATAGCTCAATATCTTTTTTCATGACTTCAAACTCCAGGTCGGAGTAGAGGAAGTCGCCGCCACGTGGGCGTATAATCGGGTAGAGATCTATTTTTACTTTTTCCCTGGCCAGTGCAATGGTTGCATAGCTGGGTGTGGTGCCGCCTTCCAGCAGGTTGTCGCAGAGTTCTATGCGGTTAGCACCTCCTTCTACGGCAGCGATGCAGCTTGCAAGGGATGCGGCGCATATTTCGAGGGTAAAAGCCATATGATTGTTTTTAGGAGATAGCCATCAGCCGCTACCAGCGGCTGATGGCCCGTAATGAATTGCTAGAAGTAATGTTTACCATCAATTAAAATATTGCTGGTGTCGCTGGTGCAAGCGGCGTAGTTGAATCCTTTTTGCAGGCAATAGGCGCCGTGTTCGCCTTTTTTATTGAGGGCGAGGAAGCCCACCTGGATTTCTTTTGCTTTGGAAGGGCTTCTTTTCACAATACGTTCTACTGCTTCCTTGCAGGCTTTTTCCGGTGGATAACCCTGGCGCATCAGTTCCACGACCAGGTGGCTGCCTACAATTTTAATCACTTCTTCCCCCACACCGGTGCTGGTAGCAGCGCCTACTTCATTATCCACATAGAGGCCGGCGCCGATGATAGGAGAATCTCCCAGGCGGCCGTGTAATTTGAAGGCCATACCGCTGGTGGTGCAGGCGCCGGAGAGATTGCCTTCGGCGTCCATGGCTACCATGCCAATGGTATCGTGGTTATACACATTCCCTGGCAGCATCAGCGGATTGAATGCGGTAGCGCCGTTGGTGGGTGTGTATGATTTGTTTTCTATATTGATAACCGGTTTATATTCCGATGTTTTGAGCCATTCCTTCCATGCTTTTTCAGATTCCGGCGTGAGCAGGTTTTCTTTCTGAAAGCCGTTGGCCAGTGCAAACTGCAGGGCGCCATCGCCTACGAGCATTACATGTGGCGTTCTTTCCATCACCATGCGGGCTACGGAAATGGCGTGGGTAACATGTTCGAGGGCGCCTACGGAGCCGCAGTTGCCGTGTTCGTCCATGATACAGGCATCGAGGGTAACGCGGCCATCGCGGTCGGGATAGCCGGAATAGCCTACGGTGTGGTTATTGGGATCGGCTTCGGGTACTCTAACCCCTGCTTCCACGGCGTCGAGGGCGCGTCCTCCTTTTTTCAGGATTTCCCAGGCAGCGGCGTTGGCGGCACGTCCAAAATCCCAGGTGGATACCACGATGGGCTTTCCCTTTACGATTTTATTTTTCCCCTGTGAACGTGCAGGCGTTCCCGTTACTCCATCCAAAGAGAAAACAGCGGCGCCAAGGGCCGCTGTTTTCAGGAATGATCTTCTATCTTTCATAAAAAGCATTTTATATGCGTTTAGCTTGCAACACCGTGGCGGCAGCTAGTCTTTCATCTCCCATGCCAGTGCGCTGGCGCCCAGGATAGCTGCGTCGCTTTCTCTCAGTTCAGAGAACAGCAATTTAACTTTATTCTGGAATATGGGGAGCAGGTTCTTTTCCATATGTTCCCGCACAGGTTTCATGATCAGGTCGCCCGCTTTGGTAAGACCGCCGAAAAGTACGATGGCTTCGGGGCTGGAGAACATCACGAAGTTGGCGAGGGCTTCACCCAGTATTTTACCGGTGAACTCGTATACTTCCATGGCCAGCGGATCGCCTTTCATGGCAGCTTCATAGATGAGCTTGGAATTGATTTCCTCTTTGGTATGTTCGCGCATCAGGCTGGGAGTGTCCGGGCGGGTAGCCAGGAACTCGATGGCGGTGTTGGTAACACCGGTAGCGGAAGCGTAGGCTTCCAGCGAGCCGTGTGCGCCGGTACCCGGATGGTAGCGGCCTCCTGGAAGCACGATACAGTGACCCAGTTCCCCGGCAAAACCATCATGACCATAAATCAGCTGTCCGTTGGCAACGATACCACTGCCTACGCCGGTACCCAGCGTGATCACGATAAAGTCTTTCATGCCCCTCGCAGCGCCATAAATCAGTTCTCCCAGGGCAGCGGCATTAGCGTCGTTGGTGAGTACGGTAGGCAGGCCAAATTTCTGTTCCAGCAAACTGGCTAAAGGAACTACCCCTTTCCAGCGCAGGTTTGGCGCATATTCAATATTACCGGTATAGTAGTTGCCATTGGGGGCGCCTACGCCGATACCTTTTATATTTTCAATACCTCCCACCTGCTCAATCAGCGTAGCCAGGTGTCCGTGTAATTCATCGAGAAAGCAAGATACTTCTTCATGCTGGTTGGTCAACATACGACCATCACATAAAATATTTCCCCTGCGATCTACAATTCCAAATTTGGTGTTAGTGCCTCCAATATCAATGCCCACCGCTAACTGCTGACTCATAATCAATTCCTTGAGATTTTAAAATGGTTTTAACTCTAAATGCGAAGAACGCGAGATAAGCAAAGCACAGCGCCGGGATCATGTAAGAGGCGTGAATACCAATGCTTGAAATATCTGCCAGACCACCCTGTACCGGAGGTACCAGTGATCCACCAAGAATCATCATTACCAGGAAGGCAGAGCCCTGACCTGTATATTTACCCAGACCTGCGATAGACAGGGCGAAGATGCTGGGCCACATCACGGAGCAGAATAATCCGCCACTGATGAAGGCGAAAGTAGCCAGCTGACCGGAAGTGAATAAACCGATAAGGATAGAGGCCACACCCAGCAGACCGAAGACCATCAGGGTTTTGGCAGGTTTATCCTGTCCTGCGAAGAAGCCGATAATCTGTACTACGATACAGATAGCATAGGGGAATAATACCGTGATGTCGTTGCCTTTAATGCTGTTGGCGCCAAGAATTACGCCGTATGCCACAAACGGAACGATTACACACAATATGTTACGTACGGTTTTGGAAACATTGAACACGCTGATGGCGCCGGTCCAGCGGCCAATCATCATACTGCCCCAGAACAGGGAAACGTAAGGATCCAGTTCTGATTCTGCCAATCCTTTTTCCGTGAGGAAGCCCGGATGTTTCAGCAAGGCGCCGAGGTTACTGGCAATGGTTACTTCTACCCCTACATAAATGAAGATGGCCAGCATACCCAGGATCAGCTGAGGGTATTTCATGGCGCCCCAGCCTTCACTGTTATTGGCAGACGATATTTTAGTGTAGAACAGGATACCGATGATACCTATGATGCCGGCGATGAAGAGCGGCAGTTCAAATTTCAGTACCAATCCCATGAGGATCAGGATGAACATGAAGGTGATACCCAGTAGCGATTTAGTAGCTTTAGGCGAAGACTCAAACGCTTCAGTGTCCTGGCTTTCCGGCATCTTCACAAAAGCAAAGATGGCTGCGGCAATCAGGAACAGGGCTATCAGCAGGAAGTATAAGGTGTTGATCTTGCTGATATCTGTACTTACGTCTCCTCCTTTAATGTTGCCGAAGAGCAGCATGCTCACGATAATGGGCCCGATAGTAGTACCGAATGAGTTGATACCACCTGCGAGGTTCAGACGGTGTGCACCTTTGGCGGGATCGCCGAGCAGGATGGCAAATGGGTTGGCAGCTGTTTGCTGCAGGGAAAATCCTAAAGCCACAATAAACAGGGCCATGAGGATCAGGGCAAAATAACCGAAAGTAACTGTTTGTTTATAGTCTGTATCCAGTACAGTAATCACCTTTTCCAGGTTGGCTTTGGTGAAGGTAGCCTTATACTGGTGATGCTCATCGTCTTTGGCAAAGCCTCCGGAAACTGCGGAAGCCAGCTGGGTGTTAGAAGTATACTTTTCCGCTGATTCGTTGTTGCTGATCAGCAGGGCGTAAGTGCCGGCCTCTTTCTCGCGGCGGATTTTCACCTGGTGGTCAGAAGTCTGTAACTGTTGATCTACCTGGAAACCGTTGATGTCTGCGATGGTTTCCTTAATGGGAACAATCTTTTCTTTGTTGACACATGGAATCATAATCACTGATCCCAGTACAGAGATCAATAAACCGTAGATAATACCTTTTTTATACCCGATCTTATTCAGGATATCTACTTTTCTCGCCGTAGATGCCAGGTACAGGATCAGGGAGCCGATAAAGTAGGCGCTGTAAAAAGAGAAGTCGATCAGTTGAGACTCCAGTTGGGTAAGGTTAAAGTGCGATTTGCAAAAAGGGATAAAGATACTGTTGGACGCAGCCAGAAATCCCCAGAAAAAGAAAACCAGAATAAGCACAAAGAACGAAGGATGAGTGCTTTGTGCGGTTTGTTTTGATTGCTGAGTCATAAACGTGTTAAGTTACAGTGAAATTTTGCCGGATAAATGTATAATTATTTTTTTAAAATTTTTTAAAAAGTAAAATAATTCTTGCAATTTACTATTCAGGTAAAACGTTTTAGCAAAAATATTTGCGAAATATACAAGAAATATAGGAGAAGTTTGACTATGTTCGCGCTTATCAAAAAAAATAATTCAGACAGATTATGTCCAACCAAACAGTAACAATGAACGTACCTTCCAAGCAGGCCGGGTATGCGCAATCAATGGCCATCATCGGCATATTGTTCTTCGTATTCGGGTTTGTTACCTGGCTCAATGGCACCCTGATCCAGTTTTTCCAGATAGTGTGTGAGTTGAATGTATCGCAGGCGCTCCTGGTAACCATGGCCTTTTACATGGCCTATTTCTTCCTCTCTATCCCTTCTTCCATGATCCTGAATAAAACAGGGTTTAAGAACGGGATGGCTTTAGGACTCCTGATTATAGCCATCGGGTCGCTGGTGTTTATCCCTGCTGCCAATGCCCGTAGTTTTGGTATGTTCCTGACCGGGTTATTTATCCAGGGAGCCGGATTATCTTTACTGCAAACCGCTTCCAACCCTTACGCCAGTATCATCGGACCTAAAGAAAGTGCGGCCAAACGTATCAGTATTCTGGGTATCTGTAATAAAAGCGCTGGTGCATTAGCGCCATTGATCCTCAGTTCTATCGTATTAAAAGGAGCTGAAAAACTGGAAGCTGATATCAAAGCAGCTGTAGATGCGGCGCAGAAAAATGCCCTACTGGATAGCCTGGCTTCCCGCGTTATCGGGCCATACGTAGCTATCGCCATCGTATTAACCATCCTGGCTTTCCTGCTCAAACGTTCTTCCTTACCTGAAATTGATACCAATACAGAAGATGAATCCACTGCAGCCGCTACTACCGGCAAAACCAGCGTATTCCAGTTTCCGCAGCTGGTACTGGGTGTGCTTTGCATCTTTGTATATGTAGGGGTGGAAGTAATGGCCGGTGACGTAATTGGTCAATATGGTAAATCACTGGGTATGAGTGTCGACGATACTAAATACTTCACCACCTTTACCCTGGTAGCTATGCTGGTAGGGTATGTGATCGGTATCGCTACTATTCCGAAATACCTCAGCGGTAAAAAAGGATTACAGATTTCCGCCATCCTTGGCGTACTGTTTACCACTGCTGCTTATTTTACCACCGGTTTTTCCGCGGTAACCTTTATCGCTTTGCTGGGTCTGGCCAACGCCCTGATGTGGCCTGCCATCTTCCCCATGGCGATCGATGGCCTGGGCCGCTTTACCAAAATCGGTTCCGCCCTGCTGATCATGGGTATCGCCGGTGGTGGTGTGATCCCCCAGATCTACAGCGGCATGTTCGATCAACACAGCATGTTCAGTTTCCTGTACAGCGCCAGCATCGACTTCAGACACGCCTTCCTGTACTGCATGGTACCCTGCTATATCTACATTCTCTTCTATGCATTAGTAGGAGATAAGATTGGAAAATAGAGCCGAAGGCTCAAAACATAAAGCTATTGAGGCGAATGACCCTGGCGGATATTAAAATCCCCTGGTCATTCGCCTCAATAGTTTTTTGCTTTTTTTTCTGAATCATTATTTATATTTTTAGGTGTAAATTTTACGTTTAATATTTTTTGAATGATACAGAACACCAGGGAGCAGTTTATCCACTTATTTGAAAAAGAGCCGTTAATGGTTGTTTCCCCAGGAAGAATCAATCTGATAGGAGAGCATACTGATTACAATGATGGTTTTGTTTTACCAGCAGCTATCGACAAGAAAATAGTCTACGCTATTGCGCTCAATAATACCCGGCAATGTAATGCCCATGCGGTATTCATGAATGAAACCGTATCATTTTCGCTGGATGATGTAAAGCCTACGCCGGGATGGATTAACTATCTCATGGGCGTAGTATTCCAATTACAGGAACGTGGATTACCCGTACAGGGATTTGACTGCGTGGTAGCAGGCGATATCCCGGTTGGAGCGGGCATGTCTTCCTCCGCTGCGGTGGAAGGTGGCCTGGTAGCCGCGCTGGACCACCTGTTTGGTTATGAGCTGGGAAGGATGGATATGGCGCTCATCGGTCAGAAGGCAGAACATACCTTTCCTGGTGTGAAATGTGGTATCATGGACCAGTTTGCCAACCTGCACGGTAAAAAGAACCAGGTAATGCGCCTGGACTGTCGCAGCCTTTCCTTTGAATATTTCCCGTTTAACTTCCCTGATTATAAAATTGTACTGTGTAACTCTATGGTACATCACTCCCTGGCGTCTTCAGAATACAACGTTCGCCGCCAGCAATGCGAGGAGGGTGTAAAAGCTATACAGGCAGGCCACCCGGACGTAAAATCCCTGCGGGATGCCACCATGGCTATGCTCAACGAGGTACAGGGGCAATTGCCGCCTAAAGTATACGATCGCTGTGCCTATGTGATTGCTGAAATACAGCGGGTACAGGATGCCACTACCTTATTGAAACAGGGCGACCTGCAGCAGTTTGGTACGCTGATGTACGCTACCCACGAAGGACTGAGCAAATTATACGAAGTAAGCTGCCCGGAACTCGACTTCCTGGTATCGCTCGCAAAGAAAAGAAAAGAAGTAGCCGGCGCGCGTGTAATGGGTGGAGGCTTTGGCGGTTGTACCATCAATCTGGTAAAAGCCGACCAGGTGGATGATTTCGTGGCCTATGTGCAATCAGCTTACGAAACGCAATATGGCAAAACACCGGAGGTATATGTGACCACTATTGAAGATGGCGTGAAGGTAGGAGCTGCCGTGGCAGCAGAAGCCTAAACATAAGATAATATAAAACGAAAGCAGCGAATGAACCTGGTTCATTCGCTGCTTTCGTTTTATGTGGTATATGTTTTTAGTACTGATCGTCCAGTGCAAAAATCGGCGTTCTGTTCATCCAGCGACCACGGGTGAAGTCAGGAATGAATTGTACGCTGCCGCTTTCTGCCACAGATTGTTCGCTCAATGGCGTGATGGCGTACCAGGTAGCCATGTCGTATACGTCCAGTGGATATGGCGCACCGCGTTTTACACATTCCAGGAAGGAGTTGAGTACAAACCAGTCCATACCACCGTGACCAGCGCCTGCTGCGTCGTTGGCATATTTCTTCCACAGCGGGTGGTCGTATTTGCCAAAGTAGCTTTCAGCATCTTTGAAATCGCCGGTTTTTTCCCATTCGTCGTATTTACTTTTTTTCTCAACGTAAACAGACTGCTGGTCGTCCATCCACAGGCCATTGGTACCCTGTACGCGGAAGTTCAGGGAGTAAGGGCGCGGGGAGTTGGTGTCGTGCGATAACATGATGGTTTCGCCATTGTTGGTTTTAATCAGGGTAGATACGATATCGCCCAGTTTAAACTCTACTTTGGCATTAGGATGATTTTCGCCACCATTGTCAACAATGTATTTATGTAAGCCGCGTGATTTGGTAGCTACGGAAGTGAGCGACAGCAAACGGTTACCGCGGTTAATATTGATCATGTTGTTGATTGGACCCAGACCATGGGAAGGGTACAGGTCACCGTTGCGGTGTACAGAGTGGTTAGTTCTCCATTTAGCTTCAGACAGGCCTTTTTCGCCGAATTCTACACCACCGCCATAATATTGCTTGCCGTTGTTGAATTTCACGCCGCGTAAGTCGTGCTGGTAGCCGCCCTGCAGGTGGATCAGTTCACCGAATAAACCCTGGCGTACCATGTTCAGTACGGCCATTACGTCTCTGCGGTAGCATACGTTTTCCATACCAAATACAGGGATACCGGTTTGTTCGCTGGTATTTACCAGTTCCCAGCATTCCTGGATATCAGAGGCGCCACATACTTCCACAGCAGGTGTTTTACCGGCTTTCATAGCGGCAATAGCCATGATAGAGTGCCATTCCCAGGGGGTAGCAATCACCACTGCATCGATATCATCGCGTTTTAGCAGGTTGCGGAAATCTTCCGGACCGTTGGTGTATTCTGCTACTTTCTTTTTAGTGCCGTAGGCTTTTTCGATCATGGCTTTTGCCTTCGGAACAGTGAATGCAGTATCCGGATCTGCGAAAGCAATTACTTCCGCATCTTCACGGTGAAGGAAGAAATTCAGGTGGCCCAGTCCGCGTGCGCCCACGCCAATAACACCGATTCTTACTTTGGGTTTCTTCTCATTGGCAAATAATTTGGCTGAAGAGCCGAGCATAGAGAGACCTACGCCTGCAGCTACTGTGTTCTTCAGAAAGCTTCTGCGATGCAGTGGTTGTTTAATCATTGTTCAAAGTTTATCAGCGTATACATTAATACGTTAAGGAGGGACTAAATTTATAAAAATTGCTTTATCTATACTATCCCTACCCACAATATTCTTACATTTTTGTGATAAACGGTAGGACTGGTGGAAAAAGCGCCAGGCCTCCATATCATGCGAAGGTGAAAATTGAATTATGAATAGGGAATTTGGGATTGGATCTGTAAAATTATCTGGTATATCTTCGCTTTCATCCGTAATCTGAAATTTACTGCTGTTAATGAAGAAAAAGACGTTACTCCTTGCAGGTTTGCTGGGCTTTAATATCGCAATGGCCCAGGAGATCAAACCCTATGGCAGCTTGCCGTCGAAAGCGCAGGTGGCCTGGAATGACATGGAATATTACATGTTCATACATTTTGGTCCCAATACCTTCACCAATAAAGAGTGGGGACATGGAGATGAAGACCCGAAAGTATTTAATCCCACTCACCTGGATGCCCGTCAATGGGCACGTACCGCCAAACTGGCTGGTATGAAAGGGATTGTAATTACGGCCAAACACCATGATGGCTTTTGCTTGTGGCCCAGCAAGTACAGCACGCATACCGTACGGGAAAGCGCCTGGAAAGATGGAAAAGGGGATGTGCTGGCGGAGCTTTCAGCTGCTTGTAAAGAATACGGGTTGAAGTTCGGTGTATACCTTTCTCCCTGGGATCGTAATCACCCCGAATATGGCACTGCTACTTACAACCAGGTATTTGCCAATACCCTCAACGAAGTGTTATCCGGCTACGGCCCTGTGTTTGAGCAATGGTTCGATGGCGCCAATGGGGGCAATATCAAACAACCATATGATTGGAACCTTTTTCACAGCGTAGTATATAAGAATCAGCCCAATGCCGTTATTTTCAGCGATGTAGGTCCTGGTTGCCGCTGGGTAGGTAACGAAAATGGTATTGCCGGCACTACCAACTGGAGCACGCTCCATGTAAAGGGCTTTACGCCCGGTGCCGGAGGCCCTCCTACCAAATCGCTGAACGAAGGTAATGAGGACGGCGAACAATGGATCCCTGCCGAATGCGATGTGTCTATCCGCCCAGGATGGTTCTATAGTCCGGATACCAACGATAAAGTAAAGTCAATATCCCACCTGCTGGATATCTATTATGGTTCCGTGGGCCGCAATGGTAACCTGATCCTCAATGTGCCGGTAGACCGGGAAGGGCTCATTCATCCAAACGATTCTACCCGGTTGATGGAGCTGCGCCGCGTGCTGGATGCTACCTTCAAAAACAACCTGGCAAAACAGGCCATGGTGACTGCCACCCATACGCGGAGCAATAACGCGGCGGTGAAAGTAGCCCACCTCAACGATGGAACTAACAGTACCTATTGGGCTACCAGTGATGATGCCACTACTGCTGCAATTACCCTGACCTATAAAAAGCCGGTTACTTTTAACCGTGTAGTGCTGCAGGAATACATTGCGCTGGGACAGCGGGTAAAGGCCTTTAGTGTAGAAATACTGGAAAATGGGAAGATGAAGGAAGTGGCGAGGGAAACCACTATTGGCCATAAACGCATATTACTGTTACCGGATTATACCACCACGCAGGTGCGTATCAATATCCTGGATGCCAAGGCAGCGCCGGTGATCAGCGAAGTGCAGCTGTATAAGGCGCCTGGCGTGCTGGCTACTCCGGAGATCAGCCGGGATAAAGCAGGGCATATTAATATTACCTGTGCGTCGGCTGATCCGGTGATCCACTTTACCACCGATGGCAGCATGCCTGGGGTGAAGTCGCCCGTATTTGACAAAAATACCCAATTATCCTTGCCGAAGGGAGGTACTGTAAAAGCGAAGGCGTTGCTGAAGAATGGTAATGCCAGCGACCTGGCTACCGCTGCTTTTGATGTGGCGCCTGCCAAATGGCAGGTAATACAGGCCGATGCAGCAGCAAAGGACCATGAAGCGGGAGCTGCGATAGATGGTAACAAGGCTACCATATATCTGACGGATCGCCAGGCGACGGCCAAATATCCGCATGAGTTCCAGGTAGACCTGGGTGAAACCCTTTCCCTGAAAGGATTTACCTATACACCAGCTACGGGCGAATCCCTGGGCGGTATAGTATATGGATATGAATTTTACACCAGCGCCGATGGTAAAAACTGGGGTAAGCCAGTGGCCAGCGGGCAGTTTGCCAATATTAAAAATAGTCCTGTGCAGCAAAATGTGCCTTTCAAGGCTACAGCAGCCCGCTATATCCGTTTTGTGGCGGTAGCGCCGGCAGACGCCGCGCAGGATTGGGCCGGAATTGCCGAACTGGGAGTGATTACCCGGTAAGGAGCCCGGTACCCATATATTTAGTGAGTATGAAAAAAGAGATGGGCGAAGACAGGAGCGGGTTATGCCGTGCTTGTCTTCGCCCATCTCTTTCATATTCAACGTAAAAAATGATAATATATAAGACTTGCTTTTGCGTGTCACCCGGACACCAGGGAGGTGGTTTGTTAAAATTCCTGCTTCGGCAAAAAAAATTCGACTATTTAAAAAGATATTGTTATAACTTTGCCGATAATCTAAACTAAAGACAATATTTATAACAATTTAACGCTGAACTGAAGTTGGAAAAAACCGCAACTCATACCAACATCTCTGCATATCATCCCGCTTTAAACAAAGGGGTATATTCTGTTGGGTTCAATGTCTTTAGATTCCTTTCCCGACGACCTAGAATTTGATAGCGCTTGTCTAACATATTGGCCGCTATCGCACCGTGATTCCCCAATCCTCCGGTGAGCCTTCCAGTAATGGAATTTCAATGTAGTTTATTGATTCACGATTTCAATTTAAAAAGTTGGAAAATCAACATATCATCGTTAGGGTAGCCACTCCTGACGATATTCACTATTCAAATACCATCACCGACGAGATGGAATCATCTGCCAAAGCAAGAGGAACAGGTATTGCAAAACGTTCCCCTGCTTATGTAGAGCTGAAAATGCAGGAAGGTAAAGCCGTGATTGCTGTTACGGACAAAGGTGACTGGGTGGGTTTCTGCTATATAGAAGCCTGGGGACATGAGAAATTCGTGGCCAACTCCGGTCTTATTGTAAACCCCGCTTTCAGGGGCCATGGCGTAGCTAAATCGATTAAAAAGAAAATATTTGAACTGTCCAGGGAGAAATATCCTGAGGCTAAAATCTTTGGATTAACGACTGGGTTGGCAGTAATGAAAATCAACTCAGAGCTGGGCTATGAGCCGGTAACGTATTCTGAGCTGACCGATGATGAGGAGTTCTGGAAAGGATGCCGCAGTTGTGTGAATTTCGATATCCTCACCAGCAAGCAGCGGAAGAATTGTCTCTGCACAGCCATGTTATACGATCCGCTGGAAAAGCTGAAGGAAGCAGAAGAAAAGGCAATGGCGGAAAAAGCGGCCGCCGAAGCTACCCCTGCTACGCCACAGCTGTCTGTCAACGCCAGCGGGCACATGCACCACGAACGCCGCCGTCGCAGATTTAAAGGAAATATAAGATTGTATGAGCGATGGTTGCGTTTTAAAAGATTTGTTTTGCTCAACAGCAAAAAAGAAGGTGGCGCCACCGGATCTAAAAAGAAATTTTTCCTGTTCTGATTACAGGTATGTAAATATTGTTATCTGGAATTATAAAAAAAGATGTCATAATGAAAAAAGTAGTACTGGGATTTAGCGGAGGACTTGATACTTCCTATTGCGTAAAATATCTGACCCAAGAGAAAGGATATGAAGTGCATTCAGTGATCGTTAACACTGGCGGTTTTTCTGAAGAAGAGCTGCAGGAAATTGAAAAGCGCGCTTACAACCTGGGCGTTAAAAGTCATAAAACTGTTAATGCGATACGTTCTTATTATGACGGCGTAATCAAATATCTCATCTTTGGTAACGTACTGAAGAACAATACTTATCCACTGAGCGTAAGCGCAGAGCGTATGAGCCAGGCACTGGCCATCGCGGAATATGTGAAGGAAGTAGGTGCCGACGCAGTCGCGCACGGTAGCACCGGTGCTGGTAACGACCAGGTACGTTTCGACATGGTATTTCATATCATGATCCCCGGTGTGGAAATCATCACCCCGATCCGCGACATGAGGCTGAGCCGCGAAGAAGAAATCAGCTACCTGAAGTCCAAAGGAGTAGACATGAACTTCGAGAAAGCCATGTACTCCATCAACAAAGGTATGTGGGGAACTTCCGTAGGAGGTAAAGAAACCCTGACTTCCAATGGTATGCTGCCGGAAGCCGCCTGGCCTACCCAGCTTACCAAACAAGGCGAAGAACAAGTAAAATTAACTTTTGAAAAAGGAGAGCTCAAAGCAGTGAACGATCAGCAATTCGGTCACCCTTCTGAAGCCATTCAATATTTACAAACCCTCGCGGGTCCGTTTGCCATTGGCCGCGATATCCACGTAGGTGATACCATCATCGGTATCAAAGGCCGCGTAGGCTTTGAAGCTGCTGCACCAATGGTGATCATCAAAGCGCACCACGCCCTGGAAAAACATGTACTCACCAAATGGCAGCTGAGCTGGAAAGACCAACTGGCACAGTTCTACGGCAACTACATGCATGAAGGCCAGATCATGGACCCGGTAATGCGCGACATTGAAGCCTTCCTGCAAAACACCCAGGAAAATGTAACCGGTGAAGTATTCGTTACCCTGATGCCTTACCGCTTCCAGGTAACCGGTATCAACTCTCCGTACGACCTGATGAGCAGCAAGTTTGGTAAATATGGTGAAATGAACAGCGGCTGGAGCGGAGAAGATGTAAGAGGGTTCAGCAAAATTTTCGGTAACCAGACCATGATCTGGCACCAGGTTAAAAATTCTATCTAAATCAGCAGGTAATGGCAAACGATAAAAAAATAAAAGTAGGTATCATCGGTGGCGCAGGATATACAGGCGGTGAGATGATCCGGCTTTTATTGAACCACCCGGATGTAACCATTTCGTATGTACATAGCCGTAGCAATGCAGGTAACCCGCTATACGCTGTACATGCCGATCTGCTGGGGGAAACAGAACAATTATTTACCGGCGAACTAAGCAACGATATTGATGTAATGTTCCTCTGCCTGGGCCATGGCGAATCTAAGAAATTCGTGGAGGCAACAGATATAGCAGACCATGTGAAAATAATTGACCTCAGCCAGGATTTTCGTTTAGGCGAAACCGTGAAAGGACGGACTTTTGTATATGGACTGCCGGAAATGCAGCGCGACTTAATTAAAACCGCGCAGAACATTGCCAATCCCGGTTGCTTCGCCACCGGCATCCAGCTCGGACTGCTGCCACTGGCTAAAGCAGGGCTGCTGACAGCAGTACATACCACCGGCATTACCGGTTCTACCGGCGCGGGACAAAGCCTCCAGTCCACTTCTCATTTTACCTGGAGAGCCAATAACATTTCTACTTATAAAGTGCTGAGCCACCAACATCTGAAAGAAATACGACGAAGCCTGCAGCTCTTGCAGCCGGGCTTCGATGGTGAAGTTAATTTTGTGCCGGTACGGGGCGATTTCCCAAGAGGTATCTGGGTAACATCGTACCTGCACACCGACTTAACACTGGAGGCCGCTGTAAAGCTGTATAAAGATTTTTACGCCGGTCATCCGTTTACCCATGTAAGCGAAAAACAGATAGACCTGAAGCAGGTAGTGAACACCAACAAATGCTTAATTCAACTGGAAAAAGTGGGCGATAAACTGGTGATCCACTCCATTGAAGATAACCTGCTGAAAGGCGCTTCCGGCCAGGCCGTACAAAACATGAACCTGGTATGCGGACTGGATGAAACGGCGGGACTGAAACTGAAGTCCATCGTATTCTAAATGTTTTACCATTTTAATTTTTCGCCAACATGAAACTTTTTGATGTTTATCCTATTAATGATATAATTATAGAAAAAGCCCTTGGATCCAACGTTTGGGACGATAAGGGAACACAATACCTGGACCTGTACGGTGGACACGCCGTAATTTCCATTGGTCATACGCATCCGCATTATGTAAAACGGTTAACAGACCAGCTGCATAAAGTAGGTTTTTATTCCAACTCAGTAAAGATGCCTTTGCAGGAGCAACTGGCCACCATGCTGGGTAAAGTATCCGGTAAAGAAGACTACCAGCTGTTTTTATGTAACTCCGGTGCAGAAGCCAATGAAAATGCGTTGAAACTGGCTTCTTTTTACAACGGTAAAAAGAAGATCATTGCTTTCAGAAAAGCCTTTCACGGCAGAACTTCCCTGGCAGTAGCCGCCACCGATAATCCGAAGATTGTAGCGCCGGTAAATGAAACCGACAACGTGGTGTTTTTGCCATGGGAAGATGAAGCAGCGCTGGAACAGGCTTTCCAGCAATATGAAGTATCTTCTGTGATCATTGAAGGGATACAGGGTGTAGGCGGTATCAATGTAGCGAGCGAATCATTCCTGCGGACAATCCGGACTTTATGCGACCAGCATAATGCGGTGTTTATCGCAGATTCCGTACAGTGTGGTTATGGTAGAAGCGGTAAGTTTTATTCTCACGATCATGCAGGCGTGCAGGCCGATATCTATAGCATGGCTAAAGGAATGGGTAATGGTTTTCCGATAGGAGCCATCAGTATTGCACCTAAATTCCAGCCGGTATACGGCATGCTGGGTACCACTTTTGGTGGTAATCACCTGGCTTGTGCCGCAGCACTGGCCGTACTGGAAGTGATCCAGGAAGAAAAGCTGGTTGAAAATGCCGCTGCCGTTGGCGCTTACCTGATGGAGCAACTGCGCACTTTTGATAAGGTAATAGAAGTAAGAGGCCGGGGATTAATGATTGGTATTGAGCTACCTGCAGAACTGGCGCATGTGAGAAAGGAACTGTTGCATACACATAAGATATTCACCGGTGAAGCCAAACCTAATGTGATCCGTTTGCTGCCATCACTGGCGTTGACCAAAGCACATGCCGATGAGTTCCTCGCCGCTTTCAGAAAAGAATTAAGTAAGTAACCATACAAACAGTACATATAGCAGGTAGTGTGCCTTTAAAATCTTTCCACTACCTGTTTAAAGCCTATAAGCGAAATGAAACAATTTATTTCTACAGCAGATGTTCCCAGTGTCCCGCGGTTGGTGGACATTGCGTTGAACTACAAGAAAGATCCTTTCAGGGATAAGGAATTAGGTCAGCATAAAACAGTGGGAATGATATTCCTGAATCCCAGTTTGCGAACACGGTTAAGTACACAGATTGCAGCGAAGAACCTGGGTATGGAAGCTATTGTGTTTAACATCGACAAGGAAGGATGGGCGCTGGAAATGAATGACGGAGTAGTGATGAACGGAAATACTACCGAACACGTTAAAGAAGCGGCCGCCGTAATGGGGCAGTACTTCGATATCATGGCTATCCGTACTTTTCCTGGTTTAAAGAATAAAGAAGAAGATTATACAGAGAAGTATATCAACCAGTTTATTAAGTATGCCGGGGTACCGGTGGTGAGCCTGGAAAGCGCTACCCTGCATCCTTTGCAGAGTTTAACGGATGTAATTACCATCAAGGAGAACTGGCAGCAGGCCCGTAAACCTAAAGTGGTGATGACCTGGGCGCCTCATGTAAAGGCGTTGCCACAGGCTGTTCCCAACTCATTTGCCCAATGGATGAATGCCTGGGGAGAAGCAGACTTCGTAATTACTCATCCGAAAGGGTATGAGCTGGATGAGAAATTTTCCGGTAATGCCCGTATTGAATACGACCAGGATAAAGCCCTGCAGGATGCGGATTTTGTATATGTGAAGAACTGGTCGTCGTACCATGATTATGGTAAAATTACCTGTACAGATCCCAGCTGGACATTTACCAATAAGAAACTGGCACTCACTAATAGCGCTAAAGTGATGCACTGCTTGCCTGTAAGAAGGAATGTAGTCATTGCAGACGAAGTACTGGATGGTCCTCAATCTATTGTGATTGAAGAAGCAGGCAACCGCGTATGGGCTGCCCAGGCTGTTTTGAGTGAAATACTGAAAGGATCATTATGATTGACTTATTTATCATTAAAGTAGGCGGAAACGTAATCGATAACCCGGCATTGCTGCAAACCTTCCTGGAGAAGTTTGCAGCAATACCCGGTAAGAAAATCCTGATACATGGCGGCGGAAAAATCGCTACCCGTATCGGTGATAAGCTGGGGATCGAATCTAAATATGTAGATGGACGCCGTATCACCGATGCAGACACCATCGATGTGGTGACCATGGTATACGGTGGACTGGTAAACAAACAGCTGGTGGCCAAATTGCAGGCCAATGGCTGTAATGCGATCGGTTTAACCGGCGCAGATGCTAACATCATCCCTGCCGTAAAAAGACCTGTAAAGGAAATTGATTACGGTTTTGTAGGAGATGTATATACCGAAAAACTGCACATTGCGCCCCTGCAAACCTTGCTGGAAGCAGGTGTTACGCCAGTATTTGCACCGCTTACCCACGACGGTAACGGACAGATCTTAAATACCAATGCAGATACCATTGCCTCTTCCCTGGCCATTGCCCTATCCGCCTTCTATAGCGTGCGGTTGATTTATTGCTTTGAAAAGAAAGGCGTATTGCGTGATCCGAACGATGATGAAGCGGTGATTAACCTGATCAACCAGGAAATTTACCAGCAGTTATTAGCAGAGAAAGTATTGTCAGATGGGATATTACCCAAGCTGCAAAATGCTTTCGGAGCTATTGGCAATGGCGTGAAAGAAGTACTGATAGGACATGCAGATGATGTGCTGAGTAATACAACAGCGAAAGTAGCAGGTACTTTAATATGCTAACCTATGTGGAACGAAAAATTATATGATGTGGCCGTGGCGCTGTTGAAACAGATGATCGCTACTCCTTCATTAAGCCGGGAAGAAGACGGCACCGCACAACTGATCAGTGATTTCCTGACAGCCATGGATATTCCGCATGAGCGGCATCTCAATAATATCTGGGCTTTCAATAAACATTACGACCCCGCCAAGCGTAATATACTGCTGAACTCCCACCATGATACGGTAAAACCCAACCCGCAATATACCCGCGACCCATTTAGTCCGGATGTGGAAGATGGTAAACTGTACGGGCTGGGCAGCAATGATGCCGGTGGCTGCGTAGTGAGCCTGGTAGCTACTTTCCTGCATTTTTACCATCGCAGTGATCTTAGCTATAACATCATTCTCACTACCACGGCAGAAGAAGAAATCAGCGGCCCCAACGGGATAGAAAGTATTTTATCACGATTACCTGCTATCGACTTTGCCATCGTGGGAGAGCCTACCCAAACACAACTGGCGGTGGCAGAAAAAGGCCTGATGGTGCTCGATTGCACCAGCACCGGTAAGGCGGGTCACGCTGCCAGGGAAGAAGGAGAAAATGCGCTGTACAAAGCATTACCTGATCTGAACTGGTTTAAAGATTACCGCTTCCCGAAAGTATCAGACGCACTGGGACCGGTGAAAATGAGCGTAACCGTTATCAATACTTCTAACAAAGCACATAATGTAGTGCCTGCCGACTGCTCCTTTGTAGTAGACGTACGCGCTACAGATCAATATACCCTGGAAGAGTTGCTGGATATCATCCGGGCAAATGTATCCTGCGAGGTAAAGCCAAGGTCTACCCGTATGCGGCCTTCATTTATCCCGATGGATCACCCATTTGTTCAGGCAGGTATCAGCATAGGAAAAACCTGTTACGGTTCCCCTACTACCTCCGACCAGGCATTGATTCCAGCCACTTCTGTAAAGATGGGGCCTGGCGATTCCGCCCGTTCTCATACTGCCGATGAGTACATTCATTTGCAGGAGATAAAGGATGGTATTGACAGTTATATCCGTTTACTCGAAATGATACAATAACATGAACTTCGAGCCCGTACTGGAGAATAAACGCGTGTTGCTGCAGCCTTTACAGGCATCGCACCTGGATGCCTTATGGGAAATTGCGTCGGATGCTTCCTTGTGGGCTATCCAACTGTATACGATCGACCGTAAGGAGGATTTGGAGAAATATATCCAGGTTGCCCTGACAGACCGGGCGGCGGGTTTATCTGTTCCTTTTGTAATCATCGACAAACAGGAAAACAGGGTGGTGGGATCTACCCGTTATATGGGACTGTCTTTGCCCAACAAACGCACGGAAATCGGCGCTACCTGGATCACCCCTTCCCTGCATGGCTCCGGGCTGAACAAGGCCATGAAATATGCCATGCTGCGGTACGCCTTCGAGGAGCTGGACCTGAACCGGGTAGAATTCAAAACCGATGAGCTGAATACACAATCGCGCAATGCTATCCTGAGCCTCGGCTGCACACAGGAAGGCATTTTTCGCCGGCACATGATCACCAGTACCGGGAGGATACGCAATACCGTGTATTTCAGTATGCTTCGGGAAGAGTGGCCTGACGTGAAACAGCGGGTATTTGGTAAATATGATTTTTAAGTTCACGCAAAGGCGCAAAGATTTTTGAACTAAGTTTATAGGAGTATTCCTTTGCACCTTTGCTGCTTTGCGTGAAAAAAACTATAGCATTATGAAATTGTGGCAAAAAGATAAAGTTTCCCTGGCTTCCGTAGAACAATTTACGGTAGGGAAGGATCGTGAAATGGACGCTTACCTGGCACCCTTTGATGTGCTGGGATCTATGGCACATATCACCATGCTGCAAAGTATCGGGCTGCTGGAAGCGGAAGAACTGACCGTATTAAAGCAGGAGTTAAGAAATATCTACCATGAAATACAGGCAGGTAATTTTAAGCTGGAAGAAGGGGTAGAAGATATTCACTCCCAGGTAGAATTACTGTTGACCCGCCGTTTGGGCGAAGTCGGTAAGAAGATCCACAGTGGCCGTTCCCGCAACGACCAGGTGCTTGTAGACCTGAAATTATTCCTGCGCCATGAGTTACAAACCATGGTTGAAGAGGTATTAGCGCTGTTTCATCTTTTACAGCAAAAGAGCGAGGAATATAAAGGTCACCTGATACCAGGATATACGCACCTGCAGATTGCTATGCCATCGTCTTTCGGATTATGGTTTGGCGCTTATGCAGAAAGCCTGGTAGATGACCTGACTATGTTACAGGGCGCTTATAAGGTGGTGAATAAAAACCCGCTGGGCTCTGCGGCCGGTTATGGTTCTTCGTTCCCCCTTAACCGTGAGTTGACTACTTCCTTGCTGGGCTTCGAAGCGCTGAACTACAACGTAGTGTATGCGCAGATGGGGCGTGGTAAAACAGAAAAGATCGTTGCATTTGCATTATCAGGCATTGCAGCTACCATTGCTAAAATGGCCATGGACGCCTGTTTGTTCATGAACCAGAACTTTGGTTTCATCAGCTTCCCAGATGAGCTGACCACCGGTTCCAGCATCATGCCGCATAAAAAGAACCCGGATGTATGGGAGCTGATTCGCTCGCATGGCAATAAATTACAGGCATTGCCGAATGAAATTGCAATGATGATCACTAACCTGCCTTCCGGCTACCACCGCGATTTGCAGCTGTTGAAAGAAAACTTATTCCCCGCATTTCAAACGTTGAAGGATTGTATCCGTATGAGCCGTTTGATGCTGGAAAATATACGTATTAAGGAAAATATCCTGGAAGATGAAAAATACCAGTACCTGTTCAGCGTAGAAGTGGTAAATAACCTGGTGTTGCAAGGCACGCCTTTCCGTGAAGCGTATAAACAGGTGGGGATGGATATTGAAAAAGGTACTTTCTCTCCTGATAAAACAGTGGCGCATACCCATGCAGGAAGTATCGGTAACTTATGCACAGAACAGATTGCAGCGCAGATGGACCTGGTAGTAAAAGGATTTCCTTTTGAATCGGTAGACAAGGCGCTGGAGCAGTTGTTGAATAACTGACCATACAGTATACTATAATTCTTTTTAGAGAAACCGTCCCATGAATAATGGCGACGGTTTCTCTATTTTTAGCCATGCTATCTTGTTGTTTTCCTGGCAATGCCGTAGGCCAGTAATGCTATCTTCCCGAAGAATAAATAGATATTGACAATTTAGCGCCCAGATAACGGTAAATCTCCGATTATTCGTTAATTCAATTGTGGCGGGCTGTATGGACGATGATCATGTATTAATCTTCAACAACATTAACAGTTTGAACAAATGAAAAAGAGATTGCTGCAGGCGTGCCTTTCGGGCGCCCTGTTTTTATCAACCAATGTTATTTACGCTCAGCAGGACGCCGGTTTGGTGGCCAATGCACAGGAGCCGGAAGCCATCAGGGATGCACGTATGCGCTGGTTCCGGGATGCCCATTTTGGTATGTTTGTACACTGGGGCCTATACAGTGTTGCTGCCGGTGAATGGAACGGCAAAAATTATGACGGCTGTGTAGAATGGTTACAGAATATGGCAAATGTACCGGCAGCAGAATACGCCAGCAAGTTGACACCCCTTTTTAAGCCCAAAAAAGATTTCGCCCGGGAATGGGCTAAAACAGCCAAGGACGCAGGCTGCCGCTATGTGATCTTCACCAGTCGCCACCATGAAGGCTTTGCGCTTCATGATAGCAAAACCACCACTTTTGATGCGATGGATGTGACCGGCCGCGACCTGTTTCGCGAAATCGTGAATGCCCTGCATGAACAGGGACTGCGGGTAGGCGTTTACTTTTCGCTGCTGGACTGGCATCAACCGGATGCTTATGTAGAACATGGTTTGCCTGCACCAGGCGGCGTAAAGAATGATACCCGTGATAATGCGAAGTATGTTGCCTACATGCATCAACAGGCGGAAGAGATATTTTCCAATTACGGGCCTATCGATGTAGTATGGTGGGATTACAGCTCCAAGGAGATTCAAGGCGAAAAATGGGGTGCTAATGCGTTGGTAGCCATGGTGAAGAAGCATCATCCCAACATCATCATGAATAATCGCTTATATGCCTTCGATAATAACAATGAATACACCCGCGCTAACGGTGACCTGGTAACGCCGGAGCAATTTATCCCGGAAACCGGTTTTAAAGGCATGGACTGGGAATCGTGCATGACCATGAACGGTACCTGGGGATATAGTAAGCACAACGATAAATGGCATACCGGGCAAGAGCTGGTGCGCAATATGATCGACATTGTATCCAAAGGAGGGAACTACCTGCTGAATGTAGGCCCTATGGGCGATGGTACTATCCCTGGCCAGAGTATCACGCTGATGCATGGCATTGGCGATTGGATGCGGGTAAATAGCGAAGCGATTTATGGTACGCGGGCCAATTCCATTGGCCGTGTAAACTGGGGACGTATTACCACCAAGCCAGGCAAATATTTCCTGCATATCTTCAGCTGGCCGGCAGATAACCGTTTATATGTGCCGCTGGCGCCGGATGCCGGTGTACAGCCACAGGCTTACTTCCTGGCAGATGCTGCCCATACGCCGTTACGGGTACAAACAGATGAACGCGGTATATTCATTGACGTTAGTAACCGCGCCTTTAAAAATAATAATGCCACCGTGGTAGAACTGGATGTTACCGGTACTTCGCTGCTCTCAAAAGGTATATTCCCTGAAAAGGATGGCAGCTATATGTTGCCAGCCGGCGATGCACAGCTAACAGGCGGTATTGTATATTCAGAGGGGGAAGTGCCAGCATTATGTAACTGGATGAATGTGGAAGGCAAGGTTACCTGGCGGGTAAATGTAAAGCAACCCGGTGAGTATAAAGTGGTGTTAAACATGGCCTGTACAGATGCCTCCGCTGGTGCTAAGATCGGGGTGGCAGCGGGTAATACTGATTTGAGCGGCACCGTAAAGAGTACCGATAATAGTTGGGCTGCTTATAAAGACTGGGCACTGGGCACTGTTACCTTTGAACATGCCGGTACTCAAAACGTAGTGATAGACGCAGTCACCAAACCTGGTTTGGGTGTAATGAACCTGACAAAGGTGCGTCTCATTCCTGTGAAAAAATAAATGACCTTTTATGCAAAACGGGGTGTTGATCTACGCGATCAACACCCCGTTTATATGTTTATCTCTTTAAAAACCTACGGTAACACCCGCAAAGAAGTTAATGCCCGCCATGGGATAGTAATAGCTGTCGTAAGCCACCCTGTTGCCTTTTAGGTCGTAGCTGCTATAAGTACTACCATTGGGCTCATATTTGGTATTGAAAATATTGTTCAGCATAAACTGTAATCCCAGCTCGCGGAATAACTGTTGCGGTACTACGTAGTTGATACGCAGATTGCTCACAAAGTAAGGATCCAGGCTGCCGTTTATGTTGGAGGTGTTGTCCATATACTGGCGGCTCACATATTTACCCAATACATCGACGTTAAGGTTTTTTACCGGCTTTACAGATAATGTTAACCCTCCTACGAAAGAAGGAGAGAAGGAAATATTGGTTTTGTTGAATACCTGTGTATGTGTGGCGCCCAGCGAATCGTAAGTAACGGCGTGATAGTCGAGTACTTTATTCTGGCTCAGCGCTGCATTGGCGGCCAGGGTTACTATGCTGGCCAGCTTTACAGTACCGTTTACTTCAACACCCATGCGGTAGCTTTTTGGAATATTCGTACGCATATAGGCTCCTACATCAGTGAGCATACCAGTTTGTACCAGCTGATTTTTGTAATTCATATAGTATACGTTGGCCTGAACGGCAGCGATGTTATTATTCCAGGAATAGCCGGCCTCTACATCGCGCAGCACTTCCGGTTTGGGAGTAGCTACGCCATAGTTGTTTTCAAAGTCGCCGCGGTTGGGCTCTTTGTTGGCGATGGCAATGGAGGCAAACACGCGGTTGGTAGGATTGATGGCGTAGGAAATACCTGCTTTGGGATTGAAGAAATTATAGTTGACATGTGCAATATAAGCAGGCGCCGCTTCGAAGCCATCCATGTTGTACATGATGTTACGGTATTGCAGATCCACAAAGAGACTGAGCGCGCTGGTAAATTTATATTCGCCTTTCCAGTAAACGTTGAAGTCGTTTTTCGCAGCAGGGTAGCGGTAATATTCATGATCTTTATCAAACTGGGTATCTGCCCAGATCACTTTACCGAAGTGGTCGCCGGTATACCTGTTCCAGCCGCCACCCAGGCTCCAGTTGAGCTTTTCGCCGGTACGGTTTACAGAAAATATACTGCCATAGAAATAGTTGTCCAGCCATAACTGGTTGATTAAATCAGCCGAATCTCTTTTAACGCCGTTGATGTTGATAATGGGAATGCCATAATCAGCGAGGCTTTTGTGGCCGTTATAATTTTCGTAATAGCCTCTTCCACGGGTAAGATGGAAGGCTACGTTGAAGTTTAAGTTGGATTTGATTTCCTGGTTCAGGAACAACTGGTAATGATCCTGTTGGTAGTTGTCGGTTTGATTATCATAAGGAGCGCCGGGTTTGTCGGTGCCGGCCATGTTGTAAGTCCTGTCTGTGGCCAGTAATGCTTTAGGCACACCATACCATGCCTGGTATGTTTTTTCTTTTCCGGAGAAGACATTAAGCCGTATGGCTGTCTTTTTAGAGATATATGCCGCGGAGGTATAGAAAGAGCGGAGGTCGGAAGAAGCACGGTCGATGTAACCATCGGAGCTGATCTTAGACAGGCGTGCATCGATGGTGAAGTGATCGTTGATCAGGCCGGAACCTGCTTTTACCGTATGTTTCCAGCTATTGAAAGAACCGTAGCTGTTGCTGATTTCGCCGTAAGCTTTTTCATTGAATTCGTTGGTGCTGAGGTTGAGGGTAGCGCCAAAAGCGCCTGCGCCGTTGGTGGATGTACCCACGCCGCGTTGCAATTGAATGCTGCTGACAGAAGAGGCAAAGTCGGGCATGTTGACAAAGAAAGTTCCCTGCGATTCCGCGTCATTTACCGGGATACCATTCACGGTAACGTTGATGCGGGTGATATCGGAACCACGTACACGCATACCCGTATAACCTATACCGGTGCCGGCATCGGAGTTGGTTACCACGCCGGGTTGCTGATCCAGTAGTATGGGCAGGTCTTGTCCCAGGTTTTGTTTTTTGATATCAGCAGCCGATATCGTGGTGTTAACGAACGGTGCGTTTTTACCTGCGCGGAGGCTGCTGATTTCCACTGGTTTTACCAGCAGTCCGGTTTCTTCGAGGGTAATATCCTGTAGCAGGGTATTGTTATGCGCCTGGATGGTGGTGCTGAAAGCCCTGAAGCCAAGGTAGCTGGCCGTGAGGATATAACTTCCTTTTTTAGGGAGCCGTATATTGAATTGACCTTTGCTATTGGTTAATGTACCTGTTTGGTTGATGGAAATAGTAACGCCTTCCAGTGGCTGGCCATTGGTTTTGCTGGTCACCGTGCCGGTTACCAGCGATTGTGCATGTAAAGCGCCCGCTATAGATAGCAGCGCTAATAACATTAGCTGTTTCATGTAAGTATATGTCTGTTTTCTGTTTTCGTCATTCCTAACCAGCATTACCTGGTCCAGGTTCATTGGGTGTGATCTCAGCCTGAAAGTAAGGCACCCCATGTGATCACGCAAAGGCGCAAAGTAAATAAGCAACAAAGAAAGTAAGGATCTTTGCTCCTTTGCTTCTTTGCGACTTTGCGAGCCTGCGATAACAAAGGTATAGCTGTATTCATTAAAAAGCAGAATTTATTTTTTGGTGGAGTGAAAATGGTGTAAATTCCATGGATACTTCTCTCAGTCATCTTTTATAAATTTTTAACCATTTAAATCTTTATTTCTGATGATCAAGCTTCAGTTAATCGGGCATTTAGGCCGCGATGTAGTGAAAAAAGAAGTCAACGGGGCCACGGTATTTAATTTCCCGGTTGCCGTGAATGAGCGTTTTAAAAACGCGCAGGGCATACTGGAGGAAAGAACTACCTGGGTAGACTGTTCGTTATGGGACAAGGGCAATGTAGCTCCTTACCTGACACAGGGAGTGATGGTGTATGTAGAGGGCGCTCCCAAAGTGGAAGCGTATGTAAGCAGCAACACCGGCGCTTTATCGGGTGCATTAAGACTGAGAGTTTTTTCTTTGCAATTACTCAGCCGCAGGGAAGAGGAAAGAAGAAAAGCTTTCACGGAAGTACCCGTTCCCGAGGCAGAGCCCGTACAGGAACAGCCCGCTGACGATCTTCCATTTTAAATGTATATCAAGCATTCCAATATGAAAGCCAACCTTTTATGGTTGGCTTTTCCTGTTTCTCTGAAAAAGATTTGGCGACAATTAAATTATTCTTATCTTTGCACCCTCATTGCGAGGTAGAGCAGAGGTAGCTCGTCGGGCTCATAACCCGAAGGTCAGTGGTTCGAATCCGCTCCTCGCTACAAATAGCGTTCAACGCACCAAGAAATAAGGGCCGAAGAAATTCGGCTTTTTTTATTGCTACCAGTTCAGGTTGTCACAACAGTCTTTTAAATATCATCATGCATAAAGCAGGTTTTGTAAATATTTTCGGGAAGCCCAATGCGGGAAAGAGCACATTGCTGAATGCCATTATGGGCGAAAAGCTGGCGATTATATCTCCTAAAGTGCAAACTACCAGGCACCGGATTACAGGGGTGTTGACAGAGCCCGGTTATCAGATTGTGTTTTCTGATACCCCGGGGATCATTGATCCCAAATACAAGCTGCATGAGAAAATGATGGGTGCGGTAAAATCTGCCCTGGAAGATGCCGACGTGGCATTATTGATTGCAGACGCCAAAGATTCGCTGGAGGAAAACCTGGAGCTGTTCGATTCCCTGAAGCTGAAAGTACCGGTAATCCTCATCCTCAATAAAATGGATAATATCATGAAAGAAGATATGGCTGTTTTATTGGAGCGTGCAAAAGCCTGGGGCAAAGCCACGGAAGTGGTAGCTATTTCTGCCATGCAGAAAAAAGGTATCAAAGAACTCCTGGCGGCTATCGTAAAATTGTTGCCCGAGGCAAATGCTTTCTACCCGGATGATACACTAACGGATAAGTCTACACGCTTTTTTGTAGCAGAGATGATCCGTGAAAAAATATTCCAGCTGTTCGAAGAGGAAATTCCTTATCACACTACGGTAATTGTTACACAATTCCAGGAGAAGGATACCCTTACGAAAATAACGGCGGAGATTATCGTTACCCGCGACACCCAGAAAGGAATTATCCTGGGAGAAAAGGGAAAATCTATCCGTGAGATAGGCACCCTGGCACGCCAGGATATAGAGAAGTTTATAGAGAGAAAAGTATTCCTGGAGCTGTTTGTAAAAGTGAGAGGAAAGTGGCGGGATAATGACACCTTCCTGAAGGAATACGGCTATTAAAGAGTGAAAAATTCCTGGATGTATTATCCAGGTTAGTACGACAAAATATATAATAACATGGCAGGATTTACAGTAGCTATAGTAGGTCGTCCCAACGTTGGTAAGTCAACGTTGTTTAATCGTTTATTGGAACAGCGCAAGGCCATCGTGGATGACCAGAGTGGGGTAACCCGTGATCGTCAGTATGGTATTGCTGACTGGAATGGTAAAACTTTCAACGTAATTGATACGGGGGGATTTGTATCCAATAGTGACGATGTGTTTGAGCGGGAAATCCGCAAGCAGGCGAAAGTGGCCATAGAAGAGGCCAACCTGATTATTTTTATGTGTGATGTAACCACAGGTATTACAGACCTGGATTCGGATGTAGCAGATATCCTGCGCCGCGCATCCAAACCTGTATTACTGGTAGTTAACAAGGTAGATAACAGTCAGCGTCAGCTGGAAGCTACAGAGTTTTACAGCCTGGGCTTTGAGCATATTTTCTTCCTCTCGTCTATGAGCGGAAGCGGTACCGGCGAATTGCTGGATGAAGTGGTCAATTACATAACCCCTGAAATGGGAGAAGCAACTGTAAACTCAGATTTGCCTAAAATTGCCATTATTGGTCAGCCTAACGTAGGTAAATCATCTTTGCTGAACGCGTTGATCGGCGTAGAACGCAACATCGTTTCCGATATTGCGGGCACTACCCGTGATACGATTCACACCCATTACAACATGTTCCAGAAAGATTTTATGCTGATTGATACCGCTGGTATCCGGCGTAAAGCGAAAGTGCAGGAAGACCTGGAATTTTATTCTGTGATACGTGCCATCAAGGCCGTAGATGAATCGGATGTAGTGATGTTGCTGCTGGATGCAGAGAAGGGAATTACTGCACAGGATCTGAGTATTTTCAGCCTGGCAGCGCGTAAAGGTAAGGGTGTGGTGATCCTGGTGAATAAATGGGACCTGATGGAGAAAGGCACCAACACGGCCCGGGATTACGAAAAGGAACTGAAGCAACGCCTGGCGCCATTTTCTGATGTGCCCATCATCTTTACATCCGTAACAGAGAAGCAACGTATTTTCAAAGCAATAGAAACCGCGCTGGAAGTGTATGATAACCGCTTACGCCGGATACAGACTTCCGTGTTGAATGAAATAATGCTGAAGGCGATCGAATCGTATCACCCACCGGTAGTAAGAGGAGTGCCTATCCGTATCAAGTATGTAACGCAAATACCTACCCATACACCGGCATTTGCCTTTTTCTGTAATCTCCCCGATGATGTTAAAACGCCTTATCGTAATTACCTGGAGAACCAGATCCGCTCAAACTTTAACTTTAAAGGGGTGCCTGTGAAGATATTCTTCAGGAAAAAGTAAAACCCGTGTTAAAAAAAGCTATCAGGTTTTGTATTTTATAAAATTTGTATACCTTTGCGCCGGTTTTAAAAAACAAAACGAACTAAAATGAAAAAATTATTTGTATTCGCAGTTGCCGCTGGTATGTTCTTCGTAGCTTGTAACGGTGGTAGCACTCCAGCTGCTGATTCTACTGCAACTCCAGCTGTTGACACTATGAACGCTGCTCCAGTAGCTCCAGCTCCAGCTGATTCTGCTGCTCACGTTGATTCTGCTGCAACTGTAGCTCCTGCTGCTGATTCTGCTGCTGCAACTAAAGCTAAGTAAGATATTATTTCGTATAATATATCTTTCTTGCAAGAAATTAAGAAGCCCATCGCTTATGCGGTGGGCTTTTTAATTGCATATAAAAAAAGGGAAAAATATATTTAGTCTTCCAGTATGCTCGCCAGGTTCATCAGTTCATCCTGCTTGTATGCATCTTTGTCATCCCGGAAACATTTGGATAATTCTTCCAGCAGGAACTGGATAATCCGTTTGTTGGACTGTGGTTTAAAATAAGAGGGAACGGAAGGCACCGATACTCTTTTCAGGTAAGTATCTACATCCTGCTGTGTATAAATTTGTCCCTGGATAGGATCTATAAAGAAGAGGATGCGATGGTCGGCAGGATCTACCGGCGCAGAAAAATCGATGTAACTATCGAAATACGCCAGGATAAACTGCCTGGGTATATTAACGGCATATACGGGCAAATCCAGCATGGCGCACAGGCTTTGATAGATGATACCATTGGTAATGGGATTGCCTTTCTTGGATTCTATCACCTGGTTAACGAAAAACTGGTTTTTACGCTGGTAGGATACTTCTTCCCCTTTTAATCCAAAGTAATTATAGACCATGCTGTTCAGCACATTGATCTGTTCCAGTGGCGTCAGGTAATTATTAAGCTCCAGCCAGATATTACGTTTAATCCGATCTATTTCTGTTAAAATCTGTGTGTCTATGAGGTCGGGAAACTGGTACCGGGATGCCAGGATAGCTCCCTGCAGCAACCCCTGGGAATCTGAAAGTCCCCACGCACGTACCGCCGCCTGCAAATCCTGGTAATGTACCCGATGAATGAGCAGCTCTATCCTTTCCTGAATAGCCTCGTCAACCGTATTCTCCCACAAATTCTCCAGATTGGGAATGATATCTTTACCGTACAGTAATATTTTACTGGCAACAGTGTCAAATACCTCCAGATCAGGATCATCCAACAGGTGGAACAAAGCGTTTATTTCTCTGTTTTCGTTCATGCCATTATTATGATCCCGTGATAATCATCAAATAATGTGATCCTGTTGGCAAATTAAATAATACGCATATCACTCACACTGCAGTTATTTTCCTTGCCTTCATTTTTCATCATCTGTTACCACGGCGTTATTCAGCTTTCTTCTTACGAGGCGGCGCTTTTTTCTTTGGTGGATTGGCCTTCACATCTTCGATGATTGCTTTGGCTTCTTCCACGGTGATGTCGGCAGCCGTTTCAATTTTTTCTTTCGGTATTTTATAATTCTTCAGGCCTTGCTTAATGTAAGGGCCATAAGGTCCTTTCAGTATCTGGATCTTTTCCTTTTCGAATATCTTAATGGTGCGTTCGTCTTTGGCCGTACGTTTTTCTGCGATCAGCGGAGCTACTTCATCCAGCTCCACGGTATATGGATCCATTTCCTTTTTCAGGGAATAGAACTTTTTATCATGTTGCGCATAAGGTCCGAAGCGGCCAATATTGATGATCACATCCGTGCCTTCAAACAGTCCCAGGTTGCGGGGCAGTTTAAACAACTCCATGGCTTCTTCCATAGAAATGGTTTCGATGCTTTGGGTAGCTTTCAACTTGGCAAAACGTGGTTTTTCCTCGTCTTCCACACTTCCTATCTGGATCATGGGGCCGTAGCGTCCCATACGGGCTACCACCGGTTTGCCGGAGGCGGCGTCTACACCCAGCGGGCGTTCGCCTTTCACTCTTTCGGCATTTTCCAGGGTGTTTTCCACATCTTTATGGAAAGGAGAATAGAACTCTTTCAGCATCTTATTCCATACCTTTTTACCGCTGGCAATTTCATCGAATTCCTCTTCAATTTTGGCGGTAAAGCCATAGTCCATTACATTGTTAAAGTACTGGTTGAGGAAGTCGGTAACGATCATACCCAGGTCGGTAGGGAATAATTTAGATTTTTCTGCACCTGTATTTTCAGCTTCTGTCAGTTTACTGATCTTATCGGCTTTCAGTATCAGGATGCGGAAATCTCTTTTTACGCCTTCTTTATCTCTCTTTTCTACGTAGTTACGTTTCTGTATAGTGGTAATCGTCGGAGCGTAGGTAGATGGACGACCAATACCCAGTTCTTCCAGTTTCTTTACCAGGCTGGCTTCTGTATAGCGTGGAGCCGGGCGGGAGAATCTTTCGGTGGCCTTCATTTCTTTCAGGTCCAGGGATTGTTTTACTGCCAACGGAGGTAAAGATCCTTCCTGTTCTTCGGTTTCATCTTCGTCATCATGGCCTTCCAGGTATACTTTCAGGAAACCATCAAATTTCAATACTTCTCCACTGGCGGTGAGCTCATCGTGGTTGGTAGAGATATCGATTTTTGCGATGGTTTTTTCCAGTTCGGCATCTGCCATCTGGCTGGCGATGGTACGTTTCCAGATCAGTTCGTACAGTTTGCGGGTATCGCTGTCATCCACCGTGGCGTTTTCCATGTAGGTAGGACGGATGGCCTCGTGCGCTTCCTGTGCGGACTCGTTTTTATTTTTGAATTTACGGTGCTGGTGATATTTTTCACCGAAGTTGCCCTTGATCGCTTTTTCAATTTCAGTGATGGCCGTATCGGAGAGGTTTACCGAGTCGGTACGCATATAAGTGATATTACCGCTTTCATACAGCTTCTGGGCCAGCAACATGGTTTTGGAAACGCTGTAGCCTAGTTTACGGCTGGCTTCCTGTTGCAGGGTAGAAGTGGTGAAAGGTGCTGCCGGCGATTTTTTGCCAGGTTTAACCTGGATATCTTTTACCGTATAAGCGGCGCCAACGCATTCCTGCAGGAATTTTTCGGCGTCTTCTGCGGTCTTAAACTTACCAGGACCTTCTGCTTTGAAGGAAATGCTTTTACCATTGATGTCTTTACCGGTAAACCACGCTTCTACTTTAAAGGTGCTAACCGTCTGGAATGCATTGATTTCTCTTTCTCTTTCCACGATCAGCCTCACCGCTACCGACTGCACACGGCCGGCAGAAAGGGAGTTGCGCATGCTCATTTTGCGCCACAATACCGGGGAAATTTCAAACCCCACGATACGGTCCAGTATACGGCGGGCCTGCTGCGCATTTACGCGGTCCATATCCAGCTTGCGCGGATGCTGAACGGCATTTTCGATGGCCGGCTTGGTAATTTCGTGAAAAACAATACGCTTGGTAGTTTTTGGATCCAGGTTCAACACCTCACACAGATGCCAGGAAATGGCTTCCCCCTCACGGTCCTCATCCGTTGCCAACCATACCTCATCGGTATCTTTCGCCAGCTTCTTCAGTTCCTTCACCACCTTTTCCTTGTCGTCCGGGATCACATACTTCGGCTTAAAGTTATTTTCTATGTCTATCCCCATGTCATCCTTCTCCAGATCACGTATGTGACCGAAGCAGGACTTGACTTCAAAGTCTTTGCCCAGTATTTTTTCTATGGTCTTGGCTTTCGCCGGGGACTCAACTATAACTAAATTTTTTGCCATGTATGCTTCTTTAATGTGCTGCTAAATACGCAAAATTCTGTGAAATAATTACTTCAATGAATTCTGCAATGATATAAAATTATATTGATATTGGTTGATATGGTATCCATTCCCACCAGATATTTTCCACCGGGGATGTACAATATGATGACCATTCATGATGGTTCGTTATCAAATAATTAACTATTCAGGCTTATAGAAAGACATCAAACACCGGCCATTAATATATATGATAACAGTTATTCCCGAGGGTGGTTAAAGATAATGAAACTATTAATATCGCTAATATTGGAAAAAAACGGCCAATTGCCCATTACCTGGGGGAGATGATTTTCAGGTTGGGGCGTTGCGGTGCAGGCTGGCAATTTTGGAAACGGGAGCTGCCGGGCGGCCAGATCCACCTCGTTGATACAATAGTCTTTATATTTGGGAACGTGTGCAAAAACGGCCCACCCATTAAATCGCGTATATTAGAAAAGGTAATCTTCCTGTATGGCGGTTGGCAGACGGGTATTAATTTAAAACTAATTACAATGGATATAGTCATAGTTGGCACTGGCAATGTAGCACATTGTTTCGGACAGCTGCTGAAGATTCATGGTCACCAGGTAAAGCAGGTGGTGAGCCGGCAGCTGGAACATGCCCGGGAATTGGGGGAAATGCTGAACGCAGCCTATACAAACGATTTACAGGACATTAATATGGACGCAGACATTTACCTGCTGGCGGTAAGCGACACGGCCATATCGGAGTTGAACGACGAGTTACGCCTGGGTAAGCGTATTGTAACGCATACCGCCGGAGCAGTTCCTTTATCTGCTATCTCCCGTATATCTTCCAATACAGGCGTGCTGTATCCTTTACAGTCTATCCGCAAGGAAATTAAAAGTTATCCACCTATCCCGGTCATGCTGGAAGCCAGCAGCGATGAGGTGCTCCGGCGCCTGCAGGCATTGGCCCAGAGCATTTCCGGTAGTGTTACCGTTACCACTTCAGCACAGCGGTTGAAATATCACCTTACCGCGGTATTGTGTAATAACTTTACCAATCACCTGATCGCCCAGGCCAAAGCGTACTGTGAAGCCGAGCAGCTGGATTTTAACCTGCTGCAACCTATTATAAAGGAAACTTTTGACCGCCTGGAAAAGTATCCGCCTGAAACGGTGCAAACAGGACCTGCCCTGCGCCAGGATGAAGCCACCATGCAGCTGCACCGGCAGTTGCTGGCCGGCAACGAATACCTGCAGCTGGTATACCAGGTGATGTCTGACGCTATTTACCAGTTTCATAATAAATAGAGAATTACTGAGCTGTTAATCCGTAATTGGCTATTTTTGGCCCCATGAACGTATTGGCTTTATTTAAATCTATCAGCACTTTTGTGCTGGACGTGGACGGTGTATTAACAGATGGTACCCTGCAATTGCTGCCAGGAGGGGAGATGTCCCGCAAAATGAATATCAAGGACGGCTATGCCATGCAGCTGGCGGTGAAAAAAGGATACAAGGTGGTCATCATCTCCGGGGGAAAATCGGAGAGCGTGGTAAGCAGATTACAGGGATTAGGTATAAACGATATCTATACCGGCGTACATGATAAAAAGGAGAAGTTGCAGGATTATGTGTTTGAACATGACCTGCGTTGGGAGGAGATTTTATATATGGGAGATGATATCCCGGATTACCTGCCTATGCAGCTGGTAGGATTACCTACCTGCCCCGCAGATGCAGCATCAGAAATAAAAAGCATTTCAAAATACATATCCCCTCTGCCCGGAGGCCATGGATGCGTAAGAGAAGTAATGGAAAAAGTGCTCAAACTGAACGGACATTGGTTAATGGATGAAGGAATTGCATCGAAATAATAAAAGAGAAAACTATGAAGCTCTGGGCTGCATTTTTTAAACTGATCAGGTACCCAAACCTGGTATATATTGGCCTTACCCAGTTTCTACTGCAATATTGTGTAGTAGAACCGGTATTACGCAGCTCCGGGGAAGAGCCCTCCCTGCCTGTTCCCCAGTTTGTATTATTGAGTTTATCGACTATACTGGTGGCCGCTGCCGGCTATATCATCAATGATTATTTCGATATCAACATCGACATTGTGAATAAGCCAGATAAGATGATACTGGATAAAATTATCAGCCGGCGCTGGGCCATGGCCTGGCATACTATGCTGAATATGGCCGGCGTATCGTTGGGCTTCCTGGTTGCCTGGCGTATCGGCCAGTTTTACCTGGGCTTTACCCAGGTAATATGTTCCCTCTTGCTGTGGTTTTATTCTACCTCGTTTAAAAGACAGGTACTGATCGGTAACGTGGTCATTTCCTTGTTAACCGCATTAGCCGTGGTAGTGGTAGGATTCTACGAAAAGCAGATCTACCATAGCTTTGAAGCCATCATGTCGGCTACCGGCCGCAAACTGATCCAGGTAATTGGCGTATACGCGTTGTTTGCTTTCCTGATTTCGATGGTCCGGGAAATAGTAAAAGACCTGGAAGATATGATGGGCGACAGCAAAGATGGTTGCCGCACCCTTCCGATTGCCTGGGGAGTACTCGCTGCCAAACGCGGGTGTAATATACTGTTGCTGGCATTGGTAGTGATTATTGCCGCGGTGGAAATCCGTGTGTGGATATTGGAATGGTATATTGCCATCGCTTACCTGGTATTGTTTGTACAACTGCCATGCCTATACGTTTACCTGCAGCTGAAAAAAGCTACACTGCCGGCGCATTACCATAAAGTAAGCACGTTGGTAAAAGTTATTATGCTGACAGGCATTTTATCGATGATATTTTTTAAACTGTATTTATAGTGATGTATAAAGGAACACGGGTTATCCTGGCTTCCCAGTCACCGCGCAGAAAGCAGCTGCTGGAACAGGCAGGCATCCCTTTCGAAGTGAAGGTGGTGGAAACAGCGGAAACTTTTCCACCGGGATTAGCCATTGTTGATATCCCGGTGCATATTGCCCGTCAGAAGGCAATCGCCGTAAAAGCATTATGTACTGATACTGATATAATTATTGCCGCAGATACTGTAGTGGTGTTGGATGATACCATTATCGGGAAACCGAAGGACCGGGAAGATGCCATTGCTATTCTTTCCCGTTTAAGTGGGCGGGAACATCGTGTAATTACCGGTGTGGTGATCCGGAAAGGCGCCGATGAAACAGCGTTTTCCCATACAACAGCTGTGCACTTTAACCGGTTAACCACCGAGCAGATCACCTGGTATGTGGATCAGTTTAAGCCTTATGATAAGGCCGGCGCTTATGCCATACAGGAATGGATTGGCGCAGTAGGGATTGATCGTATCAACGGCTGTTTCTACAATGTAATGGGACTACCGGTAAGCAAGGTAGTAGCGGCATTGAACCAGATATAATTCGAACGGCGCAGGGAACTGCGCCGTTTTCATGATTGGTTTTTGCTTACTTAATATATTTACTCCAATACGAGGACATTCACGTCTTTATTTTTCAGCCAGCCGGCTTCTTTCAGTTTCTGCAGGTTAATGGTACCTACTACATAACGCCATTCTGATGATTCATACTTTTCAGAGATGCTGAAAAACTCTGCCAGGTCCACCTGGTTAGGTGTCTTATAGCGCAGGTATATTTTCAGTTTTACGTCGTTGGTAAAGCTGGGCTGATTATTTTGCTTAATCTTTTTATACTCGTAGCGATAGTTGTACAGCAGGGCAGAAATATCCGACAGTACGGCACTACCGGTAGCGGTACCGCCAGCTCCTTTACCTACAAAGAACTGTTTATCGGTGAAGGCGCTTTCCAGCAGGATACCATTGTATTCGTTGTACACATCAAAGAGCAGGTTATGTTCTTTGATCAGGTGCGGCAGCACATAGGCAGATACATGGCCATTCTGGCGGCGGCACTGTGCAATCAGCTTGATGGTACAGTTACGTTGTTTGGCAAACTGTATATCAAAATCGTTCAGGTGGTGAATACCAAAATTGAACACTTCTTCCGGTTTTACGAAAGTACCGAATGCGTGCAGGAGCAGGATAACGATCTTAAATTTAGGATCATATCCTTCAATGTCGAGGGTTGGATCCGTTTCGGCGAAACCCAGGTCCTGCGCCTGTTGCAGGGCAGTTTCGAAGCTGAGGTTTTCTTCGAATATTTTCGTGAGAATATAGTTCGTAGAGCCGTTACAGATACCTTCTACCGCATTGAGCAGATCATTGTCGTAGTATTCTTCCAGGTTGCGGACAATGGGAATACTGGCGCAGCTGGAAGCTTCGTACAGGAAGGGCACTTTGTTTTCGGCCTGTAACTGGTACAGGGCAGGCAGGTTTTCTGCGATCATGCGTTTGCTGGCGCTTACCACGGCTTTACCGTTACGGAGGGCGGTGCTTACGATTTCAAAGGCTGCTTCTGTATCATTGATCAGTTCTACTACAACGTCAATGGTCGGATCTTCCAGGATTTCGTTTTTATCCGTAGTGAAATAGCTGTTGTCGATGGGTCTTGACTTGTTAGGGTCTTTAATACAGATCTTTTTGATACGTGCATTGATACCCTTGGTTCTGTTCAATACTTCATAGAGGCCTTGTCCTACGACGCCGAATCCGAAAATACCTAAATTGATGATCTTATTTTCCATACTTTTTTTGAGCTTTCGCCTTTGGCAGTGAGCCTTGATACTACCAGGATTGATCAGGTTCCGATGGTGTCAAAGTTGTTACTAACTGTCAACGGCTTATTGTAAAACAGTGATTTGCTTGCCGGCTGGATGATTTAGTTTATCCAGTGCCTGTTTCAGGTCGTTGATCAGGTCATCGGCATCTTCAATACCTACTGATAAACGGATACAGGAGTCCTGTAGACCTGTTTTTTTCCGGAATTCTTCCGGGATGTTGCGATGTGTCATGGTGGCCGGGTGGGCCAGCATACTTTTTACGCCGCCGAAGCTTTCTGCCAGCTTAAATAGTTTAGTGGCATTTACGATGCGGATCGCGTTTTTTATGTTGTCGCTTTTCAGGGAAAAGCTCACCAGTGCGCCATAGCTCTTTTGTTGTTTACGGGCAATATGATGATTTTTATGTGTAGCCAGTCCGGGATAAAATACTTTATCCACCGCAGGGTGGGCAACAAGCCAGTTGGCGATAGCCGAAGCGTTGCTGCATTGTTTTTCGAACCGGAGGTATAAGGTTTCAATACCGCGTATCGTAAGCCAGGCTTCAAACGGGCTTAATATACTCCCCGAGATATTTTGATTATAACGGATCTGGTCGGCCAGTACCTTAGAATTGGCTACTACCAGTCCGGCTATTACATCGCAGTGGCCTGCCAGGTATTTGGAGGCGCTGTGTATCACAATATCGGCGCCCAGCGTTAGCGGTTGTTGTAACAGGGGCGTGCTGAAAGTGTTGTCTACTACCAGCAGTATATTATGTTGTTTGGCAATTTTGCTGATAGATTTTATATCAGAAATGCGCAGTGTTGGATTGGTAGGGGATTCCAGCCAGATGATTTTTGTATTGGGAGTGATAGCTGCCAGTACTTTATCGAGATTGCTGGTATCTACGAAATTAACTTTGATACCGAAGCGTTCAAACATGTGGTTAAAGATCTGGAAGATGCCACCGTAGGTATCTTCCACCGCCATGATTTCATCGCCGGTTTTTAACAGCTTCAGTACCGCATCAATGGCCGACATGCCGCTGGCAAACGCAAACCCTGCAAACCCCTCTTCCAGGTTGCAGATCAGGTCTTCCAGCACTTTTCTCGTAGGGTTGTTAGCCCTCGAAAACTCAAAGCCTTTATTGATGCCCGGTGATTCCTGCACAAAGGTGGATGTTTGATAGATAGGCACAGAAATGGCGCCTGTCAGTTCGTCTACCGGAATGCTATGAATCAGTTGTGTTGCTGTTTTCATTTGTTAAAATATTTTAATGATGTTCAATGTGCACAAAAATCTGCTGCAACTTTATCATTAAAGATCAACTTAAACAACGACAAATCCATGAATGGGGTGGGAAGTGGGCATAAAAAAAGCTCTTCCATGGTGTTGGAAGAGCTTTCTTAGAAAGTTATATATAGCTGTGAAGTATAATCTCTGCCAACTTATCTTTCCCCCGGTTACACCGTGGGCAGGAATTAGCACCTTTTTCCTGATCGTAATCAGGAAAGGTTGCTAAGGCATCGCAGGGCCAAGTCCCTCCGCCTTTCTGGATAAGTGATGTGTAAGAACTGGCGCAAAGGTAATATCACTTTTATCAAAATTCCAAATTGCTGTTACAATTTATTTATTAAATGATGATTTATTACCTTTGAATGATATTATTTTATACCCCAATCCTGTTTGTTTATGTTTGTTAATCCCCCGCTCTCAGAAGAGCTATTCCAGCATATCTGGGCCTTCCGGCTATTCCGCCAGGATCATTTGACAACTATTACCGGTGAGCCGGTGGAAATATTACATCCCGGTGTACTCAATCATCATGGAGGACCTGATTTTTCTGCTGCCCGTATCAGGATCGGAACCGCTCTGTGGATAGGGCAGGTAGAGCTGCACCTGCGCACGTCGGACTGGTTCCGGCATGGGCACCAGCACAATCCGCAATATGGGCGGATCATACTTCATGTGGTATTTATACATGATATGCCTGGTAAGGGCATCCCGGGCGTGCCTTGCCTGGAGCTACAGGAGCGTATTTCCAAGCTGTTGCTGCAACGCTATGAAGCGTTGCGGAGCCTGGCGCCTTTTGTGCCCTGTGCCGCCCAGGCCGCACAGGTGCCATCGCTTACCTGGATCAGCTGGAAAGAACGGCTGTTAGCGGAACGCTGGGAGCGAAAGATCAGTAGTTTGCAATCCTGGTTACTGGCCACACATGGCAACTGGGAGGAAGTGTGTTACTGGGCTATTGCCCAGAGCTATGGTATCCCGGTAAATGCAGCGCCATTTCTGCAGGTGGCCCAATCCCTTCCTTACAGGACGCTGATGCGGCACCGGCACCAGCTGATACAGCTGGAAGCCTTTCTTTTCGGCCAGGCGGGTATGCTGGAGGCGGCCCACACCGATGCTTACGCATTGCAGCTACAGGATATTTTTACGCACCTGCGGCATAAGTACCGGCTCCAGCCCATGGCAGCGCATCAGTGGAATTGGCTGCGCATGCGCCCTGCCGCCTTTCCTACAGTGAGACTCGCTACATTGGCTGCCTTGCTGGGAAAGACTACCCACATTTTTTCCCAGGTACTGGAAGCGAAAGATATGACAGCGCTGGAGCAGCTTTTTTTCGTACAGCCGTCTGCGTACTGGCGCACGCATTACCGCTTCGGACAGCCGGTAACGCAAGCCCAATGCCCCGGCCGGCAGGCGGTGCATACCATTCTTATCAACACGGTATTGCCGCTCCTGTTTTTTTACGGACAACAAAAACAGCAGAAATACTACCAGGAAAAAGCGCTTCATCTGCTACAGCAGCTGCCGCCGGAGAAAAATAATATCACCCATCAGTGGGCATTGCTGGGGGTAAAGCAGGAGAATGCCCTGGAGTCGCAGGCCTTGCTGCAGTTAAAGCAATACTATTGTAATGAGAAGAAATGCCTGTATTGCGCTATAGGAGCGAAGATCATCAAAGGAGTGTAAGGCATAAAACAGGAGGCACGCACGTGCCTCCTGTTTTATGTTTACCAGTTAAATGTCACATCCTGCACTAAATCCGGGTGCAGACTTTTAGCCACCGGGCAGGTAAGCGCGGCTCTTTCGAGGATGGTTCTTTCTTTTTCACCCAGGTTGTGACCGGCAGGTAAATCCATCACGATCGTAACGCCGATAATGCGACGGGGATCGGACCCCATGATTTTTTGTACACTTACCCTGGTACCTTCAATATTCCATCCATTGTCCATAGCCTTGATGCCCATGATGCTGAGCATGCAGGAGCCCAGAGAGGAGGCTACCAGGTCGGTAGGGGAAAAGCGCTCTCCCTTTCCACGATTGTCCACAGGAGCATCTGTTTCGATCACCGTGCCGGATTGCAGGTGGGTAGAAGTCGTACGTAATTCGCCGTTATAAATAATTGCTGCTGTTTGCATAGTGCTTGCTGTTTTTATGATCAGACAGTAAAATTAAATGTATTTTTAGTATAAGTGTAATATGGTAGGCGACGGCGCTGTTAAACTCAAAAAAAATTAGCTACGTTTGTAATATATACATAACAATACCTTTGATAAAGCGTTAATTTATATATAATAATAGCCCACTGTGAAAAAAATATACTTGATCCTGTTTTTAGCGACACTATCCGGCGGTTTATTTGCTCAAACCACGACTCCTGCTCCTGCTTCCAAAGCCCAGAAGGAGAAAGAGAAGGAACAGCGTAAGCTGAAGAAGATTGCCATTTTCCGCGAGCAGGAAGAAGGGGAAAATGTGTTTCAGCGCGATTTTTCAGCTGGTGCCCGTTTAAATACAGATGGTTGGTCCGGTTTCGTGGAAAAAGGATATCGTAAAAGCCGGAAAAAAGTAACTTATTTCCAGCTTGAGTTTTCCGAAAAGAAAAACAACAAGGAATACAAGCAAAGTGGAGGCTATTCCTTTACACAGCGGCCTTATATATTTGGTAAACAAAACAATTTTTACCCGGTGAAGCTGGGTATAGGCCAACGCTACCTGATTGGTGGCAAAGCCAATAAAAATGGCGTGGAAGTGGATGCGATCTACTATGGTGGATTATCCCTGGGGTTGTTAAAACCTTACTATGTGAATGTACAGGATCCTGCCGGGGATAATATCGACTTAAAGTATAGCCCCGAGAATGCCAATCTTTTCCTGAATAAAGATAAGATCAATGGGGCCGCTGGTTTTGGCAAAGGGTGGGGCAATCTGAGCGTGGTGCCGGGCGCTCATGCCAAATTGGGCCTCCGGTTCGACTGGGCCCACTTTAATGAAGTGGTAAGTGCCCTGGAAATTGGGGTAAACGCTGAAATGTATACCAAAAAGATACCTATTATGGTGCCGGTGAATGGCACTGACTACAATAAACAGTTCTTTTTTAATGCATATGTGGGCATTCAATTCGGAAAACGCTGGAATAAGAGATAAGTATTAACTTTGCTTTTCTAAAGAAAGGAATAAGCGATGCAAGAACTACCCGTAATAGCCGCCGAACCGGCTACCACAAGAGTAAAGAAGCCTGACTGGCTGCGCGTTAAATTACCGATAGGCGAAACTTACAAACAGGTAAGAAACCTGGTTGATACCCATAAACTACATACCATCTGTGAAAGCGGCAACTGCCCTAATATGGGCGAGTGCTGGGGCGCCGGTACCGCTACTTTCATGATCCTCGGAAATATCTGTACCCGTAGCTGCGGTTTCTGTGCCGTAGCCACTGGCCGGCCCGAACCGGCAGATTTTGACGAGCCTCAACGGGTGGCAGAAGCTATTTACCTGATGAAGGTAAAACATGCCGTTATCACCTCGGTAGACAGGGACGAACTGAAAGATGGAGGTTCTATCATCTGGGCTAACACCATCAATGCGGTAAGAACTCTCAACCCACAAACCACCATGGAAACCCTGATCCCGGATTTTCGTGGTCAGTGGGAAAATCTCCAGCGTATCATCGATGCAGCACCTGAAATCGTGTCTCATAACCTGGAAACAGTAGAACGTTTAACCAAACAGGTAAGAATACAGGCAAAATATCACCGTAGCCTGGAAGTAATCCGCCGTTTGAAAGAAGGTGGTATGCGTACTAAGAGCGGTATTATGCTGGGATTGGGAGAAACCAAGGAAGAAGTAGTACAGGCTATGCAAGACCTGTACGACAATGGTTGTGATGTGGTAACGCTGGGGCAATACCTGCAGCCTACCCCTAAACACCTGCCGGTAGTACGTTTCGTACATCCCGATGAATTTGCGGAACTGAGAGAGATTGGCTACAACATGGGCCTCGACTACGTAGAGTCAGGACCGTTAGTAAGATCGTCCTATCATGCAGAGAAACATATTTTCAGCGGTCGGAATAAAGGATAACCGGAGCTGATTCTCACCGAATTGTTAAAATCCACCCTCAGGGGTGGATTTTTGTTTGCATAAGGTTATCTTAGCGCCCGAATTTACTTTTACCTAAGCAACCATAATTGTTGTATACCTACTTCACTGTTAAACGTTGATTCAGATACCTGGAACCACACCTGAAAACCGTGCTGCCTAGTTTCAGATAGTATCGAATAAGCAACTCTCATATCAACCTGCCTGTTGGCTGTAATAACTACAGCATAGACATGTTTTTGCGACTAATATTAATGTTACATGGACGGAAAAGTCTCTGCAACAACCAGGGGAACAATGCTACAATGTCATAAAAATCTGACTCGTTTTTATGCGGGTATTATTCCCTTTCGATTGGTACAATGATGAACTGAATGTCAAAAGCCTTTTATGAAAAGAGCATTTTATTTGTTAGCTGTAACGTGTGGGGTGTTTATCTCCCCACGGGTATTTGCACAGCAACCTGCCGATTCCCTTTTAACCAGCGCCACGCTACAGGAATGTATCCGGTATGCGATTGCACACCAGCCGGTCATACGTCAGTCGCTGCTGGATGAAGCCATTACCGATAGAACGGTGAAAAGTAAGCTGGCCGATTGGTATCCCCAGATCAACCTGGATTATAATATCCAGCATTACATGGAATTGCCCACTTCCATTTTCGGTGGCAATCCTACGAAAGTGGGTGTGGCCAATACTTCGACGGCGCAGTTTGGGTTGAATCAGAATATTTTTACCCGCGACCTGTTACTGGCCACCAACACGGCAAAGGAAGTACGGAAACAAAGCCGGCAAACCACCATGCGCAACCAGATAGACCTGGTAGCCGATGTGAGCAAAGCATACTATGATGTATTGCTGACAGCAGAGCAGATTAAAGTACTTAATGAAGATATCACCCGGCTGGAACGTAGTCTGAAAGATGCGAATAACCAATATGCCAGTGGGGTGGTAGATAAAATAGATGCCAAGCGGGCCACTATTTCGCTGAACAATGCGAAAGCCCAGCAAAAGTCGGCCAGGGAACTGCTCGTCGCCAAGCAGGCCTACCTGAAGCAATTAATGGGATATCCTGCCAGCAGTGGTGATGTTCCGCTGGTACAGGATTCCTCCTCGCTGGCGGCACAGGTAACAGGGGAAGATACCCTGTTGGTGGCCGATTATAAGAACCGTATTGAATACCAGTTGCTCGAAACCCAACAAAGTCTGCAACAGGCCAACGTGAAATACAATAAATGGAGTTACCTGCCTACCGTATCGGCCTTTGTGAACTATGCATTTGCCTACCAGAGCGCCGATTTCGGAAAACTATACAGTAACGATTATCCTAACTCGTTGCTGGGATTGAAACTATCGTTGCCTATTTTCCAGGGAGGAAAACGGGTACATAATATCCGCATGGCGGAAATGCAGTTGCAGCGTACCCAATGGGACTTTGCGGCATTAAGAAGCCAGATCAACTCGCAATATGCACAGGCTATGGCTACTTACAGGAGTAACTATAACGACTACCTGACGTTGAAAGAAAATGTGCAGATGGCAAAAGATGTATATGACATGTTGCAGTTGCAATATAAAGAAGGGATCAAAACCTATCTCGATGTGCTGATTTCGGAAACGGATCTGCGTACAGCACAGCTCAATTTTTATAATTCTATGTACCAGGTGCTGTCCAGCCGGATAGATCTGCAAAAAGCATTAGGAACCTTAACAGCTAATTATTAAAATGGTAACCGGAACGGATATGAAAAAAATGAACAACATCGTCTTAATCAGTGCTGCCACTATGCTGGGCTTTGCGGCTTGTAAAGGCCCTGGTCAGAAAGGCGCACCTGTTATTCCCCCTACACCGGTAAACGTTATCGCCGCTACAGAGGCGCCGGCCGTTTATTATGATAAATATCCCGCCACCGTGGTAGCGTTGAACCAGGTAGAACTGCGTTCCCAGGTATCAGGTTTTATTACGGGTATCTTTTTTAAAGAAGGAGAAATTGTGCAGAAGGGGAAGGTCTTGTATGAGATAGACCGCCGTAAATATGAGGCCGCCTATCTGCAGGCACAGGCTAATGTAGCCAGTGCCCGTGCGAGCTTTGAGAGGGCAAAGAAAGATGATGACCGTTACCAGCGCCTGGCCGACCAGGACGCAGTAGCCCGCCAGATTGTGGATAATGCCAAAGCTACCCTGGAAACTTCCCGTAGCCAGCTGGCAGCCACAGAAGCGAATCTCGCTGCGGTGCGTACAGATCTTGATTACTCACTCATCAAAGCGCCGTTTACCGGACGCATTGGTATTTCCCAGGTGAAACTGGGCGCCCAGGTGAGCCCTGGCAGTACCCTGTTGAACTCCATCTCCAGTGAAAATCCCATTGCAGTAGATTTTGTGGTGAACGAAAATGATATTGCCCGCTTTGCAGCGCTGCAGGGAAATGCCGCTACCAGCGATTCTACTTTCCGCTTACAGCTGTCTAACGGTACCGGATATACGCATGGTGGTAAGATACTGGCTATTGACCGCGGGGTGGATAACCAAACTGGTACTATCCGCATACGTATTGAATTCAATAACCCCGATGATCAGCTGAAAGATGGTATGAGCTGCGTACTCCGCGTACTCAATGATCAGTCGGGCCACCGGCTCTTGATCCCATACAAAGCGATCACAGAGCAGATGGGTGAATATTTCGTATTTGTGGCTGGCGACAGCACGGCTACGCAAAAGAAAGTACACCTGGGCCCCAGGATCGGCGATAAAATAGTAATCATGGACGGTATACAGTCCGGTGAGAAAGTGATAGTAGAAGGCTTCCAGCGTTTGCGCGATGGCGGCAAGATACAGATAGGAATACCTGCAGCACCACAAGACGCTGCAGCGAAGAAATAGTTTATCAGTAGAATCAACAGCGAAGATCATGATTGCAGATACTTTTATAAAACGACCCGTAACAGCGATAGTGATTTCTATCGTGCTGGTATTGGTGGGGATATTGGCGATGATGAACCTGGCCATTGGCCAGTACCCGGAAATTTCACCCCCCACTGTACAGGTAACGGGTACCTACACCGGTGCAGATGCACAAACGGTAGAACAAACCGTGGCAACGCCGGTAGAAGTGCAGGTGAATGGTACGCCGGGTATGACGTACATCAATACCAACAATACCAGTAGCGGACAAATGAGTATGACGGTTAACTTTGAAGTAGGTACCGATATCAACATTGCCGCACTGGACGTACAAAACCGTGTAGGAATTGCACAGCCCACCCTGCCACAGGAAGTGCAGCGTTTAGGCTTAACCGTTAGGAAGCGTAACCCGAGCATCCTGATGCTCGTAGCCCTGTATTCTCCCAAAGGCACACATGATATTACCTTCCTCGACAACTACACCAACGTATATGTAAAAGATGCGTTGCTGAGAGCAAAAGGAGTAGGGGATATCTTTACCCGTGCAGATGATTTCAGTATGCGTATATGGCTGAAGCCTGATAAGCTGGCGGAAATGGGCGTTACTGCCGATGATATCCGTGCAGCCCTCGCAGAGCAGAATGCGCAGATCACCGCAGGTTCCGTGGGAGCGCCGCCGCAGCAAACCGGTCAAACCTTTGAATACAACATCTTCACCAAAGGGCGTTTATCCACACCGGAAGAATTTGGTAACGTGGTCGTGAAAACCCGTCCCGCCGATGGAACGCTGGTATACCTGAAAGATGTAGCCCGCGTGCAGCTGGGTAAATTTAACTATGCCGGTAATAACTTCGTGGATGGAAAACGTGCAGCCTACCTGCTCGTTTACCAGGCCCCTGGCAGCAACGCCATTGAAACGGCAAAGAACGTGACTGCCGCCATGGAGGAACTGAAAAAGCAATTCCCCTCTGACGTGGAATACGTAGTGCCATTTGAATCTGTGTCTGTCGTAAAAGTGTCTATCGAAGAGGTATTGCATACCCTGGTAGAAGCACTGATACTGGTGGTGATCGTGGTATTCCTGTTCCTGCAAAGCTGGCGCGCAACACTGATACCGGTATTGGCCATCCCGGTATCCATTATTGCCACCTTCATCTTTTTCATACCACTTGGATTTACGATCAATACCTTAACGCTGTTCGGTTTCGTGCTGGCTATCGGTATTGTGGTGGATGACGCCATTGTGGTGGTGGAAGCGGTACAGCATAATATTGATCATGAGAAAATGACGCCACGGGATGCTACCGCGCAGGCCATGAAAGAAATTTCAGGCCCCGTAATCGCCATTGCCTTGATCCTGGCGGCAGTATTCGTTCCCGTAGGATTTATACCAGGTATCGTAGGGCGCTTATACCAGCAGTTTGCTATCACCATTGCCATCTCTGTAATGATCTCCGCATTTGTGGCGTTGTCATTAACACCGGCATTGTGTATCCTGTTGCTGAGACCTATGCACCTGGATAAGGATTCCAAAGGGCTGAATAAATTCTTCTACAAGTTCAACCGCTGGTTCGGGCACACTACTTCCCGTTATTCCATGGGGGTTAAAAAGAGTATCCGTTATTTCCGGTTTGTAGTGGTGATCCTCATCTGCATATTTGTAGGTACCATGATGTTGTTTAAGAGCAAGCCTACCGGGTTTATTCCTACAGAAGATGACGGACGTATTTATATCACATTCGACCTTCCTGAATCTTCTTCTACAGAACGTACCCTGGCGGTGATGCAGCAGATGATGAAAGACCTGGATCATACAGAAGGTATTGCGCACTATGCGGCGCTGGGAGGTTTGAACGTAGTAAACTTTGCTACCAAATCCAACAGTGCTACCATCTTCTGCCAGCTGAAGCCATGGGATCAGCGTAAGCCGGATTCCCTGCAGGTGTTTGGCCTGGTAGCTGCGTTGCAGAAGAAATTGTCGAAATATAAGGAAGCCAATGTGGTGGTGATTCCGCCACCGGCTATACCAGGGTTGGGTTCTACCGCTGGTTTCTCGTTTGTACTCGAACAGCGGGGAAGCGGTGAGGTAAAAGCGTTTGAAGGAGTGCTGCAGAAGTTCCTGGCGGCGGCAAACAGTCGCCCTGAAATAGCCAAGGCATTTTCCTTCTTTACGGCCCGTACACCCGGCTACCAGCTCGATATTGACCGTGAAAAGGCCAAGAAAATGGGCGTGAAGATATCGGATATTGCATCTGCCCTGCAAACGTATATGGGTAGTGCCTATATCAACGACTTTACTATTTATGGGCGTAACTTCCGTGTGGTAGCACAGGCGGATTCTACTTACCGGGGGGATATTAAAAACCTGAACCAGTTATTTGTGCGCAATGCGGCGGGTTCTATGGTGCCTTTGAGTGCATTGACCACTTATAAAGTGATAGAAAGTGCCCCGGTGATTTCGCACTATAACCTGTTCCGTTCTGCGGAAATCAACGGTAACCCTGCGCCGGGATATAGTTCCGGAGATGCGATCAGTGCATTGAAGGAAGTGGCGGCGCAGACATTACCGGATGGATATGGATATGAGTTCTCCGGTTTGAGCCGTGAGGAGTTGTTGTCGGGTTCCAAAACCGTTTACATCTTTGCCTTGTCAATCATCTTTGTATTCCTGTTCCTGGCCGCTTTGTACGAAAGCTGGTCGGTACCCTTCTCGGTACTGCTGGCCGTGCCTATTGGCGCCTTTGGGGCCATTACGGTGCTTACCTTCCTGCCTAAGCTGAGTAACAACGTATACGCGCAGATTGGTTTGATTACCTTGATCGGTTTGTCGGCCAAGAATGCGATCCTGATCGTGGAGTTTGCGAAAGAGCGTGTAGACAGGGGCATGGATCTGATAACCGCGGCTGTAGAAGCAGCCAAACTGCGTTTACGTCCTATTATCATGACGTCTATGGCATTCCTGTTGGGTATCCTGCCACTGGTATTTTCTTCCGGTGCGGGTGCGGAAGCCCGTAAAACCATGGGATGGACGGTGTTGGGGGGTATGTTTACTGCCACCTTCCTGGCTATTTTCATCGTACCGGTGCTGTTTGTAGTGATTACGCGACTGGCATATGGTAAAGAGAAATTACAAAAGATGAAGGAAAGCTACCAATCTGTACCGGAGCATGATGTACAGGGAAAAATTTAATAGTATTAGGGTTTATAATTACAAGGGGGCGTTGCGAAAGCAGCGCCTTCTTTGTTTTTATTCTGGAAGTATGCGGTTGCCATCTTTATCGAAGTGGCGGGTGAGCTCCCATTCTGTATCGCCCACCATATACATGGCGCCAGCTACTACAGCGCCGATGGTGATGTACAGGAACCAGTCGGATTGCCGGTCGAACAGCAGGGCACAGGCAATGCCTGTCAATATCAATATCACGCCTATACGACGGGAAATATAGGCCGCGTATTCGTTGGCAGCGCGCCACATTTCAGGTGTTTTGGTAGATAGGAAACTGCGGTAGCCGTACCATGATTTGGTGCTTTTGGGTGGGTAACGGTGAATAAAGAAGCCCATGAGAAAGAATATTGCACCCGCAAAGATGGCAGCGTTACACCAGGTGGAATGGAGGAAAGGTAACAACATGGTCCGGGGTTTTGGTTACCATAAGTTACGGAAAAAATGTGAATATAAGTTCCGCCCCACCACAGGTGGGGCGGAACTTATATCTTTAGTGTTTGGTTGTATCGGCGGTATTGTTTTTCTTCTTAAACAGGTTGTTTAAGGTATTCTTCACTGATTCGCCGGCTTGTTTACCCACATTTTCCAGTGGTTTGCCGTTATGTGCAGAATCTTTTTTACCGCTGAGTTGATTTTTTAACTCGTCTTTCAGGGTATTGACAGCGGTATTTTTAATCTGGTTCAGGCTGTCTTTTACCGTGTTTTTCACCGTATCTATTTTATTTTTTACCAGCTCAGCTGCCTGGTTTTTCAAGCTGTTGGCCGATTCGCGCAAGTCGGTTTTTACGCTGGGCTTTAAGATATTACCACCCATTAGCACCTGCAGGTGAACGCTGTCGCCGATATTGACAGGAATACCCTTGCTTTGCGCCTGCGATGCCAGGTTGTTGATCAGGTTATTACCAGCAGCGCCCATCAGGCTGCGTGGGAGGGCCAGTTGCAGGGTATAGTCGAGCGACTGGTCAAATCCATGTGAACCGGCAATATCCATACGCACGCCGTTGACTACTACCTTAAATGGATTCACTTTCACACGACCGTTTTCAAAAGCGAAATAGTTTTTGATATCACGGAGTGACAGGTCTTTCAGCTGGGCCACATTCAGGGTGTTGGCCAGCTGGTCTACCGGGGCAAACTGTTTCAGGAATCCCTGGATCAGCAGCAGGTTACCATCTCCGGTAAGAGTATTCAGATCGGGCGACATATCCTTGCCCAGTTTACCATGCATAGTGAGCTGGGAGGTAATTTTACCGGAGAGGAATTTACCGATAGGCATTAACTTTTGTACGGTATTGAAGGTATTGAACGTTTGTTGTACGTCGAGGTTCTGTACATTGTACGCCAGGTTAATGTCCGGGTTGGTTTTGCTGGCTTTGGTGCTGTAGCTGCCATTAATTTCCATCGTACCCTGCAGGGCATTGGCTTTGAGCTGCTGCATGGTTACCGTTTCATCTTTTACCAGCAGGTTACCGGATACGTTAGTGAGATCGGCTTTATCGTAGTGGATTTTATTAACGGTCGTTTGCAGGCCGATGTTCAGGTTGGCCGGCACGGCAAAAGGCATAGCAGCAGCACTGTCTTTTTTAGCGGTTTCCTTGCTGGCGGCAGGCGTGGAGCTAGTGGTTCCCATCCATTTATCCAGGTTGATTTCATCGGCTTTGAAATTCAGCTGTCCATCCAGGGGAGCGTTTTTCAGCGTATAGGCGAGCAGGTTATTGACTGCACCATTAGCTTCGAAATTAGTACCCAGGTATTGTCCGTTCAGTTCTTTTACTGTTACATTTTTCGGGTTGAACTGGAGGAAGAGGTTATTCACTTTTACGCCATCGGGATAATCTTTGCTTTTATAGAGCATATTGCTCAATTGCAGGGTGCCGGCGGCATAGAAGCGGTCGTACTGTTGCTTTTCGATGGCGCTCATATTGCCTTTGGCGCTGATATCGGCATCCAGCAGGCCGGTTAAGTTGGTTCCTGCCTCCAGTTTCACGAACTGGCTGATTTTGGAAAGATCCAGTTTGCCTTTGGCCGCAGCATCTACGTACAGGTCGGATACCGGTGTTTTAACCAGCATGCGCAGGTCCAGTGGCGTATTATCCATTTCCAGGTGGCCGGTAGGCATATCTACTACGGTGTGATCGGGTACGCCATCCGGGTTGCTGATTTTCATGGCTATCTGTATATTCTTCACTGGCTTAGGCAGATCGGGATATTGGAAGAAGCCATCTTTTACGTTCAGGTCCAGTCCAAATGACGGCATTTGCGTAGGGGAATAGTTACCCTTTACGAAACCGGCAAAAGCGGCGGTACCGCTGGTTTTTATCTTATCGAAATCCGTTTTATATACTGCAGGCACCAGCGACAGGAGGTCTTTAAAGTTAGTCGAAGGCGCTTTAAAGCCCATATCCATACCGTAGGTAGAGTCATTTACCAGCCTGAAAAGGCCTTGCAGGGTCAGTTCCAGGTTGTTGAGCGAAGCTTTACCATCTTTCAGGGTATAGGTACTGGTTTTGTTATCGATCTGGATGCCTGCATCCAGCTTTGTTTTTACCTGCGATAAATAGGGGATGAGGCCATAGCGGAAGGTAATGCCATCGGCTACCGTACTGGTTTGCAGGAGGAATTGGTCCTGGGTAAAGTCGCCCTGACCCTGGTGGGTAAGGCCGGTAACCAGTAAGGCCATATTACCCTGGCGGTCTTCATAGCTGATCCAGGCATCTTCGATTTTATACTGTTGCAGGCTGAGGGCAAATTTGCTTTGGGTAGTATCTGCCGGATGCGCAGCCGCCGTATCGGGTTTCATGATATTCCAGTTGGCGGCGCCATCTTTATTCACAATGGCGTGTATGCGTGGTTGTGAGAGGGCGATATTATAGATATCCATCTTACCGCCATTGATAACACTCATCAGGTTGAGCGCCACATCGATTTGTTTGGCGGCCAGCAGGGTATCTGAAGAAAACTCTCCGGTACCTACTACCTGGAGGTTTTCGAGTCCTACCGACAAACGGGGAAAATGACGGAATAAGCTGATATCCACGTCTTTAAAATCCACCTTGGCAATGAGCCGGTTATTCAGCTCTGTTTTTACAATGGCGATAATTTTGTCTTTGAAGAAATAGGGAATGGCGAAAGCGGCCACTATCAAGACCAGTACTGTGATGCCCACAATTTTCAGGATCTTCTTGAGCATAGGTTAATTTTTGTTTTGGAGGTGAAGATAAGCATAATGTGGAAAGCAAGAAATAGGGGTGTAAATAGCATCTCTGGGCTATTTTGTACTTTTGTGCCATAATAGCAGCATATGACACCAGAAAGAAGGGAAAGGATACTGTCGGTTTTAAACAGGCGACAGGCAAATTTAACAGTCGTGTTGGAGGATGTACAGGATCCTCATAATGTGTCTGCCGTGATGCGTACCTGCGATGCCGTGGGCATACAGGACGTTTATATTATCACTTCCCGGGAGCCCCGCAGGAAGAACTGGGGACATCGGAGCAGCAGCAGCGCCAAGCAGTGGCTCACCATCCATGATTTTGATAATGCGGCCGAGTGCTTTGCTGCATTACGCCGTCAATACGATAAAATATTAACCACCCATCTGGCTGCCGATGCAAAGAGTCTTTATGACATCGATTTTACCGGCTCTATAGCCCTGGTTTTTGGGAATGAACAAAATGGGGTCAGCGAGGAAGTCCGTGCGCTGGCCGATGGCAATTTCATTATTCCTCAAATGGGTATTATCCGTTCGTTAAATATTTCCGTTGCGTGTGCTGTGAGTATTTATGAAGCCATGCGTCAGAAAACAGTGGCGGGGCATTATCAGCGGCAGGGATTGCCGGATGCACAGTACAATAGTTTGCTGGAGGAGTGGGGGTTTAGAGGAGAGGATATGCCTGAGGACGCGCGGTGATTTTCTATTAGGTTATTTCCAGGAAAGAGCATAGAGGCAGAGATTTTTATTGTCTGACATAGGGCATCTTTTGCATTAGCCGGAAGGTGCCCGTTACCGTAAATTAATTATTATTAATATGCGGTATTTTATCCAAAATTCATTATTTTAGGTCAATCTTATATTATAACCCGTCATGAAATATGCCTTGGTAGAGGTGTTTTATGATTGATATCATGTTTGTTTAATTCTAAATTCCTTTGCTATGATCTACTTCAATTTGTCAGGGAGTATAACGTTGATAAGACCACGAACAGCTGCCCTCATTAGTCAAAACAAGTGAATAATTTTTTGTTGAATCTATAACGTGGCCATTTAAATTTTTTTAAATTAGTTGTACCGCGGAGAGGATCTAAATATCGCTGATTGCTTCTCTTGATGCACCTATATCTGTGATTTCTGTAAATACCTTATGGTAACATTACTGTACACATTAGACTAAGAAAACCACTACTTATGAAATATACCCTAAGCATTATTTTGCTGTTGTTAACCACTGCTGCTACTGCACAAGTTGCGGGGCAACTACCAACGATTGTTCCGCCTTCACCGCAAAGCCGTGCATTTCAGATCTATGGAGAGGTACCGGTTGCCTATAATACCGGGATCCCTGATATCTCTATTCCTTTGTATACCGTAAAGTCGGGTGATATAGAAGTACCGATTGTATTGAGGTATTATGCCGTGGGTATAAAGCCCCGGGAATTGAATCAAACTAATATTGGCGCGGGTTGGACCCTTGATGTAGGTGGACTTGTTTCCCGTAGTATAGAGGGTCGTGCAGATGAATTATATCCCAAGCCTAATCCAATGAAAACTGCCGACCAGATCGATCAGGATAATTATGACGATATACTTTATCTTAATGATATTCTTTCTAACAGGAAGAAAGATGCTCAATATGATAAGTTTAGTTATTCTGTAGGAAATAAACATGGTAATTTTTCGATACAAGATGATGGCACTGGTCAGTTCAAGGCATATACCTATCCTTTTGTACCATATGATATTCAGGTCCAGACGGGATCTCCAACAGATCCTATGTATTACCGCAAGATAACAGGTATCGATATCACAGATGATGACGGGAAGCGGTATAAGTTTGGCTATTCCAATATAGAGAAGGCTATCACTGATGCCGATCAGGCACCCACCGGATGGTACCTGGAACAAATTTCTGATGTTTCCGGCGCTAACACGATTTCTTTCGCTTATGATGATATACCCGCTTTTCAATTTGTAAATGTTCAGGGAACGGTTCAGATAAGAAGTAATGATTTGCCGGGAGATAATGGAGTTCCCGTTGGCAGCATGTGTAACGGAGGTGGGAATATGTATTCCGGTTACTGTGATATACAGGGATATGGTATTAGCTATCAAACGAAGATTATCAAAAGTATCTCTTTAAAAGAAGGGACCGTCCAATTTAATTTGAATACAACGAAGAATTATATTGAAAGTATTGTTATCCGAAATGGCAAAAATGAAATAATACGCTCTATTGTATTTGACCGGGATAATTTTCCGGGGAGTACTGCCTTATATCGGCTAAAATCAGTGACAATTGCAGGCGTATCTGCAGATTTTAACGAGAAATATAATTTCAGTTACAATGAAAGTCACCCAGTAGCAGATAATCGCTGCCTGATTGATCAATGGGGTTTTTGCCGGGGGGAATCTGATAATACGGCTGTTTGTGTACGGAGGAATATTGATATCATACAAAGTGCTACAGGTAACTATCCGCCATCACGACAAACCATCACAGTAGGAGATGTAGATTTTTCTCCTAATGAAGGTTATATGAAAAGATATATTCTTGAAAAGATCACTTATCCAACAGGGGGTACTACCGAATTTACTTACGAAGCCAATCAGTATGACATAGGAGGGGGGGCAGGTACTGGCTTAGGAGGAGGTTTGCGGATCAAACAGATTTTGTCTAAAGATAACTTCGGTGGTACTACTTCGAAAAGCTACGAATACAAACCAGGCTACCTGGAACATAATATGGATAATGAGACGAATTTTAGTACCTGCACCTTTGTAGTGGCACCTGGTTGTATTGCCAGTGATGGATTTACAACATTATATTATGTTTACAGAAACAGGGTGCTTTCAAATGGATGGAGCGGATTGTTGGGCAGCAACAATGTCCGATACACGAATATAACAGAGTATCTGGGTGATGCCACTGGCAATAGCGGGAAAAATGTGTATACCTATTCTTATGATAATACCAGCAATTTTTCCCCCACCCGTATTGGTGGAGGCGCAAAGGGGCAGTATGTTCCCAGCTATTATTGCAGAGATTATAGAAACTGGGCTAATGGATTATTGAGAAAAAAGGAGGCTTTTATAAATGCAGGAAATAATGGTTACCAGTTGGCCGAAGACATCTCCTATAATTATGCCTATATCGATCAAAAAACACTTTCGGGATTGTATGTATTCCAGGTGGCATCTTATTCAGGATATTTCAATTCTCCTTTGGGGGTTTATGCGGCAAGAAATGATATGGCCACGCAAAATGCTGTACCTTCCAAATCGTCGCTCTTATTTGGCTCGAGTGTTAATGATCAAACTATTATTACGGGGGTTAGCTATCTGCGATCAGAGATAAATAACAAGTATGTTGGCAGTAATGTGTTAACTACTACTACTATTTACGATCATGATAATCCTAACAATTATTATCCTACTGGAATAACAAAATACCTGAGTAATGGAGATACTGTTTATACAACGATGGCCTATGTAGATGATTTTGCAACCACGGCTCCTTATAGTACCATGAAATCCCGGAATATTTTAAGCCCGGTGATAGAGTCAAAGGCATATGTAAAGCCGTTGACAGCTTCCCCCAGATTGGTTAAAACAGAACGAACCAACATGAAAGCATGGCCGGAAGGCGTTTTTAAGCCAGTTAATATGCAATTATCAATACGGTCGAATCCATTGGAAAATAGGCTGGAATTTGATCAGTATGACTCTTCAGGCAATATCCTGCAGATGAAACAAGCCAATAATGTTAATGAATGTTATTTGTACGGATATAAAAACCAGTACCCCGTTGCCAGGATAATTGGCAGTGACATTGCTACCGTGAAAAGTTATATTAATTCCGTTATCCTTAATGATCCACAGAGTGATCAGCAATTGAGAGATGAGTTAAATAAACTGCGCACTGCATTACCTGCTGCCCGTATCAGTACATATACCTATAAAGTTCTGGTTGGTGTGACTTCCGAAACAGACCCCTCTGGAAAAACAAATTATTATGAGTATGATTCTTTCGGAAGATTGAAGGTGGTTAAAGACAATGATGGTAAGATATTGAAGCAGTACGATTATAAATACAAAAGCTCCCCTAATCAATAGTGTTGTTAACTTATTAAATCAAAAATTATGAATAATGTCCTGTTTTATGTTAGTCGGGTGTTCGGGGCAATATACTTATTCACTAAATGCAATGTCGTAATGGCGCAGACACCTGGTGGAACTACAACACCACCGTCAGCCACACCGGTGGCTATTCCTGCGCCTTATACCAATACGACGATTAACTATATTCGTACTTGGGAACCGGCTGTAGCTACTACTGATACGGCGTATGTCGGCGCTGCTGCACGTACTGCCGATCAGGTGCGGCAAACTACTCAATATTTTGATGGATTAGGCCGGCTGATACAAACGGTTGTCAAGGGCATCAGTTATAGCGGAAATGATATGGTCACACCAATAGTGTTTGACCAATATGGGAGAGAACAGGTAAAATACTTACCGTACGCTTCACAAAATACTACGGACGGCAAGTTTAAAACAGACCCATTTAACGCGCAGAAAACTTTCTATCAGACACAGGTGCCTGGCGCAGCAGGAGAAAGTATATACTATAATCGCCTTGACTTCGAAGCATCGCCCTTGAACCGGGTATTAAAAACTTATGCACCTGGGAACAACTGGGCAAAAAATGATCCTGCAGGTGTAGAAAAAGGTGGAAACCGGCCATTGGAGAATCAGTCACTGATAAATACAGCGGCAGATTCCGTACGGATATGGGATCTTTCAAATGTGATTCCTACCAGTACCCCCAACCGCATCTATGCGGAGGGGCAGTTATATAAGAATGTTTTGATTGATGAAGCGGGTAACCAGGTGGTGGAATTCAAGGATAAAAATGGAGTGATAATATTAAAAAAAGCCCAGTTCGCGTCAGCGGGGACGCTAGGTACCGCGCATATGGGATGGTTATGTACGTACTATGTGTATGACGATTTTGGCAACCTTTGTTTTGTTATCCCACCAAAAGCAGTGCAATCCATCATAGGTACTAATTGGACAATCAGCATTGCTATAGCAGCAGAGTTGTGCTTTATCTACCGATATGATGACCGAAATCGCATGATAATAAAAAAAGTAGCAGGGGCCGATTCCACTGAAATGGTATATGATGTTCGGGATAGACTGGTATTTAGCCGAGATGGTAATATGAAGAGAAAAACCTGGCTGGCAACTTTTTATGATGGACAGAACAGGCAGATAATGACGGCTTTATATAAAAACGCTACCGCCACCCGGGAATCTCTACAAATTGCGTTGAATGGAGTTAGTGGTAGCAGCAGCCAGAACATTATTTATAATTTCCCAGCGCCGGTTGATCTAATCCTGGATAATTTTGATCAAAAACCTCTATACCAGGCAATCAACAGTATTGTCCTCGTAGATGGTTTTGAAACAAGTACCGGTGCCGCAACAGAGATGGTAATTAACCCGACAGCAACCAGTGGTAATGGTACTATTGTAGCAAATACAACCCTGGCTAATATTCCGGCAGATTCCCTTACGCCGTTGACATATACTTACTATGACGACTATTCTTTTTCCGGCGCACAAAATTATGCCAGTAGCGATATTACAAAGCCACAGGCAGATGGTAGCCCCAATGCAGAACCACTGCCGGCGGTTAGAAGTAATCAGGTAACAGGGTTGGTGACAGGTACAAAGGTAAGAGTGCTGGGAACACAACAGTGGCTCACCACTACCAATTGTTACAACGATAAAGGAAGGTTGGTCCAGGTGCTGGCAGATAATATCAATGGCGGTACTGACATCACAACAAGTTTATACGATTTTAATGGGAAAATGCTTAGTTCCTATCTGCGGCATAAAAACCTTCATAGCGATCTGTCGCCGCAAACAACAGTATTAACAATGCTGCGTTATGACCCTGCCGGAAGGATCACCAGTATTAAGAAACGGCTCAATGATGCCAACGCCTCTCAGGACAAAACGATAGCCGTCAATACTTATGATGAGTTGGGCCAGCTGAAAACAAAACGTTTGGGCGTTGCTGGTAGTACCCAGCTGGAAACACTCACCTATGATTATAATATTCGTGGTTGGCTTACAGGTATTAATAAAACATATGCAAGTACTGTTAATAGCACTGCTAATTGGTTTGGGCAAACACTGGCTTATGATGCTGGATTCACAATACCGCAATATAATGGAAATGTGGCAGGAACAACCTGGAAGAGCAAGAGTGATGGAATTGCACGTGCATATGGTTATAACTATGATAAAGTCAATCGCCTGGTGTCAGCCCCATTTACACAGCAAAACAGCGGTAGTAGCAACTGGACGATTGATCAGAAAGACTTTTCTGTCAGCAATCTGAATTATGATGCCAATGGTAATATCATGACGATGAACCAAATGGGAATGATAGGTACCACCAAAACAATGATAGATGTTCTTACTTACTCTTACCAGTCTGCCAGTAATAAGCTAGCTGCTGTGGGGGATGTTGCTAATACAACCAGTGTAAAGTTGGGCGATTTCATCAACGGTACCAACACCGGAGACGACTACGACTATGATGCCAATGGCAATATGATTAAAGATCTTAACAAGAATATTACTACTATTACTTATAATCATCTTAACCAGCCTGATAGTATTGTAATAACTGGCAAAGGGAGGATCAAATTCCTGTATGATGCTGCCGGTGTAAATTGGAGAAAGATAATAACGGATCAGACGGGTAGTGCTGATAAAGTGGTGACCACCGATTATATTGGAGGGTTTGTTTATCAGAATGATACTTTGCAGTTCTTGGCGCACGAAGAAGGCAGAATACGCCCTGTATTTAAAACAGGACAGGCTGCTCAATACCCGTTCGATTACTTTGTAAAAGATCACTTAGAGAATGTACGCTTAGTCCTGACAGACCAGAGTGATTTTACCACGTATACGGCTACGATGGAGGTGCCGGCAGCACCTAAAGAAACGGCCCTGTTTAGCAATATTGATAATACCCGTACAGACAAACCGGTAGGATATCCGGCAGATGAAAGTGCAGGCAAGAATGCTTCTGTTGCTAAGCTAACTGCGACCGGTACTGGTAAGAAAATAGGCCCTTCTATTGTACTTAGGGTAATGGCAGGTGATACGGTTCAGCTGAGCGCCAAGGCATTTTACAAATCTGACGGACCTAAGGATAATAAATCAGCTACGGCCACTGCTGAAAATATGATAGCAGGCCTGGTGCAGGCATTTGGTGGAAATGCACAGTCAAATAACAACACTCACGGCAATACTTTGTCAGACCAACAGACTCCCTTTAACAGCAGTTTTTATAATAATGACTATCGCCGTCTTAAAGAGAAAGAGCCTGACCAACCCAACACCAACCGTCCTAAAGCTTATCTCAATTTTGTACTCTTCGATGATGGATTTAAATTAGTAGAGGAAAACAGCGGAGTAAAACAGGTAAAAGCAGCCCCAGATGAGCTGCAGACTCTGGGCCAGGATAAAATGGTGATTAAGAAAACAGGCTTCCTGTATGCATATACCAGCAATGAAAGCGCTCAACCTGTGTATTTCGACAATGTGATATTGGGCGTGAACGCAGGTCCTCTGCTGGAGGAAACGCACTATTATCCATTTGGACTCACGATGGCGGGGATTAGTTCGAATGCTCTTAAAGGAACTAACTACCCGGAAAATAAAAAGAGATTTACTTCCCAGGAGTTGGAAGATAGATTAGATCTTAACTGGTATCAATTTAAATATAGAAGCATGGATCCACAAATTGGCAGGTTTATCCAGATTGATCCGTTAAGTAGTAAGTATGCCAGCAATACGCCATTTGCTTACGCAGAAAATAAAGTGACAATGGGAATAGACCTCGAAGGCCTGGAATTGGCTCCGGCTAATAGTGCATGGTTTAAGGCGGCAGTGTCTTATCAGGCAATTTATGGCACCAATGCTACCACTCAACATGGAAGAGTAGATATTGCTTCGGATAAAGTACCTTCAGTTTTTAAAGATGCCGCAGGTGTACCATTATTTTCTGCCGCAAGTGTTGGCGTAACACCAAGTGGATCGGTTTCTTCTCCGTCAGGCCCAATACTGAGGCCCGACAATAATTTGCCGGGGATACCAGGTTGGGCATGGGGTTCAGTGGACCCTGAACCGCCGGGAAATACCGGGGGATGGAGAATGGGAAATGACCTGGATAAGAACAAAGTATTTTCAGACCAGGGTTCATCCGTTGCCTTTTCACCGCAAGAAGGACACGCCTGGGTTGTAACCTTTAGAGATAACGTACCACTTTGGAAAGCGAATGCAGCACTAAAAGATAATATTAATAATTTTAATACCGCTGCTTCTTTGTCTAGCGATGTTTTTGGGTCACCGAGACAAAAAGCAGACGTTACCAATTTTGTCAATGATGGTTCGCTACCAGGTCTCAACCTCCGGGATTTCCGTGGATCGTTGCAAAGAGGAATTGGCATTATGGAGGCAGGTATGAAAATTATGAATAAGAATGGAATAGATGTTAAGGAGGCGACTCAGAAAACATATGATCTTTATAGAACCTTGTTGGAACTACTGAAGAAAAATGACAATAAGAATACCCTTAACGTGAATTTAAACTAATAAGATGAGATATACCACCTCCTTTTTTTTACTAATGCTATTTATTATTAGTTGTCGTCAGGCAACAGAAGAAGAAAGAATGCAACGTACTACCAGGGCTATTATCGCTAATATTGAGAAAAACGAATTTGCTCGCTTTCGATACACGATTGGACCGGATTTACTGACTATTGGGAAAGATGATGAAATGCTATATAGTGATTTCAAGAAATTCAATGGCCTGCTCAGCCCACTGGCGAAGGGAAAAGACATCCAGATTAATATCACCGATTTATATAACGATTTGGGGCAACGGATAGTAGATATCCCGATAGCTATCACCCCTACCGCTATACCTGATAGTATTTACCACCTGAATTTGTTCTTTGGTCCTCCAAATATGTTTCCTTTGGATCGAATAACGGGTTATAAATTGACTAGGGGAAGCATAATCCCTATTGGGTTTCATAAAGTTGTAGGACCTGCCCATTCGCCAATGTGATTGCTGAATGGGGAAGAGTGGAATCGAGAATAAGATCAAGGACTAATATAATAGTTGTCAACATCAGGGCCGACTCATATGAGCCGGCCCTGATATTAATATGACACTTAATGTTTTGGATTTTGTATTACATGCTATCTCTCCGTCTCCCGGAATTATTACAGTTGATGAAAGAGATATCTCATGTGGAAAAAGATGGCATGGAGCTATTGTTTAGAGGATATTTTTATACCAGTTATTTCCCCTCTCCAATCTGCTGCATCATCGATGCATTGTCCCAAAACAACATTTCTTCCTTCATTTTACCATGTTCCCAATGCCCCACGGTACACATCGACAAGCGGAATGACTTACCAGTAGGCGCCATTGTTTTCCCATCTCCCATAGACATAGGCTTACTAAAGGTGCCAGTCATTACGCCTATGACGCAGGTCCAGTTGCCGGAGCCAAACCTAACGGGATGTTCTTTGATTTTGGTGTCGGGAGCAAAGGTGAAGAGCGGTTCCAGTTGTTTGATATGATCAGGGAGCCCTTTGGTTTGGCTACCATCGGGGTAGGTGACTACAATATCCTGTGCATGGCTGATGCTTAAAGAATCCCATTGCTGGTGGCTGTAAAAGTCGAAGTCGAGGGTGTCGAATCGTTGTAGTCTTTGTTGGGTGAGGGCTGCTTCGTCGGTATATTGTTGTAGTGCTTTTTGTAAGGAGTCCACCTTTTGTTGGAGGTTGCCGGTGTTTTGCTGACAGCTGCTGATAATGGTCGCGAGTAGCAGGAATAAGTACTTGTTTTTCATAAGGGGTATGTTTTTACATTTAATAACAATGGAGTATGGTGGTTGGTTGTGTTCCTGCAAACCGGTGGTATCACATCTTGTGATACCACAAAAAAAATCCCCACCGCTATCGCAGTGGGGATTCGCATTTATACTTACATAAACCCTTATGCGCTGCAGGTAACGCAACCTTCTTCCATGGTACATACTGCGCCCACAATAATTTCTTCTTCCTGGTTGCCACCGCTGCCGGCTGCCACCACAGGTTGAATTTGCTGACCACCTTGTTTTTCCACGGTAAATTGTACCGCCTGGGCAGCTGCTTGTGTACGCAGGTAATACATACCTGTTTTCAGTCCTTTCTTCCAGGCGTAGAAGTGCATGGAGGTCAGTTTACCGGTTGTAGGGGTGTCTACAAACAGGTTCAGTGACTGTGACTGGCAGATGAACGCACCGCGATCGGCGGCCATGTCTATCAGGTTACGTTGCTTAATTTCCCAAACTGTTTTGTACAGTTCTTTGATATTAGCGGGTATTTCGGCAATGTTCTGGATAGAGCCATTGTGCGAAATAATTTTAGTCTTCATGTCATTGTCCCACAGGCCCAGTTCTACCAGGTCTTTCAGCAGGTGTTTGTTTACCACTACAAACTCACCACTCAGTACACGGCGGGTGTAGATGTTGGAAGTGTATGGTTCAAAGCACTCGTTGTTGCCCAGGATCTGGGAGGTAGAAGCGGTAGGCATTGGCGCCAGTAACAGGGAGTTACGGATACCGTCTTTTATGATTGTTTTTTTCAGGGCTGCCCAGTTCCAGCGGGAAGAAGGTGTTACTCCCCACATGTCGAACTGCAGGATGCCTTTGGAGGCTGGTGAGCCTGGGAATGTTTCGTAAGCGCCGTCTTTTTTGGCCAGTTCGTTGGAGGCAGACAGGGAAGCGAAGTAGATGGTTTCAAATATTTCGCTGTTCAGCTTTTTAGCTTCGTCGCTTTCAAACGGATAACGCATCAGGATAAACGCATCAGCGAGACCCTGTACACCCAGGCCAACAGGGCGGTGGCGCATGTTGCTGCGTCTGGCCTCTTCTACCGGGTAGTAGTTGTGGTCAATGATTTTATTCAGGTTGAGGGTAGCCTGGTAGGTTACCTCGTATAATTTTTCGTGATCAAATTTACCGTCAATAACGAAGCGTGGCAGGGCCAGGGAAGCCAGGTTACATACGGCTACTTCGTCGGAGGAAGTATACTCGATGATTTCTGTACAGAGGTTGGAGCTTTTGATGGTGCCCAGGTTCTGCTGGTTGGATTTGCGGTTGGCCGCATCTTTATACAGCAGGTAAGGGTTACCGGTTTCGATCTGTGCATCCAGGATGGCAAACCAGAGGTCCTGTGCTTTCACGGTTTTGCGGGCACGGCCTTCTTTTTCGTATTGCTCATACAGGGTTTCAAAGGCTTCTCCCCAGCAGTCGTGCAGTCCTGGTGCTTCATGCGGACAGAATAACGCCCAGTCGCCATTGGATTCTACACGTTTCATGAACAGGTCGGGCATCCAGAGGGCGTAAAACAGGTCGCGGGCGCGCATTTCTTCTTTACCGTGGTTCTTGCGCAGATCCAGGAATTCGAAGATGTCGGCATGCCAGGGTTCCAGGTAAATAGCGAAGGCGCCTTTACGTTTACCACCGCCCTGGTCTACATAGCGTGCAGTATCATTGAATACGCGCAGCATGGGGATGATACCGTTGGAAGTACCGTTGGTACCGCTGATATAAGAGCCGGTAGCGCGGATGTTATGAATGCTTAAACCGATACCGCCGGCGCTTTGGGAAATCTTAGCCGTTTGTTTCAGGGTATCGTAGATACCTTCAATGCTATCGTCCTGCATGGTGAGCAGGAAGCAGGAAGACATCTGTGGTTTAGGTGTACCTGCGTTGAAGAGGGTAGGCGTGGCATGTGTAAACCAGCGCTCACTCATCAGGTTATATGTTTTGATGGCAGCATCAATATCGTCTTTGTGGATACCTACGGCTACGCGCATCAGCATATGTTGCGGACGTTCCTGTACTTTACCGTCTGTTTTCAGCAGGTAAGAGCGTTCCAGGGTTTTGAAGCCGAAGTAGTCATAGGCAAAGTCGCGGTCGTAGATGATGCTGGAATCCAGGATGTCTGCATTTTTTCTAATGATGTCCCACACGTCATCAGACAGCAAAGCGGCTGATTTACCGGTTTTGGGATCAATGTAGTCATACAGCTTCTTCATCGTTTTGGAAAACGACTTGATGGTATTTTTATGCAGGTTACTTACTGCAATGCGGGAAGCCAGCAGGGCGTAATCCGGGTGTTTCGTGGTCAGGGAGGCCGCAGTTTCGGCGGCGAGATTATCCAGTTCGCTGGTGGTTACCCCATCATACAAACCTTGTATCACTTTCTTCGCTACATCTATCGCATCAACATATTCTGTATTGAAACCGTAACACAGTTTTTCAATACGTGCAGTAATTTTGTCAAATTTTACTGCTTCTTTTCTTCCATCTCTTTTGATTACGAACATGGGTTTGTGAATTTAGATTTTAACTGTCAGCCGTTTGCCAACAGCCAAAGAGGTTAGTAAATATGAATTTTGTTCGCTGCCCCGCGTTACGCAGGGCCATTCCTGCTAGAAGTCTTCTTCCAGGCTGAAGGTCTGAGCTTCCTTGCTACCGCCCATTACACCTGATTTTTGATAATCTCCCACACGTTTCTCAAAGAAGTTGGTCTTACCCTGTAATGAAATCATTTCCATGAAGTCAAATGGGTTAGATGCATTAAATATCTTGCGATAGCCCAGTTCAGCGATCCATCTGTCGGCCACAAACTCGATGTATTGCGACATCAGTTCGGCGTTCATTCCGATCAAACCAACTGGCAGGGCTTCTGTAATAAATTCTTTTTCATAGGACACGGCATCACGGATGATGGTGTGTACCTGCTCTTCACTCAGTTTGTTTTCCAGCATGCTGTACAACAGGCAGGCGAATTCGCAATGCAGACCTTCGTCCCGGCTGATCAGCTCGTTAGAGAAAGTGAGACCTGGCATCAGTCCTCTTTTCTTTAACCAGAAAATAGAACAGAAGCTACCACTGAAGAAGATCCCTTCTACGGCGGCAAATGCTACCAGGCGCTCTGCAAACGAACCATTCTCGATCCAGCGCAATGCCCATTCGGCTTTCTTTTTCACCGCAGGAACAGTGTCGATGGCGTGGAATAAACGGTCTTTTTCTGCCGGATCTTTCACATAAGTGTCGATCAGCAAAGCATATGTTTCAGAGTGAATGTTTTCCATCATGATCTGGAAACCGTAAAAACAACGGGCTTCCGGGATCTGTACCTCACTCATAAAATTGACTGCCAGGTTTTCATTTACGATCCCGTCGCTGGCGGCAAAGAAGGCCAGTACATGCGATATAAAATGACGTTCCCCATCATTCAGGGAGGCCCAATCTTTCAGGTCACTACTCAAATCTATTTCCTCGGCTGTCCAGAAACTGGCTTCATGTTTCTTGTATTGCTCCCAGATTTTCGGGAATTTGATCGGCAATAACACAAAACGCTCCTTGTTCTCTCTTAGAAGAATTTCATTCTCGTTACTCATCGTTAATTATTTATATGGGTACTGTCGAAAGGTTTTTGGTTTTTCTGATTGGGGTCAGCATACTGAAATCAACACGTTTCCTCTACCACCATTCATATTTCAACATCTCTGCATCCTAAAAATCCATACGCTCAGGATTACAAATGTAAGCATCCGGTTAAGGGATGGAAGATATAGTTTTCAACAGGTGTGGAAAAACAGCTGGAACATTATCAAAACGCAGTGGTATAGCATGTTTCACGGGTTTTGTATACCCTGTATATGTAATATCATTTGTATGTGAAAAAGTGGTGTAAAAAAGAGTCGATATATGACAATTTTTTTTCCTTTACGGCTAAATCTATGAACTTCAACAGGAAAAAAGCCCGAAAAAAATTTTTGTTAAAAAGACTTCCCCTTATAGATATATATGCGTTAATTTTTCATATTTACATCTTTAAGATATACACATATGTCCGACCCGGTTATAGCCCTTCATGCGGTTAAGAAGAACTACCAGGATGTTCCTATCCTGGATATCCCCCGATTGGAGCTCCCAAAGGGTATCTACTGGCTGCAGGGCGAAAATGGCGCTGGCAAAACCACCTGTATGAAGGTGATGGCCGGGCTCATTCCCTTCAAAGGCGAAATCCTCCTGCAGGGAAATGTGAGCAGCCGCCAGCACCCGGTACAGTTCCGCCGCCTTATCAACTACGCCGAGGCGGAACCACTGTACCCCTCTTTCCTCACGGGCCGCGACCTGCTGGAGCTGTACCTCAATACCAAAGGGGGCGACCGGGAAGCGGTACGCGATATCAGCGAAAGTATGGGTGTGGATATCTATGTGAATAACCCGGTAAGCAGCTACTCCAGTGGCATGTTGAAGAAGTTGTCCCTGCTCCTGGCCTTTACCGGCAACCCCACCCTCATCCTGCTCGATGAACCCCTTATCACCATCGATACCCGCGCACTGACGGTACTGTACGACCTCATTCGCACCTATAGCGCCAACGGCGTTTCTTTTTGCATTACTTCCCACCAGGCACTGGACGCGGAAGAATTAACGGTTACGGGCACACTGAAAGTAGCTCATAAAAATATTACGCTCAGTTAATATGCGTACCACATCGGCTATACTCAGTAAGATATTCACACAACGATTCTATATTCAGAATACGGGCTTTTTCCTGGTACTGTTTTACCTGCTCTTCGGCGTGGTTAACGGCGCCAACCTGGTATCCTATCACAAAGCGCTGATGCTCGGCTTCCTCGGAAACTACTCCTTCCTGCTCCTCGTCATGCTGCTATGGACGTCCTACGCCCTCAAATGTGTGGGATTTATCCTGAAAACATTCCAGCTACAGGGGTACGACTTCCTTTTTCCTACCCTGGGCAGCGTCGGCAAACCGGCACGTATACGATTATGGCTGCTGTTACATACCGCCATCTATATGCCGGTACTGGTATACGCCGGCATCGCGCTGATGATGGCTGTTCAATACCAGTATTATGTGTCCGCAGCCCTGATCGTGGTATTGAATGTTGCCAACTGCGTTTGGCCGTTGAGGTTATATGAGCGGAAACTGGCGCAACCGGATGTCCTCTTTTTTACCGGCCACCTGCAACGCTGGCTCAACCGGCACTTTACCAAACCACCGGTACTGTTTTTCCTCTATGAACTGTTGACCAATTTCCCGCGCCGCATTGTCAGCACTAAATTGTTTTCTGCCGGCGTACTATGGCTTACTTTCCTGATTATGGAGAGAGGGGAATATTTTGATCTGCGTGGATTGCAGATAGGCGTGATGGTAAGCGTAATGATTCATATGCAGCTGATGGTGCATCATCGTGCGTTTGACGATACGTATCTCAACTTCATGGAAAACCTGCCCATACGCCTGGTCAGCCATTACACCCGGCTCATGGGTGTATACGTGATTATGTTTTTACCAGAAATGGTAATGATTACGGTAAACGGCTATACGAAAACACCCGTAGGAGGGCTTATCACCGTTTTTTGTACGGCACTGTCGTTACTCATTTTATTCCGCTGCCTGCTATATTTTCCAAAAATGAACCCGGAAATTCATGTGAGATATACTATGCTCACTTCCTTTATCGTATTGTTCATGATCCTCGGACATTATGAATGGCCGGCTATCCTGTTGTTACAGGCAGCATCGGCCATCATTTTCTTTAAAAAGTATCGTTCGTACGAGCCTTATATTCCACCGGAATCATGACTTCATCTTATCGCTCAGCTTAGCCAGCGACTCCAGTAACAACGGGAATTGTTTGATGAGGAATTCATCGGTTAAATTACCGGCCTCGTCAAATTTATGCTGCGCATGCGCAATCATAATTTCCGGTTTGTTGATAATATAGGCATTGAGGAATACCATTACCTGGCGCAGGTGATACTGCATGCGGGCCGTACCGATTTGTCCCTGTGAAGCACCCATAATCGCCACCGCTTTTTCACTGAAGGGTTTGTCAGGATGCCGGGAAACCACATCTATCGCATTTTTCAACGCCCCGGGAACGGAGTAGTTGTATTCAGGCGATACAATGATCACCCCATCCGACTCTTTTATTTTCTTTACCAGGGGTACCACCTGTTCCGGTAATTGCTCGGTGTGCAGATCGGCATTATACAGCGGGATATTATCGTAATGTACCTGCTCAATGTGAATGTGCGAGGGCGCCAGCTGCTGCAGGGCTTTTAAGGCCATCGTGTTGTAGGAACCCTTGCGTAAACTGCCGGAGATGGCTACAAAGTGGTAGTGTTTTTCGTCAGACATATGCTCATCATTTTGGCCGACGAATATATACATTTATATGCGTTTCTCTTTATTCACAAACTTGCGGTGAATAACTTCCTGTACTGGGATGCCTTCAATTTTACTTTCCAGCCAGGAAATTATATCCAGGTACAGGAAGGAACGGCGTTCATACGGATCCTGTGAAATCTGTTCCAGCCTGTCTTTCAGGTCGGCAAAGGCATTGCGCAACGCTTTAGGATTGGCATAGATATACCGGCGCAGGAACTTCATAATTTCTTCCATCACCAGTCCAAGGTCTTTGTGTTTGGAAATGAAGTGATACACCGATTTAATCAGGTATTCTACCAGGCTGTAGTTTTCCAGCTCGTAATGTGCGATCAGGTGCAGGATACGGGCGAAGCATTGGATATCGGCCCGCAGGTTACCTATCTTCAGGTTAATGATTTTATTGAGATAAACAATGGCTTTGCTGTTATCTCCGCTACCAAAGTACAAACAGGCTATCTTATAGTAAAATACCAACACCCGGTGCTGGTCTATTTTCAGCGTATGTTTACTGATCTCTGTTTCCAGTTCCGGCACCATCGCTAAACCCTGGCTGAACGTGCCTTCCAGGAAGTAACGGTTAATTTTGGCGGTATACAGGTATACGAAAGCAGAGGTGCGGGTATTCTCATGAAAATTATCCTGGTTGGCCTGTATAAAATCTTCCAGGTCCTGCAAGGCCGCTTTGAATTTTTCGAAATTGGAAGTATAAAAATGGGCGGTGAGCAGGTTATGCTGCGCCTTGATGTACAGGTCCATATCGGTTTGCTGCAGGGAAGGGTATTTCCGGAACAGGTCCACCCATTTCTGGGTATAGCGGTAATACATCAGGAAATCCTGCAGGATATAGTAATACCAGCTGGAGGCCTGGTACATGTACACTTTTTCGTAAAAGCTCATATGTGCATGCTGAAGGGCCGGCAACTGGCTTTCAAAAAAGGATTTCACCATTTCCCCGTCCCGTTCATTGCGGGCATGGCCGAGTTTGAGGTATAGTCCATACATGCGGAGCGACAAGGTGGAAAGGCGGCTGATATTGGTGAGCTGTTGCTCTATCTGCCGGGACTCGCTGCTGAGCACTTCCGCCCGGTTTTCCAGGCTGCGGGTGATGTGGCGTGATTCAATCAGTTTTTCAAACTCCACAATTTCGTACGTCAGCATAACTTCTTCCTGCTCCATGGCCATGGACTTGGCTTTGGATAGTATTTTCAGGCTCTGGTTATACAACCCTTTGTTGTACAGCACCCGCGCATGGTCCAGCTGCTCCCGGAGGTCGATCAGCGGATCTTTCTGCTTGTATAACTGTCTTAAACTGGATAACAGGTGTTTGTAAAGATGTGCCTTTACATTGGACAACTGCTGTTTCTTGATGTCGGTAATTTTCTTCAGTATCTGCTCCTCGTCATATTCCTTCATTTTGTCCAACGTGGTAAAAAGTTGGATGAATAAGACGTCTTCCTTGGTATTGTTTTTATTGAACGCCAGCTGAAAACTACGTTTTTCGGCTTTTGTGAGTGTTTTTATTAATATGAATAAGGCATCACTTTGACTGTTGGGCATCGTTATTAAAATCTTGTAAGTGACTGATAAACAATGTTTTAATGTATATCAAGTGCTGTTAAAGGTTGTAATTAAAGCAAATTTAGCAATATGGCATTTATTAATGACCATTAGATTTGAAGGTATAAACAATTCTAAAAGGAAGCAAAAGGATGGGAAAAACGTTATTTGATAAAATCTGGGACAGTCACATTGTGATGAGCAAGCCGGGGCATCCCGATGCCGTGTACATCAATACACACTTTATCCACGAGGTAACCAGCCCCCAGGCATTTGATGGATTACGTAAGCGTGGTATTCCGGTATTTCGTCCGGCCAAAACCAGGGCCACCGCCGACCACAACGTACCTACCTTACACCAGGATCAGCCCATCAAAGAGGCATTGAGCCGCTACCAGGTGGAAATGCTGACCAAAAATACCAGCGAATATGGCGTAGAGCTGTATGGCTTAGGTCACCGCTACCAGGGTATTGTACACGTGATAGGTCCCGAACTGGGCATCACCCTGCCGGGTATGACCATCGTATGCGGCGACAGCCACACCAGCACCCATGGTGCTTTTGGCGCCGTAGCCTTCGGCATTGGCACCTCCGAAGTAGAGCAGGTACTGGCCACCCAGTGCATCCTGCAATACAAGCCTAAGCGCATGAAGATTGAAGTGAACGGACAGCTGGGCAAGGGCGTACTTTCTAAAGACATCATTCTCTATATCATCTCCAAAATATCCGCTTCCGGTGCTACCGGCTACTTTGTGGAATATGCCGGGGAAGCTATCCGCAACCTGAGCATGGAAGCCCGTATGACCATCTGTAATATGAGTATTGAGATGGGAGCGCGCGGCGGACTCATTGCCCCGGACAGCACCACGTTCGATTATATCAAAGGCAGGGAGTTTGCTCCCAAAGGCGCCGACTGGGACAAAGCCCTGGAATATTGGAAAACCCTGTACTCCGATGCAGATGCCACTTTCGACAAGGTACTTACCTTCGACGCCGCCGATATAGAACCGCAGATTACCTACGGTACCAATCCAGGTATGGGCATGGGCGTTACCCGGCATATCCCCGCCCTGGAACAACTGGAAGAAAAGGAAAGACCTTCTTTCAAAAAATCCCTCGAATACATGGACCTGCAACCCGGTGCTGAACTGCTGGGTAAAAAAGTAGACTATGTATTCATCGGCAGCTGCACCAACTCCCGCATCGAAGACCTGCGGCTGGTGGCCGATTTCGTGAAGGGCAAGCACAAAGCCGATGACGTGGTGGTATGGATTGTACCCGGCTCCAAACAGGTGGAAGCACAGGCAAAAGAAGAAGGCATCGACAAGATCTTTGCGGAGGCTGGCTTCCAGCTGCGTGAACCCGGATGTTCCGCCTGCCTGGCCATGAATGAGGATAAAGTGCCTGCCGGTATGTATTGCATCTCTACTTCCAACCGTAACTTCGAAGGTCGCCAGGGTCCTAATGCCCGTACCTTCCTGGCCAGCCCGCTCACCGCAGCAGCAGCAGCCATTACCGGTAAAGTAGCAGACGTAAGGGAATTATTATAAAAGCAACAACGATGGCTGATCAATGGAACGCTGAGTTATACAAGGAGAAACACGCCTTTGTATTTGAATATGGCAACAGTCTGATCGACTGGCTGCAACCACAGGCTGGGGAACAAATCCTGGACCTGGGCTGCGGTACCGGCGAACTGACGGCACAACTGGCACAATCCGGCGCGGACGTAACGGGCATAGATGCCTCCGCCGCCATGATTCAAAGCGCCCGCGCGCATTTCCCGGACATCCACTTTGAAGTAGCCGATGCCACCACTTTCGTGCTATCAACAGTGTTCGATGGTATCTTTTCCAATGCCACCCTGCATTGGGTGCGGGAAAAAGAGAAAGCGATTGCCCGTATGTACGCCCAGCTGAAAAAAGGTGGCCGCCTGGCGATTGAAATGGGAGGTAAGGGTAACGTACAGTCCATACTTACCGCCCTGGAAAAGGCTATGCAGCAAAGAGGATATAGCTATGCGCCCTTCTGGTACTTTCCTTCCCCGGCAGAATATACTACCCTGCTGGAAAAGGCCGGGTTCCGGGTAGACCGCGTACATTTCTTTGATCGTCCTTCCAAACTGGTAAACCCCGAAACGGGGATCAGCGATTGGCTCGAAATGTTCGGGCAACATTTCTTCGCCACCGTACCGGAAACCGATAAAATGGCCATACTGGCACAAGTGCAGCAGGAAGTAGCGGCGCAACTGATGAAAGAAGGCGCGCTGTATGCTGATTACGTCCGCTTACGGGTGGCTGCCACAAAAATTTAAAATGTAATATTCACCATGAGTAAAATATTCCAACATCTCGTTTCATCTGCGGTACCTGTACCAATCGAGAATATAGATACCGACCAGATCATCCCGGCACGATTCCTGAAGGCTACCACCCGGGAAGGCTTCGGGGAAAATCTGTTCCGCGACTGGCGTTACGAAGCCGACAACACACCTAAGGCCGACTTTGTCATGAACAACCCGCTCTACAGCGGTAAAATCCTGGTAGCAGGAAAGAATTTCGGATGTGGATCTTCCCGCGAACACGCAGCCTGGGCTATTGCCGATGCAGGTTTTAAAGTAGTAGTGAGCAGCTTTTTTGCAGACATCTTCAAAAATAACGCCCTCAACAACTTCATCCTGCCCATCCAGGTAACAGATGCTTTTCTCGACAAAATATTTGAAGCCATTTCCGCCAATCCAAAAGCAGCGCTGGAAGTAGATCTCGAAAATCAGTTTATCCGCATTGTGGCTACCGGCGAAAAAGAAAGTTTCGACATTAACCAGTACAAGAAAACCTGTTTAATGAACGGTTACGATGATATCGATTACCTGCTCAGTCTCCGCAAGGAAGTCGAACAATACGAAACCACCAGACCATTTAATTTCTAACCGTTAAATACTAACGAAAAAACAGCTAACTAAATAAAGCTTTATGGGCGTTGAGAAGAAAATATTAGTAATACCCGGTGATGGGATCGGACAGGAAGTGACGGCATGGGGACAGAAAGTGCTGATGGCAATTGCACAAAACTATCATCACACTTTCACTTTCGAAGAAGGGATCATGGGACACGTAGCGATTGAAGCTACCGGTAACCCGCTTCCCGACGAAACGCTGGAAAAGGCCAGGCGTTCAGATGCCATCCTCTTCGGGGCTATCGGTCATGCCAAATACGACAACGATCCTACACTGAAAGTAAGACCAGAACAGGGATTGCTGAAAATCAGGAAAGAACTGGGATTATATGCTAATCTTCGCCCGATAAAGTTATTTGATGAACTGTTAGAAGCTTCCAGCATTAAGCCGGAAATTCTGCGTGGAGCAGATATTCTCTTCTTCCGGGAACTGACCGGGGATGTATATTTTGGAGAAAAGATCAGGACTGCCGACCGTAATACCGCTTCCGATCTGATGATCTATCATCGTTACGAAGTAGAGCGTATTGCCCGCAAAGCATATGAAGCTGCCCGTACCCGCCGTAAAAAGCTCTGCTCCGTAGATAAAGCAAACGTACTGGAAGCCAGCCGCCTCTGGAGAGAAGTAGTACAAGAAGTGGCCAAGGAATATCCGGATGTGGAAACAGAACACATGTTTATTGATAATGCAGCTATGCAACTGATCAAGGATCCTAAGCGCTTTGATGTAGTGGTAACCGGTAACCTGTTTGGTGATATCCTCACAGATGAAGCGTCGCAGATAGCCGGTTCCATGGGAATGCTGGCATCTGCTTCCGTAGGTGACAGCACCGGCTTTTACGAGCCTATCCATGGTTCTGCACATGATATTGCCGGTAAAGGGATTGCTAACCCGCTGGCATCTATTCTGTCTGCTGCCCTGCTGCTGGATATTTCCTTTGGACTGAAAACCGAATCACAACGGGTGATTAAAGCGGTAGAAGCTACACTCAGACAAGGTTTCAGAACAATGGATATTGCCAACAAACATACCGTTAACGATTGTATCATGGGCACCGATGCAATGGGCGCCAAAGTATTAGAGAATCTGAATTAATCATTCAATAAAATTATTACACCTATCATGGATAAAAATCGTGTATACGTCTTTGATACCACCTTGCGTGATGGAGAACAAGTCCCTGGCTGTCAGCTGACAACTGTAGAAAAAATTGAAGTAGCGAAAAAACTGGAAGCTTTAGGCGTAGATATTATCGAAGCCGGTTTCCCTATTTCCAGCCCTGGCGATTTCCAGAGCGTAGTAGAAATATCCAAAGCAGTATCGGAACCCGTTATCTGCGCACTTACCCGCGCCAATACCAAAGATATTGATGCCGCCGCCGATGCGTTACGTTTTGCTAAACGCGGACGTATCCACACCGGTATCGGTTCTTCCGATATGCACATCAAGTATAAATTCAACAGCACCCGGGACGAAATCCTGGAACGTGCGGTAGCCGCTGTGAAGTATGCCCGCAAGTTTACCGATGATGTGGAATTTTATGCAGAAGATGCCGGCCGCGCCGACAACGAATACCTGGCCCGTATGATTGAGGCGGTAATTGCCGCAGGTGCTACCACCGTAAATATCCCCGATACCAACGGGTACTGCCTCCCGGATCAATACGGCGCTAAAATCAAATACCTGGTAGATCACGTATCCAATATCGATAAAGCGATTATCTCCGTACACTGCCACAATGACCTGGGACTGGCCACTGCCAATACCATTGCCGGTGTAATGAATGGCGCCCGCCAGGTAGAATGTACCATCAATGGTATCGGCGAACGTGCCGGTAATACTTCCCTCGAAGAAGTAGCCATGATCCTGAAAACGCACCATGCGCTGGGATATCATACCAACATCAACTCAAAAGGTATCTATGAAATCAGTAACCTGGTAGAAACCATGATGCACATGCCGGTACAGCCTAATAAAGCGATTGTAGGCCGTAACGCATTTGCGCATAGCTCTGGTATTCACCAGGATGGGGTGCTGAAACACCGCGAAAACTACGAGATCCTGAATCCTGAAGACGTAGGTATCAACTCCAACTCTATTATCCTCACTGCCCGCAGTGGACGGCATGCCCTGAAGCACCATCTGCAGCGTCTGGGCTACAATCTCGACATTGTAAACGTAGATGAAGTATACCAGCGCTTCCTGGTATTGGCCGATTCTAAAAAGGAAATCAGCGATGCCGACCTGTTACAGCTCATGGGGGATGGCGACGAAAAGAATTACGACGATAAAGCGATCAAAGTAACCCTGTTACAGGTGGTATGCGGTGATCCGCTCCGCCCGATGGCGACCGTGAAACTCAAAATCAACGGGGAAGAAAGAGAAGCCAGCGCAGCGGGTAATGGCCCGGTAAATGCTACCATCAACGCTATCCATAATATAGTGAAAGATGAAATTGAACTGGACGAATTCAATATCCAGTCTATGCGCGGCGGTAGCGAAGATGTAAGTAAAGTAAATATGCGGGTGAAACATAACGGCATGTCGTACTATGGTTTCGGTATCTCTACCGACATTGTAAATGCTTCGGTGCATGCTTATGTAGATGCTCTGAATAAAATATACTAAGCTATATTATAAGATTGAGCAGGGGTGGCCTGAACGGGATGTCCGTTCAGGCCACCCCTGTAACTTTTAACGCGGGTTCACGTTATATAGATATATAATACGACCCGATGAGAACAGCGTTTATACTACTGGCAGTATTACTGGTACTCCCTGCCTGTAAAAAAGATAGCGACAACTGCTCCAGATATGGCACGGCTAATATCAGCAGTGTCAGATATATAGGTACCAGCCGGGGAGAAGCAGGACAACAAGGCGCCGCCTTTTTCGATGTTACCTGTGGGTTTCCCGACGGTTGTTATTCCATCAATAAATTTATATTAACAAAAGATAAGGATACCATTGTTATAGGGGCGGAATCTGTTATGAACACCTGTATTGCCTGCATCACCGAGCCGATGTCCGTTACCAAAAATTTCGTATTTACCCCCAGTACTACCGGTACTTATTATATAAAGTGGAAGGGAGTGCCCAACCGTATAGACACCGTTTTTATCCGTTGATGTTAAAAGAAGATATCCATCAGGGGATATTTTTTATAATCGGGCAGGTAATAATGCCACCATTCCGTAGAACTTCCCTTAAATCCATGTTGTTTCATGGTATCCCGCAGTAGTTTGCGGTGGGCAGCCACCGCCGGGTCGGCAGGCGTATAGTTTTCATGTGCTTTTAAGGTAAAATCATCGAAGTCTGTTGGCATCGCCACGGGCTTATTCGTCTTCAGGTCTACCATGCTGAGGTCTACAGCCACGCCCCGGTTGTGCCCTGATCCTTTGCGGGGATCGGCGGCATACAGGTCGTTGGGTACTATTTTAAACATAGCCTCCGTTATATGATAGGGGCGATACGCATCATATATCAATAGCCCATACCCTTTTTTCCGTAAGGCTTCCTGGACGGCCTTCAGCGCTTTGGCAGCGGGTAGCCGCAGGTAGATATCGGTCCGGGTATACAGGCGTTGTTTGGTAAAATTATTCGTGGTGGCATACCGTATATCTTTTTTGATACCGGGGATATAATGCTCCAGGTTTACCAGCTGTTGATTGCTGTCATTTTTTACCAATTGTTCGTATTGTTGTTGGGTGTTGAGTACCGCTAGTCCGTACTTGTTAACAGGTATTTTCTGAGCATTTGCCTGGCTGATAATAGCGCCCAGCAGCGGTAATAGCAATCGTATTCTCATGTCCTTAAAATTCTCAAAAAAGCACCAAATTCGCGCCTAATTATTGAATTTTGCGAAAATAAGGCAAGAAAGTATGAAATACAGTGAAAATACAATTGTAATCGCCTTATATTAATAGGTATTTTAGAACCCTTAAAATTTTTAATGATGGAACTGTTCAGATTAGATAGTAAAGTGGCGGTTATCACAGGTGGTGGTAGCGGCATAGGACAGGCAATAGCGAAAACATTTGGCGCACAGGGTGCACAGGTGCATATCCTGGAGTTGAATGAAGATGGCGGGAAGACTACAGCGGAGGAAATCAGGGCGGCAGGCGGTCAGGCTACCGTACATGCCTGCAATGTGGCCGACCAGGCAGCAGTGATCCAGGTAATGGATGGGATTGTGAAAACGGCCGGAAAACTGGATATCCTGGTGAATTGCGCCGGTATTGCACATGTGGGGAATTTGGAGAATACTACAGAACAGGACTTCGACCGGGTATACCAGGTCAATGTAAAAGGTACTTATAACTGCATGTATGCAGTAATTAAACAAATGAAAGCACAGGGCGGCGGGGTCATCCTCAACGTAGCCTCCATTGCCTCCAGCGTGGGCATCCCAGACCGGCTGGCCTACTCTATGAGTAAAGGGGCGGTACTGACGCTCACATTATCCGTAGCGAAAGATTACCTGGGCGCTAATATCCGCTGCAACTGTATATCTCCTGCCAGGGTACATACACCGTTTGTAGATGGGTTTATTGCCAAAAACTATCCCGGTAAAGAGGCGGAAATGTTTGAAAAACTGAGTAAAACACAGCCTATTGGGCGCATGGCCAAACCAGTGGAAGTAGGTAACCTGGCTTTATATCTCTGCTCCGATGAAGCAGGATTTATTACCGGTACCGATTATCCTATTGATGGTGGTTTTATCAGGTTGAATAATTAATAGAATGGGGTGTCAAAGTGCGGACGATTACCCGTATCTTTCGATTTATTCATTCATTAATTTTTAATTATATCATGCAACAATTTCGGATAGGGCTGGCAATCGCATTGGCCATATTTACTGCCTGTAACAGCGGGAATCAATCTGCAAACAGTAAACCCGGCGCAGATACGTCTGCCGTGGTACCGGCTACACCAGCAGGGAAGATAGCGGTTAGTATTGCTAACCGGGATAAAGATACAGCGCTGGTCTCCATCAACTTCCAGCTGAATGGTCAGACCAAGGAAAAGACCTTTGAACAGACGATTTTAAAAGATGTATCAGATGCCGACCTGTACAAAGTGTTGTGGGATGCGCCTAACAGCTGTTATATCGGCGTATTGAAAGCTAACCACCAGCCACGTTATTATCACGCCTCCTTGAGTGATAAAAATGATCTGAAGATATTATGGTTTGCTTCTCCGTCTGAACGTATCTGGGGCTATATGGAAAATACCATGGGATTGGGTAAAGTATCTGCCGGCAGCGACATGGTGCAGCAATACAAGAAAAATTTCCAGTCAGGCAACATCATTGGCGATTTCATTGCAGAAATAAAGCCCGATGCTTCGCCAGATAGCCTGGAGCTGTATGTGGAATTTGGCGGTATCAGGAAAAGCATGTTCATGGCCGTTCCCAAAGGTACCAAAGGAGTGATTCAACCTACCGGTCAGCCAGATCATGTGTATTTCTCCTTTGTAAAAGATAACAAGGCAGAACCGATGATTGATCTGCATGTGGAAAATGGACGGTTGCAGGTAAAAACATTGAAAGAAATTAAGTAAGCATAATAAAAAATATATTGAAATGAAACTGATCAGGTTCGGTTTACCGGGAGAAGAAAAAGCAGGCCTTGTAACAGATGCCGGCATGTTTGATGTGAGTGCATTTGGAGAAGACTATGGAGAGAAATTCTTTGCCACCAATGGATTAACGCGCCTGGCTGCCTGGTTTGCCCAGCACGCCGGCGAATGCCCGCAGGTACCTGCAGGCACCCGCCTTGGAGCCCCTATCCAGCGTCCTTCCAAAATCATTTGCATTGGTCTTAACTATGCTGACCATGCCCGCGAAACCAATGCTGCTATTCCCGCAGAGCCTATCGTGTTCTTCAAAAGCACTACCGCGCTGGTAGGACCTAACGATAACCTGGTGATCCCGCGTAACAGCGAAAAAACCGACTGGGAAGTAGAACTGGTAGTAGTGATTGGTAAAAAAGCTACTTACGTAGAAGAAAAAGATGCGCTGGATTATGTAGCCGGTTACTGCCTCCACAACGACTATAGCGAAAGAGCCTTCCAGATCGAAAGAGGCGGACAATGGGTGAAAGGAAAAAGCTGCGATACGTTTGCTCCACTGGGCCCATGGATGGCTACCAAAGATGAAATTGCCGACGTCAATAATCTTCGTTTATGGCTCACCGTTAACGGCCAGAAAATGCAGGATGGCAACACCTCTAACTTCATCTTCAATGTACAATATGTGGTGTCTTACCTCAGCCAGTTTATGACCCTGCTCCCGGGAGATATGATCTCTACCGGTACACCGGCAGGAGTGGGCCTGGGTATGAATCCACAGGTATACCTGAAAGCAGGCGATGTTATCGAACTGGGTATCGATGGCCTGGGTACTTCCAAACAAACAGCAGTAGCTTATAAATAACCGGTATGAAAAGATATTGTCTGGCACTGGACCTGGTAGATGATCCGCAGTCGATCAGCGAATACGAAGCTTATCACCGCAACGTATCTGCCGAAATAAAGAAAAGCATTACGGATGCCGGTATTACGGTCATGGATATTTACCGTATCGGTAACCGTTTGTTTATGATCATGGAAGTAGATGATACTTTCTCTTTTGAACGTAAAGCAGCCATGGATGCGGCCAACCCCGCGGTAAAAGTATGGGAGGACCTGATGTGGAAATACCAGCAATCTTTGCCGGTAGCCCAAAACGGCGAGAAGTGGATGATCATGGAACAAATTTTTGCATTGTAATGCCACCTGCTCCTGTCCTCTGTGTATTACGGGGGACAGGAGTATCATACAAATACTCATATGATTATTGACGCACACCAACATTTCTGGCAGTATCAGCCGGTTCGGGATGCCTGGATAGATGAATCCATGCAGGTGATCCGCCGCGATTTTTTACCGGAAGATTTAATACCGGTGCTGGAAGATAATGGCGTTCATGGCTGTATAGCCGTACAGGCCGATCAGTCGGCCGAAGAAACCTCCTTTTTGCTGTCGCTCGCCGAAAAGCACGACTTTATCAAAGGAGTAGTGGGTTGGATCGACCTGCGGGCCGATAACATCCACGAGCAATTGCAACAATATGCCGGTCACCCGCTGCTGAAAGGCTTCCGCCATATTGTACAGGCAGAACCGGATTTCAATTTCCTGCTGGGAGGAAATTTCTGCCGGGGTATCAAAGCATTGGCACAACACCAGTTTACATATGATATTCTCGTATATCCGAAACAGTTACCAGCCGTAGAAGAATTTGTACAGCTGTTTCCCGACCAGGCGCTCATCATCGATCACCTGGCCAAGCCGTATATTAAAACCGGTGAACTGGCAGAATGGGCGGCACAAATGCGGCGCATCGCCCGGGCCCCGCATGTATACTGCAAGTTGAGCGGACTGGTTACCGAAGCCGATTGGCAGCAGTGGAAGCCCGCGCATTTCCGGCCCTTCCTGGAAGTGGCCCTGGAAGCATTTGGCGCCAACAGGCTGGTATATGGCTCCGATTGGCCCGTATGCCTGCTGGCAGCGCAATACCATGAGGTGAAACATATCGTCACCGATTTTATCAGCACCTTATCAACATCAGAACAACAACAAATAATGGGAGGTAATGCCTGCTCATTTTATCATCTATAAAAAATAATATCATACACACTATGGATTTAGGATTACAGGAGAAAGTGATAATAGTTACCGGTGGCGCTAAAGGCATTGGAGAAGCCATATCTAAACTGGTAGCTGCAGAAGGAGGTATTGTGGTAATTGCCGGCAGAAGCACGGCAGACAATGAAAAAACAGTCAGCGATATTATCGCCGCTGGTGGTAAGGCTCTTGCCGTTACCGCCGAACTCGGACTGGTAGATGACTGCAGAAAAGTAATCACTGAAACCGTAGCTAAGTATGGCAAAATAGACGGACTGGTAAACAATGCCGGCGCCAACGACGGCGTAGGGCTGGAAAATGGTAGCCCGGAAAGATTTATGCAATCATTGCAAAATAACTTATCCCACTACTATAACCTGGCTCATTTTGCATTGCCTTACCTGAAAGCTACCAAAGGTAATATTGTAAACATCGGTTCTAAAGTAGCTACCACTGGTCAGGGTAATACCAGCGGCTATGCCGCTTCCAAAGGCGCTATCAATGCCCTTACCCGCGAATGGGCGGTAGAAATGCTGCCGTATTCTATCCGTATCAATACCGTGATCCCGGCCGAAGTATGGACGCCATTGTATGAAACATGGATTAATTCCTTACCTAATCCGCAGGAAAAGCTGGCATCCATCACGGCCAAAATTCCATTCGAAAGAAGAATGACTACCTCAGCAGAAATCGCTAACACCACCGTGTTTTTGCTGTCGCCACGTTCGTCTCATACAACCGGACAAATAGTTTATGTAGATGGTGGTTACACCCATCTCGACAGATCCATCAGCTAAGGAACAAGAGCCAACAACCGTTATCATTATACATTTTACCTGAATCATTAAATTCTTCGTTATGGCCGGAGGCGCAGTAAGTAATTCCACCTATACCAGTACCAAAGATACCGGCGCAAAGCCGGGTAGCTACCTGTTCCCGTTTATACTGGTGACCAGCCTGTTTTTCCTGTGGGGACTGGCCTATGGTCTGTTAGATGTGCTGAATAAGCATTTCCAGGAAGTATTGAACATTACCACCAAGCGTTCTACCTTATTACAGGGTGCTTATTTTGGTGCTTATTTCCTGATGGCATTGCCCGCAGGGATGTTTATGAATAAATTCGGATACAAGAAAGGCATTATCCTGGGGCTGATGTTATATGCTATCGGTGCTTTCTTGTTTTATCCGGCTGCCAGCGCATTGAACTTCGACTTTTTCCTGGCGGCATTATTTATCCTGGCTTGCGGGTTAGCCTGCCTGGAAACCGCTGCCAATCCTTATGTAACCGTATTAGGTGCAACGGAAACATCTGAACAACGACTCAATTTATCACAATGCTTCAATGGACTGGGATCTTTCCTGGGGCCTATTATCGGTGGTAAATTATTCTTTGGCGCAGGCAATGGCGACCTGACTACTGTACAGTTGACTTATATCGCTATCGGCATCATTGTATTGCTGATTGCAGGCTTCTTCTACAGAACGCCGTTACCGGAAATCAAAGAGGCAGAACAGGAAGGAAAAGAAGTAATGGAAGACACCCGCCCGCTTTTTGCACACCGGCACTTCGTGCTGGGCGTAGTAGCACAGTTTTTTTACGTGGCGGCACAGGTGGGAGTAGGAGCGCTGTTTATTAACTACGTTACTACTTACTGGCATGGTATTTCCACCGAAAAGGCTTCCTACCTGCTGGCCGTGGGCATGGCATTGTTTATGGGCGGCCGTTTTGTAGGCACCGCACTGATGCGTACCATTGCGCCTAACGTGCTGCTGGCTGTTTATGCGTTTGTAAATATGTGCTTATGCGCGTTTGTGATGACAGGTAGCGGTGCGCCTTCTGTGTACGCACTGATCGCCGTTTTCTTCTTCATGTCTATCATGTTCCCCACTATTTTTGCGCTGGGCGTAAAAGACCTGGGAAAAAATACTAAGCGGGGTGCTTCCTTCCAGGTAATGTCTATCGTGGGAGGTGCTTCTGTACCTTATATAATGGGGATTGTTACCGAATGGCAGTCACTGGCTATTTCCTACGGTATTCCTACTATCTGCTTTTTCATCGTGTTCTTATACGGTTGGAGAGGATATAAGAGGGTATAACCAGTTATTTCTTTTTCATATATAATCCGCAAAATCATGTAACTTCCTGTAAAAGAGGACACCATGATTTTGCGGATTTTTTTTGCCTATGCTGGCTGGTTCCTGCTGGTAACCATCCTGTTTGCCGGCGCTCCCGGCAACGGCAACCCGTCCCTGCAGCTGCATATCACGCATATCATGGGCGCACAGCCGCTGGTAAGAAACCAGGTAACTTATACCAATCCTTCCGGCGAGCCTTTTACGATTAGCCGTTTCCGTTATTTTCTCAGTAATTTTTCCCTGGAAACAGCAGATGGTAAAAGAAGTACTTTGCCCGTATCTTATTTCCTGGTAGATGATGCTATCGACAGTTCTAAGATAATACGGTTAGATAACGTACCCGCCGGACAATATAAAAGCATTCGTTTTCTCATTGGCGTCGACAGTATCCGCAATGTAAGCGGCGTGCAATCCGGCGCATTGGCAGTAGAATCTGGCATGTTCTGGACCTGGAACAGCGGGTATATTATGGCGCAGATGGAAGGACATTCCCCGGTAATAACTTCTCCCACACAGGAATTCCTGTTTCATACCGGTGGCTATAAAGCAGCCAACCAGGTATTGAAATATGTGGAGCTTCCCTTCCCGCAGCCATTAACCATATCCGCTGGAAAACAGCCAGAGGTGCAACTCAGCGCTGATGTAGCCAAATGGTTTTTACCAGATACCGTGAGCTTTAAACAGGTGGCGGTCATCATGGCGCCTGGCGTGAATGCGCGTAAGGTAGCCCGTAATTACCAGCATATGTTCCGGGTGACCGGTATATCCGACTAACAACATACATGAAGCATAAAGCGATATATATTATAGCAGCGTTTTGCGCCTGGCTGGCGCTGGTGCAGGCGGGAGCCAGAAAGCGTCACCGCGGCGAGCCTGCGCCTTACTTCCTGCAACTGCCTCCACACTTTCCCCGGCCGGTATACGACTTCCCCCGCAATCCGCTTACCAAACCCGGCGTAGCGCTGGGCCGTTTTATGTTTTATGATTACCGCCTGTCGAAAGATAGCACCGTATCCTGTGGCTTTTGTCACCAGCAGTTTGCTGCATTCGGGCATTTTGATCATGCGCTGGCTCATGGTGTGGCCGGCCAGCAGGGAACCCGCTCTGTACCCACGCTATTCAACATGATTTGGCAAAAAGCCTTCATGTGGGATGGTGGTGTAAATCACCTCGAAATACAACCGCTTACTCCACTCACAGATCGTAACGAAATGGCCATGGACCTGAAGGAGTTGTTGCAGAAAATGCAGGCAGATCCCCAATACCGCAAAATGTTTAAAGCTGCCTTCGGTTCTCCCGAAATCACGAGCGAGCGTATGTTCAAGGCATTTACACAGTTTATTGCCACCATGGTATCTGCCAATTCCAAATACGACAGCGTTATGCAACATCTGCCGGGAGCCACCTTTTCAGAGGAGGAAAAGGCCGGCTATAGCGTATTCCAGGAGAAGTGCGCCGCCTGTCATAAGGAACCACTGTTTACCGATCTAACCTATCGCAGCAACGGCCTTCCCTATCTGCCCGCCCTGAACGATGTAGGTCGCATGAAAATTACCGGTAATACCGACGATAATCTTCGTTTTAAGGTGCCTTCCCTGCGCAATATTCTCAAAAGCGCCCCTTATATGCACGACGGCCGTTTCTTCGATATTTTCCAGGTATTTGACTTCTACGACCATGGTATAAAAGTAACACCCACCACCGATCCCCTGGTGAAATCAGGTATCCCACTTTCCGACCGGGAAAAAAGGCAGCTTTACTTTTTCCTGAATACACTGACGGATTATACGTTTTTGAATAATAAGGAATTGAGTGAGGTGTTGATTAATTGAGAAATACATTTGTTGACACTGTAACAAACAATCTATATAGCAATACAATTGTCGGGAGCTTAATCCCATGAATTAGCGGGGAGTCATCTTAGTGGTCTTTACCAATATCGCAGCAACTTCTGGCTGTTTTATGTGACGTATTATTATACTTAATATATTTTCGATTTTACAAAAAGTTTGTTTATTACAAACTTTTTGTACCTTCGTGTAAGTTCTTTGAACGACAAGAACCGGGCCTACGGAATATAAGTGGCAGCTGTCTAATGACAACAAACATTTTGGTAGCGCTAAAGTGCTTAGCAGAAGAGAATCCCAAGGGATTCACGGTGTATGTACCCAGCCTGGAGCCAGTGAAAAGAGGTTGGGTAGTCGCTAAAATTGAAACACAAAATAGTTTTGGCGATGAAGGTTTGGAAAGAGTTCTAAAATATGCGACAGCTACCACAGGTATTGTTGGTTATTGGAACGATGATGGAACTTTTTACTGGGATGCGGTAATGGTGTTCGACAATGAAGCAGAAGCAACAGCGGCTGGAATAGCCAATGAACAAATTGCTATCTATAACATTGGGAACAACGAACTAAAAATGTTGTAAAAAGCAGCAGGGGGATATTTCTCCCCTGCTTTTTATTTTATATATCTAAAAATCTAAAAACTATAGTGTATGGAAATTAAGAATTCACATAAAATTGATTTCCTCGATGCAGAATCAATTAAGAAACTAGAATACGGCGCATTACAACATCGCCGATTCTCCAGTATCGAATTTAAAATATTAAAGGTCGACAACGAGGATAAAATAATAACGGTACAAACTACTCAGGCAAAAAGTTTATCTGAGAATTATGCAGACTTACAAAAATTAATCACATTAACAAAAGACTTATTTAGCCGATATATTCCTGATTATAAAATACATGTCCAGGCGATACCGTACTCACATCCAGAAGTAGACGAACTAAGTACTGAAGATATCAGGAAATATATGGAGGAAAAAGGGCTGAAAATTAAGGATATTGAGAAATTAACAGGTATTGATAAAACTAATTTATCAGCATGGCTGAATGATAAAAGAGTGATGAGCCAGCCAGTAAAGGCAATGTTTTATTTTATGATAAAATCAATGGAAAATATCAATGCATTTAGTGAAATAACACCAGAAAAATTAATTAAAAAGAAAGCTGCAAATCCGGCATATCAGGATATCCTGATTGCTTGTGGAGAAAAAGGGACTAAAGCAACGGGAAAGATAACACTAATGCTGAGCGAGGCAAAAACTATGCGCAACCCGGTAAAAAAAAGAAGCCCAGGGTCTTTAATAAACGGAGATGTAACCTGGCTTTGGAAGGGCTGTCATCTACTCGGGGACTCATCTAAAGTGAAGGGCGAAAATTATGATATAGTGCTGGTTGAGTTTATTGATGACAACCCATCTATTACCCAAAGATCATTGGTTATAAGTAGCGGTATTGGTACCAAGGAAGCCATTTCTAAAACAGATCTCAAAGCGGGGAAAGACAAACATACAGTGAATAAACAGCAGAAATCAAAGTAGAGGAGCATTTAATGCTAAAGTCAATTCACCTGGAAAGTGACATAAATTAAATCGCAGTTAATCAATATTGAAACGATAGTAATTAAATTTTTTTAAGGGAATATTGGCAAGACCAGTATTCCCTTTTATAATATGTGCTGGATTGAGATTTTGAAATATATTCAATGACACGATCTGTTTTAATATTAATGGTTTATAATCCATCATTAAAGGTAAAAACTCATGCAAACAAGAAAATATAACAGAAACGAAGTCATTGTTTTTTGTAAAACTACCGACACGTATGGTGGTCTTTCTAATATGGCCGCCGGTTATAGCTTGAATATTAACGGGGTAATTATCCCATCTGCAGAACACCTATATCAGGCCTGTAAGTTCCCTGATTTTCCAAACATCCAGGAGGCTATCATTTCTGAACTTAGTCCAGTAACTGCTAAGATAATAAGCAGGAAGAACAATCATTTTGCCCGGACAGATTGGAAAAGTATCAGGGTTCAAGTAATGCGCTGGATTTTAGAGGTGAAATTATCCCAGAACTGGGATACATTTTCTCAGTTATTGCTGCAGACAGATAATAAGCCTATCGTGGAGTTATCTTATAAAGATACCTTTTGGGGGGCCACTCTGGCTGGAAATAGTCTTTTGGGAATTAATGCATTAGGAAGGTTATTAATGGATGTCAGAGACAAGGACGTTAAAACAAACAGTTATCAGGCTTGCGTTGATCCCCTTTCCGTAACAGCATTCCTGCTGTATGGATATGACATAGGCCTTGTTTGCAATGATTCGTTTGATGAAGAATATACTTTGTCAAAAGCCTTGTTAGATCACCACTGATTATATTACAAAGGGCCCACTGATATTATCAGCGGGCCCTTTGTAATATAGCGTTTACTTTTTCCCCTTCCCGCTCCTCCAGCAATCCGCTACATGATCATCCACCATTCCTACTGCCTGCATGTACGCATAGCAAATAGTAGAGCCTACAAACTTAAAACCCCGTTTCAACAGGTCCTTGCTCATGGCATCGGAGATTGCTGTTTTGGCAGGTACTTCCGCCATGGTTTTAACGTGGTTGTGAATGGGCTGGTGGTTGACAAATGACCAGATATACTGATCAAAACTGCCGAATTCTTTTTGAATAGCGAGAAAAGCTTTTGCGTTGCCAATAACGGAGTTTATTTTAAGGCGATTGCGGATGATGCCCTCATTGAGCATAAGTTGCTCCACCTTTTTTTCGTCGTACTTCGCTATTTTTTTAGCATCCCAGTTACTGAATGCTTTGCGGTAGTTTTCTCTTTTGGTGAGCACGGTGTACCAGCTAAGTCCCGCCTGGGCCCCTTCCAGGCAAAGCATCTCGAACAGGTGGGTGTCGTCATGATTGGGAGTGCCCCATTCCTGGTCGTGGTAGTCCTGGTAAAGCTTGTCTTTACCTGCCCAACCGCAGCGTATTTTTTCTACAGTTCCCATTCTCCTATAATTTGATGTACTTTTTCTTTATAGGACTCAAGGTCGGTAATAGTTTGATTAATGAAGCTATTATTTTCCAGGCTGCCCACTACTGCATTCATTTCGTTTTCACTTTCGTAGGCAAGGCGGCGGAAAGGATTTTTGTAATCTTTTTCGCGGGAGCGTTTTATTTGTATCGTGATCCACTCCATGGTGCGGGAGGTTTCATTCATCCACTCTGCCAGCAGGGCGGGCGTTAAATCTTTCAGTGATACTTCTTTGATGTCCAGCAGGGCGGCGATAGCATGTTGCAGCTTATCGGCGGCATAGTCGTTGCCTATTTCTTCATACGCGGTATGTAACTGTGGCCAGCTGCTGATTTTATTCTTCTTGATCTTCGATTTGAGCAGGGTCACGGTATCAGCTTTCATCAATTGTCCACCGATATTCAACCATTCGCCCCGTTTCGCGGTTTTAGCAACTGCCTGTAAAGCCAGGAAGGACGGCTTGTTGGCTGCCAGGATATTTTTGATACCGTAGAGTACAATCATCTCCCGGAATACCAGGTAAGCGCGGTGTACCTTGAGCAGCTGTACTTCACGGGAACTGTTCTCAAAGCCGGTAGTGAGGATATGCAGCCTGGATACTTCTTCCTGGTGGTGCAGTAATAGCTCTTTCCCTTTTTTACGTATATCCTTTTCCGTTAGTTCCTTTTTAGGTGCATTTTCCGGGAGGGCATACCAGGCCTTCCCGGTAGCTATTTCCATGATCGCTAACGCCTGGAACATTTCCTCTACGGAGTCGGGTGCCAGGTAATCGTATTCAATGAGTTGCACTTTATCGGTACGTTTGTCACGGTCTACATACTTCCAGGAATTGCGGGCAATGGCATACATGTTATGGAGAAACCAATAACCAGGGATTATTTTGAGCCGGTTATCATGTTCGTCATTTACCACCAGGCTGAACGGAATGGGGATATTCAGTTCAGACATATAATTGCCTTTGGAGATCAGTGTGAAGGTGGCAAATTTAGAGTTGTGTTTCAGGCTCACACAGAGTCCCGGCCAGAATCCCCTGCCGGCAATGATTTCGCCGTCAGCCCCGCGGGAGTTATGGTTGGAGCCAATGGTGGCGCCGGCTGCCATATTGCTTTGCCCCATGATCAGCGCCGCGCAAAGGAACGAGTTATTATGGTGTTGTTCGTGTGCCGGGAAAATCAATGAGTTCAGTACTTCGCAGCAGGAAATAGTGGCATTGTTACCAAGGTAGGAGTTGATCAGCCGTGCGCCATACTTGAGCTGGGAATGGGAGGCCATCACAAAGCGAACGGCCTTAACGCCGTAGAATACACGGCATCCATAGCCTACCACACCGTTTACCATTTCGCAGCCTTCTCCTATCTGGGAGGAGGCGTCGGCGCTGCTGTTGATAGTGAGATTTTTTAACTTGTTGGCTCCTTTCAGGTAGGCATCCGTACCAATGGTCACGTCTTTGATCATCTTACAATTCTTGATCACGGTACGATCTCCTACCATGCCGTAATAACCTCGCTTTTTATCGAATTGCTTTTCGGTAAAGTTTTTAAACTGCTGTTGCAAGGCATCATCGTCACGGTAGCGGGTCCACAGGTAAGCATCTCCGGGCAGCATGCCATCGAAAGGCATCACGCTTCTTCCGCCATTTTCGTTGCAGAGCTCCATCCAGATGCGACCATTTTCATTTTCCCCTTCTTTCAAAATACCATTCCCGAATTTGGCATAGTCGGTGGTAGCCATTTCATTTACATTGGCTACAATAACTTCGTTGCCCAGTATATAATGCGAAAGATAGTTGACGTTATGTACTACCACGTTGTCGCCAAAATCGCAGGCGCAGATGGTGCTGTTGTACAGTCCTACCGGCATGCGGAGGTTATGAAACTCCAGGTAGTAAGGCTCCAGCTTACCGATACGTACCATGCCAAAGAAATGGCAATGTTGTACCAGTTGCGGGTTAAATTCATCGGAAACAAATATGATGTTCCAGTCGTCTGAAGTGTTGTCGTTACGTACCAGTGCTTCTACTTCATAAGCGGTCAGCTTACGGTACTGGTCTTTCCGGCTCCATTGCTCGTTACGTAAATAATATTCGTCTTTGCCTTTTGGCAACGTGGTTTCAATAAAATTATACCCCAGTTCGGAAAGGGGTTTTTTCTGGATGTTATTCATGGATATAACTTTTAAGAGCTGGTGGCCATTGACTGTCCGCTTCCAACATACCCGGTGAAAATGGATATGTTGAAAGACGGCCAGCAATGATCAGCAGCAGTTATTCTACTGTCACGGATTTTGCAAGGTTCCTGGGTTTATCAACGTCCAGTCCTTTTAATACGCCTATATGATAAGCCAGTAATTGTAATGGTATTACAGAAATGATAGGGGCTACCATTTCATCGGCAGCAGGCACAAAGATCACATCATCTGCCATAGGCGGAATGGTTTGGTCGCCTTCGGTAACTACAGCGATCACCTTGCCTTTGCGTGCTTTTATTTCCTGGATGTTCGACACTACTTTTTCGTAGTAGCTGTCTTTGGTAGCAACTATTACTACCGGCAGCTGTTCATCTACCAGGGCTATAGGACCATGCTTCATTTCTGCTGCAGGGTATCCTTCCGCGTGGATGTAAGAAATTTCTTTCAGTTTGAGGGCACCTTCCAGGGCTACCGGGAAATTGTATCCACGTCCCAGGTAAAGGAAGTCGCGGGCATCTTTATACTTATCGGCTATCTGTTTCACCTGGTCGTCCAGTTTCAGTGCCACGGCCACTTTTTCCGGGATCTGATCCAGTTCGTCCAGCAGGTGTTGAAAACGCTGAAGCGTGATGGTGCCTTTGTCAGCCGCCAGTTTCAGGCCTACCAGGCAAAGTACGGCCAGCTGGGCGGTAAAGGCTTTGGTGCTGGCTACGCCAATTTCAGGGCCTGCATGTGTATAGGCGCCGGCATGTGATAAACGGGCGATGGAAGAACCTACCACATTACATACGCCCAGGATGATAGCGCCTTTTTCTTTAGCGCTTTCTATGGCTACCAGGGTGTCGGCAGTTTCGCCGGATTGTGATACGGCAATGATTACATCGCCTTCGCCTACTACCGGGTTACGGTAACGGAACTCCGACGCATATTCGACTTCCACCGGGATACGGCACAGCTCTTCAATCATATACTCAGCTACCAGCCCGGCGTGCCAGGAGGTACCACAGGCCACGATGATAATGCGTTTGGCATTGCTGAGCACATCGGCATACTCGCGCATACCTCCCATGGTGAGTGTACCGTTTTTGGCATCGAGACGTCCGCGTAAACTATCGAAGATTGTTTGCGGCTGTTCAAATATTTCTTTCAGCATGAAATGATCATAACCGCCTTTTTCAATAGCGGCCAGCTCTATGTCCAGTTGCTGTATGTAAGGTGTTTGCCGTTCATTGGAAATATTTTTCAGGATCAGCTCATCGGCTTTGATGATCGCTATTTCATAGTCATTCACATATACTACTTCTTTCGTATACTCGATAATGGGAGAAGCATCTGATGCCAGGAAATGTTCTCCTTTTCCCACGCCAATAACCAGCGGGCTTCCTTTACGGGCGGCAATCAGGGTATCCGGATTATCTTCATCGATCAATACGATCACGTAAGCGCCTACCACTCTTTTCAAAGCAATGCGCAGGGCTTCTTCGAGTGAACACTGGTTTTGTTTTTTAATCTCTTCAATGAAGTGGAGCAAAACTTCTGTGTCGGTATCGCTGAGAAACGTATGTCCCTGTTTGATCAGTTCCTGTTTTAACTGCACATAGTTTTCGATGATGCCATTGTGGATCATGGCCAGTTTACCATCACCGGATAAATGTGGGTGGGCATTCCGGTCGCAGGGCTCTCCATGGGTGGCCCAACGGGTATGCCCGATAGCGATATGGCTGTGCATATCTTTGCCCGCCACGAATTCTTCCAGGGCGGCCACTTTATCTTTTCTTTTGTATACCTGCAGGCTGCCATTAATGAGGGCTACCCCCGCGCTGTCATAGCCGCGGTATTCCAGTCTTTTGAGGCCTTTTAATACTACCGGATAGGCTTCTCGCTGCCCGATATAAGCTACTATTCCACACATAAGGTTTTTGGATTTGTGCTAAGGTTTATCATTGCAATATCGCATTAATTGTTAAGATCACATCAGGAAATGTGAATATTGTTTAAGTTAAAGATATGGTCTGCGTGCATTCTACGATAGTCCTAAAGTAAAATGAAAAAGGGAGTACGGTGAACGTACCGGAGAAAATTAAGATTCCTTAACATTCGCCATATCATTCACTGTATTCCCTTGCTAATTTTTTACAGAGACAACTAAATAAAAAAAATTAAAATGCCTCTACGGTTTTAAGAGCGTACTCTCAAACAACAAAAGTATTCTTTTATATTCATCTGTCCAGCTGCTGGGAGTAATAAATCCGTGATCTTCTACCGGATATACCGCCAGCTCCCAGTTATTCTTACCTAATTCTATCAATCGTTGCGATAAGCGCACGATATCCTGGAAATGTACATTAGTATCTATCATACCATGACACATCAGCAGTTTACCCTGCAACCCCTCTGCGAAATAAATAGGAGAGGAACGGCGATACGCAATACTGTCTGTAAATGGTTCATTCAATATATTGCTGGTATAACCGTGGTTATAATGCGCCCAGTCGGTAACAGAACGCAATGCCGCACCAGCTGCAAAGGTGCCGGGTTGGGTAAACATGGCCATGAGCGTCATAAAGCCACCATAGCTGCCTCCATAAATCCCGATACGCCGCGCATCGACCTGCAATTTTTCTGCCAGATATTTAGCACCATCTACTTCATCGTCCAGGTCTTTGCCGCCCATATGCCGGTAAATACCGGTGCGCCAGTTACGGCCGTAACCCGCGCTGCCACGGTAGTCCATGTCCAGCACGGTGTATCCTTTATCAGTGAGCAGGTTGTGAAACATATATTCCCGGAAATAGTTGCTCCACCATTTGTGCGCATTTTGCAGGTAGCCGGCGCCATGTACAAATATTACCGCGGCTCCATTGTTTTTGGCAGGATCGGGCGTATACAGGCGGGCATATACCGGTTGCTGATCGCGGGCCATAAAAGTGATCACCTGCGGATCGCGCCAGGGATAGGATTTGAACTCGTCCGATTGCCCCAGGCGGGTTACCTGTACAGGTTGACTACCCGGGCTATTGGGCTGCAGGTATAGCTCCCAGGGCTTGTTGGAATAAGAATACCGGAATGCTAACCACTTGCCATCCGGAGATACCTGCACCTCGTTGGCGCCGGGCAAGGTGGTAATTCTTTCTGCCCTTCCGCCTTGAATGGGCATGCGGTAAAACTGTTTTTCCCCCGGGTGTACTTCGTTGGTGGTGAGATAGAAATACTTTTTATCGGGCGATAGCTGCGCGTCCTGTATCTCATATTGTCCGCTGGTCAGTTGCTTCACGTCACCGTTGTTCACGTTTACGGTGTACAGGTGGGAATAGCCGGTGGTTTCCGACTGGAACCAGGCGGTGTTTTCGTCTATCCAGCCAATGTTGCCATTGCCCCAGTCGATACCAGGACCACCAATCCAGGCCTCATCCCGCTGCCGGTTCAATGTTTTCAGGGTACCGGTGGCCGCATCCAGCAATACCATCCAGCGATCTTTATTGTCCTGGGAGCGCACTTCTGCGATGGCATGGGTGCCCTGGTCGGACCACCAGGGACCGTTCACCTGTACGTCCCTGACTGCGGGCGTATCCTTTTTCGTATAGTCTTTTACGTAATCCGGTTGATCTTTTATCCCCGGCAGGTCATCAGTTTTAACCGGAAGCACGGTATCGCGTTGCCGGTCGTATACATAGCTTTCATAGCTGCCCTGGGGCGATCCCACTTTATCGCGGGTGGGGATATCGGTGGTATAGCCGCTGGCCGTCACGAATTCGGGAACGATGGTATTGTGTACACCGGTAGGCGCTGTATACAAGGTATAGGTAATGAATCGCCCGTCGGGACTGATACCGATATTATAAAGAGATTTGTTTTGCAGGTACAGGCGGCGCAACGTTGCCGGCTCGTAAGCTTTATTGAAGGCCATGGCAGCGTCTTTCTTAGCCTTGCGGTCGCGTACAACCTGCATCAGCTCCAGTTGCTGGGCTTTCAGCGTTTGTTCTTCCACATTACCCGCTTTGCGCTCGTCGCGGTCAACAGGCTTATTGCCGTTATCAAAGCTGGTCAGCTGGCTGATCAACCCGCCGGTACGGTCCCACGCAAACAGGTCGTTGTTTTGCTGGAATACTACCTGCTTACCACCAAAACTGAACACAGGGCTGGTTTCCGTGGCGGCAGTACTGGTAATACGGGTCACCTTCCCGGTTTTTATCTCCAGTAAATAAATATCTCCCTGGTAGCTATAGGCCAGTAAAGTTTTATCCGTGTTATAGGCGCCGGCGGCCCTGGCCTTGATGAGGGCTCTTTCGGTGGCACCGGTTTTACGGGGCGTGTTGTTCTTTGTGCTGGCATAGTACAGGGAGTCGCTCAACTGTTTATCCGGGTTCCAGTCGAAGTACACAGTTTGGTTGTCGGTACCCCAGAAAACATGATCAGGAGAAGTTCCTATCCATTTCGGATCTCGCATAATCTTTTCTACCGTAAGCGGCCCGGCTTGTTGGGCAAAGGTGCTGTTGGCTGATAAAAAAATAATGGCGGGTATTACCCAATATCTCATAGTGGTTCATTAATTTGTTGGGGAATAAATGTAACAGTTTAATCATAAATTGACATAAGTTTTGGATGGACGTACTGCGGTCATCTGTTTTAAATCCGCTTTATGCGCATAATGCCAATATTGCTTTCCCTCTTGCTGTTGATAGCCTGCCAGCCCAAACAACCGGTGCGGCAACCCATACCGGTAGCGGAAGACACCACATTTTTAACCGGCACTTTTTATATTGTACGGCATGCAGAAGAATGCCCGGGGCCGGACTCTGTACTCACGGCTGCCGGCAACGCCCGGGCAGGTGCTTTGTACAGGCTGCTAAAGGATTCAGGGCTGAATAAAATTTATACCACGCCCTATAGAAGAGCGGTGGCTACGGCCGACAGCCTGCGTATACGGCTGCAGCTCGACACCTGCTTTTACCAGGCCGATACAAGCGGGGAATCTTTTATTTACCAGGTAACCCGGCATGAAGACTGGGGTAAACGTATCCTGGTGGTAGGACATGCCCACACGATCATCCCCCTGCTGCGGAGCCTGAAAGTAAGTCCTGCCAGGGATTCTATCCGGGATACGGAGTACGATAAATTATTTATCGTCAGAAAGAGTAAGGCGGAAACAACACTGAAGGAGATCAGCTTTTGATAAAGAGCCGAAAGCTTTAAGCTTTAAGCTTTCGGCTTTAAGCTTACAATAATATTCCCTTCATAAGGGTATAAGCCACAGAGAAGTAAATCAATAATCCCGTTACGTCTACCAGCGTAGCTACAAAGGGGGCAGAGGAAGTAGCCGGATCGGCCCCGCATTTTTTAAGTACGAGCGGTAGCATCGATCCGGAAAGGGTACCCCATAATACCACGCCTACCAGCGAAATGCCCACCGTAGCGCCAATTAGCACTGTATGAGCGCCATAAGTATGGAACAGGGTATTCCAGAGCAGGATACGTATAAAGCCGATACAGCCTAATACACCGCCCAGTAACAAGCCGGAGAGAATTTCCCTGCGCATCACCCGCCACCAGTCGGTTACGGTAATTTCACCCAGGGCCATGGCCTGTATAATCAGGGTAGAAGCCTGGGAACCGCTGTTACCTCCACTGGAAATAATGAGGGGTACAAACAGTGCCAGCACTACCGCTTTGGCTATTTCGTCTTCAAAAAATCCCATGGCGGTAGCGGTCAGCATCTCCCCGATAAATAATACTACCAGCCAGCCTACACGCTTTTTTACCAGTTTCAGCAAAGGCATATCGAGATAAGGCTCATCCAGGGCCTCGGTACCACCAATCTTTTGGATATCTTCTGTATGTTCTTCGTTGGCGATCCACAGCATGTCATCGATGGTCACAATGCCCAGCAGGATGCCCTGGTCGTCTGCTACGGGCAAGGCTACCCGGTTTTCCATCCGGAACACCTGGATGGCTTCTTCCTGGTCATCGTTGGCATGCAGGGATACAAAGCGGTCGTCCATCAGGGTATGCACTACCGTATCTGTAGATACCAGCAGGAATTCCCGGATCCGGAAGTCATCCAGCAGATGACCTTTTTCATCGATCACATATATTACATCGATCGTTTCACTGTCTTTTCCATATTCCCGGATATAATCCAGTACGCGCTTTACCGTCCACTCTTCCCTGACGGCAATGTAGTCGGGCGTCATAATACGGCCCACACTGTTTTCCTTGTAGCCCAGCAGCGACAGGGTAATGCGTCTTTCTTCGGGATCGAGTAGTTTAATCAGTTCTTTTACCGCCTCGCTAGGCAATTCTTCCAGGAAAGCGGTGCGGTCATCTGCCGGCAATTCATTCATCAGCTCTGCGATCTTAGCGGCCGATAAAGTGCGGATCACGTCTTCCTGCAAGGGAAAATCCAGGATACGGAAAGCCGCTGCCGCTCGGGTGATCGACAGGTTATTGATAATCACATCGGCTTCATCCGGATCTTCGTGAATCAGTTCGGCTATATCCGTTATCAGCTGATCATCCAGGTATACTGACAGCTCGCGGTAATTCTTTTCATCTGTCAGTGTCTGGAATTTTTCCAGTAAAGCTTCATTTTCCATGTACAAATTGCCTCTATTTGCGAAAATAAGTTAAAATAGCACGCTGCCGGGACAGTCGTTATAATAATTCTGATACATGCAGCCGGATATTGCCGCAAATGGAATCCAGGGGCAGGTCGTTGGCATCCCAGCCAAACGGGTCCTCAATTTCTTCTGCGATCAGCTCCAGGCTGGCCAATACAAAGAATACGAATACAATCATGGGCACAATCAGGTAGCCCAGGCTGAATACATATCCAAATGGCATGGACATCACGTAGAAGAATATAAATTTTTTAATAAATGCACTGTAGGAGAAGGGGATCGGGGTATTCCTGATCCGCTCACAGGCGCCGCATACATCTGTGAAGTTCTGTAACTCACTGTTGATCACAATCAGCTGATCGCCGCTGATGTCGCCACTACGGTATAACTCCATGGTTTTGCTGGTGATCTGTAAAGCCAGTTGATTAGGTACATGTTTGTCTGTATTCGCCAGGAAGGCTGCCTGGCCGGGCAGGGCTTCCATTTCGGCGGCTACATAGCTTTTGCGCAAATGGTTTTTGAGGCCGTAGGCAAAATTGGGGATCATTACTTTATAAAACTGCCGGGCTTCGGTATTGCCGGCCGGCAATATGGCCTGTAGCTTCATCGCCAGGTTACGGCTGGAATTGACCAGCGCGCCCCATTGCCGCCTACCTTCCCACCAACGGTCATATGCCGTATTGGTGCGGAATACCAGCAGCAGCGAAATCACAAAACCCAGCAAACCGTGCATGAGGGATATGTTCTTCAACTCGCTGTTGGCCGATAATTTCCATACCGACAACTCCAACCAGGCAATGATGGTGGCATAAACAGCCAGGGCTATAAACATCGGAAACAGCTTTCTCACCGTATCCGCTTTGTGAATACGGAAAATAAACGTAAACCACTCCTTTGGGTTATAATTGATCATATATACAGGTTCATGAAAGACAAAAAAAATATTTTCCGGGCCGCAAACCTAAATTTTTTCAACATGATTTTGATAACTTCTTCGTTTAACTTTACTTTACGTCTTCTTATTATCTGAAATAGCGCTATGATAAAGCCGTACTTGTACATTGATAAATCGAAGGGCAGAGGCAGAGGAGTATATACTACCGAAAATATTCCGGCTGGAACAAGAATAGAAACATCCCCCGTACTTGTTCTCTCTAACAGCGATACCGACATTGTGGACCAGACCAGGCTCCATAATTATATCTTTCTCTGGGGACCCAAAGAAACCAAATCCTGCGTGGCACTGGGCTTTTGCTCCATCTATAACCACGACTACCACCCTAACTGTGAGTATGAAATGGATTTTTCTGAAGAAACCATGAGCATCATCACCCTTCGTGAAATCAAAAAAGGAGAAGAACTTTTTATTAACTATAACGGCGATGTCACCGATACCTCCCCGCTTTGGTTCGACGTAAAAAAGAAACAAAAGGCTAAGTAATTAAAGAAATGCGAAAAAATACCCGCCTGCGGCTTTTTTTCGTATTTCTTTTGTAATATTGTATAAGTGCTTATATAAATTGAATAATATAAGCGCTTATGTAAATAGTAAGATATGTCATTCTATCCATCACTAGGCTATCTCGTCTTTGGCAGCCGGCTTCGCCGGTTGAGCGAATACTTCCTCATGGAAGTAAACAAAGTATATGAACAGGCAGGCATTGCCTTCGACGCCAGCTGGTTCCCGGTATTCTACCTGTTGTCGAAGCAACAGTCCATCCCCATGATCGACATCTCCGAACAGCTGGAAATATCCCATTCCGCCGTCAGCCAGATGGTGACTAACCTGAAAAAGAAAGGACTGCTGAAAACCACTCCCTGCAAAGAGGATGGGCGCCGGCAACTGGTGGCCTTCTCTAAAAAAGGAGAAGAACTGCTGCACCAGATACAACCCATCTGGGAAGCCATTACCAGCGCCATGAATGAACTGGCCATGGAAAATAAACAAAGCCAGCAGGTATTGGCCGCTATTGCACAAATTGAACAGGCCGTGCAGCAAAAACCGTTGTCGGAAAGGATCAAACAACAACTTTAATACATCATACACCAGAAAATCTTCCTAATATGAGTGACATTTTTAAGTATGGTATTGACCAGCTCACCGTTGCCACCGCCATCGACATTGCGGCCGGCAAAGTGAAAGGGATACTGATACCGGAAGTCATCAACCGTGTACAAACCAGCTCCGGGTATGTACAAACCATCGTGGCCCAACATACCACGGTATACGGTATCAACACCGGCTTCGGCCCGCTCTGTGATACCAAAATATCCGAAGAAGATACCCGCGCCCTCCAGTACAACATCCTGCAAAGCCATAGCGTAGGCGTAGGAAGTCCTATCCCGGAAGAAGTGGCCCGCCTCATGCTGATCACCAAAGTGCATGCACTGGCACAAGGCTTTTCAGGTGTGGCATTGTCTACCCTGGAACGGATCATCTGGCATATCGACCACCAGGTAACACCCCTGGTGCCTGAAAAAGGCTCTGTGGGCGCCTCCGGTGACCTGGCGCCATTATCGCACCTCTTCCTTCCACTGATCGGCCTTGGCCTCGTATGGTACAAGGGACAGAAAACCGATACCGCCGCCATGATGCAGCAGGAAGGCATACAACCCATTGTACTGGGCCCAAAAGAAGGACTGGCACTGATCAATGGCACACAGTTCATCTTGTCGTTTGCAGTAAAAGCGGTACAACGCCTGCACAACGCGCTGGAAGCAGCCGATATCATTGGCGCCCTATCCCTCGAAGGACTCATGGGCACCGCCAAACCTTTCGATTCCCGCTTACATGCCATCCGTCCCTTTCCCGGTAACCAGCTGGTAGCACACCGTTTAAAAACATTACTCGACCATTCTGAAATTATGTCATCGCATATAGATTGTGGCCGCGTACAAGACCCTTACTCCCTGCGTTGTATGCCACAGGTACATGGCGCCTCCCGCACTGCCTGGCTGCATCTGCTGGAACTTACTACCATAGAGCTCAATGCCGTTACCGATAACCCGATTATCTTCAGCGCTGAAGATACCATCAGCGGCGGTAACTTCCACGGACAACCCATGGCCCTTCCCCTGGATTACGCTACCGTGGCGGCTGCAGAACTGGGCAATATCTCCGACAGGCGCTGTTATATGATGATCGAAGGAAGGTATGGCCTGCCTAAACTCCTGATCCAGGACGCGGGACTTAACTCTGGTTTCATGATTCCTCAATACACCACCGCTGCCCTGGTAACAGAAAACAAAACGCTCTGTTTCCCTGCCAGCGCCGATAGCGTACCCACCTCCCTGGGCCAGGAAGATCATGTATCCATGGGGTCTATCAGTGGACGAAAACTCAACCAGGTGATCGATAACCTGGAATACATACTGGCCATAGAACTGCTGTATGCCGCACAGGCAGTGGATTTCCGCCGGCCACTGAAATCAGGCCCTGTACTGGAAGCCGTACATCGCTATACCCGCGAACAGGTAACGTTTGCCACAAAGGACCGCGTCTTCGCTAACGATATTGCCGCCCTCCATCATATCATCACCAATCAATCGCTGGTACGCGTAGCCAATGAAGCCGCCGCCAGTCATCAACTTAACTTAAACGGAGTTTACAATGACCAGTTTGGACTTTATTAAGACCTACGCAGCCCACCCGCATTACAAGGCGCCCCGCGGTACGCAGCTGCACGCCAGATCCTGGCAAACAGAAGCGCCCTTGCGCATGTTGCTCAATAACCTGGATGCTGAAGTTGCCGAAAACCCCGATGAACTGGTGGTATACGGCGGTATAGGCCAGGCAGCCCGCAACCGCGAAGCCCTGCAGAAAATTATTGAATCCCTGCTGGTACTGGACGACAATCACTCCCTGTTGGTGCAGTCCGGGAAGCCAGTAGGTATTGTACGCACCCACCCGCAGGCCCCACGTGTAATGCTGGCCAACAGCAACCTGGTTCCCAAATGGGCTACCTGGGAGCATTTCAACGAGTTAAGAGCCAAAGGCCTGATGATGTATGGGCAAATGACTGCGGGTAGCTGGATCTATATTGGCACCCAGGGCATCTTACAAGGTACCTATGAGACCTTTATGGAATGCGGCCGTCAGCATTTCAACGGCAGCCTGTCCGGTAAACTACTGGTTACTGCCGGCATTGGCGGTATGGGTGGCGCACAGCCCCTCGCCGCTACCATGGCGGGCGCGGTGTTCATCGGTGCCGACATCGATCCTACCCGTATCCAGAAAAGACTGGATACCCGCTATATTGATCGCATGACGTATTCCTATGAAGAAGCCATCCAATGGGCCAAAGAGGCCCAGGCCAAAGGACAGGCGCTCTCCATCGGCCTGGTAAGCGATGCTGGTGATATGCTGGAAAGAATGCTGAAAGACAATATCATCCCCGATATCCTTACCGACCAAACTTCCGCCCATGACCCGCTGAATGGTTATATACCCAATGGCATGACATTGGCGGCTGCATTGGAACTCCGTAAACAAGACCCGGCCAGGTACCGCGAATTATCGCTGAAAAGCATGGCCCGTCACGTTGGCTTTATGCTGCAATTACAACAGAAAGGCGCCATTACTTTCGACTATGGCAACAACCTGCGCGAGTTTGCCAGGGAGGGAGGAGAGCCTAATGCCTTTAATTTCCCCGGCTTCACGCCCGCTTATATCCGTCCGTTATTCTGTGAAGGAAAAGGACCTTTCCGCTGGGTAGCCCTCTCCGGCGACCCGGAAGATATTTATACCACCGATCGCGCACTCATGGAAGCATTCCCTGAAAATACCCACCTGATCAACTGGCTGAAACAAGCCCAGGAAAAGGTGGCCTTCCAGGGCCTTCCCGCCCGCATTTGCTGGCTGGGCCTGGGTGAACGCGAAAAGGCCGGCCTTATTTTTAATGAGCTGGTAAGAACAGGAAAAGTGAAAGCGCCCATTGTTATTGGTCGCGATCACCTCGACTGTGGCTCCGTAGCATCCCCCAACCGGGAAACAGAAGCTATGCTTGACGGCTCCGATGCTGTGAGCGACTGGACATTACTCAACCTCATGGCCAATACCGGCGGAGGCGCTACCTGGGTATCTTTCCACCACGGCGGCGGCGTGGGCATGGGGTATTCTCAGCACGCCGGGATGGTAGTACTGGCCGATGGTACAGATCGCGCTGCCGCCTGCCTGAGCCGCGTACTGTTCAATGATCCAGCCCTGGGGATTTACCGCCACGCAGATGCCGGTTATGAAAAAGCACAGGAATGGGGAAGAAAGTTTGAAATTTATTAAAAAAGCAAAAAAGCTGAAAGCAGAAAGCATAAAGCCGATGGCGCGATATTCGCATTAATCATTCGCACCAATGGCTTTATGCTTTATGCTCAAAAAATAAACCATGAAAACATTACTCGGTCCTTTCGCCCAAATATTGCCCATGACAGATCTGTCGCTGAAGGGCACCCTACAGGATGAGCAGCTCAAGGTGATAGAAAAAGGAGGCGTGGTGGTGGAAAACGGTGACATTGTTGCGGTAGCAGATTATAAGTCGCTCCTGCAACGATATCCCGACAGTGAAATTGCTTTTATAGATACGCCCATGGTATTACTCCCCGGGTTTATCGATTGCCATACCCATATCTGTTATGACGGCACCCGCAGCCGCGATTATGCCATGCGCATTGCCGGGAAAAGTTACCTGGACATTGCCCGCGCTGGTGGCGGTATCTGGGATTCGGTGACCAAAACGCGTGTAGCCGACCTCGTTACCCTCACCGAAAATACGGTGGCCCGGGCCAATCGTCATTTAAAAGAAGGCGTTACCACCATTGAAGTGAAAAGCGGCTACGGCCTCAATGAAGAGAGTGAGCTAAAAATGCTGCGGGCCATCCAGCAGGCATCGCTGTATACAAAAGCTACGCTGGTGCCTACCTGCCTGGCCGCGCATATGAAGCCCCGTGATTACAACGACTCGGAAGAAGCTTACCTGCAATGGATCTTACAGGAGCTATTGCCCATACTGAAACAGGAACAACTGACCCAACGGGTGGATATTTTTATTGAAGAAACGGCTTTTTCTGCCACTGCTGCTGCCTCCTTTTTGAAGAAGGCTATGCAGCAAGGCTTTGCGGCCACCGTGCATGCCGATCAGTTCAGCGCAGGCGGCGCCGCAGCAGCCGTCAACGCCGGTGCTTTATCTGCCGATCATCTTGAAGCCAGCACAGAAAAAGAAATCGCTTTACTGGCAAATTCTGATACGGTTGCAGTAGTTTTGCCGGGTGCTTCGCTGGGACTGGGCATGCCCTATGCGCCGGCCCGTAAGTTGCTGAACGCCGGCGCCTGTGTTGCTATTGCTAGCGACTGGAACCCCGGATCAGCGCCGATGGGCGACTTGCTGGTGCAAGCCGCCGTGATGAGCGCCGCAGAGAAATTGTCCACAGCAGAAGTACTGGCCGCATTGACCCTGAGAGCCGCCCCGGCCCTGCAGTTACGTAATGCCGGTCAACTGATACCCGGCTTTATGGCCGACTTACAGGCTTATCCAACCGCTGATTACAGGGATATCCTCTATTATCAGGGTAAGATGAAACCTGCTATGGTGTGGAAAAAAGGAGAACTAGTATCAATATGATAACAAAGGAAAGCTATCAGCCTATCGCAGCAAATACCTGGACAGGCCGCACCGACGGTACCGAACCGGATTTGCTGCGCTGGCACCAGGTAATAAAAGTAACTGACCTGCTGCAGGAACCATTGCCCGCATTATTACCCGGACAGAAAGGCATTGCCTTGCTGGGGTTTGCCTGTGATGAAGGCGTTCGCCGTAACAAAGGCAGAGTAGGAGCCGCAGAAGGACCTGCGGCATTACGCAAAGCCATCGCCGGTTTCCCGGTTCACTTCAACGCACAAACGATATTGCTGGATGCAGGAGATATCGTATGTGTAAACGGAGAGCTGGAAAATGCACAAACCGTACTCCGCGAAGCCGTTCAAACGATACTTCTTGCCGGCTACCTCCCGGTACTGCTGGGTGGCGGACATGAAATTACGTATGGTCATGCCAGTGGTATACGCCAGTTTATAGCACCGCAACAGGTAGGATTCATCAACTTCGACGCACATTTCGATATCCGTATTCCTGATGAACAGGGCGCCAGCTCTGGCACCGGATTCTGGCAGCTGGCACAGGATTGCAAACAGGCCGGAACGCCTTTTCATTACCTGGCTCTCGGTATACAGAAACTGGGCAATACCCGGCAGCTGTTCAATATCGCCGGGGAAGAGGAAGCCACCTATGTGAGCGCAGATGCTTTCCACCTGAATGATAAAGACACCCTGTTTGCAGCCATTCAACATTTTCTCAGCCAGGTAGATAAAGTGTACCTCACTACCTGTTTGGACGTATTTGCCGCTCCTTTTGCACCAGGCGTGAGCGCTACCGCCTATAACGGCATTATGCCGGGAGGACTGTTCCTCCAATGCTATCGCAAAATATTACAGAGTGGAAAGGTGGCAGGGGTCGATATTGCGGAACTGAATCCTTCACTGGATATCGACAACCGCACGGCCAAATTGGGGGCTGCCCTCATTTTTGAAACCGTGATGGCCTATTGTGAAGAGTTTAGTTTTTAGCCGCTAGTAGCTGATTTCCATCAACGTTTTTATTTGTTTGGAACACTGCAGCAGCTGGGCTTTGGTATCTGCCTTTAGTCGTAACTGTAGTTGCCGTACCGGTTCGGGCAATGCTATTTTTTCTTTCCTTAGTTGGGTAATGGTATGGCCTACAAACAACGACAATTCGCTGGTGTCGTGCCATTGCCCCAGCAATTCACCCGCCTTACCGGCATGTTTGGTCAATGTGTCGGTGTACGTGCTAGGTAGTACTTCAGCCAGTATGGTCAGCTGGTAATACAGCGATTTTACCTGCTTTCTTACCTCATGCCATGCTGCATGATGTACGCTGCCTGCGGGTAAAATAATCTCCTGATGCTGCCGGTAGAGATATTGCCGCAGCGCCTCGGTAGCGGCAGTTTTATCCATTTCTTCAATAGCCTTGCTGAAGCGTTCAGGCAGGGTTTCCAGCTTTTTCAATGAAGTATGCTGGATAGTGGCCTGTAGCAGGTCAATAGCAGTGGTATGTTTCTTTTGTAACAATAAATGTGCAAACGAAAAGCGCCAGGCTACTTTCTTCTCGTAGAGGCGTAGGTGCTTTTCCTGTAGATGTGCATCCCTGGAAGCCCCGCCCACAGCCTGGATCAGCCTTGCGGCATGCAGGTGTTTCCCTGCACCGAAAGAATAGTCCGGCAATTGTTTGGCAAGCGCAAAAAATGCCCGGAGCTTTTTTACGCCCACCCGGAGCTGGTGTACGGCATCTGCATCTCCTGGTGTTTGTTGCAGGGTGTCATACGCCGATATCACCGTATCGCACGCTTTACGCAAATACTGATATAATGCGGTAAGTAACATGCTTACTAAAGTTAACATAAAATCCGCCGCGATCCCGGGAAATTCAATATTTTTGCCCAAAATTGTTATGTTATGCAACTAATCCCCAAAGTGGCAGCAGCATTGCTGTTATCTGTATTGTGCCTTCCCGCGGCAGCACAGAAAATTAAGCTGGTAGACGGTGATCCGTCCGTATTAAAAGACCAGAAAGAACTCAATGTCGAATTTACGTATGATCACCTGTCTGTTGGTAAAGACAGCGAGGAAGATTATGTGCAGAAGAAAACAGCTGAGTACAATAAGAAGGAGCCAGGTAAAGGCGATACCTGGGCCAAAGCATGGGTAGCCGACCGCGCTTCCCGCTATGAGCCTAAGTTTGATGAGTTGTTTAATGACAACGGAGACATCAAGGCCGGCAGCTTCCCCAATGCGAAGTATACCCTGATCTTTCACACCACTTTCATAGAGCCGGGATTTAATGTAGGCGTGGCCCGCAAAAACTCCTACATTGATGCGGAAGTGCTTATCGTGGAAACAACCAACAAGGGTAAAACCCTGGCAAAAATATCGGTAGACAATGCCCCTGGCCGTATGATGGGATTCGATTTCGATACCGGTATGCGTATCACAGAGTCGTATGCGGTAGCCGGAAAGAAACTGGCTAAGTTCCTGGGTAAATAATCAATACGCCACGCCACGCCGGCGTGGCGTATCTCTTTTAGAATACAATTGTTTTATTGCCGTGTAGCAATACCCGGTTTTCCACATGTGCCTTTACCGCCCGGGTCAGCACCTGGCGTTCAATATCGCGTCCCAGCATTACCAGGTCTTCCACGGTATGTTTATGGCTTACCCTGGCTACATCCTGCTCTATAATAGGCCCTTCGTCCAGTTCATTGGTTACATAGTGCGCAGTAGCGCCAATCAGTTTAACACCTCTCGTATAGGCGTTGAGGTAAGGCCGCGCGCCGGCAAATGCAGGCAAAAAAGAGTGATGGATGTTGATAATCCGTTGCGGATACCTGCCTACAAATTCCGGGGATAATATCTGCATGTACCTGGCCAGTACTGTAAAATCGATCGCATGCTCTTCCAGTAAACGAATGGCCGCTTGTTCCTGTGCTGCTTTATTATCAGGATTTACCGGGAGATAGTGAAACGGAATCCCCATCGCGCTGCAATCATTTTCCAGTTTAGTGTGATTGGAGATCACCAACGGAATTTCTACAGGCAACTCCCCACTTTTCCATCTCCATAATAATTCCAGCAAACAGTGATCATAGGCAGATACAAGGATAGCCATGCGTTTGCGCTGATCGCTATAATCTATCTTCCATTCCATATGCAGCGGCGTAGCTACTTCTTCCTGGAAAGTGGCTTCCAGCCTGGCTTTGTCCAGCTCGTCCAACTGGAATTCCATACGCATGAAAAATAAACCCTCCCTTGGATCTGTGCTGTGTTGGCTCGCATCAAGTATATTTGCACCGGATTGGTAAAGAAACCGGGATACCCCGGCAACAATACCGGGCCTGTCGGGACAACAGATCAACAGGCAGGCGGTGATAGGTGTAGTGTGTTTTGACATATAGTTACCAAAATAATAATATTAATACAATCTCCCTTGAAAAAGATAGGACTCATGTCAGATACCCATAGTTACCTGCACCCACAGGTATTCAAATACTTTGAAGAAGTAGATGAAATCTGGCATGCCGGAGACATTGGTAATGTAGAGCTGGCAGATAAACTGGAAGCCTTTAAACCATTTAGGGCCGTTTTCGGCAATATCGACGGTGCGGATATCCGTATACGTTATCCGGAAATATTACGTTTTAACCTGGAAGAAGTAGAGGTGATGATGACACATATTGGCGGCTACCCGGGAAAATATGCCCCCGGCGTAAGAGAAATATTGAAGAAGCATCCGCCGAAACTCTTTATCTGCGGGCATTCACATATTTTGAAAGTAATGCCCGATCCGGCCCTGCATTTGTTACACATGAACCCGGGCGCCTGCGGCCAGCAGGGCTGGCACAAAGTGAAAACATTATTGCGCTTTCAGCTGGACAGCGGCAATATTCAACAACTGGAAGTGATTGAATTGCCCTGATCATCGTTCTCTTAACCTGCAACTTTATGACGCATCGTATTTTGTTATGCCTGATGATAACTCTTTGTACGGGGACCGTGGCAACACAGGCCCAGGGCAGGTTTCTCCGTTGGCTGAAAACAGACAATGACTCTTCGTATATCGATGAACATACAGAAGACATCACCTTCCGCTTATATGGTTCCCGTAAATTTACCAAGTACGATATTGCCGACCGGAAGCAAAACAAACATATCCTGTACCGGCCCAATACCCCCTTCAACATTGGTTTTGGCGCCAACTACCGTTTTATCGGCATCAACCTCGGATTTAATCTGCCATTTATCAACCGGCATAATGATAAGTTCGGAGAAACAAAATATATCGATCTGCAATCGCATATTTACCTGCGGAAACTGGTAATAGATTTTTACGGCCAATCTTATAAGGGCTATTATATTGCCAATGCCCAGGGAGTGTTTGGTAAAGAGTATGCCCAGCAGCATCCTTATCCCCAACGCCCCGATATTAAGAACCTCGGTTTAGGGCTGAATGCCCAGTATATCTTCAACGATAAACGCTTTTCCTACCGGGCTTCCAACTTGCAAAACGAATATCAGAAAAAGAGCGCCGGCTCTTTCCTGCTGGGAGGTGAATTCTTCGTGGGCAGGGTAAAAGGCGATTCCTCCCTGATACCCTCCAATATGGTAGATACCCTGTTTTTGCGGGATGAACATTACTACAAAACCGGTATTTCATCCTTGGCGGCCAATGCGGGGTATGCCTATACTTTTGTGCTGAAACAGCATTTCTTTTTATCTATGTCGCTCACAGCGGGCCTGGGAGGCAATATCACCACCTTATACCTGGAAAACGGGGAGGTAAGCCGTAAGGGTGGCATTCAATTCAGTAATACCGTGCGTGCGTCTATTGGTTATAATTCCAACCGGTATTTTGCCGGGATACATTATGTGGGCATGTCTATACGTAGTGGTATGTCTATTCCCCACACTTATCAAACTTTTGGTACCGGCAATTTCAGGGTAAGCCTGGTACGCCGCTTTGCCCTGAAGAAGCCGGTCTGGAATTAGCTCTGTGCCGGTGTAATCCACTTGGTACCTGCCGGCGGCTGGTATTGTTCCAGCTTTGATAACAGCTCATCGATGTTGCTGCTGCATAGCAACATATCCCGGTTAGCAACGCTGAGGAAACCCTGTTGGCTCATGTGATGGGATAAGGCAATCAGGCTATCATAAAAGCCGTTGACATTGAGCAGGCCGATTGGCTTTTTATGCAGACCCAGTTGTCCCCAGGTCAGTACTTCAAATAATTCTTCCATCGTACCAAATCCGCCAGGCAATGCAATCACCCCGTCGCATAATTCGTTCATCTTCGTTTTGCGCTCATGCATGGTATCTACCAGTATTAATTTGGTGAGACCTGCATGTGCCAGTTCTTTTTGTTGCAGAAAATGAGGTAACACGCCTATCACTTTTCCGCCCGCCTGCAGGGCGCCATCTGCTACAGCTCCCATCAGTCCTACCTTTGCGCCGCCATATACCAGGGTGAGCTGGCGTTGCGCCAGGGCAGCACCCAATAGGGTGGCCTGTTGCAGGTAGGCCGGGTCGTTTCCGCTACTGGAGCCACAAAAAACTACAATACTTTTCATATCATTCAATTATAAAGTGTCTAGTTCCGCCTGGATATTTTGCCGGGCGCGTGTTTCATATAATCCCCTAAAGGCAGGTGTATGATAAATAGCCGGCGCCTCCAGGAAACGCCGTAATAATTTTTTCCGGCCGGGTTTATACGCCAGGTCAGGATAGATGAGGTATTCGGTTCTGATTTGCCTGGCATATTCCTGGTACACCTCAGGAGCTGTACCCAGTATAGCCAGGTCGAAATCCAGGAAATAGTCCAGGTCGGTGTTGTTCAGGGTATTGATATGTGTTTTGGTAGCCAGGATAAACTCGCTGACCATCCTGATTTTTTCTGCCGGGTAATGTAGTTGTTGGAGGTATCGTTCTGCTGCCCCCGCACTTTGTTCTTCGTTATCTTTAAACAGGATATTATATTCCATATCATGAAAGAAGATGGCAAATAATACGGCTTCCGGATCGCTGATGGCCGTTTTGTGCGTTTCCAGCAAAGATATTAGCTGACGAAGATGGGTAAGATTGTGATACGTCCGCTGGGAGCTGTCATACATCCCGGTCAGGTATTCAAATTTATAATCCACCAGCGAGGTGTCTGTGGTCAGGGGCAGGTGCAATTGGGTCCAATGGGTCTTTAAATCGTTATCGGTAAGCATAGTCAGGTGTGTTTTGGAGGCACAATTTAAAGGAAAAAATGCCGTAAAAAATAAGCGAGGCTGTATCATGTTACTGATACAGCCTCGCCATGGTATGATAAAGCGTTAATTATGCTTTCTTAGCTGCCTGTGCACGGATCACGTTCAGGGCGCCACCTGCTTTAAACCACTCAATCTGTTGTTCATTGTAAGTGTGGTTTACCGGGAATTGTTCTGTGCTGCCGTCTTTATGATGAAGCTCAACAGTCAGTTGCTTACCAGGAGCAAAGGTAGTCAGACCCAGGATATCGATGGTATCATCTTCCTGGATTTTATCGTAGTCTTCTTTGTTAGCGAAAGTCAGACCCAGCATACCTTGCTTTTTCAGGTTGGTTTCGTGGATACGGGCAAAAGATTTTACCAGGATAGCACGAACACCGAGGTGACGTGGCTCCATCGCAGCGTGTTCGCGGCTGGAACCTTCACCATAGTTTTCATCACCCACTACAACAGCACCCAGACCAGCTGCTTTGTAAGCACGCATGGTAGCTGGAACCGCACCGTATTCGCCAGTCAGCTCATTCTTAACGGTATCAGTTTTGTCGTTGAATGCGTTTACCGCACCAATCAGCATGTTGTTGGAGATGTTATCCAGGTGACCGCGGTATTTCAACCATGGACCCGCCATAGAGATATGGTCGGTAGTACATTTACCTTTTGCTTTGATCAGCAGTTTCAGACCTTTCAGATCAGTTCCTTCCCAGGCTGCGAATGGAGCCAGCAGCTGCAAACGATCGGAAGTAGTAGAAACAATTACCTGAACGCCGCTACCATCTTCAGCAGGAGCCTGGTAACCGGCATCTTCTACTGCAAAACCTTTCACCGGCAGTTCAAAACCTTTGGGTTCATCCAGCTTTACCTGTTCGCCTTTCTTGTTGGTCAGGGTATCAGTCAGCGGGTTGAAAGTCAGGTCACCAGCGATAGCCAGCGCAGTTACGATTTCAGGAGAAGCAACGAATGCGTGGGTAGAAGCGAGACCATCATTTCTTTTCGCGAAGTTACGGTTGAAAGAAGTGATAATAGAGTTCTTACGGTTTGGATCATCGATGTGACGAGCCCATTGACCGATGCAGGGGCCGCAGGCGTTAGCCAGTACCACACCGCCTACTTGTGAAAAAGTATTCAGCAGGCCGTCTCTTTCGATGGTAAAACGAACCAGCTCAGAACCTGGTGTGATAGTATATTCAGATTTCATATCCAGTCCTTTGTCGATGGCCTGTTGAGCCAGGGATGCAGAACGGGAGATATCTTCGTAAGAAGAGTTGGTGCAGGAACCGATCAGGGCTACTTCCAGTTTCTCAGGCCAGTTGTTTTCTTTCACTGCCTGTGCAAACTTGGAAATAGGCCATGCCAGATCCGGGGTGAAAGGACCATTTACATAAGGTTCCAGTTCATCCAGGTTGATTTCGATTACCTGGTCGTAGTATTTAGCAGGATCAGTGTACACTTCAGCATCCGGACGCAGGTGTTCTTTTACCGCATCAGCTGCTGCAGCTACTTCCGCTCTGCTGGTCAGTTTCAGGTAGTCTGCCATTTTCTGGTCGTAAGCGAACAGGGAGCAGGTTGCACCAATTTCAGCACCCATGTTACAAATGGTAGCTTTACCGGTTGCGCTGAAGGAATCAGCACCTTCACCGAAGTATTCAACGATAGCACCGGTACCGCCTTTTACAGTCAGGATACCTGCTACTTTCAGGATAATATCTTTTGCAGAAGTCCAACCACTCATTTTGCCGGTCAGTTTCACACCGATCAGCTTTGGCATTTTCAGCTCCCAGGGCAAACCAGCCATCACGTCTACCGCGTCGGCACCGCCCACGCCAATAGCCACCATACCCAAACCACCTGCGTTAGGGGTGTGGGAGTCGGTACCAATCATCATACCGCCGGGGAATGCATAGTTTTCCAGTACCACCTGGTGGATGATACCAGCACCTGGTTTCCAGAAACCAATACCGTATTTGTCAGAGATAGAAGAAAGGAATGCGTAAACTTCTTTGTTTGTATCGTTAGCAGTCGCCAGATCTTGAACAGCGCCTACTTTAGCTTGTATCAGGTGATCACAGTGTACTGTTGACGGAACCGCAACTTTGTCACGACCTGCGGTCATGAACTGGAGCAACGCCATCTGGGCCGTCGCATCTTGCATCGCTACACGGTCTGGAGCAAAATCTACATAGGATTTGCCTCTTTCAAAAGGTGTAGAAGTAGGTGCGGATAAGTGTGCGTATAAAATCTTTTCGGCCAGGGTGAGCGGACGACCTAACATTTTCCGGGTCGCTTCCACTTTACCCGGTAATGCCGCATACACTCCTTTAATCATGTCAATATCAAACACCATGATAAAAAAAAATTTAAGAGCGGTTAAAAATTGGTTGCAAAATTACACTAAAAACAACAAGTTTTTAAATTAAATACTTAAGAGATACCCACTGTGTATAAACATTCCGTACCGGTATGGGGTCGCCAAACTCCCGCTACACATGGGAAACGGGTGTTGAAGAATTATTAAAAAGTGTTATATTAAATTTATACGCCCAGCTTACCAGGCAACAACCAGGTATATCAAACCCCCTCCTGGCGGCAAATTGCTGATATTCAGGATGCTAAACCGGGGAGGAGAAGGATCCTTTTCTGTTTGTTTTTCCAGCCGGAATTTGATAAATTTGGACTATGAACCGGATTAAAGACTTTTTGGAATGGAAAGCGTTCGGGGTTTGCACCGCTATTGGTGATAAACTGGGAGTTGCCACATCCCGCATACGCTTCTTTTTCATCTATGCCACTTTCCTTACAATGGGTTCCCCCGTCATTGTTTACATGATCCTCGCGTTCTGGGTAAATATGAAAAATTATATCCAGAATGCCAGAAGGAATCCTCTTCGTTATCTCTGATAAATAAGCTATAAGTTATTAAGAATGCTTGTGGACAAGCATTAAATGCCCCATGAAGAAATGTGGGGTAAGGGTAGCGCTATATGGCCACATTGCTTGAACAATGAGGCGCCAGTGTATTAATAAAAAGCACCGGCCCCACATACTGCGGGGCCGGTGTGTTGTTATTTTTATTCCAGGTGAAAATTTGTCATACCATGATAGTGATTCTGAAGCTCGTTCAGCGTGATCGGTGCATTCAGATTCCTGCTTTCATCCCGGTAGTGCAGCTGAAGCAAGGGTTTATGCCCATCTTCAAACATCCTGACCGAGAAAGGCCCTCTTACATACAAAGTGCCTCCTGCGGGCGACGAAGCAGTTTCATCTTTGTGAAACTGTAGTTTCAGCAAAGTAGCTTCTGTCAAATGAACTGGTAACAAGCTGTCCAGGTCATACCAATACTCGTTTTCATCCGTAGCTACCAACACTTTCTTATCCTCATGGTCTACCTGCAAAATTTTTCCCTCTTTTTCCGTGCCTCCAAAGTTTGTGATAACGGTATCACCTGATTTTAATTCATGAATGCTAATCATAGTGAACAGAGTTTTATGTGCTATGAATTTACGGAAAAAAAGCTGAAAGCATAATGCGCTATTTAACGCACTACCTTACGGATTTCTACCAGTTTTTCCAGCAGTTCTTCCAGCAGATCGAGGCGCAACATGTTGGCGCCGTCAGATTTTGCTTTGGAAGGGTCGGGATGAGTTTCTATAAACAGGCCATCAGCGCCGGTAGCAATAGCTGCTTTGGCGATGGTGCTGATCATTTGCGGATTACCGCCGGTTACACCGCTGGTTTGGTTAGGCTGCTGCAGGGAGTGGGTACAATCCATTACTACCGGCTCGCCCAGGTGCTTCATAATCGGAATATTGCGGTAGTCTACTACCAGGTCCTGGTAACCGAAAGTGGTACCACGCTCGGTCAGGATGATATGATCATTACCGGCGCCTTTGATTTTTTCTACGGCAAATTTCATGGACTCGCCGCTGAGGAATTGCCCTTTCTTTACATTCACCACCTTACCAGTTTCTGCTGCTGCCAGCAGGATGTCGGTTTGACGGCACAGGAAAGCCGGGATCTGTAATACATCTACATAAGCTGCTGCCATAGCTGCTTCTGCTGCAGAGTGAATATCGGAGGTAACAGGAACGTTAAATGTTTTTCCCACTTTTTGCAACAGCTCCAGTCCTTCTACATCGCCAATACCGGTAAAGGAATGTACACTGGTACGGTTGGCCTTGCGGTAAGAAGCTTTGAAGATATAGGGAATCTGTAAACGTTTACAAATCTTCGTTACTTTCTCCGCTACCGTCATCAATATCTCTTCTTCTTCGATTACACAGGGACCGGCAATCAGGAAAAAGTTCTCCGGGTTGTATTGCTCTTTAAATAATGCTTTTAAGTGCTTCATATCTTGAAAAAATTGGGTCATTTAATTGAAGGGGCAAAGATAGGCATTATCCGGCAAAGGCATTAGGTCGTAAGGAGTACATTTACTATGATTGTCATGGTATTGTAATTCGAAACCATGTGCGCTGCTCATTTGTATTTTTATTGTTATCACATTGTCATCCGCTGAGGTGCCGTGAGTGGAAATAGCGACGAACCCTTTAATATTACGGTCCGATTTAAAAAGTAGCTTACAATTATATTTTTGTATGAAGAAAGATAAGATTCTGGTCATTGGCGCCTGTGGACAAATTGGCGTGGAGTTGACACTGGCCTTAAGAAAGATGTATGGAGATACCAATGTGGTGGCTTCAGATCTGCGGGAAGAGCACGATTTGCTGAAAGGAACAGGCCCTTATGTGTCGCTGGATGTGATGAACAAGGAAATGCTGCATGTGTTGGTGATCCGCCATAATATTACCCAGGTTTACCTGCTGGCGGCGATCCTGTCGGCTACCGGTGAAAAAAATCCGTTGCTGGCCTGGCATATCAATATGCAAAGCCTGCTGAACGTACTGGATATTGCGAAAGAAGAAAATCTCGACAAAGTATATTGGCCTAGTTCCATCGCAGTATTCGGACCTAATTCTCCGGCGCAGGATACACCACAGCACACGATCATTGAGCCTACTACCATTTATGGTATCAGCAAATTTGCCGGTGAGCGCTGGTGCGAATACTATAACCACCGTTTCGGTGTGGATGTAAGGAGTCTGCGCTACCCCGGCCTGATCAGCTACAAATCAGCACCCGGCGGCGGTACTACCGATTACGCGATCGAGATCTTCCATGAAGCCAAAGAACATCAGCAATATACCAGCTTCCTCTCCGAAAACACGTACCTCCCTATGATGTACATGCCGGATGCGATCAGGGCTACGATTGAACTGATGGAAGCGGATGCGGCTAAAATCAATGTACGCTCTGCCTATAACCTTTCGGCAATGAGCTTCTCACCAAAAGAAATAGGTGAAGAAATTAAAAAGCATATTCCCGGGTTTACGATGGCTTATGCGCCGGATTATCGCCAGGAAATTGCAGACGGATGGCCAAACAGTATTGATGATACACAGGCCCGTCAGGATTGGGGCTGGAAACCAGAGTATGATCTGGCCCGCATGACGGAAGATATGCTGAAGAACATTTAGTATATCTGTAAAATAGAAGAAGCAGCTAAGTTATCCCATCTTAGCTGCTTCTTTTTTTATGTGGATATGATTAGTCAATAAATCCTACTGCTACCGTGGTGTTGTTAAATTCATCGATCAGGATGAATGCACCATTGGCCGGGTTGTTTTGATAGGCGTCTGCAAATATCGGGGCGGCCGTCTTTATGGAAACTTTACCGATATCATTCAGGCCCATCTCAGTTTTATCTGCTTTCTGCAGGTGGTTGGTAACGTCTGTAATATATTGGATCTGCTGTACTTTCGCTTTCACCCGGTTAACGCCATGCTGCAGTAAGTACGTTTTGCCATTGGTCAGTTTTTGCTGATCCATCCAGCAGATGTTGGCGCTTACTTCTTTCAGTTGCTGTGGTACCTCAGTAGTTTTCACCAGCATGTTACCGCGGCTGCTGTCTATTTCATCTTCCAGGGTAATCACTACACTTTCACGTGCATGCGCTACCGTTAGTTGCTTTTCAAATTGCTCAATCGTTTTGATCTTGCTTTTTTGTCCCGATGGCAACGATACTACCTCATCGCCTACATTAAAATGACCGCTGACTACCTTCCCGGCGAAGCCGCGGAAATCGTGGTATTCGGTGGTTCTGGGGCGGATCACGCTTTGAATCGGGAAGCGGGCGGGATGCTGGTTATCTTCATGGTCAAACGATACCTGCTCCAGGTATTCCAGTAAGGTATCGCCCTGGTACCAGCTGATGGTGCCGTTGCGGCTGGCTACGTTTTCGCCATACAGGGATGAAATGGGGATGAATTTTACTTCCTGGCCTTTGAAGGAGGCATTGTCCAGCATTACCTGGAAATCTTCCACGATCTGGTTAAAGCGTGCTTCGCTGTAATCTACCAGGTCCATTTTATTTACACATACTACCAGGTAAGGGATGCGCAACAGGTTGGCGATAAAGAAGTGACGGTGGGTTTGTTCCACAATTCCCTTGCGGGCGTCGATCAATATCAGTGATACCTGTGCATTGGAAGCACCTGTTACCATGTTGCGGGTATATTCAATATGCCCGGGGGTATCTGCAATGATGTATTTGCGGGTAGGCGTGGAAAAATAGATATGCGCCACATCGATGGTGATACCTTGCTCACGCTCGGCTACCAATCCATCGGTCAGCAGCGACAGATCTGTAAAATCAAGTCCTTTTCTTTTGCTGGCGGCGTGGAGCGCCTCCATTTTATCCTGGGGGATAGAATTGGTATCGTATAATAAACGGCCTATTAAAGTACTTTTACCATCATCTACACTACCGGAAGTGGCTATACGTAAAACCTCCATAATATTTTAGCTTTAAGATGCAGCGGCTTGCCGCTCAAAAAATGTGTTCAGTTAAATGAAAATACCCGGGTACTGATTAAAAATATCCCGCCTGCTTTCTCTTTTCCATGGCGGCTTCTGAGCGTTTATCGTCGATACGCGCACCCCGTTCAGAGATTTTAGCCTCCATGATTTCGGCAATAATATCTTCCAGTTTGTCTGCTTCGGAAAGCACTGCTGCCGTACAGGTCATATCGCCCACGGTACGAAAGCGTACTTTCTGGCGGAAAGGCACCTCATCGGCAGTCGTATTAAGGAAGGAGGAATAAGGCCAGTAAAGTCCATCGCGTTCAATGATTTCTCTTTCATGAGAGAAGTAGATAGATGGTATTTCCAGCTTTTCACGTACAATGTAGTTCCATACATCCAGCTCTGTCCAGTTGGAGATCGGGAATACCCTTACGTTTTCGCCTATATTGATTTTTCCGTTGAGGATGTCGAACAGTTCAGGGCGTTGCATTTTAGCGTTCCACTGACCGAATTCATCTCTCACAGAAAATATTCTTTCTTTAGCGCGTGCTTTTTCTTCATCGCGGCGGGCGCCCCCGATGCAGGCATCAAACTTGCCCTCTTCGATGGCATCCAGCAGGGTAACGGTTTGCAGGGCGTTTCTGCTGGCATATTTGCCGGTTTCTTCCTGCACTTTTCCCTGGTCAATACTGTCCTGTACATTTCTTACAATGATATCCAGTCCCAGTGTATTTACCAGCCAGTCGCGGAAAGCGATGGTTTCAGGGAAGTTGTGGCCGGTATCTACGTGTAGCAGGGAGAAAGGAATTTTACCGGGATAAAATGCCTTTTGGGCCAGTCTTACGAGGGTGATAGAATCCTTTCCGCCGGAAAACAGGAGCACTGGTTTTTCGAACTGTGCTACGGTTTCGCGGAGTATATAAATGGCTTCATCTTCCAGTGCTTGTGGAAATTCCCAATTGATTTGATTAGTCATAGACTATAAATGATTTATGCTGAATTCTAAAAGCTGTACTTGATCACTTTATCCGTGCAGGCCGCATTCTTTGTGCGACTGTTCCCACCACCAACGGCCGGCGCGCGGATGTTCTCCCGGCTCGATGGCGCGTGTACAGGGTGCGCAGCCAATGCTGATGAAGCCTTTATCATGCAGCTTATTGTAGGGAACGTTGTACTTGTCCAGGTGGGCCAGTACTTCGTCGTAACCCCAATGAATCAGCGGATTGTACTTATAAAGGTGGCGTTGTGCGTCCCATTCAAGGGTTTCCATGCCCTGGCGGTTATCAGACTGCTCTGCCCGGAGTCCGGTGATCCACACTTTTACGCCTTCCAGTGCCCGGTTGAGCGGCACTATTTTACGGATACCACAACATTCCTTGCGGTTTTCCACCGATTCGTAAAAGCTGTTGGGGCCTTTGGCGGCCACCAGTTTTTCTACGGCAGCTGTTTCAGGATAAAATACTTCTACAGGCTGTTTGTAGCGGGCCATAGTCAGGTCCATTACATCGTATGTTTCCTGGAACAGGCGCCCTGTGTCGAGGGTAAAAACTCTAACCGGCAAATGGTTACGCCAGATAATATCTGCTATTACCTGGTCTTCCTGACCAAAGGAGGTTGAGAAAGCCACAGCCCCGGGGTATTGCTCTACCAGGTACTGTATCGACTCCTCCACCGATTTGTTGGCCAGTGCGGTGGTAATGTCTGTCATGTAGCTCTTCCTTATAAATTGATGTGTGTAGTGCCAGCGGAGCAATTACGGTCACTCCCGTAACAAAAATACATAAAACCTATAAAAAAGATAGACTAATAGGGTAAAAAATTATTTCTTTCTTATAAACAGGCCATGGGAGAGGGGCATTGACGACAGGACCGAAAGCAAAAAGCTATTAAAGCAAATGATGTCTGCAGAATATTAAAATATTCGCTTATATCATTTGCTTTAATAGCTTTCGGCTTTATGCTTTCAGCTTAGGCTTAGCCTCGTGTCAGGATATCTTTCAACGTCTTGTTTTCCAATATTTTCAGGGCGGAATCCCTTACTTTTCCCATCACTTCATTCAGGCCGCAAACGGCTTCATCACGGCAATTTTCGCAACGTTCGTAGTAATTGAGGCTCACGCAGGGAAGCAGGGCAATAGGACCATCCAGCAAACGGATAATCTTGGCCAATGCAATCTCTTTGGGAGGCCGCATCAGGTAGTAGCCACCTCCTTTCCCTTTTTTACTGCCGAGAATCCCGGCATTCTTCAATTCCAACAGGATATTTTCCAGGAATTTGATAGAGATATTTTTCTCCTGGGCTATTTCAGAAATAAGGATAGGGCCCTTATCTACATTCTCTGCCAGGTGTACTAAAGCGTGAAAAGCGTATTGTGTTTTTTTTGATAACATACTGACTGATTTGCATCCCTCCCGGATGAACGAATAGTGCAGCGGGCACTTTTTATTATTCCTGTAAAGATAAGCAGTTTTTCGCTAGCAGCCAGTGGGGCTAAAAGCAGAGGTCCGGGTGTTACAGGCCCAACACCTCCCGCATAGTAAACACACCGGTTTTGCCCTTCAGCCATTCCGCCGCTACTACTGCGCCGGCAGCAAATCCTTCCCGGGAATGCGCCGTATGCGTAATGGTAATATCATCGATGGCAGAAGTGTAGCTGATTATATGGGTACCCGGTGCCGGATCTATCCTTTTAGAGATGATAGACAGGGTGTCGGGTTGATTGCTTTCTTCATTTACCCACTTGGTTTTGCGCGTTACCGACGACATTACCTGTTCAGCCAGGGAAAGCGCGGTGCCGCTGGGGGCATCTTTCTTTTGAGTATGATGAATTTCTTCCATCCACACATTATACTGCGGCTGATGTGCCATCAGCTCAGCCAGCTTTTTATTGACTTCAAAGAAGATATTGACGCCTATGCTGAAGTTGGTGGTATGTAAAAAAGCCTGTTTCTTTTCTTCACACAGCGCTTTTATGGCCGGCAATTTATCGAGCCAGCCGGTAGTCCCGCTTACTACAGGTACATTGGCTTCAAAGCAGGTGATAATATTCTGGTAGGCGGTTTCCGGAACTGTAAATTCAATGGCTACATCTACCCCTGCCAGTTGTTCCTTTGTCAGCGGCTGCTGGCTGCTGGTACGGAGTACTATTTCATGCCCTTTCGCAGTAGCAATGGCGTCTATAGCCTTTCCCATTTTCCCATATCCGATGAGCGCTATTTTCATGACCCTTATAGTTGTATGTTAGATGATGGATTGATACATGTGTGATCAGCGGCCGGCAAAATACCGGCTTCCTTTGGACTTTTTATTACCAATGGAAAGATGAATACCGATGCCCAGGGTACGGTTGTTAATCAGTGTAGGAGATATCCGCATACTGAGGTCATCAGACATATCGAAATTACGCAGATGCGCAAACACCGTGGCGTCCACGATGTTTAAGCCATAAGCCAGTACAAAAAATAATACGGAATAATCTACATACTGCCGGAACTGATCCCGGTTGAGTTTCAGCGACTCGGTATCGAATTTCACGGTTTCCCCGGTATCATTGGTATCGGGGTTTCCATCTACCCGCAACCGGTAAGCATCGCGAAACAGCTTGTAGGTCTTCATGTTGTCTATAAAGAAATAGGTACAGGTACCGATGGCAGCATATACCAGTGGTACTTTCCAGTATTCTTTGTTGTAAACCTGTCCAAGGCCTGGCAGTACGGCCGAGTAGAGGGCTGCTTTACGCGGACTATGAGGCAACCTGGAATCCGGAACGTAAGAGGAATCGGTCAGCAATGCTTTATTCGCCTTTTTTACCGTGTCTGTACCTGGTGCAGGAACGGGCCGGATAAGGGTGTCCATGGTTTTGGCAATAGGGCGCAGGGTATCCTGTTGTGCCCGAAGCGGCAAAGCCGCCACCATGGCAAACAAAAGCAATAAGCAAAAACGTTGTGATAAATGAAGTATTTGTTGAGCCGTGTTAGCCACCGTATATATCTATTTTTTCCAGGATGCTATCCAGTTCTTCGTCCGAATAGAATTCAATCAAAATACTGCCTTTGCCGCTCTTACCCCTGTCCAGTTTTACTTTGGTAGAGAAATGAGAGGAAAGCTTATCCTGGATCTTCTGAAATGCAGGAGGTAACTTTAATTTAGCAGATGGCTGCTGACGATTTTTGTCGGTTTGATTAATTCTGCGGGCCAGGTCTTCTGTTTGTCGTACCGACAAACCGGCTTTCAGAATTTCGTTGTACAGGAAAAGTTGGTTTTCCACATTTTCCACGCCGGTCAAAACACGGGCATGTCCCATGCTTAACTGGCCATTGCGTACGGCCACCTGGATATCAGGAGGCAGTTTAAGCAGGCGTATATAGTTGGTAACGGTACTTCTTTCCTTGCCCATACGGTCGGCCACCTGTTCCTGTGTAAGGGTACATTCTTCCATTAACCGTTTGTAGCTCAATCCTACCTCAATAGCGTTGAGGTTTTCGCGTTGGAGGTTTTCCAGCAGCGCCAGTTCCAGCAGTTCCTGGTCGTTCACCTGGCGAACATAGGCGGGGATATCTTTCAAACCGGCCAGCTTGCTGGCTCTTAAACGCCTTTCACCGGCTATCAGCTGGTATTTCTTACTGTTGACTTTTGATACCGTAATAGGCTGAATAATGTCGTGCAGTTTGATAGACTGGCTCAACTCCTGTAAAGAAACTTCATCAAAGTCGCGACGCGGCTGTTTCGGATTGGTTACAATCAGATCCAGCGATATGCGTTCAATACCGGTAGCAGCAGCTACTACCTTATCACCCAGGGTACTGGCAGTATGCTTCAGGTCTGTATCAATGTTTTGAAGCAGAGAGCGGATGCCCTTACCCAACGCCTCTTTCTTACTTGGATTGGTCATCGTTAATAGCTAGGATTTTGTCTTTGGATTTAATTTTGGTGTAGTTATGTTTTTGCAGGATTTCCTTGGCCAGGTTCAGGTAGTTGATAGCTCCTGTGCTGGCGGCATCATACATAATTACAGATTTACCAAAGCTGGGAGCCTCTCCCAGTTTGGTGTTGCGGTGAATGATGGTGTTAAACACACTTTCTTCAAAATGTTGTTTTACTTCATCCACTACCTGGTTACTCAGGCGCAAACGACCATCATACATGGTCATCAGGATGCCTTCTATTTCCAGCGCTGTATTTAAGCGGCTTTGTACAATTTTTATCGTGTTCAGCAATTTACCCAAACCTTCCAGGGCAAAGAATTCGCATTGTACCGGGATAATCACGGAGTTGGAAGCCACCAGGGCATTTACCGTGATCAGGCCCAGGGAAGGAGAGCAGTCTACAATCACAAAATCATAGTCCGATGCCACGCTATCAATCACCTGTTTCATCACCCGTTCCCGGTTGGGATGGTTGATGAGCTCCAGTTCTGCTCCTACCAGGTCGATATGGGAAGGCAGCACTTTCAGGTTGGGAGTATCTGATTCCAGTACTACATCTTTGGCCTGCACATCGTTCACCATACAGTCGTACAAACTCTGCTGCACATTGCGCAGGTCGAAACCCAGCCCCGTAGTGCTGTTGGCCTGCGGGTCGGCATCTACCAACAGTGTTTTAAATTCCAGCACAGCCAGGCTGCTTGCCAGGTTTATTGCACTTGTAGTTTTTCCTACGCCACCTTTCTGGTTAGCGATTGCGATTATTCTAGCCATTGTGTTGTTTAAAAATTCTAAGGTTATTTATAGGATAAAGGATAAATCAGCTATGATCACTTCCTCCTCAAACCTCTATAGTACTTCCTATTTCAGGAAGTATCAGATCCAGACCAGCATCTCCGAATTGCCCGATTGCTTCAACGGGATCAATTTTTACGTAGCCAAAAGTATTGTAATGAACACCCACTATCCTGTCGCATTCTATTAATTCGGCTGCTGCAATGGCATCCGTAATACCCATCGTGAAATTATCACCAATCGGCAGTACGGCAAAATCCAGGGTAGCAACAGACGGCACCAGCTCCATATCCAGGGTGAGCGCCGTATCGCCGGAATAATAAAAATTTCCTTCTTCCGTCATAAATATAAAGCCCATCGGGTTGCCGCCGTAAGTGCCATCCGGTAAACTGCTGGAATGCTGCGCAACCACACATTTTACGGTGCCAAACTCAAAAGCCCATTTACCACCGGTATTCATGGGATGCAGCTTTGTCAACCCCTGTTTACCTGCCCAGGTAACAATTTCATAATTGGATACCACGGTAGCCCCCGTACGCTTCGCCAGGTCAATCAGGTCGGCGGTATGGTCTTCATGCCCATGCGACACAAAAATATAATCCGCCTTTATGGCATGAATGTCTACTTTTTTTGCCAGCTCGTTATGCGTAATGAAAGGATCAAAAAGAATGTTTTTTCCCTTTATTTCCACTGCAAAACAAGAATGTCCGTAACAAGTATACTTCATAATCAATTCATTTGAATAAAACCACCCACCAATGGCGGACGATAAATCGTCCCGTAGCTGGTAATTAATCTACGCCTTATATTTAAAAGTAACGATTAAAAGTAGCTCAATCGGACAAAAATACAACGATTACATAAAAATCGGGTGCTGCAGTATATTTATTTATACACAAACTGTTCGCAGAACAGGCTCCCGTCCTCTGTTAACGGGTTAATTTTTAGCCGGTTTCGGCCTCCGCATGACTAATATATTATTAAAATATTAAAGTTATCTTCGCTAACCGGTCAGCCAGCAAATGTACTGTTTCCCCTAACTTAACAAAAAAAATAAAACATACAATTCTTCTCCTTGTTATTCGTCTATATACTTGCAAGACCTGTTTTAACTTTTTCGACCAGTTTACTTGCGCTAAATTGCCATCTGGTTATAAACTATATTAAAAATTCATAATGCGACCCGGGTTAAACTCTATTATTCTGATTTTTTTTCTGCTGTTGTTAGATATTTACGTTTTCCAGGCCATCAGAGCCATGGTCTATATGTCGGCTCCACGGGTCCGGAACATTACCTATACCATTTACTGGTTTATTTCAATCAGCTGCCTCCTGATGGTGGCCCTGTTGCCCTATATCAACTGGCATAGCTGGCCGCCCGTGTTAAAATCCTACCTCATGGCCATTTTTATGGGCCTGGTGGTAGCCAAACTCCTGGTATCCGTGTTTTTATTGATCGACGACCTCCGGAGAGGGGTGGTATGGATCATTCGCCGTTTTTCCGGTAGCACACCAGCCGTACCGGATGGCAGCGGGGTAGTGAGCGGACTCACCCGCTCCCAGTTCCTCAATCGCCTGGGCCTCATTGCAGGAGGTACCCTCTTTGCGTCGCTGGTATATGGGTTTTCCAATAAATACAATTACCGCATCCACCGGATTAAAATGGGTTTCAAGCACCTGCCCAACACTTTCAGGGGCATGCGCATTGTGCAGATATCCGATATCCATTCCGGCAGCTTCGCCAACCGGGAGGCCGTACTCAAGGGTATTAAGATGATCAACGATCAAAAGCCCGACCTGGTGCTGTTTACCGGCGACCTGGTCAACGACCGGGCCGTGGAAATGACCGATTGGATGGATGTATTCAGGGAAGTAAAAGCGCCTATGGGCGTGTATTCTACCCTGGGCAACCACGACTATGGCGATTATTACCCCTGGCCCGACAAAACGCCCAACGGCTATAGCGCTATGCAGCATGCTAACCTGGACCAGGTGAAGGCATTACACGGAGAGCTGGGATGGAAACTGATGATGAACGAAAACGTAGTACTGGAGCGCGGTGGTGAAAAAATAGCCCTGATCGGGGTAGAAAACTGGAGTTCCATTAAGCGTTTTCCCCGCTATGGTGACCTGAAACGGGCCTACGAAGGCGTGGCAGACATTCCGTTTAAAATATTGATGTCGCACGACCCCACCCATTGGGATGCACAGGTGCGCCCGGAATATCCCGACATTTCCCTGACCCTCGCCGGTCATACCCACGGTATGCAGTTTGGCGTGGAAATCCCTGGCTTAAAATGGAGCCCGGCACAGTACTTTTATAAACAATGGGCCGGATTATATAAGAAAGGCGACCAGTTCCTGTACGTTAACCGTGGATTCGGTTTCCTCGGGTACCCGGGGCGGGTAGGCATATTGCCGGAGATTACAGTGATAGATCTGACCTGATTTCTGGCCGGCCGACAGAAAAGCGCTGTTTAACCCCCTATTCCCCTTATTCACGGGATAGGGGGTGTTAAATACTGAATTACTCTTATCTTGCAGCCAGTACTTTTGAAACATGCGCCTATACTTCTTAACGTTCCTGTTGCTATGTAGCCGTGTTGCAACCGGACAGACTTTAGCAGAGCTGGAGAAACAGCTGGACTCATTGCTGCAGAAGCAGCAAAAGAGCGAAGTGGTGGTGGGCGTTGGGTATGGTAATAATCCTGCTTACGGTAGTAAAGTCACCAACTTTGAGTTGCCAATTGTTTTAAAAACATTTGTAGCTCCCTCTCTGAGTTATTATCATAAAAGCGGTGTATATGCAAGCGTTAGCGCTTATTATCTTTTCAATTCAGATCATCAGCCGTGGTTTGAATGGGATCTGACTGCCGGTTATGACTATACGAAAAACAAAGATTTCCTCACTGGTATTTCCTATACCCGCTACCTGTTTGCCGATTCGACAGATGTGCCTGCTACGCCTATCCGGAATGAAGTATTTACTTATTTCTATTATCGCCGCTGGTGGCTGCAACCTGGTGTGAGCCTGGATTATGGCTGGGGAAAGGACGTGTCTGAAGGTATGCACAAAAGAGAAACCCTGCGGGGCAACGATTTCAATACCATCGTATCGGTAAGGCATCCGTTCATGTTCACGGGTGTATTAGGCCGTATGGATGTATTGATGCTCACCCCTTCCGTTAACTTCACGATGGGCACCGCCAACTACTACAGCAATCTCAAAGCATTTCAATATATTACCCGCTCTCCCAAGCTGAGTAAGCTGGTAAAGCACCCGGGAAAAGAGCTGAATTTTGAAGATCACACCGAATTTGCACCCCGCGCCCTGGATCTTACCCTCAATTTATCGTATTTTATTGGTCGCTTTAACCTGGCTCCCGCCTTCACTGTTTTCAAGCCTTTCACCGGTGTGGATCAGGGGATTATGAGTTACTTCACTGCCCGTATGGCCTACAGTTTTTGATTTTTTTAACAAATAGCACGGAATTTGTAATTACGGAAATCGTAATTACAAAATAGGGGTAACGTTTCCCTGGGACGTCTATATTTTAACCATTACTAACAATTCAAGATTTATGAAAAAACTGTTTTTCGCCGCAGCGTTGCTGACGATGACCGCCGTAACCGCCGTAAATGCCCAAACCACGAAGTTTCTGCGCTTCGGTATCAAGGGCGGTGCTAACCTTGGAAAGCTTGACGGAACTGGTTTTCAGGATGGATTTAAATTAGGCTACCACCTGGGAGGTTTCGCTCAATTGAACCTGGTAAAAGGATTCGGAGTACAGGGAGAGGTGATTTTCTCTTCTACCAAAACAGAAACTACCGACAACTTTAGCGACATCTACAAGAATGTAAGTACTTCCGATAACCGCAAAAAAGTAAACCTCAACTACCTGAGCATTCCTTTATTAGCTAACATTGATTTAGGTACCCCGCGCCTGAAACTGCAGGTAGGACCTCAGTTTGGTGCTATGGTAAGCGACAGGAAAGTATTTGGTGCTGCCAATGAGGCTTTCAAAGGTGGTGAAATTTCCGGTGTTGCCGGTTTATGGTTACAACTGCCTATCGTAAACGTGAGTGCCCGCTACATCATCGGCTTCAATGATGTGAAGAATGCAGAAAGCGTTACCAACACCAGCAACTGGAAAAACCAGAGCATTCAGCTGGGTGTAGGGGTAAGCTTCTAAGAATCCCGCAAAGTATAGCTTTCCATAAAAAGCAGCGAAGACAAATGTGTATCACATTTGTCTTCGCTGCTTTTTTGCTAATAGCTGGTTAAGCGGCCTGATAGCGGTCTGCCAGAGCGTCACTTGGCATCAAACTTGACAATGTAGGAGTATCTAAAAAAATGAAGACTTTTGTGGAAGTGTCTGACAGAATGTCTTTTTAAATATCACAGATGAACAAATTTTATTTAGGAAATTCGGAAGATGAAATGGAGTTCATGCCTATTATCCCTTTGAATGAAGATGGGGAGGGACAGGAGGAAGAGAAGATTCCCGATGAACTGGCATTATTACCATTACGAAATACAGTATTATTTCCGGGTGTTGTGCTGCCAATTACGGTAGGCCGGGATAAATCGATAAAGGCAGTAAATGATGCGTACAAAACCGACAAAGCGATCGGTGTAGTAGCGCAAAAGGACAGTACGATAGAAGATCCGTCGGTGACAGATCTGAGTGATGTGGGTACGGTAGCGCGTATTGTGAAGCTGATCAAAATGCCCGATGGAGGTACCACCATTATCATCCAGGGCCGCAAGCGCTTTAAGATAGATGAAATTGTGTCGGAAGATCCTTACTTCAAAGCCAAAATCAATATACTGCACGATGAGGCAGCGGAAGATGATTCCGAATTTGATGCCTATATTTCTTCCATCAAAGACCTGGCAGGGCAGATTATCCAATTATCTCCCAACCTGCCATCTGAAGCCAGCATTATACTGAAGAATATAGAGAATCCTTCTTTCCTGGTGCACTTTGTTTCTTCCAATCTTAATTCCGATCTGAAGGAAAAGCAGCAGTTATTAGAAATCAATAACCTGCGTACCAGGGCCGAATTACTGATGAAATTGCTGCAAACAGAATTGCAGCTGGCAGAGCTGAAGAATAAAATTACCAATAAAACCAAGGCAGACCTGGACAAGCAGCAGCGGGATTACTTCCTGCAGCAGCAGATGAAGTCGATCAAGGAAGAATTGGGTGGAGATGCCAATGACCGGGAGCTGAAGGAAATGAAGCGCAAGGCTGAAGAAAAGAAGTGGCCTGCTGCCGCAGCGGAAGCTTTTGCCAAAGGTATTGAGAAACTGGAGCGCATGCATCCCAGCACCCCTGATTACAGCGTGGTATACAATCACCTGGATCTCATGCTGGACTTGCCATGGAACGAATACACCACGGATAGTTATGACCTGAAAAAGGCCAAGAAAATACTGGACCATGACCATTATGGCATGGAAAAAATCAAAGAGCGTATACTGGAATACCTGGCTGTACTGAAGCTGAAAGGCGATATGAAATCGCCTATCCTGTGCTTTGTAGGCCCTCCGGGTATTGGTAAAACCTCCCTGGGCCGTTCTATTGCCAATGCGGTAGGACGCAAGTATGTGCGTTTGAGTTTAGGAGGATTGCATGATGAAAGCGAAATCCGCGGTCACCGGAAAACCTATATCGGCGCCATGCCGGGGCGCGTGGTACAGTCGATCCGTAAGATTAAATCATCTAACCCGGTAATGATCCTGGATGAGATTGATAAAATAGGAAACGATATGCGGGGCGATCCTAGTTCTGCCCTGCTGGAAGTATTGGATCCTGAACAGAACGGCACTTTCTACGATAACTACCTGGAACTGGAGTACGACCTGAGCAAGGTGTTGTTTATTGCCACTGCCAATAATATCAATTCTATTCACCCTGCGCTGCGCGACAGGCTGGAAATTATTGATCTGAGCGGGTATTCTATAGAAGAGAAAGTAGAGATAGCCAAACGGCACCTGTTGCCCAAGCAGAAAGATGCCCATGGCCTGAAGGATATTAAAGTAAAAATCGGCAACCCGGTGATAGAGCAGCTGATTTCGGATTATACCCGGGAGAGTGGGGTACGTGAGTTGGACCGGCAGTTTGCCGCCATCATGCGTAACCTGGCCAAGCAGGTGGCCATGGATAAAGCGTTACCGGATAACCTGACAGAGGCCGATTTACAGCGGATATTGGGTAAGCCCCGTTATTCCAATGAAATCTATAAAGTGGGCAATCCTCCAGGAGTAGCTGTAGGCCTGGCCTGGACGTATGTAGGAGGGGAGATCCTGTTTATCGAAAGCAGCTTAAGCGAAGGAAAGGGTGATTTGAAGCTGACAGGGAACCTGGGGAATGTGATGAAAGAATCTGCTGTGACGGCACTTACTTACCTGCAGTCCCATGCAGTGGAGCTGAAACTGGATCCGAAGCTGTTTTCCAGCAAGAGTGTGCATATACACATACCGGAAGGAGCAGTGCCCAAAGATGGACCGAGCGCGGGTATCACGATGCTAACAGCGTTAGCGTCGGTATTTTCCGGCCGTAAGGTGAAATCGTACCTGGCTATGAGTGGGGAAATTACGTTGCGTGGACAGGTATTACCGGTAGGTGGGCTCAAAGAGAAAATTCTGGCCGCCAAAAGGGCAGGTATCCGGGAAATCATTCTCTGCTGGCAAAATGAGAAGGATATTAAAGACATTAATCCTTCTTATATCAAGGGCATGAAGTTTCATTATGTAAAACAAATGAACCAAGTGCTGGAAATAGCGTTATTAAAGAAGTAAAGGGGCGTAACATTGCCGTCAGTCATGGCGGCAAATTATATATAGTTCATATCGGTTTTGTTGTGACCCCGCTATGAACTCATGTTGATTGTTTTAAGGGTTGACAAAACCATTCCGGGGGACCGGAATGGTTTTGTTTTTTTTATGCCTTAAACTTAATCAGTTAATTGTCGCTTGTAGAGTTGGATGGTATTTTCCAGTCCGAAGTACAGGGCGTCTGCAACGAGGGCATGCCCGATAGATACTTCTTTCAGCTGGGGAATGTGGAGCTTGAAGAAGCGGAGGTTATCGAGATTGAGGTCATGTCCTGCATTAAGGTCTAAACCAATAGCGGTGGCTTCTTTAGCAGTATTTTTATAATCGTTGAAGAGCTGCAGGTTTTGTGGTTGTGTACGTGCGTTCGTATACTCTTCCGCGTAAGGGCCGGTGTATAATTCGATGCGGTCGGCTCCTGCGCTTTTAGCGCCTTCCACTTTACTAACATCCGGGTTGAGGAAAATGGATACGCGGATGCCGGCTTTTTTCAATGTACCGATTACTTCTCTTAATTGTGATTGATGTGCAATGGTGTCCCAGCCGGTGTTAGAGGTGATGGCATCTGGTGGATCTGGTACCAGGGTGCACTGGTGTGGTTTCACGGCCAATACCAGGTCCATAAAGTCTTTCGAAGGATAGCCCTCGATATTGAATTCTGTAGTGACCAATGGTTTCAGGTCTCTCACATCCTGGTATCGAATATGGCGTTCATCGGGCCTGGGGTGAACGGTAATGCCATCGGCACCGAAGCGTTCGCAGTCCTGTGCCACTTTTAATATATCCGGAAGATTGCCACCGCGGGCATTGCGCAGGGTAGCAAACTTGTTGATGTTTACGCTCAGCTTTGTCATGCTGCAAAAATACTGAAAAAGCAGTAAGCAACCTGTAAAAAGCATAGCGCTTAAAGCATAAAGCGAAAAGCTATTGAAGTGAATGATCAGCGCGTATAATTACTCGCTTAGGTTATTCACTTCAATAGCTTTTCGCTTTATGCTTTAAGCTTTGCGGCTCTTAGTATCTGTAATAATCAGGTTTGAACGGACCTGCTACAGGAATACCGAGGTATTCAGATTGAGCAGAGGTGAGAACATCCAGTTCTACGCCGATTTTCTTGAGATGTAAGCGGGCTACTTTTTCATCCAGGTGTTTAGGCAGCACATACACTTCGTTTTTATAGTTTTCTGAGTGCAGCCACAGTTCCAGTTGAGCCAGTACCTGGTTAGTGAAGGAGTTACTCATTACGAAAGATGGGTGACCGGTAGCGCAACCGAGGTTTACCAGGCGGCCTTCAGCCAGGAGGATAATGTCTTTACCATCGATGGTATATTTATCTACCTGTGGTTTGATTTCTACCTTGGTATTACCGTAGTTTTTATTTAACCAGGCTACATCAATTTCGATATCGAAGTGACCGATATTGGAAACGATGCATTTATCTTTCATCAGTTTGAAGTGTTCGCCTGTGATGATATCGCGGCAACCGGTAGTGGTAACGATGATATCTGCTTCTTTTACGGCGTCGTTCATTTTCTTTACTTCATAACCTTCCATAGCGGCTTGTAATGCGCAGATAGGGTCAATTTCAGTAACGATAACGCGGGCACCTGCACCTCTCAGGGATTCAGCAGAACCTTTACCCACATCTCCGAAGCCAGCTACAACAGCTACTTTACCGGCAATCATCACATCGGTAGCGCGACGGATCGCATCTACGCAGGATTCGCGGCAACCGTATTTGTTATCAAATTTAGATTTGGTAACAGAGTCGTTAATGTTGATAGCGGGCATTGGTAAAGTACCTGCTTTCATGCGCTCGTACAAGCGGTGAACGCCGGTAGTGGTTTCTTCACTCAATCCTTTGATATGCTGGATAAGTTCAGGATACTTGTCGAATACCATGTTGGTGAGATCGCCACCATCGTCGAGGATCATATTCAGCGGACGGTCAGGGCTGCCAAAGAACAGGGTTTGTTCAATGCACCAGTCAAATTCTGCTTCATTCAGGCCTTTCCAGGCAAATACAGGGATACCGGCAGCGGCGATAGCAGCAGCGGCATGGTCCTGTGTAGAGAATATGTTGCAGGAACTCCAACGCACCTCAGCACCGAGGTGAGCCAGGGTTTCAATTAAAACAGCTGTTTGAATAGTCATATGCAGACAGCCGGCGATGCGGGCTCCCTGTAATGGCTTGCTGCTACCGTATTCCTGTCTTAAAGACATCAGGCCGGGCATTTCTGCTTCTGCCAGTTCAATCTCTTTACGACCCCAGGCCGCCAGAGACATATCTTTTACCTTGTATTCGAGGCTAAAGTCAATGTTTGATTTTGCTATTGTTGACATTCTGAATTCTTTTTTGCAAATCTAGGGTTATTTTAACTTTTAACATAATGATATGACCCTGGCTCCTGTCACGGGAAACTTAAATTTTTGTTAACCACTGCGCCTATTTTTCGCTAACCCTCTCTGATAATTTAATTTGATTTAATATAAATAATATTATAAATTTGCTAATTAAAATATATGATTTTATATCTAATTGTTTGGTAATGTGCCACAGGTGGAAGGGTATAAAACAATTATAGAAATCATAATAAGCGCCCTAAGTGCGCTTGAACATCCCTCTACCCAAAGATTTGAGATATATAGAAAATTGCCGGCGGCTGGTTTTTCAGTTATAAGAGGAGTAGAATAGTATTAGCGCTGCCGGAAGAGCCAATTAGAGATTCGCATATAGGGTTTTACTAAGGACTGTTTCCACATTTTTTGACTAAAAATCTATATGTATAAATAGAAATTTACGAACTTATATGTTACTCCTTTCCCATCCTATGAAATCGACGAAGCAAGGTATGCCCCTTCGTATCTGCCTGTTTATGAAGAAGGTATGGTACCTGGCGATCATTTTTTCCCTCATCAGTGTTGGAGTATATGCACAGCAATTCCCGATAACTATTAACCCTACCGGGGGAACATCTGCCAACAGTGAACTGAAAATACAGATCAATGCCAATGGCACTTACCAGGTATTCCGGAAGGGGAACACGGAAACGGGATTTGAAGATTCCGGTGACTCCACTACCCTGGGAATAAAAACAGCTTTTAAGATAGAGAACTATTATACCCATAATCGCACGGAAAATCCGTTGCCCGTGACGTTTTGTGAAGCTTCTGACATTATGGGGACCGGTACCACAGCTGACCCGTATAAAGTTTGCCTTGTAGGAAAAGTATCCTATGCCGATGGTAGCACCGTGATTAACGATGCTACTGTATTAATGACCATCAGCTACGATCGTTCCAAGACCTATTTTCTCCTTGACTATACTTTTTACAATAACCTGATCGGACAGGAGGTACATCTCTTCCTGAGCGAATACCTGGCGATGCAGGACCCCCTGCCTCCGTCAGGCCCCATAAATGCCAATAATACCTGGGCGGTGAGCTATCGTTTGCCTGTAGCTTCCGCCACTCCCAGTGTAATAGGTTTTTATAGAAGTGCCAGCGGCGACAATAACATGGATCCCGCCGGCACTCCCGGACCACTGTCTCATACTTATCATGCTTACAATACTTTCAACTCTTTTTCCGCCGTATCATCATGGGATAGAGAGGCCACCAACGGGTTTAACCTGTTGAATAATTTTGATGGAGGTGGAAATAATCCGTCCAACAAAGGGCTGGGTGCTGAAGTGTATATGGGGCAAAAACCTGACAATGCCGCTATCGGAACCAGGGTAGCCATTGATTACGAAGATAATAAAGCTCCCACACAGATCATCCTCACCGGGGGAGACCCGCTCAGTACTGGTACTCAGCCTATTACCCTGTCTTTCGAAAAGGATTCAGTCAGTGGGGCTGAAAACAACAGCGGAAATATTTCCACCGCGGCTATCAATGTAAAAGTAGGAGCAGCCACGGTTATTAAAGCTCCATTATATATTAAAATGGAAGTGGCGCCACCAGCTGCCGGCGAACAGCATGTGGCGCAACAGGGAACAGACTACCTTTTTACCGGCGCTTACATGATTCCGGCAGGTACTTATGCTGCGAATCAGCTGATTCCGCTGCAGAATATCCGCATTATCGGAAATGATGTGCTGGAATATAACCGGCATATGACCTTCCGCCTGGTACCCATGCCCTGTAACCAGCTGGTAAAGATTTCAGGGAAAACTACCTGTACCTACACCATCGTAGACGATGAGCCAAGAAATATCACCCTGAGCGCACCTGCAAAAATCCTGGAAGGTACCGGTAACAATATGCGGGTAACCCTCCCTCCCGGCGTATTTGCTTCAGAACCAGCCACGGTGGACCTGACATTAGACGCAGGCACGGTAGCCACTGAGTTAAAAGATTTTACGTTTCCTCACCAGGTTACTATTGCCAAAGACTCTAACGGTGTAAATATTCCGATTGTGGCAGTAAAGGATAGCGTACTGGAAAATGACGAACTCATAAACTTCAAGGCGACGGCAACTGTAATGGGGCAGGTGCAAACAGCTACCAAATCCTTGCTGATACAGGATGCTACGCGGTTGGATGCTACCCTTACCACCATCTCCCTGACAAAAGACGCACCAGCCCTGTTAAAGGAACCATACAATGGACAGGTGGTAGCTACGCTGCCATTTAACGTTACTACCGATATCCCCATCGATATTACACTTACCCGGGATAATGCCTCCATCGCTACCGTAGATGACTATACATTACCCGGTACGGCACAGATTCCAGCAGGTGGACATAATGTTCCCATTCCATTTACTATCGTAGATGACAGTAAAATAGAAGGTACGGAGTCACTTATTTTAGCCATTACCGCCACTGATCATATAGCCGGAACTACTTATACTGCCGCGCCAGATACCACTCAAATACTGGATGCGCAGTTGCCGATGACCGCACCGATCGTATTGCATCTTTCTGCCACCGCTATTAATGAAGGAACATCTGCTAATGTGTGGGCAGAACTGCCAGCAAGCCTGTCCACCCAAATCCCGGTTAAAGTGAAATTTGCCCGTGGAGGATCTTCTACCGCTGCCACCAGTACTTATGACTTTCCGGTAGATTCGGTGACTATTCCCGCCGGGACTACCATTTCTAATAAAATCAATATCAACACCACCACCAACCTGGTATTTGATGATACCCGCGACCTGGTATTGGTAGGCTGGACGCCCGATAACGGTATCCTGGTAAAAGACAGCCTGAAGCTGACCATTACCGATGCCACCGATGCTACGCAAAAGAAACTGGTAGTAGCGCCGATGAGCTATCACCTTAATGAAGACGACAGCACCCGCTTCACCATTGCCTTACCCGCCGGTTACACTTCCGCTAAAGATGTAGTGATCAACCTGGGTATAGGCGCTGGAACGGAAGCAGCAGCGACTGATTATACCCGTTTACAAACCAGTATTAAACTGCCTGCTGGTACGGCTTCTCCGTTTACCACCCAGTATGCGGTCATTGCTACCACGAAAGATAAGATCATAGAGAAAGATGAGCGCCTGGCCATTACGGTGGCTGCTGCTGGTTATACGGTAGCTGATACGGCGATGATCATCGATGACGTTACCCGCAGAACGGCGGCTAATACGGCTATCACTTACACCTTACCTGCCGGTGGTGTAAATGAAAACACGACGCCTGCGATCAACTTTAATTTGCCAAGTGGTGTTACTACAGAGATACCGATTAAGATATCCCTGCCATCTAATGTAGCCACGGAAACGGCTACCCGTGGCACAGATTATGTCCTGCCCGCCAGCTTCACATTTAGCAGTGGCGGCACCGGTTCAGCTACCCTGGATGTGAAAGCCGACAACCTGGTGGAAGATGTGGAAAAGATCAGCATCACGCCAGCCGCGAGCGACGACTACGGTACGGCTACCTATACTTTTACGCCTGCTTTATTTGACCTGAATATTAATGACGCGCAATATCCTTTCCCTGCCGGCGATTCCGTACTGCTGACCAGCGTACCGGACACCGTATTGGAAGGAAATAATGTACAGATCACGGCGACCTTCCCGCATGGCTGGATAGCCGGCAAAGACTGGATGATCACCCTGGCGAAAGATGCGGTGAAATCAACTGCGGCTGATAGTCGCCATGGTGCAGTACCCGCGAGCATCACCATCACTAAAGCATCTAACTCCGGTACGGCTACTTCTACGGCGTTTAATACCACTACCAACAATGTATTTGATGATGATGCCACCCTTATAGTAAATGGCAATGCAGGCAATACCAACATGCCAGCTAAGGCTGCCAGCGTATACATTAAGGACAATACCAACCCGGCGCAAAAGAAACTGATCGTAGCACCGGTGAGCTATCACCTCAATGAAGACGACAGCACCCGTTTCACCATTGCCTTACCAGCCGGTTATACTTCCGCCAAAGATGTAGTGATCAACCTGGGTGTAGGCGCTGGCACCGAAGCAGCAGCGACTGATTATACCCGTTTACAAACCAACATTAAACTGCCTGCTGGTGCGGCCTCTCCGTTTACCACCCAGTATGCGGTCATTGCTACCACGAAAGATAAGATTATTGAGAAAGATGAGCGCCTGGCCATTACGGTGGCTGCTGCTGGTTATACGGTGGCTGATACGGCGATGATCATCGATGACGTGACCCGCAGAACGGCGGCTAATACGGCGATCACTTACACCTTACCTGCCGGTGGTGTAAATGAAAACACAACGCCTGCGATCAACTTTAATTTACCAGCCGGCGTAACTACGGAAATACCGATTAAGATATCTTTACCATCCAATGTGGCTACGGAAACGGCTACCCGCGGCACGGACTATATCCTGCCCGCCAGCTTCACGTTTAGCAGTGGCGGCACCGGTTCAGCTACCCTGGATGTGAAAGCCGACAACCTGGTGGAAGATGTGGAAAAGATCAGCATCACACCAGCCGCAAGCGACGACTATGGTACGGCTACCTATACCTTTACGCCTGCTTTATTTGACCTGAATATTAATGATGCACAATATCCTTTCCCTGCAGGCGATTCCATACTGCTGACCAGCGTACCGGACACCGTGCTGGAAGGAAATAATGTACAGATCACGGCTACCTTCCCGCATGGCTGGATAGCTGGTAAAGACTGGACGATCATCCTGGCGAAAGATGCTGTGAAATCAACTGCGGCTGATAGTCGCCATGGTGCAGTACCCGCGAGCATCACCATCACTAAAGCATCTAACTCCGGTACGGCTACTTCTACGGCGTTTAATACCACTACCAACAATGTATTTGATGATGATGCCACCCTTATAGTAAATGGCAATGCAGGCAATACTAACATGCCAGCTAAGGCTGCCAACGTGTACATTAAAGATAATACCAACCCGGCGCAGAAGAAACTGGTAGTAGCACCGGTAAGCTATCACCTCAATGAAGACGACAGTACCCGCTTCACCATTGCCTTACCCGCCGGTTACACTTCCGCCAAAGATGTAGTGATCAACCTGGGCGTAGGCGCTGGCACGGAAGCGGCAGCAACTGATTATACCCGTTTACAAACCAGCATTAAACTGCCTGCTGGCGCAGCTTCACCGTTTACCACCCAGTATGCGGTCATTGCTACCACGAAAGATAAGATCATAGAAAAAGATGAGCGCCTGGCCATTACCGTGGCTGCTGCTGGTTATACCGTAGCTGATACGGCGATGATCATCGATGACGTGACCCGCAGAACAGCGGCTAATACGGCTATCACTTACACCTTACCTGCCGGTGGTGTAAATGAAAACACGACGCCTGCGATCAACTTTAATTTACCATCCGGCGTAACTACAGAAATACCGATTAAGATATCCCTGCCATCCAATGTAGCCACGGAAACGGCTACCCGCGGAACAGATTATGTCCTGCCCGCCAGCTTCACGTTTAGCAGTGGCGGCACCGGTTCAGCTACCCTGGATGTGAAAGCCGACAACCTGGTGGAAGATGTGGAAAAGATCAGCATCACACCAGCCGCGAGCGACGACTATGGTACGGCTACCTATACCTTTACGCCTGCTTTATTTGACCTGAATATTAATGATGCACAATATCCTTTCCCTGCCGGCGATTCCATACTGCTGACCAGCGTACCGGACACCGTGCTGGAAGGAAATAATGTACAGATCACGGCTACCTTCCCGCATGGCTGGATAGCCGGTAAAGACTGGATGATCACCCTGGCGAAAGATGCGGTGAAATCAACTGCGGCTGATAGTCGCCATGGTGCAGTGCCTGCGAGCATCACCATCACTAAAGCATCTAACTCCGGTACGGCTACTTCTACGGCGTTTAATACCACTACCAACAATGTATTTGATGATGATGCCATCCTTATAGTAAATGGCAATGCAGGCAATACTAACATGCCAGCTAAGTCTGCCAACGTATACATTAAGGATAATACCAACCCGGCGCAGAAAAAACTGGTAGTAGCATCGGTAAGCTATCACCTCAATGAAGACGACAGCACCCGCTTCACCATTGCCTTACCAGCTGGTTACACGTCCGCTAAAGATGTAGTGATCAACCTGGGCGTAGGAGCGAGCACCGAAGCAGCAGTAACTGATTATACCCGTTTACAAACCAGCATTAAACTGCCTGCTGGTGCGGCTTCTCCGTTTACCACCCAGTATGCTGTTGTTTATGCCGCTAAGGATAAGATTATTGAGAAAGATGAACGCCTGGCCATTACTGGCACAACCGCCACTGGTTATACCGTAGCCGATACAGCGTTAATCATTGACGACGTGACCCGCAGAACGGCTGCCAATACTGCGATTACGTATACATTGCATGCTACTGGTGTAAATGAAGGCACCACACCTGCGATCAACTTTAATTTACCAGCTGGTGTAACTACGGAAATACCGATTAAGATATCTTTACCTTCCAATGTGGCTACGGAAACGGCTACCCGCGGAACAGATTATATCCTGCCCGCTAGCTTCACGTTTAGCAGTGGCGGCACCGGTTCAGCTACCCTGGATGTGAAAGCCGACAACCTGGTGGAAGATGTGGAAAAGATCAGCATCACACCAGCCGCAAGCGACGACTACGGTACAGCTACCTATACCTTTACGCCTGCTTTATTTGACCTGAATATTAATGATGCGCAATATCCTTTCCCTGCCGGCGATTCCGTACTGCTGACCAGCGTACCAGACAGCATCAACGAAGGCGGTAGCGCTGTTATCACTGCTACCTTCCCGCATGGATGGAAAGCAGGAAAGAACTGGCAGATCAGTTTACAGAAAAACGATCCAGCCTCAACTTTCCCCACAGCGCGCCTGTCCGGATTGCCAGCTACGATTACGATCTTGAATAACCAGTCATCTGGCAATAGCGGCGCCATTGCTACTACCGTTAGCCCGCTGTTGGACGACGAAGGAATAATCGTGGTGGATGGTAATAAAGGAAATGCCCAAATGCCGGCAACTACTACCGCTATTTATGTAAAAGATATCACGCAATTGCAACCAGGCGCCCGGAAGATTATGCTCACACCGGATGCTACCCTGGTACCGGAAGGTAATAAGGTAATGGTAACAGTATCTACCCCTTACGCCTCTACGAAAGATGTGACTATTCAGCTGGCAGTTGACAACAGTCAGACTACCGCCGGCAACCCAGCGGACTATACGCTGTCTGCTACTTCCTTTGTACTGCCGCATGGCCAAACCACGGCTACTTTTGAACTGCTGCAAACCAAAACCGACCAGGTACTGGAAACAGATGAAACGGTAACCGTAAATGCTACCGTAAATGGTTACACGGTAAATAACCTGCCATTGAAAATTAAAGACCTGACAAGAGCGAATGCCGCCAATCTTCAGTTAAATGTAACCTTCTTCAAATCACCATTGGTAGAAGGCGACAGTGGCGCCGTGACAATCAGCCTGCCAACCGGCATTACTACCGTTGTGCCTATCAATATACAGTTACCTCAAACAGGAGGTACCGCAGAAGCAGGACTGGATTATGTACTGCCTGCCAGCGTTACCCTGAGCAATGGCAACAGTGTGGTGACCAGCCTGAAAATTAAAAACGACAATTTCACAGAAGGGCCTGAAACCATTACGCTGTCGCCAGCGGCATCGGACGGTATCAGCAGCTACACCATCGCGGTACCTACGCTTACCATACAGGATGATCCGCATCAGTACCCGTTGCCGGCGCCTGTTGTTATCAACAGCACTTTGGCAACTATTGATGAAGGAGGTACCGGGGCTTCGCTGAGCGTGCAGTTGCCCAATAACCTGCAGGCCGGTAAAGATATCGTAGTACATATTAATAAGGACAATACGCTGAGTACAGCGGTGAATAGCGACCATAATGCGTTGCCATCTCCTTATGATATTACTATCAAAAAAGGAAGTAACATAGGTACTAACGCCTTTGTATTGCAGGCATTAAGTGATAAGATACTGGAAGATGATGAAACCGTGGTGTTTACAGGTAATATTACAGATCCGGTTTTCAGCGCCAGCGTTGTAAAAGATACCACCATTACCATCAAAGACAGAACGCATGATGATCCAACCACCGGCTTTATCCACCTGACGGGCATTACGCCGGGAACACATGTACTGGAAGGCAATACCTACAAGATGAATGTGAGCCTGGCGCCTGGCGTTACCTGTGGAAAAGACCTCACCGTAATGCTGAACACTGGTAGTAAGTCTGTAGCCACAGTAGCTGATTTCGATAACCTGCCGGCAACTGTAGTAATTAAAGCAGGTGATCCGGGAGTAGATTTCTCGTTCACCGCTAAGACAGATTTTATACTCGAACAACCGGAAGCATTGTGGATAGTAGCCGAACCACAACATTTTGTGGGTATGAAAGGTGATTCTATGGCTGTGACAATTGATGACGCGACCAGGCTGGATCCGGAGAACCTGAAAGTAACCATGCGTATTGACTCTTCCATTGTTCATGAAGGCAGTGGCAGTGCAGTTACTATCGGGTTTGCTGCCAGCCAGATTACCTCTTCGGAAGATGTGGTGATCAATATCAATAAGGATATCACTTCTACTGCCGACAATGCTGACTATAGCGGTATCCCGGCGCAGGTAATATTAAAGGCGGGTACGCACAATGAAGCTTATCAACTGAAGATAACAGATGACCAGGTACTGGAAGGAGATGAGCAGCTGCAATTTGCTGTTCAGCTGGGTACCGCAGGATATACGGCCGTACAACCAGGCATGGTGTTAATTCCTGAAACCGGCGATATGCGGGTGTTGCTGCAGAAAACTGCCGACGCCGCAGAACCAGCTACCAATGGCGCTTATACACTGAAGTTGCCAGGTAACCTGACCGCTGCTTCCGATGTAAAAGTAGTGTTCTATGTAAGCAGCATCCTGGGTACCACCAATATTGCACCGATACAAACATCTGCTGTTATACCGGCTGGGCAAAACAGTATATCCGTGCCCGTAAATGTGATAGATAATAAAGTTATTGAGGGAGATGAACAGGTGCGTATATCGCTGATGCTGGCCCAGATGAAGCGATTTGGCAAAAATATAGCGCTGGATGTGGATGATAAAGATACCGTGACCTTAACCGTTCACGATGACGAAAGTAATTCCGCTGGTCGCCAGATGGCCATTACCAAAACAGCCGATGCATCTGAACCTGCTACACCGGGATATTTCCGGGTACAGTTTACAGATACGCAGTTATCGGCCGCCAAAGATGTGAATGTATATTATACCATTGGCGGTACAGCGGTAGCCGACAGCCGTTACCAGAAATTGAGCGGAACCGTATTAATTCCGGCTGGTCAACATGGCGCTGATATTAAGGTAGATCCGATTGACAATAATATTGTGGAGGGAGATGAAAACGTGCAGGTGCAACTGGCCACAGTTACCAGCACGATACAGGGCGTAACCTGGCCATTATCTGCCAACACAACGGCCGACGTGGTGATTCACGATAACGATACCCTGATGGTAGAAATATCTACCGCTCAAACAACTGTTGCCGAGGGCGCGGCTATACAATTCACCCTGCAATCACCTTCCACTGCGGCACATGACGTTCCGATCCGGATACAGATAGCCCAGGATGCCGCCCGTACGTTTACAGCCGGTGAGGGCACGGTGAATGGCAATATCGTTACCATTAACATGCCGGCGCTGACTAAGCAACATACGTTCACCATCACTACCAGCGATAATGATATCAATGACGACGATGGGTATCTGAAAGCCAGCATCCTGCCATATTTGCCGGCTTCCAGCTCGCTGATATACAAACCAGGCGTAAAAGATACCGCCAGGGTGGAAGTAACGGACAACGATCCATTAACACTGGTATTTGCTGCCGATAAGTTCAGTGTGAAAGAAGGTAATATGGGAGAAAATACACCACTCTACTTCAATGTACAACTGAGTCGAAGAAGTTCCCGTCCTATTACCATCAACTATGACTTTGAGGAATCTACCGATGGCGTTTCCTTCCCATTCATGGACTTCAGGGCTACACCAGGAAAGGATTTCGATAATACGATCAAACAAACGGTGATAGCGCCGATGCAGACCATCGGGCAGATAGCGGTAAACATTATCGGGGATACCACCTTTGAGCAGAACGAAACATTTATTGTGAGAATGAAAACGGTGACTGTGCCTTCTGGTCAGCATACGCCAACGATTGCCAGTCCAGATAAAGCCACCGGCGTTATTCTCAATGATGATGCCATGTGTAAAACCTGTGATACAGATGGAGATGGCCTCACAGATGAACAGGAGGATATCAACAAAAATGGTGATCCGTTTGATGATGACACCGATGGAGATGGTATTCCGAACTTCCTGGACCTGGATTCTGACGGCGATGGCGTACCTGATTCGGTAAGTAAGTACAACCTCGACCAGAACAGGAATATTGACTACCTGGATGGTAAAGATGGTAAGATCCGCGTACATCCTGCTGTTTCGCCAAACAACGATGGACAGGGTAACGATGCGATGTATATCGAGAATATTGAGAAATATCCGAATAACGAGGTAGTGATATTTAATCGCTGGGGTGGTACGGTGTTCAAGCTAAAGAACTATGACAACAAGTCCAATAATTTTAGAGGAAAAGCCAACGCGGGTGGTAATGTAGGAAATGATGTGCCGGACGGTTCTTATTTCTACAATATTGAAATCACTACGCCGGAAGGCAAAAAGGAACGCTATACCGGGTTTATAGTCATAAAACGGTAATGGACCTACGAAACAACAATCAATAAGATGTGTTTGACAAAATATTTAAGCTGATACCTATGAATAAGCGTCTTATGAAAGCTTTAGGGATTGCGATCTTATGCTGGTGCTGCAGCTTGCAGGCGATAGCCCAACAGGAACCGTTGTACTCGCAGTATATGTTCAATGGTATGGTTATTAACCCTGCTTATCCATCTATGGACGAATCATCGAGCCTTACAGCAGTGGGTCGTAATCAATGGGTGGGAGTAGATGGCGCGCCAAAAACTGCCACGGCTTCGTTTTACACGCCTATTAAGGCTACCAATACCAGCTTTGGCGTGTCGCTGATGAATGAAAAGATTACCGTTAACTCCCAGACCCAGGTTAACTTCAACGTATCTCAACGGGTAAAGCTGAATGAGAAAATTTACCTGGCGCTGGGACTGAAAGGCGGAATATCCCAATACCGGGAAGACAACTCTTCCTTATCCACTTCGGATCCCACGTTTGCCCATAACCAGAGTTATATGAAAAGTGATGTGGGGTTTGGTTTTATGGTGTTTACTGACCGGTTCTTTATTGGTATATCTTCACCCACTTTCAAAAGTTTCGACTTAGGCAATAGTGTGAATAAAGTAGTAGTGGCTTCGCATTATTATCTCCAGACAGGTTACCTGATCGACATTAATGATGCGGTAAAGTTAAAGCCCAATGTTTTATTAAGGCAGGTAAAGGGGGCGGGGTTACAGTACGACCTGAATGCCAATATCCTGCTAAAGAACATTGTGTGGCTGGGTGCGTCCTGGCGTTCGGAGAAAACAATGACCGGCCTGATACAAGTTCAGGCTACCAAGAACCTGCAGATTGGCTACTCTTATGATACGCCAATGCAGTCGAACCTGAAGGGCGCGCAAACGGTATCCCATGAGTTGATGGTGAATTATCGTTTCTCCTGGTCGAAGTGGAAAGTGGTAGCGCCGCGATATTTCTAATTTAATTAAATCAAGAATAGTATGCGAAAGTTTAATTTCTATTCCCTCATACTTTTTCTGAGCATTGTTTCCCTGTTTGTTTCCTGTAGTTTCGTAAAGGATCATGTGCAATTGGGGGGCTTGGGGAGTATGGCTAAAGCAAAGCGTGCAGAACGCCTGTATAAGAGACAGGAATATGCCGGGGCCATCTCACTGTGTAATAGTGTGATCAATAACGGGGCTTCTGAAGAAGTATCACGCCGGGCTAAATTTACCTTAGCCAGGGTGTATTTTGAAACAAGACAGTTTGAAAAAACAATCAGCTTATACGACGAACTGCTCTATAAGCCGGAGAAAGATATCCTGGTGACCGATGTAACCAATTACATCGACCTGCTGAAACGTACCGGGAGGGTAGCCAAGGCGCAACAGCTCAGCGATGTGTATGCCCAAAGCTATAAAGACAATGCCCGGTTTACCAACCTGCAGGCTTCGCTGGTAGACTACTACCAGTTCTTTAACCGCGATTCTATGGCCAATATCCGGGTAGACAGTTTGCGGTTAAACTTACCTGGTTACCAATATGGGCTGGCCTTATACCAGGATAATATCGTTTTTCTCTCCAACGATTTTAAGAAAAAGGACCAGCAAACCTTCTACACCAACTCCAGGCTGTACCAGATTTCAGAAGACGGTATAGAACCGTTTAATAATAGCCTGAGAGGCGTGTTACAGGTAGGTCCGGCCTCTTTTTTTGATAATGGCAGGAAGGTGATTTATACCTCCAACCGGTTTACCGATGTAAAGAATGATAAAAATTCTTACATCAACTATAATAACGGTACCCAGCTATTATCGGCGGTTTACCAGCCGGAACACGATGTTTGGAGCAAACCGGTACCTGTAAAGCTGGGAAAAAATTCAGCATCTTACTCTTTCCTGCATCCATCAGTTGCACCGAACGGTAAACGTTTGTACTTTGCATCCGATATGCCTGGTGGCTTCGGCGGAACAGACATATACTATGCTGACTGGGATAAAGAGGAAAAGCGGTGGAAAGCGCCTGTGAATATGGGCCCCCAGGTAAACACCAATGGAAATGAGTTATATCCTTTCGTCATCGGGGAGCAGTTGTTCTTTTCTTCCAATGGCCTTCGTGGCTTTGGTGGGCTGGACATCTTCGTGATCAACATCAAAAAGCCGGAAGAAGGCACCGTGCATTTGCCTTACCCGGTAAATACACAGTTTGATGACCTGAATCCCGTCCTGGACGAAAAGAAGCTATTATTATATTTTACATCAGACCGTTCAGGCGCACATGATAATGATCATATTTATGTGTTAAACCTGAAGAAAAATCCTTTGAAACAGCTGGACCTGCCTTATCCCGGCAAGCCAGTAAAAGAAGACGATAGAGTGCCTTATACCATGAACCAGGCGGACGGCCGTCAACAGCTGACTTTAGTAGGTGATAAACGCTATGATAACCAACCTGTGGAACAACAGGTGGTGACTCCTGCTGTAGTAAAGCCTGCCACCATGGCGGCTGCGGAGCCGGAGCGTAAGGTGATTGAATATACTAACATTACCGACAGCTCTCCTGAAATGATTCCCTGGCAGAATACCAGTCCTGCTACCAGCCAAACCGTTACTTCGACTACGGGCAGCGTGCCAGCAACGGCGCCTGTTTATACCAGCGAGGCCGCTTACAGCAGCCCCGAAATGGTTTCCTGGCAGCGATCTGCCGGCTATCCGGCAGCTAATAACGGAAAAGCGTATACGCTGCTCACTGACAGCACTGTAAAAGCGCTGGAAATGTTATGGCGGATTCCAGGCGTTATCTACTATGATCTTAATTCCTATGTACCACAGGACCAGGAATGGCGTAAGATCGATTCTATTTTCAAGGTTTGGAAGGCCAATCCCCACAGAATAATACTGGTGAACGGGCATACCGATATTATCGGAACGGAAAAGTACAACCTGTCACTTTCCAGGAACCGTGCGATGTATATACAGGAATGCCTGCTGAGCCGGGGGGTGTATCCGGACAAAGTCAGGATCAATTATTTCGGGTCTACCAAACCGGTGTGGGTAGCTACTCACTATAGCCTCGCGGGCAACCGGGATGCTTTTATCCAGTTACAGGGAGTGAACAGGCGCTGCGAGATCCGGATTTTATAAACTTTTTATCGGTTATTTTTTAGCGTATATCAAACTAACACAAATGAACAAGATCTCTTCACTAATGCTTTTACTGGCGCTTGGCTCACAAGCCTTCGCACAGGAAATGCCTGTAGTGTTTAACAAGAGCTTCAGTGGTCCCAAGAACCAGTATAAGAAACTGGCTATTGCAGACAACAACGCTATTGTTGCTATCGGCGGGGGAACAGATAATGGGTGTATCACCAAATTATCTTCCACAGGAAACCTTATTTACAATGCCAAACTGAATAAAGGCGGGCTGGTAGCTTACCAGGACATGCTTTTATTACCCAAGAATGAGCTGGTGGCCGTGGGCGGCGGTACCATTGCCTATGGTAATGCCCGCATCACCAAGTTGTCGGCTACCGGGGAAGTAATATTCGACAAAAGCATCGGGAATGGCCAGGGCGGCTATTTTACCCGGGTAATTGTAGACCGTCATGGTAACTACATTACCGTAGGGGTAGATGGGAGCAAGCCTGCACAGGCCCGTATCACCAAAATGACGCCGGATGGCCGCGTAGAATTCGATAAGGGATTTGGCGCCCATAACGTATTTACTAATGTGCTGATAGATGAAGATGAGAACATTGTTGCTGTAGGTGGCGACGTGGGTGATGGACAAGGTAAAGCTTACATGGTAAAAGTAAATGGTAAGGGAGAAAAGCAATTTGAGCTTTCTTTCGGTAAGCCAGGCGCTATTTTCGAAAAGATGCTGCTGCTGGAAGATGGCGCTATACTGGCTATGGGCGGTGGCGCCTATGGTACCGGCAATGCCAGCCGTATTGCAAAAGTAAACGCAGAAGGACAGGTAGTATTTGACAAAGAATACAGCACCGTAGATGGTAAATTCAACGCCATCAAAGTAAATGACCTGGGACAGATTTTTGCCTGTGCAGAAGAAAAAGATAAAGGCCGCATCGTGAAGCTGCGTCCTGATGGAACAGAATTGTTCAACAAGGAAACAGACGCTGCATTATACGCCCTGGAAGTAGGTAAAAATGGCAAGGTAGTAGCTGCAGGCGGTAACATCACCAACAACACCGGTAAGATCGTAAAATTACTGCCCGATGGAACTACCGTGGTAGATAAAAACATGGGTTCCGTTTTTCAACATTTATTATTGACAGAAGACGATGAAATCTGCGTAGTAACCCGGGAAGGTTACCGCATGATTAAAGTAAGTCCCGATGGTGAAATGATGTTCGACAAACAGCTGGGTAAATACGATGCAAAAACATCGCTGGCTTCCCTGCTGATGAGCCCTTCTGGCGAAATCATTGCTGCCGGTGGTGGCGATGAAGACGGCAACCGTATCATTAAGATCAGCCATGGCGTTTCTATCAACGATATCGCCGTATCTGAGCCGCTGAACGGTTTATCCAATGCTACGCTGACCATTACGTTATCCGGCTTTTTGAGAAGTAATGGTGTTCGTACTCCCGTTAATGTACACTATAAAACCATACCTCACAAAGGTAGTGCTGGTGCGGCCGATTTCGATGTTACAGAAGGTACCATCTCTTTTGTGCCTTCCGAATTTGCAGCAGGTGCTATTATCTCCAAAAGCATACAGATACCTATAAAAAGTGATAACCTGCTGGAAGGTAAAGAAGCTTTTCATGTAGAAATACTAGACGCTTCCGACCTCTACCTGACCAAGGCCAAAGGCGAAGTAACCATCCTCGATCAGCCAGCCATGGTGAAGTTTATAGGTGGTAGCAACGGTGCAGAACCTGGTACCGATGTGGTATTTTCTGCCGGTTTATTTAAGAGAGATAATACGCCATTGATCAACGCCACTTCTAAGCCCGTTCGCCTGACCTATAAGTTTGGCAATGGTACCGCTTTGCCTGGCGCCGACTTTGTAAGCAGTATTAAAGCGCCTTTCGCGATTGATAGCGGCGCCACTACTGCCAGCCTGAATGTAAAAGTGAAAGACGACAACCGTTTTGAACTGGCTGAAACCGTGGTACTGGTATTGAGCGAAATCAAGGCAGAAAACGAAGCGGTAGTAGGTTACAACGGAGACGTTACCTCTATTTCTGCTTCCCAGTACATACAGGATCAACCAGCTTATATTACCCTGGTTAAGCTGACAGATGCCAACGAATCTGCCACTGCCCCGGTAAGTATGTTTAAATGTATCCTGGTAAAAGCTGCTGACCAATCTGTACAAACCAACTGTACAGGTAGTGATATCAACATCTTCTTCGGTGTTGACTCTACCAGCACAGCTGCCTATGGTAAAGATTATGTTATCATGAACGGCGACATGGTGAAAATTACCGGTGATTGTGCGTTCAGCGAAACGGATATCCAGGTAGCACTGGTAAACGACCGTGTAAAGGAACCAGATGCACAGGTAGTTGTGAAGCTGCGTGATGCTACCGCAGCCAGCAATGCAGGGATGCTGAAAATTTCCCCTGAGCTGAAGCTCAACAAAGCCATAGCCGTTATCCACGATGATGATAATGACGAAGGCACCGTGCTGACAGCCAAATAATAACGGCTTGGATCAATAACCGATATACGCGCTTCAGGCACACCTACATTCCCGCATAGTTTACTATGCGGGAATTTTTTTTGCATTCATGTCCAGAATTTCCGTTTTAGAGCAGATGCTATGAGTTTTTTGTCTTATAAAAGAGAACGATATATGTTAACGTATTGATAATTAATAGATGTTTGTAAGAAATGCCTAAATCAGTGGTTATCAGCAGAAAATTTCCGGGTATGATCAAAATGAACGCTGCTATTGTTCAACATTTGTGGCATGAAAACGGTCATCTCTACGCTATTGGGCTGCTTGTTGGCGATATCTGTAACCAACGCGCAACAAATAACAGCCGCACAAAAATTAGTATTTACCACCAGTGAAGATTCCCTGAATGCGGGAGTTGCCAAAAGTAAAACAGTAATCTCTGGTTACGGATCCGCCTATTATCAGCGAAATTTTAATGAGCAAATGTCTTTTGCCACCCTGGAGCGGGCGGTATTATTTGTAGGACATCAGTTTAATGCCAGGATAGCCTTTTTCAGCGAGTTGGAACTGGAGAACGCCAAAGCCGGAATAGGACAGGAGAACAACGGATTTACAGGAGAAATAGCTTTTGAACAGGCTTATCTTCGCTTCAATCTGAATCCCCGTCAGTACCTGGTAGCAGGGTTGTTTACTCCCCGTATCGGGTTACTGAATGAAAATCACCTGCCCGTTAATTTTAACGGCGTAGAACGTCCACTGGTAGAGCAGCTGGTTATTCCCGCTACCTGGCGGGAGCTGGGAGTAGGCTTTTACGGGCGTTTGCGCAACTTGCCTGTCAACTATAGCGTTGCGTTGGTAAACGGTCTGGATGCGTCTAAATTTAACCATGGCACTGGTATCAAAGAAGGACGGGCAGAAGGACAGGGGGCTTTTGCCAACAACCTGGCCATCACTGCGGCATTGCAGTACTACTGGAAGGACTTTAAATTCCAGGTATCGGGTTATGCCGGTGGCACTAACGGCCTGAATAAACGTAAATCGGATAGCCTGGCGCTGAGTTACGGGATGGCCGCACTGCCATTGTATCTTGGCGAAGCGGATATACAATATGCGCGCAATGGTTTTGCTTTTAAACTCCTGGGTACATCTATCTCCTTCCCTAAAGCGTCGGACATTAATAAGGCATATGCCAGCAATACCAGTAAAGGCATGTATGGCGCCTATCTTGAGGGAGCTTACAACCTGTTTGAAAGAAGCCGCCGTATGGAAGGGCAGCAGCTGAATGTGTTTGCCCGCTATGAAATGTTTGACCTCAACAGCGCTACCCCGGCAAATGCTATTTACGATGGTACCGAAAAGCAACAACACCTGATAGCCGGTTTCAGTTACCTGCCTATTCCAAACGTAGTGATCAAAGCCGATGTAAGACTGATGCATACCGGAGATGAAAACCCCGACCTGGTCATTAATCCCAGTCCCAACCGCATCCCCTACAAAACCAATAATTCTTTCCTCAATATAGGTATCGGTTATTCTTTTTAATGTTCAAATCTTAATGATATGAGTTCGCTGAACAGAAGAAATTTTCTAAAAGATACCTGCAAGGCTTGCCTGGTAGGGGCTGTAAGTCTTTCTATGGTCGATTTCCTGGAATCATGCAGCACCACTAAAAGCTATCGGGCGGCTATGAATGGTAACCAGGTAGAAGTACCCCTGAATATTTTTGATGCCGCACCGCTGCAGGTGGTAAGCCCTAAAAATTATGCTTACGAAATAGCGGTGCGTAAACTGCCGGATCAGTCGTATGAAGCGTTGCTGCTCCGTTGCACGCATCAACACAATCCATTAACGCCTACCGGCAATGGCTACCTGTGCACCGTGCATGGCAGCCAGTTTGATAAAGAGGGCCATGTTAAAAAGGGCCCCGCTGCTACGCACCTGCTGCAGCTAAAAACGGAAATCCGGCAAAGCAATCTCATTATTCATGTGTCATAACCTCTTATTGATATGAAGTATATACAAACCGCACTGATAGGATTTGCCTTAACAAGTCTTATGTCCTGCGCCAAAAGCGATAAACCCGATACAGGAACTAGCACAGATTTTAATACCCTGAAGACTAATTTTATTGCTGATTTTGTTAGTAAAACTGCTATACCAGGGTACGCTGATCTGGCCGCAAAATCAGCTACTTTCAATGATAAGGTGACCATTTTAAAAGGAGCGCCTACGGAAGATAACCTGGCCGCTGCCAAGCAGGCATGGCGTGATATGCGCAGTACCTGGGAGCAGTGCGAAGGGTATTTATTCGGCCCGGTGGAAGACGACAACCTCGATCCCAGCATGGACACCTGGCCAGTGGATAAAACTCAGCTGGACGCCGTGCTTAACAGTAATAACCAATTGGAACTGGAAGATGTTGAAAAGCTGGCCGATGCCTTAAGAGGATATCATCCTATCGAATACATTTTATGGGGTGCAGATGGTAAACGCCAGGCGAAAGATGTCAATGCCCGCGAAATGAAATATATTACCAGTCTTACTGCCGATCTTAAAAATATCTGTAACCGGCTGGCTACCAGCTGGACGCCGGCAGGAGGTAACTATGGCAACAAGTTACTCACCGTAGGAGCAAACGGTAACCCGTATACGAAAAAACAGGATGTAGTCATCGCTATTGTGGATGCCATGAAAGGTATTTGTGATGAGGTGGGCAGCAACAAAATGAAAGCACCCTTCGATGAAAAAGATGGGACCAAAGTGGAATCTCCTTTCAGCGGTAATTCCGTTACCGATTTTAAGAATAACATAGTTGGTGCATATAATGTATACACCGGTACTTTCCTGGGTAGTAAAGGAGTGGGCTTAGACCAGCTGGTCAATGCAAAAAATGCGGCGCTCAACAAAACGATCCAGGAGAAATTCCAGGCAGCTATCACGTCCTTCAACGCTATTACCTTACCCTACGAAAAGGCTATTCTCGATGCCGGCGGGCAGCGGGTACAATGTCAGAACACCATGAATGCCATCAATGCGCTGGCAACGGTATTGGATACTGACCTGAGGGATTTTGTAGTTAAAAATATCACTGATTAAACGGGCAATGCAAGCGAAGAAAATTTACGTGGTGGCGTTAGCGCTGACCATGCCGGTATGGCTGATGATGTGCAGGAAAGCGGATGCATTTGATGAAAGTGGCTACGATCCCCGGTTGAGCGGGGGAGCTTCCACTTTTTTTGATATTACCAGCAAAGCATTTGGTCATGTTATCCCGGGTCTTACCGAATATGATCAATATATACATAGCCTGGGTGATGAACAGTCGGACCAGACTTTCGTAGCTGCGCCGGCTCCACTCAACAGTGGGTTGGGGCCTATTTATAATAATGTGAGTTGTAAGAGTTGTCATCACAATGATGGAAAGGGAAATCCAACTACGGGGATAAATACTTCTTCCATGCTGGTACGTGTAAGCGTGCCCGGTAGTGATGAACATGGAGGCCCGGTGCCGGTGCCTGGATTTGGGTTACAGATACAGGATCTGGCTATTTTTGGCCGGCAACCGGAGGCGAAAGTGGGTATTACCTATACGGATGTCAACTACATTTATCCAGATGGCACCATTACCGTATTACATAAGCCGGCATATCAACTGGTAAATCCTTATCAGCCCTTGCCTGGGAGCGTGTTATTATCGGCCAGGATGGCGCCGCCATTCTTCGGCCTGGGCTTGCTGGACCTGATTCCGGAATCGACCATTACGGGTTTTGCTGCACAGCAGGCCAGCGACAACAGGGGCATCAGCGGACGGCCTAACTATGTGTATGACCCGGTAGAAAAGAAAATGATGTTGGGACGTTATGGCATGAAAGCGAATACGGCAACCTTGCTCACACAGGTAGCGGCCGCTTATCAGCAAGACATGGGCATTACCAGCAGGGTATTCCCGAAAGAAAGTGCAGATGGGCAAGCCCAAAATGCAGGACGTGCAGCAGACCCGTTGCTGGCGGATACCATCCTCGATGCAACAGTATTTTATATTAAAACGCTGAGTGTGCCTGCCCGTAGAAATACCACCGACCCGGCCGTGAAGCAGGGAGAGGTATTATTTGCCCAGACAGGATGCGCCAGTTGTCATATTCCTACCATTCAAACGGCAACGGATGTACGCTTTAAAGCGCTGAGTAATCAACGTATCCACCCTTATACCGACTTGCTGTTGCACGATATGGGAGCTGGTTTGGCAGATAACCGCGCTGATTTCCTGGCCAGTGGCAGCGAGTGGAAAACCCCGGCTTTGTGGGGAATTGGTTTGTTTGAAAAAACAAATGGGATTCCTTACTATTTGCATGATGGCCGTGCCAGAAGCTTACCGGAGGCCATACTGTGGCATGACGGGGAAGCTGCTGCCAGCCGGGATGAATATGTGAAGCTCTCCGCGTTTCAACGGGATAACCTGGTGGCTTTTTTGAAATCCCTTTAAAGATTAATAAGTTAAAAAGCAGTATCTTTTATATTATAATATAAAAGATACTGCTTTTTTTATACCGGGGAAATCCGGGATTTAGCGCTACCCGTATATAACCATAGACAAGTAATTTTGATTTAAAAGAGTTGTGTCTTTTAATGGTTAACTTGGGAATAGCCTGGTATATCCTTACCGGGCTTTTTTATGGTAATGGTTTCCGCATCACATAGTCTTCCATCAGGTAGCCCTTTCCGATGTCTGTATTTTTTTCTTTATATACGCTGAATCCCTGCTTTTCATAGAAGCGTTTTGCTTTATTGAACCGGTTCACATCCAACTCCAGGATGTTGGCTCCGCGGGCCTTTACCTGGTCGGCTACTGTCGACAGCAGCATTTTACCTACGCCTTTTCCCTGGTAGTTAAGGTCGAGATAAATTTTATGCAATTTGAAAATACCGGGTGTGTCAGTGGCACTGTAGGAAGCAAAACCGATCGGGTAATTGTCGTCCTGCAGGATGATAAACTGGTGTTGCAGGGCATTGATTTGTTTTTCGAGCGCGGCGGTGCTGTACATCATCTCCAGCATATACTCGATTTGTTCCGGGGAGAGGATAGCCTGGTAGGTAGGTCGCCATATCCTGTTGGTGAGGTCCTGTATAACAGGAATATCATTTACCGTTGCTGACGTTATCTGGTACATAGTAGCTGGTGTTATAAGGTGCTGTCTTCTTTCAGTATGTTTTCGATAGTTTGTTCGAGTTGTTCCAGTGGGGTAAATCCCCGGGCACAGAGGTAAAGTTGTTTACCGGTATCGAGGATAGCGGCGGGGAAGCCGGTAATACCCCAGTTTTGGATCAGCTGGAATTCCTGGTGTGTTTCGTAGCGGTAATGTTCCTGGTGCAGGCGATCAATGAATTCATCTTCCGGCAGGCTGAATTTTTTTATCAGTGTGCGGTAGGTGGTGTCCTGGTTCAGGCTTAGCCCTGAATAATTCAATGCCACCTGCATATCATGCGCAAAGCTGATGGCGTTTTCCGGCTGGTATTGTTTGAAAACGGTTAATGCGATACTCGGTTTTTCCGAATCCATGATTTCGGCAGAAGGCAGTAATTTTTCCAGGAAGGCTGTTCCGAATTTCACGCCGGTCATGTTTTCCACATTGGTATGTTCCCGTTGAATATAGGCGGCCATCGAGGAAAACGGGTGGCGGTTGTCACCGATGATCATCCCCCCGGAGAGGATGTCGAAGGTCATGTTTCCGTTATTGCGTTCCTGTAACTGTTGTATAACGGGGGTAAATCCGTAGCACCAACCGCACAGTGGATCGTAGATATATATGAGCCTCATGGTGTTTTTTTTCAAAGGTACGGGAAAGCGTAAAACGATGAAAGCGAATGGGGCTGTTGGGAGATAGTATCCGCAGCGCTCATTCGCTTTCCGCAATTGACGTCTCTGGCCGTCAGCTTTCTATATGCTGTTGTCCGCGTTCATGTATTTCCTTCGACAGGCGGGCATCCTTTCGTATAGCCCTGATGGATAGCCGTATGGCAAAGATGAGCGTTATCACGGAAGCGCCCATCAGGAAGATATTATTACCGAGAAACAGGAAGAAATCAAAGCTGCCATGGAAGAATATGGCAATTAACAGCCCCCTGAACAGCAGGTTGCTGCTGCGCTGTGGTATAAATTTGGCCAGGCCGGTGTAATAGCCCATCAGTATGGCGAAGGTGGCGTGTGCGGGTACAGAGAGGAACATACGTGCCACCCCGGTGCCCAAGCCATATTGCGCTACGTAGGCAATATTTTCGAGGGTAGCGAAGCCCATTCCAATCATTACGGCGTATACGATGCCATCGAGTGGCTCATTGAATGCTTTTTTGGGGTAGGCGTAGAGGAGGAGGACCATGAATTTGGCCAGTTCTTCCGATAATCCCACAATACCATAGGCAAAAGCTGCGGTGCCGAGTATGGTACCATTGTTTTCGCGCCAGCCCATGACAGCTGCCAGCCCTTGTATTACGAGTGGAAAAACCACGCAGCCCATTCCCAGTAAGAAGCTTTTTATGAGCAGGCCGGTAGGTTCGCGGTCATATTTATCTATCAGGTAAATAAACAGGCAGATGGCAAAACCTGGAGCCACGGCCAGTGCCAGTAGCATCATGGAAGCATATTTTTTTGTTGTCTGCGTTGCTGCAGGTAATTATCCAGCATGTCAACAGTGTAACTGCTTAGATTGTTTGCTTTGGTGATGCCTCCTTTCTGGGCGGCCAGGGCGCCATAATGAATATCCTTAAATCCGCCGATGCTGTGGGCATCGGGATCAATAGAGATGAGTACTTTTTTCTCGAGGGCATAAGGTAACCAGGTCCAGTCGATATCGAGGCGACGCGGATGTGCATTGAGTTCAATGACTACCTGGTGTGCAGCGCAGGCATCGATGATGGCTTTATGATTAACGGGGTACCCGCTTCTGCTGAGGAGCAGGCGACCGGTCATATGTCCGAGTATCGTAGTGTAAGGATTTTCGATGGCCTTCAGCAAACGCGCCATGGCTTTTTCTTCTGTCATTTTGAGATTGGAATGCACAGAAGCAATGACGAGGTCAAATTTTGCCAAAATTTCATCGGGGTAATCGAGGGTACCGTCGTTGAGGATATCGGCTTCTATGCTCTTAAAAATGCGGAAGGGAGCCAGTTTTTTGTTCAGTTCCTCAATCTCTGCATGTTGGGCGGCTATTCTCTCAATGGAGAGGCCATTGGCGTAGAAGGCGGAGCGGGAGTGATCGCTGATCACGAGGTATTCGAATCCCTGTGCTTTGGCGGCGAGGGCCATTTCTTCCAGGGAAGATTCACCATCGCTCCAGTTGCTGTGGGAGTGTATAATGCCTTTGATATCGGCGGCGGTAATGACTTCGGGGAGCTGGTGTTCGCGGGCCAGGGATAATTCCTGGTGGCCTTCCCGTAAGAAGGGCGGAATATAATCCATGCCGGCTGCGGAAAAGATGGCTTCTTCTGTGCTGGCGCCGGATAGGAAGGCGGCGCCTCCTGCGGCGTTGAACTTATCGATAAAGGCTGCACTACCGGTAGTAGCAAAGAGCTGGGCGTAAAAGTCGCCCGTGTTGCAGCTATGGGTAATGATTTTCAGTTTTCCATCGAGTTGCCATACCAGGTGTTGACCATTATCGGTAAGGAGGGAAAATCCGGGCAGGGTGCTGAGTTGTGCCGTGATGGTGGCGGCGGGGGCAGCTATTAAAAATTCGATTTCATCGATGATGATACTATGGCGGCGGAAGGCCCCTGTAACTGATACGTTGGCTGGCGCCAGTAATTCCTGCAGTTGTTTTTCCAGGTTGTGGCCAATGGTGGCAACTTCTGCATAGAGGAAGCGGTGGCGGTTAGCCAGATAGAATTCAATGTTTTGTTTTACGCTTTCCTGGGTTTTGGCGCCGAACCCTTTGAGGAGCATGAGGCGGTTTTCGTTACAGGCATAGAGTAGTTCTCCCATCGATTCCACTTCCAGTTCTTTCCAGATGGTGGCTATTTTTTTGGGTCCCAGGCCTTTGATCTTCATGATTTCCAGGATGCCGGCGGGGGTTTTTTCCAGGTATTGATTGAGCAGGGGAAATTGCTGGGTGTCCAGCATTTCGAGTATGCTTTTACCGGTAGATTCCCCGATGCCTTTGATCCGGAATATATCTTCGCGGGAGGTGTCTTTGAGTTGGGAGGGCAGTTTTTCTATGGTAAATGCTGCGCTGGCGAAGGATTTGGCTTTAAAGCTATTTTCCCCGTGTATGTCCATGAGTTTGGAGAGCAGGGAGAAGTTATCTGCAATTGAGTAATTGTCCATGAGGTAAATTTAAGGCAAAAAGAGTATGCCTTAAACAAAAAAGATCCTGGCCATATAGCCAGGATCCTTATAACTACATTTTGTAATTCCGATCTTAGTTAGCCGGAGCTGAAGGTGCAGCTGGAGGAGTAACAGCGGCTTTTTTAGGAGCAGCTTTCTTCTTAGCAGCAGGTTTCTTAGCAGCAGCTTTCTTTTTAGGAGCAGCTTTCTTAGCAGCGGCTTTTTTAGGAGCAGCTTTCTTAGCAGCGGCTTTCTTAGGAGCAGCTTTCTTCTTAGGAGCGGCTTTCTTAGCAGCAGCTTTCTTAGGAGCGGCTTTCTTAGCAGCAGCTTTTTTAGGAGCGGCTTTCTTAGCAGCAGCTTTTTTAGGAGCGGCTTTCTTAGCAGCAGCTTTTTTAGGAGCAGCTTTCTTAGCAGCAGCTTTTTTAGGAGCGGCTTTCTTAGCAGCAGCTTTTTTAGGAGCGGCTTTCTTAGCAGCAGCTTTTTTTGGTGCAGCTTTCTTAGCAGCTGCTTTTTTAATTGTTGCCATTGTTTTTTGAATTTGGGTTAGTAAAAAAATTGGGTATTAAAAAAAACTTTATGGCTAACACTGATTAGGCTTCTGCCTGAGCAGTGGTGTCAAATGCTTTAACAGAAACGTAAGTCTTGTTTTCGCGACCTTTTCTGAATTCAACCACACCGTCTGTCATTGCGAAAATGGTAAAATCTTTACCAACGCCTACGTTTTGACCGGGATGATAAACTGTACCTCTCTGGCGAACAATGATGTTACCAGAAATAGCAGGTTGACCACCGAAGATTTTTACTCCCAGCCTTTTGCTGTGGGAGTCACGGCCGTTCTTTACACTACCTTCACCTTTTTTATGTGCCATTGTATAGTTACTTTAACTTTGTCTAATAAAAAAATTTAGCTTAAAACGAATTAAGCTATTTCATTGATTTTGATTCTTGTAAAGTGGGTACGGTGACCAACTTTCTTTCTGAAGCCTTTTCTTCTCTTCATTTTGAAAGCGATAACTTTATCACCCTGAACATGAGCCAGAATCTCTGCTTTTACTACTGATTTTACATCAGTGCCTACGGACAGCTTACCAGCATTATCTGTTAACAGTACATCGGAAAACTCCACTTTGTCTCCAATATTTCCTTGTAACTGCTGTACAAAAATTTCCTGGTCTTTTTGTACTTTAAATTGCTGACCTGCGATTTTTACAACTGCAAACATAATTATCCAAAATATAATTTCCGCAAAAGTAACCTTTTGTTTTCTAATAGACAAAGTTTTTCGGTCTTTTTTAATTCACAATGTATAAACACGTGTAGAGAACCGTTTAAAGCTTAATCATTTCAAAGATACATACTTTCTTGAATTTTAAATTATTTTAACAAATTGTGTGAGCCCCCTATGGAACCGTAACTTCCCTATCTTCCTGCTATTCAGCGATCTTACAAAAACAGCCCATCTGCTGTGCAAACCAACGCAATTTTATATACTTTTGTCGTTTACGTGCATTAAAAAACAGATAAGATCGGGGCATTTTTTTATTTCATTGTTTCGTCATTTATTATAAACCGATGGTTTTTCCCAGGGAAAAGCCGGTGACGGCCATGATTAAATAGAAAAATATTCCAATCTTTAGTCTCTCAATCATAAAATAACAGGCATGAAGTTTAAATCACTGCTGGCCAAACCATTTGCTTCTATCGTACATAATAAGATAAAGAAGGAAATGTTAAGGGCGGTAGAAGATCAGGATGCTATCCTGCAGGAGTTGATAAAGACAGGCAGAAAGACTGAATTCGGAACTGAACATAAGTTTAATGCGGTACAGAGCCATGAAGAGTTTAAGCAGGCTGTACCTTTAAGAGATTACGAACAGTTTAAGCCTTATATAGAAAGGATCAAGGAGGGAAAGCAAAATGTGTTGTGGAAAGGACAGCCGATCTACCTGGCCAAAACCTCCGGCACTACCAGTGGTGTTAAATATATCCCTATCTCCAAAGAATCGGTTAATAATCATATAGATACAGCCCGTAATGCCCTGTTGAACTATATGGGAGAGACGGGTAACACCGCTTTTGCCGACGGCAAGATGATTTTCTTATCCGGCTCGCCCGAACTGGAAAGGGTAGGAGGCATTCCTACCGGCCGTTTGAGCGGGATTGTGAACCATCATATTCCCCGGTACCTGCGTACCAATCAGCTGCCATCTTACGAAACCAACTGTATCGACGACTGGGAAACCAAGCTGGACAAGATAGTGGAAGAAACCCTGCAGCAGGATATGACCCTGATCAGCGGGATTCCACCATGGGTACAGATGTATTTCGACCGGTTGATGGAGCGTAGCAATGGCAAGCGTATCAAGGAAATTTTCAAGAATTTTGATGTAATGGTATATGGAGGGGTGAATTTCGAGCCTTACCGGGCCAAGCTCATGGCCTCCATCGGCGCACCCATCCATACGGTGGAAACTTTCCCCGCCTCGGAAGGCTTTTTTGCTTTCCAGGACTCGCAGGAGCAGGAAGGGCTGTTGCTCAACACCAATTCCGGGATTTTCTATGAATTTATCCCTGCCAACGAAATTTTTAATGAACATCCTACCCGACTGTCGCTCAAAGATGTACAAACAGGTGTAAATTACGCCATGGTGATCAACAACAACGCCGGCTTATGGGGATATAACCTGGGCGATACGGTGAAGTTTATTTCCACCAACCCATACCGCTTGTTGGTAACGGGGCGTATCAAGCACTTTATATCGGCCTTTGGCGAGCATGTTATCGGAGAGGAAGTGGAACATAGCCTGATGAAGGCGGCCACAGAAGAAAATGTGCATATTACGGAGTTCACCGTAGCGCCTATGGTGCAAACCAATGGTGAATTGCCTTACCACGAGTGGTTTGTAGAGTTTGAGAATATGCCGCAGAACATGGCCGCATTTGCGAAGAAAGTAGATGATAACATGCGTCAGAAGAATATCTATTATGATGATCTGTTGACCGGCAATATATTACAACCCCTGAAAATAAGGCCTGTACGTAAACAGGGCTTTATTGACTATATGAAAGCAATTGGAAAACTGGGAGGTCAGAACAAAGTGCCTCGTTTAAGTAACGACAGGAAGCTGGCAGATGAACTGACAGCGTATTTACAAAAATAACCGGCGATTCAAGCTGCATTACCAGCTGTTGGGCATATGCCGGCAGCTGATTCTTCATTTTTTGTTAACTGTAAAAAAGTAAATCACCGTAATGAATAAACGAAAGATTGCCATTTTCGGATCCACCGGTTCTATCGGCATACAGGCCCTGGAGGTGATCGCTGCGCATCCCGACAGGTTTAGTGTAGAAGTGCTGACTGCTCAGCAGAATGCAGACCTGCTCATAGAGCAGGCGCTGAAATTTAAGCCCAATGCGGTTGTTATAGGCAGCGAAGCAAAGTACAAACAGGTAAAAGACATTTTATTTGATAAAGGTATTAAAGTATTTGCCGGTCCGAAAGCGATGGTAGAAGTAGCTGCCTGGAGTTCGATCGACATGATGCTGGCTGCTATTATGGGATTTGCCGGTCTGGCGCCCACTTTAGCCGCAATTGAACAGGGGACGCCCGTGGCGCTGGCCAACAAAGAAACCCTGGTAGTAGCCGGGGATATTGTGATGGCTACCGCCCGCAGGAAAAATGTGCCCATTATCCCGGTAGATTCTGAGCATTCGGCTATTTTCCAGTGTTTGCTGGGAGAGCCGTTTACCAAGGTAGAAAAGGTGATACTCACCGCTTCCGGCGGGCCTTTCCTGGGAAAGAAGCCGAACTTCCTGATCAATGTAAAGAAAGACCATGCGCTGCAACATCCCAACTGGAGCATGGGCGCTAAAATCACCATCGATTCCGCTACCCTGATGAATAAGGGGTTGGAAATGATTGAAGCCCGCTGGCTGTTTGGACTGGCGCCGGAAAATATTGAAGTGGTGATACATGCCCAATCCATTATTCACTCCATGGTGCAGTTTGTAGACGGATCTCTGAAAGCCCAGATGGGATTGCCGGATATGAAGTTGCCTATACAATATGCCCTGGGATATCCTGACCGTTTGGCCAATGATTTTCCCCGGTTTTCCTTCAGAAATTATCCATCCCTCACTTTTGAGCAGCCGGATACCAAAACTTTCCGTAACCTCGCTATTGCCACAGATGCCATGCATAAGGGCGGTAATGCTGCCTGCGTGATGAATGCGGCGAATGAGGAAGTGGTCAATGCTTTCCTGAAAAACAGGATAGGCTTCCTGCAAATGACGGAAGTAATTGAAGAAACGCTGGTTAAAATACCGTTTATAGCCACACCTTCCCTGCATGATTATTACGAGTGCGATAATGCTGCACGTGAACACGCCGCATCCCTTATCAATGCTATCGTTATATAAACTACCGGTAAAAAATTAACAAAGAGTTTTGCCTGAATATGTATTAAAACTGATATATTAGGCAGATTAAAGCAGAAACAACTAAATGACTACAGAGGTAATATTGGTGAAGGCCGGGCAGTTATTACTGTCACTCTCTATTTTGGTAGTATTGCATGAGTTAGGCCATTTTATCCCGGCCAAACTGTTCAAAACCAGGGTGGAAAAATTCTATTTGTTCTTTGATCCATGGTTTTCTCTTTTTAAAATTAAAAAAGGGGAAACAGAATATGGTGTAGGTTGGCTACCATTGGGAGGATATGTGAAGATATCCGGTATGATAGATGAAAGCATGGATAAGGAGCAGATGGCCAAACCTGCGCAGCCCTGGGAGTTCCGGGCCAAGCCGGCGTGGCAGCGTCTGATCATTATGATAGGAGGGGTAACGGTTAACATTGTACTGGCATTTTTCATCTATGCGATGATGTTGTGGTACTGGGGTGAAACCTATTTACCTACTGCTGCTGCCAAATACGGCGTAGTAACTGATTCGCTGGCCCGCAGCATCGGTATGCAGGATGGGGATAAGATCCTGACCATCGATCATCGTACCGTTGAAGCATTTGATGCCATCCCGGGAGACGTGATCCTGCACGAAGCTAAAAGTATCCAAATAGAACGCGATGGAAAAGCGATAGATCTGCCCATCCCAGATGGATTTATCCGTCAATTGCTGAAGCAGAAGGCTCCTTTTGCGGTGCCCCGTTTCCCTTATGTGGCCGATAGTACACAGCCTGGTAGCGCTGCTGCCGCGGTAGGCGTGAAGAGAGGCGACCGGCTCATAGCCCTCAACGGTATAGCATTGCCTTACTTCAGCGATTTTGCGAAGGAAGTTAAGAAGCATAAGAATGAAGATGTGATTGTGAGTGTGATCCGTGGCAACGATACGCTGAACCTGGCTGCAAAACTGAATGATAAAGGTCAGTTTGGCGTATATCCCAAAGACCCGTTTGAATATAAAACCAAGACCTATACTTTCCTGGAAGCGATTCCGGCAGGTTTTAGCAAGAGCATAGAAAAACTGGTGAAGTATGTACAGCAGCTGCGCCTGATCTTTGTTTCCAAGGAAGTGCGGGTAACGGAATCGCTGGGTGGTTTTATGAGCATCGGTAACCTGTTTCCCGAAGTATGGGACTGGCGTATGTTCTGGGAAATGACGGCTTTCTTATCCATTATCCTGGCTTTCATGAATATATTGCCTATTCCGGCCCTGGATGGTGGTCACGTGCTCTTCTTATTGTACGAGATCATTACCGGCCGTAAGCCCAGCGAGAAATTCCTGGAATATGCCCAGATTTTCGGAATGGTTATCCTGTTTGGCTTACTATTGTTTGCCAATGGGCTGGACGTTTGGAGAAACCTGGTGAGTAAATTATTTTAAGTAAAAATGGAACATTTGATGACATGATCTCATCAAATGTTCCATTTTTTTCTTATCTTTGTAAGCTAAAATACCGGGGATGCCTGGTTTTGACAGCATAGATCTTTGAGAGTGTAAGCATGCCGTGCGTTGGATAATTAGCACGATAATCTGAATACCCAAACTCTAATTGGCGAATCTAACTACGCCATGGCTGCCTAATCAGAGATTAGACACCCATTATAGCCGCCTGGAGTTGTCGCCTTATGCGACTCCCGCCGCTGAATCATCAAACCCATAGGGATAGGTGCTCATGGTTTCCGTGAGTGAGTACTGAAGCTAAACGGATAAGAACGAGGTTGGTTCGTTATGCCCCTGCTGAGTTCCGACAAAACAATGCATAAATAAGCATGTAGAAAGCTTTCGGCGAATATGTTTGGACGCGGGTTCGATTCCCGCCATCTCCACAGAACGGAATAAACAGTATGACCACTGGGTATTCCGTTTTTTTATGCCCTTAACTGTAGCGCGTTTTCGCTGATTTGCTCAGCCAGACATGTCGATTAATTGTAGTCGTAAAAAACTACTCGGTATTATTTTCGGCGACAAGAAACTGCATCACTTGTTGTAAGGTATTGATAGCCTGGTTAAAGGTTGGGGTGTTTGTGTTAGGCGTATACGACATGCCGTCTACAAAGGTTTGATATTCGGCCGTGTATGCTCCATCGGATTTAAAAATCTCCATGACCGCTGCAAATTTTTGAGGCATCGGCCATCCCGCTATCTTCTTACACCGGGAATCGTCCCTGGCAATGGTATCGATGCAAAGCGATTTAAATGAAGGATGCTTTAATGCCTTACCACTCAGCATATGGAGATCGTGTATGTGGCGTATAATAGTAGGATCATCTTCTTCCGCAGTTCGGTCACGATCAATGATTCGCCAAACCGTAGCGCTGAGCTTATCTGCTGCATTTTCTATTGGGTCCGTGCAGGTAATAGCTTCAATTTCAGGGCCAGCCTGGGTTACTTCGTTAATGAAGGAAGCAATAGGTTTTTGAACGACAGGAAGATTTAACTTGTTATAAGAAACTTCGACTTTAATATCAGGCCTCATGCCTTCCTGCCCATTATAATAGGTTGGATATGCTACCAAAAAAGTAAAGAACTTGTTTTCATTGAGCGATTTTTCGCTACCTGGCTTTATTGTATAAGCTTTAGCCACGGCATCTGTGACTATGTGTTTTAAATTGGACAGTCTCTTTCGTAGTTGAGACCTGCTTAGTTCTTCATCCGTTGTTACCGTGAAGTCTATGTCTTCAGAGAAGCGTTGTAGAATTTTATGTGCTTTTGATAAGGATGTTCCTCCACTAAAAGTAAGCCGAAGACCCTCTGCTTGGATAGAAGAAATTATTTTGAGCACCTGTACCACATGCCAGTCCTTTTCAACGAAAGCTTTGCTGATGCCCAGTTCAATTGCAACGTCTTCGATTAATTGTTTATCTGGCATACTCAAAATTAATATATGCTTCGTTGAGCCCAATTTTGCGAGTTACCCGCTTGTTTACACCTATCTGACGGCCTGTCGGTATTTGAGTAGATCGTCCTTGCCGATAAGCGATTTCCGCTTTTGTATCCGTTGTCTTAACACCGAGCCTGTTCAAAGCCTTTTTTGCCAGATCTGGCAACGGTTCTACAGGGATAATCTTCCCAGTGGCCAATGATTTCCTGGTTTTGGCATATATCCCTTGGCTAATTTTGACGAGCTTTTGTTTTTCAGTCAATGATTTAAGCCCGCGGCCGACCTGGTCATAATCGCCCAGATCCGCAAAGTCTTGTCTAAGCAATACGGTAGACTTTGTCCGACGGATGCGCTCAGACATTTTGTTTTCCAAAGTCCTTTTCTTTTTCATTGATTATCAATATAATTTGATAGCAAAGATACGACATTTTTTATTAAAAAATTAGCCTTTATTTGACTTAAATGAAACCGAAGCCTCCATAACCGAAGCAGGGAAACATAATGAGTTTTTTTAATATATAACTTGACTTGTTGGAGAGCTTGTATTTGAGAAACCGGGACTTGCCTAGGTATTTATGAATTGTAGTATGGGGTAAAGCTGTTAATTGAGTCTTCCGAATTGTCAGAATGTTCGATTGAGTCCCCTTCAATTCCACGAAACGGAATAAACAGTATAACCACTGGGTATTCCGTTTTTTTATGCCCTTTTACGGGTATCTGTAACCATGCCTCAAAAAGCACCCGCTTTTTGAGGCATGGCTTACAGGAAGTTTTTATCTTACCCTGTCAGGATGAAAATACATCCTTGCGTAATCCAACATATATGATCCCGGGGTTATTACATACTGTTGTACCAATCCCTTTTCCCCTGCAAGGGGCAACTGTATACCGGAAACAGACATTTTGCTTTTGTTTTCATCGCCCTCAAATGCCCATTGATCTGTAGTGCCGGTCCTGGTAAACCAAAGACTGGCAGCATCGTCTACATTGGTTTTAGTATTGAAGTCTGCTCCCGCTAAATAATCTACATAGATCCAGCTACCAGGTTTTACATTTTTAGCTAAATAGGTTCTGTATTCCCTGCCGGTGTTATTATCCATCCGGTAAAGGGATATATCCAGTGGTGTTTCGTTATCTGTATAATGAATATAGAAGCCCAGTTTATTGGTAGATATATCTGCAGCGGGTGACTGTACCTCCATCACTTTACCGTTGATGTACAGAAAATTGACAGCGGCCCTGGTATCGCCGGATGGTAAAGGTTTAGTGAAAACAACTTGTTTAGTAACTGTATCGGTTATCACCACTGTTTTTTGCTGATGCTTTTCGGTGTAAGCATATGCAACGTTGAATTCAAATTTTGCTGTTGGCTTAAGCACTTTATCACCTGCATATACAGTGGTATCTATCGTTACCTGGAGTGTATTGGCTGATCCATTGTAGCCATTCACTACCACATGCATGGCTTTCCGGACATTCTGTTCTTCTTTATTGCAGGCTGCGAATGTTGCTGATAATAACAACAGCCATAACGTTACCTTTTTATAATTAATGAATTTCCTCATTTCGTTTGTGTTTAGAGTTCTAATTTTTTAGTGAATCTCATGCTGTTACCAACAGGCGTTTCTTCGAATATATATACCCTGGATGCTGCTGTTGAAGCGGCGGGCTTAGGCGCAGTAGTAGCGGTGGTATGCCAGGTATATTCAGATCCTGCCGTATAAAATTCGTTGGTGCCTGCTTTATAAATATAAACGAGGAATAGCACCGCTGTGGGCTGTCCGTTATATACCTGTCCGGTAGTAGAGAACGTTGAAATGGTTACTGGTGCTGAAAATTCATTAGGCTTTACATTTTTGATCCGGGTAATTTCTTCGAAGACTTTTGGTGTAAAGTAGTATTTACCCAAAACAATGTCTACAGGTTCAGCATATTTGGTAACCGTAGGCGTGAATAGGTAGGATATTTTGATTTTATCATTTTCGAATGCAGGTATTTCGGGCATTTTGCTGACCTGCCCGTTGAAATAGAAGAATTCAATATTTGCGGGGCTGTCTTCCTTTTTCAACGCTTTACTCATGACCGTTTTACCAGTGCCTGTTTCTGTGATACTTAGTTGTAAGGTAGACTGACCCGCAGGGATGATACAGCCACTCGTGGCATCGAACTTGCCGGGGGCAGCATCGGTAATGGGGAAGGTGTCGAGTTTGATGGCTAATGTTTCGTTGCTTGCGTTGTAACCTTTCACGGTTACCGCCAGCATATTATCTTCGTAAAGGAAGTCGTGGTGCTGTTTACTACAGGCCAGCATTGTTGTCAGTAAAGTTCCTGTCACTACAGCAAATAAGATATTAATGATTTTCATTTTTTTGTTTTTAGGAAACTGGAGAAACATTAAAATGTATAGGCAGCGGTTAAGCTGAATGAAGCGCCTACCTTCCTGACAAAGGTTTCTTTATCACCTACTCTTGTTTTAGTTTTTCCATCGGAAGAGATTTCTAAATAGCCCGCCTCATATTTCTGTGAGAAGCCATCTTTCCATTCGTAAATGTCTGACCATTCCGTGGCGGTGATATAAGATCCTCCCAGACCGGCCCATTTGTCCTGGATTTTATAGGTGTCGTTGCTATTGATGTAGAAGCGGTATGGGCTATTTGTCAGATTACTCATATTGAACCTTACATTCAGTTTTTTATTTTTCAGGAATGAATAGCTGATCTGTGCATCCAGTTGGTTACGCGGACGTTCGTATTCTACGATATTAGGTTCCATACCCGTTGCAAAAGTCTTATAGCCCATATGGTTATAGGCAACGTTGGCGCCCAGGCGATTGCCGGTATATTGCATCCCGAAATTGTATAATACCGGTACCTGGCCATACAGTGGACGTTTCTCTTTCACCAGTTTTTTTGTACGGTAAGAGTAGGTGTTACCGTATATGTCAGCACTCATTGATTTCCCTCCATATTCGGCTGCCTGTACTACAGAGGTTTGGAGGGTGAGGTTAGCACTGGCATATAATTGATCCAGGAATTTCCAGCCCGGGTAAATAAAACCAAGGCTTTTGCGCAGGTCTGCTTCCCAGCCATGTACCTTTGCCCATTCGGAGTTGCTGGTGGTTAAATATACGCGCATGCTGGCATCTGTCCAGTTACGGTAAAGCTCCACCGGTTGATCGAAATATTTATAGAAATAACCGAAGGAGATCACTTCGCCGGCTTTAGGGTACCACTCCAGGCGAAAGTCGTAGTGATTGATAACGGTAGACAATACGCCTTCATTGCGGCGGTAGCCGGCGATTGACGGATCGTAACGAATCATTAGTGAATTTTCAATCAAAGCCGGGCGAACAACCGACTGTGAATAAGCTGCACGGATGTTGAAGTTGCTGAACGGGGTGGCCGTAAGACTAGCAGAAGGCAGGTAGCGCCAGGTTTTTTCCTCTGTTTCGGGGTTAGCAGTAGCGGTTACAATTTTCCCTGTTTCCGGATCTACATACTTTGTCTTTTCACCTTGTTCAATCAGCTTATCAATTGCCAGGTCATTGGCGCTGTTTTTAAATCTTTCATATTTATAGTATTCTGCTCTAACACCCCACACCAGCCGGAGCGATTTGGTAAAACGGTTGTCGAACATGGCGTATATTGCCTGGTTGTTATTCTTACCCTCGTATCCATTCCTGGAAAAGGCGGCAGGATAATAGAGCAGGTCTTTCAGGGGATTTTTAAAGTCCAGGAATTGCCCCCACTGCTGTACCGGCACATAGGGGTAAACACTGTTAGCCGTTTGTACGCTACCAATGGGCAGAATAATCCAGTCGTATAAACCATGACGTTCCATGAACTGGTACCCGGTTTTTACCACCTGTTTTTGTCCTGCCAGTTTAAACTGGTAGCTTAATGCCCCTTCTGCTATCTTATTGGTTTCGCGGTAATAGTATTGGGCCCTGTTAAATGTGCCATAGCCGGGGTTAGTCAGTGCGGTAGGGGCTACGTTATATACGGTTCCATTCAGGGTTTTATAGGGGTACAGCCAGGCTTCTACTGCATCCAGCTCATTATTGGTAACGCTGTTACGGGCTATGTTCCATTCGAACTTAAAGGCGCCAAAAGTATGTTCTCCATTGATGCGGTTCTGCAGCATATCGATAAACTTTGGACGGTCGTATTCACGGATTTCAGGCAGCTCTCCGCCAATTTCATTTCCCCAGCCTACAATACGGGAAAATTGGTTGTTAAAAACACGGGAGTAGAAATTGCGCATGGTGATTTTGTGGTGCTTTGAACTCCAGCCGGCATTGAGGAGCGCTCCCCAGGAGGTGACGAAGTTATACTGGTTGGAAAAGGTTGGCAGTAGCTCTTCTCCGGTGATGGCGTCGTACCGGTCGTTGCCGATTTTTTCCCAGTTCCCTCTTTCAAAACGTGGGATATCGTCGATGGCCTGTTCATTTCGGTAGCTAAGCGAAGCGACAAAGCCGAAGCGGCTGTTGTTAACATTATAATTACGGCCAAGACTGAATTGATAGTTTTGTCCGGGCGCTGCTTTGTAGGTTCTTGTGCCAAGGCGTTCGAAACCACCTATTCTTTGATTCTGCGCTGCTATCATAGCAGGGGTAATTGGAGTAACGCCAGGAGAGGGAGTTGCATTGGGGTCAGTCAGCCTGTAATTGTCATTGGTAAAAGCCATCAGGTCTTTGGGAAAATGGTTCCTGCCTCCGTCATCAAATCCCAGGTAATCTTTTTTTCCACGGCCATAACCCAGGAAATCTTTACCCGTGCTCCCGGAAATATATTTTGTACCGGCGCTTACGGTCGTAAAATTTTCGTTGGGAATGGCAAATGTATTCACCTGTATGAGGCCACCGCCGAAACCGAAGCTCATATCGGGTGTAGCGGTTTTAGATACGATCACATTATCTATCAGGTTACTGGGAATAATGTCGAATTCGAAATCGCGTACCTGTACATCGGTACTTGGTAAAACAGCGCCATCCATCATGGCAATGTTATAGCGCTCGGCGATACCGCGGACCACTACCCGGCGATTATCGACCGTACTAACGCCTGAAATACGTTTCAACGTTTCGCCTATATTTTTGTCAGGCAGCGCTGATATCTGTTCCCTGCTGATCCCATTTGAAATACCCGCTTCATTCTTTTGGCGGGTGTATAACGAGGCCGTAGATTCCCTGCTGGCAGAAGAGGTGATCACAACACCTGTTAGTGTACCTTTCTGCCGTTTCATGGTCACATTCAGCTGAAATACCTGCCCATCTTTTATTTCAACATCTGTCACTAATTTGGAGACATATCCGATAGAGCTTATTTGGACCTGGTATTTCCCTTTGGATAAAGGGATACTGAAGGAGCCATCAGTTTTACTGGTGGTACCCAGGCTGCCTATACGAATTGTTACAGCCGGTAAAGGATCCCCGGTTTCATCATCAATAATTTTTCCGGCAACGCGGCCGTTTCCTGTTAATGTAGCGCCTTCATCTAATGTGTTGCCAGGCGCAGCTGCCGGCTTAAGTATAATGGCACCATTGCTGATACTATAGGAAATACCGGAGGTTTTATACAGCGTTTCCAATACCTCCTTAATAGAAGGGTTGGAATGATTGAAATGCAGAACTTTTTCCAAACGCTCACTCACCTCTTTTCCATAGGTGAATTGAACAGGCTCAATTTTTTCTATTAATGCAAGTACCTCTTTCCCTTTTATATCTTTTTGGGGAAGTTGGATCGACTTTGATATCACCTGCGCCGAAACGGGGTTGGCGACAAGCAACATCATACTGAATAAAAAACAAATGATACAGCGTATCCTTTTTTGCATAACTTTATTGATTAAATGTTACAGACTTCTTATTGGAACTGTGCGTTTAACAGTGCTGCGCAGGTGGTGAGATACCAGCGTAGCATACTCCGGTCTGGAAACGCAGACCGGTTTTTTATTGCTTTCATTTTTTATTTTATCATACGCGTAATAGGTATTTAGGTTTGTTAATAAATAATAATCCTGTTATTTTCCTTTTTATACTGAAATCCCAGGGTGGCTGATAGCAAGGAAAGGGCTTCGGTAAGCGACCGGTCTTTGATACGGATAGTTACTTTTTCCTGTTTCCATTTTGTACCGGTAATTTCAATTGGGATATCGTACCAGTCGGAGATGGATTGTACCACCTCCTCAAAAGGCGACTGGTTGAAAACCATTCCATTATTCCACCATTCGCAGAGCATGGCGGCATTTACTTCGTCGATCGCAAAATTGTTTTGTTGTACATCATATCGCAGCCGTTTCCCGGGGCTCAGGTTGGCCAGCTGCCGGCCATCATATTGTATACTCACCTTACCGGTGCGTACAACAACAGCAGTATGGAAGCTGTCTTGCGCGGTTACTTCAAAGGAGGTTCCTAATACCAGGGTACGTAACTTGCCCGATTGCACATAGAAGGGGCGGGCGGGATCCTGCTTTACTTCGAAGAAGACTTTCCCGGAAAGGGTGACGGGCCGCTCTTTACTATTAAAATTACCAGGGATCATCAATGTGGCGCCGGGAAAGAGATGGGCTATAGTACTGTCTGGCAGCTGCACCGTTTTGTGGACGCCCCTTAACGCAATAATCGTTTGTGTAGTGGCAGATTGTTTTTGGGATAAGGTGGTAGTTAGCCACACGGTACCACAGAGTAGCACAAAAGCGGCGGCGGCGTATCCTATCCACGGGCGATAGTTGAACAGGGTTGATTTACGAATTGCCCCGGGTGTGGCGAAAGATGACCAGTCGGTACGATGTGTAAATGACTCCCAAAGCGCTGTGTGAATCGTCTGCCTATCCGGATCCTGTAAGGGTTGCTCATCTTCGGGCCGGGCTTGTAGCCATTTTTCTATGAATTGTTTTTCCTGGTCGGTGGCCTTGCCTTGAAGGTACCTGTCAACCATTTCCCTGATTGTTGCTATGTCCATATAACCCGGAGCTTTTATGTTCCTGACTATATGCCTCCAAAAACAGGATTTTAACTATCTGGGCATTGTTACCAAATTATTACCAAATGGGAGGACTTAGTTGCCGTGTAGAAATATGGCGACCAGCATCACTTCTTTTAAATGCTTTTTAAGCTTTTGATAGCTTGAATTAAGTTGATTACGAACCGTTTGTTCGGAGATATTTAACAGGCGGGCGATTTCTTTCACAGAGAGATTTTTTTCCTGGCGTAGCCGGTAAACCTGTTGCATTTTTTCAGGCAGCCTGGTTATTTCAACTTCGGCCAGTGCCGCTAACTCTTTTATATGCAAAGGGGCTATATAGCTAGTTAATTCGGGTAAGATATTTTGTTCGTACTCCTCGCTCCGGCCAGCAATTTTAGCGGCCCTGGAAAAATGGTTCAGCACTTCATACTGTACGGCAGCATGCAGGTAAGCGGCCAAAGTGGTTTCGATATCCAGGGAAGCGCGTCGCGACCATAAACTAATCATTACTTCCTGCACTACGTCCTTTGCGTCGGCTTCCGACTTTAGCCGGTTAAAGGCAAAGACATACAGCTTTTCCCAGTACCTGTCGAAAAGTGTTTTAAAAGCAAAACCTTTATCTTGTTTTACCTGGAGCCACAGATTTAAGTCGGTCAGTTCGTTAAATGCCATTGAGTACAGAAAGTACAGTTACTACTGGCAAAAGTATATGGCTTTCGGGCAAATAATAAATTTTGGAATGGAAGATAATGGCTTGTTTAACGCTTTCTTTGACGTGTATTGGGCCATGGATGGAGCTGGCAGGCCGAATGTTATCTTACTATTAATCTATGGATAAGGAAATATGGCAACATTTTACCCAAAAAATCTTTTAAACATCTGAATGAAAACAGATTATCTTTAGGGGACCAACCATTGTCTATATTTTTTATGTCCCAGTACGATATACATACAGATGAGCAACTGATTGCGCTGCTTAAATGCGGCGATGAAGCGGCTTTTACTGAAATATATGATCGTTACTGGAACCAGCTTTACAAATCCGCCTGCCGTAAGAAAGCGGATAAGGAGCAGGCTAAAGAAATTGTGCATGACGTATTCCTGGATATCTGGAAACGCCGGGAAGCGCTAAACATCAGTTACCTTCCTGCCTACCTGGAGCAGGCGGTCCGCTTCAGGCTTATCAACTACATCAACCGGAATAAGATCCCTGCTTTTTTTGATTTATTTGAAACCCTGCTTTTTTCCCCTTACGAGGCAGACCAGGTATTGAAACAAAAGGATTTCATTAAGCTGCTGGAAGGGTGGGTGGATATATTACCGGAGACCCAGCGCCGGATTTTTATACAGTATTTCCTGAAAGAATTGTCTGTAAAGGAAATAGCGGTTGAAATGAACCTCTCGCCTAAAACGATACAGAATAACTTAAGTCTGTCCCTTCGTCACCTGCGCACCCGGTTTGGCACACTGGTGGCCATTCTACACTTTTTTATCTGATAAAAGGAAAAAAAATATTTTTTTCCGGGAATATCTGTCCTTTTTTGTGACTATACTAAAAAGGCGTTTTATGCAGCTTTCTGACTGGCACCAGAAGTATTTGCTATCCATACTCAAAAAATATGAGGCAGGGCAGGCGAGCCCGGCTGAAGTACGTTTTATTGAAAGTTATATGGATAGCCTGGATGACCTGGACAACGGGTCAGACAATATAGAGGACAGCAGCGGGTTGCAGGACGACATAAAGGCGGAGTTGCTGAAAAGCATTCGTCAGCCTGATGGCAAAAGAACGGAAAAGCCGTTTACAAAAACAATGCAATTACCTTACCGGCGTCGTATGCGGGTGTGGGCTGCTGCAGCGGCCATTGCTTTGCTGCTGGCAGGTGCCGGTATGTATTGGTGGCTGCAACATGCTATGGGAGCAGGTTCCCCGGTGCTTGCAGCCAGGGCGGATATTGCACCCGGCGGCAATGGCGCCGTGCTGCACCTCTCGGACGGTAGTACATTGGTATTGGACAGTGCGGGTAATGGTACGGTAGCAGTACAGGGAAAAGTGAAGGTGGTAAAAGAGAATGGGATGATAAAATACCAGGGAACAACCAGTGAAGAAGTGTATAACGAAGTGACTACGGATAAAGGCCGGCAGTGGAGAATGGTGTTGCCGGATGGAAGCGGGGTATGGCTGAATGCCGCGAGTTCTATCCGTTACCCGTTGAGCTTTAACGGCAAAGAGCGAATCGTGGATATTACGGGCGAGGTTTATTTTGAAGTAGTACATAACGAGAAACAACCTTTTAAAGTGCGGGTGGGTAAACACGTGATAGAGGATATCGGTACTGCCTTTAACATCAATGCCTATGCCGACGAACCGGTCATGAAAACGACCCTCGTAGAAGGATTGATACGGGTAAACGGAACATTGATGAAGCCCGGAGAACAGGCCCAAGTGGGCGTTGGTCAGGTGCAGGTAACCGTCAATAAAGTGGATAACCCGGCCGATGCGATGGCCTGGATAAATGGCCAGCTTTCCCTGGAAAGTAACAACCTGCAGGCACTCCTGAGAAAAATAGCACGATGGTATAATATTGAGATAAAAATTGAGGGGACATTACCGGAAACCGGCTTTATAGGTATGATAGACCGGAACGTATATTTATCTGACGTAATAAAAGCACTAACTGTTTATGGCGTTAACGCACGCCTGGAAAACCGGACACTGATCGTTTCCGCTAAATAAAAATTTATTCATCAACCAAAAAAAAATTGTATGACAACAGGATAGTTGTTAGGCCACCGGTATGCCTGAAAAAAAGGCCGGAAGTGATTAGGACTCACCCCCGGCAGTTATTCAGGATACCTTGTCAACCAAATCTGCTTAAGGACCTCGTTTTAAAGTACCACTGAACAAACCAAATTTATGAAACTTATTGTTAATGGGAATGCCCTTACGGGCAGGGGAAAGCTATTGCCCCTTTTAATCTGGAAGATCATGCGGCTGACTATATTATTACTCATCATCGCACTGCATCTGAGCGCTAAAACATACTCTCAGTATATCACCATCAAAAGGGAAAGCCTGACCATAAGACATGCGCTCAGCGAAATTAAAAAACAGTCCGGCTATTCCTTTATTGCCGATAATACGTTGCTGGAGAATAATACCTTGCTGGATCTCCAGTTAAAGAACGTTACTATGAGAGAAGCGCTGGATGCCTGTTTAAAGGGACTACCCTATGCTTACAGTATCGAAGACCATCTTATTATTGTGAGGCGCATACCCAGCAGACTTTTTCCATCGATTCCGTTGCAGGTGCTGGTGGCCACTACTATTCGTGGTCGTATTACAGATGAAAGCGGCAAAGCGCTTGCCGGTGTGAGCATACGTGTAGAGGGAAGAGCCATGGGGGCTATCACCGATGAGAACGGCGAGTTTACGCTGACTGGCGTGGCAGATAATGCCACCTTAGTTATCGGTAGTGTGGGGTATGAAACCCAAAGAATGAAAATGGATGGCAAAAATTTTCTCACCATTGTATTAAAAACAAAAACCAATGTGCTGGATGCGGTAGCCGTGGTATCTACTGGCTATCAAACCATATCAAAGGAGCGCGCCACCGGCTCCTTTGATGTGATCAGCAAATCGCAGCTCGACAAACCGGCTGTTAATATAGCCCAGCGGCTAATAGGTACCACTGCCGGCATGCAGGCCAAGCTGGACGTTGACGGGAACCCTACATTTGAAATCAGGGGGAAAACCAGCTTATATGCCAGTGCTACCCCCCTTGTTGTAGTGGATGGTTTTCCTATCCAGGGCGATTTCAATGCTGTCAATCCAAATGACGTAGAAAGTGTGACCATCCTGAAAGATGCGGCAGCAGCATCTATCTGGGGCGCCAGATCTGCCAATGGCGTCATTGTTATTACCACAAAAAAGTCTGCCCATGGTGTACCACTACGGGTGGAGTTCTCTGCGTTTACCCGCGTGGGTAGTAAATTTGACCTGGGTTATGTAAATCCGCTGGCATCATCTGCAGAAACAGTGGACTATGAGAAACTGACCTTTAACAGATGGGGAGCACAGGTCAATTCCGGCGACCTGACTACTAACTATGGCAAGCAATGGTCGCAGGCTACGGTGGCGCTGAGTGAAAATTATCTCGGCTACCTGTCAAACGCCGATCGTGATGCCGTTTTGGAGAAGCTGAAAACACAGGATAACCGTTCCCAGATATCAAAAAACCTGTTGGCGAATCCGTTGGATCAGCAGTATAATCTTACCCTTTATGGGGGCTCCCAACGGATGAGCAACGTACTGTCCCTCTTGTTCGGAAAAAGACAATCGAACTTCAAAGGAACGAATGCCAACAACTATATGTTTAACTATCGCGCCAATGCCAATATATTTAAATGGCTCGATTTTAATGCCAATGCGATGCTGCAATACAATGATGCGCATAACAACGGCGTAACGCTGAGTGATATCCAGGGATTATCTCCCTACGACATGTTGAAGAACCCCGATGGCTCTCTTACCAATATCAGCCAGTACTACTGGCCAATATTAACGAGGTCTGTACCCATGAATAAGTTTCCTTATCCTGACTGGACTTACAATCCCATCCAGGAAGTGAATAACCGGGATATCACCGCTAAGCAGTTAAACGCCAGGATGCAGGCAGGACTTACCTTCCGGTTAATGAAAGGGTTGTCGTTCGACAGCAAAATTCAGTATGAGCTGTTTAACACGTTTAACCGTGGGTTATACAACGATCAGACTTTTTACGTGAGAAGCAGGGTGAATACTGCTGCCAGCTGGAACCAGCCGACCGGCGCCATTACCCTGAACCTGCCTAAAGGAGGCATGCTCACACAAAGCAGGAGCAAGGCAGAGTCGTATAATTTCCGTAACCAGGTTAATTTCAGCCGTAGGTTCGGAAAACAACATGAAGTAAATGTGATTGCAGGTTCAGAAATCAACAGCCAGGTTATACAAACCTTCGGTAATCCTACTGCTTATGGGTATAACGATCAAACCCTTACCCTGGGCACCTTTCCAAATGGACCGGGCGGTACTTTTTCACCGATTAAAAACTGGCTGGGTAATAACCAGACTTTCTCCTACACCAATACTTTCTCTTATGCAACAGAAAGGTACTTTTCTTTCTATGCCAACGGCGCTTATACCTTCAAAAATAAATACACCGTATCCGGCAGTTATCGTACCGATGCCTCAAACCTGATCACAGATGATCCACAATATCGCTATGCGCCTTTCTGGTCGGCAGGCCTGGCCTGGCAGCTACAGAAAGAACGTTTTATGTCAGGTATTTCCTGGATCGATTGGCTGAATGTACGGCTTACCTACGGATTTAATGGTAACGTGGATAAGTCTACCGCCTTTCGTCCACTGATAGCCACCACGGCTACACCGGACCTCTATACACAGGATTTTAAAGCCTCTGTTTCCAGCTACGGAAATCCTACGTTGCGTTGGGAGAAAACAGGCACCTGGAATTTTGGTGTCGACTATACGCTTTTCAATGACCGGCTGCATGGGAAGGTAGATGTTTACAATAAGAAAGGCAGGGACCTGATCGCAGTATTGTCTATTCCGGCGGTAAATGGTACCACGTCCCAGAAATTGAACAATGCAGAAATGAGCAACCGCGGGATAGAGATTACCATAGGTACTAACATACCCATCAAAGGAAATGATATCATATGGAGAGGAGATGTAAACTTTGCTTACAATAAAAATAAGATCACTAAACTGTTTGTTGCCAACTATGCGGCATCTACGTTGTTTTCTGGTGGCAGCGGCGCCTATGTGGAAGGAAAGGACGCGAATACGCTCTGGAGTTTTCAATATGCGGGCGTATACGACAAACAGCCTTATGTAAAGGGCGCGGGAAAAGACATGTATAATTTTACCGGCTGGACACCCGGCGATGGCAGGGATTATATGCTGGATATGGGAACACAGGTAGCACCTTACACGCTGGGATTGGTGAATGCTTTCAAACTATATGACTTTGATGTATCATTTATCATTACCGGGAAATTTGGCCATGTGTTTAACCGCATGTCGTTTAACTATCCCGTACTCTGGGGATCCCGGGTATTACCCAACAAGAAACTGGGTGAAGTCATGAATGGCGATCCCATGAAGATAGTGCCCTTGCCGCAGAACGATGATGAGCCTAAGTTTTATTTCTGGGACCGGTTTTATCCTTACATGAGTTACCTGGCTGCAAACGCATCGCATATCCGGATGCAGGAACTGAATATTACCTACCGCCTGAAAAAGAGACTGACATCTGCTATGCACATTGGCGGGCTGCAGTTGTATGCGCAGGGGAATGATCTTTTTACCATCCTCGCCAACAGTTATGGAGAAGATCCGGAATATCCGCTGGGAGGTATGAAGCCACAGCCAAAATTTACATTCGGACTTAAATTAACGCTTTAAATCTGCCATCATGCTGATCAATAAAATATACCGCTTGTTGCCGGGTATGGCACTGCTGACTTTACTCTCTTCATGTGATAAATACCTGAATGAACCGCCTTCAAAAACATCGTCGCTGGTAGTAACCACTACTGCACAGCTAAATGCGTTGTTGAATAATTATAGCACCTTTTACCAGGAAGGTAACAGGACCGCCATTTACAGTACCGATGATGCAGATCTTCCGCTAGACCTGTACAATGCCCGTCCTTCTACCTTTTCCATGGCACTGGTGGAGTTTACGTTATGGGATATCAACAACCTCCCGGATGATGGCCGTGAATCGTTCTGGAGCGGAGAATATAGAAAGATCTTTAATGCCAATATGGCCCTGTCCTATGTAGATAAAGTGACTGGTACAGCCGATGAAAAAGCGGTTATAAAGGCAGATGCACATTTCATCAGGGCCTACAGCTATTGGGTATTGGCCAACACTTATTGTTTACCTTTTACAGATGCCAATAAACAGGAAGCCGGTTTACCGCTAAAGCAGGGCACCGGGTTTGAAGAGCCGGTAGTGCGCCAACCACTGGAAAAGGTGTATAACCTGATCGAATCAGACCTGGTGGAAGCGCTGAAAACACCGGTATCACTGACCGGGGGAGGAACACCCCGCCACTGGCGGGCCAGCAAAGCAGGGGTTAGCGGCTTTGCAGCACGTTATTATTTAAACCGGAATAATTATACGGAGGCGCTGAAGTATGCCAACGCAGCATTAGCAGAGTACAGCCAACTGGTAGATTATAATACGGAGATGAAATACGGGAATGACGGGAACGTAACGATTAATGCGGGTACACCGAATGCACAAACAGTGACTATTAAATATCCGTATACGCACAACAACCAGTCCGACATGACAGATATGATAGGCTGGAAAGAGTTCCTGTACTTCCGGATGCTGTACCATGAATCCTGGTGGTACATACCCAGCAAGGCTTTGCTGGATCTGTACGACCGGGATCACGATCTGCGTTATGAATATCATATCGTAGAAAATTATTCTTACGACCGTGGTTTGATCAAACCGGCATATAGTTACCCGGGATACATTTTCTTTTTTAAAGACCGGATACCTTCAGGTCCTACAGTTGCGGAGATGCTGCTGATAAAGGCGGAGTGCCAGGCGCGTGCCAACAATATCAGCGATGCAATGACAGCGGTAAATACCCTACGGGCAAAACGCATGAAGCCTGGTCCCTGGGTCAATCTTACGGCCGCTGGTAAAGATGATGCGATAAAACTGATCCTGGAAGAACGCCGCCGGGAAATGCCTTTTACACAACGCTGGTTTGACATCAGGCGGTTGAATAACAACGAGGATCCAAATGATGATGTAGTACTCAACAGAACATTTTATCCATATAATAATGCAAAGGTATCGGTGGGAGAGCCAACGCAGACTTATTCGCTGCCTAAGAATGGACGGCGTTTTGCAGCGCCGCTTCCCCGTACAGAAATTATTTCCAGTAACGGTTTAATTGAACAAAATAAATATTAAAAACCATCCATATGACTTGTAAGAAAATCATCCATACCGGTATTGCCCTGCTGTTGGCAGGGCTCCCGGTAATGCCCGCGCTGGCGCAGGAAAGCAAAGCAAGTGTCAGTGAGTTAAAAGCGGTGATAGGGAAGTATCCCGATAGCCTGGGGGCGCATCACGAGTTTATAGCCGCATTTCGTAAAAGTATTCCCAATGCGTCTTACCGCAATGGCGATTCTGTGGTGTCGCTGCTGAAGGGACAGTATGAGCAATGGGCAAAACAATTTCCCAAATCAGCGGTTGTACCCTTTGCGCTGGGCGAAGCCTTTGCGGATGTAGAAAGTCCAAAGGCCAGACCGTACCTGTTAAAAGCCGTAGCATTGAATCCCCGGCTGGCCCCGGCCTGGAGGGATTTGTCTATTGATGCTGACCGCTGGGGAAACCAGGACGGTGCAAGAGAATATATGGGCAAAGCATCTGCAGCCGATCCTTCAGATCCGGGTTATGCTTTTTATTATGCCATGGATTTTGAGCATGTCGACGGGAAGAAATGGCGGACCATGTTGTATGACCTGGCCAAAAAATTTCCGCAAAGCGAGCGTGGGGCACAGGGCTTATACTGGCTGGGCGCCCGGAGCCGGGATACCGCAGAAAAAATTATGGTGTATGAGCAGATGCGTGCTGCCTATCCGCCGGCAAAGTTCAGCTGGTCGTCGGGAGGCATGGATGACTTGTTTAGTATCTACCTGAAAACCAATCCCGCAAAGGCGGTAGCGCTGGCAGCTGCCCTGAAGGGCCAGGAAGGCTGGGGGGCAAAAGATACCCTGGCAGGAAAGATTGTGACGATCCACACCCTGATACAACAGCAGCAATTTAAAGAAGCCGCTGATATGCTGGCTGGCATAAAACTGCCCCGCTATTCAAGACTGACTACCTTTATCGCCCAGTTGAAAGCCCAGGCTGCCCATGGTTTGGGAAATACCGCTGATGCCTATAACGGGCTGGCTACTATTTACGCCAAGGAGCCAACAGACGATTTATGGAAAGGGCTGGAAGTATATGGAAAGGCCCAGGGAAAAGATCATCAGCAGATAGAAAATGATGTATGGCAGATAAGACAACAGGCCATTAAACCTGCGCCTCCTTTTAACCTCGGCCTGTATACTTCCTCCGGAACTGCTTCCCTGGAAGATTACAAGGGGAAAGTAGTGCTGCTGACTTTCTGGTTCCCTGGTTGTGGTCCCTGCCGCGGCGAATTTCCACATTTTCAAAATGTAATGGACAAATTTAAGGGACAGGATGTAGCCTACGTGGGAATTAATGTATCTCCCGACCAGGACGAATATGTAGTACCATTTATGAAAGGAACGGGTTATTCCTTCACCCCGCTACGCGCCGACGGCGATTGGGCTGCCAGGGTATATAAAGTACGGGGAGAACCTACCAACTTCCTCATCGATCAAAATGGACAGCTCGTGTTTACAGATTTCCGGATAGATGGAAGTAATGAACGGACGCTGGAATTGATGATTGGTTCCGTGTTGAAACGAAAATAATTAAAAAGGGCCGGCAGATATAAATTTGCCGGCCCTTTTGTCTTTTAATTTACTTTGCCAATAACGCTGTTCCTTCAAACACAACCCCATCCCAGCCGTGCGTCATAAACTGCCGGATATTCTGGTGATCTGTTCCCTCCGGATGCTGCAGCACTGATTGATAATGTTCTGCAAATAAATAAAGCGTATCTTCTTTACTTAGCTGTTGCAACCGGGCAAAAGCAAAAACTTTGGCACTGCCCTGGTTTTGCGTGGCTTCATTATAGGCGTCGCCGTTTTTAAAAGCGGTGGGTTGATGCTGGTAATGTGTTTCTATAAATTCAATCACCTCTTTGAAAGTGGCGGTGTTGTCTTTTAAATTCTTAAGTAAAGTAGTCAGTGCTTCTTTCATGTAGTATATAATATTTAACGGAAGAGGCAGTGCCCCTTTTAATGGGGGCAAAAATAAAAATTTTCTCCAAAGCGTTTATTTAATACTCACTTCCGGTAATTTATACGTGGCCACAGCGTCTACCAACTTACTTTTCTCCACTGATAATTTTTTCAGAAAGGCAGTTACTTCCGGGCCGTATGCCCGTTGGCTGGCAGCGAAGAGTAACAGGCCCTTAACGCCGTTGTTGTCAACGGCATGATAGCGGTATACATTTCTTTCTATAATGGCAATACCTTTCCCATCTGCGGAGGCTTGACTGATAAGGAAGTCGAGGATATATTCCTGGTTCTTTTCATAAACGTTGTAGTTGATCATCGGGTTGGTGGCCTTCAATTTCTTCAATTCTTCCACTTTCTGGCCGGCCAGATCCCGGGGCTGGAAGTTGCCCTGGAGAAAGTCAACCGTAACAAGCGATTTAAATTTTTCGAGGTTGTCGCCTGCTGTAAGGTATTCTTGCTTGTAGTAGTTGTTGTTGGGATGGGAAGTCCATACCAGGTTGTAGCTGGTGTTGTTCAACTGAATAGGGCCGGGAATGTGAAGGTAGTCGTTTACTTTGGATTGTGCGGCTGTGGTAGCAGCCCAGAGGCTTAGTGTGAGGCTGAGTATTTTTATTTTGTTGTTCATGGATGATTGTTTTCCACCGGTGGGTGCGTTAATGCCGGATGGGGTTAGCAATATGATTTTTCAAGGATCAAATATAGCGGCTTTGGAGTTGGTAGCAAAAAGAATGGACCGGCGCAAACGACGGTCCGGTGAAGTTGTACCGCCAATGCCATCTTTCTTCTTATGATAATAAGTATCTTAAACTATCAAATGAAATGAATAAAAATGGAATGACGTCCCCGTTTTTTATGATTTTACACAGTTATTAGCCAATTTGTCGAATAAAAATCGGTTTTTATCCCATTTTTCTGTAAATTTTTCGGTTTGAATGGAAAGTGTTTAATAATTTCGTTCTTTTGTTGAGATTTATACAGTGAAAGAACTATTTTAGTGATTATATAGGTCGCCAAAACAATCATTCTTCATTTTTATCAAAATTTAAAAAGTTATTGCATCATGCAGATGACAAAGCCAGCTAAAGTATCTAAAGAAGAATTGCTTTACGGGGAGAAAGGTGTTTCCCTGATAAAGGATTATTTTTCCACACAGTTATGTAAACAGTTATCCTTAACCAAAGTATCCGCGCCTTTATTTGTAAAATCCGGCACCGGGTTTAATGACGATTTAAATGGAGTGGAACAACCCATCCGCTTTAACCTGAAAAATATTCCCTACCAGGTGGAAATTGTACAGTCGCTCGCCAAGTGGAAAAGAATGCGCCTGCATGAGCTGGACATGGAGCCGGAAACCGGCATTGTTACGGATATGAGAGCCATCCGGCCCGATGAAGTGGTGTCGGATATACATAGTTTTTATGTAGACCAGTGGGATTGGGAAAAATGTATCCTGGATGAACACCGGAACATTCCCTATCTGAAAGAAACGGTAAAGAAAATTTACCAGGCCATCCTGGATACCAATAAAATGCTGGAAGAAAAACATGTACGGGTGCTGGACTTACCTGAATCTGTTTATTTTATACACAGCGAAGAGCTGCTACAGCTGTATCCCGACCTGGACTGCAAAGAGCGCGAAAACCGGATTGCCAAACTCCATGGCGCCGTATTTATTATGGGTATCGGTGGAAAGCTTTCCAACAATGCCGTGCATGACGATCGTGCCCCGGATTATGATGACTGGTCATCTGATAACGAAGACGGCTATCAGGGCCTGAACGGTGATTTGATTTTGTGGAACCCGGCACTGGACAGGGCATTGGAAATATCTTCCATGGGAATACGTGTAAATGCTGCATCGCTGGGCAGTCAACTGACATTGCTGGGCTGCGGGCACAGAAGTGGTTTACAGTTCCACAGCAACGTGCTCAATAACGTGTATCCACTCAGTATTGGCGGAGGAATCGGACAATCCAGGCTGTGCATGTTCCTGCTGCAGAAAAAGAAAATTTCAGAAGTACAGTCAGGCATCTGGCCCGACGCATAAGGAATGATATCATATTATAACCGTTGCCGGTTGCTATTAGCAGCCGGCAACGGTTTTTTTATGCCGGTTGGACTACCAGTTATCGGAGAACTGGACTACTGCCACTTCGTTTGTGTAACGTACTTTTACCGGGTAAATGAATGATCGATGAAACATCAACAGCCATTGCTGCAATTATATTTAAGATGGGCGCTGGGCGCCAGCTATCTCTGTGCCGGACTGGATCGCCTGGGTGTTTGGGGACCTCCCGGAGGCGCCCGCATCAGCTGGGGCGACTGGCAGCATTTCATGACCTATGCCTATCAATTGATGTCCTTTTTACCGTACAAAGTGGCCGAGTTTTTTGCCGCGGTAGCTACTGCGGGAGAAATAGGCTTTGGATTGCTATTGGTTATTGGATTATGGACACGTTTGGCCGCTCTGGGTAGTGGCATCCTGTTATTGTTGTTTGGATTGTCTATGGCTGTGGCTTTTGGGATACAGTCTCCGTTGAATTACTCCGTATTTACCGCCAGCGCCGCCAGCTTTTTGTTATCCACACTTTCCGGGTATAAATGGAGTGTGGATGCGCTGAGAAACAAATAGTAAGCTTATGGTTGGGCGGGAGGATCATATATGATCTTCACCAGGTTATTGCGTTGGAAATCTGTTTTCAGTTCCAGCGTTTTGGCCTGTGTGCCAAACCGGATGCGGAGTGCCGCCGTATTAGGTGGAATGCTGCCGAGGTTATCTGCCATAAAGAGCAGCGTATTTTCGCCGGGTTGCAGCGATATTTTTATTTGCTGTACCGCTTTCTTTACCGGCAGCCCGGTGGCTATCCAGTTATCATTTAGCCGTAAGGAAATACTGTCTCCATCTTCCTGTTGGGCGTCCCATAGTTCCAGTATAATATCTGCCTGATGTACGGTAAAACTGGTGAGTGATTCATTTTTCCGGGTTGTCGTTGGCGGCGGCGCCTTGATAGGGGCTGTGGGCGCAGCAGGCTTCCTATAAAATTGTGCTACCAGGTAGGTGGCATACCAGTTGGCCCGGTGCGCAAAATCAAAAACATGTGTTTTCCCTTCCGTGGTGATCCGCATATTGCCGGTATTGGGAGGAAGGCCTCCGTAGTTGTCGGCAAAAAAGGTGAGGATGTTCATGCCGGTGTCCAGAAGGATGCGTTGCTCACGGGTTTGATCGTTCATCTCCATACGATGTAGTAGTACGCGGCCGTTGTGTACCAGGGTAACGGTGTCTTTATCGAGCTGGTCGTCGTCTTTGATGGATAATTGAACGACGCTGTCGGAAGTAATCACCTGGTCATAAATGCCAAAGTAAATGCTATCTTCTTCGGGATGAATGATCCTGTTGGTATGCGGACCAGTCCAGGGTTGGGCGTTGATCTTTTTCAGCCGTATACTGTCCTGGTATAGCAAGCCTCTGAGCGTAACCTTGGTACTGGTGTATATTTCATCGTCGTCATCCAGCCCTTTCATGAAAAGGCCGAAATCTTTGATCCACATCCGGCTGAGTTGCATATAGGCGGGACCGTTAGTTGGTTTGCCGTAGTTGAAGGTGCCATTTAGATAAAGCATCCAGGAGCCGAGACGGAAGGGCGTTTCGCTAACGGGATATTTAAACCGGCCAATGCCCAGCTGGGTAGCACTTTTGGTGGCCAGCAGCAATTCATAAACGCCATGAAAGGTGTTGCCATAGTCCAGTTTTAGTAACGCGGGGTACAGTGTTTGCTGGCCGGGTAATCCTACCTGCAGTTCTATTACCAGCGGAGGGCGGCCCGGCCAGGGTTTATATTCCATACGCCAGGTGCCGGTCCATTTATCGGCCTGCGCGTTAGTATGGGCTGCCAGGCCCAGGAATAGCAACAGTACTATGTAAAAGATACGGTTCTTCATCAGTTAACTACAATGGACGGCAACTTACATCTTTTTCTTCAACACTACTTTATTCACTTTTCATCTGCCATGATTTTGTTTTGGTAAATGCCCGTAACCCCTGGTGGGAGAGGGTAGCACCAAAGCCGGAATGTTTTCTGCCGGCCCAGGGAAGGCCTGCTGTTACGCGATCGCAGCAGTTCCAGTAGCCGGTACCACTGTTGACCTGTGACAGGATTTGTGCGGCTCTGTCCTGGCTGCCTGAGTATACCGCGGCGGTGAGGCCATAGTCTGTATCATTCATCAGCTCCACCGCTTCTGCATCGCTGTTCACTTTCATGATACCGATAATGGGGCCAAAGCTTTCTTCCTGCATGACTTTCATTTTGTTATTTACATCCGACAGGATGGTAGGCTCGAAAAAGTTGCCCTCGTGTTCAATACGTTTTCCGCCCAGCAGCAGGGTAGCGCCTTTGGCTCGTGCTTCGAGTATTTGGTCTTCCAGTACTTTGAGCTGATCGGGGCGGGTGAGAGCGCCGAAGTAAACCCCTTCTTCCGTAGGTAATCCTAACTTCCAGGAGCGAACGGAGGCTACAAATGCGTTCACATAGTCGTCGTATATTTTTTCGTGAACGTATATACGTTCTACGGCGCAGCAGCTCTGGCCATTGTTATAAAAAGCGCCGTCGGCCGTAGCAGCGGCTACAGCGGCAATGTCGTTGACGTCGTCAGCTACATACAGTGGGTCTTTGCCTCCCAGTTCCAGCTGACAGGGAACCATTTTTCCGGCCACTTTTTCGTAAATATATTTCCCGGTTTTGTAAGACCCGGTAAAGAAGTAGCCATCTAATTTCATGGTTAGCAGTGCTTCGCCGGTTTCTTTTCCGCCAGTAGCCATGACAAAAAGGTTGGGATCGAGCCCGGCCTGTACCAGCAGGCTTTCTATTTCCATACCGGTGAGGGTAGCGTATTCCGATGGTTTGTACAATACAGCATTGCCGGCCAGCAGAGCGGGTATAAACACATTCACGCCTACTAGGTAAGGGTAATTCCAGGCAGAGATATTACAAACGATTCCCAGTGGCTCGTAGGAAATTTTTTCTTTTAATGCATCTGAGTTGGTAACCCATTCATCTGCCAGGAATTTTTCGGCATTGTCCAGCATCCATTGTATGCGGGTGCGGGCGCCATTGATTTCATTCCTGGATTGTTGCAGGGGTTTACCCGTTTCTGAAGTAAGTATGCCAGCCAGTCTTTCTGTATGGGTTTGCAGCAACTGGCTGAACCTGGCGATGATCTTCATTCGCGCTGCGAGGCTGGTGGCGGCCCATTTGGGCTGGGTTACTTTCAAGCGCATATACATGTCCTGCAAGGTGTCGCGGGTATCATCACGCAGTATTCTCAGGGTGGCGCCAGTGGCGGGATTAATGACTTTCATTTTGTATGGTTTCTTACTTCCTGGATAAATTGTGTTTTAATTTTTTGAGAAAGCGGATTTACTTCTTTCTCCTGCATTCTTTCCGGATGCCACTGTACGCAGAGCATAAAGGCTTTGCCTGTTTTATCCTTGAATTCAATGCCTTCAATGATGCCATCATTGGTATCGGAGGTAGCACTCACCATGAGGTTATTACCCAGGTGAGCGGGATGAATACCCTGGTGGTGGGCACTGTTCACCTGACCGTGAGTAGCGCCGGTAATGGCGTACAGGAGACTGTCTTCGCGGATATTGACACCGTGTATTTTATCGGCGGTTTCTTTCTTATGGATTTTATTAGCCGGTTCTCCAATGTCTTCATATACTTTCCCTCCTTCCAGGATATTGATATACTGCAATCCCCGGCAGATGCCTAATACCGGGATTCGTTGTTGCTGGGCATATTCATAGATCTTTTTTTCAAAGGCATCTCTTTCCGGTAAGAAGTGGTTAGGTTGATGGGGATAGTGTTCGGCGCCACCATATAGAGCGGGTAAAACATCTACGCCCCCGGTTAACACAAATCCATCGCAGGCGAAGATATCGTCCACATTATTGTTGATAAAGGAGAGGATGACCAGTTCTATATCATCTCCCAGTTCTGCGGGCAGGAACCAGTTTTCGTAATTAGCGAAGTTGGCTTCCGTATAACTGATACCAATTTTTTTCTTCATGATTATAAAGCATTTTGGTACAGCTGTTTGAAATCGGCCCTGGTTACGGGCTTGGGATTGTTAGGATGTGCGAAGTCGGCGAAGGCGAGGTCGGCGAGCGTATCAATATGACTTTCCTTCACGCCGATGTCGCTGAGGTGGTGTGGTATATTTACCATGGTATTGAGGTCGAATAAATATTTTACCACGGCTTCCCCGGTTTCTTCTTTCAGTTCGAGCGTTCTGGCAATGCGGCGGAATTTATCTTCAAACCCGGCAATATTGAACCGCATACCATAAGGAATATTCACGGCATTGGCGAGGCCGTGGTGGGTATCCAGCAGGGACGACAGGGGATGTGCCAGCGAGTGTACCACACCCAATCCTTTCTGAAAAGCGATGGCGCCCATCATGGAGGCCATCAGCATATTGCTCCTGCTTTCGATATCGGGATTATTGGTGGCTCTTACCAGGGAGTTTTTGATGAGCCATATTCCTTCCAGCGCAATCCCATCGCAAAGGGGATGTGGATTTTTGGCCAGGAATGCTTCCATGTTATGGGTCAGCGCATCCATGCCGGTAGCGGCAGTTACGGAAGGCGGGAGTTCCATGGTGAGCATCGGATCGGCAAATACAATTTTCGCCATTAGTTTAGGGGAGAATAGTATTTTTTTCTGATGCGTTTCATCATCAGCAATGATTGCGCTTCTGCCTACTTCGCTGCCGGTGCCGGCGGTCGTAGGAACGGTAACGAAATGAGGTACATCATTGGTGACATAAATATCACCGCCAATAAGATCATCGTATTTAAATAAGTCCTCCCGGTGATGCACGCGCAGCACAATGGCACGGGCCACATCCAGGGCGGCTCCTCCGCCTATACCGATGATGCTGTCGCGTTGTGTATGATCAAACACTTCTGTGCCTTTATACACATCACTTTTTACCGGGTTTTTATGGATATCGCTGAATACTTCTACAGAAAGATGATGTGCCTGCAGATCGTTGACAATCGCTTTAAAAAATGATAATCCTGCCACGGTAGGATCTGTTACAATCAAGGGCTTTGATAATCCGTTTTTCTGAAGATAGGCGGGAAGTTCACTGATAACGCCTGCTCCGAAGCGGATGGTAGTTGGAAAATTAAACTGAGCTGCCATATACCTGCTATTAAATGATTTCAAAATATCTTTTCAGTTCCCAGTCGGTCACTGCTTTTGCGTATTGTCTCCATTCCCATTCCCTGGTGAGGGTAAAATGTTCAACAAATGAGGCTCCAAACAGTTCTTTGGCGATGTCGGAATGTTTCATTTGCTGGGTGGCGGCATGGAGATTTTGTGGTAATACACCATTGGACGTGTCTTTGTACCCGTTGCCAATCGTAGCTTCTTTGTTGAGCGGAAGATTATTTTTTACGCCATACAATCCTGCGGCGAGACATGCCGCCAGCGCCAGGTAGGGGTTGGTATCTGATCCCACTACCCTGGTTTCCAGCCGGGTGGCTTTTTCATTGCAGGGCAATGCCCTGAGCGCTACTGTTCGGTTATCTATTCCCCAGGTGAGCGTGGTAGGCGCCCAGGCGCCTTCTACCAGCCGTTTGTAGCTGTTGACCGTAGGCGCAATCATGGGCAGGATATGCGGAAGACAATGTAGTTGACCAGCGATATAACTTTTCATCACCGCGCTCATTTTGTGCGGATCTTTATCGTTATAAAACAGGTTTTGTTTGCTGTCGCTGTCCCAGAGACTTTGATGTACGTGCCCGCTGCAGCCAGGGAGATTTTCATTTATTTTGGCCATGAAAGTGGCCATGATACCGTGTTTGTAGGCAATTTCCTTTACCGCTGTTTTAAATAACAGGGCCCTGTCTGCCGACGCTAGTATTTCCCCGTATTTGATAGCGGCTTCATATACGCCGGGGCCGGTTTCTGTATGCAATCCTTCTACCGGTATATCAAATTTCACCAACCATTCAAACAGGTTACTCATGTATTCATTTTTCAATGCACTACGCAGAATGGAGTAACCAAACATGCCGGGAGTAAGGGGCGTAAGATCGTGGAAATGTTTCTGGTGGGCCGTATCCGGCGTCTCAGAAAAATTAAACCACTCAAACTCCTGTGAAAAATAAGGTGTACATCCCAGTTGCGCCGCATCTGCCATCACTTTACGCAGCAGTTGCCGTGGGCAGGTATATACTGGTGAATGATCTTCCAGCACAAATTCTCCCAGGAAAAAGGGAAGATCATTTTCCCAGGGAATCCTGCGAAAGGTGTTGAGATCCAGGCGTACCAATGCATCGGGGTAGCCGGTATGCCAGCCGGTGAATTTCACATTATCATATACCACATCGCTCATGTCCCAACCGAAGGTGACATCACAGAAACCCAGCTTGCTGTCGATGACAGTGGCAAACTTGTCGGCCGCAATGTATTTGCCTCTCAGTACGCCATCAATATCAGCAACAGCTATTTTTACCTTACCGGATGGATGTTGCTTTACATACGCTAATATTTCGGAAGTTGTCATGTATTGGCGGGTTTAAAGATTTTGTATAGCAAAAAGGTGATGGCTAATACGGAGAAGTAGATGAGTCCTAATATACCATTGAAGATGAACATGGCAATAATGGAAACGGTGGCAATGACCAGGGCGATGATGGGAAACGCCGGGTACCAGGCCACTTTAAACGGGCGGGGTAAATCCGGTTCACGTTTTCTCAACACGATAATCGACACCATGGAAATGATATACAAGGTCAATGCGCCGAAAACAGATACCACGATGATTTCGGCTGTTTTACCCGACAACAGGGCCAGGATACCGATTACCATATTACCAAGCAGGGCATTGGCGGGCGTTTGAAAGCGGGGAGATATTTTGCCCAGGAAGGAGGGTAGGTTATGCACCCTTCCCATTTCGTAGGTAGACCGGCCGGCGGCGAGGATCAACCCATGAAAGGAAGCTACGAGGCCGAATAATCCCACGGTGATGAGCAGGTGATACATGAGGTGGTTATCGCCTGTAATTTTTGCCATGGCGAGCGGTAGGGGAGAATCGGAGGTATCGCCACTGATCCCGTTTTTATATACGATGGTTTCCCAGCCTGCAATGCCGGTGGCGGCTACAAATACCAGGATACATAAGATGGCGAGCGTAAGTATAGCCCAGCCAAATCCTTTACTGATATCGCGTTGCGGATTTTTAGTTTCTTCCGCTACATTGGCGATGCCTTCAATACCCAGGAAAAACCAGATAGCAAAGGGAATGGCGGCAAAGGCGCCTCCCCAGCCATTGGGCAGGGCATTGTGCGTAAGATGTACAGTTTGAAACTTCGGAAGGGTAAGCCCGGAAAATAGCAATAATTCTCCCACTGCGAGCACGGTAACAATCATCTCAAAAGAAGCCGCTGCCTGTACGCCATATACATTTAATGCGGTAAAAACGAAATAGATGGCAATGGCGCTGGTGAGAATGGGCACCTGTGGAAAGAAAGCGTTGAAATAGGCGCCAATGGCGAACGCGATGGCCGGGGGAGCCAGGATAAATTCGATGACCTGGGCGATACCTGCAATGAAGCCAATATCTTTTCCCATGGCCCTGTTTGCGTAATCGAATACACCGCCCGCTTTTGGGATAGCGCAGGCCAGTTCTGCATAGCTGAATGTAAAAGTAACATACATCAACATGATCACCACAGTGGCGATAGCCATTCCCCCGGTACCGCCTTTTTCAAGGCCCAGATTCCAGCCAAAGTACATTCCTGAAATTACGTATCCTACTCCCAGTCCCCACAACATAAAGGGAGTAAGTGTTTTCTTTAAGCCCTCGTTTTGTGTCATTAGAAAGATCTCGATTGTGTGTATCTCTAAATATAACGTAAAATAAAATATTATTATACTCCCTCTTTTGTGAGAAAATTTTAAGTATTGTTGTCCTGGCAAATTTGTAAGCGAGTTCTGGTTTTTTTATTAATTTGGCTGGTTGTATGTTATAACACGTTAGTCGACAATGAAAAATTATGCCTTTACGAGTATTTACTTTTAATGTAAGAAAATGAAAGTGTTGCCCCTTTACGACGGTGTTGATGATAAAGCGTTGGTAGAGAAGTTGAGGGAAAGCGATATGGTGGCATTTAACACTATTTATTTCCGTTATGCTGCAACACTATATGATTATTCCTTAAACATCCTGATGGACGAAGATGAATGTACAGATGCGGTACAGGATATCTTCGTGTGGTTATGGGAAAACAGGTCGCAACTCAATATTACCCACCTGAAGGGCTATTTGCTGGCCGCGGTGAAGTATAAGCTGACCCGCCTCATCATCTCCAGCAGGAGAAGAGAAGAAATATTAAAGAAAGTACCGTCGCCCGCCGAAGAGGTAACGGAAGAGAATATGGAGCTGAAAGAACTGAAGGCTGCCATCCACGACTTTATTGCCACCCTGCCGCCCCAGGCCAAAAAGATTTTCCAGATGAGCCGGGAGCAATATCTCACCAACCGGGAAATTGGCCAGCAGCTGGGCTTATCGGAGAAAACAGTCAGGAACCAGCTGACCATTACCCTCAGAAAATTAAAGAGCTACCTGGGGCGACTGTCCTGTTGGTCTGTTTTTTTATAAATTTTTTTTATCCCGATTGGGACATCTCTCCTACTTATGTCCCTTTACATTAAGTGAACAGGAAAAAGACCATTTTAAAGCATGATGATCAGCCACGATGAATTGCTGGAAATAATAGACCGTATAGCCAATGGTACGGCTTCCGACCACGATTTGAAAATTTATAACGATTGGTGTAATGCTGTTCAGCCGGAACAGCAGGCGCCGGCGCTATCTCCTGCTGAAGAAAAGCAGCTGGAGATGCTCCGTGTTATCCACGAACGGATCAATCCTGTAAAGCGGGGAAGCGTAGTGAAATGGGTGTCCATAGCCGCTTCTATTTTACTTGTTTGCAGCTTGTCGGCCGCCTGGTATTATCAGCGTGCTGCCACTCATCATATACTGAAGGAAGCTGTTGCAGTCCACCAGGTAACCAACCCGAACGGCGCCGTGCTGGTACTGGCCGATGGAAGCAAAGTGGAGCTGGGCGCACAGCAAACAGGTAAAATTGGCCAGCAATCCGGCGCCGATATTTCCAAAAGTTCCGATAGCTCACTGGTATATGTGTTCAATGGAAAAAGCGGCGGCAGCAGCAACGAAATACAATATAATAGCCTCGTCACCGGGAAAGGACAGCAGTTCCAGGTACAACTGCCTGATGGTACCAGGGTATGGGTGAATACCGGCTCTTCGCTGAAGTTCCCGGTTAGCTTCAATCACCAGTCACAAAGACAGGTAACGCTGAATGGTGAGGCTTATTTTGAAGTAGCCCGCGATGCCAGCAAGCCTTTTGTAGTGATCACCAACCAGCAAAAAGTAACGGTACTGGGCACACATTTTAATGTGGACAACTACCAGGAAGATACCGATTCAAAAACCACCTTACTGGAAGGAGCCGTAAGAATCAATAACCAACTGGATTTACAACCCGGAGAGCAGGCAACGGTACAGCACTCAGGGAAAATTGACAAGAAAACCGTAAACACCGCATCCGTGATTGCCTGGAAGAGCGGATACTTTTCTTTTGATGGAGAAAGCATTTATGACATTATGCCGAAGCTGTGCCGCTGGTATAATATGGAGGTAGTATACGCCAACGACCTCCCCGTAGATAAATTTGAAATTTCGATATCCAGGTCACGCAGTATGGCGGACGTATTGGATTTTCTGCAGCGCACCAAATTAGTAAAATTTACCACGAATGGGCGAGTTATAACTGTAAGCCGTTATTGAAAACAATCAGTGAACAACCAAATCAAATTAACATGGAGAATGTAACAAAAAGACCAACATGAATGAACATCGGAATCGCCCCCAAAACAAGCGTGAAAGTGTTAGGCGCACTCCCACGCCGGTCGTTTTAGGGTAGTTCGGCGCGTAAATCAGCGATTAATTTATTACTAACCGATTAACTGTAACAAAAGTATGATTTTAGTTAAACAACCCAAGGAACGCTCCACACGTTCCTCAGGAACCCTATGCTTTGGTGCGTCTTCAAAAAAGGTGGCACCGGTACTGTTTCTCTTGTGCCTCCTGCAACTGAGCGTGGCGGCCATTGGACAAAAAATAACACTCCACCTGAAAAATAGTCCGTTTAAAAAAGCCATTGAAGCTATCAAGGCCCAGAGCGGCTACGACCTGGTGCTGGTACAATCGCACCTGGAAGGTACGCACCCGGTATCGCTCAACCTGGTAAATGCCGACATCAAAGAAGCCATGGAAGCATTGACTAACGGGCAGCCTGTTAGCTATGAAATAAAGGAAAGTGTGATCATCCTCCAGCGGAAAGAAGCTAAACCAGCTGCTGTTACCCTGGCACCACAACAAAAACAACCTGTTTCCGGCCAGGTAAAGGACGAAACAGGCGTTTCCCTGCCAGGAGTAACCATCCAGGTGAAAGGGACTACTACCGGCGCCAGAACAGATGAAAAAGGAAACTTTAAACTCGACGTCAATAAAGGAGATATCCTGGTAGTAAGCTATGTAGGATATGAAACCCAGGAAATTGCGTTTACAGGCCAGTCAGCACTGGATATCCGGATAAAATCCACTGAAAGCGCATTGAGCGAAGTAGTGGTAGTAGGATATGGTACCCAGAAACGTAAAAGTGTAACCGGCTCCGTAGCCTCTGTAAAGATGGGAGATGTGAACACATCTACTAATACCAACTTTACCCAGGCGCTGGCCGGAAGGGCCGCAGGGGTTAACGTAGTGCAAACCACCGGGCAACCCGGCGCCGGCGTATCTGTTCAGATACGCAGCAGTGCCTCGTTTGCTTCCGGTGGACCGCTATATGTGGTAGACGGCGTAATCGTAAACGATGATGCCGGTGAACCAGAACCCAATACCCGTTATGGCACCTCCGGGATTAACCGTTCCCCGCTGAACTTTTTAAATCCCAATGATATCGAAAACATCGACGTGTTAAAAGATGCCAGCGCCACCGCTATCTATGGCGCCAGGGCAGCAGGCGGCGTGGTATTGATCACCACCAAGAAAGGTAAAGCCGGCATCCCCAGCATACAGTACGATGTAAGCCATTCGTTCCAAAAGTCGCTCAAGTATTACGATATCCTGGATACACATGACTATATGGAGCAACGTAATAAAATATTACAGGAGAAATGGATGCTCGATAACAAAATTGCGCCTTATGGCAACGTAGATCCTTCTACCGTAACGCCTTTTGTACCCAAGTATACTGCGCAGCAGATGGCGGATCAAAAGGCATATCCCAATGCGATAGATGCCATTATGCAGAATGGGTTTACCCAGCAGCATAATATCTCCATGTCGGGTACCGCCAACAAAACACGTTACTACGTGTCTGGTAATTACCTGAACCAGGAAGGTGTACTGAAGCACTCTGATTATACCCGGTATTCCGGTAAGATCAACCTGGATCAATCTATCGGCGAAAAAATAAAAGTGGGCGTTAACATCATTGCTACCGGCTCAAAAGCCAATAATGGTAGCATTGGCGGTGGCGTATACGAAAACTCCGGTATGATTGGCGCTGCTTTCTATTATCCTCCTACCATGCCTTTCCAGGATGCGGATGGTAACTATCCCATTAACCCCGACTACCAGAATACCCCGAATCCCCTGTCATTCCTGACGATTACCGATAATACGAAGTCCAGCCGCCTGCTTACTTCCGGGTATGCTGAGTGGAACATCCTCCCGGGCCTGACCGCCAAAGGTAGCATCAGTTATGACCAGAGCACCGCAAAAAGAAGCTCCTATTTTCCCAGAACGTTTTTATACGGCGCCAGGGCTGAAGGACAAGCAGGTATTTATGAAACCAACGCTACTTCCAGGCTGGCAGAATATACGTTGAACTATGTAAAAGATCTTGGCAAAAAAAGCCGTATCAATGCGCTGGTAGGGCATTCCTATCAGCTCACGGATAAAGATGGTTTAAACGCAGGTAACGACCATTTCCCTACAGACAACTTCCTGTACTATAACCTGGGCTTTGGTACGGCATTAAGACCCTCTGTAGGTTCCTACCGTAATTCTACCCGTATCTGGAAGTCTTACTTCGCAAGAGTGGTGTATGAATATGATGGCAAATATATCCTGTCTGCCTCTGTTCGCCGTGATGGCGCCTCTCACTTCGCCGCCAATAAAAAATGGGGCGCATTCCCCGGCGCTTCTGCTGCCTGGGTGATTTCAGAAGAAAACTTCCTGAAACCCATTTCAGCGATCAGCTTCCTGAAGCTCAGGGTAGGCTATGGCGCAGTGGGAAATGCCAACATCGGTAGTAGTGCGTTCACTTACTTCGACAATAATTCACCTTTTGTGATTGGCGGTGTAAACCTGCCAGGTGTGAAGCTTAGCCAGATCGCCAATCCTAACCTGACCTGGGAAACACAAACGGAATTCAACGTAGGGTTGGATTATGCTTTCCTGCAAAACCGGATCAGCGGCTCCTTCGATGTGTTTGCCAGGAGATTTACCAACCTGCTCAGTAAAGTGCCGCTGGCAACAGATTTCCCGGTGCCGAACTTTGCTACCAACGCCGGTACCACCCGCAGCGTAGGTTGGGAAGTAAACCTGCAAACAAAGAACCTGGTAAATCCAAATGGTCTTAACTGGAGTACCACGATTAATTTCTCCCACTATAAAAATACCTGGGTAAAACGTTCACCGGAAGCGTTGAAATCGCTGGCGAAATACATCGATCCTACCGGTAACTTCAATGCCTGGTATGGCTACCAGTCTGAAGGTATCTACGATCCGTCAAAAATGAAAGCCCCCTCCTGGATGCCGGGTATATTGCCAGGTGAAATCATCATCAAGGATGTAAATGGCTACGACGACAGTGGTAATCTCACCGGAAAACCAGATGGTAAACTGTCTACTGCCGACATGGTACAGATCCATACCAACAACGATCCTACCGGCAACGGACAGCCTGTTCCTAACTATAGCTTTGGTTTCAGCAACCAGTTCAGCTACAAAAATTTCGATCTGTCTATTTACATGTACGGATTGATCCAGAAGAAGTTTAACAGCGACTATTCCAATACTTCAGATGTATACGCCAAGCTGGCCGCTTTTGGCTGGAACGTATTGTCAGTATCCAAAGACCGTTGGGCTTTCGACAATCCCAATGGTTCTTTCCCTACCGGCTTAAACACGGCTTATGGCAGCTATGCAAGCAGTTCCGATTTCTGGGTAGAAAATGCCAGCTTCCTGCGTTGCCGCGACATTACCCTGGGATACCGTGTACCTGCCAATTTATTGCATAAGCAAGATATCATTAAAACGTTGAGAGTATACGCCAATGTGCAGAATCCGTTTATTGTTACCGGTTATAAAGGCATAGATCCTGAGCTGCAGAACTTCTATGCTTACCCGATGACCAGGTCCTTTACATTAGGCGCCAGTGTGGGTTTCTAAATTTTGTTGATCTAAAACAATACAACCATGAAACGAAAATTGAACTATATAAAATTTTTTGTTGCGATAGGATTGATCACCTCACTGTCGGCCTGTGAAAAATCGCTGGATGAAATGACATATGATAAATTTGGAGAGACTTCTTTTTACAAAACGCCGGAAGATGCGAAGCTCGCGGTAACCGCTGTGTATAGCAAGATGAACCCTGATGGATATGCTATATGGGGTTGTGGATATCCTGGTGTGGTGCCACAGTCCAGCGCTTCTACCGATGAGTTGATCTGCTCCTGGGGCTGGCCTGGCTGGGAGATGTTTAACAAGTTGAACTTGTCCGAAACGTTCCCGGGTGATGCCTTGTTCCAGTTTTATAACCAGCTGATGCCGGCCATTACCAATGCTACCATTGCTATGGATAAAATCCAGGGCATGAATATGCCGGATGAGACGCTGAAGCAAAAGTATGTAGGTGAGCTGAAAGCCTTGCGGGCGCATTATTCCCAGATCCTGTACAATTACTACGGACCAGTACCGGTAAGACTGAATCCTGCTGATGCTGCAAATCCCAATGCGGCGCCTATTCCAAGACCTTCCCAGCAGGAGATGGTAGCGCAGATCGAAAAGGATTATAAAGAAGCACTGGATGCGTTGCCTAAAGCGGCTGATTTATCTGCCGCCGATTATGGAAGATTTACCAAAGATGCCTGTATGATGGGCCTGGTAAAACTTTATATGCATGAGAAGAGATGGCAGGATGTGATCACTTATTGCCGCCAGTTACAGCAAATGGGTCACTCTTTACAAACCAACTACTCAGATATTTTCTCTTATGCCAATAATGGCAGCAGCCAGGAAATCCTGTTGGCGGTGTCTACCCGCATGGATGCATCGGATGGTAATTTGTGGCTGGCGCATGCCTTGCCAGGTAACTATGCGGATCCTACCGGCAAAGCTCTGACGCAGTGGGGCGGTTATAAAATGCCCTGGGCTACCTACGATAAGTTCGACCCAAGCGATAAACGCCTGGCCCGTTTGCTGGTAAAATGGCGTACTTCCACCGGTGATATCTATGATGCCCGTGCTAACCATGTAATTGGCGCTATACCGATGAAATACGGTGTAGACCCCAATGCTACCGGTGAAACGCATGGTACCAATATCGTGGTATGGCGTTATGCCGATGTGTTGTTGTCGCTCGCAGAGGCCATCAATGAAACAGCCGGTCCAACCACTGAAGCATACGACCTGGTAAAAACGGTGAGGGCCAGAGCCGGACTGGGTGGATTACCCGATGGCTTAAGCAAAGACGATTTCCGGAAAAAACTGATGGATGAGCGCCTGTTTGAATTTTGGTGCGAAGGTGGTAGCAGAAGGGAAGACCTCATTCGCTGGGGTACTTATATACAACGGGCTAAAGATGCAGGGTCTACCTTCGTGAAACCTGAGTTTGTATTATGGCCCATACCTCGTAAGGTGATCGATGAAACCAAAGGCGTGGTGAAGCAAAATCCAGGCTATAACTAATATTGTCCGTCCGCATATATCAATAACGTTACAGCATATACTTGTTACCCCAAAAGCAATAATACCTGGCTATTTAGCCAGGTATTATTGCTACCAGTTAAGTTACTGTACGATAATATATTTTAATACATGCATTTACAAAAACTTTTCCCGGCTATTTTGTCGGCCACAATATTAGCTACAGCAGGACTTTCACAGGCAGCGTCTGCCCAGGATAACGCTCATGTACAAACGTTGCAGTTACTCGGCACCCGGAGTTGGGTAAGGGTAAACTGGAACAGCGATCCGCAGGCAAAGGAGTATCGTTTGTACTGGTCGGCCGACGGTAAGAAGCCAGCTACGCCCAATGCCATCATGCCGGCTACTACTACGCAATATTACCTACAGCAGGTACAGCCCACCACCCGTTACCAGGTATGGCTGGAGGCTGTGAAGAAAGCCGGTCAGGGCGAATGGGCGCAAGGAGTAGCTACCACGCAGAAAGAATGGGCACAGGATGCAATAGAAATGAAGGAGTTGACCACTAATCCCAGTTCTGCTGCTGTCCCCAAAGGGATGATGCTCTACTGGCAGGATGAGTTCAACGATAGCCTACTGAACCTGAATAAATGGAGTACTAACTATTTTTCTTCGCTGAACTACGGGAATGAAGATTCCCGTAAAGAAATGCTGGCAGGTCAGCTACCACAGCCTGCGTACCGGTTGAATGGAAAAACGATAGATCTTTTTGTGAATGATTCCCTGCCGGTACGATTGTTTACCAAAGGTGGCAACCAGAAAGTATCTTCTATTCAAACTTATGACTGGCAGTCCAACGAAATGTTGTTGGATAACAGTCGTGGTGGCTACTTCGAGGTAAAGGTAAAGCGGGACAGCATCGGCAAACCTAAAGGCTTCAACACCGCTTTTTGGTTCGATGCCCCGGGGCCGGATATACGCTATTACCTGCAGGAGGGCGGCGAAGTGAATGGTATAAAGGGTATCCGGCCTAAAGGGCAGGTGTTTGAAATTGATATGTTTGAATATTTCAATGCACAGTTTGTACTGCACGGCCATGTGGATAAGAACGGAAAATTCCAGCACAACCTGGCAACTCATATCGCAGAAGGATATGATCACGTAGGAAAATGGGTAACACATGGTATTCTCTGGACGCCCACCAGCATCAAACATTATATCAACGGTAACCTGGTAAAGGAATATACCGACAAACACCAGGTTTTTTCGCCGAATCATTTCATGAATGTTTTCCTGGGCGCCTATGGCTCGGGAGGCACCGTGAGTATGGAGGTGGACTATATCCGTTACTACCAGTGGCCTTTACAGGAGGGGAATGAGTTGCCCAACCCCGGATTTGAAGACAGTGGCAGCCTGGCGCCCTGGGAAGGCAATGGTAGCCTGGTAGCAGGTAGAGGAAGAAATGGCAGCAACGGTATAACATTAAATCCCGGTCAGAAAATAGAACAATATGTGTACGTAGATAATAACACCAGTTACCGGTTGGAATATTGGTTACAGGGAGAGGGTACGATTAAAGCAGGTGTTGACAACGTTGCCATGGTAACCGGTGAACTATCGCCCATAGCCACTGCAGCAGCCAGCGCTAAAAAGAATTTTACCCGGCAGGCGATTGATTTCAAAAGCGGCCTGGAATATGGCCATAACAAGAAAACGATCCGGGTGGTGTTGGAGAACACAGGAAATACCCCGGCAATATTGGATGATATCACTATCAAAAAATAAGTTATGAAATCTGCGCACCTGGTTAAAATGATATTGTTGTGGGTGGTAATGCCTGGTAATACTGCATTCGCACAAATGATTGATTTCGCCAAACAGGGAATTGTACGGGTGACACCAAAAGAAATTGACAGTGTGTTAAATAACCCGGGAATTGGCTTCACTACTTTTCAGCGATTTAATGGTGATACACTGAACACCGGGTTGGGGTGGACAGAAGGGAAGCCGATCGACTATCAGCGGTTCAATGGCAGCCTGGCAAACAAAGATTACCCGGCTACCACTATCGCTTATTTCCGGGTGTACTGGCGTTTCCTGGAGCCGGAGAAAGGAAAATACAACTGGGCGCTCATCGATCAGGCATTGAAAACTGCGCATGACCGCGGCCAAACGTTGATGATCCGGGTAGCTCCCTATGGAGAAGGCGACAGTAAGGGAAATGATGTACCGGATTGGTACCGCACTTTAGTGGGTAAGAGAAATGAATGGATAGAAGATGGTGGTACCGGTTGGCGGGTAGACCCGGAAGACAGCCGGTATGCGCAATATTTTGGCGGCCTGATTGCCGCCATGGGCCAGCATTATGATGGACACCCCGATGTGGAAGCGGTTGACTTGTCGGTGGTTGGTTTTTGGGGAGAAGGCAGGGGCGCGTCGCTGTTGTCACAGAAAACGAGAGCCGCGCTGGTGGATGCTTATACCGACCATTTCAGGAAAACGCCGCTGATTGCTTTGCTGACCGATAAAAAAACAAATGAGTATGCGTTGTCTAAAGCCCCTATAGGCTGGCGGATCGACTGCCTGGGCGATATGGGCGGATTCGACAAAAATTGGTCACACATGTACGATTACTACCCCGAAGGCATTATCAATTTCGGTATGCGGGATGCATGGAAGAAAGGGCCGGTAAGCCTGGAGGTTTGCTGGGTGATACAAAAATGGAAAGACGAGGGATGGGACATTAATTACATCATTGATCAGTCGCTGAAGTGGCATATCTCCAGCTTTAATGCCAAGTCGTCGGCGGTGCCGAAAGAATGGTGGCCGGCCGTGAACCGTTGGTTGAACAGTATGGGATATCGATTTGCATTACGGAAGTTTACTTATCCCCGGGAAATCAGCAGGGGCGCCAATCTCACCTTCACTTCCTGGTGGGAGAATAAAGGTGTGGCGCCTGTTTACCGGAAAGATTTTTCACTGGCTATTCGTTTGACCAATGGCAGCCATACGGTGGTGAGGACAACTGATGCTGATATTTGCAGCTGGTTGCCGGGAGATAATTTATATGATAGTGCGATCCAGCTTCCCTTTGAAATGCCGGCAGGAGACTACCAGCTGGACATTGGTATTACAGACCGGCAAACGAATGAGCCAAGGGTGAACCTGGCTATTGAAGGCCGAACAGCAGATGGCTGGTACCGGCTGGGCCGCATCACCGTACAATAATGACCGGGATAGTAGCATCGGCCAATTTTCCTGTTATCTTTAGGGCACACCGATACTGTATAACATGAAACTGATAGCCAATGGGCGCATCTGGATAGAAACTATTGAAGGGCCTTTCCTGGGATATGGAAGAATTGAATTACTGGAGAAGATTGGCGAGTTAGGGTCTTTGAAAAAGGCAGCTACCGCCATGAAGCTATCTTACCGGCAGGCCTGGGATTTTGTAGACCAGATGAATAAGCGGACGGGCCATCCGCTGGTCATCATGGAACGGGGAGGGAAGAATGGCGGCGGCGCCTCGCTTACGCCCAAAGGCGAAGCCGCCATCCGGCTATTTCACGAGCTGAATACTTCCTTTCAGCAATTCCTGGTAACCGCAGCTGCCCGTATGGAAGAATGGCCCTGATACTATTCCTTCGCAAAGCGTACAGTCATAGCCGTTACCTCCCAGATCCAGCGGGCCGGCTTTTTCTCGCCGGGCACTACGATCCGGAATGGCCCTTTCCCTTCGGGCAGCGGCTGCCCATCTACCTGGCTGGCCAGTATCACCACACGATCCGTAAAAGCGGCGTCGAGTTCAGGCAAGGAAAACAACACCTCATACCCATCGCCTGATTTTATCAGCAAATATTTCGACATGTTTTCTCCACGGAGCTGTGCTCCCATGGTAACCCCTGCCTGTTGCAGGATATCGGCTACCGGCACGCCTGTATAGCTATGTGCTTTTCCATCGCGATCCGTGGCCTGTACGGTTACTTTTTTCATCGCAGCAATATCGGCGGCGCTGAGTTGCAGCGGGTGGGTTACTTCTCCCGTTACGCTGATGGTGGCCGATTGCGCCGACAGGCGGCTATGCAATAAAATAGTGGCCAAAAAAAGGAGCAAAGTATATTTCATGAGATGCATCAATTAAAAGGATTGGAGAATTGTGGATTGTTGATAAATGTTGAATCGGTTAGCAGCTGCAAAAAGGCGATGATATCTTTTTGCTCGCTGCTACTGAGTTTAAGTGATGTGCCGTTAATATCGTTGGAGGTATTGCGTAGCACCGGGCTAAGGGAAGGGCTTTGGATGATATGTTCGCTATAATGATCCAGCACTTCCTCCAGGGTGTTAAAGCGTCCATCGTGCATATATGGCGCCGTTAGCGCAATATTGCGGAGCGTTGGAATGCGGAACCTGCCCCTGTCGGTCGCAAGGCCGGTGAGCTTTTCCCTGCCCCGGTCCGGGGGTAGGCTATCCAGGCCATTGTTATGAAATAATTCCATGTACAATTTGGGACTACCATGACAGTGGGCACAGTTGGCGCCGCGTATCTTTTTTCCCGGATCCGGCGCATTCATAAACAGCTGCATGCCTCTCTCCGCTGCCGGAGAGAGCTGATACTGGCCGGCAAGATAGCGGTCGTACGGTGCATTGGCAGAAATCAAGGTTCTTTCAAATTGTGCCAGGGCTTTTAAGATCTGATCACTGGTGACATTGCTGTTGCCAAAGGCAGCGTTGAAAAGGGCCGTGTAGCGTTGGCTGCGGCGTAGTTTTGCTGCACTGATATCCAGGGGCTGCCCCATTTCATGCAATGCGGTGAGCGGCGTAAGTGCTTGCTGCTCCAGGCTTTCGGCCCTGCCATCCCAGAAGAAATGTCGTACCCATAACAGGTTGGCGAGCGACATGCTGTTACGTTCGGTGGGAATGCTGTCTATGCCGGTGCTGAATTTCTTCCCATCGGTAAAGGCCCGCTGCTGCTGGTGACAGCTGCCACAGGATACTTTGTTGTTGGCAGAAAGCAGCGGTTCATAAAACAACCTTCTTCCCAGGAGCACGCCTTCTTTGGTTAATGGATTATCTGCCGGGATATTTAGCCGGTTACCAAAATTGGCGGGGTATACAGGCACATAGGGTTCGGGTACAGGTAGCCACCGGCTGCCCGTAAACAACAGGGCGGCCATACCAAACCATCGTAAGAGCCAGCGCTTATTCATCTCTCTAAAAATAAGTATAATTGAAAAGTACCCTGGCAAAATAATTCCTGCCCTGCTCAGGGTATCCTTCGGTAAGCATATAATTTTTATCAAAAATGTTATTCACGCCTCCCTGCAGCTTCAGCCAGTTGGTGAGCTTCACCATGGCGCTGGCATGCAGGAGAAAGAATGACGGCGCCTGGGTACCATAGCTGGTGCTATAGCGGTCGGCATTGTATTCACCGTTTAGCAGGAGGCTAAAGCAGGAAATATGGTATTGCAGCCAACCAACGGCTTTATGTTCAGGTACATCGGTAAAGCGGATGTTGGGGTTATCGAGATTTTTACGTTTGATGAACGTATAATTTAACCCGCTGGTAAAGGCAGTGCAAATATGCCAGGTGGCCGCTATTTCTGCGCCGTAGTAAGCCGCCCGTCCTTTGTTCTGGGCTTGCGACAGCCATTGACGTTTGCTGGTGTCATACACTACATTATTCACATTTTGAATGACATCTTGTATATGACTGTAGAAGATGCTGGCATCGAGGTTCACCTTCCTGATCCGCGTGTCGGTGTATTGCAGCGCAAAGTTCAGTGTGTTTTCAGGCTTTAGGTCCGGGTTGGGGATGGCGGTACCCAGCCTGTAGGAATAACGGTCTTTAATGGTGGCAAATCGCGTCATACGGTCTGCCGAAAACCGGAAGTCCCGGCCCGCTACTGGCGTATATATCACCTTGGCCTGTGCATTTATAGCGTGGCTGTTGTTACCGGGAAAATCGGTGATGGTTTTGGTCTGGCTGTTATAGTTCTGTGCATCCAGGCTTTGACGGTAGTTGAATGCAGCTCCTCCTTGCAAAGTCCATTGGGTATTGAAGGTATGCTGGTCGGTAACGCCCGCGGAAAAAGTGTTATCGGCTACTTTTCTTTCCGGTTCGCCTTCATTGTGTTCGCGGTGCACATCCTGTTTGAAATGAACCGCCGCTTTCAACTGGTTGGCGGCAGACAGCGTATAGCCGTATTCGATATTAGCCCCCAGCGTATAGTCGTTGTAGTAACTGGTGAAGGCATAGGGCTTTTTCTGCGAAGTATAAGTAGCATCGTCGAAGCTTTTCAGCACATTGATAAACCGGTCGTAATACAGGCGCGTTTTGAGGTGGCTATGATCGTTCAGTGTACTGTTCGACAGGAAATACACACTTTCCTTATTCCATTTGGGCCATTGCCAGTAGCGGGGACTTTTATACTGTGAATTGAGTGTATCCGTGCCCGTATACACTGGTGTGCCTTTGGTGCCTTCCTGGTGGGAATACCCGATAGCCAGTTCATTACGACTGTTGGGGGTAAATCCCAGTTTGAAACCATAGCGCCAGTCGTTGTTGTAGGCGTTGTCTCTCCGGCCGCCATCTTCTGTTTTGGTGGGTTGAAAGTCTTTAGACAGGTTGTAGTAGTCGCGTTGGTACCGGGAAATGTCGCCTTGCAGGTAAAACTTGTTCAGGCGGCTGCCTATGTTCAGCGCTTCTTCATGGCCGCCGGTAAGCCATCCGGCGGAGGCGTTTACCTCCAGCGTGTGTATAGGTTTGGCCGAGATGAGGTTAATAACGCCGCCCATAGTGTTAGGGCCATATAATACAGAAGCGCCGCCTTTTTCCACTACTATCTTCGACAGGTTGAAAGTGGTAAACCTGGCCAGGTCTACATAACCATCATAGGGTACATATACCGGTATTCCGTCGATAAATACCGGTGTTTGCCGCAGGTCGAACCCGCGTACATAAATCATGGATTCATTGCGGGGGCCTACATTGGATTGGCTGATACCGGGCAGCAAGTTGAGCGCTGTAGCCACGTTCAGGCGATGAAAGGATTGTACCTGGTTCAGGGTAATAGTGCTGACGGAGTCGGTGTGCCGGCCGTAGGATATTACTTCTCCAAGGGTAAATACACGGCTGCTGTCTTGTTTTACCTGGGCTGCTGCGGGGGCCATTAATCCCATGGTCAGGGTAATGCTGAGTAACGCTTTGTGCATGTACGTTTATTTTCGTTATTCATTTTTATGAATAACGGTTAGAAAATGCTTACCAGGCTGCAATGACAATGACACAATAACCGGGATGGAAAGCTGAAAAAAAGCTGAAGTGTTAGGGTGTATGGTTGAATCTGGGTACAATGATAGGGGGAAATTGTTAAAAAGTCAATCAATCACCAGATTATAAATTTTTTAAATAAACCCGGAGATAAGGTTAAAACGACTATCTTGACAGGCATTTTAAAGCGATATTCCATGTTAGGTAACAAGTCCGTTTTTGCCGGTCTCCCATTGCTATTGGGGGGCTGTTTGCATGCACAGCAACCCGACCTTTCCATTACACTGAACCAGGCAGGTTTTTATCCCCATGCGCCGAAAATAGCCGTGGTGACACAGCCTGTAAAGGGCGACAGCTTTTACATTACTCCTTCTCATTCGCAGCAAATTGTTTTCCGTGGCCGGTTAGGAAAAGCCACCCGCTCTGTGCATTCTTCCACTACCACCCGTATCGCCGATTTTTCGGCTTTTACCACACCGGGCGATTTTGTAGTCGTGGTGCCGGGTGCGGGGCAGTCGCCGGTTTTCCCTGTCAATGCCGGCGTGTATCATCCCGTAGCGGTGGCAGCGCTTAAAGGGTATTATTACCAGCGTTCCAATATACCGCTGGAAGCCCGTTTTGCGGGGCAGTGGCATCGGCCGGCCGGGCACCCGGATACGGCGGTGCTGGTACATCCCGGGGCAGCCAGTGCTACCCGGCCGGCAGGTACGGTGATTGCCACGCCCGGCGGCTGGTATGATGCCGGAGATTACAACAAATACATCGTTAATTCCGGTATTACCATGGGTACATTGCTCTCCGCCTATGAAGATTTTCCCGGTTATTTCAAACAGTTAAATACGAACATTCCTGAGAGCGGGGATGCCCTACCGGATATTTTAAACGAAGCCGTATACAACCTGCAATGGATGCTTACTATGCAGGACCCTGCAGATGGCGGGGTGTATAATAAATGCACCAACGCAGATTTCGACGGGATGGTAATGCCGGGAGTAACTAAAGCACCGCGGTATGTAGTACAGAAAGGCACCGCTGCCACGCTGGACTTTGCCGCTGTTACCGCCCAGGCGGCCCGCATATTGCAACCTTTCAATCCCGCATTGGCGACCCAATGCCGGGAGGCTGCCGGGAAAGCCTGGCAATGGGCATTACAGCATCCGGCCCTGCGTTATGACCAGGATAGTCTCAATAAAGTGTACCAGCCTGCTATTACCACCGGTGGGTATGGCGACCGGTACTTTGCCGATGAATGGCTATGGGCCGCATCGGAACTGTATATCACCACCCGTGACCCGCAGTTTTTCAGCGTAGTGGAAAAACATATAGGCGACCCGGTTAGTTTGCCTTCCTGGGCAAATGTGGGCATGCTGGGGTACTATTCACTGTTGCGGGCGAAAGACTTGCCCGCCAGTACCGCCACGGTCATACAACAAATGAAGGAACGGGTACTGGCGTTGGCCAACCAATACGTGATGGCGGCGAATACGAGCGCTTTCCATACGGTGATGGGGCAATCGCCGGGGGATTTTATATGGGGCAGTAGTTCCGTAGCCGCTAACCAGGGCATAGTACTGCTGAATGCGTATAGGCTTACCCGTGACCGGCGATACGCATATGCTGCATTGGGTAACCTGGATTATTTACTGGGCCGCAATGCCACCACCTATTGCTTTGTAACAGGTATAGGCAGCAAATCGCCCCTGCATCCGCATCATCGCCTTTCTATTGCCGATGGTATTACGGCGCCAGTGCCGGGGTTATTGGTGGGAGGACCTAACCCGGGCCGGCAGGACAAGAGCACTTACGAGTTTACAGAACCGGAAACAGCCTACACAGATAAAGCCGGAGCCTATGCCAGCAATGAAATTGCGATCAACTGGAACGCGCCACTGGTATATCTTGTAAGCGGTATCGATGCCTTGAAGGAGGAGGTAGGTTACCTGTAAACATATCGTGGTTTAGATATAGGTAATTTATTATCCATGTGACTGTTGAAGAAATGATAACAGGGAATCGCAAAATTGTATTAGCATTTTCCGGGAATTGATGCTTAAATTACATGGCATATAAACCGATGCTTCGATGAAACCTGGAAAAATAGTCCCCGCCGCCATCACCATCTTCGGCGCAAAAGGGGATCTGACAAAAAGAAAACTGATTCCGGCACTTTACAACCTGTACACCGACAAACATCTTCCTCCCGTATTCACCATCTATTGCGTGGATTTCCTGGAAGAAGACGAAGCAGCCTTTAAACAGGACCTCCTGGCCGGTGTGAATGAGTTTAGCCGGAACGGAAAGGCCAATGACGAAGAATGGAATGAGTTCGCCAAAAATATTGTGTACCTGCAGGGCGATTTCGTGAAGGCAGAAACGTACACCGGTTTGAAAGCCAGGCTGGATGCGTTTGAAAAGAAGCAGAAACAGAACGCTATCCGCATTTTTTACTTTGCGGTAGCGCCCCGCTTCATTGAAATCATCGCCGAAGCATTGTCTAAACACAATGTTTGCAACCGCGACGAGCTGGATCGCATTGTAGTGGAAAAACCTTTTGGCACCGACCTGGATACAGCCAAAAAACTGAACCGCTTTTTAGGAAAACGTTTTTCAGAGAAACAGATCTACCGCATAGATCACTACCTGGGAAAAGAAGCGGTACAGAACATTATGGCTTTCCGTTTTGCAAACTATGTATTCGAACCCTTGTGGAACAAGCAATACATCGATCATATACAAATCAGCGTAGCAGAAGAAGTAGGCGTAGGAAAACGCGGTGGTTACTACGATGGCAGCGGCGCCCTGCGCGACATGATACAAAATCACCTGCTGCAGCTGTTGTGTATCATCGCCATGGAACCTCCCAAATTTTATAAATCGGAACTGATCCGTGATGCCAAGGTAAAAGTGCTGAAATCCATCCGGCCATTTATGCCGGCACAGGTACTGAAAAGCGTGATCCGTGGCCAATATACCGCTGGCAACGTGCATGGTACACCGCGGGTACCTTACCGCAAAGAAGAGCATGTACTGTCGACCTCCAATACAGAAACATTTGTAGCCGCTAAATTATTTATCGATAATGAGCGCTGGAAAGGCGTACCATTCTTCCTGCGCACAGGGAAGTCAATGCCGGTGCAATCTTCCGTGATAGTGGTACAGTTTAAAGACTCTCCGCATAAAATTTTCAAAGATGACCTTACGCCCAACCGCTTAATCATCAGCATACAACCGGAGTTGGAAATAAGCTTATTGTTTGAAAGTAAAGTACCGGGATTGAAGATGAAACTTAAACCGGTAGAAATGGACTTCACCTACCAGGAGTCATATACAGAAACTATTCCCGAGGCATATGAAGCATTGTTGCTCGATGTGCTGGATGGTAATACTACCCTGTTTATGAGGGCCGACCAGGTAGAAGCCGCCTGGAAAGTAGTGATGCCGATACTGGATACGTGGAAGAAATACCCTGCAAAAGAATTACATCTCTATAAAGCCGGTACCTGGGGGCCCACAGCGGCTACCGCTTTGCTGAAGCCTTATGCCAAAGATTGGTTCCGGTTATCGGCCAGGGAAGAAAGCATCAAGTAAAATCATAAAGAGAAACGGGAGCCTTTAGCGCTCCCGTTTCTCTTTGTTGTATGCCTCAGGGGGTATACTTAACCGTGCTTCCATAGAGGATATTAGATACCCCTGAAAAATAGGTATGCTTATCCGTGCTGGTAAGATTGTACCAGAGGTACACGCCATAACCATTGTTTTTCGTTTGCGTAGCCAGTGAATTGGCCGTGCTTTGAGACGTAGCCTGGATATCTACTGCGGCAGGGCCCAGGTTGCTCTTAGGCAAACCCGCCACATTAGGAACGGAGTAACTACCATAAATAGCGTTCCAGCTATAGTTAACCATATCGCCTACCCGTTTACCTCCCCATGATAAGCGGGAAGCTGCAGGACCATAGTAATAGAAGGAAATGATCTTACCGGGCATCAGCTGATGCAGTTCATCTACCAGCATTACAAAAGAACTATCGTTGGGCTGAGTGGTGTTATTGGTGCCATAGTCGGCATATTCATCATCGAAGTCGATGCCATCCAGGCCGTAGTAGGCTACTGTATCGCTGAGTTGTTTGGCAAATGCGTGTGCAGCTGTTCTGCTGGTAAAATTGCTGATGCCGGCGCCCTGGTGATTTCCCAGTATAGACAGCAATACTTTCATGCCTTTGTTTTGCAGGGGCACTATCTGTGTGGCTTTGTTAGTCAATACAGCAGATACGTTGGGGTTGTTGTACAACACCGCCTGATGGGTGGTGGTATTGTAGTTGATATTGGCGGCAAAGATGATGGCAATATCAAACAGTTGTTGCCCACCGGTAGTAAGGGTGTATTTGCCGGTATTGAGTAAACTGTTGCTGTTTACTTCCACATAGCAGACAGAGATGCCTCCTGCTTTGGTAACGGTTTCCGTTTTTGCCCCGGTGTTTTTAGCGGGTGGCGGGGTGTTATTTTCTTTTGTACAGGCAGCTGCGAGAAATAGGGCCATAGCAGCAGTGATGCCCACGGCAGTACGCCGCAGCGGGTGGAATTGTTGTTTCATACCAACTTGCTTGTTTAAATGAATGAAGAAATGTGGGTTTGGGTAATGGGTCTCCTTGCTAATGATACAAACGATGGGTGCTTTTGTGATAGTGCTCAGGCTAACGTTGAATCTTTTATAAACCCGGTGGCTGATGCTGTGTCAGCCACCGGGGCGGGTATTATCATACTTTATTTACGGGTATCCCACCAGAGCGGCGTACCGCCGTTGTCGGCACCGTTCAGCAGCTTTACTGCATCGGCTACTGTTTGCGGGTTCGTATTGTATTCATTCTGCGGGAAGGGCAGTCTTCTGATCTGCAGACTGGATGAAATGGCCGGGAGACCTTTATTGACTACTACTTCGAAGAGTTTAGGATAACCGGTGCGGCGGAATTCTGTCCAGCCTTCCTGTCCTTCGGGGAACATAGCAATCCATTTCTGTGTGCTGATACGTTCCTGCTTTACCGCTGGTGAGGCGGCATCATCCCATTTGATGGTAATGGTAGACGGCTTAGGCGCATCATTGGCGGAGTTTTTAGGATCCGTGTAAGCATCCGGGGTGCTGGTACCATCGTTAATGTATCCGGGTGCAGCTACGTTCCATTGCTGCATGGAAGTGGCGATACCCTGCTCATATAACTGTTGTGCAGTACCGCCTGCATTGGACCAGCCCTGTAGTGCTGCTTCGGCGCGCAGGAAATATACTTCTGCGGCGTTCATCAACACGGGGGCTGTTTTCAGGCTAAATGCCGGCGTACCATCGTTGAGGTTAAGGTTAGAGTATGTTTTGTATTTGTCTTTATCTACCACGCTGCCTATGCGGATACCTTTATATTTACCGGCCAGCGCAGGATCGGCGTCGGTGCTTTTATCCATGTAGCGGGCAATGCGCGGATCTTTATAACCGGTGAGATAGCATTGGATAGAGGCGCCGATGCGGATATCTGCCCAGTTTTGTGCAATGAATACCAGCGGATTGGTAAAGTTGCCGGTTACCTTCACTGCCATGTTGCCGCTGTTGTCCGTGATCAGGCCGCCGTTAGCAGGGTCCAGTGCTTTTTCGGCCTGTATTTTTGCGGTAGCCTGGTCTACATTCCGGATATGCATGGCTAAGCGTAAACGCAGGGAATTGGCAAAGCGCAGCCACTTCGTAAAGTCACCATCGTATACGAGGTCAAAGGTAGCAAAGGCAAAAGGTAGCTTGGTGCCGCTGCTGATCTGTGTACGCAGGGCCTGGGTAGCGGCATCCAGTTGCGTAAAGAACTGGTTGTAAACATCCTGCTGGCTGTCGTAGGGAACGGTCGACAAACCTTCTCCTACATGTTTGTAAGGGATAGGCCCGTATACATCTGTTATGCGGGCCATCGCAGTTACCTGTACAATCTGCGCTACTGCCCAAACTGCCGGGGTCTTTTGTTCAATACCGGTAGCTTTTAGATTTAGTATAGGAGACATCACGCTGAGGTATCCTACTTTGTATGTTTCGCCATTCCAGCCGCTTACCAGTGAGTAGTTGGTGTTATTGGCATTACCGAAAGCATTGGGCGTCATGAAATACCCGGAGTAACAGTCTGCATTCAGGTTTTGCTGCAACTGGTAGGAGTTGGGATCGCCCCCTCCGGAAAAGTTATAGATCGCCATCTGGGCAGATTTCAGGTAGAGTCCGAGCGCGTTATAATCGGGACCAAACTGACCGTTGGAAACACCGGTATTATCTGTATTGTAGCTTTCAAAATTCTTGGTACAAGCACTCAATCCGGTCACGAGTGCAGCTACTGCGATGAGCAGGCCTGATCTGTGACTTTTCATTTTATTATAAAGTTTCATCTTTTTCAGTTTTTCGGTGATTGATTTAGAAAGCGGCATTTAATGTAAGACCATAGCTGCGGGTAGCGGGTAACATAAATACATCTACACCTCCCAGTCCATTGGCGGTAGACATGGTTTGTTCAGGATCAAATGGTGCTTTCTTTGAAATGTAAAACAGGTTACGGCCGGTGAGCGACAGTTTCAGTGATTTTACCACAGAGCGGTTAACCGGGAAGGTATAGCCGAAGGCAGCTTCTCTCAATCTCACTGTAGTGGCGCTGTACATATATTCGCCGGATACGCCGTCTTTACCACCTACAATTGAATACCAGGATTTGGCATCTACGGAAGATACGGCATTACCATTTTCATCTACGCCATTGATCTTCACACCGCCGGCATCACGGGCATCGCCGCTGGCCTTGGAAACACCATAGCTATCCATGATAGCCTGGGTAACAGACATTACTTTGCCGCCGAATTTACCATCGATCAGGAAAGAGAACGTAAAGTTGTTAAACACGAAATTGTTATTCCAACCCAGTTGCCATTTGGTGTTGGCATTGCCCAGGTATTGCATATCGCCGCCTTTTTTGCTGGGAGATCCTTTGGTAATTTTCACGCGGCCCTGATCGTCGCGGTCCAGCACTGTACCGTAAATATCTCCAAAAGAGCCACCTACTTTAAACAGGGACGCATAGTTGGCGCCGGAAGCACCGCTCAGCGTAAAGCGATCTACCTGAGGAGAAAGGGCGATGATTTTATTGTCGTTGGTAGCGAAGTTGATACCGGTATTCCATTTCAGCTTGGTTTCTTTCAACACATCGTACCGGATCATCGCTTCCACGCCCTGGTTCTGGATATTACCAGCGTTAATGAAATAGGTATTGTAGAGCGTGGCGTTAGGTGCGGCAATTTCCAGGGTCTGGTTGGTCGTATTCGTTTTGTAGTAAGTAACGTCTATTCCCAGGCGATCGCCAAAGAAACGCCATTCGGTACCCAACTCGAATGATTTGGTTTTTTCTGGTTTCAGCGTATTGAAAGGCCCAGCTGTTCTTACAATCGGGTTACCATCGGTTCCCAGCAGGTTTTCAGGTGCATTACTCTGATAGGCCAGCGGAGAGTTACCTACGATGGCATAGGAGCCGCGTACTTTGGCAAATGAAATAGCGCGTGGCATTTGCAATAACTGGCTTAACATCACATTCAAGCCTGCGGAAGGATAGAAATAAGACAGCTGGTTGGTGAATGCCAGGTTGGAAGCCCAGTCGTTACGGGCTGTCAGATCCAGATACAACCATTCTTTATAGGAAATGTTAACACTCGCAAATACGGACTGCCACTGGCTGTGTTTCTGTTGCAAGGAACCGGAGTTACGGGCATTGAGCGCCGACATATTCTGGATAGTGAAGATGTTGGGTAAATGCAGGCTATCTTGTCCGGATACGAGGAAATCGCCGGTGGTTTTTACATCGCGGATACTACCTCCCACAAGACCTGTAAACCGGAAGTCTTTTGCCGGGATGTTGAAGTTGGCAATCAGGTCGCCATACTGTTGTGTGGTCGTATTGTTGTTGTAGTTATAACCGCCATTCCTGGTAGCCAGTGCTTTCTGTGAGCTGGCGTATATTTTTTGTTCATAGAGATCGTTGATACGGTCTATGCTTCCTCTTGCCTGCACATTCAACCACGAGTTCACATCATATTTCAGGCTGGCATTAGCCAGTATCCTGTTACGTTTAAGTGAATTGGGATTGCGGTTGATGATCCACCATGGATTCTGTTGCAGGTCTTCATCGAAAGGCCAGTTTTGTACCGGCAGGAAGTTCCTCGAAGGATCCGGGATTTCGAACTGGTTTTTATAAGGCCGGATATCCTTACCACGGGGGAAGAGATATAAGCCGGTCAGCGGGTTGAAATAGTAACCGGTCAACGGTGTATTATCGATCTGCTGGGTCATATAGTTCACATCAGCAGACGCGGTGAGTTTATCGTTCAGGAATTTGCCGGTTTCTTTAAAGTCGAGGTTATGACGGCCCAGTTTATTGCCTGGTTCGATGCCCCTGGCAGAAGTATTGGCATAAGAGAAATAAGTCTGCATCTTATCGGAGCCGCTGGACATGCTGATGGCGTTGGTAAAGTTCTGGCCATTCTGGAAGAACGGAGAGAGGTTATCGCCGGCAGGGCTGCTCAATTTATCGCCCCAGCTTTGGCTGGCTACATCTTTCGACTGGCCATAGTTGTTCTGGAACTTAGGCTGGTAGGCTGCCTGGGTGATATTGAAGCCGGAGGAGATATTAATGGCGGTGTGACCGGCTTTTCCGCCCTTAGTGGTCACAATGATCACGCCGTTGGCTCCCTGGCTGCCATATAATGCAGCAGCCGACGCGCCTTTTAATACCGAAATACTCTCGATATCTTCCGGGTTCAGGTTGGAAATAGGATCGCCCCCGTCGTAGGCGGTGCTTCCACCGTAGACGCTGGAAGGCTGATTGGTAACGGTGTTGTTCATGGGTACCCCATCGATTACATATAACGCCTGGTTGCTTCCCAATCCTGATTTGCTGCCACGGAGGATTACTTTTGCAGAACCGCCTACGCCGGAGGCGCTGGAGGAGATCGTTAAACCGGCCACTTTACCGTTCAGGGTATTTACCAGGTTCGCATCTTTCGCTTTGGTGAGTTCCAGTCCGTTGAGCTGCTGGGTAGAATAGGTGATGGATTTCTCTGACCTTTTAATACCCAGGGCGGTTACTACCACTGCGCCCAGCTGGGAATCCTGGCTGGTGAGGGTGATTTGAAGGTTGGTATCTGTACCTACTGTGATGGTTTTGGTTTCGTAGCCAATGAAGCTCACGATCAGGATATCGCCGGTATTGGCGGCCAGGGTAAAGCCTCCGTTTACGTTGGTAATGGTGCCTTTGCTGGTGCCTTTTATTTGTATGGATACCCCCACCAGTGGCTGTCCTTTACTATCTGTTACCTTTCCTTCCAGGGTAATGGGCGGAATGGCTACGGTAGTGAGGTTGGTGGTTTGGGCCTTTGGGCTGATCACGATTGTTTTATCAACAATGCTATAGTTAAACAGCTGGCTGTTTAGGCAGGCGTTCAGCACTTCGGTGAGGGGAGCCTGGGTCATGTTCAAGTTTACCGGGGCTGCTTTCCGGAGTAAATTTTCATCATAGATAAATTCATAACCTGTTTGCCGGCTAATACTATTGAATACATCATAGAGGGGGAGATGTTTCCCTTTGATGGTAACGGACTGAGAGAATGATTTGGCGCTCAGATTAAGGGTGAATACCAGTGTCAGTATTGCAGTTAATCGCATAATCAGGAGTAATTTTCTTTGCATACGGCCTCCTTTACAGGGGACTTTGCAGGTACCAAGTAGTTCCATACTTTTGTGTTGTTGGCTTAATAATTCAATTTTCTTTGATTCAGGGAGTTGGGTTGCCAGCTATAGCCGGGAGCATTGCAGTGCTTCCGGTTTTTTTTACAACCGATGGTGGAATTATTCACGTCTTCATAACTCAAATAATTTTAAAAGTTCAATTCATAAGTGGACAAATAGTTGTTACTGTGGATCGTACGGACTTACTACGACCCGGTTGTCATTGATGTCAAAGTGAACGCGTTTTGTTGTTGATAAAATTTTTAATAAGGATGCTGCATTCTCTCTACGGGAAATGATCCCGGTTAAGCGTATATCAGACAGGTCGCCTTCGTAGGTTACCTCTATATTATACCATCGGGCTATCTGGCGCATAATAGTTTGTATGCTGGTATTGCGGAAGCGGAATTTACCTTCTTTCCAGGCCAGCGTCTGTTCCATATCTGCTTTTTCTACGAGGAAATTGTGTTCACCGGCAGCGAGGCTACCGCCAAAACCCGGTTTCAGCAAGGTTTTGGTGTCGTGATGCACCAGTTGCACGGCGCCTTCTTCCAGTGTAGTAGTAATAGTTTGTTCATCGGCATAGGCCATGATATTGAAGCTGGTACCCAGTACATTCACTTCCATATCGGCGTTGCCTTTCACTTTTACCCGGAAAGGTTGTTGCGCATTGGTGGCTACCTGGAAATAGCCTTCCCCGGAAATTTCCACCACTCTTTCGCTGCCGGTGAAGGCGGTAGGGAAACGTATGCTGCTGGCGGCATTCAGCCAAACCTTACTGCCATCAGCCAGGGTGAGCTGGTATTGTCCGCCGCGGGGTGTTACTACGGTGTTGTATACCGGGGCGGCAGGGCTGCCATCTGCTTTGTAAGAGAGCCCCTGGTGGGTATTTACAATACTGGTATTGCCTTGTTTGGCCAGTGAGCCGATGTTGGCGCTGTCCAGCGGAATGGTTTTACCATCTGCCAGTACCAGCATGGCTTTATTGGTGCCCGGATCCAGCGGCGATGGCTTGCTGGCGGCCAATGGCGCCGGGTGTTGCAGCTGATGGGCAATATATAAACTGCCCGCCAGCAGGGTAACGCCCAGCAGGCAGGCAGCAGCGGCATACCATAGTTTCCGTGTAATGCTGTGGGGTTTCGTTTGCAGGATAGACTGCAATATTTTTTCGCTGTCTTCTGCCGGCCAGCCGTTGTCCGGCACTTCACTGTGCAGGGCCGACAGAATATCTGCTTTTATCTCCGGTTCATAATCATCGGTTGCTACCATCGCTTTCAGGCGCAATAGCTCTTCCTCACTGATCTGGCCATTTTTATATTTTTCAAGCAATAACTGTACTTCCGTCATGGACATATACAAGATTTTGGAAGGGTGATATGGGTAAAGACGCGCGACAAATAAAAAAGGAGTATCCCCGGGTAAAATTTTTTTTGGGGAGGAGAAAGACTACTTCCGGAGTGTGAGCAGTAACAGGAGGAAAGGGATAACATCGTTATGGAGACGGGCCTTTACAAAGGCGCGTAGGGCGTGCATGGCCAGGCTCATTTGTTTTTTTACCGTATGCACGGAAATATTGAGTTGCAGGGAGATTTCTTCATTGCTCCAGCCTTCTTTCCGGGCCAGGTATACTTTTTTTCGCTCGGGAGGAAGCCCGGCTACTGCCTTGTCGAGCATGGCGTCGTATTCCCGCTGTAATAAAAGGTGGTCGGTATCATTCCGGGTGGCAGGCTGATGTTGGAGGTGTATATCATAGGCTTTCAGCCGTACCAGCTGCTTTTTGAAGCTGTCGTAAATATGATTGCGGGTGAGGATAAAGAGATAATCTTTAAAGCTTTTCACCTGGTCCATCTCCGTTCTTTTCAACCAGACTTTCAGGAATACTTCCTGTACGATTTCACCGGCCATGCCGGCATCTTTCAGGTAAACCATAGCCACGTCAAACACCTGCCGGCTATAGTGCCGGAACACAATGGTGTAGGCATCCCCGTTGCCTTCGGCAACCAGTTGCAGCAGTTCACGTTCATCTGGTAAGGAGTTGCTTGACAAATTTGGTGGTTTTGGTGCCCATACAAATCAATACACAAAGTAAATTTAGGGGACCCCGATTTAATAATAAAATAATTTATGTAGATGGGATCAACAGAAGTGCGTATAGTTTGGATAGAATTATTACGTAATTTCACCATATGCCACAACGTTACACTGATATCCAATGGGTGGTTCAGCGGAACCTTACTCATGCGAAAGAACTGATGTGGCTACGCAATTCCAATGCGTTTGCAAAGTCTATATTGCATTCATCATACTTAATTGTTACGCTTATGAATGACAGCAGATTCTGGGAGATTATAGAACAGGCATGGCAAGCTTCTCCGGCATTACTGGAAATGCGTAATACTGCATTGAAAACCAATGATGCAGTAGTGATAGAAGATCTTACCAGTGTGGTATATGGCGCTATTACAAACAATATCAGGGATGTTTTATTAGGGCTTGATAAGGAGACATTGACCGGGTTTAACCATCTTATGGAAGGAAAACTATACCATATCGACAGAAAGGATATTCACGCATATACGGATGGCTCAGATGATGGATTCCTGTATTGCCGTTGTTTTATTGTAGGCATGGGGCAAACCTATTATGATAAGATCGACCGGGAGCCGGCGATGGCTACCGCTGATGCAGAGGCGGAAATCGTAGGTTTTATCGGCTATATGGTTTACCAGGAATTATTTGGCGAAGAATTTGAACGTAACACCATTCATTGTATTGAAACCTGTTCCAACTCCCGGGGATGGGAAGCATAATTAACCGTAAATACATTCCTATGAGTGAAGAAATTTTTGGTATTGCTAAAGTGCATGCGCATCCACGAGCCATTGCACTGATGCAGGACGAGTTTTTCTGGGATTGCTCAGATGAACTGGCCCCTTTCGGCTCTGATGAAGGGGAAAACGCCCTGACTGAATTCCTCGAATGGCGGAAGACCCATCCGCACACCCCTACTATTGAATGCCTGAAATGGGCGATTGAATCCATTGGGGATATGCCCTTTGAAGACTACAATGAAACCCTGCTGGACCGTGATTATATCACGCAGCAAATGGAAGACCCGGCATTTGATGCTCACCAGTGTATATTCATCCTGGATACGGCCATCATTGCCACCGGTTTCGGACAACTGGTGTTCGAAGGTGTTATTGATGAGGAAAATAAACCAGTGATTACCATTGCACTGGAACGCCAGGTTTGTTGGGCCCTGTTGTCAGAAAGCTGGTCCTATGCAGAGCAGCGTATCGGTTACCTCAATATCCTGAAACGCGCGCTGGAAGAAGCGTAGTCATCGAGCCAGTACAGCATATCCACAGCGACACGGTATTGTAAATCCCCCTGTTAATCCTTTTGTCGCTGCCATTGGTTTGCTGTAACCTGGTAATGTTTCATTACTGCAATGTAGTTGTAAAAACCTTTCACCAGCTGAAGGAAAGGGGAAGACTGCGCTTTTGCGGAAGCCGTCGAGGTGCATTGCTATGGAAGTACGCCTAAACGTTGTTATCTTGTAGTGCTTTTTATACGGTTGTTTATGATTACGCTCCACGATAAAACATACACCTGTCCCGTAGATGTAACCCTGGGATTTATTGGTGGAAAATGGAAATTGCTGATCCTTTTTCATCTCCACTATTTTACAAAAAGAAGTTATGCAGATATCCGCGATAACCTGCCAGGAGTGTCTGAGAAGATGTTAAGTCAACAGTTGAAAGAACTGGAAAGGGACCGGCTGATAGAAAAAACAGTGTTGTCTGCAAAGCCGTACAGGGTTATGTATGAGCTGTCGGTCATGGGTAAATCCCTGGCACCGCTTTATGAGTTTGCCAGCGAATGGGGAATTACCTACCTGAAAACGCATGACATCGATTATATACAGGATCAGCAGCTGTATAAATAATCTGCGCTTCCTTTTCTGCCAGCTATATGTTATCTTTTATCATCAAAAGCTATGTTATGAAAAAGCTATTCATATGTTTAACCTTATTGCTGGTATCGCTGGGTGCAGTAAAAGCACAGGAGTCGCCGGTAGGCGCGTGGACAGCCACCTCCGGGGATATCACCAGCGTATTGTTGATAACTCCCTCCTGGTTTACAGTGACTGATTACCGGGCTGCAGATTTTGTAAGCACCTATGGTGGCGCCTGGCAACAGGCTGGTAATGGAGAAACTACTGTCGCCATTTCGTTTAATACGGCCAATCCTAACCAGGTGGGGCAAAATGCCCGCGTGCCGGTAACGATGGAAAACGGTCAACTGGTTACCAATACTGCCGGAGGGGGCAGTCAGCGATGGATCCGCCTCGATGATGGCAGCGGTCCACTCGCCGGTAAATGGAAAATTACCGCACGGGAAAACAACGGGAAAATGAATACGATTCCCGACGGTCCGCGCCAAACATTCAAAATCCTTACCGGTACCCGCTTTCAATGGGTGGCAGTGAATTTATCTACCGGCGAATTCTTTGGAACAGGAGGAGGGACTTATACATTTGATAACGGCACTTACACAGAAAAGATCGCCTTCTTTTCCCGCGATAATACCCGCGTGGGTGCAGCATTGTCATTCAAAGGCAAAGTAAACGGCAACGAATGGGAGCACAGTGGACTGAGCTCCAAAGGGGATCCCATTCATGAAGTGTGGACTAAAACGCAGGAATAATGTCTCGCAAAGAAGCAAAGAAAAAAAGACGCAAAGGATATAAAGCTTTGCGTCTTTTTTTCTTTGCTTCTTTGCGGGAAACTCTTTCACCATCCTATTCCATAATCTTCGCCATGGTTACTGCTGCCGCCCCAAAGGCTGCCATGCGCGCGATCTATGTAAATAGCGTTTACAGGGCCACTGGTGCGTTCTCCAAAGCTGAGGCGATAGCCCATCTGTTCCAGTGCCTTACGCGTTTTTTCGCTGGTATTATTATTCAGTAGTATGCTTCCTGGGCGGGGCTCCCGGTCTTTTATTGTGCTGCCTCCCAGCGATAACCACAATTGGTTGGTATTGAAGTTAGCCGCTTCGGTGGCTTGTTGCACCGTCATCCCAAATTCCACTACGTTCAGGAAAAACTGTAACAGGTTTTGATCTTGCGTATCGCCGCCCTGCACACCAAAACAAAGGAAAGGCTTACCTTCTTTCAACGCCAGTGAGGGGGTAAGGGTAACCCGTGGACGTTTGCCGGGGGCAATCACATTAAAGGGACATACAGCGGAATCCAGCACAAAGCTTTGTGCACGCTGACTCATACCAATGCCTGTTTTCCCTGCAATGCAGGCGGGCAGCCATCCTCCGCTGGGCGTAATAGATACTACCCATCCATCTTTATCGGCGGCCTCCACGCTGGTAGTGCCGCGCCACAGGCGGTCCATATAGGCACTGTCTACTTTGTTGGCTGCGTATACCTGGCTCAGGTCAGCGATAGTTTGTTGCCATGCGGCGTCATGTTTAGGCACAAAACCGCCCGGTTGCCGCCCGTTGCTGGTATCAGTGAGTTGGGTACGTTCCTGCAGGAAGTGCAGGAAGGGATTGGTTTTACCGATGTAAGGGTAAGGATCGCCCGGACCTGTACCGGCATCATTGTGCGTTCGGTTAATCTGTTGCGCCCTGGCTTTTGCGTACTCCTTACTCAGCAACCCCCGGATAGCAGGGTTTTTATTGAAGGCCGGATCACCATAATAAAAATCGCGATCGGCAAAGGCGAGGTTCATGGTCTGGTAAAGCGTGTGGATATATTCGGTGCTGTTATATCCCATGGCTTTAAGATCGAAATTCTCGAGGATATTGAGACTTTGCAACAGCATAGGTCCCTGGGTCCATTCCTGCAGCTTATACACATCTATGCCCTTGTAATTCACGTGCAGGGGCGTTTCTTCTATAGGCCTCCATTTGGCCAGGTCTTCCAGGGTGATCAGTCCACCCTGTTCCTGGCAGCCCCTTACAAATTCTGCTGCGATATCTCCTTTATAGAAGCGGTCATACGCCGCCATGATGGCTTCTTTCCTGCTTTTATGCTGACGAAGGGCATTTTCTTCGGCTGCTACCAGTTTATTGAGGGTGGCCAGCAGATCTTTCTGTACAAAGATTTCTCCCGCTTCGGGAGCTTCTCTTTTTTCACCGGGGTGGGTGAGGAAGACGGTTTTGCTATAAGGCCATTCTTTGATATATTTTTTGCCACGTTCTATGCTGTTGGCTGTTTGCGCCTCTATGGGATAGCCTGCGGCCATTTCCATGGCTGGCGTCAGTACCTGTTTCAGGCTCATGGTGCCATATTCGGCCAGCATATAACAGAGCCCACCTACGGTGCCGGGTGTTACGGCTGCCAGCGGGCCATATTCCGGTGGAAAGTCATAGCCTTTGCCTTTATAAAAAGCAGGGGTGGCACCGGTAGGCGCTACGCCCAGGGCGTTGATAGCGATTACTTTGCCTGTTTTCGGATTGTAGATCAATGCCTGGGTTTCGCCGCCCCAGCTGAGTACATCCCACATGGTGCAGGTAGCGGCCAGCATGGCGCAGGCGGCATCTACTGCGTTGCCGCGTTGTTGGAAGATCATGGCGCCGGCGGTGGCGGCCAGTGGTTTCCCGGTAACGGCCATCCAGTTTTTGCCATGTAACGGCGGTTTCTGCGTTTGCTGTGCCTGCATACCGGTATAGCTACCCAGTAGCAGGGAAAGGACGAGTAAGCGTTTCATGGCGCTAATTTAAAGGATTACGACAGTACTTTTACCGTCACCAGTAGCTGGCCGGTATGCCGCATGGTATGTTCTGCCGCATGAAACAGCAGGCCCAGTACGGTGGAAGGAAGCTGCTTTCTGCCCACGCCCCGGAATTCGGTGAGGGTATTTTCCGGTGTGGCCGACAATTGCAGCAGCGTTTTATGTACCTGTGCATCAAATTGTTCCAGCAAATTGTGCAGGGTGGCGCCGGGAGTGCCCTCGGCTTTGAGCGCTGCCAGTTGTGCTTCGCTCAGTGCTTCCGCCCGGGCGTAGGTACACAGGCGGTCCAATACACCGCTTACATGCTGCAGGTGAAAGCCGGGAGCCGCAAGACCGGCAGGTTTTTCCCACAATTTTTCTTCGGGGAAGTCCTGCATAAGACGATTAATTTCCAGGTTGGCCTGTAGCAATGCATGTGCTACAGGCTGGAGTAATGCCGGTATGTTATCTACCGGCCCACTCATCCAGTATTCTGTTGCCATAGCGTAGCATTATACTTCTACTGCATCATATACAATCACCTTTTCCCACAGGTGGCTGCAGTTTTTCACAAACTCCAGGTGTACGGGGTGGGTTTGGTAGGTTGCCTGGCCAGCCAGGTCGCTGAAAAATATCAGCTCAGATACTGCCCAGCTGTTGTCTACCACATCTCTCTTTTCCGTACTCGCTACTACGCCTACACGCAGTTCCTTTACGGTTTCAATTTTTGATAATGTTTTTACACCGGCAATCAGCTTATCGCGGTCCTCTTTGGAGTCCGGGTTCTTCAGCCAGAAAAATACATGATGTACAATCGGATAACGTTTTTCCATATTTGCAGAAGGGATTGCTGCAGCTGCGGCTGTGCCGGCGGCCAGCGCGGCTGCGGTTCCTAAAAATTTTCGCCTGTTGGAGGTATTCATATGTATACTGTTGAGGCGATGAAAATAATAAAGATTGGCGATTTATTATAACTATTACTGTTGGGGCGACACTTATCACCTATCCTTCAAATTTTTCGCATTCACCCCATATTCCGGTACTTTCATCCCATTTTAGGGCGTCGGCTACCGTGTAATGGCTAATATTGCGATATAATGCTTTCTCCTTATGAATCAATTTAAGAAATTCGAATTTGGTTTCGTAACAGCGGTCTTCCTGTTACTGCTGTTTTCGCTGTTGTATCCCAGTATCATTTACAACGTATTTGAGCTGCAAAGTATTTATGGGCATAAGTTTGCGCAATATCACCAGGTATTTGACTATTACCTGCATTACCTGTTGCCCACTATGGGGCGGGTAGTACTGGTATACGCAGCGTTTCTGCTGGTGAATTTTATCATTGTGCCGGAATTTTTTGAGCGGGAGAAATGGGTAAAGGGCATGTTGATGCTGTTGCCGCTGGGAGTATTTTATTTCCTGATGATGATGGTGGCCGATTCCTACTACCGGGGATACCTGTTTGGTGTATATGATACCGTACAGGGGGCGCATACGCACTTTGCCAAATCGGCTTTTATCACCACCATTTTTTCAGGCGTGCTATATGTGATTTATTATTATGTGAGGAGAGTGTTGCTGGACCTGTTTTACCCCCGTTATGTGAAAGACCCTGTTTTCCGGCAAATGATGACAGAAATTCTCTGGGCCAGTGGTTTGATCGTGGTACTTTTTTGCCTGTCGTTCAGTGATTCGAGAGACACGGCGTTAATGATATTCTTCTTCGGTCCTACGTCTATCGTGGTGTTTTTTGTGCTGCGTTATAAGGTATTGCCTGAATATGCCGCCTCCAATAACCGGGCGCTGATGCTGCGGGATGCCATTTTTACCATCCTGGGCAGCAATGTATTGATGGCGCTGATTTGCCGGGCTATCGGGCACCGGAATGGCGGTTGGTTTGTGGCCCTGGGGGGGACCGGTATTTTCGTATCTACTGCCATTGTGGCGCCGCTCAGCTGGTTGCTGTTTAAAACCCGGCAGCAGCAGGTGGCTACCGTGGTAACGCTGAAGAAGGCGCTGGGGCATTCTGCCGCCAATCTCGACTTCCTCCGTTCCCAGATAAACCCCCATTTTCTATTTAATGCGCTCAACACCCTCTACGGCACCGCTTTACAGGAAGAGGCTGCCCGTACCAGCGAAGGCATACAAAAACTGGGCGATATGATGCGTTTTATGCTACATGATAACCATTTGGAAAAAATACCCCTGGATAAAGAGGTGGCGTATCTCCAGAATTACATAGCTTTACAGCGACTGCGGGTGTTATCTTCTCCTGATATCCTGATCGAAGTAAATATAGATGAAAGTCAGTGCCAGCATGAGATAGCGCCTATGCTACTGATCCCGTTCGTCGAGAATGCCTTTAAACACGGTATTAGTTTAAGACATCGCTCCCGTATTGTTATCTCTCTCAGTTGCACCGCAGAGCAAATATTTTTCGATGTATACAACAGTGTGCATCCACGGCCGGAAAATGATCCCGAACGCGAAGGAATGGGCATAGGATTGAATAATGTAAAAGAAAGACTAGCCTTATTGTATCCTCACCGGCATGAGTTGAGTATCCGCCACACTGCTACAGAATTTTTTGTCCATCTGACTATTGATGTTAATAAATAATAAGGAGATGAAAAAAGGAGAAGAGGAAGTGACCGCAGCACCCGATGGCATGACCCGTTTTTTATGGTGGCTGGCCGCTGCTGATGCAGAAATATTAAAAGATTGCAGGACAGAGAAAGAGCGGTACCGCATTATCGGTATATCCGTGCTCGTTACCTGGATGTTTGCCACCCTGGCCTGGGGATATTTCTTTTCCACCGTGGTAAACGACGATATGATCGTAGTGGGACTGGCCCTGTTTTTTGGCTTCGCCATCTTGTCGGTCGATCGTACGCTGATTGCGGCCATGTCGCGTACCAATGGCAACATAAAAGTGATGCCGGTAATATTTCGTTTAGTCCTGGCCGTTACTATTGGTTTGTTCATTTCCCAACCGGTGGTATTAATGTTATTTAAGAAAGACATTGATGCGCAGCTGGAACTGAGTAAACAGTCTAAGCTGGACGCCTATCGGGCGCAACTGGTAAAGCTCAATGCCGGTCAGATGGCCACCCTGCAGCAATCGCTGGACCAGGGAAAGCAGCAGCTGGCGCAGAAGGCAGCCGAAATGAAGATATACAAGGATAGTTATATCAAAGAAACCGATGGCACCGGCGGCTCCGGCAGGATAGGGGAGTCGGACATTGCCCGGGTGAAAAAATCGGCGTACCTGAAATCAGAAGAAGAACTGCAAACCATGCAGCGCGCCTGGGAACCACAGCAACAGCAGCTGCAGGCGCAGATAGCCCGCATGCACAGTGTAGACAGCACCAAGGAAGTGGTGTACCTGGGTACCCTGACCAATGGTTTCCTGGCACAGGTAGAGGCGCTGCAGGAATTAACAGAAACACATCCACCGGTAAAACAACGATATCGCCTCATTGTATTCATTATTACCCTGATAGAAGTAATGCCTTTGCTCAGCAAAATACTGATGCCAAAAGGAGAGTACGATGAAAAAATAGCAGCTGCTACGGCCAATGGCGTCAGCGCTGCCGAACTGGAAACGCAAACCGGCAAAGCATTGCAGGAACATTACCAGGCAGCAGCCCTGGCGGCAGATAAAGAAACGGTGGATCATCTCTTCGAATCTACCCGCGACATCCGGAAAGAAGAAGCGGAAACCCTGGTGAGGGACTGGCGGCAACGCGAGAATCGCCAGTATCACCAACTCTGGCAGCAAGCCAAAAAATTGTTACTGGGCCGGATCAGTTAATCCCTATATTGCTTACCCGTAAAATAGCCATATGAAGCTGACTGCTATTGCAATAGATGATGAACCCGTGGCGCTGGCTGTTATTAAAAATCATGCTGCCATGGTGCCTTTCCTGGAAATGAAAGGCTTTTTTACCAACGCATTTGATGCCATCGACTTTTTGAGTAAAGAAAAAATAGACCTGCTGTTTCTCGATATCAAGATGCCGGATATTTCAGGGCTGGACTTTTTGTCCAGCCTGCCCACACCGCCCATGACCGTTTTTACCACCGCCTACTCCGAACATGCGGTAAAAAGTTTTGAACTGGATGCGATCGACTACCTGCTGAAACCTTTTTCCCTGATACGTTTCATGAAAGCCTGCAATAAAGCACACAGTCTCTTGCAGCTGAAACAGCAAACAGGGGTGCCCGCAATAAAAGAGCAGCCGGATTACATTTTCGTGAAAAGCGGTTATGAACAATTCCGTATTGTCCTCGATGACATCCTCTACCTGGAAAGCGCCGGCAATTACGTCAATTTTATCCTCAGCGACCGTAAGCTGATTTCCCGCCTGTCGATGCAGGAAGCCGTAGACCTGCTGCCCGTCAATGCTTTTACCCGTGTACATCGTTCTTATATTGTAGCCAACAACAAAATAGAGCGGGCCGACCGGAACGCGCTCTATATCAAAAATGTACCCATTCCCATCGGGGCTGCTTATGCCCCGGCTATTGAGCGTATCTTAAGCCTGTAGATTTTTTTTGTTAAATTAAACCGATTGGTCTAATTTTATTGCTCTATGGGAAAAGCGGAACTCACCAGGCAGTTTATCATAGAAAAATCGGCGCCTATTTTCAACAGGAAAGGGGTTGCCGGTACTTCTATCAGTGATATCCTGAAGGCCACCAAACTGGCCAAGGGGGGAGTGTATGGCAATTTTTCCTCCAAAGAGGAAATTGTAATGGCGGTATTTGACTATATGGTCGAAGAAGAGAAGCAGCGGTTGAAAAAGGTAACCGCCACAGCTACCACCTCTGCCGGGAAATTTGAAGCCCTGTTTGCTCACTACGAACGCTTTCCGATGGAACAAACCGTATCGGGCGGTTGCCCTATGCTCAATTTCGGCGTGGAAGCCGATGATACCAATCCCGGCCTGAAAAAGAAAGTGAGTGAGCTGGTGCTTTACTTCCAGTCACGCATCGCGAAGATGGTGCAGTATGGAAAGGACCATGGCGAGTTTAACGAAGACTGGGACGAAAGGAAATTTGCCATCAGGATGTTTAGCATGCTGGAAGGGGCTATACTGGTGAGTGGGGTGTTGGGGCATAATAAACAAATGCTGGTGGTAATAGAGGCTTTACGGGAAGAAATGAAACGTCACATGCTGTGATTTTTTTTATTGCTAAAAATAAACCAATCGGTCTAAAAATGCAACACCAGGTTTTACCCTTGTCGCTCCGCATGGCCGGAAAAGTGCTTTCCGCCATGAGCCGCCCTTTTCCAGGCGCTACTGCCCGGATATTTTACCGGCTGTACTGCACGCCGCCATCCGGCAAACTACGGCCCACCCATGTGGAGCTCCGCAACCAGGCGGTAATGCAGTCCTTGCAGGTAAGCAGCTATCCTTTCGACAATACCCCCCTGAAAGTAAATACTTATCGCTGGGGAAATACAGGACCTAAAATTTTATTACTGCACGGATGGGGAGGTAGCCCGCTGCATTTCAAACAGCTCATTACTGCCTTGCTGGCGCAAGGCTACCAGGTAGTATCCTACGATGCGCCCGCACACGGGCTCTCCGGCGGAAAACGCACCAACCTGGTACAATGGATGCATGTGCTCGAACAGGTAATGCAGGAGGAAGCTCCTTTTTACGCCGTAATAGGCCATTCGTTCGGCGCCCTCAACGCAGCACTGACCCTGTCCCGTAAAAGTGTAGCCGTACCCCGCCTGGTATTGCTAAGCACGGCATTGAGCGCCCCGGTTTTCTTCAATGAAGCGCTCCGCTTATTTCGCATTCACCCGGTGGTGATGCCCAAACTGCAGCAACTGATTCGTACCCGCCTCCGGGAAGACCTCTCCGATATGGATATGCACCGCTACATCAATGGCATCAAAGCAGAAAAGATCTGGCTGGGCTACGATACCACCGATACCCTGGCCCTGGCTACGGAAATAGATGACTACCTGCAGCAATACCCCGCTATCCAGTCGCTCCGCATTACCGGTGAAGGACACTTCCGGATTATGCGCGATACCAAGGTGCTGAATGGTATCATGACTTTCCTGTCGGCCCCCTGATCTGATATGCTACATCGCGCTAAAGCCACGTTATTTTGCCTTTCATCCAGATTTTAAAAATTATTATTTACGTAAAGTCTTGATGGGCGTTAGTTCTATAGATAACTACTTATTCACTTATCACAAAAAAAAACTATTACGTATTTTTCTCTTAATAGTTTTCAATAGCTTTGCACCCTCGTGGTTAAAAAAATGTTAAACACGGAAACCTGTTTTGCTTTTGAAAAGATGGCCTGTGTCTGTACTTCAGCGTAACTACACCCATTCTTCGTAGCACAATCATTCGTCATCCTTTGTAGCCCGGCCCTTGCTGGGCTTAACTGTGGGGTATTGCCCCCTGACCTTCCCATGCGTATACCCACCGCTGCAGGGAACAGTTGATGCCAGCAATGGGACTGGTAGCTGTTTGCCCGGTATGTAATTAATGTACATCAAATAACAATCCATCTATGCACGCAAGTTACAGGAAACTGTTATGGTTAATCCCATGTGTAGCCCTCTCTGCGCAATGTTTGTTATCAACAGATGTTGCTGCACAAAAGAAGAAAAGTGGCTGGCTGTTCGGAAAAAAAACACCTGCCGTAACAGCAGACACTACTGCCAAAAAGAAGCCCGACACAAAAGGCTTGAAGCCTTACAAAGAAGTCATCACTGCTGACGCAGTATCTAAAGACGGCTTATTTAAAGTCCATCGCGTAAAGACAGATTATTATTTTGAGATCCCTTTAAAATTGCTCGGACGACAACTGCTCGTGGTCAATAAGCTGTCTAAAGTGCCTGAACAACTGAATGATGCCGGTGTCAACAAAGGAATGAACTATGCCAACATGGTGATTGCTTTTGAGAGAGATACCTTGCTCAATAGAATCTTTCTGCGCAAACAACACCCCTTCCTGGAAGTACCGGCCAATCACGCTATTGCACAATCTGTGGCGGATAACTTTAACCCTTCCGTCATCGATTATTTTAAAATAGAAGCATATAACGGTGACACTTCCGCAGTGGTGATCAACGTATCTAAAATATTTGATGGCTCCAACAACAGTATCAACAACGTATTTGATGAATTGGGCATGAGCAGCTCTCCCATAAAAGACCTCTCCCGTATTCGTATCATCAAAGCGTTTGAAGAAAATATTGTAGCCAAATCAGAGCTGACCGCTAAAATCACTGGTGTGGAAGTTTCCATAGAAACCACCACCAACCTGGTATTGCTCAGCGAGCATCCAATGACACCGCGCTTCGCCGACAGAAGGGTAGGGCTGTTTACCACACCCCGCTGGTATTTCAGCGACGAACAGCATAAGCTGGAAGAACGGGAGCTGATTACCCGCTGGCGCCTGGAGCCCAAACCGGAAGATCTGCAGCGCTATCGTAATGGAGAGTTGGTAGTACCGGCTAAACCGATTGTATACTATATCGATCCCAGTACGCCTGCAAAATGGCGTCCTTACATTAAAGCAGGCATTGAAGACTGGCAGCAGGCTTTCGAAGCCGCCGGCTTTAAGAATGCGATCATTGCCAAAGATGCACCAGAAAATGATCCTGATTTTGATGGCGATGATGTACGTTATTCCGTCGTAACCTACGCCGCTTCTGCCAAAGCGAATGCCATGGGACCTTCTGTACTCGATCCCCGCTCTGGTGAAATCCTGGAAGCCGATATCATCTGGTGGCACAATGTGATGAGCACCCTGCATTCCTGGGTGCGCATCCAAACGGGAGCCATCGATCCCCGCGCCCGCAGCAACCAGTTCAGCGACTCGCTGATGGGACACGCCATCCGCTTTGTATCCAGCCATGAAGTAGGACATACCCTGGGCCTGCAGCATAACATGGGTAGCTCCTATGCATTTGATGTAGACTCCCTGCGCTCCCCGGCTTTTACTTCCCGCATGGGCGGTACCGCACCTTCCATCATGGACTATGCCCGCTTTAACTATGTGGCGCAACCTGGCGACCAGGTAACACAGATCACGCCCGCAATAGGCGTGTACGATAAATTCGCTATCGGCTGGGCATACCGCTATACTGGCGCCAAAACGCCCCATGAAGAGTTGCCGGAATTGAATAAACAGTTACGGGTACACGAAAATGACCGCATGTATGCCTTCGGTGAGCAACAGGAGGTACGCGATGCCATCGATCCCCGCTCCCAGATAGAAGACCTCGGCAATGATGCCGTAAAAGCCAGCCAATACGGCTTGCAAAATCTCAAACGCATCGTACCGCAAATATTAACCTGGACGAAAGAAGAAGGCGACAACTACGACGAAGCCGGTAAAATGCTCAATAGCGCTATAGGCCAGTGGAATCAATACGCTTATCACGTGCTGGCCAATGTGGGTGGCATCTATATAACACCTACTGTATATGGGCAAAAACAGGATAGCTACCGGCACGTGGAAAAGAAAAAGCAACAGGCAGCGGTACATTACCTCATCGGGGAAGTATTCAATACCCCCGACTGGCTGTTTAAAAATGATATTTATACCAAGAGCTACCCTATTAAGGAAAGCCCTATCGGCAATATCGAATATGGCGCATTGGTATACGCTAAGAGCCTGCAATCTTACCTGTACTACGACCTGCTCCGTGATGAGCGCTTATCCCGTATGCTGGAAAATGAAGCTGCCAACGGAAAGGCTGCTTATACCGTAACAGACCTGATGAGCGATATGCACCAGGGCATTTTTGCTAAAACGCTGCGCAGTCAATCACTGGATATTTATGAGCGCAACAGCCAGAAAGGCTTTGTAGATGCGCTGATCATCAGCATTGATAAATCGGTGGTACGTAGCGATGTGAAGAAGATACAACCAGCACCAACACCCGCCATCGCACAGCAATTCTGCTCTTTCAACCTGCAAACGCCTGCCGGGGAAGATCGCGCTTCCCGCAATATGATGTACTTCGCAGTAAATCGTGTATCCGATGCCGTAAGTGCTAAACGGGGAGAACTGACCCGTTTACTTCAACTGCTGAATAGCAAAAAGCATAATGCAGACAGAGCTACCGCAGATCATTACAACGACTTAATTATACGGATCAACCAGGCTTTAAATAATAAATAATCTATTATCTGTTTACATGAGAAAAAGAAACATCTTAGTAAAAGTGTGCTGCCTGTTACTGGCGGTTTGCCTCTTCCCACGGGGCATACAGGCGCAGAACAGCCCCCGTACCATTAAGGGTAAAGTGGTGGATGCCACGAGCGGAGAAGCGTTGCCAGGCGTTTCCATCTATGCCGGCAACAAAACAATCGGCACTACCACCGGTACGGATAATATTATTGAAAATATCAGTATCGGCGCTATCACCAACGAAAAAGGAGAGTTTACCCTGCAGTTATCAGATTCACTGAAAGTGAAACAACTCACGGTCAATTACATGGGATATGAAACTAAACTGGTCACTATCACGGCCAGCAATCATTATCAAATTGCCCTGGGTTCTTCCTCCAAAAACCTGAGTGAATTTGTATTTACCGGTTATCAAACCATCCGTAAAAACAAGTCTACCGGTGCTACAGATAAGGTCAGCATGGATAAAATTGAAATGGGTGGAGTAATGAGTGTAGAACAAATGCTCCAGGGACAATTGTCTGGTGTGGCCAATACCACGCTTTCGGGCGCTCCCGGTCAGGCGGCCAAAATCCGTATCCGTGGTACTTCTTCCCTGCAGGGTACACAAGACCCGTTGTGGGTAATAGATGGACTTCCGGTAGAAGGTACCAACCTGCCCAAACTGGAAGACGCCAAAGCCATTGATCAGCTGTATACTTCGTCCATAGCCGGCTACAGTCCTGCAGATATTGAAAGTATTACCGTATTGAAAGATGCAGCGGCCACCGCTATCTATGGTGCCCGCGCCGCAAATGGCGTGATCGTAATCACTACCAAAAATGGTCGTAAAGGTGAGCACATGACGGTGAGCTACCGCAACAATTTCACCGTCACCAAAAAACCAGACCTGGGCCGTCTGAACCTGATGAATAGCCATCAGAAGGTAAACCTGGAACTGGATCTCTTTACTTCCGACTTTAAATACCTGCCGGATAATGGAGAAGTATCCCGCATCCTCAGCAAATACGGCGTTACGCCGGAAGACTTGTCGGCTAAAGGGTTCGAAGGTATTGATGCAAATGCGCGGAATGAAATAAATGCCCTCCGTGGTATTAATACCAACTGGAATGACCTGCTGTTCCGCAGCGCGTTTACACAGGAACACAGCGTAAGTGTATCCGGTGGCGGTGATAAGTCGGCCTACTATTTCAGTGGTGGTTATTACGATGAAAAAGGTGCTACCATTGGTACCGGTGCACAACGGTATAACATCACCCTGAAAACAGACTACGACCTGTCAGATAAACTGAAGTTTTCTGCGGGTATTTTTGCCAATCAGCGTACCCAGTCTTCCTACCTGACGAATAGTTCCGGCAATACCAATCCTACGAGTTATGCCAGGGTAGCGAATCCTTACACACGGGCGGAGGATGAAAACGGGAAATATGTATATGACCGCAACGTGGTAGGCGATGTGGGCATACTGGATTTCAATGTGTTGGAAGAAAGAGCAAATACCAGCAATAGCATCAAAACGCAAGCTGTAAACACCAATTTTAAACTGGATTACGAAATCATTCCCCGCCTGCATATCAGCTCACAATTGGGTATACAGTCAGAGAATACCAGTTCAGAACAGATTGCATTGGAAAATACTTACTATATCCGGCAGCTGGCAGATCAGAAAACCCGTCGCGATCCGGTTACCAATGAAAGAGTAACTTACCTGCCTAAAGGAGGTATGATCAGCAACGGTCAGCAGAACATGCAGCAGTATACGCTGAAAACACTGGCTGAATACAGTTTTAACCTGAACAAAAAACATGATTTCAATTTCATGGCAGGCAACGAGCTGAGAAGAATTAAAGACAAGGGCATTACCAAAGTGGGCTATGGATATGATCCAAAAACATTAACTACACAGCCACCAAAGTATGCGAATGATAATGAAATACATTCGCTGTATAAAGACAGGAACACTTATACCGAGAATGCCTTTGTTTCTTTCTTTGGTACGGGTAGCTATACGTTGAATAACCGCTACACCCTGGGCGCCAGCATCCGTTTTGATGGCTCTGATTTATTTGGGGTAGATCCTAAATACAAATACCTGCCGTTATGGTCGGTGAGCGGATTGTGGCGGGTAATGGAAGAGCCGTTTATGAAAAACGTACGCTTCCTGGATATGTTGAATGTAAGGGCTTCTTATGGTTTACAGGGTAATGTGGACAAAAGCACGTCTCCTTTCGTAATAGGTACTTATGAAAATGTAGCCATCCTGCCGGGTAATCCTATACAGACGATTAAAGTAGGTACCCCTCCCAATGCCAAGCTCAGATGGGAAAAGACGATCAATAAAAATATCGGAGTTGATTTTGCCGTGTTGAAAAACAGGGTGAATGTAACGGTCGACTACTACCAGCGTCATGGTAAAGATCTGATCAATGCCTTAGCCTTACCACTGGAAACCGGTTTCCAGACACTGAATGTAAACTGGGCCGAAATTGAGAATAAAGGGGTGGAAGTAAGTATCAGTACCCGTAACATTACCCGCAAAGATTTCCGTTGGAGTACTGATTTCAACTTCTCCTATAACAAAAATACTGTACTGCGGGAAACCCTGCCGGATAACGCTTACTTCCCTTCCCGGGAAGGCGCGGCCATTGGAACGATCTGGGGGCTGCCTTATGCGGGTATCAATGAGCATGGTATGATCATGGTGAATTACCAGGGAAAGACAACATCCTTATCGGAGCTGCTGCAGCTGCAGGACGATTTTGCGGGTGATCCTGACCTGGGAGGATTGTTCCCCTATAGCAACCTCACCAACGAACAGCAACGTAACCTGTTCACCAATATGGGAACCAGCGATCCCCTGTATACAGGTGGTTTCAATAATAACTTTACCTATAAGCAATTTGACCTGTCTATTGGTTTGATGTTTAACCTCGGACAAAAAGTGCAGATACAGCCGCCTTATAGTCCGTTTGTGTATAACCGTGGTACCAATACCAGTACGGCTATCCTGGATCGCTGGACGCCGGCTAATCCTCATGGTAAATATCCTGCCCTGTTTGGCAACGATGCCACCACACCGGAAGAATTGAAGCTACTTGGCAATTGGTTGGCAGATAAGACATATCAATATAACAGCCTTGGATTGTGGGTAAGAGATGGCGGCTATGTAAGAGTGCGCAACATTACATTGGGTTACCGTTTGCCGGATGAAATTGGAAACAGGATCCGGATGAAAGGCTTAAAGATAACAGCGGAGGCCCGCAATCCATTTGTGTTTGCTAAAAACTATGATGGATATCTTGACCCCGAAACAATGGGTAATATGTATGCACAGCCTGTTCCTAAAACATTCACCATCGGTCTTAACGCCACTTTCTAAAATTTGATAACAACATGCGTAAAATCATATATACCACGGGGGTAGTAGTAGCGATGGCCATATTACCCTCCTGCAAAAAATACCTGGATATTGTGCCGGTAGGAAAGGTTATTCCTACCACCGTAGAAGATTTCCGTAAAGAACTGGATGCCGGTTATGCGCTGTCAGACCAGGACAAAGGACTGGCTGCTTATCGCGGAGATGAGATCCGGGTAAATGAATCCAGCAGTGGAGATGTGAACCAGGTCTTTAATAGCTTCACCTGGGATGAAAACGGTTCTTCAACGGGCAATACCTACAATTGGAGATCAAAATACCAGCAGATTTTCTACGCCAATCATATCATAGCGGCCGTTCCTGCCGCTACTGGTGGAACAGATGAAGAAAAAGACCAGTTGATAGGTGAAGCCTACCTGATGCGGGCCTACGTACATTTCAACCTGGTAAACCTTTATGGGAATGCGTACAATGAAGCAACGGCTGCTACCGATAAAGCTGTACCGGTGGTGACGGCAGTAGATGTGGAAAAGGTATCCCGCAGGAATACCGTGAAAGAAGTGTACAACCAGGTATTTGCTGATCTGGACAAAGGGATGTCGCTGATGAATGTAGATAATTATCCCACAGCGCAATCGTATAAATTCAGCAAGGTAGTCGGACAAGCTATGGCAGCCCGTGTGTACCTGTATACCCACCAGTGGGAGAAGGCACTGACAGCGGCTAAAGCGGTGATGGGCCAGAAAAATACCCTGATTGATTTTAATACCAGTACGGTGTTGCCTACCCTGTATAATGCGATTGAAACCATACAGGCCCGGGAACTGATTTATAATACCGGTACCTCCCGGGCTATGATTGTTTCTGATAAACTGTTTTCCCTGTACAATGCTACCGGCGATTTGCGCCTGCAGCTATACTATGGAAAAGATAGTAAAGGAAATAACATTATTAAGAAGATCAGTGATAATAATAGCTATCGCCAGTCTTTCCGCGTAGGAGAAATCTATCTCACTGCCGCAGAAGCAGCGGCCCAACTAAATCAGCCAGACGTGGCCCGCACTTACCTGAACCAATTGAAACAACATCGCCTCACGCCGGCATTCTTCGCTACAGAACAAGCACGTATAGCTGCCTTAACGGGCAAAGACCTGCTCAACGAAATATACGATGAAAGGGCCCGTGAACTGGCTTTTGAGGGGCATCGCTGGTTCGACCTGCGCAGAACTTCCCAGCCGGAGCTGGTACACAAACTAAAGGGGAAAATATATACCCTGAAAGCAGGTGATCCCCGCTATACCATCCAGATTCCATTGGAGGCGTTAGCGAATAATCCGTTGCTGAAAGAGTAGCAATGGGCTTAAAGATAAAAAAGCAGGCCATCTTACACGTGAAGATGGCCTGCTTTTTTACGACCTTTAGGTAACAGAACTGCCAATATGCCCAGGTATATTACTGTAACGTCACTACTGAACAAAACAAAGAAACGGGATCCCTGGTTCCTGGATGATTATACCATCAATCCCTACAGCGGTTGTGCCTTCAACTGCCTGTACTGTTATATCCGCGGTAGCAAATACGGCATCAACATGGCAGAAAAATTGTCGGTGAAGGAAAATGCGATCCCAATCCTTCGCCGGCAACTGGCTGCCAGGGCAGCTAAACACCAACAGGGCATTGTAGTACTGTCGTCCGCTACCGATCCTTACCTGCCCATAGAGGAAAAAGAAATGCTGACCAGGCAGATCCTGGAGTTGCTGCTGGAATACCGGTTCCCGGTACATATCATCACCAAATCGCCCCTCGTAGTACGCGACCTTGACCTACTCCACCGCATCAACGAAAACGCCGTTTTACCCCCTGAAATGCAATCATACGCTCATAAGGCGTTCATTACTTTCTCTTTCAGTACCATCGACCCGGTAATGGGTAAACAATTTGAGCCGGGAGCTCCCGCCCCGGAAGAACGGCTACAGGCCCTGCAGGTATGTGCCAACACCGGTTTTATGACGGGGGTAAGCCTCATGCCGCTGTTACCGTTTATTACCGACCGGCCCGAGCAACTGTCACGCATGTACGCTGCCTTTAAAGACCATGGCGCCCGGTATGTATTTCCTGCCTCCCTCAGCCTATGGGGAGAGAAGGAGGCCGACAGCAAGCCGCTGATGCTTCAAGCTATTGCACAGTACTATCCTTCCTACAAAACCTGGTACCAGCAGTTGTTTGCGCAGCACAGCTCCGTGCCCGCCGCCTATAACGAGGCCTTACAGGCCGCAGCTGCCAGCATGGCGGCCACTTATGATCTTCCTGCCCGGATACCTTTTAAGTAGGGATCCTTAAAATTTATTTGTTTAAACTTGTTTTCCCTCCCGTAAAACAATATTTTAGTTCTGTTAATTTTAAAACCCACGTATATGCGTAATCTAAACAACCGTCGGGAATTCCTGCGTCAAATGGGGTTATACACCATGGGGCTGGGCATGTTACCCGCTGTACTGGCAGCCTGCAATGAAGGAAAATCCACTGACAAAAAAGATAAAGACAGCACCGCCGCCAGGGGCGATGATGCTACCGCTGCCGCCAAAGAATTATTCTTCAAAATTTCCCTGGCAGAATGGTCATTCCATAAAGCATTGTTTGCCGGAAAGATGAACCACCTCGATTTTGCTTCCCGCGCAAAAAATGAATTCGGTATCCAGGGCATTGAATATGTAAACCAATTTTTCAAAGACAAAGCCAAAGACCAGGCCTACCTCACCGAAATGAAAAAGCGAGCCGACGACCTCGGCGTACGCAGTGTGCTCATTATGTGCGATGGAGAAGGAGAGATGGGCGATGAAGATGTAAAGAAAAGATTACAGGCCGTGGAAAATCACTACAAATGGGTGGAAGCCGCCAAATTCCTGGGTTGCCACGCTATCCGGGTAAATGCAGCCGGGGAAGGCGATCCGGCGGAAGTAGCCAAAAGAGCGGCGGAATCACTCGCTAAACTGGCCACTTTCGGAAAAGAACACGATATCAACGTAATTGTGGAAAACCATGGCGGTAACTCTTCGAATGGTAAATGGCTGAGCGGCATCATGAAAACCGTAAATATGCCCAACTGCGGCACGCTGCCCGATCTGGGTAATTTCTGTATCAAGAGAAGTAAACCTGAAAACAATACCCCCGAAGCCTGGGCTAAAACCACCTGCCTGGAAGAATACGACCGTTACCAGGGAGTACAGGAACTGATTCCTTTTGCAAAAGGGGTAAGCGCTAAAACCTACGACTTCGATGCAGCAGGCAACGAAACGACGATCGACTATAAACGCATCTTGCCTATTGTGAAAAATGCAGGATTTACCGGCTTTATAGGCATTGAGTATGAAGGCGAGAAATTAACAGAAGAAGAAGGTATCCGGAAAACGAAAGAGCTGCTCTTGAAAGTAGGAGCAACGATATAAAAAGAGCGGCGCTGTTACCAACAGCGCCTCTTTCTTTTAGAAGGTAATGGTAGCCTTGTTGTTACTGATCTTATATTTGAAGTGCTGTTGTTCACCCAGGTTGCGTAACACCTCTTCAAGCGTAGCATGAAAAAAGCGGGCATCGGTGATCACCGGCGCTTTAGAGGCATCTCCCTTCATTTCCACTTCTACCCCAAACCAATCTTCCAGTACCCTCGAAATAGCCATGGGATTGGCGTTGCTGATGGTCAGCGTATCCGATAACCAGGTTTCCAGTTCCTCCGGATGATAGGTTTCCTTTTCCATCAGGTCTATTTCGTTATTGGCCAGGATCATTTGTCCGCGCTCCAGTACTTCCGGTTGATTGTCGGTAGGAGAGTGGTAAGATTTGCTTACCCTTATTTTTCCATGAAGCAGGTATACGGTAGCGCCATGTTGACTGGCAAAAGAGCGCATTTTAAAAGCGGTGCCCAGTACGGTAGCTCTCAACTTATCACTGGTAACGGTAAAGGTATCGCTGGAAGGTGTTACGTTAAAGAAAGCATCGCCATCCAGTATCACCGACCGGTTACCCTGCCCGTAGTTTTCCGGTACATCCAGTACCGATGCGGCGTTCAGGATCACCTGCGAACTGTCGGGCAGTGTTACAACGGTGCGCTGACCGGTAACGCCCTTATGCGTAGTGTATTTAATACCCGGTGTTTGCAGGGTAGCGTTGTTATGGGCCGGCTCGGCCGGTTTACAGCTGCTGAATGCTATTCCCCCCGTGAGCAACACGACAAGCATAGGTTTCCAGGACGGCGTACAGGAGATAGTATCAGATTTAAATAGCATATTCCGGGAATTTTGTATGTAAGAGAAAAGGCCTAAAATTAATAAAATAAACAGCGGCAAAAAGGTATGCTTAAACAATTTCTGAGAAGCAATAGACAATATCTGATAACGCTGTTAAAAAGATATGCTGATATTATAATGATTTTTGGCTGGAAGCTATACGCACCCTAACTTTGCGGCCCATGGAAAAGCAGCTATCTTTATCTTTTGATAATACGGCTATTGCATTTGAGGCAAAGACCGACCACGCACTGAAAAAAGCCAACTTTCTCTTTAGTAATATCGGGAAACCCTGGTTGGTAAAATTCGGCTCCGTGATGACTCCCATCGCCTTTAAACTAAGGTTACCCATTCAAGGGATCATCAAAAACACCATCTTTTCACAATTTTGTGGAGGGGAAAGCCTCGAGGAAGCGGCCACAACAGCTCTGCAGCTGGGCAACTACCACGTTGGCGTAGTGCTGGACTACGGCGTAGAAGCAATGGAGGGGGAAGATAGTTATGATGCTGCCGTACCCGAATTTATCCGTGCCATTCAATATGCTGCTACCAGGCCGGATATTCCTTTTATCGCAATCAAAGTAACCGGTTTTGCCAGGTTTGAGCTGTTGGAGAAAGTACACCGCAAGGAAACATTAACCACCGCAGAACAGGAAGAATATGCCCGCGTTCGCGGCCGTGTACGCGCCATCGCAGAAGCCGGCGCCAAACATAATGTAGCCATCCTTATAGATGCAGAAGAGTCCTGGATCCAGGGGCCGGTAGATGAACTTACCGATGAAATGATGGCCTTATTTAACAAGAACAAAGTAATTATATACAATACTTTCCAAATGTATTGCCACGACCGCTATGCTTTCCTGCAGGTATCGCTGGCAAAAGCCCAGGAAAAGGGTTACCTGTTGGGCGCCAAACTGGTACGGGGCGCCTACATGGAAAAAGAAAATAAACGGGCTGCGGAAAACAATTATCCCACCCCCATCCAACCCAGCAAAGCTGCTACTGATAAGGACTACGATGCTGCCGTGAAATTTTGTATCGATAACATCGATAAACTGGCCGTATTCATCGGTACCCACAACGAAAACAGCTGCATGCTGGCGGCACGTATGCTCGATCAGAAAGGAATATCTCATAATCATTCCCATGTAAGCTTTTCACAGCTGCTGGGGATGAGCGATAATATCACTTTCAACCTGGCGCACGCCGGCTATAACGTCAGCAAATACCTGCCCTATGGCCCGGTAAAAGAGGTAATGCCTTACCTGCTCCGCAGGGCCCAGGAAAACACTTCCATCGCCGGACAAATGGGCCGTGAACTGGGATTGATCAGGAAAGAAATGAAGCGGAGGGGACTGAATTAAGCTGCGCCTGTAGAACTATAAAACAACAAAGCCGCAAGTGGTATCTATACCAGCTTTGCGGCTTTGTTATTTTATAACTCCTGTGTAGCTATCTCATCACTGGTTACTTTCATTCTGTGGCAACGGATACCTGGCCCATACGTCATCGCCGGGACGGTCAATAGGAAGCTGGCTTAACCGGCCATATCTTCTCATATCAATCCAACGGTGCCCTTCCATGAAAAGGGAGTAACGCCGGTTGTACAGCAGTTCATTAATCAACGCATTGAAGGTGACTGCACCTGCATAGGGAGTCAGGTTATGGGATACCCGTATCCTGTTCAACGCTACAATGGCATCAGGGAAACTGCCTGTCTGGATCTTGGCTTCTGCATAAATTAAGATCAGCTCCTCGTTACGGATAATACTAACGGGAGCGTTCAGGGAACTCCAGATAATCACATCGCGGTTGCCGGTTAATCCGCTCTGGCTGGCAGATGAATTACGCAACGCCGTTTTGGTGGATAACCGGTCATCGTTTGGTAAAGCATCGGTAACAAAGGCAGGATGAGCTACTCTTACTTCCCCGTTACCATTTGGTGGCAGGAACAATGTATTGGCGATATCGCCTCCATTGGTGGAAAAAGTATGATATACGCCGTCATTTAAGGGGCCGTTCAGGTTGAGGAAGGATTCGTTCAATGCTGTCAGTGCGGCCGTCCAGTTTTTGCGATAAGTATAAATCCTTGCAGCGATGGCCCGGTTGAACTTTAACAGCCCGGCAGCATTACTGTAGTTACCAAAACCGGATAGGGGGAATATGACTTCGGCGCCTGTCAGATCTGCTTTACCATCATCCAGGAATTTCAGCGCCGCATCCATCACTGCTCCGGGATCGGTGATAATCGGACCTATCGGCGAGCCGTTGGGTTGCGGTATGCGGGCGCCATTGGAGTCCGTCATGTTAATATTCAACAAAAGCTGATAGCCGATAATGGTTTTGGCAAAACCGGTAAAGGCCTTCTTTTGGGCATCTGTTGCCACGGCACTTCTGGTATTCTTAACGGCATCCAGCAGAATAAAGCACTGCCGCATTACCTGGTAACGGGAGTTCCAGGGATTAGTGAGATAAAAGGTATTATTGTCCAGCACCTTTGTTCCGGCACCGAGCAAGTCGGTCGTATAACGCGGTTCTGCACCCGAGAAACGATAGATTTCCCGGCCAATAACACCCAACCCATCCAGGTATACAGCCATGTTAAAACGCATACCGGATTCGGCTCCGGTAACCAGGTTAAACAAATCACTTTTGGAAGGGTCGGCCGTAATTCCCGCTACCACCGGTGTATTTAAGCTGTTGATCTCTCCCTTCTGACAAGCCGCAAAGCCCAGCAGAAAAAAGAATATCGAAATAATGGAAATATGTTTTTTCATATACAATGATTTTAACAGACAGATAATGATCAGAAATCTATACCAACATGGAAGCTGGCTCTCTTGGAAGCAGGGTACGGCGTTACGTCTACACCTGTTGATAACCCATTACTACCACGGCTTTGAGAGGTGGTAATTGTGTTGCTTCCAAAATTGGATACTTCGGGATCATATCCTTTGTATCTCGTCCAGGTAAAGAAGTTGTTCGCGGAAATACCTACGCGAATCGATTTGATCTTCTCTGTATTTTTTAGCGGAATACTATAGTAAAGGCCTATCTCACGGATACGCACGTACGAAGCATCCTGTACATAAATGGAGGCGTCGCCTGCATTCTGGCGGTAAAGGCCTGCCTTCATACCGTTGATAACATCGTCGTAGTCAACGGTAGTGGAGCCCAGGTCGGTCAGCAGCTCAGTGAGATTAATATTATCTCCGCCTTTTTTCCAGTGAATCAGGAAACGCAGGGAGAAGTTTTTAAAGATGGTGAGCTCATTGAAGAAACTCGCCTGGAATTTAGGCTCTGCGTCGCCAAGCAGTTTCAATTGACCTCCTACGTTACCTTTGATCTGCGTGGCAGGTTTGCCCTGTTCCAGGTAGAAAGTACCCAGTGAGTTACCAAATGCACCTATCGCAAAAGGAGGTATAATCAGTCGTGTTACCTTCGACCGGTTACGCCACCAGTTAAGGTTACTGGTCCACTTGAAATTAGGCGTATTCACCGGTATCACGGTAAGTCCCAGTTCTATACCCTGGTTTTTCAGGTCGCCACTGTTTTTCCACTCGGTGGCAAAACCGGTAGAACCGGGAAGGTTGTGACGCAGCAATACATCAGTAATGGTTTTGTCGTAGTAGGTGGCTTCCAGGCTGATACGACCTTTCAGCACACTGATATCCAGACCGGTTTCAAATTCAGCCTGCCTTTCCGGTTTGATCTGGGCATTTCCCTGTAAGTTATCTACCAGTACGCCCGGAAGGCCGCCGATATTGCTTCCCAACATGGCGGTAAATTTACTGCCGTAAGGAGGTACGTTACCTGATTGACCATACGCAGCCCGCACTTTCAGGTTATCGATAGCATCTACTTTCCAGAATTTCATTTTAGTAAGATTCCATGACACCGCTCCTTTAGGGAAGACGTAGTATTTCTTATAGTCGCCATTGTTGGTAGACCTGTCGAAACGCACACCCCCACTAATGGTAAACGCATCAATCAACGTCAATTCTTCCTGTACAAAGAAACCATTATCGCGGTATTTCTGGCGGAACTGCCGGGTAGTGGTGTTACCACTCGCGTCCAGGTTGCTTTGTCCGGATACCAGGTTGCTGGCGGATGTAACAATATTATCCATGAAACCGGTTTCCAGTGTAGCACCGGCACTGCTGGTTAAACTGATGTTTTCATTGGGAATAAATGTATTCACAAAAAATCCACCCCAGTTAGTATTGGAGCTGTTGGTGTTTCCCTGTATAGATTGTCCCAGCAAACCATTTTCTTCAAATTGCAGATCACGGGGAAACAGGGCCGCGGTTTTGAAATTGAAATAATCCAGACCGCCACGACCCACAAATTTGGTAGTGGAATGCGCACTTTGTTGGAATTTGATTTCAATATTGGCGCCACCCACAAAGCGATTGGTCAGCTCGTTGTTGATGATCCTGTCCCTTGTTTCCAACGGATTGGAAGCTGCAAAGGGGTTACGGGGATATTCACCGAGCGCATTGGGGTGCAGGTCTATGAAATCTGGCGTGGAAGAAAGTGCCACACCAAAAGTAACACCGTTATTATCATTGTTGGTAAGCCCTCTGTCGGAGGAAGAACCAATATAATTGGTGGTAACGCCGAGGGATATACGATCGTTTATCTTATGATCTACATTCAGGCGCAGGGAATTGTTGAAATACCCGGTGCCTTTGATAATGCCTTGTTCCTGCCGGCGGTTGCCGGAAAGGTAAAAGGTGGTTTTATCTCCACCGCCACTCACTGATACATTCGTGTTCAGCAAAAGTCCGGTTTGTCCGTACATTTCTCTTTCATAATCATAAATTTTTCCTGCGCTTTTTGCATCGTTAAACTGCGCTTTTAATGCCGCGCGTTTGGCCTGTACAGCAGGATCTGGGTTGTCGGCAGTACCTGCCAGGTCTGCAGCTGTTTCGGGCGTAAAGGTGCGTACCCCCAGCAGATGCCGTTCTTTCACGAAACCTGTTTCCTGGTTTATACTGATTTTAGTTTTCCCTGACTTACCCTTTTTTGTAGTGATGATAACTACGCCGGCAGCTGCTTTTGCGCCATACAAGGCGGAAGCAGAGGCGCCTTTCAGGATCTCTATGTTTTCGATATCTTCAGGGTTGAGGTCAGCGATACGGCTGGAGGGGTTATCCTGGTTATTCGGATTACCAGCGGTGGCCGCAGCGGTTACATCGTTGAGGCCCGCAGGAATACTGGCGCTGCTGAAGAAAACGCCGTCTACCACATACAGTGGCTGTGAATTACCGAATACGGAAGTAATACCACGCATTTTTACAGAGATACCGCCACCGGGAGCGCCCGAGTTGGCGGTGATCAATGCGCCGGGTATTTTACCACTCAGTGCAGCATCGAAGGTTTGTGCAGGCGCCACGCCAGTTAATTCTTTACCGGAAATAGTAGCTACCGCATTCGCCAGGTTGGCGCGCTTTACATTGGTAGCCAAACCGGTTACTACAATTTCTTCGAGACGTGCAAAGTCTTCCTCCATGGAAATATTAACTACAGATTGATCAGCTTTGATCGGGATGGTTTGGCTTTTATAGCCAGTATAGCTGACCAGTAAGCTGGTTGTGCCGGCTGGTACCACCAACGTATAATTACCGCTGGCGTCCGAAATGGTGCCTTTATTAGTATTGGGTACCCGCACGGTTACACCGGGAATAGGTCTGCCACTAACGGCATCCCTTGTTTTTCCGGTGATATTTTGTTGGGCAAATAATGCCAGGGTACTGCAAAGACATAGCAGTACCAGCAAGCCTGATTTTGGTAGAAGCATAGCTTGTTTGGTTTATAAAATGATGATGTGATGAAATAGGTTATCTTATCATAGAGCTGATAGCAGATTTAATAATGAAGTAAATAGTAATTCCTGATTTTGGTTGCTAATTATAGCTGATTTTGTTGCCTTGGTTATGCAGTGAAGTGGTCATGGTCATTGAGGTTTTCCGCACATACTTCCTGCAAGCCTTCTCATTAAGCCAGTCTCGGTAAGTCGAATACTAAGCAGTGAACAAAATTTACGTGATTTATACGTATCTACCGTTTTTTTCTTTGACTGGAATACATTATATTTTTCATCCGTAAACTTTGTAAATTGCAGCCTTATGGATCAGTATTTATCATTATTACAACATATTATCCGTGACGGCGCAGTGAAAACGGACCGTACCGGAACCGGCACTACGAGTTGCTTTGGCTACCAGATGCGTTTCAATTTACAGGAAGGCTTTCCATTAGTAACTACCAAGAAATTACATCTTAAATCAATTATATACGAACTGCTCTGGTTTTTAAGAGGCGATACCAATATTGCCTGGCTAAAAGAGCATGGCGTAAGTATCTGGGACGAATGGGCTGATAAAAATGGCAACCTGGGCCCTGTTTACGGTAAACAATGGCGTAGCTGGGAAACCCGCAGCGGGAAGGTGATTGACCAGATCACAGAAGCGGTCAACACTATCAAAAACAACCCCGACTCCCGCCGTATTATCGTCAACGCCTGGAACGTAGGAGAGCTGTCTGAAATGGCACTCAGCCCCTGCCATTGCCTGTTCCAGTTTTATGTAACCCCGGCAGATAAAGAAAAAGGGGAGACCCGCGGAAAACTAAGCTGCCAACTTTATCAGCGCAGCGCCGACGTATTCCTGGGCGTACCATTCAATATTGCTTCCTACGCGCTGCTGACCATGATGATGGCGCAGGTATGCGACCTGGATGCCGGCGACTTTATACACACCTTTGGCGATGTACACCTGTATAGCAACCATATGGAACAGGCGCAACTGCAGCTGAGCAGGCAGCCATTCCCACTGCCGGTCATGAAAATCAACCCGGAAGTAAAAGACATCTTTTCTTTTACCTTCGAAGATTTCGAACTACAGGACTACCAGTTTCACCCCGCTATTAAAGCTCCGGTAGCTATATAACCTTTGCATATATGCGCATTTCTATCATCGTAGCAGCGTCAGAAAATAACGTCATTGGTATCAATAACATGCTGCCCTGGCGCCTGCCTACTGATCTTAAATATTTTAAGGCCACTACATTGGGCAAACCCATTGTAATGGGACGCAAAACTTTCGACTCGCTCGGCAAGCCCCTCCCGGGCCGCCCTAATATTGTCATTACCCGGCAGGCTGATTATCACCCGGAGGGAGCATATATCGTTAGCTCTATTGAAGAGGGCATCGAAAAAGCCCGCTCTTTCGGAGGCGACGAATTGTTTATCACCGGCGGTTCACAAATCTTCGAACAAGCCTGGGCCAAAATAGATCGCATTTACCTCACCCGCGTATATGCAGTGGTACCTGGCGATGCTTTCTTCCCGCAAATCGATGGTGGCGAATTTGAACTGGTAAGTGATGAACGCCACGAGGAAGATGAGAAGAATCAATACCCCTTCTCTTTCCAGGTATGGGAAAGAATATAGGACTGCTAACGTTGACGGCTATTTGAAAATAACGGTGCCCATACCGTTGGTCAGTTCTTTTTCCAGGGCATTCAAATGCTTCTGCATTTCCAGGCAGGCAATGATCTGCTCCATTTCAGTGGCCTTTTTCGCCTCTTCCTGGTTTTCGTGGATCAGCTTTTTGATCTTGCGTAGTATCAGGTAATTGGTGGTAGAGATGGTATCTCTCAGGTAGGCATTATCGCCATATACGGTATCAATCTCAAAGCGGTCTTTCCAGTTAATGCTCAAATCTGCTTCTTTATCTTCCAGGATATTGGCAATTTGTTTGGACAAAGTCTGATCTTCATGATACAGGAACCAGCGCTTATCCTGCAAATTTCCCGCATCATACAGCGCTTTATATTCTCTCAAAATTCTTTTTACCAGCTCACTTTCTGCCAGTGCTTCAAAGTCGTACGGCAGATGAAACACATAATCTGCTACAGTACTGTTTTCTTCTTCACTGAAGGGCTTATCCCCGAAGCGCAGTAATATTTTTACCAACTCCTTTTCCTGCCGTTCATGCCCGTTGAGCAGCGACTCTACAGAGATGCCGGTTTCTGCGGCTTCCATGGCAGCTATCGCCTCTTCGCTGAGGGCATCATCGTCTGGAGCTGGTTGGTTGCGGGCATGGGCCTGTTCGCGCTTAACGAGCCGGTCGCGGATAAATTTATTGACCAGCTGGATCAACCCCTGTTCGTCGATATGCAGCAACTGGCTGCATTGGCGGATATAATCCTGCTGCCGCGTAAAGTCTTCCGCCTTATCAATCTTGGAAATAGTTTCGGCAATTTCATTTACCAGCTGCGACTTTTTAGTACTGTCGCTGCCGGCTTCCTGCATGCTCAGCTGCAGCTTAAACAGCACGAAGTCCTGCTTATGCTCCCGGATAAACTCCCGGAAAGCGGCGGCGCCTATTTTTTGTACGTAACTATCCGGGTCTTCTTTATCTGGCAGCAGTACCAGCTTTACATTCAGACCTTCTTCTATAGCCATATCCAGGCCACGGAGTGCTGCCTTTACACCGGCGCTATCCCCATCATACAGGATGGTGAGGTTGTTCGTATATTTCTTGATGAGCCTTAACTGGTCCTGTGTGAGGGAGGTACCGCTGGAGGCCACCACGTTTTCCACGCCGGCCTGGTGCAATGATATTACATCGGTATAACCTTCTACCAGTAAGCATTCGTTCTGCTTATCTATCGCATGCCGCGCAAAGTAAGTACCATACAGTACCCGGCTTTTTACATAAATCTCATTCTCGGGGGAGTTGATATACTTGGGCGCCCGGTCTGATTTGGCTCCCAAAATACGGGCGCCAAAGCCCAGGATCTTACCGGACTGGTTATGTATAGGGAAGATAACACGGCCCCGGTAATTGTCGGCGGGCTGGTCATTGCGAATGGTGACCAAACCGGTTTTTTGCAGGTATTCCAGGTTGTAACCCTTATCCAGTGCCGACTTTGCGAAAGCGTCGAAGGTGTTCAGGCAATATCCCAGCTGGAACTTTTTGATCGTTTCTTCCGTAAATCCCCTTTCTTCAAAATAGCTCAACCCGATATTTTGTCCCTCTTCCTTGTTGAATAAGGTATCGGTGAAATACTCCCGCGCATAGTTGTTGATGATAAACAAACTATCCGCCATCAACTGGTACTGCTTCACCTCCGGACTCACCTCGGTTTCTTCCAGCTCTATCTGGTAACGTTGGGCCAGCCAGCGCAGGGCTTCTACATAGGAGTATTTTTCATGCTCCATGATAAAGCTGATCGAGTTGCCGCTGGCGCCGCAGCCAAAACACTTATAGATTTCTTTACCGGGAGACACGGTGAAGGAGGGCGACTTCTCATTGTGAAACGGGCACAGACCCAGGTAGTTGGCGCCCCGTTTTTTTAATTTAACGAAGGAACCCACTATATCCACAATGTCTATGCGGCTGAGGATCTGCTGTATGGAGTTTTGAGATATCACGGTTCAGTCAATGCAACTGCAAACATACCTAAATTCTGGCTTTTCCGTATATTTGGTAGATTATAAACTAGCCAAATCAATCTTATTTATCAGATGAAAGAAGTATTTATAGTTGCTACTGCCCGTACGCCCATTGGATCGCTCAATGGCGCGCTGGCGGGTATTCCTGCAACGCAGTTAGGTGCTACCGTTATCAAAGCAGCCCTCGAAAGAGCCGGAGTAGCGGCAGCAGCGGTAAACGAAGTATATATGGGTAATGTACTCAGTGCTAACCTCGGACAGGCGCCTGCCAACCAGGCCAGCCTGGCGGCGGGGATCCCTAATACGGTTCCCTGTACTACCGTGAATAAAGTTTGTGCCTCCGGGATGAAAGCCATTATGTTGGGCGCACAAAGTATCATGCTGGGCGATAACGACGTGGTGGTAGCCGGTGGTATGGAAAATATGAGCGCTGCTCCCTATTACCTGGATAAAGCCCGTACGGGTTATAAACTCGGGCATGGCAGCGTAATAGATGGTATTATCCGCGACGGCCTGTGGGACCCTTATAAAGATTTCCACATGGGCAATGCGGCGGAATTATGCGCTACCGAATATCATATTACCCGGGAAGACCAGGATGCATATGCTATCGAAAGCTATAAACGCGCAGCAAATGCCTGGGAAAAGGGATACTATAACGCAGAAGTAGTCCCTGTGCAGGTGCCTGGTAAACAGGTAGTAACCGTAGCAGAAGATGAGGACTACAAGAAGGTGATTTTCGAAAAAGTACCTGCCCTGAAGCCAAGTTTCCAGAAAGATGGTACCATCACAGCCGCCAATGCCTCCAATATCAATGATGGCGCCGCCGCTGTGGTATTGGTAAGTGGCGAAAAATTAAAAGAACTGGGCCTGAAGCCGCTGGCGAAGATTGTCAGCTTTGCAGATGCCTCCCAGGCGCCGGAATGGTTTACTACCACGCCGGTAAAAGCGATTAACAATGCATTGCATAAAGCAGGGTTGAAAGTAAGCGATATGGACTATGCCGAAGTAAATGAAGCATTTTCCTGTGTCCCTATTGCCAATGCGAAAGACCTGGGCCTCGCTATGGATAAGGTGAATGTATGGGGTGGCGCCGTAGCGATGGGGCACCCTATTGGTTGCAGTGGTGCCCGTATCGTGGTAACCCTCAATGCCATCCTGCATCAGCAGAATGCCCGCTATGGCGTAGCCGGTATCTGTAACGGCGGTGGTGGCGCCAGCGCTATTATCATCGAAAAAGTATAAAATAACGGAAAGCCGTCTCTATTCAGTAGAGGCGGTTTTTTTTGAGATAAAAAATACCGATCGGTATTTTTTATCTGCACTTTAATTACCTTTATACCTGCAAAAAAACGACTCATCATGGAAACGGTTAATTACGATGTGGTGGTAATCGGTGCAGGCCCCGGCGGCTATGTATGTGCCATACGGGCGGCGCAGCTGGGATTCAAAGTAGCGTTGGCAGAAAAATACGACGTGCTTGGAGGTACCTGTACCAATGTTGGCTGCATACCCGCCAAAGCTTTATTGGACAGCTCGGAGCATTATCACAAGGCGGCGGTACAATTTGGTACCCATGGTATCGACCTGGAGGGATTGCATCTCAATTTTCAGCAATTTATTCAACGGAAACAGGAGGTGGTGAAGCAAAATACTTCCGGGCTGGTATACCTGATGAAAAAGAATAAGATAGCGGTGCACCACGGTTTGGGCAGTTTCGTCAATACACACCAGCTAAAGGTGGGGGACCAGGTATTGCAGGGGCGGTACTTTGTTATTGCCACCGGCTCCAAGCCGGCTTCTTTGCCGGGTATCACCATTGATAAGAAAAGGGTCATTTCCTCCACAGAAGCGCTGTCATTACCTGCGCAACCGGCATCTATGATCATCATCGGTGGTGGGGTGATTGGTGTGGAAATGGCTTCGGTGTATGCCCGCATTGGCACCAGGGTGACCATCCTGGAATACGCCGGCAGCCTCATTCCTACGATGGACCAGGAACTGGGGAAAGCCTTGCAGAAATCGCTGGCTACATTGTCGATAGATATCCGGTTGAATTGCCAGGTGCAATCGGCCGTAAATACCGGTAATGCCGCAGTGGTAGGGTATCTCGACAAAGACGGCCAGCAGCAGGAGCTGACGGCCGATTATTGTATGGTGGCGGTAGGTCGCCGTGCTTATACTGCCGGCCTGAACCTGGCAGCGGCAGGTATTGAAACAATGAAGAGCGGGAAGATACCGGTGAATAAAACCTTACAAACATCTGCTCCACATATATATGCCATCGGCGATGTGATAGAAGGGCCCATGTTGGCACATAAAGCAGAAGAGGAGGGTACCCTGGTGGCAGAAGTAATAGGTGGATTAACGCCGCATCTCAATTATAACCTCATTCCCAATGTAGTGTACACCTGGCCGGAAGTGGCGTCGGTAGGCGCCACCGAAGAGCAATTAAAAGCCAGTGGCGTTGCCTACCGCTCCAGTAAATTCCCTTATATGGCCAGTGCCCGCGCCAGGGCTTCCATGGATACAGAGGGCTTCGTGAAAGTACTGGTAGCAGCAGCTTACAACGAGGTGCTGGGCGTACACATCATAGGCCCAAGAGCAGCTGATGTGATTGGCCAGGCCGCCGTGGGCATGGCGCACGAAACTACCGCCGAGGAAATGTACAGGATCTGTTACGCCCATCCTACCTATTCGGAGGCGCTGAAAGATGCTTTCCTGCTCGGGGCGGGAAAAAGTGCTATCAATATCTGATGCAACACCTGTTTATTCCGACAGTAAGAGTACGGTGTCTATTTTGTTGCCCGTTGTTTTCAGCAGGATTCTGACGCTGTCTTTGCCCCTTTTTTCCATTTTCAGGAAACCAGGCGCAGCTCCCGGCCGGATCACATCCGGCGTCAGCTTCTCAAAAAGCAAGTATTTATCTGCTATCAGGCTGTAAACGGGGTAGGTCGATAAAATGCTGGTGCTCTTGGTTTGCAGGGCAAAGTCATTGTCGATATCGTAACGCTGAAATTCGCTGTCAGACAACAGCGTAATAGCCGCTACCAGCGTGATGGTGCGCAGTGGGGGAATCAGCAATCCCAGTAACAGCACAAACGGAAACCCGAAAAAGCACAACAGGTAAGCATACCGGGCATCGTTATCTGGTTTGGCGAGTCCATATAACAACATACCGGTGCCGGCATACAGGGTAAAGAATACCCGCTCTGTTTGGGTGCCTTTAAAACCATAGTTGTTAAGCATCAGGAACAGGCATATCAGGCTGATACTACCCAAAAACAGGTGAAAGTACCACAGGAGCACCTGGACGACAGGCACTTTTACCTTTTTTATTTTACAGGATAGGGCAGCTAAAAAGCAAAGTGTCAGGATAGTAATCGTGATCATGACGATAAACGAGTTAGCAAGGGCTTCAATAAAGTTAGAAAATATAAATATATGTATTTTTATTAATTAATAAGCTACCATCCCTATATCATTGTCATAATAATTATTAATCGGGCGTTTACTTTGCTTTTTCGTGAACAAACAATATTTTTGCCCTGCCTTTAAATAAGGCATTTAAACTTTCAATTAAGAATAGCATGCGTCAGATAGCTTTCAGACAAGCCTTAAGAGAAGCCCTGCAGGAGGAATTTCGCCGTGATGAACGCGTATTCCTGATGGGGGAGGAAGTAGCCGAATACAATGGTGCTTATAAAGTGAGCCAGGGAATGCTGGATGAATTTGGTCCAAAGCGTGTAATTGACACGCCGATTGCAGAACTTGGGTTTGCCGCCATTGGAGTAGGTGCCGCTCAAAACGGCCTGCGTCCGGTGGTAGAGTTCATGACCTGGAACTTTGCGGTGCTGGCTTTGGATCAGATCCTCAATACCGCCTCCAAAATGTTGGCGATGAGTGGTGGACAGGTAGGATGTCCGATCGTTTTCCGCGGACCAAACGGTTCTGCAGGACAGCTGGGAGCACAACACTCCACCGCATTCGAAAGTTATTATGCCAATATCCCCGGCCTGAAAGTAGTATCCGTATCTAATCCATATGATGCAAAAGGTTTGCTCAAAGCGGCTATCCGCGATGACGATCCGGTTGTTTTCATGGAAAGTGAGGTAATGTACGGCGATATGGGCGAAGTACCTGAAGAAGAATACATCATCCCTATCGGTAAAGCTGATATCAAACGTGCCGGTAAAGACGTAACCATCGTTTCTTTCAACAAAATGATGAAAGTAGCTTTGGGCGCTGCAGAAGAACTGGCGAAAGAAGGTATCGAAGCGGAAGTAATTGACTTGCGTACCATCCGTCCGCTGGACTGGTTTACCATCCTCGAATCTGTAAAGAAAACAAACCGCCTGGTAATCGTAGAAGAACAATGGCCATTCTCCAGCGTTTCTTCCGAAATCGCTTACCGTATCCAGAAAGAAGGTTTCGACTACCTGGATGCACCTATCCGCCGTATCACTGCACAGGATGCTCCTATGCACTATGCGCCTAACCTGGTAAAATTATACCTGCCGGATATTGAGCGTACCGTGAAACTGGTGAAGGAAGTAATGTACATGAAGAAATAGCAGAAAGCTTAAAGCATAAAGCAAAAAGCCATTGAGGCGAATGATATGAGCGGATACTACTCACTTTGATCATTCGCCTCAATGGCTTTTTGCTTTATGCTTTAAGCTTTCTGCTCAGGAAAACAAATCGCTCGATAAATACCGGTCGCCGCGATCGCAGATGATGCTAACGATAACGCCACTACGTAACTCGCGTGATAACCGTGCTGCTGCTGATACAGCGCCACCACTGCTCATTCCACAGAAAACAGCTTCTTCTTTGGCCAGTCGTTTGGTCATCGCCCGGGCATCGGCCTCATCAATATCCATAATCCGGTCTACCCGCGATTTTTCAAATATTTTAGGGAGATAAGCCTCCGGCCATTTACGGATACCCGGAATCTTCGATCCTTCTGTAGGCTGACAACCTACAATCTGTACATCGGGGTTTTGCTCCTTCAGGAACCGCGATACGCCCATAATGGTGCCTGTAGTGCCCATCGCACTAACAAAGTGCGTTACTTTCCCTGCCGTATCCCGCCAGATTTCCGGTCCCGTGGTTTTGTAATGCATGCCGTAGTTATCGGGATTAGCAAACTGGTTCAACATATAATAACCACCCTTCGCTACTTTGTCGTTGGCATAATCGATAGAACCTTCCATCGACAATTCTTTGGGCGTGAGCGTTACTTTGGCCCCATATACTTCCATGGTGAGCACCCGCTCCCGCGTGGCATCTGACGGCATTACCAGTTCTATTTCCAGTCCAAACAGGCTGGATATCATGGCCAGCGCAATACCTGTATTGCCGCTGGTGGCTTCAATCAGCTTCATGCCCGGCTTAATATCCCCTCTGTCCAGCGCTCCCTTGATCATGCCATAGGCGGCCCGGTCTTTTACACTACCTGCGGGATTATTGCCTTCCAGTTTGGCGAATATTTTCACTTCCGGGTTTTCCGAAATGTGCTTTAATTCTACCATCGGCGTGTTGCCGATCAAGTCTATGATGGATGCCATGTGATTAATCTTGGTTTGTATCTGAATATTTATGTTCTGCTTTGTAATAAATGCGGGAAAACGGTTCTACGCTTTTAATCAACCACACATTCCCTCCAATGACGCTGTGGTGGCCTATTACGGTGTCGCCCCCCAGGATAGTGGCCCCGGCATAAATCACTACATGCTCTTCAATGGTAGGATGCCGTTTGCTGCGCGCCATTCCTTTTTCCACGCTCAATGCTCCCAGGGTAACTCCCTGGTATATTTTTACATGAGGCCCGATGATGCTGGTTTCCCCGATGACAATACCCGTGCCATGGTCTATACAACACCAGGGCGCAATCACAGCCCCCGGATGTATGTCTATGCCCGTGCGGGAATGGGCCAGCTCCGTAATCATACGGGGTAATACCGGTATCTTCAGGTTATACAGGGCATGCGCAATACGGTAAAAGGCAATCGCATAAAAACCAGGATAAGCACGGATCACCTCATACATACAGGAGGCGGCCGGGTCGCCCTGGTACATGGCGCTGGCATCTTTGGTTAATTCGTCATAAATAACCGGCACCTTGCCCATAAAGGCCTGGCTCAGGGAGGAGGCATCGGTGGGCAATTGGTTGGCCATGGAATGCAATAGTTGCTGCAACTGTGTTGCCAGCTGAATACTATATTGCTCTAATAACTGCGGATCAGCAATTACCTGCCCCTTATGTTCCGGAAATAACCAGTTCACCAGGTTACTGACAAAATCATCTACTGCACCGGTCGCGGGATAGGCATTAGCTGCTGCCAGCTGATGCCGCCGTTTCAACTCTTCAAGAAACTCATTCATATGCGGATGTAATTACAGGGATGGGCACTTTATATATATATTGAAATTACGCATAAATCCTGTAAAGGTAGTAGACAAGTGGAGAAATGTCAAGTCAGTAGCCGGATACTATTACAGCCTTGTTCCGCTCCACTCATAAGCGCCTTCCATAATCAGGTCAAACACAGGATCTTTGATATCATAATAGGCATCTGCATTGTTGGGAAAATACCTGGCCAACTCCTGTTTGATCACCCCATACGCCTGTGCGGCATGCGGATGGGAATGCAGGTAATCGCGGCACAACAGGGCACAGCGCTGGTTAAACCGCCCTGCTACCCGTACATGGAGATTGATCCGTCGTTGCTGTTTGAAATAAAAGTGTTTTTCCAGCTCCGGGTCCGCCAGGTCTGTTCTCCCCGGCGGCCGGTGATCGGCCAGGTGATATTTCCGCTCATACCCGAGTTGTTCCAGTAAGGGTTGTATGGGCTGTTCCAGGGAGGGCACTGTTACCTGCACGTCTATGACGTCTTTGGCAGGCATTCCCGGTACACTGGTAGAGCCGATATGGTCAACAGCCAGGGCATAATTACCTAATACCGCCTCCAGGCGGGCGGCTATCTCCTTAAATTCTTCCGGCCAGCGGGAGCTGTACGGTGTCATCTCAATTGTATCCGACATGTTAAATGATATGATATATCCTGCAATTTTAACTGATTAATCTTTATTTTTGCCCGTTGTATAAATGGCAGGTATTTGCCGGTCGTACAAAATTAAACCTGATTATGGCTAATATTTTAATAATAGACGACGAAAAAAGTATTCGTAAAACACTCACGGAAATTTTAAGTTACGAGGGGTATAAAGTAGATGAGGCAGCAGATGGAATGGAAGGATTTAAAATGTTCCAGGCAAAGTCTTACGATGCCGTATTATGCGACATCAAAATGCCTAAAATGGATGGACTGGAATTCCTGGAAAAAGCCCGGGAAGTGAATGCGGATATTCCTATCATCATGGTATCGGGGCATGGTAATATCGATACTGCCGTTGATGCCGTGAAAAAAGGCGCCTATGATTATATTTCCAAGCCGCCAGATCTGAACCGCCTGCTGATCACCCTGCGCAATGCGATGGATAAAACCACGCTGGTCACCGAAACCAAAACCCTGCGCCGTAAGGTGAACAAGGTGCCGGAAATGATCGGTCAGTCTTCTCCATTACTGAAGATCAGGGAAACCATTGAAAAAGTAGCGCCTACCGACGCCCGTGTATTGATTACCGGTGAAAACGGAGTAGGAAAGGAACTGGTAGCGCGCTGGCTGCATGAGCGCAGCAATCGCGCAGCAGCGCCGCTCGTAGAGGTGAACTGTGCCGCTATCCCCAGCGAACTCATAGAAAGTGAACTATTCGGCCATGAAAAAGGTTCCTTTACTTCTGCGGTAAAGCAACGCATCGGTAAATTTGAACAAGCCAGTGGCGGTACCCTTTTCCTCGATGAAATAGGCGATATGAGCCTCAGCGCCCAGGCCAAAGTACTGCGCGCCTTACAGGAAGGTAAAATTACCCGCGTGGGCGGCGACAAGGAAATCAGTGTGGATGTACGCGTGGTGGCAGCTACCAATAAAGACCTCCTGCAGGAAGTGGACAGCAAAAACTTCCGCCTGGATTTGTATCACCGCCTGAGCGTGATCCTTATCCATGTACCTTCCCTGAACGATCGCCGGGAAGACGTACCTTTGCTGGTAGATAGCTTCCTCGACAGCGTTTGCAATGAATACGGTATTGCGCGTAAAGCTATCGATAAAGATGCGATGAAAGCGTTGCAAAATCATAACTGGACAGGTAATATCCGGGAACTGCGCAACGTAGTGGAAAGATTGATCATCTTGTCCGGCAAAACAATTACCGCAGAAGATGTAGACGATTTTGTGGTGCCGAATCGCGATAAGAAAAAAGTAAGTTCTTAAGAGAGATATGCAAAAGCAATTGTACCTGATCAGTGGGCTGGGGGCCGATGAGCGCATTTTTAACAATCTGCGCTTTGGGCCTGGCTACGAGGTACATTACCTGCAGTGGATTACGCCATTGCCAGATGAACCCATCGGCCAGTATGCCGCCCGTATGGCGCAAGGCATCCGGGCCGATGGGCCGGTAACGCTGCTTGGCGTTTCCTTTGGAGGCATTATGAGCCTGGAAATTGCCCGGCACATACCCATCGCCAAAAACATCCTGGTATCCAGCATCAAGCGTACCGCCGAAAAGCCGCCTTATTACAACTGGGTGAAACGCCTGGGCATTCATAAACTCCCCGACCAACTCCTTTACCAGCGCAGGAATGTGATTGTGAAAAAGTTTCTCGATATCGAAACCGAAGCAGAAAGGGCACTGGTAAATGAATATCTCGCTAAAAAAGATTATATCTATACCCGCTGGGCAGTAAATGCTATCCTGCACTGGGAAAATGAACAGGTACCCGAAGGCCTGGTGCATATCCACGGCGCCAAAGACCATCCTTTCCCCGCCAGGTACCTGACACCTACTCACCTGATCCCCGATGCCGGCCACTTCATGGTGCTCAACCGCGCCGATGTCATTAACCAGATCCTGGAAACGGTATTGTAAAGTTATCCAGCGAATAAATACCGGTTATTTGATGTGTGGTATATTACATATTCGAAAAATATAATAAATTGTCTTTTAATCTATTTTTAAGAAAACTTTTGTAGCGGAATAGCTACTGGCAAACGGCAGAATATTATATTTGCCTTTTTAAGCATCTAATAAGCGAAACTGAATGAACCTGGCATTTTGGAAAAAAAACAAAGACAGTCAGCCAAAGAAGAAGAAATCTCAGGCTAGAGAATGGTTAGACGCTGGTATTTTCGCTATCATAGCAGCCACGCTTATCCGCACCTTCATTTTTGAGGCATATACGATCCCTACTCCATCTATGGAGAAAACATTGCTGGTAAACGATTTCCTGTTTGTTAGCAAGATCAGTTACGGGCCCCGTATTCCAATGACACCGCTGGCAGTACCTTTTGTGCATCATACCCTTCCCTTTACGAAATCTGCCAAAGCTTATTCTGAAGCTGTAAAATGGAAGTACAGGCGTTTACCAGGTTTCTCTGATATTAAACGCTATGATGTAGTGGTATTTAATTTTCCTGAAGGAGATACCGTAGCGATAGACTCGCCGGATCCAAGTTACTATAACATGGTAAGACAGAATGGCTGGCAGGCTGTTCATAATTCCTTCCAGATCATTCAACGCCCGGTAGATAAACGCGAAAACTATATCAAACGTTGTATGGGACAGGCGGGAGACACACTCCGGATTGTTCATGGCGCCGTATATATCAATGGGCAGGCAGCACCGGTACCTCCTGGCAGTCAGCACAAATACGTAGTAGAAACTACCGGTGATCAACTGAATCCCAGCAGGCTCGAAGAATTGGGCATTGCTACTACTCCTCCTGATTTTTTCCAGATCGATGCCAACAAGTTTCTCTATAACCTGACACCAGACAATGTGGCCGCTCTGAAACAATTCCCCATCGTGAAGAATATTACGACGTATGAATCATCTGCTTTCTCAGATTTCAACTATAATGATATCTTCCCGCATGACTCTGCGCATTTCAAATGGACAGATGAGAACTTCGGTCCTATGTACATTCCAAAGAAAGGGGCTACTGTGAAGCTGGATGAAAGCAATATTGCTTTGTACGATCGCATTATCCGCGTGTATGAAGGCAATACGCTGGAAAGAAAAGAGGGTAAGTTCATCATTAATGGCCAGCCTGCTGACGCTTACACGTTTAAAATGAACTACTACTGGATGATGGGGGATAACCGCAACAATTCGTTGGATTCCCGCTTCTGGGGCTTTGTTCCGGAAGATCACGTAGTAGGTAAAGCCTGGTTGATCTGGATGAGCTATGGAGAAGGTGGTATCCGCTGGAGCCGCATCTTCAGAAATATCAAGTAAGTAATTGTCCTGAATATAATTTAAAGTAAATTACGGACCGGCCTTTTGCCGGTCCGTAGTCGTCTTTACCCCGGCCTGCCGTCAGGAAAAGACCTGCCATCAACCCTTTACAACTGCTCATATGGAAAAACAACAGCTGCATATCGATTACATCGTATACAATGATATTAATGGTTTGGAAGATGCGGATGCATGGCTGCTGAAAGAAGCGAGAGAAGTAACCGCGCATGCGTATGCGCCTTATTCGCATTTCCAGGTAGGCGCGGTGATCCGCTTGGCCAACGGAGAAATTGTGGCAGGTACTAACCAGGAAAATGCATCGTTCCCTATTGGTCTTTGTGCAGAACGGGTGGCGCTGGCCTCTGCCGCCTCTGTATATCCGAATGTAGATATAGATACCATTGCTATCAGCTATCATAATCTCAAAGGTGATAGCGGGCACCCCATTTCTCCCTGTGGTATGTGCCGCCAGGCGCTGGCTGAATATGAAATGAAACAGGAAGGCGCTATCAGGCTTGTTCTCGGTGGATTAACCGGTAAGGTATATTTGATCAACCGCGCCAATGACCTGCTCCCATTATCTTTCAGCGGAGAAGAACTGGGTTGAGCAGCAACTTAATCTTTAATCATATTAAAAAATATTATTTATAATTAATTTATTATATACATTTGCCGGGTATCCTTAAATGCCCGGACATGAAACCCTGTCAGCTTTTAGCCACCTGCAGCCTGTTATTACTGGTTACTGCAACCAGGTGTGAACCGGTAATACGTTACTTTGATACAAAAGCAATAGCTTGTTGCTATCCCTTACGGCTACACGTTGATAAGGATACGCTAAAAAGTGTGTGGCATTATCAACAATTGGCACACGACTTGTACGGAAGACGGCGCTTTAAAAAAGCCATTGTACAATGGAAACGGGTATTGCACTTGCAACCTACAAATGCTTTTGCTATGTTTATGCTCGGAAAATCGTATATGGGTGCAGGTGAGCAGGAGCGCGGAGCGGCGATTTGCGATGAAGCAATTATATTGAGTGAGGCCTCAACGGCCGACAGACATATTTGCCACAGTGTAGATGGTTTTTAAAAACAGCGCATAAAGGATAGGCAAGCTCCTTTTTCGCTGCGCTGCTTGCTGTGGTATTTTCTTCGGCAACTTTCGCCACGGTGGCGGTAAGTTGTCAACGCTGCGATCCGTCAGGCTCGCAGCGTTTTTTTTCACGCAAAGGAGTGAAAGGAGCAAAGCCGCAAAGATGAATGCTGTTGTAGCATTTCTTTGCGGCTTTGCTCCTTTGTCACTTTGCGTGAATTACATCCTTTCCGGTACCCGGATACCCATTAATTTCATGCATTGCGCAATGGTATGCGCAGTAATCATGATAATCTGCAACCGTAATTTTTTCTTCTCTTCGGTGACGGCACGCAAGATAGAGTAGGTAGGCACGCCTTCTACTTTCTCTCCATAGAACGAGTTAAATGCCTGTGCCAGTTGGAAGGCGTAATTGGCAATTACCGCGGGGCTCAACTCCCGGTAAGCTTCTGCCAGTACTACGGGGAACTGCTCATTCAGTATAATCAGCTCTTTCTCCAGCGGCAGCAATTCACCGCTATAGTTAAAGGACGGTAAGTCTGCTACAGCGCCTACTTCCCGGATAATAGATTTGATACGCGCATAGGCATACTGTACAAATGTGGCGGTAAACCCGGTTAAACTGATAGATTCTTCCGGGTTGAAGATCATTTTCTTCTTAGGATCAACCCTCAACAGGAAGAATTTCAATCCGCCCAAACCTATTGTTTCATATAACGTATGGAGTTCCTCTTCTGAGAATGAGTCCAGTTTTTTGCCCAGTTCGCTGGTCTGTTTGGCAGCTGTTTCCACCATTTCGGTAATCATGTCATCGGCATCTACTACCGTACCTTCCCGGCTTTTCATACGACCATGCGGTAATTCCACCATGCCATAACTGAGGTGCAGGATGCCCGGAGCCGCCGGCTCGCCCAGCTTTTGCAGGATCAGTTGCAGTACCTTGAAGTGATAGTTTTGCTCATCTGCCACTACGTACACGCTTTGATCCATATGGTAATCTTCATATTTCAGGCAGGCCGTACCCAGGTCCTGGGTCATATAAACGGAAGTCCCGTCACCACGCAGGAGCAGCTTTTCATCCAAACCATCGGCGGTAAGATCAATCCAAACGGAATTATCTTCCTTTTTGAATAGTACCCCTTTCTCCAATCCTTCGGCCACGATGTTTTTACCTAACAGGTAAGTTTCACTTTCATAATACATCTTATCGAAATCGATGCCCAGGCGTTTGTAGGTTTCATCGAATCCTTCATATACCCAGCCATTCATGGTGGCCCAGAGCTCCCGTACTTCATGGTTGCCGGCTTCCCATTGCTGCAGCATGATTTTAGCCTGCTGCATGATCTCTGTTTTATTACGCGACATCTCTTTGATGTCGTCCATAATTTTGCTGGTTTTGTCTTTGTCGTCCTTTACTTCCGGCTTATGCAGGGCAGTTACCAGTTTCTCCAGTTTTTCTGCTTCGGTGGCGTCAAAGTCCTGGAAGTCTCTTTCCAATGCCCGGTCAATGATCAATTCCGCCTGTTCTTTCACCACCGATTCAAATTTCACGTAGTAGTCGCCCACCAGGTGATCTCCTTTAATACCGGTAGTTTGCGGGGTATCGCCATGTGCAAATAATTGCCATGCCAGCATGGATTTGCAGATATGAATACCACGGTCATTTACCAGGTTGGCTTTAATCACTTCAAAACCGTTTGCTTTCATAATTTCTGCGATGGAGTATCCCAGGAAATTATTACGCAGATGCCCTAAGTGTAATGGTTTGTTGGTATTGGGAGAAGAATACTCCACCATGATCTTTTTACCATTGGCAGGTTGTATCCCGATGTTGGCGTTACTGTAGTTTTGCTGTAAGAATTGGGCCCAGTAAGCATCATTGATGCTCAGGTTAAGAAACCCTTTTACCACATTGAATCGCGTAATCAGTTCAGGATGATGCGCTACCAGGTATTCCCCAATGCGCTGTGCTGTTTCTTCCGGTTTTTGCCGGCTAAATTTTGTGAAAGAGAAAACTACAATGGTATACTCGCCTTCGAACTCAGGTTTGGTGGTATTTACCGAAATATCGGCTACCGTTAATGACTGGTCGTAAAGCGATTTAATGGCGGTCACTGCGGCCGTTCTGATAGATTGTACAACACTCATGCGGAAAATGATTAATGCGAGGGGCAAAGATAGTCAATTAGCGGAAAGCTTAAAGCAGAAAGCGAAAAGCTATTATAGTGAATGATCCTGGCAGATAAAAATCGCAATGGTCATTCGCTATAATAGCTTTTCGCTTTATGTTGTAAGCTCCTTAGCTCCTAGAACGTATAAAACACGCCAATCTGCGCTACAGAGTTCTTGCTGTCTATTTTATCGGAGTCGTATACATTAGTTAACCCGAAGTTATAACGGCCGCTGATACCCAGGCCCATATCGAATTTATAACCAAAGCCAAAGCCCAGGCCGAAATCTACAGACTTCATCTGGTCTTTTACATCCAGTGTAACGCTACCGGATTTTACTTTGGCAGCAGTGAGGATACCCAATTGGGGACCGGCTTCCAGGTAAAATTCAGGAACGATGGAGTATTGTACCATTACCGGGATATTCACATAGTTTAATTTAGTAGTACCGGAATTGCTGATCAATCCCCAAAAGGCGCTATGCTCGAACTTAGTGCCTTGGGTGGAGTACAATACCTCCGGTTGGATCGCCCAGTTTTTATCCAGTTCAAAGTTGACCAGGCCGCCGGCATTAAAGCCAGCCAGGGTTTTAGACCCGTCTGTATTCGTGAGTTTAGAAATATTCAATCCTCCTTTTACGCCAAATTTTACGTTTTGTGCCTGTACAGCCAGCATCGTTCCTATAGCTAATACACCAGACAGAATAAATTTTTTCATGATATGTAATTTATGTAGGCGCATTTGGCAAGAAGCATGCCGGTTTGAGCACTACCCAAAAAGGCTAGCCCCCGGAAAAGCTATAAATCCTTGAGCATCCAGCTGTCACAGCCAAAATGGCCGGTGTTGCCCATAGGACCTGTCAGGTACCTGAAACCGAATTGTTCATATACTTTCCGGGCGCGGGCCAGTTCGGGACTGGTTTCCAGGTAGCAATGCGTATAGCCGTGCTGTTTAGCATAGGAGAGACACATCGTGATCAGCTTGCCGGCCAGGCCTTTTCCGCGGGCCTCCGGCAGCAGATACATTTTTTGCAGCTCGCATACCGTGTCGGGACCGCCATCCAGCGGGTGAATACCTGCCCCGCCAATGATCCTGCCATCCATTTCAGCGATGTAATAAATGGCGCGTGGGATGTCGAACAACACCGACAGGTGGTCTGTAGTCGGATCTGAAAAGGCGGTGCCCTGCTTGTTCATGCCGAATTCTGTCAGGGTAGTTTTTACGATGTTGGCAATGATCGGGTTGTCTGCAGGTATGATGGTTCTGATAGAGATGGATTCCATTAAATAAAAATAGGGATTTCGGTCTTAAACCGAAAATCCCTATTTGCTTTTATTATTAACAACTATTGCTAAAATATCGTAAACTCAACCCTACGGTTCTTCTGGCGGCCGGCAGCGGTTTTATTGCTGGCAATCGGCTGTGTCATGCCATAGCCAACAGCTTCGATTTTAGACGCGTTCACGCCTTTGCCTACCAGGTAAGCTTTGACGGATTCGGCTCTTTCTCTTGACAGGGCGAGGTTTCTCGCTTTGCTGCCTACGTTGTCTGTATGGCCACTCAGTTTGAGGTTCAGGTTTTTGCGTATCAGCAGGTCTGCCACGCGGTCTAATGCCGGGTAAGAATGTGGCTTGATACTGGCTTTGGCAAAATCGAATTCAAGGTTCTGGATGGCTTCTTTTACGATACGGTTATCTTCTTCCGTAATCACTATTTTTTCTTCTTTTTTCTCAATAACCGGCACAGGCAGCGGGCAGCCGGAGCCATCCACTTTGGTGTTGGCCGGTGTACCGGGGCATTTATCGAAGAAGTCGGAAACGCCATCGCCGTCGCTGTCTTTTGTCAGTTTATCCACGTCAGCAGTCAACCTGGCATTGTTTTGATTGGCAGCGTCGAGGGAAGCCGCCAGGGTAGTCTTTTGTGCTTCCAGCTCATCGTACATAGCCTTGGCGGGGTTATGCCACTGCAACTGCTTTTTGCCTTTCTTGCCCAGGGCAAACTCCAGCCCTGCATAGCCATAGGAATACTTATCCTTATTAGGGCCATGGTAATACCCATCCAGGTTATCTCCATCGGTGTAGTACATGGTGTAGCCCAAATCGAGGTTCACCACTTCTGATAATTTAAACTTCAGTCCGGCGCCTACGGGTATAATCAGTTCTTTGATAGCCTTGTTATCGGTCTTGTAATCCACTTTAGTTCCGTTGTTTAGCTCCAGGGTAGGCTTATATCCGGCCAAACCTCCTCCCACGGATGCATAGAGCTGTACAAAGTTTTCGCGGAATAGCCAATTCACCGTGGTGATATTAAATACTGCGTTCAGCGTGGCAGACCAGGGGAGTTTGGTTTCATAAGATTTGTAAGGGCTTACCAGGGGAGCGCCATTGCCCAGGTTTTTGCTGTTATCTGCCTGTAATTTACCACCTACATAATCGGCACGCAGGGCCAGGAAATGAAGTAACTGGTATTTCACATAGGCGCCATAGCCGAAGGAACCTTTCCACTTGGTGAAGTCGTTACTGCCACCAGTCGCCGCCACAGGTGCCAACATGCCACCATTTACTCCAATTGACCACGTTTTATAGTCGCTGGGGCCCTGGAACAGTCGAACGGAAGGAGTGGCGCCGGCAGGTTGGTGCTGAGCCTGGCTCATCATTGGGGGGAGTGCTAACAGCAAGCATGCTGACCTCCATAGAATGGATTTGTTCATAAGATTAACATTAGGTTACACAATTTGCACGAATAAAAATGGGTAGGTCTGGGAATAAAATAGGGCAGAGGAAGGCGAGGTTATGAACAATTTGTCGCTTAATTTATTTAGTTATTGGACGTTCTTGCAGTATCCAATTGGTTGAGCCACTAAATATTACATCAAATATAGGGGACCTGACTGACATAATTTCATATTTTTTTGCTTGGCATAATCATTGACAAACGAACGACAAACAGAAAACAACTTACAACTAAAGGATAATCTTTAATACTATGGGAAAAATAATAGGCATTGACTTAGGAACTACCAATTCATGCGTTGCCGTAATGGAAGGTAACGAACCGGTAGTGATTGCCAATGATGAGGGAAGGAGAACAACCCCATCTGTAGTGGCTTTTTTGAAGAACGGAGAAAGGAAAGTAGGTGACCCTGCAAAGCGTCAGGCTATTACCAACCCCGTAAACACCATCATGTCAGTAAAACGTTTCATGGGCCGTCATTTTGATGAAGTAACCAACGAACTGACACACGTTACATATAAAGTGGTAAAGGGTGATAATAATACTACCCGTATAGATATAGAAGGCAGATTATATACTCCACAGGAAATTTCCGCTATGGTACTTCAGAAAATGAAGAAAACTGCGGAAGACTACCTGGGACAGGAAGTAACCGAAGCGGTAATTACGGTTCCTGCTTACTTTAACGATGCACAGCGTCAGGCTACCAAAGAAGCAGGTGAAATCGCCGGCTTAACTGTTCGCCGTATTATCAACGAACCTACTGCCGCTGCCCTGGCTTATGGCCTGGATAAAAAACATCATGACAGCAAAATCGCCGTATTTGACCTTGGTGGTGGTACCTTCGATATCTCCATCCTGGAACTGGGTGATGGCGTATTTGAAGTAAAATCTACCAATGGTGATACTCACCTCGGTGGTGACGACTTCGATAAAGTGATCATGGACTGGCTGGCAGATGAATTCAAGAAGGATGAAGCAGTAGATTTACACAAAGACCCCATGTCATGGCAACGTTTGAAGGAAGCTGCTGAAAAAGCAAAGATTGAACTGTCTTCTTCCCAGGAAACAGAAATCAACCTGCCTTACATCACTGCTGTAGATGGCGTTCCTAAACACTTAGTGAAAAAATTAACCCGTGCTAAATTTGAGCAACTGAGCGACAGCCTGGTGGAAAGAACACTGGAGCCTTGCCGTAAAGCGCTGAAAGATGCCGGCATGAACACTTCCGAAATTGATGAAGTAATCCTGGTAGGTGGTTCTACCCGTATTCCTAAAATCCAGGAAGTAGTAGAAAAATTCTTCGGTAAAAAACCTAACAGAGGTGTAAACCCCGATGAAGTAGTAGCGGTGGGTGCTGCTATCCAGGGTGGTGTATTGACCGGTGAAGTAAAAGATGTACTGTTACTCGACGTTACGCCACTGTCACTCGGTATCGAAACCATGGGCGGTGTAATGACCAAACTGATCGAATCCAATACCACTATTCCTACCAAGAAGTCTGAAACCTTCTCTACAGCAGCAGATAGCCAGCCTAGCGTGGAAATCCATGTATTGCAAGGGGAAAGACCAATGGCTAACCAGAACAGAACACTGGGCCGCTTTATCTTAGGTGATATTCCTCCGGCTCCACGTGGTGTTCCACAGATCGAAGTAATCTTCGATATCGATGCCAACGGTATCCTGCATGTAACTGCAAAAGATAAAGGCACCGGTAAAACACAGAACATCAAGATCGAAGCAGGTAGTGGTTTGAACAAGGATGAAATCGAAAAGATGAAAGCCGAAGCGAAAGCCAACGAATCCGCCGATAAAGAACAACGCGAAAAAATCGAAAAGCTCAATAAAGCAGACAGCCTGATCTTCCAAACTGAAAAACAGGTGAAAGAATACGGTGATAAACTGCCTGCTGATAAAAAAGCGACCATCGAAACTGCGCTGGACAAACTGAGAGAGGCACACAAATCACAGGACAGTGCACAGCTGGATACAGCTACTGCTGAACTGGAAGCTGCCTGGACTGCTGCTTCTGAAGAGCTGTACAAAGCTTCTCAGGGTCAGCCGGAAGGCGGTCAGCCAAACGGTGGCGAGCCACAAGGCCAACCTAATGCTGGCAATGATGGCGTAACTGACGCAGAATTTGAAGAAGTGAAGTAAGCGAAAGCTGAAAAGCATATAAAACTAATAAGCCGAAGGCCGGTGCATTCATGCACTGGCCTTCGGCTTATTAGCTTCCTCCTTTGCCTGCTTTTTCTTACTTTGCAGGAACCTGATGAACTACAGATTACGTTTTTATCTCCGTTACCGTACCTATTACGGGCAGAATCTTTACCTGCTTGGTAACTTACCCGCATTAGGCAACGATGTGCCTAAACACGCACATGCCATGCGCTGGCTGAATGAAGACTGGTGGTATACCGACATTCAGCTGCCCCCCGGTGAAACGTTTACCCTGCAATACCAATACCTGGTCCGGGAACTGGAAGATGTGCGTTATGAAGGACAAGTAAGAGCCTGTACGATTACCCCTGGCGCCCACCAGGAGATTGTTTTTACGGATACCTGGAATGATGCCGGCCACCCGGAAAATGCCTGGCTCACAGCTCCCTTTTCCCGTGTTTTTTATAAAAGGCCGGTGGCACCGGCGCCAGGCTTTACCACAGCTACTCACATATTCCGTGTACAGGCGCCCCTCCTGGATGCCGGTAAAACGGTATGCCTGTTGGGAAGTAATCATCAAACCGGCAACTGGAATACGGCTCAGCCTTTGCTGCTGCAGTATGATGCCCAGGGTTGGTTTTCCGGGGCGCTTCAACTCCCTGGTGTGCCGGTACCACTTTTGTATAAATACGGGATCTACGACCTGGAAGCCAAACGGTTCCTCTACTATGAGGACGGTGAAGACAGGCAGCTGCAAACGGCAGCCATCGCCGGTCGCCAGGTAATATTGCACGATGGTATCCTGCGTATCCAACATACACCCTGGAAAGGAACCGGTGTAGCGATACCCGTATTCAGCCTGCGCAGCGCCGAGGGATTTGGTACAGGCGAGTTTGCCGACCTGCCACAGCTGGCAGCCTGGGCACAGCGCCATCACCTGCAACTTATACAGGTACTCCCGGTAAATGATACCATCCAAACTAATACCTGGAAAGATTCATATCCCTATGCGGCTATCTCTTCCTTTGCCCTGCATCCGCAATACATACGCCTCCAGGATGTAGGCGTGCTGCCGGATCAGCACCCGTTACAGCGGCAATTCGGGCGGTTACGGCAATGGCTCAATGAAAAAGAAACGGTCGACTATGAAACGGTCATGTCCTTTAAACTGGCCTACCTGCACGCTTTATATGAACAAATGAGCGCGCAGCTCCAGACGCCGGATTACTGGCAGTGGTTTGCCGCCAATGAATACTGGCTCCTGCCTTATGCAGCCTTCTGCTATTTAAGGGAACAATATAACACCAGTGATTTCAGCCAATGGCCGGAATATAACGTATACGACTATACAGCCATCAGCCGGCTGATGGCTGGCAGCGAAGCGGCGGCCAGTGCGGCGCATTACCATTTCTTTGTACAGTATCACCTGCATCGCCAGCTGGTGGCTGCTACTACCGCTATTCACCAGCATGGGGTTGCCCTCAAGGGAGACATTCCCATCGGGGTAGCCCGGCACAGCGTAGATACCTGGATGCATCCGGCATATTATCACCTCGATATGCAGGCCGGCGCCCCGCCAGATGGGTTTACCGCCACCGGGCAAAACTGGGGATTCCCCACCTGGAACTGGAAACAGATGGCCGCCAACGGCCTCGAATGGTGGCAGCAACGCCTGCGGCATATGTCCGTTTATTTCGACGCCTTCCGTATCGACCATATCCTCGGTTTCTTCCGTATCTGGCAAATACCCGCTGATGCCATTCAGGGACTGCTGGGATATTTTCATCCAGCCATACCCGTTAGCCGCGAGGAAATAAGGCAACGGGGCATCGACTTCGACGAAAACCGGTACTGCCAGCCCTATATCACACAGGCTATACTGGAAGAGGCTTTCGGCAACTATGCCGGCATCATGAAAGATAAACTGATGATTCCCCTCGGAGACGGACGTTATCAGTTGTTGCCAGAATTTAATACCCAACGTAAAGTGGCCGCTGCTGCCCTGCCGGAAGCAGTAAAGCATATACTCTGTCATTTGATCGCAGATGTATTGTTTATCCGGGTTACCGACCGGAACAGAACGTTGTACCATCCCCGTTATGACCTGGCCGCTACCCGCTCTTTTGCCGCGCTTGGCAAAAAAGAACAGAACAGCCTGTTGGCGCTGTACCACGACTATTTCTATGTACGGCAGGAGAGCTGCTGGCGCAAGGAAGCCATGCATAAACTCCCCCTGATCAAACGCGCTACTAATATGTTGATCTGCGGGGAAGACCTGGGCATGGTGCCCGATTGTGTACCCGGCGTAATGCAGGCGCTGGGAATATTAAGCCTGGAAGTAGAGCGCATGCCTAAGTCGGCAACAGACAGCTTCACTGATTTAAACAAGGCGCCCTACCTGTCGGTACTGACCCCCGATACACACGATATGAGCACCCTCAGGGGATGGTGGGAAGAAGATCCTGTTCGCTCCCGGGAATACTACCGGGAACAATTATACCAGGCTGGTACCGCCCCTGCAGCAGCCACCCCGGCGCTATTGCAACAAATTATTACCCGGCATATACAAGCGCCTGCCATGTGGCGCATCTTTCAATTACAGGACCTGCTGGCAGCTGCCGGGCATCATGCACAGGTACACCCGGATGCAGAAAGAATTAATATCCCTGCGGTAGCATCGCACTATTGGCGGTATCGTATAGCCAAGCCTATCAACGACTACTGATCTCTTTAAGAATGTATGCAGCTTAATCCGTAATTTGTTATTTCATCAAACGGAATAGCATCCTATTATGAACCTGGCGCTTTACCCTTATGAACTAAAGTTTCGTTATACTTTTACGATCTCCCGTAAATCAAAGGATGTGCAACCCCTGCTGGTCGTAAAGCTGGAGCAGAACGGTATCAGCGGCCTGGGAGAAACCGCCGATAATGCTTATTATAACATGACGGTGCCCCTGTTAATGCAGGCCATCGAAGAGCATCGCCTGTTTATTGAAAACTATCAGCTCACCACTCCGGCAGCATTCTGGCAGGATATGTACCCACTGCTGCAAGACAATATGTTTGCCCTTTGCGCCCTCGATATTGCGGCATGGGACCTCTACGCTAAACAACAACAAAAGAAATTGTATGAAGTATGGGGATTGGATACCCGCCATAATCCCCTGACAGATTATACGATTGGGATAGATACGGTGGAGAACATGGTGCGTAAGCTGCAGGAATTTCCCTGGCCTATCTATAAAATAAAACTGGGCACCAAAGAAGATATAGCCATCATCAAAGAGCTGAGAAAGCATACCGATGCTGTTTTTCGTGTAGATGCCAACTGTGCCTGGGGCGTAGAAGAAACTTTGCACAATGCCATCGCGTTAAAGGAGCTGGGCGTTGAATTTATAGAACAACCCATGGCCGCCGCCGACAAAGCAGGCATGAAGCGGGTATACGAAAACGTGGTACTGCCGGTAATAGCAGATGAAAGTTGTATCGTAGAACAGGATGTAGCCGAATGTATCGGCTATTTTCATGGCATCAACATCAAACTCACCAAATGCGGTGGTATCACCCCGGCGCTGCGTATGATTACAGCCGCTAAGCAGGCAGGTATGAAAGTGATGACAGGTAGTATGAATGAAAGCACGGTTGGTACTTCGGCAGTGGCGCACTTGCTTCCATTCCTGGATTACGTGGATATGGATGGGCCGTTGTTGTTGGCGGAAGATACGGCCGATGGCATTACAATGGAACACGGCCGTATTATATATGCCAACAGAACAGGAACGGGCGCCACGTTATTACGTTGATCCTGTTTGTTTATAACACAGGATAACCGGGCCATAGCACGCTGGCATAGTCGCCCAGGGACGCATTTACCGCATCCCGTACGGCGGGTACCCCGCAACGGGGATAATCCCTGGTAACAATAATTCTGTCTGCATACGCCTGCAGCAGCGCGGGCGATGAAATGATGCCCGCCAATGATCCTTTTGCCGTCAGTTGCATACCCGTAGATGAAAAGGGCCATTGCATGGCGGTTTCCCTGATATGCATAACCAATGCATCCTGTGCATCCAGTTTCCTGGTTAAGCTGAGCAGGTCGGGCAAATACCTCAGGCAAAGATCGGCGCTGTAAATGCTGTCGGCATTGATACGCCCCGTATAAAGAGATAACCCCGGCAACACCTTGTTGGGCTGTATGCTGCGGAGCATGATCAGCCGCACTGCCTGGTAGATGTAGGTGGCTGCCCACAGGGCGGCATCGGGATCAAATTCCGGTGCGGTAGCGGGCATTTCCAGTTTGTCGTGGTGATAATAATCTGTCAGTACCTCCAGTGCATCGGCAGATGCAGCCGGCAAGAGGGGGGGAAGATCATCTACTACAGCTATTTGTCCTTCGCGTACAAGGTGGTTAATAAACGCTGATAAGTTCATAGGTTAGCATTTGGCCGTTTGCCACGATGCGCGGGCAGCGGATAACGTTGAAACGACAAAATAGCAAAAAATAGCTATTCTTCCTCTTTCCAGGTTTGGGCAAGGAATACGTAATCCTCTATATATCCGGTAGCGATGATGGTTTTACCTACCAGCGGCATCAGGGCATCGGGCATAAAAGGGTTGGCGCCTGCCGGGCGTATGAGGTAGTCGCCCTGGTCGGAAACCAGGTATACCGCCAGGTGCTCGCTTTTGCTATGTCTGCCAAATGTGCGCAACACCAGGCGCCCCGTAAGCGTCACAAAGGGATGGTCTTTATCATCCCGGTTCGTTTTATCTGCTGACATATTCACGATATCCCAGTATTTGATTGTTTTTTTCTTTTACCACCAGGACCTTGGTTAAAGGTGTGTCCCCATTGGCAGTTGATTCCGAAAATACATGAAATTTTACAGATGGCATGGAGCTATGTGCTTCTTCTTTGCCCATGTCTTTATTTTTTTTGTTGACATATATTTTCTGTGTGCGTGTTTTAGCAAAGCTTTTTTCATCGAGTAATTGATGTAGGGCAGTGTGCAGTGCGGGGTCTGTGGCATGCCCGTCATCAGACGGCTGTGGTACGGCAATAAAATCGTCCAGCATTTTGCCGCGGGCTTCCAGGTTATCACGGCGGTTCTGCAGGGCATTAACAAAGGGAGCCTGTGCACTCGTGGCGCTGGGATCTTTGTCGTTGATAACCGGTTGCAGGGAAGGATCGCCCAACAGGTAAAACTGTGCGGTTGTTTTCAGCTCATAAGGATCCAGGGTAGGACCCATTTCATGAAGGAACCGCTGTCTTGCTTCCAGCAAAGCCCTGCCGGTGGAGGCGCCATTCAGCACATTGATCACAAAATACTGGGTGAGCAGGTCTGATAGTCCCTGCCCGGTAGGCGGACCATATGCGATATTGGTGGCGCCTACAAAGGCCAGTGCATGATTAAGCAGGTAGCTATTGGCCATACTCATCCGCCGGGCGCTGTTTTTCTTCGGATCGAACAGTTGCCCGCCATAGCAGCATTCGGCCGCTACGATGGTGCCAAATGCAATTTTGTTGGTGAGTATATCCGACCGCAATGCCATCGGGAAATCAGCAATTTTCTGCCCGTAGTAAGCGGGATTGTTGATGGCGCCGTGACAGTTGAGGAAATGTGTTTTAGGCTGTAATTGCTCCGCTGTCCAGTTAGTACCCGTAAAACTTGGATCCCCGGGAAACAGCTGTAAGCTGTTGTGATTCCCGAAAATGCTTTGCAGGCTGTTTTGCGTTGAATCCTGCCAGTCAAAGGTACTGAGCGAAAAGTAGGGCAGGTATTCGCTCCGGGTGGAGGGAACAGCCGTAATAATATTGTTGATCAGTGTATGTAAGTACGCGGGATCGCCTTGTGCCGGTACATCCGGTAAGCGTCCTACCACCCGGGTAGGTGCAATAAATTTACCCGGATCTGTGTCATAGGGTGTATCACAGGCATATGGCAGATCGCTGGGAATGACGGCATCCGGATCGTTTTCCCCCGGCAGCAGGTTTTTCAGGCGCTGTAGTGGAATAATATCCTGTGCGCCCAACAGCAGTAGATATCCCGGCGAGAAAAAACGGTACAGGTCATCGATGGCTTTCTTATGCTGTGCATCATCAGTGACATCTGTTACCGCCGTGGCCTGGCAGGATTGCATCTGTGCCGCATCATCCAGGAAAATAACATGCGCATCCAGGTGGCGACTGACGTCAAAGGCCAGTAATGCGTTAATGTCATCCAGTATCTGTTGATGTGCATCACCATATTTGGCCTGCAGCGCTGATTTATTGGTTATTATGAGTTTGGTAGTCAGCATATTTGTATTGGGGGATGCCATTTTATCCTGATTAATCAGTCAAAAATAGGAATTAAAAGATAATAAGCTACACACCGTTATTACAATATTACCGGCGCTGTACGCAAGGTATTTGCATAGTGAAAAAGTAAACCGTATTTTTCTGTAAATCTATCCACGGGCATATGAAAAAATTCCGGTTATCCATTACGTTGTTACTTTTCATGTATACACCTATCCAGGCGCAAACGATCCGGCTGGCGGTAAAGGCCGGAGATATTACCCGGTATAACAGCATCGTATACGCGACCCTGCCGGAGGGCGCCGGGGAAGTAACCATGGAAGAGGTGGGTAACGGAAAGCGTATTCCCGTTAACGTTAGTGTGCACAACGGTCAGCTCTGCTGGATGATGACGGGCACTACTCAAGCCGGTGCAGAGCGGGTGTATGACCTAAAGAAAGGTCATGCGCCGGGAGCTCCTCTCCTGAAAGCAGTGACACAATCGGGGCACCTGCTGCTGGAAGAAAAGCAATCCCCCATTCTTCAGTATAATTACGAAACGGTGGCAGCTCCTGCCGGTAAAGATACGGTGTATAACCGCAGCGGGTTTATTCACCCGCTATGGGCGCCTAATGGTGTCATCCTGACAAACATTTTTCCCAATGCAGGGCATCTCCACCACATGGGGATCTGGAATCCATGGACGCACACGCTTTTTGAAGGAAGGGAAACGGATTTCTGGAATGTGCAGAAGAAAGAAGGGAAGGTGCGTTTTGCCGGACACCTGGAAACTTTTTCCGGCAATGCCTGGTGTGGTTTCAGCGCCCAACAGGATCATATCGCTTTCGGGAAAGATGGTACGGAAAAAACAGCTATCACAGAAACCTGGTTGGTGAAGGCATATCCCGCTACGGATAAGGGATCCCGCCGTCAATGGGATTTTACCAGTACGTTTACCCCTGCCTCCCCGAATGGTATTACCCTGTTGCAATATCGTTATGGCGGCGGCTTTGGCTTACGAACCACGGCCGACTTTACCGCAAACACCAGCCAGGTGCTTACCTCGGAAGGCAATACCCGCAGGAATGCCGACAGTACCCGGGCCCGCTGGGTAAAAATCAGTGGCACCACACCCAAAGGAAAGGCAGGATTGTTAATCATGAGTGATCCTGATAATTTCGATTCACCGGAACCACTGCGGGTATGGCCGGAAGATGCGGAAGGCGGTGAACTCATGTTTAACTATACGCCCACCCGCATGAAACCATGGCAGCTCTATGCGGGGTCCCGCTACCAGCTGAAATACCGCATCATGGTGTTTAGCGGAGATATTACCGCAGAAGAAGCAGAGGCCGCCTGGCAGGATTATGCACATCCGCCACAGGTGAGCTATCGCTAATTTGCATTTGGAGATTAGTCGCTTTTTCATTTATTTTATCGCCGTGAATGATCAGGGCTTTCACTCGGTTAACCTCGGAGAAGCCTTTTATAACCCTTAACCGCCATCTTCATGAAGAACTTAAATACAGAGAGAAACCAGCACCAGATGAGAACGATGTGCCTTTTCAGGGGAAGTGTGGTGGGCTAAAACCCCAATAGTCATTTACCACTTTATTCTAAATACATATACTGATGAACAACCTCGCTGAACTGAAAACAACATTGCTGGAAATCCATGAAAGGGATAAAAAGCAAACCATTACCGCCCTTATTACTGCTGAAGTATTTGCTGTACTCGTTTTTGGCCTGATAGGCTATAGCATTTTTTCCGGCAGCAGTACGGAAACCCCCAAAGCCATTCTCTACATTTTACTGTTCCTGCCAGTAGGGGTACTGATCCCGTATATTGTGATGCTCATGCAGGCAAAGAAACGCCCGGAGAAAATCCTGGAGTTTGTAAACCGACTGGAGAAAGGAGAATCTGTAAATAACGTGGACACCTATACGGACTATAAACTGACATTGCCCCTGCGCATTATCAGGATCCGCTTGTTTCCCATGGAATATGCCCACGTGAGAATAGGGCAGAGCCGCTCTTTCTTTAAGCTGCCGCTATCGGCCGAAAACGTACAACCTTTTAAAGCCCTGATCAGTCAGCCTGCCCTTCACAATGTGAGTAGCATCGGAGGCAGCTCTGCCAACTGGTCATCTAACTGATAATGACATACAGGATATGAAGACACTGGAAGAATTTAATACCTTCCTGGACCAGCGGCTTCAACAGGAGCTGCTGGCCCAGGAAAAACGCCGTATTGCCGGCCGTAACTGGATGCGCTGGATGTGGGCAGCTATCCTGGTGCCGTTTGCCGTTTTTGTTTTTTTCCTGGTGAGATATAGCCTGCATACGGCAGCGGAAACTGCGGTTACCGGCCAGGCCGGTTCCGGTAACCAGGTTATCCTGATGGTAGCGCTGGTAACCTTGTTCACACTTGGAGGATACGGTGTGCGTTATTTTATGATGAAACAAAAAGGAGCTACGGCTGCGGTTGATTATGGACAGGATTTTAAGGAAAAGATCGTAAGGCCGGTGATTGGTTTTCTAAACCCATCGTATGCCTACCAGCCACTCAATTACGCCAGTTACGATGAATTTACCGAAAGTGGCCTGTTTGCCAGGAAAAATTACACGATTACCGGCAATGACCAGGTGTATGGTAAACTGGGTGATATGAATTTCCAGTTTTGCGATCTCACGGTAACGCATATGCCGTTGGTGACCTTACGGGGACAAGGCCCCGACGTTGTTTTTTGTGGCAGCTATTTTATCGGCCACTATCCCCGCTATTTCAGTACCCCGGTATATATCCTGTCGCGCAGCACCACGCTGGAAAGCTGGTTCAACTCCGGCGCCGCCGACAATGGATTTATTGAAACCTGGAACCTGGGTAAAAAAGTATTACCCGCCGACAGCACTTTCAATAAACTGTTTATGGTGTATGCGAAGGATGAAAATGAAGCGCAGCAGTTGCTCACGCCTATATTAATGGAAAAATTGACCGGACTGCAGGAACGCTCCGGTGCTAAACTGTTCATCTCGTTTTATAATAACCGGGTGTACGTGGGCATCAGCCATGGAATGGATTATTTTGAAACCACTTTGCATAAATCACTGGAAGACCGGCAGATGTTGAAGAACTTCTACCTGGATTTTGTATCCATGTTACAGCTCGCAGAGGATCTTCAGCACAATGCCACTATCTGGACTAACCACACCTTCTCCAGATCCTAGCCACCCTACAGCCATTATTCCTGCGATAAAACTGCAGGAATATTATTTGTTTTTTGAGAGACAGTAAATCGATAACCCGTTAATAGGTAGATATCCTCCCCATATTTTCCTGTCAAAGAAAGTAGCAGGGCGCGTTGCAGTTGTCATTTTTAAAATTTAAATAATATGTTATGGTATTTTTTTATATCCGCTGTAAACCTTTGCTATAGTGCATTATAGGCGACAACGCATACGAATAATATATGAGTAAGGGTTAATTATTTCTTCTTAGGCGAGTTTTTTTAAAGTTTGATTTCGCTGTATAGGTTTTCGCTGTATCTTTACCACGCCACGTAAGAGATGGCACCCAATATAGAATTTGTAATTGTTAACTTAATTAATAGAAAAACCTGGTATCATCCAAATGACCCTGTCAACATTGACCATATTCGGCCCTGCATTGCAATCTGCCATTAGGATAGCAACAGCCATTGCAAAAGAGTATCATCATCCGCAGTACACGCCTGCGCATCTGTTACGTGCCTGTTTGCACCGGGAAACAGGATTAACGGCTGCTTTACATGAAATGGATATCGATGTATACTACCTGGAAGAGTGGGCAGAAGTACGTTTGGACGAAATGCCCAGGGCCTCGCGCATCCCCGATGAACCGGAACCGGATGAGGCGGCAACTGCCGTATTACAGGAAGCCATCAATATAGCACAGGAAAACGACCAGGCCGAGGCAGATGCCTGGAGCCTGCTGATCGCACTCTGTACGCCTGGAGTGGGTTTTTCTTATGAGCAACTAAAAACATTTCCCTTTACCCGCGACCAGCTAAAAGCAGCCGGGAAGAAGGGAAAGGAAGGAACCCCGGCTATCTCCGCCAATGGTAAAAGCATTAAGCCGGGCGCACTGAAATATGTATACCGCATTACAGACCCCCAGCTACTGAAAACTTTCCACCCGGTCATTGGCCGTGATGGCGAAATCAGGAGTATCACGGAAGTGCTTACACGAAAAGACCGGGCCAGCGTATTGATCATAGGAGAAGGAGGTGTAGGTAAAACCTCACTGGTAGAAGGCCTTGCGCGGGCTATCGTACAAAAACAGGTCCCTTTGTCTTTGCAGTCTTCCGATGTATATGCGCTGGATTATGGTGCATTTATAGCGGGGGCAGCCTATAAAAATGAACTGGAAGATCGCCTGTTGCAGGTAATCCAGCAACTGAAGCAAACGGGCAGGCATATACTTTTTATCGACAACCTGCATAGCTTGCTGGACAAGCAATCTGGTGGCGGAATAGCCAACGTGATGAAGGCAGCTTTGGGAAAAGGTGAAATTATCCTGATAGGCGCTACCACGCCGGAAGGATTCCGTAAGCTGATAGAGCCGGACGCCATCCTGCGGCACCGTTTTGAAACCATTGCCCTGTCAGAGCCGGATGAAACCCTGGCTACCCGCATGATACAGGCTGTTATACCTGTGTATGAAAACTTCTATCAACTGAAGGTATCACCCGAAAGTATACACGAATCTATCCGCTTGTCGCGCCGCTACCTGAAAGAAAGATGCCTGCCGGATAGTGCCATTAACCTGTTGGACCGCACCATGGCTGCTATACGCGCTATGCACGATACCGGTTCAACGCTGTTACAAACTTTACAGGCAGAGTTTACCACGCTAACTGGTAATGATCCCTTACAAATAGCCGACCTGCAATGGTTCTACCGGCAAATGACAGAACGCCTGGGTGCGTTACTGTCTGCCCGTTTATCTGCATCGGCCGATATACACAAATTAACCACCACACCGGAATTGCAGGCCGCCCTGCAACAATTGCTGGAACAACTGGCTACCATCGCCGCTGCACAGCAGGAAGAAGTAACCCCGGTGGACCTGGCTACCATGATAGCTTCCATTACCGGCATTCCTTTAGGGAAAGTGCAATCAGAAGAAAGAGCGCGCCTGGTGAGTATGGAAGAACACCTGCGTAAACGGGTAGTGGGCCAGGATCATACGCTCAAAGCAGTTGCAGATGCCATCCTGGAGTCAAGGTCCGGCCTGAGCAGACCCGGGCAGCCCATAGGTTCTTTCTTTTTCCTCGGACCCACCGGCACCGGTAAAACAGAACTGGCCAAATCACTGGCTGATTTTCTTTTCCAGGATGAACGTAGCATGATCCGCTTTGACATGTCTGAATTCAAGGAAGAACATGCAGCAGCCCTGCTGTATGGCGCTCCTCCGGGATATGTAGGATATGAAGAAGGAGGATTGCTGGTGAATAAGATAAGACAGCAACCCTATGCAGTAGTGTTGTTTGATGAGATCGAAAAAGCGCATCCCTCTGTGTTTGATATCTTCCTGCAGATCATGGATGAGGGAAAGTTGCACGACAGGCTGGGGAAGACCGGCGATTTCTCCAATGCGCTGGTATTGTTTACCTCCAACATCGGCAGTGAAGTCATTGCAAAATCTTTCCAGCAAAATATCATTCCCGGATCGGCGCAGCTGATGGAGCTGATGGCTAAACACTTCAGGCCCGAGTTCCTGGGCAGGCTTACGGAAATTGTTCCCTTTGGCCCTATCCGGCAATCGAACGTGGAAAAGATATTCGACATCCATTTACAGCATTTATTACAATCGTTGCAACAACAGGAAATTAGTTTAACCGTTACCGAAGCGGCCCGGCGCCACCTGGCACTGATGGGTTATTCACCTCAGTATGGCGCGCGCCCATTGCGGGAAGTGATACGGGGACAATTGCGCAAACCATTGTCGCGCATGATTATTAATGGTAGTCTCCGGAAAGATATGTCGGTAACCCTCGATATAAAAAATGATCAGTTAGACTGGACCATAAATTGATGATTGTCAGATTCCAAAAATTTAAATTTTATCTCAAATGAATGACAACTACGGAATTGGCGGCACAGAAGTGAAGCTGGACGCCAACGAAGCCATCGCGGAAATTTCGCATAACCGTACCTTGTTTGCTGAAAAGTTAACCCAGCAGGCGCCTGTTAAACCTGAAATAGTGGAAGGGCTTACTTCTGTAGAAGCTGTTTTTGAACATTTCAAACCAGCCGTGAACGTAAGCTTCCATGATGCAGAAGGCCGCACCGTGCCTGAAAAACTGCAGTTTCATCACCTGGGGGATTTTGGAGTAAAAGGTATTACCGCTCAAAGTGCTTTCTTAAATGACCTGGCTACTGAAAAAGAGCAGTACCTGAAAATTATGAAGCAACTGAAAACAAACAAGATCCTCAAATCTGCCCTGGCAGATCCCGATGCCCGCAAAGCGATACTGGGAGCCATTCGTGGCATGATGAAAGACCTTAATACCAAATAATTAACAGTTCCCTATCCAGGAACATAACCTCACTGATTATGGCAGAATTACAGAAAAACCAGGAGCCGCAAAACGAAAGCCTGTCTTCACAAAAACAGGAAGTTAACCTCGTAGAGAATATTGAAGAACTGGCAAAATACGGCGGTTTCGACCTGTTGGAAGCTGCAATTGAAGGCGCACAGAACCTTAACCCCGATCGTAAAGCGCGTCGTAATATTTTTCTGACCGAAGCCGGAAAGAAAACAGAAAGAGATAAACTCAAAAAAGTACTGTCACTCTGGGAAAAGGTATTGTCAGAAACGAATGAGCTGCCCGAAATGGTAGACTTTTGTACTTCCCATGCGGAAGAAGCAGAGAAAGTATTGTCCACCAATCTCGGCGAAGCCGTAGATACTACCCGTGAACTGGAACAGTCTTACCGCAACGTGGCGCTCTTCTTCAAGAATACGGAGTCCGACAAGGTGAAGAACGTATCGTTTATCAACGTGGAGCTGGAACAGCTGAAAGACCTGGACAATACCCGGTTTATCGATGCGGTGAGCACGGAGTTGGTCAACAACTACGATCGCCTGGATCTGCGCAGCAACTATAGCCTGCTGGTAATACCAGGATACCTCGGTTCCAATAAAGTAATAGAAAAATGGGCGAAAATAGCCCATGAAAATAAAGCCATGCTGGTAACAGATTTCGCACACCTGGATGCTCCGGATGATGTGATGGAAATGTTTGAACTGGCTAACCTCACTGGTGGCGAAATCCACCGCTCCAACGTAATCATGGCCTGTAACTGGCTGGTAGGCCGCGGCAAGTTCGACGAAGTAGGAGAGCAGGATCACCTCTATGTACCGCCATCCGGCGCGCTCGCAGGGAAAATTTATAAAACCCTCATGTCGCAGGTAACCGCCGGTAAGAAATTCGGTGGTATGAACGAAGTAGATGGGGTGAAATTTGAGCTGAAGAAAAGCGAAATCGCCAGCCTCGAAAAAATGGGACTGGTGCCCATGGTAAAGGAATATGGCAAAGTAATGGCCTTCAGCGCCAAAACGCTGTTTAACGGCGATAACCTGGGCTTGCAAACCTATTCCGTAGTACGGGTATTCGACTTCGTTACTAAAGTGCTGATGGACTTCCTCAACCGCCGCGCTTTTGAAAACTTCAATGCCAATACACGTAAAGACCTGATGAAACAGATTATCCGCTTCCTGGATGGTATCACAGGTCCCGATAAACTCATAGAAGACTTCAATATCCGCCGTTTTGAACAGGATCCGGTACAGAAAGACCGTATCCACCTGGATATCCATCTGAAGCCTTATTTCCCTGCCAAGAACTTCCTGATCAAAATGGAGGGTCAAAAAGGCGATGAAGCTACAGATTGGGATACTACCTACGAACAGGATGGCAAATAGTCGTCACCGGTCAGCTTTAGGCCTTTAACGGCATTTTAGGAGTGCCTGTTGACCGCCGGAAGCTGACCGCTGAAAATCCCTAGACATAATTCAGTTAATATCTTAAGGCTAAAATGCTGACGAAACGATGAAAAGAGTGCTGTGCAGTTTACTGCTTTGTTTGTTAATTACCGGGATTGGTTTCACTGTCATGGCCCAAACGGGTACAGATAGTATCCTGACCACCAAAGGCGCTGTTACACTTATTACCTCCGGTGCTCCCATCAGTACTTTCCAGATCGGAGACGGAAAGAATACAGATTATGACTACCGCATTGTAGATGGCAATATGGTATTCCTGCGGCCTGTTACCGCTACACCCCGGCCAACTAACCTGATTGTCAGGGAAGGAGAAAACATACATTACATGATCATCGCCTTCCGCGATAAAGTAGACCTGGCCCGGCTGAAATACACCCTGTCCGGCAAGGTCAGAACTACGGGAGCCATTACCACACCGGAAGCTGCCCCACAGGAACCACGTGCCGGTAAAGGAGAAAGATTATCGGATGATCTGGCTAACCTGCCGGAAGAAAGCGGCGTAAGCCTCATCAGCGTGGATACGGTAACGGTAGGTAAAATCGCAGACGACTTCGGGCATGATCATAAAGTAAATCACCAGTATGAAGTAAAAGTGGATGGTGTAAGCGTAGGCTATGCCCAGGCCATGACACTGAATAAACTGAACTATTTCAGTTTCCGTATCCGCAATAAAGGAAGGGAACCTTTTGAGATAGTGAAGGCCAGCTTGCTCCATAAGGAAAAGAAAGATACTTCCCTGTTGCATACCATGCCCATTCTTTACCGGAGAGGCCCTTCCGTTATTGCCCCTAAAGAAGAGGTCAGTGAAGTGTACGTGGTGCCATCCAAACAGTTTAGAAAGGACGATGAAGTGATTGTGGTTTTGCAAACCACAGAAGGTAAACAGCAATTGGTGTTATACATTCCTGTAACCGTGCTTCCGAAATATATGTTGGCCAAACAATGATACAGCGGTTTGTTCTGATGGTATTGTTGCTGCTGGGTATAGCAGCACCGGGCATTGCCCAGCAGGTTGATTTCTGTGGGGAGGTGGTGCCTATGGAAAGGGACTTTGTTTCTTTCCGGCTGATGGATATCATTAAGCGTAACCTGCGCTACCAGGGCTATCTTCCTGCATTACGCATGAAGGCAGAATTATATTTCCCGGTTATAGAACCTATTCTCCAGCAATACAACGTACCGCTGGACTTTAAATACCTGCCCATTGTTGAAAGTGGGCTAAGCAATGCTACCTCCCCGGTGGGCGCCCAGGGCGTATGGCAGATCATGCCAGGCACTGCAGCAGAACTGGGACTCACTGTCAGCCCGGGGTACGACGAGCGCAATCACCTGATCAAGGCCACCCATGCTGCCTGCCGCCTGTTACGCCAGCTACACCAGCAACTTAACTCCTGGACATTGGCTGCAGCAGCGTATAATGCCGGCCCGGGCAACATCTCCAAAAACATAAAACGGCAGGGAAGCAGCGACTATTACCAGTTGGTGCTCAACAACGAAACGGCGCAGTATATCTACAAGATCATTGCGATCAAGCAGCTGTTTGAAAGTCCGGAGCTATACATGCCGGGCTTTGGCTATAATGTATTTGCCAAATCCACCAACAACGGATCAGTGTTTGCTACCCCTGCGCCGGTTAGTAAAACAGCCGATAAGGATTTTAATAATATTCGTATTGCTATTGGCCGGTCAGCAGCTGTTCCCAAACAGGGAGTAACCGTATATGCCGCCCGCTTGCAGCATTATACCACCTTTGAAGATGGACAGCTGGTCAGCATCCAGTTGCTCGATGATTTGCAGGCCAACGGCGTATACATACGGAAAAATTCCAGTCTCTCCGGCAAGGGTTGGCTGGTGAGCAACCGGGTTTATGTAGATCTTGGATTCGGTAATACCGTAGTGCTTTGTGCGGCAGACGGAAAGAAAGGCGTTCCCGCCGATTTGCTGAAAACCGGCGGTAGTGTACAGTTGCGTAGTGCGAATGATAATAGGAATTTTAGCCTGGTGAGTGGCCATGCAACGGCTGTCTTGGCAGTGCGATGATATCACCTGTATGCGCAGTGCAAAAGTTTACGGCATCAATACTTCGTTGATGAAAACCCGGTACGGGAAAGTATTAGTGGATTTCTCCTCCAGTTGTAGCAGCAACTCTTCCTTCATATACTGAAGATTGGCAGCAGGGTACCTGTCTGTTGGTTGTGCCAGGGAAATGCGGATATCCAGGGTACGGTTGTAACCCGCGCCGTTGCCGGGCTGTAGTGCTACGCCTTTCGTGATGGTGGCCGTTTTCATTTCTTCGCCATAAATAGTGTGGCACAGCGCTTTCATATCTTCCGGCGTTACAATGCGGTTGTGCGACAGCAGGTGAGAGCGGTAAAGATTTATTTTTTCATCGATATTTAACCGGTCTTTTCCCCCCTGTGTATTGGTCAGTAAGGTAATGCTATTGGGACGGGTGTGAATATTTCCATACTCGAGCAAGCGGGTACCCATTCGGATGTTATTGGCGGCGGTACCGTTAGTGGAGTAAAATTCCAGGAAAATGTATTCGGCGTTGTCTTTAGGTTTTACCATCACATAGGGGATATTCCCTTTGTTGGCGCCGGGCTGCAACTGTTCTTCCAGGGAAGCAATCAGCTGGTGTAGTTCCCGCATGCGGTTGGTTACATAGTCGTTCTTCACTTCTTCAAACAGGGAGCTTTCATCCCGGATCACTTCTACCAGGTAGGCGATCACTTCTTTGGCTTCGCGGGTATCGAAGCGCCCAATGCCGCTGCTGCGGATGACCAGCTCTCCTTCCTGCATCTGGCCGGCAGTAGAAAAATTACGTATGTAATAATCGGTGCCTTCCAGGTCGTATACTCTTTTGATATCGAAGAAGATATCCGGTGTTTGCAGGGGGATGATATTGAGATAACGATTCAGTTTCATGGACTGCTCGTTATTTTTTTTGTTAATCACCGGGAAACAGTTGATACTGCAGTAAAGGTCTTCCATCAGGGTATGATGCAGTGCCTCGGGGAATTCTATGCGTAGCCAGTAAATATCTTTTTGTATGCGTTGGCTGTCGGCTCCGTATATGCTGTTGAGTTGTTCCGGCAGGCTGGTGGCTATGGGCGCCTGTGTATCTGTGATGGTTACAAAGTGGCGGCGAAACCGTTGGAGAATGTGCTGGCTGTACCTGGCGTTGTTATTGACCGCTACCTGCACCATGTTGTCTACCTCCTCTTCTGCCATATTACGGCTATGGGCGTAACCGCTTTTGATCGCCAGCTCGCGGTTATTGGCGAATATCCTGGCCAGGGGCAGGTAGTGATAGAACATTTCCTGCTGGTGGATATTGCGAAGATCAAAGAAGAGCGACATGCCCTCCCAGGAATGGGGTACATCTTCCATGGTCAGACCTATCCACAGGTGGTTGGGAGGGGTGTTGGGAGATAAATGTCCCTGTAGTACCTGTTCCTTAAACCAATGATCGCGGGTTTCAAATAATTTGTTGCCGATGACCAGGTATTGTACCTGTCCGCGGAAGAGGCGATGATTAGTAACCGGGGAGAAGAAGATATCGCGGGTGTGGCTGCCGTTTTTGGTATGGTGGTAAAATTGGTGATCAGCGTGAATATCGGCCACCGCTTCAGTGGCCATGGCATGCAGGATGCCATAGGCGGGCTGGGCGCTGGTAATGGGTTCCGGCATCATGATTTGCGCCAGTCTTTCCACCAGCCGTGCATGTGATACGTCTACTTCCCCGGAAATTTTTTCCAGTTCGCTGGCGCAGGTTTCCAGGAGCAGTTGCACAACGGGATCAAAAGAGGTTTCCACTTCCGCATCGGGATATCCCCACAGGCGGGCAGCGGTTTTTAACATTCTATCCTTTATTCGTTCTTTCTTTTCTTTCATGAGTGGTGGTTAATAAACAAATGATCAATCGTAGGATAAGGGGCTGATGTAGAAGAAACTGCTGTACTGGAACGGGTTATTGTTTTTGCTGATGCTCCCGGTAACGGTCACGCGTATCTTCTTTTTCATTTTGCGGGTAGCCGGCAGGAATAACTCTTCCTGGTTTACAGCGGCCACCACCCTTATCTGTGTGATTCTTTTTTCGTATCGTACAATGGATGCTTTCACCGCGTTTTCTATCTGTTCCTTCACTTCGTTGTTGGAGGCTTTGATATCAAAGTCGCTGTCCCACCACTGGCAGCCATATTGGGGATCATCTTTATTTTCTCCCAATACGGTAGTGATCAGCAGGTGTATATGTTGTTCGATAGACTCTTCCAGCGTGATGGCAGGCATATCTTTTTTCTGCAGCAGCTGAGAAAAGTCTATCGGGAGTTTATAATATTTTCCTTTCATGGATGGCATTAAAATATACCCAGTAATTTTTTACGGTCATACATGATCAGGATGCCATTTACGCAGCCGTTGGCATCTTTGGTCAGGTTCACCCTTTCTATCTTGAATTTTTTCTTACCATAAATACGGGAGCAGAAGTGTTCAAAATTATCCTGGTCGTTACCGTTCAGTACCACTTTGGTACCGAGGTTATTACAGAGATACTGCGCAAAGTCTGCCGCTGTTTTCTGTTTGGTGGTTACCTGGGTGAGCAGGTATTTAAATTCGTCATCGGAGATAGAGGGTTTAGGCTTTTCCGCTACTGGTGGTGGTTCCGGTGCTTTAGGCTGTACCGGTTCGGGGTTGAATGGTACATCGGGGGTATGCTCCGGCGCGGCAGGGCGGGCGGGGAATACGGTAATGTGTTTGAGTACCATGTGGGCGCTGTCGCCATTGATGATGAGCGACAAAGTCCTTTCTCCTGGAGAAGAGAACGTGTAGGTAACGGTAGCGCCTGCATGAACTGCTGCGTTGTCCTGCAGGAGCCGCCAACTCCATTGGGTAGCGGAAGAAGTTTTGTTGGTAAAGGTAACAGGCCTGCCGGCGAAGGCTTCAGACGGCCCTTCAATAACCGGGAAAATATCGGGCTTGCCACCGGTATTTTCCACGGGCATGGTTACGAGCACTTCTTTTGTCCAGCTGCATTTGCCGGAACTGAGGGTAACCATGTAGCTGCCAGCTTTATTGAAGGAATGGTACACCTGTTGGCCGGTGGCCTTATTGCTGGAATCGCCAAATTCCCAGGTGTAGTTGTTAGTTTTTTTATCGTGATTGGCTGCGTTGAAAGTAATGACTTCGCCTACCAGGTAGGCTTTACTGTTGGTATTTTGAACATGACTCAGTATAATATCGGTATTGCTGCAATCTTCTTTGGTATCGAGTTGAAAGGCCAGCAGCACGCCACTGATCAGGAAAAGGGCAAAGAAAGTCCACAGTACCATGGGGTCGACATGACTGGCAATTTTTCCAAAAGGTCTGAATGAGTTAACCTTACGTTCATTTTCGGGTTTACGGGGGGCCATCGGTTTTTCAGGTTTTTACAATATTGCAATTTTAGTGTTTTTTTGGATAAATTGCTAAACTTAACCCGGTGAAAAATTTTTTCAGGGCATTAAAATTTAAGCCGGAATTATGGAGAATAATAAAAGCAATCCCCTATTTTTGCTGCTAGTTGTTAGCCCGGAGCCATAGTCGAACGAACGATAGTTATGCTAACAGTCGTCAGCTAATAGCAGGATAAGAAGAACCTAAATCAACACCTTATGGTAAACAATGCACAGAAAGCCGCCGTGCTGGAGGAAGTGATTGACTATGTCAATGCTTTGCCCTACGATGTGAGGGCAGAAGTAGTGGTAGGGGAATTGCTGGATAACTGTGTGCGGGAAGAAGAAGTGGTGGTACAGATGCAGAATGTATTTACCCGTTCGTTTACCACAGATATTACACAGGTAAAACTGGATGATAGTCAGCCTTATCAGCCGTTTATTAATTTAACCCTTTCCCGCGATGGTATCTACGACCGCCTGCCCCAGGGAATTTTTCATGAATTCAAGCAGGAGCCTTCTTCCCGGCAGATGGGGGTGGGAGAGATGGTGGCGCGTTATAAGCGGCAACAGCAGCAGCAGCAGCAGGCCCGTCGTTTTTTTCAGCCGCTGGAGAATGAATTTTTCCTGCAGCGGGTATACCTGGAACAGCGGGAGAAGCATTTGTTATTTGATGTATTTGGTAAAGATGCCGACCAGTTATTTCATGCCTTTTGGAACCTGCCGGCAGGATTACCGGATGTGGGCGCTAACAGGCTGGTAAAACTGTTGCCCTATGTGCATCGTATTGCTGGCAACAGGTCGCTGATAAAGCTATGCCTGGAGCAGATATTTGAAGAAACTGTGGATATCAGGATTGACCGGAATCCGCAACTGGTGGAAACGGGGAATGGCGTCCCCCTGGGAGAATGTGCCCTCGGCATAGATGCGATGGTAGGCACTTCCTGTTATATCGATATGCCTGTTATTACGGTGAGCATCGGGCCGGTTAAACGCCAACGGTTATACGATTACCTGCCCTGGCGACCTTATGGAAAGCTGCTGGAGGTATGTTACGGATACCTGTTTCCCGCCGATGCGGAAGTAAAAACTTTATTACTACCGCCCGCTGGCGAAAAAACGGTGGTCATGGCCGATAAGCAACCTGATCAGGGATTAATGGGTTATAATTTTTTTCTGTGAGCGATTGATTCATTATATTATGGAATTATATTTGCTGTTACCCGGCATCTGAAAAACCGAAAACATGTTAGTACCCAAACCCGAAAAACCTTGACATATCATCAGAGCTATGAGATACACTGCTAAGTTTTACATTATGCTGGCCGGCGTTATGGCCGTAGGATCTTTCATAGTGGCTTTGCTCAGCAGATACATTAAAAATTTCAGCCTTTATAAAAAGAAAGCACTGTTGTATTTAGTGTGTATGACGCTGGTATTTGCCGTTATCAGTTCCATCCCTTTCCTGTTTACCCATCAGAACCTGATGAATCAGTATCTCTTTTATGAAGTATGGTTCCTGGGACTGGGAGTTGTTCACTGTCACTTTATGTATACCCGTTTCTGGGCGAATGAAACCACGCTGATATCTGAACTGGCCTTTATTCTGGCTATCTGGTTGTTTGGCGGCGCCGGGTTTGTACTGGTCAACCGCTTCCTCGATAAGGACACCTTCCTGTATTATCCGATGCTTACCAGCATGTTTTCTTTTGTGCTTCCCACATTTGTATATAAAACTTTTGAGCGGATGATGGCTATCCCGGTAAAAGTGCATAAATGGTGGCAATACCCGATGTATAAGGAAGTGCCGGAAGTAAATGAGGATGAGATGCGTGACCTGATTGTAATCGGGCTGGAAATGGAGAAAGGGCTTAAGGATGGCACCCGTACTTATTTCCGTGCAAGAACACCGATTAAAATGGACCTGGGCGATTTATTTTATCACTTTATTAATGACTATAATGATCGTTATCCCAATACCCCCATTGATTTTGTAGATAACAACGGGCAGCCCTACGGATGGGTGTTTCACCTGAAGCCACGCTGGTTTGGCGGCGCTAAAACGCTCGACCCTCACAAGGCGGTATTTATGAATGGCATCAAGGAAAACAGTGTGATCATTTGTAATAGAATAATGTTATCCTAAAAGCAGTATTATGGCAGAACCGTTAAAGCATTTTCCCGTTAACTGGGTAGATGGCATGAAGATAAAGAAGCAGCATTTTATTGATACGGAAAATGCGCTGCTGGACCAGATCAGGGATGCGCTGGCCTGCGGCATTCATGCACTCAACTATGGCTTATTACCTCCCAAAGGTGAAAATAAAGAATCGCTGCGTTGCTGGTTTGTGAGCGACAACCAACAGCAGTGGCGCATCAAATTGACAGAATGCAGGGCGGTAACGCCCGGTGGAGGCAGGATTGAAGTACCTGAGCATACGGTACATTCCCTCAAGTACGCCACCACTTTCCCCGAAGCAACTTATACCTGGGACCCGCAGCATACAGAAAGTGCCTACTACGTACTCATGCAGGTGAACCCGTTTAACCGTCAGCCCAGCGGAGAACCGTTGCTGGAAGAAGATCCGCCAAGATTGCCGTATGCTACGCCGGAATATAGCCTATATGTAGCGCCCGCCTCCCAGTTGCCTTCCGGCCAGTTAGGCAGCTACCAGATGGTGCTGGCACGTATCAACGTAGTAGATGGCCGCCCGCTGATGGACGATGATTATATTCCGCCATGCAGCATTGTGAGCGCCCACCCATCGCTGATCGACCTGTATCACGAGCTGGATCAGTTCCTTGGACAAATGGAATTGTATGGCGTGCATATCGTGCAAAAAATTTATGGCAGGAACCAGAATAATGATTTGGCACTGGTAGTACTTTATACTACGGAGAAGATGGTACAGTTCCTCGGCACGCGTATTACCCAGTTCAGGTGGCTGGCCATGAACCAGCCGCCCGCACAAATGTTGGAAATCATTGCAGGACTGGCACGTACTATGAAAAATGCTATCGACCAACGTGCCGGCGCCGGCAAAGAAGAACTGCTCAATTATTTATCTGAATGGTGCGAACTCAGACAGGGAGAACTGGAAACCCTCATGATCAACTGCGCCAATATCCGTTATAAACACCTGGATGTACGCGAATGCCTGCAACCCATGATTCCTTTCGTTAGGGCAGTGAACAAACTCTTTGAAAGCTTGAGCAGACTGGATTATATCGGACGCAAGCAGGACAGCAATATTTTTGTGAAAGAAGAGTCACAGGAGGATTCCGAGTACCTGCGTAAACATAAAGCCAAGCGTTGGTTTTTTACCGACTAAGTATGCAAACCTTATGCGCATTTAGTTATATGATCATTTAGTAAAAGAATAATTCTGAAATATGCAAGTATTGAACAGGCAGGAAAGAAATGTTTCCTTTATTTGGTTCCTTTTGTTTTTTATCATCACCGTAGGCTTGTTTGTATTAGCCGTATTTTTTAATTACCAGGTGCCGGCCAGGGAAAATGCTGCGTTACGTAAGGAATTGACCGCTTTCCGGGAAGAACAGGCATTTCAGGCCACCTTCCTGCAAAAACTGGATAAGGTGAAGCATAATCTCGACTCTATTAACCTGCCCAATCAGAATGCCACGTATATGGACCAGATCATTGCCGCTTCCCTGGCCGATATGCGCAACTCTATCCCAAAAGAAGCGGTGACGCATTTTGGCCTGTATGATAATATTGTACAAAACTGCCTGTCACTGCAGCAAACCAAGCAACAGCTGCGGGAGCTACAGAATGCACAACAAAATATTGCAGGGTTAAAAGAACAGGTGGCGGATCTCAACAGGCAACTGGAAACCAAGAGCAGGGACCTGGATAACTGCCGCCAAATGATGTTGCTGAATAGCCGCGCACACTAACCGAAAAGACTATATTATCTTTTAGATATGAGCGTAAAAATTATTCGTTAGGACTCTTAATTATTGAAAATTTCATCCTATATTTGAGACTTATAAATTCATAAATAAATCTTAGGTATTTTTCTTTATTGTAACCTTAAAAATTAACCCAACATGTCCTTCAAAGCAAAATTTGAAACAGGCGGACAAGAGTACAACGTACAGCATGTCGCCTACGACCTCACACAGGAAACAGATGCTACCGGTCGCCCTTCAGCCATCACCCGTGGCGGACGCATTAAGCTGACAGTAGAATCTACCGGAAAAACAGATCTCTTCGAATGGATGGTGAACAACTTCGAAAGAAAAGATGGTTCCATCACTTTCTACAAAAGAGATACTGATTCCAAATTAAAAACCCTGGACTTTAAAGAGGGTTACCTGGTTAAGTTTGAAGAGTCTTTTGACTATGAAAACAAAAACCCAATGGTAATCTCCTTTACCATTTCTGCCCGTGAAATTAGCATGGGTAATGCAAAACATGTTAATGAGTGGGTATAATAACTCCTTACATTATGCAAAAGGGCCGTCTCTATCAGTAGAGACGGTCTTTTTTTAAAATGGCCGTTATTACTGCGATATATTCGCAGAGTTAATGAATGACCCACCAGATCCACCAAATGTACAGCGGCTGAAATAGTAAGCGACTCCACGTATACCAGGGCTTAGCAGGTAATCCACCAGGAGCAGGTAATTTTTTTACAGCCACCCGGATATTGGCCGGGAACATCGCGATTAGTAATATTATCAGGCCCCAACCTGCGTAATATTGGAAAGCAGGCATCAGCAAGCCTGCTCCCAGCAATATTTCCAGGATACCAGTGAATATTACCAGGGAGAGAGGAAAGGGCAACATACCCTCAATCATATATACCAGTTTTCGGGGACTTACGAGGTGTGCTACCCCAATCAGCACAAACATTACTGCCGCCGATATCCGTGCATCCGTCGATAGTGCCTGTAGCGATGAAATGCCCAGCAGGTGACCTGTCGCCCATAACAACAACATAATACTGCATAAACCAGAGAAAAATGCCATGCGTATAAATTTATAGAACAAAGGTCCGTACCTGGTTTGGTTATTACGCTAACAAATGTTAGTTAATCCGCTATTCCGTGGCACTTATATTTTTCCGGATACGGCTAAGACTCTCGGGCTCAATACCCAGGTAGGAAGCGATTTGTTTGATGGGAATATGTTGTATGACCTCCGGATGCTCCTGGAGTAGTTGTGCATATCTTTCCTGGGCAGAATATTGCAGGAAGGACAACTCCCGGTTGTACTTGCGGAGATATTGTTGTTCGGCTATAAGCCGGCCTATTCGCTCTGACTGATGAGATGCGTGATATAATTGGTGCAGATCGGCGTAATGAAAAGCATACCCCGTTACAGGCATAATGGCCTGTATATTTACCGCAGCGGGTTGCCGGGTAATAAAAGAGGCATAAGAGGCGCAGAACGATCCGGGAAACAAGAAATCCAGGCTGATTTCTTTCCCGTTGTGTAAGGTGTATACCCTCATAATACCCGTAGCAATGAAATAAATAGCCTGGGAGGTTTTACCGGCTTCAGAAAGTAGTTCCCCTGTTTTATAACTCACCGGCTGCAGGATGGCTTCAAAGGCATCCCAATCCTGGAGCGGCTCCTGGAGCAATGCCTGCAGCTGTTGTTTTATTTGTAGGGGATCTGTCATCTGTTAAGTCTTCCTGAGTTGTATGGACTGTACAAAGTGATGGTGACCTTTTTCCAGGATCAGGCTGGCCCGGTAGCGGGTAGGCGCAATATTCTGTTCCAGGTTAGGTTTATTGATATCTTCCCATATCTGGGTGGCCAGTTCCACGGTGGCAGTATCAGAGAGGTGGGCATAGCGGTGGAAAAACGATTCCGGGTTCTGAAAGGCGGTCCTGCGGAGCGATTCGAAGCGCGCGATATACCACTTACGGATATCTTTTTCTGCGGCATCTACATAGATGCTGAAGTCGAAGAAGTCGGATACGAAAACAGCCGGATCTTTTTGTTGTTGACGTGGACGTACCTGTAACACATTTACGCCTTCTACAATCACAATATCGGGTTGTTCTATCCACTGCAATTGCCCGGGTAATATATCATACTCCAGGTGGGAGTAAAGCGGCGCTGCTACCCTTTCCTTGCCGGACTTTACATCTGCCAGGAAGTGAATCAGCCGCTTGATATCATAGCTTTCGGGAAAGCCTTTACGGTTCATGATATTATTGGCGTCCAGTATTTTGTTGGGATACAGGAATCCATCAGTGGTTACCAGGTCCACCCGGGGGTGATTGGGCCAGGCTTGCAGCAGTTTTTGCAGTACCCTGGCGGTAGTACTTTTTCCTACGGCCACGCTACCTGCAATGCCAATGATATAGGGCACTTTATGTACCTGGCTGCTGAGAAAGTTGCTGGTAGCGGTATGCAGCTGTTGAGATCCGGTAACATATAAATTCAGGAGGTGCGCCAGCGGAAGATATACCTGTGTAATTTCTTCCTGGGTGAGTGGTTCGTTCATGCCATGGAGTGCTTCCAGGTCGTAGTCCTGTAATTGCAGCATAGCATCGCCGCTTCTTTCTGCCCATTCCTTACGGGAGAAGCTGATATAGGGAGTATAGCGGTCGCGTTTCAGAGAAGTGGTCATTACAAGTTTAGCTTTTAGCGACCCGTTGTTGAAATGTCAGCAGCGGGCCCCTATTGTTGTATATAAACGGTTTTAACGTTCAAAAATTCGTGTGTGCCTTCCAGTGAGAGCTCCCGGCCATAGCCCGATTGCTTAACGCCGCCGAAAGGCAGGCGGGCATCGGATCTGACCATGGCATTGATAAATACGTTACCGCTTTCTATCTGGGTAGCCAGGCGGGCGGCTTTGTCCAGGTCGCTGGTCCACAGGGCAGCACCCAGTCCAAAGTCTGTTTCATTGGCCAGCGCAATGGCTTCGGTTTCGTTGGCAGCCGGTATGATCACTGCCACAGGACCAAATGTTTCTTCTTTAAAAACGGTCATGTTGTTGGTCACCCCCGTTAGCAAGGTAGGCGCAAAGTTACAGCCTTCATGCGTGCCGCCCAACTCCAGTTGAGCGCCCTGCCGGATGCTTTCCTGCAGCTGTTTGTTCAGCTCATCGGCCAGGTCGGGGCGGGCCATAGGCCCCATTTGCGTGGTATCGAGGGTAGGATCGCCCTGGCGGAGATCCTGGAGAATACGCTTTACTTCGGCAGTGAAGGCGGGCACAATTTCTTCTTCCACAATCCACCGCTTGGCAGCTATACATGACTGACCAGCATTCTGCATACGGCCTTGTACAGCGGTTTTAGCGGCGGCTTCCAGGTCGGCGTCTTTCAGCACAATAAATGGATCGCTGCCACCCAGTTCCAGCACTGTTTTTTTGATATACTTTCCTGCCAGTGCCGCTACACTTTTGCCCGCCGGTGTGCTACCGGTAAGCGTTACACCCTGTACGCGGGGATCTGCAATAATGGGTTCTATATCTTTAGAAGATACCAGTAGCGATTGGAAAGTACCTTGCGGAAAATTACTGGTGGTGAATAATTTTTCAATGGCCAGCGCACAACCGCTTACGTTGCTGGCGTGTTTTAATAAACCGGTATTCCCTGCCAATATATTAGGAATGGCAAAGCGGAATACCTGCCAGTAAGGAAAATTCCAGGGCATAATGGCCAGCACAATTCCTTTGGGTTCATAAGATACATAGCTTTTATATGCGTCGGCGTGAATTGGTTTGGGCGCTAACATGCCGGCAATATTTTCTGCATAATATTCCGCTGATGCAGCACATTTCAATACTTCGGCCCTGGCCTCTTTCAGCGTTTTGCCCATCTCCTGTGTGATCAGGGCCGCATGCATATCCACATCATTTTTCAGGGAGGCGGCTACTTCCATCATCCACTGCCGGCGTTGTTCCAGTGGCACCTGTAATAATTCGCGGTAAGCCCGGTGTCCCGACGCTAATTTATTTTCTATCTCTGCCTGCGTATGCGCGGTATATACTGCAATGGTTTCCTGTGTAAACGGGTTGATGCTTGTAAACATGGCTTTAGCTTTTAGCCGTTATTGAATAGTCCTGCAAATTTACCGTTTTCCACTAAAAGCCAACTGCTAAAAGCTAAATGCTATCTTTGCAGCGTTTAAACCCAGCACAATTTTATGACGCTTAGCAGATGGAATATTTTAATAATGGCCCTTTGTACTGGCCTGATCGTAGCCAATATTTATTACAGCCAGCCCTTACTGGTACTGATGAGTGAGGAGTTTGGCGTAACGGAAAGTAATGCCGGACAAGTAACTTTCTTTACCCAGTTGGGATATGCCCTCGGATTGTTGTTTTGCGTACCCCTGGGCGATAAGCTGGAACGTAAATGGCAGATTGTGGTGATGACGCTGGCGGCCGTGGTGGCGTTGGTGGCTGCTGCCAAATCGGTTAACATCACCATGTTGAAAGTAACCGGACTGATGATAGGATTTACTTCGGTAGTACCTCAATTAATTTTGCCGCTGGCGGCCAACCTCTCAGACCCTGCGAGTCGCGGTAAAGTAATTGGTACCATCATGAGCGGCTTGCTGGTGGGTATTTTATTATCGCGTACGCTCAGTGGTATGGTAGGACACCACTTCGGTTGGAGAGCGATGTTCTGGATTGCTGCAGGCATTAGTGCTTTGCTGGCAGTGATCATGATTACCACTTTTCCGTCGAGTAAGCCCAATTTTACCGGTACTTACGGGCAATTGATGAAATCATTACTTACCCTGATCAAAGAACAACCGATGTTGAGGGAAGCATCAGCGATCAATGCCTGTTGCTTTGCGATGTTTGGTATGTTCTGGACAACGGTGGTATTTTTATTGTCGGCGCCACCATTTAAGTATACGAGTGAACAAATTGGTTTAATGGGACTGGCCGCCGCTGCGGGCGCCCTGGGCGCGCCGTTGGTAGGTAGAATTGCCGACAAAAAGAATCCGCGTATTGCGATCGGCTATGGCATTATTTTCCTGTTCCTCGGTTATTTTCTCTTTTATACATTTCAGGCCAACCTTATTGGCATCATCATCGGCATTGTGGCAATAGACCTCGGTTTACAAGGTATTCACGTATCTAATCAAACCCGGATTTACACCCTTTTACCGGAAGCGAGAAACCGTTTAAACACGGTGTTTATGACCACCAGTTTTATTGGCACCTCGCTGGGTTCCGGTATCGGGCTGTGGGTATGGTCGGTGGCACAATGGAATGGCGTATGTATAGCTGGTACGGGCCTCATTTCCATTGCGTTGATTATTTACCTGGCTACCTATAAAAAATCAGGCCGGGTGGTTAGCGTTTAATGCGGTTTAGCAGCACCACTACGATCAACAGGTAGCCCATCATACAAAACAAGGCGATTTTATAAGCAAAATAGAAATTCCCCGAAGTGCGTGCCAGGTACAGGAAAACACCGCCCAGTATACTGATGCCGAGGGCGGAGGAAACCTGCTGTATGGTAGAATACACGCCACTGGCGGCTCCTGCTTTGTCGGCTGGCATATCCCACATGGCTACCTTTAATAAAGAGGGCATCATCAGCCCAGAGCCAATGCCGTAGATGATCAGGCAGGGAAGAATATCCCAGGGCGTGATAAATTTCTCCTGGAATAATACCAGTTGACAAATAAAGGAGAGGATCATCAGCCCTGCTGCTACCTGTAACAGGCGGACACGGTACCTGGCGGCATTTTTAATAGACCATAGTGATGCCAGCAGGAATGCACCCGTTTGAAACACAAAATAATTGCCGGCAGTAAAAGGAGGAATGTTGAACCCACTTTGAAAAAAGATAGATACGGCAAATATGTAAGCGGTATTCACGCCGAAGAAAAATAATACACAAAGAACCGCGATGTTGAAGCTCCTGATCTTAAAAAGCGACAGCGGCACCAACGGATCTTTTTGTTGTTGGCCCAGCTTCCGCTGATATCCCACAAAAAATAGCAATAGCAGCAATGCCGCTACCAGCATGGCTTTGGTCCAGAGTGGCCAGCCCAGCTCTGTACCCTGGATAATAGGATATACCAGGAGAGATAAGGCAGCAGTGAGGATAAAGATGCCAGGAATATCGAAACGGGTGGATTTGTTTTGCTGTGATTCCGGTACAAAGTAAAACGCCAATACCATGGCAATCACGCCTACGGGCAGGTTTACGAGGAAGATAAGCCGCCAGCTGTCGGTAATGAGATGAGAGGAAATAAAATAGCCTCCCAGGAACTGACCCAGTGTGGCGCCGGTGCCCAATGCCATGCCGTACATGCCATAGGCTTTGTCCCTGTCGGTGGGCGACTGGAAGTTCAGTTGTATCAGGGTAATAGTTTGCGGTACTGTAAACGCAGCGGCTACGCCCTGCAGGAAGCGGGAAACAATGAGCATGGGCATAGATATCGCAAAACCACAGAGGGCGGAAGTGATTGTAAAAGCAGCCAGTCCGGCGATAAATACTTTCTTTTTGCCCAGGTAATCGCCGGTGCGACTGCCTGTAATCAGGAATACGGCGTACCCCAGCAGGTAAGAGGCTACCACCAGTTCCAGCGCAGCATCGGAGCTATTAAAATATGTTTTGATGGCTGGTGCGCTGATATTGACGATAAAGATGTCGACTACCGTGATCAGGGGAGCTAACAGGATGATGGCCAGCGACAGCCAGGGGCTGGTGCTATAGTTATTAATATATACAGACCGGTCTGTTTTCATGAAAGTAAAATTTTGTAGTGGTAAATAAAATGATGTTATAAGGTGGCCAGTAGTTTCTGTACGATGTTGATGGTGTCTTCCACCGGTTTAGGTGATTTCAGGAGATAGCCCTGTAAGCCGGCGCCTTCATAGAGGTTGTGCAGCATATCGGTCCATTCGGCCAGTGAGGCTTCCGGGAAGGGATCTTTGATCAACTGCAGCTGGCTGGAGATCAGCGCTTTGATAGTTTGATTGTGGGTATTGATTTGCAGCTGGGCATCTTCATTTAAGTGAGGCAGTTCATAGGCGATACGTATAAAGGCGCAGCCCCTGAATTGGTTTTCCTGCATGTGTTGCAGGCGATATTTGAACAGGCCTATTAGTCTTTCTTTGCCTGGCGCCAGTTGTTCCAGGTATTTCATCCGTTGATCATGGTTAGACACCCGGGTGTTTTGCAGGTAGGCGGTGAGCAGCGTTTCTTTGGAGGAGAAGTGCTGGTACAGGCTGGCTTTGGCAATACCGGCTTCTTCGATGATCTGGTTAATGCCGGTAGCCTGGTAGCCTTGCTGGTAAAACAGCTCCGCCGCCGTATGGAGAATTCTTTCTTTTGCGCCTTCTTTCATAGCCCAAAGGTAGGGTATTTGATATAAACAGACAAGTCTGTATATGTTTTTTCCTCCTGGTAAATAAAAAAGAGACCAGGCATCGCCTGGTCTCTTTTTTTAAATCGTATTTGCTAAATGCATTTAGGGAAAGTTCCTAAGCTACGGTGTAACCGGGGCTTATTAGTCAACTTTCGTAATCTTCAGCATATTAGTAGGCAAGTGTTCTTTAACAGGCGTACTACCGGTATTTACGCACACGTCGCCTGCTTTGATGAAGCCTCTTTCTTTCAGGATGTTGATCTGATCGAAAACGATATCATCGAGACTTTCTTCCTCTTCGTAGTAGAAGGCGCGTACACCCCAGCTGAGGCTCAACTGGTTTACGAGCGATCTTTCTTTGGTGAAGATATAGAGTGGGCTGCGTGGGCGGTAGCTGCTCAGCATAAAGCCAGTGTAGCCGCTCTGGGTCATACCGATGAGGGCATCTGCATCCAGGTCTTCCGCAATTTTACAGGCGTTGTAACACAGTGCATCGCTGAGGAAGGTAGGAGAGTGGCGGTGAGGGATCAGGTTACGGTTGTAGATGATCGCTTCTTTTTCCACTTCCTGGATGATTTTATTCATCGTTTGGATCACCAGTTCAGGGAACATACCGGTAGCTGTTTCGCCGCTGAGCATCACTGCGTCGGCGCCTTCCAGTACTGCGTTAGCTACGTCGGTGATTTCGCTACGGTTAGGACGGGTGCGGTCCATCATGCTTTCCATCATTTGTGTAGCCACAATAACGGGTTTTGCACGGTGAATACATTTGCGGATAATATCTTTCTGGATCATTGGGATCTGCTCTACTGGCAGTTCCACACCAAGGTCGCCACGGGCAATCATTACGCCATCACTTTCCCAGATGATTTCTTTTAAGTTCTGAATGGCTTCAGGCTTCTCAATTTTAGAAATGATCTTGATTTTAGAATTACGTGCTTCCAGGCGTTTGCGCAGATCGGCGAGATCTTTTACGCTTCTTACGAAGGACAGCGCTACCCAGTCGCAGTCCTGGTCGATAATGAATTCCAGGTCAATAATATCTTTTTCAGTCAGTGCAGGGAGGGAAATTTTGGTATCCGGGAGGTTGAAGCCTTTTTTAGAAGACAGTACACCAGGTAAGGAAACTTCGGCTTTGATTTCTCCGTTGGCAGTGATTTCTTTTACAATGGTTTCAATTTTACCATCATCCAGCAGGATTTTCTGGCCTTGCTTGAGATCTTTGTAAAGGTCGGGGTAGGAAACGTAGATTTTTTCCATATTACCCACCAGTTTCTCATTCACAAAGGTGAGGATATCTCCTTTTTTCAGCGGGAGGGCATTGTTTTCGATTTCACCCACGCGCAGTTTAGGACCTTGTAAGTCGGCCAGGATGGCTACGGTATAAGGTTCTGTTTTATTGATCTGGCGGATGTATTCAATAATCCGCAGTTTATCTTCATGCGAGCCATGTGAAAAGTTGAGACGGAAAACGTTAACACCGGCTTTTACTAAAGTCAGTAGTCCATCATAGGTATCACACGCAGGGCCAACAGTGGCCACAATTTTTGTTTTGTGCGAAGAGTGCTCTCTACCCGCAGCATTATCCATCTGCTTGTGATAGTATTTCGAAAGATCCTTTGTACTCATAAGTCTGATTTTTTAACTCGCAAGAATTTTAACAATCTTAAACCATTCAGGGTCGATTTCCTGTTTGGCTTTAACAGCTTTATCAAGAGGAGTGTAATGAATTCTGTCGTTTACTACGCCAATCATTACATTGTGAATGCCTTCCAGCAGGGCATCTACAGCTGCATAGCCCAGGCGGCTCGCCAGAATGCGATCTGTGCAGGTGGGAGCGCCGCCGCGTTGAATATGCCCGAGGATACTCACCCGGGTATCGAGTTGAGGACATCTCTCTTTAATGATGCGCCCAACTTCCTGTGCGCCGCCGGTTTCATCACCTTCGGCTACCACAATCAGGTTAACCAGTTTTCTGCGACGTTCGTTCGCCTGCAGTTCTTCAATAATGTCGTTTACTTCCGTTTTGCGTTCCGGCATCAATATGTGTTCCGCACCAGTGGATATACCGCTGTGTAATGCAATGTAACCGGCATCACGGCCCATTACTTCAATTACAAACAAACGGTCATGCGCATCTGCGGTGTCCCTGATTTTGTCTATTGCTTCTACTGCCGTATTTACAGCGGTATCAAATCCAATAGTCGAGTCAGTCCCTGCAATGTCCTTGTCAATAGTACCAGGCAAGCCTATACACGGAATGTCAAATTCCTGGCTGAACTTTTGCGCACCATTAAACGAGCCGTCACCACCTATTACTACCAGCCCGTCAATGTTGTGTTTCTTCAGATTTTCGTAAGCCATTTTTCGCCCTTCATATTCATAGAACTCTCTGCAGCGGGCGGTCTTCAATATCGTGCCCCCGCGCTGAATGATGTTAGCAACAGATTTCGATTCCATCGGGAAAATCTCGTTCTTCAACATTCCCCTATAGCCGTACATTATGCCGTACACATTCAGCTGATGATAAATGCCCGTTCTTACAACGGCACGAACTGCTGCGTTCATGCCAGGAGCATCTCCCCCGGATGTAAGGACTGCAATGTTGTTGAGTTTTTTCATATAAATTGCTAAAAAAATATCTTAAAGGCGCACAAAAATAACATTTTGCAATTGTTTTCTAACTGTTATCTGATGAAATAACCTAAATTTTTAATTTCCGTCAAACAAAGTAGCTAAAAATTTTAAAAAATATTATGCATGTCAAAAAAAAATAATAGGAGGTGGATCTTTATGAGCGTGAGTTTAATAGCCGGACAGGCAATGGCACAACAACCAGCCGTCATTTACCCCGAAACAAAAAAAGTAGATACGGTAGATGATTATCACGGTACAAAAATAGCCGATCCGTACCGCTGGCTGGAAAATGACCATAGCGAAGAAACCAAAGCATGGGTAGCAGCAGAGAACAAAGTTACGCAAGACTATCTCTCCAACATCCCTTTTAGGGATAATATTAAAAAACGCCTGGAAGCACTTTGGAACTATCCGAAGACCGGCGCCCCCGTTAAACACGGTAAATATTATTACTATTATAAAAATGATGGATTACAGAACCAGGCAGTACTCTATCGTTCCGCCACCCCCGGAGGCACCCCGGAAGTATTTCTCGACCCCAATAAGCTGTCTGCCGCCGGTACCACCGCCCTGGGCGCTATGTCTTTTTCAAAAGATGGCAAGTATGCGGCCTACCTGTTGTCAAAAGCCGGTTCCGATTGGCAGGAAGGTTTTGTGATGGACGTGGAAACCAAACAGTTACTGTCGGATAAACTGGACTGGGTAAAATTTAGTTCCCTCGACTGGCGGGGTAATGGCTTCTATTACAGTCGCTATGATGCACCCAATGAAACCAGCAAACTTTCAGGCAAGAATGAATTCCATAAGGTATATTATCACCAGCTGGGCGACCCGCAGGAAAAGGATGCATTAATATATGTTGATAAAGCGCATCCGCTGCGCAATGCCGGCGTATCTGTTACGGAAGATGAACGCTTCCTGATCCTGTCTACCTCCGAAGGCACCTCTGGCAGGGAGCTCTGGTACCGCGATCTGCAGAACCCGGCGCAAACTGATTTTGCCCTGTTGATAAAAGGATTTGATTATGAACCCGACGTTATCGACAATGATGGCAGCAAATTACTGGTACGTACCAACCATGATGCACCCAACTACAAGGTGGTGCTGATTGATCCCCTGCATCCCGAACAGGCCAACTGGAAAGTGATCGTGCCGGAAAAGAAGGAAGCGCTGGAAGGTGTAGGCACCGCCAACGGCAAAATGTTCCTGTCTTACCTGAAGGACGCTTCTACCAGGGTGTATCAATATGACTATAAAGGAAAATATGAGCATGAGGTAAAACTGCCTGGCATCGGTACTGCCAGTGGATTTGGTGGCAAAAAGGAAGATAGGGAATTGTTTTATACCTATACTTCCTTTGTAACGCCGCCGGCAGTATATAAATATGACATCGCCAGTGGCGCCTCCACTTTATATAGTAAACCGGATGTGAAATTTACGCCTGCTGACTACGAAACCAAACAGGTATTTTTCAAAAGTGCGGACGGTACCAGCGTGCCTATGTTCCTGTCTTATAAGAAAGGTATACAGCTCAACGGCAACAACCCGGTGCTGATTTATGGTTATGGCGGTTTTAACATCCCGATGACGCCTGCCTTTGGCGTATCCAACCTCTATTTCATGGAGCAGGGAGGTATTTATGCGGTAGTAGCGCTGAGAGGCGGCAGCGAATATGGAGAAGCCTGGCATAAAGCGGGCATGCTCGACAAGAAGCAAAATGTGTTCAACGACTTTATCGGGGCGGCTGAATACCTGGTGCAGGCTAAATATACCAATAGCTCGAAGATCGCTATCCGTGGCGGTTCTAACGGTGGTTTGCTGATAGGCGCCTGTATGACCCAGCGCCCGGATTTGTTTAAAGTGGCTTTGCCGGCAGTAGGCGTAATGGATATGCTGCGTTTCCAGAAATTTACCATTGGCTGGGCCTGGGCGGTAGAATATGGTAGCAGCGACCATGCTGACCAGTTCCCTTACCTGTTGAAATATTCACCGCTGCATAACCTGAAGCCGGGAACATCGTATCCTGCTACATTGGTTACCACGGCAGATCATGACGACCGGGTGGTGCCTGCACACTCTTTTAAGTTTGCGGCTACCCTGCAGGCTGCCAATGCAGGGCCCAACCCAACACTCATCCGTATTGAAACACAGGCAGGACACGGGGCAGGTAAACCCACTTCCAAATTGATCGATGAAGCCACGGATATATGGGCCTTCACGATGTTTAATTTGGGTATGCAACCAAAGTAGCAGATTGCACGCAAAGAAGCAAAGAAGCGAAGGCGCAAAGTATATATTCTCTTTGCGCCTTCGCTTCTTTGCTTCTTTGCGTGTAACCTTTTCCGCTTTTTTCCTTATCTTTAAAAATACCCTAAACGAACATGAAGGTACTTATAACTGGAAGTAACGGATTATTGGGACAGCATTTGATCCCACTTTTTCTGCAAGATGGAAAATATGACGTGATAGCAACCGGCAGGGGCCCGAATCGTTTTCCTTTGCGGGATAAATACACCTATGAGGCGGTGAATCTCCGGGATGCAGGCAGCGTAAAGCAGCTGGTAGAAAAGCATCAGCCGGATATCATCATTCATGGCGGCGCTATGTCGCAGGTAGACGACTGCGAAAAAAACAAAGATGCCTGCTGGGATACTAATGTAGGTGCTACCCGTTACCTGGTGCATGCGGCAGAGAACTGTAATGCCTTCTTCCTGTTTTTATCTACCGATTTTGTGTTCGATGGTTTACAAGGTCCCTATGGGGAAGATGCCGCGGTAAATCCGATTAACTATTATGGCACCAGTAAAGTAGCGGCAGAGCGTTTGGTGGTAAACAGCAAGCTGCAATGGGCGATTGTACGTACGGTGCTGGTATATGGCGTGGTAGCCGATCCGCATCGTAATAACATGATTACCTGGGTGAAAAATAATTTGCAACAGGGCAAGAAAGTGAAGGTCGTAGATGACCAGTGGCGTACGCCTACGTTATGTCATGACCTGGCGAAAGGTTGTTTGCTGATTGCAGATAAGAAAGCCACCGGTATCTTCAACATCTCCGGAAATGAAATTTTGACTCCTTATGATATGGCCATAAAAACGGCCGAATTCTTTAAGCTGGACACCTCCCTCGTGGAAAAGATCAGCGCCAAAACCCTGGCCCAGCCGGCTGCCCGTCCAACAAAAACGGGATTACTCATCGACAAGGCGGAAAAAGAGCTGGGATACCAGCCCCGTACTTTCGCAGAGGGGCTGGAAATAGTGGCCGGAGAAATAAAACCCTGATTATGGGAACTCCAGGTAGGCCCTGTTAAACGTTTCTTTTACTTTATTGAGTTGCTGTGTAGTATCGGCTGCGACAGAATGCAATGGCAACGCCAGTTTGAACATGCCGTCCTTTTTATAGATCACCAACTCCAGCTTTCTCCAGGCGCGCTGCCGTTTCTGGTTAGATACAGCAGTCGTGCTATCCTTGTATTTATCTATCACTGCATAATAGGTAATTTCCTTGCTGGCATTGGCCACAGAATCTGCTATGGCCTGTTGTGCTGAATCTACCGCAGGAGCTACCGGTTGCCTGAGGGTAACGGTATCTGCATTGGTAGAAGGAGCAGACGACGATACAGCGGGAGATATGCCGGTAACATACCACCATACTGCTATGCCTATGATGATAGCGGCTGCAGGAATTGCGGCCCACCACCATTTAAATCCACTTTCTTCCGTTAATGCTTCCAGTGTTTCCTCCACTTCCGGGGTCATGATAGGTTCTGTAACAGATACGGGTGGTGCAGGGGCGGGTGTTGGCGGTGGAGTTGGTTTACTATCCGGGCGTGACAATGGTGCAATATCCAGCGTATCACGGGATACTGGTAATTCTTCCGCATGGAAATGAATATTGCCGGCAAAGTCGCCCTGGAGCTGGCCTATCCCCGGCAGTACCAGGGGAGTACCTGACTGCAGGCTGGCTTTCAGCTCTTCCAGGTATTTTTCAAGTTTACGCTGGGCTACAGCAGGTACCAGGTTTTCCTTCAGGGCAATCCATTCCAGGCAGGAGCCGTCATCTTGCCATTGTTGCGTAAACATTACCTGTTCACGTGGAGGTGTTAATGTTTGTGTATTGGTATTATAATGTGCCGGGAAATGTTGTACGGAAAAGGTACCCAGGTGAGGTACTACGCAAACCCGTTGTTTAAACAGCACTTCGTGTATGTATTGCTGAAGGATCATTATATGGTGCTTCGCTTTTGGCCGGTAGCTACCGGTGTGCCCGGCAGCCTTTGGCTGTTAAGAATCATTGGTGTATCAGGCCATTCGCTTAAACAAAAATGCAGCGAAGTATATGTCCGCTGCATTTTTGTTTAGCTAAAAGCCAACGGCTGATAGCTAAGTTAAAACTTTATTAGCACCCCACCCACAATATTGAAACCATAAGTTGGATAGAGGTAGTAACGTTGATAATGCGAGTTGAAGATATTATTGGCATTCACCCACAGGCCAAAGTTTTTACCGATATCATAAGAGGCGCCTGCATTGAGGTCCCAGGCTCCCTTGGTTTTACCGAAATCTTTGTTCGGAAGCTGGTAATAGCTGCCACTCAGCGCAAACAGGTCTGCATTCAGGTGTAATTTTTTAGCGAGGGTGTATTGTACATACAGGTCGCCCTGGAATGCAGGCAGGTGCCAGGGTTGCACTTCAGTTTCCTGCTTGTTATAGTTATACCAGTCAAAGCTCACCCTTGCCTGGAATTTCTCTTCTTCGATGTACCCGATTTCGCCGTGCAGTTGGAAAGCACGCAGCATCGTTTCGTTGCGGGTAGTGAATTTTTTGGTATCGGCGCTATCGTTTACAAACAGCGGCAGGTTGTACCAGGTAACGGAAGCGAATTTGGTGTTATAGTTGAAATGACTTCCCAGTGTACCTTTGATACCGGTATATTTTTCTTCTACGCGGGTATTCAGCATTTCGCCCGGTAATCCGGCCAGGAACGGATTTTTGTTGGCCAGGTTACGGTAGGAGTTCTTTTCAAAGTAGGAGATCCATCCACTGCTCAGGATCAGCTTTTTGCGGATCAGGTGCGACTCATTCACGATGTCGGGCAACAGGTAAAACTTGCTGTCAGACCAGGTTGGATTTACGCCGGCATGGAGTACAAAGCCAGGCTTGATGATGTCTACCGCAGGGTGTATGGCGGCAATGTTGTTGTTGATAGCGCGGTTGTTATCTTCCTTGTAGGTCGACAGGTCGAATACGCCTTCTACGCCAACATAGATATCTTCAAACACCTGTTTTTTCACGGGCACTTTCAGCATGAAAGTATTTTCGGTGCGCTTATAGGAGTCGTTAAACAGGATAAACTTTACCGTAGGTTGAAAGGTAAAGGCCCAATCATTCTGTGGCCTGTTTTGCATGCCTACGGAAGCGGTTACCTGGTTGAACGTTTGCTCTATATCTTTCTTTTTATAGTTGGCCGTATCGTGTCCGTATCCGTAATAGTGTACAGTATTGCGGTCGTACCCGATGCTTCCGTCGAAGCGGAGTTTGGGCGCCAGGTAAGTACCGGCCGCCAGCACGTTGAGGTTGCTGTAATCCTGGTCGGGAATCTCTTTACCTTTGGAGCCGGTATAGTTTACATACAGTCCGTAGTTGTAGAGATTTTGCCTGCCGCTTCCAAATCCTGCCTGCACATAAGGCGTTTTATAGTTGCCATAGCCCAGTTTCACAAAATTATTCTGAAGATAGGAGAGCGAATCTTTTCCCAGTGCCAGTGGTTTCAGGGGCATGGCCTGGTACATGAAATTCAGGTTCAGTGCCGGTATCTGGTATTTCAGCGAAGGCCTGCTGGTATCAATGCCTGGCAAAGAAGCCGTGAGATTGAGTTTATAGGCATCGCGCAGTTTAGGCTGATTCGTGGAAATGATATCGATCGTTTCCTGCTTCAGCGGTTCCTGGGCGAAGACCTGCTGCGATGACAACAGTCCGGCTAATCCCAGCGTGGTGATGATAAAAGTACGTTTACTATATGTTGTTGGAATGTTCATGCTTTGTTGCGCTTAAATGTTATTTCTTCGGTTTCTTACCCGCTGCTTTTTCTTCTGCTTCTACTTTAGCCAGCTTATCTTTTGCTTCCTGTTTCAGTTCAGGAATGGTACTGTTGGTAACAATACTCTGGTAAGTGGCTTTAGCGTTGAAAAAGTCTTGCTGACGGGCATATACATCACCCAGCAGTATATATGATTTAGCTACCCAGTATTCGTAGGAGGGCGTATTTTTAATCACATCAAAACCGGCTTTCTCAGCGGCATCCAGTTCATTTTGTTGCAGGTAGCAATCGGCGATACTATAGCGGGCTTCCGCGCCAGTTTCGGACTTGGTCATGTTGGCTACCGTTTTGAATTCGGTGATAGCGGCAGCATAGTCTTTTGCCTGTTGTACCGCTTTACCGCGATAGAAGTGGGCAATGATCTGGTCGTCTGTACTGATATTGGCGGCAGCCAACAACATTTCAGCGTAGTTGGATACTTCGTCCCAGCGTTTCAGCTGGTAGTTGCTGCGGAGTAATCCCCTGGTGGCGGCGAGACTGTTTTCCTTGCTGGTAGCCAGGTCCTGTAGTTGCAGGTAGTAGTTCCGCGCCTTATCATAATTTTTAACCTGGTAGAAGTTGATATTGGCGGCCTGGAGTGCAGATCTTTCTGCATACAGGCTGTTGTTGCGTGATAATACAAATTCGTAGGCGGGCAGTGCAGCCGTATAGTCTTTATTGTTATAGGCACATTCTGCTTTATAAAAGTAAGCCGGTAAAATAAACTGTCCGTTAGGATACTTCTGGATATAGCTGTTGAAACCTGTTGTAGCGCCTGCGCAGTCGTTGGCTGTAAACCTGGCTTCTGCTGCTGCGTAGGAGATGGAATCTTCCGCGGAGGCGGTAACTGTTCTGCCATTGGCTTTCAGGAAGGCTACATAGTCGTCTGTTTTGCCCTGGCTTACATAGATAGATTTGATGCTTTGCAGTGCTTCATTTGCTTCCGGCGATCCCGGGAATTTTTCTACCACCTGGCGGTAGTAGGACATTGCTTTGCTGTCGTTGTCTTTGTTATAATAGCTCAATCCCAGCTTCAGCAGTGCCCTGGGGGCGTTGGGACCGTTGGGTTGTTTCTGTAATACGTTTTCCAGGAAAGGAATTGCTTCTGTATATTTTTCCTGGGAGAGATAGGTATTGGCTATTTCTATATCTGTTTCGTTATTAAAGCCGGAGCTGGGGAACTTGTTGCCCAGTTGTTTCAGCAGTGCCAGTTTCTCACTTTGTTTGCCCTGCAGGCCCAGGATTACTGCTTTCTGGTAAGTAGCATAGTCGGCGCCTGGTTCATTATTGCTGATGATCCGGTCGTACAGCGACAGTGCTTTGGGGAATTGGCGGAGCATGTAATAGCAATCGGCGCTGCGGAGGGCTGCGTCGGTAGCAATACGTGCTGCATTCGGGCCGCTGCTTTTCTGGGCTGATTCAAAGTAAGGCAGTGCTTCCGTGTATTTATCCTGTTTCAGGAGGCTGTAACCGAGGTTGTAGCTGGCTGTTTGTGCATTGGCTTCGCCTGATACGGGCGCCGTATTGCTCAGATAGGCGTTCAGGTTAGTGATGGCCGGTGCTGTTTTATTTTGGCGGAGGGCAATTTCTGCTTTCCAGAAGTGCGCCAGCTGTTTGATTTGCGGATCATAAGGTTGGCTGATCGCGATGTCCAGCAGGCGATCGGCTTCTGCCAGCTGCTGATCGTTGATCAGCTGGGTGGCGCGGCCATAGGCTACTTTCTGATAGGCTTTCAGCACCGTAGGATTTTTATCGGGAATCATCTCAATGGTAGCTAAACCATCTTTGTAGTTGTTGCTGTTCATGAACAGGTTCACGAGTATTTCCCTGGCTTCCTTGTTGTAAGCGGATTGGGGGTATGTTTTAACGAACTGCGTGAGTTCATTAAGGGCTGCATCGGGATACCCCAGTTCGTAGGATAATTTACCGTAGTTAAAGCGGGAAATTTCCTGTTGAGCGGCATTGGAGCTATTGTTGGCGCAGAAGGCGAAGGCATTGCGGGCATTTGCTTTCTGACCGGTGCGGAGGTAGCAATCGCCCAGCAGGTACATAGAGTTCTGTCCCAGTGAGTCTTTGGAGCTGCTCAGTTGTTTAAAGCCGCTGATTGCTTTTGCCAGGTTATTGGTTTGATAGTAAGCATAAGACAATTGGTAGATGTCTTCATTTCTTACTTCGTCTGCGTTATCCTGGAAGTCCTGCAGGTAGGGGAGCGCTTTTTTGTACTCCTTTTTTTCGAAGTAGGCTTTACCCAGCAACTGTTTCATTTCAGCCTCGTAGTATTGCCCGCCTTTTTGCAGCAGCGGTTCCGTATAGGCAATGAGCTGGTCTGTTTTACCCTGGAAGTAGTAGATTTCAGCGATATAGTAAGGTACTACGTTGCTGTATTTTGGTTCACTCACTACTTTCTGGAAGCTGCTGAGGGCTTCGCTGTACTGGTGTTTATAGTAGCTGATGAAACCGTAGTAGTAATTGGCAGGAATGCTGTATTTGCCCGGTACCTCTTTGATGGAGGCAAACAGGGGCTGGGCTTTGTTGAAATCTTTCAGGTTGAAATAGCAATAGGCCAGTTCGAATTTGGCTTCTGCTATTTCTGCGTTGGAAAGATTTTCGATATTGGCTTTTTCGTAGAGGGGAATGGCCTCTTTGAGTTTATTTTGGCGGAAGTAGTATTTAGCCAGCTGGTAGCTGACCAGTTCTTCACGGGCGTTGTTGTTGGCTAATTTCAGGAATTCCAGTGCCTGTTTTTCTGCGTTGTCCTGTTGTAGTTTCAGGGTGCAGATGGTATAATAGTAGAAGGCATCTGTTTTAACCAGGTCACGGTTGGTTTCGTGAAAGTAGTCGATGTTATCGATCGTTTGCTTGAAAAGCTGCATGGACACGGCATATTTCTCTTGTTGGAAATATTGCTGTGCGTCCTTGAATACTTTTTCCGGATCTGTATATACGCGTGTTTGCTGTGCCTGTGCAGCAGGCATCCCCGCCAAACCCGCACCGGCAAAAGCCAGGATAGATAAGTACAGATGTCCGGGAATAAAAACTTTTCTTATAAATTGCATGCTATAGCTGTTATGTCTTGAATATGCGTTTAAAACGATTCTTCTGGTAAAATATTTCCCTTCGGTTCTCGCAAAGTAACAAAGCAGCTAAGCAGCAAAGGACATTATTAAGAATAATATAAGATAATCTTTGTGTCTCTGCTCCTTTGCTCCTTTGCGAGCAACCTCCTTTGCGAGCCAAATATAAAAGTTATATCCTTTCTTTTCCCATCGGGTTTCCAACAATGTGGATAACTCCGGAAGCGGGGCAAAGTGTATTCATTTATCTTGCGAAAAATAAATTACAGGCACAAAAACCTTACCTACTATGAGAAAACTGCTCTCGACCGGCTACACAAATGGCGCCGTTAGTTTTTCCATGCTGGTGCTCCGGGTGCTTTCCGGGGGACTGATTTTATTACATGGATGGCCCAAGCTGATCAATTTTACTGCCAAAATGAATTCATTTCCGGATCCATTGGGGGTTGGGCATAAATATTCGCTGGCCATGACGGTGTTTGCAGAGGTGTTTTGTGCGGTGCTGCTGATCATGGGATTGTTGACCAGACTGGCCACCATACCGCTGATCATCTGTATGAGTGTGATTATTTTTATGATTCATGCCAAAGATTCCGTCTCTGAAAAAGAATTGCCTATTATTTTTCTGGGAGCCTTCGTAACATTGCTGTTTACCGGTCCCGGCAAGTTTTCGCTGGATGGGGCCATTGGTAAATAAAATTTTCAAGTAAATGTTTGGGTATAAAATAGTAAGGAACCATGTTTAGCAGTATTACAACGATCAGGGTACGTTATGGGGAAACAGACCAGATGGGATATCTTTATTACGGTAACTATGGCCTGTATTATGAGGTGGGAAGGGCGGAAGCCATCCGGGAGCTGGGATTCACCTATCGAGAACTGGAGGAGCAGGGAGTGATCATGCCCGTAGCGGAGTTGAATGTAAAATACCTGCGTCCGGCGTTTTATGACGACCTTATAACGGTGAAGACTACACTCCGGGAAATGCCCAAGAGTTCTAAGATACAGTTTCACAGCGAGTTGTATAATGAGCGGAATGAGTTGTTGAATGTCGGTGTTACCACCCTGGTATTTATCGATGTGACAACCAAGCAGAAGGCCGGTTTACCGGAGGAGTTGAAGAAGCGATTAGCACCATTCTTTAAAGAAACCAGTCACTAGTATCATGGATAAGATCACCACGAGTATCATTACCATTGGCGATGAGTTGCTGATAGGACAAACAATTGATACCAATTCGGCCTGGATAGCGCAGCAGTTGAATGCCATAGGGATATGGGTACACCGGCGTGTAGCCATTGGGGATATCCGGGAGGATATACTGGACGCGATGGCCCGCGAGGCGGCGGTATCGGATATTGTGTTAATTACCGGTGGGCTGGGGCCTACCGCCGATGATATTACCAAGCCTACTTTGTGCGAGTATTTCAACACGCACCTGGTACAGGATAAAGGCGCGCTGGAAAATGTGCTGCATATTTTTGAAAGCCGGGGATTGCCTCTGCTGCAGCGTAATTTAGACCAGAGCATGGTGCCGGCATCGTGCACGGTGATCCAGAACAGGCGGGGTACCGCACCGGGGATGTGGTTTGAGAAGGAGGGAAAGATCTATGTGTCGATGCCCGGTGTGCCGCATGAAATGCAGGGAATCATGGAGCATGATGTATTGCCGATGCTGGGAGATCATTTTAAGACGCCGGCAGTGGTACATCAAACGCTGATCACTTCCGGGATGGGCGAATCTTTCATCGCGGAGCGGCTGGTGGCTTTTGAAGCGAAGTTGCCGCCACATGTGAAGCTGGCTTACCTGCCCAGCTACAGCCTGTTGAAGTTGCGATTAACTGCTTTCGGCCTGGATAAAGTATCTGTGGCGGCGGAAGTGAGCACCTTATTCCATGAATTAAAAGCATTGCTGGCAGACATTACCGTGGCTGACCAGGATATTACGATAGGCGAGGTATTGGGGCAGTTGTTGAAAGAAAGGGGGCAGTCGGTGGGTACCGCGGAAAGTTGTACCGGCGGACTGATCGCCCATTGGATAACAGCGGTACCGGGCAGCTCTGCTTACTTTAAGGGCAGTGCAGTGGTATATGCCAACGAAATGAAAGTGAAGCTGTTGGGAGTAAAACCTGCCACCTTACAGGCGCAGGGAGCGGTGAGTGAAGCCACGGTGCAGGAAATGGTGACCGGTGCGTTAACATTGCTGGAAACGGATTATGCCATCGCCGTATCCGGTATTATGGGCCCCGATGGCGGCACGCCGGAGAAGCCAGTGGGCACCGTTTGGATAGCCGTTGCGGCGGCCGATGGGCGGGTGGCAACAGTAAAGCATCAGCTGAGATACGACCGGGAGCGGAACACCCAAATGACGGCTGTTTACGCGATGAATGAGTTGCGCAAACTCATTCTGCAAAAGGGATAATGCCCTGGTTTGAATTGGTACAATTCCCTTATTTTTGTTGCGCACTAAAGCAAAAATCAATCTTATGGCCATTATAGAATTGGTAATGCCAAAAATGGGTGAAAGCATCATGGAAGCCACCATCCTCCGTTGGCATAAAAAGGTCGGCGATCACGTAAATGTAGATGAAACCGTACTTGAAATTGCCACCGATAAAGTGGATAGCGAAGTTCCTTCCATTGTAGAAGGCACTATCACAGAGGTGCTTTTCGCTGAAAACGATGTAGTGCCGGTAGGTACTATCATTGCGCGGATCAACACCCATGCGGATGCAGTGGCTGCGGCAGCCCCGGTTGCACCTGCAGCTCCGGCAGCGGAACCGAAATTTACTTCAGCGCCTGTACCTGCGGTGGCAGCAGCTACTACTACCCCTGCACCTGTTGCCGGTGGTGGCGCCAAATTTTACTCTCCCTTAGTACTGACTATCGCACAGCAGGAAGGAGTTAGTTTTGCCGACCTGGAAAGGATTCCTGGCTCCGGCAATGACGGCCGTGTTACCAAAAAAGATATTTTACAATATGTGGCAGACCGCCGGGAAGGCAGGGTGATCCCCGATGTAACGCCAGAACCGGTGTCTACTCCGGCTCCTGTGGCTGCCCGTGCTGCCGTAGTAACCAATACCACCGTAGCGTCGCCGACCTATAACGGCAACGTGGAAATCATTGAAATGGACCGCATGCGCAAGCTGATTGCCAACCACATGGTGATGAGCAAGCAAACAAGCCCCCATGTGACCAGCTTCGCAGAAGCAGATGTTACTAACCTGGTGAAATGGCGCGAACGCGTGAAAAGTGATTTCGAGAAACGTGAAGGGGAGAAGCTCACTTTTACACCGCTGTTTATAGAAGCTATTGTAAAGTGTATCAAGCGTTTCCCGCTGATCAACTGCTCCCTGGATGGAGACAAGATCATTATCAAGAAAGATATTAACATAGGGATGGCCACTGCTTTGCCTTCCGGGAACCTGATCGTACCAGTGATCAAGAATTCAGATATGCTGAACCTGGTGGGGCTGACCAAGCAGGTAAATTCCCTGGCTAATGCGGCCCGTCAGAATAAGCTGAAGCCGGAAGATACCCAGAGCGGCACTTTCACGCTGACCAACGTAGGTACTTTTGGTAGCCTGATGGGAACGCCTATTATCAACCAGCCCCAGGTAGCTATCCTGGCGGTGGGTGCTATCAAGAAACGCCCGGTGGTAATAGAAACAGAAGATGGAGATACCATTGGTATCCGCCATATGATGTACCTGTCCATGTCTTACGATCACCGTATTGTAGACGGCTCCCTGGGAGCTACTTTCCTCACGGCTGTTGCCCAGGAACTGGAAAATTTTGATCCTAAGAGAGCGTTGTAGAAGAGCGAAAAGCTGAAAGCATAAAGCACAAAGCTATTATAGCGAATGACCAGGGCGAGTACTTATTTATCCGCTTAGATCATTCGCTATAATAGCTTTGTGCTTTATGCTTTTCGCTTTATCAAATGGCATAAAAAGAGCGCCCCATTGAAAGGGCGCCTTTTCAGTTCCTTTGTGCCGAATAAAGGGAGATTATTTATTAATAACGACGGTCGCGGGAACCATATCCTCCGCCGCCGCGGTTGCCACCGCCACCTTTGAAATTATTATTCGGTTGTTTAGGTCTTGCTTCGTTTACCATCAATTGTTTTCCTTCGATTTCGCTTCCGTTCAAACTATCCATAGCCTTTGCCCCTTCTTCCTGATTAGGCATTTCCACAAAACCGAATCCACGTGAGCGGCCAGTTTCGTGGTCTTTGATAACCTTAGCGGAGGTAACCTCTCCAAAATCACTGAAAATCTGATGGAGATCCTCATCGGTCAACCTGTAGTGCAGGTTGGCTACGTAAATGTTCATGATAACTGAAATTAAAAAAATGAAAAATAATATACCTGAAGTTATGAAAATTAGTCTAATAAAAAAGTTAGCATTAAAATATTTTTGGCGTTATCTATGCTTTTACCTCTGTAGTATGATATAAGATCCTCTGTGGTAAACAGTTTGACCGACATAGAAATATTATTTAAAATGTCCGTTTATCCCTGCAAAACCCTCCTTTTTACCGGTTTTTTTTCGTAAATTCAGTATAAGATCCATTAAATTTAATTCATATGGGAGCGTTAAGCGAAACCTGGTTTGCAGACGGGTATATCGATTTTGAGCTGAAGAAATATACCTTGCTCGCTTACCTGCAGGATATCAACCACTACTTCACCCAGAGTAAGCTGTACCCCCAGCTGTCAGACATTATCTTTCATTACAATAACCTGGTGGCTTTCCGGGACAACAAACAGTTTCTGCAGCAGCAGTTTCCCAAGCGCCTTACTGCCGTAAATCTGCAGAAACTGGAGTTGCTGTATGAACAACTGATTGCGGATGATGAGTTAATGGCCGAACTGGAGAATATTATCCAATACTCTCTGCCACAGCTCAATAACACGATTAAAGAAGGGACAGAAATTTACGAGTATGTAGAAGAAAACCTCAATATTTTCCCGGTAGGACTGATCCCGCTCGATACAGGGGAAGGCTACCTGCTGCTATGCGACGGGAAATGTAATAACACGCTGGTGTATGCCTACCGGCTAACGATTTTTGAACGCCACGATGAAAAATTCCGGGGTATTCATACCCAGTATGTACAGGAATACCGGAAAGACCTGGTAAATACCATCGGGCATATTAAAACCATGTTGATCAGGGAACGGAATGCGCTGCCCAACCCGGCTGTTTACTGTATAGAAACGCCACTGGTGGTACCCATAGACGAAACCTTGCTACCTATTGCAAAACGAAGCCTGGTAAAGTACATAGCCGGGCAGGCCGCCTAGTTCAGGGCAGGGGCTTTGGTATCGCCATCATACACAATTTCCAGGGTATGATCTTTCAGGAACGGTGTATAATACTGTTCCAGTATCTTCTTTATTTTCTCTTTCGACTGCTGGATATACAGGGCATTGTTTTCCAGTTGCCCGCGGGAAGTTTGATACAGCTTTTTCTGTACATCGGTATAGGTTTCATCATTTTGGGTGAGCAGCCAGCCTTTGCGGTTGGCGGTTTCCATGCGATCCATTTTCAGTTCGTAGCTCAATAAGCGGGGAGCCGGCAGGTGAATGGTAATTTTCTTTTCTGTGAGCTGTACTTTGAAGGATTTATCATCGATGTTGATACCATATTTTGCCTCATAGGGAATAGTGACCCATACCGTATTTTCCAGAAAGGCCTTTTTCAGGTTATCGGTCCAGTCGCCACTCCCTTCAATATTACTTGTTTTGATGCTGGCGGAGCCCTGTACATCGAGGCTGGCCAGTTCTGCGATCTCTTTTACAATGGTGCTGTTGGAAATTACCTGCTGGCTCATATCTGTGCTGCCAAAGCGTTTGCCCAGCCAGAAGACCAGCACAACAATGAGTACCAAAGCAACGAGGTAAATAATTTTTTTCATGACTGCAATTTAGTAAAAAGCGGACAGGTAATGGCGTGTGTGCGTTACCGTTACCTGGTCAAACTGTCGATCAGGGATGCATGTGCGGGGTAGGCTGCCTGTAAGGGTGCTTTCTCTGCCAGTTCAAAGTCGGCGAAGTCGAAGCCCGGGGCTACGGTACACCCGGTGAGGGCATATCCTCCGGGAACTTCTACCCGGGAAGCAAACCAGTTGCCGGCGGTGATAATGACCTGTAAATTTTCGCCGTTGGCAATATCGCGTCCCAGTTTATGTACCAGGAGCCGGCCTCCCGGGGCTATTTCGTAGATGGTGAGGGTATGGCCATCGTAAAAATGCCAGATTTCATCGGCGGCAATGCGGTGAAAAGCGGAAAATTCACCCGCTTCCAGCAGAAAATAGATACAGGTAGAGGCATTCCGGTTGCCACTCATGCCCGCAGGCAGGGTAGTCATATCCAATACCCAATCAGAACGATAGGTTTCGCGGAAGGCGCCGCCTTCCACATGTGATTGTAATTTCAGTTGTTCACGCCAATGGGCGGCAGAATATTGCATGGATACCTGTTATGGTCGATTAACGAAAAGCAGGGGCGCTACTCTTTTTTCGTATAGAGGTCTGCGATATGTACCTGCATGTATTTTTCCGGATTGGGAATTTCGGTAAACCCAAACTGCCGGTATAGGCCGTGGGCATCGGAAGTAATCAGCAACAGCCGTCGCAGGCCCTTTATAACGGGGTGGTTCATGATGATGCGCATCAGTAGTTTTGACAATCCTTTGCCGCGGTGCGGCGTTAGTATATATACATCTGCCAGGTAGCCAAATAACGCGTTATCGGTAATGACCCTGGCAAAACCTATTTGTTGTTGACCATGATATACGCCAAATGGTATCGAATTTTCCACCGATTGCTTTACAATATCAAATGGTATGTTTTGCGACCAATAGGATTCGCGTGACAAATAATCGTGTATAGCGTTGATATCCAGCCTGGACCGGTCGGTAGACACGGTATATTCGCCTTCGTGTATTTCAATGGTTTCCATACTTCAGTGGATGTTGTATGCACTAAAATACGGGAATATTTTTTATTGGTTACGGCTTAACTGGCAACTGCTACCTGGTGACGGCCAGCCACCGGCAGGTGTGCAATGGTGGCAGCTCCAAAGTAAGATGGTGCCTGGTGATTAAACTGCAGGTAGTCCTGTATAAACATCGCCTGGTTGTAGTAGGCGGTAGTAGCCACCGGTGATTGCCATTCGGGCAAATTCAGCTGCCGCAGCGCGCTGAGGGCCGTTTTATACCGGATCATACGGGCATATAATTGCGGAGGAATACCTACGATAGTACTGAAAATGCGTTCCAGCGTGGGACGGGAGAGATCGTAGCGGGCCGACAGCTCTTCTACGCTCACATTGCCCTGCATAATCAGCATATAATCTACCATATCATCTACTTCCCGGAGGGTGCAGTCGCGTATAGCCAGCGCTTTGATACAGGCTTCGTCCAGCAGGGATTCTATCTCCCTGGGATCCGTTACCTGTTTTAAGGCAGCCGATAGTTCCTGCCAGCCGGGTTGCCCGGTTATGGCCAGGTTGCGGTAATAGTTGGTGAAACCAGCTACTTCCAGTCCCAGTAAACGGTAACACCCATATGCATTTAACTGCACTACGGCCACTTTTACCGGTCCCTGTACCTGTAGCTGACAAGCGCAGGTGAGGTGCCCGAGTACCGCATTGGCAGGCAGTGTAAATGCCTTGTGGTTGGTAGGTTTGATTTCAGCTTTACCCTCCAGGATAAATACCATGTACTGATCGCCCAGGGCAAATAAATTCTGTGGCAGCTGGATAATACCACGGGTATCATCTTCCCAGAAATAATACTGCTTTACAAAAGGACGAAGTGCATCCGCGGGATGACAGATATGGAAGTTCATAGGTACAATAATGAAGTGTGTTTAAGGATATCGCTATCGCTGCAAGTCACACCATACGCTAAAGTGGCGATGTTGTTGTAAATATATGTTAAATATTTTATATTAAGAAAAATGTTTTTAACTAAAAAGGGGAGAAAGCGCCGGCTTTCTCCCCTTTTTAGTATTACCAGTGATGGTTACTGTTGCAGATCCCAGCCCCAGTTAATTCCTTTTTCGGTAGCAGGTACGCCGCTTTCCAGCCATTGTGGGGCAGGTGCTCCCTGGAGGAAGTGGTCGAAAAACTGCTGCTCCCGGCGCTGTATATCTTTACGGTTCTGGCGTTGTACCAGGTTATGTGCTTCGTTGTTATAGTTGAGCAGCCAAACGGGTTTGCCCAAACGGCGTAAGCCGGTAAACAGCTCAATGCCCTGATACCAGGGTACGGCCCCATCGGCATCGTTGGCCATAATAGCGATTGGCGTGGTAACGCGCGGGAGGCTGAACAGCGGGGAATTTTCCAGGTACAGTGCTGTTTTATCCCATAAGGTAGCACCGATACGGCTCTGGGAATGTTCATATTGAAACTGCCTGTTCATCCCGCTTTCCCAACGGATGCCGCCATAGGCGCTGGTCATGTTGGCGACCGGAGCGCCCGCCCAGGCGGCTTTAAACAGGTTGGTTTGTGTAACCAGGTAAGCTACCTGGTAGCCACCCCAGCTCTGCCCCTGTATACCCATGTTTTTGCCATCGGCCCAGGGTTGTTTGGCCAGGTTTTCCGCGGCGCTCACAATGTAATCGTAGGCGCTTTTACCGGGATATCCGTCTTCATAGCTGATATCCGGTGCAAACACGAGGTAACCGCGACTCACAAAGAAAGAGATATTCAGACGGGAAGGCGTTGGGGCAGGGGCCTGGTAACTGTACAGTCCGTCGGTTAACTTCTCATAGAAGTAAAAGATCACCGGGTATTTTTTAGTACTATCGAAGTTTTCCGGTTTGTAGAGAATACCTTCTGCAGGTTTGCCACTAAAGGTGCTCCACTTGTAGAGGGAAGCGGTACCCCAGTTGTAGCTTTGTTGCTGTGGGTTGGTATGACTCAGCTGCGTAGCTTTTGCTATCTCTTCGCCGGCATATACATCGGGCGACATTTCATAGCGGCTTTTTACGAAAGTGAATACAGGTGCGGTTTTAGCCCGCTGCAGATCAGCATAGGCATAAGGGCCGAGCACCACTTGCTGAGGCGCTTTAAGTTTTTGGCTCTTAGGATAATCCTGTACGTAGAAGCCATTGTACTTCGTGTTTTCCTGGAAGGCGGAATATACCAGCGGTGTGCTGCCGGGGATATATTTCAGGTCGGCATTGAGCCGGAGGTAACGAAGACGGATCTTTTCCTTGCGGCCCAGCCCCTGTGTGAAATTGGAAGGCGCTTCTTTTCCGGAAGGGTCTACTTTCCATACATCGTACCGGTCGTATATCAGCAGACCGGCGTCGTTGGCGAGCCATCCGGCGATACCGTAAGCTTCAGGCGCATCCGGGTGATCGTCTTCCTCATCGTATACTTTGGTGGGAATTCCCTGGCTGATGTTCACTATAGCGCCGGTAGTATTGTTGTAGCTAAACCAGTTTTTGTTAGCCAGGTCGTACCAGATAATATATTTTCCGTTGGGAGAAATAGCCAGCTGGCCATCCAGTTTTTCTATAATCTTTTTGCGGGTGCCCTTGCTGATATCCAGGAGGTACGCGGTTTTCAGGGTGCGGCCTACCCATTGCAGGGGAATCCGTTCGCCACTATCCGTATAGCCGAGCGCGTTAGTACTGTTTTCTTCTGCCGGAAAGAGTACGGTTTCCAGGTCTTTACCGCCCAGCTGTACCAGTTGTTTGGTGGCCAGGTGGTATACGGCTGCATAGCTTCTCTTCAGTTCCTTGTCCGCATTTTTCAGCTGCATAGGTTGCAGGTAGTCGTCTTTATAGTTCCAGATATCTACTTTGGCTACTTCAAAATCCACCAGGTTGGTGTCTTTCACGGGCAGTATGGGCGCGGTGCCGAAAAACAGGTGTTGGCCGTCTTTGCTGAAGCCCAGCGTGGCATTGGGACTGATGGTCCAGTTGGCCGGGATACCGTGACTGCTTTTATCGGCAATCACCGCAGCGCTGTCTTGTCCGGGTTTGAAGTAGTATAGTTTAAAGAAAGGCTGCAGGGCTTTTTCGGCATCGGCAGTAGCCACCCAGGTGGCTTGTTCTCCTTTCTCGTCGAAGGCAAACTGCTTATAGTCGGTGTTGCCCTGACTGAGTGTATCCGCTTTCCTGGTGGCGGTATGCCAGAGCAGTACAGCGTTGCGGGAGAGAGAATCTTTTTTGTCGGCGCCGGTTTCTACCAGCAGTTGGTTACCAGGTTTACTGAAGGCGTATTCTTTCACGTGTTTTACGCTGTCCTGCAAGCCGGTGAGCAGCTGACGGATCACGAGGGTACCACTTTCTGTACTGGCGTTGCCGGTTTTGTCGTCGTCGGCCCTGTCGTTGTCGCTGGCAGCGGTTTTTTTATTGCCTTTGGCCTTGCTGGTATCCGCGGGTGTATCTTGCAGGAAGGCGAGTATGCCGCTGCCTTTTTCCGGTGTTTTAAAAGATTTTACGGAAGATATTTTCAGGATACCGGGTTGACCGAGTGCGATGATGGCCATAGAATCTTTGGGCATTTCGGCCGCTTTCTTCTTTTTGATTTTGGCCTCGCGGGTATCTTTAAACGGAGGTTTGATGCTGCAAACCAGGTAGCGGGCATCCTCTGTGATAACGGGACTGCTGCCTCTTGGAATGATGGTTGACTGGCCGGTCTTACGGTCATAGATAAACAGGTTGCCATCTCCCTCCTGTGGTATTACTGTATATACCACCCATTGCCCGTTGTTGCTGATCAGTTTAGCCCCAATACTTTGCCAGCTGTCGTAAACGCTGTGGTCCAGCGGCTTTTTGGCAGGTTGTTGTGCATAGGTAACGAGGGTTGCTCCCAGAAGGGACAACCCCAAAAAAGCTTTTCTCATAAGCGCTAAAGTAATTAATCCAACGCTCAATGTACAAAAATACGCCTGATTATCTAGTGAGAAACGTTATCAGCGGCTGTTTTCCCCTTTGCTACGCGCAACATTTGGAGTCCAACGGAAAGGATGATACAGCCTAGCCCGGCATAGAAAGCATTGTTGAGGAACTTGTTTTCATGGAACAATACAAAAGCCATTACGATGCTGTATACCGGTTCCAGGTTGAAGCACAGATTGACGGTGAACGGCGATATTTTTTTCAGTGCATTCATGCTCAGCAGGTACATGAGCACGGTGCAGAACCAGGCCAGTACCAGGAGATAGAGAAAATCCATACCGGAGGGCAGGAGGGTATTTACGGGCGAGAAGTGCAGGTACAGGGGCAGGGCCATGGTCAGCACTACGAAGCCGGTAGACAGTTCATAGAACGTGATGGTGGAGGTATCGAACCGTTTGATGAGCCGTTTATTGAACACCGTGAACAAGGCGGCAAACATAGCGGAGATAATGCCCAGGATGATCCCGAAGCGGTATTGGGTATCGAAATGAAAGATGAGCAGGATACCTGCCAGCGTAAGCAGGCTAAGGAGCATTTCTGCTACATCGAAGCGGCGCCGGTTGATCAGCGGATCGAAGATGGCGGTAAAGAGGCTGGTGAGTGAAAAGCAGACTACCCCGATAGATACGTTGGAGTACTTGATACTGCCATAGAAGAATAGCCAGTGCAGGGCAACCACCACGCCGGTGGCGCCTATGGGGAGAATATCTTTCCAGGGGAGTTTTTTAAAGGTGCCCTGGAGGCGGAATAATACGTATAAAGTAACCGATGTAAGTAAGAGCCGGTACCACACTAGTAATCCCTCGTTTAAGGTGATTAATTTTCCCAAAATACCGGTAAATCCAGCTAAAAATACAGAGAAATGTAGCTGGAGAAATGCTTTTTTCATGACCCCATTTAATGTATTTAGGGATTTGTTCCTTTTCATACCTGGATATAAAAAGGAGCAAATCCCTAAACGCTATGCAATTATTAGATTAAGTTAGTTCTGCACCCGTCGTTTATAGTTGCGGAAGAGGCTTTGCCATTGTATTTTCAGGACCCCCAGGATACCTTCTTTCACAATGCCTTTGCTCATTTTTGAGTATCCCTCTTTCCTGTCTTTGAAGGTGATGGACACTTCCTTGATTTTGAAGCCCAGTTTCCAGGCGGTAAATTTCATTTCGATCTGGAAGGCGTAGCCTACAAACTGTATCTGGTCGAGGTTGATGGCTTCCAGTACGGTATTGCGGTAGCATACGAATCCGGCGGTGGGATCTTTCACCGGCATCCAGGTGATCATACCCACATAGATGGAGGCGCCATAAGACAATACAGCACGGTCCCAGGGCCAGTTTTCGGTTTTACCGCCTTTTACATAGCGGGAACCTACTGCTACGTCTGCCCCTTCTTTGGCGCAGGCGTCGTACAGGCGTACCAGGTCTTTGGGATTGTGCGAGAAATCGGCATCCATTTCAAAGATATACTGGTAACCTTTAGCCAGGGCCCATTTGAAGCCATGGATATAAGCTGTACCAAGACCTTGTTTGCCGGATCTTTCTTCCAGGAATAATTCATTGGGATGTTGCTGTTGTAAAGATTTTACAATAGCGCCGGTACCGTCGGGTGATCCGTCATCCACAATGAGTACATGAAAGTTCTCCTGTAAGGAAAATACTGCGTCAATGATGTTCCGGATGTTATCCTTTTCATTGTACGTAGGAATGATAACGAGCTTTTCCAATTCCTGAGATAATATTTTTGGACTGCGAAAATAATTCAATTCCGCCGCAAGATATGATCTTCAGCGTTAACATTACATTTTTTTTAACATCATATTATGGAAGATCTCTGACAGTTTTTGTTTTGTATTGAGCGGGAAATCGGCTTTCATCATCCAGTCGTAATATTGTGGTTCGGCCTTGAGCACTTCTCTGACGGAGCGGCCCTTGTATTTTCCGAAGTTGAAAACCTCTTGTCCACCCTGCATTACAAGGCGTCTGGCGAAGTCGATATAGTCTTCTTCTTTGGTGAATTCCGCGAGGGCATCCACATCTTGCTGCAGGTGTTCATAGCGTCCGAGCTGGGCTTCCAGTATTTCGTAGGTGGCCAGAGCGTCGGCTTCTGCGCTGTGGGCGTTTTCCAGTTGTTTATCACAATAGAACTTATAGGCAGCGGCGAGGGTACGTTTTTCCATGAGGTGGAAAATCCGCTGTACATCTACGAATTTACGTTTGCTGATGTCGAATTCAACGCTGGCGCGGAGGAATTCTTCTACCAGCAGGGGGATATCGAAGCGATTGGAATTGTAACCGGCGAGGTCGCAATTGTCCATAAATTGTTTGAGTTCATGTGCCGCCTGTTTAAAGGTGGGGGCATCTTTCACATCTTCGTCCCTGATACCATGAATTGCTGTAGATCCTGCGGGGATCGGCATTCCGGGGTTAATACGTTTTACTTTGGACTGGGTTGTTTTGTCCGGAAATACTTTAATGATCGCAATTTCGATGATACGATCAGAAGCTACGTTAGTACCGGTAGTTTCGAGATCGATAACGGCCAGCGGCCTTTTGAGGAGCAAAGAAGGCATTATATATAATATTTATATTTTGTGATTGGGAGATTTAGTGATTGGGTAATAGTTCTTTCAGCTTGCTGAAATCGAGGCCGTCGTACGTGCCGGAGCTCATCAGGAGCAGGTTGGTGTCCTGGTATTGCTGGGCATGAAGGAAGGCTTCCAGGTTTTCCCGGTTGGAGAAAACGTGGAGGTCATTGCGGCCAAAGCGTTGCTTTACCAGTTCCGGCGCCAGGTCGGGCATTCTTTTAATTTCGAGGGCATGTTTGCTGTAGAACACAACAGCGATATCGGCGCTGTCTAATGCGCCCTGGTATTGCTCCAGGAAGTCAGCGTTGAGGCTGCTATAGGTATGGAGTTCCAGTACAGCGATGAGTTTCCGGTTGGGGAACTGGTGCCGGGTGGCTTCCATGGTGGCTTTTACCTTGGAAGGGGCATGCGCGAAATCGCGGTAAATGACGCCGTGTTCATTCTTCGCCACCAGTTCCAGTCGCTTTGCGGCGCCTTTGAAGCTGGCAATGGCGGCGAGAAATGCTTCATCGGAGAGTCCCAGCTGGTTGCATACCAGTTTGGCGGCGTGGAGGTTGAGCAGGTTATGATCCCCGAATACTTCCAGGCTGGCGTGGTGATCCCCGAAAAATACCTCAGTAACCCCATTGGTAATGCGGTGTTCCGGCAATGCGTAGGGGATCAGGGTGAGGTGTTGCCCGGTGGCGGTAACCAGGTTGGATAATTCGGCGTCAGTACTGTTATAAATCAGTACCTGTCCGGGTTCCATCTGGCGTATAAATATGGCAAATTGTTCTTTATAGATCTCGTAGGTGGGAAACACGTTGATATGATCCCATGCAATGCCGGTTAGTACGGCAATTTGCGGGTGGAGGAAATGAAATTTTGGTCTTTTTTCGATGGCGGAGGCGGGGTATTCGTCCGCTTCGCATACGATGACCGGGGCGTCTGTAATATTTACCGACTGGGCAAATCCTTCCAATTTGGCGCCTACGAGGTAGTCGAATGCCGTGTGCTGGTATTGGAGGGCATGCATGACCATGGCGGTGGTGGTGGTTTTGCCGTGGCTACCACCGATGGCTACCCGTGTTTTATTTTTACTTTCCTGGAAGATGTATTCCGGGAAGGAGTATATTTTGAGTTGTAATTCCCGGGCTTTAATCAGTTCGGGGTTGTCTTCCCGGGCGTGCATGCCGAGGATAACGGCGTTGAGGTCGGGCGTTATGCGCGTGGCGTCCCAGCCGGTATGGTCCGGCAAGATGCCTGCCAGCCGGAGGTTTGACAGTGCGGGTTCGAATATTTCGTCATCGCTGCCGGTCACCTGGTAGCCTTTATTTTTGAGCGCAATGGCCAGTTGATGCATTACGCTGCCGCCTATAGCAATAAAATGTACTTTTGTCATAACGCTGAATATTTTCGGGCTGCCCGAAAATGACATTGTTGTTTTTTTTAATGTATTTTCTATATTTGCAAAATAACGTCACAAAAGACGATTAAAAAAGTTGTCGTATCATAATTCCTGTGAAAAATTCGTTTTAGTTATAATATTTTAAATCTCCCAGTATGCAATCTTTTGTAAGAATTTTGGGCTACACCGGTATGGTTTGTATCTTTGCGCTTCTCTTAACGTCCTGCGCAACGCACCAGAAACTAGGATGTCCGATGAGAGGCATGGCGAAGACGCACGCGACAGCACCTAATAAAGCATGTTAAAAAATGAATTGGAAAACGTTAACCAGCGAGGAACAACTATCTGAGATCAATACTGCATCTGCTCATCAGCCGGTAGCTATTTTTAAGCACAGCACGCGTTGTTCTATCAGTTCGATGGCAAAAGCGAGATTGGAACGGGCAGGTGAGCCGGCAGGGTTAACGTTTTACTACCTGGACTTACTGTCTTACCGTCCAATATCTGATAAAATCGCCGCACTATACCAGGTACCTCACGAATCTCCACAGGTACTGCTGATCCGTAATGGCGTTTGCATTTACAATGAGAGTCATAGTGGCATCCTGATGGATGAAATTACTGACCAGGCAGGGTTATAATCTTCCGGTTTTATAAAGAACTGTCACCCGGTAACGGATAATAGGCTAGCTTTGTGTCATCAACAGCATAGCCAATGAAACATCGTATAGTAGTAGCAGTTACCGGGGCAAGTGGTTCCATCTATGCCCGACAGTTGTTACAAAAGCTACAGGCTGCGCAGGCGCAGCTGGACCAGGTAGCCGTTGTAATGACCGAAAATGCCAAGACTGTATGGGAAACAGAACTGAGAGACGAAGATTATAAGCAATTGCCTTTCCGCTTTTATACCCAACAGGATTTCCATGCACCTTTTGCTTCCGGCTCCGGGAGGTTTAATACCATGATTATTTGCCCTTGTTCTATGGGTACGCTGGGGCGTATTGCTACCGGTATTTCGAACGACCTGATCACCCGCGCCGCAGACGTGGTATTAAAAGAGCGGCGGAAACTGATTTGCGTGGTCAGGGAAACGCCCTATAACCTGGTACATATTAAGAACATGGAAGCGGTAACGATGGCCGGTGGCATCATTTGCCCGGCTACGCCTTCGTTTTACAGCGTGCCTGCCACCCTCGAAGAAATGGCGGCCACCGTGGTAGACCGGATCATTGACCTGGCGGGTATAGAACAACAAACCTTCCGCTGGGGTAGTGATAATAAAGAGGATTAATTATCTTAGCCGTATTCATCAATTTTATAACCATTATCATGCAAATAGCTATTATTAACGGGCCTAACTTAAACCTGCTCGGGAAGCGTGAAACAGGCATTTACGGCAGTGAATCTTTCGAACAATATTTTAAGCACCTGCAAAGACATTTCCCCGACATCACTTTTACTTACTACCAAAGCAATGTAGAAGGGGAACTGGTCAACTATCTGCATGAAGTGGGTTTTTCCTATGATGGTGTCCTGCTTAACGCGGGCGCCTATACGCATACTTCCGTTGCCATCCGGGATGCTATTGCAGGGATCAAAACACCGGTGCTGGAAATCCATATCAGCAACGTATATGCCCGGGAAGAATTCCGGCATACCTCCCTGATTGCGCCTAAGTGCGTAGGCTGTATCTGTGGCCTGGGTTTGAAGGGGTACCAGTTGGGAGTGGAGTATTTTGTGATTGATTAGTACGCGAATAAGATAACACGCAAAGAAGCGAAGGAGCAAAGACGCAAAGAGATAATAAATTCTTTTGTGTGTTTGCTCCTTCGCTTCTCTGCGTGTAAATCGTTTTTTTGTTTATTCCCTTGAAATACATATACTTGCAGCGCTCGAAATAATCAATATTTTCATCACCATTATCCAGAAAACCACTTCTATGAAACACTATCACCTCAATGGTCAGGCGCTGCTGACGCTCTTTTTAATGGCCGCTCTCGTTTTTACAGGTTGTAAAAAAAATGATGACCCAATACCACCGCCTACCCCCAGCTTAGCACAGTTGTATGCCCAGGCCGTACAGGATGCCATGGTGGCGGATAGCAGCGAAATTACCGATCAGCTGTGGCCCATTACGCCCACCAACCCGGATTTGCAATGGAAAACTATCAATGGGCAGTCGTATGTGCTGATGGGCACCTTTATGCGTTATCCTTCCAGCTACCCAGCCGGCGACTCCATTACCACGGTTTGGGGGGATGCCTGGCTGTTTATTCCCAAACAGATGAAAAACAAGATTGGTCCTTCTTTTACGGCCAGTTCCGATACCATTCAACGTATTTGCCAGCTGTTAGGACTTCCACCAGTGAATGCCAAAACTAATACGCATATATCCACTATGTGGGTAAAGGCTGATCGCCTGTACCGGCCGGCCGGCAACCCGGCGATCGACACCAAAACTACCGGCCCTGTGCTGGTGGGCAGTGTGTCGGCCGACTATACCACCTGGTTTAACAACTACATTATTTTCGCTTATTATCGCCCGCTTACCGCCGCTACGGATTATCACTACCCCTGGACACGGATGGGATATACTTACGATTGGGCGCCGGGCGCCAAGCATGTGGGATTGAGCGAGTATGTGATGCAGCCTAATTCAGGCGCCTGGGTAGAGCAGACCACCAGGGCGCAGGATTTCTTTAAGAACTAATGTCACGCAAAGTAATAAAGAAGCAAAGCCGCAAAGATATTATCCTTTGCGGCTTTGCTTCTTTATTACTTTGCGTGATTACAAATACTGAAAATTCGTCTTAGGGGTAATATTCAGCAGGGTATGATAAATAAGCTGGATGGTATTCTCGATATCATCTTTCTTCACCATTTCCACGGTAGTGTGCATATAGCGGAGTGGAAGGCTGATGAGGGCAGAAGGCGTACCATCATTGCTGTACGCAAAAGCGTCGGTATCGGTGCCGGTGCTGCGGCTTACGGCGTGCAGCTGGTGCGGGATATCGTTCTTTTTAGCTGTTTTGATGATCAGGTCGCGGAGAATGTTGTGTACCGCCGGACCGTAGGTGATGCTGGGACCATTGCCACATTTGATTTCTCCTTCGATGTTTTTATTGATCATCGGTGTGGTAGTATCGTGGGTCACATCGGTAATGATGGCCACATTGGGTTTAATGCGTTTGGCAATCATTTCTGCGCCCCTTAAACCTACTTCTTCCTGCACGGCGTTGACGATATAAAGACCGAAAGGCAGCTCCTGTTTCTTTTCTTTCAGCAGGCGGGCTACTTCTGCAATCATGAAACCGCCGATACGGTTATCTATGGCGCGGCAGATATAGTAGTCGTAGTTTAGCTCTTCAAATCCATCTTCAAAAGTACATACACAACCCACGTGGATGCCCAGGTCTTCTACTTCTTTACGGGAACGGGCGCCACAGTCGAGGAAGATATTTTCTACTTTAGGTTGTGGTTCTTTGCCGTCTCCGCTGCGAATGCGGGTATGTATGGCGGGCCAGCCGAATACAGCCTTTACCACGCCTTTTTCTGTATGGATATTTACTCTCTTGGAGGGAGCAATCTGTTGATCGGAGCCACCATTGCGGATAACGTAGATCAGCCCTTCCGGTGAGATATAGTTTACAAACCAGGAAATTTCATCGGCATGTGCTTCAATGACTACCTTAAAAGGCGCCTTAGGATTGATAACACCCACCGCGGAGCCATAGGCATCTACGAAGTGTTCGTCGATATAAGGCGTAAGATATTTCAACCAGAGTTTTTGTCCTTCTTTTTCAAAGCCGGTCGGAGAAGGGTTATTCAGGTAATTGGCGAGGAATGCCAGTGATTCCTTGGTAAATATTGATTTCTGTTTTTTAGACATAATGTTCCAGATTGAGACCGGACAAATGTAAGGAAAATAGCTTTTTAGAGATTACCCAGCAGGTATAACAATGCAGATAGCGCCATAAATCCATCGAGTACGAAATAGAAGAGGTAGTCAGAGTCGGTATGCTGCGCTTTACGCGTGATGAGGGCGGTAGTAATCACCGGTACCATCAACGTCATGATGGCGGGCAGGGTGGAGAAGGGGCCCATGAGTCCTGCTGATACCGCTGCCATGAGCAAAGAGAAATAGTATAGCCTGTTGAGATTTTTTTCGTCAAGGAAGGTGATCAGGCTGCGGATGCCTTCTTTTTTATCGGATTCCAGGTCGCGGTAGTCGAACAAAATGCAGATGGCATAAATCAGGAAGAAGCGGTGGAGGGAGAGGAATACCAGGGCTTCTACCTGGAATTTGCAGGCTACCAATGCAGGCAATACGGTAGTAACATACGTCCATACAAACGTCAGGAACAGGGTTTTGCCGATGGCTATTTTGCTGAGCCAGCGGAAAGCAGCATGAGGTACTTTAGGTGCTGAATAGAGGAAGGTAAGGATAGCGCTGCCGGAGAGCACCAGCCAATGTTCCCTGAGTTGCCAGAAGAACCAGAGCGAGCCGATAGCGCCAACGCCACAGAGCAGGAGCATAAGGATACGGTGCCGGTTGCCCCAGCGGATCCTTTCCGAAGACGAATAGGTGCCGGGAGTAAGGTACCAGTGGAAGTTATAGCTGCAGATCGTGGAAAAGAAAACAAAGAGATAGAAGGTATTTTCCGGGTATTGAAGGTCCAGCAGTCGATTGGTTTGCCAGATCATCAATAGTGCGCACAGCGAAATATAGATCGATGTGAAAAGGATAAAGTTGAAAATTTGTCGAAACATAGTAACGGGTGTGCTTTTAACTATCGGCGGCTGGCAATGGGAGGTACTGCCAACCGCTGATGCCCAGCTACTACAAAGGTATGTTGCCGTGTTTTTTTCTCGGCATATTTACCACTTTATTTTCCAGCATTTTGAATGCTTTGATCAGTTTGATCCTGGTTTGATCCGGGGAGATTACTTCATCGATATATCCTTTTTCTGCTGCCAGGTAAGGGTTCGCGAATCGTTCCGTATAATCGGCCACCAGCTCGTTCATGCGTGTTTCCGGATCGGGGGCGGTATCAATTTCTTTTTTGAAGATGATTTCTACTGCACCTTTAGCGCCCATTACGGCGATTTCGGCCTGGGGGAAGGCAAAGTTGAGGTCGGCCCCGATATGTTTGGAGTTCATCACGCAGTAGGCGCCGCCATAGGCTTTGCGGGTGGTGACGGTCAATTTGGGTACTGTAGCCTCACTGAGTGCGTACAGTAATTTGGCGCCGTTGGTGATGATACCATTCCATTCCTGGTCGGTGCCGGGGAGGAAGCCGGGTACATCTACCAGTACCAGCAGGGGCACGTTGAAGGCATCGCAGAAGCGGGTAAAGCGGGCGCCTTTCACAGAGGCATGTATATCGAGTACGCCGGCGAGGTGCGCTGGCTGGTTGGCCACGATACCGATGCTTCTGCCGGCAATGCGGGCAAAGCCTACGATCATGTTTTCTGCAAAGTCTTTGTGTACTTCGAAGAAGCTGCCCTTATCCACGATTTGTTCAATAGCCTCTTTCATATCGTAGGGCTGATTGGGATGCAGCGGGATCAGGGTGTTGAGGGCTTCCCTGCGTTCGTTGCCCGGTTCGTAAGGGTATACGGGGGCAGTTTCTTCGCAGTTTTGCGGAACATAGCTCAGCAGTTGTTTTACATATTGTATGCATTCCACCTCGTTGGCGCAGGCGAAGTGGGTAACGCCGCTTTTGGCGGCATGGGTTTGGGCGCCGCCCAGCTCTTCCGAGGTCACTTCTTCATGGGTAACGGTCTTTACCACGTTAGGACCGGTCACAAACATATAGGAGGTTTGTTCCACCATGAGGATAAAGTCGGTGATAGCGGGAGAGTATACGGCTCCGCCGGCGCAGGGGCCCATGATAGCGGATATCTGGGGGATAACGCCGGAGGCCCTGGTGTTGCGGTAAAAGATATCGGCATAGCCACCCAGGCTTACCACGCCTTCCTGGATGCGGGCGCCTCCGCTGTCGTTGAGCCCGATGATGGGCGCGCCGTTTTGCATGGCCAGGTCCATAATTTTACAGATCTTACGGGCGTGGGGTTCGGAGAGGCTACCGCCGTAAACGGTAAAGTCCTGGGAAAATACGTAGGTAAGGCGTCCATTGATAGTACCATAACCGGTTACTACGCCATCGCCGAGGAATTGTTCCTGGTCGGCTGTCTGGCCCCGGTTGCGGTTCGTTACCAGCATATCCAGCTCTTCGAAGGAGCCTTCATCCATCAACAGCTGTATCCTTTCGCGGGCGGTAAGCTTACCCTTTTTATGCTGGGAGGCGATGCGTACTTCGCCGCCACCCAACATGGCTTCGGCTATCTTCGACTGTAATTCCTCTAATTTATCCATATGCTAGAAATGAGTAGTAAAACTAAAAATAAAAGGATTCCTTTATTAAAGGAATCCCTGCAATATCGTAAATGTAAGCTATTTTAGTTATTGTGCATTGTAAGGAATGCCCCTGGTACCAATGGTATCGCTAAAGTTCCCGGCATTATCCTTTATGAATACTACAAAGTGAATGCTGTCGTCTGCAATAAAGGGGTGTGATATTTTGAACTGGGTAGGCAGGAGGTTGATATATACATCGGCGTTGACGCTATTACCTTTATTGGCACCAATGCTGCCCATTTGTTTAATGGTATATAATGTATCGGATGTGCCAGAATTTCTATATCGAACGGCTATCCAGAGGGAGTCTTCTATATCGCCATCTCCATCCCGGACATTCATAATAACGCCCAGCTGTTGCGTGGTATTTGTAACACTATCCGCTGTATATCCTTTGAAGGAGAGAATAGGCTTGCTACCTATCTTATCTTTTTTACAGGCGTAAAGTAATCCAGCCACCAGGAACAAAAACAGAATTTTCTTCATAAAACAAACCTACATTAATTTAGGAAATATACAAATATTCAGCTATCTCTACCCTTCTTCCTAAAAACGTTTTTTCATGCCAATTGTTACTTACTGGCGTTAGATTTATTCTTCTCCCTAACTTTGTCAGATTTTAAAGCCAGCTATACATGACCGTGGTATCACCGGACACTATTTTTTCACTGCAGGACAACGGACTGGAAGCCGCTGCCCTGGAGCTTTTCCGTTACCAGTACCGGGAAAATGACCTGTACCGGGCTTATACGGATGCCTTGCGCATTGCACCGGCTTCCGTAAAAAGCATCCTGGAAATTCCTTATCTACCGATACAATTTTTCAAATCCCATACGGTGGTCAGCGGCACTTTTGAGCCGGAGCTGCTATTTGAGAGCAGCGGTACCACCCAAACGATCAACAGCCGCCACCTGGTGAAGGAATCCGCCATTTATACCCGTAGTTTCATGACGGCCTTCGAACAGTTTTATGGCCCGGTAGACGATTACGTGATCCTGGGATTGCTGCCTTCTTACCTGGAGCGGCAGCATTCATCACTGGTGAGGATGGTGCAGGAAATGGTGACCCGCAGCGACCATCCGGAGAGCGGCTTTTACCTGTATGAACATGATAAGTTGTATCACCAGCTACGGGCGCTGGAGGCCAGGGGACAGCGGGTATTGTTAATTGGGGTCACTTTCGGGCTGCTGGATTTTGCCGAGCAGTATACCCTGGATCTGCGCCATACCATTGTGATGGAAACTGGCGGGATGAAGGGACGCCGGGAGGAATGGACCCGCCAGGAAGTACATGCGTTCCTGCAGGAACGTTTGGGCGCTTCCGTTATTCATGCCGAATATGGGATGACCGAGCTATTGTCGCAGGCCTATTCCAAAGGGAATGGTTTGTTTGCTACCCCACCCTGGATGAAAATTTTGCTGAGAGATGAGAATGATCCGTTTCAGCTGAGCACGGGTAAAGGCGCCGGGGTCATTAATGTTATTGACCTGGCCAATATCCATTCCTGTGCCTTTATCGCCACCGAAGATATTGGACGCATACACGCCAATGGTTTGTTTGAAGTGCTGGGCCGATTGGATAATTCAGCGCTGAGAGGGTGCAGCCTGATGGTAAGTTGAATTATTCGCTCATGGCGGCCATGTGCAACAGTGCCGGTAACTTAGCCGGTTCATGCATCATGGCAGAGAGCGCTGACATATAAGGAAATGAATGGTGGTCCATTCCAAATTTGTGTAAAAGATATACATCCAGTTGTTCCGGGGAACTATGTCCCTGGATATAATCGCCCAGGTAGAACAGGAAGCGCTGCCTTTCCTTCTGGGAAAGCAGTACCAGGGCCACTTTATCTTTCAGGCTGTCGTGATGGGGCGACTGGAAGATTTTCAGGGCCTGTTTATAGTCCGTGAGCGCCAGCTCCTCAAAGGAGGCCGGTAACAGCTGGGTGCAGAAATAGTCAACCGCAATGTCGTTAAAGAACGAAACGGCATCCATATCCGGTTCATTATGCCAGGTAGCCCACTGGTACAATTGTTCAGGCGTTATGAACCCGGTGAGGACGGCTTCCAACTGGTGGATCACGCCTTCCCTGGTGGGAGCAGTATCGGTAGCATGGGTGATGGCACTCACAATATCCTGGTAGAAATTTTCATTTACCTCGTTGGCGACCTGAAACAACAGGCGGCTAACTTCGGTATGTATGTTTTCCTCTTTTTCCTCCCATGGGGTAACACCACGCAGCTCTTCAATCAGCTCCTGTCTTGTTTTAGTACCGCGTAGATACGCTTTTAATAATGTAACAAAGTAAGTGTACGTTACAGGCGACATTTCATTTTTCATGGGCCGAGTTTAATTCATATTTCATTGGGTACTTGTCAAAATTACTATAAAACGCCGAATAGTAGTAAGGCCCTCTATTGCCTTTTACCATTCCTTTGTCACCAGTCATCCGCCTTTAACATTTTTTTGGGCTCATGAGAAAACCAAAACAGGTATATTTCCGTAATCATTCTTCAGCGATATACCTCAGTGTATAAGCAGGCAGAAAGATGGCAGTCAATAGTACTACAAGTTATGACAACCTGTAATCCAACGGTGTGGGTAAAGTTATATGCAGACGAATTGTATAAATTTGCCTGTAGCCGGGTATCAGATACCGGGCTGGCACAAGACCTGGTACAGGATACTTTTCTCAGCGGCTTACAGTCTATGAACCAATTTCGGGGTGAGAGCTCAGAGAAAACCTGGCTGCTGGCCATTCTTAAGAATAAAATAAATGATCACTTTCGAACGGCAAGTAAAGCTGCTATAACAACAATTGATATTGAAGACCCTGATCCACAGCTGACTTTTTTTAATGAGAAAGGGCATTGGCGAAGCGAAATGGCCCCACAGGCATGGGCAACTACTATTAATAGTAAAGCGGAACAGGCCGATTTCTTCCGGATATTACGCACCTGCATGGATAAATTAACAAGTTTAGGCAAAGCAGTTATACAACATAAATATCTCGATGAAAAAAAATCTAAGGATATCTGTAAGGATCTTTCGCTTACCTCGTCTAACTATTGGGTGATCATTCACCGGGCCCGGTTACAATTAAGGGCATGTCTTGAAAAAAATTGGTTCAGTAATTGACAATGGGAAAACATTTACATCACCTGATGCCCTGTTGTAAAGACGTGACGATGCTGGCAGAGAAACGTTTACAGCAGGAGCCGCTTACCTGGATACAACGAATGGGATTAAAATTCCATTTACTGATGTGCGTATACTGCAGGAGATATGTAAAGCAGATAGCTATTATACACCGGCAGTTGGAGAAGTACAGGGAGACTGCTTTTGCCGCACCAGATGAGCAGGTAAAACAGCAGTGGGAAGTATTGATTGCAACATATTTAAAAAATAATGCCGGAAACCTGTAAGGAAAATTTCATCACTGCGTCTAAACAACTACATACATACTTTTTTTCACTCCGTTTTTTAAAAATTCTAAGATCATGAAAAACAACAAAGCCATCAACAAGAATGTACTGTTTTCCGGTTCACTGGTAGCCGGTGCTATCATGGGTTTAGCTTCCCTGCAGGTATCTGCGAAACCCGTTAGTTACACTAACCTGGGTTCTGGCGCAGCTGTGAGAAATGCGTTGACAGGTACTTCCGGTGCTACTGCCAGCGCTATTGAACTCAACTGCGGTGCAAAAAAAGACAGTGCCTCTGCCGGTAAATCAAAAGACAGCAAATGCGGACAGGGCAAATGTGGAGAAGGCAAATGCGGTAACAAAAAAGGCGAGAAAAAAGGCGATGCAAAAGGCAAGACCAAGCCAACTACCACTAAGTCTGGCCAGTAATTTTTTATCAGCAGGAATGGCTGGTGTAGTACGCAACCGCCAGCCTTTCCTCATTTTTGAACACCCTAAATCGTATAGTCATGGTAGGTGTTGGTTTCAGGAGGGAGTTTGCCGAAGAGCTGATCAGCGGCGAACATATCAGGCCAGATTTTATTGAGTTGGCCCCCGAAAACTGGATGAACATAGGAGGTTATTGGAAGAAGATATTGCACCGCGTGGTGGAAAAATATCTCGTGTTATGTCATGGGCTTTCATTATCAATCGGTAGCCCTGATGCGTTGGATAAGGAGTTCCTGGCGTATGTAAAGACATTTCTCCAGGAGTATAAAGTACAGCTGTATTCAGAGCACCTGAGTTATTCCAAATGCGACAATGCACACATGTATGACCTGTTGCCCATTCCTTTCCGGATGGACGCCGTACAGCATATCGTTTCGCGCATACAGCAGGTGCAGGACTATCTGCAGCGCTCACTGGCCATGGAAATTGTTTCTTATTATACGCCGGTAGCCGCAGAAATGAGCGAGATTGATTTTATCAATGAAGTAGTAAAGCGTTCCGGTTGCCAGTTATTACTGGATGTAAATAATATTTATGTAAATGCTTTCAACCATCAGTATGATGCAAAGGCATTTATTCAACAACTGCCGCTGAGCAGCATTGCTTATATACATATGGCAGGGCATGAACAGGTAGCGCCCGACCTGATTATTGACACACATGGAGAGCCTATTATAGATCCGGTATATGACCTGTTTGAATGGACCCTGGCGCATCTGCAACCGGTACCTGTATTGCTGGAAAGAGATTTTAATATCCCGGAGATGGCTGAATTACAGGGTGAAATAACAAGATTGAAAAGTATTTGTCACAAACAATGGAAATTGAAAGATGAACTTGTTGCCTGACACTTATCATATACAGCAAACCTTTTCGGAGGGGTGCAGAACCGGTAAAAAAGTACAGCTGCCTGGCGTAGTGGCCGATAGATTGGCTCACTACCGGCGCCTGGTATTTAATAATATCCGGGATACCATGGAAAGTGCTTTTCCCATTGCCTTTACTAATATTCCCTCCCGCAAGTGGAATAAGATGGTAAAAGATTTTTTTGCGGATCATGCCTGTCAGTCGTACCAGCTGTGGAAGCTGCCGCTGGAGTTTTATACCTATGCCGTGGAACATAGCTGGGACGAGCAATACGACATTCCTTACCTGAATGACCTGCTGGCATTTGAGTGGGCGGAAATGGAGCTATATAACATGGAGGACATTCCGGTACCAACCTACCGCATAGAAGGTAGCTGGCTGGATACGCCACTGGTATTGAACCCGGAGCACCGGCTATTGTCGTTTAGCTGGCCTGTTCACCTGAAAGCAAAACGCAGGGAGCTGATGACCCGTAAAGGCATTTACTTCGCATTATTATACCGTCATCCGGAAACGGGCAACATCCAGTTTACGGATTTATCGCCCTGGCTGGCATTTTTAACAGAGCAGCTGGCCATGGGAATAACGGTAAGGGATATACTGGATTACGCACCACAGTTACATATAACGGACACGGATACGCTGGAGTTGGATACGCTGGCATTTTTGAAGGAGATGCAGCAGCAACATTTTGTATTGGGATTTCAATCGTAATTTATGCGTACATATGCCCGGATGGCGCGCTGTTTATCGGTGATCAGCGACCTGCCACTATTATTGATGCGACTGGTATTGGCTTATGGTTTTTACCTGCCGGCCAGCATGAAGTGGAGTGATATACATGGTATAGGGGATTGGTTTAAACAATTGCATATTCCTTTGCCTTATATCAGCGCTTACCTGGTAGGATGTACCGAGGTTGCGGGCGTAGTGTTGTTAACCCTTGGCTTGTTTGTACGCTATATTACACTTCCGCTTATGTTTAGTATGGTGGTAGCTATTGCCACCGTTCACTGGAGCAATGGGTTTGCTGCCGGGGATAACGGCTATGAAATACCGTTGTATTACCTGGTAATGCTATTTACCCTGCTGATATTTGGAGGAGGAAGGATAGGCGTCGACTATTTCCTGGAACGTTCTTAGCCGGTTACCTTTTTGGATATAATATCATTTTTCCGGCAGATGTAGTATTTTCGGCGCATTCTTAGCAATCATTCTATGCAATTAGCCAGGGAAACGATCTGTAGCGAGTTACAACAATTTGAACAAATATTTAATGATGCCATGAAAAGTGATGTGGTGCTGCTGAACCGCATTATGGCTGATATTGCCGCTCATAAAGGGAAGCAAATGCGACCTATGTTTGTATTGTTGTGCGCACGTTTATGCGGAGACGTTAATGACAGTAGCTACCGGGCTGCTTTGCTGGTAGAGTTGTTGCATACGGCTTCGCTGGTGCATGATGATATGGTGGATGACGCGATGAGGCGTCGTGGCGCATTTTCCGTGAATGCCCTGTGGAAAAATAAAGTGTCTGTGCTGGTGGGAGATCAGCTGTTTACCAAAGGTGTATTATTGGCACTTGATAACAACGATCCTGTCTTGCTGCAAATTTATTCCGATGCTATACAGCAGATGATAGAGGGGGAGTTAATACAAATGACCAAATCCAATAAGCTGAGTTTCGAGGAGTCAGATTACTATGCACTCATTCATGCTAAAACAGCTTCTTTTTTAGCGGCAGCTTGTGCTGCCGGTGCTGCTTCTACTGCCAGGGATCCAGATACTGTACAATTGCTGCATGCCTTCGGACAAAAAGTAGGGATGGCTTTCCAGCTTAAAGATGATTTATTCGACTATGGTAAAAACGATGTGGGAAAACCTACTGGCAATGATATTAAAGAAAAGAAAGTAACGCTTCCGCTTATCTATACTATACAGCATGCCGATCCTGTTACCCGCAAAAAGCTATTGTATATTGTAAAACATCAGCATACTGACAGAGATAAAGTAAATTACGTGGTAGATATAGTAAACCAGTCAGGTGGATTGGATTATGCCGCCAGGCAGATGATGATATTTCGTGATGAGGCATTCGAAATTTTATATAAATTCCCCGCATCCCCTGTTCGCGCTGCTTTGGAGGAGTTGGTTCGTTATACCACCGACCGGGCATATTAATTTGTATAATATTCCGGACAGATTACAAGTATTGTCCTGTTGTGTGTATGCGACGTTTTGCATGCGGTCTGACGGCAGCGCAACAATATGATTATACTGAATGCCGATGGCTCTGTACACGCTACCTACAATAGTTTCGGGGGATTTTCGGCGGTAGGTGATAACGGGGCGAATGGGAATGTGAACAGCGTAACCCGGGTGATACCGCAGGCGGGGGAAAAGTCGCTGCTGGTAGTGGGTAGTTTTACGAAGTTCGATTTCCGTACGGCCAACCGCATTGTTCGTATTACTTATCCTTAGCCAGGGTGGAGTTCCTGGCGATGAGAGAAGAAGGAATAACTTCCTGTTGCTGTTGCAATGGGAAGTTATTGCTTTTTAGGGCGCGAAACAGCAGGGTAGCTGCCGCTTTGCCCATTTCAAAAGCCGGTTGGGTGATGGTGGTGAGGGAAGGGTGGAGGAAGCGGGCGGTAGACAGGTTAGAGAATCCTATCACCTGTAAGTCTTCCGGGATGCGCCATTGCAGCGCTTCGCATACCTCGTATACAGCGGTAGACAGCTTTTCCGTAGTAGCGATAATGCCGTCATAGTCATTTTCCAGGAAGGCTGTTTTCAGCAGCTGGTGGTTGGCGGCGCTATCGTTGGTGCAATAGGTAATGGCGTTGGGCAGGAGGGGAAGTTGATGATCTAGCAGTGCCTGCTGGAATCCTTCTGCGCGTTTGTTGCTGATAGAAAGTTGCCGGGAGGCCGATAACAGCCCTATACGGCGGCATCCGCCTGCGATGAGGTGCGTGGTGGCCCGGTAGGCAGCGGCGGCATCATCGGTGGTAATTTTAGCGGCTTTTACTTCTTCACAGACCCGGTCGAAAAATACCACGGGTTTGTCGCGGACCAGTTGTTCCAGCCCGGTAGCCGTAGTTTCTGTGGTTACCGAAATCAGGACCCCGTCTACCCGGCCGCTCTGGAAATCTTTCAGGATGGTTTGTTCTTTCTGGCAGTTTTCGTGGGAGAGATAGATGAGTACGTGGTATCCTTTTTCCTGGGCTACCGCTTCGATGCCGTTAATCGCTTCGGCGAAGAAGCTGTCGGCTACTTCGGGGATCACCACTGCGATAGTGTTGCTGGCCTTTTTCCTGAGGCTGCTGGCATATGGATTGGGCACGTAATTGAGCTCGGCAGCCAGTGCCAGCACCCGTTGCCGGGTTTCCTCGCTGATTTCATGGCTGTTATTCAATGCTTTCGAAATAGTGGCGGTAGACAGTTGCAGTCGTTCTGCCAGCATCCGGATCGTGACATTCTCCATATTTTACCCCGTGTTACTTAATCGGTTAAGTAAATAAAGTTATTCTATTATGCGGAAGATTTTTAAAAAGATTGCATATTTAGCAAAGGAACTATTCCTGCTTTTCCACGAACTTTTTAAAAACCTGATATTATGGATAACGTTAACGGGCAGCCTGATCCTGCACCTCTTCAATCGCTGGACCAATGGGAAGATGATTTATTGGAGCGCTATCCCGATCCCGCCAATATCAACAAGGAAAAAAGCACCAGTGAATTCCGGAATTATGATGCGCCTCCCCGGGATACTGTACGCGAATTTTACCGTCTGAATCATACTTACCAGTCATATGCATTTGTAAGGCAGAAAGAACAGGAATTTCTTTCCTTCAACAAAAGAGAGATGTCGGTATGGGATGCTTTTGATTTCCTGAACCAGCTGGTAGATGACTCTGACCCGGATACCGACCTGGATCAGTTCCAGCATTTATTGCAAACATCAGAAGCGATCCGTGCGGATGGTCATCCTGACTGGATGGTATTGACTGGTTTATTCCATGACATGGGCAAGGTACTGTGTTTGTTTGGCGAGCCGCAATGGGCCGTAGTAGGAGATACTTTCCCGGTGGGCTGTGCTTTTTCTGATAAGATTGTTTTTCCTGAATTCTTCAAAAACAATTCGGATATCAATAACCCGGATTACAACACCAAATACGGTGTATACGAGGCCAATTGCGGACTGGATAATGTGCATATGAGCTGGGGGCACGACGAATATATTTACCAGATCATGAAGCCACACTTGCCGGAGCCAGGGTTGTATATGCTGCGTTATCACTCTTTTTATCCGCAGCATAGAGAGCATGCCTATGGCCACCTGATGAATGCGCATGATGTGGAAATGTTTAAGTGGGTGGATTTGTTTAATCCGTATGACTTGTATTCCAAGAGTCCCAACCCGCCTAACTGGAAAGCGTTAAAACCATATTATGAAGACCTGGTGGCGAAATACCTGCCATCTACTTTAAAGTTCTGATTAATCAGCTAGTATCAATATTATCGGGTATGGGTGCTATTACATCCAACCCGATAGTTTTTTAAGTTTTCCACGCCGGAATTGGTTATATTCAGTCCAGGTATTTTATACCCACGTTATCGATCCACTTATGAGTTATCAACTTGTCCTCAAGGACTACCTGGTGTTTGCATTGTATTTTGTTATTGTTGCTACCTATGGTTACTGGATTTACAAGCGGAAGAAGAAAGGTGTAACGAGTGCTTCCAAGAATTTCTTTCTTGCAGAGGGTTCACTGACCTGGTGGGCCATAGGTGCTTCCATTATCGCGTCGAACATTTCAGCAGAGCAGTTCATTGGTATGAGCGGCGATGGTTTTTTTGTGGGTATTGCCGTATCCGTGTATGAATGGGTAGGGGCGGCAGCATTGATCATCGTGGCCATTTTTCTCATGCCGGTATATATCAAAAACAAGATATACACCATGCCGCAGTTTTTGAAAACGCGGTATAATGAAACGGTGGCGTTGATCATGTCGATATTCTGGTTGTTCCTGTATGTATTTGTAAACCTCACTTCCATTTTATACCTGGGGGCATTAGCCATCAATGGGCTTTTAGGCGGTGCTTATTTCCATGAGGTGATGCTGGCGCTGGCCATCTTTTCCATTATCATTACCCTGGGAGGCATGAAAGTAATTGGTTATACTGATGTGATACAGGTAGGCGTATTGATTATTGGTGGCCTGGCTACAACTTATATGGCGTTGACCGTGGTGAGTGAAAAATTTGGATTTGGGAAAGATGTACTGGCCGGTTTTAATATTTTGATGAAAGAAGCGCCGGATCATTTTCATATGATGCTGAAGAAGCCGGCTATAGACGCGCCACAAGACTATGTAAACAAATACCTGATACTACCTGGTTTCGGGATGTATATAGCAGGACAATGGATCAGCAACCTGAATTACTGGGGCTGCAACCAGTACATTACGCAACGTGCGCTGGGGGCTGATTTGCAGACTGCACGCACCGGTATTTTATTCGCAGGTTTGTTAAAGATATTGATGCCGGTGATTGTAATGTTGCCAGGTATTGTAGCGTATGTATTATACCAGCATGGGCATTTACCACAACTGGAAGGGGGACATAAAGATGGCGCCTACGCTGCCATCCTCACCTTGCTGCCGGCAGGGTTAAAAGGACTGGCCATCGCTGCATTGACCGCTGCCATTGTGGCTTCACTGGCGGGCAAGTCGAACAGCATCTCTACTATTTTTACGTTAGACGTTTATAAGAAATATATCAATACGCAGGCCGACGAAAAGCAGCTGGTGTGGGTAGGTCGTTTAACCATTATAGTAGCTGTTGTTATCGGCGTGTTCTTTACCTGGAACGATGTGCTGGACATCGGTGGCGCCGGAGGATATACCTTTGTGCAGAAGTATTCCAGCTTTATCAGCCCGGGTGTATTCGCCACTTTTATATTGGGCATGTTCTGGAAGCGCACCAGTGGAGCTGCCGCTATCGCCGGTATCATCACTGGTTTTGGCGCTTCGCTGTTTTTTAACCAGGTAGCGGTAAAAGCGTTTGGACCGGAAACCATGTTGTATTCCGCGTTCCACAATGCCAGCGGCGTATATGAGATCCCGTTTTTTATCAGCCTGGGATGGTCGTTCCTGACCACGGTGCTGGTGATGGTGGCTATTAGCCTGGCGGGGCCGAAAGTGAGTGCCAAGGCGTTTGCACTGGATTATGAAATGTTTAAATTGAAGCCGTCGTCTGTTATATTGGCGGTCACTATTTTGTTGTTATTATCGGTGATTTACGTGCGGTTTTGGTAGGCGGGTATATACTCTAAATCTATTTGTTGTTTGCTTGTTTTGGTTGGTAGGAAGACCATGGCTGTTTTTTTCACGTGCGCATGTAGGGTGCGTGACGGGAGGGGATTTTAGTAAAAATTTGAGATTAGTTTTAAAATTGTATACCTTAGAGAGGTAATTTGTTTGTCAACATTTTCGTAACCCGTAATAAAAATTTCTGTACTTATGAGTATTGATTTGAAGTATTTGACTTAGTCTGTGAATATTTAGCAAGTATTTAGTATCCCCAAACATATGCAGCAGGAGTTTCCTGGTGTTATTCTCCTATACCAAAATCGCCGTCAATGGTAATTGTAAATTCAACTGATAATAAAGCAATGGTTATTTATCCCGGGCATAATGACAGATTATGTGGTTTGTCTTTTATGTGGAAATCTGTTTTGTTCCTAAGTGTTTTTTTAGGAGTGGTGATAGGTGGGGTTGCCCAGACGTCGTCTGATGTGCCCAACCTGGAGCCCAATCGAATATTGTTACCTTCACCGAACGCCGCGACCATTAATAAAGGAGCTGATGCGAGCGTGAACCTCTCGACTGGTACGCCGAGTGTGGGGATTCCTTTTTATACTATCAATTCTAGGTCCCTGAGTTTGCCGATATCGATCAATTATGCCTCCAATGGGATCAGGGTGAATGAGTTGGCGTCGAATGTGGGATTGGGCTGGAGTCTTAATTGCGGTGGCGCGATTTCAAGGATTGTATTGGGGAAGCCAGATGAGAAGAGAGCAGAATGGGGGCAGGTGCTTGATAATTTTAACACTGATTTCCATTTACTGAACAGAGCGGTTTTTGACTTCGCTATGGAGCAAACTTTGGCTGATAGAGAGTCTGATCTTTTTTCCATTAATATGAATGGGTTAGATGCTAAATTTATAATGGATGCGAATAATGAGCCTGCGAGCCTGAATACAACAAATCTTCGGATAAAGAAGCTTGGAGCCACGTTAACAAGCGGGTTCCAAGTTACAGATGAAAATGGGATTGTCTATACATTTGACGCTGTTGAAACTAATGCTACTATTGAAAGTGGGTATCAAGGACCCAAGCCATTTCCTGATCCGCTTCCTACTTCATGGTACTTGACATCGATCATCAAGCCGAATCAAGATACAATACAGTTGAGCTATAGCTATTATACCCATACCTATCTGGCGAATTTGAGTGAATTATTTACTATCCTGTGGGATAGCCAAGAAACTGGCGGACCTTGTTCAAATCCGCCTCCACCGTTGAAGACAAATACCTACAACTGTGGGATTACTTCAAATAAAATAGAAGGTAAGGCCTTGAGTCACATTACATTTACTAATGGAAGTGTTGATTTTGGTTATACCAATAGAAAAGATGGGGGCGGGCTCGCATTAAATGGGATTTATGTTAAAAATAATCAGGGCCAGATAGTAAAGCAAATGGTGTTGGAACAGGACTATTTTTCAAGCACTGATATTAATGACAGCTTTCTCAAAGGAGAGAAAAAGATAGGGTCTTTGGATACTACGCTGAAGTATAGGTTATATCTGAGTGAATGTAAAATTGCCGGAAATAGTTTGGCAGATACCAGTAAGTTGTTGAGATATAAGTTTGATTATATTCATGGTAATGACCTGCCAGTGCGTATGTCAGGAGCCCAGGATTATTATGGTTATTACAATGGTAAGCTGTCAAATGAATACCAGATGCCAGATGTTAGCTATCAATATCCGGGGATTTACAATAATATGCCTGCTGGAAAGCCAAGGTTTGGAGATCGTACACCAGATACAACATTAATGACTTATGGAATGTTAAAAACAATAACATATCCAACGGGAGGCTATGATTCGATAGGATATAGTTATAATAAAGGACCTGATACTAAAATAGTCCACCACTTTCAACATGAAAATCTTATAACCCATGGTAGTGGCTTCACAGGAACTGTTACCATTACCCAAAATATAACTATTCCATTCTATCAGCCAGTAATAGCCTATACCAATGTTAACTTCGATACTTATAACCCGGATTGTAATTATGATCCCATTCATCAGAAAGCTACTTTTACCATTAAAGACGCTGCAACTTTGAGTGTCATTGCAACGAGAGGCGTTGGTATTGATAAATCAGATTCACTGTCATTATGGCTCAACCCAGGGCAATATATTTTGAGTCTGACTGTAGTAGGTGGCTGTACAATTGGATCGGTAGACTTTGTCCTGGAGAACCAGGAAGCAGATACTATTCCGATAATTGTACCTATTGGAGCCGTGAGTGTTTCCTCTATCACCTCTTATACAGATAGTGGAACCAAAGCGCTCAAACGATTATTTAATTACATGAATCTGAAAGATTCTTCTATTTCTACTTTTGGAGTTTACTTCAGCAAGAATATGTATGAAAAAGTAAAGACCCCATTTTTTCCTACGTGTTCAGGTGGAACTCCCTGTTCGTCGTTAGCAAACTTATGGTATGTAAATATTGGGAATAACATTGTAATGCCTACCACAACTATTGGGGGATCCAGTACATATCACTCTTCAATTATTGAAACCATTGAAGGATTGGGTGAAGTACAGACAACCGAGCATATATTCTCGTTCAATGGTATTCTTAATTCCAGTATCGTATGGAATAACAGGATACTGGGGACACCGCGTTGTGCATACGGTGATTTTATGATAGGAGAAACCAAAACAAATATGTATAAGCGGATTCTTTCCCCGGGTGTTGACTCGCTACAGCTAATAAAATCCATTGAAAATGTTTATGATTTATTGATTAAGGGAAATGTTTTCAATTACAATGTCAGAAAGTTAGCTTCCCCACCATGTAAAACTCCAGAGCCCAATGATCAAGACCTTATAAGTCTGGATATTGAGAAATATCCGCTTGTTTTCATGCGGAAAAGGTTACAGTCAACGACGGAGCGGACATATGCCAGTGATAACTCAGGCAAGCTAGTGGAAAAGATGCTGACCTATTCCTATATCAATGATACGAATCGCGTTATGATCCGGGATGTATCAGAAAACCAGAGTGATGGAAAAGTACAGTCGATGGCCTATACTTACCCATTGGACCTTAAAGGAACCAGCGCGGTATATGATAGCATGATTAACAGGAATATGATTGCGCCAATTATATCATTGACCAAAAAAGTGGGAACAGGGCAGATGGATCAGAAAACGGTATCTTATATGTTTACCAGGTCCGACAAGCAGATCATTGCTTTTCAAAATCTGAAGGAGCAGATTGTTAATAATCCAACGGAGGACCGGGTGAGTGTGATCAGTTATACATCTAAAGGAAATATACAAGAGAAGGCTAATGCCAATGATGTACGCGAGGTATATCTGTGGGGCTATAATGAGCAATTCCCTGTGGCTAAGATTGTGGGCAGTACCTATGATACCGTGATGAAGTACATTGCTCCCGCTTATTTAACCAATACGGATAGTTATACTCCTGATCAGTTAAGAACAGCTTTAAATGGTATTCGTACGAGTTTACCACAGGCTTTGGTAACTACTTTCACCTATACTCCTTTGTTTGGTATGACGAGTGAAACCGATCCGTCTGGTAAAACGATCTATTATGAGTACGATGAAATGGGAAGACTGAAAGTGATCCGTGATCAGAATAAAAGCGTCCTTAAACAATTCGATTACCAGTATCAATCCCTGTTACGTTAATAACCCCTTAATGAATGTAGCATGAAAAATATCCCTATTTTAAATAAAAAGCTGGTGGCTATTATTCTTCTGCTGAGTGGAGGAGGAATGGCTACTGCGCAAACGCCTACATCCACGGTGCGGCCTGCGGCTACACCGATAGCTGTGCCAGCGGCATATACCAATACTACTATCAACTATGTACGTACCTGGGAGCCCGCGGTATCTACTACCGATACTGCCTATGTTGCGGCGGCTGCGCGTACCGTAGACCAGGTGCGGCAAACTACCCAATACTTTGATGGCCTTGGCAGGCCGCTGCAAACGGTATCCAAAGCCGTTAGCCCGGGAGGTAAAGACCTGGTGGCGCCGGTTATATACGATGCCTTTGGGAGAGAGCAACAGAAGTACTTGCCTTATACAGCTCCCGGAACCGCCGATGGAAAGTTTAAGACCGATCCCTTTAATGCGCAAAATACTTTTTACTTATCCCAAACGCCGGGTGAAAAAGTGCATTACAGCAGCATTGATTTCGAGGCTTCGCCTTTAAACCGGGTGCTGAAGACGTATGCTCCTGGCGCCAGCTGGGCAAAGAACAATCCCGCTGGCATAGAACGAGGAGGGAATAAATATGTAGAGAATCAGTACCTCGTGAATGCAGTCAGTGACTCTGTAAGGATTTGGGACTTCGCAAATGGGCAGGTAATACCAACCAGCGCTGCTGGCCGCGTATATGCTGCGGGCCAGTTATATGAGAATGTAGGTATTGATGAAGCTGGCAACCAGGTAGTGGAATATAAAGACAAGGAAAACCGGGTAGTGCTCAAAAAGGTGCAGCTTTCCGCCACGCCGGGTACCGGGCATATGGGATGGTTGTGTACTTACTATGCCTACGATGACTTAGGGAACCTTCGTTTTGTGATTCCTCCCAAAGCGGTGGAGGCGGCCCTTGCCAGCAATTGGGTGATCAGTACTGCTGTGGCAGGCGAGCTTTGTTTTATATACCGCTATGATGGCCGCAACCGCATGATGGTAAAGAAAGTGCCTGGCGCTGACTCTACTGAAATGGTGTATGATGTGCGGGATAGATTGGCGTTTAGCCGGGATGGTAATATGAAAGGAAAAAACTGGCTGGCTACTTTTTATGATGGGCTAAACCGACCGGTAATGACAGCCTTATATAAAAATGCTACTCTTACCCGTGAATCTTTACAAACTACGTTGAATGGTGTGAGTGGCAGCAGCAGTCAAACTATTGCTTACAACTTCCCTGTGCCGGCTGATCTGATCCTGGATAGTTTCGATTTGAAGCCCCTGTACCAGGCAGGCAACAGCATTAGCGTGGTGGATGGATTTGATACGGGTACAGGTGCAGCCACAGATATGGTAATTAACCCGGCAGCTACCAACGGCAGCGGTAATGTTGCAGCCAGTGTTACGCTATCGACCATTCCGGCGGATTCCCTGACGCCGTTGACCTATACTTACTATGACGATTATACTTTCCCCGGAGCGCAGAGTTATTTCAGTAATGACATTGGCAAGCCCCAGGCGGATGGCAGCCTGAATTCGGAGGCACTGCCGGCTGCCCGCAGTAACCTGACGAAGGGATTGGTGACCGGTACGAAAGTTAGAATATTAGGTACCCAACAATGGTTAACCACTACCAATTGCTATAACGATAAGGGCCGGGTTATCCAGGTATTGGCAGAGAATATTAATGGCGGATTGGATATTATGACTAGTCTGTATGATTTTAATGGTAAGGTACTCAGTACTTATCTGCGGCATAAAAACCTCCGTAGTAGCCTTTCTCCGCAAACGACGGTATTAACGATGCTCCACTACGATGCCGCTGGCCGGCTCACCAGCGTTAAGAAGCGGCTTAATGACGCCAGTCCGACCCTGGATAAAACTGTTGCGGTGAATACCTACGATGAGTTGGGGCAACTGAAAACAAAGCGTTTGGGCATTGCAGGTAGCTCGCAGCTGGAAACATTAACTTACGATTATAATATCCGCGGTTGGCTGACTGGTATCAACAAAGCTTACGCAAGTGCTCCCAATAGTTCCACTAACTGGTTTGGGCAAACATTGGCCTATGATTCTGGGTTCACTGCCTTGCAGTATAATGGAAACATTGCGGGAAGTACCTGGAAGAGCAAAAGTGATGGTATCGCACGTGCCTATGGCTATAGCTATGATAAGGTAAATCGCCTTCTGTCGGCGCCTTTTTCACAGCAAAACAGCGGTAGCTCCAACTGGACTGCAGATCAGAAAGATTTTTCTGTGAGCAACCTGGGGTATGATGCCAATGGTAATATTACGGCTATGAACCAGATGGGGATGGTGGGTACTGGTAAAACGATGATCGACCGTCTTACCTACACATACCGGTCCACCAGCAACAAACTGGCTGCGGTAGCCGATACCGCTAATACTGCCAGCGCTAAACTGGGAGATTTTATCAACGGTACCAATAGCGGAGATGATTATGATTATGATGCCAATGGTAATTTGATCAAAGACCTCAACAAAAACATTACCTCCATCACTTATAACCACCTGAACCTGCCGGATAGTATTGTAATCACCGGCAAGGGGAGAATCAAATACCTGTACGATGCCGCTGGCGTAAAGTGGAGAAAGATTGTAACGGATAAAACCACCAGTACGGATAAAGTGACCGTTACCGACTATATAGGTGGTTTTGCTTACCAGAATGACACTTTGCAGTTCCTGGCGCATGAGGAAGGCAGGATACGGCCTATATTTAAAACAGGACAGGCTACCCAGTATCCTTTCGATTACTTTGTGAAAGATCATTTGGGCAATGTGCGTATGGTATTAACGGACCAGACCGACTTTACCATGTATGCTGCTACGATGGAAGCCCCGGCAGCAGCTACAGAAACCGCTTTGTTCAGCAACATTGATAATACCCGCACCGATAAACCGGTAGGTTATCCCGCAGATGAAAGTGCCGGGCAGAATGCCTCTGTAGCAAAACTCACTGCAACAGGCGCTGGTAAAAAAATCGGACCTTCCATTGTATTACGCGTAATGGCTGGTGATACTATTCAGCTGAGTGCCAAGGCGTTTTACAAATCGAATGGTCCTAAAGAGGGTAAATCAGCTGTGGCCACTGCGGAAAACATGGTAGCGGACCTCGTTCAGGCCTTCAACGGAAATGCTGGCCAGAATAACGGTGCACATGGAGAGGCCACATCAGACCAATTGACACCTTTTAACAATAATTTCTATAATAATGACTACCGCCGCCTGAAAGAGAAAGAACCAGATCAACCTAACGCAGACCGCCCGAAAGCCTATCTTAATTTTGTACTTTTCGATGATGAGTTTAAATTAGTAGAAGAAAATAGCGGGGTAAAACAGGTGAAAGCAACACCAGATGAGTTGCAGACACTGGGTCAGGATAAGATGGTGATTAAAAAGACCGGGTTCTTGTACGCGTATACCAGTAATGAAAGTGCGGAACCGGTGTTTTTTGATAATATTATATTGGGAGTTAATTCTGGCCCCTTGCTTGAAGAAACACATTATTATCCATTTGGGTTGACGATGGCGGGGATTAGTTCGAATGCGTTGAAGGGAGCGAATTATCCGGAGAATCGCTATCAGTTTAACGGCAAGGAAATCCAGCATTTCGAGATGTCTGACGGTACCGGCCTTGAATTATTAGATTTTGGGAACCGTATGTATGATCCCCAGCTAGGCCGGTGGAATGTTTTGGATCCTAAAGCAGATTTGATGAGGCGCTGGAGCCCTTATGTATATGCATTTGATAACCCAATTAGGTTTATCGATCCAGACGGCATGGCACCAATGGCTTTTGATGATGGATCTCAGTTAAATGGCATTTCTTATGATGAAAAGAAAAAGACATATACTATAAAGGAAACTACTACAGTAAACTCTGTTAATGTTTCTAAAGAAAAGATTAAAACTAAAGGGCCAACGGCTAATTCTATTACAAGGGAAACTACTGTTGAAAAAGCCACTACAATATCATCTACTACTGTAGTAAACTCTAAAGGTGAAATAGTCAGTAAGTCAAATAATGTCAATATAAAGACTACTACAACCATAAAAGAATATGGGGTAGGCCACGAAAATTTTGCCTATGGAGGTGTTTCTTCTGTAAATGAGATAAATACTGTAGATAATTCTATTACAGCTCCAGTTGCTTCTACGTTTGAAGCATATTTGAAGGAGGATCATAGTTACTTCCCGGTGCCAGTAAAAAATGATGGCCAGAAGCGAGATGATATGACTCCTGATATTCCGGGGGCGTCTGACGGGGCGACAGTTGGATGGGGAAGTCTGGGGGAACAGATTATCAGTCGAGGTCATGCGAGCAACAGCACTTATAGCGTTATATTAAAGAAGAATCAATTAGACGTCACAGACTTCAATAGTAACGCGGCGGGCCAATTTTTTTCCACATTGGATAAAATAAGAGCGAAATATAAATAAGGAATATATGGCGAAAGAACCTTTTGCAGCACGACTCACTTCCATTTGGATAGGGGCCATTTTTTTCTGGATATTAAAAGGATTTAAGGGCAGGCTATCTGAAGAGATAGCTAACCATGAAACTCGAAATATGTGGGCAGGATATATTATATCTCTTCTTGTTCTTCTGTTGACTTTGTACTATTTTTTTGTACCCTCGTAATCGAGAGTTTTCTGACAGAATGAGTAGTTACATTGAAAAGAAGGGATTTCATCTTCTCACTTCAAGATGGAGAGGCGTGTTGTTAACTTCTGTTTGACTATAGAAGTATAGCGGCGCTAGTTTTGATGTACTGGGTTTTCGTTAGGTATAGGTACTAGGCATGTAAGAGAGACGCCTTCTTGCACTATTTGAAAGCTAAATCTGTCCAATCGCTTGTAATGGACAAAGAAGATACAGATATTAAGGAGTTACCTCCATTTCCTCGTTTGAAAGGTGAATTCAGGAATTTAACACAATTTTCGGTTAATAGAATTGAATAATGGTTTTTACCGATGAATTTTTCAAAGCATTCAAGTAAAATCTAGTGACTATAGCTATATCTTGTAAGATGAATACGACAAGAGAGGATGGCATGTGTATGCTGACAAAAAGAAAGCATTATACTTTCTTCTGGAAATGACATTTTATGGACATCGGTTTCGAAATTTTATTACCTGTAGAATCAGGAATATCACTAATCAATTTTGAACAGCCAGCTTTCGAATGGTTGAAGGAAGAATATCCCCAAGGTCGGAAGAAGCGAGACTCCATTATTTTAAATTGATTAAATCAAATGTGCCAGAACACATTATATCATTATTGCCAGATAAGTTTCGAAAATGCCAGTGGCAGTGTATCTCGATAGTTGAAGGGCTTGATGATTTGATGATTGAAATTTCTCTGGATACTATAAATGAGAATGGTGTGTTAGTAAATTTATTATCTTCTTTGACAGGGAATGAAAGAAGGTGGGTTGTTATTTTTGAACTTGGGTATGATCGTACAAATGAAGTATTGGAAGGAAGTCTTATTCTCGCCTATCAAAAAATAGTGGACTCTCTCGTGGCAAAAAGAAATGGTTTCGTAATTTGGAGTGAAAAGAAGGATTAAAGAAGATCATATATTCTAATCATATCATTAGCCTACGCGCCAGATGTTACTTGGTGGGGCGAAAAGCATAGTGGAAAACTGGAGTTGTTTCTTTACAATGAGTTGATAATTTATTATTAAATAAACATGAGAACGGCATTTCTTGATAAACTGAGTGATTATATTGAAAATGAAGGCATTTCATCTCCTAAGTTCAAGTTTGATGAGGGCGGATTCAATATTAGCTCGCCGCTCTTTGACTATAACAGCGTTACTACATTAGTTCTATTGCCGCTGGTTGTATTACTGATGCAGAGAGTCAATCTTTTTATAGGATTATTGTTATTTGGAGTAGCATTTTTCTCACTATGGTACGATTTCGAAGCAGTTAACGATTTTAAAGCCAGTTTTGACAGTAATAGCTCAATAATAAAACGAAGAAGCCCAATTACACGGCTCCTCTTTTTTATGAACCAGGAGGTGACATTTGCGGTTTCTGATATTGCCAGATTCTCTTATAGATCGACTCAGCAAAAGCCTTCGTTCAAAAGATATCGTCTTTATGTCATTCTAAAAAACGGTGATGAATTTTTATTTTCTGATATTGGATCGGGAACAAGGGCAAAGGAAATTGTGCTTCTTTTGAACAATGTATTCAAATAAGCAATTTTGCCGAAAAATGGTAGCAAATGAATCGACTAAAGATAGTCTTGATATTTATTGTAATCATAGGCGTCGTTACTGGTGCGCTGTATTTTATTTCCAAGTCCGCAAATAAGTCAAAATCTGCTAAACTGGAGTTGATAAATAAGCGCTACGACTATTCTAAAGGAATTATTGTACAGCTGCGGTCTTACAAGGGGCATAGTATTGAGGTAAGATATCAGATTAGGGGTAAGGAATATAAGTATGCTGGAGGGTGGAATAGTAACCCGCATAATTTGAGAGAAGGAGATTCAATCAACTTTCGGTATGCCTTAGACAGGCCCGAAATGGTAGTGACAGAGTTAGATAATGGATATTAAGAGTTGTATTATTGCCATAATAGGCTCCTAAAGCTTGAAAATTATACGAATGAATTATAAGAGGTTATTGAATTTGATCCCTTTTCTTATACTGCTTATATTTACAACTGTAACATGGATAGATATTTTGGCTGTAGCGCATGCTGGAAAAGTCAGGCATTTTATTGGTGGAGGCTTAGTGCTAATAAATGCAGTGTTATATTTCTTTAGCTTCAGAATGGGCGTTTTATTGACCGGCATCACATTGTTACTCGCTGTAATTAATTTGGCTGCATTTACCGTAAACATCACCATCTGGCAATTTTCTATAGGGCCCTTGAAGTTTCCTGTTTTTCAGCCATTGGCATTACTTTTATTTTCATTTTTTTTAATATTGAATTCAAAATATCTCCTCGTAGCATTCGGGGAGAAGAAAGAATAGGGCTTTTGTCCTATTGCTAAAAAGACCTGAAATATTACCTTGATTATAAATAATTGACTTATGAATTTTGATTTTGATGACTGTTATTGGCACGACTCCATTCTCGAAAGCATCTTTATCGATCGGAGTAATCCAGGTTACAATGACAGCGTGGAGATGGTGATTGACTGGTACGAAGAACAGCCTAAGTCAAGACTTATTTTCAAAAAAGCATACCTGTTTAAAGCCACCATGAATTTCGGAATTATTGCCAATGAATCCATCGATACGGCTTACACTGCACCAGCTGATGATCCGGATCTATTATCGTTTTACCGGGGATGGAAGGGGTTGTTTGATCACGTTAAGTTGAATTGCTATATACTGAAGACATCTTCAACTGGTGGCGAAATAAAGATACTTGCCGAAGGAGTAGAGGTAACGGAAATACGCTCATAGTAAAAGAAGCAAAGTGCATGAGTAAGCTAAAGAGTATTACGACAATTATTACACTTTTAGTAATGTTTGGTTACATCTTTTATAAGATAGGCAAAGTGCAACTGGCAAAATATTTATTAAAACATGATCCGCGGCGAGCTAGGGCGGTAATTATTGATGATAGGAATTACTGGGGTAACAGTCCCGTAAGTCATACCTGGTCTTATTCCTACCGTTTTTATATTAATGGCAAAGCATTTGATAATGACTCACAAGACCCGCAGCTTCAAATAGGAGATTCTATAGATATCCAGTATGTGAAGGATTGGCCCATTTTTAACAGACCAATACAAAAATAGCATATCCGCAAGCATTACTTGCGGATATGTCGTTAAAACTTTATCCGGGATAATGTAGGTTTACACCCTCACCACCAATTTCCCCTGCGTTTTCCCCGTTGCTACCTGCGTATGCGCCTTACCCATCTCTTCAAATCCAAATGTCTGAGCTACAATGGACCGCAATACTCCCTGCTCCATCAACGCCGCAATAGACTTCATATCCTCCCCGTTGGAGTGCACTAGTAAGCGATGTGTGTATACATTCCTCGCGGCGGCTTTTTGCTGCAGGGCTTCATCGATGTTGCCGAGTATGGAAATCAGGCGACCTCCATCTTTCAGCACAGAGAGGGAACGTTCGAGGTGGCCGGGAACGGCTTGTGTATCGAGTACCAGGTCTACGTCTTTCACTACGGTTTCGAACGGTTGCTGGGTGTAGTCAATATGTTCATCGGCGCCCAGTTCCAGTACGGTAGCTTTTTTGGCGGGTGATGCGGAGGCGATCACGTAGGCGCCGAAATGTTTGGCGATCTGGATGGCATAGTGGCCTACGCCGCCGGCAGCGCTATGGATCAGTACCCGGTGGCCTTTCTTTATGTGGCCGTAGGTTACCAGGGCTTGCCAGGCGGTGAGGGCAGCCAGGGTGGCGGCGGCAGCTTCTTCAAAGGAAGTGGCGGCTGGTTTCAGGGCCAGCTGGTCTTCAGGGGCAGCTACGTATTCGGCGTAGGCTTTACCATGGCCGGGGAAATTAACCATGCCAAATACGGTGTCGCCGGTTTTGAGGTGGGTAACGGCTTTGCCGGTGGCTACTACTTCTCCTGCGATGTCCCAGCCGAGGATGATGTCTTCGCCGGCGGCAGGGCGAACAAAGGCCTTTAACGCTTCGTCTACGGCTCTTACGTAGTTGTCTACCGGGTTGATGCTGATGGCTTTGTTGCTGATCAATACTTCGTTGTCTTTGATAGCTGGGGTGGGAACCTCTTTGGTGACCAGGTTTTCTACGCCGCCAGTCTGTTGTAATACGATTGCTTTCATATAAGTAGTTTGTTTTTTGTGATTTGATGAGTCAAAATTCCAATAAATTTGTAGTTCCCCCCTTGTATCAATTGGGGTTCATTTTGTACAAATTCAGGTTATGCAGGTAATAAATCTTTATAAACCGTTCGACATCATATATGCGGAGGAGGAGGTATGCCCGATGGGACAACACCGGAATAATTTCTTTGAGCTGGTATATATTTTAAAGGGTACAGGCACTTTACACAACAATCAGCATATATATGACTATGCAGAAGAAAATTTTTTCCTGATGATGCCGCAGAACACCGTGCATACCAGGGTGAGTACGCGGACGGCTTTTGTATTCATCCGGTTTAACGGGATCTACCTGGAGGCGCAACGTGCCGGTAATCCCCATAGTAACCTGGGCGACTGGGCCCGGAAACTGGAGTATATTTTCCATAATAATCACCATTTCCCGGGTTGTATCCTGCAAAATAAAGATGATAAACCTGTGGTAAGAGCGCTGATGAATGCCCTCATACTGGAATATTCCAGGGAGCAGTCCATGCGCAATGAAGTGGTGCAGCAGCTGGTGAACACCATTATCACTATAGTAGCGCGCAACGTATCCCTGATGCGGCCGGAGCCGGCGGCGGGGAATAGCGAGGTGTCTAACGAAATTATCAGTTATATACACCAGAACATCTACTATCCGGAGCTGTTAAAGGCAGAGAAACTGGCGGCGAAATTTAATATCTCCCAAAACTATATCGGGGAATATATTAAAAAACTCACCGGCAATACCATACAGCGGTATATCACGAATTATAAGCTGAAGCTGGTGGAAACCCGGTTGCAATACAGCGATATGCGGATGAGTGAAATTGTGGAAGAATTGGGCTTTACTGATGAAAGCCACCTGAACAAAACCTTTAAGAAGTATAACGGGATCAACCCTACGGAATACCGGAAAAAGATGTGGGCAGAGAGGAATTATCAGCCGGGAATGAGTGGCTGATAATTCCGCGACCAACTACATGGTCATCAACACCGCTACGTAGTGACAGATAGCCGCCACCAATACCAGCAGGTGCCAGATGGCATGGGTATATTTGTATTTATCCCAGATATAAAAAATAACCCCTATCGTGTATAACCCGCCACCAATGGCCAGCATGATCATCACCGGCAGGGGCAGGGTGTCGAAAAAGCGTCGCCCGCCGGCTACCATAATCCAGCCCATGGCGAGGTAAATAATGGTAGATACAATATCGTATTTCCCCGTAAACCATATTTTAAAGAACACGCCTATCAGCGTAAGGCTCCAGAGTACCGACAGGAGGGTAATACCAAAGGAGTTGTTCATATACACCAGTAGAAACGGGGTATACGTGCCGGCAATCAAAAAATAAATGCTGATATGGTCGAATACGAGGAACAGCTTTTTAATGGCCGTTTCCTGCGACAAATGATAGATGGTGGAATTGGTAAATAATAAAATAAAACAGAAGGTATAAATACAGGCGCCCACAATACCGGGCGTGTTGCCATGTGTAGCGGCTATCCCGGCGAGCATAGGTAGTGCGCTTACCCCGAAAATGATGCCCAGCCCATGTATGAGCCCATTTACTACTTCCTGGTGACGGCTATATCCGTTTGCGTTCTTACTGACTGGCATGGTGACTATTTTTTCTATTGAAGCCTTTTATTGTGCTATATCTACAAAAGTAGGACAATAATCACCCGGGGCTGATCGAGTTTATCTATTTCGTTATAAACAACTTCAGTATTATAAAGAGAGATGGGAGAAGAACGGTGCTATCAGCAGCGCCGCTCTTCTCCCATCTCTCCCTAAAAAATAAAACTATCAGTAAATAGGTTTTATCCCTTTCGATTTCCAATAGTCGATAATCGGCGTGTAAGGCCCGAACTTATGTTGGGCAATAGAAAACGTGTCTGCAAAAGGGCCATGGTCGTAGTCGATAGCTTTTTCAGCGATATGCGGATAGTCGAAGCTCTTCGGGTTAGGCCGCGGATGAATAGCATCGTTGTTCACGAAGGCGGCAATGTCCAGCGCATCGGCATCGGAGAGGAACGGCTTGCCCGGCATAGCTTTATCGAAAGGCATGTTGTTTTTCAGCCATTCCGCCTGCTTGATCACCCGATGCATACTGGAACCAGGCTGATAGGAATTGTTGCCCCAGAGCGGCGGGTATACATACGTGCTCTTATCTGCATTCCATTGCCCTTCTCCATTGGGGCCATGACAGCGGGAACAGTTGGCCTGGTATAGTACCTGCCCGTGTTCCGGACTGGCGGCGGTGGTGGGAAAGCTCACCGCCAAATTTTTAGCTCCTTTAAAATGCGTACCCTTGGGCACAAAGCTGTTGATCCATTTGAGGTAAGCCAGGAATGCCACCATTTCTTTGCTGTCCAGCGGCAATGGCTTGCCATTGTGCGGGCGGGTGAGGCAGTTGTTGACCCGCTCCGCCAGCGTTAACACTTTACCTTCCCTGCCCCTGTATTGTGGGTAGTTTTCATGCGAAGCCATCAGGTTAAAGGAAAACGCCTTGGTGCCCGCATCCTGGTGGCAGTTGGTACAGTTGAGTTTATTGCCGGCAAATTTCCCGGCGCTTCCATCCGGCCCAATATATTGCGCGGTATTCACCATCAGCTCCCGGCCGTAACGCACGGCATCTCCAAACTGATCATGAGGAATCAGGCTGGTATCAGCGCTGTAATATTTTTCCGCGTCGGCGATCGCCGGTACTGCTTTTTTACTCTCTGCAGATGAGCCACAGGAAGCTATCATAGCATATCCGCCCACGGCTATCAAACTCATCACTATTAAGTTTCTCATGTGTTGTCTTTTTAGGTAGATGTTAATGCGGGTATCCTGGCTGTGCTACAAACGGCGCCACATCTTCTGCCGGGATAAAGGAGGCCCGGTACGACGACATGCCCTTTCTCAACAGCCATAAAAACCGGCCACTCTTATCGGTCAGTATCACGGTATTGCGCTTGGTAGCGCATTGTAACAGCGTGCTGTCGTTAACCAGGTAGCTGCTGCCCATTCGCTCGTTGTAGTTTTCCGGCGGCAATTTTGTATCGAGCGTCAGCTGCGCCTGTCGTTTGTCTTCATCCAGTTTAAATGCCAGTGTACGGGATATTTTTTTGCTGACGCCATTGTCAAAAAACATCAGGTCGCCCTGTTTGTTGATGTGAATGGCGTGGGCCTGATCAAACAGTGCGGAATCGGGCAGTGGGAAGTCACCGTTTTTGCCGAATGTCCAGAGGCGTTTGCCGGTGCGGGCATCTATTTTCCAGATCTGCCCATTGTTATAGAAAGAAACCAGGTAGTTACCGTCTGTGTCAAATGCAATGCAGTTGGCGTGCATCCAATCTTTTTTTTCTTTGGAGATATTTTTATCGTCCAAAGGATTCAGTGCGTCAAATACCGTCCATTTCCATACCTGTTTGCCCTGCCGGTCCAGCACCAGGATGCCGTCGCCTTTCACGGTGTCTTTTTCCAGTCCTCCTCTGCTGCGCAGGTCTACAATTCTTTCTTCCACGCAGAGGGTCACCAGTTGATTTTTTGGATTTAATAGTATTTCGTGGTGGATGGTTTGTTTAAAGTCGCCTTGCCCTTTTTTCAGGTTCAGCAGCGTGTCGCCGGCGAGCGATACTTCCAGCAGCTGGTCGCCATAGCTGGTTTCATAACCAGGGCCGCCCAGCAGGGCCAGGAAGGTATGCTGATCGGTGAAACGGGCTACCTTAAAGCCGGTGCCGCTTACCTGGTGATACCATACGATCGCTCCTCTGGCATTCAGCAGGAACAGCACACCCGGGTCTTCACGGCGGGATACCATCACATATCCTTTCCGGAAGGCAGCCGGCAGTACCGAACTATCGGGACAAATAACGCTGAACATATCTTTCATCCATACCGGGAAATCGTTGGTGGTAAAGGAATATACCTTGCTGGGATAAAGTGCTTTACCATGGCCGGTCAGAATACGGTATTCATATGCTTGTACCGGTTGGAGATTGGTGAGTACAATGGTATGTCGAAGCTGGTGGATCGACAATGGCGCTGTGCTGCGCTGTTGCTCCTTTCCTTTGGGCCAATACTCCACGGTGGCATCTACCGTGTCGGTACATTGCACCGTCACTTTTACCTTCAGGGCATTTTGTCCCCGGGGATCGAGGTGGATCTCGGTGATATCATTACCGCCACTGCTACAACCAGGCAGGCACCATAAAAACGCTGCTGCCATTGATACCAATGGCAGCATGCGTTGTATTATATTCCATCTCATCATCATGTCTAATGTTGAAGCATTAAAGTTAGTGACGGCGGTCGCTATTATTTAAACTTTTATTTAAGTCTACCTGTGCCTGTGGATAAGGGAAGTATTTATCTCTCGGCAGGGTAATGGAACCTGTTTTTCCTACGGCAGTCAGGTAGGTATTTACTACACTTTCATATTTGCCCATGCGGATGAGATCTTGTCTGCGTTTGCATTCGAAGAAAAATTCCCAGCCACGTTCCTGCAGGATGGCATCGCGGAGCGATTGTTTGTTGAACAAAGCGGCGCTACCCAGGCCGGTAGCATGGGAGCGGCTTTTTACCCGGTTAATGAGGCCAATGGCTTCATCGGTAGGACCACTCAACTCATTGAGCGCTTCGGCGCGGCAAAGCAGGATATCGGCATAACGGAGAATCGGGAATACGTGACCATCGTAGTAGGTGGTAGAACCTTTAGGATCGGCAAATTTCATGGTAGCCACATCCGGCATGTAGTAGAAGCCGGCAGGCGGATTGGTTTGCCCGGCAGGCGCCTGCATGTAATGGAGTCCGTCGGTACCAACGTAATCGTAATAGAACATTTGTTTACGGTCATCGTTGGCGGCAAAAGTATTCCAGAAGTACCAGGTGAGGGCAAAGTACTGCCATCTGTCGGTTACTACCGGGTTGTTGATAGGACCAAAGTGGTTCATGATTTCTACGGCGTCGTTCAGCGGGTCGGCCAGTGCGCTGAAAATACTTTCCTGGCACCATTTGTTTTTTTCTGCAAACAAACCGGCGTAGGAAGGATACAGGTCATAGCCCAGCTTCATGATTTCGGTGGTAAGATCGAGGGCTTTCTGCCATTCGTGTTCGCGCATATACAGTTTGCACAGCAACGACATGGCGGCGCCTTTGGTAGCACGGCCCACATCATTGGTAGTATAAATGTCGCTGTTCAGGTAGTTGACAGGCAGGGTTTGCGCAGCATATTCCAGGTCGCTGATGATCAGCTTATTGATGTCTGCTACCGGTGTAGTGGGCGTGGGAGCATCATAAGTTGGATTTTTCAGGTTCTGTGCTACGGTTTCTTCTGTTACGAGGATCACCGGGCCAAAGGCATCGGTCAGGTCCACATAACCTAATGCCCGCAGGAATCTCAGTTCTGCCGTAAATTGATTTTTCTGTGCATCCGTGATGCTGGTCATCTTCGGAATATAATACAGGGAGGTGTTGGCATCCGTCACCAGTTTATACTGGTGCTGCCAGGCAAAAGCAAGGTAAGTGTTGGCGGGTGCCCAAAGGCAATCCGACATCAGTCCTACGTCGCCGCCGGAGCTGGCGTGTCCTACATCGGTGGTCAGGTCGGAGATGGTTACCTGGAAGCCGGCGTAATACATCCAGGCATCGGAGCGGCCGCTGGGCTGCTTCAGCCGGGAGTAAACACCGTTCACGGCTGCCTTGGCATCACTTAGCGTCAGGAAGGCGTTGGCATCGGTCAGAGAACTATATACTTTGGGTTCCACCAGTTTTTTACAGGAACTCGTTCCTAATAATAGTGCGGTGAAGGCGATATATGCGTATTTCATTTGTTCCGGAATTTACAGGTTAAAAATTCAGTTTAAGGCCCGCGGTAAACGTGCGATAAGCAGGGAAGGCGGTGTAATCCAATCCGGAAGAAAGGTTGGCGTTGGCCCCACTGCTATTCAGGTTGGTATTTACCTCGGGATCTGATCCTGTATATTTAGTAATCGTAAATAAATTTTGTACGGACCCGTATACTTTCACGCTTCTCAGGCTTTTCAGGAAAGTTTTAGCTACGGGAAGATTATAGCCCAGTGTGATCATTTTACAACGCAGGTAAGAAGCATTTTCCACGAAGCGGGAGTTGATCATGCCGCCATAAGGAATGGCATATCCATCCCGGGGGATGTCGGTATTTTCGTTGCTGGTTGTCCACCGGTTCAGCGCAGCTTTACCAGGGCCAGATTCCAGCACCAGGGCGGTAGCGTTGTAAAGGCTGTAATCCAATGCGCCCTGCAGGAAGATGTTCAGCTCAAAATTTTTCCAGGTAAAGTTGTTATTGATACCATAGATGTAATGAGGGTTGGCATGGCCCAGGTAAGTACGGTCGTTGGCATCAATGATACCATCTGGTTTGCCATTGGGACCGCTGATGTCTTTATACTTGGGATCGCCCGGTTTGGAATTAGGCTGTGCGGTATGTGCTTCGCCGGTTTTGATAACGCCGTCATATACATAGCCGTAGAAAGTACTGAGCTCCTGTCCCTTTTCCAGTTTGGTGAAATCGGTAGCGCGACCGCCATACAGGTTGGCTGTTTGCGTAATGATATAAGGACGGCCAGCAAGATCAAGTACGGTTTGTTTGTTATAAGCGATATTGAGGGTAGTGTTCCAGGTAAATGATTTACCCGTAACGTTTTCCGTGTTAATAGACAATTCAATACCTCTATTGCTAATGCCGCCGGCATTCACTGTTTGAGTGCTGAAACCATTCCAGTCGCCGATAGGGATATCAAAGATCAGGCTATTGGTTTTCTTCCGGTAGTAATCAATAGTGGCCATAACACGGTTGTTGAAGAAGCCCATGTCTACCCCTGCATCGAATTGGGAGGTGCTTTCCCAGTGCAGGTTGGGATTCGACAGACGGGTTACCACTGTGCCGCCATAGCTGTCGCTGCCTGTACCCAGTGATACGTTGGTAGGACCAAAGAGGTACATGTAGATAAAGTCAGGAATCCGGTCATTACCGGTTACACCATAGCCGCCTCTGAATTTCAGGCTGGAAAATATATTCAGGTTTTTGATGAATTCTTCTTCACCCGCTCTCCAGGCGATAGAGCCGGAAGGGTAGTTACCGAAGCGGCGGTTGCCTCCGAATTTGGAGGAGCCATCACGACGGAACGTAAAGGTGAGCAGGTATTTATCTTTCAGTGAGTAGTTTAAACGACCATAGGCAGAAGCCATTTTAGAAGGTAGGTCAGAACTGCTGCTGGCCAGGCGCTCGGTACCGCCGTCAAGGTTGTGATACAGGAAAGCATCTGTGCTGAATTTCTGTACCTGTGAATAGTGACGGGAATACATGTCGGATTGGTAAGATACCCCTGCCACCATGTTCACGGAATGGATAGTATTGAAAACCTTTTTATAAGTGAAATAGGCTTCCACCAGGTTACGGGTGGTAGCTACATCATTTACGCTGGCTTTACCGCCTACTTTTTCACCATCTACGAGGTCGCGGGGCAGGTAGGTGCCTTCTTTCGTGGTAGCGTATTCTGTTCCGCCGTTTACACGGAAGTTGAAGCCATTGAGGATCTGGTAGTCGGCGTACGCGTTGATATTGACTTTATTTTCGTAACGGTCGTTGGTAGGGGCCAGCAGCCAGGCCAGCGGGTTGTCGCGGCCTTTGAACCGGGCAAAGGTACCATTGTCGTTATACACCGGGATGGCCGGAGAAGCGGTGAGTACGCCATACATTACGTTAGATGGAACGATGTTACCATCATAAGTTTTGAAGTTGGTATAGGCATGTGAAGCGTAAACGCTGGCGCCGGTTTTGAAGCGAGGCGTAAATTGACGGTCGTAGTTTAACCGCACAGAATACCTTTCAAAAGCGGTATTTTTCAGGGCGCCATCTTGTCTGAAATAGCTGCCGGATAAAGATACCCGGTCTTCGGCAGCGCCGCCGCTTACGCTGAGGTTATGGCTCTGTACCATACCAGGGCGGGTAGCCAGCTGAAACCAGTCATTATTGCGACCACTGGCCAGGTCGGCAGCGGTGTAAAAAGCGGGCTGTCCTTTTTCTATGGCTTTAGCATTGGTGACCTGCATATTTTCCAGGCCATTCATTTTGTCGTATTCTTTTACGATGCGTTGCGTACCGTAGTAGCCATCGTATTGAATAGCGGGCTTGCCGGTTTTACCTCTTTTGGTGGTGATCATCACTACGCCATTGGCGCCACGGGAACCGTAGATGGCGGTGGAAGATGCATCTTTGAGGATTTGTATGTCGTCAATATCGTTCGGGTTGATGTCCTTTCCGGTTTCGGAAGGGAAACCGTCAACGATATAGAGCGGTTCGTTGGTAGATTTGATGGAGTTGCCACCACGGATACGAACGATGGTTTGTCCGCCTGGCGCGGCATTCGACTGACTTACCTGTACGCCGGCTGCCCGCCCCTGTATGGCTTGTGCCGCATTGGAAGTAACGCCGCCATTGTTCATCTGGTCGCTGCTGATGGAGCTGATAGAACCGGTGAGGTCTCTCTTTTTGGTAGTACCATATCCCACCACCACTACGTCGGTGAGGTTGGCTACATCTTCTTCCAGCGATACTTTCAGGGTGCTGTTTTTACCATCTATTTTCATCGACCAGGGTTTGTAGCCCATCACGCTCACTTCCAGGGTTTCTCCGGGATTGACGTTGATAGTAAAGCTACCATCTGGTTTTGATACGGTACCCTGTCGTGTACCTTTTACGGTGATGGTGGCGCCTGGGAGTGGCTGACCTTTGGCGTTGGTAACCACTCCGTGGATCTCCACCGGGGGAGCCGGTGTGCTGGCTGGTTGCGTCGTGGCAGCCTTGGTTTTAACGATAATCGCACCCCCTTCAATCGTGTAGGTGAGTGGCTGGTTGCGCATGATGATATTCAGCGCTTCGCTAACCGGCATATTGTTGACTACAATATTGGCTTTGCCGCTTTTTTCCAGCAGGGCTTCATCTGCCAGGATGTTTAAGCCCGTTTGTTTGTTGATTTCACGGAATACTTCTTTGGCAGATGCATTTTTAAAAGAAAGGCTTACCAGTTGCTGTTGCTGCGACGAAGCCGCATTGGCCTGCATACCGGTAGCGAAGCAAAGCAGGGAGACCAGTCCCCTGAGCTTTAGATGTTTGGTTGAACGCCGGTGGCTATCACACCGCGTACCCGCAATAGTGGATTGCATACTCTACTGAGTTTTGATTTAGATAAATGGTTTGGTTGAGCGTTACAGTATTATATTCTATCTATGTTTTATGCTGGCACTCACCCTGACTATTGGTTGATATAATTGTTCACCTATATCCTGTTCCTTAATTTTCCCCGATTAGTTTCCCTCGATGATGAGCTTTCTACCGTCGATGCGGTAGGCAATATCATTGGCATTCAGCATTTTTAATACGTTTGGTAAGGTGCTCTTGCGACTGATCATGCCGAAGAATTTTCTTGGTTTTACGTTGCCTTCGTATACCACGTCAACATCGTACCAATGTGAAAATTGTCTTAATACGGTGGCCAGATCTGCGTTCTCGAACTTAAAGTAGCCTTCTTTCCAGGCCATTATCTCGTCGGTGTTTACACCGGTAATTTTCTTTATTTGTCCATCTCCGCTTACCTGCGATTGTTCACCTGGGGCGAGCCGCAGGCTGCTCCTGCCGCTATTGATATTTACGGCGCCTTCCAGCAGGGTGGTATTCATGGTGGTTTCGTCGGTATAGGCGTTGATATTGAAATGGGTGCCCAGCACTTCTACCGTCATCTGTTTTACCTGTATGCGGAAAGGCTTATGTGCATCTGTTGCAATTTCAAAGTAGGCTTCCCCGGTTAGCTCCACTTTGCGCTCGTTGCCGGCAAAGGCGGCCGGGAAGCGAAGGGACGAGCCGGCGTTGAGCCATATCTTACTCCCATCGGCCAATACCAGGGGATAAGTTTCCCGGGGAGCGGTGGTGAGCGTATTATAAAGCAATGCGGCCTGACCGCTGTTGGTTTGTTCGTAGATGAGTTGTCCGTTCTGATTGCGAATGGTACTATTGCCTTGTGCCAGCTGCGCCATACCTGCTTTGTCCAGTTCCACCTTTTGCCCGTTGGCCAGCGTAAGCACGGTTTTACGTTGTTCGGCCACTGGAGCGGCAGCTATTGGTTTTTTAGCAGATGATGTGGCGCTTTGATGTCTTAAAACGTAGCCGGCGGGTAAGGCCATTGCGGCCAGTAAAGCGGCAGCGGCCGACCAGCGTAGCCAGGCGCCCGGTTTACGGGAGCGCTGGATCGGTACCACCGGGGCGCCCTGTATATGTTTTAAAAGCCCCTCCCTGACCCTGTTGATGGGCTGAGAAGACATCCCCTCTTCTCCTGGCTGTACCTGCCGGAATGCGGCCTGTAATTCCTCCAGCAATACCCGGTTGGAAGCGTCGTTCCGCAGGTATTCCATCAGCTCAATGGCTTCCTGTGGACTACAGGTGCGCTGTTGCCAGCGTTGCAATAATTGTTGGTACCGGTCAGGTGATTTGGATGTCGGCATATCTATACTATCCTAAAACCGACAGGTAGGGTGGGTGTGTCCGGAAAAATATTTTTCAGGGCCTGGGGATGTCTTTTAACAGGGCGGCTGTCAGCAGGAGCGGGAGTATGCCATCGGCATTGGAATAAACAAAGAAACGGATGCTTTTCATGGCCAGCATCATGTGTTCTTTTACGGTATTGCGGGAAATGCCCAGTTCACGGGCCACTTCTTCGTAGCTTTTCAGCTCTTCCCGGCATAGCCGGAATACCTTCTGGCGCTGGGGTGGGAGCCGGTCAATGGCGGTATGCAATAAGGTTTCATATTGCTTCCATTGCAGCAGTGTATCGGCATCGGTAGTTTGCTGGTACAGGTCCTGCATCACGCGGAGGCGCAGGGCTTCGTCGGCTGTTATTTTCTTCAGTAATTTAAAAACATGATTACGGGTAATCCGGTACAGGTACCCGCTGAAAGACAACTCTGGTTTAATCCGCTCACGGATCTCCCAGATTTTTATAAACACGTCCTGCAGCACATCTTCCGCTAAAGCTGGTGTGTTGATAAAATGAAGGATGTAGGTATAAAGTGAGGGGGAATATTGATTGTATAATGTTATAAAAGCGTCTGCATCCCCTCCCTGCAGTTTCCCCAACAGAACAGCTTCGTCATTACCCACTGTTATCACGATTTGACAACAAAATACACATTTTAGCACTAAAAAGCCCCGGATTTTTTTGGTGGGTACCAGCAAAATCCAGGGCAAAAGGTAAATGGTGTTGACGATTATTTCAGGTTCAGGTCCCGGACACCGGCTACTTCGGTGGACACTTCCCCTAACCAGCCGGCTTCTTTGCGGATACCACTGTGTACCCTGATAAAATCGATACCACTCAGTTTCACGGGTTTTCCGGTATTATCTACCGCCCAATCCAGTTTTATCTGGGCATTTACATCGGTATTTGCCTGGTTATCCACGTATCCATACGGGAACGCCGGTAATACCCAGTAAGGAGACGCCGGATTAGAAGAGGTATTCCTGATCTGATCGTCGGGTAACCTGGTACCGGTAAATACGATGCTGTTGCCTTTCCACTGGGGATAGTAAGACTGGGTATGATATGGGTTTTTAACCAGGTAGCCGGATTTACCCTGGTTATCTTCCCAGCGGATGTACTGAACATCCGAGGAATATGGATCATTAGGATCGGTTACCGGCGTTTTGTTTTCGTCAGGTTTATAATAGGTGATCTGGTAGTTTTTAATCGTTTTGGGATTATTGTATTCGGAACCGGCAATTTCATACCACGGATCATCCGGTAAGCCGTTGCCATTGGCATCGGCAGCCACCATGATCACACCTGGCTCGGCGTTGTTGGCAAATGCATTGCCCAATACCAGGAAAGAGCTTTTACCTGGCTTGTTTACGATGGTATGGTCGAAGCCCATTATCACGTAGCCGCCAAATCCGCCCAAAGAAATCATGTTCTCTTTGTTGAGTTTTGCGAGAGCAGCATCGGCCATGTCTTTATCGGTTTGACCGGCTTTCCATTCGGGCAATGTGTTGATGAACTGTCCGGGCGCCGGGAAGTATTCAAATACCTTGGTCACCGCATTGGTATACGGCGCGGCAGGAGCGGCCAGTTGTACCACAATATTTTTTTGACTACTGTCAGTAGCCGTTTTTACAGAAAATTTCAGGGAGATGTTACCGGTGGTATCAAAGGCATACATCAGGTCTTTGGTAACAGCCAGCGTATCCTTGCCCATTGTCCAGAGGTAGCTGGCATTATCAGCCTTATCTACCTGGGGAGTGATTTTTACCCATTTCAGTTGGGTAGCTGGTACTACATCGGCAGTCGTGATCACGATCTGGCTACCTGGCGCCTGTACGTCGTTCTTGTCTTTGGAGCAACTGCCGGCGGCCAATGCGGCTGTCAGCGCGAAGAGTAAATGTTTTCTTTTCATATCTGTGTTTAGGTAATTGTTGAAGTAAACGGATGATTAGCGGGTGGATACAAAGGCCATATGTGCCGGTATTTCGCCGGTGGCTACCGACCATTTCTTTTTACCCCCGGGACTAAAGCAGTAAAGCGTACCGGATGATACATAGTCGCGCGCATCGGTCACAAAAATTTCCCGGGTTTCCGGATTTACGGCTATGCCATACGGCATCTTGATTTCTTTTTCGGTACCATCGGTGATGAAGTTGGTGTTGAGCAGCATGCCTGTTTTTACATTCAGCATATTGTAGCTGATGGTCCACTTAGCGGTATTGTAATTGAAGGCAGAACCGTAGAGGTAAGCCGTGTCGCCCATGATGCAGAAATTACTGGTGGCGATATCATACGTTGTTTTTACCTGGTCTGTTTTGGTATCGATCATAAACAGCCTGGAAGGAACGTTGTAATAATCTCCCCTGGAGCTCACGTAGATATTACCCGTATTGTCTGCCTTCAGCCGGTCGAGATTAATCGCTACATCAATCTTTTTGATTTCCTTAAACGTATTCAAATCAATCACCGACACGGTGTGGTCGTAATTGGGAACCCGGTATCCGCCTGAATTGGCTACATACAATTTATTGCCCACTACCGCCATCTCCTCCGGTTGATAGCCCACTATTACTTTGCGGGTAATTTCCAGCGTGGCGGTATCCACTTCTGCTACGAAGCCAATGGGCGCATTGGGATCTACCAGTACAGGACCTGCATAGGAGCTAATATAGGCTTTACCGTTAGCAAAGGTGATGTAGCGGCAGTTGAGTACATCAATTGACTTGATGCGCACGGCAGTAGCGGCATTCATTACTTCTACCTTGTTAGACACATTGATCACCGCATACACCTTGCTGCCATATACCTGTATATCATTGCCTACATCACCCAGTTCTTTTACGGCGGTGGGGTTGGCCGTAGCGTAAATATTTTTGTTATAAATGCCGGTGGTGAAATCGAAATAATCCAAAGATGCTTTGTTGCTGCCCATGTTACCTTCGTTGAGCAGGTACATCCCCGTAACAGTGGCGTTGGGAGTGGGAGGTGTTACCGGTGTAACGACCGGCGGTACAATGGTGGCATCCTTCCTGCAACTGGCCAGTAGCAGGGCAGTAACAGCCAACCCTATATGAACGGTGAATAATAATTTTTTCATGCTGTATGATTAGATATTTACTGTTAAAATGAACCGGTAATTTCTTCCTGGCATAGGATAGCTCTGCACTACTTCAAAATATTGATTGGCCAGGTTATTGACCTGGGCAGTGATCCTGAAGCGGGTGTGTTTATAATTGAATTGTTTACCGAGAGAAATATCACTGGTATACCAGGGCTGTACGTAATTTTCCGGTATATTTTCTTTGCCGTTATATCTTTCTCCTGTGTAGATGAAGCTATAGTTGGCCTGCCAGCTTTTGTAGTCGGCGCCCAGTATCGCCGACCCGCTGTGGCGTGGAATATACACGATCTGGTGGCCATAAAACCGGTCGGACGGATTGGTGAAATCCTGCGCCCGCTGAAAGGTGTACGTCAGTTTCGTTTGCAGTTGAAGGACTTGTTTTATTTGCCAGGCCGCTTTCGCCTTTACATCGAGACCTTTTATTTTCACTTTGCCCAGGTTCTGCATGGTCCAGATGACCTGGTTTTGGCCGGGAACGGCCACAATTTTATCTGTTACATCGTTGTAGTAAGCATCTGCTTCCAGGCCTGCCAGTACGAGGTTTCGGTTAGTAAAGGTTTTATTCCAGGTAATGCCCACATCGTACTGGGTAGCAAATTCCGGTTTCAGGATCTTGCTGCCGATTTCGGTATAAAAGAGATCGTTAAAAGTCGGCAGGCGGAAGATATTTTTATAAAAGGCACGTAGCCGGAAGTCTGCCACGGAAAAGGGCTGCCAGGAAACAATCACCGTCGGGGTATACTTTTGCTGATAGGCGAGGGCCGTGTTTTTTTTCACATCTTCCGAAACAAAAGTACCAAGTATACTGGCCTGTGCGCTCCACCGGTTAAAGGTGATAGCCGTTGCTGCTGCTATAAGCGTAGTATACCGCGTAGGGAACGTGAAGTTCTTCAAATCGGCGTCCATCCGGCTCCATTGGAAATCACCGGAGGCAGAGAGGTTCCACCAGCTGGTCAGTGCATATTGGTTGGCCATGGATATATAGGTCTCGTAGGTCCGGTAATGATTGTCTACATATAAGCGGGCGGTATCAGGCGCCAGGTAGCGGGAATAATCGTATGCATATTTACCATTCAGCAGCAGGCTATAACGTTTGCTGATGTCTTTGCGGAAGGACGATTGTACGAAGATGCTCTGATCCCATTGACGGTCTACGTGCCCGAATACATTATTTACCACAAAGCCCGGCAGTCCTCTTTCTGACTGGTAGTAGTATACTTTTGCGCTCCATTCGCCTTCATTCATTACGCCGTTAAAGCCGCCTTCAGCACGTACAGCATTGATATCGCCATTTTTTCGGTAAGCACTGGTGTCGTAGGCAATGTTGCCTTGTTTATCACGTACGGTATACCTGAATTTATACCTGCCGGTAGCATTTACCCATTCGGTGCTGAAGGATGCGGATACTTTGTCGTTGATTTTTTGTTGCCAGAGCAGTGAAGGGTTGAACAGCCCGAAGGAACCGGTTTTGAGGGTACCTCTGGCGTGTGTTTTTTCTCCGGCTGCAAAGCGGGGTTTCAGGGAGGTCATGTAAATACCGCCAGCGGTGCTAAAGTCGCGGGCAGGTTGGAAAATATTGCTTTTTTGCCCGTTGTACAGGGCAATTTCTTCCATGTTATCCAATGAAAACCGGCCCAGGTCTACCTGTCCGTTCTGGGCGTTGCCAATGGCGATACCGTCGTAAAATACGCCGGTATGGTTGCTGCCCATGCTACGGATGTCCACGGTTTTGAGGCCGCCTATGCCGCCGTAGTCTTTTATTTGTACGCCGGCAAAGAAGCGGATGGCATCCGCTACGGAGTGGCTGCTCAGCCGCTCCAGGTCTTTGGCCTGCAGCTTTTGCCCGGGACTGATTTCTTTAGTGGTTCTGGGCGCAGTAACCGATACCTCCTGTAAGTGTTTGGTATGGCTGCTATCGGCTTGTTGCGCCACTGCAAGTTGCGCACAACCCAGCAGCACAGCCAGGCAGCCGGACTGTTTGCATCGTTTAACGAAAAGCGTCATTTCTACTGTTAATATTTCATCAACAGCTTTCGTTCATAAAAAAAATAACCAGGAAGTCGATCGTAGACGGGCGTAAACCCGCTGCCAGCAACTATTCCCAAGCTTCATTCCACGAAAGCTTAAAAACCAGGTAGTATGGCAGGTATTCTGACTTATCTCTGCTTCGGGCAACCTTCCCATCTTTACTCAGTAGAGACAGTGGTTTTTGTAGTAATGCCCTGGCATTGTGTGAGACTTACAGCAGCGGGACTGTCCCGGATTTACACCGGTGTTCCCTTTTAATCACCTATTACCAGGCAGGTAAGAGGTGAACCATATCACTTTTGTGTATCATTCAAGACGGTAAAGACTTTAATCTTATCTCCCGTCCGGATTTTAACAGGGCAAATATAGACTAAAAGTTCCGTGGGGACTAAAAAATGTTCATTTGGCTAGCAGGTGAAAGGCACCTGCAGGATGCGCAAAGGATAAATGGGTTGGTGAAAATACTGGTAGGAATCGGTCAAATGATACTATGAAATCGGTAAAGACTTTACTACCTTCCTTGCAAATTAAATAGTGAATGGCGCCTGAACTCCCGCTCCTTTCCAATGATGATATCTATTTATTAACAGGGCTTGCCCAGGGCGATGCTATGGTGTTTCGCCTGATCTATCAGGCATATGAACGGCGTATATATAACATCGCTTTTTATTATACGGATTCGGAAGAAGATGCAGAAGATATTGTACAGGACGTGTTTACCTCCCTCTGGTTGCGGCGTGAAAAAATTGAATTAAAAGGCTCTCTTGAAAACTATATTACCCGTTGTGCTAAATACACTGCCTTTTTTTATCTCAAAATGAGGCAAAAGAAAAAACAAGCTACCGAACATGCTGCCATTCCGCAGGCATTAGACGGACCGGAGGAGCATGTACGTTATAAAGATATGCAGGCATACCTTCATCATCTCCTGGAATCCCTTTCGCATAAAACACGGGAGATTTTTTACCTGAGCCGCTATTGTGGCCTTACCTATGCAGACATTGCCAGTAGGATGGAGATATCCGTGAAAACAGTGGAGTACCACGTGTCCCTGGCCCTTAGAAAAATAGCTTCCCAAAAAATTTAACTTTTTTTTCAAATTCGTTTAGGGTGTAGTGGGTGTTTTTTACACTTATATAATAGACGGTCAATTTTAAGCGTAATGCTATGGCGCCCATAGATAAGGCATTATTAGAAAAATATTTCAACGGAGCATGTAGTCCGGAAGAGGAAAGCCTGGTATACCGGTGGTTGGATGAGAACGACCTGGACGAATATCCCGACGTGCATGGCAAAAGGAAGCAGGAACGGAAGTTGAGAGAAGGGTGGAAGCAATTGGCCAGGCTTGACGAAGGACTCAGTGCGGTGCCTTCTCCCGGAAGTAGCGATACTTCCCGTGGAAGGTGGTGGCTGGCTGCTGCTATGTTGTTCCTATTGCTGGGAGGAAGTCTTGTTTACTTTAACTATTTCCACGGTTATGAAAAAGAATATACCACTTCATTTGGTGAGGTTAGGAGTATTCGCCTGGAAGATGGCACTACTGTAACACTCAATGCCTGTTCCGTGCTAAAGGTGGGGCGTAACTTTGGTGAGAAGCATCGTGATGTGGAGCTTCGCGGGGAAGCCTGTTTTGACGTACGATCCCAGCCTGGAAAGGCTTTTACGGTGCATACCGGGAAGTTATCCGTTACCGCGTTAGGAACTGCCTTTAACGTAGCCGCCTTTGGCAATGATCCACAGATAATAGTTTCCCTGACAAATGGTAAAGTATTGGTAGAGAAAGATGACGCAAAAGGAGTTGTGCTGACACCGGGGGAAGAGGTGGTATATACCAGGAAAGCAGACCATTTCGAAAAAGGGGTATTTAATTCCAGGGAGCGCTTAGCCTGGAGGCAGCGGATAATTTATTTTGATAACGCAGGTATTGACGAAGTGCTTGCCAAACTGGAAAGGTTTTACGGTGTACATTTTGATATCAGCCAATTGAAGTCGCGGCAATGGCGGCTCACCGGGGAGTATAGCAATCCAACGCTTCCCGAAGTACTGGAAAGCCTTTCGTTTAACTATGATTTAAAATACAGGATTGAAGCGGGAAAAGTAACCCTATCTGAATTTTAAATACTGATACATATGGAATAACTGCATCTAGCAAAAAGCCGGTAATCGGAGAGGACTACCGGCTGGTTAGTGTAAAAATACGTTACTGTGCGGAAGTGGAGCTCCGTGCACAGGACACGTTTGCTTAAACAAAAACACGTTAAAGTTATGAAAAAAAAACTACCTAAGGTATTACTGGTCTGCGCCAGGTGTTTGATCATTTATTTCCTGGCAGAACTAGTAGCATTCAACACTTCGTCGGGAAAAAATGTAAATGCCCAAACCAATAGCATCATTACAGCAGACCTTCGAAACATTTCAGTAAGAAAACTATTTTCCATTATCAATCAAAAAACTGCTATCACTTTTGTATTCGATGCCCGTAGTATCAATCTTGATACAGTTGTACGGATAAACAGCCATCATTTAGCAGTAGACAATATACTGGACAGTTTATCTGAAAAGTTAAACTGGTCTTTCAAGCAGTTGGGAAATACTATTACCGTGAAGACCAATATGCCAAAAGGTGCCTTGCAAAGTAACTTTCAACAGGCTCCGGGTGCTTTAAGAAACCCGGCCCAGCCCCAGGAGAAGGCTGTAACTGCAGATACCTTCCTCGTTTCAGGAAATGTAAGAGATACCCTTGGAACGCCACTGGTAGGTGTTACTGTACAGGTAAAAGGGGCACCTGGCGGAGCGGTTACCGATAAGAACGGGCATTATGCCATTAAAGCGGAACCGGATGCCACCCTGGTATTTTCTTATATAGGATTTGACCGGCGGGAAACTGTCCTTGGAGGGAAACCATTCCTGGATGTGATATTGAGCAGTACCTTAAGCGGACTGAATGAAATCGTGGTAGTTGGGTACGGAACAGAGAAAAAAGCCACGCTTGCAGGTGCTGTTGCCACTGTTTCAGGGAAAGAGATAAAAGATCTGCCCGTCGCAAATCTTTCCAACGCATTAGCGGGAAGGCTTCCGGGAGTGCGCATTACGCAATCCGGTGGTAAGCCTGGCATGGCATCTTCTGTTAGTATCCGTGCTGCCGGCACCTGGAATAATACTGATCCCCTTTACGTCATTGACGGGGTGGTGCGCGATAAGTTTGCTTTTGATGCACTGGATCCAAGTGAAGTAGATAACATCTCCATATTGAAGGACGGAGCTTCCGCAGCCGTATACGGTTCCCGCGCCGCTAATGGTGTTGTGCTGGTAACAACCAGGGTGGGTAGAGAAGGGAAAGCGACCATTTCGTATAATGGTTCAATTGGCGTGGAAAAGCCGATACACATTCCTGAAACCCAGAATGCATATCACCAGGCCATTACGATCAACGATGCGCTGCGTATCGATAATGTGCCCACCAGTGATGCCAGGTATTATTCGCCTGACGAGTTGGATTACTTCAAAACACATAACTGGAACTGGATTGAGGATGCCTGGAAAAACCCCGTAACAACCCGGCATTCATTGTCTGTAAGCGGCGGCTCACCCAAAATCCGCTACTTCATGAATGGCACTTATTTTTATGCAACAGGATCTTTCAATAAGCTGGATTTTCGCAAAAATACTTTAAGAGCGAATGTAGATGCTGATATTACCAGCAATCTTACCGCCTCTTTAAATGTAAGTATGGATGTCAGGAATGATCAGAAACCATTTTGGATGTATGACAATGATGGAGATAACATGCAAGACCTGTACAAGGCTTTTCTGTTCAGAACCCAGACTGTACCCCCGTATATCAATGGCAGGTTGAATGGTACTTATGTTGAATGGTCCCCGGTGGCTATAACAAACGGCCAAACCGGTTATAACAAGAAGAAGTTTGTTGATTATAACACTATTGCCACCCTACGTTACAAGGCGCCATTTCTTCCCGGGCTTGAACTTAAACTCATGTTCAATAAGTATTCCAGGAACAATTTCGTGAAGCAGTTTAGTTTGCCGTATGAATTATCTGTATTTAAACGCAGAGGGGAACATAATCATATTGTAACAGATGAATTAGAGAGTGTAAAGGTGCGCGACGACGGAGAATTCCTTTATGAATCTTACGATAACCAGGAAGCTTACCAGCTGGATGGATACATTTCCTATCATCGCTCCTTTGGCGCCCATAAGCTGAGCGCATTATTGGTGTATGAGCAGGCAGAAAGCAAGGGAGATAATTTTAACGCGAAACGTAATAATTTTATTTCACCTTCCATAGACCAGCTGTTTGCAGGTAGCGCCGCCAGTCAGTTTGCCAATGGGAGTGGATGGGAGGATGGGCGTGCTTCCTATATAGGCAGATTGAATTATAACTATGCTGACAAGTATATCCTGGAAGGTGCCTTCAGATATGATGGCTCTGTAAAGTTTGCGCCCTCACAACGATGGGGCTTTTTTCCGTCTTTGTCTGCGGTGTGGCGGATTTCAGAAGAACCCTTCTTCAGGAATAATATAAGTTTTGTCAACGACCTTAAGCTGAGAAGCACGATCGCTTTGATAGGTAATGACGCCATCGGCGGCTGGCAATGGATGCAACGCTATAATATTGCGAATGGTGCTGTTTTGGGCAGTATAACCAGCGGCATCGCTCCGGGTTCGTTGTCGAACCCCAATATTACCTGGGAAAAATCTGTCTCCTGGAATGGCGGACTGGACGCCTACGTGCTGAATAATAAATTAAGTTTTTCAGCAGATATATTCCGTACACATACTTATGACATTCTCGGGGCCCGGCAGAAAAGTGTTCCATCGACTTTCGGGGCAACACTGCCGGCGGAAAATTATGGTGTTATCAACTCAAAGGGCTTTGAACTATCAGTAAAATACAATGGCGTTGTAAACAAAAATTTCGGTTACTATGTATCCGGCAACGTCGGATATGCTACCAATGAAGTAAAGGTACAGGATCAACCAGTGAATCAACGCGCTTATAAATCTGTTCTCGGGTATAACATGGACCGTATCTGGGGGTATGAGGCTACCGGGATTATCCGTACACAGGCGGATCTTGATGCTTTACCTGCCGGGTACACCATTTTTGGGCAGAAACCAGAGTTAGGCATGCTTAATTACCGCGATACCCGCGGAGCGGTAGATGATAAGCCGGATGGAAAAATAGACGAAAATGATGCACAATACATTGCAAGTCACAACACTCCTCCTGTCAATTATGGTATAGCTATGGGATGTACCTGGAAAGGACTGAGCCTGGACCTCGTTTTCCAGGGACTGGCAGGTTATAAAACAATGATAGATGTGCGCTATGTACAGGCCAGAACAGAAGAAACGAATTTTGCCTACTGGAATGATCACTGGACGCCGGAAAACCCTAATGCTGCATTTCCCCGCGCCGGAAGGAATACTGCCGACGACGCGTCGACATTCTGGCTGCGGAACGGCTCCTTTTTACGGTTAAAGAATGTGAACCTGTCGTATGAGTTGCCCAGGTTGTTAGTTAAAAGAAGCGGCCTCGCTGCCGTGCGGCTGTTCTTTACAGGCACCAACTTGCTGTTGCTGGAAGATCACGTGAAGGTGAGGGATCCGGAAGCCGCGAGCATGCGCTCTTATCCTTTGATGAAGAACTACACTTTTGGCCTGAACATTACTTTATAACGTGAAAAGAAAATATTTATGAAATTCAGATATACTACCATATATGCCTTGTTTTTTCTTTGTTGCTTCACGCATTGTACCAAGGCAATACTCGACAAAAAAGATCTCGGTGCTGTTAACGAGTCTGATGTCTGGAAGGACAATAAACTGGCTACTGCCTATGTAAACAAATTATATGACGATAACCTCCCCGGTTGGAACACTTCCGATGCCGCTACTTCTGATGAAGCGCCTGGAGGGGACGCTATTATGTACGGTCAGCTTACGATTAACTCGTTCGACTTATGGTCTTATAGTAATATCAGGAACATTAATATCCTTTTGAAGAACATCGATGGTGGGACGCTTCCTGCTGCAACAAAAGACCTGTTAAAAGGACAGGCATTCTTTTTAAGAGCATGGGACTACTTTGGCATGGTGCGGCTATATGGAGGTGTGCCGCTGATACTGGAGCCACAAAAGATCACAGATAACCTGGAAGTACCGAGAGACAAAACATCTGCCTGTGTTGCACAGATGGTGGCCGACCTGGACAACGCGGCCAAACTTTTACCAGCCTCGTGGACTGGCGATGACCTGGGCAGGGTTACTAAAGGAGCTGCCCTGGCGCTGAAAGGAAGGATACTGCTATATTATGCAAGCCCCCAGTTCAATCCCGCCAACGATGCCGTGAGATGGCAAAATGCCTATGCTGCCAATAAGATGGCAAGGGAAGTACTGGAGGCGGCAGGAGCAGGGTTGTATGATAAGTTTGCCAATATCTGGTTTGATGAAATGAATAAGGAAGTGGTTTTTGTAAACCGCTATGCATACCCCGATAAGGTGAATGACTGGAATGCTGCTACGCGCCCGCTGAGTGAAGCGCAGAATGCCACCGGCGCCAATCATCCCACACTGGAAATGGTGAATGCTTTCCCTATGAAAGACGGCCGGCCTATCACCGATCCCGCGGCAGGCTATGATCCTGTACACTATTGGAAAAACAGGGATCCCCGTTTTGCAGCAACGATCGCTTACAATGGTTGTCCCTGGGAGCTGAGTGGGAAAGCGGGACGAAGACAATGGAACTACGTAGGGGCAGAAACACAGTTCCTTTCTGAAACCGGCTTTTATTGCAAGAAAGCAGTAGATGTAAGTTATTCCAGGTTCTTTACCTACAACAGCAGTACGGATTGGGTGGAAATACGTTTCGCAGAAGTGCTGATGAACCTCGCGGAATGTGCCAACGAAACGGGTAACACCAGTGAGGCCTATGAAATACTCAAGCTGATCAGGAAACGCGCCGGCATTGAAGCCGGTGGCGATAACCTATACGGCATGAAACCCGGTATGAACACTGATGCTATGCGCGATGCTATCAGGCTGGAAAGAAAAATAGAGTTTGCGTATGAAGGAAAACGTTACTGGGACCTGCGCAGATGGAAGCTGTTTGAAAAAGAACTCAATGGTAAAGTAAGACATGGCCTTGTGATTACATTACTGATACCACAGAATGAATTCAGCAAAATACAAGATACGGTTAATCTTGACCAGAACTACAGCCAGTATTTTAAGGATTCGCTGGTAGCCGTAGATAAGGTTTTTAAGGTTGATTTTAAAAGCAATTATTATTTTTATCCCATCAACACCACGCACCTGGAGTTGAATGGTAATCTCAAACAGACAAACGGATGGGATGGAGGTGCATTTGATCCCTTGCAATAATTTTTATGAAGACAAAATTGCTTTTTTTTCTGATCTGCATTTTTATCGGATCATTAGCGCGGGCGCAGCGGGTACCTTTAAAATGGGAACAGGTGGCGCCAGGTATCTGGAAAGCTACTGTAGGACAGCCGGATAAGGTAGACCTGTTGGGAACAGCAGGCGGAAGACCCCGGAAAGAGGCGTTGCAAAAGCTGGGCGAACAGCCATTCCCGCTTCCTTTGCCGGATTGTAATGCGGAAGTAAAGGAGGGAAAGGTTTACCTGCGTTTTCCCTTACAGGCAGAAGAACAGCTGTTTGGCCTGGGGCTGCAATTTAAAACGGTTAACCGCCGGGGACAAGTACTGGACCTGCACATGGACCACTACGGCGGCAGCGATAATGGCCGTTCCCATGCCCCGGTTCCTTTTTATATTTCCAGCAAGGGATATGGTGTGTTGGTAAATAGTGCCCGTTATATCACGGTGTATGCGGGAACAGCCGTGCGGGTGAACAGTGAGCATCCTCCGAAGGTTTACGACCGGAACACAGAAGCTGACTGGAGTGCGCAGCCCTATTCCGACGCGGTGGAAATGTTGGTGCCAACAACCGGTACAGAGGTATATGTTTTTGCCGGTAATACCCCGATGGAAGTAGTGCAACGTTATAACCTGCTCAATGGTGGAGGTGTGCTGCCTCCCAAATGGGGACTCGGTTTTACACATCGTATGCCTACGTTGTCTACTGCAGACCAGGTGGAAGCAGAAGCGGACGCATTCAAACAACATGGCTTTCCGCTGGATTTTATCGGGCTGGAGCCAGGTTGGCAAACAAAAGCCTATCCCTGCACCTTTGAGTGGGATAAAACAAGATTCCCCGATCCGGCAGGTTTTGTAAAAGATATGAAGGCAAAAGGTATTCGTCTCAATTTATGGTTGAATCCTTACCTGTCACCAGCTTCATCGCTATATGAAGTGGCGAAGCCATTATCAGGTTCTCATACAGTATGGAACGGGCTGGTACCGGATTTTACTTTGCAGCCCGCGCAGGAGCTGTATAAGCAGCTTTTCAAAAAGCAGCATGTTGATATAGGCGTTTCCGGTTACAAAATTGATGAAGTAGATGGATTTGATAACTGGCTATGGCCGGATGTAGCTACTTTCCCGTCCGGAACAAGTGCTGAACAAATGCGCCAATTGTTTGGGGTAATGATGCAGCGCGCCACCGCAGAATGGTTCAAAGAGAATGGGGTGCGTACCTACGGATTGGTACGTGCTTCCAATGCTGGCGCGTCTTCGCTGCCGTATGTGATCTATAATGATTATTACAACCATCGTGATTTCATCACAGCGTTGTGCAACAGTAGTTTTATTGGCGTGCTCTGGACGCCGGAGGTAAGGGCATCCAAAACAGCGGAGGAATGGTTGCGGCGTATGCAGTCGGCTTGCTTTTCCCCGATGGCCATGCTCAATGCCTGGGCAGATGGTACCAAACCATGGAGTTTCCCGGAAGTGGAAAAACAGGTGAAGGATGTGGCATTACTGCGCATGCAGTTATTCCCCTATCTCTATACCGTTTTCTCTCAATACTACCTGGAAGGTAAACCGCCGGTTAGAGCCATGAACCTGGTGGAGGGCTTCTCGTTTAATCATCAGTCGGAGAAAGCAGCACTGGATGGAACAGAAAATCCCTACCAGGTAGCCCTGCGGGAAGATGTAAAAGATCAGTTTATGCTGGGAGATAACCTCCTGGTAGCACCGATGTTTGCTGGCCAAACCGAAAGAAAGGTGATACTGCCGCAAGGCAAATGGTACGACTTTTACACCGGCGAATATGTTGGAAACGGCAGTATCATTGTAGCTAAGCCAGGCCTGGATAAAATACCCCTGTATGTAAAAGACGGCGGCATTATCCCCATGATACCACCGGTAACACATACCCCGGCGCCCGGCGAGCAGCTTCCGCTGGAAATCCGCCACTATGGAGAGGCGGAAAGTGCATCAGTACTGTATGACGATGACGGGGAATCTTATGACTACCAGCAAGGGAAATATATGCAGTACCAGCTTTCCGCTAAAAAGAATAAGCAGGGAAAATGGCAGGAAAAGGTAGTGATAGAAAACAAGCAGGGAGTAAAGCAGGCATATAAGGATATTAAATGGCGGTTCATGCCTTCGGCTGATAGTAAATAAGCATTTCCTGCAAGGGAATAATCCTTTCGTTCATTCTAATAAATAAGGAAAAGAGGGTGTCTCAAAAGTAATTTTGAGGCACCCTCTTTAATTTTGAGAAAAAAGGGCTGATTTATCCAGATAATCTGGTTGAAAAAAAGACTTTCAAGTGTTGGTCAGGGTAGTTAAATTTGGGTATG
>NZ_JABAHZ010000039.1 GCF_012641265.1 Chitinophaga eiseniae | reverse complement strand
TTATGCCGAGGGTGTTCACCTCTTCCCATTCCGAACAGAGAAGTTAAGCCCCTCATGGCCGATGGTACTGCACTATCATGCGGGAGAGTAGGTAGCTGCCATACTTATTAAGAAAAGCCTTGGTGTTCTTTGCACTAAGGCTTTTTCTTTCTTATATAAGTAGAGAGTGTTGCTAAAGAGTAGCAATGATTTTCTCTCAAATACTCAGAATAACATTACTTGCCAGGCCTACTGCCTGGACATCTAATCTCTGA
>NZ_JABAHZ010000038.1 GCF_012641265.1 Chitinophaga eiseniae | reverse complement strand
GGGGTCAGCAGTTCAAATCTGCTCGGGTCTACAATGATTACGGGGGATTAGCTCAGTTGGCTAGAGCACCTGCCTTGCACGCAGGGGGTCATCGGTTCGAATCCGATATCCTCCACTTAATCACCTTGATTTTGAAATAATAAAGATGTTCTGGCCAAAGGGTCAACAGAGATCGGATCTCACACATCGGCAAACAATCTTTAGAGATTGAAAAGTTCTTTGAAAGAATGGAAACAACAGCACGAATCTAAGTAGTGATGC
>NZ_JABAHZ010000037.1 GCF_012641265.1 Chitinophaga eiseniae | reverse complement strand
ATCGGTAATTGGGGCTAAGTCGTAACAAGGTAGCCGTATCGGAAGGTGCGGCTGGAATACCTCCTTTTTAGAGCTCATTAACCTATGAGCTGTTGTTTCCTTCTTTTAATTTATTGTACTAACGCCCTTGGCTACACGCCAGGCGGAAAGTAATGATAACTTCGGCAAAGGTTGAAGTTATGAAATAGTTCTTTTAACAAGGAGTCGCCAAGTTGGTCACATGGACTGATCGGTTAGAGAGTGTGATTAACGCCAACAGGCAACCTAAACAGATCCGTAGCTCAGCCTGGTTAGAGCACTACACTGATAATGTAGGGGTCAGCAGTTCAAATCTGCTCGGGTCTACAATGATTACGGGGGATTAGCTCAGTTGGCTAGAGCACCTGCCTTGC
>NZ_JABAHZ010000036.1 GCF_012641265.1 Chitinophaga eiseniae | reverse complement strand
TTATTTCACAAAGAACTGCTGTTTTCCGAAGCGGACGGCAAAGATAGCATCTTTATCATTCGCAAGCAAAAATTATTACAACTTAATTGCTGGTATTTTCTGTATGTCAATTGGTGTTAAGCCAGAGACTTAAGAATGTTTTCGTTTCGAAAACATAGATGATATTGATAAGTGTAGTTGGCAGGATGTTGCCTGGCCGGGTGTATCATCTGGCGGCTGTAAGCCGCACCTGTAAAGAACTGTGTCAGAGATTATTCTGAGTATCTGAGAGAAAATCATTGCTACTCTTTAGCAACACTCTCTACTTATATAAGAAAGAAAAAGCCTTAGTGCAAAGGCACCAAGGCTTTTCTTAATAAGTATGGCAGCTACCTACTCTCCCGCATGATAGT
>NZ_JABAHZ010000035.1 GCF_012641265.1 Chitinophaga eiseniae | reverse complement strand
ATTATCCGCATTCAGCTGGATACGGCTGCTCTTAGTGACTTCGCAATGCGTGATTCTTATGTAGACATGCTGGACGAGCCGAACAGCCAGGCTACCGTAGATGCCCGTAACTGGGAAATATGGCACAGCCCCGACCTGTGGGCAAGAGAATATAATGACAGTATAGCAGACCCGCAGCCAATTGAATACCTGAACAACGATTCTAACTATGTATATGTGCGCATCCGAAACATAGGCTGCGCTGTAGCCGATTCCAATGCAGTGCGGGGAAAGGTTCATTTTTACTGGACACTGGCGAGTACCGGTGAGCATTGGGACCCGAATAATATTCTGAACGATTGGACGGGCTCCACTTTTGTACCAGGAGCTACCGGAGGTGTGGTAGTTGCAGGAGGTGAGATCA
>NZ_JABAHZ010000034.1 GCF_012641265.1 Chitinophaga eiseniae | reverse complement strand
ATCGGTAATTGGGGCTAAGTCGTAACAAGGTAGCCGTATCGGAAGGTGCGGCTGGAATACCTCCTTTTTAGAGCTCATTAACCTATGAGCTGTTGTTTCCTTCTTTTAATTTATTGTACTAACGCCCATGGCTACACGCCAGGCGAAAAGTAAAAGTTCTTTACAAAGTTTTCAATCTTTCGCTAACAGCGAAAGCAAAAAATGAAAACAAAAGACAAGATGAAGATGTGTAACCAAAGGGGTTACGGAGATCGGCTCTCACACATCGACAATAATCACGCAAATGAAATCTTGGAAAAGAAATCAGTGATTAAAAGTTCTTTGACATATTGGGAAATGCAAGTTGTATTCGAAATAGTAGTATTAAGAATACTAAAGATTTTTAAAGCGAATAAGGGCGCATGGTG
>NZ_JABAHZ010000033.1 GCF_012641265.1 Chitinophaga eiseniae | reverse complement strand
GCCGGGGGGACCTGAAGTCGGTAACCGCAAGGAACCGCCTAGGGTAAAATCGGTAATTGGGGCTAAGTCGTAACAAGGTAGCCGTATCGGAAGGTGCGGCTGGAATACCTCCTTTTTAGAGCTCATTAACCTATGAGCTGTTGTTTCCTTCTTTTAATTTATTGTACTAACGCCTATGGCTACACGCCAGGTGGGAAGTAGAAGTTCTTTACAAAAAAGATGTGTAACCGAAGGGGGTACAGAGATCGGCTCTCACACATCGGCAATAATCACATAAATGAAATCTTGGAAAAGAAATCAGTGATTACAAGTTCTTTGACATATTGGGAAATGCAAGTTGTATTCGAAATAGTAGTATTAAGAATACTAAAGATTTTTAAAGCGAATAAGGGCGCATGGTGGATGCCTAGGATCTAAGAGGCGAAGAAGGACGTGGTAAGCTGCGATAAGCTACGGGGAGATGCAAACGATCGTAACATCCGTAG
>NZ_JABAHZ010000032.1 GCF_012641265.1 Chitinophaga eiseniae | reverse complement strand
TTACATTGATATCTTTTTTACTACTGGTCCTTAACAGCTCGTGTTTTGGCCAGCAGGATACTGTTGAGATAAACGTAACAGATTATGGCATCCATCCTGACAGCCGGGTCAATGTAGAACCGGAGATCAGGAAGCTGTTGAAAGAAAACAGGAACGCGCGCTACCTGAAACTGGTTTTTCCCCGTGGCAGGTACGACTTTTGTCCGAATAAAGATAGGGAGGATTTGTCCGACGCCCCCGTTGGGATTGAGATCCGCGACAGGTCGGGTGTATGCATCGACGGTCAGGGATCGGAGTTTGTATTTCATGGAAAGATGATGGCGTTCAACGTACAGAATGCGGAGGATATAACGCTCCGGAATTTCAGCATCGACTGGGACCGGCCTTTAATTTCGCAGGCGGAGATTGTGGGATACAGCGACACCTTTCTGGATCTGAAGATAGACAAAAACGAATATCCGTACGAGATAAAGAACGATACACTTTACTTTACAGGAGAGGAATGGAGAAGTAAGATTGGCACCAATTACAA
>NZ_JABAHZ010000031.1 GCF_012641265.1 Chitinophaga eiseniae | reverse complement strand
GCCGGGGGGACCTGAAGTCGGTAACCGCAAGGAACCGCCTAGGGTAAAATCGGTAATTGGGGCTAAGTCGTAACAAGGTAGCCGTATCGGAAGGTGCGGCTGGAATACCTCCTTTTTAGAGCTCATTGACCTATGAGCTGTTGTTTCCTTCTTTTAATTTATTGAAACAGTTTAGTAATGACTATGCTGTTTTGTAGTTCTTTAAAAACATTATAAGCCAAGTTGGTTATGGACTGGATCGGTTAGTGAGATAGTATCAGCCAACCTTGTCTGATAAACAGATCCGTAGCTCAGCCTGGTTAGAGCACTACACTGATAATGTAGGGGTCAGCAGTTCAAATCTGCTCGGGTCTACAATGATTACGGGGGATTAGCTCAGTTGGCTAGAGCACCTGCCTTGCACGCAGGGGGTCATCGGTTCGAATCCGATATCCTCCACTTAATCACCTTAAGTTCTTATCATAACAAAAGATGTGTAACCATAAGGGTTACGGAGATCAGCTCTCACACATCGGCAATAATCACACAAATGAAATCTTGGAAAAGAAATCAGTGATTAAAAGTTCTTTGACATATTGGGAAATGCAAGTTGTATTCGAAATAGTAGTATTAAGAATACTAAAGATTTTTAAAGCGAATAAGGGCGCATGGTGGATGCCTAGGATCTAAGAGGCGAAGAAGGACGTGGTAAGCTGCGATAAGCTACGGGGAGATGCAAACGATCGTAACATCCGTAG
>NZ_JABAHZ010000030.1 GCF_012641265.1 Chitinophaga eiseniae | reverse complement strand
GCTAGCGTTCATCCTGAGCCAGGATCAAACTCTCCATTGTAAAGAAGTTTTGATACTGACTAATTTCTCTCGAAATCAATCGGATCGTTTTAAATTATGTTTAGCTTTAACATTACCTGTGTTTGAACCTAAGCATCACTACTTAGATTCGTGCTGTTGTTTCCATTCTTTCAAAGAACTTTTCAATCTCTAAAGATTGTTTGTCGATGTGTGAGATCCGATCTCTGTTGACCCTTTGGCCAGAACATCTTTATTATTTTCAGAAGAACTTTTGTTAGTATGTTGCGTCGTTTGCGTTGGGGTTGCAAAGGTAGCGATCTTTTATTTAACCACCAAAACTTTTTTAGAGTTTTTTACATCTTTAATTGTCTTAGTATCAAGCACTTATCCTTTCAGATAATATGTTTAATCTATTGATAATCAAACCCATATTTCCACAAAGAACCTTAACTTTTGGTGCGGACGGCAAAGATATAACCTTTATCATTCGCAAGCAAAACTATTTACACCCTATTTCAATAAGTAATCAACCTTGATGTTGAATGTATTCCGACAGATCTGAACGATCCGCCCTATCTTCATATAGAGAAAGAAGAAAAGAAAAAGTCCTGGCATGTCACCAGGACTTTTCTTAATAAGTATGGCAGCTACCTACTCTCCCGCATGATAGTGCAGTACCATCGGCCATGAGGGGCTTAACTTCTCTGTTCGGAATGGGAAGAGGTGAACACCCTCGGCATAACCACCATAAG